>NZ_JBNDNJ010000001.1:0-2454234 GCF_049892805.1 Pantoea sp. EEL5
AGTGAAACGCCGTAGCGCCGATGGTAGTGTGGGGTCTCCCCATGCGAGAGTAGGGAACTGCCAGGCATCAAATTGAAGGACCTGCACGTAACCTCGGGCAGTTCACTACTCGACAGAGAGTAGGACAAAAGCAAACGCTTTTGAACGCTGCGAAGCAGCAGCCCGAAGGGTGAATCACAGCGTGATTCATAAACTGCCAGGCATCAAATTAAGACCAGTACGCTGGTCATGACCTTACCGGTGACGCGGAAGGGCGATATACCTGATATCAGAACGTTTTTCTGACGTCAGTACAGAATCGGTGGAGCGGTAGTTCAGTTGGTTAGAATACCTGCCTGTCACGCAGGGGGTCGCGGGTTCGAGCCCCGTCCGTTCCGCCACTTAATTGGAAAGCCCTGACTTAACGGTCAGGGCTTTTTCCATTTCTGAGCCAAAATAATTGCCATTACTCCTCCACACGGCAACGTCTCACAGGCTGTAGCGAGCACAGCCCTTCAGGGCTTTATAGAGAGGTGTTGCTGCAAATCGTTTTGCACATGCCAGGGCTGTCTGACCACCCACTCACTGAGAAAATCAATAAAGGCACGCACGCGCTGGGTTACGCCGAGATCGCTGTAATACACGGCGTTAAAGGGCATCTCAACCGGCAAACGCTGATCGGCCATGATCTCCACCAGGCTGCCTTCTTCAATTTCTTTATGCACCATGTAATCTGACAGACAGGCGATACCATTCCCTTCCAGGCAAAGCTGCTTGATGGTCTCTCCGCTATTTGAATCGAGCTCAGAACGAATGCCATAAAGTTCGCCGCCTTCACAGGCCACAGGCCAACGATTAAGGCGCGGTGCATCAATAAAACCAAGACACTGATGATTATCCAGATCGGCCGCCCGCAAAGGTATACCGTGTTTTTTCAAATAGTCGGGAGAGGCAATGAGACGGCGATAGCTAATAAAAAGCAGTCGCGCTCTGAGGCCAGAATCCGTCAGGCTGCCTGCCCGAATTGCCACATCGACTTTTCGCTCAATCAGGTTGATAAAGTTTTCAGAAGAAATCAGCGAAAGCGCGATGTCCGGATAGCGTTCCCGAAAGGACTTTATCATCGGCATGATGAGATGCAATATGACTGGCGTAGCTGCGTCTATCCGCAACAGCCCTTTGGGCACATCACGGCTTTCCATCAACTCGTTTTCCGCCGCGGTCATCACCTGAAGAAAATGTTGGACCTGCTGAAAATAACGTTCCCCTTCCTGCGTTAATGCAAGATTGCGGGTCGTTCGCGTAAGTAAGGCCAGCCCCAGCTTAGTTTCCAGCTTCTTAATCGTACGGCTTACGGCAGAGTTGGCCATCTCTAACGTCTCGGCAGCCCGGCTGAAGCTTCCACTTTCAACCACGCTCACAAATACTTTCAGTTCTTCAGACGATGCCTTCATGGTGTCTCTTCACGCCAAATAGCCTGTAGGCCGATAGAACTGTTATTAAAGCACAGCACTGACCTGGCCCCTTGGCGCGAAAGGCTTTTTCCCGATAAGACAGATGATAAATTATGCCGCGCTTGAGCAGACCGGCCCACAAGACAGCGTATCAATACAGCCCGTTATGATTAAAATAAACAGAGTGGGTTTGGAACAATCGGCAGCATCCATTGAAACCGCGTACTAAAATCCCTATAACAGATAAGTCATACGACTTTTTGAACGATTAGCCAGGCGGGAAAGTGCGCAAAAAAACCTACGCGATGAGATATGTAGCCGGACAGCCAGCGGAGAGGATCTTTCCCCCGGGTGCAATGTTTCATCTCGGCCAGGCGCTGCCTCCCGGCGCGCCGCTCCCCGCTCACCCCAATCTTAAAGTGCTGGTATGGAATATCTTTAAACAGCAGCGTGCCGACTGGATGTCCGTACTGGAAGGCTTTGGTAAAGATGCGCATCTGGTTCTGCTCCAGGAAGCGCAAACCACGCCAGAGCTTATCCGGTTTGCGACCAGCAACTATCTGGCGGCCGATCAGGTTCCGGCATTCGTGTTGCCTCAGCATCCCTCTGGCGTGATGACACTGGCTTCCGCTCACCCAGTCTACTGTTGCCCTTTGCGCGAGCGAGAGCCGCTTCTGAGGCTCTCTAAATCGGCTTTAGTCACGGCCTATCCGTTACCCACGGGTGAAACGCTTATGGTAGTCAACATTCATGCCGTAAACTTTAGTCTGGGCGTGGATGTCTACAGTAAACAACTTGGGCCTATTGGCGAACAGATCGTTCACCACCGTGGTCCGGTTATCATGGCTGGCGATTTCAATGCGTGGAGTCGTCAACGGATTAACGCGCTTTACCGGTTTGCTCATCAGATGCAATTGGAAGAGGTGATGTTCACCGCGGATCATCGACGTAAAGCCTTTGGCCGGCCGTTAGATTTCGTCTTCTATCGCGACATGCACGTTAGTGAGGCGTCAGTGCTGGTGACGCGCGCATCCGATCATAATCCCTTACTGGTCGAATTTAACGCCAGTCGGTGAGGAGAATCGCGGAGAGACGTTCTGTCAGGAGGAGAGGGCGAAACGCCGGGAGATCATGCAAAGTGCAGAAGAATCGAATAAGAAAAAAGGCTGACATTTGTCAGCCTTTTCAACGTATCAGGTATCTGGCGTTGCGTTATTCTTAACAAACAACGTTAGCTCATCGCCAGGCTGAATATCTTTTGCATTACTCACAACACTGTTCCAGCGCATCACGTCTTTAATATTCACGCCGTGACGACGGGCGATACTGTCAAGAGAATCACCCTTACGAACACGATAGGTGATGCTGTTGCCATTATCCGCCAGGCTCGTGCCGCTCGATCCGACAGTCAGTATCTGACCCGGACGAATGCTGGCACTGCGCAGGTTATTTTGCTGCTTCAGTGTTGCAACGCTGACGCCTAACTTATTGGCAATGCCCGACAGGGTATCGCCGCTTCGCACTTTGTAGCCACCATCATTACTGGCCTTCGCCAGTTGGGTGGGCTGCACTGCAGAGATATCACCGGAAGCCAGTGAATCCCGCAACTGTGCGACGTTAGCTTTCGGCACCATAATGTAGTGTGGCCCATTAGGTGCTGTCGCACCGCCTTTATACCCGGTATTAAAGCTCTTTAACTTTGTGAGCGACATACCGGCCATTTCAGCGGCTTGCGTCAGTTTTATCTGCTGACCCACTTCAACACGTGCCAGTGCACGGTTTTCGTTAGGTGTCGGCAGTTTGATACCGTAACGCTTGTTGTTCTTAAGCAACTCGCTCAAGGCCAACATTTTTGGAACATAAACCGTCGTTTCACGTGGAAGCGAAAGATGCCAGAAGTCGGTAGGCTTACCGCGTGCCTTGTTCTGCTTAATCGCTTTGAGCACACGTCCTTCGCCACTGTTGTAGGCCGCAACTGTCAGAAGCCAGTCACCACCGAACATGGTATTTAGACGCTGCATCATATCCAGCGCTACTTTGGTTGAAGCGACAACATCGCGACGACCATCGTAGTAACGGTTTTGTTTTAAACCATAGTTTCGACCCGTACTGCCAACAATCTGCCAGATGCCAGCGGCATTTGCAGATGACGTTGCGTGAGGATCAAAAGCGCTCTCCACTATGGGTAGCAGTACTAGTTCCATCGGCATCTTACGTTTCTTAATCTGCTCGACTATCCAGTACATGTACGGCTCTGCCCGTAATGTTACATCGTGGAGATAGCTCTTATTTTTTAAAAACTTTAATTTCTGTTCGCGGATCCGGGGGTTTTCCGGAATCCCCATCTTCAACTCGTCACTAATGAAACTCCAGAGATCACTATCTTCTGCGAGGCCAGTTCCATCTTCCTGCCATCGCGGCGATAAAAGTCGATCACCGTACTTTCCATTTTCACTTTGACCAGCTGAAGACAGACTCTGTGCATGCTGTTCGGGGATATTGGCGTCATTCCGTGATGCCTGACATCCTACCAGCAAGACCGAGGCGAGTAATATCGCTTTAGCCTTCATGTGTGTGTCAATAGTTCGCTTAAAAGACGAGCAACTATACGTGACGGTCCTTCACAACACAACCTGAAAAATCAAAAACGGTCTTTCTTCTCGCGTAGAACGGCAAATGTCTTCCATACAGGCTCTACCTCTGAATCAACGCTCAAAGCATGTTGTAAATCAGGATCTTGCGTTCTGAGAAATAAATTTATCACACGCTCGTGAGCCAGTTTTGTAGGTAAAGTAATGCGATTTTCGGCCCGTAAGTCCTTAATTTTATGGTATTCAGCCGTTATTTGAGGATCGTGGGGTAAAATTGCAGCAGCAAACTTCAGATTGGATAAAGTGTATTCATGTGCACAGCACACCAGGGTATCCTCTGGGAGTTGGTTAAGCTTCTGAAAAGATTCAAACATTTGCTCTGGCGTACCTTCAAATAATCTACCGCAGCCGCCCGAAAACAGAGTGTCACCGCAGAAAAGATAAGGCGAACTGTAATATGAGATATGTCCTAAAGTGTGTCCTGGCGTAGCGATAACCTCGAAAGACAGACCCAGAACGTTGAATTTATCCCCTTCGCTGACCCGAATGGTTGCACCTTTGTCCGCTGTTTCTTGCGGACCATAAACGGCAATGTCAGGAAAATGTTCGCATAGGGTTTTAACACCGCCTGTGTGGTCATTATGATGATGGGTTAACAAAATCGCTTCAGGCTGCCAGCCGTTAGCTTTGATCTTCTCCAGTACCGGCTGAGCTTCACCGGGATCGACAATCAGGCATTTTCCGTTGTCATCTGTTAACGTCCAGATGTAGTTATCTTGTAATGCAGGAATACTGGTAAGATTCATAGATACCTCTCGCTGGCCGTATAAAAAGGAAAATGGTAAAGCATGAAGCCCGCTAAAACACGCCAAATCCTGAACGCGCCACGCTCATGGCACGATATGCCCTGGGGCGTCTATTTCCGCGATGCGCTTACACAGCAGCTTCAGCCTTACCTGGGAAAGCTGTACGGCTTTCATATGCTTAAGCTTGGCAACCTCAGCGCAGAAATCAATACAGAAAATTGTGCTATCTCACATCAGGTCAGTGTAGGCACTGAAGGGGAACAGCTACAGGTGCTGGCAAATCCGGCACAGCTGCCGTTTGAATCGAAGTCTGTTGATGCCTGTTTACTGGCCCACACGTTATCCTGGAGTCAGGATCCGCACCGGATATTGCGCGAGGTTGATCGCGTTCTGATCGATGACGGCTGGATGATCATCAGTGGCTTTAATCCGTTCAGTCTGCTGGGTATCAGTAAGATGGTGCCGGGCATCCAGCGTAAAGCGCCCTGGAGCAGCCGGATGTTTAGTCAGATGCGATTACTGGACTGGCTGGGCTTACTGAATTACGAAGTGGTTTACCGCACGCGTTTCCAGGTGCTGCCCTGGCATCGGCAGGGGGGGAAAATGATCAGCGCCCATCTTCCCGCGTTAGGTTGCCTGAACATTGTTGTGGCGCGTAAACGAAGTTTTCCCCTTACGCCCACCAAGGCGCGGATGAGCCTGAGCAAAAGACAATTGCCCCAGACGGTCAACGCGACGCGCCAGTTCCGACACGTCAAAGATCAGGATTCTGGCTGATAGCCAATATCATCAAAGGCCGGGTTGTTCGCTGCGCTGCGCGCCAGTTCATCACAACGTTCGTTTTCGGGATGGCCGGCATGACCTTTAACCCATTCCCACTGAATCTGGTGTGTGCTGAGCGCGGTATCCAGCCGTTGCCACAAATCGACGTTCTTAACCGGCTTCTTCTCAGCCGTTTTCCAGCCACGCTTTTTCCAGTTGTGTATCCATTGTGTAATACCCTGGCGCACATACTGACTGTCGGTACTTAACACCACATCGCAGGGTTGCGTCAGGGCTTCCAGTGACACGATGGCCGCCATTAACTCCATGCGATTATTGGTCGTCAGGCGATAACCCGCACTGAAGGTTTTTTCATGCTGCCCGTAACGCAAAATTGCGCCATAACCACCGGGGCCCGGGTTGCCGAGACAAGATCCATCGGTGAAAATCTCTACCTGTTTACGCATCTCTGGTAGACTTCCTTCTGACAAAACGCCAAGTCTGACATAAAACGAGGCCTATGAGCACTGCAAATAACCGTCAAATTGTTCTCGATACTGAAACCACCGGTATGAATATGATCGGGGTACATTATGAAGGTCACCGCATCATTGAGATTGGTGCCGTCGAAGTCATTAACCGCCGCCTGACGGGCAATAACTTCCATATGTATCTCAAGCCCGACAGGCTGGTGGATCCTGAAGCGTTTGGCGTTCACGGTATCGCCGATGAATTCCTGCTGGATAAGCCGACCTTCAGCGATATTGCCGATGAGTTTCTCGATTACATCCGCGGTGCGGAGTTGGTGATTCATAACGCGTCGTTTGATATCGGCTTTATGGATTACGAATTCGGTAAACTGCAGCGCGGTATTGAGAAAACCGAAACCTTCTGCAAGATTACCGACAGCCTGGCAATGGCGCGCCGCATGTTTCCCGGCAAGCGCAACAGCCTTGATGCGCTGTGCTCACGTTACGAAATAGATAACAGCAAGCGTACGTTGCACGGCGCACTGCTGGATGCCGAGATACTGGCCGAAGTTTTCTTAACGATGACCGGCGGGCAAACTTCGCTGTCGTTCTCATCGGAAGAGGAACGAGCACGTCAGCAGCAGAGCGAAGGTATTCAGCGTATTGCTCGCCCCAGCTCGGGATTGCGTGTGGTTACCGCCAGCGATGAGGAAGTTAACCAGCATGAGTCCCGGTTAGATCTCATTATGAAGAAGGGCGGCAGCTGTCTGTGGCGCGCCTGAGTCGCAAAGATTTGTGTGTAAAATCAACATTGGGGCGAAAATAGCAGCAAACAGAATGTTGCACGGGGAAAAGCGTTGACGCGTACTCTTGTTGTGATTAATATGCGCCTCGTTCCCGACGGGGAACAAAGCGCGGAGCGGTAGTTCAGTTGGTTAGAATACCTGCCTGTCACGCAGGGGGTCGCGGGTTCGAGCCCCGTCCGTTCCGCCAAATTTCGACGCCATGCTGGTTATCAGCATGGCGTTTTTGCTTTTTTAGCGTCGAAAACTCCGAAACAATTTCCTTTCATTCAGGCAACCAAAGTATTAATGCTGCCAAATAAAAACGTTGTCTCACGCCAGCACGATTAACACCTTCGCACCACTAAATCATTAACTGCAAACGGTTAAACGCCCGATTCCAGTCATGACTGAAATCATCAATGGCATGTTTTGCCAGAGGGGAGTTAAACATTTCGCACATCACATCGACAGGTAAGGTGACAGCCGCCGCGCCAGAGAGCAGGCAGTCCGCTACCTGCGTCGTGTTTTTAAAGCTGGCTGCTAATATCTTGCACTCCATCTTATGCAGTTGAATAAATTGCTGCATATCTGAAACGGCCTGCTTTGCATTGATATTATTATTTTCCATACGGTTGAAATAGGGCGCAATATAATCAGCGCCAGCAAAGGCCGCCAACATCGCCTGTGAGGTAGAGTAAATCGCCGTGCCTAAAGTAGGAATGTTACGTTGTTTCAACTGGGTAATCGCGGCGAGTCCGGCCCGGTCGACGGGGATTTTCACGACCATATTGGCGCACAGCTCATGGAGGTACTGCGCCTCGCGAATAATCGTTGGTGTATCCTTTGCCAGAACCTGAGCAAAGATAAGCTTCTCGTTCCCTAAAATCGTGCGTAGCTCGCTGATTAACTTCGTCAGTTCGACGCCAGATTTGGCGACGAGCGAAGGGTTGGTGGTCACGCCATTAACGGGTAAAACGTTGACCAGATCGTGAATAGCTAACGTATCTGCACTATCGATATACAATTCCATATTCCCTCCCAGGTGGCTGATAGATTAAAAACGGGCTAAATAAATGTTATTTATGCAAATCATAGAGATTGATGGCTCCAACTAACTGACCCTGTTGATTGACGACTGGCGCCGCGCTAATGC
Organism: Pantoea sp. EEL5; assembly: GCF_049892805.1. Classification (NCBI taxonomy): domain Bacteria; kingdom Pseudomonadati; phylum Pseudomonadota; class Gammaproteobacteria; order Enterobacterales; family Erwiniaceae; genus Pantoea; species Pantoea sp. EEL5. The sequence continues at coordinate 8,001 of NZ_JBNDNJ010000001.1, forward strand.
GTCGGTCATATAATTTCTGCGTAGCGGCCGCAACGCTAAGGTGTTCGGCCAGTTTGTAGCCGGGACGCGTCAGGAGAGGATCAAGCCGATCGTCCAGCTTTTTACCAGCTAACAGCGCGCGGCGCAGATCGCCGTCAGTAAAAATACCCTCGATAGCGTTGTCGTCATCACAGGCAATCACAATCCCCATACCGGTACGGGTCAGTTCTTCCATGGCATCTAACACGGAGGCGTTTTTATTTACGCGAGGAATGCGTTCGCCTTTTCGCATAGATTGCGCAACCGAATTAAGCAGGCCAGCGCCCAGGCTGCCTCCGGGATGGGAGCGGGCAAATTGCTCCTCATTAAAATTACGTGAACGCATCAGCGCCATTGCCAAAGCGTCACCCAATAACAGGGTATTCACGGCGCTCGACGTGGGCGCAAGCCCCATCGGGCAGGCTTCCCGATTAACAGCAAGATGCAGTACGTGGTTGGCCTGCTGGGCCAGAAAGGAGTGGGCGACATTAGTGATCGCAATAATGGGAACGTTGAGCGCCTTAAGGGCAGGAACAATAATCTGTAATTCAGCCGCGCTGCCGGAATTCGAGATAAAAATAAACACGTCCTGCGAAGTGATCATGCCCAGATCGCCATGCAAGGCTTCAGCAGGATGCACAAAAAAAGCGGGAGTGCCGGTACTGGCCAGCGAAGCGGCGATTTTTTTTCCAATATGGCCAGATTTACCGATGCCAGAAACAATCGTTTTGCCCTGACATTGCAGAATTAATTCACACGCATTGATAAACGCGTCATCTAAGCTGTGAAACAGATTCTGAGCCTCGGCAATTTCAAGCGACAGCGCCTCTCTGGCATACTCGAGCAGCACCTCATTATTCTTCATCCTCCCCTCCTGCGACAATGACGTTGATTTTTTTGTCCACGAGTCGCTGAAGGTAATGAGGCGTAATACCGGCATCCGTGATAATGGTATCCACCTTATCCAGACTACACACCACATTTGGGCTTTTACGACCAAACTTGGATGAATCAGCAAGAACAATAATCCTGTCAGCCGCCGCGCACATCGACGTGCTGACGGCATGAACTTCGTTAAAGGTGGTGATCCCCATATCCAAATCAATACCATCGGCGCCAATAAATAACTTATCGAAGTTAAAAGAGCGGAAGGCTGACTCGGCAAGTCCGCCATGAAATGAGGCGGACTTTTTTCGTAACGTTCCGCCGGGCATTAAAATGGTCTGATCGCCATCTAATTCCATTAACGCATTCACAATGTGCAGGCTGTTTGTCATGACGGTAATGTTATTGAAGGGTTTGAGATGCCTGACCATTTGAAGCACGGTGCTGCCGGTATCCAGGATTAGCGAATCACCATCGTTAACCAGCTGTATGGCCGATTCAGCAATGTGCCTTTTTCTGTCACTGTTGATATGCGTTTTATGGTCGATAGGTTGATCGCCTTCTTCATGGCTCAGAATGACGCCACCGTGAATACGAATCACCTCGCTGCGCTTTTCCATTTCGGTTAGATCTTTGCGAATCGTCGTGCCTGTTGCTTTGAAATAGTCGATCAGATCGCCAATGGTGGTTTTGCCATTTTTTTGGAGATAGGCAAGGATAGCTTCCTGTCTTTGTTGCGGTTTCATCAGTAACGCCTTATCTGAAAGGGGTTTTGTCAAAATTAAAGCAGCGCTAAAATTTTCATCCTGCTTTCAATTTAACACATCACTCTTTCATTGATATGGCGGAAAGTAAGGCTTTTTGACACGTTTCACGTTCGGGAAAAATTTTTTTCGCATCGATATCATCAAGATAACAGTCGGTTAACAAAGGCAAAGCATGTGGACGCGCAAAAACGGTGAAGCCTTTCATAATGACAGCCGCCAGGATTCGTCCTTCGGGATTGACCGCGACTGCGATAATTACGCGGGGTTTAACGTTGAAGCGGTTTGAAGCCGATCGCCCGATGCCAACCCGACCTTGCTGAAATAACCCCTCCAGCATATGGTTAAAGCGTCGTAACTGACACCAGCCAAACAACGAATGGGCCAGCCATGCCAACAGTGCTACAGCAATTATCCCGCTACTCATCTTCGTCTCCTGAGCAAGGCCAACATACCAGGCCAGCGATATTGAAGGGGGCAATCAGAACATCACCTGGCCACCCGTGATATTGATAGACTGCCCGGTGCAATATGAGGCCTTGTCACTTGCATAAAACAACAAGACGTTCAGCACATCCTGGTATTCACAACCGCGCTTGAGTGGCACTTTTGCAATATAGCTGGCTTCAACTTCCTCGGGCGAGATGCCCAGTTTTTTTGCATACTGAGGAAGCAGAGACTGAAACATCGGCGATTTGAGCAAATTACCCAGCATCAGCGAATGTACTCTGATGCCATAATCCGCTAAATCGAGGGCCAGTGACTGTGTTAATCCCACGCCGCCAAATTTAGCCGCGCTGTAGCCCGAATTATGTTTACTGCCTGTTTTGCCCGACTTCGAATTGATCTGAATAATGCGGCCCGGAATATTATCGCGAATCATCAGTCGGGAAAATTCACGTGCACAGAGAAAATACCCAACCAGATTGACCTGCAAAGATATTTCAAAATCTTTTAAGGCGAAATCAGTGACAAAGGACGCTTTTGCCATGCCGGCACTGTAAATCATCACATTGACCTGTTTAAAGACCTTATCGATATTGCCAGCAAGCGCAATAACACTCGCCTCATCTGTTGCATCAACTTCAAAACCCACGGCCCGATCGGCGCCATATTCGGCGTTAATTTCTGAGGCGACCTTTCGGGCGTTTTCCCCTTTCAAATCCGCGACGGCAACGCGGTAACCTGCTTCGGCCAGCCCTTTTGCCAGAAATGCCCCCAGCGTTTGCCCACCACCGATAACCACAGCAACTTCAGACATAACTCGCTCCTATGCAAAGAGTTTTACGGATGTTTCAGTCGTAATTCTGTCGGGCGCTTTTCCACTAACATGGAGTGAACCAGGCAGTTGCGCGGTTGGCTGCCCGTCGAAAACAACGGTGATATGGCCCAGTTCGCGCAAGTTTTCGATCGCGACCTCACCGATGGCCGTCACGACATAACACCGTTCTCCCAGCTGCAGGGTTGAACCCGTGACAGGATGCCCCGTCAGCGTGCCATGCTGGTGGATAAAGCAATAATCCTGAATATCGGCGGGTGCGCCTTCCCGAAATAAAATCATCATGTTTTCAAGCAGCGCATCGTGGGCGTTTATGCCCACTTTGATTATTTCGGTTTCAAAGTGCGTCATGACTTTTCTCCAGAAGGGGGCGTTTAGTGATAAATAAAGGCAGAGACTGCCCAGGCAATCAGCACGGTAGGGGCACCGGTCAGGAAGCGGCCGACCAGAACGGAAGGAACCCCCACGCGCACGGTGTCCTGTTTCGCCTCCGCCAGCGATAAACCCACAGGAATAAAATCTGCAGCGGCTTGTGCATTGATGGCAAACAGGGCTGGCAGGGCAAGATGGGGCGGAATATGACCCAGTCCGATTTGAACGCCGATCAGTACACCAATAACCTGGGCTATCACGGCGCCCGGCCCCAAGAACGGCGACAGGAGCGGAAAGGAACAGATTAAGGCCAGCGTGATTAAGCCAAGAGGATTGGTGGCGAGTGGCGTCAGCCCGTGGGCAATCATGTCGCCCAAACCTGAGGCCATGATGATGCCAATGATGGCCGCCACGAATGCCATAAAAGGGAGGATGGTCTTGAGTACGGTATCAATGGTATCCCGCCCGGCCTGGAAAAATTCGGCAACGACGGTCCCCATTCCTGTGCCAATTTTTGCCAGTAAACCGTCGCTTTGCTCGGTGATTTTTTTACTCGAGTCATAATCTTTCCCCGCGCCAGCGCCACGGGGCGCGGGGGCAGCACGTTTTTCGTCATGGGTGTGAATGACGTCTTTACTGCCGTGATCCTCGCGATTGACGATGCTGATATTCTCAGGCTTAACGCCAGAGACATAAATGTCTTCCAGGATATATTGTGCCAGCGGTCCGGACTTTCCTGTCGCATGGATATTCACGGTGGGGATACCGCGTTTGGGATAAAGACCACAACGCAGCGTGCCACCACAATCGATGATGGCCAGACCAATTTCATCGGCTGGCGGTTCCCCTTGTTTGAAACCATCTACGGCTTCCCAATGGGTGATTTCACTGATCCTGTCCACGATTGACGGTCGGGCGCCGGCGGTGATGTAAACAATTTTTTTCCCGGGTGTTATATCAAGTTGTAAAGGGCCGCCCCAACCGCTGCTTCCTTTTTCGATACGGATTTGTGTCGTCATTTTATTTTCCGCCTTTATTAGAGCTGAACGTTTTTATCGAGTTTGATGCCCATCTTTTTTTCAAACAGGCTGGTGGTGAGATCGGTAATCCAGCCGCGAAAAAAGTTAGTAAAAAGCCCAACCAGAAAATAGCTGACAGCAAGAGAGCCCAGGGGTAAGCCCAGGGTTGTCAGGCCACTGGCAACCCCTAAATAAACGAAGAGTTCACCCGGATTCACGTGCGGAAATAACCCATTCATTGAATGGCAACTGTATGACGAGGCCGCGTAATATCCTGGCTTATATTTCTCGGGCATAAATCGCCCCAGGCTGAGTGTCATCGGGTTACAAAAAACAAAGGTGCCAATAAGCGGTAAAAGCAAATAGCGTGTTACAGGATTGCCCGCACATTTCTGTGCCAGTCGTTCAATTCGATGTTGCCCTACGAATCGTATTAACGCGTTCATTACGACTAATAAACTAATTAACAAAGGTAAAATTCCTGTCACCATGCCGACAAAAACTTCACCTCCTTTCTGAAACAGTCCAATAAACCATTCCGCACCAAAGGTGATTGCATCAATCATGTGCCGCTCCTTTTAAGGTTGCCCGGATTTTCACGTTGGTTAGGTCTTAACACGCAGAAAATATAGTCGTTTAAAAGGCATAAATATTTTATATAGATCACAAATAAATCATTTAACTTTCATTTTGAATCTTTTTTATTTTGAAATGAATTTTATCGGGTGCGGGAATCCCGCGTTCTTTCGTTACCGCGACGCCGGGATACGCAGAGGGTTTAATGACTTATCTCGCTGATTTTAAATGCCTTGTCACTGCAAATTTCTAGCAGGTCAAGACAGGGGGTAACGGGTACACGGCGCTTTTGCACGAAAGGGAGAGGAGGGCAAACAGGATGAGCGCGTATTCACCCACGAACATTATCTGGGGCGGTCAGGGCGCGCGCCAAACAGTCAGCAGTATTCGCCATCAAGGCGATCCGGTGTTCGGCTATAAAAAAAAACGACTCCAGTCAGAGTCGTTTATGTGGTTATTGTACAGTCATGCTGCGTCTGAACAGGGCGTTATTCCTTCTGCATGACCACCGTGCCGGAAGGCATAGTGAGGTCTTTCTGCTCGGTCTGCTTTTCTCGCGCCACTAACCAGTAGCAGCTTGCCGCCAGCGCGACGCCGATAAACCAGCTAAAGTTTGCCACCTGATGCAGGGAAGGGATAAAACTGATCACCAGACAGATAGCGACTGAGGGCAGCAAAGCGATAATGGCCTTCGGGTTAAATCCACCGCGATACCAGTAGCGCCCCTGCGGTGTGGCATCAAACAGATCGTCTACTGAAATACGGCCGCCCTTAATCAGATAAAAATCGGCTAACAGAATGCCAAACAGCGGGCCGATAAACGAACCCAGTACGTCGAGCGTGTAGTGAATCAGTTCAGGAGACTGAAACAGATTCCACGGTGTGAGCAGGACCGATCCGACTGCCGCAATCATGCCACCGGTGCGGAAACTGATTTTCTGCGGCGAACAGTTTGAAAAATCGAAAGCAGGCGAGACAAAGTTCGCCACGATGTTGATACCGATCGTTGCGGTGATCATGGTCAGTAAGCCAATCGCCACGGCTAAATCGCTGCCGACCATGCTGACGGTTTCAATAGGATCGGTAATCATTTTGCCAAACAGGGATTGAGTGCCCGACACAATGACAACGGTCACGATGGAGAACAGCAGAAAGTTGAACGGCAGTCCCCAGCGGTTACCCCGGCGGATCTCGCCCATGCTTTTGCCATAGCGGGAAAAGTCACCAAAGTTCAGCAGCGGGCCTGAGAAGTAAGACACCACTAATGCCGTTGCCGTAATCATCTGCCAGGTTTGTTCACCTGCCGACAGCGACTTGCTGGCCAGCGTAAAGGAAATACCGTCGAAACCGGTTTTGTATACAATCCAGCCCGCCAGTGCCAGCATCACCACATACACTGCGGGGCCTGCGATATCGATAAAGCGCTTAATCGCACTCATGCCATGCCAGAACACCATTGCCTGCAGAACCCACATCACGCCAAAGCAGTACCAGCCCAGCTGCGATAAACCAAGCCAGTGGCTGTGGGTCAGGCTTTCAAGCGATGGGTAAAACTTCAGCAGCACCAGCATCAGCGCGTTTGCCGCCAGCCAGGTCTGAATACCGTACCAGGCAAATGCAATCAGGCCGCGGATCACCGCCGGAATATTAGCCCCGAAAACACCGAATGCCTGGCGACAAATAACCGCATAAGGCACACCGGCCATCTGGCTCGGTTTAGCGACCAGGTTGGCGCAGAGCTGAACAATGCAGATCCCCGCCAACAGGCAGAGCAGCACCTGCCAGCTCGCCAGGCCCAACGTGAAGAAGCTCGCCGCTACCACATAGCCGCCCATGCTGTGTACGTCCGACATCCAGAAAGAAAAGATGTTGTACCAGGACCAGTTTTGATGGCGCGTAGGCGCCAGGTCTTCATTACATAGCTTTGGACTGTATGCTTTCCCGGCTTCAGAGGCCGATGTGCTACTCACCGTTGAATGATTTGGCATGAAACCTGCTCCTCTCAAAGACATGAATAAAATAACCTTGTGAAATGACTTTGCAGGATCCAGGCCAAATTTGTTTTTTGTATACAAAATTTATTTTTAACGTATACGATAAGTGACGCAACGCTGTTTACCGGAGCAGGTAATGAAGAGTGAAAAGGGCCAGAGAACGGCGGCCGATCTGCATGATAAAGATGAACCTATCTATCAGGCGTTAATGAACGCCATTGTTGAACACCAACTGCCGCCCGGCAGCAAATTGCCGGAAGAGGCGCTTTCAGAGGTCTTTGGCGTCAGCCGCACGGGCATCCGTAAAGTGTTGCAGCGCCTTGCTGCGGTGCAAATGGTTACGCTTACGCCCAAACGTGGTGCACATGTTGCTACGCCCGGCGTTGATGAAGCCCGTGATATTTTTCGTACCCGCAGTTTACTCGAGTGCGCCAACCTTCCCGCTGTGCTGGAACATATGCAGCCGCCTCACCTTGCCGGGCTGGCTGCGCTGGTCGCCCAGGAAAAGGCGGCCATCGAACATCACGATGGCCCTGCGGCGATTCGTCTCTCGGCGGCATTTCATATTCAGCTGCAGGCGATTTCCGGCAATCAGGTGTTAACCGATCTTGTTACGCGCCTGGCGCAGCGATCGTCTCTGGTGATTGCCGCGTGGGGCGCGCCGTGGCAACGCGGTTGTCGCTGTGATGATCACGATCGTTTGTTACAGCTGCTACGTGAAAAGGCCTTGGTGCCGCTCACTGACTCACTGCAGCACCACTTTGAACACATTGTTTCCAGCCTGCATTTCGAACGCGGCGGCGAAACCTTGCCCGATTTCACCCGACTATTTTCGGGTCACAAAGGAGCCGTATCATGAGCCTGATTCAGGTTATTAATCCTAATACCAGCCAGGCGATGACGGAAACCATCGGTCGGGCAGCCCGCGCCGTTGCCGCGCCGGGTACGGACATCCTCGCCGTGTGCCCTTCGCAGGGCGTGCCCTCCATTGAAGGGCATTTCGATGAGGCGATTGCGGCGATAGGCGTACTGGAGCAGGTGAAACTTGGCAGAGCAAAGGGCGTCAGTGGCCACGTGATTGCCTGTTTTGGCGATCCGGGACTGCTGGCGGCACGTGAACTGGCCAGCGGTCCGGTCATCGGCATCGCAGAAGCGGCCATGCATACGGCCACGCTGGTGGCAACGCGTTTCTCGATCGTCACCACGTTGCCGCGCACGCTGGTCATCGCACGACATTTACTTCAGCAGTATGGCTTTACCCACCATTGTGCGGCCTTACATGCTATCGATTTACCCGTGCTGGCGCTGGAGGATGGCAGCGGGCTGGCACAGGAGAAAGTGCGCCAGCGCTGTATCCAGGCAAAACGGGAAGATGGCTGTGGGGCGATTGTTTTAGGCTGCGGCGGCATGGCAACGTTGGCGGCGTCGCTCACACAGGAGCTGGAGATGCCGGTGATTGATGGCGTCAGTGCGGCGGTAAAAATGGTGGAATCGCTGGTGGCGCTGGGATTTGGCACCAGCAAACAGGGCGATTTGGCTTATCCTTTACATAAACCCCTCTCGGGTGCCTTTCAGCACCTAAACTAAGCAGATGTTCCCGTTCACCGACAGGATGCAAGTTATGACTGAAAGCCAGGATAAGAAAACCTACAGCTTCAATAAAAATTACCCGCGCGATCTAATCGGTTACGGCGCGAATCCTCCTCATGCGGCGTGGCCCAAAAAAGCGCGGGTGGCGGTGCAGTTTGTGCTCAACTACGAGGAGGGGGCCGAGAACAGCGTATTACATGGCGACACGGGTTCAGAGCAGTTCCTGTCTGACATCATTGGTGCCGCCAGCTATCCCGATCGTCACATGTCGATGGAATCGCTGTATGAATACGGTTCCCGAGCCGGTTTCTGGCGCATTCATAACGAGTTTCAGAAACGGGGATTGCCCCTCACCGTGTTCGGTGTGGCGATGGCCCTGGCGCGTCATCCTGAAATCGTAGACGCCATTAAACAGGCAAAGTACGACGTGGTCAGTCACGGCTGGCGCTGGATCCACTATCAGGGCATCGATGCTAAAACCGAGCGTCAGCACATGCAGCAGGCGGTGGATGTGTTAACGGATCTGTTTGGTCAGGCGCCGACGGGCTGGTACACCGGACGCGACAGCCCGAATACGCGTCGTCTGGTGGTCGAACAGGGCGGATTCAGTTACGACAGCGACTATTATGGCGACGATCTGCCCTTTTGGACGCAGGTTACCTGTCAGGATGGTACGGTAAAACCGCATCTGATCATTCCCTATACGCTCGAATGTAACGATATGCGCTTTGCATCGCCCCAGGGCTTTAACACCGCAGAGCAGTTCTTCACGTATTTGCGCGATACGTTCGACGTGCTGTATGAAGAGGGCGAGACCGCGCCCAAAATGATGTCGGTGGGGATGCACTGCCGCCTGTTAGGGCGCCCAGGAAAATTCCGCGCGCTACAAAACTTCCTTGACCACATTCAGCAGCATAAGGATGTGTGGATCTGTACCCGGCAGCAGATTGCCGAGCACTGGATAAAAACGCATCCCGCTTCAGAAGCGTAATCGCTTCCGGGCGGCAAGCGCGTGGCGGCAAAAGGCTGTCGCCACGTGCTGTCTTTGTTGCTGTCACCTGCGTGACAGCCGTGCGTGGAAGCGCTCAGTCGCACAGGGCGGGATCGGCCTCAATCATCAACTGCTTCATCTCCTCGAAATGCCGCAGAGAGAAGTCGGGAATACCTTCCCAGTCGCGGGCCGTTTTTTCCGCGACCTCATCGCTCAGAACTTTCAAGGGTTGCCCGGTAGACCAGGCGGTAACCAAAATCTGGCAGGCGCGCTCCAGCGTCCAGATGTCATCAAAGGCCTCGCCAATGGTCTGGGCGGTAACCATGACGCCGTGATTGCCCATTAACAGACGACGCTTATCGGTCAGCAGGCTGGCCAGACGTGCGCCTTCCTCTTTCGTATCGGCCATGCCACCGTATAACGTATCTACCGCGATGCGGTTGAAGTAGCGCGCGCTGTTTTGATCGACAGGCGGAATGTGCGGCTGCGCCAGGCAGGCAACGCTGGTGGTGTAAACCGGATGCAGATGCATCACGACCCGGGTTTCTGGCAGCCGCTGATGAATTTGCCCATGAATGGACCAGGCGGTGGCATCAACATCATCCCACTCTGCACAGGATGCATCCTCAGCATTGAGCAGCAGTAAATCGCTGGCGCGAAGGCGTGAAAAGTGTTTCCACTTTGGGTTCATCAGAAACTGCTTACCATCCGGTGAGACAGCGGCACTGAAATGATTCGCTACCGCCTCATGCATGCCCAGGTGGGCAATAATGCGGAAGGCTGCCGCCAGATCGATACGCGTTTGTTCTTCGAAAGAAAGCGCCATATTACCTCCTGAAAATGAACGCGTGCCCGGCACGCGTTTGAGATTAAGGCTTAGGCATCAAGGTCTTGAGATCGTCCGCCGTCGGCGCTTCAAAATGGTATTTTTTGAGCAGTGCGGCATACTCTGGCGTTTTACTGTAGGCTTCCAGCGCCGCAACCAGGGCCTGTTTCACCTCCGTATTGTCCTTCTTCACGCCGAAACCGTTTAATACGGGATAGATGAGCGTCGTGGAAGATATCTGGATGCGGTCGCCCAGCTTCTGGACAACGCCACGCGCCACCGCGGCATCGGTGATCTGCGCTTCCACCGCATGGGAAAGCATCGCCTGAGTAGTCTGAGGATCGGTCGCATATTCGCTGATCGCGATAGGGGGCTTACCGTTTTTCACACAGTAATCGTCAGACAGTTTATGCAACTGCTGTAGCCAGGAGGTGGCGCCCATCGATCCAATTTTATGGCCGCAGAATTCTTCAGGCGTCTTGGGTTGATAATCACTTCCCTTCAGCGACAGGATAGCCTCGCCGCTTTTCAGGTAGGGAATCATGTCGATCACTTTCATGCGATCGGCGGTGATATACATCGACGAGTTAGTGATATCGAACCGGTTACTCTGTAAACCGGTGATCAGGTTAGGAAAACGGGTATCAATATTCACGGCCTGACGGCCCATCACTTTTGCCAGGCCATCAAGAAACTCGATGTCAAAGCCAGCGGGTTTATTATCCTTCATGTATTCATAAGGAAAGAAGGTCATATCCGATCCGGCGATGATTTTACCTGGTTGTAAAAAGGCTGAGGCGTTAAATGACGCCAGGATAGCGCCTGCGGCAAGCAGACTTAATACACATGTTTTCATCATTATTATCTCTCTGTTAGGCGCAATCAGACGTTGGCAAGATCTTGACCTGCCTGCTGAACAAAGAACGAGGCTCCGCGCGGTTTCTGCGGCAGGCGAAGTTCATTTGGGGTGCTGCGGACCATGCCGCTTTCGTCACCATAAACCAGCGTTCCGGCATCCGGGCTGGGCAAGGGGTTTTCACCGAACGGCAGCGCGTCTTCCGCCGCGTACACGGCGATAAACAGCGTGCGCGGCCACTCGGTTTCATTGGGGCTGGAGGCGTGCAGCAGCCTTGTGTGCATAAAGCACACGGACCCGGAGGGACCAAAGCAGGCGCTGGGCTGCTGACACTGCTCTTTCACCACCGCAGGCTCGACGGCCCCGGTAAAACGCCCGTCCTGCCAGTGCGAATACAGTGGTCCCCGATGGCTGCCCGGCACCACGTTCAGCGGGCCATTTTCCGGCGTGACCTCACTGACCATCAGCAGCGCGGTCACGATATCGTCGTTGCTGTGCGGGGTGAACAGGAAATCCTGATGCCATTCCACTTTCGTTGCGGTATGGGGCAGCTTCGAGTTGATCTTGCTGTGATGATAGCGTGCGCCGCTGCCACCAATTAACTGCCCGGCAATCTGCGCCATTCGTGACTGCAGTGCCGCATGGCGATAGGCGGCAGAGATGTCGTTTGGTGAGCTCACGCGACGCAAAGAAGGATGGTCGGCACTGTGATCGCTCTCAATGTCGAAACGCGAACGGCCATCCTGAGTATTGCCCCAGGGGGCACTCTGGCTGCGGCTTTCCTCAACCCATTGGTCAAAATCGTGCTGCAGCGCGGCGATTTCCTCGCTTGTCAGGACATGTTCAACTACCAGAAATCCCTGCTGGTGATACTGATCTACCTGCCACTGTTCAATCATGGTCGTGCCCTCGTGTTGAATACATCGTTACGCCAGCGAGACATCCTTCAGAAATGCTTCCACGCGCGGATGCTGGCCATCGCGCAGCGCCTGGGGTGCGTCGTCACAGACCACGCGTCCTTTTTCCATAAAGACAATTCGGTCAGAAACTTTGAAGGCAAAGTTCATCTCATGGGTCACGATCACCATGGTGATGCCCTCGCTTGCCAGGGCTTCAATCACCTGAAGGACTTCATTCACTTTTTCAGGGTCCAGCGCTGACGTGGGTTCGTCGAACAGCATGATTTGGGGGCGCATCATTAAGGCGCGTGCGATAGCCACGCGTTGCTGCTGACCACCGGAGAGCTGATGAGGGTATTTCCACGCATGTTCGAGCATGCCGACTTTGAAAAGCAGCGCGGCGGCCTGCTGCTTTAAGGCCTGGGTGGGCGCGAGCTTGTGATAGCGCGGTGCCAGCATCAGGTTATCCATAACGTTGAGGTGGCTGAACAAGTTGAAGCTCTGAAAAACCATCCCAATGTTGAGGCGGTGCTCGGTATGCTCAATGAAGCGTGGCTTACGTTGTTCTCCCTGCTGACGAAGGTGAATAAAAGGTTTTCCGTTAATACGAATCTCACCGTTATCGATCTGCTCCAGGCCGTTGAGCAGGCGAATCAGCGTGGTTTTTCCCGAGCCTGAAGGCCCGATCACCGAGACCACCTCACCAGCGTGGATCTGAAGGTTCACTGCGCCCAGTACTTCAACATTGTTGTAAGCCTTGTGAAGACGCAGGGCCTGCAACGCTGGCCCGCTGTCGTGCACTGCCTGACGAACCGGGCTCACCGCCGTGCGTTGTGCGAGGTCGAACAGTTGCGCATCGGGTTTGCCGGAAGGCTGACGCTGCGTGACGTCAAGATAGCGCTCCAGCTGCTTTAACAGGAAATCAAAGACGGTGACGATCAGCACGTAATAGAAGGCCACGGCAGCCATGGTTTCCATGACCAGAAAGTTCTGCGAGTAAAGCCGCTGGCCGACCATCAAAATTTCGGTAAGTGAGATAACAGAGACCAGCGACGTCAGCTTCACGATCGCGATGTATTCGTTCGCCAGCGCTGGCAAGGCCACACGCAGAGCCTGTGGAATAATAATGCGCCACTGAATACCGGCATAGCGTAGTCCCAGTGCCCGGGCAGCCTCGCTCTGGCCCCTGGGAATTGACAGCAGCCCGCCGCGGTGAATCTCCGCGATATAGGCGCTCTCACAAATGGTCAGCGCAATAAACCCGGCCCAAAACGGATCGCTCAATATCGCCGACGTGGCGGGCACTGCCTGAGGCAGGTTGTAAACAAAAATCAGCAGCACCAGTAAAGGCAGGCTACGAAAGAGCCAGATATAAAATCGGGCAGGCAGCGTCAACAAGGGATGGCGCGACTGCTTGGCCAGCGCCAGAATAAATCCCGCGATAATGCTCATTCCCCAGGTCAGCAGGCTCAGTTTGATGACGGTCCAGGTCGCCAGCCAAAAGTTAGCGTCGCTAAACAGACTGAACATATAGTTCCAGTTAAATGTCATGGGCTTGCTCACATTAAACAGAAGAGGGTTAGTCATTTAATTCTGTAATTCACTATGGCGGCATGACGGGAACGATAGCAATTAGTAATTTCTTTGGTTCTGATTTTAAAAAAACTATCCAATGGCTATCTGCCTTTTTAAATGACGCGTTTTTTAATATCACAGGGGAATAATTAGCGTATTGCTTCCCTTTTTGCGCTTATTTAGGGCAGGGCGCTGATCATTAAGACGCAACGTGAGAGTTATTGGTGCAATTTCTTTTTTTGAGCGTCGCGATCGGTTGCGGCTAAAAAAACAGGCGGGCGGTATTTTTGAATAAAGGGCACGCAGGCTAACTGAACGTGATGTGGCACAGCATTTGCAGCGCTACTTAGTAGAAAACGAAGCAAAGCTTCCGGGTAGCCATAAAAAACAGAGGTAACGCTATGAGTCGCTTTACACTTAAACAGCTCAGGTATTTTGTCGCCGTCGTAGAGACAGAAAGCATTGCTGAAGCTTCGCGCCAGCTGCATATCGCACAGCCCTCTATCTCTGTCTCCATTAAAAATCTGGAAGACGCCTTCGATCAGCAGCTGTTGATCCGTCATCATGCTCAAGGGGTTTCTCTGACGCCCGGTGGCCGCCGTTTTTATGAAAAAGCCCAGGAGCTGTTACGCCTGACACATGAGTTTGAGCAAAATTCACGTGCAGATAACACGCTGATTTCAGGAACGATTGCAATAGGTTGCTTCGAATCTGCGGCACCGCTGTACATGCCAAAACTGATTGCGGGCTTCAAAAAGCGTTATCCCGACATCACCATTGAACTTTACGATGGCGAGCAGCATGAACTGATGCACGGGCTCCATCGCGGACGTTTCGACCTGGCTTTCCTGTACGATCTTGAGCTGGATAACACGATACAAAAAGCGGCGTTGAACGCGCCGCATAAACCCTATGCGCTCTTACCAGTAAAGCATCCGCTGGCGCAAAAATCCCTCGTCACGTTGCGTGAGCTGAGTCAGGAACCCATGATTTTACTGGATGCTGTACCCAGCAGGAATTACTTCATCAATATTTTCAAAAGCAAAGGTTATCACCCGCAGGTTGCCTACAGTTCGCCCTCCATCGAAATGGTACGGTGCATGGTGGGGCAGGGATTAGGCTTTTCCGTGCTGGTCACCCGGCCTTACACGGATATGACTTATGACGGTGAAAAACTTGCGCAGATTGATATTGAAGATGAGATGGAAGCCTCGACGTTAATCATGGCCTGGTTAAGTCATAATGAACCGACGCGCCCAACAAAACTTTTTATGGACTATTGCCAGAATAGTGCATTAGGGCCGACGGCGTGAAAAGCAGGGTGCATTTATCGTGCAGTTCGGTAAGAAAAGGAAAAGTATTTTTGACCACGGTGTTGAGTCATTCCGCGTTGTAATCGTTGGGTGGCCATAATAATCGGCTGCACATCCTTTGCTTATTAATTTCTTATTCAGATATTAGCTTTATAATATTTTACCCATTCACTTGCCTCAAATAGTCTTGGCGCTATCGCGTGTCAGGAACACGTCATTGAAACGGCGGGCTTGAGGATGGTGGAATGACAATAACAGAGCAAGAAACAGACACCCTGGTGATTGGGGCAGGACAGGCCGGTATCGCCATGAGCGAGCATCTGGGGCGGCTCGGCATTCCGCATTGCGTGTTGGAAAAAAAACGTATTGCTGAGGCATGGCGGACCCGCCGCTGGGATTCGCTGGTCGCCAACGGCCCGGCCTGGCACGACCGGTTTCCCGGCATGACGTTTTCGGGGCAGGATCCCGACAGCTTTGTGCCTAAAGAACAGATCGCGGACTATTTTGAAGCCTATGCGCAACACATTAAAGCCCCTGTCAAGACCGGCGTCGAGGTCATCAGCGTGGCGCCTCGTGCCGGGCGCAGCGGGTTCGATGTCCTCACCTCTGAAGGCCCGCTCGTCGCTCAACGCGTGGTCGTTGCCACAGGCCCCTTTCAGAAGCCCATTATCCCCGCGATTGCGCCCACGGATGCAGGATTCACTCAATTGCATTCAGCAGACTATCGCAACCCGCAACAACTGCCTGAAGGCGGCGTGCTGGTGATCGGCGCAGGCTCGTCAGGGGTGCAGATTGCTGATGAGCTGCAGCGTGCAGGAAAAGACGTCTGGCTCTCTGTTGGGCCGCACGATCGGCCGCCGCGCCGTTATCGCAACCGGGATTTTTGCTGGTGGTTAGGTGTGCTCGGCCTGTGGGATGCTGCTGCCAGTCAACCGGGTAAAGAGCACGTCACCATTGCGGTCAGCGGCGCGCGAGGCGGCCATACCGTTGACTTTCGCAGGCTGGCGGAACAGGGCATCAACCTGGTCGGGTTAACGGAGCGCTTTTCCGGTGATGTCGTGACCTTTAAGCCCGATCTGGCGCAAAACATCGCCTCGGGTGATGAAAACTATTTATCCCTGCTTGACGCGGCGGATGCCTGGGTAAAACGGCATGGCCTGAATTTGCCCGAGGATCCGGCCGCGCGCGCGTTTCTGCCCGATCCGGAAAGCGTCTCGCATCCTGTGCAGTCGCTCAATCTCGTCCGCGCAGGGATAACCACCCTCATCTGGGCAACGGGCTATGCCACCGATTACAGCTGGCTGAAGGTTAACGCCTTTGACGAGAAGCGCAGACCCGTTCATCAACGCGGCGTTTCCACCGAGTCCGGGCTCTATTTTCTCGGGCTTCCCTGGCAGTCGCGCCGGGGGTCCTCGTTTATCTGGGGCGTGTGGCATGACGCAAAATATGTCGCCGACCATATTGCTATCCAGCGCCAGTATCAGGATTACCGTGCCGCTTCAGAAAACTGAACCAGGAGACTGTCTTTATGCCAACCCATACACGTATTCGGATGTTTAACACCAAAGAAACCTATCCCAATCAAACGCTGGACAACGATCTCTGCCAGGCCGTGCGTGCAGGTAACACGGTGTACCTGCGGGGCCAGGTCGGCACGGACTTCGACGGCAATCTGATTGGTCTGGGCGATCCGGCTGCACAGGCGGCGCAGGCGATGAAAAATGTGAAGCAACTGCTGGAAGAGGCAGGAAGCGACTTGTCGCATATCGTCAAAACCACCACCTATATTATCGATCCGCGCTACCGCGAGCCGGTGTACCGTGAAGTGGGAAAATGGCTCAAAGGCGTTTTCCCCGTCTCGACTGGTCTGGTGATTTCAGCCCTGGCGCAGCCGCAGTGGCTGATGGAAATAGATGTCATTGCGGTGATTCCGGATGACTGGAAAGGTGGAGCGACCCAATGACCTTATCGGTAACGGCACGTTGTGAAGAAACCGGTCAACTTGGCATCGCCATCAGTTCATCCAGCATCGCCGTGGGCGCGCGCTGCCCCTGGCTGCAGGCTGGCGTGGGGGCCGTATCCAGCCAGAACATTACGCTGCCTTCTCTGGGGCAGCAGATTCTGGTGTATCTGGATCAGGGCCGCGCGCTCGATGTGGCGCTCAAGCTGGCGCTGGCTGAAGACAGATTCAGTGACTACCGTCAGGTCGCCGCGATCGATATTCAGGGGAATACGGCGTTTTTCAGTGGCAGCCAAACCCTGGGGATCTGGAGCGTGGCTGAAGGAAAAAACTGTATCGCCGCAGGTAATATGTTGGCGGACAAAGGCGTGACGGCAGCAATGTGTGCGGCTTTTGCTGCGGCCTCCGGTGAACTGGCCAGCAGGCTGCTTGCGGCCCTTCAGGCCGGTGTAGCGGCGGGCGGAGAAGCCGGACCGTTACATTCTGCCGCGCTCAAACTGGTGGATGACTACACCTGGCCATTGGTGGATCTGCGCATCGACTGGACAGAAGGCGATCCTGTCGGACAACTGACGCAACTGTGGCTTGCCTATGAACCGCAGATGGAAGCCTATGTCACGCGCGCGTTGGATCCGCGTGAGGCTCCCTCCTATGGCGTGCCCGGCGATGAATGACCGTTTACGGGCGCTTCTGGCCTCACTGCTGGCCGTTGACACAACCAGCCGGGCGTCAAATCTGGCCCTGATTCAGTTTATTGACGACTACCTGACTGACAGAGGCGTGACGACGCAGTGGCTGCATGACGACAGCGGTAAAAAAGCCAATCTGTATGCGCGTCTGGGGCCGGACGGCGAGGGCGGGGTCATGCTGTCAGGGCACACGGACGTGGTGCCGGTTGAGGGACAAAACTGGTCCGTTCCGCCTTTCGCCCTGACGGAGCGTGACGGGCGATGTTATGGGCGGGGAAGCGCCGACATGAAAGGCTTTATTGCCTGCGTGCTGGCGTCGCTGGATGACTTTCTGCAACAGCCCCTCCGCATGCCCTTACATCTTGCTTTTTCCTATGACGAAGAGGTCGGCTGCCTGGGCGTGCGCTCGCTGGTGGCGATGCTCAATGCCTCAGCGGCAAAGCCCGCGATGTGTATCGTGGGTGAGCCGACCGGCATGCAGCCGGTTTACGGACATAAGGGAAAGCGGGCGGTGCGCTGCCGGGTACAGGGCCTTGCCTGTCATTCCGCCTATACGCACCAGGGCGTCAACGCGATTCACTATGCCGGGCGGCTAATTGCGCATCTTTTGCATCAGGAAGCGGCGCTCAGGCAGCAACGTGATGAACGGTTCGAACCGCCCTACAGCACGCTGCAGGTGGGCACGATTCAGGGCGGAACAGCACTCAATATTGTGCCTGAAACCTGCCAGTTTGATGTGGAATGGCGAACGCTGCCCGATACGGATGTCCAGAACCTGTATGACAGTGTGCGCCACTTCGCCGAAGCTGAGCTGATGCCTGAAATGCAGCGCATTGATCCGGTATGTCACATTGCCTTTCAGCCGCTGAGCGACTATCCCGGCTTGCTGACGGATCCGCAGACAGACTTTGCCCGCTGGCTGGCGCAGTGGAGTGGGCAAGACGACTTCACCACGGTGGCCTTTGGCACCGAAGGCGGGTTATTTAACGAGATGGGAATAGCGACCCTGGTTTGTGGGCCGGGAAGTATGGAACAGGGCCACAAAGCAGATGAGTTTGTCAGTGTTGAACAGCTTGAACGCTGTATGACGATGTTAAAAAATCTGCGCCAGTGGATGCACGCGGCCGGTTAAGCCACGCAGGGCGGAACGCCCCGTGTGGCCTGAGCCCATCCGCTCGCCGGTGCCGTTTACAACCGACCGTAAAATGTCATCCGGGCCGTCTCAGACAAGGCGATGCCGGGCGCGGTATTGTAAGCCAGCACCGCCAGCATCCGGGTCACGTCGCCTTCGGTAGGCGTCACGCGATGCAGGGAATTACGTCCCCGAAACAGCACCAGGTCACCGGCTTCAATTGCCAGCTCTTCGACGGGCTGCTGTTCATCCAGCACGTCGGCCACGCCCGGATAATTCATCTCGCCCGCATCGGCATCCCGCAGATCTTTCACATACTGAAACCGCCCGCCGCCGGTTGGTTTCTGCACCAGTAACGTGATGGCAAACGACGAGTTATCGAAATGCCATCCCAGCTCTTTCCCGTGCGAGGCATAGTGAAGGTTAATGGACGACAAAGGATCGGCGTAGGGATACAACGCCTCTTCATCAAGCACCTCACACAAAAAAGATTGAAAAAGTGCATCGTCATAGAGCTGACGCAGCGGAGAATCCGGCGCGATGACGTCATCAGTAATACAGCCCTTAGTGCTACTGACTTCGCGGTTCCGGGGATGCGTATCGCTAAACGCAGGGTCCGTTTTCATCAGGTAGACGTTATGCTTACTTTGGGTATGGTAAGCACGGTGGCGTTGCGCATCGCCTTCTGCGACGATGGCCGCTAAGGCGGCGGGCTGTAAAAAATTGCGCAGCACCAGCGCGCCCTGCTGATGAAGTTGCGTCCGACACTGTTGACGCCAGGCGTGACTGGACAGAGGATGTAAGTCAGTGCGTACCAGAGATTCAGACATCGTTTATTTCCTACGCGTGATTATTTAGTCATCACTGTAACGAGGCCCGATTGTACTGAATACCAATAAATATTTAAGACCCTGATAAGGAAGCCTTAATGCCCACGCCGTCGTTGCGCCTGCCTAAAATTAACGTTATTCAGTCATTTAAGGTCGCTGCGGAAACCGGCAGCCTGACAAAGGCGGCGGCGCAGTTGGCCTTGACGCCAGCCGCGGTGAGCCAGCAGATTCGTCAGCTGGAAGATCACCTTGGCTGCGTCCTGTTTTTACGGACTCAGCATGGTGTCATGCTGACTGAGATGGGCAGGCAGTATCTCCGCTACGTGTCGGAAGCCTTCGATATACTGCAGCTTGGCCAACGGAATATCGGGCGTAAAGATACCGCCGCCCAGCTTACGCTGTATGCGCTTCCCGCACTGGCATCAAAATGGATCCTGCCGCATTTGTCTGACTGGCGAGCGCGCTGTCCGCATGTCGGCCTCTCTCTTCATGGCACGCACGCCGACGTGGACTTCAGTAAAACCCCGGCTGATTTTGTTATTTGCTTTGGGGAAGAGGCCTATCCCAGGCTGAACAAACAGTATCTGTTCCATGATGAGGTTTTTCCGGTCGCCAGCCCCGCGCTGATCAATACCTTTGCTGCCGCAGACAGATTAAACCAGGCTCCGTTGATTCATCTCGACTGGGGGAAAGAGGGACGTTTTCTGCCGGACTGGCCTGCGTGGTTTGAGGCAAAAGGACTCCCTGAGCCCGTGGCGCAGCCCGGCCTGACGTTTAATCTGACCTCACTGGCGATTGATGCGGCGGTGGCAGGCGCGGGGATGCTGTTAGGGCAACGTCACATGATTGCCGGGGAACTGGCCCGGGGCGAGTTGGTGGCGATCGATTCCTTATGTCTGCCGCTCAGTAAACCCTATTATCTTGCCTGGCCTGCGCGGACAGCCAGCCAGGAGGGAAGTGAGGAGATGATTGCCTGGCTGCGGGAACGCGCGGCAGAGCGCGGTCCCGCCGGAAAGCCAGCCGGGGATGCCGCCTCCCTTTCCTGAGGGGCCTGCACTGGTCACCGGGACGATGATCGACCAGCATGAAGGTGAGGCATCCTTGCCTCTGGCGCAATGGTTCGGTTTAACTCATCAGACTGACCTGGGCCGCGACGATGCGCCAGCCTGAGGGGAATTTCACCCAGGTTTGTTGCTGACGGCCAATTTTCTCCGTGCCTGCACGGGTGAATTCGGTACTGCACACGGCAAAGGCATCGCCAAAGGTGGTGATCACCGTATTCTGTAAGGTGCGATCCAGCCCCGCCGAAGGGCGGGCGGCACGGAAAGCGCGAATCTCATCAATGCCGTACAGGTTCTCTCCGGCACCCAGCCGCACCGTTCTGGCATCGTGCCAGAACAGCGCATCCAGAACGGCAATATCGTTGCCCGTCAGCGCCTGTTCGTAACGGTAAAAGGCGGCGGTTACGGCATCCAGCACGTCGGGGCGGTTAATCTCTTCAGTATTCATCAGGCTCCAGCCATACAGGTAGGCGAAAATGTCAGACCTTGTTGTTCAAGGGCAAAGGCGGCTCGTAATACCGCCTGTTCGTTAAACGGCGCACCGATAAGCTGCACACCAATCGGCAAGCCGCTTGCCGTGGCCAGTGGAACAGTACAGACGGGCAGGCCGAGAAAAGAGATCGGTTGGGTTAACATGCCCATGCTGGCCTTGGTCGGCAAGTTCTGGCCGTTGATGGCGATGGTTTCCTGACCTATCAGCGGCGCGCTGCAAGGGGTGGCGGGGGCGATCAGGACATCAAACCGCTCAAACAACGGCAGTATTTGCTGTTGGAAATGACGACGGAAGCGTTGCGCCTGCACATACCACGCACCCGGCAGCATCGCGCCCGCCAGCAGGCGCTCACGGGAATGAGGTTCGAACCGTTCAGGTTGCTGACGCAGCGCCGGCAGATAGTGATTGCCGCCTTCTGACGCGGTCATAATAAAGGCGGCTGAGCGGGCCAGTTCGGCTTCCGCCATAATCACTTCCTCACTAGCCTGCAACGCGGTCGCGATTTGAATCTGCGCGGCACGGGCATCATGATCACACCACGTCGAAAAGAAGCCGCCCAGAACCGCACAGCGCAAATCCTGTGCCCCCCGTTCCAACTGAGGCCGCGTGGGTGCCTGAGGCCGATCGGCCTGAAAGGCATCCATGCTGTCTTTACCCTGCAGGAGATCGTAAACCTGCGCCAGATCGTCAACGCGGCGGGCAAAGGGACCGATGTGATCCAGACTGGCGACAAACGGATGGCTACCGCTGCGGGACAGGCGACCAAAGGTTGGCTTCAGGCCAAAGATGCCGCACAGGGAAGCCGGCACGCGTATCGATCCATTGGTATCCGTGCCCAGCGAGAAAGGCACCAGTCCGGCCGCCACGGCTGCCGCTGAACCGCCGGAGGATCCCCCGGCGATCCGCGCCAGATCATGCGGATTGCGCGTGGCGCCATAGTGGCTGTTTTCAGTGGTAAAACCGTAGGCATAGGCATCCATATTCACCATGCCAGAAAGCAGGGCGCCGGCCTGTTGCAGTTGGGTGATGGCAAAGGCGTCACGGTTGGCTGCCGGGCGCTGACGAAATAATTCAGCCCCAGCCAGGGTTGAGTAACCCTGCACATCAAACAGGTTTTTTACCGCATAGGGAATGCCCGCCAGCGGCGGTAACATCTCACCGCGCAGGTGCTGTTTATCAATCGCATCCGCTTCCTGCAACATTCGCGTTGAAGTGATATCCGTCCAGGCATTAAGCTGCGGATTCTGTTTCTCAATCGCGGTCAGCGTCTGCTCCGCCACTTCACGCGCACTGATCTCTCCCTGCTGAATCTTCTGCTGAAGTGCCTGAATGGAAACCTCGCTCAGCCTCATGCGTTGTACACTCCTGCAACTTCAAGACGATCGTCCAGCGGATAAGCCATCAGCGGGGCCGCCATATCGGCAATGCGCGTCATCTGGACCAGCAGGGCTGCACGGCGTGCGTCGTCCAGCTCCAGATGAAGAATGTGTTCCATTTGGGCGATATAGGTTGCCCACTCAATGTGATTCATAACGTACTCCTGTCAAAAACCGGCGGCGCTGCCGTTGCTACGCGGATCGCTTGCGCCTTCGAACATACCGTTGTTGTGACGAACAATCGCACCTGCATGGCCGACGACTTCACTGAATGGCGGAAGTGACTCCACCTCATGGCCTAACTGACGTAACCGCTCCAGCGTTTCTGGCGCGAAGCGACTCTCCAGCTTGAGGGAATCCGAGGTCTGTCCCCACGTTCGGCCCAACAGCCAGCGGGGTGCGCTGACCGCCTGTTGCAGCGGCAGGCGCTGGATCACATGGCGGGTAAAAATGGCAGCCTGGGTCTGGGGCTGTCCGTCACCGCCCATGGATCCATATACCATCGTCCGGCCGTCTTTCAGGCGCGCCGCGGCAGGGTTCAGCGTGTGGAAAGGTTGTTTACCCGGGGCGAGTGCCAGCAGGTGATCGGGATCGAGGCTGAAAGCCGCCCCGCGGTTTTGCCAGACGATCCCGGTGCCGGGCATCACCACGCCACTGCCAAATTCATGATAAATGCTCTGGATAAAAGAGACGGAAAGGCCGCTGCTGTCCATGACGCCCATCCAGACCGTATCGCCGGGGCCTCGTCCGGTTCCCCATGGCGCGGCGCGGTTATCATCAATCTGGCTGGCGATCGTTGTGAGCAGATCGCTGTCGAGCAGCGCCTGCAGATCGTCCACCACATGACGGGGATCGGTGATGTGCCGATCGCGTAAAGCAAACGCTTTTTTTGTCGCCTCAACGATGCGGTGAATGGTTTGTGCTTCATCGGCATTCGCCATATCCAGATGATCGGTAATGCCCAGGATCGCCAGAGAAACCAGCCCCTGCGTCGGCGGTGTGATATTCCAGATATCGCCTTCGCTATGTCTGACATGCAATGGCTTGACCCGACTGGCCCGCTGCTGCTGTAAATCGGCCAGGGTAACGGGAATGCCCAGGTTGACCATCTCGCCAGCCAGATGGTGCGCCAGCGTGCCGCGATAAAAGCTTTCCAGCCCTTCTTCACTTAACAGGCTGAGCGTGCGCGCCAGATCGGGTTGGGTGAAACGACTGCCTTCCGCCGGAACATCCCCGTCCGGCAAAAACAGGGCGGAAAAGCCGGGCTGATGCTGGAGCTCTTCGCGCTTGCTACGGGTGGCCGCGGCCTGCGAGGCCGTGACCGGAATGCCGTCTGCCGCGTAACGCACCGCGTCACGCAGTAATCGTGCCAGGGGCAGGGGCGTGCCGCCCAGCTCGGCTGACAGCGCCAATGCCTCATGCCAGCCGCTCACCGTGCCCGCCACCGTTAATGCGGCTTTTGGCCCGCGATGTGGAATTTGCGTTTCACCCTGATAGAAGTCGATATTTGCAAGAGAACCCGCTCTGCCGCTGGCGTCGATAGCAATGGGGTCGCCCTTACCCGGCATTATCAGCCAGAAACCGTCCCCGCCCAGGCCGTTCATATGCGGATAGACGACGGCAATAGTCGCAGCAGCGGCCACCATTGCCTCAATCGCATTGCCGCCTTCACGCAGCACCGCCAGCGCACTTTCACTGGCCAGATGATGAGGCGTTACCGCCATGCCCAGCGGGGCCATATTGCTCTGAATCATGCTCTTCTCATTGTGTTATTCAGGGTACAGAACCAATAACTAAGCAAGAGCCGTTCCAGTTTTTATCGCCGCTAAGGATCGGAACCGGTTTATCTGGCCCAAATTATGCTAGCTTCTGTTAAACCCCGCGGTTGAAACAAAAGTTACAGGACCAGAATGAAACAGCTTGATGAACGGCTCAAAACCCATTACCCCCAGCTTTCGCCGCAGGAGCAGCGCATTGCCGACTTTATCTTTGACCACTTCGACGATCTGATTAGCTATAACAGCGCCGAGCTGGCGCGCCTGAGCGGCGTGTCAAAAGCGACCGTCAGCCGGCTATTTAAACGGCTCGGTTATGACAAGTACAAAGATATGCGCGATGAGCTGCGTACCCTGCGCCAGAGCGGGATGCCGCTGACGGATAACCGCGATGCCGTGCAGGGCAATACCTTACTGTCGCGCCATTACAAGCAGGAGATGGCCAACCTGACACAGTGGGTAAACAGCATTGATGCCCGGCAGTTTACTGAGGTGATCGCTCAACTGGCTCAGGCGAAACGTATCTACATTGTCGGCATGCGCAATGCCTATCCGGTGGCGCTGCACCTGCGCCAACAGCTGATCCAGACGCGTTCGCAGGTGCATATCCTGCCCCAGCCGGGACAGACGCTGGCCGAGGACCTGGTGGATATAACGCCTGAGGATATGGTCGTGGTTATCGCCTTCCGGCGGCGCACCCGCATTATCCAGCCGCTGATGCAGCAGTTGCAAAGCGCCGCTATTCCCGTGCTGGCGCTGTGCGAGCCTCAGGCACAGAGCGTTATCGCCCTGGCGCGCTGGCAGTTTTGCGCACCGCTGGACAGCGTGTCAGCGTTTGACAGTTACGCGTCGGCCATGAGCCTGATCAACCTGCTTGCCAATGCCTTGCTGCATGAACTGCTGTCAGACGGACGCCAGCGCATTCACCATATTGCCGATCTTTATCACCATCTTGACGAGCTGGAGCACCGTTAACAGGCACCGTTTTGGTGCTTTGCCCCGTTTTGGAACGTCCTGCGGGGCAACGTCTGATGCCTCTGTATCGCTATAAATAGCGCTTAGCAGCCATTAAGTCGCATTTTTCAGCGTGCGTCCGCGTTGGCACATTAGTTGCAGAATGCCTTCAATAAGAATCTTTTGTTTCACATAATCTCACCGGGGTGCATAATGAAAAAAGTTCTGATGGCGGTCGCAGCAGCGGCAGTATTGATGGTGCAGGCGGGCAACGTGTTGGCCGATCAACTGCAGGATATCCAGAAACGCGGCGTGCTGCGGGTTGCGGTACCGCAGGATTTCCCGCCGTTTGGCTCAGTGGGAACCGATCTGCAACCCCAGGGCTATGACATCGACATGGCGAAGTATCTGGCTAAGCAGATGAAACTTAAGTTGCAGCTGGTGCCGGTCACCAGCGCGAACCGCGTACCTTACTTGCAAACGGACAAAGTTGACCTGGTGATCTCCAGCATGGGGAAAAACCCGGAACGCGAAAAGGTGATCGACTTTAGCCGGGCCTATGCGCCGTTCTTCCTGGGCGTTTTCGGTCCTAAAGGCGATCATCTGAAGGATGCCGCAGCACTGAGCGGTAAATCTGTTGGCGTCACCCGCGGTGCGGTAGAGGACATGGTACTGAGTGAGGTAGCCCCTAAGGATGCGCAGGTGAAACGTTATGAAGATAACAACACCACCTTATCCGCTTACCTCTCCGGCCAGGTGCAGTACGTGGCAACGGGTAACCTTGTGGTCGCGGCCATTACGCGTCAGAACCCGGCAAAAGCCCCTGTTGCGCAATTTATGCTGAAAGACTCTCCGTGCTATATCGGATTGAAGAAAGACGAGCCGGCGCTGAAAGACAAAGTGAATACGCTGATCGAGCAGGGCATTAAAGACGGCACGCTGAATAAAATGTCCGAAGAGTGGCTGAAAGCGCCGCTGCCAGCCAACCTGGGCGCATAAGGACGGAGCAATGACCGGGCAACTTAATTTCCCTGCATTGTGGCCGTACTGGCCGGAGTTGCTCTCCGGCCTGTGGGTAACGATCCAGTTAACCGTGCTGGCAACGGTCGGGGGCGTCAGTATCGGTATCATCGGCGCGGCGCTGCGCAGTGGTAAACCCAGTTGGTTAAGCCGCCTGTGGGGCCTCTATGTTGAACTGATACGCAACACGCCGTTTGTGGTGCAGCTGTTCTTTATTGTGTTCGGCTTGCCGAACCTGGGGCTGAAACTCACGGCGGGTGAAGCCGCGCTGCTGGCCATGCTGGTTAACCTGGGGGCTTACAGTACGGAAATTATCCGTGCCGGTATTCAGGTCACGCCAAAAGGGCAGTGGGAAGCCGGTCGGGTTCTGGGGTTGACGCGCAGCCAGACGTTTTTACGCGTGGTTTTGCCGCCGTCGCTGCAGCGGATTTATCCGGCGCTGGTGAGCCAGTGCATCATTGTCATGCTGGGATCGTCGGTGGTTTCGCAGGTCTCCTACGAGGAACTGACCTTCGCCGCCAACCTGATTCAGTCGCGCACCTTTTTGAGCTTTGAAGTCTACTCGGTGACCACGCTGATTTACCTGGCGTTGTCGATTGTGATGCGTCAGCTGCTGCTGGCGATTGGCCGCAAATGGCTGGGGGGGCAGGCATGATGACAACCTTTACTGACTGGGACATCCTGCGCAATCTGCTGCTGGCGGCTCGCTGGACCATCGCGCTGTCGCTGGTGGCCTTTTTAGGCGGCACGCTGGTCACGCTGCCGCTGCTGTTTTTACGCCTGTTAAAGCGTAAATGGCTGACGCGCGTGATCCGTGCCTATACCGAACTGTTCCAGGGCACGCCGCTGCTGATGCAGCTGTTTCTGGCTTTCTTTGGCGTCGGACTGTTCGGTATCGACGTCGCGCCCTGGACCGCCGCCTCGCTGGCGCTGACCTTTTATACCAGCGCGTTTCTGCTGGATATCTGGCATGGCAGTATTCAGGCCCTGCCCAAGGGCCAGTGGGAAGCATCACGCTGCCTCGGGCTTGATTTTGGTCAGACGCTGACGCGGGTCATCGCACCCCAGGCGATTCGCATTGCGATTGCCCCCACGGTGGGATTTGCGGTGCAGGTGATCAAAGGCACGGCGCTGGCATCCATTATCGGGTTCGTCGAGCTGACCAAGGCCGGCACCATTCTGAATAACGTGACCTATCAGCCCTTTAAAGTCTTTGGGCTGGTGGCACTGGGCTATTTCCTGCTGTGTTATCCGCTGTCGCGTTACAGCCAGTATCTGGAGAAAAAATTTAATGCCGCTCATCACCATTAATCAGGTGCAGAAGTATTACGGCACCAACCACGTTCTCAAAGGCGTGGATCTGGATATCGATATGGGAGAAGTGATCTCCATTATCGGGCGCAGCGGTTCAGGCAAAAGTACGCTGTTGCGCTGCATGAACGGGCTGGAAGGCTATCAGGATGGCAGCATTAAACTCGGCGGTATGACGATTACCGACCGTGATTCCCAGGCGCGGGAAATCAGCCGCTCAGTCGGCATGGTGTTTCAGAACTTCAATCTGTTCCCGCATATGACGGCGCTGGAAAACGTCATGCTGGCGCCGCGTCGGGTACTGAAAAAAAGCCAGGCAGAGTGCCGCGAACTGGCGGCGCGCATGCTGGATAAAGTGGGGCTGGGCGAGCGGCTGGATTATTACCCTTCCAGCCTGTCTGGTGGTCAGCAGCAGCGCGTTGCCATTGCCCGCGCGCTGGCGATGGAACCCCGCGTCTTACTGTGTGATGAGATTACCTCTGCACTGGATCCTGAGCTGGTCGGTGAAGTGCTAAAAGTGCTGGAACAGCTTGCCGCCGAGGGCATGACGTTGATTCTCGTCACCCATGAAATGAACTTCGCCCGCGACGTGGGCGATCGTGTGGTCTTTATGCATCAGGGGCGCGTCTGGGAGCAGGGCGACAGTAAAACGCTGTTCGCTTCTCCACAGACGGCGGAGCTAAAGCAGTTTATTTCCTCTGTGCGTCTTTGAGTGCTTAACAAGGAATTCACTATGGATATCTCTCAATTTCCGCAAATTAATCCTCCTCAGCGTCTGTTAATGGGGCCTGGCCCTATCAATGCCGATCCGCGCGTGCTGCGTGCGATGTCGAGCCAGCTGCTCGGGCAATACGATCCGGCCATGACGCACTATATGAATGAGGTGATGGCGCTGTATCGTGGCGTGTTTCGCACGGAAAACCGCTGGACGTTACTGATTGACGGCACCTCACGCGCCGGTATTGAGGCAATTCTGCTGTCGGCGATTCGCCCCGGCGATAAAGTGCTGGTGCCGGTCTTTGGCCGTTTTGGTCATCTGCTGTGTGAAATTGCCCGCCGCTGCCGTGCCGATGTGCACACGATTGACGTGCCATGGGGCGAGGTCTTTACGCCAGACCAGATTGAAGACGCCATCAAAAAAGTCAAACCGCGCCTGTTGCTGACCGTGCAGGGCGATACCTCGACCACCATGCTGCAGCCGCTGGCTGAGTTGGGTGCCATCTGCAAAAAATATGGCGTGCTGTTCTATACCGATGCGACGGCGTCGCTGGCGGGCAATGCGCTGGAAACCGATGCATGGGGACTGGATGCGGTCTCCGCGGGCATGCAGAAATGCCTGGGCGGCCCGTCCGGAACCTCCCCGATCACGTTGAGCGATGAGATGGCGGCGATAGTCCGCAAGCGCAAATGCGTGGAGCAGGGGATCCGCACCGACGCGCATCAGGACGGTGACGACGAGATGATCTACTCCAACTATTTCGATCTCGGCATGATCATGGACTACTGGGGCCCGGAACGGCTCAATCACCATACTGAAGCCACCAGCGCCCTGTTCGGCGCGCGTGAGTGTGCGCGTCTGATTCTGCAGGAAGGGCTGGACAACGGCATTGCCCGCCACCAGCTTCACGGCGAGGCGATGCTGAAAGGCATTCAGGGAATGGGGCTGGAAACCTTTGGCGATCTCAGTAACAAGATGAGCAATGTCCTGGGCGTGGTGATTCCCCTGGGCGTCAATGGCGATGAAGTGCGTAAGCTCATGCTGGAGGATTTTGGCATTGAGATCGGCACATCCTTTGGCCCGCTGCATGGCAAAGTGTGGCGCATCGGCACCATGGGTTATAACGCGCGTAAAGACTGCGTGATGCAAACGCTGGCGGCGCTGGAAATGGTCCTGTCCCATGTCGGTTATCGTACGCCACAGGGGGCCGGTTCGCAGGCGGCATGGAACCACTATGGGAGCCATGCATGATGATGAATGCCAGCGAGGCTCAGATTGCCGCCCGGCGCGTGATGGCGCGCTGTGATGCGCTGGCTGAGATCAGTGAAAGCGATCAGGGCCTGACACGGGTTTACCTGTCGCCAGAGCACCTGCGGGCCAATGCGCGCGTGGGCGAATGGATGCAGGCTGCCGGTATGACGGTCTGGCAGGATGAGGTGGGCAATATCTGCGGTCGCTATGAGGCCGCGCAGCCCGGCGCTCCCGCACTGTTATTGGGTTCGCATCTGGACACGGTACGCAACGCCGGCCGCTATGACGGGATGCTGGGCGTGCTGAGCGCCATTGAAACCGTCCAGTGGCTGCACGATCGCCAGCGTCGATTGCCGCTGGCCATTGAAGTCATCGGCTTCGGGGATGAAGAGGGCACGCGCTTTGGCATCACGTTGCTGGGCAGTCGCGGCATTACCGGCACCTGGCCTGACAGCTGGCCGACACATCCTGACGGCAACGGCATCACGGTTTCCCAGGCGATGAGCGACGTGGGGCTGGATGCCAGTCAGATCCAGCGTGCCGCGCGCAACGTCAGCGATATCGTGGCCTATCTGGAGCTGCACATTGAGCAGGGACCTTGCCTGGAGCAGGAAGATCTCGCGCTCGGGGTGGTCACGGCGATCAACGGTGCCCGTCGCCTGAACTGCTGCTTTACGGGCGAGGCGGGCCATGCCGGTACGGTGCCGATGAAGCATCGTAAAGATGCCCTGGCGGCCGCGGCGGAATGGATGGTGTTTATTGAACACACGACGCGCGAACAGCCGGGGCAGTTAGTGGCAACGGTAGGCACGCTCAACTGCGCACCGGGCGCGGTCAACGTTATTCCGGGCGAGGTGAATCTGTCGCTGGATGTGCGCGGGCCCGAAGACGCACCGCTTGAAGCGCTGCTGTCCGCCTTGCTGACCCAGGCGGAAGCCATAGCGCTGCGTCGGGGATTAACCTTCGAATCTCATGAGTATTACCGCATTGCGGCGACGGCCTGCGATGCCGGATTGCAACAGGCGTTGAGCCACGCGGTTGAAACCGTACAGGGGCGCAGCCTGGCCCTGCCCAGTGGCGCAGGCCATGATGCTATCGCAATCGCAGAACGCTGGCCGGTAGGCATGCTGTTTGTGCGTAACCATCGCGGTATCAGCCACCATCCGGCCGAATCGGTCAATGAAGCCGATGTCGCTCCCGCGGTTCAGGCCTATTTGCAGACGATATGTCACCTTGCGGAGCAGCATTAAGATGGATTTAGGCACCTTTAACCAGCTACCGCAAGCCGCCGCTCAGCTTGCGCTCTCGCACTGCGTCGCGATTCCTCGCTGGCAGCAGGCGCTGGCGGCGGCTCGCCCGTTTCACAGCGTTGAGGCCCTGCTGGCTGAGGCGCAACGGCTGGCCCAGGCCTGGCAGGAAGACGATCTGAATCAGGCGCTTTCAGCTCATCCGCGCATCGGGGAAAAGGCACAGGGCGACGAGAAGGAAAAACGGTTATCACGCAGCGAACAAGCGGCCATGCAACAGGCAGACGATGCGTTACAGCAGGCGATGGTGCAGGGCAACCAGGCTTATGAGGCGCGCTTTAACCGGGTCTTTTTGATCCGGGCGAAAGGGCGCAGCGCACAGAATATGCTTGATGAACTTACACGGCGGCTGGACAACAGCCCGGAAAGCGAGCGCCAGGAATCTCTGGAACAACTGCGGGAAATCACCCTGCTGCGCCTTAAGGAGAGTTTTTCATGAGCACTATCAGCACCCATATTCTGGATACCGCGCTGGGTAAACCCGCGCCAGGCGTAGCCATGTTGCTGGAACAGCACGGGGCACAAGGGTGGGTAACCTGTGCCCGGGGCATCACGGATAACGATGGTCGCCTGAAGGATCTGACACCCGAGCCGCTTGCGCCGGGACAGTACCGCCTGACGGCCGCGATTGGCGAATACTTCCGCGCAGGCGGACGAGAAACATTGTACGTCAGTGCGCAAATTGATTTTGTGCTGACGGAAAGCGCCAGCCATTATCATCTGCCATTTTTAATCTCGCCCTGGAGCTGGTCTACCTATCGCGGCAGTTAACAGGTGCATCAGGCGCAGCGTTTTTCCGCTGCGCTTGAGAGCTATCGGCTATCAATACCTTCGGCCCATCCGACTATATTCCTGCTAACGCCAGGGTTATCTTAAGGTCAATAATGTGAAGGCAACGGAGCCGATAATGAGCACGCCAAAAGATAATGATGTAGCCGCTTCAGGTAAATGTCCCTTTCATCACGGTAAATCGGAAGAAGAAAGCGTTCTGGCTCGTGGAGCCGGCAGTGGTACCAGCAATCGCGACTGGTGGCCAAACATGTTGCGCGTGGATCTGCTAAACCAGCACTCCAACCGTTCTAATCCCCTCGGCGAAAACTTCAACTACCGCGAAGCGTTCAGCACGCTGGACTACTCCGCACTGAAAGCCGACATCCGGGCGTTGCTCACCGACTCCCAATCCTGGTGGCCAGCCGACTGGGGCACCTACATTGGCCTGTTTATTCGTATGGCGTGGCACAGTGCCGGTACTTACCGCACCGTCGACGGGCGCGGTGGCTCAGGCCGGGGTCAACAGCGTTTCGCCCCACTGAACTCCTGGCCAGATAACGTCAGCCTTGATAAAGCCCGCCGCCTGCTGTGGCCGGTAAAACAAAAATACGGTCAGAAAATTTCCTGGGCCGATCTCTACATCCTCGCCGGCAACGTTTCGCTGGAAAATTCAGGTTTCCGTACCTTTGGTTTTGGTGCCGGTCGTGAAGACGTCTGGGAACCGGATATGGACGTGGATTGGGGTAACGAAACCGAGTGGCTGGCCCATCGCCATCCGGAAAGCCTGGCTAACGCACCGCTGGGCGCGACCGAAATGGGGCTGATCTACGTGAACCCAGAGGGGCCTGAAGCCAGCGGCGATCCCGCTTCTGCCGCGCCAGCGATTCGCGCGACATTCGGCAACATGGGCATGAACGACGAAGAGATCGTGGCGCTGATTGCGGGTGGACATACCCTGGGCAAAACCCATGGTGCCGCCGCCGCCAGTCACGTGGGCGTCGATCCTGAAGCCTCACCTATCGAAGCACAGGGCTTTGGCTGGAACAATAGCCACGGCAGCGGTGTGGGTGCAGATGCGATTACCTCCGGCCTTGAAGTCGTGTGGACGCAAACGCCAACCCAGTGGAGCAACTACTTCTTTGAGAACCTGTTCAAATATGAGTGGGTGAAAACGCACAGCCCGGCGGGTGCGATTCAGTATGAAGCGGTCAACGCTGACGACATTATTCCGGATCCGTTCGATCCTGCGAAAAAGCGCAAACCGACCATGCTGGTGACGGATCTGACGTTGCGTTTCGACCCCGAGTTCGAGAAGATTTCTCGCCGCTTCCTGAACGATCCCCAGTCCTTTAACGAAGCCTTTGCCCGCGCCTGGTTTAAGCTGACCCACCGCGATATGGGGCCAAAAGCGCGTTACATCGGTCCGGAAGTGCCAAAGGAAGATTTACTGTGGCAGGATCCGTTACCGCAGCCAACGCATCAGCCGACGGCCGATGATATCAGCGAACTGAAGGCGAAAATCGCTGCATCAGGTTTGACGGTAAGCCAGCTGGTTTCGGCGGCCTGGGCTTCGGCTTCAACCTTCCGTGGTGGCGACAAACGCGGCGGCGCAAACGGTGCCCGTCTGGCGCTGGCGCCCCAGAACAGCTGGGCGGTGAACGCCAGCGTCATTAACGATGTGTTACCGAAACTGCAGCAGATCCAGCAGGAATCCGGTAAAGCTTCTTTAGCTGACGTCATTGTCCTGGCGGGCAGCGTCGGCATCGAAATGGCTGCAGCCGCAGCCGGCGTCAGTGCACAGGTGCCTTTTACCCCTGGCCGCGTGGATGCTCGTCAGGATCAAACTGATGTAGAATCCTTTAACGTACTCCAACCGCTGGCAGATGGTTTCCGTAACTATCGTCGCGTACAGGGGGGATCATCCACTGAAACCCTGTTGTTGGATAAGGCGCAGCAACTGACGCTGAGTGCCCCAGAGCTCACCGTCCTGCTGGGTGGCCTGCGTGTCCTGGGCACCAACTTTGACGGCAGCCATCACGGCGTGTTCACCGACCGCGTGGGCGTGCTGAGTAATGATTTCTTTGTGAATCTGCTGGATATGCGCACCGCATGGCGTGCGACCGACGGCAGTGAAGAGATCTTCGAAGGCCGCGATCGTCAGAGCGGAGAAGTGAAGTACAGCGCGACGCGCGCCGATCTGGTGTTCGGTTCCAACGCCATCCTGCGCGCTCTGGCCGAAGTTTATGCCAGCAGCGATGCAAAACAGAAGTTTGTTACCGACTTCGTGGCGGCCTGGACGAAAGTGATGAACCTGGACCGTTTCGACCTGCAGTAAACGCCTGAATCGCCCCCGGCCTGGCCGGGGGCGATTTTATTCTGCCAACGTAAAGCCATCCGCATCGCGCCATGCCGGAAACCGCTCGCGATAAGCCTGCAACTCGGCTAGCGACAGCGACGCCTCAACCTGACCGGCTTTGAACGGCTCGCCCGCCGCCAGAATCTCCCCCTGCGGAGAAATAATTCGACTGTCCCCACTGTACTGATGCTGATTACCATCGCTGCCCACACGGTTGCAGCCTGCTACATATGCCTGATTTTCGATAGCGCGAGCCAGCAGCAGTGCCTGCCAGTGAAGGGCGCGCGCAGCAGGCCAGTTGGCGACATACAGCGCCAGATCGTAGTCATTTTGATTGCGTGAGAACACCGGAAAGCGCAGGTCGTAACAGATTTGCGGCAGAATACGCCAGCCGCGCCACGGAATCACCGTACGCGCCTTGCCCGCAACATAATGCTGCTGTTCATCGGCCATGCGAAACAGATGACGTTTGTCATACTGGTGCAGCGTGCCGTCCGGCTCAACCAGCAGAAAACGGTTCATGGCGCCCTCAGCGGTATGAACGGCGGCGCTCCCGCCCACCAGCGCATTGGTGCGCTTAGCATGGTGCTGTAACCATTCCACGACCTGCGCCTGCGGTAGCGCCGACTGGGCGGCCTCCATGGCAAAACCGGTGGTGAACATTTCGGGCAGAATAATGACATCCCGTTGCGTGAGGTCGGCTAAGATCCGATCGAAATGGCGCAGGTTGGCCTCGCCATCCATCCACGTCAGTGGCTCCTGTAGCAGCGTTATCGCTAAAGTCGACATAACCGCTCCGCTGCCGCATCAAGTGTGGCTTCCTGTTTTGCAAAGCACAGCCGAATCAGTTTGTGCGGGAAAGGCGCCTCGCAGAATACCGACAGCGGAATGGCGGCTACGCCAACTTCACGCGTCAGCCACTGGCAAAAACTGACATCGTCCAGGTCCGAAATGGCACTGTAGTCCGCCAGCAGGAAGTAGGTGCCTTCACAGGGCAACAGGTGAAAACGACTGCTGCGCAAGGCCTGTATCAGTCGGTCACGGCGCGCGCGATAAAACTCGGGCAGTTCACGATAGTGTTCGGGATGCTGGCGCAGCATATCGGCAATCGCCAGTTGCGCAGGCGTGTTGACTGAAAACGTCAGGTACTGATGGATCTTACGGATCTCGGCGCTAATGGCCGCCGGTGCTACGCAGTAACCGACTTTCCAGCCCGTCATATGAAAGGTTTTGCCAAAGGATGACACCGCCACCGCACGTTGACGCAGCTCAGGGTGCGCCAGCACGCTGGCATGCCCCTCCTGTGCAAAGCAGATGTGTTCATAGACTTCATCGCTCAGCACGTAGATTTCCCGGTCGGCGACAGCCTGCCATAACGCGGCATAGTCCGCGTGATGCCAGACGCTGGCCGAGGGATTATGCGGCGTGTTTAAGATGACCAGGCGGGTTTTGTCGCTTAGCAGCGCGGAAAACGCAGGCCAGTCAACCGTAAACAACGGTGGCTGCAAGGTGAGGCGTTTCAGTGTGCCGCCCGCCAGCTGTACCGCGGGCGCATAGCTGTCGTAACTGGGATCGAAACAGATGACCTCGTCACCGGGCCGCACCAGGGCGGTGATGGCGGCATACAGGGCTTCAGTAGCCCCTGCCGTCACGGTGATATCGCTGTTCACATCGGGCCGATAGCCATAGATCGCGGCGGTTTTATCCGCAATGGCTTCGCGAAGCGGTTGTGCGCCGGTCATGGGTGCGTACTGATTCGCGCCCTGACTGACGTGGTAAGCCAGCCTTTCCTGCAGGTAAGACGGACCATCAAAATCCGGAAATCCCTGAGAAAGATTAATCGCATTATGCTGCTGTGCCAGCGTGCTCATTTGCGTGAATATGGTGGTGCCGAGTGCAGGCAGCTTGCTCTCGGGCGTCAGGTTGGACTGCGTCATGATTAGGTAGCCTTACGCGCAAAAACGGTAGCGGAAAAACCCTTAGTTGATGCCACTATAAACAGGATGCTAGTATTTGGCAATCAAGACGCTTAGACGGCTAAAAGGAACGATGATGTCCGATTCTTCTGCAGTAGATCAGCTGGTGCAAGCCTGTCACTGGATAGGCGCGAAGGGCTGGGCACCGGCCACCGGTGGCAATATGTCGGTGCGCCAGGATGCACATGTTTGCCTGCTGAGTGAGTCGGGCAAAGACAAAGGCAGCCTGACGCGGGATGATTTTATTCAGGTCCACATTGCCACTAATCTGGCCCCCTCGGGCCGCAAGCCTTCGGCAGAAACCGCGCTGCACACGCTGATTTACCGTCTGTTCCCGGAGGCGGGCGCGGTACTGCACACGCACACGGTCAATTCCACGTTGCTGTCGCGGGTCGAGCAGGGCGCCGCCGTGCTGCTCTACGGCTATGAGATGCAAAAGTCGCTGAGCGGGCAAACGACCCACGATGCTACCGTGGCGATTCCCCTGTTCGACAACAGTCAGGATGTGGCGGCGCTGGCGTCAGAGATCGAGGATTATGCCGCCCGTTTTCCCCTGCGCTATGGCTTTCTGCTGCGCGGACACGGCCTGACCTGCTGGGGCAAAGATGTCGCTGAAGCCCGTCGTCATCTTGAAGGTCTGGAATTTTTATTTGAATGCGAGCGCCAACGTCGCCTGCTGGAGAAAGCATGATAAAGGCCATTGTTACCGATATTGAAGGGACCACCAGCGATATCCGCTTTGTACATAACGTTCTGTTTCCCTATGCCCGAGCGCATCTGGCTGATTATGTTCGCAAGAATCAGACGCAGACTGAGGTGCAACAGGCGCTAAACGCCGTGCGTACCGAAGCGGGGCAACCCGATGCCGATACAAACGAGGTCATCGCTATTCTGTTTTCTTACATGGATGCGGATCGCAAATCGACCGGCCTGAAGGCGCTGCAGGGAATGATTTGGCGCGAGGGCTACCTGAGCGGTCGCTTTACCGGGCACCTTTATCCTGATGTGCTGCCCGCGCTTACGGCCTGGCACGTGCAAGGCATTAAATTATATATATATTCCTCTGGCTCGGTTGCCGCGCAGAAATTGTTATTTGGCTACAGCGACGAAGGTGATATTACTGGTTTGTTCAGCGGCTATTTTGATACCCACGTGGGCGCCAAGCGTGAGAAGACGTCGTATCAGAACATCGCTGCGCAAACGGGCTTGCCCGCCGAACAACTGCTGTTTCTTTCTGATATTCATCAGGAGCTGGACGCAGCAGAGCAGGCCGGCTGGCACACGCTGCAGCTGATTCGTGACGCGGCAGATGATGACAGCCATCATCGTCAGGTCGCCGATTTTTCCCAGATTAACCCGGAGTCGATTTGAGATGAGTGCACTGACCATTTTTAGCGATAGCGATCCCAGCCAGCCGATATGGCACAGCACCGATGCTGAGGCGATTCGCGCGCGGCTGAATGCCAAAGACGTCCGTTTTGAACGCTGGCAGGCCGACCGCGATCTGGGCGAAAACCCGGATGCGGAAACGGTCATCAACGCCTATCAGCATGCCATCGACCGGCTGGTGGCCGAAAAAGGCTATCAGAGCTGGGACGTGATTAGCATGCGTGCCGATAACCCGCAGAAGGACGTTCTGCGCCAGAAGTTTCTGTCGGAACACACGCACGGCGAAGATGAAGTGCGCTTCTTTGTCGAGGGTGCGGGGCTGTTTTGTCTGCATCTGGACGGTGAAATTTTGCAGATCCTGTGCGAAAAGAACGATCTGATCTCGGTGCCCGCCGGCACGCCGCACTGGTTTGATATGGGATCGTCCCCGCACTTCACCGCGATTCGCATTTTTGATAATCAGGAAGGCTGGATCGCCAATTTCACCGGCGACAAGATTGCCGATGCCTATCCGCGCCTCGCGTAATCACGGCGCATTCTGCGGGCGGCTGATTCCGTAAGCCGCCCGTCCGCTTACTGTGGCTGGAAGATGCCAGCGGCAACCTGAGCCGGTGCGATCACGCCGGTATCCAGCACCCAACCGCTGATCAGCGCTGCAGGCGTAACATCAAAGGCGGGATTGTAGACCTGCGCCTCTTCAGGGGCCCACTGCACGCTGCCGAAGCTTCCGGACACACCGGTGACTTCACTGGCGGCACGCTGTTCAATAGGAATGGCCGCGCCCGTCGGGCAGAGCCGATCCAACGTGGTATGCGGGGCCGCAACGTAGAACGGAATACCGTGATAGTGCGCTAACACCGCCAGGCTGTAGGTGCCGATTTTGTTCGCTACGTCACCATTGGCGGCGATACGGTCCGCGCCCACCCAGATAGCGTCCACGTTGCCCGCAGCCATCAGGCTGGCGGCCATCGAATCGGTGATCAACTGGTAAGGTACGCCGAGTTCGCCGAGTTCCCAGGCGGTTAAGCGCCCGCCCTGCAACAGGGGACGCGTTTCATCGACCCAAACATTTCGGACCTTGCCCTCTTGATGCGCGCGCGCGATAACGCCCAGGGCTGTGCCGACGCCTGCGGTCGCCAGGCCGCCCGTATTGCAGTGGGTTAACAGCTGGCTGCCGGGTTTGACCAGCGAGTTTCCGGCTTCGGCGATGCGATCGCAGAGCTGTTTATCCTCCTGCACCAGCCGCAAGGCTTCTTCTGCCAGGCTCGTCACCCTGTCTGGCTGCTCCAGCGCCTGTTTCATACGATCGAGGTTATTCATCAGGTTGACCGCGGTCGGGCGGGCGGCCCGCAATATTTCCAGCGACTGTGCCAGCTGCTCGCGCGTTTCACCCTGTTCCGCCAGCAGTGCCAGCAGCAGGGATGCAGACAGGCCAATTAACGGCGCACCGCGCACCCGCAGCGCATGAATATGTTCAACCAACTGCGCGACCGAATGGGCAGGCAGCCAGTTCTTTTGCTGGGGCAGGGCCTGCTGATCCAGTATCCAGAGCTGGTTGTTACGAACCTGTAAGCTGGTAGTTTGGAATGTCTGCATTGTTGGTGAAATCCATGTTGCGTTAATAGCGGGTATTGTGCCAACATGCTTGACGGATGTATAGACGTCTGAACGGCTTATTACGAAAGATTAATCAGGTCCGGCTTGCACCGGCGTTTGTTGATGAGGAAAGGTCAATGTCGCAATACCGTACGTTCACTGCAGCCGATGCTGTGGAATATGCCAAAACGTTTGGCGGCATGGATGATCCTTCTGTTCTAAGCAGCGCGGAAGAGATTGGCGATGGTAACCTCAATCTGGTCTTTAAAATTTACGACAACCAGGGTAAAAGCCGCGTGGTAGTCAAACAGGCGCTGCCCTATGTTCGCTGCGTCGGCGAATCGTGGCCGTTAACCCTGGATCGTGCGCGTATCGAAGCGCAAACGCTGGTTGAGCACTACAAATATTGCCCCCAGCACACGGTTAAGGTTACGCATTACGATGCGGATCTGGCGGTGATGGTGATGGAAGATCTTTCCAGCCACCGCATCTGGCGCAGTGAGCTGGTGAAAGGCGCCTACTACCCTGAAGCGCCGCGTCAGCTCGGTGAATATCTGGCGCAGACGCTGTTTCACACCTCAGACTTTATTCTGCACCCGCATCACAAGAAAGCCGAGGTGGCGCGCTTTATCAACCCTGAGCTGTGCGAAATCACCGAAGATCTGTTCTTTAACGATCCCTACACTGACCACGAGCGCAACAGCTATCCTGACGCGCTGGAGCCGCTGGTCGCATCCCTTCGCACTGACGACGCGTTGCGTATTGCTGTGGCCGGGCTCAAGCACGTTTTCTTCAGCCATGCCGAGGCGTTACTGCATGGGGATATCCACAGCGGCTCGATTTTTGTGGCTGACGGCAGCTTGAAAGCGATTGATGCCGAGTTTGGTTATTTTGGACCCATCGGCTTTGACGTGGGCACCGCGCTGGGTAACCTGCTGATCAACTACTGTGGTTTACCGGGCCTGTTGCCTCCCCGCGAAGCCGTTGATGCCCGTGAGCAGCGCCTTAGCGACGTGCGTGATGTCTGGAATACCTTTGCGACGCGCTTCCTGGCGCTGGCAGAAAGTCACACCCAGGATGTGGCCATGGCGTATCCGGGTTATGCACAGGCGTTTCTGCGCAAAGTCTGGGCGGACACCATTGGCTTTTGTGGAACGGAGTTGATCCGTCGAACGGTGGGCATGTCGCACGTGGCGGACATGAAACTGATTCGGGATGATGAAATGCGCACCGATTGTATTCGCAATGCGATTACCCTAGGCCGCACCCTGATTCTGGCCGCCGGGCACGTGGACGATGTCGAGGCATTGATTGCCCGCATTCGTCAGGCAGGATAAAAAAAGGCCGACATGATGTCGGCCTGATTGTTTATGCCGCCTCACTGGGGCGGGCGGGTTTTGAGACATCCTGCTTTGCCGGCACGGCCAGCGCATCAGCCTCAAACTCATCCACGTTAATGGAACGCAGACGGCTCTGCTCGGCGCGTTTCAGCACTTCAGCTTCTTTGTCGTCAATCCAGCCCTGTTCCAACGCCTGTTTAGCCAGCGCATCCAGTCGGGTGAATGAGAAGTGTTTTTTATGCTGCTTGCACAGGCGGTCGTGAATCACTTCCGCCGCCATCACGTCCTGCAATGCCTGCTCTAACTGACCTGCAGGATTATGCTGGCTCGGCGCAAGATACTGACCGCGGCCCAGGCGCGTACGCGTCGCTGAAGGCACCTGCAGCATTTTTGCCAGTTTGTGATCAAGACGATCGGACGGTGCAGGGCAGTGCTGACCACCGGCAAACACCATCAGTCGAATAACGCCAGCCACCAGGCGGTTCGGGAAGTTACTCAGCAGATCGTCCATGGCTTTCTCTGCTTTATTCAGTGCATCCTGCACGCCCCAGTGCACCAGCGGTAAATCGGCTTCGTGGCGTCCTTCATCGTCATAGCGTTTCAGAGTGGCAGACGCCAGGTAGAGCTGACTCAGCACATCACCCAGGCGAGCAGACATCCGTTCGCGACGTTTCAGGCTGCCGCCTAAGACCGCCATAGAAACATCTGACAGCAAGGCCAGGTTGGCACTAATGCGGTTCATGTGCTGATAATAGCGACGCGTTACATCGCGGGTTGGCGCGGCGCTGGTGCGACCGCCCAGCAGGCCCAGCCACAGGCTGCGCATCGCGTTGCTGCCAACGTGACCAATATGGCTAAACAGCGCCTTATCGAAGGCGGCAACATCGTTGCTGGCGGCGGCGGCCATTTCCTGCAGGACATAAGGATGGCAACGAATTGCCCCCTGACCAAAGATAATCATGCTGCGGGTCAGAATGTTCGCGCCTTCCACGGTGATAGCGATGGGCGCACCCTGATAGGCACGCGCCAGGAAGTTGCTGTCACCCAGCATGATGCCCTTACCACCCGCAATATCCATCGCATCGATAATTGACTGTTGAGCGCGATGGGTACAGTGATATTTGACGATGGCTGACAGCACCGCGGGTTTTTCACCCTGCATAATCCCGGTGGTGATTAGCGTAGCGGCCGCGTCCATTACATAGGCATTACCTGCGATGCGAGCCAGCGGCTCTTCAATACCTTCCATTTTACCGATAGACAGCTTGAACTGACGACGGATGTGCGCATAGGCGCCGGTCGCCAGTGCCACCGTTTTCAGGCTACCGGTTGAGTTTGACGGCAGCGTGATGCCACGGCCGACGGACAGACATTCCACCAGCATCCGCCAGCCCTGACCGGCCATTTCCGGGCCGCCAATGATGAAATCAATGGGGACAAAAATGTCTTTCCCACGGGTTGGACCATTCTGGAACGGTACGTTGAGCGGGAAGTGGCGATGACCGATTTCCACGCCCGGCGTGCTGGTTGGGATCAGGGCACAGGTAATGCCCAGTTCCTCTTTCTCGCCCAGCAGGTGCTCGGGGTCGGAAAGCTTAAAGGCCAGACCCAGTACGGTGGCGATTGGGGCTAACGTGATATAGCGCTTGTTCCAGGTCAGTCGCATGCCCAGCACCTGCTGGCCCTGCCATTCGCCCATGCAAACGACGCCGGTATCGGGGATTGCCCCGGCATCGGAACCGGCTTCCGGGCTGGTAAGGGCGAAACAGGGAATCTCGTCGCCCCGCGCCAGACGCGGCAAATAGTGATCTTTCTGTTTTTCCGTTCCGTAATGTTGCAGCAGTTCGCCCGGACCCAGTGAGTTAGGCACCCCCACGGTAATCGCCAGAATACCCGATACGCCCGACAGTTTTTGCAACACGCGTGCCTGGGCATAGGCGGAGAATGCCAGTCCGCCGTACTCTTTTTTAATGATCATGGCGAAGAAGCGGTGCTCTTTCAGATAGGCCCACAACTCTGGCGGCATATCCGCCAGTTCATGGGTGATCTGGAAATCATTCGCCATGCGGCAGGCTTCTTCCACCGGGCCATCAATAAAGGCCTGTTCTTCCGGCGTCAGGCGCGGTTGCGGGTAGTTGTGCAGTTTCTGCCAGTCAGGTTTGCCCTGAAACAGATCGCCTTCCCACCAGGTTGTGCCCGCGTCAATCGCCTCTTTTTCCGTACGAGACATCGGCGGCATGACCTGCTGAAAGCGCTGCAGCACCGGTTTGGAAAACAGTTTGCGGCGCAGGCTGGTCAGGTTCAGCGGCAGCAGGATGATCGCCAGCGGCAACAGCAGCCACGGCGTCCACAGGTGGGCCACCGCCATCGCAGCGGTCCACAGCAGCAGGATTACGCTACTGAGTGACAGAGAGATGCGGTGATAAAACAGGGCGCCAATTAGCACCACTGTCGCAAGAATCGAGACAACCATCATAATGAAGTGCTCCGTTAAGTAGTAAGAGGTCTGACCTGTTATAAAGAGAGGTTTAAATCACCTGCTGGCATTTATCAATTTGTTTACATCGCAATTACAACCTGACTCACAAAATCAGCGAAACAGCGCCCGTAATGAAAATAACGAACGTGAAAAAAACGGCGGGCACACGGCTATCTGACCCTGTGGTGCTTTGCGCAGGTCAACCATTCCGTTAAACTTGCTGCGATTAACCTCCCCTACAAAGGACAAGTCTATGTATCAGGACATTATTCGTTCAGAGCTCAATGAAGCGGCAGAGACGTTGAATCACTTTCTGAGTGACGACGCGAACATTCACACCATCCAACGGGCGGCGGTGATGTTGGCTGACAGCTTCAAAGCGGGCGGCAAAGTGCTTTCCTGCGGCAACGGGGGTTCTCACTGTGATGCGATGCACTTTGCTGAAGAGCTCACGGGCCGCTACCGTGAAAATCGTCCTGGATATCCGGCTATTGCCATTTCAGACGTCAGCCACCTTTCCTGCGTGAGCAATGACTTCGGCTATGACCACGTCTTTTCCCGTTACGTTGAAGCGGTAGGGCGTTCAGGCGACGTGCTGCTCGGGATCTCAACGTCAGGAAACTCGGCCAACATCATCAAGGCCGTTGAGGCTGCGCGTGCGCAGGGGATGAAAGTGATCACTCTGACGGGTAAAGATGGCGGCAAGATGGCTGGCAGCGCGGACATTGAAATCCGTGTGCCGCATTTTGGCTATGCCGATCGCATTCAGGAGATCCATATTAAAGTGATTCATATCCTGATGCTGCTGATTGAAAAAGAGATGGTCAGGTAACAGCACGACTGGCCTCCTGAGCGGCAGGAGGCGTTTTGACATAAGGCGGTTGCTATGTGCGAATTGCTCGGGATGAGCGCCAATGTTCCCACCGACATTTGTTTCAGTTTTACCGGATTAGTGCAGCGCGGCGGCGGAACAGGGCCGCATAAAGACGGCTGGGGTATTACGTTTTACGAAGATAAAGGTTGCCGCACCTTTAAAGATCCCTTGCCGAGTTTTAATTCCCCCATTGCGCGTCTGGTGCAGGAATACCCGATCAAGTCCCATTCCGTCGTGGCGCATATTCGCCAGGCGAACCGTGGGCCGGTCTCTCTGGAAAACACCCATCCGTTTACGCGGGAACTGTGGGGGCGAAACTGGACCTATGCGCACAACGGGCAGCTTAAAGGCTACAGGCAACTAGAGACCGGAACCTTTCGTCCGGTTGGTGAAACCGACAGTGAAAAGGCATTCTGCTGGATCCTGCACAAGCTGGCCACGCGCTATCCGCGTACGCCAGGTAACTGGCCTGCGGTCTTTCGCTATATCGGCGAACTGGCGGGCGAACTGCGGCAGAAGGGCGTGTTTAACATGCTGCTGTCGGATGGTCGCTACTTAATGGCGTTCTGCTCCACCAATCTGTTCTGGATTACCCGCCGAGCCCCTTTTGGCCGGGCGCAGCTACTTGATCAGGATGTGGAAATTGATTTCCAGAAACATACCAGCGCGAACGATGTGGTCACTGTCATTGCGACACAGCCGTTAACGGGGAATGAAACCTGGCACCG
Source organism: Pantoea sp. EEL5 (assembly GCF_049892805.1). Taxonomy (NCBI): domain Bacteria; kingdom Pseudomonadati; phylum Pseudomonadota; class Gammaproteobacteria; order Enterobacterales; family Erwiniaceae; genus Pantoea; species Pantoea sp. EEL5. The sequence goes on from NZ_JBNDNJ010000001.1 coordinate 52,344, forward strand.
GATCGTGCCAGGCGAATGGGCTTTATTTTACCTTGGAGAGCGCCAGGAACGACTGTGAGGCCGCTTCGGGTTGTGTGATGACCGGGCTGCTGTTCATCACATATCTGCCGCTGGCAACATTTACCGTTGGCGGCTGATGATATTGCGCAAAGTAGGCATAGCCGGGCTGAAGCTGCTTCCAGAAATCCGCATAGGTGGAATAGCGATGACGCTGCATATTGCTCTCCGTCATGCGAAACGGATAAATGGCAATATTCACTTCCTGCTGGCCATTGCGTAATGCGGCGTTCACATAAGTGAAAATCTGATCCATGTAAGCATTGGTCATGGCATAGCAGCCGATAGACTTGCAGTCGCCATGAATCATCAGGTAGTTACCGCTGTAGCCCTGATCGCGGTCATATTGGTTGGGAAAGCCAATATTAATCGCGCGGTAAAAACGACTGTCTGGCTTCAGTTGATTCATTTTTACGCTGTAAAAACCTTCCGGGCTTTTAAAATCGCCTTCACGACGTTTAGGGCCAAGGCCGCCAGAAAAGTTGCAGATGCGGTAGGTATCCAGCAAACGGTACTCATTACCAATTTTGCCGTATAGCTCAAGCGTACGCTCTTCCTTAAAGATCTGAATATAAACCGGTGTACCGATTAGCTGTTTCTTTAATTCTTTACTGACCGGGGCCAGTTGCTGAACCGGCTCAGGAGTCATTGCCATGCTGAGGGCTGGCAGTAAAATCATCGCAAACAGAAGTGCGATTTTGCCCATGCTGTGTATACCTTGAAGTGAAGAAGAACAATGGCGCGGTAAGTGCGCCTCTGTTTGCATTATCGGAACTTTCCGCTACCGCAGCGCAACATTAAACATTGTGTGTTTTTTTAGCAATACAGCGCAGAGCAAAATGTCCATTTCTTTGATGGAATAGCGCTGAAAATTTGTAAAGTTTGTTAGCAACTGCAAGAAATATTGCACAAGTCTCTTCTGACTGTATACTTATCCAGTGCTGGAGGGGCGATGCGTAAGATCATTCATGTCGATATGGACTGCTTTTTTGCTGCAGTGGAAATGCGTGATGACCCTTCATTACGTGATATTCCCATGGCCATTGGCGGCAGCCGCGATCGCCGCGGCGTGATCAGTACCGCTAACTATCCGGCACGTAAATATGGCGTGCGCAGTGCGATGCCGACCGGTATGGCATTAAAGCTTTGCCCCCATCTGCGTTTATTGCCCGGGCGCTATGAAGTCTATAAAGAAGCCTCCAGCCAGATTCGCGCCATCTTTTCCCGTTTTACCTCCCTTATTGAGCCGCTGTCGCTGGATGAAGCCTATCTGGACGTTACCGACAGCACGCACTGCCAGGGCTCTGCCACGTTGATCGCCCAGGAGATCCGCGCCACTATTTTTCGCGAAACGCAGCTTACCGCCTCGGCGGGCATCGCACCGATCAAGTTCCTTGCCAAGATCGCCTCCGATTTAAATAAGCCGGATGGTCAGTACGTCATCACGCCTGCGCAGATGTCTGACTTTTTGCTGGCATTACCCTTGGCAAAAATCCCCGGCGTGGGGAAAGTCTCGGCAAAAAAGTTGGAAGAGATGGGCCTGCACACCTGCGCCGACGTGCAAAATGCCGATTTGGCACTGCTGCTAAAACGTTTTGGTAAGTTTGGCCGGATATTATGGGAGCGCAGCCACGGTATTGATGAACGCGGTGTGGTGGTGGAACGCGAACGGAAATCATTAGGCGTTGAGCGTACGCTGGCTGACGATATCGACAGCTGGGAGCGCTGCCTGGAAATCATTGATTACCTCTATGCCGAGCTTGATCGGCGCCTGACGCAGATTCGCCCCGATAAGCATATTGCGCGCCAGGGCGTGAAGCTGAAGTTCAGTGATTTCCAGCAGACGACTCAGGAGCATGTCTGGCCGGTGCTAAATAAAGAAGACATGATTGCCGTGGCGCGTAAAACCTGGGATGAGCGCCGGGCGGGTCGCGGTGTGCGGCTGGTGGGATTGCATGTGACGCTGGTGGATCCGCAGCTGGAGCGGCAGCTGTTGCTGGGCATATAGAGGGAGTTCCGCCGTTGGCGGGGATGGGTTTTGCTCTGGTTCTGCCCGACTGGGCGCTACGGTTTTGCACTGAGTATGTTCTGCCCGGCTGGGCGTTATGGTTTTGTTCTGAGCATGTTCCGCCCGCCAGGCGGCAGGGAGTTTCAGCCTGTCCGTGCAGGCGGTCGGGTTAAGGGGCTCGCGCCAGCCCCTTAACAATCCCGGCGTCCGGCAGCCGCCGCTGTACCTTCGTCACTCACTGCTGCCTGACGGACCGTCCGGATGCGCCATCCCTGGCGCAGCCGTCCTCGTCGCGGCTTCCGTGCCGCGCCGTCCTGGCCTTCGTTCTCTCCTCAGCGCGGCGGATGCCTCGAGCAAACCCTCGCCTGTGAGGGCGTGTATTTTTCCCAAAGGCCTGCTTTGCCTGTTATTAACATGCGCAATCAGAACTGAAGACAGGAAGGCCTGACGAAAATGAAAAAATGAACAGCAATAAGCTGTGATGCTTTTCTGGCATCTGAAGCGACGCGGAAAGTAGTTTTGGCACAGGTATCAAAGCGGTGGAGTGGGCCGGCCTTCCCACTCGCTGAGCGGATGCAGGATTTCCGGATGAGCCGACAGGACGTCGGCGAAAGTCAGGCCGCGCCAGGGATGGCGCGTCCTGGCGGTCCGGCAGAAATCCTGAAGCAGCGAAGGGACCGCGCAGCGGCGGGTGGGCAGGACGGGAGCCCGGGGTCAAGGGGCCGCGGCGACTGGCGGCCCCTTGTCGGTCGCCCGCACGGGGCGAGCTGAAACTGCCTGCCGCCTGGCGAGCGAAACCTTCTCGGAGCTTTGTGACTGGATGCCGCTCAGGCAGCCCGCCTTAACCACCCCTGTTCGGCGACGAACACCTACTTCTTATATTTCGCTTCCAGCGTCGCAAACCACGGCTGGACGAAATCCTCATTACTGCCCCAGCCTGGAATAATCTTGTTCAGCGATGCCACGTTCACCGCACCAGGATGGCTGTTGAGCGCCTGCTGAGAAATCGATGCGGCTTTGAATTCATACGTCGCTGGGGTGGTTTCACCGGCAATCTTGTTCGCTACCAGGCGCATATTTACGGCCCCGATGGTTTTAGGGTCGACGGCGACGGTCTGTACCCACGGGCTGCCTTTCTGACGCATCAGCTGCAAATCCTGATTGGAGACATCAATGCTGTACAGTTTGATCTCTGTACGGCCATTCTCCTGCAGCGCTTTATAAGCGCCCTGGCTGAACGCATCCCACGCGCCCCAGATGGCATCGATCTTGCCTTTGGGGTATTTCGCCAGAATAGCGCCCACTTTATTGGCGGTGTCGCCCTGAACATCCGTTGATACCGCGCCAATCGACTCAAGTTGATGAATGCCCGGGTTCTCTTTCAGCAATTTTTCATAAACCACCTGACGACGTTCCATCGGTGGGAAACCCGCTACCCATAATTTAACGATGTTGGCTTTACCGTTGAAATCTTTGATTAACTGTCCCAGAGACAGTTGAGCCAGAGAAGCATCATCCTGAGCTGTCACCGTAACGCCCGGAATCGGGGTATCCACCGGTGTATCAAATACCGAGACTTTAATACCAGCGTCCGCAATGCGTTTTACCAGCGCGCTGGCGTATGGCGCTTTGCCATGTGACAGAACAATACCGTCGTATTTCTGGCTGATGGCCTGATTCACGAAATCCTGAAAGCGCGCATCGTCGCCGTTGCTGAGAAACGTACTGACTTTAAAGCCCAACTGGCGGCCTTGTTGAATCGCCCCCGCAACAAACTGCGTGGTGTTGTCGTCTGAGCCAAGGTTACGGATAACCGCAATACGGATCGGCCCTTCATGGTTAGCGATAGCGGCAGGAACGGGCGTAACGGTGTCGGCAAACGCTGCGCTGGCGTTTAGCAGGCTTAATGCCAGCAGCGAGAGTGTTATCTTTTTCATTATTCTTAACTCCAGTAAGGGGAACGCGCCTCAGCGGCGCTGAACGTACGTGATAGCCAGTGCTAAAGCCAGCACCAGCCCTTTAATAATGTCCATGGCGTAATAGGGCACGGATAACATCACCAGACCGTTTTGCAGCACGCCAAGAATAACGGCACCAAGTAGCGTACCCAGCGCATTCGGTTTACCTGAACCGGCAAGGGATAAGCCGATCCAGGCCGCAGCGACGGCATCCATCAGATAACCGCCGCCCGCATTCACCTGCGACGATCCAATGCGTGAGGCCAGCAGAATACCGCCCAGCCCCGCTAACAATGAGGCGATAACATAGGCCAGTACGCGATAACGCGTGGTACGAATACCCGAAAGTCTGGCGGCTTCAGGATTACCGCCCAACGCGTACATGCGGCGACCGTGCTTTGTCAGGGATAACGCCAGCTGTGCAACGACCGTGACAACCAACATGATAATGACGATGGTGGGCACCTGGCCCAGCAGGTTAAAGGTTGCCGGAATTGTGCCCTCAGCCATGTCGCCGCTGGGCAACACCATATTTTCCGTAATCGAGCCACCAAAGCTGTAGGTCATTGCCACGCCCTGAATCACAAAGAGGGTGGCGAGTGTTGCCAGCATGTCGGGAATACGCAGCACCACGATCAGGAAGGCGTTGAACAGGCCGACCAGCGTACAAAGGGCCAGCGTAATTGCGATAGCCGCCGTCGTATCAAAGCCGTACCAGACGAATAACGAAATCACCAAGGCGTTTGCCAGTGAGGCGGTCGAACCAACGGAAAGATCGAAGCCGCCCACGGTCAGCGACACGGAAACGCCCACCGCGATAACGGTCACGATGGCGATGGATCGCAGGATATTAATGATATTGTTCGGCTCCAGAAAACTGTCGGATGCCAGACCAAAGGCTGCGATCAATATCACTACCGTCAGCAGCATGCCCCACTTGTACAGGAAATCGAACAGTTGATGGCGCAGCGAGGAAGACGCTGCATTCAGGGATAAGTCTTTACTGCTCACGCAGGGGTTCCTCCGGTGGAATAGAGCAAAAGTGTCTCTTCTGTGGCTTGCCGTCCCTCTAACTCCGCCACAATACGTCCATCCCAGAGCACACAAATACGGTCGCATAAGCCGACCAGTTCAGAAAATTCGCCAGAGGCGTAAATTATGCCTTTGCCTTCTTGGGCAAGGTTGCTGATCAGCGTGAACAGCTCGGTTTTGGCTTTAACGTCCACGCCTTTCGTGGGTTCATCAAAAATCAGTACGTCGGCGTTGTTGCGTAACCACTTGCCTATCGCCACTTTTTGCTGATTACCACCTGAGAGACGACGCAACTGCTGCGCCGGGCCTGTCGTACGTACGCTGAGACGACGGATGACCTCCTCTGCCCAGCGCCAGGCCTGACGATGACCAAACAGGCTCCAGCGGGAAAAACTGTCGTCTGCGCTGATACTCAGGTTCATCGCCACCGATTCATCAATGAAAATGCCTTCTTTGCGACGCTCTTCTGGCACCAGGGCCATGCGCTGTTGCACTGAGTCGTGTGGCGATCGCGGTTTCCAGCGTTTACCGTGCAGTTCACCGCCTGAAACACGGCTCTTACTGGCACCGAACAGCGCCTTGCAGAGTTCGGTTTTCCCTGCACCGGCCAGACCGGCAATGCCCAGAATCTCGCCTTTGTGCAGGCGCAGCGAGATATCCTGTAGCAGGTGTTCATCATGCAAGCCCTCCACCGCCATGAGCACGGACTGCGGCTGAAAGGGGCGACGCGGGGGATAAATATCGGTTAACGGATGCCCCAGCATTTTTTCAACAATCTGCTCACCGCTCAGCGAAGCCATCGGGGCGCTTTCGATCAGCCGTCCATCGCGCAGCACCGTCAGGCGATCGCAAATGGCTTTCAGCTCGTGGATGCGGTGAGAAATAAACACCACGCCAATACCGCTGGTCTGCAGGCGACGGACCACGGCGAACAGGCGTTCGCTCTCGTGCTGGTCTAGCGGCGCAGTAGGTTCATCGAGGATCAGAAAGCGGCAGTGATGCGACAGGGCTCTCGCCAGCAGAATTTGCTGCTTCTCCGCCAGCGAGCAGCGCTCTACCGGGCGTTTAACATCTATGCTGGCATCCAGTTGGGCCAGCAGTTGGCGCGCCTGGCGACGAATATCGCCCCAGCGAAAGCCGTGGCCGGGCTCGGCCAACTGATCCAGCAGAATATTTTCGGCGACGCTTAATTGCGGCACCAGCGCCACATCCACCTCCTGCTGTACAAGGTGAATGCCCAACTGCTTTGCGTCTCGCGGGCTGCGAATCGACACCGGTTTACCGTCCAGCAGAATCTCGCCGCTGTAGTGACTGTGGGCGCCCGAGAGCACCGCCATCAGCGTAGACTTACCAGCACCATTGGCCCCGGTCAGAGCATGAACCGAGTGGCCTTCACTCTGAAAATCCACCGACGTTAACGCGGCAAATCCGCCAAAATCGATGGAGATGTTACGCATCTCAAGGCGATTTAAAGCACGCATTGCAGGGATCTCCATTAAAGTCACTGACCACATTTTTTCCTGAAGCATCAGGCACGGCAACAGCCGAAAGCGCATAAGTTAGCACAGAAACTTATTAGCCATCCAGACATCTGGACATAATGGCGGCTAAAGCTGGGGAAGCGCAGTAAGTTGGTGATTTAGCGGCAGGAAGTGGGCTTACTCCAGCGGATTATGCTGCGCAGGCACCAGGAACGCTGTGACGCGCTTTCACTCATCAGGAAAGAATGCGCGCGCTGGGATGCTGAAGGCCAACGTGACCCGGTTAATCTCTAAAACGGGGGCAGGGCAGGTTATTTGAATGCGTAGACCTCGGCTAAGTCGGCCAGATCCCAGTTTCCCCCAGTGAGCAGCACACACACTTTCTCGTCGGGTTGCAGGCTAACCGATCCCGCCAGTAGCGCACCGAGACCGATTGCGGCGGCCGGTTCCGCAATCAATTTTGCATCCCTCGCAAGCACGCGCATGCCCTGAATAATATGTTCTTCATCTACCACAATAATCTCGTCGACGTACCTCTCGATAATGGGGTAGGGATTACGTCCCGGTACGCTAATTCTTAAGCCGTCAGCGATGGTGTTGAGCAGCGGAAGGGAGGTGGGCTGCTGGTTGATCCGGCTTTGATAATATTTCGGCGTCAGGGCTGGCTCAGCCCCAATGACCCTGACAGCGGGGCGAGATTCTTTGATGGCCGTGGCGACACCGGAAAGAAGCCCGCCACCGCCCAGCGGAACGATCACGGTATCCACATCCGGTAAATCATTCAGTATTTCGCAGCCGATCGTGCCCTGACCGGCCATAACCATCGGATCTTCAAAGCCATGCACCACCGCATAGTTGTTGAGCTCGGCAATCTCATAGACTTTTTTCCAGCGCGAGGCGTTGTCGCCATCGAAGAGAATAATCTCCGCACCCAGGGCCCGGGTGTTCTCGATTTTGATTTTCGGCGTCGTTACCGGCAACACCAGAACCACTTTCACGCCCAGCATGCTGGCCGCATACGACAGGCCCTGCGCATGATTGCCTGATGAACTTGAAATAATGCCGTGGGCAAAGGCTTCAACGGGCAGGGAAAGCACTTTATTTAACGCACCGCGAATTTTAAACGCGCCGGTAATTTGCAGCGTTTCCGGTTTGAGATAGAGCTGGCAGCCCACCTGTTTTTCAATTTTCTCAGCGCGCAGCAAGGGTGTGTGACGAATATGGGCGGCAATGCGCTGTTGCGCTTCGTGAATATCTTGCAGGGTAGGATACTGACGCGTCATAGCGGTTACCTTCGTCTGGACGAAAAATTATTCAAAAAACGCAAAACGGGTTCCGACGCCTTTTTCAATCGCTTTGCGGTAAATTTTACCGGCGGTCGTGTTGTCCTGGATGGACAGTCCGGTGGAGTCAAAAAAGGTAATTTCCGCCTCGTTCTCTCTGCCCGGTTTATTGCCCAGCAAGATTTCACCTATCTCAGCATGAATCGCGTTTTCACTGATGATGTTTCTGTCCAGCGCGTGCCAGGTTTCCCCTTTCTGCGTGCACTGGGTCAGGGAATCGACAACGATTTTTGCCCGGCTGAAAATCTGCGGATCGAACTCCTGCTTGCCGCGCTGGTCGGTGCCGATGGCGATGATATGGGTGCCGGGCTTGATCCAACTGGCTTCGACCAGCGGCCCTTTGCCTCGGGTGGTGGTAATGACAATATCGGCTTGCTCCACCGCCGCCTGACAGCTCTCAGCCACAATCACCGGAATGCCAAACGCGCTTTCAATATCCTTTTTAAAGGCAATACGGGTTGCTGGCGTTCGGCTCCACGCATGAATCTCCTCAATTTGCATTACCCTGACAATGGCGCTGATCTGCATCCTGGCCTGATTGCCGGTGCCTATCATCGCAATTTTTTTTGCCCCGGCGCGCGCCAGCGCCTTCACAGAAACGGCACCCGAGGCGCCGGTTCGCAGGCCGGTAATCAGGCTGCCGTCCATGACGCAGCACAGCGCACAGCTACGGGCATCAAATAAAATTACCGTTCCCATGCCGCCCGGCAGGCCATATTCCACCGGATTCTGGGGAAAAGGACCGGAGGAAGCCTTCATCGAAATCAGTTCACTGGTTTTGTAATAACTGGTTTTGAAGTCGATTTCCCCTCCCGCTTCGGGGAGATGCAGGCCAATATAATCCGGCTGTTCCACCAGGTTGCTGTTGAACGCTTTGTAGGCTTCTTCTACGGCCTCAATGACGTCGTCGGTGCTGATGAGCTGACGGACTTCCTGTTTGGTAAGCAATAACGTATTCATGCACCCTCTCATTGCGCAGTGAAGAAGGCCTCTCCGTCACACAAAAGGCATGATGCCGTGGCCGGAGGCAGTTTGGCTAATGCGCATTATTGCATCGGCGGTGCAACAGAAAATGTCAATTTGCGGGTGGAATAAACGCATTTAGCTGTTTTAGCGAGCGATAGCGAAAGCGCATGCTAAGTCAGTGCCGGGTAGCGAGGGAGGGGGCCAAAAGGGGCAATAAAAAAGGGTTTATGATGAACATAAACCCTCAGAGACGTTATCGCGCTGGAATTACTTTTCGGGCACCACGTTCAGCAGCGTCGTCAGCAGTTTCCAGTAAAGACCGACGCTCTCGATGTGCACCTGCTCATCGGGTGAGTGGGGACCGGTGATCGTTGGGCCAATTGAAACCATATCCATGTCAGGATAAGGCTTTTTGAACAGACCACATTCCAGGCCTGCGTGAATAACCTGAATGTTAGGCGTCTTGTTGAACAGTGCCATGTAGGTTTCACGGGTCAGTGCCATAATGGGCGAATCTGCATCTGGCTGCCAGCCAGGGTAGCCGCCTTTCGGCTTCGTTTGCGCGCCTGCCAGCTGACCCAGTGAGGTTAACATCTGCACAACGTAATCGCGGCCGGTATCGATCAGCGAACGAATCAGGCAGTTAATTTCTGCTTTATCTGCCTCCATCGTGACCACGCCGACGTTCAGTGAGGTTTCAACCACGCCTTTGGCAACGTCAGAGTTACGGATCACGCCGTTTGGCGTGCTGTTCAGCAAATTCAGAAAGCGATCGCGGCTCTCTGTCGTCAGCGCATCACCCTGATGGGCAACCGGCTCGCTGACAAAGGCGATGTTTTTCTCTTTCACGCCGTGTTCATTTTGCAACGCAGCCAGGAAGCTGGCGGCTGCCGATTTCAGGTTGTCCACTTTGCTGCTGTCAACAGACACGGTCGCAAAGGCTTCACGTGGAATCGCGTTACGCAGCGTTCCCCCGGTGAACGTCACCAGACGTAAATCCAGCTCTGCGGCATGGGCGGCAAGGAAACGAGCCAGTAACTTGTTGGCATTCCCCAGGCCCATATGAATATCTGCGCCGGAGTGGCCGCCACGCAAACCTTTCAGCGTAAGCTTCAGGGTTTCGCTACCAGCCGGAACGGCTTCACGAGTCAGGGGGAGCGTGGTGATAAAGTCGATACCGCCTGCGCAACCCATGTAGATCTCACCTTCTTCTTCCGAATCGGTGTTGATCAGAATATCGGCCTGCAACCAGCCTGGCTGTAAGCCAAACGCGCCATCCATGCCGGTTTCTTCGGTCATGGTCAACAAGACTTCCAGCGGGCCGTGAGTCAGGCTGCTGTCCGCCAGGACGGCCAGCGCAGACGCCATGCCAATGCCGTTATCGGCACCCAGCGTCGTGCCGCGCGCTTTCACCCATTCGCCATCAACATAAGGCTGGATAGGATCTTTGGTGAAGTCGTGAACGGTATCGTTGTTTTTCTGCGGCACCATATCAAGGTGAGCCTGCAGCACCACCGGGGTGCGCTTTTCCATCCCCGGGGTGGCTGGTTTACGGATCAGAATATTGCCTACCTGATCGCGCTCACACCAGAAACCTTGTTCTTTAGCCCAGCCAACGATATAGCTTGCCAGTGCTTCTTCATGAAAAGAAGGATGCGGAATAGAGCAGATCTTAGCGAAAAAATCCCACAGTGGCTGTGGAGAGAGTTGAGACAATTCAGACACGACAAGTCTCCTGTGTCAGTGCGCCGGCCAGGCCGGACATTGCGAAGTTCCAGTGAAAGATCGCCGTCAGTATACCGACGAGATAGGGCGAGAATATCACTGTTTCTCACCCGGTGTGATATTCAACGCGTTAAAAAGCCGCAACCAGAAGCCAGGTGCTGGTTTTTAGCGCGTCATGTCCTTATAATCTCGCGCAACCTTTTCCCCGTTGCACATTTTTTAAGCCACACTGACTGGCTGGGATACCTATTTATGAGCGAAAAATACGTCGTTACCTGGGACATGCTGCAGATTCATGCCCGTAAACTGGCTCAACGCCTGCTTCCTGTTGAACAGTGGAAAGGCATCATTGCAGTCAGCCGCGGCGGTCTGGTACCGGCTTCGCTGCTGGCACGTGAACTGGGTATTCGCTATGTCGATACCGTTTGTATTTCCAGCTACGATCACGATCACCAGCGCGAAATGAAAGTGTTAAAGCGCGCAGAAGGCGATGGCGAAGGCTTTATCGTGATTGACGACCTGGTTGATACCGGCGGCACCGCACAGGCCATTCGCGAAATGTACCCAAAAGCCCGTTTCTGCACCATTTTTGCTAAGCCTGCGGGTCGTGAGCTGGTAGACGATTATATCGTTGATATCCCTCAGAACACCTGGATTGAGCAGCCATGGGACATGGGCGTGGTCTATATTCCGCCGATTGTTAAAAGCTGATTGATGTAACACAAACAACGCCCGGTTTTCCGGGCGTTGTGCTTTCTGCGCCTCGCGAGTTGTTTTGCGGTACAGTACACTTACTTACCGCTGTTAATGCTGTCAGAGAGGTAATATGCCTGGCAAAAACCTGAGCGTTGAGCTGTTCAAGCCTCGTTTTAAACACCCTGAAACCTCGACCCTGGTGCGACTGCGTCGTCACGCCACACATGAGGTGCATTCTGCGCTGGATGGGGACAGCCAGCGTGGCTGGTACCGGATGCTTAATAAGCTGATGTGGGCCTGGCGTGGTTTGCCCTCCCAGGAGATTAGCGAGGTGCTGGCGCGAATCGCCATCAGCGATGTTGAGCACACCAATTCGGCGCTGCTGGATACGGTCATCGGTTACCGTAACGGTAACTGGAACTACGAGTGGAGCAGGCAGGCGGGCATCTGGCAGCAGCGGGCACTTGACGCGAACACAGACGAACACGATCGGGCTGGTCACGACTGGTTACATGCGTCGCATCTCTACAGCGTGGCGGCGTATCCTTATATAAAAGGCGATGAGCTGGCCGATCAGGCGCAGACGCTGGCCAGCCGCGCTTATGAAGAGGCAACCCAACGGCTACCCGGAGAGCTTAAAACGCTCACCTTTCCGATTCAGGGCGGCAGCCCGGTAAGCGGCTTTTTGCATATGCCGTCCGGCGTGGACGCGCCTTATCCCACCGTCATGTTTTGCGGCGCGCTGGATTCGCTACAAACCGATCATTATCGTCTGTTCCATGACTATCTGGCACCGCGTGGCATTGCCATGCTCACGCTGGATATGCCTTCCGTGGGCAATTCGATGAAGTGGAAGCTCAGCCAGGATACCAGCTTTCTGCATCAGCAGGTCCTGCGTGACCTGACCTCTGTCCCCTGGATCGATCACACACGCGTTGCCGCGTTGGGCTTTCGCTTTGGTGCCAATGTGGCGGTCCGTCTGGCCTATCTCGAATCACAGCGGCTTAAAGCCGTGGCCTGTCTGGGACCGATCGTACACAGTATGCTGACGCAGGCTCCTCTGCAGAACAAAGTGCCGGATATGTATATGGATATGCTTGCCAGCCGACTCGGCATGACGGGCACCACGGACAGCGCATTGCGGGCGGAACTGCTTAGCTATTCCCTGAAAAATCAGGGCTTGCTGGGGCGCAGAACCGCAACACCAATGTTGTCCGCCTACTGGACAAACGATCTCTTCAGCCCGGAAGAGGAAAGCAAATTAATCGCTAACTCCTCGTCGCAGGGTAAGGCCTTGTTAATTCCGGTAAAACCGGTGATCGCCAGTTTTGATAAGGCACTTAATGAAATCAGCGACTGGCTGGCACAACGTTTGCAAAGATAGCTGGCAAAATTTGCCGTGTTTGCTACAACTACTAGCTGGAATCATTCGGATCGTCGAAAGACAGAGCAGCATGGCTGCTACGGTTCGGAATATAAAGCCTGTCCTTATGGAGAATTAGCATGACGTTACCGAGTGGCCATCCCCGCAGTCGCCTGCTTAAACGCTTCACGGAACTAGGACCTTACATCCGTGATGGAAAGTGTAGTGAAAACCGTTTTTTCTTCGACTGCCTGGCTGCCTGCGTGAATGTAAAACCTGCGCCCGAACTGCGTGAGTTCTGGGGCTGGTGGATGGAGTTGGAAGCGCACGCCGATCACTTTACCTACGTTTATCACATTGGTCTGTTTGACAAAGAAGGCGACTGGTCTGTCGCTACGATCAAGGGCAAAGATAACAACGCCCGCGTGGAAGAAACGTTACGTAATTTCCACGGCCGTCTAAAAGAGATGCTGAAAGAGTTTGAACTGGATCTGGTGCCTGCCAGTGATTTTGATGAAAAACCGGTAAAACTCAGCGCCTGACATCAGGCCCCTGCGAGGGCCTTTTTTGTACCCGCCTCAGGCAGCCAGAGTATCTGCAGGCAGACAGGGTCATGGGGCGACAGGAAAAGGAAAGGGCGAGTTTTGCAACTCGCCCTTTTAATAGACACATTCACATTGAGGGTAAAGCACTAAGCCTCTCCATAGCGCGGGCCGTCATTCCCTCGACAGTCCCTCTCGCCAGGTAAGACTCAGATTCATCAGAACTGGTAGGTCAGGCCGACAGCAACAACGTCATCGTTGTTAAGCGCCAGCTTGTTGTCTTTATCCAGTTGGTTGATTTTGTAATCAACAAAGGTCGACATGTTTTTGTTGAAGTAGTAGGTCGCGCCCACGTCGATATATTTAACCAGGTCAGCATTGCCGATACCGTTTTCGATATCTTTGCCTTTGGTCTGCACGTAGCCAATGGATGGGCGCAGGCCGAAGTCAAACTGATACTGCGCAACCAGTTCCAGGTTGTCAGCTTTGTTGGCGAAACCACCTACTGTACCTGTAGTATTGCTGAAGCTGCCTGGAACTGAAATTGGCGTCATGTTACGGGTTTCTGTATAGATCGCCGCAAGATAAACGCTGTTGGCATCATATTTTAAACCAGTACCCCATGATGTGGCTTTATCGCCGCGACCATAGGTTCCCGCGACCTGGGCATTGGTACGATCAGATGAAGTGATCGCACCTAATACGCTTACACCAGAATCAGGAATGGTATAGCCCAGTGATGCACCAAAACCATCGCCGTTCTGGCGGGAGGTATCTGTACGGCTGTTTGCAGAAGTCGAGTCATTTTTACCCTGATACTGAAGAGCAAACTTCAGACCGTCCACCAGACCAAAGAAGTTGGTGTTACGGTAGGTCGCTACGCCAGTAGCGCGCTGTGCCATAAAGTTGTCGGTACGTGCCGTGCCGTCACCACCAAATTCCGGGAAGACGTCAGTCAGAGACTCAACGTCATACAGCACGCCGTAGTTGCGGCCGTAGTCAAATGAACCGTACTGAGAGAATTTCAGACCGGCAAAGCCCAGACGAGTTTTGTTGTTCTGGTTAGCATCACTGCCTTCAGAGTTATTTGCCTTGTACTCATATTCCCACTGGCCGTAGCCGGTCATCATATCGTTAATCTGCGTCTGGCCTTTAAAACCAATACGCACGTAAGATTTATCGCCGTTAGCACCGGCATTGTCGCTGAAGTAATGCTCGGCTTTAACCTTGCCGTAGAAATCCAGCTTGTTACCATCTTTGTTATAAACTTCAGCGGCCTGCGCAGCAGAGGTCAGGGCCAGAGCAGATACCACGATTGCCAGTGTACTTTTCTTCATTTGCTATCAATCCCAATGAGTAAAATTTTTTTGTCCTCAACGTCTTCCTGTTACAGGCATGGCTGCCTTTATTCTCCGGATGCTCAGTGAACAGGCCGGGGGGCATTCAGTTGCCGCCTTGTTACAACAAGAAAACTTTTGAGGCATCAATGAAAAAGTTTGTAAAACACGGACTTTTTACCGATCAACGATGAACTTTTTATGACAATTTTGATGTTTTGTTGTTAACAGGGAACTTTTGGTCTAATTGACGCTCTGCGAAATTTGCAGTTTTTCCCTTACTGGCTGTTGGCTTCCCTCACTGCACCTGTTAAAAAGTCGGTTCACAGAAATTTTTTACGGCAGGACAACATGAGTGGCAGTCAGACCCTTGTGGTCAAATTGGGTACCAGCGTTCTTACCGGCGGATCGCGTCGGTTAAACAGAGCGCACATGGTGGAATTAGTGCGTCAGTGCGCGCAACAGCACGCCGCCGGCCATCGTATTGTGATTGTGACCTCCGGCGCGATGGCGGCCGGTCGTGAGCATCTGGGGTACCCCGAACTGCCGCCTACCATCGCCTCAAAGCAGCTGTTAGCTGCCGTGGGGCAAAGTCGTCTTATTCAACTGTGGGAACAGCTGTTTTCCATCTACGGCATTCATATCGGTCAGATGTTACTGACTCGCGCCGATATGGAGGATCGTGAACGCTTTCTTAATGCGCGCGATACTTTGCGTGCCTTGCTGGATAATCACATCGTGCCCGTCATCAATGAAAATGACGCGGTTGCCACCGCTGAAATCAAAGTGGGTGACAATGACAACCTGTCTGCGCTGGCAGCCATGCTGGGTGGGGCAGACAAGCTGCTCTTACTGACCGACCAGCCGGGGCTGTTTACTGCCGATCCGCGTCATAACCCAGAGGCGGAATTAATCAGCGATGTGCATATTATCGATGATGCGTTGCGCGCCTTAGCGGGCGACAGCGTGTCCGGACTGGGAACGGGCGGAATGTCGACCAAACTGCAGGCCGCAGACGTTGCCTGCCGCGCCGGTATCGATGTGATTATTGCTGCAGGCAGCCGCAGCGGCGTCATTAGCGATGTCATTGCGGGCAAGCCGGTGGGCACCCTGTTTCATGCGCAGCAAACGCCGCTTGAAAACCGCAAACGCTGGATTTTTGGTGCCCCGCCAGCAGGCGAAATTACCGTGGACGACGGCGCGCTTGCCGCCATTATCGAGCGCGGCAGCTCACTGCTGCCAAAAGGTATCCGCGAGATTCAGGGCAATTTCTCCCGTGGAGAAGTCATCCGTATCCGCAGCCTGCAGGGGCGCGATATCGCCCACGGCGTTTCGCGCTATAACAGCGACGCGATGCGCATGATCGCAGGGCATCATAGTCAACAGATAAGCGAAATTCTGGGCTATGAGTACGGGCCGGTTGCGGTACATCGTGACGATATGATCGTCAGCTAAGGAACAGATATGCTTGAAGAAATGGGAAAGGCGGCGCGTGCCGCAGCCTGGGCGATGGCGGACCTGTCCGCAGCCGAAAAAAATCAGGTTTTGCTCACGATTGCTGACCGACTTGAAGCAGAAAGTGAGATTATTTTAACGGCGAATGAGCAGGATCTGTCCGAGGCGCGACAGAACGGTATGAGCGCCGCGTTGCTCGATCGTCTGACCTTAACGCCGGCGCGTCTCAGCGCGATTGCCAACGATGTCCGCCAGGTCTGCCAGTTAGCCGATCCGGTCGGGCAGGTGATCGATGGCGGCCAGCTGGACAGTGGGCTGCGCATTGAGCGCCGTCGGGTGCCGCTGGGCGTGATCGGAGTGATTTATGAAGCGCGTCCAAACGTTACCGTGGACGTCGCCAGCCTGTGCCTGAAAACCGGCAACGCCGCGATTCTGCGCGGCGGGAAAGAAACGTGGCGCACCAATGCAGCGACGGTGCGGGTGATTCAGACTGCCCTTCAGCAGCACGGTTTACCCGCGGGGGCGATTCAGGCTATCGAAAATCCGGATCGTGAGTTAGTCAATCAGCTACTCAAACTGGATCGGTATGTGGATATGCTGATCCCGCGCGGGGGGGCCGGCCTGCATAAGCTCTGCCGGGAAAATTCTACTATCCCGGTGATCACCGGTGGAATCGGGGTTTGCCATATTTATATCGATGACACCATGGACATTGCCCCTGCACTGGACATCATCGTCAATGCCAAAAAACAGCGTCCGAGCGCCTGTAATTCGCTGGAAACGCTGTTGATTGACGCCGCGATTGCCGATCGTTTTCTACCGGCTTTTACTGCGCGCATGGCCGAAGAAAATATCCCCTTACATGCTGATGCCAATGTTCTGACGCGGCTGCAACAGGGGCCTGCCAGCGTAACGGCCGTGAAAGCGGGCGACTATGACGATGAGTGGCTGTCGCTCGATCTGAACGTCAAACTGGTCGCTGATATGGATGAGGCGATTGCGCATATCCGTATGCATGGCACCCAACATTCCGACGCTATCCTGACGCGTAGCACCAAGAATGCGGCCCGCTTTGTGAAGCAGGTGGACTCTTCTGCGGTGTACGTGAACGCCAGTACACGTTTTACCGACGGCGCACAGTTCGGTCTGGGCGCAGAAGTTGCCGTCAGTACGCAAAAACTGCACGCCCGCGGCCCTATGGGGCTTGAAGCGCTGACCACCTACAAATGGATTGCCTGGGGTGATGACACCCTGCGTGCATAACTGCATTTTTTAAAATAAAACGGGGGCCTGTTCAGGCTCCCGTTTTTTTTATGCTGCTTTTTCCGCGCCACTCAATGGTAGAGTCTTACGTTTTTTGATGCGTTTTTAAGCCGTCAGAATGATATTGATCGACCAGGACGATTCAGTAGCCTGGCCTTTTTTTACAAAGAATGACTGAAAAGTGAGACTGCACGCGGCTTGCCGACGCATTCTGTGGTTCGCTGTGCGGTGATAGGGTGACAAATAATCAGAAATGCTAAGTCATGCTGTTAGGTAGTAAACTGACGGTAATATAAAATGAACTGGTAGCAAAAATGAAAAGAACATTCAGCGCCTCTTTCACGGTCAATTATTAACTAATGGTTAAAAAAGAAAGTACCAGACAAGCTTTCACCGCCAGGCTGATTGCAGCCTGCGAAAGTGCGGGCATTACTGGACACGGACGCAATAAACAGGTCGCCTGTGCGTTACAACGCCAGGGTTGCAAGATTTCAGCACCGGGCGTGTGGAAATGGTTCAACGCGCAGTCCGTACCCGATAATGGCAATTTACTCGCGCTCAGCCAGTTACTGGGCGTCAGGGTTGAGTGGCTGCAACACGGTATGGATCAGCCTCCGGAATCCTATCCCCTTCACGCATTTCCCGGCCCAAAAAACACCTTTCGCGTGAACAGTTTTGATTTTGGGCAAAAGTCAGCGGTAGGCGATGATTTTGTCGAAATCATTCAGGCCATTGAATACGATCAGGATGAGGCCCGGGTTCTGTTCAGCGGCCGTCCTGCCGACCATATCCGGCTCATTGCCATAAACAGCGATGCCATGTCCGATACCTTTGGCCCGCGCGATCAGCTGTTTGTTGACATAAGCGTTCAGAATTTTGACGGAGACGGTATCTACATTTTTACGTTGGATGAGCAGCTGTATCTCAAGCGTCTGCAGCTGCAACACAAAAGAATTGCCGTCATATCGGACAACAAACGTTACGAAACCTGGTATCTCGACAGAGACGATGTCGGGAGTTTAAACGTACTGGCTAAAGTCATTATGAGTCAGGCCCGGCAGTATCATATTCTGGGATAGGCCATCCAGCAGGCCTGCCCGCATATTCTGTAAAAAAATAATCGGCCTAAATTCAAAAAGTTAACTTTCAGTTAAAAATAAATTAACTGGTGGTATTTGATAAAGCATAAGAACCTGTTAATAATTTGAACATGGATGAAACAACGTGTTACCTCATGGATGAAACGCTCTTAAACAATTGAGGCGCTGCACAAGCGCGAATCAACCCCCCCAAAAGCTAATGAGCTTTGGGATGGGGTGGATGCGCCTAATGCAGCGTCGTCAGATGCCGCCTGTTCCCTTTTGCTGACCCTTCCACCTGACTGATTATTCAGCCGGGAGGTGCGCCTGCGAACAGCTTTCAGCGACATTCGAGCCTGTTCTTCAGACCCAAAACACTCGCCAGCCACCCTATCGCCAAAGACTCATTCACAGGAGGAGTTATGGCGATAATTCACTATGGCAAAAGCGTTTTCATCGGCAACGCACGTACCCGCCGTCATCAGCGGCGTCAACCTCTCAACCGTCTCAAACAAAGCATCGACGATGCGCTTAACTACCCACCCGAACCCCGACCTTTGCGACGCGCTGAACAAATTTGTCAGCGGCAGGTTACTTCTGTGGTTGACCGCGCGGTAAGCGCGCCACAGCGGAGAAGCAAAGAGATTTCAGGTTTTGATAACTGCTGTCTGCCCCATGTTCACCTTTACGCGGTTCGCTGAACGCGACGACCGTCACCGATCCACTGCCTGTAGCAGGCCGCGCCATCCTCCCTTCCTGTGCCTGATTTTTAGGCAAAACGTTAGTGCTGCTGCATTTTTAACCGTTCTGCCGCTGCGTTTATCGCTGGCACTAATCAGTTTGCTTTATGTTTTTTCATGGTGGATGGGCTGCCTGCATCATCACTGAGGAGTTTCTATGAGCCAGATTATTGCAATACTGAATTTCGAAGAAGGTTACGCCGAAATGCCCTATCTCGATTCACTGGGGTTTCCTACGGTTGCCGGAGGGATTCGTATCGGACCAAAAGGGGCGTCATTAAGTAACTATGTGCTGCGGGTGCCGCGTCGGGTGGGCGATGTGTGGAAACAGTGCATTCTGGAAAACAAAATCACGGATATGCAAAGTCGCGCTCCCCTGAAGCAGGCGCTGGCAAAGTGCAATGACGCACGAACCGATGTGTTGATGAGCATGGCATATCAACTGGGCGTTGACGGAGTTTTGCAGTTTAAAAATATGCTCAGTGCCATCACGCGCGAGCATTTTACGGAGGCGGGCGATGCCATGCTCAACAGTCTCTGGGCCCGGCAAACCCCCGGGCGCGTCAGGCGTCATGCTGAAGTCATGCGTAGCGGTAACTATGACATCTACCGGGGGCTGCTATGAGATGGTTATTTTTCATCATTGCCGTGCTGACCGTCATCATTATTTTGCTGCTGATGCAGCGTTTCACCACGTTGCAGTTCGTTTCCCATGCCAAATTGTTATTTAAAACCTGGTCTGTATGGCTGGCTTCGCTGGGGTCAATGCTCAGCGCCTGGGTTCAGTCATTTCCGTCGTCTGCCCTCAGTGCGTGGCAAACGCTGCCTGACGATGTGAAGAACATCCTTCCCCACAATTACCTTGGTCTCATTGGCGCCTTTATGGTGGCGATGGGCGTCATTGCGCAATTTGTTCGCCAGAAAAACCTGCTGAATGAAAAGCGCCAGAGCAAAGAGGAGGCATCATGACGTTTTTTTCTCTGTTTACCAGCGGCTGGCACGGGCTGGCGGCGATGGGTGCACTGATCATCGCCGTCGTTGCCAGCTACGTCGGAGGTAAGAAAATCGGCAAGGTGCAACAGCAAGCCCGGTCGGAAGCCGACAGCGCCAGGCAAGAGGCAAATCGCATGGCGAATGTTACTCATCAACAGCAACGCAATAGTGAGGAGGCGAAGCGTGTGGCGACTGATAACCTTAATCTTGATGACGCTGCTGCTCGCGACAAGCTGCAGCAGTCCAAATATCACCAACCCTGAGCCCATCATTTATCGCGATTCAGCCTGCATCCTCTTTTCCCCGATTTATACCCATGGCGATGACGCCAATAAGGCCGACATTCGCACCGTGCGCGCCATTAACAGCCATAACGATTTATGGGATGTCCTGTGTGGTCATTCCGCTGCCGAAGATTCTTTAACCTTCTGATTTACAGCCTATTATCCTGAGGAGGATATCATGATTGAAGTTAACTCATTTGCTGAGCTTCGTACGACCATGCCGTCAAAACCAGGTGAAATTGCCGTACTGAAACGCTACTACGATAAAGATTCCAGCTTTCGTGGCGGCGGCGATTTTGTGGGGTTTACCGGCACCACGATTTTAAAAGATGATGGCGGTACGGTAGCCATAGGAAACGGCTTCTACTGGAAGCGTTCAATCAACGATCCGCGAGAAGTGAACATCCTGCATTTTGGGGCCAAGGGCGATGGCGTCACGGATGACACCGATGCGTTTAAACGTATTCTCGGCTGGTCACAAACTTACAGCCAGAATATGAAGGGATTGCCGGTACGTTTCCCGGGCGGGCGTTTTCTGATTATGCCCATGGATCTGAGCAATGCAGAAATCCCGTTCTTTGGCCTGGCCGGGGACGATCTGGCGCTGGGTTCTCTGCCCGGCACCACCATCGTATCAGATAAAAGTGCCAATACCCTCTTCAAAGTTCAGGCACGGCGCACCACCATTCGTGGGATTACCTGGGACGGACAGGCCACGGCGGATACCGTCACCAACACGGCCACCATTACCCCTGAAATGTGCAGCAATGTTCAGCCGTTTTTTGAAAACAGTTGTATGGCAGGGCAAATCGTTAATATCAGCTGCTTTCGGGGGCAGCGCAGCGGTGGAACCATCTTTAAGCTGCAGGACACGCTCGACAGTAAGTTTGAGCAAATCTATACCAATACCACCTACTCGCGCGTTTTCGATATCGGCTGGTCAGGTTCCCCCAAAGGCGTCTGGGATCACTCTACGGCCGTTGAGTTATGCAATGCGAATTTCCAGACGGGCTATGGTGATGCCACGCTGTATATGCCGCGTATGACGCAGGCGATTATGCGTAACGTCTGGATTGAACATACGCGCAATCCCGGCGATCTGTCTGATGGCGGCTGGACCATCGATACGCTCAACGTCGAGAACTGCAGTACCCCATTAATACTGAACAACGCCCGCGTGGTAATGCGTCATATTAACCTGCAGTCAGGTTCAAAGCTCAGCCAGGACCTTGTGGCAGGCAAGTGGCTTTCTACCTTCGAGTACGGCTATCGACGTGACGAGAACTACGGCACTTTCATGAGCGGTTCGCTACGGGCCGGGTACTTTAGTGGCTATAAGGTAGTGAACAATACGGAGACGGATAACTGGTATCGTCTTGGGCAGGTATTTTTCCCGGCGCCTAATCAACAGTGGGTCATTGAGTTGATCGGTAAAGCGGATAACACCACGCCTTCAGGTACGGCAGGCTCGCCCGTCAATATGCCCGGCACGGGCAAGACCTGGATCAACCTGCAGCGGCTGGATACGGTCTGGGCAGATGCCTGCCATATGGGGCAGCCTGCGGTGATGGACATTCGCTATAACCGTGTGGGAACCACCTATGCCGGTATCTGGGTTAAGCTGCGAGCCAACAGTGGTGAAACCATGTTTAACCTGAAAACCACCGGTCCGACGCGCTTTGATACGGGTTCCTGTTCCCTGTTTCAGAGTGACCTGTCGCTGGTGGATGACGTATCGAAAGTGGGCACGCTCAAGCCTGCCGCACGCTTTGGGTTACATAATGGCGTCGCGGGCGTGGGCGCCAATGAAAAAGGCGTGGTAACCCTCGCCACGGCGGCGGGGTCGCCGACCAATAAAACAACGCCGACGGGTTTTGTGCTCATCAATATTAACGGTACCGATCGTAAAGTCCCTTATTACGATTAACGCTGGCAATCCTACGCGAGGCTTCGGCCTCGCTTTTTTTTGCTTTAAGCGCAGTACCTGTCTCTTCCGCCGCTCTTTGGTTTGATGGGGATCTGAATGCCTGCCGGATATATTCGTGGAACGCATTGATGCCAGTCTTTGTTATTTAAACGATTGTTAAACGACGTCAACTCAGGTTGCGGGAGTAACACCTGAAAGCGCACTACTTGACAAAAAATTTTGCAATTTAATACTAAAAATTATTCTTCCATTAAATCTCCGCAAGAAACCATCCATTCTTGCAACATAAGGAACACGTTGTATGGTGGCTGCCATCATTATTGGTATTTTTATTATTAGCGTAATCTATGCACACTCGCGCGGTGTAGAAAAACAAAAGTTCTCGCGTCAGTTGTTTGATCACTCGACCTTTATGGCACCTGTTAATATGTTCATGACAGGCTTTTCAAGATTGCCAGCGAAACAGCCCTATTTTCCGACAGAGGAATTTCCAGAGCTTCGCGAGTTGACCGATAACTGGCAGGTCATTCGCGAAGAGGCGATACGTCTTCAGGATCATATCAAAGCGGCCAAAAGCCATAATGATGCAGGGTTTAATACCTTTTTTAAGCGTGGCTGGAAACGGTTTTACCTTAAATGGTATAGCGACGCACATCCGTCTGCCCAGCAGCTCTGCCCGGTCACCACGGCTCTGGTCAGTAAAATCCCCTCAGTGAAAGCGGCGATGTTTGCAGAGCTGCCGGCGGGCAGTCATTTAGGTAAACATCGCGATCCCTATGCGGGATCGGTTCGCTATCACCTCGGCCTTGTGACGCCCAACGATGACCGCTGCTTTATTGAGGTGGATCGACAACGTCACAGCTGGCGCGACGGGCAGGCGGTTATTTTTGACGAAACCTACGTGCACTGGGCACAGAATGAAAGTGAGCAAACGCGTATCATTTTATTCTGCGATATTGAGCGTCCTATGAAGTGGCGCTGGGCACAGGCCATTAATCACTGGGTAGGCAGTACCCTGATGTCGGCAGCAGCCTCACCCAATGACGAAAATGACAAAACGGGTTTCATCAACCGCATTTTTAAATACGTTAATGCGATTCGCGATGCCGGACAAAATTTAAAAAAACGGAACAGGACAGTCTATTACTGGGTTAAGCACTCCTCGATTGTACTGATATTCCTTGCGATCATCGTGCCGAGTATCGTGATGTAGAAAGGGAATGACAGCCAGAACAGCACTCAGCGTCTGGCTGAATCCATAATACAGGCAGTGAACACCGTTATTTGGGTTTAAACTGCCTTACATCAATCGCGTATCGTTTTATTTTTCGCCATAACGTGGTGCGGCCGATGTGTAACAGATCAGACATCGCCTGCACTTTGCCCTGAGTCATGCGGGCAGCCTGGAGGATCGCTTCTTTTTCAATCGCGCTAAATGACAGATTATCCGGCAGCAGAGAGGCGTTTGCGGCATTGTCAGGTTGCTCAGATAAAAGCGATTCTGGTAGGTTATTCCATCGGATATGGCCATGTTCACTACTGATAGCAATATTTTCAATTACGCTGTTTAATTCAAAGTCATTACCGGGCCAGCCATAACCCATTAATTGCGTCATCACCTCGTCATCAACTTTAAAGCGCGAGGAAAAACGTTTTTCCAGCCTGCGTAGGCGGTGATTAATTAAACAGGGAATGCTGTTACGCCGCGCGCGCAAGGGCGGAATGGCAATCTCAAAGGAATGTAATGCGTAATAAAGCTGACGGCTAAAACGATTCTGTTCCACAAGATGGGCCAGATTAACGGTAGTCGTGGCAATCACTTTAATATCAACGGGGATCAGCCGCCGCGCATCAAGGCGAGTCAGCACGCCTTGCTTGATGACCTGAAGCAGAACAGATTGCTGTCCGGGTGTCAGATATTCAATCTTTTCTAGAAACAACGTGCCGCCGCTGGCCAGTTCCAGACGGCTTAAACGGCCATCTCTATCCTCGCCGGGTGCACTGCCTGTAAAATCCTCTCCCTGTGTATTGTCGGCATAAAGCTGACAGTTAACCGCAATATAAGGGCCGCTTGCCCGGTCACTTTCATTATGAATCGCCTGGCTCAGCAACTCTTTACCTACCCCTTCTTCCCCGCACAGTAAGACAGGAAAGCTGCCTTTGGCTGCCTGACGACCAAAATGTATTAAACGACGCGTGTCGGCATCCTCTTCTGGCATTTGTTCAAAGGTGTGACTGACTTTACCCAGTTGGCTGGTCATGAGTTGACGGACCTGCTCAACCGGATGGAGCAGTAAAATAAAGCTGTTGCCCTGAACTTCAACAATGGGTTTCAGGGTAATCACCGCATCAACAAACTGATGCTGACTCTCAAAGGTGACTTCCACATGTTTTAATCCCTGTACCTGCTTAATCGCCCGGCGCAGCAGAGCCGGCAGCGTGATCAGGTCAGCGATATTCTTTCCCTGACTGGTTAAGGCATCAAGGTGCAACTGCCGGGCTGCCTGAGCATTCAGGAACTGCAGGACGCCTTGCTCATTCCACGCCATGACGCCGTCGTCCATGCTCTCCAGCAGGCCATAAAGCTGGTTCAGATGGCGGTTGGAATCGGCTAACAAATTGTCTGTTAACAGTGAATTGCCTATTTCCCGGGCAACAGAAAGCGTAAGCGAGAGATCGGAGGGCGCCTGATCCTGATAAAGACAGGCCAACGCGATAGAGCCAAATAAACGACCGTGATTATCGAATATGGGTGTAGAGCAGAAAGACCAGGTATGAAGAGCCCGTTTGAAATGCTGTTCCCGGCTGGTTTTTAATGGCTGGCCTTCAAGCGCGGCCAGCGACAGGGCGCAGGTACCGATGATACTTTCCGCACAGTAACTTCCCTCCTGCAGGCCTAATTTCTCAAGATCCAGCAGCGTCTGTGCATCGCCACAACGGTTTAAGATACAGGCGGATTCATCAAGAATAAACAGCGCACAAGGGCGGTTCGCCATATATTCCCACGCATCCTCAAGCGTGGCCTGGCCAATGGTGAGCAGGGCGGTTTTGCGGCGGCAAATCGACGCGTAAGTTAATCCCTGTGCCTGATGCGGTGCTTGCCAGTTATCCCGCTGCATGTATTTACTGCAGCGGTGCCATGACTGAGCTATCACCGCTGAAACGTGTTTATCGCTCTCGGGCGCGAACACTGTCATATCCATTTCCGCTGAAAGACCATAAAGAATCCCCCCAGCCGCGCAGCCAGGGGGAAGTCGTTGCCCGGAGACTCGGGCCAGCGGTTTACCTGTGACAGATTAACGCGACAGCCACTGCTGTCCTAGCAGATCGGCAGTGATAATCGCCGCATAAACGCTGTCTGGTGTGACCGGGAACGGCATATTGTGGATGGTTTCGCCTTCTACACAGGCCGCCTCGGCAACCGCCTGAATTTTTTTCTCGATATCCTGTTTCACGCCCATTTGCCCCAGGGTGACAGGCAATCCTACTTTCTGGCAGAACGCCAGCACGGTTTCGATCTCTTCTGTCGGGCTGTTCTGCAAAATTAACTGGGATAACGTACCAAACGCGACCTTTTCACCGTGATAAAGGTGATGGCACTCTTCCAGTACGGTAAACGCATTATGAATGGCATGCGCGGCGGCAAGACCACTGCTTTCAAAGCCAATCCCGCTGAGGTAAGTGTTGGCCTCAACGATACGTTCCAGCGCATCTGTTACCACGCCTGCCTGAGCCGCAAAGCGAGCCTTTTCGCCTTCCGCCAGGAGCGTTTCATAGCACAGCCGCGCCAGGCTTAACGCTGCGGCCGTCGACTTGCCGCCTGCCATGCTGGTTGCGCCAGAATCGTAACAGGCTTTGGCTTCAAACCAGGTGGACAGGGCATCGCCCATTCCCGCGACCAGTAAACGTACCGGTGCTTTGGCAATGATCGTAGTATCCATCACGACCATGTCGGGGTTTTTGGGATAGATCAGGTACTCTGCAAACTCACCGGTTTCGGTATAAATCACAGACAATGCGCTGGTGGGCGCGTCGGTGGAGGCGATGGTGGGGATAACCACCACTGGCAGTTTGAGATACCACGCAATCGCCTTGGCCGTATCCAGCGTTTTACCGCCCCCTAATCCGATGACGCCGCGGCAGCCGTTTTGTTCTGCTAACGTCATCAGCCGGTTGATTTCAGTCCGGCAACATTCCCCGCTGAAACGTTCTGCATGACAGGTGACGTCATGTTCAGCAAGGCCGCTCAACACCTTATCGCCCGCCATGTTCATTACAAAGTCATCGGCAATCACAAAAAAACGATCGGCCAGGTTCTTTGCGTACTGGCCGAAGGACATGGCGGCATTGGGGCCCTGAATATATTTCGCTGGAGACTGGATAATTTTTGGCATTCCTTTCACCCTCAAGTAAGAACATGTTCGCATAGTGAACGCTGGCATCTCTCTGGCTCGACTTGCAGTGAAAGCCGAATGATGGCCGACGTCGCGTTTCACTTTACGCGCGACATGGAGGTGAAAAAGTTTTGCGGCCAACGTTCTGATATGGAACACCTTACCGCTCCGCACGTTTCATACTGGAACAATAAACCAGGTTTGAAAGCTATGTTGCGATCGCGATCGTCTCCAGCAGTGTAAAACGGCAAAATGTGGCGACGATTTTCCTGACTACATGACGCGCGATGCTGTCTGCCGCTAAAAAACTTGCCTACTCAACGGTCTTTATTTATCGCTTCCGCTGTCATGACTTGCTTTGCCTCTCATTTTCACCCAACAGACGCGTGATATGTTTCATTATGGAACATAAAAAACCTCACGATGTTCCGTTATGAAACTCTTCATCCTGACATTTTTTTTCTCGTCGACTCCATGAGAATCAGTGCGTCGACGAGCGGTCTGCCGCCGTTACCGTTCCCCCCGTAATCGGGTTGTCTTTGCCTCAGGCAGAGTGACAGCTAACCGCATCCAACGGAGCATAAAGAATGAAAAAGCTGATTAACCGTGTGGAAGATGTATTGAGTGAACAACTGGCAGGATTGGCAAAAGCCCATCCTGAACTGACGCTTCATCAGGATCCCGTCTGCATGACGCGAGCCGATGCGCCTGTAGTGGGAAAGGTTGCGCTACTTTCGGGCGGCGGCAGCGGCCATGAGCCGATGCACTGCGGTTTTATTGGTCATGGCATGCTGTCTGGCGCCTGCCCCGGCGAAATCTTTACCTCACCCACGCCAGACAAAATGTTTGAGTGCGCCATGAAAATTGACGGCGGTGAGGGCGTACTGATGATCATTAAAAACTACACCGGCGATATCCTCAACTTTGAAACGGCAACCGAACTGCTGCACGAAAGCGGCGTGAAGGTCACGACGATAGTCGTGGATGATGATGTCGCTGTAAAAGACAGCCTGTACACGGCTGGACGTCGTGGCGTGGCGAATACCGTGCTGATTGAAAAACTGGTTGGCGCTGCCGCAGAGCGGGGCGATTCTCTTGAAGCCTGCGCTGCGCTGGGACGTAAGCTGAATAACTGTGGTCACTCTATTGGCATCGCGCTGGGCGCCTGTACCGTTCCCGCTGCAGGAAAGCGCTCGTTTGAACTTCAGGACAATGAAATGGAGTTTGGTGTCGGGATTCATGGCGAGCCGGGTATCGATCGCCGCACCTTTACTTCACTGGATAACACGGTCGATGAGATGTTTGAAACCCTGCTGGAGAATGGCACCTACAGCCGCCCGCTGCGTCACTGGGATGTCGAGACCGGTAGCTGGCAAGAAGTGCAGCACACCAAGCAGGCTTTAACACGCGGCGACAGAGTCATTGCGCTGGTCAATAACCTGGGCGCGACGCCGCTATCAGAATTATATGGCGTGTACAACCGCCTGGCGCAGCTTTGTGAAGAGCAGGGGATCACTCTTGAGCGCAGTCTGGTAGGCAGTTACTGCACTTCACTGGATATGGTGGGCTTTTCCATCACGTTGCTCAGCGTGGACGATGATTCCCTGGCGCTGTGGGATGCGCCGGTCCATACACCAGCCCTGAACTGGGGCCAATAAGGAGATCGATATGTCACTGACCCGCGCCCAAATTGTGAGCTGGCTTTACCGCTGTGGTGAAGTTTTTACCCGTGAAAGTGATTTTTTGACCGGACTGGATCGTGAAATCGGCGATGCCGATCACGGTTTAAATATGCATCGGGGATTCAGTAAAGTTGTCGAGAAGCTGCCTTCTGTCGAAGATAAAGATATCGGCTTTATTCTTAAAAATACCGGTATGACGCTGCTCTCAAACGTAGGCGGAGCCAGCGGGCCGCTGTTTGGTACGTTCTTTATTCGTGCGGCTCAGGTTACCCAGGCGCATCAGAGCCTGACGCTGGAAGAGCTGTATCAGATGATTCGTGAAGGGGCGGAAGGGGTCATTAACCGCGGTAAAGCCGAGCCTGGCGATAAAACCATGTGCGACGTCTGGCTCGCGGTCGTGGCGTCACTGCGTCAGTCCAGTGAGCAGAATGTCTCACTCACCGCCGCTCTTGATGCCGCCTGCCAACAGGCGGAGTCAGCCGCCCAGTCAACCATCACCATGCAGGCCCGCAAAGGGCGCGCCAGCTATCTGGGTGAGCGCAGTATCGGTCATCAGGATCCCGGTGCAACCTCGGTCATGTTCATGATGCAAATGCTGGCCGCCGCCGCCAGGGAGTAAGGAGAGAGGAATGGTAAACCTGGTGATCGTGTCACACAGTGCAATGTTAGGCGAGGGCGTGGAAATGCTGGCCCGGCAAATGTTAACCGGCGATAATTGCAGGATCGCGGTCGCCGCCGGCATTGACGATCCTGATCATCCCATCGGCACGGATCCGATAAAAGTGATGGAGGCGATTGAGGCTGTCGCGGATACCGATCATGTGCTGGTCATGATGGATATGGGAAGTGCCCTGCTCAGTGCTGAGACGGCACTTGATCTGCTCGATCCGGTCATTGCTGAAAAAGTGCGCCTGTGTGCAGCACCGTTGGTGGAAGGCACGCTGGCGGCCACCGTCAGCGCGGCGGCGGGAGCGGACATCGACACAGTCATTGACGTTGCCATGAATGCGCTGGCGGCGAAACAGGCCCAGTTAGGGATAACGCCTCCCGCGCACGCCGCTTCGCTGCCCGCGCAAGCGCCCGATTCGGACGCGCGTTCGGTTACGGTCACCATCAGGAACCACCACGGTCTGCACGTTCGTCCTGCTTCGCGGCTGGTCGCTGCACTGGCAGGAATGAACGCTGATCTGGTGTTAGAGAAACAGGGGCAGTGCGTGAAGCCAGACAGCCTCAACCAGATTGCTCTGCTTCAGGTTCGCTGTCATGACGCCGTTACCTTGTCGGCGAGTGGGCCCGATGCTGAGCGTGCCCTGGCCGCATTTGAATCCCTTGCGGCGGAAGATTTTGGCGAACATCCCGAGTCGATGGCGTTAAAAACATCGGCGTCCACCGTCGAAAAGGTTCAGGGTAAAGCGGTGTTTTATCCCCTGCCGCTGGCGCAGCCTGCCAGGCACCCTTGCAGCGACGTCGGGCAGGAAGAGCGGCGGCTGCAGCAGGCGATAGTAGATACGCTCAATGACCTGAATGCGCTGGCTGCCCTGGCAGAGAAGAAATATGGTGCTTCGGTGGCGGCTATTTTCTCAGGCCATTACACGTTGCTGGACGATCCCGACCTGTTTGACGCTGCCTGTAAGGTCATCCGTAATGACTCGTGTTGCGCTGAATCAGCCTGGTATCAGGTGCTAATGGAATTAAGCCAGCAATATCAGCACCTGGATGATGCGTATTTGCAGGCGCGGTTTATTGATATCGAAGACATACTGTACCGAAGCCTGTGCCACCTGAAAGGGCGCGACATCAGGCTGCCGACACCAGACGTGCCCGCCATTATCGTGGCAGACGATATCTTTCCGTCAGCGGTCGTTAATCTGAATGCGCAACTGGTAAAAGGCATTTGCCTGCGGGAGGGCAGCACGCTGTCACATGCCACAATCATTGCTCAGCAGGCCGGTATTGCCTTTATCTGTCAGCAGGGCGCAGTGCTGGATATCATTCAGCCAGAGGACAGGCTATTGATTGATCCCGCTGCACAGCGCGTGAGTTGCGCATAACGCTAGTGTTCATTAGCCTCTGGTATCTGTTTCAGGGGCTTTAATTTATTTGGCCAAAATTTCAGTTAAATCTCTTTTTGTTCCCTTAACCTTTCGACAAACCTCCTCTCATTTTGACGCATTTTTATCCAATAATTAGCCGATATTTCAATCAGAAAACATAAATAAATCGCGTCCCACAAATGGGTTTCCGCCAGGGACTACCTTGGGATTTCATGTTTATTTTTATTCGGGAAAGGCTCAAGAGAGTGCATTTTAGTTAAGGGGATATTTTTAAAATCATATTTGGGTTAAGGCGGGAAACAGTGAGTGATTAAATAAAATATATATCAAGCTGTCGTCTTTTACTTTTATCAGGAATTTTCCAATAGTTTAGGTGATATTATGCTTTCACTGCTTTACAAAAAACTTACATTTCTTTTCATTGGGCTTACCTATGAGAGCAAAGACAGGGAAGTGGCTGGCGTTGAGCGCCGCGCTTATCACGGTAAGCGCACTGGCTGCGCCGTTGACGCCAGGCGATCGCGATTATATCCAGACTCAGCAACAGCAACGCCTGCAGCAGGATCAGCAGCAGCGTGATGCACTCTGGCAAGCTGTGTCACCGCGTATAGTCCCCGCTCCCCGTGCTGATGCGTCAGGCCGTTGCTTTACTATTCATCAGATCATAATCCGCAACGCCACACTGCTTTCCGCCAGCCAGCAGCAGTCACTGACTTCTGCTTACGTCAATCGTTGTCTGGACTTAACGCAAATTAATGCGCTGGTACATGCGATTTCCGACTGGTATATGCAAAGGGGTTATATTACCAGCCGGGCTTTTTTAACAGAACAGGATCTCTCTTCTGGCCAGCTAATTATTCCCGTGCTGGAAGGCAAACTGGACACCATTATTCTGGACGGTAAACATCCACACCTGTTGCGCATGGTATTTCCGGGGCTGGAAGGAAAAATCCTGAACCTGCGCGATATTGAGCAGGGCATGGAGCAGATTAATCGCGTACGCACGGTACCTGTTCAAATCGAAATTCAGCCGTCACCTAAACCGGGTTATTCCATTGTTAATCTGACAGCAAAACCTGAATTTCCCCTCAGCGCGACCTTGGGTTTTGATAACAGCGGGCAGCGCAGCACCGGCCTGGGCCAGCTTAACGCCTCTCTGACCGGAAATAATCTTTTGGGGCTGGCGGATCGCTGGTTTGTCAGTGGTGGGCGCAGCAGCGCATTCAGCCACTGGCGCGATGCGCAGAACTTACAGGCCGGCGTCAGCGTGCCTTATGGTTATGGCCTGCTGGATTACAGCTACAGCTGGAGCAACTACCACAGCCATTTTATCAATAACGATTTCACGTGGTTCAGCAACGGCAACAATATTGCACATCGCCTTAACGGCTCCTGGGTTTTATTTCGCAACGGCGATATCAAAACGGGCGTGCAGATTGGCCTGAATCACTATTCCAGCCACAACTATCTCAACGATGCGCCTCTGATAAGCAGTAGCCGCAAATTAACCAGCCTGCAGTTTGGCCTGAACCACACTCAGAAAATTGCCGGTGGCGTCGCCACGCTTAACCCATCGTTTAGCCGTGGTATGCCGTGGTTTGATGCCGAAAGCGATGAAGGCAAAAACGGTAACCTGCCGAAAGCAGAGTTTCGTAAATGGAGCATCAGCGCCAGCTATCAAAAACCGCTCACCAACAAGCTGTGGTGGCTAAGCAGCCTTTACGGACAGTGGTCACCCGATCACCTTTACGGTAGCGAACGACTCACGCTGGGCGGCGACAGCTCTGTGCGTGGCTTCAAAGAGCAATACCTGTCGGGCGATGTAGGCGGTTACTTACGCAATGAGCTGGATTACAGCCTGTTTACGTTACCGGGGCTGGGTGAAGTCACGGCACTGGCGGCGGTGGACGGCGGCTGGCTGAGAAGCGATCCGCAAAACCCACAGTTTACCGGCACGCTCTGGGGCGGTGCCGTGGGGCTTGGCACCCGCAATCAACATTTTTACACCCAGTACACCGTCGGCATTCCGCTCAGCTATCCCGGCTATTTACAGCCGGATCACGTCAGCATTTACGCCCGCGTCGGGCTGGTATTCTAAAAAGAGGAACTGATTATGGACGATCGTCAGCCTGTTTCCCTTGCCCGTCGCGCCCTCAGCTATCTCATCTGCTATCTGGTGGCGGTGCAACCGATGCTGCCGGTGATGGCCGCAGAAATCACGCCAGTCACGCCTGGGACAAAGATGGATGCGGCAGGCAATGGCGTGCCCGTGGTCAATATTGCAACGCCGAATCAGGCGGGTGTTTCTCATAACCAGTACGATCAATATAACGTGGGGCAACAGGGCCTTATCCTCAACAACGCCACTGGCCAGCTCACGCAGACCCAGCTTGGCGGGCTGATCCAGAACAACCCCAACCTTAAAGCCGGCCAGGAAGCGCGCGCCATTATTAACGAAGTGGTGGGGGCTAATCGTTCACAGCTGCAGGGCTATACCGAAGTGGCCGGTAAAGCCGCCAACGTTATGGTGGCTAACCCCTACGGCATTACCTGTAACGGCTGTGGCTTTATCAATACGCCGAACGTGACGCTGACCACCGGTAAACCGCAGTTTGATGCCAACGGCAACCTGGCCGCGCTGGAGGTCAGTAAAGGCACCATTACCATTGAGGGCCAGGGACTGGACGGCAGTAAAGCCGATGCGGTGTCGATTGTGGCACGCGCAACGGAAATCAATGCCGGGATTCACGCCAAAGATCTCACCGTTACGCTGGGAGCAAACCGCGTCGGGCAGGATGGATCGATAACGCCCATTAACGGCGAAGGGCCTGCGCCCGGCGTGGCGGTCGATACCAGCGCACTGGGCGGCATGTACGCCAACCGCATTCATCTGGTGTCGAGCGAAAAAGGCGTCGGCGTCAATCTGGGTAACTTACTGGCCAGACAGGGCGATATCACCCTGGATGCGAACGGTAAACTGGTGGTGCATAACAGCCTCAGCAGCGGGGCACTGACCGCCAGTGCGCAAAGCGTAGAGCTGAGCGGTGAACACAAAGCCTCTGGCCCGGCGACGATAACCGCACAAAACGCTATCAGTTTGCACGATGGGAGCCTGGGGAGCGATCGCACTATTGCATTGCAGGGCGGCAAGCGTCTGCAAATCAACAGCGGCAAGATCGTGGCCGGTGACAGCATCAACCTTGCCGCGACCAGCCTGTCGCTCGACAACGGCAGTGCACTCAATGCCACCAATAACATCTCGTTCAACGCGCAGCCAGACTTCACCGGCGGCTTAAGCCTGGACCCGGCCGGTCAGTTTGATAATGCCGGACAGGTAACCGCGGGCAATAACCTGTCTGTTAATGCATTTACGACAGGCAACAGCGGCGGGTTACTCGCTAAAGGGCAGCTCGCCATGGTCGGTAATTATGTTACGAACCAGGGGATTCTGCAGGGCAATAACGTCAGAATTAAGAGTAACAGCCTGAATAACGGCGGCACTTTGCAGAGTGCCGATGCTGTAACGCTGGATGCTTTTACGCTGGAAAACAACGGGACGCTCATTGCTAAAGGTCAGTTAAATGCTGTCAGCAACAGTTTTGATAACAGGGGCACATTGCAGGGAAGTGGTGTTGACATAAAAAGTGATGCCTTACGTAACAGCGGAACTTTGCAGAGTGCCGGTTTACTGACCCTGAATGGCAATTCGCTGGATCAACTGGGCACGCTTGGGGCGACGGGCGACGGCGTTTTAACTTTTCGCGATCGCAT
Source organism: Pantoea sp. EEL5 (assembly GCF_049892805.1). Taxonomy (NCBI): domain Bacteria; kingdom Pseudomonadati; phylum Pseudomonadota; class Gammaproteobacteria; order Enterobacterales; family Erwiniaceae; genus Pantoea; species Pantoea sp. EEL5. The sequence goes on from NZ_JBNDNJ010000001.1 coordinate 86,494, forward strand.
AAGCAACACGCAGGGCGCCAGTCTGTTGAGTGATGGCGCATTAACTCTGTCGACGGGCGATCTGTTTCAGGACGGGAACCTGTCGGGGCGCTCGGGGCTGGCAATCAACAGTGACAACCTGAGCAGCGCAGCCGGTGCTTCAAGTGCCAGCCAGGGTGATATCGCGCTTCAGGTAGGTAAACACGTTGATATTAACGGCGACGTCAACGCCGACGGGATGCTGACGTCGACAAGCGGCAGTTTACACACGGGCACGACGGCACATCTGCAGGGGCAAAACATTACTCTGCGGGCGGGGCAGATCGCGCTGGAAGGAACGCAGGCGGCTAAGCAACGGCTACACATTACGGGAACGGATCTGACGCACGCCGGCAAAAGCAGTGGTGATGACGTGATACTCAGCGCGTCAGGCTCGCTGAGTAACCAGGGTTCCCTGGTCGCGAATGATGGGTTACAGGCCAACGCCGCAAATCTGAGTAATACGGGAACGGGGAGCGGTAAGGATATTAACTTCACTGCCACCGGTACGCTGATAAACACCAGTGCGCTGGTCGCGAAAAATCAGTTGCAGGTGGGCTCCGCATCATTAAATAACAGCGGCACGCTGACCGCGCCGCAGCTGTCACTGAGCAGCGACAGCCTTATCAACAGCGGTCTGATACAGGGAACGCAGAATCTGGCGCTGCGCAGCCAGGACCTGACCAACCAGCGCTCAGGCAGTATTGCGACGGCGGGCGATTTAACCCTTACGCTGCCAGACTTCAGCAACAGCGGACTGCTCAGCACGGGCGGTGCACTGCAGCTCAGCGGCGGCAGTCTGACCAACGACGGCGAAATCAACGCGCTTTCGCTTCAGTCCGACAATGGCCGGCTGACTAACCTGGCCGGTGGTAAATTGCTAGCTACAGGTGCGCTGCAACTGGCAAACGATCAGTTTAACAATAGCGGGTTGGTTGCCGCAAAAGGGCTGGGGCTCAATGCCGCAACGCTTGATAACGCAGGCCGCGTTCAGGGCAGCGACAGCCTTACTCTTCAGGCCGGTACATTCACTAACCGCCAGGGGGGCGAACTGCTGACTACGGGACAACTCACCCTGAACAGCGGTGACCTGACTAACGCAGGATTAATTCAGGCAGATAAACTGGCTCTGACGGCGGATAACTGGCAAAACAGCGGCAATGCGCTCAGCGCAGGCAATGCCACGCTGAAGGCGAAAACCCTGACCAACAGCGGCAAGATATTGGGTCAGCAAAGCATCGATTTGCAGGGAAATACCACAGACAACAGCGGCTGGTTACTGGCAAAAGTGCTGGCCTTTCAGGGCGATTTAATCAACAGCGGCCTGATTCAGGGCGATACGGCGCTGACTCTGAAGGGCGGCAGTCTGAGCAATCAGGCGACGGGCCAGTTGCAGACGGCGGGCAACGCTGACATTACGGCATCTTCTCTGGATAACCAAGGACATCTGCAAGGCGATAATCTGGCTGTCACAGCCCAACGCTGGCAAAACAGCGGCAGTGCGCAGGCCACAAAAAATATCACCGCCTCTGTGGCTGGGGAGCTTAACAACGGTGGCACCCTGACGGCCCAGCAGGCAATGAACCTGCAGGCTGGCAACGTAACCAATGCAGGCACGCTTGCTGCGGATCAGCTAACTATTCAGGCTCCCCAGCTCAGTAATGCTGGCCTGCTACAGGGCAACAGCGCACTGGCGATAACCAGCGCGCAAATTGCTAACCTGGCGAACGGTCGGCTTGTCAGCGGAAGCGGACTGAGCCTGGCACCTGTCCAGTTGGTAAATGATGGGCTGTTACAGGTGGCGGGCACCTTCAGCGTCAACGGCGGTGATTTTACCAATAACGGCCAGGTGAATGCGGACGCGTTGAATACCGCGCTGACCGGCACGCTGAATAATGGCGTAAACGGCAAGCTGCTGGCGCGTCAGTTGGCGCAGGTCCAGGCGCAGTCACTGACTAACGCCGGTAGCGTTGCCGGCCAGCAATTGCAGATAACGGGCGATACATTACAAAATCAGGGGCTGCTGCAGGGCGATAACGCGCTGACGGCAGGGTTCCGTCAGCTGGATAACCTTGCGGGCGGCCAACTGATTACTGGGGGCGCACTGACGTTACAGAGTACGGACGCCCGTAACGCAGGAACCTGGCAGGGCAGCAAGCTCAGTTACCGTTTCGGCAGCTTAAAAAACACCGGCACCCTCAACGGCACTGGTGCACTGGACGGGCAAACCACGGGGCTGTTGGATAACAGCGGCAACCTGATTACGGGCGGTAACGCCAGCCTGAATGCCGACAGCCTGGCTAACAGTGGCAAAATCATGGCAAGCGGCCTGACGCTGCGTGCCGGATCGCTGAATAACAGCGGCCTGTGGCAGGGCAGTACTTCACTGGACGCGCTTAGTACTGGCGATCTCACCCAGTCTTCAACAGGCAGAGCGTTAAGCGGTGGCGATCTGCTGCTTGGCGCGGCGACATTAAACACGGCTGGCACCCTGCAGGGGGTGAATGCCGAGATAACGTCTGGTAGCTGGCAAAATCAGGGATCGCTGCTGAGCACCGGCGAGCTCAGCGCCGCGATTGATAGCAACCTTACGAATGGTGGATCACTCCTCAGTCAGGGCGGGGCGCAACTCAGTGCGCAAAATCTGGTGAATACCGGCTCTGTCCTCGCCGAAAAAGCCATGACGCTTAACGGCGGTTCGCTGAACAACAGTGGCGCCATTCAGGGCGATACGCTGTCGGTTACTCCCGCCAGCGTGACCAACCAGGGCAACCTTATCGGTCTGAAATCCCTGACGCTCGGACCGGCCCCGCAGCGGTTCAGAATGCTGCTGGCGCAGAGCGCTCCGACGCGTGAACTTGTGAATAACGCGGGAGGACAGCTTCTCACGCAGGGCGCGTTAACGATTACGGCCGATAACGTCACCAACAACGGATCGTGGCAGGGGCAACAGATCCTGCTGAATGCGGCAAAACTGGCCAACGGTGGAGCGATTCAAAGTGCCGATGGCCTGCAACTTACCCTGAGCGACAGGCTGGATGCCGCCGCAGGCAGCAAGATCTCTGCCAACGGCACCGCAGCCTTACAGGCGCTGACGCTGGCGAATCAGGGGCAATGGGTGGCTAAAAACCTCACCCTGAAAGGCGACACGCTAAACAATAACGGGGAAATTACCGGCGCGGACAGCCTTAGCGTGCAGCTCAACGGCGCGCTGACACAGCAGCAGGATAAGAACCTGCTCAGTGCCGGAAAAATCAGCCTGCAGTCGGCATCGCTGAATAATTTGGGCCGTATTCAGGGAAGCGATCTTCAGATTAACACCGGTGCGTTAGATAACGCGGGCCGCCTGCAGGGTGACAATAACCTGCTGCTCAGCGCCACCGGGCATCTCACCAACGCCGCGAATGGCACCCTTGTTTCTCAGAACGCGCTAACGCTGACCACACCAGATCTCTATAACTATGGTCTGATTCAGGGGGCTGGTGGCACAGTCAACGCCACCAACTCAGCCACCAATAACGGCAGATTACTGGCTGGCGGCGCGTTGACCTTTACCACACCGCAACTGGTAAATAATGGCTGGCTGCAGGCCGGACAGCTCACGCTTAACGCGTCCGGCTTAACTAACAACGGTACGCTGCTTGCCGATCAACAGGGCACCCTGAACGGCACCAATTTCCAGAACCAGGGCATGGCGCAGGGCGGCAACCTGGCCGTTAATTATCAGAATCTCGGTAACAGCGGCACCGTGCTCGGCACCGGACAACTGAACGTGAATGCCGCGCAGGTCAACCTGACCGGATCGGGACGGCTGTTCAGCGGCGGCGGTTTGACGCTGGTGAGTAACGGCTTTGACCAGTTCGGCCAGGTCGTTGCGCTGGGCGATGTGCTAGTGAATCTGGCGAACAGCTTCGTCAGTCATAACACGCTGGCAGCGGGCAACCGGCTGACGCTCAACAGCAACGGCTCGCTGGAAAACCAGAGCACAATGCAGGGCCAGGGCGTGACGCTGAATGCGGGCGGCGACCTGACCAACAACGGCCAGATCACCACCGGCGGCGCTGACAGCAGCCTGACAGGCAACCGCATCGCCATGAACGGTGCTGGCAGCCTGCAGGGCGGCGGCAACGTTACCCTGAACAGCCGTAGCGATGTCACCCTGGACGGTTTTACCGGCACGCTCGGTAACCTGACCATCAGCACGCCAGGCAGCCTTGTCAACACGGCGCTGCTTTACGCCGGGCAGAATCTCTATTTATTTGCTAACAGCATTCGTAACCAGCGTGGCGATATTCTCGCGGGCAACAGCCTGTGGATGCAGCGCGATGGCGCGGGCAATGCCAACGGGGAAGTGATCAACACCTCTGGGACGATTGAGACGCAGGGTGGGGATATTACGATCCGAACGGGTAACCTTCTTAACCAACGTGATGGCTTAAGAATTGAACAAAGTACACAAAAACCATCAGGATTACCCAAGGAAGTTGGGCAAGCATCTTTTTCTTATTACCTCGGACAGCTCCCAACTGACGAAATTGGTTATTACACTAAGACAATACGTCATGGTGGAAGCGAAGGTAAAGGTAATGGTTCTGAAACCACATATATCTATTCCGCACCTAATCGCAAGGCAGCGGAAAAACGTTTTCTTACTGAAACAACCACATTGACGGCCAGTGCAAATGGCGGCATTGCAAGAATTTCTGCTGGAAATAACTTAGATGTTTTTGCAGGTCAGGCTAATAATCTAGCAAGTATTATGCTGGCAAATGGCGCTATTTCTTTAAGTGGAAATACATTAAATAATCAATCATGGTTTAATGGCGTACAAAAAACATACCTTACTTACAAATATAACGGACCTATTGGCACTGAGGATCTTCCCGAATACGCTGCATATTGTGGGTGCATGAGTGGATCAGAAATCAGTAAAGTTGTTTATAATCTTTCTTCAGCACCCGAACAAGAAACTACCTTGAGCGGTGAAGCTTTACGTTCAGTTATTCAGGCTGGAGGTAATATATCCGCAAACTTTAGCGGTAATATTAGTAATACAGCCTTAACACCAAACGCAGGCAGAACTGGCAACACATTATCGGCACCTCACCTGCAAGGTTTGTCTGCATTAAGCGGGGTCGGCACGCAGCAGCGTCAGCAGCTCGGTGAAACCGATAAGGTCGCGGTAAATTCGCCGCAGTGGCGTGACCAGCTTCAGGGGGCCCTGCAGCAGGTCAATGGTGATAGTTCACTGGATAATAGCACGCCTGATAAGGCCTCGCTCGTTACTCATGTATCAGGCAACTTCAGCCGCGCCGATCTAAGTCAGTCAGGTAGGCTGATTTCCGATCCTGCAGTCAGCACAGCCAATCTACGCAGTTATAAGCCAGCCAGTGTAGATACCAGTGCCTATCCGATTCCGTCTGGCGATAATGGCTATTTTGTTTTTGGTAACAGTAAAAGTCCTTATTTAATCACTCTCAATCCAAAACTTAACGGTCTGGGGCAACTGGATAACAGCCTGTTTGGCGATCTTAACGCATTGCTTGGCAGGCAGCCGGGACAGGCTCCGCAGGAAAGTAGACAGCTTTATACTGATAAAACCACGTTTCTGGGATCGTCTTATCTGCTTGACCGCCTGAGCCTCAAGCCGAACTATGATTACCGTTTCCTTGGCGATGCGGCCTTTGATACGCGCTATGTCAGTAATGTTGTGTTGAATCAGACCGGTAGCCGTTATCTGAATGGCATTGGTTCTGAACTGGATCAGATGCGCTATTTAATGGATAACGCGGCATCTGCGCAGCGTGCGCTAGGGTTGCAGTTTGGCGTGTCATTGTCTGCGCAGCAGGTGGCATCACTTGATAAAAGTATGGTCTGGTGGGAAGCCACAACGATAAATGGCGAGACGGTAATGGTGCCGAAAGTCTATTTATCATCCAAAGACGTGGAAATGCATGACGGCAGCGTAATTGCAGGGAATAACGTGACGCTTTCCGGCGGTGATATCACTAACGATGGCAGCACCATTACCGCAAAAAATAACCTGACGGTTAGTAGTCAGAACAGCGTGAATAACCTCAATGCAGGCATGCTTTATGCGGGCGAAAATCTGCAGCTGACTGCGATAAATAATATCAATAACGTCAGTTCAAATATTAGTGGTAAAAAGGTCGCGCTTGAGAGTATCAATGGCGATATTAACAACACCACTGTTACAACCTTGTGGCAAATTAATGGTTCAGCAGGCAAACAAAATACCGGATCTGCAAAACAGACTTTCGTTGGCCCTACCGCGACTATCACATCGCTGGGCAGCCTCAGCCTTAAATCCGGTAACGATATTAATATTAAAGGTGCCAACCTTAGCGCGGGTGGCGATCTGTTAATAAACGCATGGCATGACATTGCCATAACGAATAATCAGGTTACGTCAGGACTTGCGTTCCAAAATAGCGGTAATCAAAAAGTCACTAATACCGCCAGCCAGATTTCAGCAGGTCACAATCTGTGGGTTCAATCTGGTCACGATCTGAACGTCACCGCCAGTAACCTTAACGCCGCAAATGATGCTTCGCTACAAGCGGGCAATGATCTGAACCTCAACAGTGCTACTAACAGCCAGAACAGCAGAAATGGCAACCAGGAATCCCATTCAACCGCTCTGGATCGTACCTCTGTCAGCAGTGGCGGTAATCTCAGCCTTGCTGCCGGTCAGGATATCAACAGTCAGGCCGCCGCCATCGCCGCTACCGGCAATGCCGCGCTGAAAGCAGGCCGTGATATCAACCTGAATGCCGACGCCACCGTTTCTGGCCACAGCGAAAGGGGCGACAAAAAAACCGTTATCAGTGAAACCGTGCGTCAGCAGGGCACCGAGATCGCCAGCGGCGGCAGTACCACTCTGGTAGCCGGTCGCGATATCAATACCGAAGCAACCGATGTGACGGCAAAACAGGATATCGCCCTGCAGGCCGGGCGCGACGTTAACCTGAATACGGCGACCGAAAGCGATTATTACTACAAAGAAGAAACCAAAACTAAAAAAGGCTTCCTGAGTAAAAAGACCACGCACACCATTCAGGAAGACAGTGCCACAAATGAAAAAGGCACCTTGCTGAGCGGCAACAATGTCTCCGTTAAAGCAGGTAATGACCTGCTGGTAAAAGGTTCTCAGGTCGTTGGTGATGGCAATGTGGCACTGGATGCAGGTAACAATGTCGATATTGCTGCCGCAACTAATACCGATTCCACATGGCGTTTTTCGGAAACGAAAAAGAGCGGCCTGATGGGAACGGGCGGCATTGGTATCAGCATCGGTAGTAGTAAATCACTGCAGGAGATGCGCGATAAAGGGACAACGCAGAGTCAGAGCATCAGTACCGTCGGCAGCACTAAAGGGAATGTTTCAGTTACCGCTGGCAAGCAGTTGCAGGTTAACGGTGCCGATTTGGTGGCGGGCGGTAATATGGCGCTCCAGGGTGATAGCGTTACTGTTACGCCAGGACACGATCTGCGTACCCAGGATGAAAGAACGGAGCAACGTACCAGTGGTTTAACGCTGGCGCTGTCTGGTGCGGTAGCGGAAGCCGTGAACAGTGCAGTCGCTGCGGCGCAGTCAGCCAAACAGCAGAGCGATGGTCGTCTGGCCGCGCTTCAGGCGACCAAGGCAGTCTTGTCTGGCGTGCAGGCGAATCAGGCCAGTCAGCTTGCTCAGGTACAGGGTGATCCTAATAACGGCATTGGCATCAGTATTTCACTTTCTACCCAGCAGTCGAAATCGGAGCAGCATCAGCAGTCAGACACGGTTAACGGCTCAACGATCAATGCAGGCCGTAATCTGAGTATCAATGCCACGGGCAAAGGCCAGGGGCGAGACAGCGGCAATCTGGTGATTTCTGGTAGTCAGCTGAAAGCAGGCGGCGATACGACGTTACAGGCGGCAAACGACATCACCCTAACCGGTGCGGCAAACACCCAGCAAACCACAGGTAAAAACAGCAGCAGCGGCGGCGGCATTGGTGTCAGCTTCGGCGTTGGGGCAGGCAGTGCGGGAGTAAGCGTTTTTGCCAGCGTCAATGGCGCTAAGGGCAATGAGAAAGGCAACGGCACGGTCTGGAGCGAAACGACCCTGGACAGCGGCGGCAAGGTTGCCATCAGCAGCGGTCGCGATACCACATTAAGTGGCGCTCAGGTCAACGGCAACAGCGTGAAGGCGGATGTGGGCCGGGATCTGACTATTACCAGCCTGCAGGACAGCGACAAATACGACTCGAAGCAGTCCAGTTTTGGTGCAGGCGGCAGCTTTACCTTTGGCTCCATGACCGGGTCCGGGTATATCAACGCCAGCCAGGACAAGATGCACAGCAATTTCGACAGCGTGAAGGAGCAAAGCGGTCTTTATGCTGGCAATGGCGGCTTTGATGTCACGGTGGGCAACCATACACAGCTTAACGGTGCGGTCATCGCCAGTCAGGCCGATGCGGATAAAAACCGTCTGGATACCGGTACACTGGGCTTTACCAATCTGCATAACGAGGCCGACTACAAAACCGAGCATCAGGGCATTGGCATGAGCTCGGGTGCCAGTCTGGGCGGTCAGTTTGCCGGGAATATGGCTAACACCATGCTGGCAGGCGCAGGTGGAAAAGGGCATGCTGAAGGGACTACCCAGTCAGCAGTGTCTGACGGTACGATAGTGGTGCGCGATCAGGCTAATCAGAAGCAGGATACCGCCACGCTGAGTCGTGACACGGCGCATGCCAACGACAGCATCAGCCCGATCTTTAACAAAGAGAAAGAACAGCAGCGACTGCAGACCGCGCAGATGATTGGCGAGATTGGCAGTCAGGTGGCAGATATCGCTCGTACGCAGGGCGAGATTTATGCGCTGAAGAAAGCCCAGGAGGTAAAGGGCCCCCCACCCGAAGGCGCATCTGAAAAAGCACGCAATGCCTACATAGAGAGCCTTAAAGCGACCCCTGAGTACAAAAAAGCAATCGCTGACTCTGACTCCGGCACAGGAAGTTCATTACAGCAGGGAATCCAGGCGGCAACTGCGGCTGTTCAGGGACTGGCTGGCGGAGATTTTAAAGCGGCACTGGCTGGCGCATCCGCCCCTTACCTCGCCGAACTGATCCACAAAAATACCACCACAACAGGCCCTGACGGCAAGCCGGTGGTGAATACCGCAGCCAATCTGATGGCGCATGCGGTTGTGGGGGCTGTAATCGCACAGGCGCAGGGCAACAGTGCGCTGTCCGGTGTCGGTGGTGCAGCGCTGGGCGAATTTATCGCTCAGGAGATGTATCCGGGTATCGCGCGGACGGATTTGAGCGAAGAGCAGAAGCAAACTATCAGCGCACTCGGAACGCTGGCAGCGGGGCTTGCTGGCGGTCTGGCAAATGGCAGTGCGTCAGGAGCCATAGCGGGCGCTCAGGCGGGGAAAAATGCGGTTGAGAATAATGCGCTGGGAGATATTGCGCAGGCGCAGTCTGAAGGCAAGACGGTGGAGCAGAAGGCGGTTGATTACGTTGAGGCTGAAAACGAGCGCTATAAGAAGGCAAACTGCGTCGGAATGAGCGCCGAAGCCTGCTCGGTGAAGATGTACACGGAACGGCGTGAAGCGTTGAAAGATGTGGCGTCAACGGGTGCAGATTTTGTGCCGGTGGTGGGTACGATAAAAAGTGCAGCGGAAGCACAGTCAGCACTGGATTATCTCTACGTGGCCGCTTCCCTGATACCGGGAGAGCGTGTTGCCGCGGGTATGCTGAAAGCGGCAGAGAAAGCGCTTACCAGTGGTGATGTTGCTGAAGCGTCCAAGCTGGTTAACAAAGCCAGCGATGAGATAGCAACGGCTTCACGGCCCAGCCACAGGCAATCAGAAATTGATGTAGGTAAAGATCTTGGCAATGGATGGCGCGAACAAGTCAGCTTCAAAGATGGTAAAGAAGTCCCATATGGGACAAAAGGTGGGGTTCGCCCTGATTGGTGTCAGGGAAATGTTTGTAGTGTTGAAGTGAAAAACTATAATATTACGAATAATCAGAGCGGTCTGATTAGTAATGTGTCTAAGCAAGCGATCCAACGTGCTGAGAATCTACCTGCAGGAATGCAGCAGAGGGTTATTATCGATGTGCGTGGACAAAGTGTGTCATTAGAGCAAGAGAGAGCAATTATTAAAGGAATTGTCCAAAAATCTAATGGTGCTATTGATCCAGCTGCAATTGAATTCAAAAGGTAATTCTTATGAAACACATAGGGTTTTATGGTGGCAGTTCTATAGTTGAACTTGGCTATCCTTCAGATATGATTGAATTTATTTCTATTTTAAATAAAAATGTTCTTGATAAAGAAGATGGGTATTTACTGGAGCAACTTTATCTTAGATATGTTCACCTTAAGGACTTGGATAAAACTCAATCATTAATAAAAAAATTACGAGTCCTTTTACCAAAAGACGTTGAGGAAAGGTTTTTAAAATATTTTGATGGTATTGAGTATTGCATAAAATCTGCGAAAGGGTTTTATGAAGACTGGAATGTTTATAAACCAGTAAAAATAGTTGTGACTGATATGCCAGATTTTATGGGGCATCGAGATCGAGCGGTAGAAGAATATGATGCTTTATCGTCTGGTGATATCCCATTTTGGCTACGTTAAAGTAAGCAATCCCAGCCCGGCTGCTGGGATTTTTTGCCTGTTACCAGGTCAGCCAGCGCTTCGCTTCTGCGGCTTTGTCATGACTTGTGACCTCCACCCTGAAACCTCCCCACCACCCTTTCCCTCAACCACCGATGCCCCAAATCCCGGTGCGATCGCTCATGCCACAGCATCACCAGTTCAAAGCCCGGAATCGCCATCGGGGGCTTCACGGTCATTAATCCCGGCATCATCGCCGCCACTCTCCCCGGCATCAACGCCACCAAATCGCTGGTGCTCAGCACGCTGCCCATCAGCAAAAAGTGGGGCACAGAGAGCACCACTTTCCGGCTCAACCCTCTGGCTTCCAGCACGGTATCCGTCACCCCGCGAAAGCCGCCGCCGTCGGGTGATACCACTACATGCTCCAACGCGCAGAGCGCTTCGGCGGTGATATCAGAATGCAGGGCGGGATGACCCTGACGTCCTGCCACCACATAACGCTCCTGAAATAGCGGGCGGATATGCAGCCCGTCTGGTACGCCGTCACGCAAATGAAGCACCAGATCGACCGTGCCTTTTTCCAGCTGCTGCGCGATCAACGCGGGTTTCATATCCAGAATGGCGAGCCGGGTGCCCGGTGCTTCCTGACGTAATGCTGCCATTAATGGAACCAGTGCCGTCTGTGCGCCGTAATCCGTGGCGGCCACGCGCCACTCCTGAACGGCGTCGGCAGGGATAAACGGGCCTGGCGCAGCAATCACCTCATCGATCATGCCGCTCAGTTGCTCAAGCGAAAGGCGTAACGCCTCGGCGCGCGCGGTGGGGCGCATGCCATGAGATACCGGGATCAGCAGGGGATCGTTAAACCACTCACGCAGGCGCTCAAGCCGGGCACTGACAGAAGGCTGAGAAAGATTTAGCCGCTGCGCCGTCCGGCTCACGCTGTTTTCCTGTAACAGCACATTCAGAGTCATTAACAGGTTGAGATCGGGTTTCATGGTATCAGTCTTGCCTATAGTGAATATCCATTCATTTACTTTTACTGATAGCACATTCGGATGCAGGCTACATCTCAGATTCCCATCAAAGCAGGTGATTTTATGAATGTGTTAATCGTTGTTGCCCACCCTGAACCCCATTCCCTTAACGGCGCGCTGGCGCGTTTCTCCGTCAGCCACCTGGAGCAGTTGGGTCATCAGGTGCGCGTTTCCGATCTCTATGCCATGAACTGGGAGGCGCGCGTATCGCCCGCTGATACGCAGCATCGCCAGAATGCCGAACGCTTTGATCCCTCTTTTGAATCCACCCAGGCTTTTGAAGGCGGCTTCCAGAGTGAAGATATTGTCCAGGAACAGGAAAAAATGTTGTGGGCCGATGCGGTGATTTTACAGTTTCCGCTCTGGTGGTTTTCCATGCCGGCAATCATGAAAGGCTGGATCGATCGTGTTTACGCCTGCGGCTTTGCCTATGGCGTGGGGGAGCACTCAGATACGCACTGGGGCGACCGCTATGGCGAAGGTATGCTGGCAGGGAAGCGTGCGATGCTGGTTGTCACGATGGGCGGATGGGAATCCCACTACAGCCCACGCGGCATCAACGGCCATATCGATGACATTCTGTTCCCCATTCAGCATGGCATCTTGTTTTATCCCGGTTTTGACGTGCTGCCGCCTTTCACGCTTTATCGCACCGGCCGCACCGACAGCGCGCGCTTTGCAGCACTGTGTGCAGAGCTGGGCGAGCGTCTGGATAATCTGTTTGTGACCGAACCTGTCGCCTATTATCGGCAAAACGACGGCGATTACAGGATACCGGATCTGACTTTGCGCGACGATCTGGCGGCAGGCGAGCAGGGGCACCACGTGCATATTCGCAAACCGTAACAGATGAACGGGCCAGATTTCTGCGCATGACGTTCATCTGGCCCACTCGCAACTATTTTAAAATAACCCTTGCATGCATCAGCAGGATATGACCTAATGAATCGTCGGTTTGATTAACAGACACTATCAAAGTAAGTAACCAAAGCAGTTCTCATCTCTAAGCCTGTCGCGAGACATTCCTTCTTTTTGAGTCTTCTCTTACGTTCTGATTAAAATCTGTTCTCAGGCCATTACGCCGGAAGGCTCTATTATTAAGGAATTAAACATGTCTAACAAAATCCGCGGTACCGTTAAATGGTTCAACGCTGAGAAAGGCTTCGGTTTCATCTCTCCTCAGGACGGCAGCAAAGATGTATTCGTACACTTCTCTGCAATTCAGGGCACAGATTTCCGTTCATTAGATGAAGGTCAACAAGTTGAGTTTACAGTAGAAAATGGTGCCAAAGGCCCAGCTGCTGCGAACGTTGTTGGTCTCTAAGGACTGAAAATTACGCGTTTTAAATGTCCTCACTGTAGTGGCTCGCAGTACCGTACATCACATTTCGATGTGACAAGAGCCAACCCGCATGGAGCGAAATGCATTTTTTGCAAAACGGTCGTTGTTCAAATTAACGCGACAAGGATTGCAGCTCAGAGCCAGCCTCAGGCGCTCTGAAAAGGCTAAAGAGTTCTATAGCGTTGTTGCATTTACCGTAATAAAAGGCTGCCACTGGCAGCCTTTTTTGTTTCCCTTCAGCCAACGTTCCGCTGCTATTGACTAAACCATCAGGGCAAGCACGCCGCCCCAGAACAGCAGGCAGAAAGCGAACGCTGCAATCCAGCTCAGCTGACGGACACGCCCACGAAACAGTGACTTACGGATGACGGGAAGCGTTTCACTATGCATTCTTATATTCTCGAGTGGTGGATATCAAGCCTTACTGGGCAGGGATAAGCTGCCCGTACGTCTTAGCTCGCGGCTTCCATTGCTTTAAAAATCACGTCAGACAGTTCGTTCAGTTCGAACTTCGCCACATAGCCATCGGCACCGACTTTGCGCACGTGATCTTCGTTTGCACTGCCAGAAAGCGAGGAGTGGATCACCACAGGAATATGGCGCAGCGTCGTATCGCGCTTGATGTTACGTGTCAGCGTAAAGCCGTCCATTTCTGGCATTTCCAGATCGGTTAACACCAGCGCAATCTTGTCGTGAATGGATTCACCCTGGGCCTGAGCCTGCTGATGCATCTCTTTGATTTTTTCCCATGCTTCCAGGCCGGTGTTGCACATGATGGCGGGAATACCCATGCTCTTCAGGCCTTGCTCCAGCAGTTGACGGGCAACTTTAGAATCTTCCGCCACAATCGCCACTGAACCCGGCTTCATTTTGAACTGACGCTCTTTCGGGGCTTCCGGCTCAACGCCGCGCACAGACGGGATGATGTCATACAAAATTTGCTCAACGTCCAGCACCATGGCCAGATTGCTTTTTTGTTCATCGTCATCAAGGCAGGCGATACTGGTGATATTACGGCCACCGATCCCGGCTTCAGCGGTATGCACCTGGCTCCAGTTAAGGCGCACGATGTTTTCGACAGACTCGACGGCAAACGCCTGGGTGTTTCGCGCGTACTCGGTCACCAGCAGCAGGTTAAGTCCCGTTTCTGGAACACAGCCTGCTACAGCTGGTAAATCAATCACCGGAATAAACTGTCCGCGGATACTGGCCATGCCGAGCAACGGCGAACGCATGCCTGCGGCTTTGGTAATCGGCGGCATCGGTACAATTTCACGCAGTTTAAATACGTTGATACCAAACAGCTCTGATTTACCTTTTAACTGGTCAGAGCCCAGGCGAAACAGCAGCAGCTCAAATTTGTTCGATAACGCGAGATTTGCTCTCTCGTCGATCTCTTTCTGAAAATTATCCATTGTTGCCTCAGCATCAGCGCAGCAGGTGAAAAGGGTTGTGATGAAGTTATCGGCAGCAAGTGCAAAAAGGTGAGAGGGGAAAATCTAACGGCAGCATATTCTTGTGCCAGGCTTAACAGTGACTATTCAACATGGACACCTTCCCTTAAAGGAGTACGAGATGAAAAAAGTATTACTGGCCGCTTTGTTAGTCATGGCAACGTCTGGTGCATATGCAGAGCAAGGTGGTTTTAAGACAGGCGATACGCCGCCGCCGCAGAGCAAACAGGATGCGGGCTATAAAGGATCTGAAGATACCGGGCAAACCCACATCGATCAGATCCGTGACTTCCGCCAGGGCGGTTACGTCACGCTGGAAGGCTATATCGTTAAAAAATTAAAGGGCGATAATTATCAGTTTCGTGACGATACCGGCCATGTGACCCTTATCGCGCCGGAAAAAACGTTTGGTGGTAAAACCTATACCGCTAATGACAAAGTGCGGGTGAGTGGCAAGGTGCAGGGGAAAGGCGATAAAACAACGCTGCACGTGACGCGGATAGATGAGCCATAGAAGCGTGGGCGAGAGTGAGTCTCGCCCTTTTTTTAATCTTTTAACAGGACTGCCCGGCAGGTCTTGCCTTTAATTTTGCCCTGCTTGAGCTTGACCAGTGCGTGCTTAGCCTGGGCCGCTTCTATCGCCACATATGCATGAGTCGCGGTGAGATCGATTTTACCGATTTGGTCAGCCCGGTAACCCGCCTCGCCCGTCAGTGCCCCCAGGATATCGCCGGGGCGGATTTTGGCTTTACGCCCGCCATCAATGCAGAGCGTCATCATGGCGGCCGGTAACGCTTTACTGCTTTTCTTTAACGAACTGGCCGCAACCCAGGGCAGCTTCTGTTGCAGGAAGTCTTCAAGAGCATGAGCGCGTGCCATTTCGTCTGCAGCGACAAAGCTCACCGCTGCGCCCTGTTCGCCAGCGCGCGCGGTGCGGCCAATGCGATGCAGGTGCACTTCCGGATCCCAGGCCAGCTGATAGTTTACCACCAGCGACAGTAACTTGATGTCCAGCCCACGGGCCGCAACATCGGTTGCGACTAATACGCGGCCGCTGCCGTTGGCAAAACGGATCAGCACCCGTTCGCGATCGCGTTGTTCCAGATCGCCATGCAGGGGCAGGGCGCTGATATCGCGTGCATTGAGCGCAGCCGCAATATCATCGCACTCCCGCTTGGTATTACAGAACACCACGCAGGAAGAGGGCTGGCGTTCGCTGAGCAGACTGATCAGCAGAGACAGCTTTTCACCGTGGCTGGCTTCAATAAACTGCTGCTCGATAGCAGGGAGTTCACTCACTTCTTCCGTGACCACGCTCAGCGCCTCACGCTGAAAGCGCTGGCTCAGGGCGGCAATGCATTCCGGCCAGGTCGCGGAGAACAGCAGCGTCTGACGTGATGCTGGCGTGGCAGCGATAATCGTTTCCATATCGTCGCGGAAGCCCATTTCCAGCATGCGATCGGCTTCGTCCAGTACAAGCGTACGCAGGCTCTCCAGCTTCAGCGTCTCACGCTTAATGTGATCCAGAATACGGCCCGGTGTGCCGACCACGATATGAGGCGCATGCACCAGCGAATCGCGCTGGGCGCTCATAGGCTGGCCGCCACATAAGGTTAAGATCTTAATGTTGCGCGTGAAGCGGGCTAACTGCCGCAGGACGTTACTGACCTGATCGGCCAGTTCCCGGGTCGGGCATAAAATCAGCGCCTGCGTCTGAAAGTGAGCGCTGTCGATATGCTGCAGCAACCCAATACCAAATGCGGCGGTTTTACCGCTGCCGGTTTTGGCCTGCGCACGCACGTCGCGTCCGTCTAAAATCGCGGGCAGCGTGGCGGCCTGAACCGGCGTCATGCTGGTATAGCCCATTTCGCGCAGGTTATCGAGCTGGCTGTCGGGAAGAGAATTAAGCGAGGAAAAAGCGGTCACGGGTGCGGCCTCTGCGGCTAAAAGTGGGGGGCATCATTGCGTGCGCAAGTCTGTCAGAAAGCGTGCGCAACGGCAACGTTAACCTTATGAATAAATAATATCCATTTCACGCGAGTTTTTTTAAGAATAAACTGAAGATGATGTGCGTTATGTGGATTATTTTAATGAATGACAGCGGAATACATTCGCCAGGAGCGGGTCCGATAACCGTCTGACAACGTTAATAAATTCATAATCTTTTGTTTATAAGAGCGAATATTGAGTTAACCGGTGAAGCCCGTTTTTTTTACAGGGTAAATAGCATTAGTAATGTAAAAGTATTGGCTTCAGCCCCTGTAAAAATCATTGAGTAACTCCTTTATATTGAGCGACATAGATCGATATAACCACTGGCAGAGGGTTTTTTCATTGAATAATATCCCGCAGATCTTGCATGAAGACGTACTAAAAATCGTTGGTCGTGCTGTCCTGACGCTCCATCTTTATGGCGAAACCTTATCGGCAGATAAAGTTGCCTCTATGATCGGATGTTATGCAGAAGACGATCCTGTTGCCCCTGACGGCGCGCCGCTCTATGCGCTGGCGATGGAGTTAATGTCGAAAAAGAGGGAGGCTGGCCGGGCTTAACATCGCTGTGCCTGAGATGTCCGCGCCTCACTTTAGCGCCGTTGCGTAAAGTGAGGCGCATCTGCGTTAAACCTGCTGTCGCACAAACTGCGGTTTACCCCGCGAGAAACTCGCTATCACGGGCGAAATCCGTGCCACCGCTTCCGCCGAACAACTGGCCTCAACCAGCATCATGTTGGCGCTGTCGCCGATGCGCGGCCACTGGCGTTCGCCGCTGGCAGAAAGCGGAAGCACGCCATCAGTCGCAATCGCCAGCGCGCGGCTTAAAGAGAATTCATCCGATCCCCCGTACAGCTGGGCATATAAATTGGCCTTTTCCAGCATGCTGCCGGTGCCAAATGGCGACCAGTGATCGATCACGCTGTCGGTGCCCGTCATGACGTTTACCCCTGCCGCCTGCAACTGTGGCACGGGCATGGTCAGCTTGCCGATGGGCAGCGTGGAGGCAATGCTGAACTGCTGCTCGGCCAGATCGGCAATCATCTTGTCCAGCTCTGCGCCCTTTAGGGTTGCCAGCGCAAAACCATGACTGAGGGTGACCTTACCGCGTAACGAGGGATTATTCTGCACGGTCTTAATCATGTAGCGAATCGCCTGCACGCCAGCAGCAGAGGTTTCATGCAGGTGGATATCGACACCGCGCTGGTAGTCGAGCGCAATCTGGAACATGGCATCCAGGGATTTTTCCATCGCGCCATCTACATGGGTGGGATCGAGTCCGCCAACATACTGCACGCCAGATTGCATGGCCTCGCGCATCAGCCCATCAACCTGAGAATGCAGCAATCCATGCTGGGGGAAGGCGACAATCTCACAGGGGAAATCGGGATGGTTTGCCAGCGCGGCCTGCAGATGTTCCAGGCTTTGCAGGCCGCTGACCGGATCGATATTACAATGGCTGCGCGCCCGGGTCGTGCCCATGGCGTTCAGCAGGGCGATAAGCCCTTCGGCCCGAGCCTGAGAGGTGGGCAGCAGCTGTGGAATCAGCACCTGTTCGCGGGCAATCATGTCCATAATCGTTTTGCCTTTACGCGGCCGCGGTGCCTGCCAGGGGCCGCCGTAAAAGGTTTTGTCGAGATGGATGTGCATATCCTGCGTAGACGGCAGCAGCAGGGCACCTTGCGCATCCCAAAACGGCAGTGAACGGTCACCTTGTCCGGCCGGACTGATCTGATGAAATCGACCATCGCGAAGTGTGATGTCGTAGCGCGCCGTTTTCGTCTCAACAATCTCGTCACCGTCACGTCCGAAGCCCTCTTCAAGCACTACATTACGTAAAACGTAGTGATCGGTTTGCGGCAAAGCTTTGCCAGAGGATGCGGGCGGTGCGCTGCGGTTGGCGGCCATACCCGGGGCGGTCATTCCGGCCATGATCATACTGCTGGCGGCGGTCAGGCGAACCCCCTGGCGGAGAAAGCGGCGGCGGCTGGTGGGCAAAGCGGTCTGCATCAGCGACTCCTGCGAAAGTGAGTGAGTCTTTAATCTGACAAACTGCGGCTTTCTCTGCTGGGTTGTTTTCCACTGCCTGCTATTTAAAAAATCACTGCCAGTTCAGACCGGCGAAGTCGGCCAGCGCATCCGCCAGCTGGCGCTGCAGCACATCCTCAGGCTGACGACAAAACAGTGCCAGCTCAAACGTATCAATCACCGGTAAACCCTGTTGGCTATCCAGAACCCGATGCGAAGGTAAGCGACAGCTGGCCGGCAGCAGCGTTATCCCTAAGCCCTGGGCGCTGGCGGCGGAGAGTGCCACCAGGCTGGCACTGCTGTACCCAATTCGCCAGCTGCGACCAAGTAAATCCAGCGTCTGGCAGATCTCCTCCCGGTACAGCCCCAGTTGCGGAAACAACACCAGCGGAACCGGCGACTGCTCGAAGCAGGGATGCGCGGCGCTGTCCAGCCACAGCAGCGGCTCCGGTCGCGAAGCCAGTGGGCGCTCACCGTAAGGCTGCTTGATCAGCATGATATCCAGCTCTTCCCGTTGCCAGGCGCGCCGCAGTTCCACCTGCATTCCGCTCATGACATCCAGCCGCAGGTGCGGATGTTCGCGGCTAAACCGCGCCAGCAGTCCCGCGGTGGGGGCGGCGAAGTCTTCCGGAACGCCAAGGCGCAGGATGCCATCGCGCCACTTATCGCTCAGTACATCGTGGGCTTCACCGTTCAGGGCAATGATCCGGCGGGCATAGCCCAGCAGTTTTTCGCCTTCTTCCGTGATCTGCACCTGGTGGGACGAGCGTGCCAGCAGCGTTTTACCGACCATCTCTTCCAGCCGCCGCACCTGTTGGCTGACCGTCGATTGCGACAGGTGCACCCGTTCGGCGGCGCGGGTAAAGCTGGTGGTTTCGCATACGGCAACAAAGCTCAACAGCTGTTGGGGCGTAAACATGGGCTGGCGATTCATTTTTCCACTGCCTGTCATCCTGTTATTTCATTTCCAAATAGTAATCGCTGCTGTCAGGCTGACAACGTTTAATTCCAGGATCCCCTATGAAAAAAGACCCTTTTTTGATGATTGCCGCCCTGATACTGGCCGGACTGAACATGCGGCCACTGATGACATCCGTTAGTCCACTGCTGGAGCAGCTGCGGGAAAGTATTGGATTATCTTCGCTGGCGGCCTCACTTCTGCCCGCGATTCCCATGATGATGATGGGGGCAATAGCCTTAGTGAGCGCCCCGCTGCTGCAACGTATCCCGCTGCGTAGGTTGCTGTGTAGCGGGCTGGCGCTGTTAGTACTGGCGCTGGCCAGCCGGTTTTTTATCGCGCAAGGCGCCTGGCTGGTGTGGAGCACGGTTCCTGGCGGTATCGGCATCGGGATTGTACAAATGGCCATGCCGGGGTTGATCCGTCAGCGCTTTACGCAGCGCAGCGCCATGATCACCGGGCTATGGGCGGCGGCGCTAATGGGCGGCGGTGGGCTGGGCGCGGCGATGACGCCGTGGATCAGTGCGCACCTGGGCTGGCAGGGCGCGCTCAGCAGCTGGAGTGTGCCTGCGCTGCTGGCCGTCATGCTGTGGTGGAGGATCCCTGCGGCGTCCCCGTCCCGGCAGACATCAGCCGTTATGCCCTCGGTCTGGCGCAATACGCGCGCATGGACGCTGGCGCTGAGCTTTGGGTTAGTAAACGGCGGCTACGCCATCTGTGTGGCCTGGCTGCCGGATTTTTATCATCAACAGGGCTGGAGCGCGCAGGCGGGCGGCGGCCTGCTGGGCGTGATGATTGCCTGTCAGGTTGCCGGTGCCCTGGTGTTTCCCCTGCTGGTGCGGGGGGCGGACAGGCGACCGCTGCTTCTGCTGACGCTGGCACTTCAGCTCTGCGGATTAACAGGCCTGCTGGTGGCACCGCTCTACCCAGCCTGGCTGTGGGCAGGGATAGCGGGCGTTGGCCTGGGCGGCGCATTTCCCCTTGCCCTGGTGCTGGCGCTGGACCACCTGGCGCATCCTCAGGCCGGGGCGCGTCTGGTGGCATTCATGCAGGGCGTCGGCTTTATTATCGCGGGCAGTATGCCGTTTCTTGCCGGGCAATTGCATGAACTTACAGGCCACTTTTCCTCTATCTGGCTGTTGCAGGGGAGCGTAACGGTCATGCTGATCGGCCTGAACCTGCGTTTTCATCCTGAAAGCTACAAACAGGCCTTTCCTGAACGGTAATTGGTCCTACCAAACCAGCAAAACGTTTTCAGCGGCTCACATAACGTTAAAAATAGTGCAGTAACTGTTGCCTAGAGTTAACAGCGGGTTAAGTATCTGTAGCAAGCAAGCGCTGATTGCCAGATTGGTAGGACCAATCGGCGCGGCTGAAGTGACAGATGCGCCACCTGGTTTGCCGATCGCGCATCGCTTTCATCCTCTTATGGAGATCATGGCATGCAGATCTGGCAGCAAAATTACGATCCGCTCAACAATATCTGGCTCTCCAGCCTGATTGCTTTGCTTCCTGTTCTGTTTTTCTTCTTTGCGTTAATCAGGTTAAAGATGAAAGGCTATCAGGCCGCCACGCTCACGGTCGTCCTTGCGCTGCTGGTCGCGCTGTTGCTGTATCGGATGCCGCTACAGCAGGCGCTGGCGTCAGCAGTTTACGGTTTTATGTACGGCCTGTGGCCCATCGCCTGGATCATCGTGGCGGCGGTTTTTGTTTATAAGATCTCGGTTAAGACAGGTCAGTTCGACATCATCCGCGCTTCCATCTTATCGATCACGCCCGATCAGCGCTTACAGATGTTGATTGTGGGGTTCTCTTTTGGCGCCTTTTTAGAAGGTGCGGCAGGTTTCGGCGCGCCGGTCGCCATCACGGCCGCGCTGCTCGTGGGGCTCGGTTTTAATCCGCTCTATGCCGCAGGCTTGTGCCTGATCGTCAATACTGCGCCCGTGGCGTTTGGCGCGATGGGGATCCCGATAATTGTGGCGGGCCAGGTGACCGGGCTGGACAGCTTTGCCATCGGTCAGATGGCAGGCCGTCAGCTTCCGCTACTGACGATCGTCGTGCTGTTCTGGATCATGGCGATTATGGATGGCTGGCGCGGTGTCAAAGAAACCTGGCCTGCCGTGATCGTGGCGGGGGGATCGTTCGCGATTGCCCAGTTCCTCAGCTCCAACTTTCTGGGGCCGGAGCTGCCCGATATTATTTCCTCGCTCGCCTCACTCATTTCGCTGACGCTGTTTTTGCGCGTCTGGCAGCCGGTGCGCATCTTTCGCTTCAGCGAAACAGAAAGCCCGCACGCGGGCCAGCCTGTGAACCGGCAAAAATACACGACAGGTCAGGTGGTGCGCGCCTGGATGCCGTTCCTGTTTCTGACGGCAACCGTCACGTTATGGAGCATTCCACCTTTTAAAGCGCTGTTCGCAAAAGGCGGGGCCTTAGCGGAATCGGTGCTCAGCCTCCCTGTGCCCGGCCTTGATGGCTGGGTAACCAGAATGCCGCCGGTGGTCGCGCAGCCCAGTAGCTGGCCGGCCATTTTTAAACTCGACCTGCTCTCGGCAACCGGTACGGCTATTCTGGTTGCCGCCCTCGTGGCTATCATCTTCCTGAAGATGAAGCCCCGGACTGCGGTAGTGACCTTTGCAGAAACCCTGAAAGAGCTCATGTTGCCCATCTACTCCATCGGGATGGTGTTGGCGTTTGCTTTTATCTCTAACTACTCCGGCCTCTCTGCCACGCTGGCGCTGGCATTGGCCCACACCGGCCATGCGTTTACCTTCTTCTCGCCTTTCCTGGGCTGGCTCGGCGTGTTTCTGACCGGCTCGGATACGTCATCGAATGCCCTGTTTGCCGCCTTGCAGGCGACGACCGCGCAGCAGATCGGCGTTTCCGATATCCTGCTGGTGGCGGCAAATACCACCGGGGGCGTGACCGGTAAGATGATCTCGCCGCAGTCGATAGCCATTGCCTGTGCCGCCGTCGGGCTGGTAGGCAGGGAGTCGGATCTGTTCCGTTTTACCGTCAAGCACAGCCTGATATTTACCTGCCTGGTGGGCATCATTACCACGCTTCAGGCTTACGTTTTTCCCTGGATGATCCCATGACACCAAACTTACTGCCGTCCGCCGATCCGCTGCGGGTTCGGCTCCAACAGTATATTCGCGACCATCAGCTTGAGCCCGGCATGCGTTTGCCTGCCGAGCGCCAGTTGGCTGCGGCGCTTGGCGTCTCGCGCTCGTCGCTGCGCGAAGCTATTCAGCAGCTTATCAGCAGCGGAATATTGACGAGCCGACGCGGCGACGGCACCTGGCTGCGTCAGCCCCAGGAGCCCTGGTCTGAACAGCGCATTGTTGAGCCGATTCGTCAGCTGTTGGCCAACGATCCGGATTACCGCTATGACATTCTGGAAGCGCGCCACGCGATTGAAGCCAGCACCGCATGGCATGCGGCACTTCGGGCAACAGAGTCAGATAAGGAACGACTGCAGTACGCTTTTGACGCCACGCTGGCGTTGAAGGAGAGCGACGATCCCCATCTGGCCGGTCAGGCCGATCTGCGCTTTCACCTCGCTATCGCGGAAGCCTCGCATAACGTGGTGCTGCTACAAACCATGCGCGGATTTTTTGATTTGCTGCAGTCCTCGATGTTGCACAGCCGCAGGTTGATGTACACCAGCCCGGCGATTTTCGACCGCCTCACCGTTCAGCACAGGGCAATGCTTGACGCCATTTTACTGGGTGATGCCGAGGCCGCCCGCTTAGCGGCGATGGATCATCTTGGTTTTGTTCATACCACGATGAAAACGCTTGATGAAGACGAAGCCAGACAGGCGCGTATTACGCGTTTACCAGGCCATCACCTGGACAACCACAAGGAGACACGCTGATGATCATTTCTGCCGCCAGTGACTACCGCGCCGCTGCACAACGTATTTTGCCGCCTTTCCTGTTTCACTATCTGGATGGCGGGGCTTATGCGGAGCACACACTCCGGCGCAACGTCGCCGATCTCTCGGAGGTGGCGCTGCGCCAGCGCATCCTGCGCAACATGTCCGAACTCAGTCTCGAAACCACCCTGTTTAATGAAACGCTGTCAATGCCCGTGGCGCTGGCACCGGTCGGGCTGTGCGGCATGTATGCTCGTCGGGGCGAAGTGCAGGCTGCTCGCGCCGCCGCAGGCAAAGGCATCCCTTTCACGCTGTCCACCGTTTCTGTGTGTCCTATTGAAGAGGTGGCGCCGCAGATCAATCGCCCCATGTGGTTCCAGCTCTATGTGCTGCGGGACAGAGGCTTCATGCGCAACGCGCTGGAGCGGGCCAAAGCGGCAGGCTGCTCTACGCTGGTATTTACCGTGGACATGCCGACGCCGGGCGCGCGTTATCGCGATGCGCATTCGGGCATGAGCGGTGAAAATGCCGCACTGCGGCGATACTGGCAGGCCATCACCCATCCAAAGTGGGCACTGGATGTAGGATTACAAGGCAGGCCGCACGATCTGGGGAATATCTCCACCTATCTCGGCAAGCCTACCGGCCTGGAGGACTATATTGGCTGGCTGGCGAAGAACTTTGATCCTTCCATTTCCTGGCAGGATCTGGAGTGGATTCGTGATTTCTGGGATGGCCCGATGGTGATCAAAGGCATTCTGGATCCTGAGGACGCCCGTGACGCGGTGCGCTTTGGCGCTGACGGTATCGTGGTTTCTAACCATGGCGGACGCCAGCTGGACGGCGTGCTGTCCTCGGCGCGTGCCTTACCTGCGATTGCGGATGCGGTCAAAGGCGATATCACGATTCTTGCCGACAGCGGTATTCGAAATGGGCTGGATGTGGTGCGTATGATTGCGTTGGGCGCAGACAGCGTCCTGCTGGGGCGCGCCTTTATCTATGCGCTGGCGACACAGGGACAGCGCGGCGTTGAGCATTTACTGACGCTGATTGAAAAAGAGATGAAAGTCGCGATGACTTTAACCGGCGCGAAGCGCATTGCCGATATCACCCAGGCTTCGCTGGTGCAGGCAAATGCGCTCCTGCAGGAAGCCAATCTGCGTCCGGCATAGTCGCCCGCTGCGAAATCAGATGCGTTGTCTATACTTACCTTCTTTACCAACAGGAGGAATGACATGACCATTCATAAGAAAGGCTCGGCGCATTGGGAAGGCGATATTAAAGGCAAAGGCACAGTCAGCACCGAGAGCGGCGTACTGAACCAACAGCCCTACGGCTTTAACACCCGCTTTGAAGGACAAAAAGGCACTAACCCAGAAGAGCTGATTGGTGCGGCACATGCGGCCTGTTTCTCTATGGCGCTGTCGCTGATGTTGGGTAACGCAGGCCATAAGCCTGAAAGCATCGACACCACTGCAGACGTCTCGCTGGATAAAAAAGGTGAAGGCTTCGCGATCACCAAAATCGCCTTAACCAGCACCGTTTCTCTGCCGGGCATTGATAACGACACCTTTGATGAAATCATCAATAAAGCCAAAGCAGGCTGTCCGGTTTCTCAGGTGCTGAATGCAGAAATCACGCTCGACTACACCCTGAACAACTGACGACGATCCTGCGTCACTTTTCGTGATGCAATCGGTCGTGATGTCATCGGTGATAGTATCGAATCCAGATGCGCCTACGGGCGCATCTTCGTGTGCTGCATCCAATCGTCGCAGGGGCAGGCGGTTCTGCAAAACACGGGGAAAGGCGGTTCGTCTTGCCAGTAACGCGTGACGTACTGTTGTCGAATGAGGGGACAGCGATAATATGCGCATGAAATCGTGGCTTTCTCGCCACAAGCTTGGTGTGCTGCTAATGGTGGTACTGCTGCTGGAGTTACTCTACTTTCTGCTTACCGCATCCTGGTTTCCCTGGAACGCCACCTGACACGTCAGGCATACATCTCTTCTCCACGCTTAGTCCGCACGTCGCTGCGCGCAATACGGTAAGCCTTACCGGGATCGCCCGCCACAAATTCAAATGTTGGCGAATAGTAGAACGGGAGCCAGCCGCCATAGGCGCTTTCCCATTCCCAGCGTACCGGACAGGGCCACAGAATGCCTTCATACAAAATGTAATAAACCCAACGCCCAGTTGGACGGCGGGGACGACTACTTTTCATGGGATTCACGACTGTGTTGGTGTAAAACAGCTTATATTTTGAACGCTAAACGGCATCCTTGCAATGTTGTCTGCCTGTTTTTGTGTCCTTGCACCTGTTCAGTTATCTGAACGATGCACTTCACCACAAAGCAGCACCACGTTTGGGCGGACTTTATGAATGCGGTTTGCCATGACTTCACAGGCGGCTTTCGTTGGATAGATGCGCTCCGACACCGGCAACGCTTCACAGGCATCATGTCCACAGGCGCTCACCAACAATACAAAACCAATCAACATAACCGACTCCTTCTCCCGGTTCGCACATCACGAAATGGATGAGTGTTCCTTTTTTATAAAACCAGTATAGCTAATTGCCGTCGGGGCACTCATCACGCTGGACGGTATCGGATTGCTCTGACGCATTATAAGGCTTGCGCGCCTGAACAGCAGTGAAATCTTATTGTTAACAGCACGCGCCGCCACGCCGTCGCGTTAATTTCTGACGCCGCAACCCCATCGATTTTTATCTCTGCCGTGACGATGTTCAGGATCAGAAAATGATCGCGCCTGTTGAAGGTTTTATTGCTCAACATCGATGCCGGTACGTTTTGATATTTCTCACACTTCTGACATGCAAATCTGAAACCGGTTGCAGAAAATCTTTACCCTGTGTATTCGTTAATCATTCATCACACGGAGGAATTAACAATGCCAAAGATTTTGCTGTGCTGCGCCGCCGGAATGTCCACCAGTATGGTGGTACAGAAAATGGAAAAAGCCGCTAAAGAACAAGGCATAGCGGTAGAGATAAAAGCTGTGGGAATTGAGGAGTTTACTGATCTTATTGCCGACTATGACTGCTGCCTGCTGGGGCCGCAGATTAAATATAAGCTGGCGGATTTTGAGCCTGTCGCCCAACAACACAGTAAACCCATCGCAGTGATTAACAGCATGGATTACGGAATGATGAAGGGTGAAAAGATATTAAGTGATGCACTTAAGCTTATTCATCCCTGATGAGTAAGAAACTGAAAAATATATTGCAGGCCTGTATTTGCCTGTGCAGCGTTATTCTCGTTTTCCTGAGCAGGAGTTAAGGGATGAGCCGCTTAAGCGAATCGTTATTCGGCGTTATCGAAAACCGCATCAGTCCGCTGGCGGGACGCCTCTCCAGCCAGCGCCACGTCATCGCCATCCGCGATGGATTTATTGCCTCAATGCCGTTTCTGATTGTGGGTTCCTTCATGCTGCTGTTTGCGCATCCTCCTTTTTCGGCAGACAGCAGTTGGGCCTTCGCACAGTGGTGGCTCGGCATGGTCAAGGCACATGAAGAACAAATCATGATGCCGTACAACATGACGATGGGCATTATGGCGCTCTATATCGCCAGTGCTATCGCCTACAACCTGGCAAACAGCTATAAGATGAACGGCTTTATGGCGGCCAGCCTGTCGCTGATGGCGTTTCTGGTCGTGGCCGCACCGCAAACGGGCAAAATGCTGCCGGTAGGATCGCTGGGCGGGGAGGGGATTTTTACCGCCATTCTGGTCGCGCTTTTTGCCACGGAGCTGATGCACTTTTTGCAGAAACACAACATCGGCTTTAAATTACCCGAACAGGTGCCGCCGAAAATTCGTCAGTCCTTTGACCTGCTCATTCCCATCATTACCATTTTTATTACCTTATTTCCGCTTAGCCTGTGGGTACAGGCACAGTTTGGCATGCTGCTGCCGCAGGCCATCATGGCGATCTTCTCTCCGATCATCTCCGCCTCGGATTCACTGCCCGCCGTGCTGGTCGCCGTCCTGCTGTGCCACCTGTTGTGGTTCGCAGGCATTCACGGTGCCGTGATTGTCGGCGGGATTTTGCAGGCCTTCTGGCTGACCAATCTCGGCCTGAACCAGCAGGCACTGAATGCGGGTGAGCCTGTCAGCCATGTGTTTATCGAACCCTTTTGGCAGTTTTTTATCGTGATTGGCGGTTCCGGTTCCACCATGGGGCTGGTATTACTTTATTTGCGAAGCCAGTCTGCCCATCTGCGCTCCATTGGCAAACTCAGCATCGTGCCCAGTATGTTCAACATCAACGAGCCGGTTATTTTTGGCTCGCCTGTCGTGATGAACCCCATTCTGTTTATTCCCTTCGTTCTTGCTCCCTTGGTCAATGCCGTCATTGCCTGGATCGCCACTAAAACCAATCTGATTAACCACGTCATCTCGCTGGCACCGTGGACCACGCCCGCCCCAATTGGTGCGGCCTGGTCAACCGGCTGGGACTGGCGCGTCATCGTGCTGATTGCCGTGCTGGTGACGATTGCCACGTTGATTTACTACCCGTTTTTTAAAATGTACGAGCGTCAACTGCTGCAGCAGGAACTGAGCGCAGCACAACCGGTAAAGGAGTAATGCATGGAAATCGATGAAAGCACGGTAATCGAACTGATTATTCAGGCGGGCGAAGCGCGCTCCTGCTCGATGGAAGCGTTGCGTGCAGCTCGTCAGCAAAACTGGGAACGAGCAGACAGCATGCTGACCGCCGCGACGGCGGCGGCAAAGGCGGCGCATCAGATACAGACCCGGCTCATCGGTGCTGATGAGGGCAGCGGAAAAATTCCGGTCAACCTGATTATGGTTCACGCCCAGGATCACCTGATGAACGCGATGCTTTGCCGGGAGCTGGCAGAAGAAATTATTCAACTACGTCGGGAGCTTGCCGCACGTTAAAAAAGGAGATTTTATGCAACATTCGACACTGACCGCATTTCCGGACGGTTTTCTCTGGGGCGCCTCGACCTCGGCATATCAGGTGGAGGGCGGATGGGATGCAGATGGTAAAGGGCCGTCGGTTATCGACAAAGCTACGTTCAGCCAGGCAATTACGGATTTTACCGTTTGCAGTGACCACTACCACCGCTTTAAAGAGGATATCGCCCTGCTGGCGGAAATGGGACTAAAAACCTACCGCTTCTCCATCGCCTGGAGCCGTCTTTACCCGGAAGGCGACGGCGCGTTAAACGAGGCGGGCGTGGCCTTTTACCAGCAGTTAATTGATGAGATTTGCCGGCACGACATTACACCGCTGGTCACGCTTTATCACTTCGATCTGCCCTGGGCCCTGCAGCAGGACGGAGGCTGGTCTTCTCGCCGCACGGTAGCGGCATTTGAACGTTTTGCCATTACCTGTTTTGAGCAGTATGGCAGCCAGGTCAAATACTGGCTGACCATCAACGAACAGAACATGATGATCCTGAAAGGCGACGTGATCGGGACGTTACCGGCTGGCACCGCCGATCCACAGAAAACCCTGTATCAGCAAAATCACCACATGATGCTGGCGCAGGCAAAGGCGATGATTGCCTGCCACGAACGCTTGCCAGACGCTAAAATTGGCCCGGCACCGAATATCTCCTGCGTCTATGCGGCAAGCTCGCGGCCAGAGGATGTGCTGGCGGCGGACAATTTCTCTGCAATCCGTAACTGGCTTTATCTGGATTTAGCCGTTCACGGGCGCTACAACCCTGTGGTATGGGCTTTCTTAAAACAGCGCGGCTGGCTTCCGACGATCGAGGATGAGGATATGGCCATCATCGCCGCCGGTCAGCCCGATTTTATCGCCTTTAACTATTATGCTTCGGCCACCGTCGGGGCAGAGGGCGAACATCATGACCCCGACAGTCGGCCCCATGCCGATCAGCAAATGGCCGGCATCGATCGCTCCGTCTACGTGGGCTGTAATAATCCGCATCTGCAGCAAAATCAGTTTGGCTGGTATATCGATCCGGTGGGCTTTCGCATCACCGCGCGCCAGATATATGCACGTTATGCCTTGCCGCTCATCGTTACCGAAAATGGCTTAGGGGCGTTTGATACCCTGGCGGCCGACAACAAGGTGCATGATGATTACCGTATCGACTATCTGCGTGAGCATATCGCTCAGCTGCAGCTGGCCATTGCCGATGGCGTCGAGCTGTTCGGTTATTGCCCGTGGTCTGCTATTGATCTGGTGAGTACCCATCAGGGCATCAGCAAACGTTACGGATTTATTTATGTGAACCGCGATGAAAAAGCGTTAAAGGACCTGGCACGCTACCGCAAAAAAAGCTTCTTTTGGTATCAGAAGCTGATTCGCAGTAACGGCGCAACGCTGAACGCGTCGGTGTACTACTAAGACCGCGCGGCAGGGATGCCGCGACTTACCGCTTATGAGGCCCGTCCGCGACCGAGGCGCGCTCAATCAGATGTCCGCTAAAGGGCGGCAAGGCTTCCACCTCCTGACCTTCCAGCATGGCGACCAGCTGCGCCAGCGTGTGCTGAATCATTTCTGCGACCGGCACATGCACGGTGGTCAGCGGCGGCAGGAAAAACTCGGCCATACGGATATCATCAAATCCCAGCAGAGAAACATCCTGTGGCAGCCGTTTTCCCGCGGCATGAAGGGCCAGCGCGGCCCCGATTGCCATGTCATCGTTACTCGCCATCAGGGCGCTGAATGTCACGCCCGCGTCCAGCAGCTGCTTTGCCGCCGCCATCCCACTGGCCGGCGTCCACGCGCCCTGCACGATGCAGGCCCTGTCCGCAAGCCCCTGCTCAGCCAGGGCCTGCTCATAACCTGCCAGGCGAGCGGCCGCGGTAGGGGAACCCGTCATACCACGAATAAAGGCAATGTCGTGATGCCCGCGCGCGATCAGATAACGCGTCGCCTGAAAGGTATTGTGCTGATGTGTAGCCCAGACACAGTGGGCCGGATGACGCGGCAGCTGGCGATTCACCACCATAATTGGGATATCGTGCTGCTCGATAATGGCATCCAGTGCCTCGGTGTCCAGAAAGCGGGGATAGATAATGATCGCGTCACAGCGCAGGTCGAGCAGAAACTCAATTGCGGCGCGCTCGTCGTCAGCGCAGGTTTTGCCATCAGCCAGAATTAACTGGCGACCGTAGTTATTGGTCAGGGTGGCAGCCTGAAACAGCAGCTCGCTGAAGTAGGGGCCGTTAAAAAGCGAGTGGGTAACAATTAAGCCAATATTTTGGGACTTTTGCGTGGCCAGGCTGCGCGCCAGCAGATTGGGGCGATAACCGGTTTCGGCAATGGCCTGATAGACCTTTTGCTGCGTACTTTTACTGACGTAACGATTTCCCGCCAGCACGCGCGAGACGGTGGCTTTAGAAACTCCGGCCTTGCGGGCCACATCCAGCATGGTAATCATTGGCTTACAGACCATCCATCCCTGTGGTTAAAAAAGGATACTAGCTGATTTTTCGCAGGTTATTGACGGAGGGGCAATAAAAAAATGATGCCTGTCAGGCGAAATACCAAGCGGGCAGGATAGCAATCAGGTTGTTCAGCGTATGCAGAAAGACCGGCAAGGCCAGCGAATTGCTGCGCAGGCGGGCATAGCAAAGCAGCAGAGAGAAGAGCGTCAGCGCTACCACGGTTTCCCAGTGAACATACTGCGTATGCATCAGCGCAAAGAGCAGGGAGGTCAGTAGCATGCAGGCAAAACGGCTGTTGGGTGCCCAGAGCAGAAAGCCCTGCAACAAAAAGCCGCGAAACAGCACTTCTTCAAATACCGGGGCCAGCAAGACGGCGGTGAGCAACAGGATAAGCATCGAGCTGCGTCCCTGCTGCGTTTGCGCGACCAGCCAGCCTTCAGGCTGTAAGTACTGGGTTTGCGCCGCCATTAAAATAAACAGGGCGCCAATAAAAAGTAACGTCTGACCTGAGCGTAAAAAGCCCAATGGAATATCCGTACGACGCTGGCAGTAGAACCGATACAGCGGATAGATGACCGCAAACTCGAACAGGCAGAGTACAGGCACCAGCAAACCGTCATTACGCAGAATACCGTAATTCGGAAATAGGGTAATCAGCATGGTAACGAGGTAATAGACAACAAAGCTGCCGACATAAAACAGTGTCAGCGTCACTCTGTCGGAATTGGTGTTCATAGGCGACCCAGCCAGCGATGATAAACGCATAGTAGCAACGCGTCGGATCGCTGTCGAGAGAGCGTACGATACAATATTTTTTGTTCAACGCCGTCAGGGCGTTATGCCGGTTTGATGTGCATGGATTCAGGAGGCAAACCCACCGTCAGAGAGGGTTGCAACAGGCTGTCAGACGCTTGCGCGGCAGCCTGAGAACAAGACGTGCAGCACCAAGGGCATGATGACTGGCTAGCGGATGCTGACCGCGATCAGGGTCAACAAGAGGGCAAAGCTAATAAAAAGGATCAGTTCCACTCGCGCTTCCTCAATAACTCATCGTGTCATGGGTGATTCCGCAAATACTATCAGAGGCTTCTCGCGGTAATTTTAGCCAGCAAGTGCGATTCATCTGTCAATAACCGCATTCCCTGGCATTTAATCCCTGGTATTGTGCGGTAAGTTTGATTTTAGCGGTTCATACCTGCTGACAGGCTTGTTACTCTTCGGAGTCAGGTTTTACACGTCCATGAGGAGAAAACACGTGAATCATTATGGAAAAGCGCTGGTGGCCGCCGGTTTTTTACTGCTGACGGGCTGCCAGTCGGCCACACAATCCGACAAGGCCGCCGTGCCGCTGGATGCGCAGGCGGACAGCTGTGGCGCATCTCAGTATCAACACTTTGTGGGTAAGCCGTTGTCTGCCATCGATAATCAGCGTTTCACGCAAAAAGTGCGTGCCATACCGTGGAATTCAGCGGTAACGATGGACTTTAATTTCACCCGTCTGAACTTTATGGCCGACAAAAGCGGTAATATCAGCCGTGTCTATTGCGGTTAAGTGGCAAATAAACAGCGCATTGTCATAGAGTTGTCATGGCGTCAGGCGAAGATAACGCCTGTACCCTGTGGGTAGGCGATAACCGTTATCGATCGGTTCAATCAACAGGGTAAGGATTTCCTCGTTACATCAATATGCAATGCTCGTCTTGTTTATTCCCGCTCAGGCGGGAATTTTTTTTCTGGTTAAGCCCGAAGAAGGAGCAACGCATGGAATATTTCCAGAGGATTTCAGTCTTATTTTTGCTGCTGGTCAGCCCGGTTGCTCTGGCTTCAAGCCCGGAGGCATGGCAGAAAAGCCAGCAGGTGATGCGGCAGGCGTGCATCAACGCCAGCACCTTAAGCAAGGTAAAAGTACTGGGTCAGGTTGTTGAGTACGATGACAGCGTAGGCTACAGCGCGTTACTGCTTGAAGGGCTCTATCCGCAGAAGCACATGAAAAACCGCCGGGGACGAGAGCTTTGCCTGTTTCAGCGCAGCAGCGGTCGGGCCAGCGTAAGCGAGGCCAACCAGTACCGGCTGGCGAAGTAAGTTAACAGCGGCTCACTCGTGGGGCCGCGCCTCCATCAGCCGGGCTAACAGGGCACGATAGCGTTGCAGGCGTTGCTCATCCCCTTCAAATTCCAGCTTGTTGATCACGCGTGCGATAACGGCTTTATTGGTCGTGGGCTGTCCGGCTTCCATCAGTTCCCGCATAATAACGGCCAGCAAATCCGACTCTGGCGGGACATTCCAGTCCGGGCTGTTGAAATAATCGGTGATAGCACGGCTGGCGCTGTTAGATTGCACTCTCATTCTCCATCTCCGCAAACAGACAGCCCGCCCGGTACGCGAATGCGCAGCAGGCAGAGTCAGGTGAGTTAGTGGCTCCCGATATGCACGGCAAGGGTTTAATCGGGCGCATTACGTTGATCAGAACGACCCACGTCCCGCACGAATCTGGCGGTTTTTTAAACATAGGTCTGCCGTTACGTCTTGTCAGTAACAACCTGAAATATTTTTCAAATGTGATGAGTGATTTTCAAATAATGCCGACAGGTTACGACAGGGCTTTAGCACGTAGTTAACTGATTAATAAGTTTATTATTACCGCAGATAAACCCCAGAGCGGAGGCAAAAAAATCGTGCTTATCTCGGGAAACGTCGCCCGACACACGCGTAGTGTGAAGAGGAAATCTGCAGGGTTCGTGGCATGGGACTGCGGGATCTGACCTTTCGAAAGGCGGTGACGCTGAAAGATTTCCTGTCATGTCTTTCCGTGGCCAGAGAAGCGTCTGATACGCTTTGCCAGTTAAATGCAGAACGTGCTGGCAGCAAAAACAAGGCATTTATCGACGCTTACCATGATGACAAATCCGTGGCCAGAGAAGCGTCTGATACGCTTTGCCAGTTAAATGCAGAACGTGCTGGCAGCAAAAACAGGGCATTTATCGACGCTTACCATGATGACAAAATGGTTACGCCTCGCTTGTCAGTAGAATAAAAACGTTTCGCTCACAATAAATAGAATAAGATAACACCGCCCCCGCGCTGTTATTTTAATGTGCTGATAAACAGAATAAAAAATTCCTTTTTTTTTATTCTGGCGGGTGATATTTTTTTCCTCACCCTGCTGAAGAGGCACCGGCATGAAAAATCTGATTGCTGAGCTATTAATTACGCTGGCAGAAAAAGAAGAAGCGTCTAAAGAGCAGGTCGTGCAGATCGAAGCGCTGGAACTTGTGATCACCGCAATGCTGCGCATGATGCCGCCTGAGCAGCATCAGTCCCTCGTTAACAGCATTGATACGGCCATGATTCATGCCGGAGTGGATCACAACGATCACAATGCCGCGTTATTAAAAAACGCTGTCACCCGATTACTTCACCGGCCCCACAGCTGAAATCACGCTGATCACCAGAATAAAATTGCGATCTCTGTATTATTCCAAAGCAAAAGTCGTCTGATTCTTTTCTGGCATGCCAGAATAAACACTGTCTTTATCACAACGGAGTGAAAACAATGAAAGGCAATATCCTGATGATAGTCCTGGCAGGAATAATGATGAGCAGCCACGCCAGCGCGGCAGATAAAACGCCGCAGCAGCAAAAAATGGCGATGTGTAATGAACATGCCAGCAGCCAATCGTTAAAAGGCGATGTGCGTAAGCAATTTATGAGCGATTGCCTGAAGAAAGACAGCAAAGTCGCGGACATGTCGCCGCAACAAATAAAAATGAAAACCTGTAATCTCCAGGCCGGAGATAAAAAGCTGACCGGTGATGCACGTAAAACCTTTATGAGTCAGTGCCTCAAAAAAAGCTAAGACTCAGCCGGCCATTTCGGTGGCCGCCTCCTCTCATCGCCTGCCATCAGTGCGCTGCAGCACGCTTTTAATTACTGAAGAAACAGATGATTAGCGAAAAAAATCGCCATTGAGGCGCAAGCTTTTCCAATCCTTTGCCACACTTACTGTTTATAAGGGATTGCGCCGCGCGCGTTCGGGCGCGGTGCTTTTACCCGTGACGGTTGGAAAAGGAGCCATGTCGTGAACTATCAATTTGTTATTGCTCTCAAGGATTTACCGCAACGTCAGCCGGTTAAAAAAAAGCTGGGTGAAACAGAGTTTTTACTCATCCGTGAGGCTGACAGCGTCCAGGCTTTCCAGGCAAAATGCCCTCATGCAGGCGCGCCGCTTGAGCAGGGCGCTATCTGCGGCGACAGGCTCATCTGTCCCTGGCATAAAGCGGCGTTTGAACTGAGCAGCGGTAAAATGTGCGAGCCGCTGGCGCTGGCCGACCTGAAACAGTATCCCGTTCGCATCGAAAATGGCCAGATTCTGGTTAACCCTAAAGCGATGTCGCCTGCTTCGCCAGTGGGCAGCGGTGCCAGCGCCCCGGTCTTTGTGGTACTGGGCGGGGGCGCGGCCGGGAGTGCGGCACTGTGGCGATTACGCCACGACGGCTTTAAGGGCCGCTTGGTGCTGGTAGAGAGTGAACCGGAAGCCCCTTACGACCGCACGGCGCTGACGAAATTTGTTCCCTCAGGCAAAATGGATATCGATGATGTGCCGTCGCTGCTTGGCAGTGACATACTCGATCACGTCGAGCGCATCCAAAAGCGCGTTGAGCGAGTTGATAATGAGGCGCACCGTCTGGTGTTTGCCGACGATAGCACG
Organism: Pantoea sp. EEL5; assembly: GCF_049892805.1. NCBI lineage: Bacteria > Pseudomonadati > Pseudomonadota > Gammaproteobacteria > Enterobacterales > Erwiniaceae > Pantoea > Pantoea sp. EEL5. Next base: position 121,970 of record NZ_JBNDNJ010000001.1, read on the forward strand.
TTGCAGTTCGATAAATTATTAATTGCAACGGGCGCAGAGCCTGTAAAGCCGTCGCTTGCCGGCGCTGATTTAGCGGGCGTACATATTCTGCGTAACAAGCAGCATACCGCGTCCCTGCTAGCGGCCGTCGATCGAAGCCAGCAGATTGTGATTATCGGTAACAGCTTTATTGGCATGGAGCTGGCCTCGTCGCTGCGTAACCGTGACGTTGAGGTGACCGTCATCGCACGTCACGCGCTGCCGTTTGCGGCGCAGTTTGGTGAAGCTATAGGCCGTTATTTCCATCAACTGCATCAGGCCAACGGCGTAACATTTGTGGAAGGTGAGATTGCGTCGCTTCAGGGCGAAAACCACGTGACGGGCGTGCGGTTAAAAACCGGTCAGCAGATCGCTGCCGATGTGGTGCTGTTCGCCACCGGCGTTAAACCGGCCACCTCGTTTATTCACGACCTGCCGCGGGTTGAAGATGGCAGCCTGCAAACGGATGAGCAGCTACGCGTGGCAGAAAACGTCTGGGTAGCCGGCGATATTGCAACCTATCCTTCCGCCCAGGGGCCGCTGCGCATCGAGCATTTTCGCGTGGCAGAGCAGCAGGGCCAGACCGCAGCAATGAACATGCTGGGAAATATTCATCACTATGACCGCGTGCCGTTTTTCTGGACCGCGCATTATGGTACCCGCTATGAATATATTGGTCATGCCACAGACTGGGACGACTACCAGCAGGTGGGATCGCTGGAAGAGAAAACGTTTATGGCCTTTTACGGCAAGGAAGGGCGGCTGGCTGCGGTTTTCTCGTGTGGACTCTACACGCTGACCGCCGCGCTGGTCGAAAAGATGCAGGAGCCCATGACGATGGAACAGGCACTGGCATGGTATCAGGCCCACCATTCTGCACAATAATGGGCCCGCAAAACCGTCTGGCAAACGGCATGTTTGCCAGATATATCGGTTAACTGCGGCTCAGCTTGTCCGACTTCGCCATGCACTGCTGCATGGCTTCGATCACGGCTGAACGGAAGCCTTTTTCTTCCAGCACTTTCACCGCTTCAATGGTGGTGCCGCCGGGCGAGCAGACCATATCTTTCAACTCACCGGGATGTTTACCCGTTTGCAGCACCATCTGTGCGGAGCCTTTCACGGCCTGGGCCGCAAACCGGTAAGCCTGCGCGCGCGGCATGCCGCCCGCCACGGCGGCATCGGCCATGGCTTCAATAAACATAAACACGTAAGCCGGAGCTGAACCACTGACGCCAACCACCGAGTGGATCAGGTATTCATCGACGACCGCCGCCTGACCAAAGCTCTCAAATATCGCGACCACTTCATCGGTCTCGCTCTGTTCAACCAGCACGTTGGGCGTAACGGAGGTCATGCCTTCACCGACCAGGGAAGGGGTGTTTGGCATTGCGCGAATGATCTTACGATCGTGCCCCAGCACGGAAGCCAGGTTATCCAGCGTCACGCCCGCGGCAATTGAAACGACTACTGCCTCTTTTTTCAGGCTGTTAGCCAGTTCTTTCAGCACTTTGAGGATCACATTGGGTTTGACCGCACCAAACAGAATATCCACGTGCTGGGCCAGCGCTTCCGCACTCTCCGCGGCGTTAATACCGTACTGTTCGGCCATTTGCTGATTGGTGCTCGGTTTGCGGTCGTAAATCCAGATAGCTGACGGTGTCATTTGCCCGCTGTTTATCAGCCCGCCAATGATGGCTTTTGCCATGTTGCCACCGCCAATAAATCCGATTTTCTTTTCCAGCATCACCGTCTCCTTTCCTGTTTTCACCGTTATCAACGCTGTAGCTTACTGCAGACAGGATTAATAACAAGTTAGCGGTAACGCACGGCGGCCGGTGCCAGAGAGCAAAAGAGAGTGATGGCGGCACGTTTTTGTGGTGAACGCGCGTTGAGCACTCCCTTCATCGTTGACGATATTCTGGGGCTGACGTGCGTTCTAAACGCGAGATCTGGCCATAGCGGAAGCCGGGGAATTTTACTTAACCCCGTTTTGCAAAACAGGTTAACATCGTCGCTATTTTCCAGAATAAGGAACACCAATGTCTATCTGGGTCGATGCGGACGCCTGCCCAAACGTCATAAAAGACGTGCTGTACCGGGCGGCGGACAGAACGCAAACCATGGTCACCTTTGTTGCGAATCAATTTTTACGCGTACCGCCATCGCCCTGGTTGCGCACGCTACAGGTGCCGGCTGGGTTTGATGTTGCCGATAATGAAATCGTGAAGCGTGTGCAGGCTGGCGATTTGGTGATTACGGCAGATATTCCCTTGGCCGCAGAGGTGATTGAAAAAGGGGCGTCGGCGCTGAATCCGCGCGGGGAACGGTATTCACCTGCCACCATACGCGAGCGGTTGACGATGCGTGATTTTATGGACACGATGCGCGCCAGCGGCGTACAGACAGGCGGTCCCGCCGCCATGAGCCCGCGGGACCGCCAGCAGTTTGCCAATGAACTAGACAGCTGGCTCAGACAGCGACAACGTTAAATCAAACAAAACTGTCGTCGTCATCGTAATCATTGCCGCCGAAGTCATTCAGATCGCCATTGTCGGCATAGGTGTCACTCCAGCCGTTGCTTTGATCCAGGAAGGACTGATTGTCGGCACCTGTTCCCTGATCGAGAAACGACTGATCGTTCCCGCCATTAAAGGTATTCAGGCTGTCATCGACCTGAGGCAGCGACTGGGGTTCGTTAATGATGTTAACGATCTCTTCCGGCTGCGAGTGGTGGAACATGCTGGTCAGCATATCGGCCATGACCACACCGCCTGCTACGCCCACGGCGGTTTGCAGTGCGCCGCCCAGAAATCCGCTGCCACGGGGCGCAGGTGCGCTGGCATAGGGCTGCTGCTGCGGCTGTTGCGGTGCGCTGTTCCACTGGGGCGATGGCTGAGCCGGTTGGGCCTGCTGACTGCCGCCGCCAAACAGGCTGGATAAAAACCCGCCACTGCTTTTTGGCTGCTGCTGCTGTTGCTGAGCCTGTTGCTGAGCCAGATGATTTTCCAGCTCCTGAACCCGCTCATTCAGTTTTTTAAGTGCCGCTTCCTGAATCAAAATGGCCTGAGCCATATAGTAGGGCGCGCCTGGTTGCGCCTGCAGGTGTTGTTTGATCAGTTGTTCGGCAGCAGCATCGCGTGCCGCAGTCTGGCTTTCAGCTTGTTTCAAACGGCTAAACAGATTTTCAATCAGTTCTTGTTCTTCGCGTTGCATGATGACTCTCCCGTTGCGACTGTTAACAGTATATGGGGGCGACGTGCAGCAATGTAAATTCGTGGCGGTAAGCAAATGTTGCTGACGTAAACTTTTTTACCTAATGCACAAAATGTGCATCGTTAACCTTCTGTATTTATTTGTTTTTTTGCAAGAGTGGGTGCAATCATGCGTAAAATACGCTCAATGGGTAGAGGACGAAATAAATTCCCGCTATGATGCGTCCTATTATTGAGCCTAACCTGCAGCTGTGATGGGCTGCGCGGCGGAGGAACTGCCCTGATGTCCTTGTCCATTTTTTTGATCGGTGCGCGCGGATGCGGAAAAACCACTATCGGTGAAGCCCTGTCTCATGCGCTGGGTTATGCGTTTCGCGATACCGATCATCACCTGCAATTCACGACGCAGCGTACCGTAGCGGAAATTGTGGCTGCGGAAGGATGGGAGAGCTTTCGTGCGCGTGAAACCGACTCGCTCAAAGCCGTAACCGCCCCGTCAACCATTATCGCCACCGGTGGCGGAATGGTGCTGGCGGAAGGTAATCGCCGTTATATGCGTGAGCACGGTCAGGTGATCTGGTTAAGTGCACCGCCTGATATCCTGGCTCGTCGTCTGGAAAGCCAGCCGGAAAATGCTCAGCGCCCCACGTTAACCGGACGCCCCATCGCGGAAGAAATGGGTGAAGTGCTGCGCGCCCGTGCGCACCTGTACCGTTCTGCCGCGCATCACGAGGTGAACGCCATGCTGGCACCTGAACGCGTCGTTGAACAGATCCTGCAGTCGTTATCTCTGGCGCGTGCCAGTTAACCCTCAGATTTATCCCGCTTTCGCCGTCCTTTCCGCCGTATTGACTATACTTATCCCATGGCAGGCAATCGCCTGTCGTGTGGAATGTCATTTAGCGAAGAGGGACACATTATGCCGACAAGACCTCCTTACCCCCGAGAAGCGCGCGTTGTCACTGTGGAAAAAGGCCCCGAAGGCAAAAAAGTGACGTCATGGCAACTGCGGGCCGACCATCCCAAGCCAGATTCGTTAATCAGCGAGCACGAATCAGAGCAGGAAGCGCATGATGCAAAAGATCGCTATGAAGATGTAGAAAAAGAGTAAGCCTCTGCTCTGGCAAGGAAGCCATTGATTTCCCCCGGTTCCCGCGGCAGCCATTGCCGCGCGGCGATCACAATCACTCACTATTTCGCGTGACAGATCAGCAAGTTCCCTTCTACACTGCCAGTCACCCTAATGTGCTGTGAGGAAGGTTTATGCTCAATGTAAGTGAGTATTTTGACGGAAAAGTTAAATCCATCGGTTTTGACAGTGCGAGCACCGGCCGTGCCAGCGTCGGTGTTATGGCAGAAGGTGAATACACGTTTGGCACCGCCCAACCGGAAGAGATGACCGTGGTAAGCGGCTCAATGAAAGTGTTGCTGCCGGGTGAGACAGAGTGGAAATGGTTTGAGGCGGGATCGGTGTTTAACGTACCGGGCCACAGCGAGTTTCATCTGCAGGTAGGCGAGCCGAGCGCATATCTTTGCCGCTATCTGAAAGACTAAGAAGAACGGCCGCAGGCAATCTGCGGCCAAATGCATTAACGCTGAGCTTCGCCACCTAACGCTTCAACCAGATTGCTGGTTAGGGCCGCCAGTTCGCTGGTCATCAGAATAAAGTCTGCATCAAAACGCTGCGCAAAATCTTCCCGATCGATATCATCATTCTGGTCACGCAGCGTATCGCTGAACTTCAGGCGTTTCACCGAGCCGTCGTCGGATAATACGAACTGAATACGCTCCTGCCAGTCCAGCGCCAGCTTGGTCACCAGCTTACCGGCTTCGATATGGTTGGCAATTTCATCGCACACCAGATCCTGTTTCTTGCAGCGAATCACGCCGCCATCTTCCAGAATGGCCTTGAGCTCGGCTTCGTCCATGAGGGCAAAACCGGCCGGAACATCCCCGGAACGCACCCATTCGGTCAGGGTAAGTTCAATCGGACTTTCCAGCGTCAGGGGCACAACTGGCAGCGAACCCAGGCTTTTACGCAGCAGAGCCAGCGTGTCTTCGGCTTTTTTAGCGCTGGCGCAGTCCACCATGATCAGGTTGTTCACGGTGTCGATCCACATATAGGTCTGACTGAAACGGCTGAACGCACGCGGTAAAAGGCTGTGCAGCACTTCATCTTTCAGCGAATCTTTTTCCGTCTTTTTTAGCTTGCGGCTCTGCTCTGCCTCAAGCTTGTCGATTTTGGCCTCCAGCGCCTGCTTCACGACCGGAGAGGGCAGGATTTTTTCTTCTTTGCGCGCGCAAATGACAATCTGACCGTTGTTGACGTGGGTCAGGGCATCGCTGCGATTGCCCATCGGTGCCACCCACCCGGTCTTGCTCATGTCCTGACTGCCGCAGGGCGAGAAGGTGAAAGCCTCCAGCTGTTTTTCCATGTCGTCTGCGGACAACGGAATGTCACGATTCAGACGATAAACCATCATATTTTTAAACCACAACATCGGGATTCCTTACCGTGGCGCGATCGGGCGCACAAATCTCACTAAGTGTGCGCATGATAGCGAAACATCGGAGCGGTTTCATTGCCTTTCAGGCATTCGCCTTTTAGTGTAGAAAACACCCTAACGAATAATGAGGAATAAACCGTGCGCATAGGCATTGATTTGGGCGGCACCAAAACAGAAGTGATTGCGCTGTCCGGCGAGGGAAAAGAGCTGTTTCGCCATCGGATTTCCACGCCCCGTGACGACTACCGGGCGACCGTGCAGGCCATCGTTGATTTAGTCCGCCTCGCCGAAGAAAAAACCGGCCAAACCGGGACGGTAGGCTTAGGTATTCCGGGCACGATTTCGCCCTATACGCAGCGGGTGAAAAACGCGAACTCCACCTGGCTAAACGGTCAGCCGCTGGATAAAGATTTGGCGCAGGCGCTGAATCGTGACATCCGCATAGCCAATGACGCGAATTGTCTGGCCGTGTCCGAAGCGGTCGATGGCGCAGGCGCGGGGCAGGCACTGGTGTTTGGGGTAATCATCGGCACCGGTTCGGGCGCAGGCGTAGCGATAAACGGCGCGTCACGCATTGGCGGCAACGGCAATGCGGGCGAATGGGGTCATAATCCTTTGCCGTGGATGGATGAAGACGAGTTGCGTTACCGCGCGGAAGTCCCCTGTTATTGTGGCCAGCAGGGCTGCATTGAAACCTTTGTTTCCGGTACCGGCTTTGCTATCGACTATCAGCGGTTAAGCGGTGTGGCGCGCAAAGGCGCTGAGATTGTCAAACTGCTGGAGCAGCAGGATCCCGTGGCTGCCCTGGCAATGAGCCGCTATGAAATCCGTCTGGCAAAATCCCTGGCTCAGGTTGTCAACCTGATCGATCCCGACGTGATTGTGCTGGGCGGCGGCATGAGCAACGTGGACCGCCTGTACCAGACGGTGCCCACGCTGATGAAGAAATGGGTTTTTGGCGGCGAGTGTGAAACGCCGGTGCTGAAAGCGATGCACGGGGATTCAAGCGGTGTGCGCGGCGCGGCCTGGCTGTGGCCGGAATAAACGCCGCCGTGGCCTGCGGCCCTGTGCAACATACTGAAGGATGCACAGGGCTGGCTCAGCGAACTGGCGCGAAGGCAAAGACGAGCTGCTGTGGGGCGTGCGGTGGAGGCAAAGGCATATCCCGCGCGCTGCTGACGCTCTGCCAGGCCTTCAGGCACAGCGACTCATTTCCTTCCGTTCGCATCACGTTATAGCGCCCATCCGGGCGACGCTGTGCCGTCACCAGGCAACGCTGGCCCACATAGTTTTTCGCATTGTGAAAATTGCGCATGACGGACGCATTGACCTCGCGAATATAGCGGTTCACGTCCTGGCACTGCGCCTGGGGCAGGCCTGACGCGCATTGCGCTTCGGAAGCATCAGGATGATGACTGCATCCTGCCAGCAGCAGCATCGTGGCCGCCATTATTCCTGTACATCTCAACATAATTAACCTCTTACGTACCCGGCAATTCAAGTTTGCTGTAACCCAGGCCATTCATTTTGCGGACCTTAATTTGCACCGGAATGCGCTCTTTCATCGCCTCGACGTGACTGATCACGCCAATGGTTTTTCCACTGGCATTGAGCGCATCCAGCGCATCCAGGGCGGTATCCAGCGTCTCTGCGTCCAGCGTGCCGAAACCCTCATCAAGAAATAACGACTCGATGCGGGTTTTATGGCTGACCAGATCGGACAGCGCCAGCGCCAGCGCAAGGCTCACCAAAAAGCTTTCTCCACCTGACAGCGTGCGGGTATCGCGTGCGCTGTCCGCCTGCCAGGTATCCACCACGTCCAGTTCCAGCGCATCGATGGCGCGGCGCTGTAAAAGGTAGCGACCATGCAGACGATCCAGCTGGCGGTTAGCCAGCGCCACCAGGTGATCGAGCGTGAGTCCCTGGGCAAAGCGCCGGAATTTATCCCCGGTCGCCGAGCCGATCAGATCGTTAAGCAACGCCCACTGCGCCAGCGTGGTTTCCTCCTGCGCAATCTGTGCCAGCAACGTTTGCTGCTGGGTCCGCAGGCTGGCGTCGCTTTGCAACTGCTGCTGCAGTTGTCCCTGCTGACTGGCGTTCTCCCTCAGAGAATGCCGCAACGCTTCCAGCTGTGTGGTCAGTGCATCGGCGGACTCAGGCATCTTATCGGGTTTAGCCTGCTCATGGGTTGCCAGCCGTTGCTGCAGCTCTGCCAGGCGAGATTGTTGATGGAGCAGATGCTGATCGATCTGCTGCAGTCGCTGGCGAAGCTGTTGCGCTTCATGCTCGTCAAGCAACGCGGCGCGCAGGCTCGCCTCGTCCGGGAATTCAGCCGCAGTCAGCGCGGCGTTGAAGTGCTGCTCAGCGTCCGTCAGGCGAGTGCCCAACCTGTGTAGCTGGCTCTCCAGCAACGTCAGTTGGCCGTGGAGGCGGCTGGCTTCAGCCTGAGACTGCTGCAGCCGTTCACGCTGCTGCGTCAGCTGCGCCTCATGATGCTCGACGCTCTCCTGCATCTGCCGACGGGCCTGAATGACATCCCGATCGCCAAACAACGCCTCACGCTGCTGACGTTTTTCGCGGTATTGCTGGTCCAGTGCGGCGAGCTGCTGTTGCTGCTGATTCAGGCGCTGCTGCTCAAGCTGCAGCTGTTGGCGCAGGGCGTCAGCCTGGCTTTCCGCGCGCGCCAACTGAGGCTGCAAGTTAGCAAGCAACCGCTCACTTTCCTGCCACTGCTGCCAGCGCTGTTGCTGTTCAGCCAGCCAGCTGTCGCGCTGTGCGCTGTCAGGCAGCGTCAGGCCGAAGCCTGCGAATTGTTGCGCCAGCCCCTCCTGGAGCGGCTGAGCATTCGCCTGAGCCTGTTGGTGATGGCGCTGTAAAGTCAGTAACGCCTGGTGTTCGTTCTCCAGCTGCTGTTGCGTCAACTGCAGCGTTTGCTGGTGTTGCTGCTGTGTCTGCTGCTGTTGTAGATGCTGTTCTTTTGCCGCCTGATACGTTCGCTCGGCGTGTTCCAGCGTCTCTGTCTGCGAAGTTAATGCCTGTTCCTGACGGCTTTGCGCCTGCAGCCAGTGGTCCAGCGCGTCGGTGTCGTTCAGAGTGAAGGTAAGCGCAAGCTCACCGCTCAGTGCCTGCCAGCGCTGGGTCAATGCATCCAGCTGCTGCACTACACTGGCGAGCTCGTCGCGCAGTGACTGCTGCTGGCCCTTCAGGTGTTTTATCTGCTCATTTTTGGCCGTACCGGTTTCGCTCAGTGCTTCCACCTGTTTTTGCAGCACGGCTTTGCGCTGTTGGTTGGCGCTGACTTCGAGCGTGCGGTAGGTTTCAACTGCGGGATGTTCGCAGGAACCGCACAAAGGGCAGGGTTGCCCGGCCTCCAGCCGCGCCCTGTGTTCCTCCAGATCGGCAATATGGCTTTCAAGCTGGCAAATCTTCTCAACGTCGGTGAGTTGCTGTTTCTCCCGCTTCCATGTTTCCCGCAGCATCAGTAATTCAGCCTCAGCCTGCTGGCAGGCTTTTTCCAGATCCTGTAACCGTTTTTCATACTGACCGCGCTGCTGATGTAGCGGCTGCCACTGGGCTGCAAGTAACGTCAGCGTCTGACGTGCGTCACGCTGTTGAGTTAACTGCTTTAAGGCCTGACGCAAGGCTTCGGGAGGATGCGCCTTATGGAGCGATGTTAGTGCTTTCTCAGCGTCAGACAAGGCCTGCTGCGTGAGCTGCCCGGCCTGCTTCAATGGCGCAAGCTGTTGTTGCAGCTGTTCGACCTGCTGCTGGCGCTGATGAAGCTGCAACGCCTGTTGCTGAATCTGCTGTGCCGACGCCGCCTGATCGGTTTCATGGCGGGCCAGTTGAGCAAAGCGGTCCTGCCACAGCGGAAGATTTTCGCCCCAAACCGGCATATCCGCCAGCTGTTGCCGACGCGCCTGCTGCTGTGCCAGCGCCTGCTGGAGATCGCTGACCTTATGGTGCTCGGTTTGCATCGCCTGTTCACGCTGCGTACAGCTCGCCTGCTGCTGTGCGGTTTCATGCTGCAGCTGTTGAATTTGCTGCTGCAGGGCCGAGAGCGCCTGATCGAGTGGAATAACCTGTCCGCTCAGCAGCGTTTCCTGCTGGTGCTGTTGCAAACGCACCTGTTCGCGCGCCGCTTCGGTTTCCTGATAACGCTGCTGCAACTGCTGCTGCTCGTGGGCCGTCGCCTGCATCTGCTGGTTTAACTGCTGCTGACGCTGTTGCAGCTCCGCGCGTTCAGTCTGCAGGTTGTCGCGCTGTTGCAGCGCACCGCGCAGTTTTTCTGCCGGTTCACTTCGTGCCAGACGCTGGCGATCGGCCTCTGCCGCCTGACTCGCCGCGTCGGCGGCCTGACGGGCGGCGTTCACCTGTTCAGCGTCCGCGCTCAGCTGCTGTGCCAGCTGCAGCCACTGCTGCTGAAGCTGAGCGGTGTCAAACTGACGGCTGAGTTGCTGCTCGGCCTCAGTCAGGGCTGCCTGCTGTTGCTGCAGCCCGGCGCGAGTCGCCTCATCAAGCAGTGCCATGCCGCCTGCCCGACTGCGCATCAGTTCCAGCGCATTTTTGGCCTCTTTATGGCGCTCAAACGCGGCCATGGAAACCAGCCCGTAAATTTCCGTTCCGGTCAGCTCTTCCAGCAGCTCTGCGCGCTCATTCGCTTTGGCGTTAAGAAATGCGGCGAACTGGCCCTGTGACAGCATCATTGAACGGGTAAAACGTTCAAAATCCAGGCCGCTAAGCGTTTCGGTAAGCTTGAGCTTGTCGCCCACTTTGTCTGCAACGATCTGATTATCTGCGCAGCGAGCCAGCTCGACGCGGGGAGCCTGCAGTTTGCCGTCGGCCGTGCCTCGTGCGCGGTTCTGGCTCCAGAATGCCCGCCAGGCCTCGCCTTTGATTTCAAACTCGACTTCGGCCAGGCATTCGGCGCAGTCGCGCGTCATCAGCGGGTTGTGGCCCTGAGAAATCGCACCCAGGCGCGGCGTCTGGTGATACAGCGCCAGGCAGATAGCGTCCAGTAAGGTGGTTTTACCGGCACCTGTCGCGCCGGTAATGGCAAACAGACCATTACTGGCGAAAGGTTCGGTGCGAAAATCGATAAACCATTCTCCTTTCAGCGCATTCAGGTTTTTGAATCGCAGCGTGAGGATCTTCATGGGTTCGCCTCCAGGTCGGCCAGCGTCTGCTTAAACAGGGTCGTGACCTGGGCGATCTGCTTGTCATCAAGCTCCTCATTAAGCGCCAGGCGTCGGGCAAAAACCTCTTCGACCTTAAGTTCGCTCAGGGTTTCGTTATCCGTTTGCGCCAGGCTGTGCTGGCGCTGTTCACGACTGCGGCGTAACAGCAGTACTTCCACCGGTAAATCTGCCGTCAGCGCTTCAACCTGGCGCTGCAGATCGCTTAAGTACTCCTGGGTGGTGACTTCTATATCGAGCCAGACCGGCTTCTCTCCGCTGGGAGGGGAAAGGTGGGCGAGCTGCTCACTGATTTGCGCCAGAGAGCCTTTAAGCATCTGCATCGGCTGGAAGGTGGGAACCGGCAGGGTCAGGGTTTCCAGGCCGCGCGGGCTGAAAGTCAGCAGACAGACACTTTTTTCGCTGCCCAGCTCGTCAAAGCTCAGCGGAATAGGGGAGCCGCTGTAGCGAATATGGTCGCTGTTCGCGACGCGCTGAGCGCGATGAATATGTCCAAGGGCGATGTAATCGGCCGGCGGAAACGCCGAGGCAGGAAACGCATCCAGCGTGCCGATGTAGATATCGCGCACGGAGTCACTTTTGCTGACGCCAAGGGCGGTAAGGTGGCCGGTCGCCACGATCGGCAGGGACATGTTCAGCGCCTGTGCCGCCGCGAAGCTGCGCTGATAATGGGCGCTGATGGCCTCCAGTAGGCTGAGCTGTTTATCCCGTCCAGACTGACCGGCCTGGCTGCGCATAATGTCGCGCGGGCGCAGATAGGGAATCGCGCACAGCAGCGCGCCGGGTTCACCCTGACGGGTTGTCAGGATCATGACGTCGTCACTCTCCTGCGGCGTGGCAACGACCCGGGTGTTCAGACAGGCCAGCAGTTCGCGCGATTCATTCAGCGTTGCCACCGAGTCATGATTGCCCGCCAGCACCACCAGTTGACAGCCGCTGGGCTGTAACGCCACCACGAAGCGGTTAAACATTTCACGCGCATAGCTGGGCGGCGTACCGGTATCAAACAGGTCGCCCGCTACAATCAGCGCATCGACCTGATGCTGTTCGATCTGTATTAACAGCCAGTCAAGAAAGGCCTGGTGCTCGGCGGCGCGGCTCTTGTTATAGAAGAACTGCCCCAGGTGCCAGTCCGCGGTGTGGATAATGCGCATAAAACTCCCTGCCAAATCGATTTGCCCGGCAATTATACTGGCTCAGTCACTAAAGCCACAAAACATGTCGTCATGTTGTCATAAATGGTTGTTGCAGGCCGGTTTTTATGGCTAACTTTTTCATAAAAGTGTCACAAAACTGACGCATAATGGCGCCGCAAATATCAGTGAAAGCCGTCCTACCTGCAGGAGTAATAATGGCTAAGCGCATTTTAGTTGTGGAAGATGAAGCTCCAATCCGTGAAATGTTATGTTTCGTACTGGAACAAAACGATTATCAGCCGATTGAGGCAGAAGATTATGACAGCGCCGTCAGCAAGCTGATTGAACCCTGGCCTGACCTGATCCTGCTGGACTGGATGTTACCCGGCGGCAGCGGCATACAATTTATTAAACATCTTAAGCGTGAAGCCATGACGCGTGATATACCGGTCATGATGCTCACCGCGCGCGGCGAGGAAGAAGATCGGGTACGCGGACTGGAAGTCGGTGCCGATGACTACATCACCAAACCGTTTTCCCCGAAAGAGCTGATGGCGCGAATTAAAGCCGTTATGCGTCGTATTTCGCCGATGGCGGTAGAAGATGTGATCGAAATGCAGGGCCTGAGCCTGGATCCCTCTTCGCATCGCGTGATGTCAGAAACCACACCGCTGGAAATGGGGCCGACAGAATACAAGCTGCTGCATTTCTTTATGACCCATCCTGAACGTGTTTACAGCCGTGAGCAGTTACTCAATCATGTCTGGGGCACTAACGTCTATGTTGAAGATCGTACGGTTGACGTTCATATTCGTCGTTTACGTAAGGCGCTGGAACTGACCGGCCACGATCGCATGGTACAAACCGTACGCGGAACAGGTTATCGTTTCTCTGCCCGCTTTTAAACGGAGCTTTAACCGTGCTGGAACGCCTCTCCTGGAAGAGATTACTGTCCGAACTGGTGCTGGCGTGTCTGCCTGCGCTGGTGCTCGGCCTGCTGTTCGGCTATTTGCCGTGGCTGCTGTTACTGAGCGTAGTCGGTATTTTACTGTGGCATTTTTACAACCTGATGCGCCTGTCTCACTGGCTGTGGCTGGATCGCACGATGACGCCACCGTCCGGACAGGCCAGTTGGGAACCGCTGTTTTACGGGTTGTATCAAATGCAACTGCGCAACCGGCGGCGGCGGCGCGAATTAGGTAATCTGATTAAGCGGTTTCGCAGCGGCGCGGAGTCGCTGCCGGACGCCGTGATACTTACCACCGAAGAGGGCACTATTTTCTGGTGCAACGGCCTGGCCCAGCAGCACCTGGGGCTGCGCTGGCCAGAAGATAACGGGCAAAATATCCTTAATCTGCTGCGTTATCCTGAATTTTCTCGCTATCTGCGGCAACGTGATTTCGATAAGCCGCTTACGCTGGTGCTGAATAACCAGCACCACATGGAATTCCGTGTGATGCCCTACAGCGAAGGCCAGTGGCTGATGGTGGCTCGCGACGTAACCCAGATGCATCAGCTTGAAGGGGCACGGCGAAACTTCTTTGCCAACGTCAGCCATGAACTGCGCACGCCTTTAACGGTGCTTCAGGGCTATCTGGAAATGATGAATGACTCCGTCATGAATCAGCGCTCACGGGACAAAGCGTTGCACACGATGTCGGAGCAAACCCGGCGAATGGATAGCCTGGTCAAACAGCTCCTGACGCTGTCGCGCATCGAGGCGGCTCCGGCCATTAATCTGAAAGAAAAGGTTGATGTACCGGTTATGCTCAAACTCCTGCAGCATGAAGCTGAAACCCTGAGCGGCGGACGTCACGCCATCCATTTTCATACCGATCCTCACCTGAAAGTGTTTGGCAATGATGAACAATTACGCAGTGCTATCTCCAACCTGGTCTACAACGCGGTGAACCACACGCCCGAGGGGACGCGCATTGATATCAGCTGGCTGCGCAGCAAGCAGGGCGCGGTATTTACAGTCTGTGATAACGGCCCCGGCATTCCACCTGAGCACATCCCGCGCCTGACAGAGCGGTTTTATCGGGTGGATAAAGCGCGTTCACGTGCGACCGGCGGCAGCGGTCTTGGGCTGGCCATCGTGAAGCATGCGCTCAGCCATCACAATGCGCGGCTGGAGATCACCAGCATCCCGCACCAGGAAACCTGTTTTACCTTTACCCTGGCACCACGGTTGATTGTGACTAACGGGATGCAGGAGAATGCGGTTCATTAACTGCTGACGGACCGGAACGATGCGCCTTCTTTTTTTGCTGTTCTTTTCTCTCTTGCCTGCCTTGGTGCAGGCACAGCCTGTGATGCTTTCAGGCAATCTCAGCAGCGCAGGCTCGGACACGCTCGGCTATCTGATGACCCTGTGGGGCGATGACTTTAGCCGTCAGTCACCCGGGGTAAATGTGCAGGTTCAGGCATCGGGCTCCTCAACGGCGCCAACCGCGCTGACAGCCGGATCCGTCCAGTTAGGGGCAATGAGCCGTCCCATGCAGGCGGATGAGCGCCAGGCGTTTGAGGCGCGATACGGTTATCCTCCTTTGGCCGTGCCGGTGGCGATGGACGCGTTGGTGGTGGTGGTCAACCAGCGCAATCCGCTGACGTCCATCGATCCCCGCCAGCTTGATGCGTTGTTCTCCGTCACGCGTCTGTGTGGCGCACACCAGGTGCCCGAACGCTGGGGCGATTTGGGTCTGCATCAGGCTGAGTGGCAGCAGCGATCTATCCAGCGCTATGGCCGCAACTCGGCCTCCGGCACATGGGGATTCTTCAAGCAGCAGGCGCTGTGTCAGGGCGATTTCCGCAACGACGTGGCGGAGTTTCCCGGCTCGGCGGCGGTGGTACAGGCGGTCGCCGGTGATCCGCGCAGCATCGGTTATGCCAGCTTCGGTTTTCACCTGAGTGGGGTAAAACTGCTGCCGGTTATCACAAAAAGGGGGGAAGCCGTTGCGCCCGATCCTGAATCCATCCGCAGCGGTCGCTATCCCTGGGCACGTCCGCTCTATCTGTACGTTAATAAAGTGCCAGGTAAGCCCTTGCCGCCGTTGTTAGCCGCATTTCTGGAACAGGTTCTGTCTAGTGCAGGGCAGCAGCGCGTCATCGAGGCCGGCTATCTGCCGCTGTCTGAAACGCAAATGAACCTGGCGCGCGCCTCCCTCCGGTAAGTTTCACCGCTCGCCCACAGGCAAAGGGGTTACCGCCTTCGCCCATGTTTTCCCGTTCCTGCCGCACGGCTGGCGGGGACCTGTGCCGCATCAGGGGCATAAATTCCCGCCGATTGCCTCGGTGCAAACCTCAAGGGGAGCACAGTCAGAATCCGGCCTCGCAACATGAAATTATTTCATCTCCAGTGAATATTATTCGTTTGCACATGAGCACATCGCGTGGGAATCTACATCCAGACGTTTAGCCATCTGGAAGGCTAAAATAACATTGTGTAACTATTCCCGCCCGAAATTATCTGGCCGGTGACCAGGAGTGATCATGCAAAGACAAACCGCCCCGTTTCGCGCCGACACCGTTGGCAGCTTTCTTCGTCCCGCCGCTATTAAGCATGCCCGCGAAAAATTTCATGCGGGTGAGATCGGCGCTGATGAACTGCGCGATATTGAAAACGACGCGATTCGGGACGTGGTCGCGAAGCAGCGTGAAAATGGCCTCAAGGTCGTGACCGATGGCGAATTTCGCCGCGGCTGGTGGCATTTTGACTTTTTCTACGGTCTGAAAGGTGTTGAGCATTTTGAAGCCGAGCAGGGCATTCAGTTCAACGGCGTGCAGACGAAAGCGCACGGCGTAAAAATCACCGGCAAACTGGGTTTTGACGGGCATCCGATGCTGGATCATTTTCGTTTCCTGCAGAGCGTAGCAGGCGATGCGGTAGCCAAAATGACGATTCCCAGCCCGAGCGTGCTGCATTTTCGCGGCGGCCGAAAAGTCATCGACGCTGACGTTTACCCCGATCTCGATGTGTACTTTGACGATCTGGCACAGACCTACAAAGAGGCGATCAAAGCCTTTTACGACGCGGGCTGTCGCTACTTACAGCTGGACGATACCGTCTGGGCCTACCTTTGTTCAGACGATCAAAAGCGGGAGATCCGCGAACGTGGCGACGATCCAGACCAGCTGGCCCGCACCTACGCGCGCGTCCTGAATAAGGCGTTAGAAGGGAAACCGGCCGACCTGACCGTGGGCCTGCATGTGTGCCGTGGCAATTTCCGCTCCACCTGGATTTCTGAAGGTGGCTACGAGCCGGTGGCCGAGATCCTGTTCGGCTCCGTAAATGTGGATGCGTTTTTCCTTGAATACGACAATCATCGCTCTGGCGGATTCGAACCACTGCGGTTCATCAAGCCCGGCCATCAGCAGGCGGTGCTTGGCTTAATTACCACGAAGGTGGGTGAACTGGAAGATGCCGAACAGGTGAAAGCGCGCCTGCAGGAAGCGACCCAGTACATCAGCCTCGATCAGATTTGCCTCAGTCCGCAGTGTGGTTTTGCCTCGACGGAAGAGGGCAACAGCCTGAGCGAAGCAGAGCAGTGGCAGAAGATTCGACTGGTCGTGAACGTCGCGAATCAGGTCTGGTGATAGCGGAATGTGTGCAGCGTGGCGCAATAAATGCGCCACTTGTGCATACAAACCCGCCTTTATGCTGATATTTACCATCGCTTGTTTATTTTTAAAGCACATCATCTGATGCTGTTGCAGAGAATATTGATGTGATCCTCTAATATTGATTCAAATTGCGAAATAACCCTCTGGTTTTCCGATCCCGTATTGCCTTTCTTCGCTATAAACGTTTTACTTACCGCCGTTGTCGATTTATCCCTCTGTGAACAGAAAAAAAGCAGCTTAAATCACCTGCGCTAAACCAGACGCTGCGCATAATGCGCTGTCATCATCTGGTCGGTCGTTGTATTAACGCAGCGAGGGGGCAACGCAAACTTATCTTTCATCGCAACATCAGTGACAGGCCGTATGACACATCGTTTAACCGTTAAAGACATTCTCGCGCTGGGCTTCATGACGTTTGCCCTGTTTGTTGGTGCGGGTAACATCATCTTTCCTCCCATGGTGGGTATTCAGTCAGGCGAACATGTCTGGGTGGCCGCTATTGGTTTTCTGCTTACCGCAGTCGGTCTGCCCGTTATCACCGTGATCGCGCTTGCGCGCGTCGGCGGCGGGATTGATGCCCTGAGCACGCCCATCGGCAAAGTTGCGGGTGTGGTTCTGGCCACGGTCTGCTACCTTGCGGTAGGGCCGCTTTTTGCCACGCCGCGTACCGCCACGGTCTCATTTGAGGTGGGCATTGCTCCGCTTACCGGCGATGGCGAACTGCCGCTGTTTATCTACAGCCTGATTTACTTTGTGCTGGTGATGGTGATTTCCCTCTATCCGGGGAAATTGCTGGATACGGTCGGCCATTTTCTGGCACCGCTAAAAATTGCAGCCCTGACGCTGCTGGGCGTCGCGGCTCTGCTGTGGCCGGCGGGAGGAACGATTCCTGCGACGGCGGACTATCAGCGCGCCGCATTTTCCAGTGGTTTTGTTAACGGCTATCTCACTATGGATACGCTGGGCGCAATGGTCTTCGGCATTGTCATCGTCAACGCAGCACGTTCGCGCGGGATTGATAATGCGGCGCTGTTAACCCGTTACACGGTTTTAGCCGGGGTTATCGCCGGCATTGGTTTGACCCTGGTTTACCTTAGTCTGTTTAAACTGGGTGCAGGCAGTGGTGCATTAGTGGATCAGAATGCCAACGGTGCGGCAATTCTCCATGCTTACGTTCAGCAGACCTTTGGTGACATGGGCAGCTTCTTCCTTGCCGCCCTGATTTTTATTGCCTGTATGGTGACCGCGGTAGGCCTGACCTGTGCCTGCGCAGAGTTTTTCGCACAGTATTTGCCCTTGTCTTACAAAACGCTGGTCTTTGTACTGGGCCTGTTCTCGATGGTGGTATCGAACCTGGGGCTGAGCCATCTGATTCAGATTTCGATTCCGGTGCTGACGGCTATTTATCCGCCTTGTATCGTGCTGGTCGTGCTGAGTTTTACGCTGAACTGGTGGAATAAAAGCAGCCGTATTATCGCGCCGACTATGCTGGTCAGCCTGCTCTTTGGTATCCTTGACGCCATCAAAACCACCGGGTTTACAGCAGCGTTACCCGCATTGAGTCAGCATCTGCCGTTAGCCGACCAGGGCCTTGCCTGGTTGCCGCCATCACTGGTGATGTTGCTGATTGTGGCGCTGGTTGATCGGTTAAAAGGGGCTGAACAGGTGTCGGTTCACTCGTAACGGCTAAGATCGATTCTTCTTTAACCACGGGCTTGCCCGTGGTTTTTTCATTTCACAGGTACAGGTTGTTATGCAAGAAACCAACAAGCTCAAACGCGGACTGAGCACGCGCCACATCCGTTTTATGGCGCTGGGATCGGCGATCGGCACCGGGCTGTTCTACGGCTCGGCGGACGCCATCAAAATGGCGGGCCCCAGCGTGCTGCTGGCCTATATTATTGGCGGTGCGGTGGCGTACATCATCATGCGCGCGCTGGGGGAGATGTCGGTCAATAACCCTCAGGCCAGCTCTTTTTCCCGCTATGCGCAGGATTATCTCGGGCCAATGGCGGGTTACATCACCGGCTGGACCTACTGCTTTGAAATTTTGATCGTGGCCATTGCCGATGTCACCGCGTTCGGGATCTATATGGGCGTCTGGTTTCCGGAGGTGCCGCACTGGATCTGGGTGCTGAGCGTGGTGCTGATCATCGGCGCGGTCAATCTGATGAGCGTGAAGGTGTTTGGTGAGGTGGAGTTCTGGTTCTCTTTCTTTAAGGTCGCGACCATTATTGTGATGATTCTGGCCGGGTTTGGCATGATCGTCTGGGGGATTGGCAACGGCGGCCAACCGACCGGTATCCATAACCTGTGGACCAATGGCGGCTTTTTTGCCCACGGTATCGTTGGGATGTTGCTGTCGCTGCAGATGGTGATGTTTGCCTACGGCGGCATTGAAATCATCGGTATTACGGCGGGTGAGGCCAAAGATCCGGCAACCTCTATCCCACGCGCTATCAACTCGGTTCCGATGCGTATCCTGGTGTTTTACGTGGGCACGCTGTTTGTCATCATGTCCATTTACCCGTGGAATCAGGTCGGCACTAACGGCAGCCCGTTTGTTCTGACGTTCCAGCATCTGGGCATTGCCGCCGCCGCGTCCATCCTGAATTTTGTTGTGCTGACCGCCTCGCTGTCGGCGATAAACAGCGATGTCTTCGGCGTGGGGCGTATGTTGCACGGCATGGCTCAGCAGGGCCATGCACCCAAAATGTTTATGAAGGTCTCCAAACGCGGTATTCCCTGGGTGACGGTGGTGGTGATGATGTTCGCCATGTTGATTGCGGTGTATCTCAACTACCTGATGCCAGAAAAAGTCTTTCTGGTTATCGCCTCGCTGGCGACCTTTGCCACCGTTTGGGTCTGGATCATGATTCTGCTGTCGCAGATGGCGTTTCGACGCAAGATCGGCAAAGCGGCCGCCCGGACGTTAACCTTTGCCTTGCCCGGTGGAAGCTGGACGGCAGGCGCAGGCGTGGCGTTTTTATGTTTCATCATTGGCCTGATCGGCTATTTCCCGGATACCCGCGTTTCGCTGTATGTCGGGATGGTATGGATCGTGGTGCTGTTGCTGGGCTATAAGCTGGTGCGCAAATAACCCACGCTTGCTGTCCCGGTCCCGATATGTGCGGGGTTGGGACAGCCAATAATGACCGGCAACACAAAATAAAATCGGCGAAATGACTCGCCGAAACGGGACAGGGCAAGTGAAACAAACAGAGGGATGATTGACAAAATCATGCTAATGCAAAATGCATCCCCGTTAAATAAGTTGCCGTAAAATAAGACAAATGCCAGCGCGCGCATCAGCGTAAACGCCCGGCCTGTCTGGGTTCATTAGCCCGAAGGCGGCAAGATCATGCTGACCGGAGCCATCGCGTCGTTATCCAGGTGTTTACCCAACTGCGTCAGGGCAGCCTGCAACGGGCACAGCGTCCCGACTGCGGTGATTTGACATCCGGGCTGCCGCCACTCCTGACGTAAAAGCGGATGGCTGTCGTTCACGGGTTGTAACTGACGCAGGCCGTCCAGACTTTGTGCCTGAAAATAGAGGCGCAGGAAGCGCTGATGCGTCTTACTGTCGCGCCAGCGTTCCAGTACCAGACTGCTGCCAGGGGGGATATTGCCCCGCGTATAACCAGGCAGTTGCCATTCAAATCCCATTAAGCGGCGCACCATCGCAATGTTGGTGTCATGTGCCACCAGAAGCAGCCAGCGCACGTCAGGGTCGTTACCTTTAATGGCCTCAAGCATCTGGGACAGCAGCAGGGAACCGTGACGTTGTGCCATATAGAGCACGTCATTGCTGAGATCATAATTAGTGGTGAGCAGAGGAAGCAGAGCGGTGATCTGCCGGGCAGAGGTGATGTGTCCCCATGCCAGTTTCGCGAAAGGGAGGTTCTCGCTGTAGCCCAAACGCAACGTCTCGACCATGGCGGCCATGGCGCTAAGGCCCTCAACATAGACGCTTCCGCTTTTCGTCTGTTTCAACGCCCACGGACGATCGAAAAAGGGGCAATCGCTGCCGGGCCGGCATACCGACTGTTTAAGCAGCGTGATCGCGGGCTGAAGCTGCTGCTGACGCTGCGCTAAATCCCCGGCCGCGTCACGTTTTGCCTCTCGTTCACGTTGGGGATCGGTATGGGCAAAGGGCAGTTTCTCGGTTTGAAAGAGAGGATCGATGTCGCCGGCAACGGTATGAATCGCCACGCCACAGCCGGGAAACGCGCCATCCACCAACGCCTCGGCAGTCGCCCGCGTGCGCTGCAGCGGGCTGGCACGGACATAGATCGCCTTCGCGTCAGGGCAACCTGCGTTAAGTAAACCCAACTGGCGATAGTGGTCGCCTTCCCAGCGGGCCTTATTGACGACCGCGCTGTAGCCATGGCCCGTCAGTTCGCCGTCCGCCGTGCTCCAGACGTACCACGGCTGCTGGCTTGCCGCTTCAATCTCTGTGCGGTTACCCGGCGTCGGCGGACGTACCCCGTGTCGGCTCAGCTCCACGACTTTCTCAAGTTGGTACTCGGGGGCGGCGTACAGCGGCCCCGCCAGGAGCCAAAAAGTGCAGAGCATAAACCAATGTCGGGGCAGGTAGGCAGACATCATCAATCCTCAATTTCGTGCGTGGCGAGCAGCGCTTTAATTTGCGGATAGATTACCGCATTCGCCAGCAAAACAGGATTGCCCTTTTTCAGTCCGTCGTTGCGCATATAATCGTTAGTCACCCCACCGGCCTCGCGCATCAATACGATGCCCGGCAGGCCGTCCCACGGATGCATATGCGCTTCATAATAGCCAATCAAGCGACCTGCAGCGGCCCAGGCACTGGTTAACGCGCCGGAGCCGATGCGAATAAACATCCCGCCTTGCCTGAGCAGGGCATCGATGAGCTGCGTCACGTGCTCTCCGGGAATCCGACTGGAATTACTGATTCCCAGCAGGCCCTCATTAAGCTGTTGGGCTTTATGCACCTCAAGTCGGGTATCGTTGAGCCAGGCACCACTGCCTTTGCGGGCATGAAACAGTTCGTGATGATTGGGATCGCAAATCACGCCCACGACGGGCTCACCGTCGCAAACAATTGCCAGCGATACGCACCAGTTATGCAACCCGTTCACAAAACAGGCGGTGCCATCGATGGGATCGATCACCCATACAATACGGGCACCCTCAGTGTCACCGCCGCTCTCTTCTCCCAGAACGGCATCATCAGGATAGCGCTCCGAAATCAGTGACTTAATTAATTCTTCAACGTTGCGGTCAGCGTCACTGACCACATCCTGAAGGTCCCTCTTATGTTCCACCACCAGTTTTTGACGCTGTTGATACCATGACCAGGCGCGGCTTGCGGCCGCACGGGCGATTTCGCAGGCGTAATGATAGCGCGCGTCAATCTCAGAATGCGAAGCGGATGACATGTTTCCCTCTTATGATTTTTAAAACATATCGGATAAAGGAAGCGCCTGAACAGGCGGTCTGACAGTGAGAGCATCGTGAATCATAGTTAAGCAAGACTTATTAAGCCGCAGACCGGAACCAATGGCAATACGGCCGTGCTACTGACTGCGCGCTTTTTCAGCGTTACAGGTTTGTGGTGCGATGAAATGCGCTCACAAACCTGACGCCGTCAGGGGAAGGTTACAACTGTTGATTGGCTGCCAGCTGCATCAGACGCGGATAAAACTGAAAAAAGCAGGCCTCAAACGCGGAGTAATGCGCCGTAAAATCGTGATAAGAGTCGCGCAGGGCGGCCAGCCTGGGGCGACGGCTCGCCATGCCATTCAGTACCCGTTCGAGACGTTCCGGGTCGGCGTAATGTTCGAACCAGCGTTCACGCCACATTACGGCATTGAGCGCTTTAAATTCGTCGGGTGTGGCAGCCAGCTGCGGAACAATTTCGCTTTCGGCGTGGGCCGAAAATTGTTGTAGCGAGTGCGCCTGATGGAAGCGATCCCAGTGACGCGCCAGAAAATGGTCCCAAACGACATCCAGCGTAATGGGCGCAACGCGGTAGGTTTCTGCCCGAAAAAGCTGGCGTGCCTCACGCACTTCCGGCAGGGCATCGGTCATGACATCAAGCCGGCGATGCATCAGAATGCCGTCGGCCACCGGTTTGGGCCAGTGTTGATGCGGCGCACCGCGAACAAAATCCGCCATCAGATTGCCGAGGAGTGAGCTGTCTGCAAGATGGGCTAAGTGAAGATGAGCAAGAAAATTCATGCGCTATTATAAGCGCAACTCGCTTTGCGCAGCCAGTTGTTCAGAATTGTTCGATTTTCCGCTAAACTGTGCCGCCTGTTTTTCTGAGTAAGAAGTCTTTCATGCGTGTCGCCGATTTTGCTTTTGAATTGCCCGAATCCCTTATCGCCCATTACCCTCAGGCGCAGCGTAGCGGTTGTCGCTTGCTGTCGCTGGACGGCCCGAGCGGGGCGCTGGCCCATGGCGTTTTTACCGATGTACTGGACAAGCTTCAGCCTGGCGATCTGCTGGTGTTTAACAACACGCGTGTGATCCCGGCCCGGGTGTTCGGGCGTAAAGCAAGCGGCGGCAAAATTGAAATGCTGGTCGAGCGCATGCTTGATGACAAGCGCGTGCTGGCACACGTTCGGGCGTCCAAAGCGCCGAAGCCTGGCGCAGAATTACTGCTGGGCGACGATGAGAGCGTGAAAGCCACGATGGTCGCGCGTCACGATGCGCTGTTCGAGATTGCATTCGAAGACGATCGTGCCGTGCTGGACATTCTCAACAGCGTAGGCCATATGCCGCTGCCGCCGTACATTGACCGCCCGGATGAAGAGGCGGATCGCGAGCTTTACCAGACGGTCTACAGCGCGCGCCCTGGCGCCGTGGCGGCACCGACCGCCGGCCTGCACTTTGACGAACCCTTAATTCAGGCGCTAAAAGACAAAGGCGTTGAGATGGCTTTTGTCACCTTGCACGTTGGGGCAGGGACGTTCCAGCCGGTACGCGTAGAGACGATTGAAGAGCACCATATGCACGCCGAATATGCGGAAGTGCCGCAGGAGGTGGTGGATGCGGTGCTGGCCTGCAAAGCGCGCGGCAACAAGGTGGTGGCGGTAGGCACCACCTCGGTACGCTCGCTGGAAAGCGCAGCCAAAGCCAGTCAGGATGCGCTGATTGCGCCATTCTTTGATGACACCCAAATCTTTATCTATCCGGGCTATGAGTATCAGGTAATTGATGCGCTGATCACCAATTTCCACTTGCCCGAATCGACGTTGATCATGCTGGTCTCGGCCTTTGCCGGTTATCAGCACACGATGGCTGCTTATCGTGCGGCGGTGGCGGAAGAATACCGTTTCTTCAGCTACGGCGACGCGATGTTTATCAGCAAAAACCCCCAGGCGCCGCTGGAAAAAGTGGGCGCCTGATCTGTTTACTTTGAACATCGGACTGTTTCTCCGATGGAGGTCTTGTGAAATTTGAGCTTGATACCACAGACGGTCGCGCGCGTCGCGGTCGTCTGATTTTCGATCGTGGCGTGGTGGAAACCCCGGCCTTTATGCCCGTGGGCACCTATGGCACCGTGAAGGGCATGACGCCGGAAGAAGTGCAGGAAACCGGCGCGCAAATTATTTTGGGCAACACCTTCCACCTCTGGCTGCGTCCCGGCCAGGAAATCATGAAGCTGCACGGCGATTTGCATGATTTTATGCAGTGGAAAGGCCCTATTCTGACCGATTCCGGCGGCTTCCAGGTCTTCAGCCTGGGCGATATTCGTAAGATCACCGAAGCCGGCGTCCATTTCCGCAACCCGATCAACGGCAATTCTATCTTCCTCGATCCGGAAAAATCGATGGAGATCCAGTACGACCTGGGATCGGACATCGTGATGATCTTTGATGAGTGCACGCCGTACCCGGCGGACTGGGATTATGCCAAGCGCTCCATGGAGATGTCTCTGCGCTGGGCACAACGCAGTCGCGACCGTTTTGACAGCCTGGGTAACAAAAATGCGCTGTTTGGCATTATTCAGGGTTCGGTTTACGAAGATTTACGTGATGTCTCTGTGAAAGGTCTGGTAGAGATCGGCTTTGATGGGTACGCTGTGGGCGGCCTGGCGGTCGGTGAACCGAAAGAGGATATGCACCGTATCCTTGAGCATGTTTGCCCGCAGATCCCAGCGGATAAACCGCGTTACCTGATGGGCGTGGGTAAACCTGAGGATCTGGTTGAGGGCGTACGTCGCGGCGTGGATATGTTTGACTGCGTCATGCCAACGCGCAATGCGCGCAATGGCCACTTATTTGTGACCGATGGCGTGGTAAAAATTCGCAATGCCAAGCATAAAGATGATGTTTCACCGCTGGATGCAGAGTGCGATTGTTACACCTGTCGCAATTACAGCCGCGCGTACTTGCATCATCTTGATCGCTGTAACGAAATACTGGGCGCGCGTCTCAACACGATTCATAACCTGCGCTACTACCAGCGTCTGATGGCGGGTTTACGCCAGGCTATCGAAGAGGGTAAATTAGAGCGCTTTGTTAGCGAGTTCTACCAACGGACGGGCAAAGCGGTTCCGCCTTTAACGTCTGATAATTCATCAATGAGGGAAATTTAATGAGCTTTTTCATTTCTGACGCTGTGGCTGCAGCAGGCGCACCGTCTCAGGGAAGTCCGTATTCTCTGGTGATCATGCTGGTCGTCTTCGGCCTGATCTTTTACTTCATGATCCTGCGCCCGCAGCAGAAGCGTGCAAAAGAGCATAAGAAGCTGATGGATTCTATCTCCAAAGGTGATGAAGTCCTGACGAATGGTGGCCTGGTGGGTCGCGTAACCAAAGTGGCAGAAACCGGCTACATTGCGATTGCGCTGAACGACACTACTGAAGTGGTTATTAAACGTGATTTCGTGGCTGCCGTCCTGCCGAAAGGTTCTATGAAGGCGCTGTAATTTTTACTTCCCTAAGGGAACTGCCGTGTTAAATCGTTATCCTTTGTGGAAGTACATAATGCTGGTCGTGGTGCTTGTCATTGGCCTGGTGTATGCACTTCCCAACCTTTATGGTGAGGATCCGGCTGTTCAGATCACTGGCGCGCGCGGAAGCGCCGCCAGTGAGCAAACGTTGGATCAAATTCAGAACGTATTAAAACAAGACAATATTCAAAGTAAGTCTGTTGCGCTGGAAAATGGCGCGATTACCGCGCGTTTTGCCAATACGGATGTGCAACTGCGTGCCCGCGAAGCGATCATGAAAGCGCTGGGCGAAAACTATGTGGTCGCGCTTAACCTTGCACCGGCCACGCCGCGCTGGCTGACGCTGCTGGCGGCACAGCCCATGAAGCTTGGCCTCGATCTGCGTGGTGGTGTGCACTTCCTGATGGAAGTGGATATGGACACTGCCCTGAGCAAACTGCAAGAGCAGAATGCTGACAGCCTGCGCAGCGACCTGCGCGAAAAGAATATCCCTTATACCAACGTCAACAAGATTGCTAACTACGGCGTGGAAATTCGTTTCCGTGACGCAGCCAGCCGCGATGCTGCGGTTAAGTGGCTATCCTCGCGTCATCAGGATCTCGTCATTAACAGCAGTGGCGATGATGCCCTGCGCGCCACCATGACCGATGCCCGCCTCAGCGAAGCACGTGAATATGCAGTTCAGCAGAACATTACTATCCTGCGTAACCGTGTAAACCAACTGGGTGTTGCAGAACCGCTGGTACAGCGTCAGGGTTCTGACCGCATCGTGGTTGAACTGCCAGGTATTCAGGACACCGCGCGCGCCAAAGAAATTTTAGGTGCGACGGCGACGCTGGAATTCCGTCTGGTTAACACCAGCGTGGATCCTACCGCCGCCGCCAGCGGCCGTGTACCGGGTGATTCTGAAGTGAAAGACATGCGTGATGGACGCCCTGTGGTGCTCTATAAACGCGTGATCCTGACCGGTGACCACATTACCGATTCCACATCCAGCATGGATGAGTACAACCAGCCTCAGGTGAACATTTCACTGGACGGCGCGGGCGGTAATATCATGTCTAACTTCACCAAGGACAACATCGGTAAGCCGATGGCGACCCTGTTTGTGGAGTACAAAGACAGCGGCAAGAAAGATGCTAACGGTCGTGCCATTCTGGTGAAACAGGAAGAGGTGATCAACGTCGCCAATATCCAGTCTCGCCTGGGTAACAGCTTCCGCATCACCGGTATCAGTAACCCGAACGAAGCACGTCAGCTGTCGCTGCTGCTGCGTGCCGGTGCGCTGATTGCGCCTATCCAGATTGTGGAAGAGCGGACTATTGGTCCAACGATGGGGCAGCAGAACATTACTCAGGGTCTGGAAGCCTGCCTGTGGGGCCTGGTCGCCTCTATCCTGTTTATGGTGCTGTACTACAAAAAGGTGGGCCTGATTGCCACCAGCGCACTGCTGGCAAACCTGGTACTGATTGTCGGTATCATGTCACTGCTGCCGGGCGCCACGCTGACGATGCCTGGCATTGCCGGTATCGTGCTGACGCTGGCGGTGGCAGTCGATGCCAACGTACTGATCAACGAGCGTATTAAAGAAGAACTGCGTAACGGGCGTAGCGTGCAGCAGGCAATTCATGAGGGCTACAAAGGCGCCTTCTCCAGTATTGTCGATGCTAACGTCACCACCCTGATCAAAGTGGTGATTCTGTATGCGATCGGTACGGGTTCCATTAAGGGCTTTGCGATTACAACGGCTATTGGTATTGCGACCTCAATGTTCACATCGATTGTCGGTACCCGCGCCATCATTAACCTGATGTACGGTGGCAAGCGCATCAAAAAGCTGTCTATCTGAGGAGTGCGTTGTGGCACAGGAATATAACATTGAGCAGTTAAACCATGGCCGTAAAGTCGTCGACTTTATGCGCTGGGATACGCTGGCATTTATCATTTCGGGACTGTTAATCATCATCTCGATTGCCATTGTTGGCGTACGTGGTTTTAACTGGGGTCTCGATTTCACCGGCGGTACGGTGATTGAGATCAACCTGGAAAAACCCGCTGACCTTGACACGATCCGTGCCGAGCTGGTCAAGGCGGGCTTTCAGGAGCCGCTGATCCAGAACTTTGGTAGCAGCCGCGACGTGATGGTGCGTATGCCGCCTGTCACGGGGCCTGCAGGCACAGAGTTAGGCAACAAAGTAGTCACGGTGATTAACCAGACCACCCAGCAAAACGCCACGGTAAAACGTATCGAGTTTGTTGGACCGAGCGTGGGTAGCGATCTGGCGCAGGCCGGAGCGTTGGCTCTGCTGTCGGCACTGATTGCGATCCTGATCTACATCGGTATTCGCTTTGAGTGGCGCCTGGCGCTGGGTACGGTGCTGGCGCTGGCGCACGACGTGATCATCACCTGTGGACTGCTGTCGCTGTTCCGGGTTGAAGTCGACCTCACCATCGTGGCCTCGCTGATGTCGGTTATCGGTTACTCGCTTAACGATAAAATCGTGGTTTCGGACCGTATTCGTGAGAACTTCCGCAAAATTCGTCGCGGCTCTTCTTACGACATTACCAACGTGTCCCTGACCCAGACGTTGAGCCGTACCTTGATCACCTCGCTGACGACGCTGGCGATGATCCTGATCCTGTTCATCTTTGGTGGTGCGCTGCTGAAAGGCTTCTCGCTGACCATGCTGATCGGTGTCACCATTGGTACGATTTCGTCGATCTACGTCTCTTCAGCGCTGGCGTTGAAGCTGGGCATGAAACGCGAACACATGCTGGTACAGAAAGTGGAGAAAGAGGGCGCAGATCAGCCTTCAATCCTGCCGTAATTGTTGCATGATAAAAAAGCCGCCAGTTCAGACAACTGGCGGCTTTTTTTTGTCTTTATGGTGTGGGTACAGCCGTTTTGGCCAGTACCTGATGAATCCGCACATAGCCAAGCTGGTCCGGCGTAATACCGCCCAGGCGCAACGGCACAATGACCGAACTGCGTGGCGTCAGCGAGGCGGGAATCCGGATGGTTTGCGTCAGGCTGTCGGCCTCAAGCGGTTTACCGGTCGCGGGATCGAGCTGGCCCCAGACTACGGTAGCCTCCAGCCCCGGCAGCGGCGTATTATCCCGCGTCTGTAGGGTCAGGTTAGCGCGTGAGCCGTTGGCTTCAGCCTCAACACGCGATAAAGACAAGCGAAGCGTGCCGGCCTGGGTTTGTAATTCAACGGGCGTATTGGCCTGAGGTAATAACCAGGCACCCTGCTGCGAATGTCCGTTAAGCTGCCCCTGAATCTCCACCGCGCTTGCCTGGCTGGTAAGCCGCTGCATCTGCTGGTTCAACTGACTAACTTCCTGATGAAGTTGTTTAACCTGTGGCTGCCCGGCCGTTGTGCTGCAACCGCTCAACAGCATCAGTGAGAGGGCGGCGGGGGCCCAAACCATCCTGATCATTATTTATCCTTATCCGTTATAAAGAAATGGCCAGAAACTGTCCGGGTGAAGGTTATCCGGTGTGGCTTCTGTGTTTCATTAATATTCATGGCATGGCTCTGTCCGGTTTCGCCTGGGTAACCTGAAAGGGCCAACAGCACGTTATCTTCCAGGTTAGCGATGTCGTCAAGCCTGTCCTGAGCGGCCAGACGGCGGTTTGTTCGTTAACGGAATTGTCTGAACGGCAGGGGAGCCGAGTCAGCCTTCTCCCGTTGTCCCGCTCAGGCAAAGGCTGCTGCCGTAATGCGCTGAAGCTGTTACGGCCCGTTCACGCGTTCCTGCTTGTGTGCCGGTGTCTCTGGTGAGGGAGGCTGGCGGTCTGCTCACCACATCCCGTCTGCGGCTCTCTAAGTGTCGTACTGTTTAACGTCGCTGGCCTGTTGCCCGCTCAGGCTGTGAGGCAGGCAGGGGAAAGCACGGGAATCGATTTTGTTGACCTGCAGTTCGCGCTACACTGTATAACCCATTTATCTCGTGTCAGGAAACGTCATGCATTGCCCATTCTGCTCCGCTGTAGACACTAAAGTGATTGATTCTCGTCTGGTTAGTGAGGGTTCGTCAGTGCGGCGCCGTCGTCAATGTCTGGTGTGCCATGAGCGTTTCACTACGTTTGAAGTGGCTGAACTGGTGATGCCGCGCGTGGTGAAAAGCAACGACGTGCGTGAGCCTTTCAATGAAGACAAGCTGGCCAGCGGCATGATGAAAGCGCTGGAGAAGCGTCCGGTCAGTGCGGATGCCGTTGAGAGTGCGGTAAGCCATATTAAAACCCAACTGCGGGCGACAGGAGAACGTGAAATCCCCAGCAAGCTGATTGGCAACCTGGTGATGGACGAGCTGAAGAAGCTCGATAAGGTAGCCTATATCCGCTTTGCTTCTGTTTACCGCAGCTTTGAGGACGTGCGTGATTTTGGCGAAGAGATTGCCAGATTACAGGATTAAATCATGACCGATGAACGCTATATGGCGCGCGCGCTGGAGTTGGCGCGCCGCGGCCGTTTTACCACCACACCCAATCCCAATGTAGGCTGCGTCATTGTGCGTGACGGTCAGATTGTTGGGGAAGGCTGGCATCAGCGCGCCGGGGAACCGCATGCGGAAGTGCACGCGTTACGTATGGCGGGGGATCGCGCACGTGGCGCAACCGCCTATGTGACGCTGGAACCCTGCAGTCACCACGGGCGCACGCCGCCCTGTTGTGATGCATTAATTGCCGCAGGTGTAACCCGCGTGGTGGCGGCCATGCAGGATCCCAATCCGCAGGTAGCCGGACGGGGATTACACCGCCTGCATCAGGCGGGCATTGAGGTCAGCCACGGGCTGATGATGCAGGAAGCGGAAGCCCTGAACCGTGGTTTTCTGAAACGCATGCGTACCGGCTTTCCCTGGATACAGTTAAAACTGGGTGCCTCGCTGGACGGCCGCACCGCCATGGCCAGTGGGGAAAGCCAGTGGATCACCTCGCCGGCGGCCCGGCGCGACGTGCAGCGGCTGCGCGCCCAGAGTTCCGCCATCCTCAGCAGCAGTGCAACCGTACTGGCGGATAATCCCTCGTTAACGGTGCGCTGGTCAGAACTGGACAGCGAAAGTCAGCGCCTGGTGGATGAAGCCGAGCTACGTCAGCCGGTAAGAGTGATCGTCGATAGCCAGAATCGCGTAACGCCGGACCACAAACTTATTGAACAATTAGGCGAAACCTGGCTGATGCGCCAGCAGGTCGACGATCGGCACTGGCCGGAAACGGTGACGCAGATTCCTGTTCCACTGCGCGACAGCCAGCTGGATTTAGTGGCGCTGATGATGGTGCTGGGCCAGCGGCAGATTAACAGCGTCTGGGTGGAAGCCGGTGCGACGCTCGCCGGCGCGCTCATTCAGGCCGGGCTGGTGGATGAGCTGATTGTGTATGTTGCGCCGAAATTACTGGGCAATGACGCGCGTGGCCTGTGCCAGCTTGCGGGGTTAACGCAGTTGGCCGATGCACCGGTCTTTGCCTTTCGCGATATCCGTCAGGTCGGCGATGATGTGCGCCTGACGCTGACACCGCAATAACGGAGGCGGAAAAGCGAGAGCACGCCGCCAAAGAGTATGTTAGAATCCGCCCCCCTGCGCGGGGCCAAACAAACCCCTGAAAGGATATGTATGAAAGTTATCGAAGCTGCCGTTGCAACGCCTGAGGCAAACATTGCCATCGTTATCGCGCGTTTTAACAACTTTATCAATGACAGCCTGTTAGACGGCGCGGTTGATGCCCTGAAGCGCATTGGCCAGGTCAGCGA
The DNA here is from genome assembly GCF_049892805.1 of Pantoea sp. EEL5. Lineage (NCBI taxonomy): Bacteria > Pseudomonadati > Pseudomonadota > Gammaproteobacteria > Enterobacterales > Erwiniaceae > Pantoea > Pantoea sp. EEL5. The sequence continues at coordinate 153,360 of NZ_JBNDNJ010000001.1, forward strand.
TGACAATATCACCGTTGTCTGGGTTCCAGGCGCTTATGAACTGCCGCTGGCAGCCCGTGCGCTGACCAAAACCGGCAAGTACGACGCCGTGATCGCGCTGGGTACCGTAATTCGTGGTGGCACTGCTCACTTCGAATATGTCGCAGGTGAAGCCAGCTCCGGTATTGCCAGCGTTGCCATGGACAGTGATATTCCGGTGGCATTCGGCGTACTGACGACTGAAAATATCGAGCAGGCCATTGAGCGTGCTGGAACGAAAGCGGGTAATAAAGGTGCCGAAGCGGCCCTGACCGCGCTTGAAATGATCAACGTATTGAAAGCCATTAAAGCCTGATTTTTGTAAGGGGAATTTTGTGAAACCTGCTGCTCGTCGTCGCGCCCGTGAGTGCGCTGTCCAGGCGCTTTACTCCTGGCAGTTGTCCAACAACGACATTGCCGATGTGGAATACCAGTTTCTGGCGGAACAAGACGTCAAAGACGTCGACATTACCTATTTCCGCGAACTGCTGTCCGGTGTGGCGACCAACAGCGCGTACCTGGATGGCCTGATGAAGCCGTATCTGTCGCGTCAGCTCGAAGAGCTGGGACAGGTTGAAAAAGCCATTCTGCGTGTTTCGCTGTATGAATTGAGCAAGCGTTCTGATGTGCCCTATAAAGTGGCCATCAACGAAGGTATTGAGCTGGCGAAAGTGTTTGGTGCCGAAGACAGCCATAAATTTGTCAACGGCGTACTGGATAAAGCCGGTCCACAAATCAGACCCCAACGCAAATAATCAATAAGGCCGGCTTGCCGGCCTTTTTCATTAATGGTTAAGCGGAACGCAATTATGTCATGTGGTGAATTTGAACTCATCGCACGCTACTTCAATCGCAGAACGCGTAGCCGCCGTGATGTCGAACTCGGCATTGGCGACGATTGCGCGTTGCTTAGCGTGCCCGAAAAACAGACGCTGGCGGTCAGCACCGATACGCTGGTTTCCGGCGTCCATTTCCTGTCTTCCATCCATCCTGCGGATTTAGCGTATAAATCTCTGGCGGTAAACCTGAGCGATTTGGCCGCGATGGGAGCCGATCCTGCCTGGCTGACGCTGGCCATGACCTTGCCTGACGTGAATGAAACCTGGCTCAGCAGCTTTAGCGAAAGCCTGTTTGACCTGCTGGAATACTACGACATGCAGCTGGTGGGCGGCGATACCACGCGTGGCCCCCTCAGCCTCACGTTGGGGATTCATGGCTTGATTCCCCACGGCAAGGCGCTGAAACGCTCGGGCGCCAGGCCGGGTGACTGGATCTACGTGACCGGTACGCTGGGCGACAGCGCTGCCGGGCTGGCGTTATTACAGCATCACTGCCGCATTGACGATCCGGCGATACACGAAGCCCTGATCAAGCGCCACCTGCGCCCAATGCCGCGCATTTTACAGGGACAGTCGCTGCGTTCCCTGGCGTCGTCCGCCATTGATTTATCGGATGGACTCATCTCCGATCTTGGCCATGTACTGAAAGCCAGCGGCTGTGGTGCACGGTTGAATCTGGATGCGCTGCCGCTCTCTTCTGCACTGCGTGAAAACTTTGATGCCGAACAGGTGCTGCGCTGGGCGCTCAGCGGCGGAGAAGATTACGAGCTGTGCTTTAGCGTGCCGGAAGTCAATCGTGGCGCGCTGGATGTGGCGCTGGGGCATCTTGGCGTGCCTTATACCTGCATTGGCCAGATGGCACCGGAGTCAGAAGGGCTGTCACTGCTGGAAAACGGTAAACCCACGGAATTCCGTCATAAAGGATTCGACCATTTTGACCTCAGATAAAACCCTCGCGAAAAGCCGCCTGCGCCTGCGCAATCCCTGGCATTTGCTGGCGACCGGCTTCGGCAGCGGCCTGAGCCCGTTTATGCCCGGAACGGTAGGGTCGCTGGCCGCCATTCCGTTTTGGTGGCTCATGACCTTGCTCCCCCATGATCTCTACTCGCTGGTGGTCTTGCTGGGCATTAGTGTGGGCGTTTACCTTTGCCATCGCACCGCCAAGGATATGGGCGTGCATGACCACGGCAGCATTGTCTGGGATGAGTTTATCGGGATGTGGATTACCCTGATGGCGATTCCGGTCAACAGCTGGCAATGGGTGGTGAGTGGTTTTGTTCTGTTCCGCGTGCTCGATATCTGGAAACCCTGGCCGATTCGCTGGTTCGATCGTAACGTGCATGGCGGTATGGGCATCATGGTAGATGATATTATCGCCGGTATTATCGCGGCGGCGATGCTGTACGCGACGGGCGTCTTTTTGGCCGCTTAAGCTTGCCACACAGGGCCTCTACAGCGAAAAACCCCGCCCGTTCTCCCTCATTTCGTCGTTCAGCATGATGGCCGTTCCCCTGCGGGAACGGTCTACCGCTTTGCCTGTCGGACAGCGCATAGCGCCGCATGCAAAACGCTTCACAACCCGCTTACTGATAACCCGTTGCCGGGTGCGGTTGATAGGCCTCTTCCAGATGGGCGATCTCGTCCCCGGTCAGTTCCACATTGACGGCATTAGCCAGCTCGGCGAACTGCCCGGCGCGCGAAGCACCGATGATTGGGGCGGTGACGGCGGGTTTGCTGAGTAACCATGCCAGCGCCACCTGCGCACGCGTCACGCCTTTGTCCGCCGCAACCTCTGCCAGGCGCTCGGCTATCATCGCGTCGTTCTCCTCGGTTGTGGCATAGAGCGAGGGAATGACGTCATCCGATACGGATCGTGCGGTGGTTTCTCCCCAGGGGCGGGTCAGTTTGCCGCGTGCCAGGGGGCTCCAGGGTAATACCGCAATGTTTTCCCGCAGACACAAAGGGTGCATCTCCCGCTCTTCTTCACGTTGAATCAGGTTGTACTGATCCTGCATGCTGACAAAGCGTGCCCAGCCCTGTTGGTCCTGCAGGGCTAAGGCCTGAGCAAACTGGTGGCTATGCATTGAGGAGGCGCCGATGTAGCGCGCTTTACCAGACTTCACCACTGCGTCAAGGGCTTCCAGTGTCTCTTCCAGCGGGGTGTCATAGTCCCAGCGATGAATTTGCAGAAGATCGACATACTCCATATCCAGCCGTTGCAGGCTGTCGTCGATAGATTGCAGGATGTTCTGGCGAGATAAGCCCTGCGAAAGATTGCTCATGGGAAAGAAAACTTTGGTGGCAACGACCACCTCATCACGTCGGGCAAAATCTTTGAGCGCCCGGCCCACAATCTCCTCGCTACTGCCGTCAGAATAGCTGTTCGCGGTATCAAAAAAATTGATCCCTGCTTCCAGCGCCTGCTGGATGAGCGGACGGCTGCTCTCTTCCGGGAGTGTCCAGGCGTGCTTGCCGCGATCGGGTTCCCCAAAGGTCATACAACCCAGGCAAAGCCGGGAAACCGTTAAGTCAGTGTTCGCTAATTGAATGGTTTTCATGAAGACTCCTGCTATGTCTAACCCAGGGGATTAAGCATAGCAGGAATGACGCGCTCCACAGTGCGCGGGCAGGGGACCTACTGCGCCAGCCAGCGGCTGATCTGCTGTTGAATACCGTCAATGTCCAGTTGGTAGTCGTGGCGCATTTCTTCCTGAGTACCAGGCGGAATAAACTCATCAGGCAGGCCGATATTCAGCACGGGCACGCCCAGGCGTTTAGCCATGACAAACTCATTCACGCCGCTGCCTGCGCCGCCTTTAATCGCGCCTTCTTCCAGCGTAATCAGGGACTCATGACTGGCCGCCAGTTCGGCGATCAGTGACGTATCCAGCGGTTTCACGAAGCGCATGTCCACAAGCGTTGCGTTCAGCGCTTCCGCCACCTTGCTCGCTTCCGGCAACAGCGTACCGAAGTTGAGGATGGCCAGTTTTTCGCCCTGACGTTTTACCACGCCTTTACCCAGCGGCAGGCTTTGCAGCGGTGTCAGCGCAGCACCGGTACCGGTACCGCGCGGATAACGTACCGCGGCCGGGCCATCCTGATAGTGATAACCGGTATACAGCATCTGGCGACATTCATTCTCGTCGCTTGGCGTCATAATCACCATGTCCGGCACGCAGCGCAGATAGGCGAGATCGAACGCGCCCTGGTGCGTCTGCCCGTCAGCGCCGACGATGCCGCCGCGATCGATGGCAAACAACACCGGCAGTTTCTGAATTGCCACGTCGTGGATGACCTGATCGTAGGCGCGCTGCAGGAAGGTGGAGTAGATGGCCACCACCGGTTTGTAGCCCCCAATCGCCAGGCCAGCGGCGAAGGTCACCGCGTGCTGTTCGGCAATGGCAACGTCAAAATACTGGTTGGGGTATTTGCGAGAGAAACCGACCATGCCTGAACCTTCACGCATGGCAGGCGTAATTGCCATCAGCTTCGTATCGTGAGCGGCCATCTCACACAGCCAGTTGCCGAAAATTTTGGAGTAGCTCGGCAAACCTTCGGCGCTTTTTGGCAGCTCACCGCTGGCGACGTCAAATTTCGGCACAGCATGCCAGGTAATAGGATCCTGTTCTGCCGGCGCGTAGCCTTTGCCCTTTTTGGTCATAATATGCAGGAACTGCGGCCCTTTCAGGCTGCGCATATTACTCAGCGTATTTACCAGCGTCAGCACATCATGGCCGTCCACCGGGCCGATATAGTTAAAACCCAGCTCTTCAAACAGGGTTCCGGGCACGACCATGCCTTTGAGATGCTCTTCGGTACGCTTCACTAATTCTTTAATCGGCGGCAGGCCGGTCAGAACACGCTTGCCGCCTTCACGCAGACGCGCATAGGTTTTGCCCGAGAGGATCTGCGCCAGCCGGTTGTTCAGCGCCCCGACGTTCTCTGAAATCGACATTTCATTGTCATTCAGAATCACGAGCATATCCGATTTGATATCGCCTGCATGGTTCATGGCTTCAAACGCCATGCCCGCAGTAATGGCACCATCACCGATAACGCAGGCCGTGCGGCGGCCTTTGCCTTCACGTTCGGCAGCCGCAGCCATGCCCAGTCCGGCACTGATGGAGGTCGAAGAGTGGCCCACGCTCAGCACATCGTATTCACTCTCGCCGCGCCAGGGAAACGGATGCACGCCGTTCTTTTGGCGAATAGAGCCAATGCGATCGCGGCGTCCCGTTAAAATTTTATGTGGATAAGCCTGATGACCGACGTCCCACACCAGGTGATCGAACGGCGTGTTATAGACGTAATGCAGCGCCACGGTCAGCTCGACCACGCCCAGGCCCGACGCAAAATGGCCGCTTGAGCGGCTCACGCTGTCTAATAAATACTGGCGCAGCTCGTTGCAGAGCGCAGGCAATTTCTCTTTTGGCAGGGCTCGCAGCGCCTGAACCGTTTCTGCCTGCGCCAGTGTCGGGTATTTTGTAATATCAAAACTCATCAGTGACTCATCATGGAAGTTATTTATCGCGTTCAATTACGAAGCTCGCCAGCGCCTTCAAGGCTTTGGTGTTATAGGATTTGGCAGAGAGCATGTGCAAAGCATCGACGGCTTCCTGATATAAATCCAGTGCCTTAGTGCGGGCATCATCCAGACCCATCAGTGAAGGATAGGTGCTTTTTCCAAGATCTTGATCGGCACCCTGGCGTTTTCCGATGACAGCTGTGTCACCCGTCACATCCAGGATGTCATCCTGCACCTGAAAAGCCAGACCGATAGCGTCTGCATAGCGATCAAGATACGGAAGCGCCTCGCGGCCTTTTTCGCCAGCGGCAAACGCGCCAAGCCGAACTGCCGCGCGGATCAACGCACCGGTTTTATGACGATGAATTTGTTCAAGTTGAGCAAGCCCCACCGACTGACCTTCCGCCGCCAGATCCAGTGCCTGACCGCCGCACATCCCCGCGACGCCGCTGGCTTTTGCCAGTTCTGACAGCATGGCCAGCCGATATTCCGCGCTCACGCCCGGCATGGGCTGGTCGGCAAGGATAGAAAATGCCAGCGTTTGCAGCGCATCGCCTGCAAGGATGGCGGTATCTTCACCATATTTAATATGGCAGGTCGGTTGCCCACGACGCAGAGCGTCATCGTCCATGGCAGGAAGATCGTCATGAATCAGTGAATAGGCATGAATACACTCAACTGCTGCAGCGGGCGCATCCAGACTCGCTTTGTCGGCGTGAAGCATCTCGCCGGTGGCGTAGACCAGAAACGGGCGCAGGCGTTTGCCGCCTAATAATGCCCCATATTGCATGGCATTCACCAGAGGAGAACTCTGAAAAGGCAGGGCGTCTAATAAGCCCGTCAACGCACGATTCACCTGCCTGTGATAAGCGTCGAGCAGTTTAGGAAAATCCATTAGTTGTTTTCCGGCGTAAAAGAGGAGAGGTCGGCGTCTTTATCATCGCTGAGTAAAATACGAACGCGCTGCTCGGCCTGTTGCAGCGTCTGTTGGCCATTGCGTGCCAGCTGCACGCCGCGCTCAAATTCATTGAGGGCCTCTTCCAACGGCAGTTCACCACTTTCCAGACGACTGACAATCTGTTCCAGCTGCTGCAATGACGTTTCAAAGCTGGCTGGCTGTTCGGCTTTTTTCGGCATAGTTAGGATCGACTCACGGTTGGAACGTTATCATGCAATCGGTCATGGTAGCTGAGAGAGAATGATTAGCAAAATAATCAATGTGCATGCTGTTGCAGAAGCAGTCACCAGGTAAAGGTGATATACTTCCGCGCCTCGGATGCGGATGCGCCTGGCAGCCCGCAATTTTATGATCTTACCAGCTAAGTGCAGCCTGTTTTAGCACTTATTTGCCCAACGAAGCTGTATCGCCATGAAGTTTATCGTCAAGTTATTTCCCGAAATCACCATCAAGAGTCAGTCGGTGCGCCTGCGCTTTATTAAGATTCTTGCCAGCAATATTCGCAACGTGCTTAAAACCGTCAGCGACGAGATCGCGGTCGTCCGTTACTGGGATCATATTGAAGTGCGCTGCAAAGATGAAGCCATGCGCACGGTTATTCCTGATGAGCTCATGCGCATTCCCGGTATCCACCATGTCCTTGCGGTGGAAGAGCGTGAATATACCGATATTCATCATATTTTTGAGCAGACGCTGGCGCAGTACCGCGATGCTCTTGAAAACAAAACGTTTTGCGTGCGTGTTAAGCGCCGGGGCAAACACAGCTTTAGTTCGCAGGATGTGGAACGCTACGTCGGCGGTGGCCTGAATCAGCACATCGAGAGCGCCACGGTGCAGCTTAAAAAGCCAGAGGTGACGGTCAATCTCGAAGTGGAAGAGAACCGCTTAACGCTGGTGACCGCGCGCTATGAGGGGCTGGGCGGTTTCCCGATTGGCACGCAGGAAGATGTGCTGTCGCTAATCTCGGGCGGCTTTGACTCTGGCGTGTCGAGCTACATGCTGATGCGTCGCGGCTGCCGGGTGCATTACTGCTTCTTTAATCTTGGCGGTGCCGCACACGAAATCGGCGTGCGTCAGGTGGCGCATTATATCTGGAACCGTTTCGGTCGTTCGCATCGGGTCCGTTTTGTCGCGATAAACTTCGAACCGGTCGTGGGCGAAATTTTAGAAAAAGTCGACGATGGCCAGATGGGCGTGGTACTGAAGCGCATGATGGTTCGCGCCGCGTCGATGGTCGCTGAACGCTATGGCGTTCAGGCGCTGGTGACCGGTGAAGCGCTTGGACAGGTTTCCAGTCAGACCCTGACCAACCTGCGTTTGATCGACAATGCATCGGACACGCTGATTCTGCGTCCGCTGATCTCCCATGATAAAGAGCACATCATCAAGGTCGCGCGTGAGATCGGCACCGAAGATTTTGCCAGTACCATGCCGGAATATTGCGGTGTGATTTCCAAAAGCCCAACCGTCAAAGCGGTGAAGGGCAAAATCGACGCTGAAGAAAGCCATTTTGACTTCTCGATTCTGGAACGCATGGTGGCCGAAGCGACCAACGTGGATATCCGCGAAATTGCCGAGCAAACGCAGGACGAAGTGGTCGAGGTTGAAACGGTCGGCTTGCTGAACGAAAACGACAGCGTACTGGATATCCGTTCGGTGGATGAGCAGGAAGACAAACCGCTTGAGTTGGTGGGAACAGAGGTGAAGTCGATGCCTTTCTACAAACTCAGCACCCAGTTTGGCGACCTCGATCAGAATAAAACCTGGCTGTTGTACTGCGATCGCGGCGTGATGAGTAAACTTCAGGCGCTGTATCTGCATGAGCAGGGCTTTAAAAACGTCAAAGTTTACCGCCCTTAAAACGTACGCTGTGCCCGCGCACCCGACCGGGAAGCGGGCACAGTGCTACCTGTACCGCTTTTCAGACGCCGAATCTTAACTGGCCTGGTAATCGTAAATGCCGGGCGCCATCACCAGTTGAGCGGCAACCTCCCGCGCTTTATCACTGCCGACTAACAGATCGATTAACTTCAGCGCAAAATCCATCGCGGTGCCCGGCCCCTGGCTGGTTAACAGATTGACGCGCGGATCCCACACCACGCGCCGCTCCATCCATTTATCATCCGGTATGGTGGATTTCAAACCGGGGAAACCCGTCATGTTTCCCACGGGAAACAGGTTATGCGGCACCAGCACCGTGCCAGGCGCGGCGCAGATGGCGGCAACAATACGCCCGGTCAGATGAAACTGCCGCACGGTTTCCACCAGCAGCGGACTGTCGCGAAACGTCTCGGCGCCTTTCAATCCGCCGGGCAGTACAATGGCATCGTAGGCGTTATCCGCGACCTCGACCAGCGGGACATCGGCCAGCAGGCGGACCCCGCGCGAGCAGAGGATTTCACGGCTGCCGTCGCTTTCCACGCTGGCGGTAACCGTTTTTATCCCGCCACGTACCAGCAGATCCAGCGTGGTGACCGCTTCGATTTCTTCACTGCCATGAGCCAGACAGACCAGTACTGAGGCGTTCGCGCCCATAAAAAGACTCCTTGCGTTTAATCATGTCATACAGGCGCGTGTTTTCTGTCAACACGAAGCCGTGGGTGCGTGCCCGGCGCAGCAGGAAACCGGTGATGTATTCAATCTCCGTCAGCCGCTGTGCGCGAATATCCTGCAGCATTGACGACGTATTCGCCGCCGTCGTTTCTATCACATCGAATACCTGATCTTGCAGACTCTGGCTGTCAACGGACTGGCCTTCTCGTTCCATCACCCAACTGATTTCATCGCACAGGGTTTGTATTTCACGGCTGTACTGGCGGAGCGCGCCGTTTTGACAATCGTGCTCCACGCTCAGCGGGTTTATTACGCAGTTAACCGCCAGTTTGCGCCAGCAGGCGGCCCGGATATTGTCATGCCAGGCGACGTCGGGCAGTGCATCATGTAGAACGTCGGCAATCGCGCTCCAGCCTTCGCTTTTACGGTTGCCGGGGCCAATATGCGTGACGCCGCTGGCGACATGTTTAATCACCGTTCCGTCCCGCATGGCGGCGTGCGTGGTAATGCCGCGCAACAGCGGCTGTCGCAGGCCCTTTAATTCCCCCAGCGTCCCCATTCCGTTATGCAGCAGCAGCACGGGACAGTTTTCCGTCATCACGCTCTCCAGATTCTTAACGGCTGTCGAAACCTGGGGGGCTTTCAGCGTAACCAGCAGCAGCTGACTCTGGGCCAGAAACAGCGGATCGTTGGCAATAAAGGTCCGGTTCGACACGCGACCCAGAGGATCAATCACGTTGGCTGAACAGTAGGGCTGGGGGACACGCAGCCATCCCTGTACATCATGTCCAGAATGGGCAAGGGCGGTAAGCCAGACCTGGCCTAGCGCGCCGCATCCTAATACGGTTATTTTCATGCTGCCTCCCGCTCGCGGGCGTATTATTTATGCGCTGTGACAATGGGTTAAGTATAGCGCTGCACAGCGTGATTTTATTTAGTGGCCTAAGACGCGTATTATGCATGCCAGTTTAGCCTCAGGAGAAGAAGAGATGCCATCTTTCGATATCGTTTCAGAAGTCGACATGCAGGAAGTTCGCAATGCGGTAGATAACGCTAACCGCGAACTGTCCACCCGTTTCGATTTTCGTAACGTCACCGCCAGTTACGAACTCAATGAAAAAAATGAAACCATTAAAGTCATCAGTGAATCTGACTTTCAGGTAAAGCAACTGGTCGATATTCTGCGTGAAAAAATGCTCAAGCGCGGCATTGAAGGCGCGGCCCTGGACGTGCCGGAAGAAATTGAGCACAGCGGCAAGAGCTGGAGCCTGGATGCCAAAATGAAAAAAGGCATTGAAGCCGATGTGGCGAAGAAGCTGGTGAAGCTGATCAAAGACAGCAAGCTGAAAGTGCAGACCCAGATTCAGGGTGAATCCCTGCGCGTCACTGGTAAGTCACGTGACGATCTGCAGGGGGCGATGGCGCTGGTGCGCGGGGGAAATCTGGGCCAGCCATTCCAGTTTAAAAACTTCCGCGATTAAGCTCACTTCTCGCGTGCAGCGCGGCGATACAGCGTGCTGCGCGCAACGCCGAGCGCCTGCGCCGTTTTGCTGATGTTGCCATTAAACTGCTGCAACGTCGCTTTTATCAGACGATCGTCATGCTGCTGGCGCGCGGGTGATGCCGCGGCGTTGCCGCTGCGGTACTCCTCAGGTAAATGCGTGATCTCCACGCTATCGCCATCTTCCGCCAGCGCCAGCAAGACTTTCATCAGGCTGCGTAGCTGGCGCACGTTGCCCGGCCAGGGATAGCGCGTTAATGTCGCCAGCACTTCGGAAGACAGGCCGATCTGACGCGCGCCGCCGCCCAGCGCGTCCCAGAGTTGCGTGATAAACGCCGGAAGAGAAGACCAGTCACGCAGCGGCGGGATCGTGAATGAAAATTCCTGCAGCCGGTACAGGAGATCCTCGCGGAAGTCGCCCTGGGCGACGCGTTGCGCCAGATCCCGATGTGTCGCGCTGATCACGGCCAGGTTAACCGGCCAGCTCTGACTGGATCCCAGCGGCGCGACCTCTTTTTCCTGTAACACGCGTAAGAGCCGGGTTTGCAGCGCCAGTGGCATATCGCCGATCTCATCCAGAAACAGGACGCCGCCATCGGCCTCACGGATTTTACCGATGTAGCCATTTTTGCTGGCGCCGGTAAATGCCCCCGGCTGGTAGCCAAAGAGTTCAGATTCGATCAAGGATTCCGGAATCGCGGCGCAGTTAATCGCCACAAATTTTCCTTCCCGCCAGCGGCTTTGCTGATGTAACGCGCGGCTGACGTACTCTTTTCCGCTGCCGGTTTCCCCGCGAATGCACAATGAAACGCCGGCATTCAGCAGCCGCACCATTTTATCTCCCTCATGTTGCAGTGAGAAAGGCAGCGGACGCGCAGGGCCTGCTGCTACGCTGAAGCGGGTTCGGGTGGGCGCACGCAGACGAAAATAATAAGGCTGGGGTCCGATCATCACCGGCGTTGGCAGTGCGGTGGCCCGCAGATCGCCGTGAGGAAACAGCTGCTGAAATGTGATGACGCCAAGCTGTTCGGCGTGCAGGCCAAGCTCACGCAGGGCCAGCCGATTTGCGGCAGTCAGCACGTTGTCTGAAAACACCAGCAGCAGCTCATCCGGGCTGTCTAGCCGGTGTGCGTCGCTGTGCAGGCTCATCAGCCATTGTTGGGGATGCAGGCTCTGCTTAACCCACAGATACTCAATGTGCCGTGCCGCCTGTTTGACCCAGGCAAACGTATGGGCATGGGAAAAGTGTGCAGGGCCGGAGACATCCAGTACCCCCGCAATCTGCCCGTTGGGCATTTGCAGCGGCATGGCGGCACAATAAAGCCCCTGGTTGCGGGTCAGGAAGTGTTGATTACCCTCGATTTCACAACCGTCGTCTATCGCCAGCGCCGTACCAATGGCGTTGGTGCCACGGCCACATTCGCTCCAGATGTTGCCGGGGGCAAGGGCGAAACGCTGTGCTTTTTGCATCGCCTGCATCTCGCCAAAGGTGTGCAGCACCCGGCCTGCCGCGTCAGACAGAATGACCACCGACTGCATCTGCGTCACCTTCTGGGCCAGCTTGTGCATGACGGGCTGAGCAAACTGCTGGAGGTCAGTATTACTGGCCACCAGCTCTGTCAGCTCGGCCTGACGTACGCGAGGAAAATCATCGGCCGAACGATCCAGTCCGTAGAGCTGGCTGCGTAGCCAGGAATCACTCAGCAGGGGGTTGTTATCGATAGCGGGCAATAGAGCATCGGAAACCTTGTGCTGCATGAATGACCTCGTGGGCTCGGAAAAGTGTAGCGGGATTGTAGCGTTTTGGTTTTAGCGGTGTTGCGATTTGCAACACAAAGCGGGATCAAAGCCGGTTAGTCCTCAACGCATGCCTGTGAGATTACTATTCAGGTGATTGATTTTAATATTTTTATCTGGATTTTCAGCGCGTAAGGGAAGTTGGCACAGGCCCTGCAAACGTCAGGTGACAGCGCGCTATCCGTTAAAAATCAACATGCCGCTGCCTGTCTACCCTACAGAAGGAGTTTGCGATGCGTTATGCCCATCCCGGCACACCTGGTGCGTTAGTGACATTTAAATCTGCCTACGGCAACTACATTGATGGCAAATTTATCGAGCCGCTGAGTGGTGAGTACTTCATGAATACCTCACCCGTCAACGGCAGTGACATTGCCCGGTTTCCTCGTTCCGATGCGCGCGATATTGATTTAGCGCTGGATGCCGCGCACCGGGCTGCAGAAGCCTGGGGAAAAACCTCCGTACAAACCCGATCTAATCTGCTGCTCCAGGTGGCTGACCGCATTGATGCCAATCTCGAAACCCTGGCCGTGGCGGAAAGCTGGGACAACGGCAAACCGATTCGGGAAACGCTCAATGCCGATCTGCCGCTGGCGGCCGACCATTTTCGTTACTTCGCAGGATGCTTGCGCGCGCAGGAGGGCAGCACCGGCGAGATCGATGAAAAAACCGTGGCCTACCATTTTCATGAGCCGCTGGGCGTGGTGGGGCAAATTATTCCCTGGAATTTTCCGTTGCTGATGGCCGCATGGAAGCTGGCGCCGGCCCTGGCTGCCGGTAACTGTGTGGTGCTTAAGCCTGCGGAGCAAACTCCGCTGGGCATTACGCTGCTGATGGAGATGATCGGCGACCTGTTTCCTGCAGGCGTGCTAAACGTGGTACAGGGTTTCGGCCGCGAGGCGGGCGAAGCGTTGGCAACCAGTAAACGCATTGCCAAAATCGCCTTCACCGGTTCTACGCCGGTGGGACGTCATATCATGGCCTGTGCCGCAGAAAATATTATTCCCTGTACTGTGGAGCTGGGCGGGAAATCTCCAAACATCTACTTCGCCGACATCATGAATGGCGAGCCGGACTTTATTGACAAGGCGGTGGAAGGGCTGGTGCTGGGCTTCTTTAATCAGGGCGAGGTGTGTACCTGTCCGTCCCGTGCGCTAATCCATGAGTCCGTTTACGCGCCTTTCATGGCGCGGGTGATGGCCAAAGTCGCCACCATTCGTCGCGGCGATCCGCTCGATACCGACACGATGATTGGCGCCCAGGCTTCGCGTCAGCAGTTCGATAAAATTTTGTCGTATATCGAGATTGCCCGCAACGAAGGGGGCGAGATCCTGACCGGGGGTGAGCGGGCCTTGATATCGTCCGAACTGGATAACGGTTTCTATATTCAGCCCACGCTGATTAAAGGCAGCAACAGCATGCGCTGCTTTCAGGAGGAAATCTTTGGCCCGGTTATCGGCATCACCACCTTCAAAGATGAGGCTGAAGCCTTGCGTATTGCCAATGAAACCCAGTTTGGATTGGGAGCGGGCGTCTGGACGCGGGACAGCAATTTAGCCTACCGCATGGGGCGCGCCATTAAAGCCGGGCGCGTCTGGACCAACTGTTACCACATCTATCCGGCCCATGCTGCCTTTGGGGGTTACAAACAGTCCGGCGTGGGTCGCGAAACACACAAAATGGCACTCAACCAGTACCAGCAGACCAAAAACCTGTTAGTCAGCTATGACACGGCACCGCTGGGGCTGTTTTAAGTCCGTAACCTATCCCTGGAGCGTAAATCATGACGATGAAAATCAACACGATGATGAAGGCAGCAGTTGTTAAAGCGTTCGGCGAACCCTTGGTGATTGAGCAGGTGCCCGTACCCCAGCCTGGGTCGGGGCAGATTCTGGTAAAAATCGCGGCAACTGGCGTGTGTCACACCGATCTGCATGCGGCAGAGGGCGACTGGCCGGTGAAGCCGGTTCCGCCTTTTATCCCGGGACATGAGGGCGTAGGGCAGGTGGTCGCGGTGGGGGATAACGTACATCACCTGAAGGTGGGCGATCGGGTCGGCGTGCCCTGGCTCTACTCCGCCTGCGGTCACTGCGAGCACTGTCTCGATAACTGGGAAACGCTGTGCCACAGTCAGCAAAATACCGGCTATTCGGTTAACGGCAGTTTTGCCGAATACTGCGTGGCGGACGCCAACTATGTCGGCATCATCCCCGAAAACCTCGCATTCAACGAGGTGGCACCGGTGCTCTGTGCGGGCGTGACGGTCTACAAAGGGTTAAAAATGACCGACACCAAACCCGGTGACTGGGTGGTGATTTCCGGCATCGGTGGGTTAGGGCACATGGCTATACAGTATGCCGTCGCGATGGGGCTGAACGTGGCGGCTGTCGATATCGATGACGATAAGCTGGCCTTTGCCCAGCGCCTGGGCGCCAGCGTGGTGGCAAATGCCAGAAACGTCGATCCGGCCAGGGTGTTTCATGAGCACTTTGGCGGCGCGCACGGCGTGCTGGTCACGGCGGTGTCGCCTAAAGCCTTTGAGCAGGCGATCGGCACATTACGTCGTGGGGGCACCATGGTGCTAAACGGCTTGCCGCCTGGTAAGTTCGATCTGTCTATTTTCGATATGGTGCTGGACGGCATTACGGTGCGGGGTTCTATCGTCGGAACGCGTAAGGATTTACAGGAGGCGCTGGATTTTGCCAGCCGTCATAAAGTGAAAGCCAGCGTGGCGGTGGAACCGCTCAGCAATATTAACGATATCTTTGCCCGGATGCATGCGGGCAAGATTGAAGGCCGTATTGTGGTGGATATGTCGTTGTAAACCACCCTCAATCGCCGGATGAAAAAAGGTGCCTGAAGCAGGGCACCTTTTTCACGTGGTTTGTGGCGACATGTCTGACACGAACTGACTTAACCTTTCGCCACGATCGCGCGCAGTTAAGCGCCGCTCGCGACTAGCAGCTGCCGATCAGCGCTTCCAGCTCAGGTCGGCTGGTGACCTTACTGTCTATCTTGATGTAGGCGCTTTTCTCTTCCGGCACAATCAGCACCGATGAAACGCCGGGCTGTGCTTTCAGGCGTTTTTCCAGAGTGGGCACGGCCAGCGCGGCATCGCTCAGCACCAGACGCAGGCTGCTTACATAAGGCGGTTCCTGCATGGTCATGCTGACAAACAGCCAGGCTGCGGCCACAATCGCCCCGACCATAAACACGGTTTGTGCATCGAAATGACCAAACAGCCAGCCGCCCAGGCTCCCCCCAATGGCGACGCCCAGAAACTGACTGGTGGAATAAAGTCCCATAGCGGTGCCTTTATAGCCAGCGGGTGACTCCTTACTTACCAGCGATGGCAGAATCGCTTCCATCAGGTTAAAGGCCAGGAAGAACAGCTGTACGCCAACAACCAGCGTCCAGAAATGCCCCTGGGCGCCCCATAAGACGATTTCGGCGATGACCATCATGCCTACGCAGCCAACAAAGACCCGCTTCATCTTTCGCTTCACTTCGGCGTAGATGATAAAGGGCACCACACCGGCAAACGCAATCAGCATGGTGATCAGATAGACCTTCCAGTGTTCTGACGGCGGCAGGCCAGCCTGTTCAAACTGGTCGGGCAGGGCGATAAAGCTCGACATCAGCAAGATATGTAAAAAGAAGATGCCCAGGTTCAGTTTGATCAATCGGGGATTGGCCAGCACTTTACTGAAGCTGCCGCGTACCATCCCTGATTCACGATTTAGCACGTGATGAGAAGAGGAGGGGACAACCCATAAAGTAATCGCTATGCCCAGTGAAGCAAGCATCGCGATCATCCAGAACAGCGCGTTCAGGCCCAGCTTGTGGGTGATGATCGGGCCTAAGACCATTGCGATAGCAAAGGTCACGCCAAAGCTGATACCGATAAACGCCATCGCTTTAGTGCGGTTTTGTTCACGGGTTAAATCGGACAGCAGCGCCATGACCGCGGCAGCAATTGCACCGGAGCCCTGCAGCGCACGCCCCAGAATAATGCCCCAGATTGAATCGGTGCTGGCCGCAATGACGCTGCCAAGGACGAAGACCAGCAGGCCGCCGACGATCAGCGGCTTGCGTCCGATGCGATCGGACAGCAGGCCAAAGGGGATCTGGAAAATAGCCTGAGCCAGACCGTAGATGCCGATTGCCACGCCGATTAAGGTTTCACTCGCTCCCTGAAGTGCCATGCCATAGGTGGTCAACACCGGCAGGACCATAAACATTCCCAGCATGCGCAGGGAAAAGACCGTGCCAAGGCCCCATGTGGCGCGCAGCTCCACCGGAGTCATTTTGTTATCGTTCATTCCAACCTCTGTTGATGTGCTGCATTTATTTTAGGTAGGGAGAGCGGGCGGGTAAAACAATAGTTCTTAAGCAGTCGTAACAAAAAGAAAGGGCGCGAAAATCGCGCCCGTTTCATGCTGTTGCAGTACACATTAGCGCACGTAGGTCAGCAGGTCTTTCGATGCTGGCGTCATAAAGTCAACCGACATCATGACGCTCAGGGCCGTGATAGCCACAATCGAGAAAACGAACAGCTTACGCGCCCAAACCCGATCGTTTGAGGTTTTGTAGCCTGACAGCGCCATTCCCAGCCACCACACGCTAACGGCAG
Organism: Pantoea sp. EEL5; assembly: GCF_049892805.1. Taxonomy (NCBI): domain Bacteria; kingdom Pseudomonadati; phylum Pseudomonadota; class Gammaproteobacteria; order Enterobacterales; family Erwiniaceae; genus Pantoea; species Pantoea sp. EEL5. The sequence continues at coordinate 170,184 of NZ_JBNDNJ010000001.1, forward strand.
ACGCAACGACCAGATATTTGTAGCCTGCGTAGCCACCCAGCGTCAGCATCAGCGTGGCAATCATAAACGCCAGGATATAGAGCGTAATATGATTCTTCGCCACCGAGATACCTTTCACCACCGGTAACACCGGGATGTTGGCTGCCTGGTAATCTTTAAAGCGGAAGATGGCAATCGCATAGGAGTGCGGCATCTGCCACAGGCTAAAGATAGCCAGCAGGATTAAGGCACCGGCATCAAACTCGTTGGTCACGGCGCAGTAGCCAATGACCGGCGGCGCAGCACCGGACAGGCTGCCAATCAGCGTACCGTAAACAGAGTGACGCTTCATATACAGGCTGTAAACGCCAACGTATACCACGAAGCCCATCACCGCCAGCCACATGGCCAGCGGATTAGCACCAAAATACAGCAGTGCAAAGCCAGCAATACCCAGCACAGTGGCGTAAACCAGGCTAACTTTCGCGGAGATAAGGCCTTTAACCAGCACCCGATTCCTGGTTCTCTCCATCTTGATATCGATGTCGCGGTCGATCACGTTGTTGAAAACACAACCTGAGGCAACCACCAGTGACACGCCAACCAGCGAGGTGAGAAACAGGGCGTAATCAATGCTGCCCTTAGAGGCCAGCAAAAATCCGCCAATCACAGAAATTAAATTCCCGAAAATAATTCCTGGCTTTGTAACTTGCAGGTATTGCTTAAACATTACACAGACTCTTTAGTGGGGCATCATGTTGTAGTTGAGGTTCCACATGATCCACAGTGAGCCAACGACAACAATCAGGATAATGATTGCTGAGAAGACAATGGCCACCATGTTCCAGCCACCTTCGGACTTGCTGTCCAGGTGCAGGAAGTAAACCAGGTGAACCAGCACCTGAACCACTGCACAGACCAGCACAACGCCGAGGATGGTTCCATGAGAAGCGCTACCATCCATTACCATCCAGAACGGGATTCCCGTCAGGATGATAGAAAGGATGAAGCCGATCATGTAAGACTTCACGCTACCGTGTGATGCACCATGTTCGTTAACAGAATGACTCATTACATGGCTCCCATCAGATAAACTACGGTAAACACGCAAATCCAGACCACGTCCAGGAAGTGCCAGAACAGGCTCAGACACATGATACGCGTACGGTTGGTGGCGTTCAGACCGCGTTTAGCGATCTGGAACATCAGCACGGCCATCCAGATTAAACCAGAGGTAACGTGCAGACCGTGAGTACCGACCAGCGTGAAGAAGCCAGACAGGAAGCCGCTGCGGTCAGGACCGAAGCCCTCAACAATCAGATGATGGAATTCATAGATTTCCATCCCGATGAATCCAGCACCAAACAGGAAGGTCAACGCCAGCCAGCCGATAACGGCGCCTTTGTTTTCCTTGTTCATGGCGATAACGGCCATGCCGTAGGTGATAGAGCTCAATAACAGCAGCGCGGTTTCAACCAGCACGAACGGCAGTTCAAAGATATCTTTGCCTGCCGGACCACCGGCGGTGCTGTTAACCATAACTGCATAGGTCGCAAACAGGGTTGCGAAGATAATGCAGTCACTCATCAGGTAGATCCAGAAGCCAAAGACTTTATTGGCTCCTGCATCGTGATGCCCATGCTCCGCATGGGCGTCGTGGTGGTGTTTTACGGTTTCAGTTGACATTATTTCAGACCTGCTTTGCTGATTTCGTCAAAGTGCTGCTTTTCAATCTTCTCTACTTCGGCAACCGGAACGTAGTAATCCACGTCTTCGTCGAAGCTCTTCACGATCCAGCTTACGATCATGCCGAGGAAAGAAAGACCAGCCAGCCACCAGATATGCCAGATCATCGCAAAACCGAAGATGGTCGCAAACGCGGCAATAACAATCGCAGCACCGCTGTTTTTCGGCATATGAATTTCTTCATATTTAGCCGGTTGCTTGTACGCTTCGCCTTTCTCTTTCATTTCCCAGAAAGCGTCACGCTCATGCACATGCGGGATAACAGCAAAGTTATAGAACGGCGGTGGTGAAGAGGTTGCCCACTCCAGCGTACGCGCGCCCCATGGGTCACCGGTCAGATCGCGGTTCTGGTCGCGGTCACGCACAGAAACGTAGAACATAATGATCTGGCAAAGGATACCGCAGGCAATCAGTGCCGCACCGCCTGCCGCTACCACTAACAGCGAGTGGAACTGCGGGTCGATGTCCTGGCTCAGACGACGGGTCATGCCCATAAAGCCCAGTACGTACAGCGGCATAAAGGCAACGAAGAAACCGATAATCCAGAACCAGAAGGCGCGCTTGCCCCAGGTTTCGTTCAGCGTAAAGCCGAACGCTTTCGGGAACCAGTAAGTCACACCGGCCATACAACCGAACACCACACCACCGATAATCACGTTATGGAAGTGAGCAATCAGGAACAGACTGTTGTGCAGGACGAAGTCCGCACCTGGCACCGCCAGCAGAACACCGGTCATACCACCGACAGAGAAGGTGACCAGGAAGCCTACGGTCCACAGCATCGCAGAGTGCATCTGAATGCGGCCCTGGTACATGGTAAACAGCCAGTTAAAGATTTTAACCCCGGTAGGAATGGCGATAATCATCGTCATGATACCGAAGAAGGCGTTGACGTTCGCGCCCGCACCCATGGTGAAGAAGTGGTGCAGCCAAACGATGAACGACAACACGGTGATGGCGATGGTTGCCCATACCAGCGAGGTGTAACCGAACAGACGCTTTTTCGAGAAGGTCGCAGTGACTTCAGAGAAGACACCAAAGACCGGCAGAACAAGAATGTACACCTCTGGATGACCCCAAACCCAGATCAGGTTGACGTACATCATCATGTTACCGCCCATATCATTGGTAAAGAAATGGAAGCCGAGGTAACGATCAAGTGTCAACAGTGCCAGCGTAACGGTCAGAACCGGGAACGCAGCGATGATCAGGACGTTGGTGCACAGTGATGCCCAGGTAAATACTGGCATTTTGAACAGGTCCATGCCCGGTGCACGCATCTTCAGAATGGTAACGAAGAAGTTAATACCGGTCAGCGTGGTACCAATACCGGAAAGCTGGAGACTCCAGATCCAGTAATCAACCCCCACGCCAGGACTGTACTCTGCCCCCGACAGCGGTGGATAGGCCAGCCAGCCTGTTTGTGCGAATTCACCGACACCCAGAGACAGGTTAACCAGGATTACACCAATCGCGGTAAACCAGAAGCTCAGGTTGTTCAGGAACGGGAAGGCAACGTCACGTGCACCAATTTGCAAAGGTACCGCGATGTTCATCAGGCCCACAACGAACGGCATCGCCACGAAGAAGATCATGATCACGCCGTGCGCGGTGAAGATCTGGTCGTAGTGATGCGGCGGCAGTATGCCTGCTTCCCCGGCCGAAGCCAGAACCTGCTGGGTACGCATCATTACCGCATCGGCAAAGCCGCGCAGCAGCATGACGAAGGCCATGATGATATACATGATACCCAGTTTTTTGTGGTCGATGGAGGTGAACCATTCTGACCACAGATATTTCCACTTACCGAAATAAGTGATGGCGGCGACAAGCGCCAGACCTGCGATGATGATACCGGCGACCGTGACCATGACAATCGGCTCATGGAACGGTATAGCATCCAGTGTTAATTTTCCGAACATCGTATTATTCCTCGGCTCCCGCGGTAGCGGTGTGACTCATGTCCATGCCTTTATGCTCAGGCATGTCCATCTTCCCGTGGCTATGCATGAACTTGTTGATGACCTGCAAGAACAGTTCAGGATTAGCAGAAGAGAAATATTCCACCGGGTGATTTTCGCTTGGTACCGCTACTTTTTCGAAATCATCCATCGTTGTCAGCGTGTTAGGTGCCGCTTTAACCTTGGCAACCCACTGCTGGAACTCCGCGTCGTCTTTGGTGGCAATGGCTTTAAACTTCATACCAGAGAAACCGCGACCACTGAAGTTGGCGGAAATACCGTCGAAAGTTCCTGGCTCGTTGGCAATCAGATGCAGTTTAGTCTGCATGCCTGCCATCGCGTAGATCTGGCTACCGAGCGTAGGAATAAAGAAGGAGTTCATAACGGAATTAGAGGTGATTTTGAAGTTAACCGGTGTATTCGCCGGGAAAGCGATCTGGTTAACGGTCGCAATACCTTGTTCTGGATAAATAAACAGCCATTTCCAGTCCAGGGCAATCACATCAATTTCAACCGGTTTCACGTCTGACACCAGCGGTTTGCTCGGCTCCAGGGCGTGGGTTGATTTCCAGGTCAGCACACCAAGGAAAACAATGATCAGGATCGGAATGGTCCAGACCACGGCTTCCACTTTGTTAGAGTGTGACCAGTTAGGGCTGTATTTGGCATTCGTGTTTGAAGCCCGATATTTCCAGGCAAACACGATGGCCATCAAGACTGCAGGTATCACGACGATCATCATCAGACCAAAAGCGGTCAGGATCAGCGAACGTTGCTCCAGCGCAATCTGTCCTTTGGGATTTAACAATGCATTATCGCAGCCACTCATTAATAAAGTGCCTGCGATTAATGACAAAATCCCCAAACTTTTATTGTATTTACTGAGTCTCATTTAACGACCTCAATGACAAAGGGCTCTATTGTCGTTTAAGTGTGCGCGCATTTTACGGGAAGGTTTATGCAGTGTAAACCAGCTTAAGGATGTGTCAGAACCATGTTGACACCTTTTGCTAAGGGTGTCACAGATGTTGTTCTCGGTGACAAATTATTAACGTGGACAAGCAGTTGGCGGCAATATAACAAAAAGAGATGGATACAGGGTTAAACAAAAGTGGTAAAGGAATAACCCTGACTTTAATCACCCAATTATTTAACAATGTTGCATCATTTATTCGATTATTTTTAACCAAATTAATTGCGCACCGGTTTTAAATATCAGGGGGTAATCCCCCCGGTGAGTGAAATAATTTTTTGTAAATTGACACGCAAAGACAAATTAGGCGCGCTTAATCGACTGTACGAAATTGCGGCGAAATCACGAGCCGTTATCGGATAACGGCGGAGTCCTCTGCTTTCTGCAGCGCACGATAATCCAGCACCACACCGAATAGTACACCACAAAGCGCCAGCGTCATACCAGCCTCAAACAAGGGAATCAGCACGGCCGACAGGCGAGTCAGGCCCGCGGCGTCCAGCGCCAGCGCCAGCAGCCATAAAGCCAGCAATCCACAGCCGCCGGCAAACAGGCGGTTTGTCCAGCGGTAGCCCGATGCAAAGCGGGTACGCGGCAAAAACTGCCCGGTTTTTTGTGTGAAATCCAGCGTGCTGCGACAAAATGCTAACAGCGCCAGGCCGGGTAGGCCAGCCAGTACGGTAAAGGCATAAAAGGTTGGCCAGCCCCACCATTCCACTAAAAAACCCGCCACAGGGCCGACGTAAACGCGGCCGACCGCTGACAACGCGGACAGCAGCGCGAACTGCGTGGCGGAAAAGGATTTATTACACAGCGTCATCAGTAGCGCGACGAAAGCCGCCGTGCCCATCCCGCCACACAGGTTTTCGATAAACACCGCGCTCGCCATGCTCCACAGATGTTTGTCGGTGACGGCCAGCAGCCAGTAGCCAAAATTGGACACCGCCTGCAACAGGCCAAAAATCATCAGGGCGCGAAACAGGCTCAGGCGCTGCATCAGCACGCCACCATAGAGCGCCCCGATAATGGTGGCCAGCAGGCCAAGCGTCTTATTCACCAGGCCAACATCGCCCGGATTGAAGCCCACGCCACGGATTAAAAACGTGGTGGTGAGCGAGGCGGCAAACGCATCGCCCAGCTTGTAAAGAATGATCAGGGTAATCAGCAGCCAGGCGTTGTTGCGGTTAAAAAAGTCCCGCAGCGGATCAACCACCGCCTGACGTAATGAGCGGGGCGCGGACTGGCGGTCATCCGGCTCGTCAGCCATAAACGTTGCTACGATACAGGGCACCAGTAGCAGCGCCATCAGCCAGTAAGTGGCTCGCCAGCCGAGGTAGCGATCGGCCAGCCATAACGCCAGACCTCCCGATATCAGCATGGCCAGCCGATAACCGAGAACCGTAATGGCCGCACCGCTTCCGCGCTCTTCCGGCGGCAACACGTCCGTTTTCCACGCATCAAATACAATATCCTGTGACGCAGAACAGAACGCGATTAACACCGCCAGCGCCGCCATCAGGGTCAAATCCCGGCTGGGCTGCATGAACCCCATCGTGATGATGCTGGCCACTAGCGCCAGTTGGGTGAGCAGCAACCATCCTTTGCGGCGACCAAGAAAAGGTGGCGTGTAGCGATCCATCATGGGTGACCAGAGAAACTTAAATACGTAGGCCTGGCCAACCAGCGAAAAGAAACCAATGGTTTTCAGATCGATATTATCAACGGTCATCCACGCCTGTAACGTTCCACCCGTTAATGCCAGTGGCAACCCGGATGCAAATCCCAGCAGGAGTAAAACAGCGGCATTTTTTTGACGGAAGACGCGGAAGTAGTGATTCATACTGACCTTGAGAAGGGCCCGGCGTCATGCCGGGCAGGGGACAAAATTAGCGGGCGTTCTGCTTGATAAATTCGTTGACGCTGGTGTCCTGCGCCATATCCGCAATCACGTCGCTCAGCGTTGAGTTAACCGCATTGGTGATTTTCTGGTTACTTGCGCTGAATGCACCTTCTACGCTGTAGGTCTGACGGTAGTTTTTGATCTGCTTATTGCCGTTTTTCGCGGTAGCAATAATAGAAATGTCCGCCTTGGTCGTAATGCTGTAACGCACGTCGCCCTGGGTGACGTCGGCATACAGATTATTAACAATGATTTGCAGATCCACTGCGCCATTAGGCCCTACCATATAGCCGCGTGCGGTCATCTGTTTTTCCAGCACTTCCTGCAGTAAGAAACGCAGGTCGCGTGAAGGGGTCAGACTGACCAGTTGGCCATCACGGTTCACTTTTGCCAGCGCCTGATCGCGGCGCTGGTCTGCGCCGTTAATGCTGACGGTGATGCCCATCAGGCTGGGATCGCGCTGCGGCAGCTGAATCTTGGGTTGGATTGTCAGTGTGTTGTTGCTGGAAGCACAGCCGGCCAGAATAAAGGCAGCCAGCAGTGGGAATAACAGTTTTTTCAACATACGCTTTCTCGTTAGTGTCATGGGTTGGTGTGCAAAAACTGCGGCCATCATAGCAAAGCGGTGCAGTGAATAAAGCCCCCTGCTAGAGGTAAAGTGAGCGCTGCGGCTTTCCGCCCCCGCTTTCTGGCATAAACAGCAGGCTGATAAGGCGCGCGATACGGCCAGCGGAATGATAATATTCCGCCCGTCACCGCGTAGAGTGGCCGAAAACCAACTAATATTTAAACAGATGGGGCACAGCGCTCGCCATTGAGGGTAAAACCATGATTCGAGAACAGATAGAAGAGAAGCTGCGCCTGGCTTTTGAGCCGGCTCATCTGGAGGTCCACGATGAAAGCTACCGACACAACGTGCCTGCCGGTTCGGAAAGTCACTTTAAAGTCGTGATCGTCAGTGACCGTTTTACCGGCCAGCGTTTCCTGGCGCGCCATCGCGCAATTTACAGCGAACTCAGCGCGGAGCTGGCGGGAAGCGTCCATGCCCTTGCGTTGCACACTTACACCTTGAAAGAGTGGGAAGGATTGCAGGATACGGTACTGGCCTCACCTCATTGTCGGGGCGCCGGAACGCTAGCCTGATTGCCCGCGTTTTAAACGGCCTTTGGGCCGTTTTTTGCGTTTAAGGGTGGCTAAACGCGATCTGTGGCTCAAAAAAACAGCAAACTCCCTGAAAAGTGGTGACTTAGCATCCTCGACTCATCTCAGCGATGCCGCTATAATGCTGCGTCTATTTTTCCGGAATGTCTTCGGGACGCTTCTGGTAACAGGGATCAGGTTCTCTTCACGGAAGCCGTCCCGGTTGTTGGATACGGCGCATTAACCAATGTGTGGTGTCTGAAGTTGACCGAGCACGTGATTTTTTGAGGTAACAAGATGCAAGTTTCTGTAGAAACCACTCAGGGCCTGGGCCGTCGCATTACGATTACTGTCGCTTCTGACAGCATCGAGAGCGCCGTTAAAAAAGAACTGGTGGATGTGGCGAAGAAAGTCCGTATCGATGGTTTCCGTAAAGGCAAAGTGCCAATGAACATCGTGGCACAGCGCTATGGTGCTTCTGTGCGCCAGGACGTGCTGGGCGATCTGATGACGCGTAACTTTGTTGACGCCATCATTAAAGAGAAAATTAATCCGGCTGGCGCACCGAACTACGTGCCAGGCGAATACACCGAAGGTCAGGACTTTACCTATGCGGTAGAATTCGAAGTGTATCCAGAAGTTGAGCTGAAAGGCCTGGAAAACATCGAAGTCGAGAAGCCACAGGTTCAGGTGACTGACGCGGATGTGGATACCATGCTGGAAACCCTGCGTAAGCAGCAGGCTAACTGGATTGAAACCGATGCAGCAGCCGGCGCAGAAGACCGCGCGACTATCGATTTCACCGGTTCTGTTGACGGTGAAGAATTCGAAGGCGGCAAAGCCTCTGATTTCGTTCTGGCGATGGGCCAGGGCCGCATGATCCCAGGTTTTGAAGAGGGCGTTGTCGGTCATAAAGCAGGCGAAACCTTCACTATCGACGTGAAATTCCCTGATGACTACCATGCGGAAAACCTGAAAGGGAAAGACGCGAAGTTCGAGATCGTGTTGAAGAAAGTTGAAACGCGTGAACTGCCAGAACTGACTGAAGAATTCATTAAACGTTTCGGCGTGGAAGAGGGTTCAGTTGACGGTCTGCGTGCCGAAGTGCGTAAGAACATGGAACGTGAGCTGAAAGGCGCTATTCGTAACCGCGTAAAAACCCAGGCTATCGACGGTCTGGTTGACGCAAACCCAATTGACGTGCCAGCTGCGCTGATCGACAGCGAAATCGACGTTCTGCGTCGTCAGGCTGCACAGCGCTTTGGTGGTGACGAGAAGCAGGCGCTGGAACTGCCACGTGAGCTGTTCGAAGAGCAGGCAAAACGTCGCGTTGTTGTCGGTCTGCTGCTGGGCGAAGTGATCCGCACCCATGAGCTGAAAGCTGACGAAGACCGCGTGAAAGTGCTGATCGAAGAGATGGCTTCTGCCTACGAAGATCCGCAGGAAGTGATCGAGTTCTACAGCAAGAATAACGAGCTGATGAACAATATGCGCAACGTTGCGCTGGAAGAGCAGGCTGTTGAAGCCGTGCTGGCGAAAGCGAAGGTTTCTGAGAAAGAAACTAACTTCCAGGAACTGATGAATCAGACCGCTCAGGCCTAATCATCTTTTTAACCGGTTGTGCTAAAGCCCGCGCCTGAAAAGTCGCGGGCTTTTTTCTGTATTACGCTTGCTGCCAGTTGGTTTGTCGCTATTTGGCTAATTTTTAGGCAAATTGTTCACGCATCGCTTTTTCCTGGTTAGCGATTGATGAAAAGGTTGTTATGCTTGAAACAACTGAGCAGCATCCCAAGATACAGGGAGTATGCAAAAACAGTTCGGCTGACTGATTAACCGTCCTGAAGTTGTCGGTAAGAGGCAGAGCATAGTTTTTGTCGCTCGTCTTACGTAAAATCGGTACAGAATGTTGCCAACGAAATTTATCCAGGAGACGGTAATGTCATACAGTGGCGATCGTGAGTTTACTGCACCGCACAATGCGTTGGTGCCAATGGTGGTCGAGCAAACCTCGCGCGGCGAGCGTTCATACGACATCTATTCCCGTCTGCTTAAAGAACGCGTAATCTTCCTTACCGGTCAGGTGGAAGATCACATGGCTAACCTGATTGTGGCCCAGATGCTGTTTCTGGAAGCAGAGAATCCGGAAAAAGATATTTACCTTTATATCAACTCACCGGGTGGCGTGATTACTGCTGGGATGTCAATTTATGACACCATGAAGTTTATCAAGCCGGACGTCAGTACCATTTGTATGGGCCAGGCCTGTTCAATGGGGGCTTTCCTGTTGACTGCCGGGACGAAGGGCAAGCGTTTCTGCCTGCCAAACTCACGCGTGATGATTCACCAACCGCTGGGTGGCTATCAGGGACAGGCAACTGACATTGAGATCCACGCGCGCGAAATCCTGAAGGTGAAGCAGCGCATGAACGAACTGATGGCGGAGCACACCGGCAAGTCACTGGAAGAAATTGAGCGTGACACCGAGCGTGACCGTTTCCTCTCCGCCAGCGAAGCGGTAGAGTATGGATTGGTCGATTCCATCCTGACGCATCGCCAATAAGCCCTAACTTCGCCTTGTCTCTGGTCTATAGTTAACAGGACAAGGTGATAATGGGTTGAATGAACATCGGCCGTGTACCCACGGCCAGTGCTGTACTTCTGGTACGGCCTGAGAATAAGAAGAGGTTAACTGATGACAGATAAGCGCAAAGACGGTTCAGGAAAGTTGCTGTACTGCTCTTTTTGCGGCAAAAGCCAGCATGAAGTGCGTAAGCTGATTGCCGGGCCGTCAGTGTATATCTGCGATGAGTGCGTTGATCTGTGTAACGACATTATTCGCGAAGAGATAAAAGAGGTTGCCCCGCATCGCGAACGTAGCGCCCTGCCTACGCCGCATGAGATCCGCCATCACCTCGACGATTACGTTATTGGTCAGGAAAGGGCCAAGAAAGTGCTGGCCGTGGCGGTGTACAACCACTACAAACGTTTACGCAACGGTGATACCAGCAACGGTATCGAGCTGGGTAAAAGTAATATCCTGCTCATTGGTCCTACCGGAAGCGGTAAAACGCTGCTGGCAGAAACCCTTGCCCGTTTACTGGATGTGCCTTTCACCATGGCGGACGCCACCACCCTGACCGAAGCCGGTTATGTGGGGGAAGACGTTGAAAACATCATTCAGAAACTGCTGCAAAAATGTGACTACGATGTGCAAAAAGCGCAGCGTGGTATTGTCTACATCGATGAAATTGACAAAATTTCACGTAAGTCAGACAACCCATCAATCACCCGTGACGTCTCAGGTGAGGGTGTGCAGCAGGCGTTGTTGAAACTGATTGAAGGTACGGTGGCTGCGGTTCCTCCGCAGGGCGGCCGTAAGCACCCGCAGCAGGAATTTTTGCAGGTTGATACCTCGAAAATTCTGTTTATCTGTGGCGGTGCGTTTGCCGGGCTGGATAAGGTTATCTCACAACGCGTTGAAACCGGGTCAGGCATTGGCTTTGGCGCCACCGTGAAAGGCAAATCGCAGAAAGCAACGGAAGGCGAGCTGCTGTCACAGTGTGAGCCGGAAGATTTGATCAAGTTTGGTCTGATCCCGGAATTCATTGGCCGTCTTCCTGTCGTCGCGACGCTTAATGAGCTGAGTGAAGAGGCGCTGATTCAGATTCTGCGCGAGCCAAAAAATGCGCTTACCAAGCAGTACCAGGCGTTGTTTAACCTGGAAGGCGTTGATCTGGAATTCCGTGATGAAGCCCTGACGGCGATTGCGAAAAAGGCGATGTCACGTAAAACCGGCGCGCGCGGTCTGCGTTCTATCGTGGAAGGTGCACTGCTGGAAACGATGTACGATCTGCCTTCTATGGACGACGTCGAGAAAGTCGTGATTGATGAGTCAGTCATTGAGGGGCAGTCCGAACCCATGCTGATTTATGGCAAGCATGAAGCTCAGGCTTCTGGCGAATAAGTAAACAAATCGTCCACATTGTGCCATCTATAAAGGGGAAAATCTTTCCCCTTTTGCATTTCTCACCGTTGTGACATTGAATGTCTGACAATCATCCCCATATACTCAGACACCTGTGGGTTTAACCGCATACCTGCCTGTGCGGTACCCATCACCTGGCGGACACGAAACTAAGAGAGAGCTCTATGAATCCTGAGCGTTCTGAACGCATTGAAATCCCCGTCTTGCCTTTGCGCGACGTGGTAGTTTATCCGCACATGGTAATTCCGTTGTTTGTTGGCCGGGAAAAATCAATTCGGTGCCTCGAAGCCGCAATGGATCATGATAAAAAGATCATGCTGGTCGCACAGAAAGAAGCTTCAACGGATGAACCTGGCATAAACGATCTTTTTTCAGTGGGTACCATCGCCTCCGTTTTGCAGATGCTAAAACTGCCAGACGGTACGGTGAAAGTGCTGGTTGAAGGCTTGCAGCGTGCCAACATCACGACGCTTGCCGACAACGGCGATCACTTTGTAGCCCAGGCTGAATATCTGGTTTCACCAGAGATCGAAGAGCGTGAGCAGGAAGTGCTGGTGCGCACGGCGATCAATCAGTTTGAAGGTTACATCAAGCTGAATAAAAAGATCCCGCCTGAGGTCTTAACCTCCCTGAACAATATTGATGATGCGGCGCGCCTGGCGGATACGGTTGCGGCGCATATGCCACTGAAACTCGCAGACAAACAGTCCGTGCTGGAGATGTCAGACGTTAACGAGCGTCTGGAATATCTAATGGCGATGATGGAGTCTGAGATCGATCTGCTTCAGGTTGAAAAACGCATACGCAACCGCGTGAAAAAGCAGATGGAAAAGAGCCAGCGTGAGTACTACTTGAATGAGCAGATGAAGGCCATTCAGAAAGAGTTAGGCGAGATGGATGATACGCCTGACGAGTACGAAGCGTTAAAACGCAAAATCGATGCGGCTAAAATGCCGCAGGAAGCGCGTGAAAAAGCCGAAGCCGAACTGCAGAAGCTGAAAATGATGTCGCCTATGTCTGCAGAGGCAACAGTGGTGCGCGGCTACATCGACTGGATGGTGCAGGTTCCGTGGAACGCGCGCAGCAAAGTGAAGAAAGACCTGCGCAAAGCCCAGGAAACGCTGGACACGGACCACTATGGTCTGGAACGCGTGAAAGACCGTATCCTTGAGTACCTTGCGGTGCAAAGTCGCGTCAGCAAAATCAAAGGGCCGATTCTTTGCCTGGTCGGACCGCCGGGCGTGGGTAAAACCTCGCTGGGGCAGTCCATCGCAAAAGCGACTGGCCGTAAATACGTTCGTATGGCCTTGGGCGGCGTGCGCGATGAAGCGGAAATCCGTGGTCACCGCCGCACCTATATTGGCTCAATGCCGGGCAAGTTGATCCAGAAAATGGCGAAAGTGGGGGTGAAAAACCCGCTGTTCCTGTTGGATGAAATCGACAAAATGTCCTCGGATATGCGCGGCGATCCGGCATCCGCACTGCTGGAAGTGCTGGATCCGGAACAGAATATCGCGTTTAACGATCACTATCTGGAAGTGGATTACGATCTCTCCGATGTGATGTTCGTGGCAACGTCAAACTCCATGAATATTCCGGCACCGCTGCTGGATCGTATGGAGGTGATTCGCCTGTCGGGTTATACCGAAGACGAAAAGCTCAACATCGCGAAACAGCATTTGCTGCCTAAGCAGATTGAGCGCAATGCCTTGAAAGCCTCTGAGATCAGCGTTGAAGACAGCGCGATTGTGGGCATCATTCGTTATTACACGCGTGAAGCCGGCGTACGTAGCCTGGAACGTGAACTGTCCAAACTGTGCCGTAAAGCCGTGAAGACGCTGCTGATGGATAAAACCAAAAAGCACATCACCATCAATGGTGAGAACCTCAAGGATTTCCTTGGCGTTCAGCGTTTTGACTATGGTCGTGCGGACAGCGAAAACCGTGTAGGCCAGGTAACCGGTCTTGCCTGGACAGAAGTGGGCGGGGATTTGCTGACAATCGAAACCGCCTGTGTACCGGGTAAAGGGAAACTGACCTATACCGGTTCACTGGGTGAAGTGATGCAGGAGTCGATTCAGGCCGCCCTGACCGTCGTGCGCGCACGTGCAGAGAAACTGGGTATCAACGGTGATTTTTACGAAAAACGTGATATCCACGTGCACGTACCAGAAGGGGCAACTCCGAAGGATGGCCCGAGTGCCGGTATTGCGATGTGTACGGCGCTGGTGTCCTGTCTGACGGGTAACCCGGTGCGGTCAAATGTGGCGATGACCGGCGAGATCACGCTGCGTGGTCAGGTGCTGCCGATTGGTGGACTGAAAGAGAAGCTGCTGGCAGCGCACCGTGGTGGCATTAAAGTGGTCCTGATTCCGGACGAGAACAAGCGCGATCTGGAAGAAATTCCACAGAACGTGATTGCCGATTTGGAAATCCATCCGGTTAAGCGCATCGAAGAAGTATTGAACCTTGCACTGGAAAACGCGCCTTACGGCATGCAGGTCGCTACCGCAAAATAGTGATTAATGGCATAAACCGTTAAAAAGCAGAGCTGGCAACACCAATTGGTGCTTGCCAGCTTTTTTTTGTGCCGCTAATTTAGGTGGCTGCTGAACCATCGTTATAAGAGGATTACCGTTGTTTCAGCTTATAAGGCTTGATATAACTTGCTGCGCGTTCGTACCCGACAGGAAGCGTGGGTACGATGTGAAATAATAAAGAGGGGATGAATAGAGTGAATAAGTCACAACTGATCGATAAAATTGCTGCCGATGCCGACATTTCTAAAGCAGCAGCAGGACGTGTGTTAGATGCATTTATGGGCTCTGTTTCTGATGCGCTGAAAGGCGGAGATGAAGTGGCGCTGGTGGGATTCGGCACTTTCTCAGTACGTGAGCGCGCAGCGCGCACAGGCCGTAACCCACAAACCGGTAAAGAGATCACTATCCCGGCAGGTAAAGTACCGGGTTTCCGTGCAGGTAAAGCACTGAAAGACGCTGTCAACTAATGACAACGCCACCACTCATTAACACATTTTCTTGAGTGGATTAGAGGACGGTTAACGCGTTCTCATGTAACATACGGGCACATCGATAAGATGTGCCTTTTTTTATATCCAGAGAGGCAGTAAAGGTCGCAAGGCTTGTCTCAACAGGATTATTGCTGCCAGCAAGATTTGCAGCTGAGTAATGCGCCGGGAAGAGGGCGTTATTGCGACAGGGCTTTACATTCACACTACAGCGGAGTGTTGTCATACCATGATGGACAATTTACGCGCGGCGTCGAACCATGTCGTGCTCAAGATTATTTTGGGGTTGATCATTCTCTCCTTTGTGCTGACCGGCGTTGGCAACTATCTGATTGGCGGCAACAATGATTATGCGGCCAAAGTGAACGGTCAGGAGATCAGCCGGGCGCAGTTAGATCAGGCATTTAACAGCGAACGTAACCGCCAGCAGCAGATGCTGGGCGACCAGTTCTCGCAGCTTGCAGGTAACGATGGTTACATGCAGCAGATGCGCCAGCAGGCGCTGTCGCAGCTGATCGATCAGGCCTTACTGGACAGCTACATCAAAGATCTGCACATTGCCATCAGTGACGATCAGGTTAAGCAGGCGATTTTCAATCAGGCTGCTTTCCAGACGAACGGTAAGTTTGATAACGCCAAATATAACGCGATGATCGGCAACATGGGCTTTACTGCCGACCAGTATGCGGAAGCGCTGCGCAAGCAGCTGGCGACACAGCAGCTCATCAACGCCATCGCCAACACCGACTTTATGCTGAAAAATGAAACCAGCAAGCTGGTGGATTTGGTGGCGCAGAAGCGCGATATTCAGACCGCAACCCTGGACGTGAATGCACTTGCGGCGAAGCAGACCGTCAACGATGACGAGATCAACCAGTATTATCAGCAGCATAAAAACAGCTTTATGGCGCCTGAACAGTTCCGGGTCAGCTATATCAAACTGGATGCTGCAGGCATGCAGGAAAACGCCAGCGATGCGGATATTCAGGCCTGGTACGATCAGCATAAAGCGGATTACACCCAGCCACAGCGCGATCGCTACAGCGTCATTCAGACCAAAACGGAAGCCGATGCCAACGCCATTCTGGCTCAGCTGAAAAGCGGTGCTGATTTTGCCGAACTGGCGAAAACCAAATCCATTGACCCGATTTCTGCCCGCAAAGGCGGCGATATGGGCTGGCTGGAACCTTCTACCACGCCGGATGAGCTGAAAAATGCCGGACTGAAAGAGAAAGGCCAGCTGTCAGGCGTGATCAAGTCTTCCGTTGGCTTCCTGATCGCGCGCCTCGACGATATCATCCCTGAGCAGGTCAAGCCGCTGGCTGACGTGCGCAGTGAGGTGGCGGATGAGGTCAAGCAGGAAAAAGCAGTGGATGCCTTCTATAAGCTGCAGCAGAAGGTGAGTGAAGCGGCCAGCAATGATAATGAGTCTCTTGCGGGTGCGGAGCAGGCGTCGGGCATGAAAGCCACAGAAACGGGCTGGTTTAGCCGTGACGACGTACCGAAAGATCTCGATTTTGACGCGGTGAAGCAGGCAATTTTCAACGGCGGGCTTGTTGGACAAAATGGCGCGCCAGGTAATAACTCTGACATCATCAGTGTGGATGGCGATCGTGCCTTCGTGTTGCGTATCAGTGAGCACAAACCTGAAGCGGTTGAACCGCTGGAGAAGGTTAAAGCACAGATTATCGACACGTTGAAACACGACAAAGCGACGCAGCAGGCTAAAGCCCAGGCCGATAAACTGTTAGCCGACCTCAAAGCCGGAAAACAAGATGTGCTTAAAGCGGCAGGCCTGACCCTGAGCGCCAGTAAAACGGTTGATCGAAATACGCAGGATCCGGTGGCACAGGCTGCCTTTAACCTGCCACAGCCTGAGGATAACAAACCCTCCTGGGGCGTCAGCGAAGATATGCAGGGCAATGTGGTTCTGGTGGCGGTGGATAAGGTCAGCACCGGTACGATGCCACAGGCGCAGATTAATGAAATGGTCAAAGGCGTCACGCAGAACAACGCGCAGCTTGCCTTTGAAGCATTGCTGCAAAATCTGCGTAAAGAGGCCAAAATCAAATACGGTGCCGCTGCCCAGCAGATGCAGTGATCCTCGCAAATTTCAGATAATGACTGAAACAACCCAAGGCCGCTTATGCGGCCTTTTCCATTTTTAACCTTTGCCGTTTGAGGGCAGGTTATTGTCATGACAACCTGAGCCTGCTGTTTAACACAAGGAGAAACACAGCATGGCTAAACCCAACTTACACGCCTTTTATCTTTCCCTCGCCCTGTGTGGCGCGCTGTATCAAATGCCTCTTTCAGCGGCAGAAACCCCAAGTGAAACCCAGGCCGCGCAGGTTTCCATGCCGCAGCAGGAGCTGGTCAGCATCAACGACGCGACGGCAGAGCAGCTATCAAAGGCGATGAACGGGGTGGGCCTCAAGAAGGCGCAGTCTATCGTCAGCTATCGTGAAGAGTACGGGCCGTTTACGGCTATCGATCAGCTGAAAGAGGTGCCCGGCTTTGGCAATGCCCTGGTTGAAAGAAACCTGTCGCGTCTGAAATTGTGAAGTGATGCGCAACTCTGATGCTTAACCTGCTGCTGCGGGCGGACTCTGCTAAAGTGAACAGGTCCAACCAGTTAATCTATAGCAGCAGGAGAACAGGAATGCAGACCACGATAAAAGTGCGCGGCTATCATCTGGATGTCTATCAGCATGTTAACAATGCTCGTTATCTGGAGTTTTTAGAAGAAGCGCGCTGGCAATGGCTGGAAGAAGTGGACGCCTTTAATTGGTTGCTTGAGCAGAAACTGGCCTTTGTGGTGGTAAACATCAACATCAATTATCGTCGCCCGGCGGTGCTGGGCGATGTACTGGAGATCAGCAGCGACATCACGCAGCTTAATGGAAAAAGCGGCATCATTTCTCAGCGGGTTCTTTTAGCGGGTGATGAGACCGTTGTTGCAGATGCGGCACTGACCTTCGTGTGCATCGACCTGCGTTCCCAGAAAGCCGTCCCGCTGGAAGGCGAACTGCGGCAGCGACTGGAAAGACTGATGTCTTAACTGATGTCTTAACTGATGTCTTAACTCATGTCATCAAGGCGGCGGCTATCTGTCGCCGCCGCGCCCGAGGTTACGGCAAACCGGTTTTTGCCTTCATGGCTGCCATAATACCGGGGCGATCCTGCAGATAAGCATTCAGGCCGTTTGAGCGCAGATGACAGGCGGCACATTCGCCACAGCCGTCACCTTTGATGCCGTTATAACAGGTGAGCGTCTCTTCGCGGATCAACGTAAGCTGCTGCCAGTAATCGGCCAGCGCCCAGGTTTCGGCTTTATTAAGCCACATCAACGGGGTTTCAAAACGAACATCGCGCGCCATGCCAAGGCCGATCGCGTGGTTAAGCGCTTTGACGAACTCGTCGCGACAGTCGGGATAACCGGAGAAGTCGGTTTCGCAAACGCCGGTGATGACGGCTTCCGCTTCAACCTGATACGCGTAAACCGAGGCCAGGGTCAGAAACAGAATATTGCGGCCCGGTACAAAAGTGCTCGGCAGGCCGCTAGCCTCGGGATCATAAGCGGGAACCGGAATGCTGTCGCGCGTCAGGCTGCTGACGGCCAGTTCATTCAGCATGGTCACATCGAGTACCTTGTGCGCTCGGGCGCCTAGTTTTAAGGAAAGGTCCCGGGCCACGTCAATCTCTTCACGATGACGTTGACCATAGTCGAAGGTCACACAGTGCACTTCATCGTAATGCTGTAGGGCCTGAACCAGGCAGGTGGTGGAGTCTTGTCCACCGCTAAATACGACAACGGCGCGTTTCATGGCACGTCCCAATAATAAAAATTGGTGCTTATGGTAATACCTGAACGCGCGGCTGAACAGCTGCAGGGGCAATAACTGGCCCGATCTGGCGCTTCTTAAACCCGTTAGTCAAGGTCTGATAGCGCACTAGCCCAGTTCGCGCTGCCAGGGCGTAATATCGCCAATGTGCTCGGTAACCCACTCAGGTTGATAGTAAGTATCAGGATAACGTTCTCCGCTGTCGCACAGCAGTGTCACCAGCGAGCCCTGATCGTGGTTATCGCGTAAGCGTTTTGCCACCTGCATCATGCCCCAGAAGTTGGTGCCGGTAGACGGGCCCGGTTTGCGTCCCAGCAGCGTTTCCAGCTTCAGCATGGCGGCAATTGATGCGCCATCCGGTACGCGAAGCATTTCGTCAATCACATCGGGCATAAAGGAAGGCTCGACGCGTGGACGACCAATGCCTTCAATCATGCTGCCACGATTGCTGGTCAGGGTGGCGTCACGGTTGTGCCAGTAGTCATAAAAAACGGAATCCTGCGGATCAACGACCAGTAATCGCGTATCGCATCCCTGATAGCGAATATAGCGTCCCAGCGTGGCCGAGGTACCGCCAGTGCCGGCACTCATAATCAGGGTGTGAGGAACGGGAAAGGGTTCGTTTGCCATCTGACGGAAGATGCTTTCAGCAATGTTGTTGTTGCCGCGCCAGTCGGTGGCCCGTTCCGCGTAGGTAAACTGATCCATAAAATGGCCGTTCAGTTCCCGAGCGAGGCGCTCGGATTCTGCATAGAGCTGACAGGGATCGCTGACAAAGTGACACTGACCGCCGTAAAAGGTGATCTGCTCAATTTTACGCTTCGCGGTGCTGGCGGGCATGACGGCAATAAAAGGCAAGCCCAGCAGGCGGGCAAAATAGGCTTCAGACACGGCCGTACTGCCCGAAGATGCCTCAATAACCGGCGTATCTTGTTTAATCCAACCGTTGGCCAACGCGTACAGAAACAGAGAGCGCGCCAGACGATGTTTCAGACTTCCGCTGGGATGCGTGCTTTCATCTTTGAGATAGAACCTGATGCCCGGAAAATCCGGCAAACTGAAGCGAATTAAGTGTGTGTCCGCTGAGCGTTGAAAATCAGCGTTAATTTCGTTAATCGCGTGGCGTACCCAGCATGTTGACATGGCGTTCATTTCCGGTCGGATGAAAGTCATTATTTTAAGGCACGTGTAGGAAAAAGAGCTTGCTGGTTTTGCGTTAAAATGGCGGTAATGGAGAAAATATTTCTACCGGAGGGCCGTATGCCAGATAAAATTGACCTTAAACTGTTGGCTATGCTGCAGCAGGACTGCACCACTTCACTCCAGGTACTGGCAGATGCGGTTAATCTCACCACGACGCCCTGTTGGAAGCGCCTTAAAAAGCTGGAAGAAGACGGCATTATTCGCGGACGGGTCGCTCTGCTGGATAATGAAAAGCTTGGCCTCTCTCTCACGGCCTTTATGTTTGTCAAAACCACCCAGCACAGCAAAGCCTGGTATCAGGAGTTCGTCTCGGTGGTGCAGAGCATGCCGGAAGTGATGGGCTTTTACCGTATGGCCGGTGAGTACGATTATTTACTGCGTATTCAGGTTGCCGACATGAAAAGTTATGATGCCTTTTATAAGCGTTTAGTTAATGGTGTAACAGGCCTGATCGATGTGACCTCCAGCTTCGCGATGGAAGAGATTAAATACACGACAGCCCTGCCTGTTGGCCCCTGAGTATCTGAGATTGAGAGCAGCCTTGTGCGATTATTCAGCCAGTTAAGTTGGTATTTTATCCGTGAGTGGCGGCGTTATCTGGGCGCCGTCACCTTACTGATCGTTATTGCCGTTCTGCAGTTGCTGCCGCCGTGGATTGTCGGGGTGATTGTGGACGGCGTGACCCACCAAAACATGGATGCCCGGCGCATCCTGATGTGGATTGGCATTATGCTGCTGACCGCCGTGGTGGTTTATCTGCTGCGCTATGTCTGGCGCGTGCTGCTGTTTGGCGCATCCTACCAACTGGCCGTTGAGCTGCGAGAGGATTTTTATCGTCAGCTCAGTCGTCAGCAGCCGGCGTTTTACCTGCGTCACCGAACCGGCGATCTCATTGCCCGCGCCACCAACGACGTCGATCGGGTGGTTTTTGCTGCCGGTGAAGGCGTGCTGACGCTGGTGGATTCTCTGGTCATGGGATGCGTTGTGTTAATTGCCATGAGTACACAAATCAGCTGGCAGCTGACGCTGATATCGCTAATACCGATGCCATTCATGGCGTTGGTCATTCACCGCTATGGCGAGCAGCTGCATAACCGTTTCAAACTGGCGCAGGCGGCCTTTTCCAGCCTGAACGATCAGACGCAAGAGAGCCTTACCAGCATCCGAATGATTAAGGCATTTGGGCTGGAGCAACATCAGTCGGCGCAGTTCGCCGATATTGCACGTGATACCGGAGAGAAAAACCTGCGCGTTGCGCGAGTGGATGCGCGTTTTGATCCCACCATTTATATCGCGATTGGCTTTGCCAACCTGCTGGCGATTGGCGGCGGAAGCTGGCTGGTGTGGCATGATCAAATGACGCTGGGGCAGCTCACCAGCTTTGTCATGTACCTGGGATTGATGATCTGGCCGATGCTGGCGCTGGCATGGATGTTTAACATTGTTGAGCGTGGCAGTGCTGCCTGGAGCCGAATTCGCGCGCTGCTTTCTGAGGCACCGGTCGTTGAGGACGGTGATAAAACCTTGCCTGACAGGGCCGGAACGTTACAGGTCTCGATTCGCGAATTCAGCTATCCCGCCAGTTCAGGTGCGATACTGAGCCAGGTTGAATTTCAACTCAAGCCGGGCGATATGCTGGGCCTGTGCGGCCCGACCGGCAGTGGTAAAACGACCTTGCTGAGTTTGATTCAGCGTCACTTCGATATTCAGCAAGGGGATATCCGCTACCATTCCATCCCGCTGCCACAGCTGCGGCTGGACAGCTGGCGCAGCCGTCTCGCCGTCGTCAGTCAGACGCCGTTTCTGTTTTCCGACAGCGTGGCCAATAACATTGCGCTGGGCAGGCCGGATGCCAGTCAGGAGGATATTGAGCAGGCGGCAAAAATGGCCTGCGTCCATGACGATATCTTACGCCTGCCGCAAGGCTACGAAACCGAAGTCGGGGAGCGCGGAGTCATGCTGTCCGGCGGGCAGAAACAGCGTATTTCAATCGCCCGTGCCCTGCTGCTTGATGCGGAGATCCTGGTTCTGGACGATGCGCTGTCGGCCGTGGACGGACGCACAGAACACGAAATTTTGCATAATCTGCGCCTGTGGGGCAAAGGGCGCACGTTGATCATCAGCGCCCACCGCCTGTCGGCACTCACGGAAGCCAGCGAGATTCTGGTGCTGCATCAGGGCACCGTGGCGCAGCGAGGCGACCACGCTGCCCTGACCAACGCGGCGGGCTGGTATCGGGATATGTATCGCTATCAGCAACTGGAAGCCGCGCTGGATGATGATGAAACGGAAAAAGGAGTGCCGCATGGCTAAGTCACAACGTATGTGGCCAACACTTAAACGCCTGCTGAGCTACGGTAAACCGTGGCGCAAATCGCTGTCGCTGGCCGTGTTGATGCTCTGGATTGCCGCCGCCGCCGAAGTCACCGGCCCGGTTCTGGTGAGTTATTTCATCGATAATCTGGTGGCGAAGCATCAAATGCCCTGGGGCATCGTGGCAGGACTGGTCGTGAGTTTTATTCTGCTGCAGCTGCTCGCCGCCGCCCTGCATTACGGGCAGGCGTTACTGTTTAACCAGGCTGCGATTGGCGTGGTGCAGCGTTTACGCACCGATGCCATGAACGCGGCGCTGCGTCAGCCACTCGCTGCGTTTGATACCCAGCCGGTGGGGCAGTTGATTTCCCGGGTCACCAACGACACGGAAGTCGTCCGGGATCTGTATGTGACCGTTGTCGCGACGGTCCTGCGCAGCGCCGCGCTGGTGGGCGCAATGATGGTGGCCATGTTCAGCCTGGACTGGCGCATGGCGCTGGTGGCGATGTTGATTTTCCCTATGGTGCTCATCGTCATGCTGATTTATCAGCGCTTCAGTACACCGATAGCGCGTCGTGTTCGCAGCTATCTGGCCGATATCAACAACGGTTTTAACGAAGTGATTAGCGGGATGAGCGTGATTCAGCAGTTCCGCCAGCAGGCACGTTTTGGCGAACGCATGGGGGAAGCCAGCCGCTCTCACTATCTGGCGCGCATGGAAACCCTGCGGCTCGATGGCTTCCTGTTACGGCCGCTTTTAAGCCTGTTTTCGGCGCTGGTGCTGTGCGGGCTGCTGCTGTTATTCAGTTTCTCAATGCCCGGCGTTTTCGAAGTCGGGGTGCTGTACGCGTTTATCACCTATCTGGGCCGGCTTAACGAGCCCTTAATCGAACTCACTACGCAGCAGTCGATGTTGCAGCAGGCGGTTGTCGCGGGCGAGCGTATTTTTGAACTGATGGATGCGCCCCAGCAGCACTATGGTGACAGCGATCGACCCATGGCGTCCGGACGCATTACGCTGGATAACCTGAGCTTTGCCTATCGCGATGATCGGGACGTGCTAAGCAACATCTCGCTGGATGTGCCTTCACGCGGCTTTGTCGCTCTGGTCGGTCATACCGGCAGCGGCAAGAGCACGCTGGCAAACCTGTTAATGGGCTACTATCCGGTGACGCGCGGTGAAGTCCGTCTGGACGATCGTCCGTTGGGGCAATATTCCCACCAGTCGCTACGACGCAGCATCGCGATGGTACAGCAGGATCCGGTCGTGCTGGCCGACACGCTGCTGGCCAACGTGCGGCTGGGTCGGGATATCAGTGAAGAAGCCGTGTGGACGGCGCTGGAGCAGGTACAGCTGGCGCCGCTGGCCCGGGCATTGCCTGCAGGTATTCATACCCGACTGGGCGAACAGGGGAATAACCTGTCGGTGGGGCAAAAGCAATTACTGGCGCTGGCACGCGTACTGGTACAACTGCCGCAGATTCTCATCCTTGATGAAGCCACCGCAAATATCGATTCCGGTACAGAGCAGGCCATTCAGCACACGCTGCGCACCCTGCGTCAGCATACGACGCTGGTGGTTATCGCCCACCGTCTTTCCACCATTACCGAAGCAGACAACATACTGGTGCTGCACCGTGGTCATGTTGTCGAGCAGGGCACGCACCAGCAGCTGCTGGCAGAGGAAGGGCGCTACTGGCAAATGTATCAGTTGCAACAGGTTGGCGATGAACTGGAATCGGCAGCACCGTTAGTCAGTGCAGGGTGATTGCACCTTTTTTGCGCATCTTTTTCTCCATTGTTCCGTCAGGATGCACGCCTTTGAGCGTAACAGCACCAAAGGAGTGCATCCGCTTCGTTTATTAATCCCCCAGTTTTTCCCAGACCGATATTCAGCATTTCCTGAGCCTTATTCCGTCGCGGCCTGATAACGGATTTCGCACAATACTTACATCTGGCACAGCCTTTGCTTAAGTCTCTGCGTGTCCATGAGACTTACTTATTTCAATTCCTTAAGGAGAGGCTATGAAGCTGGTTACCGTCGTAATTAAGCCGTTCAAGCTGGAAGATGTGCGAGAGGCATTATCCTCCATTGGTATTCAGGGACTGACCGTCTCCGAAGTGAAAGGTTTTGGACGTCAGAAAGGGCACGCCGAACTGTACCGTGGTGCGGAATACAGCGTGAACTTTCTGCCCAAGGTCAAAATTGATATCGCCATTGCAGACGACCAACTGGACGAAGTGGTGGACGTAATCAGTAAATCGGCTTACACCGGAAAAATTGGCGACGGCAAGATTTTCGTTGCTGAACTGCAGCGCGTGATTCGCATACGTACCGGCGAAACCGACGAAGCCGCACTGTAAACAAGACTCAGTAATGTGATGGGATGGAAAAAAAATGAATAAAATGCTGACCAAGTTGGGCCTCACCAGCCTGGCACTGTTACCGTCGCTGGCAATGGCTGCTGCGCCTGCCGTTGCAGACAAAGCCGATAACGCCTTTATGATGATTTGCACTGCACTGGTGCTGTTTATGTCAATTCCCGGGATTGCGCTGTTTTACGGCGGCTTGATCCGCGGTAAAAACGTGCTCTCTATGCTCACTCAGGTGGCGGTCACCTTTTCGCTGGTATGTGTGCTGTGGGTGATTTATGGCTACTCACTGGCCTTTAGCGAAGGCAATGCTTTCTTTGGCAGCTTCAACTGGGTGATGCTGAAAAACATTGCGCTGACAGCGGTTATGGGCAGCTTTTATCAATACATCCATGTGGCTTTCCAGGCGTCCTTTGCCTGTATTACCGTGGGGCTGATCGTCGGTGCCATTGCGGAACGTATTCGTTTCTCAGCCGTGCTGATTTTCGTGGCGGTATGGCTGACGCTGGCTTATCTGCCTATCGCGCATATGGTCTGGGCAGGCGGCTTACTGGCTCAGGATGGCGCGCTGGACTTTGCTGGCGGCACGGTTGTGCACATTAACGCGGCGGTTGCCGGACTGGTCGGTGCTTACCTGGTGGGCAAACGTGCAGGCTTCGGCAAAGAGGCATTTAAACCTCACAACCTGCCAATGGTCTTTACCGGTACCGCGATTCTGTATGTCGGCTGGTTTGGCTTCAACGCAGGTTCGGCGTCGGCAGCTAACGAAATTGCCGCACTGGCTTTCCTGAATACCGTTGTGGCGACTGCCGCTGCTGTGCTGGCATGGACCTTCGGCGAGTGGGCGCTGCGCGGTAAACCTTCTCTGTTAGGTGCCTGTTCTGGTTTTATTGCGGGTCTGGTTGCCATTACGCCAGCCTGTGGTTATGTCGGCGTCGGTGGCGCGTTAATTATCGGTTTAGCCGGTGGTCTGGCGGGCATCTGGGGCGTAACAACGCTGAAAAGATGGCTGCGGGTTGACGATCCTTGTGACGTATTCGGCGTTCACGGCGTCTGTGGCATCATCGGCTGTATCCTGACGGGCGTGTTCGCGTCCTCTTCTCTGGGCGGCGTAGGCTATGCACCAGGCGTCACTATGGGGCATCAGGTTGCCGTTCAGCTGTTCAGCGTAGGGGTGACTATCGTCTGGTCTGCCGTGGTGGCCTTCATTGGCTTTAAACTGGCGGATATGATTGTAGGGCTGCGCGTGCCGGAAGAGCAGGAGCGCGAAGGCCTGGACGTCAACAGCCATGGCGAGAACGCATACAACCATTAATTCATCTGTAACGATAAGAGAAAAGGGGCGATTTCGCCCCTTTTTGCTATTCGCTGCGCTGGCGCATCACACCTTCCTGAACCGTTGACGCCACCAGTTCCCCTTGCTGGTTGTAAAACTCACCGCGTACAAAGCCCCGCGCGCCCGATGCAGAGGTGCTCTCCACGCTGTAGAGCAGCCAGTCGTTAAAATTCAGCTCACGGTGAAACCACATAGAGTGGTCAATCGTTGCCACCTGCATATCGGATTCCAGAAAGCCTTTGCCATGGGGCTGCAGCGCCACGGGCAAAAAGTTAAGGTCGGAAGCGTAGCCCAGTAGATACTGATGGATGCGTAAATCGTCGGGCAGGGTGCCGTTAGCCCGAATCCACACCTGACGCTGCGGTTTATCAACGTGGCCTCGTAACGGGTTGTGGATCTGCACCGGGCGGATTTCCAGCGGACGCTCGGCGATAAATTTCTCGCGCAGCTTTTCTGGCAGCATATGGGCCATTTTTTGCGCCATCTGCTGCTCGTTGGGGAGATTATCAGGCCCTTTCACCTGCGGCATGGGTTTCTGATGTTCAAAGCCGCTTTCCGGCGACTGGAAAGAGGCCGTCATATAAAAAATAGGCTGACCATTTTGAATGGCGCTGACCCGGCGGGCGCTAAAACTTTTACCGTCACGCAGGCTTTCCACGTCGTAAATAATCGGTTTCTGGCTGTCGCCGGGCCGGAGAAAATAGCTGTGGAATGAGTGAATGACGCGATCTTCCGGCACGGTCTGTTTGGCCGCAAAAAGTGCCTGTCCCACTACCTGACCGCCAAAGACCTGACGAAGGCCAAGATCTTCGCTCTGGCCGCGAAACAGGCCTTCTTCGATTTTTTCCAGATGGATTAAATTAAGCAGATTTTCGAGTGCCTGACTCATGACGCTTTCCTGATAATAAGTATTTGCCTAAGTGTGAAAGATCCGACCAGTTTCCGTCAATCAGACTTTCGGTCTTTCATCCGACCAGGCAAACTTTTGATTTTGTGCCAACATTAAAGACATACGGCGAGTGAAACGCTGTAATGAAGATTCACTGCTAAAAATCATTTTGATCAAAAGGAGACGACATCAATGAAATTCTGGCATGTGTTAAGTGGCGTAGCGATGGCGATGGCTCTCGCGGGTTGTGCACACAAAGGCAAACCGGTTCCAACCCCGACTTTAGGGTCAGCGGTTGCAGGACAAACAGCAACGATTGCTCAGCCTAACGTCAGTGGATCCGTCTATATTCGTCAGCGCATTGCGCTGCCGCCGAATGCTGCACTGACCGTGACGCTGTCAGATGCATCGGTTGCGGATGCTCCGTCGAAAGTGCTGTCCCAGCGCGTCGTGCGCACGGAAGGGAAGCAGGCGCCATTCCATTTTGTGCTGCCTTTCAACCCGGCCGACATTCAGCCCAATGCGCGCATCCTGTTAAGCGCTGCCATTACGGTTGATGGCAAGATGGCCTTCATTACCGAAGAGGTTAAACCGGTGATCAATCAGGGCGGAACAAAAACCGATCTGGTGTTAGTACCGGTCCCCTCTATGGCGATGCCAACGCAGCCTGGCGCAGCCACGAGCGTACCGGCAACGTCACCGACGCAGGTTACACCGTCAGCCGCTGTCCCGGCACCGACGACCATGTAAGGTCTCAGGGCAACCTTACCAGGGCGGCATTGCCGCCGCCCTGACGCCTTAAAATCGCCAGCGATATTGGTCTAAATCAATCTCACCGGCGTCACTCACCTCAACGCCTTCCGCCTCCAGCGCATCTCGCTGACGAAATAACCGATCGCCCTGCAGCGAAATAGTACCGTGGCGATTAATCACCCGGTGCCAGGGAAGCGTACTGCCCTCAGGTAAGCGACTCAAGACGCCACCGACCTGGCGCGCTGCTCTTGGCGAGCCCGCCAGCAGGGCGACGTCACCATAGGTCGTGACGCGGCCGGGAGGAATTGCGGCAACGATTTGCCAGATTCGCTGTTTGAAGCTGTCAGAGCTGTCCATAAACTTACCTGCCCGAGAAAAGGCGATAATTTTATCACATTGAGGGTTAATTATCGGCGATCGTACAAGAAACCAACGGTCATCCCGACCAGGCTTGCAATTGCCGGGGGCATCCCCGATAATGCCTGCGCTCTCGAAATGAGGGCTAGTCAATGGGGGCCCTGTTGGTTCTCCCGCAATGCTAGCTTGTGAACTCGGTCAGGTCCGGAAGGAAGCAGCCGCAGCAGGTGACGTGTGTGCCGGGATGTAGCTGGCGGGGCCTCCACCATTTCATCTCGTAAACATCCCTCTTCCCAGATGATAAACAGGCGAATCTCGCCTGGGCCGTTCCATTGCCGGCAGGCGAGTTGTGCAAAAACGGGCTGGTGAAATCAGATCAAACGTAATACAAAATAGGTTAGCGTACAAATTTCCAGACTGACACCGGGACTTTGTCATAGAGCTTGT
Source organism: Pantoea sp. EEL5 (assembly GCF_049892805.1). Lineage (NCBI taxonomy): Bacteria > Pseudomonadati > Pseudomonadota > Gammaproteobacteria > Enterobacterales > Erwiniaceae > Pantoea > Pantoea sp. EEL5. The sequence continues at coordinate 198,412 of NZ_JBNDNJ010000001.1, forward strand.
TCATCGTCAGTTCAGCCAGGCGGTGATCGGCTGCTGAGTAAAATACTGCTAATTCTTCATCGGGTAATTCGTACTTATTTTTTTCAATCACGCGTTCCAGCGTGTCAATAGAACGACAGCGCCTCAGTCGCATCAAATAATCAGTTTTAGTTAGGGTTTTGTTCATAAATAAACCGTTCTCACGTCAGTACTATAATGAATGGCTTGGCTGTTGAAGAAAAGCGCACTCTTCAGTAAACACATTAAATAAACGTTTCGCTGAGCGTTGCCAGCGCTGAAGATCCTGAGTATTTACACTGTAGTTGCTAAACAGCATAAAGGTATCATCAAGATATTCATCGATTTGGGTAATCAGTGCTTCGTCTTCAACGTGCTTAATTTTGTAATTCATGGTGAAAGAGGCGATGTGCTCAATCAAATCGTTTAGCTGTAAATTGCTTTCGGCAGTGGGGTCATTAACCCAGCCGTGATGACTGTCAGTTAATGTCGCCATGCTGTCGTCAAACAGATTCTCACACAAGTATTTAAGCTGGGCAATATCATGCCGTTTCGGTGAGTATTCGTCCATCTTTTTCCCCTCCGTAGCGAGCAAAGTTACCGCAAAGCGGCGCGATTAGGTGAAGCGGCCAGGAAGTGGTTATCGGGTTTGTAAATAACGGACTGAGTTAAGAATAGTGTAGAATCATTAGTTCTGCTCACCTCCATTACTAAATATTACAATTCATCGCCAGGTGAGGGGCGCTGATTCTCAATCGGCTCAAATACAAGCGCGGCAGGGCAGATACGGAAGCTGACTTGTTCATCTTGCGTAACGATTTCATTTAAATCCAGACACGGATTAAATAAATTCCACTGAAAATCGTAAAGTAACTTAAATCTATTCGTCTCTGTCATCTCAACAGCAATAACGCGTAAACTGCCTGGCACTAAGATGGCATTGGCTGAATACCATTGTAAATCGCCAACAAGTGAATCTGTTATTTTGAGAATATTCCGCTCTATAATTGTGGCTAATTTTGCGCAATCCGTTTCATCCTGCGCGACATCGCATTCAATTCTTACTGACATAGTCTGCTCATGAATAACAACTTATAAACCCATCATTGATGTTCTTCTGGCGGTTTGCAAGTAGTCCGCCACACATAATAAGGCCTCGTTGAGGACAAATTTAAGCAAGTGGTTGATTCGTTGCTGCTTCTCTATAGCCCTTTTTATGGCAAATCGTGCGCTGGTTTATTTTTTGAAACACATTGCCGTGGTGATAACGCGACAACATCGGATATCATAGTTGTTATGTTATAACATTTTTTTTGGTGCGGTGATGAATCAAAGTGGACTGTTAATGTCACTCGGAGGACGGTTAGTGGTGGCTCTCCTGTTAATCGCTGTTCTGGCAACAGCGATGTGGTGGGGAATGCAGCCGTGATAGCGTTGAGAAATCTACAGGTGGGTTATCAAGGGCAATCTGTCTCACCCGTTCTGACCACCCAGTTGCCCCAGGGCAGCATGACCGCGCTGATTGGTGCGAACGGAAGCGGAAAATCCACACTGATTAAAACCATCGCTGGCTTATTGCCGCCAGTGCAGGGGCAGTGTGAACTGCATCTTCCGCGCCGGGAAGTTGGCTGGCTGCCTCAGCGAAGCGAGCTGGAAACACGTTTTCCTTTAACCGTGTACGAGCTGGTTTCAATAGGTTGCTGGCCGCGCTGTGGCTGGTTTGGCGGAATCAACCGGCGCTTGCGTAAAGAAATTAGCGAGGCCCTGGAGGCGGTGCAGATGAGCGACTATGCCGATGCTCAACCTGCCACCTTATCCGGCGGACAGCTGCAGCGTGTGCTGTTTGCCCGGCTGATGCTGCAACGTAGTCGCCTGTGGTTGCTTGATGAGCCTTTTAACGGCATTGACAGCAAGACGGTAACGCTACTGATGTCCATCTTGCAGCAGCAGCAGCAGGCTGGCACCACGCTCATGGTGGTGCTCCACGATCGCCCGCTGGTTGAGCGTTATTTTAGCGATGTCTTGTCTATGGATGATGGTGCTCACCGCCGCAGTGTGATCGATGCCGCGCCCTTACGGAGCGTGGCGCCGTGACAATTATTCAACCGTTTATTGAGTTCAGCTTTATGCGACGGGCGCTGGTGGCCTGTGTCGCGCTTGCATTTAGCGCCACCCCGCTAGGCGTTTTTCTCTCTTTGCGCCGCATGAGTCTGATTGGGGATGCCTTATCCCATGCCGTACTGCCCGGTGCCGCTATCGGCTATTTACTCTCCGGCTTGTCCCTGGTTGCGATGGGCGTGGGCGGGCTGATTGCCGGCCTGGCGGTGGCACTGCTGTCGGGTGCCGTGAGTCGTTACACGCCGCTCAAAGAAGATGCCAGTTTTGCTGGCTTTTACCTGGGCTCGCTGGCGCTGGGCGTCACGCTCGTCTCACTTCGCGGATCCAGCGTTGATCTGCTGCACGTTCTGTTTGGCTCCCTGCTGGCGGTGGATAATCCTGCGCTGGCGGTGGTCGGTGGTATCGCCGCGTTTACGCTGCTGATGCTGGCCGTCATTTACCGTCCTCTGGTCATTGATGCATTCGATTCCGACTTTCTGCGCGCACAGGGCAAATGGAGCGCGCCGCTGGTGCACGGTATTTTTCTGACGCTGGTGGTGCTCAACCTGGTCGCAGGTTTTCAGGTACTGGGAACCTTGATGTCGGTGGGGCTGATGATGTTGCCCGCCGCCAGCGCCCGTTTCTGGAGTCGTCACCTCGTCATCATGCTGGGCTCGGCCATGCTAATGGCCGTGCTGTCGGCGTTTGCCGGGCTGGTGCTTTCCTGGCACTTTTCACTGCCGGCAGGACCGGCGGTGGTGTTGAGTGCCGCAATGCTGTTCTTTCTCTCCATCTTAACAGGGCCGTGCGGTGGGATTTTGCGCCGCCATTAATCAGAGGTAGCTATGAAGATATTACCCATTAGTCTGGCAGTCGGTGCGTTAGTCATCAGTCCATTCTCTATGGCAAAAACGGTCGATGCGGTAGCGAGTTTTACCGTCCTGGCCGATATTGTGAAGCAAATTGGTGGCGATCACGTCCACGTGAAGAGTCTTGTCGGGCCAAATGGCGATCCGCACACCTTTGAACCGACACCACAAGACAGCGAAGCGCTGGCGAAAGCGGATGTGGTCTTCGTCAGCGGGCTGGGGCTGGAAGGCTGGATGAATCGTCTGGTGAGTGCCTCGGGCTATAAAGGTCAACCCGTAGTGGCGTCAACGGGCATCGAAACGCGGACGATGGAAGAAGATGGCAAAACCATCACCGATCCTCATGCGTGGAACAGCATGTATAACGGCACGATTTATGCCAAAAACGTGATGGATGCGCTAATCAAGGCCGATCCGCAGGATGCCGATGATATCCGTAAGCGCGGAGAAAAGTATATTCAGCAGCTCCAGAAGCTGGACAGCTGGGCCAAAACGTCTTTTGCGGCTATCCCGCAGCAAAAACGCAAAGTGCTGACCAGCCACGATGCCTTTGGCTATTTTGGGCAACGTTATGGCGTCTCGTTCCTGGCACCTGTCGGTTTCTCAACGGAAGCGGAAGCCAGCGCCAGCGATGTCGCCAGCCTGATCACGCAGCTTAAGCAGCAGCATATTAAAACGTACTTTATGGAAAACCAGACCGATCCTCGTCTGGTGAAGCAGATTGCCAGCGCCACGGGCGCGAAGCCGGGGGGAGAGCTTTATCCTGAAGCGCTGTCAACGGCTTCCGGCCCTGCACCCACCTACGAGGCCGCTTTTAAACATAACGTAGAGGCGATGCTGAACAGCATGCGCTGAGCATAAAAAAAGCCGGAATGGCGGGTGAGCGACATTCCGGCTAAGGTTCACGACACACATCAACGTTTTTTCTTTCTTCCCTGTACGGCTTTAAAGCGCGGATTCGTTTTACAGATGATATAGATGCGGCCTTTACGGCGCACAACCTTGCAATCCCGATGGCGATTCTTCGCCGAGCGCAGCGAACTTAATACCTGCATCATGTCCTCTCTTATCGGCGACCCAGAAAGCGGCCAAAGCGCTGGTTGAAGCGGGCAGTGCTGCCTTCTTTAGCAAAGTCTTTCTGCTTACCGGTATAAAACACATGAGATGCCGACGAGACGTCGAGCGTAACGTAAGGCAGGGTTTCGCCTTCAAACTCAACGGTACGATCGGTTTTGATGGTGGAACCGATTTTGAAATACACGTCAGCAGAAGTGTCGTGGAACACCACTGCACGATAGGTAGGATGAATATTCGCTTTCATGATTCTCACTAATGTAATGTTATACTATAACAATATTATGCGCCGCAGCCGATTCGATTGCAACCCTCCAAAAAGCAGGGAAAAACAGGGGCAGTAACAATACAGCCCGGTGGCGATGCGCGTGAGACAGGCGGAAAAGAAATCCATAGCGGAGAGGGCGAGGTGCAGTCAGAGTTGAGCGGGCATCGGGCCCATCGGCGTGGCAGACAGAGAATGTGAGCAGTCAGGTATGAGAAGGCACGATGAGGACAAAAAAAGGCCGCTGACGCGGCCTTTATGTTTACGGATTAATGCGAGTGGTTATCGACAGGATGATCCTTTTCGATGTCCGCTTTCTTACCGAAGCGACGGCGCACCACCACAAAGAATACCGGTACAAAGAAGATTGCCAGCGCGGTGGCGGTTACCATACCGCCCATTACGCCCGTACCGACCGCATTCTGGGCACCTGAGCCTGCGCCGGTGCTGATGGCCAGAGGCAGTACGCCAAGAATAAAGGCCAGCGAGGTCATCAGGATCGGACGCAGACGCATACGACAGGCTTCAAGCGTCGCTTCCACCAGGCCTTTACCTTCTTTCTCCATCAGATCCTTCGCAAATTCCACGATCAGGATGGCGTTCTTCGCCGAGAGGCCAACGGTTGTCAATAACCCCACGACAAAGTAAACGTCGTTACTCAGGCCACGTAAGGTGGTGAAGAGTAATGCACCGACCACACCGAGCGGAACGACCAGCATGACAGAGAACGGGATGGACCAGCTTTCATACAGGGCAGCAAGACACAGGAACACCACAATCAGTGAAATGGCATAAAGAGCCGGTGCCTGGTTGCCTGACAGACGTTCCTGATAGGACATTCCCGTCCAGTCAAAACCGATGCCGGTTGGCAGTTTAGAGGCCAGTTCTTCCATCAGATTCATGGCTTCACCGGAACTCTTGCCCGGTCCGGCCTGACCCAGGATCTCCATGGCAGGCAGACCGTTATAGCGTTCCAGACGCGGCGAACCATACTGCCAGTGTGCCGAAGAGAAGGCAGAGAAGGGCACCATCTCGCCGTTGCTGTTACGGACAAACCACTTATTGATGTCGTCCGGCAGCATACGCGCGTCGGCTTTACCCATCACGTACACTTTCTTCACGCGACCACGGTCAATAAAGTCATTGACGTAAGAGCCGCCCCACGAGGCTGCGAGCGTGGTGTTAATGTCACTGAGTGACACGCCCAACGCCTGCGCTTTTTCCTGGTCGATATCCAGCTTGAACTGCGGCGTATCTTCCAGGCCATTAGGGCGAACACCGACCAGCGTATCCGGATGCTGGGCAATCATGCCAAACAGCTGGTTACGCGCCTGCGTTAGCTTGTCATGGCCCAGGTTTGCCTGATCGATCAGCTCAAAGTCAAAGCCTGTCGCGTTACCTAATTCAATAATGGCCGGCAGGTTAAACGCAAAGACCATACCGTCTTTGATTTGCCCTAATGCCTGCATGGCACGTCCCTGGATAGCCGGGACTTTCATGTCGCTGCTGGTACGCTCATCCCAGGGTTTAAGGCTGACGAAGGCGATACCGGTGTTCTGGCCCCGTCCGGCAAAACCAAAACCGGCAACGGTAAAGACCGACTTAACCGAGTCCTTCTCTTTTGTCAGGAAGTAGTCAGAAACCTGATCCAGCACCTTCTGCGTGCGTTCCTGGGTTGCACCCGCAGGCAACTGTGCCTGAGCCAGTAACAGGCCCTGATCTTCTTCCGGCAGGAAGGAAGAGGGGAGGCGCAGGAACAGAAACGCCATGCCCAGCACAATCAGCAGGTAAAGCAGCAGATAGCGACCGGTACCGCGAACGATATGGCCCACGCTGTCGACATAGTGATGCGTGCTCTTGTCGAACAGGCGGTTAAACCAGCCAAAGAAACCGGTGGTTTTGCCATGATCGCCTTTTTTCACCGGCTTGAGCATGGTGGCGCAGAGCGCCGGCGTCAGAATTAACGCAACCAGTACCGACAGCGCCATCGCTGAAACAATAGTGATAGAGAACTGACGGTAAATGACCCCGGTAGATCCGCCGAAGAAGGCCATAGGAATGAATACTGCCGACAGCACCAGGGCAATACCGACCAGCGCGCCCTGAATCTGTTCCATCGATCGCTTGGTGGCCTCTTTGGGCGGCAGCCCTTCTTCCGCCATTACGCGTTCGACGTTCTCGACCACTACGATGGCGTCATCGACCAGCAAGCCGATGGCCAGCACCATCCCAAACATCGTCAGGGTGTTTATCGAGTAGCCAAAGGCGCTGATAATGGCAAAGGTACCCAGCAGAACAACAGGCACGGCGATGGTCGGAATCAGCGTGGCACGGAAGTTTTGCAGGAACAGATACATCACCAGGAACACCAACAGAATGGCTTCCATCAGTGTCTTCACTACTTCGAAAATCGAGATTTTTACGAAAGGTGTCGTGTCATAAGGGTAAACGACCTTCATACCCGCCGGGAAAGTGGGCTGCAGTTTAGCCAGCTCTGCCTTCACCGCCTCCGCCGTGTTCAGGGCGTTAGCGCCGGTCGCCAGTTTGATACCAATACCGGAAGCGGGTTTACCGTTATAACGTGCGATGATTTCGTAGTTTTCCCCACCCAGTTCAATCTGAGCCACATCGCGCAGACGAACCTGAGAACCGTCAGCATTCACCTTAAGCAGAATGTTGCCGAACTCTTTGGTCGAGGTCAGACGGGTTTGTGCAATGATAGAGGCGTTCAACTGCTGTCCCGGCACCGGTGGCGTGCCGCCTAACTGACCGGCAGCGACCTGGGCGTTCTGGGTTTTCAGCGCGTTGATAACGTCAACAGGGGTTAACTGATAGTTATTAAGCTTGCTGGGATCCATCCAGATACGCATGGCATACTGCGCCCCGAATACCTGGGTATCACCGACGCCAGGCGTACGGCTGATCGGATCTTTGATGTTTGAGGCAACGTAGTCAGAAATATCGTTCTGATTCATACTGCCGTCATCGCTGATAAAACCGGCGACCATCAGGAAGCTACTGGAGGATTTTTTAACCTGAATCCCCTGTTGTTGCACTTCCTGAGGCAGCAAAGGCATGGCCAGTTGCAGTTTGTTCTGCACCTGAACCTGGGCGATATCGGCATCGGTGCCTGACTCAAACGAAATCGTCAGCGTCAGTGCGCCCGATGAGTCACTGCTTGATGACATATACATCAGGCCATCAATACCATTCATGTTCTGTTCGATGACCTGAGTCACCGAGTCTTGCAGCGTTTTGGCGTCAGCACCTGGGTAGTTGGCCTGAATCTCAATTGCCGGCGGCGCAACATTGGGATATTGCTCGATCGGTAATTTAAGAATCGATAACGCGCCCGCTAGCATCACGATAATAGCAAGAACCCACGCAAAGATGGGGCGATCGATAAAGAACTTAGCCATGTATCAACGGCTCCTGTTATGACGATGTTTTAGCAGACTGCGCTTTGGACGGATCGCCGCTGGCGGCTTTGGCATCATCGGTGACTTCTTTAGGCGTAACCTGCGCACCCGGTTTTGCGCGTTGCAGACCGGTAAAGATCACGCGCTCACCCGCTTTAAGCCCATCAGTCACCAGCCATTTGTCGCCAATAGCCTGGGCCGCTTTAATCTTACGTGCTTCAACCTTGTTATCCGCGCCCACCACCATGACAGAGGCATCGCCGGTTGGCGTACGGCTCACCGCCTGCTGTGGCACTAAAAGGGCGTTCGGGTTGGTGCCTTCCTCCAGGCGAGCACGGACAAACATGCCAGGCAGCAACGCTTTGTCAGGGTTCGGGAAGATCGCACGCAGGGTGATGGATCCGGTGGTCTGGTCAACGGTCACGTCGGAAAATTCCAGCGTACCCGGCTGAGCATAGTCTTTGCCGTTTTGCATCAGCAGGGTGACATTCGCTTTGCCATCGTTCTGTTTCAGCTGACCCGATTCGAGTTCTGAACGTAAACGCAGGAAATCTTCACTCGACTGGGTGACATCGACATACATCGGATCAAGCTGCTGCACGGTTGCCAGCGCCGTAGTTTGCCCGCTCTGCACCAGAGCACCTTCCGTTACGGAAGACTTACCGATACGGCCGCTGATGGGCGAGGTGACTTTGGTATAGGCAAGATTAATACGGGCGGTTTCCACATTGGCTTTGGCTGACTGAACCGCGGCATTGTTTTGCGCGGCGGTGGCCACAGCCGTATCATAATCCTGCTGACTGATGTATTTAGTGCCGAGCAGCGGCTTATAGCGATTCACGGTAAGCTGCGCAATGCGTGCGTTAGCTTCCGCCTTCGCTAAATCGGCTTTAGCACTGTCGTAGGACGCCTGATAGGTCGCCGGATCGATCTGATACAGCGATTCCCCTGCTTTGATCTCTCCGCCTTCAATGAAGTTACGCTTCAGGATGATACCGGAAACCTGCGGGCGAACTTCAGCAATACGAAAAGCCAAAGTGCGGCCGGGTAATTCAGTCGAAATTTTAAGGGGTTCACTTTTAACCGTAACAACACCCACCTCAGGTGGCTGCTGCTGCTGGGCGGCCTGGTCGGATTTATTTCCGTCACATCCTGTTAACACGAAGCTGCCTGATAGCATCAGGACGGCCGCCAGAGGCGTTAACCCTCTGAATTTAGTCATAAATAAACCTCTAGAGTCCGATATCGAATGATCAATGGATCACAAAGCCAGGAACCCATTGCTGCGTAAGAGTTTAGGTCGTGCTATGGTACATACATTCACAAATGTATGTAAACTTACTCGATTGTAAAAAAAGTCCCCTATGGCACGAAAAACCAAAGCGCAAGCTCTTGAAACCCGGCATCAAATTCTTGACGCTGCACTTGCCCTTTTTTCTAAAGAGGGGGTTTCAGCCACTTCCCTGGCGGATGTCGCATCCGCAGCCAGCGTAACACGGGGGGCAATCTACTGGCATTTCAAAAACAAAGCCGATTTGTTAAACGAAATATGGCTTCGCAGTGATGCAGGGCTGGATGATGTGAAACTTGAGTATCAGACAAAATACCCCGGTGATCCACTTTCCATTCTGCGAGCGATGCTGGTGTATATCTTTCAGGCGACGGCCAGAGATCCTCAGCGCCGCGCGCTAATGGAAATTATCTTCCACAAATGCGAGTTTGTGGGGGAAATGGCGGCGGTAAAAAGCATTCAGCAAAGCCTGTTGCTGGAGCGTTACAATGAAATAGAAGACGTTTTGCGCCAGTGCATTGATGCCGGGCAGCTCCCGGAAACCTTCCAGACGCGTCAGGCCGCGCTGATTATGCGCGGCTACGTGAACGGCATGATGGAAAGCTGGCTGTTTACACCCGATAAGTTTGATCTGGTTACCGATGCGCCTGTGCTGGTTGATGCGCTGATTGATATGCTGCGCTTCAGCCCAACGCTGGCTAAAAAGGCCTAATCTTTACGCTGCGTGTCGCGCTTTCTTTCAAAGTCGCGCTGAACGATGGCCAGTGCAGACAGCACGGTTTCTACCGCGATCTGATTCTCTTCAAGCAGCTGAATGAGATCGACGGCCAGTTTTACCTCTTCAGGCGCCGTTTCCAGGGACATCTTTCCTCCTGAGCAGTTGTATCATGGGCCAGATAAGCGTGCCATCCGTGAATCCCCTCCAGCACGGATAGCGCATTAAGTGTTAAAGGCGCTGTTTGCCAGCGACATTGCCCACTCCACCGAACGTATGGCCTGTCGACAGCGTGCCATACGACCTTCGAGCACCTCCAGGTCTTTCTTCAACTGCTGCTGCACGGCCAGCGTTTCCGCCAGCGCCATTCGCTGTTCACGCTGGTCGATCATAGCCTGCAGTCGACGTTCATACTCGCGGTATTCCTGATATTTTCGCTGCCGGGAAGAGGGCTGAGCGCGCTCCTGTGGGCTACGCAACTGTTGGGTGCGGGCCTCACGTTGCAGAGCAGCAATCTGATCGACCAGATGGCTGGCCAGCCACTGGCTGCGGGCCACGTCACCGTTGGGCTGGCACAAACGCTGATAATTGTGTTCAATCTCCTGCAAATAATCCGCCAGCCGGGTGCCTTTGGTGGTAAAAAGCTGGCTGTCAAAGCGGGGGGAACGGCAGTATCCATCAGGATGGCTGGCAATATCCTGTCGTAAATCAAGCATGCAGTTAAGCAGGCGTTGGTGTGCAGTGACGTAACTCATCGCCCGAGACTCAGGTATGCTAAGGTTACGTGACTGGAAACGCGCTGAGCGATCGTTATGCAACGCATTGTATTATTGACCCTTGGCTGGCTGGCGATTGTGCTTGGCATACTGGGTATTGTATTACCTTTATTACCCACCACGCCATTTATGCTACTGGCGGCCTGGTGTTTTGCCCGCTCTTCTCCCCGATTCCACTACTGGCTGCTCTGGAGATCGCCTTTTGGCCGTTATATCCGCCACTGGCAGCAGCACCGTGGCATGCCCCCCGGTGCAAAAAGCCGGGCGATGATCGTGATTGTAATAACCTTTGCGGTGTCTCTCTGGCTGGTTCCGCTGTGGTGGGTACGCGTCATGTTACTTATTATGCTGGCTGTGCTACTGCTGTTTATCGGGCGCATGCCGGTGGTGGCAGAAACAGCGGATGAACGTTTACCGCCGCGATAAAGTTGCAATTAGCCGACCATTTGCTTAGATTTGGGCCTCTTCGTGTGTAGCTTCCCATTATTCATGCCTCTTCGCTGAGCCTTTAACCCGGTGTTGGCGCTATTGAAGCTGCGCAAAACAGAACAGAATTTTTTTTTTACCAGGCTTAAGATTATGACCGACACTGCGCAGCAGCTTGAACTGATTAAAAACAGTATCAAAAGTATTCCTGATTACCCGAAGCCGGGTATTCTTTTCCGTGACGTCACCAGCCTGTTGGAAGACCCAAAAGCCTATGCCGCGTCCATCTCGCTGCTGGTAGAGCGTTATCGCAATAAAGGCATCACCAAAGTGGTGGGCACGGAAGCGCGGGGTTTCCTGTTCGGGGCACCTGTCGCCCTCGGACTGGGGCTGGGCTTTGTTCCGGTGCGCAAGCCGGGCAAACTGCCACGTGAAACCTTCAGCGAAGCTTACGAGCTGGAATACGGTACCGACCGACTGGAATTGCACAAAGATGCTATTCAGCCAGGCGATGTGGTGCTGGTGGTCGACGACCTGCTGGCAACGGGGGGCACGCTCGAAGCGACCATCAAACTGATTCGTCGTGCAGGCGGCGAAGTTAAGGATGCGGCATTTATTATCAACCTGTTCGATCTGGCAGGTGAAGCGCGTCTCAAGGCGCTGGGCGTTGACAGCTACAGCCTGGTCAATTTTCCCGGCCACTAACCCTCGCTTGCGGCCTCGTGCTCCGCAGGCCGCACATCTTTCCCTGTTCAAGATAACGAGTGATAGGTGAAAGCGTAGCTGTTAGACTACTGCAATCATATACAGGGGTTGCAGTGCGTCTGCGCTCACATTTCCATCCAAATTCGTCGAAACCACATGAGCTATCAGGTACTTGCCCGAAAATGGCGTCCACAGGCGTTTGCTGATGTTGTCGGTCAGGAACATGTTCTGACGGCGCTGGCGAATGGATTGTCTCTGGGACGCATCCATCATGCTTATCTCTTCTCCGGCACGCGGGGCGTAGGGAAAACCACGATTGCCCGTCTGCTGGCAAAAGGGCTTAACTGCGAAACCGGTATTACCGCAACACCCTGCGGTCAGTGCGACAACTGTCGTGAGATTGAGCAGGGGCGCTTTGTCGATCTTATTGAGATTGACGCGGCCTCGCGCACCAAAGTGGAAGACACACGCGATCTGCTCGATAACGTGCAGTACGCGCCCGCGCGCGGCCGGTTTAAAGTCTACCTGATCGATGAAGTGCACATGCTGTCGCGTCACAGCTTCAACGCCCTGCTGAAAACGCTGGAAGAACCGCCTTCGCATGTAAAATTCTTGCTGGCCACGACCGATCCGCAAAAACTGCCGGTGACGATTCTGTCGCGCTGCCTGCAGTTTCATCTAAAAGCGCTTGAGGTCGATCAGATCCGCCAGCAGTTAGATCATGTTTTAGAGCAGGAGCAGATCGCGCGTGAGCCACGCGCCCTGCAACTGCTCGCCAGAGCCGCCGATGGCAGCATGCGTGACGCGTTAAGCCTTACCGATCAGGCCATTGCAATGGGCGAGGGCAGCGTGACCAGCGCCACCGTGGGCACGATGCTCGGAACGCTTGATGATGAACAGCCGCTTGGCCTGCTCGAAGCCGTGGTTGAGGGCAATGGCGAACAGATGATGACGCTGCTAGCCCACGCGGCTTCACGCGGCGTTGAGTGGGAAGCGCTGTTGGTTGAGATGCTGCGCCTGCTGCACCGGATTGCCATGGTGCAGCTCCTGCCCACGTCGCTCAATGACGATGAAGAGAGCAATGCGCTACGCCTGCGTGAGCTGGCGCGCGCGGTGCCACCGGCCGATCTCCAGCTGTACTACCAAACCCTGCTCATGGGGCGTAAAGATTTACCGCTTGCGCCCGATCGCCGCATGGGGATTGAAATGACATTGCTGCGCGCCCTGGCGTTCCATCCCAAGGCAGCCATCGCCGAACCGATCGCGCGGCCAACGCTGACGGCGCAGTCGGCACCGGCACCGGTGCAGAATGTCGCTGCCCAGCCCGCTCAAAAGGCGCCCGCGGCGCAGCCGCAAATGGCCGCGCCGGAACCGGCTGTCAGTCAGCAGGCCGTGCCGCCGGCTTCGCCCGATCCGTCACTGTCCAGCTCCACCAGCCAGCTCCTGCAGGCGCGCACCCAGTTGCTGCGCCAGGGAGCAAACAAAGCAAAAAAGAGTGAGCCGGCAGCGCCAGGTGCGCGGCCGGCCAACTCTGCGCTGGAACGACTGGCCTCTGTTACCGAACGCAGCCAGCAGCGAGTCCGAGACAGCGCGCCTGCGGCACCGGTAAAAAAAGAGGCTTACCGCTGGAAAGCACAGACGCCAGTGACAGAGGTCGCTGAGCCGGTCGCGACGCCAAAAGCCTTGCGTTCTGCGCTGGAGCATGAGAAAAATCCTGAGCTGGCCGCGCGACTGGCGGAAGAAGCCCAGCAGCGCGATGCATGGGCGGCAGAGGTCGCGGGCTTACCGCTGCCTAAACTGGTTCAGCAACTGGCCCTGAATGCATGGAAAGAAACCACGGATAACGGCATTTGCCTGCATTTACGTTCCAGTCATCGCCACCTGAATTCCGCGTCGGCGCAGCAGGCCCTGAGCGCCGCGTTAAGTCAGGCAGCAGGCCATCAGGTTGAACTGTCGGTTATTGAAGACGATAATTCTTCGGTATTGACGCCACTGGAGTGGCGTCAGGCCATTTATGAAGAGAAGCTGGCGCAGGCGCGTCAGTCAATCTTGAGTGACACCCACATTCAAACCCTTCGTCGCTTTTTTGATGCCGATTTGGATGAGGAAAGCATTCGACCCGTTTGAACACGCTGCAACGGTCTGAATAAACCGCGTTGTAGCCTCAGCAGAGAGAGAAAACTATGTTTGGTAAAGGCGGATTGGGCAACCTGATGAAGCAGGCCCAGCAGATGCAAGACAAAATGGCCCAGGTTCAGGAAGAAATTGCCGCCCTGGAAGTCACGGGTGAATCAGGTGCTGGCATGGTCAAAGTCACGATCAACGGTGCTCACAACTGCCGCCGGGTAGAAGTCGATCCGAGCCTGCTTGAGGACGACAAAGACATGCTGGAAGATCTGATTGCCGCCGCATTCAACGATGCCGCTCGTCGCATTGACGAAGTGCAGAAAGAGAAAATGGCCTCTGTCTCTTCAGGCATGCAGCTGCCACCAGGCTTCAAGATGCCGTTCTGATGCAAACCAGCCCCCTGCTAGAGTCTTTAATGGAGTCGCTGCGCTGTTTGCCGGGCGTTGGGCCTAAATCGGCCCAGCGTATGGCGTTTCAACTGCTACAGCGCGATCGGAGTGGCGGAATGCGGCTGGCGCAGGCTCTGACCCGGGCGATGTCGGAAATCGGCCACTGTGCCGATTGCCGCACCTTCACCGAGCAGGAAATTTGCACCATTTGCGCCAATCCCCGGCGACAGCAAAATGGTCAAATCTGCGTGGTTGAAAGCCCGGCAGACATCCATGCTATTGAGCAAACCGGGCAATTTGCCGGCCGCTATTTCGTGTTGATGGGGCATCTTTCGCCGCTGGACGGCATTGGTCCAGCCGATATTGGTCTTGACCGACTGGAACAACGGCTGGAAAAAGAAACGCTTCACGAAGTGATTCTGGCGACCAATCCCACGGTTGAAGGTGAAGCTACCGCGAACTACATCGCTGAATTGTGCGGACAGTATGGCGTCGACGCGAGCCGTATTGCGCATGGGGTTCCGATGGGCGGTGAACTGGAAATGGTCGATGGCACCACGCTGTCCCACTCCCTGGCCGGTCGTCAAAAGATTAAATTTTAAACGCTTGCCGGTGTTGTGAAAGACACCGGCTTGAAAACCTCTCATTTATCCCCACATCCTCCTCAACGTTCGTTAAATCTGATTCTGTTGAGGTAGCAATGACCATGAAAGGACAAGAGACTCGTGGCTTTCAGTCAGAGGTAAAACAACTTCTGCACCTGATGATCCATTCTCTCTATTCAAACAAAGAGATTTTCCTGCGTGAGCTGATTTCCAATGCTTCGGATGCGGCAGATAAACTGCGCTTCCGCGCGCTGTCTGATGCCAGCCTGTATGAAGGCGATGGCGACCTGCGCGTGCGTCTCTCTGTGGATAAGGACAACCGTACCATTACGCTGAGCGATAACGGTATCGGCATGCGTCGTGATGAAGTGATTGAAAACCTGGGCACCATTGCTAAATCAGGCACCAAATCCTTCCTGGCGTCTCTGGGCTCAGACCAGGCGAAAGACAGCCAGCTGATCGGTCAGTTTGGCGTAGGCTTCTATTCGGCGTTTATCGTGGCCGACAAGGTCTCTGTGCGCACCCGTGCAGCGGGCGCGGCAGAAGACGAAGCTGTCTTCTGGGAATCCGCGGGTGAAGGGGATTACACCATCGCGGATATCAGCAAAGCCGAACGCGGTACCGAAATTACCCTGCACCTGCGCGAGGGCGAAGATGAGTTCCTTGATAGCTGGCGCGTACGCAACATTATCAGTAAGTACTCCGATCACATTGCCCTGCCGGTAGAAATCGAAAGCAAAGACGAAGAGACCGGCACCACCACCTGGGAGAAAATCAACAAGGCCCAGGCGCTGTGGACGCGCAACAAAGCTGACATCAGCGATGAAGAGTACAACGAGTTTTACAAACACATCGCCCACGATTTCAGCGATCCGGCAATCTGGAGCCACAACCGTGTTGAAGGTAAACAGGAGTACACCAGCCTGCTTTATATCCCGGCGCGTGCGCCGTTCGACATGTGGAACCGCGATCATAAACATGGCCTGAAACTGTACGTACAGCGCGTGTTTATCATGGATGATGCCGAGCAGTTCATGCCGAATTACCTGCGCTTCGTGCGCGGTCTGATTGACTCAAACGATCTGCCGCTTAACGTATCGCGTGAAATCCTGCAGGACAGCCGGGTAACCCAGAGCCTGCGTGGCGCGCTGACCAAGCGTGTGCTGCAGATGCTGGAGAAATTGGCAAAAGACGACAGCGAAAAATACCAGACCTTCTGGAAAGAGTTCGGTCTGGTACTGAAAGAAGGCCCGGCGGAAGATCACGCGAATAAAGAAGCGATTGCTAAACTGTTGCGCTTTGCCAGTACCCAAAGCGAAGGCGCGGCGCAAACCGTTTCGCTGGAAGAGTACGTCAGCCGCATGGTAGAAGGTCAGGAGAAGATCTACTACATCACGGCCGACAGCTATGCCGCCGCCAACAGCAGCCCGCATCTGGAGCTGTTCCGTAAGAAAGGCATCGAAGTGCTGCTGTTGTCCGATCGCATCGACGAATGGATGATGAGCTACCTGACCGAGTTCGACGGTAAAGTCTTCCAGTCTGTCAGCAAAGCCGATGACGCACTGGATAAGCTGGCCGACGAAGAGACGGAAGAGCAGAAAGAAGCTGAAAAAGCGCTGGAGCCGTTTGTTGAACGCGTGAAAACGCTGCTGGGTGAGCGCGTGAAAGAAGTGCGTCTGACGCACCGCCTGACCGATACGCCGGCGATTGTGACCACGGATGCGAACGAGATGACCACGCAAATGGCCAAACTGTTTGCTGCGGCAGGTCAGGACGTGCCGGAAGTGAAATACATCTTTGAAATCAACCCCGATCACCAACTGGTGAAACGCGTGGCGGATACCCAGGATGAAACCCGCTTCGGTGAGTGGATAGAGCTGTTACTGGATCAGGCGCTGCTGGCCGAGCGCGGCACGCTGGACGATCCTAACCAGTTTATCCGCCGTATGAATCAGTTACTGACGGCGTAAGCCAATCAAAACCGGTGGCAAGGTCCACCGGTTTTTTTTTGCTTAAGTGCATCGCCTGATTTCAGCGAGCCGTTTTGTTGCGCAAACGCCATGAAATGCATTCAGCCTAAGCCGCCAGTCCGAAAATGCCCTTTCGCTGACCTGACACACTGCTATCACGCGCTAAAGCCAGTACACTAAACTTTCCTGACCCGCCGCTTCCTTGTGGTGGGCGGGTCATAATGGTATGTTCTTCCGCTTCTCAGATTCATCAATGCGATTCGCAAGGGGATTTACGCAATGCGTATTATTCTGCTCGGAGCTCCGGGCGCAGGTAAGGGGACTCAAGCCCAATTCATCATGGAGAAATACGGTATTCCGCAGATCTCCACTGGCGACATGCTGCGTGCAGCGGTTAAAGCTGGCACCGAACTTGGCAACCAGGCGAAAGCCATTATGGATGCCGGTAAGTTGGTTACTGATGAGCTGGTCATTGCGCTGGTTAAAGAGCGCATCACCCAGGAAGATTGCAAAAACGGTTTCCTGCTTGATGGTTTCCCACGCACCATTCCTCAGGCTGACGCAATGAAAGAAGCCGGTATTAAAGTGGACTACGTGCTGGAGTTCGCCGTACCGGACGAGCTGATTGTTGAGCGTATCGTAGGCCGCCGTGTTCACGCGCCATCAGGCCGCGTCTACCACGTCAAATTCAATCCACCGAAAGTGGAAGGCAAGGATGACGTGACCGGTGAAGAGCTGACCACGCGCAAAGACGATCAGGAAGAAACGGTGCGCAAACGTCTGGTGGAATACCATCAGCTGACTGCGCCGCTGATTGCTTACTACAGCAAAGAAGCGGAAGCGGGGCACACCGCGTATCACAAGATCGACGGTACGCGCAACGTGTCCGACGTGAGCGCAGAGCTGGCTAAGATTCTCGGCTAAGCGGATTGGGGCTGGCCAGGCTGGCCCCTTTTGCCCTCAACGCGTTGATTTCCCCTGTGTCTGTTTCTCTCCTCTTACTGCATGCTGCTGGACAGAAGGCCGAGGTTCGCCTGGTGCTAAATACAATGGCAGAACATACTGAGATGAATATGCAGTGGGTCTACTTGCGACAGTAAAGTCACGATACAGAATGTGATATGCTTCTCTGCCTGTTTTTCCTCACGGCAGTTACCATGAAATTTCCCGGCAAACGTAAATCCAAACATTACTTCCCCGTTAGCGCCCGCGATCCGCTGTTACAGTCCTCCCAATTTGATAGTGAAGACGGCAGTTGGGTGGTCGGCATCGATCAGACGCTGGTCGATATCGAAGCCAAAGTCGATGACGCCTTTCTTGTTCGCTACGGCCTGAGCGCTGGCCATTCGCTGGTTATCGACGATGCCGTGGCGGAAGCGCTGTATGCGGAACTGATGCGTGACGAACTGGTGACCCACCAGTTTGCGGGCGGCACAATTGGTAATACGCTGCATAATTTCTCGGTGCTGGCGGACGATCGTTCCGTACTGCTGGGGGTGATGTGCAACAATATCCAGATTGGCGGTTATGCCTACCGCTATCTGTGTAATACCTCCAGCCGAATGGACCTGAACTATCTGCAGGGCGTTGACGGTGCGATTGGCCGCTGCTTTACGCTGATTGGCGATCAGGGCGACCGCACCTTTGCTATCAGCCCGGGGCAAATGAATCAGCTCAGGGCGGAAAACGTCCCTGAAGACGTTATTGCGGGCGCCTCTGCGCTGGTGCTGACCTCCTATCTAATCCGCTGCGAGGCGGGCGAGCCCATGCCTGAGGCAACGTTAAAGGCCATTGAATACGCCAAACGCCACAACGTGCCCGTGGTCCTGACGCTGGGCACCAAACACGTCATCGGCGACAACCCGCAGTTCTGGCGCGATTTTCTGCGCGATCACGTTTCAATTGTGGCCATGAACGAAGAAGAAGCCCTGGCGCTGACCGGCGAAGCCGATCCTCTGCTGGCATCGGATAGGGCGCTGGAATGGGTTGACCTGGTGTTGTGTACCGCAGGGCCGACCGGATTGTATATGGCGGGTTATACGGAAGAGGCGTTCAAGCGCAAAACGAATCATCCGCTACTGCCTGGCGCGATTGCGGAGTTCAACCTGTACGAATTTAGCCGGGCGATGCGTAAACAGGACTGCCAGCAGCCGCTACGCATTTTTTCTCACATCGCCCCTTATATGGGCGGCCCGGAAAAGATCATGAATACCAACGGGGCAGGGGACGGCGCACTGGCCGCATTGCTGCACGATATTACGGCAAACAATTATCATCGCCGCAACGTGCCTAATTCCAGTAAGCATGCGCGCGCTTATCTCACCTATTCGTCCCTGGCGCAGGTTTGCAAATATGCGAACCGGGTAAGCTATCAGGTGCTGAACCAGCATTCTCCCCGACTGACGCGCGGCCTGCCCGAGCGGGAAGACAGCCTGGAAGAGTCCTACTGGGATCGTTAAGCCGGAAAGACAAACTGCCCCTCAGCAACGCTGCCGCTGCTGAAGGGCAGGTCATTAGCTGTTGCCTTCACAGGCGAGCCTGGTGTGCTCCTGCTCAAGGTTTTCCTGCAGTTTCTGAATGATGCTGGCGGCAATCTCGCGTTCGCCCATCACGACATGGTTTGCGCCACGTTCCAGAATGTACTCCACCTCATCATCATAATGGGCATGCACAATGATGTTGATGTCCGCTTTTTTCTGGCGGGCGGCGGTAACGATTTCCCCCACCTCATATCCGTTGGGAATGGTGATGAGCAGCCAGGCTGCACAGTCCACACGGGCTAACTCCAGCGTGTTTGCGCGGGCAGCATTGGCCAGCACGGCCCGAATGCCCTGATCGCGTAGTGCTTTGACGCGAGGAATCGAACTCTCGACCACCACCACCGGAATATTGAGCGCCATCAGTTGCTCACACAGCAGGTTGCCGACGCGACCATAGCCAACGATTACCGCGTGATGGCAGATATCCACCGGAATCTGTTGTTCTTCTTCTTCCAGCGCCTCTTCGAGCGTCTGCTGCTCCATCGTTTCGTTCTTAGACAGATAGCGCCCCAGCAGGGTAAACAGCACCGGGTTGAGCATGATAGAAAGAATGGCGGCAGCCAGCACCAGATTACGGCCCTCTTCATCCAGCAGCCCCAGGGAGATCCCCAGCCCGGCAAGAATAAAGGCAAACTCGCCGATTTGCGCCAGGCTGACCGAAATAGTCATCGCGGTGCGGCGTGAATGACCCAGCAGCGAGACCAGAAGCCACGCCGCGGCAGATTTTCCTATCACGACGATCACCAGCGCCCCCAGCACCGCCAGCGGTTCTTTCACCAGGATCATCGGGTCGAACAGCATCCCGACAGACACAAAGAACAGCACCGCAAAGGCATCACGCAGCGGCAGCGTGTCGCGGGCGGCGCGCTGGCTTAACTCGGACTCGTTCAGCACCATACCGGCAAAGAAGGCCCCGAGGGCAAAAGAGACGTCAAAGAACTCGACGGCGCCAAACGCAATGCCCAGCGCCAGGGCTAATACGGCCAGCGTAAACAGCTCACGTGAACCCGTTGCGGCACTTTTCGCGAGGATCCAGGGCACGGCACGGCGACCGACGACCATCATTAACACCATAAAGGCGGCGACTTTACCGATGGTCCAGAGCAGGTCCCATATCACCAGGCTGGCGCTGGCGTTACCCTGTTCCATCATGCCGGCAATCGCGGGCAGCAGGACCAGCGTAAGCACCATGACCAAATCTTCAACAATCAACCAGCCAATAGCAATCTGGCCGCGCTGGCTTTCAATAAGCTGACGCTCTTCTAATGCGCGCAGCAACACCACGGTACTGGCGGTAGAAAGACACAAACCGAACACTAAGCCCGTCATCCAGGACCAGCCCATCGCCCACGACATCAGCATTCCCAGTAAGGTCGCCACAGCGATCTGTGCGATAGCGCCGGGAATGGCTATCCGCTTTACCGACATCAGATCCTTCAGTGAGAAGTGCAGGCCGACGCCGAACATCAGCAGGATAACGCCCAGCTCTGCGAGTTCCGGTGCCAGATTGGTATCAGCCACAAACCCCGGCGTAAAAGGGCCAGCCAGTACGCCCGCGACTAAATAACCCACTAGCGGCGAAATGCGTAACCGATTTGCCAGCATTCCAAGGAGAAAAGCCAGGACCAGAGCCCCGACGATAGTCGTAATCAACGGTGTGGTGTGATGCATGCCAGTCTCCATGGGTATAAATGTGTCCGCTTGTAACAAATGAGTCTAATGCATATCGGAAAGGATCGCTGAATAATTTGTGGGATTAACAGAAAAAATTATGCAAATACGAGAGAAATGCAATCGGAAGGCTGTTTTTATCACTTATCCCTATCATCGGCTGGTTTAGCGCTTCATCAGGAACAGAACGGAATAAGTTTACGCTCGTTAAATGACACAGACGTGACGCCAATGATGCGCGAATGCGCTATAAACCGTCACCAACCGGAACCAGTGTGAGATTTGCTGAGGCCAGTCAGCCTCACAAGCGTAATAACGGTTTTTTCAGATTGAAGCAGCGGTGCCATCGCTTTGCTGGATGTCGGGTAAAAACATCGTGAAAACAGACTATTGTGCCGAAGCTACAGCGCAAAGCTGACAGCACTCATGAAAAAAGTCTGGCTGTCAGGTTGAGCTGAAAACAGCAGTCATGCCGGAAAAAGCGCAAAGACCCACTTTGTCGAGTTGATGTCGCAGCGGTTAACAATGTTGCAGGTTTAATGAACAACACCTTCATATCCCGTCAACATTTAGCCTTTTAACAGCGCGTCAGAGAGAAGAGAGCGGAGAAATCAGACGGTTGGCGTTTCCTGCCAGGTCGCCTGGCCTGCCATAATGGCCAGACGGAGCCGTATTCATCTTGAGTTACGGCCGTTTCTGTGCGACACAGAAGGGCGCCGATGGCCGGCGGGTGAAACGGATAACAATCAAAGGAGAAGGGCTGTGTTGATATTTCGAGGGGCAGGAGCAGGTCTGGCACTGCTCGTGATGTTATCGTCGCTGTTTACCCATGCTGCAGTGCCTGACCGCAGTTACCGTTTCAGCATTCTGCATACCAACGATCAACATGGGCATTTTTGGACTAATGATCAGGGTGAATACGGGCTGGCGGCGCAAAAAACGCTAATGGATACGCAGCGTTACGATATTCAGGCCAAAGGCGGTGGGGCGTTAATCTTGTCTGCTGGCGATGTTAACAGCGGCGTGCCTGAGTCGGATGAGCTGGACGCGGAACCCGACATTCGCGGCATGAACCTGATTGGCTACGACGCCATGATGCTGGGCAATCACGAGTTCGATAAACCGCTCGCCGTCCTGCGTAAGCAGGAAAAATGGGCCAAATTTCCGTTCCTGGCCGCCAACGTCTATCAAAAAAGCAGTGGTAAGCGCCTGTTTAAGCCCTGGGCTGTATTTCAGCGCATGGGGTTAAAAATCGCCGTGCTCGGATTGATTACCCCCGATACCGCCCGGCTGACAAATCCTGCGCAGTTAAGCGATATCGAATTCCGCGATCCCATTGCCGAGGCCGAAAAGGCCGTCGCCGAGCTGCGTGCTACCGAGAAGCCCGACGTTATCGTCGCGTTAACCCATCTTGGCCATTATGACGACGGTCAACACGGCAGTAACGGTGTTGATGACGTGACGCTGGCCCGCAGTCTGCCAAAGGGAACCCTCAATATGATCGTCGGGGGGCATTCTCACGATGCGGTATGTATAGAAAAAGAGAATGTCAGCCGTAAAGACTATCAGCCAGGCCAACCCTGTGAGCCCGATCGGCAGAACGGCGTCTGGATCATGCAGGCGGAAAAATGGGGTAAATACGTAGGGCGCGGCGATTTTACCTACCGCAATGGAGAGGTGACGCTGGAGGCCTACCAGCTGATACCGGTCAACCTCAAACACAAAATCAAAAATCTTGATGGCAGTGAATCCTCACTGACCTGGCAGGAAGCCATCCCGGCTAACACCGCAATGATGAAACTACTGACGCCTTTTCAAAAGCGCGCAGACGCGAAGCTACGGGTCAACGTGGGAAGCATTAAAGGGGATTTTCCCGGCGAAAAAGAAACCGTGCGGTTTAAACAAAGCGCCATTGGGCAGTTAATACTGCGTGCGCAGATGGCCGCAACGCAGGCTGACTTCGCCGTGATGAGCGGGGGCGGGATCCGTACCTCGCTGACATCCGGCCCGGTTGCCTGGCGCGATCTGTTACAGGTACAACCCTTCGGTAATCAGGTCGTTTCCGTCACGCTGACCGGCGCAGAAATCAAACGCTATCTGGCGGTTGTGGCAAACATCAAACCTGATTCAGGCGGTTTTGCCCAGTTGGCCAACGTCAGTCTGATCGCCAACGGCAGCAGCGTCAGCCAGGTCAGGATCAATGGACAGCCGCTGGCAGATGAAAAAACCTATCGTATGGCGACAAACAGTTTTAATGCCGCAGGCGGGGATGGCTATCCGCGCATCGACACGCACCCGGGTTATGTGAACAGCGGCAAGGTGGATGCGCAGGTCCTGCGGGACTGGCTAAGCGCCCATTCTCCGGTGAACGCCAGCGATTACCAGCCACGTGAAGCGGTTATTTATCAGGCTGAGCAGGCAGCACCACCAAAGGATGAGGCGAAAGACGCGACGCCGTTGCGGCGCTATCCCAAAATGTTACTGACGTGGATCCGGCACTGGAATGGAGAGAGTGCAACGCTGCATTAAGTCCAGGCAGGGAGAACGCCTCCCTGCTTTTTTTCAGGCGCGGCAGGATTTGCGGCCGAACCAGTGTGGACGCAGTTTGTCCCACACCAGGTTGTAGACGAAGGTGTAGGGCAGAAAGAATAGAAAAAACGCGACTTCAATTAAAAATGCCTGCCACAGTGAAATCTCCAGCATCCAGGCCGCCAGCGGCAGGCCTATCAGGATAAAACCGCCCTCAAAACCCAATGCGTGCAGCGCTCGAAGCAGGGCGCGACGTTTCTGCCCTGGCGGATAAAACCGATCAAACACGCTGTTGTAAATCATATTCCATAGCATTGCCACCGTAGACAGCATGATCGCCAGCGCTCCCATCTGAAACAGGGGTTTATTCATAAACCATGCTGCCAGCGGAGCAATCGTCACGATGGCCAGGCCTTCAAACAGGGTGGCATGGACGATGCGTTCTGTGAGCGAACGGGTTTGCATTTCAATCTCCTTTATTCAGGCTGCGCATTCTCCCACGACAAAATGCTAAGATAAAATGATCATCTATCGATAAAAGCGATGGTTCTCATGCGTTACTCACCGGAATCTCTGGAAGCCTTTGTCCAGACCGTTGCCAGCGGCTCGTTCTCAGCCGCCGCGCGGGCGTTAAAAAAAAGCCAGTCTACCGTCAGCGTGGCTGTGGTTAATCTGGAAGCCGATCTCGGTTTCGCCCTGTTTGACCGGTGCGGCCGCCAGCCACAGCTCACCGAGCAGGGGCGACGCGTGCTGCCTCAGGTGCAGCAGATCCTCGCCGCCAGCGAGCGGCTGGATGCGCTGGCGACGCGCTTGTCCGAGGGAACAGAGCCGCGGCTCAGCGTCGCAGTCTCAGATTTTTGGCAAACGCATTACCATCAGCGACTGCTTAAGCAATTTGATCAGCATTATCCTGATGTCGAGCTGGAAGGCATTGCGGCGGAAGATGATGATGTCGTTGAGCTGTTGCAAACCGGGCGTGCGCATATTGGGGTGATTCGTGCACAGCCAACGCTGCCGGCTGACATTGCGATCGCGCGCCTGCAGGTTGATGCTGAATTAGGGGTTTATCTGCATCGTGATCATCCCCTGGCGCGGGAAACCACGATCAGCGAAAGTCAGCTCGAACCTCTTCGTCACCTGCGCCTCAATACCTGGACCGATCGTCGTGCACCGACTTTCCAGGGGAGAGCCTGGTCTGCTCAAACCTATTATGTGCTGCTGGAGATGGCGGAACAGGGCTTTGGCTGGAGTATTTTACCCCGTTGGCTGGTGAAACAGTTTGGACATGGTGTTTTAAAGGAGTTGCCCTTACCAGGATGGCCGCAGCGCATCGCGGTTGACGTCGTCTGGTCGCGCCGCAATCCGCCCGGCCCTGCCGGGCGCTGGATGATTGATGAACTCTGCGCACTGCAACCGGCTTAGTCGCGTCGGGCAATATCCGCTAAGGGTGCCTCCAGCAGCCGTGACAGATCCTGTGGGCTTAACTCGATATCCAGCCCGCGCTTACCGCCGGAAATAAACAGCGTCGCAAAGGCGTTTGCCGAGCTGTCGATCACCGTAGGCAGGCGCTTTTTTTGGCCCAGCGGGCTGATACCGCCCACCAGATAACCGGTGATGCGCTGGGCCAGCATGGGATCGGCCATCTCGGCTTTTTTGGCATTGAACGCTTTTGCCACTTTCTTGAGGTCGAGCTGAGTGGCGACGGGCGTAACGGCCACGGCAAGGTGTTTCGCCTCGCCGTTCAACGCCACCAGCAGGGTTTTATACACCTGCCGGGCGTCCAGGTTGAGCTTACGAACCGCTTCGTCGCCAAAACTGGTTTCGTTACTGTCATGCTCATAAGGATGCAGTGTGAAGCTGACCTTTTGTTTTTCCAGTAGTTTTACCGCGGGCGTCATTGTTGCCTCATATTCAGAAAAATCTTATTACGTATTAATGAACAATAAATGTGGCGAAATAATGTGCTTTAGGCGAGAATTGCCACGCGCCAGCAATCCTGTTGTTGGCGACAACTAAAATCATTAACACATTCCTCTTTGAAGAGCTGATATGACTGTCGGCTCTCTTTTTTTTGCCGTGAGTTATCTGACGCGCATCATTCCCGGCAGGTTATTCTCGCCATATAAATGCAGAGCGCCGACCGCGACGATGTATCGACCCGAAGGCAGGCGACGTAAATGATCACACCACTGGCTGTTACGCTGGCTAATCAGCGTGTCGTTCAGGGTCTGACTGAATGTCGCTGGCAACGCAATCTGGGGATCGCGCGGCGGGCTTTCCAGCCACCAGCTCACCATCGTTTGCAACATGCGTGCGTTGGTGTGCCAGTGGGTCAGCGTATCCGCCAGCAGCGCCATGCCATCGTCGGGCAAGGATTTCAGCAGGGTGATTTGCGCCTGCGCACCTTCCAGTTCAATCACGGGTTTATCCATCGCCCGCGCGGCCTGTAGCAGCTGATAATCAATACCGAAATCAGGACGTAACCCCAGCCGCTGGGCCTGCTGGGCCTGTAGCATCAGCGCAATCTGCCAGGCCGGTAACGTATCAAACCGGCTCAGGGACAGACTGGTTTCGTTGCACAGTGTTTCAAGCTTCGCCAGCGCCTCATCATCCATTCTGGCGATCAGTGGCGGACGCTCTTCCGTGTTTTCAAATGGCGATCCTCCCTGGGTAATATCCGCTTCAACCACCAGCGCATCGGCTTTTTGCAACTGCTGTAGCAGCCGGACCGGCAGGGGCTGCATGTCACGGGTGCCCATATGAATGCTACCCACCAGATGAAACCGGCATTCGCCCGACTGAATATCCACGGCGGGCCAACGATAGCTGGCTGGAAAAAGCGGATTAATCCAGTTACGTAAACGTTGCAAAAGGCGCGCTGTCATTCCCTGTCCTTCACTGTTTGAAAGCCACCATGCTAGCGGGATCCCGTTGCGAAAGACAGAGCAGGGCAGTTATTGCTAAACGCGCGGCTTATAGCGCAACAGGCGGTTAGCATTGCTCACCACGGTTATTGACGACAGCGCCATGGCGGCACCGGCAAAAACCGGGCTAAGCAACAGGCCGGTAAAAGGAAAGAGCACGCCTGCCGCCAGCGGAATACCGATAACGTTGTAAATAAACGCGCCAAACAGATTCTGCCGGATATTGCCCAGGGTGGCGGAGGCAATCTTTAAGGCATCCACCACGCCATGCAGATCGGCCCGCATGAGCGTAATCGCTGCGGTTTCTACCGCCACATCGCTGCCGCCGCCCATCGCAATACCGACATCAGCCTGCGCCAGTGCAGGAGCATCATTGATACCATCGCCCACCATGGCAACCTGCCTTCCTTGCTGCTGTAGTTGGCTTATCGCATCGGCTTTACCTTCGGGCAGTACGCCTGCAATCACCTCATCAATGCCGACTTCATGCGCAACAGCCCGGGCCGTATTTTCATGATCCCCGGTCAGCATAACCAGTCGGTAACCCGCTTCATGCAGCCGCTGCAGTGCTGCTTTCGCTTCGGGGCGCAGCGTATCCCGCAAGCCAATCAGACCGGTAAGCTGTCCATCCTGTGCCAGTAATACCGGGGTTGCCCCTTGCCGGGTGAGCCTGTCAATTTCAGCCCGCGCCGGTTGGCAATCCACGCCGTAATCGTGTAACAGACTGACATTACCCAGTAACAGCTGTCTGCCATTGAGTATGCCGCTTACGCCTTTGCCGCGTATTGTACGAAATTGCGCAATCGCGGGCGTTGCTGTGGTACCCGCTTCCGCCAGGATCGCTTTCGCCAGTGGGTGACCCGATGCCTGTTCCAGTGCCGCCGCCGCAGACAGGACCGAATCGCGCGTGCTGCCGTTCCAGCTCATCACCTCGGTCACCTGCGGTGTGCCCCTTGTCAGCGTGCCGGTTTTATCAAACACCAGCGTATTGATACGGCTGGCGCGCTGCAGTGCATCGGCATCGCGTACCAGCACGCCGTATTCGGCGGCGCGGCCGGTTCCGGCGATAATCGACATGGGCGTGGCCAGGCCCAGCGCGCAGGGGCAGGCAATAATCAGCACTGTGGTGGCCACCACCAGCGCGTAGGCAATCTGAGGCGCCGGACCGGCGGTATACCAGACTGCGGCGCTTATCAGGGCGATAAGCACCACCACTGGCACAAACACGGCAGAAATACGATCGGCCAGGCGACCCACATCTGGCTTACTGCTCTGGGCTTTACGGACTAACTGAATGATGCGCGCCAGCGTCGTATTGCCACCGGTCGCGCGGGCAATGAAGCGTACTGTCCCGTCCTGCACCTGGGTGCCGGCAAACAGACGATCGCCCTGCGTTTTGCTTTGCGGCACCGCCTCACCGGTCAGCATGGCCTCATCACACCAGGCTTCACCGTCCTGGACTTCGCCATCGACCGGCACGCGATCGCCTGCGACCAGCCGCAGGATCATGCCGGGCTGTACCGCGCTAACCGGCATTGAGGTTTCACCCTGTTCCGTTACGACTCTTGCCTGTTCCGGCGTCAGATCGAGCAGGTGTTCCAGGGCTCGCGAGGAACGCTGACGGGCGCGTTGTTCAAGCGCATGGCCCAGATTGATCAGGCCGAGAATCATTACGCTGGCTTCGAAGTAGAGATGACGCGCCTGCAGCGGGAAGAACGCCGGCCAAATCACCACGCTAAAGGAGTAGATCCAGGCGGCGGCGGTGCCCAGCGAGACTAAGGTATCCATTGTCGCGCTGCGGTTGAGCAGGCTGCGCCAGGCACTGCGGTAGAAGTGACCGCCCGTGGCGACCATCACCAACAGCGTAACCGTGCCCAACACCAGCCAGGTGGTATGATTGTCCTCGGTGAGCATCATGTTGTCGCCCAGCATGCCCCAGATCATTAACGGCACGCCAAACAGCAGTGCAAGTCCCGCCTGCCAGCTAAAACGTCGCATGGCGCGTCGGGCGCTGCGCTGCTGCTTTTCACGTCGTTGCTGTTCGTCTTCGACCACTTCCGCCCCATAGCCGGCCGCATCCACGGCGGCGACCAGCAGATGGGGTGCCACATTGCCCATCACCAGCGCGCTGCGTTCGGCCAGATTCACGCGGGCCTGTTGCACACCACTTACCTGCTCAAGGGCTTTCTCAACCCGGCTGACACAGCTGGCGCAGCTCATCCCGTCGATTAACAGCACGTGAGCGGGCTGATTTTCAGTTGCCGGAAGAGGAGAAGACTCCGTTGTCAGCGCCTCCGGCGGCGGCTCTGCTGCTGTCAACGGCTCAGGCTTTGGGCTGGAACCCGCAGCTTTTAATGTTGCATGATAGCCCGCTTGTTCAACGGTAGCGATCAGCGCGGTAGCGTCTGCACGGCCTGACACGCTGGCTTCCTGTTGAGTAACCTCAGCCAGCTCGACATCGTCGCGCTGTTCGAGCGCATCTTTGACGCGTTTTACGCAGTGGCCGCAGGACAATCCGTCCAGCGCCAGAACAATCGTGTTTGACATGGTTGACTCCTTTATCAGATGTGCGGGGTTGATCGTTGAGATGTGACTGTTATTCAGGTTAAACCTTCCCTCAAGGGGAAGGTCAAATCCTGAATGGCCAGATAAGGAAGTTTATTCACCGGTGGTGTACCAGGCTTGCTGGCGTTGACATGACTCAGGACGCCACAAGAAGAAAGCCCCGCGTAACCTGCACTGTCCAACTTTTGCGGCAGTCCAGATAAGCAGGGCTTTTTTGACTTTCATCCGGCTTAAAGGCGTGCAAGCCCGCTGATGAAAAGGGGTGACGAAATGACGGCCAGCCCTGCGCTTACTGCCGAGGCTTCATCCTGTTCGATCATGCCTGTCGCTCAAGATATACACAGTTCCGTGCTTCGCCAGATAAGCGGGACTGATTTACCTGCTATCCGCGTTAACGGGATCGACATTTCGCTGTTCCCTGCTGTGCAACGGTTTTCGCCAGGCATGCTAAACCCTTTGCAGGCGCGCAGGATGAGTCAATTACCCTTTGGGTCTGGTAAAGAAGACCAGCGTCCCGATAATGATGTCGCCAATAACCCAAAGGGTGCCGATCGCCATTAAACCTAAACCTGCTCCAAGCGCAGCACCGGCTTTTTCCGCATCGGAAGCCGCGTTATTGATAACGTCGCCACTTCCACCTAATCCTGCGAACAGGCAGTACACCATAAGAATGTTAAACAGAATGAAAGTCCACTTAACCATTTTGCCAAAAAAAGAGCGACGCGGCTTTCTGAGCTGCCTGGCACATGATGGACAACGTAATGCTGAATCACTCACTTCCTTATGACATTCTGGACAGTTGACTAAGGCCATAATCCAATCCCCTATACTTTAATGATGATAATGATTTGTTACAAACTGGCGGGATTTTATCGGAACTTTCTGCGTTGACAAGCGTTATCATCTTATTTTTTATAGAATTGATGACAGATTGACCGGCTGGCCAGTTTGTTCTGCACTCAGGCGCGTTTTGGCATTACTCAGGTTAACCGGAAGAGTCAGCCGAAGGCCTCTGCAGCGACCGTGTTGACTCAGATACCGGGACGAAAACCCTTTTACCTGGCAGGGTGATCTATAATCTCCTGCATGAAATGCCTTGTTTTCCACCTGTTCTCGGGTGCAAAACGACAGAGTCGGGCACGAGTGACGTAGAATCAAACACTGATTTAGCCCGGCAGCTCACGGGCTGGGCCTTTTAGAAGCGCCCCGTATAGGGGAAGATCAGGAAAACTGTTATGAATATTAGTACCGTGGCGAAAAAGACCGGGCTAACCAGTAAGGCTATTCGTTTCTATGAAGAAAAGGGCGTAGTCACGCCCCCGCTGCGCGGCGATAACGGCTACCGGCATTACAATTCACACCATCTTGATGAGCTGAATTTATTACGCCAGGCACGGCAGGTGGGGTTTACCCTTGATGAGTGCCGCGAGCTGGTCGGGCTGTTTAACGACCCTGAACGCCACAGCGCGGACGTTAAGGCGCGTACGCTGCAGAAAGCTGACGAAATTGCTGCGCATATTGAAGAACTGCACGCCATGCGCGCACGCCTGTTGGCGCTGGCGGCGGCCTGCCCGGGTAATGACAGCGCGGACTGCCCGATCATTAATAACCTGGCAGGCTGCTGCAGTCAGGTTGGCGGCACGCGAGACTGAATGCGCAGAGTAATACCTTCCACTGCTACCACTTCAACCAACGTACCGGCAGGGAGATTCTGGTCTGCCTGAACGCGCCAGCTGCTGTCGCCAACGCGGACGTGACCGATACCGTTTTGCAACGCACTGTCCAGGGTCAACTGCAGGCCGATCATCTGGTTGCCGCGCTGATTAAGGGAATTTGGCTGCTGGTTGCGCTCGCGATAGCGCATGACGCGATGCCAGATAAATACGCTCGCCAGCGTTAATGCGGCAAACAAACAGCCCTGGGCGGTCCAACTGAGCGGCAAAGCCCATTCTGTGATACCAACCAGCATGGCTGCGAGCCCGCTCCAGAGCAGGTAGCCATTTGTGCCGAGCATCTCAGCCGCCAGTAGCAGCCCGCCCAGCGTCAGCCAGAACCAGTGCGGATGGGCAACAATCTCACTCACCATCAGCGTTTCGACTCGCTGCGGGTTTCTTTTAACAGCTCACCAATTCCGCCGATCGCACCCAATAAGCTGCTGGCTTCCAGCGGCATCATCACCACTTTACTGTTACTGGACTCACCAATTTTTTGCAGCGCATCCGTGTATTTCTGCGCCACAAAGTAATTTATGGCCTGAATATCGCCGGCGGCTATCGCTTCCGATACCATTTTCGTGGCGCGGGCTTCCGCTTCCGCCTGACGTTCACGGGCTTCAGCCTGCAGGAAAGCCGACGTTCGTTCCCCTTCCGCTTTCAAAATCTGCGCCTGTTTTTCCCCTTCGGCCCGCAGAATTTCCGCCTGCCGCACACCTTCCGCCGCCAGAATATCGGCTCGTTTAGTACGCTCCGCTTTCATCTGGGCGTTCATGGCGCCAATCAGCTCCTGTGGCGGACGAACATCACGAATTTCAATACGGGTGATTTTTACGCCCCAGGGATTGGTGGCTTCATCAACGATATGCAGTAAGCGGGTATTAATGCTGTCTCGCTGAGACAGCATCTCATCCAGTTCCATGCTGCCCAACACGGTGCGCATATTGGTCATAGTGAGGTTAAGAATCGCCAGCTCCAGATTGCTGACTTCATAGGCGGCCCGCGCCGGATCGATGGCCTGGACAAAACAGACCGCATCAATCGTGACATTGGCGTTATCTTTGGAGATGATCTCCTGAGAGGGAATATCCAGCACCCGTTCCATCATATTGATCTTATGACCGATACGATCCATAAAGGGAACAACCAGACTCAGGCCGGGCTGAAGCGTGCGGGTGTAGCGGCCAAAGCGTTCGACCGTCCACTGATAGCCTTGCGGAACGATTTTCACGCCGGACCATACGGTGACCAGGGCGACCAGGATGAGAACAGGAATCACGGTGAGCATATAACCTCCAGGTTGTCAGATGAACGGGCCAAATCGTTCGGCCCGTTTTCTGCTTACATCAGTAAAGCAGGGAATAGAGCTGGCGGCGATAGCGTGCGGCAAGCGCATCGCCCGTGCCCAATGCCGCCAGGATCTCCTGCAACATTTTACGCCCCTGGCCGTCAGCGGCGTTCAAATCGCGTTTAATGACGTTAAACAGCAGTTCCAGCGCTTCTTCATTACGCCCGACCTGATGCAGCTGCAGTGACAGTTTGGTCGCCAGTTCAGCATTGTCCGGGTCGCTTTCCAGCTGTGATTGCAGCTGCTGAATTTCGGGCGTATCGGCCGCCTGTTTCAGTAAATCGATCTGGGCGATCAGGCTTTGATAACGGGTGTCCTGATCCTGCAACGGCACGGCGTTGAGTACCGTTTCTGCTTCATCGCTACGGTTCAGGGTAATCAGCACGTCCGCCAGCAGAAAACCAATTTCGCTGTCTTTATTACTGAGCTGCCATGCCTCTTTCAGCAGCGGTAAAGCGTCCAGCGGTTTGCCTTCCTGCATCAGCGCCATCGCCTGCTGGGCTTTTAACTCTTCCTCACGCGGCAGCACTTTTTCCAGCAGGGCGCGCACGGCGTCTTCCGGCTGTGGCCCCTGGAAACCGTCAACAGGCTGGCCGTTCTGGAACAGGTAGACGGTGGGAATGGAGCGTAACCCAAATTGCGATGCCACCCTTTGCTCTTTATCACAATCCAGTTTGGCTAGAATAAACTGGCCTGCGTATTCCTGAGCCAGTCGCTCCAGCAACGGCGTCAGTTCCTGGCAATGTTGGCTGCGATCCGACCAAAAGTAGAACAGCACCGGTATCTGCATTGACTGCTCAAGGGTCTGTTGCAGGTTGGATTCGTTAATGTCGATAATCGAAGCGTGTGGTGACATGACTAAGTCTCTTTGCAGAAAATGTTTAAAGAATATGGGGCCGACTGGCCCTGCTTCAAGCTGTATTCGCGCAATACCTTTACTGACTGCGAATTATGCGATCCAGTATCCAGCCTGGCAGCGCGCGTTTCAACAGGCCCATCGCGTGTGCGACCAGCGTCACCGGATAACGCAAACGCGGATGTTTGCTTTCGAGCGCATGGCGCAGCTTAGGTAAAATGGCCTCAGGCGGCAGCGTAAACCGCGCGGCCAGACCGGGATTCAGCACCGGATTATCCTGCTCACCCTGCGTTACATTATCGGTGAATCGGGTCTGGATTGGACCCGGTTCAATGAGGCTGACGCGCACGCCGCTTGCGTGCAGCTCCATGCGTAACGCATCGCTCCAGGCTTCCAGCGCATATTTACTGGCGGCATAAACGCCCCGACCCGGCGTGGAAATCAGGCCTAACACCGAACTGGTATTCACGATCCGGGCATTGCCAAAAGCCTTCAACGCCGGAAGCAGCCGCATAGTGAGTTGGTGGGTGCCAAACACATTGCTGGAAAATTGCTGTTCAAATTGCTGACGCGTGATGGTGTTTAACGGACCATAGGTGCCGAAGCCGGCGTTATTAAACAGGGCAAACAGCCGGTTACCGGTCAGCGCCAACACCTCATCGGCAGCGCGGTCAACGCTCTCTGCGTCGTCCAAATCCAGCATCAGCCCCGTAAAGCCGAGGCTTTGCATGTGCGTCACGTCGTCGGCTTTTCGGCAGGCTGCAATAACGTGATAGCCGCGAGCCAGCAGGTCATTGGCTGCAACCAGGCCAATACCGCTCGAACAGCCCGTGATCAAAATGGTTTTTTGCATGTGTTACCTTTTTTGCACAACTACTGCTTAACTAATGGGGCCAGTTCTTTCGCCATCAGTTCAGCGATAAAGGGTTGGGCGTCAGGATTGGGATGAATACCATCCTGCTGCATCCATTCGGGTTTTAAATAAACTTGCTCCATGAAAAAGGGCAGTAAAGGAATATCGTGCTGTTTCGCCAACTGCGGATAAATCGCGCGGAACGCATCCGTATAACGGCGGCCGTAGTTGGCGGGTAAACGTACCTGCATCAGGATCGGTTTAGCCCTGGCGGTTTTTACCTGCTCGATGATGGTGCTTAACGTTTGCTCAATATCCTTTGGCGGAAAGCCACGTAAGCCGTCGTTACCGCCCAATTCGATTAACACCCACTGCGGTTGGTGCTGTTTTAATAGGGCAGGTAAGCGTGCCAGTCCTTGTGCGGCGGTATCGCCGCTAATACTGGCATTAATCACTCTGGGCTGCTGCTGCCAGTTTTTATCGAGCAGGCTGGGCCAGGCTTTACTGGCCGACATTTGATAGCCTGCACTCAGGCTGTCGCCCAGCACCAGCAACGTATCGGCCGCAGCAAGACGGGACACCAACAGACAGCACAATAACAGGAAAGGATAATGCCAGCGGAAAACATTCTTGAAGTTCATCATCTTACTAAGTCCGTGGGTCAGGGAGAGCATCAGTTAACCATCCTTACCGGAGTTGAGTTAGTTGTCAAACCAGCTGAAACAATCGCCCTGATTGGCGAGTCAGGATCGGGTAAATCCACGCTGTTGGGGATTCTGGCCGGTCTGGATGACGGCAGCCAGGGGGAGGTGCATCTGCTGGGCCAGCCTTTGCATCAGATGAATGAAGAGCAGCGGGCGGCCTTACGTGCGCAGCAGGTAGGATTCGTGTTCCAGTCTTTTATGCTGGTGCCAACGTTAAATGCGCTGGAAAATGTTCAGTTGCCTGCACTGCTGCGCGGTGAGAGCGACCGTCAGAGCCGTGACCAGGCACGGGAGCTGCTCACGCAGTTAGGCCTGGGTGAGCGTTTGCTGCATCTGCCCGCGCAGTTATCCGGTGGTGAGCAGCAACGCGTCGCGCTTGCCCGGGCCTTCAGCGGTCGTCCGGGCCTGCTGTTCGCCGATGAGCCCACGGGGAATCTGGATCGTAAAACCGGCGAGCGTATTGTCGATCTGCTGTTTTCCCTCAACCGCGATTTTGCCACGACGTTAATTCTGGTTACCCATGACGAGCAACTGGCGGCGCGCTGTAACCGACGCTTGCGTCTGCGTGACGGCAAACTGTGGGAGGAGCAATGATCTGGCGCTGGTTCTGGCGTGAGTGGCGTTCGCCCTCACTGTTAATCGTCTGGCTGGCACTCACTCTGGCGGTGGCCTGCGTGCTGGCGCTGGGATCAATCAGCGACCGGATGGAAAAAGGGCTGAGTCAGCAGAGTCGCGACTTTATGGCGGGCGATCGTACCCTGCGCACCAGCACGGCGGCACCGCCCGACTGGCTGGCGAAAGCGCAGCAAGTGGGATTATCGGTTAGCCGTCAGCTGAGCTTTATGACCATGACCTTTGCCGGCCAGACGCCGCAGCTGGCGTCGGTCAAAGCCGTCGATAACCACTACCCGATGTTTGGCGAGCTGCAAACCCGCCCGCCGGGCCTGAAACCTCAGCCCGGCACGGCGCTGGCCGCTCCGCGCTTAATGGCGCTGCTTAACCTCCACGTGGGCGATGAACTCGATGTGGGAGATACCACGCTGCGTATTGCCGGAGAGGTGATACAGGAGCCGGATGGCGGTTTCAATCCGTTCGAAATGGCGCCGCGTTTACTGATTAATCTGGCCGATGCCGATAAGACCGGCGCGATCCAGCCCGGCAGTCGCATCACCTGGCGCTACAAGTTTGCTGGCACCCCTCAGCAGCTGGAAAACTACGACCGCTGGATAACGCCGCAAATAAAAACCGGTCAACGCTGGATCAGTATTGAGAACAGCGAAGATGCGCTGGGCCGTTCAATGCAGCGCGCGCAGCAGTTTTTGCTGTTATCGGCGTTGTTAACGCTGATGCTGGCGATTGCTGCCGTGGCCGTGGCAATGAGCCATTATTGCCGAAGTCGTTACGACCTGGTGGCGGTGCTGAAAACGCTGGGTGCTACGCGCGGCGCGCTGCAAAAGCTGATTATTGGACAGTGGCTGGCGGTATTGCTGCTGGCGGCCGTAGCGGGCGGGGCAGTCGGGCTGGGCGTCGAAGCCCTGTTGATGAGAATGCTTAAACCCGTTCTGCCCGCATCCCTGCCTGATGCGAGCCTGTGGCCGTGGGTATGGGCCACGGGCTCGCTGTTTGTCATTTCCCTGCTGGTGGGATTGCGTCCTTATCGCCTGCTGCTGGCGACGCAGCCTTTGCGCGTATTTCGGCGCGATGCCGTCGCCACCGTCTGGCCACTGAAAATCTACCTGCCGGCGATGGCTGTCGTGGTGGTGGGGCTGCTGGCGGCGCTGGTGGGCGGCAGTAAAATGCTGTGGGCGCTGCTGGCGGGCGTGGTGGTGCTGGCGGGGCTACTGGCGCTGCTTGGCTGGGGCTCGTTACTGCTTCTGCGCCGTCTGACAGTGCGAAATCTGGCGCTGCGTCTGGCGATTAATCGGCTACTGCGACAGCCCGCGATGACGCTGAGCCAGCTTGCCGCGTTCTCACTGTCGTTTATGTTGCTGGCCCTGCTGCTGGTGATGCGAGGCGATCTGCTGGATCGCTGGCAGCAGCAGTTACCCGCAGACAGCCCGAACTTTTTCCTGCTTAACATGACGGCCGATCAGGTGCCGCAGGTGCGTGATTTCCTGCAGACGCATCAGATTAAACCAGAAACCTTTTATCCCATCGCACGGATGCGGCTGAGCGAGTTGAACGGCCAAGCCGCCGATCCTGAACGGGATAATGCCCTTAACCGTGAGCTCAACCTGACTTCGCTGGCGGCCCTCCCTGCGCATAATCCGCTGGTGGCGGGCAACTGGCCGCCTGCCGTGGGGGAAGTGTCTATGGAGGCCGAGCTGGCGGAGCGGCTGGGGGTGAAGCTGGGAGACAGCTTAACGTTTGAGGGGGATACGCAACAGTTCAGTGCCAAAATTACCAGTCTGCGCAAGGTTGACTGGGAAAGCCTGAAGCCAAACTTCTTCTTTATCTTTCCACCCGGTGCGCTCGACAGCCAGCCGCTGACCTGGCTCACCAGCTTTCGGCTGGACAATAACCCCACGCTGCTGGCGCAGCTAAACCGTGAGTTCCCGACCCTGAGCCTGCTGGATATTGGCAGCATCATGCGTCAGATCGGACAGGTGCTGACCCAGGTCAGCCAGGCCCTGGAGATTATGGTGGTGCTGGTGACCGCCTGTGGCATATTGCTGCTGATGGCCCAGATTCAGGTGGGCATGCGTCAGCGCCGTCAGGAACTGGTGGTGTACCGCACGTTGGGTGCAGGCAAGCGACTGCTGCGGACGACCTTGTGGTGTGAGTTTGCGCTGATTGGCGTAGTGTCAGGCGTTGCGGCCGCAGTGGGGGCTGAAGCGGCGCTCTGGGCGCTGCAGCGTAAAATCTTCGATTTCCCGTGGCAGCCCGACTGGGCCTTGTGGCTGGCGTTACCGTTGTGTGGCGCGTTATTGTTGTCGCTGTGCGGAGGTTGGCTGGGCGTGCGTTTGCTCAAGGGCAAAGCGCTGTTCAGGACGTTCGACGGCGCATAAAAACGCCGTGCGCGGCAAGGCTGCGCACGGCGTCAGTCCGTCTTAAAGCTTGTCTGTGGCCCAGCGAATACCGCTGGCATATTCAGCCGGCAGCAGGGGCAACAGCGCATGCAGTGCAGCTTTGAGTCGGGGCTGATCGCTGTCGGTCAGGTTCAGATGGCCCACCTTGCGACCTTGCCGAACCGCTTTGTCATACCAGTGCAGATGGACAAGCGGCTGCTGTAGCCAGTCTGGGTTCACATCGGTGCCAATCAGGTTGATCATGACCGAGGGCGCAATGACGACCGGCTGGGGCAACGCCAGCCCCAAAATCGCGCGCAGATGCAGTTCGAACTGGCTAATCGAGGCGCCGTTCTGCGTCCAGTGTCCACTGTTATGCACCCGCGGCGCCAGCTCATTAATCAACAGACCCTGAGGCGTCACAAAACATTCCATCGCCATCACGCCAACGTAGTCAAGCGCGTGAAGGATCGCGCCCAGCATTCCTTCGGCCTGCTGCTGCTGTTCCACATCTGCCTGGGGAAAAGCGACGCTGGTCCGCAGAATGCCTTCTTCGTGCAGATTATGTGTCAGGGGATAAAACACGGTGCTGCCGTCGTGGCCGCGCGCGCCGACCAGCGACACTTCACCTGAAAAGTGAATGCCCTGTTCGACGATACACTCGCCATAGCAGTCGTCGGGTAACGTGGCCGTTTCGCTGGCCCGTAAACGCCACTGACCGCGACCGTCGTAACCCCCGGTGCGGCGTTTAACAATCGCCAGTTCACCCAGCCGAGAGAAAACCGCAGGCCACTCGCTTTTATCCGCCAGCAACTGCCAGGGCGCAGTCGCCAGATTAAGCTCGTCCAGCAGTTGCTTTTGCGTCAGGCGATCGGCCAGACGCGGAAAAATATCGCGGTTCACAAAGGCCGGATGATTCGCCAGCTCGCGCGTCAGAGCGGTTTCGGGCCAACGCTCGATTTCGGCCGTAATCACGCTTTCGGCGATAGGCAGGGCGGCGGGATCGGCATCCAGCCCCACTGGATGAACGGCAATGCCCATCGGCTCGCCCGCCTGGCGCAACATGCGGCCAAGCTGACCGTTACCCAGTACGCAAACCGGCTTCATGCGTCCTCCCGCGGATCCGGATTATCCAGCACCTCATCGGTCTGTGCCTGACGCCAGGCGGCCAGACGAGATGACAGCGCGCTGTCGTGAATCGCCAGAATCTGCGCGGCCAGCAGTGCCGCATTGGCGGCACCGGCTTTACCGATTGCCAGCGTGCCGACCGGAATACCGCGCGGCATTTGCACAATAGAGTAGAGGCTGTCAACGCCGCTCAGCGCTGCGCTCTGTACCGGCACGCCCAGCACCGGCAGCAGGGTTTTTGCCGCCAGCATGCCAGGCAGGTGCGCCGCGCCACCGGCACCGGCAATGATGACCTGAAAGCCGTTATCTGCAGCCGTTTCGGCAAAGCTAAACAGCTTGTCCGGGGTACGGTGCGCTGAGACCACTTCCACATGGAAGGGCACGTCCAGGCTGGAGAGGATTTCCGCAGCGAACTGCATGGTGGACCAGTCACTTTTGGAACCCATAACAACAGCGATGCGGGCCGGGGCGGCATTCGACGACATGCGGTCAACTCCTGTGAATGAAAACACACCTGACCAGGCGGACAGGTTTTGAAGGGCAAAGAGAATAGCATGAGAAGGGCGCAAGGAAAACGGTTGCGTCGGGATTACACGTCGCGCTGGCAGGGTTTTATCGACATTCTGTTCTCTGACGTTGACGCGCAAGAAACGCTGAACTTTAGTTAACAGAGTTGCAAGGTGACTGACATGATAAGCCGCGCTGCACCCGGTTGGTAAGGGATGACGTTAACTGACAGAAAGAGGAACAGGATGATTTCACGCTGGCAACTTATTTTCAGACAAGCAGGCAGAAAACTGTGGTTCAGGGCAACTTTATTTGCCCTTGCTGCGGTTGTCAGCGCCCTGGCCTCCATTGTCTTTAAATCTGCAATTCCCCCCTCGGTTTCGGTAAAGGTGGGTGCTGACGCAGTGGACAATATCCTGAATATTCTGGCGTCCAGCATGCTGGCGGTCACCACGTTTTCCTTGAGTACGATGGTAACGGCGTTTGGTTCAGCAACTACCCATGTTACGCCGCGCGCCACGAAACTGGTCGTTGAAGACAGTACAACACAAAATGTTCTCGCGACCTTTATTGGCTCATTCCTGTTTAGTCTGGTCGGCATCATCGCACTGAATATGGGGGCTTATGGTGAACAGGGGCGAGTGATCCTGTTTGCGGTCACGCTGGTGGTCATTGCATTAATTCTGGTGACGCTTCTGCGCTGGATTCACCATCTCACCTCGCTTGGCAGCGTAGATGAAACGACCTCACGTGTGGAACGCATGGCGCTTGATGTTTTTAGCGCGCGTGCTCAATCCCCTTGTTTCGGCGCCAGGCCCTGGCGGGAAAGCGATCGTCAACCTGCGGGCACGTTTGCTGTTTATTCGGACGCTATTGGCTATGTTCAGCATATTGATATGGACAGGTTACATAAGGCGATGACAGACAGTCCTGTACATGTTTACCTGGTCGCGCAACCCGGATTTTTTGTTCATCCCGCCCGCCCGGTCATGTATGTCACCCACGCCCTGCCTGCGGAGCAACGCAAACTGATGTTGTCTGCCCTGACAATAGCCGCGTCTCGCACTTTCGCCCAGGATCCACGTTTTTGCCTGTGTGTGATGGCAGAAATCGCCTCGCGTGCGCTGTCGCCTGCGACTAATGACCCTGGCACCGCTATCGATGTGATCGGGCGAGCCGTCAGAATACTCTCCTGCTTTGCACGCGAATGTGCGGTGCCAACGGTGATCTATCCCGCCATTCACGTCGCGCCCTTGTCAGTAGACGCATTATTCGATGATTTTTTCTCACCTGTCGCGCGAGACGGCGCGGCGATAAAAGAAGTGCAGTTACGGTTACTTAAGGCGCTGGGCATGTTGTCTGTCGCCTGGCCGGATGCGTACCAGGCTGCAGCGTTGCGTCATGCGCATGAAGCCATGGCATACCTGGCGCGGGAAGCGATCATCCAGACGGACAGAGCACGAATTGAGCGCACATGGCGTGAACAATTTGGTGCAGACTATCCCCATCCCTTCCTGGATGAGAAGCTAAGCGATTCGCCCTGTCAGAAGTCGAAATCGATCAGCTGAATGCCGCTGGCATCGAGTTGAATCATGGATCCCCGACTGTGCCAGGCCCCTAATACGGCACGCTGAGCGTTTACACCATTCAGCGGCAGATCGTGAATTGCGGGACGGTGCGTATGCCCATGAATCAGCAGTGGCACCTTATGCTGAAGCATGGCATCGATCACGGCCTGTTGATTCACATCCATAATCTCCAGCGACTTATGCTGATTGGCCTGTTTACTGTTGGCGCGCATACGTTCTGCGATGCGTTTGCGAATAAACAGCGGTAACGCCAGGAACAGACGTTGAATCCAGGGATTGTGGACTTTAGCGCGGAACTGCAGGTAACCCACATCGTCGGTACACAGCGTATCGCCGTGCATAATCAGCACTCGATGGCCGTAAAGCGTCAGCACGCGCGCTTCAGGCAACAGCGTCATGCCGCTGGCGCGGGCGAAACGTTGACCGATTAAGAAATCGCGATTGCCATGAATAAAGTACACCGGAACAGGCACGGATCGCAGGGCATCAGCAACCTGTTGATGCAGGGGATTGGGATCGTCATCGCCTATCCAGGCTTCAAACAGATCGCCGAGAATATAGAGCGCGTCGCAGTGTGGGGCTTCGCGCTGTAAAAAATGCATAAAACCGGCGGTGATCGCCGGTTCTTCCTGACACAGATGAAGATCTGCGATAAACAGCGTGCGCGGCATTACTCGCTGACGGTCACTTTCTGGATCACAACGTCGTCTTTCGGCACGTCCTGATGCATACCGCTGCGGCCGGTTGAAACGGCTTTGATTTTCTCAACCACATCCATACCTTCAACCACTTCTGCAAACACACAGTAACCCCAGCCCTGCAGGCTTTCGTCACGAAAGTTCAGGAAGTCATTGTCAGCCACGTTAATGAAAAACTGTGCGGTCGCAGAGTGCGGGGCAGAAGTCCGCGCCATCGCCAGCGTACCTTTGGTGTTTTTCAGACCGTTGTTGGCTTCGTTACGGATCTCTTCTTTGGTGGCTTTCTGCTTCATGCCGGGTTCAAAACCGCCACCCTGAATCATAAAGCCGTTAATCACACGGTGAAAAATGGTGTTGTCGTAGAAACCTTCACGGCAGTAATCCAGGAAGTTCTTTACGGTTGCGGGCGCTTTGTCATCGAAGGTCTTGATCACGATATCGCCATGGTTAGTCTGGAAAGTTACCATTTTTTTCGTCCTGTAAAGGTTGTCGTCAGTAGCATAGGGTGCGCGGTTAGGGTGCACACGCCTTTTTCTCGAACGTTCTTATATCATAATTTCCGATAATACGTCAGCCAGGCTGCGCAGTTGGCTTGCTTTGCATCGCGTGACAGATAAAAATACGGCACAATATCAGGATACTTAAAACGGTGCGTTACGCACGCTTACTACGGAAACCCCAATGCTGAAGATTTATAACACCCTGAGTCGACAAAAAGAGGAATTTACCCCTATTCATGCTGGCAAAATCGGCATGTATGTCTGCGGCATCACGGTGTATGACCTCTGTCACATTGGGCACGGGCGCACGTTTGTGGCGTTTGATGTGGTATCGCGCTATCTGCGTTACGTCGGTTTTGACGTAAATTACGTGCGCAACATTACCGATATCGACGACAAAATTATCAAGCGTGCCAACGAGAACGGCGAGAGCATCGAAACCCTGACCAATCGCATGATTGCCGAGATGCACAGCGATTTTGATGCGCTGGGCATTTTGCCGCCAGATCGGGAACCGCGCGCGACGCGCCATATTCCGGAAATCGTCGAGCTGGTGGAAAAGCTGATTGCCCGCGGTCATGCCTATGTGGCGGAAAACGGCGATGTCATGTTTGATGTGCTGAGCGATGTGGATTACGGTGCGCTGTCGCGTCAGGATCTGGACCAGCTTCAGGCCGGCGCTCGCGTTGAAGTGGCGGATGTGAAGCGTAATCCCATGGATTTCGTGCTGTGGAAGATGTCTAAAGCGGACGAACCCTCATGGCCTTCACCGTGGGGCCAGGGGCGCCCGGGCTGGCATATTGAGTGTTCAGCCATGAACTGCAAACAGCTTGGCGCGCATTTCGACATCCACGGCGGCGGATCTGACCTGATGTTCCCACATCACGAAAACGAAATCGCCCAGTCTACCTGCGCCCATGATGGTCCCTATGTGAACTACTGGATGCATTCAGGCATGGTGATGATCGATCGTGAGAAGATGTCGAAGTCGCTGAATAACTTTTTCACCGTGCGCGACGTACTGCAGCATTATGATGCCGAAACCGTGCGCTATTTCCTGATGTCCGGCCACTATCGTAGCCAGCTTAACTATGGCGAAGATAACCTGAACCAGGCACGTGCGGCGCTGGAACGTCTTTATACTGCGCTGCGACACACCGATCGCAACGCGGTGGCCCACGGCGGTGAAGCCTTCGAGGCCCGTTTCCGCGAGGCGATGGACGATGATTTTAACACTCCGGAAGCCTATTCCGTGCTGTTCGACATGGCGCGTGAAGTGAACCGTCTCAAAGGCGAAGACATGACGGCAGCCAATGCGCTGGCGGCAAAGCTACGTGAAATTGCCAACGTGCTGGGCATTCTGCAGCAGGAGCCAGAAGTGTTTCTGCAAAGCAGTGCGCAGGGCAATGATGAAGAAGTGGCAGAAATCGAACGCTGGGTGAAAGCCCGTGCCGACGCACGTGCGGCAAAAGACTGGGCGCAGGCTGATGTAGCCCGCGACAAGCTGAACGCGCTTGGCGTGATTGTCGAAGATGGCCCTCAGGGCTCCAGCTGGCGACGTAAATAACGGGCAACACAGGAGAGGGCGAGTCATCGCCCTTTTTTGTTTATGACGATAAAACAGATTCACCTTCGCGGTTTCCGCTCTGTACGCGATCTGACCCTGCCGCTTCAGCAACTGAACGTGGTAAGCGGGCCTAATGGCTGTGGTAAATCCAACCTGTATAAGGCCGTGCGCCTGCTGCACGAGGCCGCCAATGGTCGCCTGGCGTTAGCGCTGGCAGAAGAGGGCGGCATTCAAAAAGTCATGTGGGCAGGGGAACTGCATCGCAGCGCTCGTCGTCAGGATGCCAGCCGACTCATCCTCTCGGTCCTGATGGACGACATGGATTTTGAGCTTGCGGTGGGGTTTCCTCAGAAGCTTGAGACCAGCCTGTTTAACCTCGATCCGCTGGTCAAAGAAGAACGTATCTGGCTGAGTGGTCAGCAGCGGCGTCTCTCCTCCTGCATCATGCAGCGCACGAACCAGACCGCATTTTTGCATAATGTAGAAGGGGAGCGCGTAAGCTATCCGGCGGTACTGCATCCCGAAGAGTCCCTGTTTGGTCAGCTCGGTGAGCCGCACCGCTATCCCGAGCTTTCTCAGATGCGTGAACGTCTGCGCCAGTGGCGCTTCTATCACGAGTTTGCCGTCTGGCCCGGATCACCGATTCGTGCGCCGCAGATTGGCGTGCGCGCCCCCATTCTGGCGCACGATGGCGCTAACCTCGCGGCGGCATGGGCAACCATTGTTGAGCGGGGTCATCATGAGCTGCTCTACAAGGTGACAGCGAAAGCCTTCCCTGATACCGAATTTCAGGTGGATGTCCAGAATGGCCGTTTCCAGATGCTGATGCGGCGACAGGGCATTATGCGCCCGCTGGAAAGCGCCGAGTTCTCTGACGGGACGCTGCGCTTTCTGTGCCTGGTGGTCGCACTGCTCAGCCCCCGCCCGCCTGCCTTTATGGCGCTCAACGAACCCGAGAACAGCCTGCATGAGGATTTGCTCCCGGCGCTGGCGGCGCTGATTGCTGAAGCCAGCCAGTTTAGTCAGCTGTGGATCACCAGTCACTCACCGAAGCTGGCCGCACTGATTGCGCAGCATGCAGAAGTGAATCACATTGAGCTGGAGCAGATTAACGGGGAAACGCGGATAGTTGGGGAAGAAAGGATTTAAGGTGCCCCGGGCACAGGGCACCTGACGATCAGGCAACGACAGTGATGCGCTGTCCGGCAAACTCCACCGTTTGCCCCTGAACGATTTTGCAGCGCTTACGGGTTTCAACTTCCCCATCCACCCGCACTTCACCTTCACTAATCACGACTTTGGCCTGCGCGCCGCTTTCCACCCAACCTTCCAGTTTCAGCAGATCGCAGAGATCAACGTGTGGAAATTTACCTAAAGAAAACGTCGCCATTATGCCTG
The DNA here is from genome assembly GCF_049892805.1 of Pantoea sp. EEL5. NCBI lineage: Bacteria > Pseudomonadati > Pseudomonadota > Gammaproteobacteria > Enterobacterales > Erwiniaceae > Pantoea > Pantoea sp. EEL5. The sequence goes on from NZ_JBNDNJ010000001.1 coordinate 243,234, forward strand.
CTCTCCATCGTGAAACTCTTCACATGCCTGTAAGGTATTTTCGATTAAGGTTGCGACCGTCATCGGCCCAACGCCGCCGGGAACGGGCGTGATATAAGCGGCACGCTCAGCGGCGGCATCAAAATCCACATCACCGACGACTTTGCCGCTTTCCAGACGGTTAATCCCGACGTCGATAACAATAGCGCCCGGCTTAATCCAGTCACCTGGAATAAAGTTGGGTTTGCCTACCGCGACGATCAGCAGATCGGCGTGCTCAACGTGATGGCGCAGATCGCGGGTAAAGCGGTGCGTTACGGTCGTGGTGCAGCCCGCTAACAGCAGCTCCATGCTCATTGGACGCCCCACAATGTTCGAGGCGCCCACCACGACGGCATTCAGGCCGTAGGCATCAATGTTGTAGCGCTCCAGCAGCGTGACGATGCCGCGTGGTGTACAAGGGCGCAGCTTAGGTGCGCGCTGGCACAGGCGACCGACGTTATAGGGATGGAAGCCGTCTACGTCTTTATCGGGCGTAATGCGCTCCAGGATTTTGACGTTATCAATGCCTGCCGGGAGCGGCAGCTGCACCAGAATGCCGTCAATCTCGTTGTCGCTGTTAAGTTTATCGATCAGCTGCAGCAACTCGGCTTCGCTGGTGGTGGCGGGCAGATCGTAAGAGCGGGAGATAAAGCCCACTTCTTCACAGGCACGACGCTTACTGCCGACGTAGATCTGCGATGCAGGGTTTTCACCCACCAGAACGACTGCCAGACCCGGAGCACGTTTACCGGCTGCCAGACGTTGCTTCACTTTTTCTGCAACCTCAAGCCGTACCTGCTGCGCAATCGTTTTACCGTCAATAATTTTTGCTGCCATCAGAGCGTAAATCCACTGTGTTGAGTTTAAGTCGGGAATGGCGCCTATTTTGTCAGAAGCACGTCCGGCTGTCAGGTAGAGATTCTTGCAGCAGGGTGGTTTACGACATTTCGCCGTGACGAAAGTGTGGGTTAACGCTTATGATGCCAGACAGGGACCTTACTGGATGACGTGATGATTTGGTTAATGCTTGCCACTCTGGCTGTTGTATTTGTTGTAGGATTTCAGTTGCTGACCGCCGGTTCACGCCATGCCGCACAGGCACTCAGCAAGCGTCTGCAACTGCCGCCGGTCCATATTGAATCAATGCTGTCGCAGATGGGTAAAGAGGCGGCGAAAGAGTTTACTGATTACATCGCGGGTGATAACGAAGCACACTTAAACAACGGCGCGGCGGTTTTGCTGATTTGGCAGGTGCTGATTGTGGATGGCAGCGATGAAAATACCTGGCGCTGGCACAGCGTGCTAACCCGAGCTGGTTTCTCTGCCACGCTTACCCGACAGCAACTGTTGCTGGCACTGGGCTTTTTGCGCCAGTTAGAGCCCGACAGCCAGGAGCTGAATGCGCTTCGCGAGCAATACAACGCGCGCGTCGCTCAGCAGGGCGTTGAGCTGGAAGGGGAAACGACAGAAGCAAGTAATCTGGTCTCGCTCAGCGCCTGGCGCGACCGTCATTAGCGCAAATTGGTTATTACCTGGGCACTCGCCGCGCCTCAGCGGCAAAAACGTTGACGTAACAGCGTTCAACCGTATAATTCGACCCAACCTCTCCGCGCCCTTAGCTCAGCTGGATAGAGCACCGGCCTTCTAAGCCGTAGGTCACAGGTTCGAATCCTGTAGGGCGCGCCACCTTCTCTTCTATTTGCATTCCTTAAAGTCTACTTTTTCCTTAAAAATCAGAATATAAATCTTTTAGCTGGTCCATTTCGGGCCAAGGTCACCTATTGCGTTCTTATCCAATATGGGGGCACGACAGGGGGCATCGACAGGTTCAATGGAAATGATGCCCCCAAATGAAGCTAACAGCCCGCCAAATCGACTCTGCGAAGCCAAAAGAAAAGTCATACAAACTTTCGGATGGTGGTGGTATGTATATTGAAATATTTCCAAACGGAGCCGAAAGCTGGCGACTCATGCCTCAAGAGCATTCAAGATAAAATCCCATCTGTCCTTAAACCTTTCGTCCTCGCCTTTAGCTATTTTGAATAAAGGAACTTTGTGGTGCCAGGTCGAAGTATCGTTTATGGATACGCTCGGGACGACAAATATCTCTGGAGCGGCATTGTTTCCGATATCTTCAGACATATTGCATAAAACGTAAAAAAAATCCGGCGATACGATTGGCCTATGATTTCCGACTGTCCATTGACGTGGAGCGCTTCTGGCCCATGAGCCTTTAACCTGAATGCTGATGCTTTTAGAGCCATCAATAGTGGCAATAATATCAACTGCACTTGATCCACTGGTAGTTAGTGCCGCACTAATGCCCAGTCTTGATAGCATATAAGCAACATAGTACTCACCCGCATCACCGGCGTTTTTAGACGTGCGCTTAATTACATCAGACATATTCAATCCTTGGAATTAAAGTGGCACTCACCGATAAACAAGAAACGTTCTGTCGCGAGTACCTCATCGATTTGAACGCTACGCAAGCGGTAATTCGGACAGGTACAGTGCAAAGACTAAAAACCACTCCGGATCAAAAACCTGTCAAAATTTGATGTTGCGTAACGTCTCATTTACCTTAAATCAGCGCGCAGCGAAAGGATAGCGATAAATGTAAATTATGTGCTATGTCGCTTGATCTAGAAAGATAAAATGGACGTGCTGGACACACTACGGATTGAAGACGGGCACGAATGGCCATGGCCGAAAGTATGGCAAACTACATTGAGCTGCTGACAAGCACATTAGCGTTATGTCTATCAAAGTCCACGCTGCACACTAACTTAGCGGCAATAACAGCGACTGATGAAGCAGATGCTGTACTCGACTATGCGTCTTCACTGACTAAAAAGCAGGCGTAATCATCATCAGGCGCACTCTCAAATGCGCCTGATGATGATCAATTTTTCTTCACCAAGAGCATTCTCAAGGTTAATGTATAACCTCATCTTTATCAGGAGGTTGCCATACAAGACTGGTTTGTTTCTTGGCAGGAAGCAGTAAATTTGAAAAATTGTGGATATCAAGTTTTTGTATCTGATAACAAGGATCCTGCACAAGTTCTGGCTACACAGATGAAGTTAATTGCCGAACACAATGGTTTAAACCCTAGGGATTTGCTAGTCGTTGCGTTTAACAAAGTTTAAAAAATTTTGATGATCAAGCCGCATTCGGGCGGTTTTTATTGGGGACGTATGGTAATTCTCGCCGATTCAGAGTGTATTTTAACTGGTAATCTATGGCTGATGAACATCGCAATTTTGAGGTGAGTTGAGTGAATCCACAAAGTTTTTCTGTAAATTATATCCTCGCACTTCATGCCTTCTTTCTTCAAAAATTTATGGAAAATATCAAAGTTTTCTTTTCGCACCATATGTGACTCAAAAAAAATTGAGGCGAATCCTTCGTCACGAAGTTCCCTTAAAACGATACGCATAGCAATGAAGATCTGAGCAGCTGCCATGTCACCGACTGGACATTGAGATGGTCTCATGTAAAGAATTTTTCTATTACCTCTCTTTTTCCTTACTACAAACATTCCTCGACGCGAGGTGTGATAATTAATCCACATTAGACGTGCTACTGCCACGAGCAGGCAAATAGATAAAAATAGAACTTCCTCAACACTCATGAGTTTCTCCTCGCATATGATTTAATAGTAACGGCAGAAACGAAAGTATCTTTAAGTGGTTGCTTAAATCACTTGAAGCATTAAACACATTTTTTGCTGAAAACTCATTTCTTTGAGTTAAATATTCAGCATAAACATAGTGAATTATCGGCTGGTGAATATATGGCGGGATTAAAAGACCTTACATCGCAGCTTCAGTTGCTTAAGAAGCAGATGCCCTTTGCCCTATCGCAGGCGCTTACCAGTGTAGCCCGCGACATTGCAGCAGCAGAAAAAACAGCGCTAATAAGCCGTCTGGAGTCCCCCACGCCGTTTACAGTGAACGCAGTGGGATCAACAGGTGCGCGTAAAAGCAATCTCCAGGCTAAAGTTTTTGTCCGGGACATTGCTGCGAGCTACCTCGTACCGTTTGAGTTCGGAGGTCAGCACAAGCTTAACAGCAGTGCGTTGCTCAACCCGAAAAAAATCAAGCTGAACAAATACGGCAACCTTCCACGCAATAAACTGAACCAGTTAAAGGCAAAAGATAACGTCTTTATCGGTGAGGTGGGTAGCCGTAACGGCGTTTTCTAGCGGGTTAAGTCTAAGAAAGGCAAAAAGGCTAAAAAGCGCCTGAAGCGTTCGGCTAACGGCACACGCCGGCCCCGTGATAAATCACTAGCACCAAAGCTGCTGATTCAGTTCGGTAATGCGCTGCCTGTCAAACCAGTGCTGGGGTATATGGACAGGGCTGAGAAAATGGCTGGTGCTCTGATGCCAGCGGCGCTGAGTGCTGCAATCAGTCAGGCGCTGAGAATGGCAAAGTAATTTATCTGTTTATGAAGTTCTGCCAAGATGATGTGATTAAAATGTATGTCACAACAGCAAATGGATAAATGCCGATGAACGCGAAAGCAATGGCACTGTGTATAGCGCTTTTCCCTTTTTATGCTCTTGCGTCAGTATGTGCTGATATGGACGGCTTTACTGCACCTGTAGATCAGTCTGTTCCTGGCGAAGCTTATTTTCTTAAACTAAAAGGGATATGCTTAAACGGTCAGGATGTAAGCAGTAAGTTAAAGCAGTATCCCGACGATGTAATAACTGGCGCATTCTCAATGCACAACGCCGACGGCAATCATTTTTTTGCAAGCGTCTACAGTGAAAAAAAATCACGCCCGTATTTATTTCCTGAATTACGCGGCAGGAGGGGCTACAGCTGTTGTTATCTTCCAGAACCAGCCTAGAAAGTTCGCTAAAGAACCTGAAAAGTCGATGGAGAATTTAACCATCAACTTTTATGATGATAAAACCTCTACGTTATATTTCAGTACCGACGCCTGGGCTCAGGCGAGAGCGTTGCATGTCTTAACCTGGTCTGATCCGGTCAATAAAAGTGCTCCCAAAGAGAGCTTTCTACACGACGGCACTTTCAAAGGGGTTTATAAAGGCATGCCTGTCGTATCTAACATCCGCCATGAGGACAAAGGCGCCTATTTCCCTGCATTTTTGCTCCGCAGTGATGGCACAGAGTTTTGTGCGGTTGATACACGTCGGCAGCTCTGGCAGTTATCACCTAAATGCCTTGAGCCCGGCGACGACTACCGCGAAAGGTAATGGATGTTACGTTTCCTGCCCCGAAAATGAATCATTGATAAAGATGAAAATCATTATCAATTGAATGGGTCTCTCCTGAGACCTTTTTATTTCACGGGCATTGCGCGCCGCGTTTTCCGGCTGTCCCCTCCGTGTCTAACCAGGTAAAAAGCCTTATCCAGATGGGAGGCTCTATTGGAGGTGATGGTCAGATGAATAACGCTAACGGAGGTTGTGCGGGTATCGTAGCTAATACAGTTCTTGGAGTCGGCGGATTCGGGGCTACTAATGGTCCAGGAGGAGAGGCTAGAGGCTATGGATCTGGTGGTGGTGGTGCTTTGACTATCCAGTCTAATACCAATTCTAAGGCCGGCGGCAACGGTGGTGATGGATTTATTATTGTGTGGGAGTATGCATAATGTCTGGTTACGCATTAATTAAAGATTGCTATGTGGTAAATATTGTCGTGTGGGATGGGCAAGGAGATGCCAGTGTAATTTTTGAAGGATTTACTGTTATCGAGGTGAATGAAAAATTCACTGCTCGAATAGGGGATGGATACATTGATGGTAAGTTAATTCCTTATCCATCAAATGGTTATGAATACAATTTTGACAAAGAAAACTCATCATGGATCATCACTGATGAAGGGAGCAAGAAAAAAAACGACGTCCAAATTGAAGACGCTGCCAGCAAAAAATCAGTCTGTGGCAAAAAGAGCTTTTGCTTGGAATGATAAGTGATGACGACAAAGCGAAACTGACCAACTGGATTGTATACATTAAAGCACTTCAGACAGTGGATACCATTAAGGCGCTCGCCATCACTTGGCCTGTTCCACCTGGTTAATCAAAGTAATTCATCAGTAATAGTAACTTCGTTGATTTTTTACATCCAAAAATCTATTTTTTTAAATGAATTTTTCTGATGGAAAAGGTGTGATTATTTTTTATTAGCGATAAAGTTTTCATATTTGTTTTTAAAGAGGTGATGTCTTTGTTTTTGGCCGGTTTAGGCGCTGAAAAAACTATTCAGGTAAGGGGCGAGTATGTGATTTTTTATGTGAGCCGATGTATAGAATGTTGCATAAATGCAACTTTTCTTATACATTAGTTATTATTTATAATCTGGTCGAGTGAAATGAAGAGTAAGCTTCCTTCAAAAAAAATTGCTTTGTTAAAATTTTTTATTCTAATGATTTTGATGGTTTTTGTTGCTTTCGTTTTTTCTATTTTTCTCAATGATTTTATTAGTAGTATTGTCAGCATATTCCCAAGATTACGACAATACACCGATGAAAGAACAAGTTACATCTCTGCATGGGTAACTGGAGTAATGGTTTTTTCATCTTTTTTGACTGCAATTGTTTCATATTTAAATAAAGGAATTGGAGAAAAGAAAAAAGACAGTTTGGATGGTTTTTTTTACAATAAGTTTTTTCTTCTTAAAAAAAAGGTTGATGAAATTGAAGAGAGGTCTTTTTCAGATGTTGCAATTAATCTTACAGATGATGAAAGGCGAGACTTTATATCTCAGGCAAAAAAACGGATTATAGGTAATACTATTAAACTGGCTGAAGATAGCTTAAAGTCTGATATTGCTTCTTTTAATAAAAACAGCTCACTCCACAAAATTCATACAGATATGGTTTACAGGTTGGAAGCAGAAATTGAAAACCTGAATCGCAGGGGTGGGGTTAATTTAGGCATAGGGTCGACCATAGCTTTATCTGGAATATTAGCGCTAGCTTATTTTGTATATAATGCGCAGAATTCAATTGCTGATGGGGTTAATCTTTTAATAAGCTTTATACCGAAACTATCATTTGTTTTGGTTATAGAGTTATTTGCATATTTTTTTCTCAAACTATACAAGAATGGGTTTGATGAAATTAAATTTTATCAAAATGAGATTACTAACATTGAGATGAAGGTAATGGGAATAAAATATATGCAAGGAGTGCAAAGCGATGAAGTTATGAAGGAATTGTCAATGCACTTAATGCGGACTGAACGAAATTTCATCTTGGAAAAAGGACAAACTACAACTTCATTAGAGAAAGATAAATTACAAGAATCGTCTGACGCAAGAATAGTTACTGTTTTCTCTGAAATATTAAAAAAACTAAAGTAAATTATTGGGGTGGTTTTTTTTCTTGGCGCATTTATAGGGAGTATTTAAGAAGGGAATATAGTGTTATCAATATCTTTTAATGAAATTTAATTTCCAAATGGAGATGGGTATGGATAATGAAAATCGTAAAGAACAATATGATGCTCTTTATAAGGATTACTTTCAAGCTAGTTTGTTTGGATTAGTTGCTCTGATAATATATAAAGCTATTTTGGCTTATTTTTATAGTGCTCATACCGATGGTGCCATAGAAACTAATGCATTTAATAACGTAATAGAAAACTACCTCTTTTACTTATTGGTTTCTTTACTTATGGTGGCTGTGCCTGTGATTTTGTACTTAATAAGTATTTCTTCTCTAAATAAATATAAAGAACATCCATGGTTTCTTTATTACTCAAAAAGAAAAAATAAACTTTATAGGTTTTCTAATTTTATTACCAGAAATGGAAGTGTCATATCAAATGTTTTGTACGGGCTGAGCTTTTGTTTTTTGTCTGATGCTGTTGAATCTACAAAATGGATACCATCAATTTTGTGTGTAATGTTTAGCTGGCTTTCCATGCTCGTTCTTTTAGTTAGATCAATAAATGCCAGGCGCTTCCTTGTGCCGTTTGCATCCGCATTGGAAAAATAACGATGTTTACCCTTGCTTGAAACTATAGCAGATAAGGTTACAACCACAAAAAATCAAATGAGGATATAATTTAATTTCTCAGACTGATTTTTTTACGAATTGGTTGTTATTTAATCCTGAGAAATCAAAATTTACAATCTCATCCTTAAGGAACAATCCCCTCGTTACCGGATTAGAGAAACCAATCATTCGTTTCTTTCCTGTCCTATGATCACAACTATTCCAGTCGCGTATTGTCTTGACTGAGCGCCTGAAGTAAGCGGCCACTTCATCGTACGTCATATACGGTGATTCCATCTATCTACCTCCAATTTTATAACTAAACAAGCACAATGTTACCCAGAGCATAAACCATCAAAGCTAAGCTGAAGTGAAATTATGAAAGTCAACTATGTGGTTAGACCTAAGTTTTATCAAAGTCTTGAAACTGATACGAGTAGGAAGGGTGTTTACCGGGATGCGACGGAGGTGATCAGGTCGGGGAAGTGGCGGTTATAAAAAACCGGCGCGGTGGCCGGGATTATCAGATTAATCATCTTCATCTAGAAAGTCTAATTGAGTCCCGGGTGATGGAAAGGCTCTTTTAAACGCTCTGTCAAATTCAACTTTATTTCTTGAGCTTGAAAGAATGCCAACCACTTGCCAAAGGTGCGCCCTGAACATCGGAACACCGACGCTTTCGGTCAGGAACTGAAACATTTTATATCTTCTGCCGCCATTCGCGTAAACGACAGGGTTTTTTTCATCTAACATTTCAAGGATGGCGCCTTTACTTGATGCTAAAGGCTCGTAGATATACTTCCTAGTGAACTTACCGAAAAACTGAGGGTGCCTGCCTGCTTTTTTCTGAGTAAGCCCATAGAGTCGATAGAGACCATCCGTGAACTGCTTTGGAAATTCCTTCTCATATTCTCTGACTTGCTCTTTAATGAACTCTTGAAAGAGAGTTCGATATTCATCTTGTTTCTTTTCATCGATATGCCCAGTAGCTTCGTCAACCAAGGCTACAATTCCGACCTCAGCAAGGCCTCGCATAATAATGTCTGCTTGAACAGAAATAGGTATTTGAGATGACTGAAGGGCATCACCCTGATCTCTCATCTTCAAATAAACATTGCATATCTTTGGTAGTAAGGATGCTTCAATGCCGTAAGCTGGCGCCGCCCCTTTGTTTATTTTGAAAAGCCGGCGCCGAGATAATCCTTCAAATAATTCATTGTTAATGAAAGGTTTAATGTTTTTAGCTGAGAGAAAAACAGGAAGATAGGCGCCATCTGGATTCTCTTTCATCCTTTTCCAGTGAGAGCCACCACGCTTACCGCCGAAGGCTTTAGTAATAGCCCTCTCTGACAGAACCCTTGTACCATCCTCAAGCACGGCACACTGTATCGTTAAATCTCCAATGACAATGTCGCCAGCTCTTTTAGCGATTTCCACCTCACCATCGTTACCCCACCTAGCTGTTGCGGCTTTTCTTGCAATCGCCGACCTTTCTTCAGCGGAAAGGGCGTTCGCCCTAGCTAGGCCGCCTTTGGACTTTCCTGTTGGTTCTTTGCTTTCTATATTAGACATAATGCAAGCACTCTTTTATGTGAAATGTGCTTGCATAATAAACGCTGAACAAATTTGCTAGCAAGCATTTTTTCTAAAATAAATGCTTGCAAGTAAAATGCAAAAACAAAGGCCGCATCTCTGCGACCTAATTTTACCCAAACGCCTCTTCCGGCCCCTGAGTGACCTGCTCCCTTCTGACTCATACACCCCGATATTAGCCATATCTTATCAACAACCTGAGCACATCTTGATGAACAGGCGTTTTTCCGGCGAATCGTTCATCAATACGCGTCGTGAGGCCTGAGCTGAGGGCTTTGGCTGGTAACGTTGCCGCAGGTACGCGATCTCAAATGCTGCCTTCCAGAGAGGTAGTGGCATGAATTGACCATCGGATTAAGTGCCTGACCTGTGAAGATGAATTCACGAAGGCGAAAATGACGATCGGCGCCGCCTGCAGGATATCAGATACAGCATCGCTCGGTTCTTCCCCACAGCCCTACTCGGCTATGGGGAAGGGATTAACCACCCAACATTACTGAGCACCGCCCCCCAGCTTCACAATGGCAGTTCCGTCCTCAACGTAGAGAGAGTACGCCGAATTGGCAATGACAGGGTTTATGCCCTTTTGCAGCATTTTCTGCAGCAGTTGATGATTGTCGTCTTCATTGCCGTAACCATGCGTGGTTTGGGTAAACCCTTTATTGATTAGCTGGAAAGAGGCCAAAAACTGAGAGGCAGGGCTAAGGAAATGTCCTATCAGCGGTTTATTTTCCATTAAAAGCTTTGCTCGTTCATCAATGTTGATTTGACCCACAGTACCTATTGAGTGGATGTTCTTTATATTGATAAGATCACGAGTAACCATGTTGAAAATAAGGTCTTCATATTCCCGCTGTGACTTAAGCGCGCTGCTCAATTGAGCGCTAAATGCGATGGCGGTAATGACAGGGATGAGCGATATATATCTGAGACGCGGCGAAAAAAAGACAACAGGAACTGCAATCATGACCAACAAAGTAGAAAAAGAAACAATGGCGCGGGGGGCAACAGGCGCATCCACAAGTAAAATGGTGGGCCCCATAAGCGACACAAGGAAGATGAAAAATGCGACTGTGCAGTAAAGTATTACAGCAAGGCTTTTGCTCTTTTGCTGCCGAAATTTATATAACATCAGCAAAAATGCGATTACGACAGGAATAAGAAAGTAAATATAAACCGGACCGTAAAAGTAGGAGAGGATTAATTCTTTTAGCGCAACGACTGTGTTCAAAAGATGCGCGAACCCCTCTTGGTTGGGGTGAATAAGCTCTGCGCGGGAGTTCTTTTTAGATGCAAAAAAAAGCATGTAAACCAGGAAAAAACCAATAAATAATGATGCTTTATTCACTATGGTTTTAAACATCCCAGCCACAGTTAATTCGCTTTTGACAGCCAGAATGACAATGTCAATGGCAAGTAAGGCGATGAAAATATTGGCACAAGGCTGATACAGCGTAAGTGATAATACGCCTGCAATCACTTTAACTGAATATTCTCGTATCTGACTGCTGCTGCTGTAGGTATAAGCGGCCACAGCAAGAAAAAAAGCGATGGACATGCCCAGGGAATCGTATCGATAAGCTATGTTCTGCAAAAAAAAGGGGTTGAAGATCAGAAGGGCTGCGACCAGCTTTTCATTGGGGACATCCATTTTGACAAGGTGCTTACTCAACATCAGTGATGCGGCACCGATGAAGAGACATGATGCGATCATGGTGTAAGGGAACAGATCAAGATTATAGTGGCCGCTCGCGGATAATATTTTCATTAGGATATCGGCCATCGGCCGACCTAGTCCACGCCAGCCATATTGGCCTGTAATCGCTCTGTCTAAATCGTCCCGATAAAATACGCCCGCCTGAATCAAAGGATAGATGAATAGCAACGCCAAACCTGCATACAGGGCGAGCATTTTTTTATCATTTTTACAAATCATTCGAAATTCCATCTCACTTTTTAATGATGTAACGTGGTCGGTTCTTACTCTCTATGTATATTCTTCCGATATACTCGCCCAATACACCGATACCAATGAGCTGAACGCCACCAAGAAAGAGTATTGATACTAAAAGCGAAGGGTAACCGGGAACACTGTTGCCAAACCAGATTTTATCCACGATCATCCATGCGCCATACAAAAACGCGAAGCTCGCCACGAGCAGGCCAATATACGTCCACATACGTAGCGGAAAGGTTGAGAAACTGGTTATGCCTTCAAGAGCCAGGTTCCACAGCTTCCAGCTATTAAACTTTGAATCGCCAGCGACACGCTCGGCTCTGGCATACTCAATTACCTCCGTCTTGCCGCCAACCCATGAAAGAATCCCTTTCATGAAGAGGTTCCGCTCTGGCATCTTCTTAATATTCTCAACCACGTCCCGTGACATCAGGCGAAAGTCACCTACATTTTCTTCAATTTTCGGGTTACTGATTTTATTATGTAAGGTGTAAAACCATTCCGCCGTCTTCCTTTTCAGGTGCCCATCAGTAGACCTGTCGATGCGCTTAGCCAGAACAATATCCGCACCTGCCTGCCATTTTTCAATCAGTAAAGGAATGACGTTAATGGGATCTTGTAAATCAACATCAATAGGGATAACAGCATCACCCGTAGCATGCTCTAATCCCGCGAAAAGAGCAGGTTCTTTACCAAAGTTGCGGGTAAGGGACAGCGGCACGACCAGAGGATCTGAAACCGAAAGCGCATCGATAATAGATTCTGTTGCATCTTTACTGCCGTCATTTATAAAAACGATTTCAATGGTGTGCTGTTTCAACGCCTCAAATTCACGCACCGTTTTATAAAACACGGGAATAGCGTCTTCTTCATTAAGAACAGGAACAATCAGCGATATTTTCATCTGGCATCTCTGAAAACGATGTACTTTGAATATAAAAAGCCACAAATGAGGCTGATGAAAGAGAAGATGATCAGCGTGTAAAGCGGCTGAAGCATGCTTTTATCCGAAATCCAACCCACCAGTGAGGCGACGGATCCCATAAACAGGACATATATCATGTAACGAATCGTTGATGCTTCTGCATTAAATGTCCACTTTGCATTTACAAAGAATGAAAACGTTACAGCAACACAAAAAGCCCCAAAATTCGCGAGGGTTTGTGAGGAGCCTGTTGCATAAAGCATCGAGAATATGCCCCAGTGAATCAATGTGTTGAGGATCCCAACCGAGAAGTATTTTGAGAAGAGCTTTATCATTATCACCACCGTTTTAAGTCAGCCGATCTTATCCATCCTGAGCCACAAGGCAACAAATCTCTGAGGAAAAAAACAATCAGTCAGGTCCATTAAGTGGTAGAGATGGCATGAGCACAGGAACCTGAAGGGGAGAGACTCTGGCCGGTTCAAGGCCGGATGTGGCGACAAACGGAGATACTGTGCTGAACCCTGACAGGTTTTTTTAAGTTGTTTCGGACATAAATGCCTGTCAGCGCGAAATTGAAGGCTTAACCTGGTCATTTTATCTCTCAAATGCCTGTGCATGTTGCGTATGCAACCAGATTGGTCCGTTGTGTTTGGCCCCCTGCGCATTAACGTCAGCCTGACCCTAAATTCATTTCTACCCTCTACAAATGAGACGTTATCGCTATACGGAATACGTTGATGCGCTGTTTATTCCCCATTCCTTATCTTATTTGCTGTCAGATGTTTAAAGGCACACCTCCTGAACTCTCATGTCTAACCTATCTGTTACACCTTAAAACGCATAGGAAGTGATGCGGCATTCAGGGTAGGGAAAGTCAATGAAGGAATAACGGTGAGAGCAAGCTGAAACGGCATAATGCTATGAAAAACCGTGCCTTAAAGACCGCAACAGACATAGCCGAATTCAGAGTTTAAAAAGCAGGCAAGGCAGGCGCGTTAATCGTGAATACCCGTAACTACCAGAGAGTCTTTCCTGTTCCGCGGGCGGCAGGTCCGGAGTCATTTTTACCGCGAACTTCAATGCACATAAGTGACACGTACGCTTACCGTCATCGACTTTTTTTACCCGCGTCACAGCAAATCCCACTCTTATTGTGCCTGGTTATTTTCGCCTGCTGGCTGCTGCCGGGGCTGGTGGGCCATGAACCGTGGAAGCCTGACGAAGCCTATACCTTTGGGTTGATTCGCCACATTGCCCAGAGTGGGGACTGGGTTGTGCCAACCCTGGCCGGCGAACCTTTTATGGAAAAGCCGCCGCTCTACTTTGTTGTGGCCTCTTTCTTCCTCAGGCTGTTCAGCCCGGCCCTGGGTGAGCCCGATGCGGCACGTCTGACAACGGGCCTGTTTATTAGTCTTGCCTGTTACGCTATCGCAATGACTTCCCGTGAGCTCTATGGCAAAGGGGCTGGTCGTTGGGCGGTGCTTATCCTGTTTGCCTGTTTGGGCTTTCCTGTCCGGGCACACCAAATGATTACCGATACCGCGTTGTTTGCGGGCGGCGCGATTGGCATTTATGGTTTCATTTTGGGGATTCGCCGCCATGTGCTGGGTGGCGCGATACTGGGCATTGGCGCAGCGGTGATGTTTCTCTCTAAAGGGCTTCTCGGCCCGGGCATATTGGGACTGACAGCGCTGACGTTACCCTTGATGAATACAGCGTTTCGTAGCAGACGCTATATCGTGTTTTGTGCTATCGCGTTTCTGGTCTTTTGCCCGCTGGTAGTGCCGTGGCTGTATGCGCTCTGGATGCGTTCTGAAAAGCTGTTTTCAACCTGGCTACTGGTCAATAATTTTGGCCGTTTTGACGGTACCGCTAAGCTCGGGCCTAAAGCGAAACACTTCTTTTACTTTAAACTGCTTCCCTGGTATGCCTTTCCTGCTTTGCCGATGGCTGCGTGGTGGCTCTGGCGCAGTTGGAAAACCGGCATCAGCGCATCCGCAATGGTACTGGTAACGTTTTTTTTAGCCGGTTTTGTCACTCTGTCGAGTGCATCTGACGCGCGGGAGCTTTACGCCATGCCGCTGCTTCTGCCGTTGGCCATACTGGCAGCAGGTACCTGTCAGCAGAAAACCCTCTGGACGATAAAGTTGCGGCCATTGGCACTCGGCTTATTCTGCCTGCTTCCAACGGTGATGTGGGGAGCGGGCATTATCCTGATGACCGGCTGGCCTGCGCCACTGTGGAATAAATGGGTGGCACAGGGTGCGCCCGGATTTACGCCTCAGATTTCATCAGTGATGTTTGCAGCAGCATTACTGGCTACTTTATTGCTGAGCGGGCTGGTGTTTTTGAATCGCACCTGCCGGGAAAGTCCCTTATCAATTTTTACCAGTTGCATCACGCTGTGCTGGGTGTTGGCCATGACGCTGGGCATGCCGTATCTGGATTACACCAAGCGTTATTCTGATGTTTTTCTCCCGCTGCGGGCATGGTTGCCAAGGGATGAATGTGTCGCGAGCCGGCATCTTGGCGAACCACAACGGGCTTTACTGGAATATTACGATGGGCTGGTAACGCTGCGAGAAGGGAAGCACAGAGGCGCCTACCGCTGTAACTGGCTACTCCTGCAACATGATAAAAGACATCCTGAGGAGTTTGTCGACGGGACGTTGGTCTGGCAAGGGGAGCGGCCTGCGGATAACGAAGAGAATTACCAACTTTATCGACTGAACAGATAAGCCAGTATTTTTCATGCTTAACTCGCCTGAGGTCATTTTGCAGGCGAGTAAAGATTCGTTACATCGGCTATTTCAATAAAATCTGCACTCAGGGAAGCGACAGATGAACTTCATTTTCTTTTGGTGCCCAGTCTCTGTCAGAGAACTCATCTACAGAATAGGAGACATTGCGCAGCCCCTGGGTGCCAAGAAAGTTTTTTACGCCCTCCTGAAGATTACCGTCACGAAACAGTTCAGCAATAACAAACAGGGCATCGGAAAGCGAAAGCGTTCTGATTTGCGCGGGTAACCAGTTTGTACGCGTAAAGATCAGATGATAAAGCGCTTCATCTCCCGACAAGGGAAAATAGCGCGTACCAAATTGTTTGCGATGCTTGTCCAGAATGATTTCAAGAATGAAAATCTGTGCTGTCCGTTGCCTGATTTGATTCACAAAAACATTTTCGGAATTGCCCATATCCAGCGTCGTGGCATCATTATTCTGCTTAACGCGCGTCTCGATAGCATTCCAGAGGTTGTCATACTGATTCATAGCTTGCCTTGTCTGAAATTGTCATTTTCATAACAACGTTAGCAGAAGGAACACGCGCGGCAAAGGCCACAAGCATAATCAGCCGCATTTGACCCTAAAAAAAGACAGCATTTAATTTTGTCTCCAACATGCTGTCGCTAAGTGTCCTGCAAAGGGGCGTTTTATTATGACAATTTTAGCAAGCGAAGAAGGCAAGGTGATGGCGTTAACGTTAAACATTTAAAAAATAAAATGGCCACAAGGGCCATGTCGGGGGGATTCAGGTACGATTTCAGGTACGATTAATGCAACACACCGGCAGTGGTTAAGCAAAGTGTGCAAAAAGCAACGCTGAATGCAGAGAAACCAACCAAACCAAGAACGACGAAACCGAAATTTCTCATATCGACCTCCACCGTGTCCAGGTGACACAGCCAAATCATAGGGCTGGTGGATAAATAAGTACATACTGTTAATAAAGCCATGAAAAATATTGCTATGCCATTCCTGAAATGGCTGTCACATTCTGAATGTAGAAGAAGGCGTAAAAATGATGTCTGCCTTTTTCATCCTGTGTTCCTCGCATTCTCCCAGTAGCTGTATCAGGAAACAGGTACAGTGAAATCGCGTGCCCGTAAGGGATCTCCGTGTCCGCACTAACATTGGTCTCATCACGTGGTTGCACTTTTAAACGGTCACGTGAATGCGCTTATCGCACGGAGGCAAGGCTGGGTAAATAAGTTTTAGGAGGCAGAAAATATTTTAGTGCGACTTGGGTGAGTTATCACGGTGACAGTTATAAATTATCCGTAGGTGATGATTAAGGGACAATCGTCATGTTGATTTGCTTCTCGCTAATTACCCTTATTTATTAACAGAGTTAAAATTAAAGAAACGCTTCGTGTTATCCTGTATTGTCAGTTAAATACAGACTCTTTTAAACGGTGCCAGGCTAAAGCTAAACAGGGCAATCTGTTTTTTTCGATAAACTTTTATACTGCAGCACGATCACCTGAGGTGAATAGATTTATTTTTCCATGCAGGGTGAAAAGAATATTTCCTTTCAAATCTTTGCGTAATGGGCGCCTCGGTTATTACGGCTGGGATCTGAACAGATCGCTGACATTTTTAATCTTCGTTAAAACAGATTTAAGGCAGGATTTACGTCTGTTTTACACTAGAAAAAAATAAGGCACGCGTCTGAATCGGTAAGCTACCTCATACATAAACTCAATTTTCTGGATCTTTTGTGGACTGGAAATTATGTGAAAAATCAAGATAACTCACTGTAAATAAGAGATAATTTATTCTTTTTTGATATAGGCAATCGCTCATTCTGATGTTCCTGCAAATCGCCCTGAAAACCCAGTCTGGCGGGACTCACTCATCAATAACTCTTAACTCAGGGCTTGTTTTTTAATTTTACGGCATGAATAATGCGCGCCTTTGTTACATATCATTACGATTTACAGAATGAAAGTTAACGTTAAAAGGACTTTTCTCATTGCCTGTGGTTTTATGGGCGGTGTACCTGCCCTGTTGTTTTTGACAGGAGCACTCTTACCTTTGCCTGTTTCAGCGGCAGATGGCGAAGTCTTAAATACGGCTACGGGTATCGACGCAAATGAGCAACAGCGCCAGCTGGAACGTGCGCGTATTCTGCGTGAGCAAAATGCGCCCCGCGCGGATATTCGTCTTGAGCGTCCTGACGCTGCCCTGCCGGATTACCCCTCTGATGAAAACCCCTGCTTTGTCATTAGCACTATTGCGCTACAGGGGGGTGCATCACAACAATTTCAATGGGCCTTGAATGCCGTAGCTGACGCCAGAGGGCGCTGCCTGGGCGGGCAGGGCATTATGCTGGTAATCAAAAAAGTCCAAAATGCGATCCTGGCTAAAGGCTATGTCACCACGCGCGTCATGGCTCAGGAGCAGGATCTGACCAAAGGCACACTGACGCTCACGATCCAGCCGGGCAGAGTGGCAAACGTTCGCTTCAACAAGGACGTATCATGGCGCGGTCGATTATGGAATGCCGTGCCCGCTTCTCGCGGTGACATCCTCAATCTGCGTGATGTCGAGCAGGGACTCGAGAATTTCAAGCGCGTTCCCAGTGCGACAGCGGATATCAAAATTGTCCCCGGCGAACAAGAATCCACCAGTGATCTCGTGGTGAACTGGCAGGAATCGCGTCCCGTCCGACTGAACATCGGGCTTGATGACAGCGGTTCTGAAAGCACCGGCCGCTATTTGGGAACAGCTACCCTGGCCATCGATTCCCCTCTGGCCCAGAACGATCTGTTTTATGCCAGCTTCGGAAAAAATATGTTCGAGCAGGGACCCTTTGGTAACCATTCCCAGGCGGTGAATTACTTTTTCCCCGTTGGCTACTGGGCGTTCTCGGCAAACTATAACGATTACACCTATCACCAGAATATCCCTAACGCGAACGAAATCCTGAGCTATGACGGTAAAAGTGAAAGCGTCGTATTGACGATATCAAGACTGCTGTACCGCGACCAGTCCAATAAAACCACGCTCAATGTACGCACTTATCGCCGTCGTTCCTCAAACGCCGTTAATGATATTGATATTGATCAACAGCGGCGGCGAACAGCCGGTTGGGAGCTGGGATTAAGCCAGCGCACTTATCTGGGCAGCGCCACGCTGGATGGCAGTATCAACTGGCGGCACGGCACCGGTGCCTGGGGGGCAACACCTGCACCAGAAGAGGCGACTCAAAGCGGTAGCGCACGTGCGGGCATGTTATTTGGGGACATTGGCCTTAACCAACCCTTCTCGCTGCTAAATCAGCCGTTACGCTATTACACCACGCTGCGTGGGCAGTGGAGTAGTAGTGCGCTCACGCCTCAGGAAAGGCTGGCAATTGCCGGGCGTTATTCGGTTCGCGGTTTTGACGGCGAGCAGATGCTGTCTGGGGAAAAAGGCCTTATCTGGCGAAATGAGTTGGGTTGGAACGTTTTTGCCAGTGGCCATGAATTTTATCTTGCAGCGGATTACGGTCGCGTTGATGGGCCAGGCACGCGTTATTTGGTTGGACATCAACTGGTGGGCGCCGCAGCGGGCATCAGAGGCACACTGATAAGGCGCGTAAGTTACGACCTGTTTGCTGGCATTCCGCTGATGAAACCCGACAGTTTTCATACCTCAGGTGCGACAGCAGGATTCAGCATTAACGTCGAACTATGATGCCTTGCCCCATTATGACCACGATTCAGACCTCATGGATTTGAGAAGCCAAATTATATGAACAAACATTGTTACCGCCTGATCTTCAGCCGTACGCACGGTGAACTTCGCGTTGTTTCTGAACTGGCCCGTAGCTGCAGTAATGAACCGGGCCAGACTCGTGGGACGGGAGCCGCGCGCGTCTGGGTAACACTGCGTCGTTCAGGATGGCTCATAAGTCTGATGCTGTTTAACGGTCAGGCACTTGCTGACGGTATCGTTGCAGATGGCAATGCCGCAGCAGGTCTGCGCCCTGAGGTGATCAATACGCAAAATGGCCTGCCACAGGTTAACATCACCGCGCCAAATCAGGCGGGCGTTTCCCATAACCAGTACAGCCAGTTCGACGTTGACCAAAAAGGCGCCATTCTTAATAACTCTGCGGTCATGACCTCTACGCAAATGGCGGGCATGATTCAGGGCAATCCCAATATCAATCCCAATGGTGCGGCCGCCCGGGTCATTCTGAACGAAGTTAACAGTAACAATCCCAGCCAGCTTCGGGGCTATATGGAAGTAGCTGGTGGCCGTGCGCAGGTTATCGTCGCCAACCCTTCAGGTATTGTTTGTAATGGCTGTGGCACCATCAACGCAGGCAGGATGACGCTTACCACCGGTAAACCGCAGCTCAATGCCGACGGCAGTATTGCAGGTTATCAGGTTGAGCGCGGTGTTGTGCGCATTGAAGGCGGGGGCCTAAATGGCGACTCGCGGCATGACACCGAATACGTTGATGTGCTTGCGCGCGCCGTGGAAGTTAATGCGGGCGTCTGGGCGAAAGAGAAGATCAACGTCGTCGCGGGAAAAAACACTGTCAGCGCGGATGGCAACACCGTGACGCCTTCCTCCGGCCAGGATGGCGGTAAGCCTGAGTTAGCGATAGACATGGGCGATATGGGGGGAATGTACAGCGGCCAGATTCGTATGATCGGCACCGAAGCCGGCGTTGGTGTGCGTAATCAAGGCGGGCAGTTACAGGCCGGAAAAACCCTTACCGTCAGTAGCGAAGGCCGTCTGGTGTGGCAATCGGGCAAGCAAGAGGCAGTGACACAGGCGGGTGAGTCCGTCACCCTGATCGCCAAAGACAATATCGAACATGCGGGCAAACTCCACAGCGGTGGCACACTCAACGTACAGAGCCGCACTGGTGAGATTAAGCAGTCCGGGACGATGGCGGCCGCTGGCGATGTTCAGCTAACTGCCGCTGGCGGGATTGAAAACAGCGGTCATCTGCTGGCGGGCAGTGATGTGAACAGCATGCTCAACCGCGAAGCCGACCTCTCGCTGAGCAGCCAGGAAACTGTTCGCTCAACAGGTAGCCTGTTGAGCAAAAAGAATGTCACCCTGTCTGGTAAACGCGTTGATCTTAGTGAAGGACAGCTGGCTGCGAAACAGGCAACAGTCACCGCCCAGAAAGAAGGGGTTGGGTTAAATAAAACCAGGGTCGACAGCCAGAACTTGCACATCAGCAGCACGGGCGACGTGGATGCGCGACAGGCAGAGATTAAGGCTGGTAACTGGGACGTTAATGCAGACAACCTGTTTAATCAGCAGGCGGTCTGGTCGCAGACGGGCACCGGAGATAACCGTTTTACGCTGCAAAACCAGCTTGATAATACCGGCGGTACGATAGAGGCACAGCGCCTTAACCTGAATGTGGGCGCGCTGATTAACCAGAACGGCAGACTGGTTGCACTCGACGGAAGCGATCAGCAGTGGCATGTGACAGGGCTGATCGACAACCGTGCGGGTGAACTGGGCAGTAACGGGAATATGGCGTTGAGCACCGGAAGCCTCACCAATCTGGGTGGTTCGGTTAAAAGTATGCTCTCTCTGCAACTCGATGCTAAACACGCGCTCGATAACACCGAAGGCAGGCTCCTTGCGGGCAATAACGTCACGCTGCAGGCGGAGACGCTGGTTAACCATGCCGGTGTGCTTAATGGTGAGGCAGTAAAAATCACCGCTCAACAGCTTGATAATGCGCAAGGTCAGATCCTGAGTCAGCAGGGCCTGGCGCTTGACGCACAGCAGAGTCTCGACAATCACCAGGGCCTTATCGCCGCCGGACAGAATGCAGACGTTCATACCGAGGGGAGCTGGAACAACCAGGGCGGCACGGTACAGAGCGAAACCCAGCTAAAGCTGTCTGCGAGAAATCTCAACAACACCCAAGGCAAGTTGCTGTCTGGCGATCTGCTCGTGCTTAAAGCGAGTGGTGAAGTGAATAACGCTGCGGGTGAAATCAGCGGCAGCGCGCTGACGTTAGGTGTACAGAACCTGTCAAATGACAAAGGGAAAGTCATTGGCAGCCGGTCGGTGATCCTTGATGCGAAATACGGGCTCGATAACGCGCAGGGACTGTTGGCAGCCGGCCAGATGCTCAACCTTTCTACCGAAGGTATGCTGAATAATCTGAACGGCGGCATCAGCGCGGCCGATCTCGAACTCACCGCCGGTCAACTCGATAACACGCAAGGAAAAATCATTGCGGATAACGGCCTGCACGTGCGGGCACAGCAGGCTCTGGATAACACTCTCGGTTTGCTTGAAGCGGGTGAGACACTTGATGCCAGTACCCAGGGCAACTGGAAAAATCAGCAGGGCACGGCACAAGGCGGCAAGGCTGTTATTGCCGCCGCGCACGATTTAGATAACACAAACGGCAGGCTTCAGTCTGGTGGCGCGCTGCGGTTAGACAGTGCCGGGAATGTTATCAACCAGGGTGGCAAACTGACTGCGCAAAAAGACCTGACGTGGCAAGGTGCCACAACCAGCTTATTTAATAATGATGGCGGTTCGTTGCAGAGTGGAAACAACCTGTCAGTCACGGGCGGGCGATTGACCAACCGCGCGCAGGGCATTGTGCTGGGACAGGATGCTCTCTCGTTTGATCTGGCCGCTGACGTCAATAATCAGGACGGTCAAATCACGGGCGGTGGTCAAACGGTCCTGCGCGCAGGCAGTCTCACCAATGCTGGCGGCAAAATCAATTCCCTTGGCGGCCTTGAGATGCAGTTCAGTGGCCAACTGGACAACAGTAATGGGCGTATTTTCAGCCAGCTATCTCAGAAACTGACGGCGGGGAATATTGCAAACGAGCAAGGCTGGATGGGAAGCCAGGGAGAATGGCGCGCCACCACAGGTCATTTCGCTAATACGCTGGGCAGCGTGCAAAGCGAGCAGTCGGCATGGCTTAACGCGGCTGCGCTGAATAACCAACAGGGGCTGCTGCAGGCTGCTGCTGCGTTGACGATGAGAGTGACGCAGGGAATCGACAATCGCGCGGGTAAAATCAGCGCCCAAACGCAGCTGGATGCACGCGGCGATGATAACGGGGCGAGCACGGGTGCCATTAACAATGCTGGTGGTCAGTGGCTGGCGGGCGAAGCGTTAAACCTTGCGGCACAGATGCTGGACAATACCCAGAATGGCCTGCTTTACAGTCAGAAACAGCTTCATCTTCTTCTCGATGACACGCTGAGTAATCAACAGGGCAAAGTGCAGAGCGTAGAAAACCTGACGCTTGCAGCCCGCTCATTGCAAAACGATGCGGGTTCGATCGCCAGCCAGCAGCAGTTAACGCTCAATCTGACAGGCGAGCTCAGCAACCAGGGCGGCGCGTTACGCAGCAATGGCGTCCAGCAGGTCAGCGCCAGTCATATCAATAATCAGCAAGGCACGATCAGTAGCCTTGACGATCTTGGCGTCACCGCGGCGCAACTTGATAACGCGGCGGGCACTCTGATAAGCCAGGGAACCGGCATTTATCGTATTGATACGCTGAATAACCAACAGGGCAAAATTCATAGCGGCCGCGGCCTGACGCTGAACGGTAACGTGGTCAGTAACCAGGGCGGCCAGTTAGTTTCGACCCAGGATATGATTATCACGGCGGCGCAAATCACCAATGCCAGCCGGGGAACAATCAGCAGCCAGGGAGCGCTGGACGTACAGGGCAGCACACTGGATAACCACGATGGCGGCCTGATTCTGGGCACCACGCGCACGGGCATCTCGGCCAACGAGTTGAATAACAGCACAGGTCGACTGCAAAGTGCGGGGGCGATGACGCTGGCAGGGCTGTCACTGCTGGATAACCGCCAGGGCAGCATCGTCGCAAATGGGCCACTCAATATTAACAATGGCAGTAATGCACGTTTTGCCCGGCTCGCTTTCTCCGCGCCTTCATTAGCTCTACTAAACCAGAACGGCGTTGTGCAGAGTGGCGCAACGATGGCGGTTAATGCGCGTACGCTGGACAACCAGGGCGGAAAACTGCAAAGCCAGCAGGACTTTACGTTGGGCGTACAGCAGGATTATGTCCAGCGGGCCAGTGATATTCTAACCAGTAATGGCACGCTCACGATGTCGGTCGCGGGCATGTTTACCAACCTGAATGACTGGCTGTTGCCTGGGAACCTGAACCTTACCAGTGCGCATTTTACTAACCCGGGCACGCTGGTTAGTAAAATCATGCAGATTACAACAGGGCAATTCACCAACCGTGGCCGTGTTGAAGCTGACACGATGACGCTTAACGTTGACACGCTGGACAACCCCACGGCGGTGATGGGCGACAACATCACCGTTAACGCCCGCATTATTGATAACTACGGCGCGGGTGGGGTTATCGCGGCGACCCAGTCGCTTAACCTGCGCGGCAACGAGCGGCTGACGAACCGTGACGGGGCGTTGCTGTTCAGCAGTGGCAATATGCAACTGGGCAGTAACGACCTGATTGAAAACCGGGCAAGTGCCATTGAGGCCAGCGGTGATCTCACGGTAAACGCACAGCGTTTAATCAATCAGCGCATCGGGTTAAATATTGCCCGTGATGCAGAGTCTGAATCGTACAAATGGCATCGTTATAACTATTACTGGCGATCCTATGGAATGTGGGTCAACAACGATAAAAATACGCTGGCACCGACCACCCAACAGCTGACTTTTGGCAATGGTGCTGAGGCGCAAAACAATCGTTATGGCACCCTAATGGCTATTGATGAGGCCGGTAAGCGCGCGCAGGTGCGGGTCAAAGACAACACCGGTCAACTGATCGACCTGTGGGTCAATTACCTGGCGCTCAGACCGAACGGCGACGGTAGCTACGCCATGACATTTTACGAAACGCGCGGAGAGAATCAGCTTGCGGTCATCCCCACTCCCTATCAAAACGGTTTCCATTGGGAGCATGACAGGACGCAGGTATTAACGTGGGATCCCAATAAACATATTGATATCTTCACTGCGCCTAATGTCAATGACTACAATAATTTACGCGAGCGCACGGTAACCGGCTCTTTAACGCGTGATCGCCTTATATCCGAAGGCACAGGCGCGCGTATGTTGGCCGGGGGCAATATGGCTCTGCATGTTGGCAGTCAGTTGCTCAACGATGCGAGTGTTATCACAGCGAACGGCAATCTGGGGATTGACGGTGGCGGTAGCGTGGATAACCGAGGTTACTCGGTTAACGAACATCGCATTGAAACCCTCGTGGACCACTATGACAGAGACACAAATCACTGGTATCCCACGTCACATTACGATGGCACCACGGCGCTACAAACCATTGATGGCATTATCTCTGGTAATGGCCGGGTGAGCATCACCGGGACCAGTATCTCGAATACCACCGTCAATCAGGCGCAAATCAGCAGCGTTGAAGCGGCGCTAAAGGCCGTGGACGCGGAGCGGGCAGAATGGGAGCGTAACCCCCTGGCATTTAGCGTGAATGGCGCAAGCGGACAAGATGCCGATACCCAACTGCAACCTGGGGGGCAGATCGCCGCAGAGCAGCCTTCTTTGCCAGGACGTCCGCTGCTTCCGGCGGAGCTGGCCTTCACGGCCAGACAGCACTTGGCAAGTGTGGCAACAAACATTCCCAATAACGGCCTGTTCCGCCAGTTCACGGCAAGCGGTAGCCCTTACCTGGTGGTCACCGACGCGCGCTTTACCAGCCGGACCCAGTTTATCAGCAGCGATTATCTGCTTTCTCGCGTGGGTTATGATCCGGCGGCGGTGCATAAGCGTCTGGGTGACGGGTTTTATGAGCAGAAGCTGGTACGAGATCAGGTGCTGAGCCTGACCGGCCGTCAATCGGTGCACGGTGAGGATGCAATGGCCCAGTACCAGGCGCTGATGAATAACGGTGTGAAAGTGGCGCAGGATTTCCGTCTGGTGCCCGGCGTGGCGTTAACACCGGAACAGATCGCCTCATTACAGCAGGATATTGTCTGGCTGGTAAGCGAAACGGTTAATACCGAGAACGGCCCGCAGACGGTTTGGGTGCCGAAGGTCTATCTGGCCCAGTCCACGCTGCGCCTGACTGGTGACGGAGCCCTCATTGCAGGGGGCGATCTGCAGCTTTCTGCTAACAGCGTAACCAACGCGGGTAATCTACTGGCAGACAAGGCCCTGAGCATTGATGCCTCAGCGTTTTCTCATCTGAGTGGTGATATCAAAGCAGACAGCATCAACGTGCATGCAGACAGCCTGAGCATGAGCACCAATCTGCAGGATGCGTTGCGACAGGCCAGCATGAGTGCGGGCGATATCAGCCTCAGCGGTAATGATATTCGCCTGCAGGGCGCGAAGATTAGCGCAACGGATAACCTGGCGCTCAGTGCGCGTGACAATCTGGAGATTAGTGCTGCGAAGGCAAGCTACAAAGCCAATATTGATGTCATATCGGGGGCCATGGGTAATCGCAGTGGTGCGGGAACCGAAGAGGCTGGCCAGCGCACGGCGCAGGTCAGCGGTGAATGGCAGCTTGCCCAGGGCAGTGAGCTGAAAGCGGGCGGCAATCTGGTCATGAAAGCCGGTAAAGACATCACGCTGCAGGGCAGTCAGGCTCAGGCGGGCGGGCAAACGGCGCTTCAGGCGGGCGGCAATGTCCGTTTACTGGCAGATAAAACCACTAACAATACCCATCTTGAAGCCAGTGGTAAGGTTTCTTCTGTCAGCAACAGCCGTGAAGAAGATCAGCTTTACCTCAGTACGCTGGGTGGCGATAAGGGTGTGACGATCATTGCTGGCAAGGATCTGCTTGCCGAAGGTGCGCAGATTGACAGTAAAGCAGGGGCCATTGGGATTGGTGCGGAAAATGTCACCATTAAAGAGGTCCGAAGCTCAACACATGCCTACGATAATGAGCAGTCGAGTAACAAAAACCATACGCGTATAGAAGAGACTTCAAAAGAAGACGTGATCGGCAGTACGCTCAGTGCACAGCATGGCATTACAACGATTGCCCGCACGGGTGACATCACAGTGACTGGCAGTATCCTGCATAGCGAGGAGGGGGCAATCGCTATGCAGGCTAAACACGACATCACGCTCAATAGTGCGACGGAGCGTGAATCACGCTATCTGGATGAAAGTTCTCAGAAGAAAGGTTTCCTGAGTAAGAAAAGCAGTCATACAGTGCAGGACGATCGTGTGACGCGTGAAAAAGGCACGCTGATAAGCGGCAACAGTGTCACGATTGATGCCGGAAACGATCTCACTGTAAGTGGATCAGCCATCGCCGCCGATCAGAATGTGGATTTGCAGGCGGGAAACAATGTCGATATTTCTGCCGCTACCGAAACCGGTTATCACTATCTTCTGGAAGAAAAGAAAAAGAGCGGCCTGATGGGCAGCGGGGGGATTGGCTTTACGGTCGGCAAACAGTCAACGCGTCATGAAGTTAATGAAGACGAGATCGTTCAGAGCCAGAGCTTCAGCACCATCGGCAGCAGCCAGGGGAACGTTAATATCACCGCAGGGAATAAACTGCATATTGGCGGCGCGGATCTGATAGCCGGTAAAGATCTTAACCTGAGCGGCGACAGTGTAGATATTGACTCGGGTTTCGACCGCAATAACCGCACGGAAACATTTGAGTCTAAACAGAGTGGCTTTACGCTGGCGCTGTCGGGTACGGTGGGTAGCGCCCTGAACACGGCTGTCAGCGTGGCACAGCAGGCAAGAAAAGAGGGTGATGGACGACTCCGTGCGCTGCAGGGAACTAAAGCCGCGCTGAGCGGCGCGCAGGCCGCAGCGGCTTATGAGAACGACAGCGCTCTTACCGAGGCGGCAAACGCCAAAAATGCGGCGGCGGGGATTGATCCCAAGGCTGATAATGCGGCTCAGGGCGCGAAAAATACCGTTGGTATCACGCTCTCATACGGTAGCCAGTCATCAAAAAGCGAGTCTTACAGCCAGAGCAGTCAGGCGCAAGGAAGCACACTCAATGCAGGCAGAAATATCGCTATCACGGCGACCGGTAAAAACAAAGGCGAACAGAGCGGTGATATTACGCTCGCCGGTACCCAGATGAAAGCGGGCGGGGAGATGACGCTGGACGCTGCCCGCGATATCAATCTGCTGTCATCGCAAAATACACAACAGACCGACAATAAAAACAGCAGTAAAGGCGGATCGGTTGGCATTGGTATCGGTGTCGGATCAGGCGGCTATGGCATTACCGTCTCTGCCAGCGTCAACAGCAGTAAGGGCCGTGAAAACGGCAACTCGCTGACGCATAACGAAACTACGCTGGATGCAGGCGGCGGGATCAATTTGAAGAGTGGCCGTGACACCACTTTGAAAGGGGCTCAGGTTAACGGAGAAACCATCAAGGCGGATGTTGGACGGAACCTGACGCTCGCCAGTGAGCAGGACAGTGACCGCTATGACTCAAAACAGCAGAGCGCCAGCGCGGGTGGCAGCTTTACGTTTGGTTCGATGACCGGTTCAGCAAACGTCAACGTATCCAAAGATAAAATCCACAGCAATTTCGACTCGGTTAAAGAGCAGACGGGATTGTTTGCCGGTAAAGGTGGCTATCAGATCACCGTGGGGAACCACACGCAGCTCGACGGGGCTGTCATTGCCAGCACGGCGGACAAAGACCGCAATGTTCTGGATACCGGCACCCTGGGCTGGAGCGATATTCAGAATCAGGCCGACTATAAATCTGAGCATCAGAGCGCAGGTTTCAACAGTGGTGGCCCCATTGGTTCCAATCTGTTAAGCAACGTCAGTGCACTTCCAATCAGTGCTGCCGGAGGTAGTGGGCACGCTGAGGGCAGCACAAAAGCGGCGGTCAGCGACGGCAATATCATTATCCGCAACCGGGATGCGCAGCAGCAGGATTTGTCCGGCCTGAGCCGCGACACGGAGCATGCCAACGACGGCAGCATCAGCCCGATTTTCGACAAAGAGAAAGAGCAGCGCCGCCTGCAGCAGGCGCAACTGGTCAACGACGTTGCCACCCAGGCGCTTGACGTTTACAACACGCATGAAGCCGCCCGGGCCACGCGCGCCGCCACGGCCAGCCTGGCGGATACGGATACGCGTACTGCGCTGGAAGCGCAGGCCAGCGCAATGCTGGATAAGGTGCATGAAAAGGATCCGAATGTCGACAACAGCAGGCAGGCGGTGGTCAGCAAGGCCTGGCAGCTGGCCTACGACCAGGCGATTGTCCGTCAGGGCGCGGACATGGGCGGAAGCGTGCGCACCGGCGTGAATGCGGTGGTTAATGCTTTGCAGGCGCTGGCGGGCGGCGACATCAGGGCTGCCCTGGCGCAGGGCGCTGCGCCTTATCTGGCCGCGAAGGTCAAGGAACTGACCACCGGTAATGCGCCCTACGGTGAACTGACAGACACACAGAAACTGAATAACCTGATGGCGCACGCGCTGCTGGGCGGCGTGGTTGCTGAGCTGAGCGGGGGCAGTGCCGCGGCAGGCGCCACCGGCGCGGTAACGGGGGAACTGGCGACGCCGGCCATCGCACTGGCGCTTTACGGCACGGCAGACAGTGATAAACTGAGCCCGGACCAGAAGGCGAACCTGAGCGCGCTGGCGACGCTGGCGTCGGGAATCGCTGCGGGTGTGAGCAGCGGGAGCACGGCGGGTGCGGCGACGGGCGCGCTGGCAGGTAAGAATGCGGTTGAGAATAATGCGCTGAGTGTGCAGCAAAACCAGGAGCGGGCAAAAGAAATGACGCAGTGCCAGGGGGATGCCTGCAGCGCTGTTATTGAAAAATATAAGAAAATAAATGCTGAACAACATGACAGCGTTGTAAACTGCTCTGGTGCTCAGGATTGTGTCGATAAAGCTAATGAAGTTGGTAAGTTGCAGGCTGATTATGCCAGCCGTACCAGTGAGCTGCTGGAAAAAGCGCGTGCTGAAGGTGGTTTGAGTCCGGCAGAGCAGGATGAGCTCTCAGTCCTTCAGGTGACGACGATCCAGCTTGAGGCAGACAGAAACGCGGCGATTCATAACGCATTGATGTCCGGAGATTCAGCGGAGGCGAAGCAGCTTGCGATAAACTCGCTGGCGCAGGTGGCAGGAACAAGTGCTGCGGGAGTGACGGCGGGGATTGGTAAGAGTAAACCTAATACCCAATCAGTAAATAGGATTGAAACAACACTTAAATCCGAAAAAAATTGGGAAAGTGCACGAAATAAGGCTTTGGATATTGTAGGGAATTTAGGTGCTGACTCCAAACCTGTTATTGGCCGATTAGAAGTAAGCGCCGGAAATGGAAAGGTTATCGGGCGACAATCCAATGATGGTAAAGTTGGTTGGCGTGTTGATTATGATCCTGAAAAAGGGACTCACATTAATATATGGGATTACTCTCAAGGTAAAGGTCCGGGAAAAGCAGTGAAGCAAGTTATACCATTTGAGGGTAATGAGAAGTCATTTGAAACCATATTGAAACAGCTAAACAGGTAGAGCGAATGACTTTATTTGAAGAGTGTAAAGAAGCACTTGGAGACGACTTTAGCTTAGTTGCGCCCTCGGATCAGAAGGGGGTAGTTGAGCTTTTACATAAGTATTTCCTTGCGGACGGAAATGTTGCATGGTCGGAGATTGAATACTCCGACTATGAAGATATAAATGAGCTATTAAAAGAAAATAACTTCAAGAACGACAGTGTCTTCGTTTTTGCAGATGATTTAGATGTCCCTCTATTTAGAACTAAACTCTGCCGCATAGCTGATAATATTTATGATGTTATAGCTCTATCTCCTAAGCTGTTTATTTTTAATGATAGGATTATATTGCATCCTTTATTTCCAACTGAAAAAATCCGTTTTGGAATAAATGATCAGCAATTTTAAAAATAAATCCCGGCCTGAATAGCCGGGATCGTTTTATCAGTCCCTACACAAAATACCCTCTGTTGCGCTTGAACCTCAGCTCATGTGTTGTGCATCGCGCAGGAACCCCCCTCAGTCACTGCGCCACCTTTCGCGGTTGATGGGCACCACGCTCAGGCCTTCGACGCAGCCCCACAGAGCGCGAGTAATCGTCTGCAACCACCCGCAGCTCGACGGGGCTGTCATTGCCAGTACGGCGGATAAAGACCGCAACGTTCTGGATACCGGCACCCTGGGCTGGCGCGATATTCAGAATCAGGCAGACTACAAGTCCGAACATCAGAGCGCGGGTTTCAACACCGGCGGCCCCGTTGGTTCTAATCTGTTAAGCAACGTCGGCGCACTGCCCATAAGTGCTGCCGAAGGTAGTGGGCACGCTGAGGGCAGCACAAAAGCGGCGGTCAGCGACGGCAATATCATTATCCGCAACCGGGATGCGCAGCAGCAGGATTTGTCCGGCCTGAGCCGCGACACGGAGCATGCCAACGACGGCAGCATCAGCCCGATTTTTGACAAAGAGAAAGAGCAGCGCCGCCTGCAGCAGGCGCAGCTGGCCTACGACCAGGCGATTGTCCGTCAGGGCGCGGACATGGGCGGAAGCGTGCGCACGGGCGTCAGCGCGGTAGTTAATGCCCTGCAGGCGCTGGCAGGCGGCGACATCAGGGCTGCCCTGGCGCAGGGCGCTGCGCCTTATCTGGCCGCGAAGGTCAAGGAACTGACCACCGGTAATGCGCCCTACGGTGAACTGACAGACACACAGAAACTGAATAACCTGATGGCGCACGCGCTGCTGGGCGGCGTGGTTGCTGAGCTGAGCGGGGGCAGTGCCGCGGCAGGCGCCACCGGCGCGGTAACGGGGGAACTGGCGACGCCGGCCATCGCACTGGCTCTTTACGGCACGGCAGACAGTGATAAACTGAGCCCGGAGCAGAAGGCGAACCTGAGCGCGCTGGCGACGCTGGCATCGGGAATCGCTGCGGGTGTGAGCAGCGGGAGCACGGCGGGTGCGGCGACGGGCGCGCTGGCAGGTAAGAATGCGGTTGAGAATAACTCGCTGAGCGCTACACAGTCACTTGCCTTCGACAAAGAATTGTCAGAGTGCCGTAAATCTGGCGGTGACTGCCAGGCAGTTATAGATAAATGGAAGCAGGTCAGCGATAAGCAAAGTGCGGAAACCGACCAGAAGCTGAAAAACGATCCGGTTGGGGTACAGGTCTGGGATAAAGACGTTGCCCAGGGTGGTTCGGATATGGCGAATCGTCCGGGCTGGCTGGGTAATCTTCCCGGTGTCGATGTGATGACCAGCGATGAAGCTAAAGCCTACGTTCAGCAGTGGAACGGCCAGGATCTGGCGAAAATAGATCAAAATAGTCCTGGCTGGACGAAGTTTGCGGTGTTCGCGTCAGATCCGGAAAATCAGGCAGCAGTTGCGTCAATAGGAATGCTGGGTAAAGATCTTTTTCTGATAGCAAAAAATAGTTTTACTACTAAATCCTTATTAAAGGAAATGACCGCGCAGGGTATTAAATTTACACCTGAAAATATTGTCAGTGCTGCTAAGAATAATAATGGAAAAATTGTTTTCCTTGAGAAAGGTAACTCAAAGGCGGGATTGCAGCATATTATCGGTGAGCATAAAAAGGACTTTGCAAATATAGGTGTTTCAGAAGCAAAAATCCCCAGCGTAGTTATGAAAGCAATATCAGAAGGTAAAGTCGTTGGTTATCAAGGGAAAGGGACAGGTCGTCCAATTTATGAAACAGTTATAAATGGTGAAATGCATCGATTAGCTATCACCGTATCAAGTAATGGCTTTGTGGTAGGAGCCAATCCTGCTGGGAGATTGAAATGAAACTTATAAAGTTAATGGCGGATTATTACTCTTTCCCCTTATGGAATAATTCACCTGGTGAAGTTGGGAATATTGATCCAGAAGATTTACCTCTCTCATATGAGTTGAAAGAAGAACTTAATAAATGGTCGGAAAAATATGACTCTATATTAAATGATGAAGATCCATTATCGTCAGGCTTCACAACAAAAGAAGAAGAGAGGATGTTTATTGATAATGGCTATAAATTAGCTGAACGTCTCCAGACAGAACTCGGAAGTGCATACGAAATAAATTATCATTCTGATTATTAATAATAAAGATCCCAGCCCTTAATGGCCGGGATCTTCCTTCCTGAGCCGTCACTTATCCGGATAGACCTTCCGTCACTCCTCCGTGCCCGGTGGCGGTGACCGCTTCTGCGGCGTGCTGACTGCGCTGATAAACTCCGCAATCTGTCGCTGCCTGCGCGCTGAGGGCTTTTTATAGGCTCTGCGCAACTGGGCAACCACCTCCGGTTCAGCGTGCGGCTCCGGTTCCGGTGCTCTCATCCTCACTATCAGACAGCCCTCGAGCACCCGCACTTCCAGAGGCGTCCCCGTCGGCAGCCCCACGGGCCCTTCAGGGTGATGGCGGGAACCGGCTTATACTTCGCGTCACTGACATAACCCACGGTATAAGCCCTGCTGTTGTGGGCGTGGGGAGCAGGCGCAACCACGGTTGTGGCACAGGTACTGTTGCCAGCTACAGCAACGGCTGGAAACGTTATTGGTGCAGGTGCAATCGGCGGTGCGGCAAACGTATTTAATCAGTTGAACAGCGGAGGGCCATTCAGTTCGACTGATGCGCTTATAGCCGCAGGTATAAGCGGATTAACCCAGGGAAAAGGGTTCTGGTTCAGTGAAGCAGCAAGTATTACGAGGGCGTATGCCGGGGCTAAGTTACAAGGGAAAGATGCTGCAGCGCCGATGATCGGAGCAGGTTTAGGAACCCTTGGAGGCGCAACGATAGGTAAAGGAGTTGAGAAACTGCAAGCCACAATTCCTCAATTTACTATACCTAAAATAACAGGAGCAGTAGCTTAATCTGCTGGCTCTGAATATCTTGGGAATTTCGCACAAAGTCTAGCTGAAAAAGTTCAGAAGAAATTGGAGAAAAAGAGTGATGCAAATAAGAAAATTAGACTCTTATTATTATTGGTCACTTTATGGACTGTTGGCCTATTCATTACTCTTGTAGGTGGTCGGTTACTTATATCTCTGGCATCCTATTTTTTAGTAGGTGATTTTGATTTTGATCGAAATGACCTAATCAGAGGAGCTGAAATATCAATCGGATGCGGGATTATTATTGGCATGGGGCAATGCCTTATGTCTAAAGAGAAACCGACTTCGCCTTTAAATTCCAAGTGACATACGCAAATCCCGGCCGGTGAGCCGGGGTTTGGGGAGCAGTGGAACAGCAAACACCGTTAAGCGGTCAATTTGTAAGTATCCCGCTTAAACGAACCATTCACTTTTAGAGATCTTCCGACATACTGATTATGTCCTGTGAGGAGATCACCATGCGTAAAGCCCGATTCACCGAACACCAGATCATTGCCGTTCTGAAGTCCGTCGAAGCCGGACGTACCGTTAAGGATGTCTGCCGTGAAGCCGGTATCTCTGAAGCCAGCTATTACAACTGGAAAGCGAAGTTTGGCGGTATGGAAGCCTCTGATATAAAAAAGATGAAAGACCTGGAGGATGAAAACCGTCGCCTCAAACAGATGTTTGCTGATCTCAGCCTTGAATGCCGGGCACTTAAAGAAGTCATCGAAAAAAAGCTTTAAAACCAGCTATAAAGCGTGAGCTCGTCGGTTACCTGACTGCGCAATTTACCATGAGCATTCGCCAGGCCTGCAGGACGTTATCGCTGAGCAGGACGGTCTATTTTTACCAGCCCGATACCCGGCGTGATGAACCGGTGATCCAGGTGCTGACTGAGCTGGCAGAGCGCTACCCGCGATACGGCTTCAAAAAGCTGTTCCAGCTGCTGCGCAGGCAGGGTAACACCTGGAACCATAAACGCGTTCACCGGATTTACTGCCTGCTGAAACTGAATTTTCGTCGCAAGGGAAAACAGCGTTTCCCCGCACGTAACCCGGCGCGACTGGCTACGCCGGAAGCGCTTAACCAGAGCTGGTCCATCGATTTTATGCATGATGCGCTGGTCTGCGGCAGACGCTTCCGGACCTTTAATGTGGTTGATGACTTTAACCGCGAGGCCCTCGCCATAGAAATCGATCTGAATATCCCGGCACAGCGGGTGGTCAGGGTGCTGGACAGAATCGTGGCAAACCGGGGTTATCCACTGAAACGGACCAGAACTGGTCTCACTGACGCTGGCACAGTGGGCTGAAGAGCATAGAGTGATGCTGGAATTTATCAAGCCGGGAAAACCAACGCAGAACGCCTTTATCGAACGGTTTAACCGGACGTACCGAACAGAAATCCTGGATTTTTACCTGTTCAGAACGCTGAATGAAGCTCGGGAAATCACAAGTCGCTGGCTGATGGAATACAACAGCGAGCGGCCTCATGAATCCCTGAATAACCTGACGCCGGAGGAGTACCGGCTGATGGCCGAAAAACCGGAAACCTCAAAAAGTGCGTGGAACTAATACGGGTATGCTTACACACCCACTGACATATGATCAATGCGCGCCAGCGGGCTCCGGGCCTTGTTGGGATCGTATACATAGGTCTGAAGCTGACGGTTCTCCTGCTGCCTCTGTAAAAGATAATAGATGTCATATATAATATCTCTACCTTATCTAGCTGAGAAATTATTAGGCTCTATATTTATTGTTGTTTTCAAAAAATCCTTCTATGAATTAAACTATTTCAATCTAGATCTCATGCGGATTAAATCTATTTTAAAATATAATTTTCTTGAGCGTCAGAGAATGTCATTTTTATTGGCTTTGAAGTTTAATAAAAACTTAAAGGTGTTCATTTAACATTGAAGCCATAACACGACAATTGCTTATTAAGAAGTTATTTAATTTATAAGTTGAGGCTTGCCCTAGGTTATGCATTTGAATGATAACCAGGAACAGAGCAAGCCATTTTGAATTTAATTTTTTATTATTATATCAATACTGCTGTCTTCAAATATTTTTTTTAAAAAATGTTTAAGATTATTTATTTCTTTGGCATTTTTTAGTACAGCTAAGTACTGCTTAGCCCCTGCTTTTAACGCAGCATTATCGTTAAGATAAACAATTAAATTTTCATCATCAAGCTCGACTTTTTCGATAGCATCAGCAATTTCATATTCAGTGGAGTCACTTTGAAAACCTATACATTCATCGACTGTAAGATCATCTTCATCAAATCTCCCAATAATGAAATAATTTTTAGGATCGTTGTAATCATCCCCAACAGCTACAGTGAGTACATCATCTTCATTTGTACAGCTAATACAAATAGCATCAATTTTTTTAGTCATATTCATAATCATCCTTAGCCAGAACAGCTTTTTGCTTTAGTCGATTTTTTACCTGATGCTGACCATGTGTGCTTATCACCTTCGTCAGTTGGCCAGTTATATACAACGTCTGCACCTGTATTCACTTTAAAAGTATTCATTTTTCCACGACATGAAGTACATGGAGGATATTGTCCATCAATAACCAGCTTGTCGCCAGGAGAGGCAATCTGATCTAACTCCCTTGTAATGCGGGCTTCAGTGTGTGTCGCTAGT
This sequence comes from Pantoea sp. EEL5, assembly GCF_049892805.1. Lineage (NCBI taxonomy): Bacteria > Pseudomonadati > Pseudomonadota > Gammaproteobacteria > Enterobacterales > Erwiniaceae > Pantoea > Pantoea sp. EEL5. The sequence continues at coordinate 278,950 of NZ_JBNDNJ010000001.1, forward strand.
GAACTTTGTGGAAAACCAAGAGCCTTTTCTTCGGGGGTCATATTCCCACTTTGCCAAACGCCCTGAGCTTTAATTCTACCTTCATTATCATAGAGTGTAGCATTTGCAGTATGTGTTCCTTTGCCAGTCCCAAATGCCAAGCCTAAAGGGTCAATCCACTTAAGAGGGTTCGGCGCATACTGATACAGGTTCCAGCCGCCTTCCAGCCCTATCGGGTCCTGAACCGTAAACCGTCCCACCTGCGGGTCGTAATAGCGGAACAGATTGTAATGCAGACCGGTTTCGCTGTCCGCATACTGGCCCGCATAGCGCAGCGGCTGATGGGGCAGGGCAGACTGTTTTGCCAGCCGGGTAAAGCCCTCCGTCTGTCGGCGTACCTCGCCAAAGCTGCCGTACTGACCGCTCCAGCGGATATCGCCCCGTTCATCGGTTACCTCCAGCGGTGCCCCATTGAGATCGGTATTGAACCACAGCACATCGCCCCGTTCGCCTGCTGCCATATGGTCGATGCGCGCCAGCGGGCTCCATGCCTCGTTAGGATCGTACAGATAGGTCTGACGCTGGCCGTTTTCCTGCTGCTCCTGTAACAGACGATAGCCCTGCCACAGAAAACGCACTTCTTTACGATCGTGCTGGGTGCTGACCACTTTGCGGGTGCGCCTGCCCAGCGCATCATAATGATAGTGTGCGGTAAACCCGCCGTCCGGGCCATTGCCTTTGGCGGTGATGAGCCGGTTTTCGGCGTCATAGGTAAAATGCTGCTCATGCAGGCCGCTACGGCGACTGACCAGGTTGCCCCAGTCATCGTACTTCATAAACAGGTTCTGCCAGTGATGCAGACGGTTGTCGGTAACTGGCAACGCGTGCAGTGCATCGTCGTTTGCCGCCAGGTTGTCCGCATTATCGTAAGCAAAATGCGAGGTGCTGTGGCCCTGTCTGGCTTCATAGTGCTTCAGCAGGCGGCCTTCATCATCGTAACCATAGATAATGTCGCCGCGCAGCGTATCACTGACAGACTCCAGTTCACTGCGTGCCGAATAGCGGAAAGCGCGTTCCAGGATGGCTTTTTCCGGTAGCACCACCTCGCTATGCAATTCACTGCGCTGCATCGTGCGCCTGCCAAGGCTGTCGTACTGACGCGCCTGCTCACGCGCGCCCTGACTGCGGAAAATTTCCCGATGCAGGCGGTCGCGGGTAAATTCACTGACCAGTTGCTGATTAAAGCGAATCGCGCTGACGTGACCCGAACCGTAGTGCAGCCAGGCAAGTTGCTGTTCACCCGGCAGGGTCAGATGGGTGAGGTTGCCCAGCGCATCCCATTCGTAATCCAGTTTCCCGTTTATACCGGCTTCTGTTAACAGCTGACCTGCGACGTCATAGGTAAAGGCGATTTCATCGTCTTCGATACCAAGCGCCATTCCGTCGCTGGTCGGCGTGCGAACCAGGCTGGCAAGTTGACCGCTACGATGACGCCGGTAGTGGTATTCAGCATGCTGCGTTGTGCGCTGGGTAATCAAGCCGCTGTCGTCATAGCTAAAGCGCTGCCAGCGTCGAGCTATGCCACCGTCATTAGCGGGCTGGCCATTTTCCTGTAAACCAATGAGAAAGCCACGAGCATTCCATTCCATATTGCGTGAGGTCTTATCGGGCCGGATCTCACTCAATGGACGGCCGAGCGGATCGCAGGTAAAGCGATAGTCACCGCCGTTGCCGTTTTCCAGCCGCAGCAGATTACCACGGGCATCGTAATGCCAGCGACGCGTGCGACCAATGCGGTCCGTCAGGCTCACCGGTAATCCGAGTGCGTTATAGGTCCAGCGGACTTCGGTTTCCAGCGGATCGCGCCACGTACTGAGCTGCCCCTGGGTGTTCCAGTGCAGGGTTTCCCGGCTGCCGTCTGGATGGATAATGGCGCAGAGTTGTCCCTTGTCATTCCACTCGCGCTGGGTGACATGACCTTCAGCATCCACGCTGCGAACAAGCTGGCCAAATCGGTCGTAGCTAAACGTCGTTACGCTGCCAGAGCAGTCGGTGCGCTGCGTCAGCAGCCCTTGTCGGTTCCATTCCAGCTTCACCACGCCGCCCGTTGCATCGGTAATGCTGTCTGGCAGCAGTTCTGTGTCATCAGGGTAGTGATAGGTGGTGACGTTATTGAGCGCATCGGTTTCAGTCAGCAGGCGAACATTAAGATCGTAAGCCGCCTGAGCCGCGCTCAGATCGGGATAGTCCGTACGGATCACGCGGTCGGTCATGCGGAACCAGTGATAAGTGGTTCGACGTCCGACCGGATCGATCTCCTGCGTCATGCGGCCATAGCGGTCCCAGTTGCTGCAGCGCATGGCACCGCCGGGCATAATCACATCGCACAACTCTCCTGCGCGGTAAACCAGCATGGTCTGGCGGCCATCGAAGTCGGTGAAGCGGGCGACATGATCGTCATCGTCAATGAGCCAGTGAGCTTCAACGCCGTCATCACGTCGCGCGCGTCGGATGCCATTATCAAAATCGTACTCAAAATCCAGCTGCTCGCCGCCGCTGTGACGGAAGGCCACCACTCTTGGGAGGCCATCGATCTCCTGCCAGCGATACTCACTTATCAGGCCATTCATATCTTCATGGGCCACCATCAGGCCATCGCGCCACTGGAAGCGTCGGCGCACGCTACCGCCCCGGCCCGTTACCGTAACGAGTTGGCCGATATCATCATAAGCGTAACTGACCAGACAAATATCGTCATCCAGCCAGGCACCTGCGAGCCGGTTATTCGCATAGCGGCAGGTTACGCGCTGACCGGCACTGTCTGTCAGCGCAGCCAATGTGTGATCGGGGTTCCAGTCGAACTGAATCTCATTGCCGCAGGGCTCGGTCAGGCAGAGGGGCAGAGAAGGGGCGTCATTGCGCAGGGGCATAAAATGCCAGCGCTCACCGCTGATGTCATACAATGACCAACTGTCGTCCCGATGATGTTCCAGCCAGCGTTTCTCCGCTTCGCAGTAGGTACGCTGGCCTTTGGGCACCAGAGGAAAAGAGACGTAGTCGCCGGAGGGCGCACGCCAGACCAGCCCATCCTGGTAGCGTTCCAGCCGTGTTTCCCAGAACAGGTTCCAGCCACGGCCTAATACGCTGTCGCCGGGATTACCGCTGCGCCAGTAGCGCTGCCAGCGTAGCGGTAGCCGGGAGGGCAGCACAAAATCCAGTTCATCATCGCCGCTAAGAAACTTCTGGCCGCTTACGATATCAACGGGACGGGCAAGAATACCTGCGGCCGCCACACCGGTCATCAAGGCACCAGCACGGCAGGCCACCCGGGCGATTTTATTGATACCGGGAATCTTGCTCAGTAATTTACCCAGCGCGCCGACCTTGCCAGCCGCACCGCCCACGCCACCGGCCAGCCCGGCAAACAGCAGGGTAAGATCGGAGGCTTTATAAACCCATTCGGGCACTTCAGGTTGGATAGGCAGCGTTTGTTCAGGCTCGCCGCCGATATAGACGTTGTCAGAGCCCGTCATCACTTTGGCATCGCAGGTGGTGCGATCGTCGATGCGTGATGCAGGCAGGCCGTTGATATACACCCGGGAGGAGCCTTCCGCCATCTGCTGCGGACCATCGTCCTTGCAGGCCACTATGCTGTTGGTGGCCATGGCGGCGGGTTTACTGTTAATAAAGACGTTGGGCGAACCGGTGGTAATCTTGCCCTTTGGGGTCATGCTGGCCGCCCCAGCATCCGCTATTCCGTCTCGCGCGGCGGTGGCCAGTTCGCCAGTAAGGTAACCCACGCCGATACTGAGTCCAACCAGCAATACGCCCACGCCAAGGCAGGAGGCGCCTATCCCGGCAATCATCAATGCACCCGCAGCAATACCGCCCGCCGCAGCGATCAGTCCACCGACGATAGTGCCTGCAATCATGCCCGCCAGGGCATGAGAGTGACCGATATCATCGCCGAGGCGTGCAGCTTCAAACATGATAATTGCCCTTGTCGTTAAGCGTTAAAACGAAAACTTTTAAGCAGTGCCTGAAACTGTTCGCTGTCCGCGTCACCAATGGCGGACGTAGAGGTCATGGTAAAGACCAGTACTTTGTGACCATCGGGCGTGAAGACCGACTGCTGTTGCCAGATACGTTTGCCGTCACGCAGAAAACTGGCGTGTACGCATTCACCCTGTAGCAGCGCGTCACCCAATACCGCAGCGCTACGTTCGGTTTGTTTCCATCCCTTTATGTGTTTTTGCATTAGCGTGAGCTGACGGTCGATGTACGCAGGCAGCGTTTCACCCTCGTTAAGCGTATCGCGTGAAATATTAAAAGCGGGAGCAGTGGCATCAGAGGCGGTGAAAGCGTTAACCGTGCGGTCCTGATAATCATCAGGCAGTGTGATTTGGCCTTCAGTAAACAGACAAGCGATGTTTGAGCCTGACATCGTGCAGATTCCCTATCCTTAAGATGTGCTCAAGTTTGTCATGAAAAGCGGCGAATCTCCAGCAAAGGCATGCGCAGAGAGAGGGCGTAAATGTAATGTCAGAATAATCCTGATCGCGATGCAAACAATGGCCTCCTGGTGAGGCCATCATGTGTTACCTGTGTGGACCGCCGCCAGGCCCACCGCCGCCGCCAGGGCCCATATGTCCCGGGCCATCGCCTCCAGGGCCCCAGAATGGCCAGACACAACCCGAAAGGGCAGAAACACTTGCTAACGCGATAACGAACAGAATCACTTTTTTCATACAGGCTCCTGATTGATATGAATGACTATATCAAGCCCTGTTTGTACAAGTGTGTAGCGGATGAAAAAGACCCGGCAGGATAGCGTAAAAGTTCCGTTAATCGGGGCGTTCAGCAGCGAAAACCGGTCGCAGCCTCATGTTCTGGCCTTGTCGCACGCGTTTAATCCTGAGAACACCTTTCCCAATATTCCTGCTTCCCTGATAAACGAACCACGACAGTTATTCGCGCAGGCAACATCGTTATGTTTGATAGCTGAAAATGAACATATGCAGATTACAGCGGCGCTGTTTTTGAGCGGATACGCCGGCTCCTTGCATCAGAACTGTGCAATACAACGCGGTTTTAGTCTCAGATCGGGTGCAGGCTGGCGTGGCGCTTACCCTTATCTCTGGCCTGTAAATTGCAGTGCTGATGGGGTGAAGTCATCTTAAAACAATGCGAAAGGAGTTGGACGAATGTCGGTAAGCCGTTTATATGTTGCCCGTATGGGGTTGTCTGTAATAATCACGGGGTTATCGTGCTCGACGGCGGCCTTTGGGGCAAACGTACCCAATGGTGTGACATTGGCTCCCGTGCAGGAGATCGTGCGGGGCAATGGAGCCGAGCCTGCTACCCTGGATGTTGATAAAGCTGAAACCAACGATGCCTTTTCAGTTATTAACGACCTGTTTGAAGGGCTGGTGCGGACTGATCCAGAGGGCAAAGTCATACCGGGACTGGCTGCTTCGTGGGAAACGGCCGACAACAAAGTCTGGACCTTTCATCTTCGTCCTGACCTGACATGGTCAGACGGATCGCCGCTGACAGCTGAAGATGTTGTCTTCAGCTGGCGTCGTCTGACCGATCCCAAAACGGCATCGCCTTATGCATCCTTTGCTAACTATGCGCATATCCTTAACGCTGATGCGGTGACGGGCGGTAAAAGCTCGCCTGACAGCCTGGGCGTAAAAGCCTTAGACGCGCACACCGTGCAGGTTACTCTGGATCAGCCGGTGTCCTATTTTTTGCAGTTTGTTGCCCATCCTTCCCTGTTTCCGGTCAGCGAAAATAACGTTAAAAAGTTTGGTGAGGCCTGGACCCAGCCGGGCAACATGGTCAGCAGCGGTGCCTATAAACTGGATCAGTGGGTAGTTAATGAAAAAATCACGCTGAACCGTAACGATCGCTATTGGGATAACGCGCATACCCTAATTAATCGCGTAACGTTTTTACCGATTAATGATGTTTCTGCCGAGCTTAACCGCTACCTTGCCGGCGGCATTACCATTACGGACAACATTCCCGCCATTGATTTCCCTCGAATGAAAAAAGAGCGGCCCAAAGAAGTACACAGCACCTCTGTTTATAGTGTGTTCTATTTCCAGATAAATACGCATAAACCGCCCTTTACCGATGTCCGCGTGCGTCAGGCGCTGGACCTGGCGCTGGATAAAGGCATCATCGCCGATAAGGTTATCGGCATGGGACAGAAACCGGCTTATACCGTTGTGCCATTATCAATGGGGGACGTCAAACTGTCTCCGCCTGACTGGGCGGGCTGGACGCAGGCGCAGCGCATCAAAAAAGCTCAGGCGTTACTCAGCGAAGCCGGTTTTTCAGCCAGCCATCCTCTGAGTTTTACCCTGCTCTACAACACCAATCAGGATAACCAACGTATCGCGATTGCCGCTGCTTCCATGTGGGGTAAAACGTTAGGTGCGAAGGTCACGCTGCAAAATCAGGAATGGAAAACCATGCTGGATACCATGCATCAGAGGCAATATGATCTGGTGCGCTACACCTGGATTGGTGACTACAGTGAGCCCTCTACTTTTTTAAATACCTTCCGCAGTGGCGACAGTCAGAATAGCTCAGGTTATGCCAGCACAGCGTTTGATGCGGCAGTAAAAGCCGCGGGAATGGATACCGATCCAAACGCCGTAACCCAGGATTACCAGAAAGCCAGCGACATTATTGCAAAAGATGCGCCGGTTATTCCGGTGTTTTATGGCGCGCTTAATCAGATGGTTAACCCAAAAGTCGGCGGTTATGCCCCATCGCATCTGCGGTTTTATTACACCAAGGACCTTTATCTTGTTAAATAAAACGCGCGGCGGTACGTTTCTGACGTAACCGAACTGCTGAGTGCTGTTTGCTCGCTGGGGCCAGCTTTTGGCCCTGGCTCGCCTGGTGACATCCCCCGCCTTTTCTGTCAGCGCCGTAAAACGTCCCTTCATATGCAGTCAAAGCCGTTCTCTGACACAGCAAACCCGAAAGATTGAAACTCGCTTGCAAAAGGTAACGACTGGAAATGTTCTTCTGTTTTAAAACGGCACAAGGAAATGGGATGTTAAGCGCAGAGGGTAATCCGTTACCCGATTAGCCTTGAATTAACCGCACTCACAAAACATCTGTTACATGGCGCCTTGCCCGGTAATATCCATACGTCATTATTGAAGGTATAAAAATGGAAAACCCATTTTTTAAGAAACAGATCGTTGAATCATCCGGCGCTGAGTGCGGTGAAACCCTGTCCCCGTTGGCACTGTTGCTTCGTCGGAACCTGGTTTCACTCGTTGTTGGGACAATAACCGTCATTTATTTCGTTCAAAGCCATCCGCTTCACGTGCGCCCGTCAGCCGCCAGACAGGCCGCGCAGCCACAACCTGTGGCCTTCAATGCGCCTGCAGGCGGCACGGTTAAGCAGGGGCAGAACAGCCAGGGCCAGCCCGCGCTGACCGCCGCTTCGCTTGAACTTGCCTCAGCCCAGACCCGGTTAGCTGCGGAAAAAATTCGGCTCGTCAGTGCGCAGTTGAAGCTTGAGCAGAGCAGTCTGCTGCAGGACATCGATCACACCCAGCAGCTTGCTCTGCAACAGGTCAGCGACAGCCGCTTCCAGCAGGCCATGCTGAATGGTCAACTTGAGCAACTGGCGGACCAGATTAAAATTGAATCGGCGCAAATGGGTATGGCTCAGAAGCTGGTCAACACCTGGCGACCGCTGTTAGCAAAAGGATACATCTCCACGCTTCAGTTTGAGCAGGAGCAATCGACGGTATGGGGCTATGAAAGCCAGTACCGTGCGCTGTTACAGCAACAGTATGGTGCCCGCCAGCAGTTAAACGTTTTGAACGACCAACAGCTTCAAATACCGCTAGCCACATCTGTAAAGCTTAACGTCCTGCGTCGTCAGCTGGCGCAGGTGGATGAGAACCTGTCACAAAATGAAACTATCCTGCAGCAGGCGCTCTATATGCCTTCTGACGGTTCAGTGAAATCTGTTATCGCGAAGGCTGACAACAGGATGACAGGGGAGCAATCGAGTCAGGCTGGTGAAGCCAACAGTCAGCAAACCGCGACCACCAGATTGATATCCGATAAGCCAGTAGCCGGCATGCACAGAGACAACCCTGGCGGAGCGCATTTTCAGACCATAAATGCCCAGTCTGGTAATTCCTTCAACAGTGGGCATCATTCGGTATCAGCGCATAATGTGTAACCCATCAGGCTGGTGGCTGAAGCGTGAGGGGGGAGAGGTATTTACAACATCAACCGCAGCAGGATAGAGTCATTTCTCCTCTTCTTTCAGGCGAAGCGCAAAATGCCAGATTACTGTTTCTATCAAAAAGGTCAGCACACCGTCGTGCTGGAAAGACATGATGCGGACGGTGGTTCTCAGTTAGAAGATAAGGGCTATAAAAAGCAATTCGAAGAGGTGAGTGCAACTGACAAGCATCGGGCACTTAACCGCTTTGCTGATATTCGTCGAAGCAATCAAAAAGATCATCACGACTTCTTCTCGGGCGCGATCGCTATGCCACTGATGGGCGTGCTTACCGCCATTGCTGTTTTTCTGTTACGGAAAAAATAGCCCGCTTGCGGATATCCGCAGGCGACGGGGCACAACGCCTGGTTAAAAAAGGCCAGGCTCAAACCCGACAGCGGTAAGAAACCAAACTGTTAATTATCTGCTTTGTGCCCATGATGGCTTCATAAAACGCATTCGGATGTCTTTTTTGCCTGTTCTGTATTAAAGCCAGCCCGCTGTCCTGATTTTCCATCACTCCTGCTGCCTGATAACGGTCACAATCATGCTTTATGCTGTGGTTCGGCAGTCACAAAGAGCGTTCCTGAAGCACGTCATCATATCGCCTGGTTATGCCAGCTTAGAGAGTAATCGTCTCAGGAAAGCCATCTCGAGCGCGCGGGAGCCTGAATCATGTCAGAAGTGCTGGAGCAGGAAGGATGGATAGAAAATGCCATCGGTGAAAAATTTAACGCCAAAGGTGAGGTACTGCCATTCAGAGGCAACACGCTGATTTGTCATCTCGAACAGGACAGTGAAATCGTCCGTGTGACTGGCGAAATGGTTGATGCAATGAAAGCCGCAGGGCTGGGGCGTTGTTACGCATTTCTGCCGCAGTCGAGCTACCATATGACGGTGTTTAACGGTGCCAATGACCGGGCACGGCACTATCCGGCCTGGCCACAAGACCTGAATCTTGATGCGTCGATGGAAGAGTGCGACCGCCTGTTCGCGGCGAAGCTGGCAAATTTCAGGCTCATGCCCTCGTTACCTTTGCAGATGCGCATTGGAGCCATTGCCTTAAAACGTGGCGTCTCGCTGTCGCTGGCGCCGTTGGACAGGGCGGAAGAGCGCAAAATACGGTCGCTCAGAGATGCGCTCAGCCGCACGCTTAACTGCAAACGAAATAATCATGATGTCTACGAATTTCATGTCAGTGTCTCTTATCTCATCAATAAACCGAACGATGAGGAGTTGCGCCTGCTGCAAATTTTAAGAGCCGGATATCTGGAAAAGCTGCTGCGGGTTGCGCCGGTGATGACGCTGGGTGCGCCTGAGTTTTGTACCTTCAGGGATATGTCTCGGTATACGCCGTTTTTAAGGCTGGAATAGCCAAAAGTTCTGTTGCGTATTAAGGGGGACACCTGAATGCCTCGTATTAACACGGAAATTGAAAAATTATAAATAAAAATTTTTAACTGGGGGGATTAAAACGAATGTATAAAAATAATGCCGCGGACCGCCCTGGAAAGACGGTCCGCGGGATTCGTTAATTTGAAACTTTATCCGCTTGTATGGTCGCACTACCTGTATTATCAACGCAGTTGTCATCTGTCACAAATGCCATAAACGTTGAGGTTGTTGGGACGTTGACGGTAATAGGTGTACTACCAACAGTGGTCCCCCAGCGAGCATTGCCTAAACCGCCCTGTAAATAGACTGAACTAATTTGGCAGCCGTCGCTCAGCGAACCATTTGCACAACTCATGCTATTCGAAAGCAGGGACACAGTATAGGTGCCGGGTTGCAACTGAAACTGTAATGCAGTACCCGCCTGTACCCTGACGTTACTTAATGGTGGATAGATGCAATGATCTTTTGCATTGATTGTGAATGAAGCAGCCTGACTACCAAAAGAAAATAGTGATAATAATAATAAGGTGTTAATTTGGGTTTTCATGCAGAGTATCCTTGTTTCATATTCAGATAAATTTATGGAATCAGTGCTGCTTTCCATTCTCGGGAATGACTGTCGCTGAACTATTTTTAAGGTAAACATTTCTGTTACTCCCTTCCGGTCGTCAGGGGGTAAGCGTTACTTTAAGGATGTCTGACTGAAAATGTGAGTCATCATTGCTTACTCATCTTTCACCAGGATGAATACCTGATGTGACTTAACATTGTTGCGATTGATGCACAAGAGTGAGGCGGTAGCACAGCGAAAACAGGAATAACGAAACGGGTAAAAGGGATGTCGTTCAACATCCAGGCCCCTTGAAATTTCTGTAACAGTTAAACAGGCTCAATAGCCTGTGTACCAAACCGCCTTGATTTAACATCAACCTTATTGGCAATGAAAATGCGTCCCAACCTGTAAATAGCGGGTAAAGGCTTCATGCAAAGCCTCTGCGCAGGATGCGTGGTTAAAGGTTACGTGATGCTCGAAGCCGTTACGGCAAATCCACGCCAGCAAGCGTTCCAGCTGCGGCACTTCAATGACCGCACGACAGCCAACGGTGTCTAGCGGATCGTTCACGGAGACGCCTTCACCCACATAGGCTTTAATTTCTCCCCTCAGATCGTCTGAGCTCAGTCGGAAGAAGGTGATGTTGCCAGTTTTACTTCTGCCATGAACGGCACCACAGGTATTTTCGTTGCCGACGCGATGACCAATAATATTGGCGGTGCCCATTGTGGCGTCCTCCAGAGAGGCTGTAGCAAAGTTGCCACAGTGAAACAGCACACATTTGTCTGGATCGTCGCCGTAGTTATTATTCCAGTCGGCAATGGAGGCCGGACTCAGGCTGCAACTGGCAAGGGCATACATGGATAATGCGCCCATCACATCGACTTCACAGGCGCTGGGCAGTAACAGACCGGACATCACGCTCATCACAGAGCACGCGTTAATACCGAGCGTTTCCTGCAATGAGGTCCAGCACTGGATGGCGGTGGCATCAATGTCTTCAGCTATAACCCATTCAGCGATGACCACGAACAACTTTGCCATGACGGTGATTTTATCTGAAGCCATCGTGCTGGCATGCGCATTATCCAGCAGCAGGCGGCGCTTCTCATCGACACGAATATCGCTGTCGCCTAACCGTTTCATTCTGCTGAACACCTCCGATAAATCCAGGGTTTCCACGGCGATGCCCAGCCTTTCAAGTAATTTTTCACTGTAGCGAACGGTATTAAAACCAGCAGGACGCGCACCAATTGCGCCCACTCGCGCGCCGCGCATGCTGCTGACCACCCGGCAAACCTGCTTAAACCGGCTTATATCCCGGGCAAAAGATTCACCCGCTAAGTCACTCACGTGCTGGGTGGTTAAGGTGAAGGGAATGTCATATTGACGCAGGTTATTACACAGGGAGATTTTGCCGCAAAAACTGTCTCGCCGACTGGCGAGATGCATCTTGTCCAGGCGGTCTGGCTGGGCCTGAATTAACACGGGAACATTAAGTCCGGAAAGACGTAATGCTTCTGAAACGGCTTTTTCATCGCCAAAATTGGGAAGCAATACCACCACGCCATGAATATCGTCACGACGAGCGCGTAACCATGCTGCACATATTTTGGCTTCTGCACGTGTTTCAACGCCACCGTAGCGGGTCTGGGTTTCATCGAGCATTACCGGATTGATATCGTGCTGAATAAACACCTCAATAATCTGCTCGCGCGCCTCATTGACGACGTATCCGGGGAAGAACCCCCGGTTAGCGATAATAACGGCCATGGTTAATTGATGTGGTATTCTTGACATGATTTTTCTCCGGTATGCATAGGTTTATTATGGGTGTTTTGATGTTTTAAAATTTCATCATTGTTAATGATGTTGTTTATTTTGTTCTGGCTTTTACAGATGGTGTGATCTGTGCAAACCATTCAAGTGGACGCTTTTCTTATCGGGTGAGTTTGATTTTATTAATTCATTCTCACATTGTTCGTGATGCCTGTTTTTGTCTATTTTTGTTTTTTTAAATGGAGTGTATGCCGCAAATAAGGCGTGGTTTTTGGCAGTTACTCTTATCTTTGATAGCATTTTTAGTTGTTGGTGGTTAGAGGTGTGAAGAGATGTTTTATCGAGATGCGTTAATTAATTAACTTAAATATTGATGTATTTTTGAAGGTGTGATTTGTTTTTTATTGAACTAAGTTCACAAAAGAAACTTAATGCAGTTTGTTTCTGTTCCCTGTTTTTATATGGTTGGCGTCCTTTATTAATGCGGGAGGATGCTGGAATGGAATTACATAAACCATTAAAAGTGAGTTTTCGCGAAAAATTTTGTTACGGGCTTGGGGATACCTCAGCGAATATCTTCATGGGCATGACCATGATGTTTTTGTCGATATATTACACCGATGTATTCAAGCTCAGCCCTGCAGCAATGGGAACCTTATTTCTGATTACGCGCTTAATTGATGCGATAAGCGATCCATTAATCGGCGTGGTGGCCGATCGCACGCGTTCTCGACATGGCCGTTACCGCCCCTGGCTATTATGGTTCGCTGTGCCTTATGGGCTTAGCTGCGCCGCCGTTTTCCTTTCACCCGAGTTGGGTGAAACCGGACGGATCATTTATGCCTACACCACCTATATCATGCTGGTTATGGCGTTCAGCCTGGTGGCGGTGCCCTATGTCTCTCTGCTGGGAGCCATTTCAGCAGACAGTGACGAGAGGATACAGATAAACACGATTCGCTTTCCGTTAGCCAAGGTCTCTTACTTAATTTGTTCTTTACTGGTCCCCATGTTGATTGCGCTTTTTGATAATGAGGTGATGGGTTATCGGGTTGTGATGTGCGGTATTGGCCTGCTCTCAACGCTATTGGTTTTAATTTGCTATTACAATACTCAGGAACGCGTTTCAGCGGGGGATGTACAGACGCTCAGCGTCGGCAACCAGATACGGCTGATGTTGAAAAACGATCAGGCTTTAATCATTTTTGCTGCACAGCTGGTGGTGATGATTATGAATACGCTTAAGTTTGGTGCGGCGGCGTATTTTGTAAAATATGTGCTTAACTTGCCTGTTTCATTTCTGAGTGTTTTGCTTACCGCAGGTTCAATTGCCGGAATTATCGCCCCCTTGATTACCGGATATGTCCTTAAAACCGGACGGGTAAAACGGATTCCATTACTGTTCTGGAGTCAGATCGCGGGGGGACTTATTACGTTAATCATTGGTTTTACCTCTGCCGAAGCCGTCTGGGTACATGCGGGGCTGTTTGTCACGGCGACACTGGTTGTTGAACTTATCGCCGTAATTATTTGGGCAACCGTCGCGGATGTGGCTGACTACGGCTTTTATAAATATGGCGTCCGAATAAACGGCATGATTGGCGGCGGCATGTTGTTTGCCACAAAAGCCGGAATGGCGATCGGTGGGGCAATTATTGGTTATGTCTTAGCATGGTACGGATATAACCCCGATTTCATGACCACGGCTTCAGAAAATCAACTTTCTGCGTTTAACCTCCTTTATGTCTGGCTCCCCGCATCCTGCATGTTTATCACCGCCGGAATATTTTCACGTTACAAACTGGATGAAAAAACCTGCCAGTCATTTATCAATGAAAAAGCGTTCTGATATCAGGAGTGGTAGATGAAAAAATTAACGGTTCGTGACAGAAGTTTTTATCAGGAGGATCGCCCCTTTTTCTATACGGCCTGTACTGCCTGGGAGCTGTTTCACAAACTGACGCTGACAGAGGCAGAAGCGTATTTAACAAATCGGGCAAAAAAAGGCTTTAATGTGATTCAGGCCGTTGCCCTGTGTGAGCTTGACGGTTTACAGACGCCGACTTACGAAGGCGGACATCTGCCCTTTAAGGATTTAACGTCTCTGATCCCCAATGAAGCCTATTTTGATCATCTGAGGCGAGTCACCGACATCGCCAACTCGCGAGATCTCTATATCGCCCTGGTGCCGATGTGGGGGTCACACTGGAGTGTGAACAACAGTTGGGGAGCGGCCAAAACGCCCTTATTTAACGCAGAAAACGTTCAGGCATTCTGTCGGTATCTCAGTGACAAGCTGCAAGGCACGGGCATCATATGGATGATCGGCGGTGATCGTGCAGTGCAAACCCCGGAACAACGCCAGCTGATGGAAAATATGGCCCAAGGGTTGCGACAGGGCGGCAGTGGCGATGCGCTGTTGACCGTGCACTCGCAGGGCGGGCGAAGCACGCTGGACATGTTGGGCGATCGGCCCTGGCATGATTTTATCGTCTGGCAATCGGGACACATGGGTGAGGCTTATCCGTCGTGGCGCGCCATTGAAATGGATTACCAGCGTCAGAGCAAGCCGGTTCTCGATGCTGAACCCTGCTATGAAGCCCATCCGATCATGTGTCAGCATCAGTTCCGTCGTGCACAGGAGGCCAGCCGCTTTACCGATCGTGAGGTGCGCCGCAGCAGCTACTGGTCAGTCTTTGCGGGGGGCGCGGGCATTACCTATGGTTGCTACAGTCTCTGGCAGATGCGCCGACCGGAAGATGACGCCGTGGCGATACCTGAAAGCGCAGCGAGTACTTATCAGGGCGATACTATTCCATACTGGTTTGATGCGCTTGACTATCCCGGCGCCTTTGCCATTGGCATCCTGCGACGGTTTATTGAATCCCTGCCTGACTGGCATCTACGGGTTCCCGATCGGTCTTTGCTTATCAACCCTAATCCCAGCGATCAACGCCACTGTGGTGTGATGCGCGATCATCAGCAGCGCTGGATAGCGGTATATATTCCGCAACAGCAGAATATCACCCTGGATATCAGCGCCTTTGCCGCAACGGGATTCGAAACAGGATGGTTTGATCCCCGCTATGGCATCATGAACTGGCTGAGCAATGATATGTCGGAGACCTTCTTCCTTAACATCGACCCACCCGCCAGCGGAAATGACTGGATACTCGTGTTGAGAGCAAATTCCTGATAAGGCGAACTGTGTTACTGTCCGCTCAGAAGCGCAGAGCGGGCAGAGGGTCGTGAATGGATTACAAGAAGCAGATATTGAATATTCTGCACAGCGAATGCGAGTCACGGGCAGAGATGACGCGCCGCCTGGGTGTGACGAAGGCCTACGTGACAAAATTGACGTCGCAGCTGCTGGAAGAGCGGGTTATTGAGGAGCGGGACGTAAAGGACAGTGCGTTTGGCCGACCTCAACAGTTGCTGGCGGCAACGCCGGGCCAGTTTTTCAGCGTTAATATTATGCTTCGCAAAGGCCAGCTCCAGGCGATGCTAAACGACTTCAATACGCAAGTGCCCGCGCTGGCGCACCACAGGATCTCGTTGCCTGCCCAGCTAACGCCACAACGCCTGGTTGCCTTTATCGCCACCAGCGTTGCGGCGTTATGCCTGTCAGGCAATGTCCGTCAGCAGCAGGTCAACGTAATAAGCGTGGCGTTGCAGGGCGGCATCGAGCATTTCACCGGCGTCGTACGTTATTGCCCGTTGTTCAGTGAGACGAACGTGGCGCTTAAAAAACGGATTGAAGACGCGATGTGTATCAGCACACAGATTTTTAATATTGCGTTCTGCACCACTTTTCAGCTGGCTCAGCGTTTACCTTACTCATCGTGGGTGGCGTTTATGCCCGGGTTTGGCAGCCTGGGCTATGGGCAATGTATTCACGGTGAGCCGGTACTGGGTGAGAACGGATTTTATCCGGAGATAGTGCATCTACCTTATGAGGGCGGTATCGAGCAGGCGTTTGCTGTCGATCCGGATAACCAGCCCGCAACGGTACTGGCCACCGCCAGAGCGCTCTGTTTTGCTATCTGCTGCACCGCACCGATTCACAATATCAGACACGTGATTGTCACCGGTGAGCTGTTTGAAGACTATGGCAACGAGGTGCTGCCACTGGCGCAGGCGATACTCGCAGCGAATGCAGACACGCATATCAGCGGTATCCGCATTAAACATGATAAAACAGGTTATCACTATGGCGTCAAAGGGTTGGTGCAACTGAGTTCTGACGCCATCACAGAGCATATTCTGCCTTAATCACGTGCCCGAATCAGGTAGCTGATGCCAGAGCCGGACGACGAGATGCGCTGTCGCCCAGTCGTTTCAGCGTTAACAAGACAGCGGCATCGCGTTGCCCTAGGGTTCAAAATACGCCAGGCGCTTTCGGGGACGTGAAGGTGATTCCACAAGCGTACTGGCGATGGCGGCACCGATCTCGGCACACACCGTGAGTCCCTGCACAAACGGCTGGTCATGCATTAAATAGGGCAGGGCGGCCAGGGCAATGCGTCCACGGGCAGATTCAGGAGACAGCAAAGTATAATCGTCACCCACATCCGGAATCTCATCGCCGCAGCGCTGGATCTGCTGTTTCAGTGTTGCAAAGGGCAGATCGCGGGTCTTAAGAGCCTTTTGCCCTCGCGCATCAATAAACACGTCAAACGTTCGCTGTTGCCCCTCAGTCGTGATCAGCGTTTTCTGCTGTTGCCTTCGCAGTTCATACTCTTCGCCAAGGGCAAGGATGCTGATGATTCCGGCCTCTCGTAAGGCCAGCAGTCGACGGATGGATTGAGAAGGAATCGCCGCGTAGTTATCAATAAACACTTTAGCGAGGCCACCTGAAAAGCGTTTACTGTCGCTTTCGTTAAGGAAGGGAACGATTTCCTCAACCACCTCGTGCAGTCGCAAAAGGGTATAGCGCCAGGGCACGGTGTGCCTGTCGCGTTTGTTGCGTTCGACTTCATTCAAGTTAGCGCTGGCCCAGTGGAAAGGATCCTGTTTATGTCGGTTGGCAAACCAGGCTTCTGCAAGGCTGTCGGCATTGAGTGCTTTCAGATCAATCGTTGTGCTCCACGCAGGCGCAGCCTCCTCCAACTCCTCAACCATCAGTGCAAATACGCGATCGAGTAATCCGTCAGCGCCTGCCTCAATCGCGTTATCGATGGCATTTTGGGTAACGACGCTCAGTGGCTCATAGGGAATCGGGCAGTAGAAATCGGCTTCTGGCAGAATGCCCGATCGTGACATTAATACGATCTTCAGGGCTTCGTGGCCTTTGTCCAGTGTGAAGGCGATCGCGTCGTCGTCGCTTTCCTGAAAGTCACCATGCTGGATCGCCACGGCCATTGCGGCATCAATGCCACTCAGGGAGGTGCCCATAATACCCACGTGACATGCCGCTATTTTCGCTTCCATCAGACCGGACCAGGGGCTGGGGAAGTAGGTGCGGGTGGCGGCGCTGTCGTCTGGCCAGACATGGCCTGTGGCGATAACGACCTGATCAAATATTGCTGGGGCAGTATCGCCCTGCGTCCAGAGTTTTACGCCAGCATCGGTGGCCTCAAGATCGGTGACCTGACAGCGCTCATGTATTTTTACCTCGAAACCCTGTGCCGTTGCGCGGGACACCAGCGCTAAAAACCGATCGCGGAAATACTCGCCAAGCAGGATACGCGGCAGAAACTGACGGATATGCAGAGAGGCAGGATCGACGTGATATCGCCTGAGATGACTGTCGCTCTGGGCGCGTAGCCAGTCAATATAGGTCATAAATACAGGCGGGATTTCAATACTGGCAATGTTTGCCAGCATCATCCGGGAATTCTCTTCATCGTTATAGGGCATGCCAACACCGGCCTCATCACCCTGTTCGTAAACGGAAACGGACATCGGTACATGATGGCCCAGAAGCGCATAAAACGTGTAGATACCGGTTGGCCCAGCGCCGACGATCGCGATCTTTTTCATCACTGTTCGCACCTTATTATTGTTATGGGGGACGGTTGTAAGGCGTGTTTTGATCTCGCCGCAGGACAGGCAAAGCCTCAATACAGGTTTTTCCTTTCAGCCAGTATGATCAAGTTTACTCGAGTATTGCAGAACTGCGCGGAAGGGGAGCTGAGTGGAACGCCATCACGACAAATGCAGATTGTCCTGATTGTGCGGTCGGCCTGAACAGGTTCATTCAGGCCGGTTTCTGTCATAGTACCCAAACGTAAAAACCGGACATCTGAGGTAATGGGCTGACGTGGAATATTATGCGAACATTCAGAACTGGTATTTTATCCCCAGCGTGCCCTGTGTATCGCTAAAGCCATTATCGCCGAGTTGTTGAGCAACGTTGCCCCACAGTTGCAGGCGAGCGTTGATCTGACCTTCGACGCCAAGTTTCAGTTCACCCACATCGCGCGCGCCTGTGATCGCATTGCTGATACCATTCATCATGACACTGTCGTTATGGGTGTTATGGATCCAGTTGGCCTCAATAAACGGCTGGAAAGTGCGATCTTTGCCCTCATCACTGATGTGATTTCCCTGCTGATAAAACTTCATGCCCAAACGGGTCTGCAGATTTCCGTTGGTGTTGTTGACAACATGTGTGCCGTTATTTTCGATGTGATCGTCAGCCTGCACGTCCATCCAGGTAAGCTGTATCTTTGGCTGTAGCCAGTAACGCGTGCGGCCATCGCGGCTCTCTCCTGTCTGAAAGGTGTAGCCCGTTTCAAGGGCAGCGGTGATCCCATCAGCATGATATTTTTCCGTCGCCAGATTTTGCCCGGTAACCTGATTATCGAACCAGTTGTACAGCATCCATGCATCGACATAGGCCCCGGTTTTCTCTTTCTGGTTAGCGTACCAGGTGCCGTACAGGCCTACGCTGTAACCGTTAATGTCTCCACGTGAGGTATAGCCATTCGCTTTAGAATGCGTGCGGCTCTGGTTATTGGCGTAGCCGGTCATCAGGCCAAGGTGCCAGCGATCCAGTCCATTGCGGCTCCACTGTGCGATATCGCCGCCGAGCTGCATCACGTAACGATTACTTTGGGTATGGAGTTTGCCGGAAGCATCTCTGAAGCGGTTATGCCCACCGATATGGCGCATCCACAGGCTCGTGACTTTTGTTCGCCCGTTAACCTGTCGGTGTATTGTGTTTCACCCAGGCGGTCGTGGAGGCGGGTATGGAACAGCGTGTTGGCCGCACGGGCATTTGCCAGATAGCTGCCAAATTCGGGACGGTACGCTTTTTCGCTGGCAAGAAACCAGTTGCTGTCTTTTTTAACTACATCGTAATCATAGGCCCCGGCGACGATTCGGCCTGATTTTGCAAAGGTACCGGCGGAATCACCTTTAACCGTGACAATTTCAATGCCCTTATCGGTCAGTGCTCCCTGTCCGCCCAGATTATTGATACTGACCCAGGTATGGCCGGCCGTATCGCCATTGACGATCAGTCGGTCAGCAGTGCCATTGTCACCTTCGAGAACGCTATTCAGGACCAGGTTGCCGTTATCCCCTGAATAATCACCCTCAATGGTTAACCTGTTGTCACTGTTTCGCTCAATGCCCAGATCGAGGGAGCCTGCATTATTTACCTTACCCGCAAGAGTGACATCCCGGACCGCAGAAGAAACGTTAACCCTTCCCCCTGATGCGATAGTGATCTGATCTGCATTGAGATCGCCGGAAAGGGTTAACGTCGCATTGCGGGTCTGCGCTGCGTTGCCAACATTAATGATATTCCAGTTCAGAATGGCGACATCGCCTGCTGCCCCCTCAGAAAAAGAAGAACCCGTCAGTGACTGATTGATATTGAGGGTAGTGATACTGTCCTCAGGATCATCGTCATCGTTTCCATTTATCACTGTCAGGCCGCTTACATCTGAACCCTGATTGAGATTCAGGGTGTTATTCCCATTTCCCAACAGAATCTGTCCGGAAACTTTGGCGCCGTTATTCAGGTTTACCGTTGCATCAGAATGAGTAGACCTGATTGCAATACCTGAGGCGGCTGAAATATCCGCACCCTGGTTCAGGTTGATGGTAGTTTTTCCGTCATTACCTCTAAAATCTGTATTGATACCGGCGACGCTACCGCCAATAACCTCACCCGATATATTCACAGTCGTGGCGCCCGTTTCGCGGTTTAAGATATCTATGCCTGACTGAGTACCTGAAATTTTTCCCTGAATCTGAGTGAAGGCGATATCGCCGCCGTCCATGGTCGAGACGCTGACACCGGAGCCATTTTCACCCACGATTTCACCGCGGGTGGTAACGGAAGTATCGCCGCGACTGTGATTGTTCGCGTAGATACCATGCTCACCGCCGGTTATTTTGCCGCCAGATTGCACAATGGACAGATTGTTTGCGCTCTCAGCATTGTCGACGTAAATGCCTGAACCGTTAGTGCCTGTGACGTTACCTGCTGTCAGGATGGTGGTATCACCGATTCCGTGGTTGAAGGCATAGATACCGTAATGGCCCCCGGTGATGCTGCCATCTGACTGCATCACCAGGATGTCTTGTGCCGAAGCATGATTATCGACAAAAACGCCCGCGTATTCACCTGAGACATCACTGGTTGTGATGATGGACGTGTTTCCGGTACCTTGGTTAGATGCCTGAATACCGTTAAATCTGCCGGTTATTTTTCCGCCAGACTGCATGATGGAGAGGTTTTTTGCCGTGCTGCCATTCAGGGCATTAATACCGTTATTCGATTCTCCCTTCACCTCGCCGGATACCGCGATAAACGTATCGGCCGTTCCCATATACTGCGTTTGGATGCCATTCTGTTCCCCTGATATTGTGCCTGCTTCCTGAATAAGGGTGATTGCGCCTGCCTCGTAGGACGTAATGATTTCAATACCATCGGCTCTTTTCGCCACCACAGTGCCGGAAATGTTAAGCGTGGTGTCGCCCGTACCGGTATTTTCAATATTTATCCCTGAACCATCGGCTACGATAATGCCGCCTTCCTGCTGCGTAATGGTCAGGGATGAACCCGTGACGGATAAGCCATATCCGCTATCGGTATTAATGTAAGACGTCCCGTCCAGCACGACGTCGAGGACATCGCCTGTCAGGTTTTGTGTGTCATGATCGGCGCCACTACAGGTGTATTTGTTCCCTTCTTGGCTACAGACCGCCTCTGCAGGGGCATTCATTAATCCAAACGTACTCATCACCGTAGCGATAACAAACTTACGCGTTGTTCTGCTCATTGTTATTTATTCATCCATTTATTTCATCGATGTTTTTCTTAGCGTAATGGGGTTGTTAAATGTTCAGAAGATCGCTTTTCATCAGGCAGGAACATTCTTTTTAAGCATTCTGTTAAAATAATTATTTTTAATGTGAATATTTTAAATAACGCATCCGTTAACTTATGAATTAACATTAAGGATTAACGCTTTATTCTTAATGATAATTATTATTAAATTAATGTGACGTCATTTTTATACCCTGGTGGTGTGGCTGACTGAATGTTTTAATCTGCTCGAAATTAGGTTAATTAAATGTATAGAAATATTCCTTAATCCTGAGCGGTGCGTGAAGGTTATTTTGCAGAGATGCTGACCATTTAAAAATAGTTAATATCGATCGGTACGGTGTTCCTGATAGGTCGAGGCTATTGTATATAATTAATTGATCGATACGTCCTGTTTATTTGTAAGAGAAGCTCACGTTTGAATACAAGGCGATAGAGAAGAGACAACAGGTATCTTCTGTTGATGTCGATGAAAATGAAGAAATTAGGTGCGTGGCGTTTGGCAGGTTTTAATCGGCTGCTTAATTATTTAGATTCTCAGTAAATGCAATAATAATATTTTCGTCGGGGTAATGTTTGATAAGAACGTGAGGGAAGACTTCATTAATGAGAGATGGATCACGAATATCTGGGATGACAGACGCGTCATTTGTGGTGGTCGATAAAATATTTTTCAGTCTGGACAGGAAAAATCTTAAATCTGCTCCCTTATGGTTGAGGGTGAAATGTTAATATAATAATCAAATTAAGAACGGTAATGAAACACCACCGTGCGGGACTTTTGCTGCCAGGGGGATAAATAACGGCGGCATCCAGAGGATAATAACCGTGCTTAGCGGCTGTCATTTGCCGGCGCTGTACAGTCATTTTGCGCGTCTGGTGGAAAGTTAAATCAGATTTACGCAAACACAAAGTGAAAAAACCGGCTCAGAGCCGGATTTTTATTTAAGCCTGTGGCTGGCCTACAGGGCCTTTACCTAACGGGCCGCCTGGAACAGATTGCCCGCTTGGCGCATGTGGACGACCATCATTGCCCACAGCACCGCTGTCCTGCTGGCAACCCGACATCATTAAAAGGCTGGAAACAATCAATAAACCGCTCAAAATGCTTTTCATGTCTTTCCCTCGTGATGAATACACTATAAAACAGCTCGCCTGATAAGCCTGGTCGGTATTTCTGCTAAGTCAATGTTGGAGGGAAAAAGTAAGCCATATCATCAGGTTGACGGTAGTGAATCCAGACTGTGCAATGTAATGCCGGGAAACTGTTGTGCTGACCTTTGGCTAAGACGGCAGAGAACATATCCAGCCTTGTAATCCGAAGCCACGATGACAGACAGATCTGTAAAGAGCGATCATCCGGATGTGCAACCCGAGAAAAGAACCAGGGCGATACCAACGACGCAACAATTGATGAAACCCACGTACCTGAATGGGCTGATAAACAGCCGCATTACGCGAAGTATGAAATGGACTTTCATTTCTTGTTTCGTGAAAGTGCTGCATTCATGTGTTCATCTGGCTATGCTACCGACATGATGTTTAACGATATCTCAGGAGAGAAGATGACGGCGGCCGCTTATTTTGACGCTCTCTACGCGCAGCGTAACAGGGAAACCCAGCAATGCTGGCGGCAAGAAACAGCGAGTGTACATCAGCAAGCAGACAAGTTTTTCTATCCTGCCGGGCTTCACGCCCTGACCAGTGGCATTCAGCCCGTCCTGAATCCGCAAATTCAGTCACTCCTTGCCGATCTTCGTGGCTTAACTCAGGGGGATCCGCTGGCAGACGTCATGCGGGCCGAACATTTTCACGTTACCTTCCTGCCCGTCACGCCAGCGCGCTATCAAAGCCCGCAGCAGATCCCGGCTTTAGCGGGCCTGAGGGATGCCTTTCGCCAGAACGTGACCGACTCGTCACTCAGGGTTGACGCATTACGGCTGGTGGCGCTTCCCGATCAACTGCTACTGGCAGGTATTCCTGAAGGCCACGCCGTAGCGCAAAGAGCAGCATGCTGGAATGCACTGCTGTCACTGGAAGAGTGGCGGGATTTGCTTCTGCAAAGACATGGTGGAAAAACAACGCCACCGGAATACTGGCACACCACGTTGCTACGTTATCGTTCAACAAGCCTGCCCGACACGCTCAAATCGTATTTTACCGACAATATGCACCGAAGATATGGGGCCATTTCGGGCGACATCAGGCTGGTATTTGCGGTTTATAACTGGTCTGATCGAGAAACGATAACAGTTTAATCCGGAAAGATCCCATGATGAACAGGGATTCTAAAGTATCGCCAGGCGGCGCGGAAATGTGGCCGTTATTAATCGTAGTCACCGTTCTCGTAATGGGGCGAATAACGGTCATCAAGCATTTCCTGGATAGCCACCAAACCCAGGATAAGAATCAAATTAATAAAGAACAGTAATAATAAAATGATGCTGGTCATTGCCTGTTTCCTGTCGTCACTTTTCCTTGAGGATGAACGCTCCAAACACGGCAGACAGGGAAAGTGACTGTTAAAAAATGATGTAAAAGGAAAGGGCGCGCATTGGGTCGAACAAGAACGTGTAAAAAAACGGTATTTCGTCGTTGTCACCCTCAGGTAATAAACTGATGCGCTTTGCTGTGCAGTATTGTATTGCCTAAATGAGCAGCAAGAAGCATCGATAACCAGAAAAGTAAATTACGATATTTCATCGCGTGTGCGGTGAGCGTGGTTAACAAGAAGACGGGTACATAGCGGCTATTTATTCTTATACGATGCATCATATCGCCAGCGCGGCACCGTGACGGCCAGGTCTTCTGGCGACGCTTCATGCAAAACTGCCGCGATGATGGCTTAGGTTAATTACCCGCCGGGTTTGGATGGTTCCACAGGTCAGCGGTCACCATCGGGCTTTTTACACATTATCGCCAAAAAAAAGCGTGTTGAAATATCAGGTCATAAAACGATAAATGCGCCCTCCCTCATTCAGTGAGATCTGCATCACACTTAGAGTGGGATCAGTAAAATCGTCCATATCCTGACCTCATTTGCCCTCATCGCCCGCTATCGCTACTTTATATGCTGCATGGACACGACATGTTGTATGAGCGGAGCTTAATGATGTCTCATGTAAATACTTTCACTATTCAAAGCGAACATAAGCAAAAAGTTCGTCGTATGAACCTGTTCATCTCAGTTTCAGCCGCGCTAGCCGGGCTGCTGTTTGGACTGGATATTGGCGTGATTTCCGGTGCGCTACCTTTTCTGACTCATCATTTTAGCCTGAGCAGCCATGAGCAGGAGTGGGTGGTCAGCATCATGATGCTGGGTGCCGCGCTAGGTGCGCTATGTAATGGCTGGGTATCGCATCGGCTTGGCCGAAAATACAGCCTGATGGCGGGCGCCGTGTTGTTTGCTATCGGATCGCTCGGTTCCGCAGGCGCAACCAGCGTTGAAATGCTGTTGATCTTTCGTCTGCTGCTGGGCCTGGCCGTTGGCGTGGCATCCTATACCGCGCCGCTTTATTTATCTGAAATGGCCACTGAAAACGTGCGTGGCAAAATGATAAGCCTGTATCAGCTGATGATTACCCTGGGCATCGTAATGGCCTTTATATCGGATACTGCTTTTAGCTACAGCGGTAACTGGCGGGCCATGCTGGGGGTTCTGGCCATTCCCGCCGTTGTACTTTTTATTATGGTCATTTTCCTACCGAACAGTCCACGCTGGCTGGCGGCTAAGGGGATGCATATTGAGGCGGAGGAAGTGCTGCGCATGCTGCGCGATACGTCGGAAAAAGCTCGCCAGGAACTCAATGAGATTCGGGAAAGTCTGCGCATGAAGCAGGGCGGTTTTTCGCTTTTCAAAAGCAATAAAAATGTCAGGCGAGCGGTCTTTATGGGCATGTTATTGCAGGGCATGCAGCAGTTTACCGGGATGAATATCATCATGTATTACGCGCCGCAGATTTTTAAAATGGCGGGCTTTAAAAGCACTCAGGAGCAGATGATCGCCACCGTTATCGTTGGCCTGACCTTTATGTTTGCCACTTTTATTGCCGTTTTTACCGTAGACAAAGCGGGCAGAAAACCCATCCTGAAAATTGGCTTCTCGGTGATGGCCTTTGCCACTCTGGTATTAGGTTACTGCCTGATGAAAGCAGGGCAGGGAAATATCAGCAGCAGCCTGTCCTGGGTTTCTGTCGGCATGACCATGTTATGTATTGGTGGATACGCAATGAGTGCAGCACCCGTCGTCTGGATCCTGTGTTCTGAAATCCAGCCGCTAAAATGCCGTGACTTTGGTATTACCTGTTCCACCACGACGAACTGGGTGGCGAACATGATTATCGGTGCGACCTTCCTTTCACTCTTGGGCAGCATCGGCGCAGCCGGAACCTTCTGGCTGTATACCGGGTTTAACCTGGTGTTTATTGTCATTACTGTGTACCTGGTGCCGGAAACCAAGAATGTGACGCTGGAACGGATTGAGAGGAATTTGATGGCGGGTGAGAAGTTGCGGGATTTGGGGCGATAATTACTTTCATGACAGTATCCAACTATGCATTTCCTTAATTAATTCAGGACAGGTAATGGCCGCTGAGTTTTAGACTGTTACCTGTCAAAGCGTCACACGGCATGAGCATTTATATACTCTCCGGCTTTGTTGAATAAATCGAACTTTTGCTGAGTTGCAGGATCAGAACACGCATTCTCCTGACAATACAGGCAGTCCCGTGGCAAACCAGAAGTTCAAAATCACCAACTGGCCTACCTACAACAAAGCCCTCATCAACCGTGTCTCCATCACTTTCTGGCTTGACGATGAGGCGATTCAGGCCTGGTATGAGTCAGCAGCGCCTTCATCCCGGGGAAGACCTCAGCGTTATTCTGACCTTGCTATCACGACTGTCCTGATGATTAAACGCCTGTTCCGGCTGGCCCTGCGAGCTGCTCAGGGCTTTATTGATTCCGTTTTTGCCCTGATGGACGTTCCTCTGCGATCCCCGGATTACACCAGTGTCAGTAAGCGGGCGAAGTCGGTCAATGTCAGTTTCAAAACGTCCACCCGGGGTGAAATCGCGCATCTGGTGATTGATTCCTCCGGGCTGAAAGTTTTCGGTGAAGGCGAATGGAAGGTCAAAAAACACGGCAAAGAGCGCCGTCGTATCTGGCGAAAGCTGCACCTTGCTGTCGATGGTAAAACACATGAAATCATCTGTTCAGACCTGTCGCTGAACAACATAACGGACTCAGAGGCCTTCCCGGGACTTATCCGGCAGACGCACAGAAAAATCAGGGCAGCAGCGGTAGACGGAGCTTACGACACCCGGCTCTGTCACGATGAACTGCGGCGCAAGAAAATCAGCGCGCTTATCCCGTCCAGGAAGAGCATGGGTTACTGGCCCGGTGAATACGCGTATCGCAACCGTGCTGTTGCGAATCAGCGCTTGAGCGGAAGCAATGCCCGATGGAAATGGACAACAGATTACAATCGCCGCTCAATAGCGGAAACGGCGATGTAGCAGGTGAAGCAGCTGTTCGGCGGTTCACTGACGCTGCGGGATTATGATGGTCAGGTTACGGAGGCTATAGCCATGGTGCGCGCGTTGAACAAAATGACGAAAGCAGGTATGCCTGAAAGCGAGCGTATCGCCTGAAAACGCAGCCCGGCACGGGGATACTTACCCGAAATTTGATTTATTCAACAAAGCCCCTGAGCTTTCAACGGTGCTGTTGATAAGGCATACAGGCTGATGCCTTACAATAAATAGTTCTTTAAAAAAACATCACAAAAACTTACCATTGCGAAGAACTTTTTTAGGATAAAGACGATATGAAAAAAGCAGTGGCAGTCATTTTATTAGCTTTCGCGTTAACAGGTTGTGGCGAGCCAAAGATTGATGGTTCATCCGAACAGGCCTTTCAAACCTCTATGCAAAAAGTCCGTGATTCTCTTGCCGAAGATAAACGCGCGGCCTTTAACGATGCCATTCAAGTCATTGCGTTCAGCCAGGTCAGTATGAAAGAGTTGATGCAGGCGGGCAGCGGTGACGAAGGCGGACGCGCACTGATCGATAAAAAGATCAAAGGCGCGCTGGCTGGCAAGACCGGTGAAGAAGTCATTGATTACGCGCACAAGATCAAGCAAGAGCGCGCGGCTAACCAGTAACATGACTTCTGAATCCTGACCCAGCCGGGTCAGGATGTTGCAGGTAATGGTTGCCTGTTTGATGAAGCCCATGTTATGGGCTTTTTTTATGCACCGCGTTAAGGCTGTAACAGACCGACAAACGCCTGTTTTCAGCGCCATTACACTCTAAAAGCACGCCTGGTCTTTTACAGACGGAGAAGGCGCTTTGTGATAAACCAGCGTCGCGTGATCCCACCAAGGATTAACATTCACCGACTGCCCAACCAGCATAAATCCCGCGTCCGCGATCTCGGCGATAAGTGCATCCAGCGGCTTCAGGGTGCGCCAGGGATGACCGTTAACCATTAAAACCCCGCTGCGGGCATCATAGCGGTCAAGGTCGGTTCGCTGTTTAGGCGCACCATACATACTGCTGATGATCAATGTGCCATTGGTAGCCAGAATCCGATGCAGAGCCTTGAGGCACGCCGCGCGCTGGGGACCGATCAGGCAGTGAAAGCAACTGCCGTCAAAGACGACATCAAACGTTGCATCCGGATAATGTGCCATGTCACAGACATCGCCCTGATCAAAACAGCCGCTCAAGCCTGACGCCGCGAATCGCGATCTGGCCCAGTCCACGGCGACCGCTGAAATATCCACGCCAAATACCCGAAAGCCTTTTTCGGCAAAACAATGTGAGGCCATGGCACCGTTGCCGCAGCCCAACTCAAGGAACGTTCCGCCAGGTGGGATGAACTGCGCAGCACCCAGCCAGCTAATGGTAGCGTTAAGTTGCTGATGCGCCCGTTGATAACCGCTGCCGGTCCAGGCTTCATGGCCTTCCCTCTGAAGGCGACGATAAATAGCGTCATAGCTTTCCACGTCAGGCTCACCTTTTATTCAAAGAGCGTCATGACAGATTATGTGATTTTTAGCGGCTTTTATCACAGGGCATCAGCAGGTAACAAACCGGGCGTATCAGGCATCAGCGCAATAAAAAGATGATGACCTGAAGAACGGCAAGCAGTCAGAATTTAACATTTTGACCACTCCTGGCGCTGCTACCGTGATTCTGCTTTACCTGCAAAGAAGGACTTGCGTATTGTGAGGCTCTGTTTCCTTATCGCCTTTTCACTATGACGAATCTGAATGTGACGATGTGCCGCAGCGCCTCTATTCTGTTCGCAGTTTTGAGCGTATTGATGAGTTTTACGGCTCAGGCTGGCGATCGAAGAAGGGTGACACAGCCTGTCTCGCCGCCCGTTTGCCAGCGGATTTATGCAAGCAATCAATCCAATATCGGCCCGCACATTCAACAGGCGCTGAACAACTGCCCACCTGGCAGGATGGTACTATTAGTGCCATCGCCCACTGTAAAGACGTTGACGAGCGGCCCCCTGTCTTTGCCCTCCGGCGTCAGCCTGGGGGTTGATAAGGGTGCGGTGCTGAGCGCCATCCCGGATCCACGCTTATATGATAACGGCCGGGGGAGCTGCGGAAAGCTGGATAACCAGGGCAATGGTTGTCGGGCGTTTATTACGCTTACTCACGTCCACGGCAGCGGGATTTACGGGCAAGGCGTGATCGACGGGCAGGGCGCTGCCAGCATGGCAGGTGAGGCGCAAACCTGGTGGCAACTGGCAGCCAGCGCCAAAAATGATGAGGCGAAGCAAAACGCCCCGCGACTGATCCAGATTGATCATGCCAGTGATATTACGCTGTACCAGATCACCCTGAAGAACGCGCCAAACTTTCATGTAGTCATCAATGACAGTCAGGGCATTACGCTGTGGGGCATCACTATTGACACGCCCGCCACCGCGCGAAACACCGATGGGGTCGATCCAATGGGTTCTTCCGATGTCACGCTAATCAACAGTCGAATCAGCACCGGCGATGACAATGTGGCGATTAAAGCGGGCAATGCGCCCGCCTCCCATATCTCCATCCTGAATAACCAGTTTGGCTTTGGGCACGGTATGTCAATTGGCAGTGAAATCAACCGTGGCGTTAGTGATGTACTGGTTGACGGGCTGACGTTAACCGGCACGACGAATGGCCTGCGTATCAAAAGCGATCGCTCGCGGGGCGGGCAGGTCCGGGCGATTCGCTATCAAAATGTCTGTATGCAGAACGTGGACAATCCCGTGGTCATGGATACGCACTATGATACGCACGCGAGCGGCACGATGATCCCGGATTACCGCGATATCACCTTCGATAACGTCAAAACAGGCAAGGGGAAACTTACGCTGGATGGTTACAGCGAAGTTTATCCGCTTGAGATGACCTTAAAGAATGTCACTGTCGGTGAGCAGGCAACGATAGAGGAACGCTTTGCTATCGTTCATGGGCGCTTTACGCGGGCACCTCAAACAGCGTGCCGTTAACCGCGTGGTGGGCTGCTCGCGACTTACTCTGGCAGTCTGTTTTGATCTTCATCGCGCTATTTTATCTCTGCTTCAGCGCCATTTTCTGATTCACCATACAGCTGGTTTGCCGTGTCGTTTGGCCAGGATTCAATGTCACCGCAGGAATAGGTATAACTGCCTAACGCCAGTTTATAGCTCAGCACGTTCTTATCGTCTATGGCCGCGCCCCAGACCACTTCCAGCGCTGGATTGTGCGTTTCAATGAAGTGCTTCGATAACTGATCAAACTTCACGGGCACGAAGCGGGAATAGGTATTGTCTGCAGTAAACGCCACGCTGGACATAAACAGATCCATCTCACTACTTTCCCGGTTTTTCAAACCTAAAAGCATGATGTTATCGGACGTTTTCACCAGTTGAAGCTTTATGGTTTTGCCGCATAGCTGCTGTCCGCTGGCAGGCAGATTACCCAGCAGCGGTGCGCGCTCCGCAAGGGCTCTGTTTGAGATTAAAACTGTCGATATAAAAAGAAAAAAAACAGTCGTCGCGCGTTTCATAAGGCCCTGTATCAAATAAAAAATCATCAGATTGCAGAGCCTGCATGTTTTAACGCTTCGCCATCTTGATCTGTTACATGAAAAGCGCAACAGATTGTCATCTGCGGCATTGACCGGTTACGCGATGTGTTTTATCGCACCAGGGTGAGTAGGCGCGATATAATATGCCGGACAGACAACCTCTGTAACACGCCGCCGGGAAAACCAGATGATAAAAGAGTGACATCATGCGCTTAATTTACTGTTCCAGAGCGATGTAAACCCTGGCGAACAACCAGGTATCTTCGCTCTGCTTTTCAACTTCTCATGCCCCTTCATGGGTTATCCAATTGGACCCGAAGGTAAAGGATTTATCCGGCTAAATCTGGCCTGTCCGCGAGCGTATCTGCAACAAGCGCTTGAAGGACTAAAGAAAATTCGGCTGTGACATCCAGACAGGCCAGCGGTCATCGTTAACCTGCTGGCCTTAACCGCATATTACCAGGCCCAATCGTTATGTCCGCCTAAAAAATTATTCCGGCGTTTCTTCACGATAACAGGCGGCTGGCGTAAAATCGGCCAACCTGAGTGGGTTGTCTTGCAGAGTGGACCTTATGCTTATCAGCACAGAAACAGAACGGACGTATATCGCTGATAGCCGTCTTGCCTGCACCCTTGCCGCCGTGGCGGGCGCCTTAAATACCGCCGCGTTTGAGATTGTAGGATTCTTTTCCGCCAATATGACCGGCAACGTCTCTTCGCTGTCCGATTTTCTGGCCAAGGCAAAGTTTCACAACGGTCTGTTTTTCCTGTTTATCGTCTGCATGTTTATTGTGGGCGCGCTCTTTTCCACATTAATTATTAATGCCGGACGCAGACGCAAAATTCGTACTATTTACGCGGTGAATATCTTTATAGAAGGCATTGCGCTGGTGGCGCTGGGCGTGATTGAGGCTCGCTATCCCATTGCTGCATCCGGTGTGGTGCTGATCCTGAGCCTGAGCTTTTTAATGGGGCTGCAAAATGCGGTGGTCACGCGTATCTCGAATGCGCGCGTCAGAACGACGCACGTGTCCGGTACGTCCACAGACATTGGCATCGAACTGGCCATGCTGTTTGATGTCCTCCGGCGAAAAGAATCACCCAAAGATGCGCCACTCTATCTGGAACGCCTGCGACTGCATACCTACACGATTCTTGCTTTTCTGGTGGGCGGCGTGGCCGGTATCTGGCTGTGGCATTTGCTGAACTACTATTTTCTGGTGCTTATCGGTCTGGGGCTGATGGGCATGGCGCTGGTCGCTATGCTAAAACCTCAGCCTGCTGATGTTGCCCGTTAAGGGTGGCGCTTTTCAGGGGCCAGCACCTTGAGCGCATCATTAATCAGGCAAAACTGCGCGGGCGTTTGCCCAATAATTTCGCCGTCGGCGTTAATGTAGTGCGGACGGCGCGTATGCAGCGTGAGTGCCGTGGTGCTGAAGGTGCGTACGTTACGCCAGCGGCCCTGGGTGCCGCGCCGCAAAGAGGGGAAGAGCGCCAGCAACTGCCAGCTTCTTTTCAACTCCAGACTGTAGACGTCCAGCAGCCCATCGTCCGGGGCCGCGCTTTGCTCTACGGTCATGCCACCGCCGTAAAAACGTCCGTTACCGACCGAAACCTGAACGGTTTTGATCGCAATAGCCTGTCCCTCATGATGTAACGTCGCACTAAAGGGGCGGCTTTGCCGCAAGATGCGCAGTGCTGCAAAAGCATAACCCAGCACGCCCCAGCGTTTTTTGGCCTGAGCCGTAAGGTTCCGCGCCAGCTCTGCCGAAAAACCGATGCTGGATACGTTCAGGAACAAATGACCATTTACCTCACCCAAATCCACAAAGCGTACGTTTCCCTGGCAAATGATGCTGACAGCCTGCTCCAGCTGAGGCGGAATCCCGAGCGTACGTGCAAAATCGTTGGCGGTGCCAAGGGGCAAAATGCCTAAGGGTAAGCCGGTCTGCATAAGGCCCGCTGCCGCCGCATTGAGGGTGCCGTCGCCCCCGCCGACAATCACCAGATCCACCTGGCTGGCATACGCGGTGATGAGCTCAGCGTAAGGACGGCTGTCGTCGTAAGCGGGTTCTAGCAGAATCAAACCGGATTGCTGCAGCAGCTGCGTGGCGCGCGCGGCATCAATGCGACCTTTACGTGAGCGCTGGTTGATTAAAAGTAATGCCGTCTTTACCCTTTGCTGCATGCTTCGTCCATTTTTAATGAAATGTAGTGATGAAGTAACCAGAAAGTACACATGGGGGATTATCTCTTACAACCTTGCTTGCGCTACTTTACGTAAGCTCTGGACAGGGGATGGCCCTGACAAACTGCGCCAGGATTGTCTACACTGCCAGAAAATGGCACGACTCACGGGAGCACAAATGACAGAACAGCAATTTCGAACCCTTCTGGCAGAAAAAGGGTTTGCAGAGCCGGTTATTGTGGAGCGGGGCGCAAACAGCGAGCTGGATCATCATGAACATCCCTTTGAGGCGATGGCTCTGATCCTGAGCGGCGATATTACCTTGTACACAGAAAATCAGGCGACCACCTATCGCGAAGGCGATATTTTTCACCTGCATGCAGGGCAGCCGCACCGCGAGACGTTTGGCGACAAAGGCGTTCGCTATCTGTCAGGCAGAAAAAGTTAATCCGGTGATGTGCCAGTGATGAACACCTTTGACGCGCTATTTCAGCGCTTAGCCCAATCGCCTTTTCGTCAGCGTTTCCGTCTAGGGCGGTCGGAATATGACTACTGCCTGACGAAGGGAGAGGCCGATGTGGCAGCCCATGCGGCCACGTTTGTCCAGCAGCGACTGGCTGCCAGCGCACCGCCTAATGACGGTAAACAGACGCCAATGCGCGGCCATCCGGTTTTCATCGCGCAGCACGCCACCGCGACCTGTTGTCGTGGCTGTCTGGCGAAATGGCACGGGATTGCTCAGCATCAGGCGCTGGATGATAAACATCAGGCTTATGTGGTCGCGGTGATTATGCACTGGATCCATCAGGCGATGGCGCAACCCGCGCCTGTGCCGCGCGTACGTAAGGCCAGAGCCGCCGCCAAATCACCTTCGCCGGGCAGCCAGCAGCTGGATTTGTGGTAGAAAAGATTATGCGGCTGATGGACTTTTAACCAGTCAGGTTCGCCATATTTCATTTCAGGTCTATTCTTAAATCGTTCTTTGGTCTCCTGTGCCAAGATAATCACGCAAGACGACAAATTTCACACAAGAGGGAATTACGATGAAGAAAGCAATTATTGCACTGTCTGCTGTTTTACTGGCCTCGCCAGTTTTCGCTGCTACCACAACGGATGAAACTGTCGCTGAAGCGCACAAAGGCGCAGATACCGCTAAAGAAAAACTGCATCAGACCGAGCATAAAGGCGAAGAGCTGAAGCTGAAGTCTGAGCATGCCGCAGAAGGCAAGAGCAACTCGACCTCCAGCAAAATTTCTGAAAGCACGCAGAAAGGCTGGCACAAAACCAAAGAAGGCACCGAGAAAGGCTGGGATAAAACCAAGCAGGGTGCTGAAGACCTGAAAAATAAAGCGACTAACTAAGCCGCTTTAGTGTGAAAAAACCCACCGATGGTGGGTTTTTTTATGGCTTATTTTCGAGCCGGCTCGGCCGGAACCGTTTTCGCCTCTAAGGCCTCGGCTTTTGCGGCCTCTGCTTCTGCCGCATCCTGTTGTGCGGTATCAGACTGTTTTTTTCCTTCTTCAATAAACTCTTCATCGATCTCTTCGATGTTTTCACGGTTATCGCGTCCGGACAGCAGATTCCAGCAGGCAATGAACAGCGCGGCAATCACCGGGCCAATCACGAAGCCGTTAATGCCGTAGATTTCCATCCCACCCAGCGTCGTAATCAGAATCAGGTAGTCAGGCATTTTGGTGTCTTTGCCCACCAGCAGCGGGCGCAGAATGTTATCTACCAGGCCGACAACCACGACAAAGAAGCCAACGAGGAACAACCCTTTCCACAGCGCACCGGTGGCGAAGAAGAAAATGGTCGCCGGAACCCAGATAATGGCGGAACCGACCGCAGGAACCAGTGACAGGAAGCCCATCAATGCGCCCCATAGCAGGCTGCCATCGATGCCGGTAAACCAGAAAGCCAGCCCGCCCAGAATCCCCTGCACGACGCCAACGACGACCGTGCCTTTCACCGTTGCGCGTGACACCGCGGCAAACTTCATAAACAGATGATGTTTAACGTAGGTAGACAGCGGAAGCGCTTCCAGAATGAGATGCACCAGATAGGAACCATCTTTCAGCAGGAAGAACAGCAGGTAAAGCATGATGCCGAAGCCAACGGTAAAACTGAACGTACCTTTACCGATGATAAAGGCGCTGCCCGCCAGATACTGACCGCCCTTAAGGGCAAATGCCGACAGCTTCTGCTGAATCTGTGTGGCATTGTCCAGATTATTTTCAGCCAGATAGTGTTTAGCCCAGCCCGGTAGGTGCTGTAACAAATCGGCGAAGACCACCGGAAACTGGGCGGAGTTGGTTTGCAGCTTGTGATAAACCGTGTTCACCTCCACCACCATGGAAGAGGCGATGATCGCTAACGGGGTGAAAACGATCAGGCAGATGCAAACCAGCGTCAGCAGTGAGGCAAGACCGTTACGATCGCCCAGTTTGCCGCGCAGATACCTTTTGAGCGGGTGGAAGATGACGGCCAGCACCGCTGCCCACAAAATGGCCGAAAAGTAGGGCGCTAATACTTCAAAAAAGGCAATGGTGGCCATTGCTAAAATCAGAAGGAAAAACCCGACAGTAAGTCCTTTAAAGCGCATTGGATAACCTCATGTAAACATCCCTTAATAAGCACGCACGCCGATGCGGCCATTCGCAACCCGAGAGTGTATGAATGTCGCAACGGTAATCAACGATCAATTCTGTTTTTTAATCAATGTCAGACGGCATTCGTGCGGTAACGCCCTCACAACGTCGTAAAGAGGTGGCGGGGCGTAGTCTTGACATCGCCATTGGGCAACACCTCGTTATCTGTGAATAACATCGGTCAATCCTACATTAGCGTAGCGGGTTCGGCCGTTTTTGCTGCCCGTTCGCGGTGGTTTATTCAGCACGCAACGCGCTTTGGGGGTAAACCTCTGGCATAGCAGCTGAAATAAAAATGTCATAGGGCAATGCTAGCGTGACAACCGGCAAGGTCAGAGATAATCAGACATCAAAGGAATAATAATGAAAATGAAATTCACGCTGATTGCGGCGGCACTGCTGGTGGCGCAGCAGGCACAGGCAATTTCGTTGTCCGAGGCCAGCATGCTGGCAAACAACACCTCGCAGGGATCGCCCAGCCCGGCTTTTAACGCACTTGAATTACAGGCGCTGGCGGCAGAGCGGGCGGCCATACAACATGGCGCGCCTGCGCTCAGCCGTGCCCAACTCAAGCAGGCGAAGCAGAGTGATAAACTCGCTGACTACCAGTGGCTGAAAGCCAGCGGTTATGATTTCCAGGGGAATGCGTTGCAAAAGGCAGGTATTGCCCTGTTATCAGGGTTCAGCACGCTGCCGAAAGCGGTACTGGACGCCAATCGTGCCACGGTGACATCAATTAATCTCAATGCCACTCAGGGCGAGCGACATCAGGCGCTGGCGGACGCAGAGGGGATCAGCTATCTCTATTTTCTCGCCGATGCCCTTGGGCCGCGTTTAGGTAAAGCCTTCCTGGCTGCCTATGACAAAGGCGAAATCAATAAGGCGGCAGCCCTGATCAAAGCCAGTGAAGTCAGTACCGGTGAAGCAAAAAAACATTTTAACTATCCACGTCCTTTCCTGCACAAAGGGAATACGATTCATCTGGTGCCGGATGATACGGTGATCAAAGACAATCATCCCTACACAGCCGATGGCGGCTCGTTCCCCAGCGGGCACACCAACACGGGCTATACCGATGCGCTGCTGCTAGCCGAGATGGTGCCGGAGCGGTTTGAAGCCTTACTGCAACGCGGCGCACGCTACGGCTATTCACGGCTGGTTCTGGGCGTACACTACCCGCTCGACGTGATGGGCTCGCGCATGGTGGCGCAATACAACGTTGCCCATTATCTGAACGATGCCGCTTATCGGACGTTATTCAATGATGCCCGTCAACAACTGCGTAGCGCGCTGGAAAAAGAGTGTGGAACAACCCTGCCGGCGTGCGCCAAACCTGCCGGTAGCGACGATCCTTACGGCAATGGCAGCATGAAGCCGTTTTATCGCTTTACGATGAGCTATAACCTGCCCAAGGTCGCCGGGAACACGGCCAAACTGCGGGTACCGGACGGGGCCGAGGTGCTGCTGGAAACGGCCTTACCAAAGCTGTCCGCAAAACAGCGCCGTGAACTGATGGTGAAAAGTGCCTTATCTGCCGGTTATCCGCTGGGTGGACCGGGCGCCGATCAGGCATTCTGGCAGCGGCTGGATCTGGACGCCGCATACGCACAGGCCAAATCCCACAGATAAAAAACATGGGCGGGAATCTCCCGCCCATGTTTTTACAGCGTGGCCTGGGTTGGCATCATGCCAGGCACCAGAATAACCTTGCGGCACGCTTCTTCACGCTTTTCAAAAATCTCATAACCGCGAGCGGCATCTTCCAGCGGCATATGATGCGTCACGATTTCTTCCGGTTTTAAATGCCCTTTTTCAATCAGATTCAACAGATCGGGCAGGTAAGCATGCACATGCGTCTGGCCCATTTTAAAGGTCAGGCCCTTGTCAAACGCATCGCCAAACAGGAAACCATGAATAAATCCCGCATACACGCCGGGCACGCTGACAATGCCGCCACGGCGAACCGCAGCGATACATTGACGTAACGCTTTCCCGCTGCTGCCTTCTAGTTTCAGGTTGGTTAGCACTGTTTCGGTCATGCTGCCTTTGGCTTCAAAACCCACCGCGTCAATCACGGCGTCCACACCGCGGTGTCCCGCGCTGTGCTCAATAATCCAGGCGGCGGGATCGTCGTTGTTATCAAAGTTGATGGGGATCACGCCGTAGCGCTCTCTGGCAAAATTCAGCCGGTAGTCATTGTGATCGATCATGTAGATCTGCTCTGCACCTTCCAGTCGGGCACAGGCGGCACTGAGCAGGCCCACAGGACCTGCGCCAAAAATAGCGACGCTCGATCCCTGTTTAATCTCGGCATTTTTCACCGCCTGCCAGGCCGTAGGCAAAATGTCGGACAGGAACAGAACCTTTTCGTCTGAAAGGGTGTTCGGCACTTTAAAAGGGCCGGCGTTGGCCTTAGGCACGCGCACGTATTCTGCCTGACCACCGGGCACTCCGCCATAGAGTTTACTGTAGCCAAACAGGGCCGCCGGCGGCGTAATGCTTTTGCGGTTTAGCGCCGCGCCTTTGCCGCTGTTGGTGTTTTCACACGCGGCATACTGATGCAGATGACAAAAAAAGCAGTCACCGCAGGCGATAACAAACGGGATCACCACGCGGTCGCCTTTTGCCACGGCCGTTACCGCACTGCCGGCTTCCACCACTTCACCCATGAACTCGTGGCCGAAAATATCGCCATGATCGGTGCCGGGAATTTTTCCTCGATAAAGGTGCAGGTCAGAGCCACAGATCGCCGTGGCCGTTACGCGCAGAATAATATCATCGGCGGCTTCCAGTCCGGGATCGGCAACGTTATCAACGCTGACTTTATGAGGGCCGTGATAGGTTAACGCTTTCATAGAGTCGACTCCTGTAAATCACTGGACGGCAACCGCCGATCGGGCGGCGGCTGCATTAACAGCGCGGTTGAGCGCACTGTCCTGTCCAAAACGTTAAAGGTGATTGAAGTGTAGTGAGGAAAAAATGGGTAAGCAGAGCGGTATCCGCAAACTATGTCGGACGGGGCAGGCCGTAACGCCGTCATCACACGTTTTCCCCTGTTTTTGCCGGAAAGGTGCACGATATGGCGCTTAACTTGAATTTTTACCGTCAGATAGTGTAAAAAATGGGGCGCAATCGATTACGTCCTGACGGGGCGGGCTGAATCTGGCAGGTTGCACACATGCGTTGATGGCGAAAACGCCAACCCTTTACCCGCTGCAAGCCTTGATGCAGGCTGATGCATATTCTGGAAGATCTGATGAAAACCTCGCAAACCCGCACGCTGGAAACCCCTCACGTTAATGATGAAACTGGCTGGCGAAAAACGGATACCGTCTGGATGCTGGGTTTATATGGCACCGCTATCGGTGCGGGCGTGTTGTTTCTGCCGATCAATGCGGGCATGGGGGGACTGTTACCCTTGATCGTTATGGCGGTGCTGGCGTTTCCCTTGACCTTCTTTGCCCATCGGGCCTTAACGCGTTTTGTCCTCTCTGGCAGCAATCCGGCAGGGGATATCACCGACGTGGTTGAAGAGCATTTTGGCGCAGGGGCGGGCAAACTGATTACGCTGCTCTATTTTTTTGCCATTTACCCTATTTTGCTGATGTACAGCGTAGCCATGACTAATACGGTTGAAAGCCTGATGGTGAACCAACTGGGCCTGGTGCCGCCGCCGCGTGCGCTCCTGTCGTTGATATTGATTATCGGCATGATGACGGTGGTGCGCTTTGGCAAAAGCATGATTGTGAAAGCGATGAGCGTCCTGGTTTATCCGTTTGTCGCCGTGTTGATGCTGATGGCGTGTTGTCTGATTCCTTACTGGCACGGGGCCGCACTGGAAACCCCCAATGCGGGCAGCGGGCGCAATCTGTGGATGACGCTGTGGCTTGCCCTGCCGGTCATGGTATTCTCGTTTAATCACTCGCCAATCATCTCCTCGTTCGCCCTGGCGAAGCGGCAGGAGTACGGCGAGCAGGCCGAGCGAAAATGCTCCCGGATTCTGGCCTGCGCGCACCTTTTGATGGTGCTTACCGTGATGTTCTTTGTCTTCAGCTGCGTACTCAGCCTCTCGCCGCAAGACTTACAGTCCGCTAAAGCGCAAAACATTTCGATCTTGTCCTACCTTGCCAACCATTTTAATGCGCCGCTTATCGCCTGGATTGGGCCGTTGATAGCCGTGGTGGCGATCACCAAGTCATTCCTCGGCCACTATCTGGGCGCACGTGAAGGGTTCAACGGCATGGTGAATAAAGCGCTCCGTAGCCGGGGCAAAGCGATGGCCCCTGACAGGCTGAATCGTCTGACGGCCGTGTTTATGCTGCTGACAACCTGGCTGGTGGCAACGCTCGATCCCAATATCCTCAAAATGATTGAAACGCTGGGCGGCCCGATCATTGCCGTAATTCTGTTTTTGATGCCGATGTACGCTATCCAGCGGGTGCCCGCTATGCGTCAATACAGTGGCAAACTCAGTAATCTGTTTGTGATGCTCGCCGGGCTGATCGCCATTTCGGCCATTTTTTATTCGCTGCTTAAGGCGTAATTCTCATTGATATCAAGGCGCCGTCCTATCCTTATGCCGGGACGGCGCCAACCTGAGACAGCGTTCAGACGTATTCATTAAACAAAGGTTTATATTTGTTACGAATTAGCATGGTAAAGTTAACGAGAATAATTCTTATTTCTCAACAGGGTTAATAAACATGAAATTCGGTATTTTTGCAGCCACGTTGCTGGCCTCAACGGTCTGTTCGGCCACCACCTATCCTCTGACCGTAACGGATGTGGATGGACAGACGATTACGCTGCAGAAAGAACCTCAGCACGTCATTCTCCAGGACGGGCGAGACATCATGACGCTGGCGCTGCTGGACCGGGATAACCCTTTTAAACGGGTTGTGGCATGGAATAACCTGCCAAAGAAACAGGATACGCAAACCTGGGCGCTGCTGAAGAAAACCTGGCCGCAGGCTGAGAAGATTGTGGATAT
Organism: Pantoea sp. EEL5; assembly: GCF_049892805.1. Lineage (NCBI taxonomy): Bacteria > Pseudomonadati > Pseudomonadota > Gammaproteobacteria > Enterobacterales > Erwiniaceae > Pantoea > Pantoea sp. EEL5. The sequence goes on from NZ_JBNDNJ010000001.1 coordinate 319,117, forward strand.
GGGCTTCAACGATCAGGGGCAGGTGAACCTCGAAAGCGTGTTGGCAAAGAAACCGGATATCATGATTGCGCAATTGCGTGCCAAACCTGCGCTGATGCAGTCGGGAGTGCTGACCACGCTCAAAAGCCTGAACATCCCGGTCGTGTTTGTTGACTATGAACTGCATCCTAAAGAAAACACCGTGCCGGGTATTACGCTGCTGGGTAAAGTGCTGAACCGTGAAGCCGAGGCGAAGGCCTACACCGATTTTTACCAGCAGCACTGGCAGAATCTGCAGAAGGGCATTGACCAGGTTAAAACCAAACCCACCGTCTTTATTGAACCGATAGCCGGTAACAGCGACAGCTGCTGCTTTACGCATAGCCACAGCGGCTGGGGTGGACTGGTGGAAGCGGTCGGCGGCAAAAATATCGGATCGACTTTGCTGCCGGGTAACGCAGGTTTTGTTTCCCTTGAGAAAATCATTGCCATGAAGCCGGACGTTTACATCATGACGGGGTCAAAACGTTCCAACAGTAATGTACTGCCGTTCGGTTACGGATCGGACAGGAAAGCGGTGGCGGCAACCTTTACGACGTTGTTGAAGCGTACAGGATTAGCGCAGATTGAGCCGGTAAAACAGGGGCGCACCTACGGGATCTATCACCACTTCTACAACCATCCTTACAACATTATCGGGATGGAGATTCTGGCAAAAGACTTGTATCCAAAGCAGTTTAGTCAGCTCGATCCGGTGGCGGATTACCATCAAATCATCCGCAGGTTTACAAAATTACCGGATGCGCCTGTGCTGCTGAGTTACCCCTGATGGTCATCCGTTCAGGCGTAAAGCGCGCCTGAACGGATAAAACTGAACACCCGTTTTCAGGTTTGCGAAGTGCAGCGGTGTATTTCTTATTGGATCAAACCGGCATGTAAAATATATCCGCGCCGTTTTTCATCCAACTGTCATTAACCAGAGGTTATTATTTCATCCCGACACTTGTGATGTGGTGTTGTCTGCTTTGCTTCTCCCTTTTTCTCTTAAGGGGCATTTTCCAGTTTACTGGCTTTGACGATAACTTCCCGATCTCAGGATCGGGGTTTTATTTTGATGCCTCGCCAGGTTTGAGTCCCCAAACGATTTTCCGCAAGGTATCTGTGTTTCACGCCTGATGCAGCGTGCCTGACGAGAGAGAGACGCCGTCCGCGCCTGTTTAGCGCGCTGACTTTTAAGAGTTTTGGTCATTCTTATTTCTTCCAGTTACGACAATAGTAATGGCAACGGCGCTGAGTCGCCGTTACCACTGGAGGCAGTACCATGAAAAAAATAAAATCAGGTTTGATTATCGCCCTTTTAGCATACAGCACGATGTACAGCAGCCCTGGGCTGGCACAGGGGCCAGGCGGCCCAGACGGTCCGTGGCATCATCCTGGCCGCGGTCCCGACGGCGATGGCCCGCCAGGCCTGGATCGCGATGGACCTCCCAGCCACCGGCCTGGCCCGCCACCGCCAGATGTGCGGCGCGATTATCATCACGATCGCTTTGCCTGGCGCGGTCATGAGTTTCGCCGTGGTGGTCCTGTACCGCGAGAGTACTGCGGTGAAGATTATCGGGTTGATGACTGGCGTGAGCGTGGTCTGAGAGAACCGCCGCCGGGTCAGCACTGGGCCGACATCGACGGTAACTATGTTTTGATTGCCGCCGCCACCGGCATTATTACCTCGCTGATCCTGAATAACGCGTTTCAATAGCGACACAGGGATGGCCGATGCCATCCCTTTTTTATGCACCGAACGCTCGTTACCAGGCTATTCTGACAGTTAATCCTGAACGTTTACCGGCTAAGGAGTTCTGATGACCACGGTTAAGATGGTTGCTGTTGATATGGATGGCAGCTTTCTGGATGACAAAAAGCAGTATAACCGCGCGCGTTTCCTCGCCTGTTACCACCAGCTCACTCAGCGACATATCAAATTTGTCGTGGCCAGCGGCAATCAATACCATCAACTCCGCTCATTTTTCCCTGAGATCGCCAGTGAGATTGCGTTTGTCGCAGAAAACGGCGCGTTAATTATCGATCGTGATGAAGAACTGTTCTGCGGTGCTTTTAGCCGTAATGACATCGATGCGGTACTCGATACGCTTGAAAATGGCCACTATCCTGATCTGCGCTATCTGCTCTGCGGACATGAGAGCGCCTACTACTTCGAAGGGATGGATGAGAAGTGGCTGGTCAAGATGCGGCATTATTGCCACCGGCTCAGGCCCATTCGTTCTCTTGATGAGGTTGCCGACGACAGGATACTTAAGTTTGCCCTTAATCTGTCGGATGAGTATGTCGAGCCTTTAATGGCGGATATCCAGCGCCTGCACGAAGGTTCGGCGGCGGCGACGTCGAGCGGGCACGGTTCGGTTGACTTAATCGTTCCTGGTCAGCATAAAGCTAACGGCCTTAACCTGCTGGCGCAGCGCTGGGGCATTTCTCACGATCGGGTACTGGCCTTTGGCGACGGCGGTAACGATCTCGAGATGCTGCAGCAGTCGGGTTTCAGTTTCGCGATGAGCAATGCGCCGCAGCGGGTTAAAGACGCCGCGCGCTTCCTGGCACCCGCGAATAATGATGAAGGTGTGCTACAGGTGATCGAGCAAATGCTTGCAGGTGAAACGCCCTTTGGCGGGGCGGAACAGGGGGAATTTGCGGGCTAAAACACCGCCCGCACTACGCTTACGCGCTGACCGGCCAGGCGCGCGTAATCATGTCGCGCATCTCATCTTTGCTGTAGCTGACGAGGCTGTTTTTACTGTTGGCCCGGGCCAGGATCCAGTCGATATCCGACGGGCTTAACGTTGGCCCCTCCTGCCAGAACGTCATAATGGCTGAGCGTTGTAGCCAGGCTTTGAGATAGCGCGCGGGTGAATCGGTCTCCTCGTCAAAAAGCTGCGCATGCATTTCATCCATGAGCTGACGCTGGCGCGCATGCTGGCTGTCTGCAAGATGATCCAGAAACGTGAACAGCAGCCTGCCGCAGACTTCACCATGATGGAAGGGTTTAATCGCGCCCAGCTCTCCGGCGATGCCGTGAATGACGCCCAGCCCCGCGCTGCTCAGGCTGACACCGCCCAACCAGGACGCCATCATCATCGCCTCACGCGCGCGATCGCCGGTTTCGTCTTGCTGGTTTTGCCGAGGCCATCCCTGAATAAACTGACGCAGTCCGGTAAGGGCTAACTGGCGCGTAAAGAGGTTGCCCTTTCTGGAAAGATAGGCTTCAAATAAATGGGTAAACGCGTCGATTCCACAGGTGGCCAGCACCTTATCGGGGGCGCCCTTAAGCAAGTCAGGATCGAGAATCGCGACCTGTGGCACGAACACCGGATGGCGCAACGATGCTTTTATCTGGATATCCCGCTGGTCAGTCACGACGGCGTTCTGCGTGACCTCACTGCCGGTGCCCGCCGTGGTGGGAATCGCGATGAGCGGCAAGGTAACGGCGCTGACTGCCGTGTCTCCGACTTTTTCCAGGTAGCGGGCGGTGGGAAGCGGGTGCTGAATCATGGCGCTGAAGGCCTTGGCGGCATCCAGAACACTGCCGCCTCCTACGGCGATAACCCGATCGACATGGCCGCGCCAACGTGCCACCCAGCCATCAATATCGGCAGGCGAGGCCTCGTTGCTCACAATTTCATAACCCACAATGTGATCGTTCAGCGTGGTTTTAATTCGGGCATAGGCGTCGCCCTGTAAGAACGAACGGCCGCAAAAGAGCAGGGTAGCCTGGGGTTGGGCGGCCAACAGGGGAATCAGTTTGTTAAGGCTTCCCTGGCCGAAAAGGGTTTGTTGATTGCTGTACAGCTCACTCAGATTGTCACTCACCAGCGCATCCTTTTATATCTTCGCTAAAATCTGAGTGTAACGAAAAGCGGGCGATCGGCCCCGCGAAACTTTCTTATAGCGAGGGGAGCAAAAGTTGATCGTCTTCGCAAAACGCAAATTCAACGACGTGGAGTGATGCTTTAACACGGATGTTACCCTTAACATGTTATCGGTAACAGGGGTTGTCAAAATGTTACGACCATGGCAGCGCCCCAATTTTGCGCGTCCTCCGGGACGACGATAACAAAGCGGCACTGAGAAGATTCAGAGCATCAGGTGGAGAAAAATTATGCCATTACTCTATGTGGCGATTGGCGTGGCATTACTGTTACTGCTGATGATTCGCTTTAAACTCAACGGCTTTATCGCACTGATTTTAGTCGCCCTGGCGGTAGGGATCATGCAGGGCATGCCGGTCAACAAAGTCATTCTTTCGATTAAAAACGGCGTCGGCGGGACGCTGGGCGGACTGGCGCTGATCATGGGATTTGGTGCCATGCTCGGTAAATTACTGGCCGACTGTGGTGGTGCACAACGTATCGCCACCACGTTGATCGATAAATTTGGCACAAGGCACATCCAGTGGGCGCTGGTGCTGACCGGTTTTATCGTTGGTTTTGCCTTGTTCTACGAAGTGGGCTTTGTGCTGATGCTGCCGCTGGTGTTTAGCGTTGCGGCTTCTGCACGGGTACCGCTGCTGTTTGTTGGCGTTCCTATGGCGGCGGCGTTGTCTGTCACCCATGGGTTTTTACCGCCTCATCCTGGCCCCACGGCAATAGCGACGCTGTTTAACGCCGATATGGGAAAAACCCTGCTTTTTGGTACCTTACTGGGCATTCCGACCGTTATCCTGGCGGGTCCGGTTTACGCGCGTTTCCTCAAAGGCATTGATAAGCCTATCCCTGAAGGGCTCTACAACCCCAAAACCTTTAGTGAAACCGAAATGCCAGGCTTTGGCGTCAGCGTCTGGACATCGCTTGTTCCGGTCATTCTGATGGCACTGCGTGCGGTAGCGGAGATGGTGCTGCCCAAGGGACACGCGCTGTTGCCTTATGCCGAGTTCTTTGGCGATCCTGTTATGGCGACGCTAATTGCCGTGCTGATTGCGATCTTCACCTTTGGTCTGAACCGCGGGCGCAGCATGGAACAGGTGATGGACACGTTAAGCGATTCCATCAAAATTATTGCCATGATGCTGCTGATTATCGGCGGCGGTGGGGCCTTCAAGCAGGTTCTGGTGGACAGCGGCGTGGATAAATACATTGCCAATATGATGCATGCCACCAATTTGTCGCCGTTGTTTATGGCCTGGTCTATTGCTGCTGTGCTGCGTATCGCACTTGGCTCGGCAACCGTGGCGGCGATTACCGCCGGAGGCATTGTCGCGCCGTTAATTGTAACCAGCGGTGCCAGTCCTGAATTAATGGTGATAGCCGTGGGGTCGGGCAGTGTGATTTTTTCACACGTTAACGATCCAGGATTCTGGCTGTTTAAAGAGTATTTCAACCTGACGATAGGCGAAACCATCCGCTCCTGGTCAGCACTGGAAACGATTATATCAGTGTGTGGTTTAGTGGGATGCTTGCTACTTTCTTACGTGGTGTAAGGGCGCCTGCACGTGACAAAAGGGCCGCGCAAACATGGCGGCCCCTGCCGTTAATCTGACGCTTCAAAGCCCGCTTTTACCATCTGTTCTCGCAGTGCGCGGGCGATCTCCCGGTTACCTCCGGTAACCGGATAAATCACGTTATTCACCACATCATCAAGGTAATGCTCCGCAAATTCCTGTCGGGTAAGTTGCGTGCCGCCTTCATCATTAATGGCGAAAAAACCTTTGATTTGTTCACCGCTGTCTTTTGCCTTCAGGCTGTAGCGGCCCATGCTGGTATTAATGCTACTCATAAGGTCTCTCTCCCTGCTTTGCATTTTTAGTGTCAAAACCGTCGAGCTGTCCTGTCCGCATAAATTTTAGCCAGAGATGATTCTTAAAACGAAGCGACAGGGATGACAAAAAGGCCGCTATGCGATGCTTCTCACAGAAAATAACAATTAAAGCTGAATGTTGCTTTCATAGTTGAGAACGCAATAAGCAAAAAGCACATCGCTGAATTTTGCCTATACTGTTATGGGAATGTTTTTTAATGGTAAGGGAGAGGAAATGAAAATAATTCTGTGGATTATCGCCATTATTTTTATCGTGGGACTGTTGACCCTGACAGGGGTATTCAAACTGATTTTCTGATTCGACGGGCATCTTGACGGGTGCCCGCAGCCCGACCAGTGAGCGTTTCTCTTGACACCGCGAGCCGGTAAGATTTTCATCCTGCTACCTGCTACCTGCTACCTGCTACCTGCTACCTGCTACCTGCTACCTGCTACCTGCTACCTGCTACCTGCTACCTGCTACCTGCTACCTGCTACCTGCTACCTGCTACCTGGTTAAGCGAGCGCATTTTTACTGGCATTACCCTGACCCTTAATCATTCTTTATGTGGTTTACCTGAGGTGGTGTGATGGTAAAAGTCGCTGTTTATCACTGCTCGCCCCGTTCGGCGCCTGTATGAAGGCGCGACGTGATGTTGCGTAAGTGTTGAGTTTGGTTGTGAAAACTACAGAACTTAGTGGAAATGTTGAAAGTTCTTGCTGTTTGGGCTTGGTTCATCTTTTTTGCGCTAAAATTGCTCGTGCTTTATTACGTCAATGATAATTACATGCTGAATACCCTGAGCATTTTTTTTTAAATTTCGGGTCAGGCGGGTCTTCCCGTTGCTGATTTTCAGCATGGAACACTGCGTTCAATCAATAAGAGACAGGTAATACCGAAGTGAACAGGTACCTTTTAACAATGTTATCAGCTCCATTACTGGCGCTGTTTTTTTCTTTTTCCCTCCAGGCCGCTATGCTCTCCCAAGAGATTAAATCAGGCTGGGATACCTTTACCGGCAACGTCCAGCAAACCTGGCAACAGCCTGATGCAATTGATGTTTATGTGCCCGCCATCACCTGGCACAACCGCTGGACGTATGATGAAGAGCATATTCACAGATATAACGAACGTCCCTGGGGCGCCGGTGGTGGCGTTTCGCGTTACGATGAGAAAGGGAACTGGCACGGCCTTTACCTGATGGCGTTCAAAGATTCTTTCAACAAGTGGGAACCGTTTGGCGGTTACGGCTGGGAGGCCACCTGGCGACCTTTGCAGGATCAAAATTTTCACTATGGTCTGGGCTATACCGCAGGGGTAACGGCACGGCATAACTGGGGATACTATCCTGTTCCGGCCATATTACCGTTGGCGTCAATAGGTTATGGTTCGCTGAACTTTCAAATGACTTATATTCCAGGCACTTACAACAACGGTAACGTGTATTTTGCCTGGCTGCGCTGGCAGTTTTAAGCTCTGGAGCCAGTGAAAAAGTAACCAAAGGGTAAATAATAGCGATATTTATCACTTTTTCATCAAATCAGGCTGGACAAAACCCTCAGCAATTGCTGTACTAGATGGCGACACAGTTTAGTGTCCATTTTTCATGTAAAGGTAATATAGATGTCTAAGATTAAAGGTAACGTTAAGTGGTTTAATGAATCTAAAGGATTCGGTTTCATTACTCCTGAAGATGGCAGCAAAGATGTATTCGTACACTTCTCTGCGATCCAGAGCAATGGCTTCAAAACTCTGGCTGAAGGTCAGCGTGTAGAGTTTGAAATCACTGACGGCGCAAAAGGCCCATCTGCTGCTAACGTTATCAGTCTGTAAGTTAACAGTCAGAATTCTAAAAACCCGCCTTCTGGCGGGTTTTTTTATGCCGGTACGCGTCACATTTCTGGCTGAAGGATGAAACGGCTTTAAGGCGTAATTGCAGTGCTGCCGCTGCCTCGTCCCCGTATCATTTCCTGCACATCACGCCCTCCCGCGTTTTTCGATATCACGCTGGCACACTGCGCCAGACAGGCTACTGCAGCACGATAACCGCCAGTAAACTGCGGCGCGAGTCACAGATAATCCTTGTAACATAATCATAACAACTCGCAGGGGGAGCATTTTAGCGCGTCTCAGGTTATAACTGACTCTCCGCATAACAGATAAAGAGGTGCCAGGATGGATATTCGTCCGGCTCAGGCGAAAGACAGCTTCGTACTGAGCGCGTTGTTAAGTGAACTCGGTTATGGCGGTACAGAGCATTTTATTGAACAACGTCTGGCCCAGTTGATGACGGATCCCAATGAAAAGCTGCTGATCGCAGAACAGGGTAATCATGTACTGGGATTCCTTTCCCTGCATTTTATCCCTCAGTTGGCGCTGGCAGGGGATTTTGCCCGTATCAGCTATTTCTGCATCGCGGACGGTGAGCGCAGCAAAGGTGTGGGCCAGAAACTGCTCCAGCATGCAGAAGCCCTGGCAGCGCAGCACGGCTGCGACCGCATGGAAGTTCACTGTCATGCTTCACGTCTTAAAGCTAACCAGTTTTATGGCCGTGAAGGCTATGTTGAATCACCACGCTACCATGTGAAAGCCCTTCAGCCTTTGTAAGAGCATTGAAAGGTTACCAAAGGGCCTGTATCACGGCAGTACTGCTTTCAGGGAGAACCCACGATGAAAGTCGCATTAGGGCAATTTGCGGTTCAGCGTGACTGGCAGGAAAACGTCATAACCTGCCTGGACATGATGGACCAGGCCAGCCGTGCCGGGGCCGATCTGCTGGTTCTGCCAGAAGCGGTGCTGGCCACTGATATCACTAATCCCGATTTCATACTGGAAGCCGCTCAACCGCCTGACGGGCCGTTTCTGTCACAACTGCTTAGCGCCAGCAAAGGCCATGGGCTGACTACCGTGCTGGGAATGCATATGCCGGGCAGTGAGCGCAAAGTGTTTAACGTGCTGGTGGTCATTCGCGATGGCAAGATCGTGGCAGAATACCGCAAGCTGCATCTGTACGATGCGTTCGCGATGCAGGAATCAAAGCGGGTTGAAGCCGGACAAGAGATTCCGCCGCTGGTGGACGTTGCGGGCATGAAAGTCGGGCTGATGACCTGCTACGATGTGCGTTTTCCCGAGCTGTCGCGGCGTCTGGCGCTGGAGGGGGCCGAGGTGTTGGTCTTACCCTCCGCATGGGTCAAAGGGCCGCTAAAAGAGATGCATTGGGATTTACTTACCCGCACGCGCGCGCTGGAAAATACCTGTTATGTGGTGGCTGTAGGCGAGTGCGGTATGCGTAATATTGGCAATAGCATGGTGGTCGATCCCCTTGGCGTACCGATAAGCCGGGCGGCCGAGTCCCGGGCACTTATTTTTGCCGAGCTCGATCCACAAAGAATCGCAACAGCGCGCGCAATGCTGCCGGTGCTGGATAACCGCCGTTTTAGCCGGCCCGAACTGGATGGAACGCGCTAACCGGGGGCAGGGATCATCGCTACCCGATTGGGCCTGAAACCTGACGGCGCCGCTGCGCGATCTTAATCTGTTACAGATTACGCTTGAGGTTAGCGCTAAACTGCGCCTAAATAAGCGTTACCGTTATTCGCCAGATTATAAAGGTTATATATGGAAGGTATCAGTATTGCCAAGCTGCTGATTATCGGTGCGCTTATCGTACTGCTTTTCGGCACCAACAAGTTACGTTCTCTGGGTGGCGATCTGGGCTCCGCAATCAAAGGCTTTAAAAAGGCCATGAAAGACGAAGACACCAGTGCAGCGCGCACCACGGCAGAAGAAACCCCTGCGGAACGCGTTTCTCATAAAGACTAACGCGGCGTCAGTTTTAGAAAAGTGTTAATTTTTATTTCTGACAGCCATAAAAAAACCAGATTGCGGGCAATCTGGTTTTTTGTTTTTTAAGGCAGCCAGCAGGCGAACGGTTATTTCACTTCCAGGCCTTTTGCCTGCATGTCGGCATGGTAAGACGAGCGGACAAAAGGACCGCAGGCAGCATGGGTAAAGCCCATCGCCAGTGCCTCTTCTTTCATTTCATCAAATTCCGCCGGGCTGACATAGCGCTGAACAGGCAAATGGTGGCGGCTGGGCTGCAGATACTGACCCAGAGTTAACATTGTCACGCCATGACGACGCAGGTCACGCATGACCTCGACGATTTCAGCGTTAGTTTCTCCCAGGCCTACCATTAAACCGGATTTTGTCGGTACCTCGGGATGGGCTTCTTTAAAGCGTTCAAGCAGCTTCAGCGACCATTCATAGTTTGCACCCGGCCGCACCTGGCGATACACGCGTGGCACGTTCTCAAGGTTGTGGTTAAACACATCCGGCGGTGTGGCAGTCAGAATTTCAAGCGCACGATCCATGCGGCCACGGAAGTCAGGCACCAGCGTTTCAATTTTGATGCTGGGGCTTTTTTCGCGGATAGCCGTAATACAGTCGGCAAAATGCTGAGCGCCGCCGTCACGTAAATCGTCGCGATCCACCGAGGTAATAACCACATAACGCAGTGCCATGTCGGCGATGGTCTGGGCGAGTTTACCCGGTTCGTTTGCATCGGGTGCGTTAGGACGACCGTGGGCCACGTCGCAGAACGGGCAACGGCGGGTACAGATCGCGCCCAGGATCATAAAGGTCGCCGTGCCGTGATTAAAACATTCAGCAAGGTTAGGGCAGGAGGCTTCTTCACAAACGGAGTGGAGCCCGTTTTTACGCATTGCGGCTTTAATGCCCTGAATACGACTGGAGTCCGCCGGCAGTTTGATTTTCATCCACTCCGGCTTGCGTAGAATCTCTTGCCGGTCGACGGCCACGGTTTTCACCGGGATCAGCGCCATTTTGTCTGCGTCACGATATTTGACGCCGCGTTCCATCTGAATTGGTTTACTCATAAATCAGCAGGTTCCGGTCGGATTGCGATTTGAAAGCTGTCTCACTCAATCAGAGAAGGCGGCTTTCAACTTTATTTGAAAAAAGTGCAAAAATTATATCATCTCAACGGCCAGGAAGCAGCCAAAGACACCACCGATAAGTTACATATTTGTAAATACGCATTCACCGTTAACTCAGCGTGGGTTTTCATCCTGATGCCATTCAACCTGCTGATAACCCAGCTGGCGGGCAAAGGTTTCGGCCAGCAACGGCTGAACATCGCCTAACGTGACTTCAGGCCGGAAGTGTTGCAACTGCGTCATGTGCATTCCGGCATAGCCGCACGGGTTAATCCGTAAAAATGGCGACAGGTCCATCGCCACATTTAATGCCAGCCCGTGAAACGAGCAGCCCTTACGAATGCGTAGCCCCAGCGAGCAAATTTTTTCATCCCCAACATAGACGCCTGGCGCATCGGGTCGGGCCCGCGCCGCCACGCCAAAGCGGTCCAGTACGGCAATGACCGTTTCTTCTAAGGCGGTCACCAGCTGACGCACGCCGGTTTTACGGCGTTTCACATCAATCAGAACATACATGATCTGTTGTCCTGGCCCGTGATAGGTCACCTGTCCCCCACGATCGCTTTGTACCACAGGAATATCGCCGGGCATCAGCAGGTGCTCGGCTTTTCCCGCCTGGCCCTGTGTAAAGACCGGATAATGTTCCACCAGCCAGACTTCATCCCGGCTTTCGCTATCGCGCTGATCGGTATAGTGGTGCATGGCGTCTGAGGTCGATTGCCAGTCACATAACCCAAACTGGCGAATAAGAAGCGTGTCTGCAGACAAAACGAGTATCCGTTAAAGAGGGGAGACGCTGAGTATAACGCTGGCGGCGATGAAGTTAAACGCCTTCGGGATGAGAGGATGAGTACAGAGCGGCTGGGCCGGTAGGGCAGAAAATACGGGTCAGCGCGTTATCTGCGCAGCCTGACCCGCTGACCGGTGTTGACAGCGTTACAGCACCATCCGCACGATTTCAATTTTGCCCAGCTCTTCGTACAGGGTTTCGACCTGCTCAATGTGGGTGGCATTGATCGTGACGTTTACCGAGTGATAGTTACCTTTGCTGCTGGGTTTCACTTCTGGACTGTAATCGCCGGGTGCATGGCGTTGCACGACCTCAAGCACCAAATCAACCAGCTCCGGCTGTGCCAGCCCCATTACTTTATAGGTAAATGGGGTAGGGAATTCGAGCAGTTCATTCAGTTTGGTTTTCATAATCACTCCGGTACATAAAAAACAGGCTCCCGCCGAAGCGGGAGCATCATATTAACCTGTAATGGGGGCAGAGTGGCGGTTTTTCAACCGCCATGCACCATTAACCGAACCAGTGGTGGAACATCAGTTTGATATAGTCAACGATACGACTGAAGAAGCCGCCTTCAGAGACTTCATTTAACACCACCAGAGGACGCTGATCGATAGTTTTGCCATCGAGCTGGAAATTGATACTGCCAACCACCTGGTTTTTCTTCAGTGGCGCATGCAGCTCGGTATTGGTGAGGACATAGCTGGCTTTCAGATCTTTCATCCGGCCGCGTGGAATGGTCAGATAAGCATCTTTTTCAACGCCCAGTTGGACGCGATCGCTGTTACCAAACCACACGGGTTCAGAGGCAAACTCTTTTCCGGCTTTCAGCGGTGCGACGGTTTCAAAGAAGCGGAAACCCCAGGTCAGCAGCTTTTTACTTTCCGTTTCGCGGCCTTTGAAGGTATGACCGCCCATCACGGCAGAGATCAAACGCATCTGTCCTTCTGTCGCAGAGGCCACCAGGTTATAACCTGCTGACGCAGTGTGACCGGTTTTGATGCCGTCAACGGTCAGGCTGGTATCCCACAACAGACCATTGCGGTTCATCTGACGAATATTGTTAAAGGTGAACTCTTTCTCTTTATAAACCGCGTACTCTTCAGGAACATCACGGATCAGCGCCTGGCCAATCAGCGCCATGTCGCGTGCTGAGCTGTATTGACCTTCCGCATCCAGGCCATGAACGGTCTGGAAATGCGTGTTTTGCAGACCCAGCGCTTTCACGTAGTTGTTCATCAGGCCAACAAAGGCATCCTGACTCCCGGCGACATAATCGGCCATCGCCACACAGGCATCATTACCGGACTGCAGAACGATACCGCGCGTTAACTGGGAAACCGGAACGCGGTCGCCAGGCTTCAGGAACATTAAGGATGAACCTTTGAATACCGGATTACCGGTCGCCCACGCATCCTGCCCCACGGTAACGATATCGTCCTGGTGGATTTTTCCTGCTTTAACTGCCTGACCGATGACGTAGCTGGTCATCATCTTCGTCAGGCTCGCCGGGTCGCGGCGTGCGTCCGCGTTTTTCTCTGCCAGCACTTTGCCTGAATTGTAGTCGATGAGGACATAAGCTTCGGCATCAATGTCCGGTACGCCGGGAATCATGGTCTTGAGATTAACATCATCAGCGATGGCAGCATGGCTGAGGGAGAAGGCGATCAGTGATCCCACTGTCAGGCGTTTTAACAAACGAGAAGGTTTCAGCGTGTTCATGTGTGGGACGACAACATCCATGGGTTTAAGGTTTAAAAAAGTCACTCATCATAACAAATGCCTGATTTTCAGACATCCGGCTTAGTGAATGAGTTGTTAGCAGAGGTTACCTGTCACGGTAACCTCTGTCGATTAACGACCTGCGGTGGTAACGAAGGCTGCACTCTGGCCTTCGCTGCTCAGCCGTTGCTGTAAGGCCACGGCTTCTGCACGGGTTTTATAACCACCAAGCTGCACGCGGTACACATTGCCTGCGTTTTCCACAGCGCCAGGAACGCCAAAGCGCTGGCGTAAACTGTTAACTAACTGCCGGGCACGTGCTGCATCATTAATGGCACTCACCTGAACGACATAGCCTGAAAGGGATGAGGCACTCTGACTGGCGGCGGGCTGGCGGGATGATGCGGCGGCACTGGCCGCAACCTGCGCAGCGGCAACAGGCGCGGCTGCGACAGGGGGGCTGGCAGCGGGCTCACTGCTTTCCAGCACGCCGCTGGGTAACGGCTGCGGCGCGCCCAGGAAGCCGCTACTTTGCACCGGTGCGCCCATAGCATTATTGCTTTGCAGTGTCGCATTGCTGACGGGTGAAATATCCTGAGCCTCGGGTTCAGCCGCCGGGGCGGTCTGCGGCTGGCTGCTACCGTTCATGATGGGTTGACTGCCACCGCTCATGCCTTGTGGGCTGCTCATGACCGGACCGTTCAGGTCCGGACGCGCAGGCAGGGCATAGCTCTGTTTCGCGACCACGGTGCCGATGGTGCCGGGCCCGGAAAGCGTGCCATCCGGTGCGACACTGATGTAATCAACCCGCACGCGGGAATTGTTGGAGATATTCAGGCGGTCACCTGCCGCACGGGACAGATCGATAATGCGTCCCGGCGTATACGGGCCGCGATCGTTAACCCGCACCACAATCTGGCGGCCGTTTGCCAGGTTTGTCACGCGAACGTAGCTGGGCAGGGGCAGCGTTGGATGGGCAGCCGTCAGGGCATCGGGATCAAAGGTCTCGCCCGTCGCAGTACGATTACCCTGGGCTTCCTCACCGTACCAGGCGGCCAGCCCCACTTCACTGTAGTTGGCCGGATTTTTGATGATACGGTAGTTTTTACCGTTGACGCTGTAGTCCTGATTGGTCGACGGATTGACCGGCTCATAACGAGGCTCAACGCCAGGAATCTCTACCACCGGGCCGTTATAGGCAGGCTGGGGTGGCGCACTTTGTTGTTGCGGTTCCTGGGTAGAACATGCAGCTAAAACCATTGAAGCCAATACAACGCCAAGCCAGTCCTTACGCATCTGCGACCTCTTAAACACTTTTAGATAACATTTTTCGGTGTGTGTGGATCGACATTACGATGCCAAATCCCGCCATAAGCACAATAAGCGCCGAGCCGCCATAGCTGACCAGCGGCAACGGAACGCCAACCACCGGTAAGATACCACTAACCATGCCAATGTTAACGAAAACATAGACGAATAAAATCAACATTAAACCCCCGGCCATCACCCGGCCAAAGGTGGTTTGCGCACGGGCAGCCACGATGAGTCCACGCATAATCAACAGCAGGTACAGCACCAGCAGCAACAGCACGCCCACCAGTCCCAGCTCTTCTGCCAGCACGGCGAAAATGAAGTCGGTGTGACGCTCCGGTAAGAACTCCAGCTGTGATTGCGTACCATGCAGCCAGCCTTTACCGCGCAGTCCGCCAGAGCCAATAGCGATTTTAGACTGAATGATGTGGTAACCCGCGCCAAGCGGATCGCTTTCGGGATCGAGCAGCATCATCACGCGGTCTCGCTGATAGTCATGCATCAGGAAGAACCACAATATGGGGATAAAGGCCGCAACCAACAGGACGGCGATACCAATCAGCTTCCAGCTCATGCCAGAGAGGAACAGCACAAATAATCCCGAGGCCGCGACCAGAATCGAGGTTCCGAGGTCAGGCTGCGCGGCCACTAACAATGTAGGAAGGAAAATCAGCACCAGAGCGATGGCGGTGTTTTTCAGGGTCGGTGGGCACACGTCGCGGTTGATAAAGCGCGCGACCATTAAAGGAACGGCGATTTTAGCGATCTCAGAGGGCTGGAAGCGGATAAAACCCAGGTCCAGCCAACGCTGCGCCCCTTTACTGATTTGGCCAAAGGCATCCACGGCGACGAGCAGGATGACACTGACAATATACAGGTAAGGCGCCCAGCCTTCGTATACCCGGGGCGGGACCTGGGCGAGCACCAGCATAATGATCAGCCCCATAGCGATCTGGCCGAGCTTACGCTCCATCATGCCAGGATCCTGCCCGCTGGCGCTCCAGATAACAATGGCGCTAAAGGTCAGTAGCGCGAGGATAATCAGCATAAATAGCGGATCAATATGCATGCGCATCCATATTGACCGCTTCTGCGGGCTGTCATTCATCGACATGATTATTCACCTTCGTAGCCTGGCGGTGTGGGGGCCGCATCCGGCAGGACAGTATTATTGTCACCTAACATGATGTGATCCAGTATCTGACGCATTACCGTGCCTACGGCGGGTCCGGCTCCGCCGTTTTCCAGAATCATGGTCACGGCGACACGCGGTTTATCGTAAGGGGCAAACGCGGTCATCAGCTTGTGGTCACGCAGGCGTTCTGCGATTTTGTGTGCGTTATAGGTTTCGTTCTCTTTCAGACCGAAGACCTGAGCCGTACCCGATTTCGCGGCAATTTTGTATGGCGCATCGGCAAAGCTCTTGTGAGCCGTACCATTGGGGCGATTGGCCACGCCATACATCCCGTCTTTGGCAATTTCCCAGTACCCCGAGTGGATATCGCCTATCGGCTGGAAAGGCGGTTGACGATAAGGCACCAGGGTGCGGCCTTCGCGCGTGGCGCGCAGCATATGCGGCACTTTGATAACCCCGTCGTTGATGAGGATCATCATCGCTTTGTTCATCTGCAATGGTGTTGCCGTCCAGTAGCCCTGACCGATACCAACAGGAATGGTGTCACCCTGATACCAGGGCTTTTTAAAGCGGCGCATTTTCCAGTCACGCGTCGGCATGTTACCCGCGCTCTCCTGGGGTAAATCAATGCCCGTACGTTCACCGTAGCCGAATTTGGTCATCCACTCCGACAGGCGATCGATGCCCATGTCATAGGCGACCTGATAAAAGAAGGTGTCCGCAGACTCTTCCAGCGACCTGGTGACGTTCAGACGACCGTGGCCCCACTTTTTCCAGTCGCGATAGCGTTTTTCAGAGCCGGGCAGTTGCCACCAGCCGGGATCGAACAGGCTGGTATTTCGGTTGATAACGCCTGCGCTGAGCGCGGAAACGGCGACATAGGGTTTGACCGTTGAGGCTGGCGGATAGGCGGCCTGAATAGCGCGGTTATACAGTGGACGGTTTTCATCGCTCAGTAATCCGCGATAGTCTTTGCTGGAAATTCCGTCAACAAACAGGTTCGGATCGTAACTGGGCGTGGACACCATGGCCAGAATTTCTCCGGTGCGGGGATCGCTGACCACCACTGCGGCACGACTGCCGGCTAACAGCGTTTCGATGTACTGCTGCAGTTTCAGATCAATGGTCAGATAGATATCGCGCCCGGCCTGCGGGGATTGCTCGTGCAACTGACGAATAACCCGGCCACGGTTGTTTACCTCAACCTCTTCATAACCGGTTTTACCGTGAAGCAGGTCTTCGTAATAGGCTTCGATACCGAGTTTACCGATATCGTGCGTAGCCGCATAGTTTGGCCATTTACCTTCTTTGTCCAGACGCGCCACATCCCGATCGTTGATTTTCGATACGTAGCCCACAACGTGGGTCAGGGTTTGCCCAAAGGGATAGTAGCGGCGCTGGTAGCCTTTGACTTCCACGCCGGGAAAGCGGTACTGGTTCACGGCAAAGCGTGCAACCTGCACCTCATTAAGGCCGGTTTTTACCGGGATAGAGGTAAAGCGACGTGAGCGCTTACGCTCTTTTTCAAACGCCTCAATATCGTCATCGGTGAGTTCGAGCACCGGGCGTAAGTTTTGCAGCGTTTGTTTTAAATCGTCGACCTTTTCCGGCACCAGTTCTGCCTGATAAATCGTACGGTTCAGGGCCAGCGGCGTGCCGGTACGGTCATAAATAATGCCGCGGCTGGGCGCGACCGGCACCAGCTTAATGCGGTTTTCATTTGACCGGGTACTGTAGTCGTCGAAACGTAAAATCTGCAGGTGATAGAGATTAACCACCAGCACGGAGGAGAGCAGTAAGATGCCGACAAAAGCGATAAAAGCCCTGCGGACAAAGACTTTTTGTTCGGCGCTGTAATCGCGAAAGGCGTTGCTTTGTAATTTCATCCGCTACTTGTAATGTCTGGAGTGAGCTTATCGGTTATTCACGATGATAAGGATGATTTGTCGTAATGCTCCATGCACGATAGAGGCTCTCTGCAACCAGCACGCGCACCAGCGGATGAGGCAACGTTAACGTTGAGAGAGACCAGCTTTGTTCCGCCGCCGCTTTACAGGCCGGCGCTAATCCTTCAGGCCCGCCAATCAACAGGCTGACGTCACGGCCATCCTGCTTCCAGCGTTCCAGCTGCTGCGCCAGCTGTGGGGTTTCCCAGGGTTGTCCGGGGATATCCAGCGTCACAATGCGGTTGCCTTTACCTGTCGCTGCCAGCATCGCTTCGCCTTCCTTTTCCAGAATGCGTTTGATGTCGGCATTTTTCCCGCGTTTCCCCGCAGGGACTTCCGTTAACTCAAACGGCATGTCTTTGGGAAACCGACGCAGGTATTCCATAAAACCGGTCTGAACCCAGTCAGGCATTTTGGTGCCGACGGCAACAAGCTGCAATTTCACCGCTTAACCCCAGAGCTTTTCCAGTTCATACAACTGACGGCTCTCTTCCTGCATGACGTGCACGATCACTTCGCCCAAATCCACAACGACCCAGTCAGCGGCGGCTTTACCTTCCACGCCCAGCGGCATCAGGCCGGCGGCACGGGATTCCTGCTCGACGTGTTCCGCGATAGAGGTCACGTGGCGCGTTGAGGTACCGGTACAAATGATCATGAAATCAGTGATGCTCGATTTGCCCTGAACGTCGAGAGTCACGATGTTCTGGCCTTTCAAATCATCAATCTTATCAACAACGAACTCTTGGAGTGCTTTACCTTGCAAAAGGTTCCCCTTCAAAACTGGTGATAGCGGGCTGGCTGAAACCCGGAAGACAGCCAAAAAATTTAGCGGCGCAGTATATCACGCCCATATCAGTCGCGATATAAGCCGGCGCGGTCGATGTAGGTTATCACAGAGGCGGGCAATAAATCGTCGCAGGCGAGGTGCTGATGGCGGCGCTGTCTGATCTCGGTGGCCGATATCGCATAAAGCGGGGTTTCCGCCAGCCAGATCGCCCCTGCAGGACGTTGGTGAAGCTGCTGGCTGTCTTGTGTTACATGGCTGTCCAGCCAGCGTTGCATTGCTGGAGACGCCATTTCCGTCGGATAGCCCGGTCGCTTGCAGACCAAAAGATGGCACAGGCTAAGCAGCTCCTGCCAGCGATGCCATTTTTCCAGCGACAGCAGAGAATCCTGACCAATAATAAAACCTAGAGGTTGTTCACCCCGTTCGGCACGCAGCGCTTCTAAGGTATCGACCGTCCACGAGGGCGTATCACGTTGTAATTCCCGCGTGTCGATGTCAAAAAGCGGCAAATCGCGAATAGCGCACTCGAGCATTTCAACCCGCTGCTGCGGACTGGCCTCTGGTTGGGGCCGGTGCGGCGGCACATTATTGGGCAGCAGTGTGATCCTCGACAGGCCAATTTGCCCGGCCAGCGTTTCCACCGGGCGCAGATGACCAAAATGCACAGGATCGAAGGTACCGCCAAACAGCGCGTGTAAATCAGACATGGGCGAGGCTCGCAGGGAAAGCGCGATTGGCAATCAACATCGACAGCGTCTGCAACTGCGGCCAGACCGACTGACCATAATCCTGCTTTAGAGTAAGTTCGATTTGCATCAACAGATGAATGGCCTGCTGTAGCCTGGAGGCGTCAAGGCGCTGAAGTGCTTCCGTAAACAGGTTGCGACGGTTTTGCCAGATACGCTGCTGATCCATTAGCGTACGCAGCGGCTGTTGCGACTGATGCCGTTGCAGATGCAGCAGGGTCATCAAATCGCGCTGCAGGGTGCGGAGCAATATCGCCACTTCGCTCTCTTCTCTTTCTAACTGCTGCAGGATGTGCAACGCGCGGCGGCTTTTGCCGCCGAGTAGCGCATCCACCCAGTGGTAGGGCGTGAAGTGAGCGGCATCGCTGACGGCGGCTTCAACGCGCGGCAGGGTCAGTTTGCCATCGGGCCATTGCAGTGACAGCCGTTCAAGCGCCTGGGCCAGAGCCAGCAGATTACCTTCATAGCAGTAACACAACAGCTGGACGGCCGCATCATCGATATCGAGCTTGAGGGTTTTTGCTCGGCTGACAACCCAGCGGGGGAGCTGAGCCTGTTCGGGTGTCTGGCAGGGGACCAGCACGGCATGAGCGGAAAGCGCTTTAAACCAGGCGCTGTTTTCCTGGGCTTTACTGAGCTTCGCCATTCGGCAAATCAGCAAAATATCGGCGTGAAGCAGCGGGGCCAGCTTGATCAACTGCTCGGCAATCGCCGCGTTAGGGCCATTTTCCGGGAACTGCAACGTTAACGTTTGATGCTGGGCAAACAGGCTCAGCGACTGGCAGCTCATAAACAGGCTGTCCCAGTCGGTCTGCGCATCCAGTGTAAAACTCAGATGTTCTTCAAAGCCCTGTGCCAGGGCACTGGCCCGAATCGCATCTGCACTTTCCTGCAACAGCAAGGGTTCATTACCGGTTAATAAATAACAGGCGCGCAGCCCCTCACGGAGCTGCGCGCTGAGTTGTTCCGGATAAATCCTGATCATTTCGACATGGTTGCCGCAGAGGAAGAGACCCCGGCAGCAGGCTGAACCGCTTTTGAAACCGTCGATGTAGAGGGCATCTGCTGATTTTCCATCTGCGCGGCATGCACGGTAAGCAGCTTACGAACCAGCTGTTCGGCCGCGCGCTGACGCATCTCCTGCATAATCATGTCCTGCTCAGCATCTTTCGCCAGCGCCGCGTTCGGGTTATCAAAGAACGAGCGGTAGACGGTTGCGCTGATCGGATAGATCCCTTTATTTGGGAGCAGCACCTGAGCAGAAACCGACATCGTCAGCTGATACTCCGCTGTGGTACCGCTGATAAATACGGATGCGGTACTACGGCTTTGTGCTTCTCCACCAAGACGCATCGTCGGGACGGTCAGGCTGTTTTTCTGCGTCGCCTCAACAATATTGACGTTGTTAATCCGCAGCTGCTGTCGCACGGTACGCATCAGCGGGCCATAAGGGTCACCACTGTCTAAAATCAGCGTTCTCAGTTCGGTTGGCACCTGAGTGGTGCCGCGCGGATGAAAACCACAGCCGGCGGTGATCACCACCGCCAGCATGACAAACAACCTGATAATCGGATGTCGCACAGTTCCTCCTGAACTTAACCCACAACCAGGTTAAGCAGTTTGCCCGGTACATAAATGACTTTACGAATGCTAACACCATCAAGGTATTTCGCCACTAATGGTTCCTCAGCCGCACGAGCCTGAACCTGTTCCTGGGTAGCATCGGCTGCCACGGTAATTTTACCACGGACTTTACCGTTAACCTGCACGACAACCAATAAGGCGTCCTCAACCATCGCGGCGTCATCGGCAACCGGCCATTCTGCATTGTCGATGGTGCCTTGGCCGCCCAGCGTTTGCCACAGTACGAAGCAGGCATGAGGCGTGAACGGATACAGTAAACGCGTCACGGCGAGTAACGCTTCCTGCATCAGTGCACGATCCTGTTCGCTGTCCTGGGGTGCACGCGTCAGCTTGTTCATCAGTTCCATCACGGCGGCAATCGCGGTGTTAAAGGTCTGACGGCGGCCGATATCGTCGGACACTTTGGCAATAGTTTTATGCAGATCGCGACGTAAGCCTTTCTGATCATCGTTCAGGCTGGCAACGTCCAGAGCGACAGTCGCGCCTTTCTGTGAATGGTCATAGGCCAGTTTCCAGACGCGCTTCAGGAAACGGTTCGCGCCTTCAACACCGGATTCCTGCCACTCCAGCGTCATGTCGGCCGGTGAGGCAAACATCATAAACAGACGTACGGTATCGGCACCGTAGCGCTCAACCATCAACTGTGGGTCAATGCCGTTGTTTTTCGACTTCGACATTTTGCTCATGCCTGCGTAGATCACCTCACGGCCCTGGGTGTCCACGGCTTTGGTAATGCGGCCTTTCTCATCACGCTCGACGGTGACATCCACCGGGGAAACCCAGTTACGTTCGCCGTTGACGCCCAGATAGTAGAATGCATCCGCCAATACCATGCCCTGACACAGCAGACGTTTGGCAGGCTCATTCGAGTTTACCAGGCCGGCATCGCGCAGCAGCTTATGGAAGAAACGGAAATACATCAGGTGCATGATGGCGTGTTCGATACCGCCCACATACTGATCCACTGGCAGCCAGTAGTTCGCTGCAGCCGGGTCCAGCATGCCATCTTTATAGTCCGCACAGGTGTAGCGTGCGTAATACCATGAAGACTCCATGAAGGTGTCAAAGGTATCGGTTTCGCGCAGGGCCGGCTGACCGTTCACGGTGGTCTTTGCCCACTCGGGATCGGCCTTAATCGGGCTGGTGATGCCGTCCATGACCACATCTTCAGGCAGGATAACCGGAAGCTGATCTTCTGGCGTGGGCATCACGGTGCCATCTTCCAGCGTCACCATCGGAATGGGCGCGCCCCAGTAGCGCTGACGGGAAACACCCCAGTCGCGAAGGCGATAATTGACTTTACGTACGCCAACACCTTTCGCCGCCAGCGCATCCGCAATGGCGTTGAAACCGGCACTGTGATCCAGACCGCTGCACTCTGCGGAGTTAAACAGCGTACCTTTATCGGTCATCGCGCCAGTGCTTACGTCCGGCTCGCTGCCGTCCAGGTTCAGGATCACCGGCTTGATCGGCAGATCGTATTTCGTGGCAAACTCCCAGTCACGCTGGTCATGTGCCGGAACCGCCATCACGGCACCCGTGCCGTACTCCATCAGCACAAAGTTCGCGACCCAGACAGGAACAGCCTCACCTGTTAACGGGTGCACCGCAGACAGGCCAGTGGCCATGCCTTTCTTTTCCATGGTGGCCATATCGGCTTCGGCCACTTTGGTATTGCGGCATTCGGCAATAAAGTCAGCGAGGGCAGGATTGCTGGCAGCCGCCTGCAGCGCCAGCGGATGACCGGCGGCCACGGCGACATAGGTCGCGCCGTAGAAGGTATCTGGACGCGTGGTATAAACCGTGACTTTCTCAGGGCTGTCCGCCACGTCAAAGGTGATTTCCACCCCTTCAGAGCGGCCGATCCAGTTACGCTGCATGGTTTTGACCTGCTCAGGCCACTCTTCCAGCGTATCCAGATCGTTTAACAGCTCTTCGGCGTAATCGGTGATTTTGATAAACCACTGTGGGATCTCTTTACGCTCAACTTTGGTGTCACAGCGCCAGCAGCAGCCGTCAATAACCTGCTCATTGGCCAGTACCGTCTGGTCGTTCGGGCACCAGTTCACCGCCGAGGTTTTTTTGTAAACCAGGCCTTTCTCATAGAGTTTGGTAAAGAACCACTGTTCCCAGCGGTAATACTCTGGCTGACAGGTCGCCAGTTCGCGGCTCCAGTCATAGCCAAAGCCCAGCAGTTTAAGCTGGTTTTTCATATACGCGATGTTGTCATAAGTCCAGGGGGCGGGCGCGGTGTTGTTTTTTACCGCCGCGCCTTCCGCAGGCAGACCGAACGCATCCCAACCGATAGGCTGCAGCACATTTTTGCCGAGCATGCGCTGATAACGCGCGATGACGTCGCCGATGGTGTAGTTACGAACGTGACCCATATGAAGGCGGCCAGAAGGATAGGGCAACATGGACAGGCAATAATATTTCTCTTTGCCTTCCTGCTCAGTCACTTTAAACGTTTCGTTTTCATCCCACTGCTGCTGAACGCGGGATTCAATCTCTTCCGGGCGGTATTGCTCTTGCATGGCTGCCTGTGGTCCTTAATAGATGACACTTTGCTGACTTTACGATCCGCATAGCATACCCATAAGGCCGCGCATCAACAACACTTCCCACTTTTGCAGAGGCGATTTATCGTCAAAGCGTCAGTGCTTTCACTCTTTTACCATTCCTTACCCAGGGAACCGGGCAAATGTGACAAAGTAGCTAAACTTAGTACAGGTACCGAGCGCAAAAAGGAGAATAAAATGAATAAAGTGGCACAGGAGTATCATGAGTCGTTGGCGGTATTAACCGAACGTCTTCGCCACGGCGATCGCGATCTGGATACGCTGGTAGAAGATAGACGCCGTCATTTACGTGCGCACTCCGATCTGACACCGGACGAAATCGATCGGGCGCTGGCGTCGGTGCGCCGCGATTTGGCGGAGTTTGGTCGTAACTATGCCGAAGCAGAAGAACCGGTGGCGGACTCGGTCTTTATGCGCGTGATCCGGGAAAGCATCTGGAAAGAGCTGGCGGACATCACCGATAAAAGTCAGCTGGAATGGCGGGAAGTCTTTCAGGATTTGCAACACCACGGCGTTTACCAAAGTGGTGAGGTGGTGGGCCTGGGCAACCTGGTCTGCGAAAAATGCCATTTTACCCGGGCGATTTATACGCCAGAAACCCTGTCGCGCTGCCCGGAATGTCACCACGATCAGTTTTATCGTCAGCCTTTTGAGCCGTAAAAGAAGCAGGCGGGCAGGGTGCCCGCCTGTTTTTTAGTGCAGAATTTTTGCCAGGAAATCCTTCGCCCGTTCTGACTGCGGATTATTAAAGAAGTCGTCTTTATTCGTGTCTTCGATAATTTTGCCTTCATCCATAAAGATGACCCGGTTGGCTACCTTACGGGCAAAGCCCATTTCGTGCGTAACAACCATCATGGTCATGCCTTCCTGCGCCAGTTCCACCATCACGTCCAGCACTTCGTTGATCATTTCAGGATCGAGCGCCGATGTGGGTTCATCGAACAACATGGCAATGGGATCCATGCACAGCGCACGCGCGATGGCGACACGCTGCTGCTGACCGCCAGAGAGCTGACCGGGAAACTTTTCCGCATGGGCAGACAGACCGACGCGAGTCAGAAGCTTGAGGCCTTTATCACGGGCGGCGGTTTTATCACGCTTCAGCACTTTGACCTGCGCCAGTACCAGATTGTCGATAATGCTCAGGTGAGGAAACAGTTCGAAATGCTGAAACACCATGCCGACTTTGCTGCGCAGCGTGGCCAGATTGGTTTTTTTATTGTTTACCTCTGTGCCG
Source organism: Pantoea sp. EEL5 (assembly GCF_049892805.1). NCBI lineage: Bacteria > Pseudomonadati > Pseudomonadota > Gammaproteobacteria > Enterobacterales > Erwiniaceae > Pantoea > Pantoea sp. EEL5. The sequence goes on from NZ_JBNDNJ010000001.1 coordinate 343,757, forward strand.
TTTACCGTAATGCTGCCCTGCTGGATCGGCTCCAGGCCATTGACGGTTTTAATCAGGGTTGATTTGCCGGAACCTGACGGTCCACATACCACCACCACTTCACCGGTCTGAACCTCGGTAGAGCAGTCGGTCAGCACCTGAAATTGACCATACCACTTGGAAACGTTTTTCAGGTTAATCATTTAAACCGTCCTTTTTCTTTTTAGATAGCTGACCAACAGCGACGCGCTCAGGCTGATCACAAAGTAGACCAGACCAGCAAACAAAATCATTTCTACCTGGGTGCCGTCACGCTCGCCAATAGTGGAAGCGGTACGGAAGAAGTCAGCCAGACTCAATACATAAACCAGCGAGGTATCCTGAAACAGGACGATGCCCTGCGTCAGTAACAGCGGCACCATGGCGCGAAACGCCTGAGGAAGAATAACCAGCCTCATCGACTGCCACTGCGTCATTCCCAGCGCCAGCGCAGCGCTGGACTGCCCACGCGCGATACTGATAATCCCGGCACGAATGATTTCAGAATAGTAGGCGGCTTCAAACAGGGAAAAGGCCACCATTGCTGAGATCAGGCGGATGTCGGTCTTGGGCGAAATCCCCAGCACCTGCTGTAAAAAGCTGGGAACGACCAGATAAAACCACAGCAGCACCATCACCAGCGGCACTGAGCGGAACAGGTTGACATACAGTTTGGCAAACCAACTGACAGGTTTAAAAGTGGACAGGCGCATCACCGCCAGCAGGGTGCCCCACAGGATGCCAAACACAACGGCCGTCAGGGTGATCTTAAAGGTGATCATCAGGCCACTGAACAGATAAGGCAGGCTGGGAGGAATCGAACTCCAGTCAAATGCGTACATTATTTGCCTCCCACGTTGCCAGGCAGGCGCACTTTGCGTTCGACCAGGCCCATCAGTACCATAATCACCAGGTTAATTCCCACGTAAGCCAGGGTAATCGCCGTAAAGGATTCGTAGGCGTGCGAGGAATAGTCCAGCAGTTTGCCGGCCTGAGCCGCCATATCAACCAGGCCGATCGTCGAGGCAATAGCCGAGTTTTTCACCAGATTAAGCATTTCTGACGTCATTGGCGGCACGATTACCCGGTAAGCATTGGGCAACAGCACATAGCGATAGGTTTGGGGCAGCGTCAGCCCCATGGCCAGCCCGGCATTCTTTTGTCCACGCGGTAAAGACTGAATGGCTGCACGCACCTGCTCGCACACACGGGCAGCGGTGAACAGTCCCAGACAGACAACAGAGGAGATAAAGAATTGCAGATTGGGATCCAGCTCCGACTTAAACCACATCCCCAGATCCTGTCCTACCAACTCTGGCGCAACCAGATACCAGAAGAAGAACTGAACAATCAGGGGGATATTACGAAACAGTTCGACATAGCAGGTTCCTATCGTTGATAACAGACGATTAGGCACAGTACGCAGAATGCCGAAAAATGAACCCACACAGAAAGCAATAATCCAGGCACAACAGGAGACGGCAATCGTCACCTGAAAACCGGACCACAGCCAGCCGAGATAGGTGGTATTACCGAACGGGGCCTGTTCGAGAAATATGCCCCAGTTCCAATCGATACCCATAACGAGCTCCGGTAAAAAAGGGTAGCAGAGCTACCCTGAAGATTGATGAGCGGCTAATTTCGCCTGATTCGGGGGAACGACCCGTTCAGGCTGTCTGTCCACGCCGCGGTTTCAGCAATCGAGAGGGCGACGAGGCCGCCCTTGTTATCGTTGTTAATTCAGTGCCTTGTCATTCGGCGTTTTGAACAGTGTTTTCATGTCGTCAGACAGTTCAAAGTTCATGTTCAGGTTTTTTGGCGGAATAGGCTGTTTAAACCAGGTGTCGAACCATTTCTCTGCCTGACCGGAGGTCTGGGCTTTGGCAATGGTGTCATCGACCAGGGCTTTGAACTGCGGATCGTCTTTACGCAGCATACAGCCATAGGCTTCTTTAGACTGTGGCGTACCGATGATGACCCAGTCATCCGGCTTTTTCGCTTTGGCGCGTTCGCCTGCCAGCAGGGCATCATCCATCATAAAGGCCACGGCGCGACCGGTTTCCAGCGTGCGGAATGAATCACCATGGTCTTTGGCGCTGATGATGCGCATATCCATCTTTTTCTCGTCGTTCAGTTTGTGCAGCAGCACTTCTGACGTGGTACCCGAGGTCACTACAACGGTTTTGCCTTTCAAATCGTCAAAATCTTTGATCGGGCTGCCTTTCTTAACCAGCAAACGGGTGCCGATAACAAAAATGGTATCGGAGAACGCCGCCTGTTTCTGGCGCTCAAGGTTGTTAGTGGTAGAGCCACATTCGTAATCGTATGTGCCGTTTTGCAGCAGGGGAATACGGTTTTGTGAGGTGATCGGGATCATTTTGATTTGCAGATCGGGCTTATTTAACTTGGCTTTAATGGCTTCTGCGATAGCGTTTGAATACGCCTGAGAATAGCCAACGACTTTTTGCTGGTTGTCGTAATAAGAAAAGGGAACTGATGATTCACGATGCCCGATGACAATGACGCCATTGTCATTGATTTTCTTCAGGGTACCGCTCAGATCTTCCGCCTGGGCCGCTCCCGCCGCTGCGCTTAACAGCAGAAGAGATAATGCCACTTTGCGTAATTGCATGTTCCAACTCCTTCATGTGGAAAGTGCACAGGATCTACCCTGTACTGATTGTGTGATGTTGTGTGTATTTTGCGCTGCTTTTTTTGTTATCCCTTCGCGCGACTGCGCTAAGAATATTCACTAACATAGCGGATTGTTAACTCAATGAAACAAAAAAGTTTCTTTTTTGCGATGTCATTCGCACCAAAAAAAGGCAAATAATCGCCATTGCACGTAAAAGGTGCGCATCTGGACTCTTTTTAGTGCGTCTCGTCCGTTAACTGGCCCGAATGTCGATGAATACAGAAACATTTTGCAATCATCGTGCCAAAACATAATGACAATTGGGTGAAATGGCCGTTTTACTGCAGAGGCAGAGGCAGAGGCAGAGGCAGAGGCAGAGGCAGAGGCAGAGGCAGAGGCAGAGGCAGAGGCAGAGGCAGAGGCAGAGGCAGAGGCAGAGGCAGAGGCAGAGGCAGACAGAAGAAGAGGCGGCGAAACAGCGCTTCGCCGCAGAGGATTAGCGGTTACGCCTGATAAAGGCAATGACGCCGCTCAGCAGCGCGGCCAACCACACCGGCCAGATGCCGGCTTTAGAATAGGGCGTTTCACCGCGGGTGGGCGTCACGTTATCCACTAAAACATCCCGGGTGAACTGGGGCAGCACTTTCTCCACATCGCCATCGGCATTCACCACGGCCGTTACGCCGTTGTTAGTGCCGCGCAGAAGTGGCCTGCCCAGCTCCAGCGCTCGCATACGCGCCATCTGGAAATGCTGCCAGGGGCCAATCGAGTGACCAAACCAGGCATCGTTAGAAACGGTTAACAGGAAATTGGTATCCGGACGGAAGTTGGCGCGCACCTGTTCACCCAACACGATCTCATAGCAAATGGCCGTGGTCAGATGATAATTCGCCACATTAAGCTGAGGTTGCAGATAAGCGCCGCGGCTAAAGGCGGACATCGGCAAATCAAAGAAAGGGGCCAGCGGACGCAGCAGATCGGCCATGGGCACGAATTCCCCAAACGGTACCAGGTGGTTTTTTTGGTAGCGGTTAGTGCTGTAGTAGTTATAGGGTTTCGGGCCGCCCAGCACGATGACCGTGTTGTAGTCGTGGTAACGATTCTGTTCCAGCCGTGAATCGACGATGCCGGTTACCAGCGAGCTGCCGCGCGCGCGCAGTTCATTATCCAGCGAACGCAGAAAAGGCTGCTGGTTGCTTTCCAGATCGGTAATGGCCGACTCAGGCCAGATAATAATGGGGGCTTTGCCCATCAGCGGCTGACTCAAATCGCTGTAGATGCGCAGGGTATTTAGCAGTTGCTGCGGATCCCACTTCACTGACTGGGGAATATCACCCTGTACCAGTGCCACGTTTACCGCCTGCTTCGGCAGCGCCTGATACCAGTGCAGATAGCGTAACGGCCAGCATACCGCCAGTAATGCTAACGCGCCCAGCAGGCTTTTAAGATGGCGTTGCTGCAGAGCATAAACCAGTAAGCCCGCAACGATCATCAGCAGGAAGGTGATGGTTTCCACACCGGCGAGGGGCGCAATCCCTTTTAACGGGCCGTTAATCTGGCTATAGCCAAACTGCAGCCACGGAAAGCCGGTTAATATCCAGCCGCGTAAAAATTCGGTGATCTGCCACAGCGCCGGCGCGGCCAGGGCCAGTCGCCACAGGGTAGTTCGCGGCCAAATGCGGTTGAGCAGTCCGGCAAACAGCGCCGGATAAACGGCCAGATAAGCCGCGAGCAAAACGACCAGGAATACGTTAACCGGGCCTGGCATTCCGCCAAAGGTAGCGATACTGACATAGACCCAGTTAATCCCGCTGCCAAAAAGGCCAAACCCCCAGATGAAACCTATGGCGCTGGCCTGCGGGCTGGTGCGGTTTAACGTAAGGATTTGCAACCCACACAGCGAGACGAGGGCAGCAGGCCAAAAATCATAGGGGGAAAACGCCAGCGTGCCGCAGGCACCGCTGAGTAAAGCCAGCAGCAGACGGACCCGCTGCTGCTGGTAAAGTGAGGCTAATGCCATAGATTTATTCGTCATCCAGTTGAGGTTGCGCCGAATTTTCCGGAATTTTTACGTGAACCTGGATGATACGACGGCTGTCAGCCATGGCAACTTTGAACTGGTAACCATCGATGTCGATGCTTTCACCGCGCGCCGGCAGGTGACCAAAGCCCTGCATCACCAGTCCACCGATGGTATCCACTTCATCGTCGCTGAACTGGGTGCCAAATACCTCGTTGAAATCTTCAATCGGGGTAAGTGCGCGAACGGTATAAGTCTGACGGTTGAGCTGGCGGATATCACGATCTTCTTCATCGTCATATTCGTCTTCGATTTCGCCCACGATCAGTTCCAGAATATCTTCAATCGTGACCAGCCCGGACACACCACCAAACTCATCGATCACAATCGCCATATGATAGCGCTGGGAGCGAAACTCTTTCAGCATGCGGTCAACGCGCTTGCTCTCAGGGACCACGACCGCCGGACGCAGGACTTTTTCCACGCTGAAAGGCTCAGATTCGCTGCTCATAAACGGCAGCAGATCTTTCGCCATCAGGATCCCTTCAACGTGGTCTTTGTCTTCGCTGATGACCGGAAAGCGGGAGTGCGCGGAATCGATAATCACGCTGAGGCACTCTTCCAGGTTCTGATTACGTTTCAGCGTAATCATCTGGGAGCGGGGGATCATGATGTCACGCACGCGCTGTTCTGCAATATCCAGCACGCCCTCGAGCATGTCCCGGGTATCCTGATCAATCAGATCTTTTTGATTGGAGTCACGGATCAGGCCCAGTAGCTCGTCACGGTTTTTAGGTTCACCGTGGAACAGTTGGTTGATGAGAAGGGAAAAAAATCCCTTTTTACTACTGGGTGCATCGCTGTTTTGAGAATGGTCGTCGCTCATGGCGGTTTTTAAAGATCTCTCTGGTAAGGAAATTACGCTGCCGGCCTGTTCACCAGCAGCAGGGTGGCCTGAATCAGATACTCAGGTGTTTTCTTTCTCCGAAATGTACGGATCAGGATAACCAAGAGCAAGCATTATCTCTGTCTCAATACCTTCCATCTCTTCGGCTTCGCTGTCTTCAATGTGATCATAACCCAACAGATGCAGCGTGCCATGGATCACCATGTGCGCCCAGTGGGCTTCTGGGGTTTTTCCCTGCTCCTGCGCTTCCTGCTCAACGACCTGACGACAAATGATCAGATCGCCTAACAGCGGTAATTCAATGCCGGGCGGGGCTTCAAAGGGAAATGACAGCACATTGGTCGGTTTATCTTTGCCCCGATAGGTCAGATTAAGTTCATGACTTTCGGCTTCATCCACCAGACGAATGGTCACTTCACTTTCTGGCTGGAAGGGCGTTACCGCCGCTTCCAGCCAGCGTTGAAACTGGCTTTCAGTCGGTAAATTATCGGTCTGCTCGCAGGCCAGCTGCAGATCGAGGATCACGTCGCTCATGAATTCTCCTGGGCGCTGTGCTGGGCCGCAAGGGCATCACGTTTACGCTCTTCCGCTTGCTGATCGCGGCGTTTTTGATCGGCTTCTTCCCAGGCTTCATAAGCGGTCACAATGCGTGCCACTACGGGATGACGCACAACGTCTTCGCTGTGGAAGAAGTTGAAGCTGATCTCTTCCACTTCAGACAGCACCTCAATGGCATGACGTAAACCGGATTTCGTGTGGCGCGGCAGGTCAATCTGCGTCACGTCACCGGTGATGACCGCTTTAGAGTTAAAGCCAATACGGGTCAGAAACATCTTCATCTGCTCGATAGTGGTGTTCTGACTTTCATCAAGAATAATGAAGGCGTCATTGAGCGTACGGCCGCGCATGTAGGCCAGCGGGGCCACTTCAATGACGTTGCGCTCCATGAGTTTCTCGACCTTCTCGAATCCCAACATCTCAAACAGGGCGTCATAAAGAGGGCGCAGATACGGGTCCACTTTCTGACTCAGGTCGCCCGGCAGAAAGCCCAGTTTTTCCCCTGCTTCGACCGCGGGACGCGTCAGCAGGATACGTCGAATCTCCTGACGCTCCAGCGCATCGACCGCGGCGGCCACGGCCAGATAGGTTTTACCCGTACCGGCCGGACCCACGCCAAAGGTGATGTCATGGTCGAGAACATTTGCAATGTACTGTGCCTGATTCGGCGTACGTGGCTTAATGACGCCACGTTTGGTCTTAATGTTGACCGCCTTACCATAGTCCGGCACGCTTTCCGCCGTTTGTTCCAGCACCCGGCTCTCTTTAATCGCCAGGTGAATCTGTTCAGGCTCAATATCCGGGATCTCCCCGCGCACTGGCGCAGTATCGACATAGAGCGTTTTCAGGATATCAACCGCGGCATTCACACACAGCACCCGACCAACCAGTTTAAACTGGTTGTCACGGCGATTAATCTCAATGCCGAGACGACGTTCCAGCTGTTTCACATTATCGTCGAACGGACCACACAGGCTCATCAGACGGCGGTTATCAGCCGGTTCAAGGGCGATTTCACGGGTTTCAATATTCAAACGAATCCTTTGGGTCACTCAGGGCCAGTTGAAAGGGTTTGCTGCTGCATCAAACGCGTTAAACGGATGCATCGTAACGAAATTATTTATGCGGTAGCGCCGGGGCGCAAGCTTGTGAAGTGATATTTGGGCGGCACTGGCATAAACCAAGTGCAAAACAGCAGAATGTGCGGCGGCGAATGCTGGGCCGCCGCACAAAACGAAGCATCAGGGCTGGAATACGCCAACGCCGATGTCGTTTTCCTTGCGGGTACGGGCGATAACGGACGCCGGGCTTTCCGCCACACGCAGGCCCAGTTCCTCTTCTGTACGCACCAGCTTGCCGCGCAGTGAGTTGGTATAAACGTCCACGATTTCCACGTCGGCAAATTTACCAATCATCTCCACGGGCCCTTCAAAGTTGACCACACGGTTGTTTTCGGTGCGGCCAGTCAGCTCCATCACGTTTTTACGTGAGATGCCCTCGACCAGAATGCGCTGCACGCTGCCCATCATACGACGGCTGATGGCCATCGCCTGCTGATTGATACGTTCCTGCAGAATATAGAGACGCTGTTTCTTCTCGTCTTCGCTGACGTCGTCAGGCAGGTCTGCCGCCGGTGTACCGGGACGCGCGGAGTAGATAAAGCTGTAGCTCATATCAAAGTTGATATCGCCAATCAGCTTCATGGTCTGTTCAAAGTCCTGCTGGGTTTCCCCCGGGAAGCCAATGATAAAGTCAGAGCTGATTTCAATATCCGGACGCGCCGCCCGCAGTTTGCGAATGATGGCCTTGTATTCCAGCGCGGTATGCGCACGCTTCATCAGCGTCAGAATACGGTCGGCACCGCTCTGTACGGGCAGATGCAGGAAGCTCACCAACTCTGGCGTATCGCGATAGACCTCAATGATGTCATCAGTGAATTCAATCGGGTGGCTGGTGGTGAAACGAATGCGGTCAATGCCGTCGATGGCCGCGACCAGACGCAACAGCTCAGCAAAGGTGCAAACGTCACCATCGAAGGTCGCGCCGCGATAGGCGTTGACGTTCTGACCGAGCAGGTTGACCTCGCGAACCCCCTGTGCAGCCAGTTGGGCGATCTCCAGCAGAATATCATCTGAGGGACGGCTGACTTCCTCGCCGCGGGTATAAGGCACCACGCAGAACGTACAGTATTTGTTGCAGCCTTCCATGATGGAGACAAACGCGGTTGGCCCTTCGGCACGCGGTTCAGGCAGACGGTCAAACTTTTCGATTTCCGGGAAGCTGATATCCACAACCGGACTTTTGCTGCCGCGCACGGTGTTAATCATTTCGGGCAGACGGTGCAGGGTTTGCGGACCAAAGACGATGTCCACGCACGGCGCACGCTGGCGAATATGATCGCCTTCCTGTGACGCAACGCAGCCGCCGACACCGATAATCAAATCCGGGTTGCGCTCTTTCAGTTTTTTCCAGCGCCCCAACTGGTGGAAGACCTTCTCCTGCGCTTTCTCGCGGATAGAGCAGGTGTTGAGCAGCAGAATATCCGCCTCTTCGGCTTCCTCTGTCAGGGTATAGCCGTGCGTGCTGTTCAGTAGGTCAGACATCTTAGATGAATCGTACTCATTCATCTGACATCCCCAGGTTTTGATATGCAGTTTTTTTGTCATCGAGCTAGCCATTAAATCAGTGCAGTGAAGTGCTGGGGGCGTATTGTAATGCTTTGCTGCGGATGTGACCAGCCTGAGGGCTTTTCTGATCGTGTCTGATTTTTCCGGTACACTTTGCCGTAAGACAACCGCGCTGAAAAGTGACGGCAGATAAGAGGGAAAAAAGTTATGCAGGATAACCGGTTTGATGTGGTGATAGTGGGCGGTGGCATGGTCGGCGCTGCGCTGGCATGTGGTCTGACGCAGCACCAGTTTCGTGTGGCGGTTGTAGAGCGGGCAACGCCACCTCCTTTTGATCCACACAGCCTGCCCGATGTGCGTATTTCCGCGGTCGGATCCTCTTCCGTGGCACTCCTGAAACAGCTCAACGTCTGGCAACGTGTTGAGGCAATGCGCTGTGCGCCTTATCGCAAACTTGAAACCTGGGAGTGGCAAACGGCGCAGGTCAATTTCGACGCCGAATCGCTGGGGCTGCCTGAACTCGGTTACATGGTTGAAAATAATGTGTTGCAACGCGCCCTTTGGGAAGAGATGGAACAGCGCGGCATCACCCTGCTGTGCCCGGCGACGATGGACGATCTCCAGCCCTGCAATGGCGGCTGGACGCTGTCATTGAGCAATGGGGCTGCGGTCAGCACGGCATTAGTCGTGGGGGCCGATGGTGCCAACTCGCAGGTGCGGCAAATGGCCGGTATCGGCATTCGTGGCTGGCGCTACGCGCAGTCCTGTCTGCTGGTCAGCGTCACCTGTGAACATCCCGCTGGCGATGCCACCTGGCAGCATTTTACGCCGCAGGGGCCACGTGCGTTTCTGCCGCTGTTTGGCAACCATGCTTCTCTGGTGTGGTACGACTCCGCTGCACGCATTCGTCAGCTACAGACTATGCCGATGGCGCAGCTGGAAAAAGAAATTGCCCGGCATTTCCCGGCACGGCTGGGACGCTTTCACGCCCATGCAGCCGGGGGCTTCCCGCTGGTGCGTCGTCACGCCTCGCGCTATGTTATGCCAGGGCTGGCGCTGGTGGGGGATGCCGCGCACACCATTAATCCTCTGGCGGGGCAGGGCGTCAATCTGGGCTATCGGGATATCGATGCATTAATGGACGTATTGATTGAGGCGCGCGATAAAGCAGAGGACTGGTCATCCGAACGCATACTGCTGCGTTATCAACGCCAGCGGCGCAACGATAACCTACTGATGCAGAGTGGCATGGACCTGTTCTATTTTACCTTCAGTAACCAGGTTGGGCCGCTAAAGCTGGTGCGCAATCTGGGGCTCATTGCCGCTGAGCATTCAGGCGTGCTAAAGCGTCAGGTTTTGCGATACGCACTGGGATTGTAAGCATCGGCTGCGCGTTGCCTTGAGGTGATGCGTGGCCTGTTTGACCGAAAGACAAAAACAACAAAGCCCGCAGAAGCGGGCTTTGTTGCTTAATTTGGCTGGGGTGCAGGGATTCGAACCCCGGAATGCTGGTATCAGAAACCAGTGCCTTACCGCTTGGCGACACCCCAATGGTGTCAAATCAAATTGTCTAAAAATGGCTGGGGTGCAGGGATTCGAACCCCGGAATGCTGGTATCAGAAACCAGTGCCTTACCGCTTGGCGACACCCCAAGAAAATGGTGGCTACGACGGGAATCGAACCTGTGACCCCAGCATTATGAGTGCTGTGCTCTAACCAGCTGAGCTACGTAGCCAAATTGTACTGCCTTTCGATGATGGCTGGGATACCTGGATTCGAACCAGGGAATGCCGGTATCAAAAACCGGTGCCTTACCGCTTGGCGATATCCCATTCGTCCACTCGCAGCCGCGAGATACATCGAAATTGGCTGGGGTACCTGGATTCGAACCAGGGAATGCCGGTATCAAAAACCGGTGCCTTACCGCTTGGCGATACCCCATCCATGCTGCCGAATCATGAAATGGTGCGGGAGGCGAGACTTGAACTCGCACACCTTGCGGCGCCAGAACCTAAATCTGGTGCGTCTACCAATTTCGCCACTCCCGCAGAAAAAAGATGGTGGCTACGACGGGAATCGAACCTGTGACCCCAGCATTATGAGTGCTGTGCTCTAACCAGCTGAGCTACGTAGCCATCTTTTTTTCGCGCAACCTTCATCGGCGTTGCGGGGCGCATTATGCGGAGTTGACTACACAGCGTCAACAAGTTTTTTGCCGTTTTTTGCCTTCAAACGCCTGTTTGTCTGGCTTATAACCAGGGTGATGCTTTATTCGGCAATTTTTCAGTGAATACAACGGCAATAACAAAAAAGATGGGCCGTATACGGCCCATATTGTCACTCAGTATAGCACTTATTTGTAGGCAGACTGGTGAACGCCTACGGCACGTCCTGACGGGTCATCCATGTTTTTAAAGGCTTCGTCCCACTCGATGGCTTTTGCCGATGAACAGGCAACAGACGGCCCGCCTGGTACGCACTCGGCAGCGCTCGGCAGTGGGAAGAGTTCTTCAAAGATTTCACGGTACAGGTACGCTTCTTTCGACCCCGGCGTGTTATACGGGAAACGGAAGTGCGCCGTCGCCAGTTGCTGATCGCTGATTTGTTTGGCCGCGACTTCTTTCAGTGTGTCAATCCAGCTGTAACCCACGCCGTCAGAGAACTGCTCTTTCTGGCGCCAGGCCACGCTTTCGGGCAGGTAAGAGGAGAAGCATTCACGCAGAATGTGTTTTTCCATTTTACCGTTGCTGCCGCACATCTTGTCTTGTGGGTTGATACGCATGGCGACATCCAGGAATTTCTTATCCAGGAACGGCACGCGTGCTTCAACGCCCCAGGCAGACATCGCTTTGTTGGCGCGTGCGCAGTCAAACATATGCAGGGCCAGCAGTTTGCGAACGTTCTCCTCATGGAACTCTTTCGCGTTTGGCGCCTTATGGAAATACAGATAACCACCAAAGACTTCGTCAGCCCCTTCGCCCGACAGCACCATTTTGATGCCCATGGCTTTAATCTTACGCGACATCAGGTACATCGGTGTGGAGGCGCGAATCGTGGTCACATCATAGGTTTCAATGTGGTAGATCACGTCACGAATCGCATCCAGGCCTTCCTGCACCGTGAAGTGAATTTCGTGGTGCACCGTACCCAGATGCTCTGCCACCAGTTTGGCCGCTTTCAGATCCGGTGATCCTTCCAGACCGACCGCGAACGAGTGCAGCTGTGGCCACCAGGCGTCACTTTTATCCTGATCTTCCACGCGTTTGGCCGCGAAACGTTTGGTTACGGCTGAAATAATTGACGAGTCCAGACCACCAGACAGCAGCACGCCATACGGAACATCGGACATCAGGTGGCTTTTTACTGACTCTTCCAGCGCATGTTTCAGTTCTGCTGCGTCGGTCACGTTGTTCTCAACGTTCTGGTATTCCATCCAGTCACGCTGCCAGTAACGACGAATTTCACCGTCGGTGCTGGAAAGGTAGCTTCCTGGCGGGAATTCTTTGATTGAACGGCACACCGGCACCAGCGCTTTCATTTCTGAGGCGACAAACAGGTTACCGTGCTCATCGTTGCCCATATACAGCGGGATGATACCGATATGGTCACGGCCAATCAGATAGGTGCCTTTGACGCTGTCATACAGGATGAAGGCAAACATGCCTTCCAGTTCGTCAAGAAAATCGACACCTTTCTCCTGGTACAGCGCCAGAATCACTTCGCAGTCAGAACCGGTCTGAAACGCGTAGCGATCGCTCAATTTTGCGCGCAGGGCCTGATGGTTGTAGATCTCACCATTGACTGCCAGTACGTGGGTGTGGTCAGCGTTATACAGCGGCTGTGCACCGTTGTTCACGTCAACAATTGAGAGGCGCTCATGAGCAAGAATGGCGTGGTCATCGGCGTAAACGCCTGACCAGTCCGGCCCACGGTGACGCATCAAACGTGAGCTTTCCAATGCTTTTTTACGTAACTCAACGGGATCGCTTTTCAGATCCAGCACACCAAAAATAGAACACATATCTGACTCCTGAACTCACCTGCGGCGATGTAATTTTACGTTTGTCCGGCAGCCTGTGGCTGCGTGATGTATAAGAAAATGCGTTATTTACGGTCCCCAATGCAAGAGGAATCGTATTTTGCTGATGAAAATGTTGTTGTGTGGCGAGGTATATTGAATTTTATCTAACAGAATTGGGTTTTTATTGTTGAATCGGCAATGAAATGAAATTTCAGCACGCTTTTTGAGCGAGGATAACGGGCGCAGAGAGCCATAAAGGTGAGACGCACCACAGAATCTGGCAGTGCGTCATAAGAGAAATGAATCAAAAGAGGTCGATATCGGCAACAGACGGGAAAATCCAGTCAGGACGGAAAGGCATCGCATCAATGTCGGTAAGCGTGGATACGCCCGAAAGCACCAGAATCGTTTCCAGACCGGCCTGAAAACCAGCGAGGATATCGGTACGAAGATTATCGCCCACGATAACCGTTTCCTCTGAATGGGCCTGCATCTTGTTCAGCGCGGCGCGCATGATGTAGGGGCTGGGCTTGCCAACGTAAAATGGCCTGCGACCTGAAATCTTTTCAATACCGGCACACAGTGCGCCACAGGCGGGCACAAAGCCCCGGGCATGCGTATCGGGATTGGTTGCAATGAACCGCGCGCCGTTTGCCACAAAGAAAGCGGCCTTGTGCATCATGTCCCAGTTGAATGAGCGGGTTTCCCCGACGATAACGAAATCCGGGTTAACGTCAGTGATGGTAAAACCGGCTTTATACAGCTCGTGTACCAGCGCGCCCTCGCCAATGACATAGGCTTTTTTGCCTTCCTGGCGGCGTAAAAAGTCCGCGGTGGCCATGGCTGAGGTGTAAAACACCGAATCCGGTATGTCGATTCCCGCTGAGGAAAAACGGTTTGCCAAATCACGCGCCGTTTGTGAAGGATAATTGGTCAGCACCACCAATGGCATGTCTTTCGCCAGGATGCGCTGCAAAAATTCTTTCGCGCCGGGCACTGCGGTATTGTCGTGCATCAGCACGCCATCGATATCACAAATTACATTTTTAATCGTCATAAAGGGGTTCCGATACGCGCCGCGCTGAGTAAGGCCGCGCTTAGTCTTCCAAAAGATGTTGCAGCAGAATGCCGTTTAACATCGCCCGTTTTGCCAGGGCAAAGGCCCCAATCGCGGAGCGGTGATCGAGTTGTGAACGCACCACCGGCAGATGTTTACGGAAGGCCGCCAGCGCCTGGGTATTAATGCAACTTTCTATGGCCGGGAGCAACACGCGTTCAGCTTCCGTAATTTCGCCGGCCAACACAATTTTTTGCGGATTAAACAGGTTAATGGCGATAGCAATGGCTTTACCCAGATAGCGACCCACGTATTCGACAACTTCACTTGCCAGCGCATCGCCCTGGTTCGCCGCCTGACAGATATGCGGCATCTGGCAGGCATCCTGAGTCAATATGCTGGGGTAGCCTTTATTCAACAGCTCTCTGACGCGCTGTTCAATGGCGCCATTCGCCGCGATGGTTTCAAGGCAGCCAAAGTTACCGCAATGGCAGCGTTCCCCGAGCGGATCGACCTGAATATGGCCGATTTCACCCACGTTGCCATTACTGCCCAGGAATATTTGTCCGTTGGCAATAATCCCTGCGCCCGTTCCCCGATGCAGTCGCACTAATATGGAATCAGCACAATCACGGGTTGCGCCAAAATAGTGCTCTGCCAGCGCCAGACTGCGAATGTCATGACCCACAAAGCTGGTCACCTTAAAGCGTTTTTTCAGGTTGGCCACCAGAGGCCACTGGTCCACCGTAATGTGCGGCATATAACGGATAACGCCATTATGTGGATCGACCAGGCCAGGCAGAATCACCGATATGGCTATCAGCTCACGAATTTTCGCTTCGCTCTGCTCAATAAAATGCGCAACGGCATCGAACAGCGCCTTCTCCAGCGTGTCCTGCGTGGTTTGCGGCAGGGGATAATCCTGCTGAGCCAGTGATTTGCCGCTTAAATCGAACAGCGTTAAGGTCGCATCGTTGCGGCCGAGGCGCACGCCGATAGTGTGAAAGTGACGGGTTTCAGTGACGATGGAGATCGCGCGGCGTCCGCCGGTGGACGCCTGCTGGTCCACCTCTTTGATCAGGCCGCGCTCAATAAGCTGGCGGGTAATTTTGGTGACACTGGCGGGCGCGAGTTGGCTCAGATCCGCAATCTGAATGCGCGAAATCGGTCCCTGTTGGTCGATTAACCGGTAGACGGCTGCGCTGTTCAGTTGTTTGACAAGATCGACATTTCCAATTTGTGTCTGGCCGCCAGTAGTCATTCAGTGCTTACTCGCTCAGGACGTTATCTCCATTGACTAACGTCTTAATAATTTTAAAGTCGCGTGTAAATACGGTCAGATTGGCGAGTTTTCCTGCCTGGATAGTGCCTGACTGTTTTTCTACGCCCATTGCCCGTGCCGGATAAAGTGATGCCATGCGCAGCGCTTCATCCAGTGGAATGCCTGCATGTTCAACGCTGTTTTGCACGGCCTCGATCATCGTCAGTGCGGAACCGCTCAGCGTGCCATGTTCATCAACACAGAGTCCATCACGATAATATATTGTTTTACCAGCAAAAATAAACTTATCGATTGTGGCACCTGCGGGCGCAGTGGCATCGGTTACCAGGACCAGCTTGTCACCCTTAATGCGTTTGGCATTACGAACGTTAGCGTAATGAACATGTAAACCATCCGCAATGATGCCGCAGTATACATCAGGCGCATCAAACAGCGCACCGATTAGGCCCGGCTCACGCCCTGCAAAGGCCGGCATGGCATTATAAAGGTGCGTCGCAAAGGTGATGCCGGCGGCAAAACCCGCTTTGGCTTCTTCGAAAGTGGCATTGGAATGACCCGCAGACACCACAATACCGGCGTCGCTGAGTTGGCGAATCACGGCGCTTCCGACGCTTTCTGGCGCCAGTGTGACCTTGCTAATCACATCCGCGTTCGCACACAGGAAATCGACCATCTTCGGATCGGGCTGGCGAATAAGGGCAGGGTTATGGGTGCCTTTTTTGGCGACGTTCAGCCACGGACCTTCCAGATGTAATCCCAGCAGAAAGTGGGGATACTTCTGCAAAAAGGCGCGCATTGTTTCGACGGCGCGCACCATGAGTTCGTCACTGCTGGTAATCAGCGTTGGCAGAAAGCTGGTGCAGCCGGATTTAACATTGGCGCGGTGCATGGTTTCCAGCGTTTCCACGCTGATGGCATTGATATCGTCATTAAACTGCACGCCTCCACAGCCGTTAAGCTGCAGGTCAATAAAGCCGGGTGCGATAATCGCGCCCCCAACATCCTGCTGTTCTATTTCTGGCGGCAAGGCTGCCAGAGAGCAAACCCGCTCAATTTTGCCGTCAGCGATGACGACAGCATGATGATCGAAAATGTCATCGCCGCTGTAGATACGGCCGTTCACTAATGCGTACATCTTGTTCTCCCGGCTTGCCTGCCGTTAACGCGTCTAACCGCAGGTGACGAAATGATTGTGTTAAACGCCCTGCATATTTTCCGCTTCCATTTCACGGAAGTATTTCACCGTTTTGACTTTTAGCTCCATGGTGGCAGGCTCATCACAGACCACCACGGATTTAGGATGAAGCTGCAGGCAGCTAATCGTCCACATATGGTTCACGTTCCCTTCAACAGCAGCCTGCAACGCCTGGGCTTTTACGTGCCCGGTGACCAGGATCATGACTTCTTCGGCATCCAGCAGCGTACCAACACCGACTGTCAGCGCGTATTTGGGTACCTGATCCACATCACCGTTGAAAAAACGCGAGTTCGCTACGCGCGTGTCGTGCGTCAGGGTTTTAATCCGGGTGCGTGAAGACAGAGAGGAGGCGGGTTCATTAAACGCGATATGCCCATCGTTACCAACGCCGCCCATAAACAGGTGAATTTTACCCAGTGTCCGAATTTTATCTTCATAACGGCGACATTCTGCGTCAATATCTGGCGCATTACCATTCAGTAAATTGATATTTTCTGGTTGGATATCAACGTGGTCGAAGAAATTGCGGTACATAAAGCTGTGATAGCTTTCCGGATGCTCTTTCGGCAAGCCAACGTATTCGTCCATGTTAAAGGTCACGACATGTTTAAAGCTGACCTGGCCCGCTTTGTGCATGTCAATCAGGTGTTTATAGGCTTCCAGCGGTGTTCCGCCCGTGGGCAGTCCCAGGATAAAAGGCTTGTCAGCACGGGGATTAAACGCATTGATGCGATTGACGATATGGCGTGCCGCCCATTTGCCGACCTGAGTTGGGGTGGATAAAGGAATCAGTCTCATATTGCACCTCGAATGTGAGTTAACGGTCAGACGTGCAGCTAATACGCGGGTCAGGCCTGAAGTGGCAGGCGCAAAGGGTGTAAGAAAGCGCACATCTTGATATTTCGCATCATAAAATAAGTTTGCCTTTATAGCCAGTGAGAGTGACCTTAAAAATCGATTTATGGTGATAATTGTCACAGATAGTAGCTATTAATTTGTGAAGCGAATTAAATTGTTATTACACTCCTCAGCATTGAGTGTAATGCCGTAAGAGGCTTGCTGCTGACATAACAACATTAAGCGGCAGCATAGCTACAGAGTCAGTTCATAGGGGGAAGGGTCAATGTTAAGTTATTTACAACGAGTGGGACGGGCGCTGATGGTGCCGGTCGCCACTTTGCCTGCTGCAGCAATACTTATGGGGATCGGCTACTGGATCGATCCGGACAGCTGGGGCGCGGGCAATGCCTTTGCCGCCCTGCTGATTAAATCCGGTGGCGCGATCATTGAAAACATGTCGGTGCTGTTCGCGATTGGCGTGGCGTACGGTATGTCAAAAGATAAAGACGGCGCGGCCGCACTCACCGGCTTTGTTGGTTTCCTGGTCGTGACGACGTTGTGTTCGCCTGCCGCCGTGGCGATGATTCAGAAAATACCGGTGGCTGACGTCCCTGCGGCCTTTGGGAAAATCAGCAATCAGTTTGTCGGTATTCTGGTTGGGGTTCTGTCAGCCGAAGTCTACAACCGCTTTAGCCATGTTGAACTGCCCAAAGCGTTCTCGTTCTTCAGCGGCCGTCGTCTGGTCCCGATTCTGGTCTCGTTCCTGATGATTCTGGTCGCGTTCATCCTGATGTATATCTGGCCAGTCATCTTTAATGGTCTGGTGAGCTTTGGTGAGCATATCCAGAAGCTGGGATCGGTAGGGGCTGGCGTCTATGCCTTCTTCAACCGATTGCTTATTCCGGTAGGCTTACATCATGCGCTGAACTCCGTGTTCTGGTTCGACGTCGCGGGCATCAACGATATTCCTAAATTCCTCGGCGGTGCACAGTCGCTGGCGAATGGCACCGCTATTCCGGGCATCACGGGCCGTTATCAGGCGGGCTTCTTCCCTATCATGATGTTCGGTTTACCCGGCGCAGCGCTGGCGATTTACCATTGTGCTCGTCCTGAAAATCGGGCGAAGGTCGGCGGGATCATGTTGGCGGCGGCTTTTGCCGCCTTCTTTACCGGCATTACCGAACCACTGGAATTTTCCTTTATGTTCGTGGCACCGGTACTCTATGTCATCCATGCTGTGTTGACCGGTCTGTCTGTGTTTATTGCTGCCAGCATGCATTGGATTGCCGGCTTTGGTTTCAGCGCGGGGCTGGTGGACATGGTGCTCTCATCCCGCAATCCCCTGGCGACGCACTGGTACATGCTGATTCCGCAAGGGCTGGTGTTCTTCGTTATCTACTATGTTGTGTTCCGTTTCACCATCAAAAAATTCAACCTGATGACGCCGGGCCGTGAGCTGGCGGTTGCTGGCGATGAAACCGATGGTTATGACGTGAATGTGGATACTACCGACAACGGTGAGAGCGCGACCGAATCTCTGGCGCGTCGTTACATTGGCGCGGTGGGCGGTTCAGACAACTTAACCGCGATCGATGCCTGCATTACGCGTTTGCGTCTGAATGTGAAGGATGCCGGGCAGGTTAATGAAGGCGTGGCGAAACGCCTGGGTGCCTCAGGTGTCATCCGCCTGAACAAGCAGAGCGTTCAGATAATCGTCGGCACACAGGCTGAAAGTATCGCCATGGCCATGAAAAAAGTGTTGGTGAAAGGCCCGGTTGCAGCCGCTACCGCCAGCACCGCCAGCGCACCCGCTGCGGCCAGCGACGTGAAACCTCAGGCTGTGTTAAACAGTGAAAAACGCGTTATCGCGACCTTAGTGGCGCCCGTAAGCGGTGAAATTGTGCCGCTGGATGCCGTACCGGATGAGGCTTTTGCCAGTAAAGCGGTCGGCGACGGTGTGGCAATCAAACCCAGCGACAAGCGCGTTGTGGCCCCCATTGCAGGCACCGTGGTGAAAATCTTTAACACTAACCATGCGTTCTGCCTGGAAAGTGAAAACGGGGTGGAGATCGTGGTGCACATGGGGCTGGATACCGTGGCGCTGGGCGGTCAGGGCTTTACCCGTTTAGTGGAAGAGGGCGCTCAGGTTACGGCAGGTCAGCCGGTGCTGGAGATGGATCTTGACTATCTCAACGCTCATGCCCGCTCGATGATAAGTCCGGTGGTGGTCAGCAATATTGAAGACTTCGCAGGATTAACGCTGTTGACGCAGGGCCAGGTGATCGCGGGTGAAACCCCGCTGTATGAAATTAAAGGCTAATTCGCTGTATCAACAACAAAAGGCAGGAAGCGATTCCTGCCTTTTTTATTTTAAACGCCCAACAAACGGTTGTTTCTCTGCAACGCTTTGTGGATCATACCCGGATATTACGTGGTATAAACCACCCTTTCTACGCGTTGAGGATTTTGAGATGAGTGAGGCTGAAGCCCGCCCAACTAACTTTATTCGTCAGATTATTGACGAGGATTTGGCGAGCGGGAAGCACAGCAGTGTGCATACCCGTTTCCCGCCAGAGCCAAATGGTTATCTGCACATCGGTCATGCTAAATCAATCTGCCTGAATTTTGGTATTGCACAAGACTATCAGGGCGAGTGCAATCTGCGTTTTGACGATACCAATCCGGTTAAAGAGGATATGGAATTTGTTGAGTCCATCAAGCGTGATGTGCAGTGGTTGGGTTTTTCGTGGAGTGGCGACGTTCGTTATTCATCTGACTATTTTGATCAGCTTTACCAGTATGCGGTTGAACTGATCGGAAAGGGACTTGCCTATGTTGATGAACTGACCCCTGAAGAAATTCGTGAATACCGGGGAACGTTAACCGCGCCGGGTAAAAACAGCCCATACCGCGATCGCAGCGTGGAAGAGAACCTTGCCCTGTTTGAAAAAATGCGCAACGGTGAATTTGCAGAAGGTAAAGCCTGTCTGCGTGCAAAAATTGATATGGCTTCCAGCTTTATCGTTATGCGCGACCCGGTGCTGTACCGCATTAAGTTTGCTGAGCATCATCAAACAGGCAACAAATGGTGCATCTACCCGATGTACGATTTTACCCACTGCATTTCCGATGCGCTGGAAGGCATTACGCATTCACTCTGTACACTGGAGTTCCAGGATAACCGCCGTCTGTATGACTGGGTGCTGGACAACATCACGATTCCGGTTCATCCACGTCAGTACGAATTTTCGCGCCTGAATCTTGAATATGCGGTGATGTCAAAACGCAAACTCACGCAGCTGGTCAGTGAGAAGCATGTGGAAGGCTGGGACGATCCCCGTATGTTAACCGTGTCCGGCCTGCGTCGCCGTGGTTATACCGCGGCCTCAATCCGTGAGTTTTGCCGGCGTATTGGTATCACCAAGCAGGACAACATTGTTGAAATGGCCTCGCTGGAGTCTTGTATCCGCGACGATCTCAACGAAAATGCGCCACGCGCGATGGCGGTGTTGGATCCGGTTAAGCTGGTGCTGGAAAACCTGCCGGCAGGCCATAACGAAGTGCTTAGCATGCCGAACCATCCTAACAAACCGGAGATGGGGACGCGCGACGTGCCGTTCAGCCGCGAAATCTGGATCGATCGGGCCGATTTCCGTGAAGAAGCTAACAAGCAGTATAAACGACTGGTGCTGGGTAAAGAGGTGCGCCTGCGTAATGCGTACGTGATCCGAGCCGAGCGTATCGCGAAAGATGAAGAAGGCAATATCACCTGCATCTACTGCACCTGTGATGTGGATACGCTGAGCAAAGATCCTGCTGACGGCCGTAAAGTTAAAGGCGTGATCCACTGGGTGTCCGCTGAACATGCGCTGCCCGCTGAGTTCCGTCTTTACGATCGCCTGTTTAGCGTACCCAATCCTGGCGCGGCAGACGATTTCCTGACCACGATTAACCCCGACTCGCTGGAAGTCAAACAGGGCTTCGTTGAACCCGGCCTGCGTGATGCTGTGGCCAGCGCGCCCTACCAGTTTGAGCGTGAAGGCTACTTCTGTGCCGACAGCGTTTATTCGACCCCTTCACAGTTAGTGTTTAACCGCACGGTAGGTTTACGCGATACCTGGGCGAAAATCGGCGAATAATTTCTCTGTGATGTTGACCGCAGAGTAATCGAAAGGGCGACTTATCGCCCTTTTTTATTGCGGCGATTTTTTTTAGTACCGACGTTTCTCCTGAGCAGAGTCAGAGTATTAATTTTATTTTTGTGCAACCGCTCTCAGTTTAATTTTTTTAATAAATTTCCCAGTGTTAATTCTTTTTTTTCAGGTAGGCTAACCCTCTGAAGTATCAGTTTGTGGGTTTAAAAGGAAAAAATGACACTTTTTGCACAGGAAGCCAAACATAGCGTTGTCGTGTTACATCAGCTTATTGAACATATTTTTAATCATGGTCGGGATGGTGGCGACAGTTTTCATCTGCTGCTCTCGCACTTTCATCCCGATTTTAAGATGGTCACGCCGCAGGGAAAACAGCTGAATCTGGATCAGGTTGAAGATCTTTTTCGACGACTGCAGGGGGCAAGGGAAGGGATGCGCATTGCGACCAGTGAGCATGTAATTCTTTCTGAGCATGCGAACGAAGTGACGATTCAGTATCGCGAACTGCAGATGATGAATGGTGAAAATAAAAGCCGTATTTCGCTGGCGATTCTGGACTGCACCACCTCTGTTCCACGCTGGCGCTACCTGCAGGAAACGCTCGTGACCTGAGCGACAGCAATAAAAAAGCCGATGTGAACATCGGCTTTTTTACTTTATATGCGAAAGCGCTTATTTGTCGTGCAGCGTTTCGTCTTCACGGCAGTCGCCCAGTGCACAGTGGCCGTACAGGTACAGGCTGTGGTTGGTGAGCTTAATACCATGACGGGTCGCGATTTCACGTTGACGCGTCTCAATGGATTCGTCACTAAATTCAATCACTTTACCGCAATCCAGACAGATCAGGTGGTCGTGATGGTGCTGCTGCGTCAGCTCAAACACCGATTTACCGCCTTCAAAGTTGTGGCGGGTCACGATGCCTGCATCGTCGAACTGGTTAAGCACACGGTAGACCGTGGCCAGTCCAATCTCTTCGCCCATGTCGATCAGGCGTTTATACAGATCTTCCGCGCTGACGTGATGGCATGCAGGTTCCTGAAGCACTTCCAGAATTTTGAGTCTGGGCAATGTGACTTTCAGGCCAGCCTTCTTTAATGCGGTATTGTTGTCAGTCATGCGGATATTGTCCTGTTACTTTAGTCACTCTTGTGGCACGTAGCCTGTATGTCGATCGACCGCCATTCTCATTTGCGTCTCATTATAGAACTGATGCGCTGAAATGAAAACCGATGTCCTTGCGATGCGCCAGCGGCGATGTTCGCTGCGCATGGCATGGAAAGCGGACGAGTCGCATTTCGCGTTTTGTCATCTCAGTTCCTGGGAAATAAGCAGATGATCGATGCGGGTATTCTACAGATTAAATGGGGAAAGTTACAAAAATGTAGCTATTATTTTTATAGGAAAAGCCGTTTGCTCAGTGTGAACCTGCGTCCACACTGAGCTCAGCGCGATCAGGCTTCAATGATTTCTTTGAGCTGCAGCTCATCAAAAATTTGCTTAACCCATTTATCAACGCGTTCGTTGGTCAGCTCTGGCTGGCGATCTTCATCAATAGCCAGACCCAGGAAGTGGTTGTCATCAGCCAGGCCTTTTGACGCTTCGAAGTGGTAACCCTCGGTCGGCCAGTGGCCCACGATGATGGCGCCGTTAGGTTCGATGATGTCACGAATGGTTCCCATGGCATCACAGAAGTACTCTGCGTAATCTTCCTGATCGCCACAGCCAAACAGCGCAACCAGCTTGCCGTTAAAGTCGATCTCTTCCAGCGTCGGGAAGAAGTCATCCCAGTCGCACTGGGCTTCACCGTAATACCAGGTGGGGATGCCCAGCAGCAGAATGTCAAAGGCTTCTAAGTCTTCTTTAGTGCTTTTCGCGATGTCGTGAACTTCTGCAACGTCTTTACCCAGTTGTTTCTGGATCATTTTTGCAATGTTTTCGGTGTTACCGGTATCGCTGCCAAAGAAGATGCCTACGATTGCCATGGGTAAAATAACCTCTTAAATCCTGATGATAGAATGAATGCCGGAGCCTGTTCAGCAAATGATAGCAGACCGCGCAAAAGGGCGGAATGTGTAAAGCCGCGACATTTGTTTCTGTGTGCGGTTTACCCGCGTGAGTCCAGTTTGAGTTGTGCCAGCAGCATTTGTTCAATTAATTCGCTGCGGCTGAGATTGCGCTGCTCAGCCAGCATATTCAGCGCTTCAACGGCTTCACTGTTCATTTTGAGTTCGACACGACGAAGTCCGCGCCCTTTGTCACGTTTCAGTTGATTGCGTTTGTTGATACGCAGTTGTTCATCACGCGTAAGCGGACTGGTTTTTGGGCGACCAGGGCGACGCTCGTTAGCGAACAGATCGAGCGTCGTACGGTCAGTGTGTTCTTTTGCCATGACTTAGTACAACTGAGTGGGCGCGAACGAGACGTTTCCGCTGCGCAGATTAAAGTATTGACTCTTCCCGCGGGCAACCGCGCCCACGGCAAAAATTTAGCGCGCCATCATACTCCAGGCTAACCGCGGACGCCAATCTTAAACTTTTACAGCCAGTTAAGATGTTTTAAAGCGCAAAAAAGCGTCGAATACTGCGTAAAACGGCATCAGGTTTTTCAGCATGGACCCAGTGACCAGCACCACCGATCACATGTGCATGCGCGGCCGGGAACTGCCTGAGTAACGCGTCACGATACTGATTATCCAGATAAGGTGAGTCGCCACCGCGAATAAACAGCGCGGGATGTGGCCAGGCAGGCACCTCCTGCCAGCCGGAGATCAGCGCATAGTTGTCCCATAACACCGGGACATTAAAGCGCCATTCGCCCTGACTGAATGATTTCAGGATGAACTGAATGACGCCGTCCTCATCAATGTGGTTGCGCATGATCTCTGCGGCTTCAGTGCGCAAGGTGACGCCAGCGGCCGTGACGGCCCGGATAGCGGCGAAAATCTCGTCATGCCGACGTGTCTGATAGTCAACGGGCGCGATGTCGATCATCACCATCTGTTCGATACGTTCTGGTGCCAGCGCGCTCATTGTCATGGCGATCTTACCGCCCATGGAATGACCAATGACCGCGATCCGCTCAATCCCCTGAGCATCCAGCGTATCCAGCATGTCCTGAGCCATCACCCTGTAGTTCATCTCGTCTGCGCGCGGCGATAGCCCGTGGTTGCGCACATCAACCTGAATAAGCGGTCGATCGTCTTTAAGCCCTCGGGCCAGAATGCCAAGGTTATCAAGACTGCCAAACAGACCATGAATCAGCAGGACAGGTGTGGAATCAGAAGAAGATTGTTCAGTTTGCAGGCGCGCATTCAAAATCATAGCAAAGTTCTTAAGTGTGAGACCTGAGCTTAGGTTATCATGGTTTCACCTTTTCAGGCGCGCTGCTTCCGGCGGCATTAGGACATATTCTGACTTTTGCCCATAAACCGTTTGAATGCTATCAGCCTGTCTGAATTTAACTTTATAATCTTCATGTTAGAACCTGCCTCCTTTTTGAAATGCCGATCAGCAGCTCGGGGTATTCAGAAAATCGCGGGTTCTGTCGTGAGTAAAAAAACCGTACGGAATAAGATGAAAACGATCGAAGTTGACGAAGAGCTCTACCGTTATATTGCCAGCCACACGCAACACATTGGCGAAAGTGCATCCGATATTCTGCGCCGTATGCTGAAGTTTACTGCCGGTCAGCCCGCGGCGGTCAATGACACGCAGCCCGTCTCCGCACCGGCCCCGTCTAAAGCGGCACCGTCGGCAGGTAATGAATCGCGCCCTCAGGATCGTGTTCGCGCAGTGCGTGAGCTAATGCTGTCGGATGAATATGCGGAGCAGAAGCGGGCGGTTAACCGCTTTATGCTAATCTTGTCAACGCTCTATCGTCTGGATACCGCAGCGTTTGCCGAGGCGACAACGTCGCTGCAGGGCCGCACGCGCATCTATTTCGCGGGCGATGAACATACGTTGCTGCAAAGCGGTACCCATACCAAGCCGAAGCACGTTCCCGGCACGCCGTACTGGGTTATTACCAATACCAATACCGGTCGCAAACGCAGCATGGTTGAACACATTATGCTGTCGATGCAGTTCCCGTCGGAGCTGGCAGAGAAAGTTTGCGGCACCATTTAAACTGAAGCGTCAGGGAGAAGCGCCAATGGCCAATCACCCCCGTGCCGGGCAGCCTGCCCAGCAGAGCGATTTGATTAACGTTGCACAATTAACTTCACAATATTATGTCCTGCAGCCCGATGTGGCTAACCCAGAACATGCGGTGAAATTTGGCACATCAGGCCATCGCGGTAGCGCAGGACGCCACAGCTTTAACGAAAAGCACATCCTGGCGATAGCTCAGGCGATTGCCGAAGAGCGTAAAAAGAACGGGATTACCGGTCCGTGCTACGTAGGTAAAGATACGCATGCGCTTTCGGAACCTGCGCTGTTGTCCGTGCTGGAAGTGCTGGCCGCAAACGGCGTAGACGTGATTGTTCAACAGGACAATGGCTATACGCCAACGCCGGCGATTTCAAACGCCATCCTTGAGCACAATAAATCGGGCGATCAGCTGGCGGATGGCATCGTTATTACGCCTTCGCACAACCCACCTGAAGACGGCGGGATTAAATACAATCCGCCGAACGGTGGCCCTGCCGATACCAACGTCACCAAAGTGGTTGAAGATCGCGCGAATCAGCTGTTGAAAGAGGGCCTGAAAGGCGTGAAGCGTCTGCCACTGGACCAGGCCTGGGCCAGCGGTCACGTGGTTGAGAAAGATTTGATCCAGCCTTATGTTGAAGGCCTTTCACAGATCATCGATTTCCCGGCGATTCAAAAAGCGGGCCTGAAAATCGGCGTCGATCCGCTTGGCGGTTCCGGCATCGCTTACTGGCAGCGCATTGCTGAGCACTACAAACTCGATCTGACCCTGGTGAATGACGCCGTTGATCAGACGTTCCGCTTTATGCATCTGGATAAAGACGGCGTGGTGCGCATGGACTGCTCGTCCGAATCTGCCATGGCGGGCCTGCTGGCCTATAAGGACAAATTTGACCTGGCGTTTGGCAACGATCCCGATTACGACCGCCACGGTATCGTCACGCCTGCCGGCCTGATGAACCCGAACCACTATCTGGCCGTTGCTATCAACTATCTGTTCCAGCATCGTCCACAATGGGGCAAAGACGTTGCCGTGGGGAAAACCCTGGTGTCCAGTGCCATGATTGACCGCGTCGTTAACGACATCGGCCGCAAGCTGGTGGAAGTGCCGGTGGGCTTTAAGTGGTTCGTGGATGGCCTGTTCGACGGCAGCTTTGGCTTCGGTGGGGAAGAGAGTGCGGGCGCTTCATTCCTGCGCTTTGACGGTACGCCCTGGTCCACCGATAAAGACGGGATCATCATGTGTCTGCTGGCAGCGGAGATTACCGCGGTCACCGGCAAGAACCCGCAGGAGCACTATGATGAGCTGGCCGCGCGTTTCGGTGCACCCAGCTACAATCGCCTGCAGGCGTCAGCCAGTTCCGCACAGAAAGCGGCGCTGTCTAAGCTGTCACCTGAAATGGTGAGTGCTGACACGCTGGCGGGCGATCCGATCACCGCGCGTCTGACCGCTGCGCCGGGCAATGGCGCGTCTATCGGCGGCCTGAAAGTGATGACGGAAAACGGCTGGTTTGCTGCCCGTCCTTCAGGCACCGAAGATGCATACAAAATCTATTGTGAAAGTTTCCTGGGCGCAGAACACCGCGCGCAGATAGAAAAAGAAGCGGTAGAGATTGTCAGCGAAGTGCTGAAAAACGCCTGATTTGCCTGTTAAATGAAAAAAGCGCCTAAGTGGCGCTTTTTTTATGGCATAAACCGGTAGCCGATGCCGGTTTCCGTGAGCAGATGTACCGGCTGGGTAGGATTCGCCTCCAGCTTTTGCCGCAGGTGCCCCATATAGATCCGCAGATAGTGGCTGTGTTCAACGGCGTTTGGTCCCCACACCTGGCTCAACAGCTGCCGCTGGGTCAGCACTTTGCCCGCGTTGTTCAGCAGCGTCGTCAGCAAACGAAACTCTATCGGCGTAAGGTGCACTTCCTCGCCAGCGCGCAACACTCTGCGGGCCGCAATATCCACGGTAACGTCGGCGAAGCTGACCTTGGGATCGGTATGTTGTCCGGCATGACGGCGCAAGGCGACGCGAACGCGTGCCAGCAGTTCACCAATACCGAAGGGTTTCGTCAGGTAATCGTCTGCCCCTGCATCCAGTGCGTCAATTTTATCCTGTTCGTCGATTCGGGCCGACAGCACAATCACGGGCAGCGTGCTCCACTGACGCAGCTCGCCAATAAAGGTTTTGCCATCGCCATCGGGCAGGCCGAGATCGAGAATGACCAGATCGGGTTTTCGCGTCGCCGCCTCAATCAACCCACGTTGTAGCGTTTCGGCATCGAAAACCTTCAGGCCTTCGCTTTCCAACGCGATGCGCACGAAGCGGCGAATTTCTTTCTCATCTTCAATGATTAAAACCGTGGTCACGCCAATCCTGCCATTGCCTGAAAAGGGAAAATACACTGTATCAACTTTTCAGCCTTTCGTCCGTGTTGCCATCGAATCGCGCTAAAGATCATCGTCAAAACCATTATTTAACCAAAATGTAACTAATTTTCAGATTGTCATTAACAGTACAAAAAATAGTCAAATTTAGTGGTCAGATGAGTAGTAAAATTACACAATCAGGCGTAATATTGGATGCAGATCACATTTAACCGACTTTTCGTCAGGAGGAATCCATGTATCGGACTTATTCTCGTCATAAAATCATTTTGCGCCGTACGCTGGTTATCCTGTTGGGCCTGCTGGCTCTGCCGGTCATGCTGTTTCGCAAGGATCGTGCCCGCTTTTACAGCTATCTGCATCGTATGTGGTGCAAAACCAGCACCAAGCCGGTCTGGCTGGCACAGTCTGAAGCCGCTGCCGGTGTCTTTTGGTAATCAGACTGCATTAAACCGCCTCAGCCCCTGAATTTCTGGCCCGTTCCCTGAATCTTATTACGGGGAACGGGCTTTTTTTGAGCATTATCGTCATCTGCAAAGCCCCGCAGGCTGATTTCCCCACTATTTTGCGCTACACTTAAACCTCTACAAGTTTTCGGAGGTTGTACAAGTATGAGTGAGAAAATTCCGGTTGGAATCAGCGCTTGTCTGCTTGGTGAGAGCGTCAGATTTGATGGCGGCCATAAGCGCCTGGCTTTCGCTACTGATCAACTCACCCCTTTTGTACGTTTTGAACCTGTCTGCCCCGAAATGGCGATTGGCCTTCCTACGCCTCGCCCGGCCTTACGCCTCGTTAAAATGGGCGATGATGATGCTCTGCACCTGTGCTTCAGTAAAGAGGGTGGAGAGGACATCACCGATAAAATGCGCGACTGGTCCGAAAACCGCGTTAAATCTCTTCATCATCTCTGTGGCTACATCCTGTGCGCAAAATCACCCAGCTGCGGCATGGAACGGGTCAGGATTTATGAACCCGCCACCAACAATAACCGCAAAGCAGGCACCGGCATTTTTACCGCCTTTTTGCAGCGTGAAATGCCCTGGCTACCGCTTGAAGAAGATGGTCGCCTTAACGATCCCACCCTGCGCGAAAATTTTATTGGCCGGATTTGTGCCCTGCATGAGTTTAATCAGATGTGGAAACAGGGCCTGACTCGTCACAACCTGATAGCTTTTCACAGCCGCTACAAGCTGCTGCTGTTGGCGCATTCTCAGAAGAAATACCGTGAGCTGGGGCCGTTTGTTGCCTCAATGAACCAGTGGGAATCGTTGGAGGCTTTTGCCTTTGAATACCGCAGCCGACTGATGGATTTGATGTCACAGCCCGCGTCCCGCACGAATCACACTAACGTTTTGATGCACGTTCAGGGTTATTTCCGTAGTCAGTTAAGCTCTCCTCAGCGCAAAGAGCTGACGTCGCTGATTGACTGCTACCGGCAGGGAACGCAACCGCTGTTAGCACCCATTACGATTCTTAAGCACTATATGGCGGAATATCCGCACCCCTGGCTGACGCAGCAGCGTTACTTCGATCCTTACCCCGAAGCCCTGCGCCTGCGATACGGACAATGATTCAGGAGTACTATGATCACGCATTTAGTCTGGCTGCGAAACGACCTGCGTATTAACGATAATCTGGCGCTGCACGCGGCCTGCACCCAACCCGATGCCAGGGTGATTGCGCTGTTTATCGCAACGCCCGGGCAGTGGCAGCAACATGAGATGGCGGCCCGCCAGGTCGCATTTATTCATCAGAGTCTGGATATGCTGCAGTCCTCCCTCGCGGAGCGGGGCATTCCGCTTCATTTTCATCAGTGTGATGATTTCGCGGCCAGCATCGATTTTCTGGTCGGCTTTTGCCAGAAGCAGCAGGTCGATAAGCTTTTCTACAATTACCAGTACGAAGTCAATGAGCGTGAACGGGATGCCAGCGCAGAAAAACGCCTGCATGAGGCGAACGTAGTCTGCCAGGGCTTTGATGACAGCCTGCTGCTGCCACCGGGCAGTATTCAAACCGGCGATGGCGAGATGTATAAAGTGTTTACGCCGTTCAGCAAGGCCTTTTTACGGCGGCTACAACAGGGGTTACCCGAGTGTGTGCCGGCTCCCAAAGCCCGTGAAGGTGCGCCGCTTAAAGAGCCAAAAAGCCTTCCGCCTTTCGATTATCCAAAAGCGGATATCGACACGTCGCTGTTTCCGCCCGGTGAACAGGCGGCCGTTAAGCGGTTACGTGAGTTTGCCAAACAGGCGGTGCTCGATTACGCAAAGCAGCGCGATTTGCCCGCGCTGGACAGCACCAGTCGTTTATCGGTCTATCTCTCTACCGGCGTGCTCTCGCCACGGCAATGCCTGCATCGAATCCTACATGAACAACCCAAAGCGCTGGAGAGCAGTCCGGCTGCCGTATGGATCAACGAACTGATATGGCGTGAATTTTACCGTCACCTCATCGTGGCGCATCCGCGCTTGTGCAAACATCAGCCTTTTGTTCACTGGACACGCAACGTGGCGTGGCAACGTAACAGTGCGCACTTCGACGCCTGGAAGGCGGGGAAAACTGGTTATCCCATTGTGGATGCCGCCATGCGTCAGATGCAGACCATCGGCTGGATGCACAACCGACTTCGCATGATTACCGCCAGCTTTCTGGTGAAAGACCTGCTTATCGACTGGCGAGAAGGCGAGCGGTACTTCATGCAGCAGTTGATCGATGGCGACCTGGCTGCCAACAATGGCGGCTGGCAATGGGCGGCGTCAACCGGCACCGATGCCGCGCCTTATTTCCGCATCTTCAACCCGACCACGCAGGGCGAGCGCTTCGATAAAGAGGGGGAGTTTATTCGCCGCTATCTGCCAGAGTTGAAAGAGGTGCCTGACAGCGATATCCATCAGCCTCACCAATGGGCTCAGAAAAATAACAAGAAACTCGATTATCCGGCGCCAATCGTGGAACATAAGGACGCACGTAAAAAGACACTCGACGCCTTTGAGCGCGCGAAGAACGCGGCCTGAGGCGGCAAGGAGCAGAAATGAATCACTACGAGTTAGAAAAAATCGTCAACCAGCAGCTCAATACCGCTGCCTTCAGCGACTATGCGCCAAACGGCCTTCAGGTTGAAGGCCGCGCCAGGGTAAAAACGGTGATTACGGGCGTGACCGCCTGCCAGGCATTACTGGATGAAGCGGTGGCCCGCCAGGCCGATGCCGTGCTGGTCCATCACGGTTATTTCTGGAAAAGCGAGCCTGCGGTCATTAAAGGGATGAAGCGCCAGCGGCTGCGCACCCTGTTGGCTAACGATATTAACCTCTATGGCTGGCACCTGCCGCTCGATGCGCACCCGCAGTTAGGGAATAATGCGCAACTGGCCAGGCTGTTGGGGATCGATGTGGTAGGCGAGATCGTGCCGCTGGTGCCGTGGGGCGAGTTCGCTCAGCCCATTACCGGTGAGCAGCTGGCACAGCGTATTACCGAGGTATTAGGGCGCCAACCGCTGCACTGCGGTGATAATGCACCTGCTGCAATTCGTCGTGTAGCCTGGTGCAGCGGCGGTGGGCAAGGATTTATCGACGCTGCGGCTGGCTTTGGGGTAGACGCTTTTATTACTGGCGAAGTGTCAGAGCAGACGATTCACAGCGCACGTGAGCAGGGTCTGCACTTTTTTGCTGCGGGTCATCATGCCACCGAACGCTGCGGCATTCAGGCGCTGGGCGAGTGGCTGGCAGCAGAGCATGGCCTTGATGTGACCTTTATTGATATCCCCAATCCTGCCTGATCCTCCGGGTTCTGTATCACGCGGCAGAACCCAAATCTATTGACACATCTCTGTCACTTTCGCATAACTACCTTCTTAAGGCCGCAATACCAGTGCCTGCTTTTGGACGCCAGCATACTGCCTGAGCGCAACCATTTTTTTAACCGGGAGGTGCGCGTTGCAAGAAACACGATGTTACATGCTGGGCGAACGCGCGGTGGTGCTGGAGCTGGCTCCGCCGGTTTCCCTCACCAGTCAGCAGCGAATATGGCAGTTGAGCGAGCGCTTACAGTCACATGGCGCGATACGGGACGTGATTCCCGGCATGAACAACCTCACGTTGTTGCTGGAGGAGGCGCCCTCTGACGCGCAGCAGGCCACAGCGCAGCTTCAGCAGTGGTGGCTGGAAAGCGAAGCGCAGGCCACCGGGTCTCGTCTGGTAAAAGTGCCGGTTATCTACGGCGGTGAAGCAGGCCCCGATCTGCTTCAGGTGGCGGATCATGCTGGACTGTCAGCAAAGCAGGTGGTCGAGTTACACAGCAGTAGCGAGTACGACGTCTTTTTTATTGGTTTTCAGCCGGGATTCCCCTATCTGGCCGGGCTTGATCCCCGCCTGCACATGCCGCGCCGCGCGGAACCTCGCGTAGCCGTACCGGCAGGTTCGGTGGGAATAGGCGGGAGCCAGACGGGCGTGTATCCGCTGGCTTCTCCGGGCGGCTGGCAGTTGATTGGTCAAACCCCGGTGGCGCTTTTCACTCCGCAACAGCAGCCACCGACGTTGCTGCAACCCGGCGACAAAGTCCGGTTTGTGCCGCAAAAGGAAGGTATATGTTAACAATTCTTCGGGCGGGGCTGGCCACCAGCATTCAGGATCTGGGCCGCAACCGCTGGCGTCAGTACGGTATCGGCGTCAGTGGCGTTCTGGATCAGCCTGCCATGATCACGGCAAATTTACTGGTCGGTAATCCGCCGGGCAGCGCCGTTCTGGAAATTGTCCTGGGCCAGTTTAAAGCCGAGTTCAGACGCGATGGCTGGTTCGCCCTGACGGGCGCCGGCTGTCAGGCCGAACTGGACGGGAAACCCGTCTGGACCGGCTGGCGGTTGCCGGTTAAAAAAGGCCAGGTGCTGGTGTTAAAGAAACCGGTTCACGGTATGCGCAGTTATCTGGCGATACAGGGAGGATTCGATGTCCCAGAGGTACTGGGCTCATGCAGCACAGATATCAAAGCCGGGTTTGGCGGCTTCCAGGGGCGCACGTTGCAGGATGGCGATCGTATTCCTCTGGGCAAACCGGGGCAGCCCTTTACGCATAAGAAAGGGGTAAAGCAGTTGCTGTGGGGCAATCGCATTAGGGCACTGCCGGGGCCGGAATATCATGAGTTTAGTGAAGAGGCACAGCAAAAGCTGTGGCGAGCGGCATGGACACTCAATCCGCAAAGCAACCGCATGGGCTACCGTTTGCAGGGGCCAACCTTGCAGCGTGAGGCCTCACGCGAGCTGCTATCTCATGGACTGGTACCCGGCGTTATTCAGGTGCCGGGAAACGGACAACCCATTGTATTGCTGGCGGATGCACAAACCACCGGGGGCTATCCGCGCATCGCCTGTGTGATAGAGAGCGATCTCTACCATCTGGCGCAGATCCGTCTGGGGGAACCGATCCATTTTATTCTCTGCACGGCTCAGGAAGCGCAGGCGGCAAAGCGGCAGCAACAGCTCGCCCTGGATCAAATGGCATGGGGACTGGCTAATGAAAATTGATTTAAACGCCGATTTGGGCGAGGGCGGCAGTAGCGATCGTGCGCTATTGCAACTGGTAAGCTCCGCCAATATCGCCTGCGGGTTTCACGCGGGCGATGCAGAAATGATGCTGCAGTCCGTTCGCTGGGCCAAAGCGTACGGTGTGGCGATTGGTGCGCATCCCAGCTTCCCTGACCGGGAGAATTTTGGTCGCAGCGCCATGCAACTGCCGCCAGAAACCCTTTACGCACAAATCATCTATCAGGTCGGCGCATTGAAAAGCCTGGCGGAGAGCGAAGGGCAATCGTTGGTCCATGTAAAGCCGCATGGGATGTTGTATAACCAGGCTGCCGCCGACGCGGGCCTGGCGGACACCATTGCGCGTGCCGTTAAGGCCGTCGATGCCGGACTGATCGTCGTGGGGCTGGCGAACAGCGAATCGATTCGTGCGGCGGCGCACCATGGCCTGAAAACCCGCGAGGAAGTTTTTGCCGATCGCGGTTATCTCAGCAGCGGTGCTCTGGTGCCCCGCGGTCAACCCGGCGCATTAATTGAAGAGGAAGCTCAGGCAATCGATCAGACGTTGATGATGGTGCAGCAGGGGCGGGTAAAAAGCGTAAGTGGTGAGTGGGTAGCGGTTAACGCGCAGACCGTCTGCGTGCATGGTGACGGCGCACACGCGCTGCAGTTCGCTCAACGATTACGGGCCAGCTTCGCAAATAACAATATTGCTGTAACCAGTCAATAAAACAGCACCGCCGGGCTGATAAGCTCAGGCTTTTTTTGGTCTATCACAAGGGGAAAATATGGACAGCGTAGTGAATCTCTGGCCACTACTGGGCATTGCTGCCATCGTCGCAGGCTTCGTTTTACGCTTTAATCCGGTACTGGTGGTAATCGTTGCGGGCTTCGTCACCGGGATTGCCGCCATGATGCCGCTGGGCGATATTCTGCAAAAACTGGGCGAGGGCTTCCTGAATACTCGCAATCTGCCGCTTATTTTGCTGTTGCCGCTGGCGGTCATTGGCCTGCTGGAGCGCCATGGTCTGAAACAGCGTGCCCAGACGTGGATCGCACAGATTAAAACGGCGACGGCAGGGCGACTGCTCATCATCTACCTGTTTGTACGCGAGATCACTGCGGCGCTGGGGCTGACCAGCCTGGGTGGTCACCCGCAAATGGTGCGACCGCTGCTGGCACCGATGGCCGAAGGGGCCAGCGAAAGCCGTTACGGTGAACTGTCGCCTGAGATTCGCCATCGCCTGCGAGCCATGTCCGCTGCGACGGATAACGTCGGCCTGTTCTTTGGCGAAGATATCTTTGTCGCCTTTGGCGCCATCATCTTTATGCACAACTTTATGCAGGAGTCCGCCGGTATTCAGACCGAGCCGCTGCATATCGCGCTGTGGGGCATTCCGACGGCCATTGCGGCTTTTCTGATTCACTCCGCGCGCCTGATAAGGCTGGACAGTCAGCTCGCGCGTGAACTGAGTGCCATCAACAGCCAGGCCATCAACGCCAGAGGAGATCGCTAATGTTCCAGCAACAATATTTGATGTGGCTGGCTGGCGTGATTCTGCTTGTCGTGGCTTTTTTATCCTGGCGTGACAGCGGGAACCCACGTCGCTTTACCACCGGCCTGTTTTGGGGCTTATACGGTCTGATTTTTTTGGTGGGGGACTGGACAACGCAGCTGATGTCACAGCTGATGGGATCAACACAGAGCGGCACGCGCACCCTGCATATTACCGTGGGCGTGGCAGTTGTGCTGATGGGCTTAATTGCCGGCTGTGGTGGCGTAAAGCTTGGTCGCTACCATCAACGTAGCGAAGAGGAAAAACAGGCCAGCGCACAACGCCTTAAAAATAAACTCTTTCTGCCTGCGTTAGCGATTCCTGTCGTAACGGTGATTGGCGTTCTGGCCTTTAATAATATTCCCGGTTTGCAGAGCGGGGTATTTGGACCCGGCAATCATTCCACCCTGGTCACGCTGTTTTCCATGACGGTGGGCTGCCTGCTGGGCTGGCTAATCGCCATGAAACTGACGCATGAGAAGCCGGTTCAGTCGATGCAGGAAACCCGGCGTCTGCTGGATTGTGTGGGCTGGGCTTTCCTGCTACCGCAAATTCTGGCCACGCTGGGGCTGTTGTTCACCGCTGCGGGCGTGGGCGGCGCCATCTCGCATCTGACCGAACATTATCTGGCGGTCGATAACCGCTTTATTGCCGTGACCGTTTACGCTGTTGGCATGGCGCTGTTAACTATGGTCATGGGCAACGCCTTTGCCGCTTTCCCGATTATTACCGCCGGTGTGGGCATTCCCATTCTGGTGCTACAACATGGTGGTAATCCGGCTGTCATGGCGGCAATCGGCATGTTTTCCGGCTACTGCGGAACCTTAATGACACCAATGGCCGCGAACTTTAATATCGTGCCCGCCGCGCTGCTGGAGTTGCCGGATCGTAACGCGGTCATCAAAGCTCAGGTCCCAACCGGTGTGCTACTGTTAATTGTTAACGTGTTTTTACTCTATTTCCTGATGTTTCTGTGAGGCAGCATGAAAACGGTATTGATGACGGCGTTTGAGCCCTTTGGTGGCGAATCCATTAATCCCTCGTGGCAGGCGGTTAGCGCGCTTGAAGGCCAGCAGATTGGCGGGGCACGTATCGTGACGCGCCAACTGCCGGTGGTCTTTAGCGAGGTGCTGGACGTGTTGTATCAGGCGCTGGAAGAGATTAAGCCGGATGCCATTATTGCTGTGGGGCAGGCGGGCGGGCGCAGCGATATCACCGTCGAGCGCATCGGCATTAACGTCGATGACGCCCGCATTCCCGATAACGCGGGCCATCAACCCGTGGATGAGCCGATTGCGCAGGATGGCCCGGCCGCTTACTTTTCACGCCTGCCGATCAAAGCCATTGTGGCCGGCGTGCGCAAAGCCGGTATTCCGGCTTCGGTGTCGCAAACCGCCGGCACCTTTACCTGTAACCGGGTGATGTATGGTCTGCTGCACTGGCTGCATCAACATGACAGCGCGGCGCGTGGCGG
This sequence comes from Pantoea sp. EEL5, assembly GCF_049892805.1. Classification (NCBI taxonomy): domain Bacteria; kingdom Pseudomonadati; phylum Pseudomonadota; class Gammaproteobacteria; order Enterobacterales; family Erwiniaceae; genus Pantoea; species Pantoea sp. EEL5. The sequence goes on from NZ_JBNDNJ010000001.1 coordinate 380,137, forward strand.
ATTTATTCATATCCCTTACCTGCCAGAGCAGGCGGTCCACCATCCTGGCGCACCCAGCATGCCCGCCGCAACCGTGATCGAGGCGCTGAAAATTGCGGTGCAGACCACGCTGGAAACCGCCAACGATCTCAAGGAAGCGGGTGGCGCAACCCATTAAGAGGACGAGAGATGCCAGAAGGACCGGAGATTCGCCGTGTGGCGGATCAGCTTGAAATGGCCATTGTCGGGCAGCCTTTGGCCGACGTCTGGTTTGCTTTCCCTGCATTAAAAACTTACGAGCCCACATTAGTGGGGGAAAAGGTAGCGTCGATTGAAACGCGCGGCAAAGCGTTGCTGACACATTTCAGCAATGGTCTGACGCTCTATTCGCATAATCAACTTTACGGCGTCTGGCGCATCGTATCGCCAGACGTGCAGCCCGAGACTAAACGGCAGTTACGTGTGCGCCTGGCAACGGCAGACCAGGCCATCCTGCTTTACAGCGCTTCGGATATTGAATTGCTGAATGCGGAAACCCTGGCCAGTCATCCGTTCCTGAATCGCATTGGGCCTGATGTGTTAAGCCACGCGCTGACGCCGGAGGAGGTAAAGCAGCGCCTGCTCTCAGCGCGCTTCCGCCGTCGCCAGTTCAGCGGTTTATTACTGGACCAGGCGTTTCTGGCCGGATTAGGCAACTATCTGCGCGTGGAGATCCTCTGGCTTGCACAGCTGCTTCCACACCATAACGCGCAGTCACTGAGCGAGTCACAGCTTGACGCCTTCAGCGACGCGCTGCTGTCCGTACCGCGTCATGCCTACCGCATGCGTGGCACGATGAAAAAGTATCACAGCGAAGCTGCCTTTCGTTTTGAAGTCTTTCATCGTCAGGGCAAGACGTGTCGGCGCTGCGGCACGGTGATTGAGAAGGGCGTTTTATCCTCACGGCCATTTTACTGGTGTCCGGGCTGTCAGGTATAAAAAGACAGGCGGGCCTGACGGGCAGGCTCCGTTAATCATTCCGTTTTCTGCTGCAGGGAGATCATCATGACGCCTGAAATCCTGACCGAACGGCTGGTTTTAAAACCGCTCACCCTGCAGGACGCGGATGCGATTCAGGTGGCGTTTCCCCAATGGGAAATTGTCCGTTACCTGATCGATTCGGTGCCCTGGCCCTATCCGGACGGCGCCGCCAGAGACTATATCGCCAATGTGGTATTACCCGCCGTCGCCGCGGAAAAAGGCTGGTACTGGACGATACGGCGCAGGGAAGCGGAGACGATGCTGATCGGGGTCATCTGCCTGATGGACACGCCGGACAACCATCGCGGCTTCTGGTTAGTACCCCACTGGCAGGGGCAGGGTTACATGTCGGAGGCCAGCAATGCCGTTACCGATTACTGGTTCAATGTGCTGAATAAACCGGTATTAAGAACGCCCAAAGCCGCAGCAAACGTGCGGTCGGTCGCTATCTCGGTTAAGAGCGGTATGCGTTGTATCAGAACGGGAAAGCAACGCTATGTTTCAGGCGAACATGACTCCGAGCTCTGGGAGGTGACGCGGGATGAGTGGCGCAAATTCAGAGCGGCTCAGGCTGGCGAAACAGCCGCGAAAAAGTAACATTTTGCCGTGATCTGACAGCATCTTTAGCGACAAGGTTAAACCTGTCCGGCCTCAACGGAACCGGCATCCTTCGGGCAAAAAAAAACGGCTATGCCTTGTCAGCATAGCCGTTTTGTCGTCGATGGCCCGGTGCGATATTCGCCCAGGCGACAGGCTTATTTATCCAGCTGTGACGTAAAGTCGCGCTCGGTATAACCGGTATACAGCTGACGCGGACGGGCAATTTTCATGCCTTCGTCGTGCATCTCTTTCCAGTGGGCGATCCAGCCAACGGTACGTGCCATGGCAAAAATCACGGTAAACATGGAAGACGGAATGCCCATGGCTTTCAGGATAATACCGGAGTAGAAGTCCACGTTTGGATAGAGTTTACGCTCGATGAAGTACGGGTCGTTCAGCGCAATGTGTTCCAGCTCCAGCGCCACTTCCAGCAGGTCATCTTTCATGCCCAGCTCGTTCAGCACTTCATGACAGGTCTCACGCATGACGGTTGCGCGTGGGTCATAGTTTTTGTAAACGCGATGACCAAAGCCCATCAGGCGGAAGGAGTCGTTTTTGTCTTTTGCACGACGTACGAATTCTGGAATGTGTTCAACGGTGCTGATCTCTTCCAGCATGCGCAGACAGGCTTCGTTTGCGCCACCGTGCGCCGGTCCCCACAGGGAGGCGATACCGGCCGCGATACAGGCAAACGGGTTAGCGCCTGATGAACCTGCCGTACGGACGGTTGAGGTTGAGGCGTTCTGCTCGTGATCGGCATGCAGAATCAGAATGCGATCCATGGCGCGTTCAAGCACAGGGTTGACCTTGTATTCTTCACAAGGCGTTGCAAACATCATGTGCAGGAAGTTACCGGCGTAGGAAAGGTCGTTACGTGGATAAACGAACGGCTGGCCGATTGAATACTTGTAACACATCGCTGCCATGGTAGGCATTTTAGACAGCAGGCGGAAAGCGGCGATTTCACGATGGCGCTCAATGTTCACATCCAGCGAGTCGTGATAAAACGCGGCCAGGGCGCCAGTCACGCCGCACATCACAGCCATTGGATGTGAGTCGCGACGAAAGCCGTGGAACAGACGCGTAATCTGCTCATGAATCATGGTGTGGCGGGTAACGGTGACTTTGAACTCTTCAAACTGTTTCTGAGTCGGGGCTTCACCATTCAGCAGGATATAGCACACTTCCAGGTAGTTAGAGTGGGTGGCCAACTGATCGATGGGAAAACCACGGTGAAGCAGGATACCTTCATCGCCATCGATAAAGGTGATTTTTGACTCGCAGGACGCGGTAGACGTGAAACCAGGATCGAAGGTAAACAGGCCGTTAGAACCCAGTTCGCGGACATCGACGACATCCTGGCCCAGCGTGCCTTGCAGCACTTTCAGTTCAATAGGCTTTTCGTCGGGTAGGGTTAGCGTCACTTTTTTATCTGTCATTTTCGTCTCCATAGCGCCTTGGGCAGGTAAGGATCTTTCGACACCTGAAACGCGCGCATGTTGCATTTAGGCAGTACTTCACGATGTCACTCTGCATTATAAGCAGTGAAGGGTACAGAGTGAGAGGCGCGTTCCACAGGAAATGTAAAGCCGTGACATGTGCATATCGCGGTTGTTAAAGATCCGGTCAGGACATAACTTCTTTGTAACCAATAACCTGATGGTTTTAAAAGCTGTTAGTGGCAATGTTACATAACTTGAGCTTAGGAGAAAGTGTATCCCCATAACTTTTGTGCATCATAGGATTTTATCGGGATAGTTTGTAACTGAATTGTTGAACTATTGTCAAATCAGATAATTAAATTTGTATGAATTGTGAAAAACGTGAGAATGATCACTGTTCCACCCAAAATTCTCCAAAGAGTTTGTAGGGGAATTGTAATCAGAATGTGATCGTCCTATACTTCCGGCCAGGTCTCCGGAATACCCTGACACCAGGAGCCACCCAGCGTTTGTAACACGTCATTTAACACTGGATGTTGCTATTTTGGTGACGGATGAAGTCTGAACACGTTTAGGGTTCAGGTCTTATGTCCGGAGGAAGCAAAATAAAAAAGAGCTGTGTGGGCAAAACCGTGAAAAAACAAAGACCTGTCAACTTGGATCTCTCGACGATCCGGTTTCCCGTTACTGCAATATCGTCCATTCTTCACCGCGTCTCCGGCGTCATCACCCTGGTTGCTCTCGGCATCCTGTTATGGCTTCTCGGTCTTTCCCTCTCTTCTCCTGAAGGTTTCCAGCACGCTGCATCTGTCATGAATGGCTTCTTTGCGAAGTTCATCATGTGGGGCATTTTGACTGCGCTGGCCTATCATGCAGTGGGCGGGATACGTCATATGTTAATGGATTTTGGTTATCTGGCCGAAACGCTCGAAGCAGGTAAGCGTTCTGCGCAGGTGACGTTTGGTATTACTGTCGTGCTTTCAATTTTAGCAGGAGTCCTCGTATGGTAAGCAATGCATCCGCGTTGGGTCGCAATGGCATTCAGGACTGGCTGCTGCTGCGCGCGACGGCAATCCTCATCACGCTTTACATCATCTATCTCCTCGGTTTCGTGGTGATGACAGACACGCTGACGTATGACATCTGGCGTGGCTTCTTCGCTTCTGCATTTACAAAAGTGTTCACGCTCCTGACGCTGTTTTCCATTCTGATCCACGGCTGGATCGGTATGTGGCAGGTCTTAACGGACTACGTTAAACCGCTGGCAACGCGTCTGCTGTTGCAGTTGGTCATCGTAGTGGCGCTGTTGTCATATGCGATTTATGGATTTGTTGTGGTGTGGGGTGTGTAAATGAGTTTACCAGTAAGAGAATTTGATGCCGTGGTGATCGGCGCAGGCGGCGCGGGTATGCGCGCGGCGTTGCAAATCTCCCAGTCGGGCCAGACCTGTGCCCTGTTGTCCAAAGTCTTCCCGACCCGTTCCCATACTGTCTCCGCGCAGGGCGGAATCACCGTTGCGCTGGGTAACACCCATGACGATAACTGGGAATGGCATATGTATGACACCGTCAAAGGTTCCGACTACATCGGTGACCAGGACGCGATTGAATACATGTGTCACGTCGGTCCGGAAGCGATTCTGGAACTGGAGCACATGGGCTTGCCCTTCTCCCGTCTTGATGACGGCCGCGTTTATCAGCGTCCGTTTGGTGGTCAGTCGAAAAACTTCGGCGGTGAGCAGGCGGCGCGTACTGCCGCAGCGGCCGACCGTACCGGCCACGCACTGCTGCATACGCTGTATCAGCAGAACCTGAAAAATAAAACCACTATCTTCTCCGAATGGTATGCACTGGATCTGGTCAAAAATGACGACGGTGCCATCGTAGGCTGTACGGCAATCTGCATGGAAACCGGCGAAACGGTTTACTTCAAAGCCAAGGCCACCATTCTGGCGACGGGCGGTGCAGGACGTATTTATCAGTCCACGACGAACGCCCACATCAATACCGGCGACGGTGTTGGCATGGCGCTGCGCGCAGGCGTGCCTGTGCAGGATATGGAAATGTGGCAGTTCCACCCAACCGGTATCGCCGGTGCTGGTGTACTGGTCACCGAAGGCTGTCGTGGTGAAGGCGGTTATCTGCTGAACAAACACGGTGAGCGTTTCATGGAGCGCTATGCGCCTAACGCCAAAGACCTTGCCGGTCGTGACGTTGTGGCCCGTTCGATGATGGTGGAGATCCGTGAAGGGCGTGGTTGCGACGGTCCATGGGGCCCGCACATCAAGCTGAAACTCGATCACCTGGGTGCGGAAGTGCTGGAATCGCGCCTGCCGGGCATCCTTGAGCTGTCCCGTACCTTTGCTCACGTTGACCCGATTAAAGAGCCGATTCCGGTTATCCCAACCTGTCACTACATGATGGGCGGCGTGCCAACCAAAGTCACCGGTCAGGCGCTGCGTGTGAATGAGCAGGGCGAAGACGAAGTGATTCCAGGCCTGTTCGCCGTGGGTGAAATCGCCTGCGTATCGGTACACGGGGCGAACCGTCTGGGTGGCAACTCGCTGCTGGACCTGGTGGTCTTCGGTCGTGCTGCTGGCGTGCATCTGCTTGAATGTCTGGAAGAGCAGGGTGAACTGCGTGAAGCCAGCCAGGAAAACATTGATGCCGCGATGGCGCGTTTCAACCGCTGGGAAAATAACACCACGGGTGAAGATCCGGTTGAAATCCGCAAGGCGTTGCAACGCTGCATGCAGAACAACTTCTCGGTATTCCGTGAAGGCGATGCGATGCGTGAAGGGCTTGCTGAACTGAAAGAGATCCGTGAGCGTCTGAAGTCCGCGCGCCTGGATGACCGCTCACCTGACTTCAATACACAGCGTATTGAGTGCCTTGAGCTGGATAACCTGATGGAAACCGCTTATGCCACCGCAGTGGCGGCCAACTACCGCACTGAGAGCCGTGGCGCACACAGCCGCTTCGACTATCCGGAACGTGATGATGCCAACTGGCTGTGCCATAGCCTCTATGTTCCGCAAACGGAAAGCATGACGCGCCGTGAGGTGAACATGCAACCGAAACTGCGTGCGGCCTTCCCGCCGAAAGCGCGTACCTACTAATTGCGGAGATCATCATGAGACTTGAATTTTCGATCTATCGTTACAACCCGGACGTCGATGACAAACCGCGCATGCAGGACTATACCCTGGAAGCGGAAGACGGCCGTGACATGATGCTGCTGGATGCGCTGATCCGTCTGAAAGAGAAGGATCCTACCCTGGCGTTTCGTCGCTCATGCCGTGAAGGCGTGTGCGGCTCAGACGGCCTGAACATGAACGGGAAAAACGGCCTGGCCTGCATCACGCCGGTCTCGGCGTTAGGCAACGGCAAGCAGAAAATCGTTATCCGTCCTCTACCGGGCCTGCCGGTCGTGCGTGACCTGGTGGTGGACATGGGCCAGTTTTATGCCCAGTATGAGAAAATTAAGCCTTTCTTATTGAATAACGGTGAAAACCCGCCAGCGCGTGAGCATCTGCAGTCGCCGGGCGAGCGTGAGCATCTGGACGGATTGTATGAGTGTATTCTCTGCGCCTGTTGCTCAACCTCTTGCCCGTCGTTCTGGTGGAACCCGGACAAGTTTATTGGTCCTGCAGGCCTGCTGGCCGCTTACCGCTTCCTGATTGACAGCCGTGATACGGAAACGGATGCGCGTCTGGATAATCTGAGCGATGCATTCAGCGTTTTCCGCTGTCACAGCATCATGAACTGTGTAAGTGTTTGTCCTAAAGGGCTAAACCCGACGCGCGCTATCGGCCACATTAAGTCGATGCTGCTGCAACGCAGCGCGTAGTTATACCACCGGGAACCTCAGGTTCCCGGTATTTTACGGAAGCCTCTGTAAACGCGGTCCCGACCACGTTTACAAAGGTTCCCTTACGGGCCGGGCGCGCGCTGCGCACAGTGCTCGTATCGCTGAACTCACTACGGCAAACCGCGAAAGCGGCAACAAATGAAACCTCAAAAAAGCATAACATTGCTTAAGGGATCACAATGCAGAACAGCGCGATGAAGCCCTGGCTGGACTCCTCCTGGCTGGCCGGCGCGAATCAGTCTTACATAGAGCAACTCTATGAGGATTTCCTGACCGATCCTGACTCTGTGGATGCAGTGTGGCGCTCGATGTTCCAACAGTTACCAGGCACGGGAGTGAAACCTGAGCAGTTCCACTCCGCAACTCGCGAATATTTCCGTCGCCTGGCGAAAGACGCATCTCGTTACACCTCCTCAGTTACCGATCCGGCAACCAACTCCAAACAAGTGAAAGTGCTGCAGCTGATTAACGCGTTTCGTTTCCGCGGACATCAGGAAGCAAATCTCGATCCGCTTGGCCTGTGGAAACAGGACCGCGTTGCCGATCTCGATCCTGCCTTTCACGATCTGACCGACGCCGATTTTCAGGAAAGCTTTAACGTAGGTTCTTTTGCCATTGGCAAAGAAACCATGAAGCTGGCCGATCTGTTCGACGCGCTGAAGCAGACCTACTGTGGCTCGATTGGTGCAGAGTATATGCACATCAATAACACCGAAGAGAAACGCTGGATCCAGCAGCGTATCGAATCCGGTGCGAGCCAGACGTCATTCAGTGGCGAAGAGAAAAAAGGTTTCCTGAAAGAGCTGACCGCGGCAGAAGGGCTGGAAAAATATCTGGGCGCGAAATTCCCGGGTGCAAAACGTTTCTCGCTGGAAGGCGGTGATGCGCTGGTGCCGATGCTGCGCGAGATGATTCGTCATGCGGGCAAAAGCGGCACACGTGAAGTGGTACTGGGGATGGCGCACCGTGGCCGTCTTAACGTACTGATTAACGTACTGGGTAAAAAGCCACAGGATCTGTTCGACGAATTCTCCGGTAAACACAAAGAGCATCTGGGCACCGGTGATGTGAAGTATCACATGGGCTTCTCTTCGGATATTGAAACCGAAGGTGGTCTGGTGCATCTGGCGCTGGCGTTTAACCCGTCTCACCTGGAAATTGTCAGCCCGGTGGTCATGGGATCGGTACGTGCACGTCTCGATCGTCTGGCCGAACCGGTCAGCAATAAAGTGCTGCCTATCACCATCCACGGTGATGCGGCGGTGATTGGTCAGGGCGTGGTTCAGGAAACCCTGAACATGTCTCAGGCGCGCGGCTACGAAGTGGGCGGCACGGTACGTATCGTCATTAACAACCAGGTTGGTTTTACCACCTCCAACCCGAAAGATGCGCGTTCAACCCCGTACTGTACTGACATCGGCAAGATGGTGCTGGCACCGATTTTCCACGTCAATGCTGACGATCCGGAAGCGGTGGCCTTTGTTACCCGCCTGGCGCTGGACTATCGCAACACCTTCAAACGCGATGTGTTTATCGATCTGGTGTGCTATCGCCGTCATGGTCACAACGAGGCGGATGAGCCAAGTGCTACCCAGCCGTTGATGTACCAGAAAATCAAAAAGCATCCGACGCCGCGTAAAATTTACGCCGATCGTCTGGAAGGCGAAGGTGTCGCGTCGCAGGAAGATGCCACCGAGATGGTGAACCTGTACCGCGATGCGCTCGATGCGGGCGAATGCGTGGTGCCGGAATGGCGTCCGATGAGCCTGCACTCCTTCACGTGGTCGCCTTATCTGAACCACGAATGGGACGAGCCTTATCCGGCACAGGTTGACATGAAACGCCTGAAGGAACTGGCATTGCGTATCAGCCAGGTCCCTGAGCAGATTGAAGTGCAATCGCGCGTGGCCAAGATCTATAACGATCGCAAGCTGATGGCCGAAGGCGAGAAAGCGTTCGACTGGGGCGGTGCCGAGAATCTGGCGTACGCCACGCTGGTGGATGAAGGTATTCCGGTTCGCCTCTCGGGTGAAGACTCCGGTCGTGGAACCTTCTTCCATCGCCATGCGGTCGTGCACAACCAGGCTAACGGTTCAACCTATACGCCGCTGCACCATATTCATAACAGCCAGGGCGAGTTCAAAGTCTGGGATTCTGTGCTGTCTGAAGAAGCCGTGCTGGCGTTTGAATACGGTTACGCCACGGCTGAGCCGCGCGTGCTGACCATCTGGGAAGCGCAGTTTGGTGACTTTGCCAACGGTGCTCAGGTGGTGATTGACCAGTTCATCAGCTCTGGCGAACAGAAGTGGGGCCGTATGTGTGGCCTGGTGATGTTGCTGCCGCATGGCTACGAAGGTCAGGGCCCGGAACACTCCTCTGCCCGTCTGGAACGCTATCTGCAACTTTGCGCCGAGCAGAACATGCAGGTTTGCGTCCCGTCGACGCCGGCTCAGGTGTATCACATGCTGCGCCGTCAGGCGCTGCGCGGGATGCGCCGTCCGCTGGTGGTGATGTCGCCGAAGTCGCTGTTGCGCCATCCGCTGGCGATCTCGTCGCTGGATGAACTGGCAAACGGCAGTTTCCAGCCGGCCATTGGTGAGATCGACGATCTGGATCCGCAGGGCGTGAAACGCGTCGTGCTGTGCTCCGGTAAGGTTTACTACGATCTGCTGGAACAGCGTCGTAAAGACGAGAAAACCGATGTTGCCATCGTGCGCATCGAACAGCTTTACCCGTTCCCGCATCAGGCGGTACAGGAAGCATTGAAAGCCTATTCTCACGTACAGGACTTTGTCTGGTGCCAGGAAGAGCCTCTGAACCAGGGCGCCTGGTACTGTAGCCAGCATCATTTCCGTGATGTCGTGCCGTTTGGCGCCACCTTGCGTTATGCAGGTCGCCCGGCATCGGCTTCTCCGGCCGTGGGTTATATGTCCGTACACCAACAACAGCAGCAAGACCTGGTTAATGACGCACTGAACGTCAATTAATTAAAAGGAAAGATAATGAGTAGCGTAGATATTCTCGTTCCCGACCTGCCTGAATCGGTTGCAGATGCCACAGTAGCAACCTGGCACAAGAAACCAGGCGATGCAGTCAGCCGCGATGAAGTCATCGTCGAAATTGAAACTGACAAAGTCGTGCTGGAAGTGCCGGCATCTGCCGATGGCGTGCTGGAAGCCGTGCTGGAAGACGAAGGGGCAACCGTTACGTCCCGCCAGATCCTGGGTCGCCTGAAAGAAGGCAACAGTGCGGGTAAAGAAAGCAGTGCCAAAGCGGAAAGCAATGACACCACGCCAGCCCAGCGTCAGACAGCGTCGCTTGAAGAAGAGAGCAGCGATGCGCTCAGCCCGGCGATCCGTCGCCTGATTGCGGAGCATAATCTTGACGCTGCGCAGATCAAAGGCACCGGCGTGGGCGGACGTTTAACACGTGAAGACGTTGAAAAACATCTGGCGAACAAACCGCAGGCTGAGAAAGCCGCCGCGCCAGCGGCGGGTGCAGCAACGGCTCAGCAGCCTGTTGCCAACCGCAGCGAAAAACGTGTTCCGATGACGCGTTTACGTAAGCGCGTCGCGGAGCGTCTGCTGGAAGCCAAGAACAGCACCGCCATGTTGACGACCTTCAACGAAATCAACATGAAGCCGATTATGGATCTGCGTAAGCAGTACGGCGATGCGTTCGAGAAACGTCATGGTGTGCGTCTGGGCTTTATGTCTTTCTACATCAAGGCCGTGGTCGAAGCGCTGAAGCGTTATCCAGAAGTCAACGCCTCTATCGATGGCGAAGACGTGGTGTACCACAACTATTTCGATGTGAGTATTGCCGTCTCTACGCCACGCGGACTGGTGACGCCTGTCCTGCGTGACGTTGATGCGCTGAGCATGGCTGACATCGAGAAGAAAATTAAAGAACTGGCAGTGAAAGGCCGTGACGGCAAGCTGACGGTTGACGATCTGACGGGCGGTAACTTTACCATCACCAACGGTGGTGTGTTCGGTTCGCTGATGTCTACGCCAATCATCAACCCGCCACAGAGCGCGATTCTGGGCATGCACGCCATTAAAGATCGTCCTATGGCGGTCAATGGTCAGGTTGTGATCCTGCCAATGATGTACCTGGCTCTCTCCTACGATCACCGTTTAATCGATGGTCGTGAATCTGTCGGCTATCTGGTCGCGGTGAAAGAGATGCTGGAAGATCCGGCGCGTCTGCTGCTGGATGTCTGATTCATCACTGGGCACGCGTTGCGTGCCCAATCTCAATACTCTTTTCAGATCTGAATGGATAGAACATCATGAACTTACACGAATACCAGGCTAAACAGCTGTTTGCACGGTATGGCATGCCAGCACCGACCGGCTACGCCTGTACTACACCACGTGAAGCAGAAGAAGCGGCATCGAAAATCGGTGCAGGCCCGTGGGTAGTTAAATGTCAGGTTCATGCCGGTGGCCGCGGTAAAGCGGGCGGTGTGAAAGTGGTTAACAGCAAAGAAGACATCCGTGCTTTCGCTGAAAACTGGCTGGGCAAACGTCTGGTGACCTACCAAACTGACGCCAATGGTCAGCCGGTAAACCAGATTCTGGTTGAAGCGGCAACCGATATCGATCAGGAGCTGTACCTGGGTGCCGTGGTTGACCGTGCAACCCGTCGCGTCATCTTTATGGCATCGACCGAAGGCGGCGTGGAAATCGAGAAAGTGGCAGAAGAAACGCCACACCTGATCCACAAAATGGCGCTTGATCCACTAGCCGGTCCACAGCCTTATCAGGGCCGTGAGTTAGCCTTTAAACTGGGCCTGACCGGTAAGCAAGTCAGCCAGTTCACCAAAATTTTCATGGGTCTGGCCACCATGTTCCTGGAGCGCGATCTGGCGATGGTTGAGATCAACCCGCTGGTGATCACCAAGCAGGGCGACCTGATCTGTCTGGATGGCAAACTGGGTGCCGATGGCAATGCCCTGTTCCGTCAGCCAGAGCTGCGTGAAATGCGCGATCCAAGCCAGGAAGATCCTCGTGAAGCGCACGCGACACAGTGGGAACTGAACTATGTTGCGCTGGAAGGCAACATCGGTTGTATGGTTAACGGCGCAGGCCTCGCGATGGGTACGATGGACATCGTTAAGCACCACGGTGGCCAGCCAGCGAACTTCCTGGATGTCGGCGGCGGCGCGACCAAAGAGCGCGTAACCGAAGCCTTTAAAATCATCCTGTCTGACGACGCGGTGAAAGCGGTATTCGTTAACATCTTCGGCGGCATCGTGCGTTGCGACCTGATCGCAGACGGCATCATCGGTGCAGTAGCAGAAGTCGGTGTTAACGTACCGGTCGTGGTACGTCTGGAAGGTAACAACGCTGAACTGGGCGCTAAGAAACTGGCGGACAGTGGTCTGAACATCATTGCAGCAACCAGTCTGACAGACGCGGCACAGCGTGTTGTTGCTGCTGCGGAGGGTAAATAATGTCCATTTTGATCGACAAAAACACCAAAGTCATTTGCCAGGGATTCACCGGCGGACAGGGAACTTTCCACTCTGAGCAGGCGCTGGCATACGGCACGCAGCTGGTTGGCGGCGTAACACCGGGCAAAGGCGGCACGACCCATCTGGGCCTGCCGGTGTTCAACACCGTGCGTGAAGCCGTTGAAGCCACAGGCGCGACCGCAACCGTCATCTATGTGCCAGCTCCGTTCTGCAAAGACGGTATCCTGGAAGCTATCGATGCCGGTATCAAGCTGATCATCACCATCACCGAAGGCATCCCAACGCTGGATATGCTGACCGTGAAGATGAAGCTGGATGAAGCAGGCGTGCGCATGATCGGGCCAAACTGCCCGGGTGTGATCACCCCTGGCGAATGTAAGATCGGCATCATGCCGGGCCACATTCACCAGCCTGGCCGTGTCGGTATCGTCTCGCGTTCCGGTACCCTGACCTATGAAGCCGTTAAGCAAACCACCGATATCGGTTACGGTCAGTCTACCTGTGTCGGCATCGGCGGCGACCCGATCCCGGGTTCAAACTTCATCGACATCCTGAAAATGTTCCAGGACGATCCGCAGACTGAAGCGATCGTCATGATCGGTGAAATCGGTGGTAGTGCGGAAGAAGAAGCTGCTGCGTTCATCAAAGAGCACGTGACCAAGCCGGTTGTCGGCTACATTGCGGGCGTAACGGCACCGAAGGGCAAACGTATGGGCCACGCTGGCGCCATCATTGCCGGTGGTAAAGGAACGGCAGACGAGAAGTTTGCTGCGCTGGAAGCCGCAGGTGTGAAAACCGTACGCAGCCTGGCTGACATCGGCGATGCCGTGAAAGCGGTTCTGCCAGCCAAATAAGCGGTCTGAGCGGAATGCATTAAGCCACCTTCGGGTGGCTTTTTTTATCGCTTAAACCTGAGCACGCCCTTTTGCCGCATAACTGATTGGCGTCGTGCCTTAAATAACATAAAATAATCTTAAGTATTTCCGTGGTGTTTGCTATGCTTTATCTGACCTGGCTTTTGGGGCGCAAAAAGAATGGGCGTTATTAAACACGCTATAAAGTTAAATATTTATATAAAATTAAATTGCCCGGTGACACATTTTTAACAAAGCTTCCGTTTAAACATATTCCCCACATTATTTCCTTATTCCAAATCAATTTCCTGCCATATATAACAAACTTTACTGCTAGCAAAGGGCGCGGTTAAGCGCTTAAATTGCGCTGCATCAATCCAGCCTTTTAAAAAAATAATCAAACGTTTGTTCAAATACGGGAAAGCATCAATTTTTAAATTATGCCCTGTTAAACGTCTGAACCACGCGGCTGCATTGGTGTTTCACAGGTTACCGCTAACGGTTACGCCCTCATCCCAGGCCGCACACAGAACTGTCCTGTCGATGACAAAACTGGAATCAATAATCAGTCGTTCCTGACTCTTATTCAGTCTGTACGGATACAGAGTTAAGGTGAGGAGCAAGGAGTCATTATGCTAGATATTGTCGAGCTGTCGCGTTTACAGTTTGCCTTAACAGCCATGTACCATTTTCTTTTCGTACCTTTAACGCTTGGTATGGCGTTTTTGCTGGCGATAATGGAAACGGTCTATGTGCTGAGCGGCAAACAAGTTTATAAGGATATGACAAAATTCTGGGGCAAGTTATTTGGTATTAACTTTGCGCTGGGCGTGGCGACCGGACTGACCATGGAGTTTCAGTTCGGCACCAACTGGTCTTACTATTCTCATTATGTCGGCGATATTTTTGGCGCGCCGTTAGCTATTGAAGGATTAATGGCTTTCTTTCTTGAGTCCACCTTTGTTGGCCTGTTCTTTTTCGGCTGGGATCGGCTGGGCAAAGTTCAGCACCTGGCCGTGACCTGGCTGGTGGCGCTGGGATCCAATATGTCGGCGCTGTGGATTCTGGTGGCAAACGGCTGGATGCAAAACCCAATTGCCTCTGAGTTTAACTTTGAAACCATGCGCATGGAGATGCTGAGCTTCTCTGAGCTGGTCTTAAATCCGGTCGCCCAGGTGAAATTTGTTCACACCGTCGCGGCAGGATACACCACGGGTGCCATGTTTATTTTGGGTATCAGCGCCTGGTATTTACTGAAAGGCCGCGACATGGCGTTTGCCAAACGCTCTTTTGCTATCGCGGCAAGTTTCGGTATGGCAGCCGTATTGTCAGTCATCGTGTTGGGTGACGAGTCCGGTTACGAAATGGGCGATGTGCAGAAAACCAAGCTGGCGGCCATTGAAGCCGAATGGGAAACCCAGCCCGCACCGGCTGCGTTTACGCTGTTCGGTTTGCCCGATCAGGCATCACAAGAGAACCACTACGCCATTCAAATTCCTTATCTGCTGGGACTCATCGCCACCCGTTCTACGGATACGCCTGTAACGGGCCTGAAAGAGCTTATGACCCAACATGAAGTTCGCATTCGTAACGGGATGAAAGCCTATGCACTGTTAAATGAACTGCGCAGCGGGAATACCGATCCGGCCGTGCGCGATGCCTTTAATCACAGCAAAAAAGATCTGGGTTATGGTCTGTTGTTGAAGCGCTATACGCCAAACGTCTCAGATGCCAGCGAGGCGCAAATCAAGCAGGCAACACAGGATTCCATACCACGCGTAGCGCCGCTGTATTTTGCTTTCCGCATCATGGTGCTCTGCGGCGTGCTGTTACTCGGCGTTATCACGCTGTCGTTCTGGAGCGTCATTCGTAATCGTATCGGCAAACATCGCTGGTTACTCAAGGCCGCGCTGTATGGCATTCCGCTGCCGTGGATTGCGGTTGAAGCAGGCTGGTTTGTGGCGGAGTACGGCCGTCAACCCTGGGCGATAGGCGAAGTGCTGCCTACGGCCGTGGCGAACTCGTCGCTCACCGTCGGGGATATCCTGTTCTCCATGGGGCTGATCTGCGGTCTGTATACCCTGTTCCTGGTCGCCGAGATGTACCTGATGTTTAAATTTGCCCGGTTGGGTCCAAGTAGCCTGAAAACGGGTCGTTATCACCATGAGCAGATGGCGAAAACCGTTCAGCCGGCACGTGGATAAGGAGAACCGCCATGTTTGATTACGAAGTTCTGCGCTTTGTCTGGTGGCTGCTGATCGGCATTTTGCTGGTGGGCTTTGCCGTCACTGATGGCTTTGATATGGGCGTGGGCATGCTGACGCGCCTGCTGGGACGCACCGATACCGAGCGTCGGGTAATGATTAACACCATTGCGCCGCACTGGGACGGTAACCAGGTCTGGTTAATTACTGCGGGTGGTGCGCTGTTTGCCGCCTGGCCGATGGTTTATGCGGCAGCGTTTTCAGGATTTTATGTGGCAATGATTCTGGTGCTGGCGTCGCTGTTCTTTCGTCCGGTGGGCTTTGATTACCGCTCTAAGATTGAAGACAAGCGCTGGCGCGGCGCCTGGGACTGGGGCATTTTCATCGGCAGCTTCGTCCCTCCTTTGGTGATTGGCGTGGCCTTTGGCAACCTGCTCCAGGGTGTGCCGTTTCATGCTGATGAGTATATGCGCCTGTATTACACCGGTAACTTCTTCCAGTTACTTAATCCCTTTGGCCTGCTGGCAGGGGTGGTGAGCGTCGCCATGATACTGGCGCAGGGCGCAACCTACCTGCAGATGCGCACGAACGGCGAACTGTACCTGCGCGCACGCGCCACGACCCAGATTTCCACGCTGGTGATGATGGTGTGCTTCGCACTGGCGGGCGTGTGGGTGAAGTACGGCATTGACGGTTATGTGGTGACCAGTACGCTTGATCACTATGCGGCCTCGAATCCGCTGGGTAAAACCGTGGTGCGCGAAGCCGGTGCCTGGATGGTGAATTTCCAGCAGCATCCCGTGCTGTGGTTGTTCCCACTGCTGGGCGTTGTGCTGCCTCTGCTGACGGTGCTGTGCTCACGTATGCACAAAAGCGCATGGGCGTTTGTGTTCTCTTCACTGACGCTTGCCTGCGTCATTATGACGGCCGGTATTGCCATGTTTCCGTTTATTATGCCTTCCAGCACGGTACCGGGCACCAGTCTGACCATGTGGGATGCAACCTCCAGTCTGCTGACGCTGAAAACCATGACCTTTGCCGCGATTATTTTTGTGCCCATCATCCTGCTTTACACCAGCTGGTGTTACTGGAAGATGTTTGGCCGTATCACCAAAGAGCATGTTGAGAGCAACAGCAACTCACTGTACTGATAAGGAGTCAACACATGTGGTATTTTGCCTGGATTCTTGGCACCTTGCTGGCCTGCGCCTTTGGTATCATCACGGCGCTGGCCATAGAGCATATCGAAGACAGCGCCGCATCGGATCGACAATCCTGATGAGCGGATGGCTACAGACGATCTGTCGTCTGATGGATAAGGGCCCGTTCCGGGCCCTTTCACTGGTGCTGGCACTCTGGCTGGCGGGATGTCTGCTGTGGAATCCCGCACGTTATGCCAGCGGTGCTGGCGGCATTCTGCTGTGGCAGGGCGTGTTGCTCATCTGGGCGGTATGCACCGGCGTGATTTACGGTGTTGGGTTTCGTCCGCGACGATTACGCTGGCGTGCTCTGTTTACCCCTTTACCCGCATTAGTGATACTCTTGTGGGGCGTAAGCCGGTTTTATCTCTGACATCCCATCAGCATTTTACGCTGAAGCGTGAGTTTACTTCAGCGTCTGGTCAAGAAACCTCCACTAAAGCCTTCCGGTTGTAACCAACTGATAATTATTTTCTCCTGGCCCTGGCAGCCCATTCCCAACCCCAATTGTCTTGCGTATAGTAGCAACGTTTAAAACGAGGCCGGGATGTAGAGTGAGTACAACGCTGTTTCGCTGGCCGGTTCGGGTCTACTATGAAGATACCGATGCCGGTGGTGTGGTTTATCACGCCAGCTATATCGCTTTTTATGAACGAGCACGTACCGAAATGTTGCGTCAGCATCATTTCAATCAGCAGACGCTGTTAGAACAGCAGATTGCTTTTGTGGTGCGGCGCATGACGGTGGACTATCTTTCGGCGGCGCGTCTTGACGATCTTCTGGAAATTCAGAGTGAAGTGACCTCAATGACCCGGGCGACGATGACATTTACCCAGCGTATCGTGAATGCAGAAGGCAAAGTGCTCAATGAGGCAGAAGTCCTGATTGCCTGCATCAACCCACACCTAATGAAGCCGATTGCGCTTCCCAAGTCTATTGTCGCGGAGTTCAAGCAGTGACTGACATGAACGTTCTTGATTTGTTCCTGAAGGCGAGCCTTCTGGTCAAACTTATCATGTTGATTTTGATCGGCTTTTCGATTGCTTCATGGGCAATCATTATCCAGCGCACGCGTATTCTGAATGCGGCGGGAAGGGAAGCTGATGCCTTTGAAGACAAATTCTGGTCCGGCGTTGAGCTTTCTCGCCTGTATCAGGAAAGTCAGGCGCGTCGCGAAGAGCTGGCAGGCTCGGAGCAAATCTTTTACGCCGGCTTCAAAGAGTTCGCACGGCTGCATCGGGTCAACAACCATGCGCCTGAGGCGGCAGTGGAAGGGGCGAGCAGGGCGATGCGCATTTCCATGAATCGTGAGCTGGAAGCGTTGGAAAATCACATTCCCTTCCTTGGCACCGTAGGGTCCATCAGCCCGTATATTGGTCTGTTTGGTACGGTGTGGGGGATTATGCATGCCTTTATTGCCCTGGGCGCCGTAAAGCAGGCCACGCTACAGATGGTTGCGCCGGGTATCGCAGAAGCGTTGATCGCGACCGCTATCGGTTTATTCGCGGCAATTCCTGCGGTAATGGCTTATAACCGACTGAACCAGCGCGTCAATAAACTGGAACAGGGCTATGACAACTTCATGGAAGAGTTCACGGCTATCCTGCATCGTCAGGCTTTTTCCAGCGACAGCGCTAAGTAAACAGAGGTAAATGATGGCCCGAGTGCGTGGTCGCGGTCGCCGCGAGCTAAAGTCGGAAATCAACATTGTTCCACTGCTGGACGTCTTGCTGGTGCTGTTGCTGATTTTTATGGCGACGGCCCCGATCATTACCCAAAGCGTGGAAGTGGATTTGCCGGATGCGACGGATTCGAAGACGGTTTCCAGTGATGATAATCCGCCTGTAATTGTAGAAGTGTCCGGTGTGGGCCAATACAGCATGGTGGTGGATCACGATCGTTTATCGCAGCTACCCCCTGAACAGGTGATTAGCGAAGCGCAACGTCGTCTGGAAGCCAATCCGAAAACTGTCTTTCTGATCGGCGGTGCCAAAGAGGTCCCTTATGATGAAATCATTAAGGCGCTGAACCTGCTGCATCAGGCTGGAGTTAAATCTGTCGGTTTGATGACGCAGCCGATTTAAAGTCGAACCGTTTTTGGGAACCGAGTGTGTCGAAGGCAACCGAGCAAAACGAAAAATTAAAGCGCGCGATAATCATTTCGGTGATTCTGCATATCGTGCTGATTGCGCTGCTGATATGGAGCTCATTTAATGAGCACATTGAAGCCAGCGGCGGCGGCGGCGGGAGCGATATCGAGGCAGTTATGGTCGATCCCGGTGCGGTGGTTGAGCAATATAATCGTCAGCAGAATCAGCAAAGCGACAGTCAGCGTGCCGAGCAGCAGCGCCAGAAACAGTCACAACAGCAGGCCGAAGAGCTCCAGCAGAAGCAGGCGGCTGAACAACAGCGGCTGAAAGAGCTGGAAAAAGAACGCCTGCAGGCCCAGGAAGACGCGAAGCAGCAGGCGAAAGCCCAGGCTGAACAGCAGAAAGCAGCCGAAGCGGCGGCGAAACAGGCTGAATCTCAGCAGAAAGCGGCCGAGGCGGCCGCCGCGAAAGCCAAAGCGGATGCTAAAGCGGAAGCCGATGCCCAGGCCAAAGCCGCCGCTGACGCGAAAATAAAGGCTCAGGAAGACGCTAGGCAGGCTGCGGCCGAGGCGAAGAAGCAGGCTGAGCAACAGGCGAAAGCCGCCGCGGCCGAAGCAAAGAAACAGGCTGAACAACAGGCGAAAGCCGAGGCTGCCGAGGCCGCGAAACAGGCCAAGGCTGAAGCCGCGAAGCAGGCTAAAGCGGAAGCCGCTAAAGAAGCCAAAGCGGCAGAAGCGAAAGCCGCCGCCGAAGCGAAAGCCGCGGCCGCGCAGGAAGCTAAAGAGAAAGCGGCGGCTGAAGCCAAAGAGAAAGCCGCGAAAGAAAAAGCCGAAGCCGCAGCAAAAGCCAAGGCCGATGCTGCCGCAAAAGCCAAAGCAGACGCGAAGGCAAAAGCGGAAGCAAAAGCGAAAGCGGCGGCTGAGGCAGCGAACGACAGCGACGTCGACGATCTGCTGGGCGGCTTAGCGTCCGGTAAGAATGCACCGAAAAGCGGCGCCTCTGGCGGTGCTGCAGGGCAGGGCAACCAGAAGAAAGCGGGTGCCTCTGGCGCAGATGTGAACGCGTACCTTGGCCAGATTACCAGTGCTATCCAGAGCCGTTTTTACGATGCGGACCTGTATAGCGGCAAAAGCTGTGACTTACGTATTAAACTTGCTCCTGACGGTATGCTGATTGATGTGAAATCAGAAGGGGGCGATCCGGCGCTCTGTCAGGCTGCCATCGCGGCAGCGAAGCAGGCACGTATTCCGAAACCGCCTTCACAAGCGGTGTACGAAGTGTTTAAAAACGCGCCGATGCGTTTCAGACCGCAATAATGCAGTAACCGGCGGCAGGTTGATCTATGGTTAGCTTGCCGTACTCTAGTTGTACTCGTGGTTTTCAGGAACAGTGCCAATTATCGCGGACTCAGGTTCAGATAAGGGAGATAAAATGAAGCAAGCTCTTCGCGTAACGTTAGGCTTTTTTATCCTGTTGTGGGCAGCAGTGCTGCACGCAGAGGTTCGCATTGAAATCACCCAGGGCGTCAACAGCGCGCGTCCCATTGGTGTGGTTCCGTTCAAGTGGGCAGGCCCTGGCGCGGCACCGGAAGATATCGGTGGCATCGTCGCGGCTGACCTGCGTAACAGCGGTAAGTTTAATCCGCTCGATCGTTCTCGCCTGCCACAGCAGCCGACCAGCGCGCAGGAAGTTCAGCCTGCTGCATGGAGTGCACTGGGCATTGATGCTGTCGTCGTAGGACAGATTCAGCCTAACGCCGACGGCAGCTATCAGGTATCTTACCAGCTGGTCGATACGGCAGGTGCTCCGGGTACCGTGCTGGCGCAGAACTCTTACAAAATCACGAAACAGTGGCTGCGTTACGCGGCGCATACCGTGAGTGATGAAGCGTTCCAGAAACTGACGGGCATCAAAGGGGCATTCCGTACTCGTATCGCCTATGTGGTGCAGACCAACGGCGGTCAGTTCCCTTACGAACTGCGCGTGGCGGACTACGACGGCTATAACCAGTTCGTCGTGCATCGTTCACCACAGCCACTGATGTCACCGGCCTGGTCGCCAGACGGCAGCAAAGTGGCCTACGTAACCTTTGAAAGCGGCAAGTCGGCGCTGGTTATTCAGACGCTCTCGAACGGCGCGGTGCGTCAGGTGGCTTCATTCCCACGTCATAACGGTGCACCGGCGTTCTCGCCTGACGGCACCAAACTGGCGTTCGCCTTATCGAAAACCGGTAGCCTGAATCTGTACGTAATGGACCTGGCTTCTGGTCAGATTCGTCAGATCACCGACGGCCGTTATAACAGTACTGAACCGACCTGGTTCCCGGACAGCCAGACGCTGGCTTACACCTCTGACCAGGCTGGCGCACCACAAATTTATAAGATTGGTATCAATGGTGGTTCACCACAGCGTATTACCTGGGAAGGGGCTCAGAACCAGGATGCTGATGTGGCCAGCGATGGTAAATCAATGGTGATGATTAGCACCAGTGGCGGTGCTCAACACGTCGCCAAACAGGATCTGGTAACGGGAGCCGTTCAAACGTTAACGGACACGTTCCTGGATGAAACGCCGAGCCTGGCACCAAACGGCACTATGGTGATCTACAGCTCTACTCAGGGCATGGGTTCCGTGTTGCAGTTGGTCTCGACTGACGGTCGTTTCAAAGCGCGTCTTCCGGCAACTGATGGACAGGTCAAATTTCCTGCCTGGTCGCCGTACCTGTAATGTTTGAGCTTTCTGACATTACAAAAAAATAAACAATAATGGGAATTTTCAAATGCAACTGAACAAAGTACTGAAGGGTTTAATGCTGGCTCTGCCAATCATGGCAGTTGCGGCGTGTAGCTCACACAAAAATAACAACAATGACCAGTCTGGCGCAGGTGCTGATGGCGCTTACGGTGCTAACTCTGGCATGAACGGCAACGGTAACATGTCTTCTGATGAGCAGGCGCGTCTGCAGATGCAACAGCTGCAACAGAACAACATCGTTTACTTCGGTCTGGACAAATATGACGTTCAGTCTGACTACGCTCAGATGCTGGATCAGCACGCTAACTTCCTGCGTAGCAATCCATCATACAAAGTGACCATCGAAGGTCATGCGGATGAGCGCGGTACGCCAGAATACAACATCGCCCTGGGCGAGCGTCGTGCTAACGCCGTTAAGATGTATCTGCAAGGTAAAGGCGTGTCAGCTGACCAGATGTCTATCGTTTCTTACGGTAAAGAGAAGCCGGCCGTTCTGGGCCACGACGAAGCGGCTTACGCTAAAAACCGTCGTGCCGTACTGGTATACTAAGAGAATCATATGGTTAGTAACTTCAGACATCACCTGTTGAGTCTGTCGTTACTGATTGGCGTAGCGGCCCCCTGGGCCGCTAATGCCCAAGCGTCAATCAGTAGCGTTGGCTCCGGCTCGGTCGAAGACCGCGTCACCAGTCTAGAAAGAATCTCAAACGCCCAGGCACAGCTGATGCAGCAACTGCAGCAGCAGATGAGTGATAACCAGCGGGATATCGACTCGTTGCGTGGGGAAATCCAGCAAAATACCTATCAGCTGAACCAGGTTGTTGAGCGCCAGAAGCAGATCTATCAGCAGATCGACAGTCTGAGCAGCAATAACAGCAACGCCAGCCAGCCAGCCGCAGGTGCCGGTGATAGCGCCGGTGCGGGCGCGGCAGCAGCCTCTGGCACGGATTCCGGTGCCGCAGCAGCCGGCGGCAGTGCGCCGGTACAGAGTGGCGATGCCAACAGCGATTACAATGCTGCTGTCGCGCTCATTCTGGAGAAAAAACAGTATGACCAGGCGATCGCTGCGCTACAGGCGTGGGTGAAACGCTATCCTGATTCGACGTATCAGCCGAATGCCAATTACTGGCTGGGGCAGCTGTTTTATAACAAAGGCAAGAAAGACGACGCCGCGTATTATTACGCCACGGTGGTGAAGCAGTATCCAAAATCCCCCAAGGCTGCTGAAGCGTTGTTAAAGGTTGGCGTGATCATGCAGGAGAAAAACGACACGGCGAAAGCCAAAGCCGTTTATCAACAGGTGATCAAACTTTATCCTGATACCGAATCTGCTAAGCAGGCGCAAAAACGGTTGTCTGGTATGTAATTTGTGCAGGTTTGACCGGATATCGAGTGATTTCTGGTCTTGCCGCATGAAAGGTAGGCAATTGAACCCTTTAACAGAAAATAAGGGTTGCGCTACCTCGGTAAATCAGTAATATATGCCGCCGTTGCCGGGACACATTGCAGATGTGTCTGGCAAGCCTGAAGATGGGTCGTTAGCTCAGTTGGTAGAGCAGTTGACTTTTAATCAATTGGTCGCAGGTTCGAATCCTGCACGACCCACCATCTCCCGCAGGACGTTGTTCCCCAAGAGAACCTTCAGTATTGCTTCACAACCTTAAGATGGGTCGTTAGCTCAGTTGGTAGAGCAGTTGACTTTTAATCAATTGGTCGCAGGTTCGAATCCTGCACGACCCACCATCTTAACCTCAGGCATTATTGGTGAATGTGTTTGAGCGGTTGTCAGCCCCGAGCGGGTCGTTAGCTCAGTTGGTAGAGCAGTTGACTTTTAATCAATTGGTCGCAGGTTCGAATCCTGCACGACCCACCAATTCAGAAAAGAGCGCCCAGCGGGCGCTCTTTTCGTTTGTCGCGTCGCGTAGTTAAGCGTGCGGGATGAGAACCTGCAGCAGGTTCGACTGAATCGCAGAGCGATTCAGGCTGATGCGTCAGCATCACCCGGAGGGCGAGGCCTGCCGGCCGAGGCAATCCTGCACGACCCACCAATTCAGAAAAGAGCGCCCAGCGGGCGCTCTTTTCGTTTGTCGCGTCGCGTAGTTAAGCGTGTGGGATGAGAACCTGCAGCAGGTTCGACTGAATCGCAGAGCGATTCAGGCTGATGCGTCAGCATTACCCGGAGGGCGAGGCCCGCCGGGCCGAGGCAATCCTGCACGACCCACCAATGTTGAAAGGCGCCCTAAAGGCGCCTTTTTGCTATGCGTAAAACGTGTGGGATGAGAACCTGCAGCAGGTTCGACTGAATCGTGCAGCGATTCAGGCTGATGCGTCAGCATTACCCGGAGGGCGAGGCCCGCCGGGCCGAGGCAATCCTGCACGACCCACCCATTCAGAAAAGCGCGCCCACCGGGCATTTCGTCAGGCGTGCAGTGCGGTGAAACGTGCGATAAGCGCCCGCCACTGGCCGACTGAATCATCCGACTCCTTGTAGCCATCTGCCATAAAAAAAGCGCCCTGTGGGCGCTTGTGTGGCGTGAGGCATCAGCAGGATTAGCGTGCGGCGGTCTGCTGGCCCGGTTCGAGATTGAACTGTTTCAGTAGCGTTTCGAGCCGCAGCGCCTGATCTTCCAGGGCATTGGCAGACAGGGCAGAGGCGGAGACCAGCGAGGCGTTTTGCTGCGTGGTGCTGTCCAGCTCCGATACCGCCCGGGCGATCTGCTCAATACCGCGGCTTTGCTCGTCAGAAGCCGAAGAGATCTCACCCACAATATGATTGACGCGGGAAATGGCATTCACCACCTGTCCCATTCTCTCGCCCGCACGCGCAACGCGGTTATTGCCTTCGGCAATCTGACCAACGGACGCACTGATGAGCTGCTCAATGTCTTTCGCCGCCTGAGCGCTGCGCTGAGACAGATTACGCACTTCGCTGGCGACCACCGCAAATCCGCGCCCCTGTTCGCCCGCCCGTGCCGCTTCAACCGCCGCATTCAGTGCCAGGATATTGGTCTGAAACGCGATGCTGTTAATGACGGCAGTGATCTCGGCAATTTTTTTGGAACTGGCAGAGATGTCGCCCATGGTTTGCACCACTTCACTCACCGCAGCACCGCCTTGCTCAGCCTGCAAAGAGGCTTCCGCCGCTATCTGGCTGGCATGGCGAGCGTTATCCGCGTTGTGCTTCACCGTCACGGTGAGCTGCTCCATGCTGGCAGCAGTCTGCACGACAGCCGCTGCCTGTTGCTCAGTCCGTGAGGAAAGGTTGTGGTTGTCGCTGTTAATACTGCTCGCCGCCTGGGAGACGGTGAAGACGCTGTCGCGGACTTCCTGAATCATCGTCCGCAGGCGGTGATTCATTGCGCCCATTGCACCGGCCAGCTTGCTAAGCTCATCACGGCCGCCCGGTTTGATATCGGCACTTAAATCCCCGCTGGCGATGCGCTCGGCCAGCAGCAGGTTGTTTCGGACAGGGGCGGTGATCTGACGGCTGATCAGCCAGGCGATGAGAATACCCAGCAGAACCGCAATGCTCACCGTCAGCAGCGTCAGATTAATTGAACCGTGGGTCAGGTTGCTGTTTTCCACTTTCATCTGCTGCAGAAGCATTTTAATGATGGCACTGCTTTTATCACCGTCCGTTTTAACGGCGCTTTCCGCAACGCTGAGTTCGCGGAAGCCTGCCGCGTAATGCTCACTGAGTTGTTTCACGTCAAGCGTTGCGCTCCACAGTGCGTTCAACTGCGTCTGTGCCTCCGGGGGCAACTGCGGTAATAAGGCGGAGAGGCTGGACTGAATCGTCCTGGCTTGCTGTTCAAGCTGCACCTGAAGCGTAGCGGCATTAACCGGGTCGTAGCGCAGTAACTGAAGCTGATCGCGTAGCTGGCTGATGGCGAGAAGCTGCTGGAACAGTACGCTGGCATCGGTCATCTGCGTTTTAATTAACGCTTCGTACAGGGTTGACTGGCTTTGCATGTTGCGCTGATCGAGCTGTTTACCCGTGGCGGCCAACGTCTGGACTGCCTGGGTCATGGTGGTGATGCTGCTTTGAAAGTGACTGAGTTGACTGGCGATAGCCTGAAGTTCAGCCTGCTGTTCAGGCTGCCATGTGAACTGCTGAGCATCCTGAGTGAGCTGAGAGGCGTGGGCAATGTAATCTGCCATCACTTTGCCGGCTTTTTCATCCCCATACAGCAGTTTGAGCCGGTTGACTTTGGCCTGAAAGACATCAATGTTGATATCGTAAATCAGGGTGCTTTGTTCATAAACATCACGAATATTTTTAAAGCGTAATACGCTGATACTGCCCGAGCCCACCACTAACAACAAAACGAGTCCAAATCCTAAACTGAGTTTGTGCGCAATTTTTGTATTTTCTAACCGCAACCCCATGACTTCTGCCTCCTGCCCATGTCAACGATGTTAAGCCAAATTGGTTATCGGTTGCACAGGGCAGGAGTTTAGTAAGAACGCGGTTATTTTTTTGATAATGCTGAAATTATGAGTGCGCCGCGTAAGGCTTACAGGCTTTTCCAGATATGCATCACGGCATAGCTGCGCCACGGGCGCCACTGCTGCGAACGAACTTCTGCGGCCTTAGGCGTCAGGCCTCCCAGCTTATTGCGTATAGCAATATCCTCTTTGGGAAAAGCATCAGGCCAGCGCAGTGCGCGCATGGCGATGTAATGTGCGGTCCAGGGGCCAATGCCCGGCAGCGCGACCAGCCGCGTCATGATCTCATCAGGCGTGAGCGTAGCGTTAAAACGCAGGCTGCCCTCAACACAGGCACCTGCAAACGCCAGAATCGCTCTGGCTCGCGCGCTGACAATCCCAAGGCTGGCGATCTCATCGACCGTCGCCTGTGCGATGCGCTGTGGCTGGACAGTATAGCGGGACAGGTCCGGGAATGGCGTCGAGCAGGGCTCACCAAACGCCTGGGCAAAACGGCTGCTGAGGGTGGTCGCCGCTTTCACGGTGACCTGCTGACCCAGCCGCGATACTGACCCAGCGCCACGGTTCTGCGGTAGGTTTGGCCCTCAACGGCTTCAATCTCTTTCATCAACCGCAACTGCAGAAAATCCAGCATCGCCTGCCAGTCATAGGGCGGGCGATAGCTGAGCTGCAGTTGCATGGTATCGCCTGGCTGCTGTGTGGCTTGCGGCGCGGTTTTTCGCAAGGCGCCGGGTGTCATGCGATAGCGGGCCTGGAACACGTCATTAAAGCGCCGTAAACTGCCGAAGCCGCTGGCGTAGGCAACATCGGTAACCGGGAGCGTGGTTTCAGTCAGTAACTGCTTGGCCAGCAACATGCGGCGTGTCTGTTTCAGCTCCAGTGGGGTGACGCCTAACTCCTGCTGCACAATCCGCCGCAGCTGACGGGCACTCATGCCAAACTCGGTGGCGATGTCGTCCAGCCCTGCGTGCTCTTCCAGCAACCCCTCTTCAATGCGCTGCACCAGACGGTCAGCGACTCTGTGGGCATTGTCGACGGGCGCATTACCAGGTGCCAGTTCAGGACGACAGCGCAGGCAGGGGCGAAAACGTGCTTTCTCCGCGGCCTCAGCACTGCTAAAGAACACGCAGTTTTTTTGCATCGGCGGCTTAACCGGACATATCGGACGACAATAAATGCCGGTTGAGGTCACGCCAACAAAAAACACGCCGTCAAAACGCGTATCCCGCGACGTTAACGCCTGGTAAGCCGTATCTGGATCAAACATGGTTGCTCTCCGGCAAATAGCGACAGCGTAGCGCTGGCGGATGAGATTGACTGGCTGTTTTCGGACAGCACATCAGTTTATTGTAATGACCGAAAACAGCCAGTTTGACGCTAAAAAAGTGCGATAATGCCCGACAGAATGATGATGGGAGGAACAGCATGTATTACTGCAAACCTGTGACAACCCCGGTCGGCGAACTCACGCTTATCGCCAGCGATCGCGGTCTGGCGGCCATTTTATGGCAGGACGAAGTGCGCAGACATCCCCGCTTATCGCCGGTAGAACGCGACGATAACCATCCGGTGCTGCGCGAAACCGAAACCCAGCTGGGCGAGTATTTCGCGGGGACGCGCCAGCGTTTTACCTTACCGCTGGATTTCGCCGGAACCGACTTTCAGATAAAAGTGTGGCAGGCACTGCTCACCATTCCCTTTGGCGAAACGCGCAGTTATCGACAAATTGCCGAGGCGATTGGTCATCCTGCCGCGGTGCGCGCGGTGGGCGCGGCGAATGGCCGAAACCCGCTGTCGATTGTGGCGCCCTGTCATCGGGTGATTGGGACGAATGGCAAACTGACCGGCTTTGCGGGCGGGCTGGCGGTCAAAGCCTTTTTACTCAAGCTGGAAGCGCCCCAGCAGGGGCTTGTCGGCCTCTCTTCATCGTAGCGAACAAATAAAACACGACACTCTGCCGCTTTTCCGCTATCGTGTTTAGCATATAAAACACGATGGCGATATTTACGTCCTGTTGAGCCATAAATGGCGATTTTCGTTAATTTTACAGAACGAGAGCGGTGTCATGAGCGCAATCTTTGATCCAGAAAATGCTGTTTATCCTTTTCCCCCGAAGCCTGCCCGGCTGAACGACGAGCAAAAAACCTTTTATCGGGAAAAAATTAAAGCGCTGCTTAAGGCTCGCAATGCCGTGATGGTGGCGCATTACTACACCGATCCTGAGATTCAGGCCCTGGCAGAAGAAACCGGTGGCTGCGTCTCTGACTCGCTTGAAATGGCGCGCTTCGGCAGCCAGCATGCGGCCGGTACGCTGCTGGTGGCCGGCGTCCGGTTTATGGGGGAAACGGCCAAAATCCTCAGCCCGGAAAAAACCGTCCTGATGCCCACGCTTGAAGCCGAATGCTCGCTGGATCTGGGCTGTCCGATTGAGGAATTTAACGCCTTTTGCGATGCCCATCCCGATCGTACAGTCGTGGTTTACGCGAATACCTCGGCGGCGGTGAAAGCGCGCGCCGACTGGGTGGTCACCTCCAGTATCGCGGTGGAATTAATCGAGCATCTGGATAGCCTGGGTGAGAAGATTATCTGGGCACCCGATCGGCATCTGGGGCGCTACGTCAGTCAAAAAAGCGGGGCCGATGTGTTGTGCTGGCAGGGCGCCTGCATCGTCCATGATGAGTTCAAAACCCAGGCACTGCAGCGGATGAAGGCGCTTTATCCGGATGCGGCGGTGCTGGTTCATCCCGAATCGCCCCAGGCGATTGTGGATCTGGCCGATGCGGTAGGCTCGACCAGCCAGCTGATTCAGGCTGCCAAAAGCCTGCCGCATCCGCAGATGATCGTGGCGACCGATCGCGGCATCTTTTACAAGATGCAGCAGGCGGTGCCCGACAAAATATTGCTGGAAGCGCCGACGGCAGGCGAAGGTGCGACCTGCCGAAGCTGTGCGCACTGCCCCTGGATGGCCATGAACGGACTGCAAGCCATTGCCGAGGCGCTGGAGTCAGGTGGGCAGGCACATGAAATTCACGTGGACGCGGCGCTGCGTGAAGCCGCACTGGTACCGCTGAACCGTATGCTATCCTTTGCTGCAAATCTCAAACATAACGTGAAAGGAAACGCGTAACGCGCGTCTTTGACAGGTGGCTGATATGGATTTTTTTAGCACACAAAATATTTTAGTGCACATCCCCCTGGGGGCCACGGGCTACGATCTCTCATGGATTGAAGCCATTGGGACACTGGCGGGCCTGCTGTGTATCTGGCTCGCCAGTCTGGAAAAGATCGTCAACTATGCGTTTGGTCTGCTAAACGTCACGTTGTTTGCGGTGATCTTTTTTCAAATTCAGCTTTATGCCAGCCTGCTGTTACAGCTGTTCTTTTTTGCGGCTAACGTTTATGGCTGGTACGCCTGGAGTCGGCAAACGTCTGATCATCAGGCCGAGTTAACCATACGCTGGTTACCGCGCGCAAAAGCCATTGGCTGGGCGGCTGGCTGCGTGATCGCGATTGCGTTTATGACGGTGTATATCGATCCGGTCTTTGCCTTTCTCACTCAAATGGCGGTGAGCCTCATGAATGCGGCGGGCTTTGCCGTGGCGATGCCGACGCTGCAGCCGGATGCGTTTCCCTTCTGGGACGCCTGCCTGATGGTGCTGTCGATTGTGGCCATGGTGCTGATGACGCGCAAGTACGTCGAGAACTGGCTGCTTTGGGTGATTATCAACGTCATCAGCGTGATGATATTTGCCCGTCAGGGGGTTTACGCGATGGCGCTGGAGTACGCTATTTTGACGTTGATTGCGCTCAATGGCTCAAGGATGTGGATAATCAGCGCACGAAAACAGGGTTCTCGTGCGCTGTCTGCTCAGTGATGATGTGCGTGCTCACCGTGCTCGTGATGGTGGTGAGCACCCTCAATCACCGGCGTGTTAAGCGCGCAGTCCGGTCCCACACAGGGCTGAAACTCCATCTGCACCGTCGCGTGTTCAATTTGATAATGGTCGTGCAGATAGGTGTGAATGCGGCGCAGTAAACCATCGTGATCGCGTGGCGGGATCACCTGGACATGCAGCGTTAAAATCGGCTTCTCGCCCACCTGCCAGACATGCACATGATGAACATCGCGCACCTCTGCAATATTACGCTTCAGATCGCGTCTGAGCTTCGTCACATCCAGCGAATCAGGCGCGCCTTCCAGTAGCTCATGAAAACTCTCCCGCAGCAGCGCCCAGGCGTTACGCAGTATCAGCAGTGACACCAGAATCGACAAAATAGGGTCAGCAGGCGTCCAGTTCGTCAACAGAATGATGACCGCCGCGACGATGGCACCTACAGAACCCAGCAGGTCGCCCATCACATGCAAGGCGGCCGCCCGCACGTTGAGGTTCTTCTCTTCACTGCCGTGGTGCAGCAGCCAGAATGAGAGAATATTCGCCAGCAGCCCACCAATAGCAATGCCCAGCATCAGGCCGCCGGTGATGGGCTGCGGATGGGAGAAGCGTTCAATGGCTTCCCAGACAATCAGGAAGGTAATCAGGATCAGGGCAATAGCGTTAACGAAGGCGGCCAGCGTGGTAAGCCGCAGCAAACCAAAGGTATGACGATCGTTGGGTTTACGTTTGGCAAACTGTACGGCCAGTAATGCCATCAGCAGCGCGGCGGCGTCGGTCAGCATATGACCTGCATCTGCCAGCAGGGCCAGTGAGCCTGAAATCCAGCCGCCAATCACTTCCGCGACCATAAAGAGCGCCGTCACGGCAAAGGCCGCCATCAGGCGCTTACGGTTGGTGTCCTGACCGCTATGAGAGTGGGTGTGTGCCATAAGTATCCAGTTTGAGTAATAACCTGTCGGTCAATGATATCAGCAATTGCCATTCTGCTGAGCTGTCCTGCTGGTGCTTCGCCTTGTCAGACAGCTGCTGACAGAGCCTTGCCCCTTCTTCAATGCCAATCAACAGCCAGCTTCCTTTCATACGGTGTGCTGACTCGGCCAGCTGCGTCGCGTCACCGGTCTGGTGCGCGGCATACAGCTGTGCCCGATCTTTCTCCAGGGTATCACGTAATGTTTTACCCAGTCGGTTAAGAAATTTCTCGTTTTGCTGTGCCAGCTGCCACAGATTGTCCTCCACTGACGCCAGCGGATCGTCGCGGAAGTCTGCCAGTATCTCGCCGATATCCTGTAGCTGAACCGGTTTAATCAGCACGCGCTCGTTCGCAGCCAGCTGCACGTTAAGTAACTGCGCATCGGCGGAACACAGCACCCGTCGCTGCCTGCCGCCACGCTGTCGTTGCCGACGGCGTAACAGGCGCAGCAGCAGCGTGCCATCAGGACGCGGCATCATCTGATCGATAAACAGCAGGTCGTAAGGGCAGCGCGCATCGGCCAGCAGCAGATCGCGGCCATGCTCAAAACAGTCAGCCTGAACAGCAAAGCGGGCAAGCTGCTGCTCCATGACGATCAGGTTGGTGGGATGATCGTCAACCACCGCCACGCGCAGCCCTGGAAAGCCCGGCAGGGCCGTCGGGTCGCTGTCAGGAACGGGATCACAGGGGATCAGTGGCAGCACGATCGTGACATCCGTGCCTTTGCCGGGTACGGAATGGAGTGCAATATCGCCGCCCATCCGCTGCACCATCTCCCGACAGATAAACAACCCCAGTCCGCTGCCCTGGACCGATACGGCTTTTCCCGACGGTGCCTGGTACCAGGGATCGAACAGTTTACGCTGCTCCTCTGCCGGGATGCCGCTGCCGTTGTCGCTCACGGTTAACTGCAACCTGTCCGTGGCCGACAGCGTCAGGCGAATCAGGCCCTGCCGGGTAAATTTAAACGCGTTGGTGATGAGATTATTCACGACCTGCTGCAGGCGATCGGCATCCATCATAATTGCGTCAGGCAGCGGGGTCAGGGCTTCAACCTGCAGCCGCGGCCCCTCCGGGCGCATCAACGGGTGGTAGAAATGGCGCTGCTGCGCCAGCCAGGGGGCTAGCGCCAGCGGACGGGGCGACAGGGCAAAACTGTTGTTTTCAATTCGCGCATGATCCTGCAGATCGTTAAGCAGCGTCATCAGTGACTGCGCGCTGCGGTGCAGCAGTTGCAGGTTGTCACTGGAACGCTGCTGTTTTTCCAGCTCCAGCAAGCCCAGTATCGCCTGCATGGGCGTGCGCAGTTCGTGACTGACCGTCGCTAAAAACTGGCTTTTCATCGCGTTGGCGCGTTCGGCCTGCTCACGCTGTTGACGGTCACGTCGCTGTTGCCAGTAACGCCGGGCAAGCAGCACCAGCAAAATCACGATGGCGACGCCGCCCGTCAACAATACGGCCACCGGCAGGACGCGCATCGCCGCAACGCTGCCAGGTTGCGGTGGCATCGACCAGCGATCGCGCATCTGGTTTTGCGTATCGGCGGGGATCTGCTGCAATGCGCGATCCAGAAGGGAACGCAGCTCGGGCCGATCGGGCGCGATGCCCACCGCGATGGGCCACGCAATATCGCTGGCGGCAAAAGCCAGATGAATCTGCGGATCGTTGCGGCTGGCAATCCGCCAGCGCGCGGACAACACGTTATCCACTAAGGCGTCAATCTGCCCGGTTGCCAGCGCATCGTACAGGCTGTTTCGGTCGCTGTAGCGTTGAACCTGCGCGTTCTCAGGAATAAGGCGTTGCGCCAGGTCATTCTGCAGAATTCCGATGCGCTTGCCTGCCAGATCGCTCCAGTGCGACCAGTTAGCTGGCTGGCGGATATAAATGCCCCACAGCGCGCGCCAGACCGGCAGGCTGGTACTTTGCGTTTCGCCGTTAAGCGGCTGCATCAGCTGTAACATCACCTGGTGCTGAGCGATCAGACTGGCGGCCTCCTGAGGGTTACTAACCCAGCGCGGGGTAAAACGTAATCCTGTGCTTTGCGCCACCGCGTTGAGCAGATCAATACCGTAGCCTCGCGCGGTGCCGTTGCTGTCACGGTAACTCCAGGGATAGTTATCCGCTTCAGCGGCGTAGGCCACAACCGGGTGGGCCGTTATCCACTCGCGCTCGCTGGCGCTAAGCATCAGCGTCTGCGTGTCCTGATAGCGGGGAAGACTGCTGCTCCAGCGCGCCTGCAGGGTACTCATCAGCTCGGCGGGAAGCTGGCGCAGACTCTCGTTCAGCCACGCGATAAGCGCCGGATCGCGTGCCACGGCGCGCAGGTTGAGCTGACCGGCATCGATGCCGGAAGCGATTTGGTAGATTTGTCCCTGTTGCAACTGACTCAACAGAAAACCCGCGCTGGTTTCATCCGCCACAACGTAATCGTTCTGCTGATTCAACAACGTATAGAGCGCCTGAAGATCGCTGCCGTAGGTTCGCCACTGATGACGGGCCGCCAGGGCCGGGGGCAGCTGTGCCAGCGTGAGATGACTGATAGCCAACTGAGCATTATGACTATTGAACATCACGGCACGCTGGTTCTGCTGATTGCGATAAATACGCAACGGACTGCTAAACCAGCTGTCGCTGGCGACCGTATTGGCTGGCAGGGGCGGGGCAATCATTCCCAAAGCAAAATCAATCCGGCCGTCCGTTAGTGCGCCTAATAAGTCAGCCTGAGTGGCATACAGACTGAGCGTGAACTGCGCCCCGGTTAACTGGTGCAACGCGGCCAGGTAATCGGCATCGATGCCGTAGAGATCGTTACCCACCCGCATTGTCCAGGGCGCATTATTCTCCTCCAGCAGGCCGACCCGCAAGACTTTGCCCTGCATCAGCTCGGCGCCTTTGACCGGCATCATCATGGGTAGACTGATGCTGCTGACCGGGCGCACATCGGCCTGCGCTAGCGTGGTAAACATCAGCAGGAACAGGAGCAGCCAGCGTCTCACTGCTGTGCTTTCCATAAATCAGCCAGCTCAACGACGGAGCGGGTGCCGGTTTTTTCCAGAATATTCTTTTTGTGAGTGCTGACGGTTTTGTTACTGATATGCAGCCGCTCGGCAATTTGCAGATTGGATAAGCCACTGGCCAGCAAAGCCAGTATCTGGCGCTCTTTACTGGTCAACGGCAGTTCCGGCTCGTCAGGACAGTCGGGGAAGGCGACGTGTCCACCGAGTACCGCCAGAATCGCGCTGAGTAACTGCTCCATGCGTTGGCTCTTCACCACATAGCCTGCCGCGCCCAGGGCCTGAGCGCGCCTGACGTAGTGGCTAGTTTGCTGGGCAGAATAAATCAGCACCGGGCAGTCGGGTAAATGGATCTTCAGGCGACGCAGGATCTCCAGCCCATCACCATCGGGCAAGCCGATGTCCAGCACGATGATATCGGGCGGAAGCGAGAGAAACGCGCGGGCAGACTGTTCGCTGCAGGCGGAATAAAGTTGAAGAGGAATGGGGGATTTAGCCAATGCAGCTTCGAGTGCTACTTCAACCAGTGGATGATCGTCTATCAGAAGCAGTGAGGCCATGAACATTTCCCTGTCAAGTTAACAGGCTCAGCATAGCGGAAGTTGCGGCGGGATAAAATAAAGGAGAGCCAGGCTCTCCTTATCAGCTCAACAGTCAATGATTACTGCGTGGTGCCGTCAGTTTTGGTATTAACGTGACCGCCACCTTTTTTGGTATGCACTTTTTTATTCATGTCAGGGCATTTGCCATCTTTACACTGCGTGTTCTTGTCAATTTCATCGGCAGTCATGTGTTTGCTGCTGGAGGTGCTGTCTCGGGTTGGAGAAGACATCTCAGTGCCGGTGTTATTAATTTTGCTGTTATCCACTTTGTTCGGTGGCAGATTCTCATTCGCGCCGCCGGCGACTGCGCCTGCTGCTGCGGCCTGGTTAGAGTTTCCGTTGGCAGCCATTGCTGCGCCACTGCCCAGAGTCATTGCTGCCGTCAGAAAAATTATTGCAAACTTATTCATCATTATGCTCCCGTTAATAAATGATATTTGCTGTCTCTAACCGCTGCCAGATAAGGTTCAGAGAAAAAGCGCCCTGAGCGAAATAAAATTTCGCTGGTTAGCTTAAAGACAGGTGTTAATAAAAGTAAGCCACCGTTCCTCAGTGATTACCTTTAAAAGTCTAGACGCATAACCCATTTATGCAAATTTCACGCATACATTATGCGCTCATCAGGAATTTACACCCTGTGCGCTTCGGGCTACATTGGCTGGGTTGTGTCCGGCGGGCGCCGGGCCAGAAATTATATGGAATGAGTATGAATTACCAGAACGATGACTTACGCATCAAAGAGATCAAAGAGCTCCTGCCCCCCGTAGCCTTACTGGAAAAATTTCCTGCCACCGAACGTGCAGCGCAGACCGTGTCTCAGGCTCGCCAGGCCATTCACCAGATTCTGACCGGCCAGGACGATCGCCTGCTGGTGGTCATTGGGCCCTGCTCAATTCACGATACGGAAGCCGCACAAGAGTACGCGGCGCGCCTGTTAACCCTGCGTGAGCAGCTTAAAGGCGAGCTGGAAGTGGTCATGCGCGTTTATTTTGAAAAACCGCGTACCACCGTTGGCTGGAAAGGGCTGATCAACGACCCTTACATGGATGGCTCCTTTCAGCTAAACGACGGCCTGCGCCTCGCGCGTAAGCTGCTGCTGGAGATCAACGATTCCGGCCTGCCTGCCGCTGGCGAATTCCTGGATATGATTACGCCGCAGTACGTGGCGGATTTGATGAGCTGGGGGGCCATCGGTGCCCGTACCACCGAGTCACAGGTTCACCGCGAGCTGGCTTCCGGCCTTTCCTGCCCGGTAGGGTTTAAAAACGGTACGGACGGCACCATTAAAGTGGCGATTGATGCCATCAACGCAGCCGGTTCACCGCACTGTTTCCTGTCAGTGACCAAATACGGTCACTCCGCGATTGTGGAAACCCGCGGTAACGGCGACTGCCATATCATCCTGCGCGGCGGTAAAGAGCCGAACTACAGCGCCAGTCATGTCAGCGCGGTGAAAGCCGGTCTGGAAAAAGCCGGGTTGCCTCAGCAGGTAATGATCGACTTCAGCCATGCTAACAGCAGCAAGCAGTTTCAGAAGCAGATGCAGGTGGCGGACGATGTGGCACAGCAGATGATCAACGGTGAGCGCGGTATTATCGGCGTGATGATTGAAAGCCATCTGGTTGAAGGGAATCAGAGCCTGGAAAGCGGCGAGCCGCTGGTTTACGGCAAGAGCGTCACGGATGCCTGTATTGGCTGGGCCGATACCGAAAAGGTGCTGCGTCAGCTGGCCGATGCGGTTATAAAGCGTCGCAGGTAAGCAGGGCGCAATAAAAAAGGGCCAGACATTGTCTGGCCCTTTTTGCACGGAAGCAAAATTACTTCGCTTTACCCTGATTGGCAACGGCCGCGGCTTTCGCTGCGATCTCGTCAGCATCACCCAGGTAGTAATGTTTGATCGGTTTGAAGTTTTCATCGAACTCGTACACCAGCGGAACGCCGGTCGGGATATTCAGTTCAAGAATCTCTTCTTCGCTCATGTTGTCCAGGTATTTCACCAGCGCACGCAGTGAGTTACCGTGGGCCGCCACGATCACTTTCTCACCACTTTTGATACGTGGCAGAATGGATTCGTTCCAGTAAGGGATCACGCGTTCGATGGTCAGCGCCAGGCTTTCGGTGGTGGGCAGCTGCTCAGGCTTCAGCGAAGCATAACGCGGGTCGTGTCCAGGAAAACGCTCATCGCTGCGGTCCAGCTCTGGCGGAGTCACCGCGAAGCCACGACGCCACTGTTTAACCTGCTCGTCGCCGTATTTTGCGGCGGTTTCAGCTTTGTCCAGGCCCTGCAGCGCGCCATAGTGACGTTCGTTCAGACGCCAGGATTTCTCAACGGGCAGCCAGGCCTGATCCAGCTCATCCAGCACATTCCACAGGGTGTGAATGGCGCGTTTCAGCACAGAGGTGTAGGCGAAATCAAACACGAAACCTTCTTTCTTCAGCAGCTGTCCGGCTGCTTTAGCTTCGGTACGGCCCTTGTCAGAAAGGTCTACATCATACCATCCGGTGAAGCGGTTTTCGTTGTTCCACTGGCTTTCGCCGTGTCGCACCAGAACCAGCTTAGTTACAGCCATAGCTTAACTCCTTAATACTTGATGTTTCTGAGATAATGGAAACCTGCTGTCGCCAGCCCGTTGGCTGACCAATTGCGTTCTACCATAGCGGAAAACGGCGCACTGCGTAAGTCTGTCTGTGACGCACTGCGCGTTTTTCACACGGTGGCTCAGCGTGGTGTAAAGCGATAGCGCGTGACGGATTCCCAACGATCTCCCGGCTGCAGCCAGCAATCATCCTGTGGCCACTCGGGATGATTAGGCGAATCCGGTAAAAATTCACTCTCCAGCGCGATCCCCTGAAAAGCAGTATAGCTTTCCTGCTCCCGGGCGCGCGTGCCGGCCAGATAGTTACCGCTGTAGAACTGTAACGCGGGCGCTGACGTGGTCACGCTCAACTGGAGCTTGCCGTCCTCTGACCAGAGTTCAGCGGCAGGCTGGCTGCTATCGCCTGCACTGTTCAGCAGGAAAGCATGGTCATAGCCTTTAACTGCCTTCTGATCGTCATCGGCAAGAAAATCCTGCTCAATGCGTTTAACCTGACGGAAATCGAAGCTGGTGCCGTCCACGGCCTTCAGTGGGCCGTTGGGAATCCCCTCGCTATCCACGGGCAGGTAACGATCGGCGTGCAGTTGTAACCGATGCTGGCGCGCATCACCATGATGCGCATCAAGATTAAAGTAAGCATGGTTGGTGAGACCGACCGGGCAGGGCTGGTCGCACTGCGCCTGATAGTGAATAGACAGGCAGTTATCGTCATCCAGCACATAGCGTAAATCAGCAATAAGGTTGCCCGGGTAGCCCTGATCGCCATCGGGCGAATCAAGACGATAATGCACTTCCGTTT
The DNA here is from genome assembly GCF_049892805.1 of Pantoea sp. EEL5. Taxonomy (NCBI): domain Bacteria; kingdom Pseudomonadati; phylum Pseudomonadota; class Gammaproteobacteria; order Enterobacterales; family Erwiniaceae; genus Pantoea; species Pantoea sp. EEL5. Next base: position 417,958 of record NZ_JBNDNJ010000001.1, read on the forward strand.
CTGACTGACTGACAATTTGCCAGCGGCGTTTATCAAACCCTTCTGGGCCGCCGTGTAACTGATGTTCGCCCTGATTGGCGCTCAACGGGCGGCTGATTTTATTCAGTTTTGCGCCGGCAATACGGTTCGCATAACGGCCTACCGTGGCACCCAGATAGGCATCCTGATGCAGATAGTCGGAAGGGGTTGCACAGCCCAGCAGGGCTTCACGCACGTGACCGTCCTGCAGTGGGACTCGCGCCGACAGCCAGGTTGCGCCCCAGTCCATAAAGGTGGCAATCATGCCATTGGCATTACGTAATACGGTGATGCGCCACGGCTGACCGTCCGGCGCATGGGAGTTCACATCGTTTAGCATTGGCCCGCTCCTTCTGATGCTTTGCACACGTAGAAGGTCTCCTTGATGCCCGTTTTGGCTTCATACTGGCTGGCGACGGCGGCCTGAACCTGATCCACCAGATCAAGGGGCATCAGGGCGACAATACAGCCACCGAAGCCACCGCCGGTCATGCGAACACCGCCACGATCGCCGATCTCGGCTTTAACAATCTCGACCAGGGTATCTACCGGCGGCACGGTAATTTCGAAGTCATCACGCATTGAGGCGTGAGATTCCGCCATCAGTTCGCCCATGCGGGCTAAATCGCCGCGAGACAGCGCCTCGGCGGCCTCCAGCGTACGGGCATTTTCAGTGATGACGTGACGTACGCGTTTGGCAACCTGCGGATCTAACTGAGACTCAGCCGCGTTGAACTCGGCCAGGTCGACATCCCGCAGCGCCTTTTTGTTAAAGAAGCGTGCGCCGGTTTCACACTGCTCACGGCGAACGTTGTATTCGCTTCCCACCAGGCTGCGACGGAAGTTGGAATTGATGATGACCACGGCAATATCGTCCGGCATCGAAACCGGTGTCGTGCCCAGCGTCCGGCAGTCCAGCAGCATGGCATGATCTTTCTGGCCCAGCGCGGAAATCAGCTGATCCATAATGCCGCAGTTACAGCCCACGAACTGGTTTTCTGCTTCCTGACCGTTGACCGCGATGGCGGCGCCGTCCAGTGCCAGGTTAAACAGCTGCTGGAAAACCGTTCCGACCGCCACTTCCAGCGAGGCGGAAGAGCTAAGGCCCGCGCCCTGAGGCACGTTGCCGCTAATCACCATATCGACGCCGCCAAAATCCGGTGCGCGTTGCTGAAGGTGCTTGACGACGCCGCGCACATAGTTCGCCCACATGGGTTCTTTTACGCTGGTAATCGGGGCATCCAGTGAAAAGATGTCCTGCGCCTGATCGTAATCCACGGCAACCACGCGTACCTGGCGGTCGTCGCGTTTTGCACAGGCGATAACCGTTTGATAATCAATAGCGCAAGGTAGCACGAAACCGTCGTTGTAATCGGTATGTTCGCCAATCAAATTAACGCGGCCTGGGGCCTGAATCGCGTGGGTTGGCGCATAGCCAAAGGTCTCAGTAAACACCTGCTGCGTGATGGTTTTTAAGCTCATTGTTGTGCCTCACGGAAATGAATATCGCTCACGGAACGCAGGCGTTCGGCTGCCTGTTCTGCGGTTAAATCGCGTTGGGTTTCAGCCAGCATCTCGTAGCCGACCATAAATTTGCGCACCGTTGCGGAACGCAGCAGCGGCGGATAAAAGTGGGCGTGCAGCTGCCAGTGTTCATTGTCGTCACCGTTGAACGGCGCGCCGTGCCAGCCCATGGAGTAGGGGAAAGAGCACTGAAACAGGTTGTCGTAACGGCTGGTCAGGCGCTTGATGGCACAAGCGAGATCGTCACGCTGCGCATCGGTCAAATCGGTCAGGCGCTTAACATGGGTTTTTGGCAGCAGCAGGGTTTCAAACGGCCACGCCGCCCACCAGGGCACCACGGCCAGCCAGTGTTCGGTTTCAACAACGGTGCGGCTGCCATCCTGCTGTTCACGCGCAAGGTAATCCACCAGCATCGGCGAGCCCTTTTGGGCAAAGTAGCGGCGCTGCAGATCGTCTTCGCGCTGGGCTTCATTAGGCAGAAAGCTGTTGGCCCACACTTGTCCATGGGGATGAGGATTAGAGCAGCCCATCGCGGCGCCCTTGTTCTCAAAGACCTGCACCCAGGGATAGTGCTGACCCAGTTCAGCTGTCTGTTCTTGCCAGGTGCGGACGACGTCCTGTAACGCGCTCAGTGACATTTCGGGCAGGGTTTTACTGTGGTCGGGCGAAAAACAGATGACGCGGCTGGTACCGCGCGCGCTTTCGCAACGCATCAACATGTCATCACTTTCAGGCGCGTCGGGCGTATCCGTCATCAACGCGGCAAAATCATTCGTAAAAACGTAGGTGCCTTGATAATCAGGATTCACATCGCCCGTGATGCGCGTGTTGCCTGCGCACAGGAAACAGTCAGGATCGTGTGACGGCAGCGTATTCACTGCGGGCGTTTCCTGAGCCCCCTGCCAGGGACGTTTGGCACGATGAGGAGAAACCAAAATCCACTGATCGGTCAGGGGATTGTAACGGCGATGAGGATGATCGGCCGGGTTAAATTTTTCCATGTTGCATCCTGGTAAGCGTCAAAATTAAAAAGTCATCAAGAAAAAATAGCACATCGGGTGAGTCAAAAACGTGATCCAGTCTGGATAAGTGGTATCGTTTACACAAGCTGAATATTCTTATTTAAAGGCGGATCCGCACATCGCATCGCTAAAAAACAGGTTTAAATGGTAGCGTTTACATCTGGTGGTAAACAACGCCGCTGGCACGGCGTCAGGGCACTCAAATCCTGTCCTGTTGGTAGCGATAGCCGCCGTCAGGCTGGGCCACAAAATGCAGACGATGGGTAATACACTGGGGCGCGTCCTCAGCATGATGTGAAACGAACAGCAGTTGAGTACGGTCTTCACCAATCAAAATATCGATGAAACGTCTTACCAGCTGGCGGTTGAGTGGATCAAGCCCCTGCAAGGGTTCATCCAGTATCAACAGCGTAGGATGCTTAACCAGCGCCCGGGCGATCAACACCAGCCGTTGCTGGCCCCAGGATAAACCGTGAAAGGGCATATCTCCCATTCTGCTATCCATGCCCAGCAGCGCCAGCCACTGACGCGCCAGCGCCATTTGGCGATCGGAGACGGCCTGATAAAGACCAATCGAGTCAAAAAAGCCGGACAGGATCACGGTCCGGACGTTGACGCTTACGCGGTAATCAAGATGCAGGCTGCTGCTGACATAGCCAATATGCTGTTTGATATCCCAGATGGTTTCGCCGCTGCCACGGCGCCGGCCAAACAGGGTTAAATCGTTGCTGTAGCCCTGGGGATGGTCGCCCGTGACCAGGCTGAGTAATGTGGATTTGCCCGCGCCGTTTGGCCCGAGAATATGCCAGTGCTCCCCGGTATTAACCTGCCAGTCGAGGCCGTCGATAATACGCTGGTCGTTATAGGATACGATGCCGTTACGCAGAAGCACTCGCGGCGCGTCATCTGCCAGCGGCGGTAGCGCATCCGGGACGTCGGCTTCCGGCAGCGCCATGCCAGCCAGTTGCTCACTGCGCGCCAGCTGGGCCACCAGCGCCTGCGCCAGAATCTCCTCACGGGGTCCGACATGCGTCAGGCTGCATTCTGCCAGTACGCCGACCCGGTCAACGTAGTCCGGAATATCATCAAAGCGGTTCAGCACCAGCACCAGGGTAAAATCCGCCTGCGGCAACTGGTGCAGCGTGGCGGTCAGATTCGCGCGCGATTCGACATCCAGGCCGTCGAAAGGCTCATCCAGAATCAGCAGGTCGGGCTGCTTCATCAGCGCCTGGCACAGTAATGTTTTGCGCGTTTCACCGGTAGAGAGGTATTTAAAACGGCGGTTAAGCAGGCCGGTGATACCAAACTGCGTGGCCAGCTGCTCGCAGCGCACCCTGTCTTTAACCTCATCCTGAATGATTTCAGCCGTTGTGCGGCCGGTATCATCCTCACCTTCGCTCAGCAGGTCGGTGTTATTCCGTTGCCACTCATCGGCGACCAGCTTCTGCAACTGCTCCAGCGACAGGCGGCTGGGACGTTGAAAATCACAGGTTACCTGACCTGACAGCGGTGCCAGTTCCCCAGAGAGGGCGCGCGCCAGTGAGGATTTACCACTGCCGTTGGCTCCGACAAACGCCCAGCGCTCGCCGGGCTGTAGGTGTACATCGGTCAGCGACAACACTCGCGCATCATTAAGATGAAATATGCCTTGCGAAATATGCAATGAAGCCATGATTCGTTCCATTTTTTGCAGCGTTAACCGTTGTTGTAGCCACTGCTTCGAACGAAGTCAAACCCGAATGATAAATCAACGCAAAGCGGCGACGATGGCGTGGCTGGCGCTAAAGCTGGCGATCACGGCGTGACCCGGTTGCCACTGCCGACGCGCAATTTCCGCGTTTTCCAGCGTGGCACACAGCGTTTCACCGCCCGGCAGGCGCATCAGGACTTCACTGACCTGCTCACCGGTTTCGATAGCGCTTATGGTGGCGGCCAGCTGATTATCCGCCCCGGTTGCATCAGTATGAAGGCTGATCCACGGGGCTTTAATCAGAACCAGCACCTCTTTGCCTGCCTTGAGATGCAGGCGTTCTGCGCTGCGCGCGGTCAGGGCGACGTTGAGCCGGGTTACGCCATCCGAGAGCAGAATGGTCAGGTGCTGCTGGATATGCTGCGCGTCGTTATCCACCACGGTGCCGAACAGTTGATTACGTGCGCTGGTTTGCAATGAAGAGCGGGCGATAGCGGCCAGCAGGCTGTCCAGCGGCAGCGAGTCCTGTTGCAGAGCATCAAAGGCGTGCTGTTGAATCTTTTCCATCAGGCCGAACAGCTGTACCAGACGTTCGCCATAGCGGGTTAACTGCGCGCCACCGCCGCCTTTGCCACCGGTGGCCCGCGTCACCATTTCCTGTTCAGCCAGCTGGTTCATCTCGTTGATGGCATCCCAGGCGCTTTTGTAACTGATGCCCGCCAGCTTCGCGCCCTGGCTAATCGAACCGGTTTGCTGCACGCGCTTTAACAGTTCAATGCGGCGTGGATCGGCAAACAGCTTTTGCTGCAGGCGGATGTGAAGGGTGAGTTCGGCTTGCATGGTGGCTCCTGCAAAGAATGAATCGCGTAATCAGGCAGATGATAACGAGCTTTCAGCCTCAAAGTAAAAGCACGAAAAGGTCTGCGCAAAGTTTTACTAAGCCGTTACAATCTCTTTTTTTACACGCAAAGTGGGACTCTTCATGCTGGAACTCATCAAAAGCCTCGCCGTGGCAGTGATCATGGTACCTGTGGTAATGGCGATTATGTTAGGCCTGATCTACGGCCTGGGTGAAGTGTTTAACCTCATCTCTAAAACGGGTCGCCGCGACAACAACAACGCCCGCTCACAGAACTAATCCCCACACAACGTCCGCCTCAGTGCGGACGTTGTCCTCGCCCTGAACGCCTCTTTTTGCTTTTTTGCTAATTTGACGCCGCTGTCAGATAATGCGTTGTATTATTCAATATATAACGATCACTGGAGAAAAATCATGCGTTTACCCTTTCGTCGTCTGAGCATTGCGCTGGTAATGAGCGTTTCACTGGCAGGCCAGGCGCTGGCGGCCGATAAGGTCACCGTGTTTGCGGCGGCGTCACTCACTAACGCGCTGGAAGAGATTGCAGCACAGTACAAAAAAACGCACGGCACTGACGTTGTCTCATCCTTTGCGTCGTCCTCGGTACTGGCGCGTCAGATTGAGCAGGGCGCACCTGCCGATCTGTTTATCTCAGCCGATCAACAGTGGATGGACGATGCCGTTGCTAAAAAAAGCATGATCGACAGCACCCGCTATACGTTGTTGGGCAATGACCTGGTGCTGATTGCACCGCGCAGCGACAGCGCCAAACCGGTGACGATCAACGATCAAACCAACTGGAAAAGCCTGTTGAAGGGCGAACGTCTGGCCGTGGGCGATCCCGATCATGTGCCGGCGGGCATCTATGCTAAAGAAGCGCTGCAAAAGCTGGGTGCCTGGTCTTCTGTTTCCCCGGCGCTGGCGCGTGCCAGTAATGTGCGCGCCGCCCTGGCGCTGGTGGAACGTAATGAAACGCCTTATGGCATTGTGTACGGCTCAGATGCTGTAGCCAGTAAAAAAGTTCAGGTGGTGGGCACCTTTCCGGAAGACAGCCACAAGCCGGTCGAATATCCTGTCGCAATCGTTAACGATCGCGACAACGCTGCCGTTAAGGCTTTCTATAACTACCTGAAAGGGCCTGAAGCGGCCGCAGTGTTCAAACAATACGGATTCTCGCCTAAAAAATGATACTCAGTGATGTTGAATGGCAGGCGGTCCTGCTCAGCCTGCAGGTGTCAGGCATTGCCGTACTGTGCAGTCTGCCATTCGGTATCCTGATGGCATGGGTGCTGGTACGTTGCCGTTTCCCCGGTAAAGCCATCCTCGACAGTGTGATCCACTTGCCTCTGGTACTGCCGCCGGTGGTGGTGGGTTACCTGTTGCTGATTGGCTTGGGCCGGCGCGGTATGATCGGTGAAAAACTGTATGAATGGTTTGGCTTCAGCTTCGCCTTTAGCTGGCGCGGCGCGGCGCTGGCCTCGGCGGTGATTGCCTTTCCCCTGATGGTGCGGGCCATTCGTCTGGCGCTGGAGGCGGTGGATAGCCGGCTGGAGCAGGCTGCGCGCACCTTAGGTGCCGGACGCTGGCGGGTCTTTTTTACCATTACGCTGCCGTTAACGCTGCCCGGTATTATTGTCGGCACCGTACTGGCTTTTGCCCGTTCCCTTGGCGAGTTCGGTGCCACTATTACCTTCGTTTCCAACATTCCCGGCGAAACCCGCACCATTCCTCTGGCGATGTATACGTTGATTGAAACGCCCGGGGCGGAAGGGGCCGCCGCACGTCTGTGCGTTATCGCGATCGTTCTGGCACTGGCTTCCTTACTGGCATCTGAATGGCTGGCGCAGTGGGGGCGTAAACGGATGGGGGCTTCATGCTGACGCTGAACATGGCTCAACGCCTGGGCGAGCATCAGCTTGAGGTTGATGTGACGATCCCCGCCAGCGGTATCACCGCGATATTCGGCGTGTCGGGCGCGGGCAAAACCTCACTGATTAACGCCATTGGCGGCTTAACCCAACCTCAGCGCGGACGGATTCAGCTGAATGAGCGAATACTGTTTGATGCCGATCAGCAGATCGCCTTGCCGCCGGAAAAGCGCCGCATCGGCTACGTTTTCCAGGACGCAAGGCTGTTTCCGCACTACCGGGTTCGGGGGAATTTACGTTACGGCCTCTCGGCCAGCATGAAGGGCCAGTTAGATTCGCTGGTGGCATTACTGGGCCTTGAGCCGCTGCTGGATCGTTTTCCGCTGTCGCTGTCGGGCGGAGAAAAGCAGCGTGTTGCTATTGGCCGCGCCCTGCTCAGTGCACCCGATATTCTGTTAATGGATGAGCCGCTGGCGTCGCTGGATTTACCGCGCAAGCGTGAGCTGATGCCTTATCTGCAGAAGCTGGCGAAGCAGGTTGATATTCCCGTGTTGTACGTCTCCCATAGCCTGGAGGAGATTCTGCAACTGGCGGATAACGTGCTGGTGCTGGATCAGGGTAAGGTTAAAGCCTTTGGCCCGCTGGAGCGCGTCTGGAGCAGCAGCGCAATGCGGCCATGGCTGCCCGCCAGCGATCTGACCAGCGTGCTGCGTGTGCAGGTGCTGGAGCACCATCCTGATTATCCTATGTCGGCGCTGTCTCTGGGCGATCAACATATTTGGGTCAGTCGGGTGAATTTGCCCGTTAAATCGGCATTGCGGATCCGTATTGCCTCGGCGGACGTCTCCCTGACGCTGCAACCGGCTCAGCACAGCTCTATCCGCAATATCCTGCCTGCGCAGGTCGTCGAACTCATTGAGGTGGGCGATCAGGTTGAGGTCAGGTTGCGCATTGGCGTAAGCGAACTGTGGGCGCGCATCTCGCCCTGGGCGCGCGACGAGCTCAATATCCGGCCGTCACAGTGGCTGTATGCCCAGATTAAAAGCGTGTCGGTGACGGCCTGAACCCGGCAGGCGTGCCTTGCCGGGTTGGGCAGGATTACAGGACGTACTGGTAAAGCGTGTCGGCGATACTGGTTTCCAGGTTGGTGCCAGTGACCATTTTTGCCCGGGATTTAATCACGTCATCCGCATTCCCCATTGCCACGCCCAGCCCCACCGTTTCCAGCATGCTCAGGTCGTTATAGTTGTCACCAAAGGCAATGACGTCCTGCAGGCTCAGCCCCACGGATTCTACCCACTGCGCCAGGCGCTTGCCTTTGCTGTTGCCGCCGCGGGCTACATCGACCTGATCGTGCCATGACCATTCACAGGCCAGCCCGAGTTCGGTTTCCGCGCGCTGCGCAAACTGCTGCAGTTCGGTGGTGTTCTCATGAGACAGGGCAAACTTCCAGATCGACCCGGCCTCTCTGGCCGCCTGCGCCAGGCTGTCCACCTGCTTAAACACAGGACGCTGGTGCGGCGGAAGCGACTCACTCCACTTCAGTGTGCGAATCACATGGCCGGTTGGCGTTTGATACAGCATTGCATCGTCTACATACAGCAGGCCGTGAATCTGATGTTCGTCCAGCATCTCAATGACGCGCACCGCGCTGCCGACGTCCAGCGGGTCAGCGGCCAGCACTTTTTTGGCCGGATAGTCATATAAATAGGTACCATTACAGCAGATTGCAGGCGTATCCAGGGCTAACGTCTGGTAGAAAGGATGGATAGCGCAGTGATGACGGCCGGTCACGATAATCACCTTGACGCCAGCCTGACGCGCTTGAGTAATCGCTTCCACGGATTGGGGCAGAATGGTTTTCGTCGGGGTTAACAGCGTGCCGTCAAGGTCGAGGGCGATTACACGATAGCTCATTAATCCTCTCATCGGGATGGGTTAGCAGAACAGTAAGTCTACACCTGACCGTGGCACAGAAACAAAAATCAGGGCACAAATCATTCCAGCGAGACAGAAAAAAACGCGCTACAGTGACCCTCAGAACAACATGAGTCAGCGAAAAAGGAGAATACATGAAGCAGGTTGTCTACACCGCCAGTCCCGAGAGTCAACAAATCCATGTCTGGCAGTTGAATGAAGATGGCACCTTGACGCTCCTGCAGGTTACGGACGTCGCCGGTCAGGTTCAGCCTATGGTGGTGAGTCCAAAAAAAGATTTCTTGTATGTAGGCGTGCGCCCCGACTTCCGTGTACTGGCGTTTCGCATCGCCTCAGACGGCACCTTGACCGAAGCCGGACAGGCGCCTCTGCCGGGCAGCCCGACCCATATTTCCACCGATCATGCCGGCCGTTTCCTGTTTTGCGGCTCTTACAACGATGCGTGCGTCAGTATCAGCCCAATAGGGGATGACGGCGTGCCACAGGCACCGAGCCAGGTCATTAACGGCCTGGCGGGATGCCACTCCGCCAATATCGACAATGCCGATCGGACGCTGTACGTGCCTGCCCTGAAGCAGGATCGCATTTGCCTGTTTACCCTTGGCGCAGACGGTCAGTTAACCCCGCATTCACAGGAGCAGGTTACCACGGCGGAAGGCGCCGGGCCTCGCCACATGGCGTTTCATGCCAACGGACAGTACGCCTACAGCGTCAATGAGCTGAACAGCACGGTCGAGGTCTGGGCGCTGAACAATGCGCAGGGCAAGGTCGAGTCGGTACAGACGCTGGATATGATGCCGCCTGATTTTACCGGTACCCGCTGGGCTGCCGATATTCATCTGACGCCAGACGGACGTTTCCTGTACGCCTGCGATCGCACCAGCAGCACCTTAACGGTATTTAGCGTCAGCGAAGACGGTGCCGTGCTGACAGTCGAAGGGTTTCAGCCGACCGAAACGCAGCCGCGCGGATTCAATATCGATCACGCGGGCCAGTTCCTGGTGGCGGCGGGGCAGAAGTCACACCACATTGAAGTCTACAATATCACTCAGCCACAGGGATTACTGAAGCCGGTAGGCCGTTACGCCGTTGGACAGGGTCCGATGTGGGTAGTGGTACATCAGCTGGCAGGATAACCTGCAAATTGCCGCTTCCGGAATCGTTCGACAGGCCGGAAGCGGCATTTTTATGCGGCGATCAGACGTAATGAACGGTCAGCGATGCGCTGGCTAGCACGTGAAAATGCACGTTAAACCCGACCATGGCGCCGCTGGCACCCTCATCGACGTCGATTTTGTCCACATCCAGCGCATGAACGCTGAAAATATAACGATGGGTTTCACCGGCAGGCGGTGCTGCGCCGCCGTATCCGGCCTGACCGAAATCCGTGCGTGTTTGTAGCGCCCCGGCGGGCAGTGCGGCTTTACCCGAACCGGCACCCTGCGGCAGCGATGTGGTCTCGGCAGGAATATTCGCCACCACCCAGTGCCACCAGCCTGAGCCGGTAGGCGCATCCGGATCGAAGCAGGTGATAACAAAACTTTTGGTGCCTTCTGGCGCATCTTCCCAGGCAAGGTGAGGGGAAAGATTATCGCCCTGATAACCCATTCCGTTAAAAACGTGTTTCTCCGGCATCTTGTCGCCGTCGTGTAAATCCTGGCTGTAAACTCGCATTACATCTCCTTGCGTTAATGGTCACTGCCTTTTCATCTTAACCAAAAGCCGGTTTACGTCCAGCCGTTGCAACATTAAGAAAGAAAGTGAGCGGGCTGCTCCAGCGCCGCCCCAATCGCATTGACCAGCTTATCCAGCGCCTCAGGGGAGATGATATAAGGCGGCATCAGATAAATCAGGCGGCCAAAAGGGCGAATCCAGACGCCCTGACTGACAAAGAACTGTTGCAGCGCCGCCATATTGACTGGTTGATGCGTTTCCACCACGCCAATGGCTCCCAGCACGCGCACGTCAGCCACCGCGGGCGCGTGACGCAGGGGCAGCAGCGCGCCACGCAGCTGACGCTCGATCGCCGCAACCTGCTGACGCCAGTCACCTTCCTGCACCATTGCCAGGCTTTCTGACGCCACCGCGCACGCCAGCGGATTGCCCATAAAGGTGGGGCCGTGCATAAAGCAGCCCGCCGGACTGAGGCTGATGGTATCGGCCACGTCACGGGTGGTGAGGGTAGCGGCGAGGCTCATCGTGCCGCCGGTCAGGGCCTTGCCTAGGCACATAATGTCCGGTGAAATCGCCGCATGTTCGCAGGCGAACAGCGTACCGGTGCGGCCAAAGCCGGTTGCGATCTCATCGGCGATCAGCAGAATGCCGTCGCGATCACAGGCTTCACGTACACACTGCAAATAGCGCGGATGGTAAAAACGCATTCCCCCGGCACCCTGAACGATGGGTTCCAGAATCACCGCGGCCAGCTGCCCCCGATGCTGCTGGATCAGCCGGATAAAATCCTCTGCATCACGCGCATCCCACTCGTCATCAAAACCGCACTGCGGCGCCGCGGCGAAATGGTGTTCCGGCAGGTAGCCGCGCCACAGGCTGTGCATGGAATTATCCGGATCGCATACCGACATCGCGGCAAAGGTATCGCCGTGATAACCGCGTTTGAGCGTCAAAAATTGCTGACGCGTCTCGCCTCGCCCAAGCCAGTATTGCAGCGCCATTTTCATCGCGACTTCAACGGCGACCGAGCCGGAATCGGCCAGAAATACACATTCCAGCGCGTCTGGCGTCATTGAGACCAACTGACGACACAACGCCACCGCGGCAGGATGGGTAATGCCGCCAAACATCACGTGGGACATCTGCCCCATCTGCTGTTGCAGGGCGCGATTCAGGCGCGGATGGTTATAGCCATGTATCGCCGCCCACCAGGACGACATTCCGTCCACCAGGGTACGACCATCTGCCAGCTGCAGATGATAATCCTGTGCCGCAACAACCGGATAGCAGGGCAGCGGCTGCTGCATTGAGGTGTAGGGATGCCAGATATGCTGGCGATCAAATTCAGCGTCCTGAGAAGTAAACATCGGAGTTGTAAACCAAAATAAAAAGATTTAGTTTACAAGTATAACCACGTTAACTGTCGGGATGACACCTTTTTTGGAGTAAGTAATGTCACAACGTTGGACTCTGGCTCAGGCCCAGGCGCTGTTTGATCGGCCATTTCTTGAACTGATGTTTGAAGCGCAACAGGTGCACCGCCAGCACTTCGATCCACGTCAGGTGCAGGTCAGCACACTGCTGTCGATTAAAACCGGTGCCTGCCCGGAAGACTGCAAATATTGCCCGCAAAGCGCCCGCTACAAGACGGGCCTGGAATCTGAGCGACTGATGGAAGTGGACGAGGTACTGCGTTCCGCGCAAAAAGCCAAAGCCGCAGGCTCCAGCCGCTTCTGCATGGGGGCGGCATGGAAAAACCCCAGCGATCGCGATATGCCCTACCTGGAAAAAATGGTCGAAGGCGTCAAAGCGATGGGCATGGAAACCTGCATGACGCTTGGCACGTTGAGCGACAGTCAGGCGCAGCGTTTAGGCAGTGCCGGACTGGATTTCTACAACCACAATCTGGACACCTCACCGGAGTTTTACGGCAATATCATCACCACGCGCAGCTATCAGGAACGACTGGATACGCTGGGGAAAGTGCGTGACGCCGGCATCAAGGTCTGTTCGGGCGGGATTGTGGGCCTGGGTGAAACCGTAAACGACCGTGCCGGACTGCTGGTACAGCTGGCTAACCTGCCGACGCCGCCTGAAAGTGTGCCCATCAACATGCTGGTGAAGGTGAAAGGCACGCCGCTGGCAGACAATGATGACGTTGAACCGTTCGACTTTATCCGCACCATCGCCGTGGCGCGCATCATGATGCCCACCTCGCATGTTCGCCTGTCCGCAGGCCGTGAGCAGATGAACGAGCAAACCCAGGCGATGTGCTTTATGGCCGGGGCAAACTCCATTTTTTACGGTTGCAAGCTGCTGACGACGCCGAACCCGGAAGAAGACAAAGATATGCTGCTGTTCCGTAAGCTGGGGCTGAATCCTGAGCATACGCAGACCGCAAACGGCGACAATGCCCAGCAGCAGCAGTTAAGTGAGCAACTGCTTCATGCCGATACAGAAACATTCTATAACGCGGCGCTGTAATGAGCTGGCAGCAACGCATCCAGCAGGCGCTGATACAGCGCCGTGCTGAAGATGGCTGGCGCGAACGGCGCGTGATTGAAGAGAATCAGACGCGCCTGATCCGCCATGCCGGTCAGACCTTTCGCCATTTCTCCAGTAACGATTATCTTGGGCTGAGCCAGCATCCCGCCGTCATGGCGGGCTGGCAACAAGGCGTGGACGAGGCCGGTGCCGGTGCGGGTGCATCGGGCCATGTAACCGGTTTTCATCGTTTACATGCCGAGCTGGAAGCACAGCTGGCAGACTGGCTGGGCTATTCGCGCGCGCTGCTGTTTATTTCCGGCTTTGCAGCGAATCAGGCGGTGATTCACCTGCTGGCAGAGAAAAATGACCGCATTCTGGCCGACAAACTGACGCATGCTTCGCTGCTGGAGGCCGCCAGCCAAAGCCCTGCTCAGCTGCGCCGCTTTACCCATAACGATCCTCTCAGTCTGGCTAAGCGCCTCGATGCGCCCTGCGAAGGGCAAACGCTGGTGGTAACCGAAGGGGTTTTCAGTATGGACGGCGACAGCGCGCCCCTTCAGGCGATCGCCGACCGGGCGAAACATGCCGGTGCCTGTTTGCTGGTCGATGATGCGCACGGCATAGGGGTGACGGGCGAGCAGGGACGTGGCAGCTGTTGGGCACAGGGCATGAAACCCGACCTGCTGGTGGTGACCTTTGGCAAAGCCTTTGGCGTAAGCGGGGCCGCGCTGTTGTGTGATGAGGCGACCGCCGATTACTTTGTGCAATTTTCCCGTCATCTGATTTACTCCACGGCGATGCCGCCAGCCCAGGCCAGTGCGCTGTTAGCGTCGCTGAAACAGGTGCAGGCGGGTGATGACCGCCGTCAACGTCTCGCGCGTAATATCGCCCATTTCCGGCACGGCGCGGCCTCGTTGCCCTGGCAACTTTTGACGTCGTCCAGCGCCATTCAGCCATTAATCGTCGGGGATAACGGCGAGGCGCTGGCGCTGTCTGCGCGCCTGGCCAGGGCGGGCTGCTGGGTCAGTGCGATCCGTCCGCCGACCGTGCCGCCGGGCACGGCCCGTCTGCGCATCACGCTTACCGCCGTCCATGATCCAGAGGATATTGATGCCCTGCTGGAGGCGCTGTATGACGCTGCAGGTTGATAAAGGCGCGGTTGCACGGGCATTTGGCCGCGCCGCATCTCAGTATGATCACTATGCTGAACTCCAGCGGCTGAGCGGGGACGCGCTACTGGCGCAGGTGCCAGCGCACAGCGGTTTGCAACTGCTGGATGCCGGATGCGGAACCGGCTGGTACAGCCGGATATGGCGCGATCGGGGTAAAGAGGTCACGGCGCTGGATCTTTCCCCGCAGATGCTGCAACAGGCCCGGCAAAACGGGGCCGCGCATCACTATCTGGCTGGCGATATTGATGCTCTGCCACTGGCAGACCAGTCTGTTGACCTCGTATGGAGCAATCTGGTGGTGCAGTGGAGCGAGAATCTTCAGGCGGCGCTGATGCAGTTTAACCGGGTACTCAGGCCTGGCGGCTGCCTGCTGTTTTCCACCCTGAGCGCGGGCTCTCTGCACGAAGTGCATCAGGCCTGGTCACAGGTGGATGGCCGTCTCCATGCGAACCGCTTTTTGCCTGCGCAGGAGATTGCTGCCGCCTGTGAAACACAGCGTCTGCGCTGCCATGCGCAAACCCTTACCCTGCATTTTCCCGATGCGCTGAGTGCAATGCGCTCCCTGAAGGGCATCGGGGCAACGCATCTGCATACCGGACGGTCTGGCTGCGTGTTAACGCGCCAGCGTCTTGCTCAGCTCGAAGCCCACTGGCCGCGGGATGAGCAGGGTTTCCGCCTCAGTTACCATCTTATGTTTGGAGTGACACAATGTTGAATCGCTGGTTTGTTACCGGCACCGACACCGAAGTCGGTAAAACGGTTGCCAGTGCGGCGCTGCTGCAGGCTGCCACCGCCGCAGGCTACCGCAGTGCGGGCTATAAACCTGTGGCCTCAGGCTGCGAGCTCACCGCAGCAGGCGTGCGCAACAGTGATGCGCTGACCTTACAGCGTTACAGCAACGTCCCGCTGCGCTACGAACAGGTCAATCCACTGGCGTTTATGGAGCCGACTTCACCTCATATCGCCAGCGCGGATGAGGGCAGACCGATTGAGTTTGCCACGCTGTCGGCGGGGCTGCGGGAACTTGAGCCGCTGGCAGAATGGATTTTGGTGGAAGGTGCGGGCGGCTGGTACACGCCGCTTTCTGAGACGCAAACCTATGCAGACTGGGTTGAGGAGGAGCAGCTACCGGTCATTTTGGTAGTGGGCGTCAAGCTGGGATGTATCAATCATGCCATGCTGACTGCCGATGCGATTCGCGCACGCGGCCTGCACCTGGCGGGCTGGATCGCCAATACGGTACAGCCACCCGGCCAGCGTTATCAGGCCTACCTGGCGGCCTTAACGCAGCGGCTTCCTGCACCTTGCCTGGGCGTGATCCCCTGGCTAACCCAGGAAGACCAGCAGGCAAACTGTGGACATTATCTGACGCTGCCGGATCGATCAGGCCACCGTTAACCACTTCTCCAGGGTCGCGTCATCCAGCTGGGCGACGTTGCCCTGTGCCACATTGCGCCCGCGATGCAGCAGGAGAAAGTTGTCAGCCACGCGGCGAATCAGCGAGACGCGCTGTTCAAGCAGCAGAATCGTCAGGCCGTAGTCACGATTAAGGCGACGAATCAGATTCCCCATCTCTTCTTCCAGCCAGGGTGCCATGCCGTCGGCGGGCTCATCCAGAATCAACAGGCGGGGCTGCAGCACCAGCGCACGGGCCAGAGCCAACTGCTGCTGCTGATAGACCGGCAGGTCGCCGCTGCGCTGCTGACGCAGCGAATAGAGCGCGGGTAACAGATCAAAGATCATTTCCGGGATCGCCCGATAACCGTCATTCGCCTGTGCGCCTGCCAGTAAGGCAATCAGTAAATTATCCTCAACGCTCATCTGAGTAAAAATGTGGCGCCCCTGTGGAACAAACCCGATCCCCTGTCGGGCCCGCAGCTCAGAAGGCTGCGAGAGCAGGTCTTCGGGCGGCGAGCCATCCTGCTGCCAGCTGATCGTCCCGCTGTTAATCGGTAGCTTGCCCATAATGCAGTTCACCAGCGTGGTTTTTCCCATACCGGGGCGTCCCAGTATGCCGGTGCAGGTGCCGGGAGGCAGATCAAGATCCACATTCCAGAGAATATGATTTTTACCGTAAAACTGATTCACCGACCGTAAACTTAGCATCTGACGCGCTCCTTCCAGATAATTAACCTGAATGCTTTCGCCGTTCATTTCTGGTAAATCGCTCTAATGAGATAGCGGCGCATTTCACGCGGCTACTGCCTGTAACACTCAGACGAGAGAGCATGCAATTACCAGGCCAGAGTCTCAACGGCGAGTGGAGTCAGGGCTAACCAGTGAAAATCACCCTGTTTAAAGATAAATAAAAGTTAACAATTCCACGTCAGGACGCTTACGCGGTACAGCGTTGGTGCAGGTTCATGAAGCCGGGAAGTGCACCTGCTCGTTAATGGGGCAATGAAAAAAAGAAAAGTGAGACGCACTTGTCGCCGATCAAGGCACGGATTGCGCTGATAGCTAAATCACTACCCGTTAGCGTCAGAAAATAAGCGAAAAAAAATATTTTTTTATCGCCCAAAGGAGAGTGAAAAAAATTATACACAGCCGATGTGCAAAGGGCTGTCATTAGTTATCCACTATTCCTGTGGATAACCTTGTGTATTAGGTAATGAAAACAGGTTGGAAGCGAGGAAATACGGGGCCTGGTAACCCGATGATGAGAATCTGGGCTTTTTAAAGTAACGACATTAATTCAGTGACTTAGCAAAAAACAAGCCTGCCGGATTGGGGCCGATTCATCAAACTGCAATTTTATGACACATGCTTGACAAATGTTAAATCAATATCGGGCTTGGGGATAACCTTGCGCAACAGAATCCGGTTAGCGCGCGCGATAATGTCAAAGAGTCAAGCGTAAAGTGGTTGCCGTTACTGTGCATCAACACTGTTATTATATCCAGTATTATTTTCTGGCAAAATCGCCATAGCAGAGTAAAATAATGGGCTGCCCGCCGTCTTTCATCTGCAGGAACCGCATTCATGAGTAAAGATTTTAAACTGAACTCCGCTTTCAAGCCTTCCGGCGATCAGCCAGAGGCGATCCGTCGTCTTGAAGCCGGACTGGAAGATGGCCTGGCGCACCAGACGCTATTAGGCGTTACCGGATCGGGTAAAACCTTTACCGTGGCTAACGTGATCGCCGATCTTAACCGGCCCACCATGGTGCTGGCACCGAACAAAACGCTGGCGGCCCAGCTGTATGGTGAGATGAAGGAGTTTTTCCCGGACAACGCGGTGGAGTTTTTTGTCTCCTATTACGATTACTACCAGCCTGAAGCCTATGTCCCAAGCTCTGACACCTTTATCGAAAAAGACGCCTCGGTTAACGAACACATCGAGCAGATGCGTCTTTCCGCCACTAAAGCATTACTGGAGCGGCGTGATGTTATCGTCGTTGCCTCAGTGTCGGCCATTTACGGTCTGGGCGATCCCGATCTTTATCTGAAAATGATGCTGCACCTGACGCGCGGTATGATCATCGACCAGCGCAGCATTCTGCGTCGCTTGTC
Organism: Pantoea sp. EEL5; assembly: GCF_049892805.1. Lineage (NCBI taxonomy): Bacteria > Pseudomonadati > Pseudomonadota > Gammaproteobacteria > Enterobacterales > Erwiniaceae > Pantoea > Pantoea sp. EEL5. The sequence goes on from NZ_JBNDNJ010000001.1 coordinate 435,722, forward strand.
AGAGCTGCAGTACACGCGCAACGACCAGGCGTTTCAGCGCGGCACCTTCCGGGTGCGTGGCGAGGTCATCGATATTTTTCCGGCAGAGTCCGATGATATGGCACTGCGGGTGGAGTTATTTGACGAAGAGGTCGAGCGCCTGTCCCTGTTTGATCCGCTCACCGGGCAGGTTGAATCGGTTGTACCGCGTTTTACCATCTATCCGAAAACGCACTACGTTACGCCGCGTGAGCGCATTCTGCAGGCCATGGAAGACATCAAGGTTGAACTGGCCGACCGGCGTAAAACCCTGCTGGAAAACAACAAACTGCTGGAAGAGCAGCGCATCACTCAGCGCACCCAGTTTGATCTGGAGATGATGGGCGAGCTGGGCTACTGCTCCGGCATCGAAAACTACTCGCGTTACCTGTCGGGCCGTGGGCCGGGAGAGGCGCCGCCTACGCTGTTTGACTATCTCCCCGCAGATGGCCTGCTGGTGGTGGATGAGTCCCACGTCACGATTCCCCAAATTGGCGGCATGTATCGTGGCGACCGTGCACGTAAAGAGACGTTGGTAGAGTACGGTTTCCGACTGCCTTCGGCGCTTGATAACCGTCCGATGAAGTTCGAAGAGTTTGAAGCGCTGGCCCCTCAGACGATCTATGTGTCGGCAACGCCGGGCAAATATGAGCTGGAGAAATCCGGCGACGAGGTCATCGATCAGGTGGTGCGTCCAACCGGCCTGCTGGATCCGATTCTTGAGGTCCGCCCCGTGGCGACGCAGGTTGATGATTTACTGTCTGAGATCCGCCAGCGCGTTACGATCAACGAGCGCGTCCTGGTGACCGTCCTGACTAAACGCATGGCGGAAGATCTGACAGAGTACCTTGAAGAGCACGGTGAAAAGGTGCGCTATCTGCACTCGGATATCGACACGGTGGAAAGGATGGAAATCATTCGTGACCTGCGTCTGGGCAAATTTGACGTACTGGTTGGGATCAACCTGTTGCGAGAAGGGCTGGACATGCCTGAGGTATCGCTGGTGGCCATTCTGGATGCGGACAAAGAGGGCTTCCTGCGTTCGGAGCGTTCGCTGATTCAGACCATTGGCCGTGCGGCACGTAATATTAACGGTAAAGCGATTCTGTATGGCGACAAGATCACGCCTTCAATGGCCAGAGCGATTGAAGAAACGGAACGCCGCCGTGAGAAGCAGCAGCGGCATAACGAAGAAAACGGCATCGTGCCTCAGGGCCTGAACAAGAAAATCACCGATATTCTGGAACTGGGCAATAACGTGGTGAAAACGCGTGGTAAAGCCAAGCCCGCTAAGCGCAATGCCGCTGAGGCAGACGCCGATTACCTGGCGTTGTCCCCCCAGGCGTTGCAGAAAAAGATCCACGAGCTGGAAGGGCAGATGCAGCAACATGCGCAAAACCTGGAGTTCGAACAGGCGGCTGGCCTGCGCGATCAGCTGCAGGAATTGCGCACATTGTTTATTGCGGTGTCCTGATTCAGTTAAATCCCTGAACGGCGTGCTCCAGCGCGGCGCGCAGCAGTTGGCGGTCGTGGCGGTACTTGATATCGGCGGCCTCCAGCGGTTCACGAATAATCAGGCGGTTTTCCACCCGGCTGACGTCCGTGGACGGGCCAACTACGATCGCGTCGATCACCCGCTTGCCAATGTAGTGCTCCATCATCGCCAGTTTGTCGGCCACGGTAAGCGTTGCCGCCGCAGGACTCAACTCGCGGCCCAGGTTGCCGATAAACACCATGTTAGCGGGCGTCCGGCGTAATGCCTGCGCCATCTCTTTCATAAGCAGAATGGGCATCAGGCTGGTGTAAAAGCTGCCCGGTCCAATCAGAATGAGATCGGCTTCTGCAACAGCATCGAGCGCCTCGCGGGTGGGCAGCACGGCAGGATGCAGCATCAGTTCCTGCGGTGGAAGCTGCATGGCGTCGATAGCGGTTTCCCCATACACCGCGTTGCCCTCGCTATCGGTTGCAACTAAATCAACCGGATGCTCTGACATGGGGATTAAAAAGGCGTCAACTTTCAACAGGTTTCTGATGATGTTGACCACTTCCAGCGGCCGCACGCTAAGGTGATCCAGCGCTTTCAGTATCAGGTTACCCAGATTGTGTCCGGCCAGTTCACCGTTGCCGGTAAAGCGATATTCGAACATGGCGGAGGCCACGCTAGGCTCCGTGATCAGCTGGTTAATACAGTTACGCAGGTCGCCCCAGGCGATGCCACCTTCTGCGCGACGAATGCGGCCTGTGGAGCCACCGTTGTCTGTCGTGGTCACAATGCCTGTGAGGCGTGAACCCAGAGGGGACAGGGCCGACATCACGCGTCCTAATCCGTGTCCGCCACCTAAGGCCACCACGCGATCCAGGTCCGCCAGTGTTCGATTCATACTTCTCCTTTTCACGTCTGCGCCGGCCAGCGGCCCGGTTGATGCAGACGGGGGTAATTTACGTCAATGCTTACCGGGTATTTTAACTTATCCTGTGAGCGAAATACGGTGAAAGTTAACGTTATGCAGCACACAGAGTAAAAGCCGTGGATGGCGCATCACTACTAATCGCGCTACCATCTGTATACCGCGTTAACCAGCCGGTTAACGTACACTCAAGCCTGAATGCCTACGTCGGTGGATAGGGGATTCAGGCCGTAGCCTACACGCTGCCAGGGTGCAGGAAGAAATGACTGCATCTCCCGAATTGGAAAGGTGTTCTGGTGTCACAATTTACTGATGCATTTGCGCGCAAATTTTACTATTTGCGCCTGTCGGTCACGGATGTATGCAACTTCCGTTGTACCTATTGCCTGCCCGATGGCTATCAGCCAAACGGTATCCGCAATAAAAGTTTTCTCTCGCTGGATGAAATTCGTCGGGTCACGCGCGCCTTCGCGGCGGCGGGCACGGAGAAAGTGCGCCTGACCGGCGGTGAACCTTCATTACGTCGCGATTTTACCGACATCATTGCGGCTGTCAGAGAAAACGCGGCTATCCGCCACATCGCCGTCACCACCAATGGTTACCGGCTGGCGCGTGACGTTAAGCAGTGGCGCGATGCCGGACTCACCGCCCTGAACGTCAGCGTGGACAGCCTTGATGCACGCCAGTTTCATGCCATAACCGGTCAGGATAAATTCCACCAGGTGATGGCCGGGATCGATGCGGCCTTTGAGGCCGGCTTCAGCCAGGTCAAAGTGAACAGCGTGCTGATGCGCGACGTCAACAGCCATAATCTCACGACCTTTCTTGACTGGATCCGTACGCGCCCCATTCAACTGCGTTTTATTGAGCTGATGGAAACCGGTGAGGGCGGTGCGCTGTTTCGCGAGCAGCACGTGTCGGGCGAGGTGATCCGCGATCGACTTCTCGCGCAGGGCTGGCAGCGCCGTATCAGCGGCCGCAGCGATGGCCCGGCGCAGGTGTTTTATCATCCGGATTACGTGGGTGAAATCGGACTGATCATGCCGTATTCCAAAGATTTTTGCGCCAGCTGTAACCGCCTGCGGGTTTCCGCTCAGGGCAACCTGCACCTGTGTCTGTTTGGCGATGGCGGCATTCCGCTGCGTGATTTACTGGCGTCCGACGATCAGCAAGATGAATTGCAGGCGCGCATTGCCAGCAGCCTGGGCCAGAAGAAACAGACGCATTTCCTGTTGCAGGGCAATACCGGTATCACACAGAATCTTTCTTACATTGGCGGTTAATTGCAGGAGCAAATATGGGTAAACCAGCCAGCGCGTTTCAACCGTTACAGCTTGCCACGCTGACGGTCTCAGACAGCCGTGATGCCAGTAATGATACATCCGGGGATTATCTGCGTGAGGCCGCGGCCGAAGCCGGACACAGCGTCATCGACCACGCCATCGTGCCCGACAATCTTTACCGCATTCGCGCCATTGTCTCACGCTGGATTGCCAGCGAGGATGTGCAGGTGGTTATCGTCAACGGCGGCACCGGCTTTAACCTGAAAAACAGCACCCCTGAGGCGCTCCTGCCGCTGTTCGATCGGGAAATCGAAGGCTTTGGCGAGCTGTTTCGCATGATTTCCTATGAAGACATCGGCGGTTCGACGTTACAGTCCCGCGCGGTCGCCGGTCTGGCAAACCAGACGTTAATTTTCGCGGTTCCCGGCTCGACATCGGCCTGTACCAGCGCCTGGGAGCGCATCATCGCCGAGCAACTGGATGCCCGTACGCGTCCCTGCAACTTTGTTACCCATTTAAAGAAGCTTTGAGCATGTCACAACTTACCCACATTAACGCCGCTGGCGAAGCCCATATGGTGGATGTTTCCGCTAAAAACGACACCGTGCGCGAGGCACAGGCTGAAGTGCTGGTGCTGATGAAGCCGGAAACCTTACAGATGATTATTGAGGGCAGTCACCACAAAGGTGACGTGTTCGCGACGGCGCGCATCGCCGGTATTCAGGCGGCAAAACGCACGTGGGAGCTGATTCCCCTTTGCCATCCGCTGATGCTGAGCAAAGTGGAAGTCGCGCTGGTGGCTGAGCCAGCGTGGAACCGGGTACGCATTACGTCACTGTGTCGGCTCACCGGGAAAACCGGGGTAGAAATGGAAGCCCTGACGGCGGCCTCCGTAGCCGCGCTGACCATCTATGACATGTGCAAGGCGGTACAAAAAGACATTGTCATCGACCAACTGCGCCTGCTGCATAAAAGCGGCGGCAAAAGCGGCGATTTTCAGGCGGTTGCCCATGATTAAGGTGCTGTTTTTTGCTCAGGTGCGGGAACTGGTGGGCACCGATTCGCTTACCCTGGCTCCGGATTACCCCGATGTGGCGGCGCTGCGGGCTGCTCTGGCGCAGCGGGGCGAACGCTGGGCGCTGGCGCTGGACAGCGAACGTTTACTCGCCGCAGTTAACCAGACGCTCACCGCACTTCATCATCCCCTAAAGGACGGCGATGAAGTGGCCTTTTTTCCGCCGGTGACGGGAGGATAAATGGACACGCAAATTCGGGTGGGCCCGGCTGCCTTTGATATGGCTCAGGAGTACCAGTGGCTGGCGGGATGTCCAGAAGACGGCGCTGTGGTGACCTTTACCGGCAAAGTGCGCAATCATAATCTGGGGGATGATGTGGCGGCCCTGACGCTGGAGCATTATCCCGGCATGACGGAAAAGGCGCTGCAGGAAATCATTGATGACGCACGCCAGCGCTGGCCGCTGCAGCGGGTTTCCGTGATTCACCGCATTGGTGAACTCTTCCCCGGCGATGAAATTGTGTTTGTTGGCGTCACCAGCGCACACCGCAGCAGCGCGTTTGCCGCCGCGGAGTTTATTATGGACTACCTGAAAACCCGCGCTCCGTTCTGGAAACGTGAAACCACCGAACAGGGCGACCGCTGGGTGGATGCGCGCAACAGCGATCATGAGGCCGCTCAGCGCTGGGATTAGGGGCGAGCGTTGCGCTGCGGGGGCAAACCGGATCTTTCCCTACGCGTGCTCGCCGCCGCCCTCGTCGCGTTGCAACGGCATCACGTTACCGTCCAGCGCGTTGACATCACCGATCCCTTTTCCGCCAGTTGCGCGAAAAGCGATAACCTGAGTTCAGATAATCCACCCTGCTCTGCGAAGCGGGGCAGTGTTAAGCTACTCTTTTTCCCCTCAGAGGACAGGTATGTCATTCACTTCTTTACCCAAACGCCTGACGCTGCTTGCCGTGCTGATCCTGGCGGGCTGTAGCAGTAAAAAAACGCCGGAAGCGCCTGCAAAGCAGCCTGAGGATGTAAAAGCGCAGATCCAACGCCTGCTGCCTGCCAACGTCAGTAATAAATCAGGCTGGGCAGATGATATCTATACCTCATTCCGCACCCAGGGGCTTGAGGCCAGCGACAGCAACCTGTGCGCGGTCATTGCCGTAGCAGGACAGGAGTCGGGTTTTGACGCCAGCGGTAACGTGCCCGGCATGTCAAAAATCGCCTGGGACGAGATCGACCGCCGCGCGGCGAAGGTTCACGTGCCGGCGTTTTTAGTGCGCACAGCGCTGCTCATCAAATCCAGCAACGGCGAAAGCTATGCCGCGCGGCTGGATAAAGCCAAAAGTGAAAAAGATCTGAGCGATATTTTCGACGACTTTATCGAGATGGTGCCCATGGGGCAGACATTGTTTGGCAACCTTAACCCCGTGCATACCGGCGGGCCGATGCAGGTGAGCATCGCGTTTGCCGAAGCCCATGCCAAAGGCTACCCATGGCCGGTTGACGGCTCCATCCGCCGTGAGGTCTTCACCCGCCATGGCGGCGTCTATTTCGGCACGATGCACCTGCTCGGTTATCCCACCGATTACAGCAAGCCACTTTACCGCTTTGCGGACTATAACGCGGGCTGGTACGCCAGCCGCAATGCCGCTTTCCAGGCGGCAGTCTCTCGTGCGACAGGCATGAAACTGGCGCTGGATGGCGATCTCATTCAGTACGGCTCAGACAAGGCGGGATCGACGGAGCTGGCGGTGCGCACCCTGGCGAAACGCCTGGATATGAGCAACAGCGAAATTCGCGACGATCTTGAGCAGGGCGAAAAGGCCGAATTCAGCAACAGCGACGTGTGGAAGCAGGTCTTTGCGCTGGCAGATAAAATGGCCGGACGGCGCCTGCCCCGTGAAATGTTGCCGGGCATTAAGCTTGAAAGCCCTAAAATCACCCGCAATTTAACCACCGCGTGGTTTGCTCAGCGCGTGGACGGTCGTTATCAGCAGTGCATGAAACGTCAATAAGCATGGCGTTGTGGCGCAGTTGAACAGAGCTGTGCCACACTTAACCAGGCTCCCCTGTCAGGGGAATAACCCATTTGTTCAACAAGAGGTGCATCATGGACCGATATCCACAGAATGATTCAATAGTTCAGCCTGCATCTCGCGGGTTGCAGGCTTACATGGCACAGGTTTATGGCTGGATGACCTGTGGTTTATTACTCACCGCGTTTGTCTCCTGGTTTGCCGCCCGCACGCCGGCGGTGATGGAGCTGGTGTTTGCAAACCGCATTACCTTCTTCGGCCTGATTATTGTGCAGCTGGCGCTGGTGTTCATCCTCTCTGGCATGGTCCATCGCCTGAGCGGTGCCGTAGCGACCGGGTTATTTATGCTCTACTCGGCCCTGACCGGGTTAACCATGGCCAGCATCTTCCTGGTGTACACCTATTCCTCCATTGCCAGTACGTTCTTTGTCACGGCGGGGATGTTTGGTGCCATGAGCTTCTATGGCTACACCACCAAGCGCGATCTGAGCCGCCTGGGCAGCCTGCTGTTTATGGCGCTGATCGGTATTCTGCTGGCATCGCTGGTGAACTTCTGGCTGAAAAGCCCGGCGTTGATGTGGGCGATTACCTACATTGGTGTGGTGGTGTTTGTGGGCCTGACGGCCTATGACACGCAGAAACTGAAAAACATTGGCGAGCAGATTGATGCGCGCGACACGGAAAACCTGCGTCGCTACTCGATCATGGGCGCGCTGACGCTCTACCTTGACTTCATCAACCTGTTCCTGATGCTGCTGCGTATTTTCGGCAATCGCCGCTAAAAAACGGGCTGCTCTGGTTTGCCAGAGCAGCCGCTCCCCGGTTACGACTTCTGCAGTTTCTGTTCGTTTTTATGCCGCATATGCTTAGCGCGACTCTCCAGCCCCAGGTACAGCACCAGCGCCAGCAGCAGGGGCAAAATAAAGTAGAGCACCCGGTAGGCCAGCAGGGCGGCAATAATGGTACCGTGAGAGAGATCTTCGCCGCTCAACAGCGCTAAAAACACCGCCTCAAGCACGCCAATCCCCGCCGGAATATGAATAATCACGCCAGCGATACTGCTGATCAATAAAACCCCCAGCACCATCGGATAGCCCACATCCCGGCCCAGTAGCAACCAGATAATGGTGCCCATCACCATCCAGTTGGCACAGGAAACGGCAAACTGAAACAGCGCCATACGTAATGAAGGCAGCTGTAACGTCTGGCCTTTGACCGTCCAGCGGCGACGTTTTGAAAAGGCACAGGACCAGAGGTAGAAGGCGACCAGCACCAGCAAGACAACCCCGATCAGCCGTAGCGTGGTTTCGCCAATAAACCAGCCGCTGGGAATGGAAACCATGCCCGCGCTGAAAACGACGCCCGCCAGCAGGATATAGCCCAGCCAGTTGGTAGCAATGCTGAGTGAGAAAATGCGCGTAATGGTACCGCTGTCCAGGCCAAGGCGTGAGTACAGCCGATAGCGCATAGCCACGCCGCCAACCCAGGTACTGAGGGTCAGGTTAAAGGCATAGCAGATAAACGACACCAGCATCACCTGGCGCCTGGCCAGTTTATGACCGCAGTAGGCGCGACCGATCAGGTCGTAACAGCCATACACGAGGTAACTGACGATCACCAGGCCTGCGGCGGTCAGCACCACGAAACGGTTGTAGTTGACGATAACTTTATAGACGTCATCCCAGTTCACCTTGCGTGCATAGATGACCAGCAGCACAATGACGGCCACGAAGAACAGGCCGGTAAGTATTTTTTTTGCCAGTTTCCAGCGCGGATGCGTGTTTGCCATCAGGATTTCGCTCCTTCATTGTTGGCTTCGACGCGATCTTGCGTCTCCATTTCAGGCTGCACGGGCGGGTCAACCTGGGCCAGTTTTGGCGTGTGTGCCGGCAGCCAGCCGGCGATTGCAGGAAAGTGGCGCAGAAAGTGGAACACCACGACGCTTTTCGACAACTGCCACCAGTTACGCGGCGGCAGTTTATCCTCCTGAACGCGCTGGCAATCTTCTGCCAGTAAATGCTCAAGATTGTCGCGTAATGTCTCATTAAAGTGGCGATCGTGAATGATCAGGTTCGCTTCGAGGTTTAGCGATAAACTTAAGGGATCGAGGTTGCTGGAGCCGACTGTCGCCCACTGCTGATCTTTCACCGCCACTTTACCGTGCAGCGGACGACGGCAGTATTCGTAGACCTCCACGCCAGCATCCACCAGATAGTTATAGAGCAGCTCTGCGCCCACTTTCACAATCGGCATATCGGGCTCGCCCTGCACAATCAAACGCACCCGAACCCCGCGCTGTGCCGCATTGCGCATTTCCCGCAACAGTCGGTAGCCGGGGAAAAAATAGGCATTCGCGATAATCACGTCCTGTTTGGCACTGCGCAGCATATCCAGATAGTGCTGTTCAATATCGTCCCGGTGATCATCATTATCGCGATACACGAAGAGCACTTGCGCGTCGCCGGGCAGGGCGTTCTTAGCCGGACGATGTGAACGCTGTCCCCACCAGCGGCGGGTGGTGGCCTGACTGCCGATTGCCTCTTGCAGGTAGCGGGTAATATCCGCCACTACCGGTCCTTTCACCTCAACGGTGTAATCCTGTTTGGCTTCAGGGCCATAGTCGGTGTAGTGCTCGGCGGAGAAATTAATCCCGCCGACAAAGGCGATAACCCCGTCAACCACCACGGTTTTGCGATGCAGGCGGCGAAAGACGTTGGTACGCATGCCCATCACCAGCGGACGCGGATCGTAGTAAATAAAACGGACGCCCGCCTGGGTAAGGCTGTTCACAAAGTCGTCTGACAGCTCCGACGATCCGTAACCATCCACCATCATTTCAACCTTGACGCCGCGCTGTGCTGCGGCCAGCAACTCGCGGTGTAAAGCGTTACCGACATCGTCTTCAAACAGGATAAAGGTTTCCAACAGCACACTGCGCTCGGCACGCTGAATTGCGCCAAAAACCCGGGGGAAAAACGTATCCCCATTTTCCAGCAGGCGCAGTTTATTGCCGTTTTGCCAGTCAAAATTCATAGATGGATCTCCACCGCCAGCGGCGCGTGATCGGAAAGGTGTGACCAGGGTTTACGCGGCAGCGCCCAGGGATGACTCACCGTGGCGTTGCGAACATAAATACGATCCAGTCTTAGAAGAGGAAAGCGGGCCGGGAAGGTGCGTGCCGGTCGCCCATGTTTGATGCTGAATACCTCTTTTAGCCCGGCCCCTTTTTGCAGGATTTTATTGGCGCGTCCCTGCCAGTCGTTAAAATCGCCAGCCACCACCACGGGCGCATCCGGCGGCAGGGCCAGCACCATCTCGTTCAGCATTGCCATTTGGGCGCGACGGTGGGCCGCTTTCAGACCCAGGTGAACGCAGATAACGTGCAGCGGACCGTAGGGCGCGGGGAGCGTAATCTGGCAGTGCAGCATGCCCCGGTTTTCACTACCGGCCACCGAGACATCGCGGTTCTGATATTCGGCAATGGGAAAGCGCGACAGCACGGCATTGCCGTGGTGTCCTTCCGGATAGACTGCGTTACGCCCATAGGCAAAATCATTCCACATGGTGTCAGCCAGAAACTCGTAATGTGAGGTATTGGGCCAGTTTTCATGTTGCAGAGGATGGATGTCATGTGTTCCCATCACCTCCTGCAACAAGACGATATCTGCCGACGTTGCGCGTACGGCTTCGCGCAATTCTGGCAAGATGAAGCGTCGGTTAAACGGGGCAAAACCTTTATGGGTATTGATCGTCAGGACTTTAAATGAAAATCCTTGCTGGATTTGTGGCATACTCGCGACGCGCTCCTTTTCATCTTCATCAACCACAAAGTGTAGTCTTTGTCACAAATGGAGGGTGAAGAAGAGGAATAAATAAGGCGTTATCTGATATTTGCTTTACATTGATGAAACCGTCCCTGGCCGGATCCGGTTGCATTCAGGCAACCCGCCAGGTCTGCAGGAGAAAAAATGAAATTGTCTAATCGCTTTCAAATTATTACCGGTCAAACCTGGGCCCATATCGCTATGCACCTGCTGGTGATTGCCGCGCTGGTATGGGGCTGGAAACACAAAGCACTGGTCGAAGTGTGCAGTACCCTGGTGGTGACGTATGCAGGGGTGTTTATCGCCATGCTGATCACGCAGCGTAGTGCCCGTTTGCGTACCCTCGGTGATTACCTCGAAGAGGCGACGACCACCTACTACTTCGGCGCTGCGATGATGACGCTGTTCCTGGTCTCTCGCATTTTCCACAACAATCTGCTGCTGGCCAGCCTGGGCATGGTTATGCTACTGGGCCCGGCACTGGTTTCTCTGCTGGCCAAAGAGCCTGCACGACGCATTGAGAAAAAACGCAGTTAACTGAGCTGTCCGATAACCAAAGCCACCGTAAGGTGGCTTTGTTGTTTAGGCCGTTTGTAATCAATTGTGAGCTATCTCGCACAGGAACGTTAAAGCTGTTACACTCCGCCGCTTATGCATCGTAGTTTGCACCCTTTTCACGCGTCAGCGTCAGCTGGCGTCACTATCCCTCTGAAAACTACACCGTGAAACACGGTCAGAGTGGACCGGAGTAATACTCGTCATGTCTTTTGACTCTCTCGGCCTGAGTGCCGATATTTTGCGTGCGGTTGCTGAGCAAGGCTACAGCGAACCGACTCCTATCCAGCGCCAGGCGATTCCTGTGGTGCTGTCCGGCCGCGATCTGCTGGCAAGTGCGCAGACCGGCACCGGCAAAACGGCCGGATTCACGCTGCCTTTACTACAGAAGCTGTCGGCGAATACCGGCGCAGTACGTGGACGTCGTCCGGTGCGTGCGCTGATCCTCACGCCTACCCGTGAACTGGCCGCTCAGGTCGGGGAAAACGTTGTTGAATACAGTAAGTATTTACCGCTTCGTTCGCTGGTGGTGTTTGGTGGTGTCAGCATTAACCCGCAGATGATGAAGCTGCGCGGCGGGGTCGATATTCTGGTGGCAACACCGGGCCGTTTACTGGACCTGGTCCATCAGAACGCGGTTGACCTCTCTCAGGTGGAAGTGCTGGTTCTGGATGAGGCCGATCGTATGCTCGATATGGGCTTTATCCACGATATTCGCCGTGTGCTGGCAAAACTGCCTGCCAAACGTCAGAACCTGCTGTTCTCTGCCACCTTCTCGGACGAGATTAAAACCCTGGCAGAAAAACTGCTGCATAACCCGGAGCAGGTGGAAGTGGCACGCCGCAACACCGCTTCGGAGCAGGTTTCTCAACAGGTGCATTTTGTTGATAAGAAACGCAAACGGGAACTGCTGTCGCAGCTGATCGGCGAAGGTAACTGGCAGCAGGTGCTGGTGTTTACCCGAACCAAGCATGGGGCTAACCACCTTGCAGAACAGTTGGGTAAAGACGGTATTACCGCTGCGGCGATTCACGGCAATAAGAGTCAGGGTGCACGTACGCGCGCACTGGCTGATTTTAAATCCGGCGCAATTCGCGTGCTGGTGGCCACCGATATCGCGGCCCGTGGCCTGGATATTGAAGAACTCCCACACGTCGTAAACTATGAGCTGCCAAACGTAGCGGAAGACTATGTGCATCGTATTGGTCGTACCGGCCGTGCGGCGGCAACCGGCGTCGCACTGTCACTGGTGTGCGTGGATGAACACAAACTGCTGCGCGATATTGAACGTCTGCTTAAGCGTGAAATTCCGCGTCTGGCCGTACCGGGCTATGAGCCGGATCCAAGCATCAAAGCGGAACCTATCGTGAATGGCCGTCAGTCACAGCAGCCACGCGGCCGTGGTCGCAGCCAGGGCGGACAGGGTGCAGGCGCTGCGCGTCCGCAAGGGGACAAGCGTTCACAGCCCCGTCGTCAGGGACCGGCAGCGGGCCCGTCTGACAAGCCAGCCGCGCGTCCACGTCGCCCAGCGCCTAAGCGTAGCGGAAACGCCTGACAATGCGGGTTTTACTGGCACCGATGGAAGGCGTACTGGATTCTCTGGTGCGCCAGCTGTTAACGGAGGTCAACGACTACGATCTGTGCATTACAGAATTTTTGCGCGTCGTGGATCAACTCTTGCCGGTAAAATCCTTTTATCGACTCTGCCCTGAACTGCACCATGCCAGCCGCACGCCCTCGGGCACGCTGGTCCGTCTGCAACTGCTGGGGCAGCATCCGGACTGGCTGGCGGAAAACGCCGCACGAGCGGTTACTCTGGGCTCCTGGGGCGTTGATCTGAACTGTGGTTGTCCGTCAAAGCTGGTCAACGGCAGCGGCGGCGGTGCCACGCTGTTAAAAGATCCCGATTTAATCTATCGCGCGGCAAAAGCCATGCGGGCATCGGTACCGGCTTCGTTGCCCGTTACGGTGAAGGTGCGGCTGGGATGGGATTCCAGCGCGCGCAGTATGGAAATTGCGGATGCGGTACAGCAGGCCGGTGCCAGCGAGCTGGTGGTGCATGGTCGAACCAAAGAAGACGGTTATCGTGCCGAGGCGATCAACTGGCAGGCCATCGGCGACATCCGTCAGCGCCTACGTATTCCGGTTATCGCGAATGGCGAGATCTGGGACTGGCAAACGGCCCAGGACTGCCTGCGGACCACCGGTTGTGATGCCGTGATGATTGGCCGAGGCGCGCTTAACGTGCCTAACCTGAGTCGGGTCATCAAATACAATGACGCGCCCATGCCCTGGCCGGAGGTGGTGGCGCTGTTACAGAAATATACCCGGCTGGAAAAACAGGGCGATACCGGCATGTACCATGTTGCCCGTATCAAACAGTGGCTCGGGTATTTACGTAAAGCCTACGTTGAAGCCGGTGAGCTGTTCGGTGAAATTCGCGCGTTAAAATCATCCCAGGATATCGCCACGGCCATCGACCGTTATGCCCGGTTGCAAGAGCAGGCCAGCTCTGAAGCCTTCAGTGTGGTGAAAACCGGTTAGCGCAGCGTCCTGCCGCGCTTGGCTTGCCATTAATACTTTTCAGGCACGATCATCGTGTCCGGCACGTCATTACGGCGGTAATCCTGCGACCGTTCACGCGGTGACAAAATAATTTCATCATGCGTAGCGTCTTCATAAGGCACCTGTTGCAAGAGGTGGCTGATGCAGTTCAGTCGCGCACGCTTTTTATCCACGCCCTGAACGACCCACCAGGGCGCATCCGGGATATGGGTCCGGCTCAGCATCTCTTCTTTGGCTTCGGTATAATCTTCCCAGCGGCAGCGACTTTCCAGGTCCATCGGGCTGAGTTTCCACTGCTTCAGCGGATCGTGAATACGGCTCAAAAAGCGCAGTTCCTGCTCCTCGTCCGTAATGGAAAACCAGTATTTGACGATTTGAATACCGCTGCGGGTCAGCATTTTTTCAAATTCCGGCACGCTACGATAGAACTCCTCGACGTCAGCCTCACTGCAAAAGCCCATCACCCGTTCCACGCCCGCCCGGTTGTACCAGCTCCGGTCGAACAGCACCATTTCCCCGGCGGCGGGCAGATGAGCAATGTAACGCTGGAAATACCACTGGGTTTTTTCGCGGTCGTTAGGTGCTGGCAGGGCGGCAACCCGGCAGGTGCGCGGGTTAAGGCGTTGCGTGATGCGTTTGATAACACCGCCTTTACCGGCGGCGTCGCGGCCTTCGAACAGAATGACCAGCCGATGGCCGGTGCGCATCACCCAGTCCTGAAGCTTAACCAGTTCGCCCTGCAGGTGCAGCAGTTCGCGAAAATAGCGACGACGCCAGGCCTTCTCATCATTCCCGTCAGGCGTGGTCTCGCCAAAACGCAGGTCGTCGAGTTCCATCTCCAGTTCTTCATCGTAGCTGTCGTAGAACTCCTGTAACAGACGCTGATTAAATGTATCCCGGTTGAAGCTGTTATCGTGTGTTGCCATAACGAATCACCTGGTCAGATGTGGATAAACAGCCCGTAGAGCAGGGCAGAAAGTAAGACTGAAACCGGCAGCGTCAATATCCAGGCCACTGCCAGATTCCGCAGCGTGGACATTTGCAGGCCTGATCGGTTCGCCGCCATGGTGCCTGCCACACCCGAGGAGAGAACGTGTGTGGTGGACACGGGCAAACCGAATGCGTCGGCCGCGCCGATGGTCACCATCGCCACCAGTTCGGCGCTGGCACCCTGTGCATAGGTCAGATGGGTTTTACCGATACGTTCCCCCACGGTGACCACAATGCGACGCCAGCCCACCATTGTGCCCAGCCCCAGTGCAATCGCCACGACCACCTTCACCCAGACAGGAATAAAGCGCGTAGCGCTGTCCAGCTCGGTTTTCACGGCGGTTAAATTGCGTTCAGTGTCGTCCGGCAGGGCAACGTGGGCGCTTTGCAAATGTTTAATGGACTCCGACGCGAGGTACATTTGATTGCGCGTGTTGCTCACGGATTGCGCCGGGATATTTTCCATCGAGCCGTAGCGGCGGATCTGTTCGCCCACGTCGTGCAGCGTCATCGCCAGGGCCGGCAGCACGTTGGCATTCATTTGTTCGCTGCTGACAAACGCGGTTAACACGTCCCGTGGGGCCGGTGCGGGCGTGGTGGCAGGCTGAATGTGCAGGAGCTGGCGCGCCGTGACGTCGGTCAGGGCGGCCACGCGCGGGATCTGATCGGGCGGCAGGGAACGGTTCAGGGCATAGGCGATCGGCATGGTGCCGACCAGGATCAGCATGATGAGCCCCATGCCTTTTTGTCCGTCATTCGATCCATGGGCAAAAGAGACGCCGGTACAGGTCAGAATCAGCAGTCCACGGATCCAGACGGGCGGCGGCTCGTTGCTCTGCGGGGCCTGATAAAGCTGACGGTTACGAATAAACAGCTTCATCGTCCACAGCAGCAGGGCGGCGCAGACAAACCCCACCACCGGCGACAGCAGAAGGGCATAACCGACTTTCAGGGCCTGCTCCCAGTCCACACCGCTCAGCCCGCTGCGGCCGTGCAGCATGGCATTGGCAACGCCCACTCCGATGATCGAGCCAATCAAGGTGTGCGAGGAGGAGGAGGGCAGGCCAAGATACCAGGTGCCCAGGTTCCAGATAATGGCCGAGAAGAGCAGGGCATAAATCATGGCAAAACCGTTGCCGCTGCTGGCCTGCAATATCAGTTCGACGGGCAGCAACGAAATAATCCCAAACGCCACCACACCGCTGGAGAGCATCACGCCAAGGAAATTGCAGAATCCCGACCAGACCACGGCAACACCGGGCGTCAGAGAGTGGGTATAGATGACCGTCGCGACCGCATTTGCGGTATCGTGAAAACCGTTTACAAACTCAAAGCCCAGCGCAATCAGCAGCGCGAGGCCTAATAAAAAGAAGGGTAAGTAACTGGTGACCGGCGTGTTGGTTTTTTCTACGTCATGAAACAGGTTAAATCCGGCAAAGGCCAGACCGGCGATCAGCAGAAGAAAGAAAATTGGTTTTGTGAAGCGGCTACCTTTGCCATTGAAATCGGGTCGTCCATGAGTCGGGCCTGAAGAGGGTAAACTGTTTTCGCTCATGCAAAACCTCATAGCGGATGCAGATGCGGATTTACATCTGTTTCACGCTGTGTGATACCCGCTTTTTGTGACAAAAAAATGATCTGCGCCGTGAGAGGTCATTTTGCTGTAACAAAACTTCAGCAGGCTGAACCTCTTTATTAATGATGCTGACAGGATAGCCATGGCGACAGACGTTGTTCTTACCCCACAAAAACGTGATTTTGATGATGATGTGGCAGGACTCATTCATGGTTATCTCTTTTCTCCCGATGCCCTTCCTGTTCGCCTGAATGCCCGTGAAGCAGTTAAACTCGGTGAGCATCTTCCTGATGACGGCTTTCTCTGGCTGCATATCAATCTGAACCATGCCCGCGCGCAGCACTGGGTGCAGAGTCATTTTCAGGTGGATGATGACTTCTTCGATGAAATTCACTCGGCCTCGCCGCGAACCCGGCTGGCGGAGCAAAGTAGCGCGTTGCTGGCGGTACTCAACGACGTCACGCTTAACCAGGAGAACCGCAGTACGCAAAATGCGACGCTGTGGATATGGTGCCGGCGTAACCTGGTGGTCAGCGCACGTTATCGCCCGTCAGTGATGATTGAAAAGATGCAGCAGAGGTTAGCCCGTCATAGCTTTCCCAGTGCAGAGGCTTTGTTGCTTTATCTGCTTGGTGAGCAGGAGTCGCAACTGGAACAGGTCGTGCGGCGCATCAGTCAGGTGGTCGATAACATTGAAGAGCGCCTCTTAAGCCCCGCCATTAAAGCTAATCGCAGCGAGCTGGGGCACTACCGGCGCATGCTGTTGCGGATTCAGCGCCTCCTGGCACCTGAACCGGCGGCGCTGTTTCGCTTGCTCAACCGACCTCCGGTCTGGCTCAACCACGACACGCTCCGCGAGCTGCGGGCGTTTACCGAAGAGTTCAGCGTGGTGCTCAACGATCTCGCCAGCCTGATGGAGCGCATCCGGCTGTTGCAGGAAGAGATTGCGGCGCGTCTGATGGAACAGAGTAACCGCACGCTCTACCTGTTAACCGTGATAACCGTACTGGCACTGCCAATTAATATTGTGGCGGGATTTTTTGGCATGAATGTAGGCGGTATTCCGCTGGCAGCGAATCCGCACGGGTTTTTACTGCTGGTGCTGATCGTGCTCGCGTTTACCCTGCTGGCGGGCTGGCTGGCCTTGCGAAGGCCCAGCGTGTAGAGGCTGCGCCCGGTGACAAAGCCTGTAAAGGGCACAAAAAAAAAGCCAGCCCGGTTAACCGGTACTGGCTTTTTACCCTGTTAAGGATCAGACCTTACAGATTACCATTGCTTGCTGGCGCAGGCTGTGACGGCTGCACAGGCTGTGAAGGCTGAACCTGCGGCTGCTGTTCTGCCGGTTGCGACTGCTGAGGCTCAGGCTGTACAGCGACCGGATTCGTTGGCTGTGACATCACCGGCGTCATCGGCTCTTCCTTCGGCTCGGCGTCTTCGCCTTCGGTTACCTGAACAGGCGCGGGCACCACGTTGTTTTCTGGCGCGTTAACCTGTACGGGCATACCGGAGCGGTTCTGAATCGCTTTATCAACCTGAGACTGGTTGACGCTGCCGTCTACCAGAACTTTGCCAACGGCCTGGGTCAGCGTAATTGGCACCAGCTCACGAGAGTTAAACTGCTCTTCCGTGGTCGAGAGCGGATTGTGCACTTCCATCCAGCGTGAACCGTCTGGCTCAACCGAGGCTTTCACCGGCTGGTTGATAAACTGCACGCGCGTGCCAACCGGCACATGATCGAACAGCCATTTGATGTCGTCGGCACGTAAGCGCACGCAACCGTGACTGACCCGCAGGCCAATACCGAAGTTTGCGTTGGTGCCGTGAATAGCATACAGACGACCGATATAGAGCGCATACAGCCCCATCGGGTTATCCGGACCGGCCGGGAACACGGCAGGCAGGTTTTCACCACGTGAAGCGTACTCCGCGTGCATCGCTTTCGTTGGCGTCCACGTCGGACCATCTTTTTTACGCTGAACAGTGGTGGTCCAGTTCAGCGGCGTGTCTTTACCCAGTTCACCGATACCGATAGGCAGTACAACCACCGTTTTGGTGCCTTTCGGATAGTAGTAAAGACGCATTTCAGCACTGTTGATCACAATGCCTTCACGCGGCGCGTCAGGTAACAGTAACTGCTGTGGGATAATCAGTTTGCTGCCAGGTTTTGGCAGATAAACGTCAACGCCCGGGTTGGCTTCCAGCATATTGCTGAGGCCCATTTGGAACTGAGCTGCAAAAGCTTCCAGAGGTAATTTGCTGTCCTCGGGAATGGTAATTTCAATATTTTGCCCGGTCAGACGGCTGTTTGCCGGCGGTAACGGGTAAACAACAGCAAGGGCTGACTGACTGAATGCCGCCAAAGCCAATGCAAGTGAAGCGAACGCGCGAATGCTTTTTTTCATATTTTACAAGTCTTTATCGCCATGTTTCAGGCTTGTCAATGTATCGAACCCATGCTGGTCACTATGACCTGCTGCGCATTATATGTTCATTAAACTGATGTTGTGAATCAGGATTTTAACCGCTTTAAAATACTTTACCTGACTCGCCTGCGTTATCTGCCTTTGTTCTTTACCAATTTGGGCGAAAAACAGCCCATTATGGCTGCCAAAGCGTGACGTCCCCGTTTAGCTTACGGTTCAGGAAAAACGCGGCGCTGATCAACGCAAGATGCGTCAACGCCTGGGGCGTATTTCCCAGTGCCTGCCCATGACTGTCAAACTCTTCCGCATACAAACCCAACGGATTAGCGTAGCTCAGTAATTTCTCGAACTCAAAATGTGCCTCGCGAATGCGTCCGGCACGCGCCAGACATTCCACATACCAGAACGAGCAGGCACCAAAAGAGCCCTCTGCGCCCGTTAGCCCATCAGCTGGCGTTTCGTGAATGTTATAACGACGTACCATGCCGTCGCTCACCAGGTTCACCTGGATGGCATCCAGCGTTGCGATCCAGTCCGGATCGGTGGCGCCCACAAAACGCACCAGCGGCATCAGCAGCATGGAGGCATCAAGGTGTTCACCGTGGCGGGTCGAAACAAAATGCCCGCGTTCACTGTTCCAGAAATTCTTCCAGATATCATCGCGGATCTCGCGACGGGTTTTGTCCCAGCGATCGTAAGGCATCGGCAGTGAACGCTTCATTGCCAGCCGCAGGCCCCGATCCAGAGCGACCCAACACATTAAACGTGAGTGAAGGAAGTGCTCCGGCTCGCCGCGCATTTCCCAGATGCCGGCATCGGGCTGATGCCAGTTATCGCACAGCCAGTCCAGCATTTCTGACACATGATTCCAGCCCCGCTGAGAAATGGCCTCGCCGTATTTGTTGGACAGGTAGATGGCATCCATCAGTTCGCCATAAATATCTAGCTGTTTTTGCCGCCAGGCATCGTTACCAATGCGCACCGGACTGGAGTTGGCATAGCCGGACAGGTTAAGCAGCGACATCTCCTGAAGATCCGTACTGCTGTCCAGGCGGTACATCACCTGCAGCCGCATTTCATCGTGGTGGCTGTTTTCTACACAGCGACCGACCCATTCCGTAAAGTGCTTGGCTTCGTCCACGTAACCCAGCCGCATCAGGGCGTACATGCTGAATGAGGCATCCCGTATCCAGGAGGCGCGGTAATCCCAGTTGCGCTCGCCGCCCAGCTCCTCGGGCAGGCCAAAGGTGGCAGCCGCGGCGATGGAGCCGTGTTGCCAGGAGGTCAGCAGCTTAAGAACCAGCGCAGAGCGTTGTACCATCTCCTGCCAGCGACCGTGATAGGTGCTGCGGCTGCTCCATTCCCGCCAGTAGCTCAGCGTTTCTTCAAAGCAGTTGGCGGTGGCCAGCTTTTCGATGTGGGCATCCTGTACGCTGCCAAATTCGAATTCGGCATGTTCACCGGCTTTAAGCTCAAAACTGGCGGTGGCGTGATTGCCTTCCAGCGTCATCACCACCGTTGCTGCCAGGCGCAGCGAGGGCTGATCGGTGGCGTGAAAATCGATACAGCCCCGCTGTACCTCAGCGCGGGTGTCCGCCCGGGCGTAATCATGGCGCGGGGAGCACACCATATTAAAGCGTGCCCGGCCCCGAACCATCTTTACCCGACGGATGATACGCGGCAGTTTATCCTGCCGGTCGCAAATCGGCATGTAGTCGGTGATCTCGGCGACGCCTTCTTCGGCCAGCCAGCGGGTCTGCAGGATGTTGGTATCAGGCAGATAGATTTGCTGGCGACGGGCGTTTTGCCAGTCGGGTGCCAGGGAAAACAGGCCGGCCTCGTCGCTGTCCAGCAGGGCGGAAAACACCGATGGGCTGTCCAGTTCTGGCCAGCAGAGATAATCGATAGTGCCATCGTTTGCGACCAGGGCGCAGGTGCGTAAATCGCCTATTACGCCATGGTCGTCAATCTTACGTTTAACCTTACTCATCGGTTTCTCCCTGTCAGTGTCAGCCTTAACTATAGCCAGGTGCCTTCATCGCGCTGTGTTCTGACACAGATCGTTAATCCGGGCGCCGGGCCGTCCGCAAACGGCACAATTTTCATTGCGGTATATACTTTTCATACACTTCCAGAGGAGACCGTCATGACTACACCACAACGAAAAGTTGCAATCGTTACCGCGTCGGATTCAGGCATTGGCAGTCGTTGTGCTGAAATGTTAGCAGAGCAGGGGTTTGATATTGGCATCACCTGGCGGTCTGATGAGGAAGGCGCACAGCGCACGGCAAAACGGGTGGCGGAGATTGGGCAGCGAGCTGAGACGATCCAGCTCGACCTGGCCGATCCGCCCGCAGGGGGCAAGGTGCTGCAGCAGCTTATAGACAAGCTGGGCCGCATTGATGTTCTGGTCAACAATGCCGGGGCGAATTTCAAAGCGGACTTTATGGACGTGACCTGGGAAGACTGGCGTAAGACATTTAGCGTAGATGTGGATGGCGTGTTTATCTGCGGCCAGGTTGCGGCACGCAACATGATCAAGCAGGGGCAGGGCGGACGTATCATCAACATCACCTCCGTGCATGAACACACTCCGCTGCCGGGTTCCGTTGCCTACACCGCGGCCAAACATGCGGCAGGCGGGCTGACTAAATCGATGGCCTTGAGTTTGCTGCCCCACAATATTCTGGTGAACGCCGTGGCGCCAGGCGCGATCGCCACGCCGATGAACAAAATGACCGATGGCGATGCGCACAAGGTCAAAATGCCTGAGATCCCTGCGGGTCGTCCAGGAGATACGCACGAAATTGCCAGCATGGTGGCCTGGCTGAGCTCTGAATGGGCCACCTATACCACCGGCCAGTCATTTATCATCGATGGCGGCTTTATGCTGGCAAATCCCCAGTTCAAGGGTTACTGATCGTCGGCCCGGCGGTTATTCCAGTGGCGAATGGCCCAGCGAACCCCAAAGGCAAAGAGCACGGCGGCAGCCAGCCACAGCAGATGTTTAAAGTGCTGATCAAGCTTGTGCAGCCAGGGGGCAATGATTCCGCCAGCAAAATAGCCGAGTGTCACAAACAGCAGTGACCATAATGCCGCCCCAATGATGTTAAGCGCCAGAAACTTCAGCGGATTGAGGCGGCTTGCCCCAATGATAATGGGACCAATCAGGCGAAAGCCGTACATAAAGCGCGCGCCGATCACGAACAGGCTGGGACGCCGCTTAATCAGGCGGTTAGCTTTAACAATTTTGTCCTGATGTTTTTTAAACCGCCGCAGGATGCCTGTACCAAAGTGCCGGCCAATCCAGAAGAGCAGCTGGTCGCCCAGAATGCCGCCTGCCATCGCCGCCAGTACCACACCCGCGTAATGCAGTAATCCTTCATGCGCGGCTACGCCGCCCAGCAACAGAAATGTTTCCCCTTCGGCAATACAGCCGATAAACAGTGCAAGATAGCCGTACTGCGTAATTAATGCGTTGATATCCAAATGCAAGGTGCACTTCCTGTGTAAAGAAATTTCTTTCAGTTTATACCTGATTCGTTAAGCCATCCGTTTACGCGTTAATCAGCGATCTTTTTCGCTGTTTTTTTGCGCAGGCCCCACAGAAGTTGCCTTGCCGTTTATACTATAAGCAATGCTGCCCTTTCGTGGATGCTGCATCAAAACGGGGTAGCCCAACGGCATCAGAGGAGTAAGCGTATGAACCATGTCTGGGGTTTGTTAGCGCATCCTAATCAGGAAATGCGCAATATCAAGCAAGAGAACGAAACGGTTTCGCACCATTACACTCATCACGTTCTGCTGATGGCAGCCATTCCGGTTATTTGCGCCATAATCGGCACCACGAACTCAGGCTGGAATCTGGGTGAAGGGCAGTATGTACAATTGAATTTCCTGACAGCACTGGGCCTGGGTATTCTGTTTTATCTGTTGATTCTGGGCGGCGTGGCGGTGATGGGACGCGTTATTCACTGGATGGCGCGTGACTACCCGCAGCGCCCTGGCGTTGAACGCTGTACGGTGTTTGCGGGCTATGTGGCTACGCCGCTGTTTTTAAGCGGACTCGTGGCACTTTATCCGCTGGTATGGCTGTGCGTATTAGCGGGTGCGCTGGCGCTGCTGTATACCGGCTATCTGCTGTACGTGGGCATCCCGCTGTTTCTGAACATTGACCGGGATGAAAGCCTGCGTTTTTCCAGTTCCACTCTGGCCATCGGCGTGCTGGTATTTGAAGTGTTGCTGGCCTTAACCGTGATTCTGTGGGGCTATGGCCCGCACCTGTTTTAACGTGCTGTTGCCGCCTGCAGGGCGGCAACATCTTTTTAACGCTCAGAAACAATCTCACCAGGATAATTTTACCGCTTCAGAGTATGATGCTGCGGCCAGCCCGCGCACTGCCTGCTCAGTCGTCGGCGGCCTGTGTTTACACAGCGCACAATCTTAACCGGGTCTTTTTTTCACGATGCCTGCAAAAATTCGCTTTTCACTGTTAACGCTGGCGCTGCTCGTTTCCGGGCAGGTTGTTTCCCTTCCAGCACAGGCGACCACGACGCTGTCGCAAATGGCGCCCATTGCTCAGCCGCAAATTGCCTCAGGCAGCGCCCTGATCGTCGATCTGACGAGCGGGAAAACGTTATTTTCCAGTCACCCTGACCGGGTGCGGCCGATTGCCTCGATCACCAAGTTGATGACGGCAATGGTGGTACTGGATGCGCATCAGCCGATGAACGAGATGGTCACGGTTGATATCAGTCAGACGCCAGAGATGCGCGGCGTGTTTTCACGCGTGAAGCTTAACAGCCAGATAAGCCGTCGGAGCATCCTGATGCTGGCGCTGATGTCATCTGAAAACCGCGCGGCGGCCAGCCTGGCCCATGCGTATCCCGGCGGATATAACGCCTTTATTAAGGCGATGAATGCTAAGGCGCGTGCGCTGGGCATGAACCATACCCATTACGTTGAACCTACCGGTCTCTCCATTCAGAACGTCTCCAGCGCAGAAGATTTGGTGAAGCTGTTAAAAGCCACGCGCGAATATCCCCTGTTGGGCGAGCTGAGCACGACCAAAGAAGAAACCGCCGTATTTACCCATCCCAGCTACGCGCTGCCGTTCCGCAATACCAATCATCTGGTGTATAAGAATGGCTGGCACATTCAGTTGACCAAAACGGGCTATACCGATGAAGCGGGACATTGCCTGGTCATGCGCACCATGATTAAAAACCGCCCGGTGGCACTGGTGGTGCTGGATGCATTTGGTAAATATACCCATTTTGCCGATGCTAACCGTCTGCGCGACTGGCTGGAAACGGGCAAAGCGGCGCCGGTTCCGGCGGCCGCGCTGGCCTATAAAAAACAGAAAGCAGGTCAGGTTGCCAGCAACGCTGCCAGCGGTTCTGAAGTAGAGTAATATCCCGTCGGGCCGCCGCGGGCGGCCCGACCAATATTGATCGGTATTCCTATAGTTTCACGCCAGGCGAAAACCTAAACTACCCGCAAATGGCGAGGGTGATTCGCCTGATTACTGTGCCGGAATCTCATTCATATGCTCACGTTACGATCCTTTATTGTTCTGATTTTTTTAGCATTGTTCACCGCCGTTCCCATCCTGAGCATCGCCGCAGACGATCCGGCTCAGGCCACCACTACCCAGCAGCCTGACGACAAGCCGAAAGTGAACGCCTCGGTCGAGCTGCCCAAGATGCAGAAAATCCTCGACAAAATTAAAAGTCAGGTTTCCGTTGAAAGCGATGAAAATAAGCTGAGTCGGCTGAATGAAATGGCGCTGGAGCTGTCAGGCAATACGGATACGCTGGCCCAGGCGTTGCAGCCTGACCGTCAGCAGCTTGAGGCCCAGCTGGCCGTGCTTGGCCCAGCCCCCAAACCGGAAAGCGGCGTCAAAGAGACGGCAGACGTCACGCGTAAACGTAGCGCGCTGGAAAGTCAGAAAAGTAAGCTCGACGATCAGATTAAGCAGGCGGAGGGCATTAAAAACAGCGCCCTGATGCTGTCATCGCAAATCGTCAATCTGCGCCGCGATCAGTTGAAAAACAAACTGGCGCTTAACTCTGGCAGCATTTTAGGGCCACGTTTCTGGTCGCCGGTATTCAGCAGTCAGGATCTTGACGATGAGAAGATTGGCGATTTCTTAAACGAGCTGAAAGATACCGCTGCGCTGTCCTGGGAGTCAGGCTGGCGTCTGGGTACGCTAGGCTGGTTGCTGGCCGCCGTGCTGGTGATGACGTTGGGACGCCGCTATGGCGAAGAATTTTTAGCCTGGGTCAGCATTAATAAACTGCCGGAAGGACGCCTGCGCCGCAGCTTTCTGGCGACGGCCGTGGCCCTGACCAGCCTGGTGGCGGTGGTGTTGACCTTTGCCTTTATTTCCCAGGCCTTTACCCGCCGCGATGAAGTTTCCAGCGACGTGCAGGACTTTATTTATCGTCTGGTCGAATTAAGCGTTTATTGTGGTTTGATTGCCGGGCTCGGGCGGGCATTTTTGTCCACGCGTCGGCCAAGCTGGCGTTTACCCACCATCTCGAACGAGGTGGCGCTGGCCCTGAAACCTTTCCCACCTATCACCGCCTTGCTGGTGTTTATTTTCCAGACGGTAGAGTCCTTTAACTACACCGCCGGGACCAGCCTGAATACCAGTATCTTTGCTAACGGCCTGACGGCATTGCTGATCGGCAGCACGGCGCTGGCAATCAGCATGCGCACCAAGCGCGTTCGTCGGCGTCTGGCGCAGGAAGGCACGCCGCCGGAAGCGCGCTCAACGCTGGTCGGGCTGATTCAGATGGCCCTGACGCTGACGTCGCTGACGATTCTGGCTTCGCTGGTGATTGGTTACGTCACCCTGGCGCGTTTTTTAAGCTACGAGCTGGTGTGGTGTGGCATTTTGTTTGGTTCGTTTTACATACTCAGTCATTTGATTAACGACGGCTGTGAAAGCCTTTTCTCTGTCAATAATACGACGGGCAAGCGTATTCAGGGCTCGCTAAACATTGATGAGCGACATCTGCAGCAGGTCGCCACCATTCTTGCGGCGATCGGTAAAACCTTGCTGATCATGTTTGTCGCGCTGGCACTGCTTAACGGCACCTTTGCCTCTTCAACACCGATTGAGCTGCTGCAAAAGGCGATTGAGTTCTGGGGCGGTAAGGGCCTTGAATCCCTGAATATTGTGCCTGCCCACCTGGTTAACGCGCTGCTGTGCCTGATTGTGGGCATCTATATTCTGCGCTCGGTACGTCGCTGGCTTGATACCGATTTTCTGCCGAAGACCACCATGGACAGCGGCATGCGCATGTCGCTGGTCACGCTGTTCAGCAACGTTGGCTATGTCCTGATTATTTTGCTGACGCTGTCGATTATGGGGCTGCAGTGGAACAAGCTGGCCTGGATCGTCAGCGCCCTGTCGGTCGGTATCGGTTTCGGCCTGCAGGAAATCGTTAAAAACTTTATTTCCGGTCTGATTTTGCTGACTGAACGTCCGGTCAAAGTCGGGGATTTGGTGACGATCAGTGGCGTTGAAGGGGATATTCGCCGCATCAACGTGCGCGCAACGGAAATTCAGCTGGGTGATAAATCCACCGTGATCGTGCCTAACTCTCAGTTCATCTCTCAGAACGTACGTAATGCGACAATGGGCAATGCGCAGGGCGTGGTGACCATTAGCCTGACGTTTCCGTTGGATATCGATCCGGTACAGGTGCGGGAGATTTTGCTGAAGGTCTATGAGGAAAACGAGCGTATTCTGGAGAACCCGGAACCCTCGGTATCCTTTAAAGATCTTACCGCCCAGGGCATCGTGCTGAGCGTCACCGGCAACGTTGCCAGTCAGCGCCAGATCGCGGGCGCGAAGAGCGATCTACTGTTCGATATTCTGACCCGCTTGCGTAAAGAGGGCATTGTGCTGTCCACGCCGCAGACCATGATTATTGAGCGCCGTCAGCTGGTTTCTTCTGATGCGGTAACCGAAGAACCTCCTCGCTAAATAAACGGGCGGTCATTTTCGCTGGCCGCCCGTTTTACTCTGTTCAGGTGCGACCTGCCCAGTCAGGGCTGTTTTACCGCCCAGCCTTTTAGCTTACTGGTTTTACCGATGCCCGGATTAAAGCTGTTGGTGGGATCGAGCTTGCGGTAAAATGCGGTGAGCTGTGGCTGGGCCTGATACAGATGCCCGACATTATGCTCTGCCGGATATTCCGCCCCGCGGCTGTGCAAAATCGCCAGCATCTTTTCTTTCAGCGCATGAACATCCACGCCTTTTTTCACAATGTAATCCTGATGGAAGACATGGCAGAAGAAGTGCCCGTAATAAAGGCGATGGCTTATCGACTGGGTAATCTCATCAGGCAGGCTCTCAAACCACGCTTTATCATTGCGACGCAACGCAATATCCAGCGCCAGAATATCTTCTACCTCATCCGCATGAACGGCGTGATAGCGCACTGCCGCGCCCGCGGCCGCAAAGCGATGCAGAAAGGCATGCGCACCTTCTTTTCCTTCGCATTCAAAAAACTCGCCGCCGCCCTCACGAAAAAACTCACGCAGATAGTCACGCGCCTCCGCAATGCCATCACCCGACATTTTCAGCATTAAATGGTGTTGGTATTTATCACGATACTGTTTCATGCGTTTGGGAAGATGGGCGGGGAAGAGGCGACTGACGCGCTGCAGCAGTCGGTCGCTCAGATGCGGTTTGATAAACGACAGTTTGTTCAACCAGCCATCGACCCGGCCCTTGAGACTGAAAAACAGCGGCATCTTATCGGTGCCAAGCTTGTCGATCATCAGGAAGGTGTCTTTGCCATAGACTTCGGCGATGTCGTAGATATCCCGATGCATATATTCCGCGGCCACGGGCAGATTGTTGAAATTCGCCAGCATATGGCAGCGCAGGTCACCCAGTACCGAGGCATCATTGGTGCCGATATAAAACACCTGCTGTTGCGGTTCGCGCGCAAACGTATCCAGGCGCACCGCAAATACCGCCAGCTTGCCTGCGCAGCCCGACGCTTCAAACAGGCGGCGGGCATCGGCGTTAAAACGGGCGGGCGTATCGGCATCAACATCACGCACCCGTTCGGCGTAGTCGTGATCGGAGGCATGACGGCCGTCATGCAGCACATCCCCGGGCTGCCAGCGATCATCATCCAGCCGCCCCAGAATCTCTTCCGGCGTGGTGCCAAGCTCAATACCAAGGTGGTTAACCAACTTCAGCCGTCCCTGGGCATCAATCTGGGCAAACAACGCCATCTCACTGTAGGCCGGGCCACGTTTAATCAGTGAACCGCCGGAGTTGTTGCAGATGCCACCCAGCACCGACGCGCCAATGCAGGATGATCCAATAACGGAATGCGGCTCGCGGCCCAGCGGCGCGAGGATTTTTTCCAGCTGATACAGCGTACTCCCCGGAAAGGCCAGCACCTGTTTGCCGTTGTCGATCAGCTGTAGCTTATCCAGCCTCAGGGTACTGACAATGACCAGCGGGCGATCGTAGTCGTTACCCTGCGGCGTTGAGCCTTCGGTGAGGCCGGTATTCGCCGCCTGCATCAGAATAATGGCATCGGCAGTCACCAGCGTTTGCAGGACGCGCCACAGTTCCAGCAGCGTCGCGGGAAAGACGACCGCCAGCGCGTCTCCCTCACCGGAACGGAAGCCTTTACGATAGCGGGCGGTATGGGCGGCCTCGGTCAGTACGTTACCAGAGCCGACCTGGCGGCGGAGATCGGCGATCAGGGCAGAAGGTGTCATCATGGGCAATTCCCTTGTCTTATGCATGCGTCATTACTGTAGCACGTGAGTTGCGTCGGGCGCAGTGTGATAGCCGCAGGTGACATGCTATGCTCTGAAGATGGCATTCTGCATTTAGTCGATATTGCGCAGTTACTTAAGAGAACCCAACCTGATGAAATGGATTTGCTCTGTTAGCCTCGCTGTTTCCCTTGCTCTGCAACCTGCATTTGCCGGGGAGCCCACCGTTCACCATCCCATGACCGAACAGGCGCGTGATGCCTACGTGAACAACCTGCTGAAAAAAATGACGCTGGACGAGAAAATCGGCCAGTTACGTTTAATCAGCGTGGGCCCGGATACGCCAAAAGAAGCCGTACGTGAGATGATCCACAAAGGTCAGGTTGGCGCCATTTTTAATACCGTGACGCGTCAGGATATTCGCGCGATGCAGGACCAAGTGATGCAGCTAAGCCGCCTGAAAATTCCGCTGTTTTTTGCCTATGACGTGGTACACGGGCAGCGAACGATTTTCCCGATTCCCTTAGCATTGGCATCCAGCTGGGATCTCGACGCCGTCAATGAAGTGGGGCGCATTTCTGCCTATGAAGCGGCGGACGATGGGTTAAATATGACCTGGGCACCGATGGTCGACGTCAGCCGTGAACCGCGCTGGGGCCGCGTGTCTGAAGGGTTCGGCGAGGACACCTATTTAACCTCTGCCATGGGACGCACCATGGTGCAGGCGATGCAGGGCAAAAGCCCCGCAGACCGCTACAACATTATGACCAGCGTGAAACACTTTGCGCTCTATGGCGCGGTGGAAGGCGGACGCGATTACAACACCGTGGATATGAGCCCACAGCGCATGTTCCAGGACTACCTGCCGCCGTATAAAGCCTCGCTGGATGCCGGCAGCGGCGGCGTAATGGTCGCGCTGAATTCCATTAATGGCGTGCCCGCGACGGCCGACAGCTGGCTGCTGAAAGATCTGCTGCGTCATGAATGGAAATTCAAAGGAATAACCATCAGCGATCACGGGGCGATTAAAGAGCTGATCAAGCACGGTGTGGCGAGCGATCCCCAGGATGCCGTGCGTATTGCCATTAAGTCTGGCGTAGATATGAGTATGAGCGATGAATACTACAGCCAGTATTTACCCGACCTGGTGAAGCGCGGCATCGTCAGCAAAGCCGAAATCGATGATGCGGCCCGGCACGTGCTCAATGTGAAATACGATATGGGGCTGTTTAACGATCCCTACAGTCATCTTGGCCCGAAAGAGAGCGATCCGCAGGATACCAACGCAGAAAGCCGCTTACACCGCCCGGAAGCCCGCGATGTGGCCCGCAAGAGTATGGTGCTGCTGAAAAACCGCCTTGATACCTTACCGCTGAAGAAATCTGGCACCATTGCCTTGATTGGACCGCTTGCCGACAGCCAGCGTGACGTCATGGGCAGCTGGTCGGCGGCGGGCGTCGCCAAACAGTCGGTTTCCCTGCTGCAGGGCATGAAAAACGCCACCGAAGGCAAAGCCACGCTGCTGTACGCCAAAGGCGCGAACGTGTCAGATAACAAAGGCATTCAGGACTTCCTCAACATGTATGAACCGGCCGTGGCGGTCGATCCGCGTTCGCCGCAGGCAATGATTGATGAGGCGGTCGAGAAAGCGAAGCAGGCCGATGTCATCGTGGCGGCGGTAGGGGAAGCGCAGGGCATGGCGCACGAGGCGTCCAGCCGCAGTAATCTGATGATCCCGCCTTCGCAACAGAAGCTGTTAGCCGCGCTGAAAGCGACAGGCAAGCCGCTGGTGATTGTGCTGATGAATGGTCGCCCATTGACGCTGGTTGATGAAGACAGAATGGCCGATGCCATGCTGGAAACCTGGTTCAGCGGAACAGAAGGGGGCAATGCTATCGCGGATGTGCTGTTTGGCGATTACAACCCATCGGGTAAACTGCCGATGTCTTTCCCCCGTTCCGTAGGCCAGATTCCCATCTATTACAACCATTTACCGACAGGCCGCCCGTACAATTTTGCCAAGCCCAACAAGTACACATCGCACTACTACGATGCGGAAAACGGCCCACTTTATCCGTTTGGTTATGGCCTGAGCTACACCACGTTCACCGTGTCGCCAGTCACGCTTTCATCAGAAACGATGGCGCACAACGGCAGTATCGAAGCCAGCGTAACCGTAACGAACAGCGGCAAAGTGGACGGTGCCACGGTGGTACAGCTCTATCTTAACGATCCCGTTGCCAGCATCAGCCGTCCGGTAAAAGAGTTGCATGGCTTCAAGCGCATTATGCTCAAAGCCGGTGAATCTCAGCAGGTGACCTTTAAGATTGATGTGGATGCGCTGAAGTTCTGGAACCAGCAGATGAAGCACGTTGCCGAACCGGGTAAATTTAACGTCATGATTGGTCTGGACTCAGTCCGCACGCAAAACACCCAGTTCACCTATCAGTAAACCTCAGACGGACCTGGTTCCAGGTTCCTGCTGATGTCACCGCTTCCCCGTTCGGGGAGGCGGGTTTATCCTCCGTTCCTGCCTTCTGCCTTCATCGATTCACTTTGAGAGTTTTACCCTTGCCTGTCGTGGCAGCAGACGTGATCCTGCTCTATCCTCGGGGAAAATGGATTCCTCAAGTACTGTCGAGGCGCTATGACGTATCAATCACTGATTGCTGAAGTCCACAATCAGCAGCGCACCCTGACGGCAATTGTCGAACAGGATGCGCGGACTGCTTATTTCTATATCTGGCCAACCGATCTGTTTCGTAGCCAGTTTGCGGTGCGTGGCTGCTGGTTACGAAACCTGCTCCCTGCGCCGGTTCAGGAAGATCACCAGGCGATGGAACAGGGCATTGCCCCCCTGCTGAGTGCAGAATACTGCCGTAATCTGGAAGCTGAACCGCCGCTGGATCCCGCAGGTCTGCAAATTCTCTGGGAACCCGGAGATGCGGGAGCGGCACTGTGGTACTACGGGCAACTTCTTGCCGTGATTCCTGGCTGGAGCCTTTACCAGGATAAACAGGTCAGTTTCTCCGCCGGTTGTATCAAAAAAAACCGTCTGACCGCGCCGCTCGGTTCAGCCTCGACCAATCATTACTATGCCCTTGCCGAACAGCAGCGCCAGTTCTGGCGTGAATGGCATGACGGCAGCCAATGGGACAAGGTGCAACAGGACTTGCTGGCCTGTTATCAGGCGCAGTTTGGCGAGTCGGTCAAATACTATGCGATCGATCAGGGCAACTGGCCGCCCATGGCGCTCTCTCAGCACTACCATAACGGCATCTGGTACTTTCTGACCCTGGGCATGAGCATTCGCCCCATGCCGCAGGTTGATTTTCTGTTCGATGAGCTGGCCCCGCAGTACCGCCGGGCAGAGCTGGCGATGGCGGTCGATGGCGAAGTCATGACAGAAAGCAATGCGGTCCAGATGGCCAGCGCGCTGGCTGAATTTGTCCATTTGCCGTGGGCGCGGCTGACCTGGCTGGGTGAAGGCCATACGCTGGCCTCTGAGGTGGCACCGGTGGGATTCGAAAGCTACCTGTTAGCCAACGAGCTGGCCTCGGAACAGGCCCAGTTCGCGCTGCCGAGACAGGATGGCGACAGACCCACGCTGCTGTGGGCCACGCCGGTAACCGAAGCGGAACGGCAATTTGCCCAGAGCGAAGCCCAGGGCGGGCAGCATCTGCGTGAACGGCTCACCGCCGGGGGAAATACGCACATATTTCGACCGCGTGAACAGGTCGTGAACACAGAATAAACGCCGGAGACAGGGCGATTTTTCCGCCTGGTGGAAAAAGTTACTGACCTGGCGTAACTAAATATCTTTATTGTTAAAAGACTTGTTAAATTTGTGATCTGGTCTACTCAAGTTCCCCCTTGCCGTGCCGTTAACCCCGATCAGGCAATAGCGCCGCAAAAGGTCCAGGGGAACAATGATGTTAAAGACCACGCAATCCCGCTTCACAGCAACGCTTATCGGTTTTTTTGTTGCGCTAGTGTTGGTCACTATTTGGGTGATCAACCAGTTTGTCGCGCCTCAGTTGGTAGACAATGAAAGCCGCCTGATTCGCTATCAGGTGGATTCGCTGGCAACCGGCATCGTTGAGCAAATGAACCGTGTTCAGGCACAGCAACGTGCCATTACCGAGGCCGCCTCGGTCATCGACAGCGCCGCCATCGACACCTTATTACCTGCACTGGTTAACCAGTATCAGGACAGTAACGTTTTCGGTGGCGGTATCTGGCCTTTACCCCATCGTCGCGAGGCGGGTAAAGAGAAAGACAGCAGCTTTTTTGCACGTGACGCCAGCAACAAGCTTCAGGTTAACACCTACTGGAACTCTGAAGCCGCGGACAAATACTGGGAGCAGCCCTGGTATAAAGACGGCATGGCCGCGCCGAAAGGGCAGTGCGCCTGGGCTAAAGCTTATCAGGATGCCGCCAGCCCACAGCCGCGTACCAACTGTGCCATGGCAATCTACCGCGACGGGACAGTCTGGGGCGTTTCCACCATCGACGTTACGCTGGGTTTCTTCAACCAACTGGCTAAAAAGATGGGCGAGGCGATTCATGGAGACGTCCTGATCGTTGAGTCTGACGGCAAAGTCGTGGGTAACGCGGCGCTGGTTAACGGCACGCCGAAACTCGAAAACCTGAGCGATCTGCAAAATCCTATGGCTGCGCCGCTGAAAGCGATGCTTGCCAGTGCGGGGACAAAGTCCGCAGAGTCAACCTATAGCAGCAACGATGGCGAGCAAACGCTGTTTCTGCAGGCTATTCCGGGCAGCCCGTGGTATCTGGCCAGCAGCGTACCGTCCAGCCTGCTGAAAGCCCAGTCCCACAATATGCTGATGCGCCTGGGTTTGGTGCAGATCCCTCTGGCCATTATTCTGTTGCTGGTCATGCTGGGTTTCATGCGCGCCATGATGAAGCGTTTGAGCATGCTCAACCAAAATATCGAAGCGCTGTCGACAGGGGGCGCGGATCTCACGCAGCGTCTGCCAGCCAGTAACAGCCCGGAATTTAACGCCGTTGCGCAGAGCTTTAACCACTTTATCAGCTATCTGCAGGGGTTAATGCAGCAGGTCGGCAGCAGCGCCCTGGCCATCTCTGCGGCGTCGCGTGAAATTGCCAGCGGCAACACCAACCTCTCCTCGCGTACGGAAGAGCAGGCCAGCTCGATTGTTGAAACGGCGGCTTCTATGGAGCAACTGACCGGCACTGTACGCCAGAACGCCGACAACGCAACGCATGCGAACCAGCTGGCGGGTGAGGCTTCTAAAGTGGCGTCGCGCGGAACGGAAGTGGTTCGTCAGGTGGTGAGCACGATGGGCGAAATTCACCACTCTTCGCGTAAAGTCGTCGATATCATCAGCGTGATCGACAGCATTGCCTTCCAGACCAATATCCTGGCACTCAACGCCGCCGTTGAAGCCGCGCGTGCTGGCGAGCAGGGCCGTGGTTTTGCCGTGGTCGCCTCGGAGGTGCGTAATCTGGCGCAGCGTTCGGCCAACTCCGCACGTGAAATCAAAAAACTGATCGAGGAGTCGGTCGCGAATATCGATGCAGGCAGTCAGCTGGTCGAACAGGCAGGACAAACCATGGACGAGCTGGTGCAGGGCGTGAGCAGCGTCACTACGCTAATGAGCGAGATCATGGCCGCCAGTCGTGAGCAGAGCATGGGCATCGAACAGGTTAACGTTGCCATTACTCAGCTTGACGGCACCACGCAGCAGAACGCCGTCTTAGTGGAAGAGGTCTCCTCTGCCGCGCAGGCGATGGAAGCCCAGAGTCTGCAACTGGAACAGGTTGTACAAAGCTTCAAACTGTAATTCACAGTCAGGCCAGCGCCCGCTGGCCTGACGTTTTCGACAATCGCCATTGCCGTCTGACAGATTTGTGCATAAACAGCACAATTTTATCCCCTCAACCTCCCCAATCTTGTGCCAGAATAATGAGGAATACACTCAAGGAATCCTCATGTCTGCTATTGAAGTTATCCTCGTCGACCATCTTGATCGTCCCACCGGCAAAATGGAAAAGTTGGAAGTGCATGAAAAAGGATTACTGCACCGCGCTGTCACGGTGTACGTTTTTAACACCCGGCAGGAGCTGCTGCTCCAGCGTCGCGCCAGTGACAAATATCACTGCGGCGGATTATGGAGCAATACCTGCTGCGGTCATCCTTATCCTCATGAATCGACTAAAGAGGCGGCAGAACGCCGTCTGCGCGAAGAAATGGGCATGATCCTGTCGCTGACGCCTGTCTTCGAACTGAGCTATAACCTGCCACTCAGTAATGGCCTGACAGAGCACGAGTACGGCCATGTCTTTTTTGCCGTGAGCGACGCGCTGCCCGTGCTTAATCCGCAGGAGGCGGATGCATTTGACTACCGCTCAATGCAGGATATTGCCCAGCAAATGCAGCAGCAGCCCCAGCAGTTTACGCCCTGGTTCCTTCATACCTTTCCCCGTATTCCTGCCTGTCTCGACAGTTTCACTTTCCCGGCTTAATCACCGAGCCCTGGCCGATGCGGTCAGGGTTAGCCGCATCTGATTTCAGGACAAAACAGATCGCGGAATGCGATTGCCAGGCTACGCTTTTATTGCAACCTCTAAAACGGTGGGCGTGCCTGTCAGGTTATCCCTACGGCCAACCGTACTTCCAGATAAATACATCAATAAGGAAAGCATCATGGCAAACATTCGCGGTTTGGCCGGCATCAGCCTTTTACTGCTGAGTCTGGGAACGGCGCACGCGGCCGACCCGGTGCGTGTGGGTTCCAAGATAGATACTGAAGGCTCACTGCTGGGCAATGTCATCCTGCTGGTGCTGGAAAAGCACGGCGTCAAGACCGTTAACAAAATCCAGCTGGGGGCAACCCAGGTGGTGCGGGGCGCCATCACCGCGGGCGAACTGGATATCTACCCGGAATACACCGGCAACGGAGCCTTCTTTTTTAATGACGAAAAAGACAGTGCCTGGAAGCATGCCCGCGAAGGCTATGAAAAAGTGAAAAAACTTGATGCCGAAAAAAATCACCTCGTGTGGCTGACGCCCGCGCCGGCGAACAACACCTGGACCATCGCAGTCCGTAACGACGTCGCGGAGAAAAATCACCTTAACTCCCTTGACGATCTCAGCGCCTATCTGAAAAAAGGGGGCACGTTCAAGCTGGCTGCCTCTGCGGAATTTATCGAACGCAGTGATGCGCTTCCCGCATTCGAAAAAGCCTATGGCTTTACGTTAAAACAGGATCAGCTGTTATCGTTGGCCGGGGGCGATACCGCCGTGACTATCGGCGCAGCCGCGCAGCAAACGTCAGGCGTCAATGCCGCCATGGCTTACGGTACGGATGGCCCAGTTGCCGCGTTGGGCCTGAAAACGCTCAGTGACCCAAAAGGCGTTCAGCCCATTTATGCGCCTGCGCCAGTAGTGCGTGAAGCGGTTCTCCAGGCTTACCCGCAAATGGCTGCATGGCTTAAACCCGTTTTCAGTGCGCTGGATGAAAAGACATTGCAGCAGCTCAACGCCAAAATTGCCGTTGAAGGGCAGGACGCCAGCAGCGTGGCGAAAGCGTGGTTAGAACAGAAAAAGCTGCTGTAACCGATGTGGCTATCGCGGGAGGCGATATCCCGGCCTCGACAGCAGCCGGTGGCGCTGGTACTGATTATGTTACTGAGCCTGACGTCAGGCTGCCTGCCGTTTGTCAGCTTTGCGGCCAATCGTCTGGTTGCCGGCCAGCCGGTGATGCTTTGGCAAATGTCGCACGGCATGGCGCTTCTGCCCCCGCTGGCGTTGCTGTGGTTACTGCTGTGGGCCAGACAGACGGGGTTTCGCTGCGCGTTGCAGTTAATGAGCGCCGGGCTGGTGCTGGCGGTCATGATCTGGCTCAGCGGCGA
Organism: Pantoea sp. EEL5; assembly: GCF_049892805.1. Lineage (NCBI taxonomy): Bacteria > Pseudomonadati > Pseudomonadota > Gammaproteobacteria > Enterobacterales > Erwiniaceae > Pantoea > Pantoea sp. EEL5. The sequence continues at coordinate 472,073 of NZ_JBNDNJ010000001.1, forward strand.
CCAGGCCAGGGTGCTGGCCGGGCAGGGCAGCCGACTGGCGCGAACCAGCTTTGCGAGCGGCATGTGGTGCGGCAGCGCGCTGACGCTACTGTTGATCACCGATACCGCGCGTGCGCTCACCCGCCGCAGGCTGTGGCAACTGGTGCTGAATCTGCTGGTATGGATCCTTCCCCTCTGGCTGCTGTTCAGCGGCCAGCTGGACGACCTGTCGTTACTGAAAGAATATGCCAACCGCCAGTCGGTCTTTGATGCGGCCTTATTGCGTCATCTGACGCTACTGGCCGCCACCGTCCTGCCTGCTTTACTGATTGCTTTCCCGCTGGGCATCGTGCTTTACCGGCGATCCGGCTGGCAAAGCAGCGTCTTCGGCGTGCTGAATGTGGTTCAGACGGTGCCCTCCGTGGCCCTGTTTGGCTTACTCATTGCCCCACTGGCGGGGCTGGCAAAACGCTTTCCCTGGGCAGGTGCCTGGGGCATCAGCGGCATTGGCATGGCGCCCGCGCTGATCGCGCTGGTGTTGTATGCCCTGTTGCCGCTGGTGCGCAGCGTGGTAACCGGACTGCAACAGGTGCCGCCAGACGTGCGCGAAAGTGCGCGCGGCATGGGGCTGAGCGGCAGGCAGCAGTTTTTCGCCGTGGAGGTGCCGCTGGCCTTGCCGGTGTGGTTGTCGGGCATACGGGTGGTGGTGGTGCAGACACTGGGCATGGCCGTGGTGGCGGCGCTGATCGGCGCAGGCGGATTCGGCGCGATTATTTTCCAGGGGCTGCTGAGCAACGCGCTGGACTTAGTGCTGTTAGGCGTGATCCCGGTGATTGCGATGGCGGTGACTTTGGATGCGTTATTCCGCTTGTTGATTTCCCTGCTGGAGAGAAAAGATGATTCAGTTTGATGGCGTCACCCGGTTCTTTGCGGGTAAAGCCGCGGTTAAAAACCTGTCGCTGACCATCGCAAAAGGAACTTTTACCGTGCTGCTGGGCACCTCGGGCTCAGGTAAATCGACCACGCTTAAAATGATTAATCGTCTGGTGGAGTACGATGAAGGGGAAATCCGCTTTGCAGGCGAATCTATTCGTCAGATGGATGCCCAGGCGCTGCGCCGCCGTACCGGCTATGCCATTCAGTCGATTGGTCTGTTTCCGCACTGGACGATTGAAAAGAACATGGCCACCGTCCCTGCTTTGCTGGGCTGGTCAAAAGCGCGCAGGCGCGAACGTATTGACGAGTTGATCGCACTGCTGAATTTGGATCCGGCATTACTTCGCCGCTATCCGCATCAGCTCTCCGGGGGACAACAGCAGCGCGTTGGTGTTGCGCGGGCGCTGGCGGCGGATCCTGACGTACTGCTGATGGATGAACCCTTTGGCGCACTGGACCCGGTCACGCGCACTGCGCTTCAGCAGGAGATGTTACGCATTCACCGTGCCTCAGGGTGCACCATCGTGCTGGTCACGCACGATATTGATGAAGCCCTGACGCTGGCCGACAATATTGTACTTATGGACGACGGTGAGATCGTTCAGCAGGGTAAACCGCTTGAATTGCTGACCCGACCAGGCAACGACTTTGTGCGTGATTTTCTGGGGCGCAGCGAGATAGGGCTGCGTCTGCTGGCGCTTGGCCAGGTGGGACGCGCAGTACGTCGTGGGGAATGGCTGGATGCCGAGCCGCTGGCGGCGACGCTGAGCCTGCGCGAAGCGTTGTCACAGTTTATCAGCCGCGGCACGGATAAACTGCCCGTCGTAGATGCGCATCAGCAACCGCTGGGCGTGCTCTACTTCAGCGATCTCCTTCATCACGCAGAGGCTCAACAATGCGACGGCTAGCCGATCCTCTGCTGTGGTTGGTCCTGTTTTATCTCAGCCTGCTGGCGGTCATGCCCTACAGCGGCCCCGTGTTTGCCGCCTGGTTTCCCGATCTGGCCCGCCCGCTTTATCAGCAGGACAGTTTCTGGCAGCTCACCCTGGCACATCTTTTTCTGGTGGTAACCGCCAGCCTGATGGCGGTTGTTATCGGCGTCGGCAGCGGCGTGCTGGTCACTCGCCCTGCGGGACGGGCTTTTCGCCCGTTGTTGGAAACCATCGCCGCCGCCGGTCAGACGATCCCGCCGGTGGCGGTGCTGGCGATAGCCGTGCCTGTCATGGGATTTGGCGCGTGGCCTGCCGTGGTGGCATTGCTGCTTTATGGGCTGCTGCCAATTTTACAGGGCACACTGGCGGGGCTGGACAGCGTCCCGGCCAGCAGTCGAGAGATCGCCGTGGGTGTCGGCATGAGTGGCTGGCAGCGTTTGTGGCAGGTTGAGCTTGCGCTGGCGGCACCGGTGATCATTGCCGGGATACGTAACTCCGTCATCATCAATATCGGCACGGCGGCCATCGCCTCTACCGTCGGGGCAAAGAGCCTGGGATCGCCCATCATCATCGGCCTGAGCGGCTTTAATACCGCCTATGTCATACAAGGCGCGTTGCTGGTCGGGCTGTTAGCGATCGTCAGCGATCGCCTGTTTGAACGGCTGCAGCGCCGTCTTAGCGTGAATGAACGATAAGTGAATAGCCGACCAGCATAAGTCCACTGGTGCCGCCGATAGCCATAATGGCAAACAGCGTGGCAAAAAATGTTTTTTTCCAGTTCATAACTAACCTGAGGGTGTTTACGTCAAGGCGGGGATAATAGCGCGCGCAAGGCAGCCGTCATAGTGCCGAGCGTGCGTTTTTATTTCAGTGTGCGTCGTGCAAACGTACAGAGAATCCCTGTTCCTGCCAGTGTGCCAGCTGTTCCTGCTGACGGCGCGTCAGTCTTTTACCGGTAAAAACAAACATATTCAGCCCCGGAAATAACTCGGGCCGGGGAACATCAAGCGGTTCGGCAAGCACGTCGATGCGCCAGCCGTGCTGCGACAGTCGCCATCCTTCCAGCCAGATGCGCGTGCGATCTTCAATGCCCCAGCCAATAATCAGCGCTTCTTTACCGGCTTTTTTGCGACTGCTTGCCAGACAAAAAGCCACGTAGTCGATCAGGATGCCATCCAGCAGGCTGCACATTGTCCGTGCTGTATTCTGATCCAGGCTGAGTTTCTGCCTTATGGGCATAAAAACGTGATCGATCAAGGCATCAACCGCATGTTCGCGACCAATTAAAGCGATCTTGTTGCGTAGCTTAGCCGGTCTTACATGGCGCAGTATGCTGATGAGTTCGTCCTGCATGGCGGTCCAGCCATCGTTGGAATCAACATCTCCACCTTCCAGTAGTGCTTTGACCTTGCCTACTGGTACTCCACTTTCAATCCAGCGCATGATTTCCTGGATACGCTGAACATCTTCTTCATCGAACTGTCGATGACCGCCTTCGGTACGTTGTGGTTTCAATAATCCATAACGTCGTTGCCAGGCGCGTAAGGTAACCGGATTTATGCCACAGCGTTCGGCGACATCGCCGATACTGTATAAGGTCATATTTACCTCTTTAAACTGACCTGAGTTAAAACACCATAACGAAGCCTGTTAAGTTGTACAACCAATTTTTAGATGTACAACTTGACGGCTGCGCTTAATTGTTGTTCTATCTCAATTATGAGATTTATTTTTCATAAATGAGATGAAACATGTCTTTTGATAATACGGAGCAACGCTTAGCAGCCCGCCTTGCAGAATTACGGATGAAGCAGGGTTGGTCACTTGATGAACTCTCAACCGCCACCGGCATTAGCCGGCCCACATTATCGCGTATTGAGCGTGCTGAAACCAGCCCAACGGCTGCCCTGCTTAATCGTTTGTGTGTGGCTTACAGTCTGACCATGTCGCGCCTGCTGAGTGAAGTGGAAGCGGAAAGCGATCTCCTGATCCCTCGCGAGCGCCAGCCGATCTGGAACGACGAAGTCAGTGGATTTAGCCGCCGCAATGTCTCACCGCCCGCCCATAATTTCCGCTGTGAGCTGATCGAAGGCACACTGCGGCCCGGCGCGCGCGTCGAATACGACGCGCCACCGCTACAGGGCATGGAACAACATATCTGGATGCAACAGGGACAGCTGACGATAACCATGGGCGCGCAGAGCTGGACCTTAGCACCCGGCGACAGCCTGCGTTTTCATCTTAGCGGCGCGTCCGCTTTTCAGGCACATCTTACTGAAGGTGCCCGCTACTTACTGGTGGTCTGCAAATCATGATGACGTATCAACAACTCAGCGCCGCTGAGGCACAACAGGTTTTACCCGAACTGGCCCAGGTCTTACAGGCCTGTGTGGCCGAGGGTGCCAGCATCGGTTTTATCGATCCTGAAAACATCAGTGTGATGACCCTTTTTTGGCAAAATCAGCTTGCCGCGCTGGAAAAAGGCCAGAGTGAACTGCTGGTTGCCCGCCAGCATGGCCGGGTGGTGGGCACCGTGATGCTCAATGACAGCGCCATGCCCAATGGAAGCCATCGGGCCGAAGTCAGTAAGCTGCTCGTGCATCCGCAGGCGCGGCGGCAGGGGATAGCGCGCAGGTTAATGCAGCAGGCAGAACAGCGGGCGTATCAGAAGGGAAAGCGCCTGCTGGTGCTGGACACCCGATCCGGGGACGTGGCCAGCGATCTTTATCGCGCGCTGCACTGGCAGGTTGCGGGTGAGATTCCTGCCTATGCGCAGTCTATTGAGGGAAAACTGGACGCGACCACGGTGATGTTTAAGGTGCTGGATTCGCACGGCGGCTGAAGTACAGGCCTTCGGGCCGCCGCCTTATCCCTGCGCAACACGCGACAACACGATACGGCGGCTGTGGCCTGCTGTTGACCCGACAGCACGAGCAGGCCTTTTCTGAAGCCAGCACGAAAAAAAAGACCCGAAAGCTGACGTCACTGCGATACTGTGTAAAAATACAGGCCATCGAGTAAAGTGGTAATCTTAACATGGCCCTGACAGCAGCATTAAAAAGCCAGATCGCACAGTGGTATAAAGCGCTGCAGCAACAGGTGCCAGACTTTATTCCCCGTCCTGCTCAGCGGCAGATGATCGCGGAGGTCGCGAAATGTCTGTCGGGTGATGACGGGCGCCACCTGGCTGTAGAAGCGCCGACTGGCGTGGGCAAAACGCTTTCGTATCTTATTCCGGGCATCGCCGTCAGCCGCGCGGAAGAGAAGCGGCTGGTGATCAGCACGGCCAACGTCGCCTTGCAGGATCAGATCTTCAGCAAAGATTTGCCGTTGCTTAAAAAAATCATTCCGGATCTCACCTTTACTGCGGCCTTTGGGCGCGGGCGCTATGTGTGTCCGCGCAATCTGGCCGCGCTGGTCGCAGACGATAATCAGCAGGCCGATTTGCTGTTCTACCTGGATGACGAAGCGGTCAGCAGCACCAAAGAAGAGCAGATCCAGTGCGGACGGCTGCAAAAGTCACTGGATCGCTACCAGTGGGATGGCCTGCGCGATCACAGCGAGGAGAACGTCAGCGACAGCCTGTGGCAGCGTCTGTCTACTGACAAAGCCAGTTGCCTTGGCGTGCATTGCCGCTGGTACCGCGAATGTCCGTTTTTCGTTGCCCGGCGGGAAATCGAGCAGGTCGATGTCGTGGTAGCCAACCACGCGCTGGTGATGGCGGCCATGGAAAACGAATCGGTGCTGCCCCCGGCCAAAAATCTGATGCTGGTGCTGGATGAAGGGCATCACCTGCCTGAAGTGGCGCGTGATGCACTGGAGATGAGCGCCGATATCACGCCCGGCTGGACCAGCCTGCAGCTCGATCTGTTTGTGAAGCTGGTGGAGGCGATTATGAGCCAGATGCGGCCCAAATCACCCCCGCCGTTGGCTAATCCCGAACGTCTTAAAGCCCACTGTGATGAACTGCGCGAACGCCTTGCCACCATAAGTGAGGCATTAAGCCCATTGCTTCCGCCGCACAATCAGCCCGGCGAGTTTCGTTTCGTGTTGGGCACCTTACCTGACGAGCTGCTGGCGCTGTGCGCCCGGCTGTTCAAGCTGAGCGACGGGCTACGTGGGCTCAGCGAAGGGTTGATTAACGCCTTGAGTGAACAAACCGGAAGCGTCGATCTCGTGCGTCTGCACCGCAATTTATTGCAGCTCAACCGCCACTTTGGCTGGTTTGAATCAGTCAGCAAGCTGTGGCGACTGGCTGCGATGGAAAAAGCCTCTGGTGCGCCCGTTTCAAAATGGATAACCCGTGAACTGCGCGACGGTCAGGCACACCTGTTCTTCCACTGCGCGGGAATTCGCGTCTGCGATCAGCTGGAAAAAATGCTGTGGCGCAAGATTCCTCACGTTGTCGTGACCTCCGCGACCTTGCGCTCATTGAACAGCTTTAGCCGCCTGCAGGAAATGTCGGGGTTGAATGAAAAGGCGGGCGACCGTTTTGTGGCACTGGCGTCGCCGTTCAGCCACGTCGATCAGGGCAAGCTGGTGATCCCGCAGATGCGCTACGAACCGTTGATGGCGAATGAGGCTGAGCACATCGCGGAGATGGCGGCCTTTTTCCGCCAGCAAATGCAGACAGAAAAGCATAAAGGCGTGCTGGTGTTATTTGCCAGCGGGCGCGCCATGCAACAGTTTGTCGAGGCGCTGCCAGAATTACGACTGATGATGCTGGTGCAGGGCGATCAGCCCCGCAGTCGCCTGATCGCCCTGCACCGCAAACGGGTAGAGCAGGGCGATACCAGTATTCTCATCGGCCTGCAGTCGTTTGCGGAAGGGCTGGATTTAAAAGGTGAGCTGCTCAGTCAGGTACATATCCATAAAATTGCTTTTCCGCCCATAGACAGTCCGGTAATTTTAACCGAGGGCGAATGGCTGAAGAGCCTCAGGCGTTATCCGTTTGAGGTACAGAGCTTACCCAGCGCCTCTTTTACGCTGATTCAGCAGGTCGGGCGTTTGATCCGCAGCCATCAGTGTTTTGGCGAGATTGTTATTTACGATCGCCGCCTGTTGAGTAAAGCTTACGGCAGTCGGCTGCTGGCGGCGCTGCCGGTGTTTTCAATTGAGCAGCCGGTCACGCCTGAACCCGAGGCCAGAAACACCAAACCCAATCCCGGCACGCGCAAACCGCGTGCGAAGCGGCGTTAAGTCGTTGCCACTGAGCGGAAATGCGTGATGGAACTGAATAAAATTATCAAAGAAGTCGGGCGCGGTAAGAACCATGCTCGCGATATCGATTTCGACAGTGCCCTGGCACTCTACGGCGCAATGCTGGACGGCGAGGTGCCGGATCTTGAAATGGGCAGTATTTTAATCGCCCTGCGAATCAAAGGTGAAGGCGAAGCAGAAATGCGCGGCTTCTATCAGGCGATGCAGTCGCGTGTGATGCGCCTGCAGGCGCCGAGCGGTCGTCCCATGCCTGTGGTCATTCCCAGCTATAACGGTGCGCGCCGTCAGGGAAATTTAACCCCATTACTGGCGCAGGTGCTTAACAGGCTCGGTCTGCCCGTGCTGGTTCACGGCGTCAGTGACGATGCCACGCGCGTGACCAGCGAAGCGGTCTTTGCCGCGCTGGGGATCGTGCCGGTCACTACGGCCGAACAGGCACAGGCAAAGCTCGACAGGGGTGAGCTGGCCTTTATTACCATCGATCACCTCTGCCCACCCATGGCAAAACAGCTGTCGTTACGCTGGCGCATGGGCGTGCGTAACAGCGCCCACACGCTGGCGAAGCTGGCCACGCCGTTTGGTGAGCGCGAGGCCCTGCGCCTGTCAAGCGTATCCCACCCGGAGTATGTTCCACGGGTGGCGACCTTTTTTAGCGCTATCGATGCCCCCGCGATTCTGCTGAACGGGACCGAAGGTGAGGTTTATGCCAATCCGCAGCGCTGCCCGGCCATCAGCTATGTGGGCGGTGCAGCACAGCAGGCGGAGGTCTGGGTAGAGAGACAGCCGGAGGTAGCGGTGCCGCTGCCCGCCGACAAGTCGGCCGCCGAGACAGCGCGGTGGACGGAAGAGGTGCTGAATCACCAGCGCCCTCTACCAGAGGCGCTGCGACTGCAAATTGCCTGCTGCCTGCGCGCAAGCGGTCAGTGCGCCTCGCGGGAAGCCGGCCTTGAGAAACTGGCGGCGGCCGGTTTTTAACGGTGAGCCTGTGGCAGGGCGTGCTCAACCAGGTTTTGCCAGAAGCGGATACCGGTGGGGATGAGCGCATCGTTGAAATCGTAGTGAGCATTATGTAAGGGGGCGGATGGGGTTGCACCATCTGCACCGAGCCAGAAATAGGCCCCCGGGCAGGCTTCCAGCATGCAGGCGAAATCTTCAGAGGCCATAGAGGGATTCACCTGCCACCGCACCTGCTCTTCCCCCAGCGTACTGACGGCAACGTCGTGAACCTGCCGGGCCGGGCCTGTATGGTTGGTTGTCACCGGGTAGCCAGGTAGCCAGCGAATCGCGCCGCAGACGCCAAAGGGTTTCGGCAGCGTAGTGACAAAATCATCAATAAGCGCATGAACCCGTTTGCGCACATCGTCTTGCAGGCAGCGCACGGTGCCGCGCAGAACGATCTGTTCGGGAATCACGTTAATTGCCTCACCACCCTGAATCTGCGTGACGCTCACCACGGCTGAGGAAAGGGGAGAAAGGCGACGTGAGGGGATCGTTTGCAGGGCCAGAATCAGTTCAGCTGCCACCACCATCGGGTCGGCACCGCTTTCCGGCATGGCCGCGTGGCAGCTTTTACCGCTCAGCGTAATTTCAAACGCATCCAGTGAGGCCATCATCGCACCGGCGTTAACCGCCAGCGATCCCAGCGGCAGGCCGGGCCAGTTGTGCATCGCATAGACAGCATCCATGGGGAAACGGGTAAATAATCCCTCTTCCACCATTTTCCGGGCGCCGCCGAGGTTTTCTTCCGCAGGCTGAAAAATAAAATGCACCGTGCCGCTGAACTGACGCGTGGCGGCAAGCTGTCTGGCGGCCGCCAGTAAAATCGCCGTGTGGCCATCATGGCCGCAGGCGTGCATCACACCAGGTTTACTGGAGCGCCAGGCGGTTTCGCCTTTTTCATTGATGGGCAGCGCGTCCATATCGGCACGCAGGCCGATGACCGGTCCGCTTCCATTTTTCAGGGTGCCAACCACGCCCGTCCCGGCAAGACCACGAAATACCTGCAGGCCCGCCTGCTCAAGTTCATGCGCAACCTTATCGCTGGTCCGATGTTCCTCATAGCCGAGTTCGGGTTCGCGATGAAACTGGTGGCGCCAGCGCAGCGCATCATCAAGCAGGTCAGAGGAAAGAGTCATGCAATGTCGCGCTCCATATCATTCAGGAAGCTTCACTTTAGAGGCCGGGCGAGAGCGCGTCTATCGCCAGGCGCGATAAAATAGCGAATGGGCTAAATCAAAATGGAATAAGTAATAAACAAGCGTGCAACCGTATCGCCTGTTATGCCGACTCACGCTTAATTAAATGGAAGCCGATATCAATAATGCTTTCTGCGCAGGGACGCTGTTCAATCCGATCGGCCAGCAGCGTAGCGGCACGTTGACCTATAGCGACCCGATCGACGCTGACCGTGGTGAGGGCAGGGCGATTGCTGGCAGCAAAATCCAGATCGCCAAAGCCCATCACCGCAATATCTTCAGGCACGCGCAGGCCACGGCTTTCTGCCTCCATAATCGCACCCTGTGCCAGCGTGTCTGAACTGCAGACGATGACGTCATACTCCCCCTGATCGAAGAGCTGCGTTAAACCGGCGCGTCCGGATGCCAGAGAGGCGGGGAGCGCCGCGTCTGCCTGTGGGATTGCGTCAATTCCTTGCTGGCTGAAGACGTCACATAATCCCTGTTTACGCTGTCCGGCACGTTTGTCTGACGTCCACACCAGGCCGGGCCGACGGAAGCCTTGTTCAAGCAGGTATTCTGCCGTGGCCTGACCGACGCGTTGATGCGAGAATCCCACCAGCATATCGAGCGGCGTTGGCGTCAGATCCCAGATTTCAACGACCGGTATCGCGGCATTCAGGATCACCTTTTTAAGGGCGGCCGAATGATGGATCCCGGTCAGAACAATCCCGTCCGGACGTCGTGACAGCAGTGTTGCCACCAGTTCGGCTTCAGTATCAGTGCGATAGCCCGCCACGCTCAGCAGGATATGATAACCCCGCAAGCCCAGCTCATCACTCAACGACTGAATGGTATCCACGAACATGTTGTTGTTGATTTGCGGCACCACGACAGCGATGAGCTTACTGCGCCTTGAAGCCAGGCTTCCCGCCAGCGCATTAGGAATGTATCCCGTCACCCGCACCGCCTCCATGACTCTTTCTGCCGTTTTAGGCCGCACTAACTGCGGGGCATTCAGCACGCGGCTGACGGTCATCGGTGACAGTCCGGCATGGCGGGCGACATCTTCAAGCGTGGGCGCATGGGTCGGTTTCGAACTTTTCACGGCAATCCATTTCACGGTGACGGCGGTATTCGCACTGGCATTATTCTTCATGTTCCTGAGCATTTCCAGCCGGTGCGTTACGCATTAAGCAGTATGCGCTGACATGACTAAAAAAATTCGCGATGGATGTTAACGCAATCATTATGTTGTTTAACACGAAGAAAAAGTCATAAATGCGATCTCGCTGGCAGCATGGCTCCCTTTATGCAAGGTAAATGTGATCTGTTGTTCAAAATAAACACAACGCGGTTTTCTGCCGCAGGCCGGGATGTAAAGATAAAAAATGTTAGCGCAATCATTTTTAGACCACAGGAGATAACTATGTCTGTAAGCGCAAATTCTAATGCCGTGAGCTATGCCAAAACGGTAAACGCAAAAACGGCGGCTGACGTCGGTGATCGTATTGAATGGGTCAAACTCTCCCTGTCGATTTTACCCCTGGCCACGCCCGTCAGCGATGCCAAGGTGCTGACAGGGCGCCAAAAGCCGTTAACCGAAGTGGCCATTATCATTGCTGAAATTCGTAGCCGTGAGGGTTTTGAAGGGGTGGGATTCAGCTATTCCAAACGCGCTGGCGGGCAGGGCATTTACGCGCATGCTAAGGAGATTGCCGATAATCTGCTGGGGGAAGATCCAAACGATATTGATAAAATCTACACCAAACTGCTGTGGGCGGGCGCATCGGTAGGACGAAGCGGCATGGCGGTGCAGGCTATCTCTCCCATTGATATTGCGCTGTGGGATATGAAAGCGAAACGCGCCGGGCTGCCGTTGGCAAAACTGTTAGGTTCCCATCGTGATTCCGTACAGTGCTACAACACCTCGGGCGGCTTCCTGCATACACCGCTGGAGCAGGTATTAAAGAACGTGGTGATTTCACGTGAAAACGGCATCGGCGGGATCAAGTTGAAAGTGGGGCAGCCAAACTGTGCCGAAGACATTCGTCGCTTAACGGCAGTGCGTGAAGCGCTGGGCGACGATTTTCCGTTGATGGTTGATGCCAACCAACAGTGGGATCGTGAGACCGCTATCCGTATGGGCCGCAAAATGGAGCCGTTCAATCTGATCTGGATTGAAGAACCGCTGGATGCTTACGATGTGGAAGGCCATGCACAACTGGCCGCCGCGCTGGACACGCCCATTGCGACCGGTGAGATGCTCACCAGCTTCCGTGAGCATGAGCAACTGATTTTGGGCAACGCCAGTGATTTCGTTCAGCCGGATGCGCCGCGCGTGGGTGGCATTTCCCCTTTCCTGAAAATCATGGATCTGGCGGCGAAGCACGGTCGTAAGCTTGCGCCACATTTCGCCATGGAGGTTCACCTGCATCTGGCGGCGGCCTATCCGCTTGAGCCCTGGCTGGAGCATTTCGAATGGCTGAACCCGTTATTTAATGAGCAACTGGAATTACGTGACGGACGGATGTTTGTTTCAGATCGCCACGGACTTGGTTTTACGCTCAGCGAACAAGCACGAAGCTGGACTCAATTAACCTGTGAATTCGGCAAACGTCCCTAATCTTTTTGGCGGGAATCTCTCCCGCCACCTCTCCTTTTAAATCTCTCTCAACCCGATATCCAGGAGTGGGTGATGAATACAATAATAAAACGTACCAAGGTACGTTATTCTATTTTGCTATTTCTGTTTCTTGCCACCGTATTTAATTATGCCGATCGTGCGACGTTATCTGTCGTCGCGCCTTTTATGAGTCAGGAGTTGGGCTTTGATCCTGAAGCGATGGGGCTGGCCTTTTCGGCCTTTGGTATTGCCTATGTCATTATGCAATTACCCGGCGGCTGGTTACTGGACCGCTATGGTGCCCGCATGGTATACGGCTGTGCGCTGATTGGCTGGTCGCTGGTGACCATGCTGCAGGGCACGATTTATCTCTACGCCAGTCCGCTTATCGTTCTGGTGATTTTGCGTTTATTGATGGGGGCCATTGAAGCGCCAGCGTTTCCGGCAAACAGTCGGTTAAGTGTGCAGTGGTTTCCAAACAAAGAGCGGGGATTTGTGACGTCGATTTATCAGTCAGCACAATATATCTCGCTCGGAATTATTACGCCTTTGATGACAATTATTCTTCATAATTTAAGTTGGCACTATGTTTTTTATTATATCGGCGCGATTGGCGTTATTTTAGGGATCGTCTGGCTGTTTAAAGTCAGAGATCCCTTACAGCATCCCAAAGTAAATCAGGAGGAAATCGAGTATATTCGTGACGGCGGTGGAGAACCCGCATTAGGCAGTAAAAAGGCGCAAGAGAAAATTACACTGGCGCAGTTTAAAAGCGTGTGTATTAACCGCATGATGATTGGTGTCTACATTGGCCAGTTTTGTGTCACCTCAATTACCTGGTTCTTCCTGACCTGGTTCCCTACCTATCTCTATCAGGCCAAGGGCATGTCGATTCTGAAAGTGGGATTTATTGCCAGTATACCGGCCATCGCGGGTTTTGTGGGCGGCCTGTTGGGCGGCGTGTTTTCTGATGCGTTACTCAAACGCGGTTACAGCCTGACGGTTGCGCGTAAACTGCCCGTCATCTGTGGGATGCTGCTCTCCTGTGTCATTGTTATCGCCAATTACACGTCCTCGGAAATTGTGGTGGTTGCGGCCATGAGCGTTGCCTTTTTCGCCAAAGGTTTTGGCAATCTGGGCTGGTGTGTGCTGAGCGATACATCGCCGAAAGAGGTGTTGGGCATTGCCGGTGGCGTTTTCAACATGTGCGGCAATATGGCCAGTATCGTTACCCCGCTGGTGATCGGGATCATTCTGGCGAATACGCAATCATTTGATTATGCGATTTTATATGTGGGATCGATGGGGCTGCTCGGCCTGATTTCCTATCTCTTTATTGTCGGGCCTTTGGAACGGATTACGCTGACGTCCACGAAGCCTGAGTAAGCCTGTTGCGAGCATTTCGCGCCGCTGTTCCGGAACCGCACTCCCCGGAACAGCGTTTTTTACCGCATGACGCGACTCAATAAAATCGGCGTTGCGGGTTATTGCATCGGTAAGTTCAGACCGTGTTTTGTCGCACACTGCTGTGCCTGTTCGTATCCCGCATCGGCATGACGCATCACGCCGGTAGCAGGATCGTTCCACAGCACGCGGCCCAAGCGGGCATCAGCCGCTTCCGTGCCGTCGCACACAATCACCACGCCAGAATGCTGGGAGAAGCCCATGCCCACGCCACCACCATGATGCAGGCTCACCCAGGTCGCGCCGCCCGCCGTATTCAGCAGGGCGTTGAGCAGCGGCCAGTCGGATACCGCATCCGACCCATCTTTCATCGCTTCGGTTTCACGGTTTGGCGAGGCAACAGAGCCGCAGTCGAGGTGATCGCGACCGATCACAATCGGTGCTTTTAGCTCGCCGTTGCGTACCATTTCATTGAACGCGAGGGCCGCGAGATGGCGCTCACCCAATCCCAGCCAGCAGATACGCGCCGGTAAGCCCTGGAAGGCGATGCGTTCCTGCGCCATATCCAGCCAGCGATGCAGCGTTTTATGTTGCGGGAAAAGTTCTTTGAGTTTGGCATCCGTTTTATAGATATCTTCGGGGTCGCCAGACAGGGCAACCCAGCGGAACGGACCTTTACCTTCGCAAAACAGGGGACGGATATAGGCTGGCACAAAACCGGGAAAATCAAAGGCATTGCTGACGCCTTCATCCAGTGCGACCTGGCGAATGTTGTTGCCATAATCGACGGTAGGAATGCCCATATGACAGAAGTCGAGCATCGCCTGAACGTGGACGGCCATAGAGGCACGGGCAGCTTTCTCCACGGCTTTAGGATGTGTCTTGCGTTCCTGCTCCCAGCGTGAGACGTCCCAGTCAATGGGCAGATAGCCGTTAAGGGGATCGTGCGCCGAAGTCTGGTCGGTGACGATGTCAGGCTTAGGTCCACCCGCTTTGGCGCGCTTAACCAGCTCGGGCAGGATTTCCGCCGCGTTGCCCAGCAGGCCGACAGAAATGGCTTTCTTCGCTTTGGTCGCCTCATCAATCAAGGCCAGTGCTTCATCCAGCGAGGTGGCTTTGTAATCGACATAACGCGTGCGTAAACGAAAATCGATACGGGATTCCTGACACTCAATCGCCAGTACGCAGGCGCCCGCCAGCACGCCTGCCAAGGGTTGCGCACCACCCATGCCACCTAAACCGGCGGTCAGGATCCAGCGTCCGCTTAGATCATTGTTATAGTGCTGGCGTCCGGCCTCGACAAACGTCTCGTAGGTGCCCTGAACGATTCCCTGGGCGCCAATGTAAATCCATGAGCCGGCCGTCATCTGGCCATACATCATCAGCCCGGCTTTATCCAGTTCGTGGAAGTGATCCCAGTTAGCCCAGTGAGGAACCAGATTGGAGTTGGCCAGCAGGACGCGGGGGGCATCCGCATGGGTACGAAACACGCCGACGGGTTTGCCCGACTGGATCAGCAGGGTTTCGTCCGGCTGCAGGAGCTGCAGCGACCGTAAAATTTGCTCAAAACATTCCCAGTTGCGCGCGGCTTTACCAATACCGCCGTACACCACCAGATCTTCCGGACGTTCTGCCACGTCGGGATCCAGGTTGTTCTGAATCATGCGGTAAGCCGCTTCAATTAACCAGTTAGCGCAGTGCAGTTCATTTCCACGCGGCGCACGGATCTCGCGTGCTACCGCTTTAGACAGGGTTTCGCTCATGACGGATTCCTTATTTAACTGAATAGGTGCCCATGCTGGGTAGTAATGCGGTGAGTGCCTCTGGCCAGTCGCAGCGGCTTGCCCACTGACGCATCGCCTCAATGTCGGGTGCCAGCAGGCGGTCTTCTTCCAGGAAGGCAACGCGTTCGCGGATGCGGCCAATGGCCTGCTCTATCGGTGCAGAACTTTGCAAGGGACGATGAAACTCAATGCCCTGGGCGGCGGCCATCGCTTCAATGCCCACCACGGCGGCGCTGTTAAAGCACATATCCCCCAGACGGCGGGCGGCATAGGTGGCCATGGAAACGTGATCTTCCTGGTTAGCCGAGGTCGGTAAGCTGTCTACGCTGCCGGGATGGGCCAGCGATTTATTTTCTGATGCCAGCGCCGCCGCAGTGACCTGGGCAATCATAAAGCCGGAGTTCACGCCGCCGTCGCGAACCAGGAAAGGTGGCAGTCCGGACAGGCCGGTATCCAGCAGCAGGGCCAGTCGACGTTCCGAGATAGCGCCCACTTCAGCCACGGCCAGCGCAATAATGTCGGCTGCAAAGGCGACCGGTTCAGCATGGAAGTTGCCGCCGGAGATCACATCGCCGGTTTCGCTGAAAACCAGCGGATTATCAGAGGCGGCGTTGGCTTCAATTTGCAGGACGCGCGCGGCATGAGAGAGGTTATCCAGGCAGGCGCCCATTACCTGAGGTACGCAGCGGATAGAATAGGGATCCTGTACCCGGCCACAGTGGGTATGTGAACCGAGGATTTCGCTTCCTTCAATCAGGCTGGTAATCGCGGCGGCCACGGCAATCTGCCCGTGCTGACCGCGCGCCTGATGGATACGTGCATCGAAGGGTTTTAACGAACCTTTGATCGCTTCTAATGACAGGGCGCCCGCCAGTAAACCTGCGGCAAACAGGTTTTCGGCTTCAAACAGGCCACGCAGCGCCAGCGCCGTGGAAACCTGGGTGCCGTTAAGCAATGCCAGACCTTCTTTCGGGCCCAGAACAAAGGGCGTCAACCCGACTTTAGCCAGGCCTTCTGTCGCCGCAATAAGTTCCCCTTTGAACCTGACCTGACCTTCACCAAGCAGCATCAGCGACATATGCGCCAGCGGCGCCAGATCGCCCGAGGCACCCACCGATCCTTTTTCCGGAATGCACGGCATGATGCCGGCATTAAACAGGGCCAGCAGGGCATCGATCAGTTCGATGCGTACACCCGAATGGCCCCGCGAAAGGCTGATCACTTTGCTGGCGACGACCAGCCGCGTGACGTTATCAGGCAGTAAATTCCCTAACCCGACGCTGTGGGACAGCACCAGATTACGTTGCAGATCCGCCAGACGGCTGGCGGGGATCTGGGTTTGGGCCAGTTTGCCAAAACCGGTGTTAATGCCGTAAACCACGCTGCCGGAGGCGACGATCGCGTCAACGGTGCGTTGTGCCTCGGCGACGGCCTGGCGGGCGCCATCGTCGAGGCTGAGGGTGACGTTGCCCTGATAAATTGCGCGTAATGTCGCGAGATCAACATTACCTGGCACCAGGTGTAATACCTGAGTCGAACCTGACATAACCTGCTCCTGTCTATACAAGGGTTGGGTTGCCGCAGGGCATCTTTATTGACCCTGATCAACTGAATAACGCGAGTGAACCATAAGTGTCTATTCTTGTCTATACAAGTTGCAATCAGCGTGCCAAACCGATCACAAAATTGATCGGCCGTCAGGACAGGGGGGAGCGAGCAACGACCGGTATTGCTGCACCTTTATCAGGCAGCAGGTGCACGGTTAAAGTGCTGAAACCGCGTCTGGATGTATATACATCCAACCCTGCAGGCAGTAAACTCTGCGCATTATCTGCGAAAGGAAAACGTTATGGCCGAGCATACGGCAATTGCACAACTGGCGGCGGCCATGAGCGATGAACCTGCGCCTATTTATCAACGGGTCAAGCAGGCTATCATCAGCCAGATTCGTGAAGGACACTGGAAAGCAAATCAGCGCGTGCCCTCCGAAAGCGAGCTGGTCAATGAACTAGGCGTGAGCCGGATGACCATTAATCGTGCATTACGCGAGCTGACCAGCGAAGGGTTTCTGGTGCGTATGCAGGGCGTGGGGACATTTGTTGCCGAAATGAAAGGCTATACGGCCATGCTCGAAGTGCATAACATCGCCGATGAAATTGCCCAGCGCGGTCACCAGCACAGCTGCAAAATTCTGATGATGGGTCAGAACAAAGCCGATCCCGAGCAGGCTTCGGTTCTGGGGCTGACCACCGGGCAAACGCTGTTTCATTCGCTGATTGTGCATTATGAAAACGAGTTGCCGGTGCAGCTTGAAGACCGACTGGTGAATCCGCAGCTGGCTCCGGACTATCTGACTCAGGATTACCATACGCTCACGCCTTATACCTATCTGATGCGGGCGGCGCCGTTAACGGCAGGCGAGCACATCGTTGAAGCGGTGATGCCCGATGCGCGTCAGCGTAAACATCTGGCGATCGATGAGCATGAGCCCTGTCTGCTTATCCGCCGTCAGACCTGGAGCGACAATAAAATCGTGACCTATGCGCGATTACTCTATCCGGGCTCGCGCTATAAGCTGCTGGGCCGCTTCAAAGGACACGGGTAAGGCGCACGAACAGCAGTCTTGCCTCCGGACTGGCTGGCGAGAGCAGGGTGGAGTGATCTACCCACCATGTCCCCTGCTGCGCCTCTAACCGCGCGTCATCCGCGATGCGCCATTCTCCGGCTAGCACCCACGCCACGCCGTGCTCGCTGCAGACGGCTTCCGTAACGACGTCGGCCTGCGCCCGCCATGCGTCACGCCGCGTCATGACGTTAAAATCCTGACTGGCCTCTTTGCCTTCCAGACTGGCTTCAAGCGCCCATTCACCCGCGAAAGCCCAGGGGACTTCAGGCAGTAAGCGGTGCTCGCCTGCCGGACCGCGCAGCAGCACCGGGCTGCCGTTCAGCAGAGTAATGGTGCGATCTATGCCGTTGAACGTCGAAAACGGGCCGTCCTGAGCAATGGTCGCAATACTGGCTCGCCAGGCGAAATCGTCGGCATCAGGCGGAAAGCTGATAATCTCGCGTGTTTCGCCTCCGCCGTTGCGCCAGCGGCTGACGGGTAAGTTTTCCAGAGAAAATAACGTTCTCATTGCAGCGCCGCCATTGCCTGGGCGAAGCGCGCCGCGCAGGCGTGTTCTTCGGCATGATGCCCGTCGTTAATGACCCGATTGCCCGCCACATACACGTCGCGAATCTGATCGCGCTGGCCCGCAAACAGCCAACGGTTAAGCAGGGCGTGGTCATTCACGCTGCCCAGCCAGGCCTGATCGCGCAGTACCAGCCAGTCGGCGCGCTGCCCCACGGCCAGTGAACCACTCCTGATCCCACAGGCCTGAGCGCCGCCTGCAGCTGCCTGCTGCCACAGCAGGTCGCCGACGGAAGGCTGGTGAGCCAGGGCGATACGGTTACGACGGCGGTCGCGCAGACGCTGAGCATATTCCAGCCAGCGCAGCTCTTCCTGAACGCTCAATGAGACATGGCTGTCAGAGCCGATGCCCCAGCGACCGCCCTGAGCGATATAGTCCACCGCCGGGAAAATGCCGTCGCCAAGATTGGCTTCGGTAGTCGGACACAACCCGGCGACCGCGCCGCTGGTGGCAAGGCGCGTCACCTCGCTGTCATCAAGATGTGTGGCATGGATCAGGCACCAGCGCGCGTCAACGTCAAAGCGGTTCATCAGCCAGCTCACCGGGCGCTCGCCGCTCCAGGCCAGGCTGTCGTTCACCTCTTTTTCCTGCTCGGCAACGTGGATGTGCACCGGTAACGACCGATCGCTGGCGGCTAACACTTCGTGCATTTGCACTTCGCTCACCGCACGCAGTGAGTGAAAGCACAGGCCCACGTTGTGCAATGGCTTGTCTTTCACCCACGCCTGTAGTCGAGCCTGCTGTTGCAGGTAGTTGTCGGTCTGCTGAATAAAGCGTTTCTGCCCGGCCACAGGCGGCTGCGCGCCAAACCCGCTGTAGCTGTAAAGCACCGGGAGCAACGTTTGGCCAATGCCCGCGATATCAGCAGCGGCAATCAGCTGCTGCAGCATGGCATCATCGACATAGGGCGCGCCGTTAACGTCATGATGCAGATAATGGAATTCTGCAACCTGGCAGTAGCCACCTTTTAACATATCGATGTACAGCAACGCGGCAATATCGCCCACCTGCTGGGGCGTCAGGCGCTGAACCATGCGATACATTAAGTCGCGCCAGGTCCAGAAGCTGTCTTGCGGATCGCCCGCCACTTCGGCCAGACCGGCCATGGCGCGCTGAAAAGCATGAGAGTGCAGATTTGCGATAGCGGGAATGACCTCGCCGGGTAAGCGACATGCCTGACGGTCATCACTGTTGGGCGTGATAGCCTCAATGATTCCGGCCGGACTGACGTGGATGCGTACCTGTTTGTACCAGCCATCAGCCAGGAGTGCGCGGGGCGCAAAAAAAGTTGCCATAGTTGATCCTCAAGGGATGTGGTTGTATATACATATACATACTTTAAAGTGGGCTGTAAACGGCGAGAGTAACGAGAGGCAGGAATGGCAGAAGAACTCCAGGTAGACAGTGTGTGGACCGGTGCTGATGTGGTGACCATGCGCGGTGGCCGCTACGCGATGATTGAGCAGGGGGCGCTGGCGGTGAAGGCAGACAAGCTGGTGTGGGTAGGCGCCGCCGCGGATATGCCTGCCTTTAGCGCACAAAAACATCATCAGTTACCGGGCGGGATCATCACGCCAGGGCTGGTCGATTGTCATACGCATCTGGTTTTTGGTGGGGATCGCAGTCAGGAATTTGAACAGCGTCTCAACGGGGTCAGTTATGCCGACATAGCGGCACAGGGCGGGGGGATCCTCTCTACCGTTCGGGCTACGCGCGCGGCCAGCGAGCAGGCACTGGTTTCATCGGCCCGCTGGCGACTGAATCGTTTACTGGCTGAAGGCGTGACGACTGTCGAGATCAAATCCGGTTACGGGCTGGACGAAGAGAGCGAATTACGTATGCTGCGCGCCATCCGCCAACTGGGTAAAGAGGTGGCTGCGGATGTGCAGGCAACCTGCCTTGCTGCGCACGCTTTTCCGCCGGAATTTAAACAGGATCCCGAGGGCTGGATAGCGATTATCTGCGAACGCCTGCTGCCTCAGGTCAAAGCCGAAGGGCTGGCTGACGCGGTTGATGCTTTCTGTGAACATCTGGCCTTTTCTCCTCAGCAGGTAGCCCGGGTGTTTGAGCGGGCAAAGGCGCTGGGGCTGCCGGTAAAACTTCATGCAGAGCAGTTGTCTGCGCTGGGTGGTGCGGCGCTGGCAGCACGCCATGACGCGCTCTCAGCCGATCACCTGGAATATGCTACCGAGCAGGATGTCCAGGCGATGGCCGGGCACGGCACGGTCGCGGTACTGCTGCCTGGCGCATTTTACCTGTTACGGGAAACGCAGCGCCCACCTGTGGCGCTGTTTCGCCGCTATGGCGTGCCCATGGCGCTGGCGAGTGATGCCAACCCTGGTACCTCTCCGGCCCTGTCACTGCGGTTAATGCTCAATATGGGCTGCACGTTATTTGGCATGACGCCGGAAGAGGCGCTGGCCGGCGTCACCCTGTGGGGCGCGAAGGCGCTAGGGCTGGAAGCCAGCCACGGCTCGCTTGAGGCTGGCAAAGTTGCCAGTTTTGTCCACTGGCCGCTGGCTCGCCCGGCGGAACTGGTTTACTGGCTGGGCGGTGAACTGCCCTGTACGGTCATCTATCGCGGAGAAGCACAATGACACCTTTTCATTTCACCCAGGGCAATATTCCCCTACTGGTCAGTATCCCTCATGCCGGTACGCTGTTGACACCGGAAGTGGAGGAGGGACTCAGCGAGGCCGCCCGCAACTTACCTGACACCGACTGGCACCTGCCACAACTTTATGATTTTCTGCGTGATATGGGAGCGAGCATTATCATCGGTCGCTACTCACGATTTGTTATCGATCTGAATCGCCCGTCGGATAATCAACCGCTCTATACCACGGCCACGACCGGCCTGTTCCCCGAAACCCTGTTTGACGGCACGCCGACTTTTATCGAGGGCAAAACGCCCACGGATGCGCAGCGCCAGGGCTACATCAACGCTATCTGGCAACCTTACCATCAGCAGATTCAGCAGACGCTGGCGCAAATGAAAGCGGAGTTTGGTTACGCCTTACTGTTTGATGCGCACTCTATTGCCAGTGAAATTCCCCGTCTGTTTGAGGGGCGGTTGCCGGATCTCAATATTGGTACCAACGATGGGGCGAGCTGCAGCAGTGCCGTGATTAACGGACTCACCTCGGTGTGCCGCGCGCAGGATCGCTACAGCTGGGTGGTGAACGGCCGTTTCAAAGGCGGCTATATCACGCGTGCTTACGGGCAGCCGCAGCAGCAGGTTCAGGCTGTGCAGCTGGAGCTGTCGCAAATTAACTATATGGATGAAACGCCGCCGTTTACCTGGCATGAAGCGCGGGCTGCGCAGTTGAAGAAGGTGTTAAAGCCGCTGCTGCATAGCTTTCTCGAACAGGGAAAAACGGGCTGAGGCGTAACCCAATCACCGCGGCCCGGCTGGCGGTTTTGGCCGGCGCAGAATAACGGACCTGATGGGCTTCGGCCACTTAGCGCCCGTTGGCACAATAGCACACAGCCGGGCGCCACGCTGGGTCCCGGCTGCCTCCTTTTACCGCATACCGCACGACTTTCTCCCACGACTCTCAGCATCTTTTCGCCTGTTCAGGCAAGGCATTTACAGGTGCGCGCCAGGCATGAAGAGGCTGAGCGATGATGTTCGCCAGACCGGTGAGAGGGGCTAAATGCAGGGCGCTTATCCGTGATCCCCGCCAGGCGATAACATAATCGGTTGCCGATCTGTTTCTGTCCGCCGCAGTACTGCGCGCAAGTTTGCGCTGAATGTGTGCAGTGCTGCACCTGAAACGGGCATTGGCCTGGTAAGAGCACTTTCACCGGGCAACGGGGCGGCGGTTGCCGAGCGTCCTGAACTGGCACGACCTTTGCTAGGTTGTATGTACAAGTTAGCTCTGTTCGATATCCCGTTGCTATTTATCGTGTCTGGCTCACAAAACGATCAAGCCGACAATGAATTCGACGATGTTAGCTTGTATATACATGATTCATCATCTTGTAAGTTTTTTGTTAAAACAACACTGACACTCTTAAAACGCATTTTCATCCAGGAGAAGCCGTATGAAGCACCCCGAAGCGTTTCGCCGTTTTTGCCTTACGACCCTGTTTTCCAGCCTGCTGCTCAGCACCATTGCGGTGCAGGCGAAAGAGTGGAAATCGATCACGATAGCGACGGAGGGCAGCTATGAACCCTGGAACCTGACGCTGCCCGGCGGCAAACTCGGGGGATTTGAGCCGGAACTCATGGCCAACCTGTGCAAGCGCATCGGCATGGAATGCAAACTGGTTGTCCAGAACTGGGATGGCATGATTGCCGGGCTGAATGCGGGTAAATACGACGTGATCATGGACGCCATTGTGATCACGCCAGAGCGAAAAAAAGTGGTCAGTTTTACGCTTCCCTATGCCTCTACGCCAGCCACCTTTATTGCCGTAAAAGGGACGCTGCTCCCCCCGGGCAAGGGCGTGACGAAGTTGCATGATGATGAAAAAGAGATTGAAGCCGCGCTGGCACCGATAAAGGCGGCCCTGAAAGGAAAAACCATCGGTATTGCCTCCGGCACGGTATACACGCCTTTTATCGATAAATATTTCAAAGGCGTGGCCGACATACGCGAATACACCACCTCTGCCGATGCCATTCTGGATTTACAGGCTGGACGTATTGATGCGGTGTTTGACGATGTGACCTTTGCCAAATCAATGCTGACGCGCAAAGACAACAGCAACCTGGCCTTCAGCGGTCCGCAACTGGGCGGCCCGATCTGGGGCGAAGGTGAAGCCATGGGCGTGCGGATGGCAGACGGCGATCTGAAAGCAAAACTGGACGATGCCATCAAGGCCGCGCTGGCTGACGGCACCGTAAAAGAGCTCAGCGAGAAATGGTTTAAAACTGACGTTACGCCATAAGTGAGGTCGAGCATGATGAGCCTGCTGGGTTTTGGCGCAGATGGCTGGGGGCGGCTGATAGTGAGCGCAACGCTCACTACATTGCTGTTGTCGCTGGTCGCGCTGATGGTAGGAGCCGTCGTAGGCTCAGGCATCGCCGCGGCGAAATTGTCTTCTCACCGTCCCTTACGCTGGTTGGGTGAGGGCTATTCGGTGATTTTTCGCGGCATCCCGGAGCTACTGGTGATCTACCTGTTTTACTTTGGTGGTTCAGGCCTGATCACCCAGATCGGTCAAATATTTGGTGCGCAGGGATTTATCGAGGCGCCGCCTTTTCTGATCGGCGCACTGGCGATCGGGCTGATTTCGGGCTCCTATCAGGCTGAAGTTTATCGTGCTGCCCGGCTGGCGCTGTCCCGGGGCGAAGTGGAAGCGGCGGTGGCAACAGGCATGTCGCGTTGGCGAATTCGTCAGCGCATCCTGCTGCCTCAGGTGGCGCGCTACGCGCTGCCTGGCCTGTCCAATGTCTGGCAGATGAGCCTGAAAGACTCTGCGTTGGTTTCGGTCACCGGCATCGTGGAGCTGATGCGCGCCAGTCAGGTCGCGGCGGGTTCTACGCGGGACTACTTCACCTTTTATCTGATCGGCGGCGGATGCTATCTGTTGTTAACTGTGCTGTCGAATCGGGCTTTTCTGCGCGTGGAAGCTCGTCTGGGCCGCGCCTGGCAGAGCCGAACGGCGGCACAGCATTAAGGAACCGCACCATGATCGATTTTGCCTTTCTTGCTGATACTTTCCTGAAGTTAAGCGCCGCCCTGCCGGTTACGCTCGGCCTGTTTATCAGTTCATTCCTGTGCGGCGGCGTGCTGGCGGTGGGCATTCTGGCGCTGCGCATGAGCCGCTGGCGCATACTGAGCAGTTTTGCCCGTGGCTATATTCTGGTGTTTCGCGGTTCTCCCCTGATGATCCAGCTGTTTTTAATCTATTACGGCCTGGGCCAGTTTGGCGTGATTCGCCACAGTTTTGTCTGGCCGTTTTTACGTGAGCCATTCAGCTGTGCCGTGCTGGCGCTGTCCCTGTGCACTGCTGCCTATACGGCAGAAATCCTGCGTGGTGCGTTGCTGGCGGTGCCCGCCGGGCAGGTGGAAGCCGGTATGGCGTGCGGTATGTCGCGCTGGCTGCTGCTGCGGCGCATTATTGCGCCCGTGATGTTGCGCTATGCCTTGCCGGCCTATTCAACCGAAGCCATTTTGCTGGTGAAGTCCACCGCACTCGCCAGCCTGGTTACCGTGTGGGATGTCACGGGCGTGGCGCAGCAGATTATCCAGCGTACCTACCGCACGATGGAAGTGTTTCTGTGTGCCGCCGCCATTTACCTAATCCTCAATTTCATCATCGTGCAGCTGTATGCCCTGCTTGAGCGTCGACTGACGCCGGTTCATCAGCCCGCAAAGAAGCCGCTAGCGGCCATTAAACCCGTCCCTGGGGGAGATTAAGATGCAGGATTCATCCGCCGTAACGCTGTCCGCCAGCGATATCCATAAATCATTTGGCGCCATGGAAGTGCTGAAAGGCATTTCATTACAGGCCCACAAAGGTGACGTCATTTCGATCCTCGGCGCCAGCGGCTCGGGCAAAAGTACCTTGCTGCGCTGTATTAACCTGCTGGAAACACCCGATTCCGGCGTGGTAAGCGTCGGCGGGGAAACCATTGAGATGAAACGCCATGCCCGCGGGCATCAACTGGCCGCGAATCCCAAACAGGTGGAACGTTTGCGCTCACGCCTGGGGATGGTTTTTCAGAGCTTCAATCTCTGGTCCCATATGACCGTGCTGCAAAACGTCATTGAAGGGCCGCACTATGTTCTGAAACGCGATAAGAAAACCTGTATTGCGCAGGCAGAACAGCTGCTGGACCGGGTCGGACTTTTGAATCGCAAAGGTTTTTATCCGGCCCAGTTGTCGGGTGGTCAACAGCAGCGCGTCGCCATTGCCCGTGCGCTAGCCATGGACCCGGAGGTGATGTTATTTGATGAGCCCACTTCGGCACTTGATCCTGAACTGGTCGGTGAAGTGCTGAAGGTCATGCGCAGTCTGGCAGAAGAGGGGCGCACCATGTTAGTGGTGACGCATGAAATGGGGTTTGCCCGCCACGTATCAAACCGGGTGATATTTATGCATCAAGGCACCATTGACTGTCAGGGAACGCCGGATGACATGTTCGGTGAGGGCGGCTCGGCGCGCTTCAGGCAGTTTATCTCCAGCCACCATGCAGCGGAGTCTGTGTGATGAGTCGCGTTGTTGTCTGGGGAGACGCGCCGGTAGCCTGGCAGGAGGTGGTTGAGGTCGCCCGCCACGATGCCGAGCTGGTGCTGAGCGAGAGTGCCTGGCAGCGCATTGCCCGGGGGCGAGAAATCGTAACGAATATCGTTGCGAGTGGTCAGATCGCCTATGGCATCAACACGGGGCTGGGGGCGCTGTGCAATATTATGCTGGCGGAAGAAGAGCTGAGTCAGCTGTCGCGTAACACCCTGTTAAGTCATGCCTGTGGCGTGGGGCCGCTGCTGGCAAAACATGAGGTGCGCGCTATCTTATGCGCCGCGATAGCGAACTACAGTCACGGGAAATCCGGCGTGTCGGTCGAACTTGTTCGGCGCCTGTTGGTGCTGCTTAACCAGCACATTACGCCTCAGGTGCCTTCGCAGGGATCGGTAGGGTATTTGACGCACATGGCGCATATCAGCCTGACGCTGATTGGCGTGGGCGAGGCGGAATTTGATGGGCAGATTGTGCCTGCCAGTGAGGCGCTGGCGCGGACCGGACTCACGCCCTATCGACCTGGTGCAAAAGAGGGGCTTAGCCTGGTAAACGGTACGCCGTGCATGACCGGACTGGCCTGCCTGGCGCTGGATGATGCCCGCCGTTTGCTGGACTGGGCGGACGTTACCGGAGCCATGAGTTTTGAAGCCTTGCGTGGTCAGCTGGTTGCCTTTGATGAAGAGGTGTTGTCCCTTAAAGCCAGCCCGGGTATCCAGCGCAGCGGCGAGCGGTTACGGCGTTTACTGGGCGACAGCCCGCTATTGAAGATAAGCAGCGGCATCCGGACCCAGGATGCATTGAGCCTGCGATCCATGCCGCAGGTGCACGGTGCCTGCCGCGATCAGTTTGCACATGTCGAGCGTCAGATTGCAACGGAACTCAACGCCTGTACCGATAATCCACTGGTAATGGGCACACCGCAGGCCTGGCGCGTGGTCTCACAAGCGCATCCACACGGTGAATCGGTCGCGATGGCCTGCGACCTGCTGGCCATCGCCCTGGCGGAACTGGGGAGCATTGCCGAACGGCGCCTGGATCGTCTGGTCAACCCGTTGGTCAGCGGCTTACCGCCTTTCCTGGTCGGCCAGCCCGGCGTCAACTCCGGCATGATGATTGCGCAATACGTGGCGGCTTCGCTCTGTGCTGAGAATCGCCAGTTGGCTCAGCCGGCGGTGCTGGATAACTACATCACCTCCGGGCTACAGGAAGACCACCTCAGCCTGGGAACCGGTGCGGCATTAAAATTGCTGAAAACCGTGAGTAACGTCTATCACATTCTCGCCATTGAATACCTGCTGGCGGCCCAGGCGCTGGAGTTCCACGGTGAGGCGCAACTGGCAAGTGGAACCCTTCGCGCCTGGCGACGTCTGCGTCAGATTGTACCCTGCTGGCAAGAGGATCGCTGGCTGGCACCGGAGATTGCCCGCGCGGTGCAGGTCCTTCGAACCCAGATGCCGGAGGTGCTCTGAGATTTATCCCCGCCGCGCATCCGGACGCACCAGGTCAAACCGCTGCGCCTCAGTGATCCCGTAATAGGCACTGGGGCCGCCCGCGCGCAGAATCGGTTCGGCTTTTGCCGTCTGATAAATCCCGTTTTCCAGTAGCCTTTCATCAATGTGGATAGCGACGGCTTCGCCTAACACCAGCCAGCTGTCGATGGCTTTTCCCTGCGCATCCTGCAACTGAATCAGCTGCGTGAGTTTACATTCAAAATTCACCGGACTTTCCTGCACCAGACTGGCGTTGACCTGAGAGGCGGCCAGGGGCGTTAAACCGGCAAGGGCAAACTCGTCCTGATCGGCGGGCGCAGAAATCGAACTTTCATTCATGGCCTCAGCCAGCGGACGGGTCGCCAGATTCCAGACAAATTCTTTGGTTTCAGCAATATTCTGCACACTGTCTTTCCAGCCGCTACTGGCAAAACCAATGATCGGCGGCAGGTAATTGAAACAGTTGAAAAAGCTGTAAGGGGCAAGATTACGTATGCCTTTGGCGCTGGTGGAGCTTATCCAGCCGATGGGGCGCGGGCCGATAATCGCATTGAGTGGATCGTGCGGCAGACCGTGTCCGGCGCGTGGCTGGTATGAATAACGTTTGTTCATGGTTGTCTCCCTGTAAAAGCTGATTCAAGCGTAGTGGGTAAATGGCTGTTGGCGGGGCAAATCTGTAAAAAAGGTCTCGATCAGGTACCGGATTATTCCTGAATAATAACAGCCGTTACTTTCTGTGCTAACGGATGAATTTTTATTTATATCAGTTATTTAAGTGTTATTTTCCGATTTTACTGCTGAAAACAGATGGTGCAAAAGTAAACGAAAAGTAAACGATTGCATTTTATACATTTTGTGCTAACAAAGTTTCGTATTTGTTTAACGAATTAGGTGCACTATACAACCTCATCAATTGTTCTCGTGGTCGATATGAAAAAAATTCTTGTTACAGGATCTTCTGGATTCGTTGGTGGTGCAGTTGTGGCAGAATTGCTGATGCGCCAGGATGTTGAGTTGCTGCTGCTTGTCAGAGCCAGCGATGCTAACCAGGGACTGGAGAGGGTTAAAGAAAATTTAACCAAGTTTTCATGTTCGGCACAGGCGATTCAACGCCTGACCGCAGATCATATTCTGGTCGGCGATCTCCTTGCACCCGAACTTTTTCTGGGTGATGCGCGTATCGATCAGGTCAGCCACGTTATCAACTGCGCAGCGATTGCGTCATTTGGTGAAAATAACGATATCTGGCGCGTCAACGTCGAAGGCACCTTTAAGCTGGCTGCCAGAATGGCTGGGCTGCCAGAATTCGTAAAATTTGTTCACGTGGGCACGGCAATGTCTTCCGCGCCGGATCAGGGTGAAGTCGTCAAAGAGGACCTGGTGCTGTCGTCACGTGAAGATCACATTGTCGATTACACCTATTCCAAATCTTATATCGAAAACAAGATCAAGCAGGAGTTACCGCACCTGCCGCTGGTCATTGCCCGTCCGTCCATCGTTGTTGGCCATTCTCAGGAAGGTTGTACGCCGTCAGGCAGCATTTTCTGGGTATTTAAAATGGTGATGAAGCTGGAGAAATTCCTCTGCTCGCTTGATGATCGTGTCGATGTTATCCCGGTGGACTACTGTGCAAAATCCCTGGTATTCCTGATGGATCACGGCTGCACCAAAGAGATGGTCTACCATATTTCTGCCGGTGAGCGCAGCAGCAACACCTTCTCTGAGATCGATTCGGCCTTTGCCACCGCAGAAAAAAGTGCACCGCTGGCACCTAACTATCTGCAAGTTGATTTCAGCGAAATCGTTAAAGAGCGTAAGAACTTTAAAAAGATTTACGGGCCTTGCAACGAACGCCTGATGCTGCGCGCGATGCGTCTGTACGGCGAGTTTGCCCGTCTGAATGTCGTGTTCTCTAATGATAAGTTGCTGCGTCTGGGAATGAGTTCGCCCCCGGGCTTTACCAGCTATATCGATCGTTGTGTAGAAACGACGAAAGGGATGCCCATCCAGGATTTAATGCGCGTCGATTTTAAATAATCCCGCATTCGTGCGTCGCGCCGCCAGCATGATGACTGGCGGCGCGCATTTTGCTCTCTGCTCATGCTTTTCCCTTCGTCTGCCTTTTATTCGCTTTGCAAAACACCCTAAACTGCGGTTCGCCTGCATAACGTCACCTGGCCTGCCCGCCATAAAGTCTGCTTTCAGCCGAGAATGCTGTTTATTTTCTGCCAGTCACAGCGTATTGTACGCGCGCCTGAAAACATGAGAGAAAGTATGAAAAAGTCTGCCAGCCCGTCGCTTTTCCACGCCCGAAACCGCCATCAGGGTGAATATGATTTTGCTGCCCTCACGGCGGCGCATCCACCGCTGGCAGCAAAGGTCCGGCCCAATGGTTATGGCGTCATGTCGGTTGATTTTGCCGATCCCGAGGCCGTGATGCTGCTTAACCAGGCGCTGCTTAAACTCTTCTACGGACTCGACTGGCAGCTGGCGCCGGGATCGCTGTGTCCGCCCGTGCCGGGGCGCGCCGACTACCTGCATTATCTGGCAGATCTCCTGGCGCTGGATAATCAGGGCAGGGTTCCCTCGGCCGACGTGCTGGATATTGGCTGCGGGGCAAACTGCATCTACCCCCTGATTGGGGTCGCAGAATACGGCTGGCGTTTCACCGGAACCGAAATCGACGACGCTGCCCTGAAAGCCGCAGGTAAAATTGTCGCCGCCAACGCCGGTATGGCGCGTCTGATCCGCTTACGTCGGCAAAAAAATCCTCAGGCGGTGCTGAACGGCGTTGTGAATAAAGGTGCGTTTTTCCATGCGGTCATCTGCAATCCGCCATTTCATGCGTCGGCTGCAGAGGCGGCGGCGGGTTCACAGCGTAAATCACGAAATCTGGGCTTACAGCAGTCGGCGCCGCTCAACTTTGGCGGTCAACATAATGAGCTCTGGTGCGAAGGCGGTGAAAAAGCGTTTGTGGGGAAAATGATTGCGGAAAGCGCTGGCCTGGCAAGTCAGGTGGTGTGGTTTACCTCACTGGTATCGCGAAAAGAGCATTTGCCTGCGCTGGAAAAACAGTTACAGGCACTGGATACCGCGGTGGTCCGGGTCGTCAATATGGCGCAGGGGCAGAAGCAGAGCCGTTTTCTGGCGTGGAGCTTTATGTCCGCCGCCCAACGCGCACAGCGTCTGTCACGATGAGACAGCAGCCCGTTATGGGCTGCTGTGTTAATCACTCAGGAGACGTGCTGTAAAAATTCGCGCAGACGTTCACTTGGCGGATGGCTGATCAGCGTGTCAGGATCGCCGTCTTCGGCAATGCGACCTTTATCAATAAAGATCAGCCTCGATGCGACTTTCTGTGCAAAGCCGACTTCATGGGTGACGATGACCATCGTCATGCCTTCTTCAGCCAGATCCTGCATCACCTTCAAAACTTCATGACGGAGTTCCGGGTCCAGCGCAGAGGTCGGCTCATCGAAAAGCATCATCTTGGGCTTAACCGCCAGCGCGCGGGCAATCGCGACACGCTGCTGCTGGCCGCCGGACAGCTCAGAGGGAAAGTGACCGGCGCGTTCGGCCAGGCCCACTTTAGCCAGCAGGCTTTGCGCCAGTTGACGAGCCTCTTCTTTGCTGGCACCCCGTACCCGAATCGGACCAAAAGCCACGTTATCCAGGGCGCTCATCTGCGGGAAAAGGTGAAACTGCTGGAACACCATGCCCGCTTCCTGACGAATCAGGCGATCGTCGACTTTCGGATCGTTAACTTTCAATCCATCGACAATCAGCTCACCGCTGGTGATCTCTTCCAGCTTGTTAATACAGCGCAGCAGTGTGGATTTACCGGAGCCGGATGGGCCAATAATCACCACCACTTCTCCCTGCTTAATTTTCAGGTCGATATTGTGTAGCACCTGGGTTTTGCCAAAATGCTTTGAGACGTCTTTAAATTCAATCACAGGATTTTCACCCTTTTCTCAATGCGGCGCAGCACAAAGCTCAACACCAACGTAATCACAAGATAGATAATCGCTACCGCACTCCAGATTTCCAGCGCGCGAAAGTTACCGGCAATAATTTCCTGGCCCTGACGCGTCAGTTCGGCCACGCCAATCACGATAAACAGAGAGGTATCTTTGATACTGACGATCCACTGGTTACCAAGCGGAGGGAGCATACGGCGCAGCGCTAACGGCATAATCACATAGCGCAGGGTTTCACGGCTCGACAGGCCCAGCGCCAGGCCGGCTTCGCGAAAACCTTTATTAATTGACAGCACGGCGCCGCGCGTGATTTCCGCAATATAAGCGCCCGAGTTGATCATGATGGTCACCACGGCAGCGGTGAAAGGATCGATACGTAAATCCGGGAAAGCCATTGGCAGGGCGAAATAGATAAACATGACCTGCACAACGATAGGCGTGCCACGAATGATTTCAATAAAAACCAGGGCAATATGATTGCTTATCCAGCCGCCGTAAGCGCGCGCAAAACCCGCGACCAGCCCGATGATCAAACCGCCCACCAGGCCGATAATGGAAATAATTAAGGTCATTTTTGCGCCTTCGAGCAGCGCGGGCATGGCTGGCCAAATGACGCTCCAGTCAAACTCCATGGTGAAACTCCAGTTGTTGCGATGGAAAAAAGCAGGGAAATCTTCCCTGCTGAAAAAAGTAAAACCGTTTCAGTTATTATTTAGGATCGGTGCCGAACCATTTTTTGTAGAGCTGGTTATACGTACCGTTCTCTTTAAGCGTTTTCAGGGCACCATTCACTTTTTCACGCAGGTCGTCACTGCCTTTCGGGAAGGCAATACCGTACTGTTGTGCTTCAATGGAATCACCGACTGCCTTGAAGCGGCCTTTGCCCGCAGTATTAATAAAGTAGAGGATGTTTGGCGTATCGTGCAGCACGGCGTCAGCACGGTTGGTGCCCAGTTCCATATAGGCGTTGTCGATGTTAGGGAACTGACGCAGATCTTTGGTTTTAATGTGGCTCTTGGCGTAATCCACCGAGCCGGTTCCGCTCTTCACCGCGACCACTTTGCCGTTCAGGTCATTGATGCTTTTGATGCCGTTTTCGTTATTACGCACCATCACCAGCAGACCACTTTTGTAATAGCCATCAGAAAATTCGATCGCTTTTTTACGTTCATCCGTAATGGTGATACCGGCTAAGGCCAGGTCAACGTTGCGCGTTTGCAGTGCAGGGATGATGCCACTGAAATCCATTGGCTTCAGGGTGTAATCCAGTTTTAATTCTTTGGCGATGGCGTCCCACAAATCCACATCAAACCCAACGTACTTATCACCCTGTTTAAATTCAAACGGGACAAAGGCGGTATCAGTGGCGACAATCAGTTTCTTTTCGGCTGCGGTAGCGGAGAGAGAGAAGGCCAGCGCCAGGGCGGCCACAGAGACGTTAAACAGCGATTTCATTATTTTTCCTTTTTACGACCGGGCTCAAAGCCAGGTTTGCGAGCTATCGTTTGCGGGCTATCATATGAAAAAATTATGCCAACTTTGCAAAAACCGCAGAATTCACCGCCTGTGACACAATCGCTGACACGATTCTGCACAGGTCAAACGGTGTGCACTGTTTTGGTGCTCTGTGTTGGTGCGGTGTGCTGCGGTGGTGCAGAGGTAGTGTGCATCAGACGGGAAAAACAGGAAGGGCAGGAAGTAAGAACTGTTAACAAAGTCATAAAATTATAATTACACAGACGTAAAAAAGGCGGGTTTCCCCGCCTGCTGACACCTCAGTGTCTGACTTTATTCGATATTGGATTCGATAAACCACAGGAATTTATCAAGATCACGCGAGGCGGCAGTGAAAATATCTGCAGTATCTTCGTCTTTAACTTCCGAAATCGCTTTACGTGTATCGTTAGCGACAATGCCGTAACGATCGGCCAGCGCTTTCAGATGATCTTGTACGCTGTGAATATTTAACGGATAGCTTTTCAGTGGCGTTTTGTCGTTCACAACTTGGGTCGTACCCAGTGCCACACCGCCCAACTGCACAACACGTTCTGCGATAGTATCCTGGTGATCGGTAATCGCGGTGCGGAAGCCATCCAGCATCTCATGCACGCCGATGAAGTTTGCACCACGCATGTTCCAGTGGGCTTGCTTGGTGATCAACGACAGATCAATGAACTCCACTACCAGGCGGTTGAGCACCTCAATGGTGGCTCTCTTTTCGTCATCTGCCACATCATTACGGGTGTAAAGTAGATCAGAAGATTTTGTTTTAACCAGTTTAGCGGTACTCATTGTTTCAGTCCTCTCATTCAATGGTTGTCCTAATCAAGTACGAAACTAAGTATAGCAGCGATTCCAGGGTTTGCAGGATTGGCCTTATCAATGGCTGAAATAGCATCTGCCTTAGCTCTAACGACGTAAACACCGAAAGAGTTAATAATATGTTAAATTTAACAGCGCTTTAAAGGTAATAAAAATCAGTTGGTTAGGTGGGGGTTCTGGAAAGAGGTTTTGTGTGTTTCAAAATATTAATTTTCAATGACATTTCTAATGAAATAATTATCAAGATGATTTTTATTGTTATTTAGCCTGTTTTTCAACAGGCTAAAGCGGATTATTTTTTTGCGTTGTCGGTCAATTCAACTTCATTTAACTGACTCTTTCTTGGACGCATCGTCAGGGTGGCGCCTGCGGAAGCCAGAATGATGGCCAGCAACGCCAGACATTGCTTACCCGAAAGGCTTTCATGCAGATACATCATCCCCGACAGAGCTGCCACTGCAGGCTCAAGGCTCATCAATGTGCCAAAGATGCGCGCCGGCAAGCGCGTTAATGCCACCATTTCCAGCGAGTAGGGCAGTGCTGTAGAAAGAAACGCCACCAGAATCGCGACGGGAACCACGCTCCACTGCCAGATGCCACTGGCGGCAAACGTCAGACCCACGGGAACAAAAACCAGCGAGGCAATAAGCGATCCGATGGCCACGGTCGCAGCACCATGTTCTGCCCCTGCGCGCTGGCCCGATAAGATATATATCGCCCAACAGGCGCCGGCACCCAGCGCGAACAGCGCGCCGACCGGATCCACCGAGGCAATGCCGGTGCTAAACGGCAGCAGGAACCACAGCCCTGCCACGGCAAGCAGGACCCAGACAAAGTCCAGCGCGCGGCGCGAACCGAGCAGCGCCAGCGTCAGTGGACCGACAAACTCCAGGCCCACCGCAATGCCTAAGGGCACGGTACGGATGGAGAGGTAGAACAAGAAGTTCATCGCGCCCAGTGACAAACCATAAATCAGCAGTGGCGTACGTTGTTCCCGGCTAAAACGCAGTCGCCAGGGTTTGAAAATAATGCACAGGATCAGGGTGCCAAATCCCAGACGCAGCGCAGTAATGCCGGTTGCGCCCACGGTGGGAAACAGGGTTTTCGCCAGCGAGGCACCGCCCTGAAGTGACAACATTGAGACAAGCAGAACAATAACGGGAATAAAAACGGGTGTAATGGACTTTAATGAGGTGGCTGACATCCTGTAGGCACTTCCCAAACATGAGCTAAAGATGACCAGTGTAATGGAAGTGGCGGTCAAAAAGAGGACGTAAACCGATTTTAATTTTGTCTGTTTGCCTGGATTTTAGGCACATTTGCGGCTGCAAAAGTAAATTAATGTCAGGATTTTTTAGGAATTAACTTAAAGCATGAAAATTTATTAAGCAGGTTTGTTGCAATCATATGACGTATTTTATAAGAAAAAAGAATGACATACGAAACTTCATTAACTTCCTGTTACACCAAACTATGTGTTAGACAACAAAATGCGGGCAGAGTTTCTCGCTAATTTTTGTTATATTTTTAGCGTTGTCAGGAGAGAAGTACTTTCACATTTGAGGTGGTTATGAAAAAAATTGCATGTCTTTCAGCATTAGCCTGTGTGTTAGCAGTAGCGACAGGTTCCGCCATGGCACAAAGCACTGTAACCGGTGGCTACGCACAGAGCGACTACCAGGGCGTTGCTAACAAAGCAAACGGCTTCAACCTGAAATATCGTTATGAAGACGGTTCTAACCCACTGGGTTGGATCGGCTCATTCACCTACACCGAGAAAGATCGTACCGAAGATGGCATTTACAATAAAGGCCAGTACTACGGCATCACCGGTGGTCCAGCATTCCGTCTGAATGACTGGGCAAGCATC
The DNA here is from genome assembly GCF_049892805.1 of Pantoea sp. EEL5. NCBI lineage: Bacteria > Pseudomonadati > Pseudomonadota > Gammaproteobacteria > Enterobacterales > Erwiniaceae > Pantoea > Pantoea sp. EEL5. The sequence goes on from NZ_JBNDNJ010000001.1 coordinate 507,175, forward strand.
TATGGTGTAGTCGGTGTTGGCTACGGTAAATACCAGCAGAACGACACTGCTTCACGCGGCAAAACTGATACCAGCGATTACGGTTTCTCTTACGGCGCAGGTATGCAGTTCAACCCAATGGAAAACGTTGCACTGGACGTGGGCTATGAGCAGAGCCGCATCCGTAGCGTTGACGTTGGCACCTGGATTGCTGGCGTAGGTTACAGCTTCTAAGTGATCTTAGTCGAGTTTAAAAAAACGGCCCTGTTAAGGGCCGTTTTTATTGGTGACAAAAAAACAGCCCGCCAGAGAGCGTCAGCCTGGCCTTCACGCCTTCCCAATATCGTCCATTACCCTGACTCCCTGCCGGATGCGGCGCCGCAGCCTGTCTCCCTCTGAGCTTACCGGCTTGCTCGTGCTGAAAACGACGGCTGCACAATGAAAAAAGCGATCCACCAGGCGATGCCGGAGACAGCCACGTGGTCGTGGGTTGCAAAATAAACGTGGGATTGCCACAGACAGGGTGATGCAAAAGTGAGAAGCGCTGGAGGTGTGCAAACGGGCGACAGCAAAAGGCAAATCGTGCGCGAATGGCACAGCCAGACAGCGAAAAAAAAGGGCGAGCAGCCGGAAGATGGCACCTTCAGGCTCGCAGCCAGAAGGCGTTATCAACGATTAGCCGCGCCAGATCAGTTTCTGGCAGTGGCGTTCTTCAGGTTCGTGACCCAGGAGTTTGTTGATCAACATCAGGCGCAGCGTAAAAGGGGAACGCGTCAGCAGGCACCACCAGGATTTCATACCTGATGTAGATTTTTCTGCCTGAAAGCATTTGCCGCAGTCGATGCAGCTTTTCAGGGTGCTCATAACATCACCTCCCAATTAATTTAACGCAACGGTAAGCAGACTGGCCTAATCGTGCTTTAATGCACCACTCTGTTTACATTATCAACAAATATAGCATTGGCTATATCGTTTAGCCAAGGCTAACGACGAAAAATTTGAGCTTATTTGCGCCTGGTTTACAATGAGCGCAGCTAAATCCATACGGCAGGGCTGGTGTGGAAAAAAATAAAGAGGAAGCTGAATGAGTCGTCGTGCCAAAAGCGTGGTTTCTGCCCCGCAAGGACCACTAAAAGATATTGAAGAGCATGTCGAAGGGTTTCGGCAGGTGCGCGAGGCGCATCGCCGTGAGCTGATTGATGATTATGTTGAGCTAATCTCTGATTTAATTGGTGAATTTGGTGAAGCACGTCAGGTCGATATGGCGGCGCGCCTGGGGGTTTCGCAACCCACCGTCGCAAAAATGTTAAAGCGATTAGGTACCGCCGGGCTGGTAGAGCAGGTCCCTTATCGTGGTGTCTTTTTGACACGTGAAGGCGAAAAGCTGGCTGAAGAGAGCCGCGCCCGCCATCATATTGTTGAAACCTTTCTGTTAGCGCTTGGCATCAGTCCGGAGACGGCACGGCGCGATTCAGAAGGCATTGAACATCACGTGAGTGATGAAACCCTGGCTGTATTCCAGAAATTTTACGAAAACAATTAACCCTCAGGTAAGGCGCCGGACATCATGCCCATCGTGCTTCGCTCATTTTTGCATGACCATATATTGCACTTGTTAGTCGTTGTTGGGGTTGTTCTGCTGTTTCTTGCTGACTATCGCTGGCCGGATCTTCCCGCCGCGGTGGACTGGCATACCATCATTACCCTGAGTGGATTACTTATCCTCACAAAAGGGTTAGAAACCAGCGGGTATTTTGATGTTCTCGGGGCCAGGTTAATTGCGCGCTTCAAACACGAACGCACGCTGGCACTCTTTATGGTGCTGGCGGCGGCGCTGCTGTCGACCTTCTTAACCAACGATGTGGCGCTGTTTATTTTGGTGCCGCTGACGCTGACGTTACGCAAATTTTCGCATTTACCTATCTCGCGCCTGATTATCTTTGAAGCGCTGGCGGTCAATGCCGGTTCGCTACTCACCCCGGTGGGCAATCCACAAAATATTTTGCTGTGGAGCCACGGCTCTTTGAGCGTGGGCGGTTTTATCTTGCAAATGACGCCGCTGGCCGCCTGGCTGCTGCTGAGCCTGATGGTGGTGACCTGGTTCAGCTTTGCCAAACGCACGATTGACAAGCACGAGACCAGCGAAGCTCACAGCTGGCAGAAACCCCTTTTTGCTGTCAGTGTCGTGCTGTATCTGCTTTTTATTGCCGCGCTGGAATGGCATGTAACCGGTTGGGCCCTGTTGCTGATTATGGTGTGTTTCCTGATTATGGCGCGTCAGGTCTTGCTCAATATCGACTGGAGCCTGCTGGTGGTCTTCATCGTGATGTTCCTGGATGTCTTCTTACTGACGCGTTTACCGGTCGTTCAGGCGCATTTCGATGCCATTACGCATCTGGGCAAAGGCGAGCTTTATCTGCTGGCCATCGGTCTGTCCCAGGTCATCAGTAATGTGCCGGCCACCATCCTGCTACTGCAAAAAGTGCAGCCGACAGAAGTGCTTGCCTGGGCGGTCAATATTGGTGGCTTTGGTTTGCTTCCCGGCTCGCTCGCTAACCTTATTGCGCTACGAATGGCCAAAGATCGCGCCATCTGGTGGCGTTTTCATCTCTTCTCCGTGCCCTTACTCGCCTGGTCAATGCTCACGGGTTGGCTGTTGCTGAAACTGGTCGCCTGACTCAGACACATCCTGCCGCGGTGCAGGATGTGCTGCCTTTCTCAAGTTACGTAAAGTTGTACTGGATTTTGTCAGTTTTCGATCTAATGTTTAGTGGACTTTCTACGCCCAGGACAGAGGGCCTTAGCCAGCGACGGACACTATGAGCGAGAACAACAACCGCGATTCACATCAGGAAGACGCAGAAAACGCGCCAGATAAAAACAGCCAGCCACATGACAATCAGGATCATGACGACGAAAAGCCGCGCAAACGCCCCGGCAAAAAACCGTTAATCATCCTGGCCGTTGTCGTGGTGGTCATGCTAATCGTGGCCTTTTTCTTCTGGTTTACGACCCGTAACGAAGAAACCACTGACGACGCCTTTACCGAAGGCAATGCGGTCACCATCGCCGCAAAAGCGTCCGGCTATGTTGTTAAACTGCTGGTTAACGATAACCAACGCGTCAGGAAGGGCGATCTGCTGGTTGAAATCGACCCGAGTGACAATGAGGCCCAGCGTGCTCAGGCTAAAGCCCAGTTGGGTCTGGCCACGGCACAGCTGCATCAGGCGCAGGCGCAGTTAGCGCTCTCTCGTGTTCAGTATCCGGCCCAGCGCGATCAGGCGCTGGCCGATCAGGCGAAAGCCGAAGCCAACTACATGAACGCCCAGGCGGACTACCGGCGCCAGCGTGGCGTCGATCCGCGCGCCACCAGCCAGCGAAACATCGACTCGGCATCTGCACAGCTCCGTTCTGCGCAGGCACAGCTGCAAAGTGCAAAAGCCCAGGTGGAAGTGGCCTCGCAGGTTGCCCTGCAAATCCGTCAGCAGGAAACCAATGTTGAAGCGCGTCAGGAGCAGGTTGAGCAGGCTAAAGCGCAGCTCAACGTGGCTGAGCTAAACCTCTCTTACACTCAGGTTCGTGCGCCTTACGATGGCTTTGTCACGAAGCGCAATGTCCAGATGGGCACGCTGGTCCAGGCGGGAAGTGCTCTGTTCTCGCTGGTTTCTCCGGACATCTGGATCACCGCAAACTTTAAAGAGTCTCAGCTTGAGCGAATGAATCCCGGCGACAAAGTGGCAATCAGCGTAGACGCCTGGCCAGACATGAAGCTGGAAGGGCATGTCGACAGTATTCAGATGGGCACAGGATCGCGTTTCTCCACCTTCCCGTCTGAGAATGCCACGGGTAACTACGTGAAAATTGTCCAGCGTGTTCCGGTGAAAATCGTGATTGATAAAGGGCTGGATCCAAACCGACCGCTGCCACTGGGATTATCGGTTGAACCGAAGGTAACCGTGGAATGAGCGAATCGCAGAGCTGGAAACCCGCCAGTAACCCCTGGCTAGTGGCCATTACGGTCACGCTGGCGGTATTTATGGAAATCCTGGATACCACCATCGTTAACGTGGCCCTGCCGCACATCGCGGGTTCACTCTCTTCCAGTTACGATGAATCAACCTGGGTATTGACGTCGTATCTGGTAGCGAACGGTATCGTGCTGCCCATCTCTGCCTTTTTCAGCCGTCTGTTTGGCCGCAAACAGTTTTTTTTAATCTGCATTGTGATGTTTACCATCTGCTCCTTCCTGTGCGGTATTGCCACGGAACTCTGGCAAATTATTCTGTTTCGCGTCCTGCAGGGCTTTTTTGGCGGCGGGCTGCAGCCGGTACAACAGTCGGTGCTGCTCGACTACTTCAAACCCGAAGATCGGGGCAAAGCGTTTGGCCTTTCTTCCATCGCGATTATCGTTGCGCCGGTTATTGGCCCGACGCTGGGTGGCTGGATCACCGATAATTACAGCTGGCGCTGGGTATTCTTTATTAATATCCCGGTCGGCGTGCTGACCATCATGGCCATTTTACCCTTGCTGGAAGATCCGCCGTGGGAGCGTAAATGGGCCAAGGGCAAACTCAAGATCGACTATATCGGCATCAGCCTGATTACGCTCGGCCTGGGATGTTTGCAGGTCATGCTGGATCGTGGCGAGGATGAAGACTGGTTCGCCTCGCATTTTATCGTCCTGTTTGCCGTGCTGGCGCTGGTCGGGATCGTGGGGGCCATTTACTGGCTGATGTATGCCCGTAAACCGGTCGTTGACATTCTGGTCATGAAAGATCGCAATTTCTGGGTCGCCGGTTTATTAATGGCCGGCATGGCGATGATACTTTACGGCAGCTCGGTGGTTCTGCCCCAGCTGGCGCAGCAGGATCTCGGTTACACGGCGACCTGGTCGGGACTGGTGCTGTCTCCCGGCGCGGTGTTGATCGTCTTGACCATCCCGCTGGTCTTGAAACTGATGCCGGTGGTGCAGACCCGCTACATTATTGCCTTTGGTTTTAGCTGCCTGGCGCTGGCCTTCTTCTATTCGGCGTCCTTAACGCCTGATGTCGATTTCACGACGCTGGTCATGATGCGCAGTGCGCAGTCAATTGGCCTGGGCTTCCTGTTCGTGCCGCTGACTACCATTGCCTTTATTACGATTCCCCAGCGCCTGAATGCGGACGCCTCAGCCCTGTTCACCATGTTCCGTAACGTAGCGGGTTCGATTGGTATCTCGTTGTCCACCGCGGCGATTACTGAACGGGAGCAGGCGCGTTCGGCCCATATGGTGCACAACATGACGCCGCTGAACGAACAGTTCAACATCACCGTTCAGCACTGGGCACAGGCGATTCGCGACTTCACTTCTGCGGTGGGCGATCCCGTTACGTTGGCAACGGGTCAGCTCTACAAAGAGATGATTGTCCAGTCCCGCATTCTGGCTTATATCGACGTCTTTTCAGGCTTGAGTATCGTTGCCCTGATTTTGATTCCATTTTGTTGGCTGCTGTCGCCTGTCAAGAGCGAAGGCAGTGCAGGAGCACACTGACATGAAAGTTATGACTACGCATCGCCTGAATCCACTCAACCTGATGCTGTTGTTCGCCCTGACGGGCTGCAGCGTTGGCCCGGACTACCAGGCGCCAAAGCCCCAGCTCCCGGGCAGCTATCACGCGCTGGATTCACAGGAAACCTCAAGGCCGCAAACGTCAGCGGTGGATTCGCGCTGGTGGCGCAATTTCGGGGATCCTCAGCTCGATAGCCTGATTGCGCGCGCCATCGAAGGTAACCTCTCATTACAACAGGCTGTATTGCGCATTGCCGGGGCGCGCGAGCAGTTATCACAGGCGCAGGGCGGGTTGTTTCCCAGCCTTAACGGTTCAGCCAAAGTTACCCGTCAGCAGCTTGGCCTGGAAGGGCTACTGAAAGCCAACGGTGCCGACCAGCTCGACAGTAATGTCGCCAGCCAGCTGAACGGCCTGACACAGCCCGTCACGCTGTATCAGGGCAGTTTCGATGCCAGTTGGGAACTGGATCTGTGGGGCAAGGTGCGCCGCCAGATCGAGTCAGCGAATGCCCAACAGCAGGCGGCGATTGAGCAGCGCAACGACGCGCTGGTGTCGCTTGAGGCCGAAGTGGTGCGCGCGTGGTTACAGCTGCGTGGCGCGCAGGCAACGGTAAAAACGTTACAACAACAGATTGCGGTGGCGGATCAGACCTGGCAACTGACGGAAAGCCAACAGCGCAACGGCTTAGCGCCAGTCACGAATGTCGAAAATGCCCGCGCGCAGTTAAGCAGTCTGCAGGCGCAGTTGCCGCAGTATCAGGCACAAACGCGCCAGGCGATGAACGGGCTGGCCGTGCTGTTGGGCAAAACGCCGGGCGCGCTGGATGCCGAGTTAAGCGAGCCGAAAGCGCTGCCTGCACTGCCTGCGTTTGTTTCTGTGGGCATTCCTTCCACACTGGCGCGACGTCGTCCGGATATTCGTCAGGCAGAAGCCACACTGCATGCACAGACCGCCGAGATTGGCGTGTCTGTTGCGCAGCTATTCCCCAGCCTGTCGCTGACCGGTCAGTTGGGCGTGCGTAACACTGACGTCAGCTATCTTGATAACTGGAGCAGTCATTTCTACAGCGTGGGACCGTCGTTATCTATTCCCATCTTCCAGGGAGGAAGGCTGGTTTCCAGCGTCAGGCTGGCGCGGGCGCAACAGGCCAGCGCGGCACTGAACTACCGTCAGACGGTGCTGACTGCCCTGCAGGATGTGGAAAATGCCCTGGTCAGTTACCGTGCCGATCAGCAACGGGTAACGGCACTGGATGAAACGACTGGCGCGCTGCAGCGTACCTTCGATCTGGCCAGTGACAGTTATCGTCAGGGATTATCCACTTTCCTCGAGGTGCTGGATGCACAGCGCCAGCTGGCGCAGGCGCAGGAACAGGCGACCCAGGCGCGCATGCAAAGCGGGCTGGATCTCGTCGCCCTGTATAAAGCCTTAGGGGGCGGCTGGGAGACCTACCAGAACGTGCAGTTGCCGCAGTACGATGTATTTGGTCCCGCCACGCCGGTGAACTAAGCGTTCAGGCCGTGCCCCCTGTTAAAAGGGCGCGGCCTGACAATCCGCTCTACTGATACCCATGATTTATTATTTATGCGTTTTATCGTCAAATAAAAATCATCAAACGCCTCATGTTACTCTGTCGAACTCGCCGCCCAACGACGCTCCGCTATTTATCTTTTACGCCCGACGTTAAGAGAAGGAATCACGTCCTCGCCGAAGTAGCACTCACCGGGTCTGTAAACGCGCGCGTATTTTTTTACGTCAGAGAAACGCAGGAACGCGCGATACAAACGCCGGAATGATAAAAAAGCATCCCGATATTGTCCCGGGTAACCGGATAACTTTGCCGTTATATGCAGGTTAATTTTGTGAGCGGCAGAGCGGCCGTGGTGAGAAAAACAGACGGGAAGGCAGGGAATTTAATGCAAATTCTTTAAAGACGATAAAATAATCGACCGGAGCGTTATAAAGTTTTGGGGTGGATTCATGCAGCGTGCGTAATCAATGAAATCGTTTACATTGTGCAAGGATAGCAGGCGTTTAGTGTTAATTCGTGGTTAATAATCTCTCCACATAAGGATTCTGAATACTTCACGGCCATTTAAAAAAACACTCGGAATTATCTGTAGTAATAAATTAATTTATTTTTTTATTTGAATTAGGTAGTCTTGTCGCTACAGTTTAATTAAACCCCCTTAATCAAGGATATTGTGATGAGTGACGCATTTAAAGTTCTAAACAACATTCGCACATTACGTGCCCAGGCTCGTGAACTGCCACTGAGCGATCTGGAAGAGATTCTTGAGAAATTGACCGTCGTTGTGACTGAACGCCGTGAAGAAGCTCACGCTGAAGAGCAGCAGAATCGTGAAAAAGAAGAGAAGTTATCTAAATATCGCGAAATGTTGCTGGCTGACGGCATCGATCCTAATGAATTATTAGGTGCCCTGGAGCAGGGTAAAAAACGCACTAAGCGTGCGCCGCGTCCGGCTAAATATTCTTACACCGATGAAAACGGCGAGAAAAAATCATGGACCGGCCAGGGCCGCACCCCAGCAGCTATTAAAAAAGCGCTGGATGAAGGTAAAAGCCTGGACAGTTTCCTGATCGATTAATCGACACAATCCTTGTAAGCGGTAGCCGGGTGCATTTATGTTCCCGGCTTTTTTTATTTAAAAAACCCTGCGTGCCGTTTCCCTGTTTACGATCTCCACACGTTAATTAATCTCGTCGTGCGTGACGGCAACGTCTGTGGCATGCGTGGCAACCCGATGCGACCTGCGCGCCAGCTGCAGGAAACCGTGCAGGACGATAATTAAAAGTTGCGCGTTTTCAAGGGACACTCAGGCAATCCTTGCCGGAGACTGGCGTGCGCTACGTCACATCTGGCATAATAGCCGCCGTTTTTCCATCCACTCTCTTCACTAAGGTCAACGCCGTGTTAGTTAGCAGCAATATCACCATGCAGTTTGGCAGCAAGCCACTGTTCGAAAATATCTCCGTAAAATTTGGCGGCGGTAATCGTTACGGTTTAATCGGTGCGAACGGCAGCGGAAAATCCACCTTCATGAAGATTTTGGGTGGCGATTTGGTGCCATCAGGCGGCAATGTCTCTTACGATCCTAATGAACGTATTGGTAAATTACGTCAGGATCAGTTCGCCTTCGAAGAATATAGCGTGTTAGATACGGTCATCATGGGGCACCATGAATTATGGGAAGTGAAGCAGGAACGTGACCGTATTTATTCCTTACCTGAAATGACAGAAGAGGAAGGCTACAAAGTCGCCGACCTTGAAGTGCTGTATGGTGAAATGGATGGCTACAGCGCTGAACCGCGCGCCGGTGAATTATTACTGGGCGTCGGTATTCCGGTAGAGCAGCATTATGGCCCAATGAGCGAAATTGCCCCGGGTTTTAAATTACGTGTTCTCCTGGCTCAGGCATTGTTTTCCAACCCGGATATTTTGCTGCTGGACGAACCGACTAACAACCTGGATATCGATACTATTCGCTGGCTGGAGCAGGTCCTCAACGAACGCGACAGCACCATGATTATCATTTCGCACGACCGTCACTTCCTCAATATGGTCTGTACCCACATGGCTGATTTGGACTACGGCGAACTGCGTGTTTATTCTGGTAATTATGATGAATATATGACCGCTGCCACCCAGGCGCGTGAGCGACTGTTATCGGATAACGCCAAGAAAAAAGCACAAATTGCCGATCTGCAATCCTTTGTCAGCCGTTTTAGTGCTAATGCCTCTAAATCACGTCAGGCGACATCGCGTGCGAAACAGATGGACAAAATAAAGCTGGAAGAGGTAAAAGCCTCCAGTCGTCAGAACCCGTATATTCGATTCGAACAGGATAAGAAACTGTTCCGTAATGCGCTGGAAGTCGAAGCGTTGACGAAAGGGTTTGATAACGGTCCGCTGTTTAAAAATTTAAATCTGTTGCTGGAAGTGGGCGAAAAGCTGGCGATCCTCGGCGCTAACGGTATTGGTAAATCCACACTGTTAAAAACGCTGGTCGGTGAACTGACGCCGGAAAGCGGCAGCGTTAAATGGTCTGAAAACGCGAAGATTGGTTATTATGCCCAGGATCATGCAGACGATTTTGCTAACGACCTGACGGTATTTGACTGGATGAGCCAGTGGAAACAGCAGGGCGATGATGAACAGGCCGTGCGTGGGATTCTTGGCCGCCTCCTGTTTTCACAGGACGATATTAAAAAACCGGCTAAGGTGCTGTCCGGTGGGGAAAAAGGTCGGATGCTGTTTGGCAAGCTGATGATGGAAAAGCCCAACATCCTGATTATGGATGAGCCGACAAACCACCTTGATATGGAATCCATTGAGTCATTAAACATGGCGCTGGAAATGTATGAAGGTACGCTGATTTTTGTATCTCATGACCGTGAGTTCGTCAGTTCACTGGCGACGCGAGTGATGGAAATCAAAGCCGATCGCATTGTGGACTTTACCGGTAATTATGAAGATTACCTGCGTAGCCAGGGCATCGTCTAACGATAACGGGGTAGCGATGGCTACCCCGTTATCGTTTGGGTCCGTGCGTCAGGGTGGATTGCCTGCGGCGATCCGGCTTAAAGTCCTTTCTTTACCTGACCTGTAGCCCCCTCCGCTTTACGCATGAACCCTATCAATTAACGGCTCAGTCATGATGTCCGCAGACTTCACAATGGGGATCCTGCGCGACCTTCAGGGTACGAAACTCCGCGCTCAGCGCATCGTACATCAGCAAACGTGAGCGCGCAGGTGAGCCGAAGTGCGTCAGCAGCTTCAGGGTTTCCATCGCCTGCATCGCACCCACCACGCCCACCAGCGGCGCCATTACGCCGGCCTCCACACAGCTCAGAACCTGGGCGCCAAACAGCCGGCTGATGCAGCGATAACAGGGCGTATCGGGTTGCCAGTCAAATACGCTGAGCTGGCCTTCCATACGAATCGCCGCGCCTGAGACCAGCGGCACTTTCAACTGGTAGCATAACCGGTTAATTTGCTCGCGCACCGCCACATTGTCCGTGCAGTCCACCACCACCTGCTGCCGGGCAATCAGGGCGTTGAGCGCCTCATCGTCCAGTTGACCCTGCACAGCCTGTAACTGGCAGTGAGGATTAATGGCGGCCAGCGTTTCCCGGGCGGATTCCACCTTGGCGCGGCCAATATCGGCATCGTAATGCAAAATCTGTCGCTGCAGATTAGAAAGTGAGACCGTATCAAAGTCCACTAGCGTAAGATTGCCCACGCCCGCTGCTGCCAGATAGGGCGAGGCCGCACAGCCTAAACCGCCCAGCCCGACAATCAGCACATGACTGGCTTTTAATCGTTCCTGACCGTCAAAGTCAAAACCACGCAATACAATCTGTCGGTTGTAGCGCAGCATCTCTTCGTGGCTCAGTTCGGGCAGCATTTACCCCTCCAGCAGCGTATTAAAGGGTTCGACATCCACCCATTCACCTGCTTCAACAGGGCCGCGATCGCGTTCCAGCACAATAAAGCAGTTGGCCTGAGAAAAAGAGCTGTAGACATGGGAGCCCTGCGCGCCGGTGCTGACAACCTCTGGTTCACCCTGGCTGTTTTGCCGCAGAACGCCACGCTGGAAATCCAGCCGGCCAGGCGATTTTTTCAACGCGGTTGCCGTGCGTACGCGCTGGCGGGGCGGCAGCGCGGCAGCCGTTTGTCCCGTCAGGGTGGACAGCAGCGGCTGCACCAGTTGATAGAAGGTCACTACGGCAGAAACCGGATTTCCGGGTAAGCCGCAGAACCAGCTGTTCGCCAGACGACCAAAAGCAAAAGGTTTACCGGGTTTCATCGCCAGCTTCCAGAAGCGAATCACGCCGAGTTCTTCCAGCATCGTTTTGGTGAAATCGGCTTCGCCCACCGAAACGCCGCCGGTACTGATGACTACATCAGCCTGGCGATCGGCTTCGGTAAAGGCCGCACGCAGTGCAGCAGGATCGTCTTTGATAATGCCCAGATCGATAACCTCGCATCCCAGCTTGTGCAGCATCAGCGAAATCGCAAAACGGTTGGTGTCATAGATTTGCCCCGCCGCTAACGGCTGGCCCACAGGCTGAAGTTCGTCGCCGGTGGAAAAAATCGCGACGCGCAGTTTACGCAGCACCCGCACGGTCGCGATCCCCAGCGAGGCCAGTAAGGGCAGTTCGGCAGCACCCAGACGCACGCCCGCCGCCAGCACCTGATGGCCAGCCCGAATATCGTCACCCGTCAGCCGGATATTTTGTCCGGCGTTGACCGGGGCGGTGATAATCACCTTCTCATCCTGCAGACGGGTTTCCTCCTGCATAACGACCGCGTCACAACCGGCAGGTACAGGGGCACCCGTCATTATTCTGATCACGCTACCCGCGGGCCATTCACCGCTAAACGGGGCCCCGGCAAAGGCTTTACCTGCAACCGGTAGAGGCTGGTTACTCTCAATATCAGCCAGCCTGACGGCGTAACCATCCATCGCCGAGTTGTTGAAAGGGGGAACATCGATCGGTGACGTGACCGCGCAGGCAGTAATGCGCCCGGCCGCGTCTGGCAGGCTCAGCTCAAGCGAGTCTGTGATGGGCGTTAGCGACGCCAGCATCTTTTGTTGCGCGTCCTCAAGGGAAATCAGTCCGGCAGTAAAGCTTTCCATTCTATTCTCAGCTTGTCTGTTGCAAGGGCTGTCTATTATGGTGACTTTTCCCTTCAGAGTCACATCGGCATAAGGCACAACGAAAGGTTATTAGCGCATTGTCAGTTTCCGCTTTACAACCTATAGCGGGCTTTCTATATTCAAAAATGGTCCAAACCGAGTTAAAACCATTCAAAATCAGTGTTTTTCCTTCTGATGCAACCACAGGGTAACGCAGTATGGCTAAAGCAGCGATCGCCATTCATGGCGGTGCGGGGGCAATTACCCGTGCCGCCATGAGCGCAGAAAAAGAGCAGGCATACCGACAGGCGCTTTACGACATTGTGACGCACGGGCAGAGCATGCTGGCTCAGGGGGCTTCTGCGCTGGATACGGTGACTGAGGCGGTGCGCAGGCTTGAGGAGTGCCCGTTATTCAATGCAGGTAAAGGCGCGGTGTTTACGCGGCAGGGCACCCATGAACTGGATGCCTGCATCATGGATGGCCGGACGTTACAGGCCGGCGCAGTGGCGGGCGTATCGCGTATACGCAATCCGGTGCTGGCGGCCCGCGCGCTGTTGGAAAACAGCCCGCACGTGTTGTTGGCGGGCGAGGGCGCTGAAGCGTTTGCCCGGGCACAAGGCCTTGAGCAGGTTGAACCTGATTTCTTTTCTACGCCTGAACGTTGGGAGCAACTGCAGCGCGCGCTCGGCAGCGATACCGCGCTGTTGGACCATGATGGTGCGGCCCAGGGCGGCGATCCCCTTGATCCGGACCGTAAGTTCGGCACGGTGGGCGCGGTTGCGCTGGACAACGACGGCAATCTCGCCGCCGCCACCTCTACCGGCGGGATGACCAATAAACAGGTTGGCCGCATTGGCGACTCGCCCTTACCCGGTGCGGGTTGCTATGCCAGCAACGACAGCGTTGCGGTGTCCTGTACCGGCACCGGAGAAGTGTTTATCCGCACGCTGGCCGCTTACGATGTGGCGGCGCAGATGCGCTACGGTGGACGCACGTTACAACAGGCCAGCGTGAATGTTATTCACGACAGCGTGCTGGAGTTAGGCGGCAGCGGCGGGCTGATTGCAGTTGATCGTGAGGGCAACGTCGCGCTGCCTTTCAACAGCGAAGGCATGTACCGGGCTTATGCCCGCACAGATGAGGCCGCAGAGGTGGCAATTTACCGTGAAAGCTAATCGTGAGGCCCTCCACAACAGCCTGTCTGGCACAACAGTATTGACCGACGAGCAGGTGCTGGCCGTACGCGATCTTAACGTGCGTTTTGAAAACGATGGCGTAGTCACCCAGGCTGTACGCCATCTTTCCCTTGACGTCTACCGGGGTAAAACCCTGGCCCTGGTGGGCGAATCTGGTTCGGGCAAGTCAGTGACCTCGCTGGCGTTGATGCGCCTGATTGAGCAGGCCGGCGGAGACGTCAGCGGCGAGATCCTGTTGCGCGGTCGTAACGGCGAGGTACGGGATCTGATGCGCATGCCGCGCGGTCAGATGCGGCAGGTGCGCGGTGCCGATATGGCGATGATCTTCCAGGAACCCATGACGTCGCTTAATCCGGTGTTCTCTGTTGGTGAGCAGATTGCCGAATCCATTCGTCTTCATCAGGGCCAATCCCACGCCGGGGCGCTGGCAGAAGCGCGTCGCATGCTCGACAGGGTACGTATTCCCGATGCGCAAAAGATTCTGCGCCGCTTTCCCCACCAGCTCTCGGGCGGCATGCGTCAGCGCGTAATGATTGCCATGGCGCTGTCATGTCAACCTGCGCTGCTGATTGCAGATGAACCCACCACCGCGCTTGACGTGACGATTCAGGCGCAGATTCTGCAACTGATTCGCGAACTGCAAAAAGAGATGCGGATGGGGGTGATTTTTATCACTCACGATATGGGCGTAGTGGCTGAAATGGCTGACCGGGTACAGGTGATGTACCGTGGCGAAGTGGTGGAAAATGCCGAAACGGCTCAGCTGTTCAGTGCGCCCTGCCAGGCTTACACGCGCGCCCTACTGGCCGCCGTACCGGCGCTGGGTGCCATGCGGGGCCAGCCGCTGCCCGCCAGGTTCCCGCTGATTGGCAGCGATGACGAACCGGCAGTACCACAGAATACCGTACGCCACGATCGGCCACCGATTTTACAGGTACGCAATCTGGTCACGCGGTTTGATATCCGCTCAGGGTTATTTAACCGGGTGAAAAGTCGGGTACACGCGGTCGAGAATGTCAGTTTTGATCTCTACGCAGGTGAAACGCTGGCGCTGGTAGGGGAGTCCGGATGCGGAAAATCCACCACCGGACGCTCCCTGCTAAAGCTGGTTGCCAGCCAGGGCGGCAGTATCACCTTTAACGGTCAGCGCATAAACGATCTCTCCGGTCCTGCTCTGGCCCATCTGCGGCGCGATATTCAGTTTATTTTTCAGGATCCCTATGCGTCGCTGGACCCTCGCCTGACCGTCGGCTTCTCTGTTATGGAGCCACTGCTGGTCCACAAGGTGATGCCGCGCCATGAAGCAGAGCAGCGCGTCGCGTGGTTGCTGGAAAAGGTCGGGTTATTGCCGGAGCATGCAAGGCGCTATCCCCATGAGTTCTCCGGCGGCCAGCGGCAGCGTATTTGCATTGCGCGGGCGCTGGCGCTGAACCCGAAAGTGGTGATTGCCGATGAGTCGGTTTCGGCGCTGGATGTGTCTATTCAGGCACAGATTATTAACCTGATGCTGGATTTACAGCGCGAGTTTGGCATCGCATTTTTGTTTATTTCCCATGACATGGCGGTCGTTGAGCGCATCAGCCATCGTGTTGCGGTGATGTATCTTGGACAAATCGTCGAGATGGGGCCGCGTCAGGCGGTGTTTGAACGCCCGCAGCATCCTTACACCAAAAAGCTTATGGCCGCCGTGCCGATTGCCGATCCGTCGCAGCGGCAGCGCGAGCGCAGTTTATTGGTCGATGAGATCCCCAGCCCAATTCGTTCATTGGGCGACGAACCCGAAACGGTTTCGCTGATGGAAGTCGCGCCCGGCCATTTCGTGGCACGTCACGCCAGCGCGCGACCTGAATAACTAAGCCGTCGCTACGGCGACAAATCAGACAGGGATAACAAGGAGAAGACAATGCAGATAACGATGCGAAAAGGCTTACTGGCAGCGGGCGTACTCAGCAGTGCAATGGCGTTACCCGCCTGGGCCGCACAGGATGCGGTCATTGCCGTGGCCTCTAATTTCACCACCCTCGATCCCTACGACGCTAACGATACGCTGTCGCAGGCGGTCGCAAAGTCGTTCTATCAGGGGCTGTTCGGCTTTGATAAAGACATGAAGCGCATCAACGTTCTGGCGGACAGCTACCAGGTGAGCGAGGATGGTCTGACCTATACGATTAAACTGCACTCCGGCGTGAAGTTTCAGGATGGCACCGACTTTAATGCCGAGGCGGTGAAGGCCAACCTCGACCGTGCCAGTAATCCCGATAATCATCTGAAACGCTATAACCTGTTCAAATATATCGCCAGCACGGAAGCCGTCGATCCTGTGACGGTAAAAATCACGCTCAAACAGCCTTTCTCGGCCTTTATCAATATTCTGGCGCACCCGGCCGCCGCGATGATCTCGCCCGCTGCGTTGAAAAAATATGGTAAGGAGATTGGGTTCCATCCGGTGGGAACCGGGCCGTTTGAATTCGTCACCTGGAACCAGACCGACTTTGTTAAGGTAAAAAAATGGGATGGCTACTGGAAGAAGGGCTATCCAAAACTCGACAGTATCACGTGGCGTCCGGTGGTGGATAACAACACCCGTGCGGCCATGCTGCAAACGGGCGAGGCGAACTTTGCATTCCCGGTGCCCTACGAGCAGGCCAAACTGCTGGAGAAAAACAGCAAGCTTGACGTGGTGGTCTCGCCCTCGATCATGCAGCGCTATATCAGCCTGAACGTGACACAAAAGCCTTTCGATAATCCCAAGGTGCGTGAGGCGCTGGAATACGCGATTAATCGTCAGGCCCTGGTCAAAGTCGCGTTTGCCGGTTATGCCACACCGGCTACGGGTATTGTGCCGCCATCGATTGAGTACGCTCAAACCTATCCGCCCATTCCCTATGATCCTGCCAAAGCAAAAGCGTTGCTGAAAGAAGCCGGCTATCCGAACGGGTTTGAAACCACGCTCTGGTCCTCTCACAACCACAGTACGGCACAGAAAGTTCTGCAGTTTGTGCAGCAGCAGCTGGCACAGGTGGGCGTTAAGGTGAAGGTTACCGCCATGGATGCGGGACAGCGCGCGGCGGAAGTGGAAGGCAAAGGTCAGAAAGAGAGCGGCGTACGCATGTTTTATACCGGCTGGTCTGCCTCCACCGGGGAAGCTGACTGGGCATTAACGCCGCTGTTTGCCACCACCGCCTGGCCGCCAGCGATCTTTAATACTGCCTTCTACAGCAATCCGAAAGTCGATAAGGATCTGGCCGATGCGTTGAAAACCACCGACAGCAAGCAAAAAGCCGAACTCTACAAAGATGCGCAGGATACGATCTGGAACGATCATCCCTGGATTCCACTGGTGGTGGAGCAGTTGGTTTCAGCCCACAGCAAAAACCTGAGTGGCTTTTATATGATGCCGGATACCTCATTTAGTTTTGACGATGCCGAGCTGAAGTAACCCGGCGGACCCGTTCAGGTTGACGCGAGGGGGCACGGCCCACAGCCAAACCTGAGCGGGCCGTGTAATGCCCGCTTTTGCCGTGTGTGCTGAAGCGGGCGGGCAGGCCAGCCGCGACGGCTAGCGGCTGTGTAGGATCTGACATGTTTAACTATTTTCTGAAACGACTGCTGGGCCTGATTCCCACGCTGTTTATCGTGGCGGTGCTGGTGTTTATGTTTGTGCACTTACTGCCAGGGGATCCCGCACGCCTGATTGCCGGCCAGGAAGCCGATGCCTCCGTCGTCGCGCTGGTACGCCAGGAGTTGGGGCTGGATCAACCGCTGCCACTGCAGTTCTGGCACTTTGTCGTCAATGCCCTACAGGGGGATTTTGGCCAGTCGCTGGTGTCGAGGCGGCCGGTTTCACAGGAAATCGCCACCCGCTTTATGCCAACCTTATGGCTGACCTTAGTTAGTATGGTATGGGCGGTGATCCTGGGAATGGCGATTGGCATTGTTTCTGCGGTGTGGCGTAATCGCTGGCCGGACCGCCTGGGCATGACGCTGGCGGTTTCGGGCATTTCCTTTCCGGCGTTTGCCCTTGGCATGCTGCTGATGCAGGTGTTTTCTGTCCAGCTGGGCTGGCTTCCCACGGTGGGAGCCGATAGCTGGCAGCACTACATTTTGCCTTCCGTTACCCTGGGGGCGGCCGTCGCCGCCGTCATGGCGCGTTTTACCCGGGCCTCTTTTGTTGAGGTGATGCAGGAAGATTACATGCGCACCGCGCGCGCGAAAGGGGTGCGTGAATCCGGCGTGGTGATTAAACACGGATTACGGAATGCCATGATCCCGGTAGTGACCATGATGGGCCTGCAGTTTGGTTTCCTGCTGGGCGGGTCGATTGTGGTGGAGGTGGTGTTCAACTGGCCGGGGTTGGGGCGTCTGCTGGTGGATTCAGTGCAGATGCGTGACTATCCGGTCATTCAGGCGGAGGTGCTGCTGTTTTCGCTGGAGTTTATCCTGATTAACCTGTTTGTCGATATGTTGTATGCCGTCATTAACCCGGCGATTCGCTTTAAGGACACCTGATGAAAAACTGGCGACGGGAAGCGGCATTAAAAAGTATGCCGCTGTTAAACGGCAACCGGGTGAGAACACCGTGGCGCGAGTTCTGGCGGCGCTTTCGCCATCAGCCCGTGGCGTTGCTGGCCGGTCTCTTCGTGCTGGTGCTGATTGTGTTGGCATTCACGGCACCGGCCATTGCGCCGTTCGACGCTGAAAATTATTTTGACTATGACCGCCTGAATGACGGGCCTTCCCTGATGCACTGGTTTGGCGTGGACTCACTGGGCCGCGATATTTTCAGCCGCGTACTCGTGGGCACCCGAATTTCGCTGATTGCCGGTTTTGTCTCCGTGGCAATAGGCGCGTTTATCGGCACCCTGGCGGGCCTGCTGGCGGGCTACTACGAAGGCTGGTGGGACAGGATAACCATGCGCGTTTGTGACGTACTGTTTGCCTTTCCCGGTATTCTGCTCGCCATTGCCGTGGTGGCCATTATGGGCACCGGTATCAGCAACGTGATTATCGCCGTGGCGATCTTCAGTATTCCAGCGTTTGCCCGTCTGGTGCGCGGCAATACGCTGGTGCTGAAACATCAAACCTATATCGAGTCTGCACGCAGCATCGGGGCATCCGACTGGACGATTATCCTGCGCCACCTGTTGCCAGGGACGGTATCGTCCATTGTGGTGTACTTCACTATGCGCATCGGTACCTCGATTATCACGGCGGCAAGCCTGTCATTTTTGGGACTGGGCGCGCAACCGCCCACGCCGGAGTGGGGTGCCATGCTCAACGAAGCGCGGGCCGATATGGTCATTGCGCCGCATGTGGCGATTTTTCCGGCGCTGGCCATTTTTTTTACGGTTTTAGCCTTTAATTTACTTGGCGACGGGCTACGTGACGCACTTGATCCTAAACTTAAGACATGAAACCTTTTGATTATGACCAGGACTTCAGCACCATCGATTTTCGCAAGCAGCCTGAGCGTTATCAGGTGGGGCGCGGAGAGCAGGGCGTGCTCATGGTCCAGCCTTATAAGGGCGAGATCTTACCGCACTGGCGTTTTCGTACCGTTGAGGTTGCCAAAGCTTCGGCAGAAGAAATCATGGCGCTGTTCGAAGCCTATCGCCAGCAGGATGATTTTGTCGGCATGGACATGGCACGCAAATTTATCCAGATGGGTTATACCCGCGCGCGTCGCTACAGCAACCACAAGGGCGGACGGAAATACGATGCCCAGGGGAAGGAATTGCCCTGGGGCAGGGACGAAGAAAAGGCCGCTGCGGCGGCCATTTTCAAAGCATACTGGGACAAGCTACGTGCTGATGATGACTACCTGGCGCGCAAAAAAGCGCACCAGCAGAAGTACGGTTAAGCGCGGCTGGCCCACAAATCGTATTCGTCTGCGTGTTCCACCTTCACGCGCAGGACATCACCCGGCTTAACGTTGCTCTCGCCGTTCAGGTAAACGGCGCCGTCGATTTCTGGCGCATCAGCCATGCTACGACCAATCGCACCTTCTTCATCGACCTCATCAATGATGACCATAATCTCGCGTCCCACTTTTTCCTGCAGGCGTTCAGCAGAGATCTGCTGCTGCAACTGCATAAAGCGGTCGTAACGCTCTTGCTTAACAGCTTCATCAACCGGATCGGGCAACTGGTTCGCCGTTGCGCCTTCGACCGGGCTGTACTGGAAACAGCCTACGCGATCCAGACGGGCTTCTTTAATGAAGTCCAGCAGCATCTGGAAGTCTTCTTCGGTTTCACCGGGGAAGCCAACGATAAAGGTTGAGCGCAGGGTTAACTCAGGGCAGATTTCACGCCAGCGCTTAATGCGCTCCAGCGTCCGTTCTACTGCGCCAGGACGTTTCATCAGTTTAAGAATGCGTGGGCTGGCATGCTGTAACGGAATATCGAGATACGGCAGAATTTTGCCTTCAGCCATCAGCGGAATAACGTCATCAACGTGGGGATACGGATAGACGTAATGCAGGCGGACCCAGACGCCGAGTTTGGCTAACTGCTCACACAGGCTGACCATGCTGGTTTTTACCGGCGCACCGTTCCAGAAGCCCGTCCGGTGCTTCACGTCCACGCCGTAGGCCGAGGTATCCTGTGAAATCACCAGCAACTCTTTCACACCGGCTTCAACCAGACGTTTCGCTTCATCCAGTACTTCACCAATGGCACGGCTGTCGAGATCGCCACGCATCGAAGGAATAATGCAGAAGGTGCAGCGATGGTTACAGCCTTCAGAAATCTTCAGGTAGGCGTAATGGCGCGGCGTCAGCTTCACGCCCTGTTCCGGCACCAGGCTCAGGAACGGGTTGTGCTGCGGCTTAGGCACGTAGCGATGCACATGCGACAGCACCTGTTCATAGCTGTGTGGACCTGTAATCTCCAGCACCTTCGGATGCACCTCACGAATTTGATCGACTTTGGCGCCCAGACAGCCGGTCACGATGACCTTACCGTTTTCGTTCAGGGCTTCACCGATCGCTTCCAGAGATTCCTGGACGGCGCTGTCGATAAATCCGCAGGTGTTAACAATAACGATTTCAGCATCGTCATAGCGTGGTACCACCTCATAACCCTCGGTGCGCAGTTCCGTCAGGATGCGCTCTGAGTCGACAAGGTTTTTTGGACAGCCGAGCGAGACAAATCCGACGCGCGGCGGCAGTGTATTGGTAGTGGACATAAGGTGGTTTCCGGTTCAGCACAGCAATGGCGCGCGATTTTACCTGTGTTGTGATGAAAATTGTAGCGTTATCTGTAAGGGATTAGTTAAGCGTAAAGTAACGCAAAAACCCGTAAAGGTCTGCACCCATCGCCCGGGGTCGGACGGCAGAACACGAGGGCAACCGAAAGTCAGTAACTCACCGTTGTGTAAAAGAATTTCTAATAAACACCGAATAATCAGGTGGATAAATATTAAACATCTTTAACTTTACGACAGCGATTTTGGTCACATTCTAAGTTGATATTTGCTTGTTTTCATTAATAATGAATCGCTTAACCAGTACTGAAGGCGTCGTTTCTTCAGATCATGACGTGGACAATGTGAGAGCAAAATAATGAAAGAGATCATCAACGGGTTTCTGAGTTTTCAGCAGACAGTCTTTCCCGAAAGAAAGGCGCTTTTTAAAAGTCTGGCATCTAATCAGAATCCAAAAGCGCTGTTTATCTCTTGCTCAGACAGCCGTCTGGTGCCGGAACTCGTTACTCAGCAGGAACCCGGACAGCTGTTCGTCATCCGTAATGCGGGCAACATTGTGCCCTCTTTTGGTCCGGAACCGGGCGGCGTGTCAGCGACAATTGAGTATGCCGTAATGGCGCTGGGGGTTTCTGACATCATTATCTGTGGTCACTCAAACTGTGGCGCGATGAACGCTATCGCCTCCTGTGCCTGTATGGATTCTATGCCAGCCGTCGAGCACTGGCTGCGTTATGCCGATGCGGCAAAAGCGGTGGTTGAGCAGCGTGAATACGATTCGCCTGAGAAGAAGCTCAACGAAATGGTGCAGGAAAACGTGATTGCCCAGCTGAACAACATGAAAACCCACCCGTCAGTTTCGGTCGGGTTACGTCAGGGCAAGCTGCGCCTGCACGGCTGGGTGTACGATATTGAGAGCGGTACGATTCTGGCGCTGACGCCAGGCGGTAAAGAGTTTATCTCACTGGCGGAAAATCCCGATACCTGTTTCGAATAACCGCTTCCGCCCGCTATCTTACTGCGGGCGGTCTCTTCTCTTCACGATCACTTTTCGGGCGGTCTCTTCTTTTCTCTTCACGATCCCTTTTCGGTCGGTTTTCCCAGCGCATGCCATTGCCCATCCTGCTGCCAACGCCTTGTTTAATCTTTTGTAAATCCTTTACTGCATTCCAGACGGTCTGACTACGCTTAACAGCACTGCACGCTGTCAGGAGAAGACTATGGTTCGTATTCCGACCCCGTTGTTATTGAGTGGCGCATTACTCTTTTCCAGCCCGCTGTGGGCGAGTGACCTTAAGGTTGAGGTGCTTCAGGATAAGCTGGATCACCCCTGGTCTGTGGCGTTTTTGCCCGATAATCAGACGTTGCTGATTACTGAACGATCCGGCCAACTGCGCAGCTGGCGACCTGACAGCGGCTTGTCCGAACCGATTCAGGGCGTGCCAAAGGTCTGGGCGCAGCGTCAGAGCGGACTGCTGGACGTGGTGCTGGCCCCCGATTTTGCCCAGAGCCGCCGCGTCTGGCTCAGCTATACCGAAGCGGACAGCAACGTCAAGGCGGGCGCCGTAGTGGGCTACGGTAAACTCAGCCCTGATAACCGCCAGTTAACCGATTTTCATGAGGTGATTCAGCAAACGCCGCGCCTCTCAAGTGGCAATAATATCGGCACCCGGCTGGCCTTCGATCGTCAGGGCTTTTTATGGATTGCCTTTGGCGACAACTTTGTCAGCAGTGCCGCACAGGACCTCGATAAACTTCAGGGCAAGCTGCTGCGTTTGAACGCGGACGGCAGCGTGCCAAACGATAATCCCTTCGTCAATAAACCCGGCGCGCGCCCCGAAATCTGGGCCTATGGTTTACGCAATCCTCAGGGGCTGGCACTGAATCCCTGGACTCAGGTGATGTGGGAAAGTGAGCATGGTCCCCGCGGTGGCGATGAGGTAAATATTATTCAGAAGGGCAAAAATTATGGCTGGCCGCTGGCAACCTACGGCATTGATTACAACGGCAGTAAGGTGCCGGAATCCAAAGGCACGCATGTGGCAGGCACGGAACAGCCGGCGTTTTACTGGAAAGTCTCGCCAGCGATCAGCGGTATGGCGTTTTATAACAGCGCACGTTTTCCACAGTGGAAAAATTCGCTGTTTATTGGCGCGCTGAAAGAGAAGAACCTGATTCGGTTGCATATCAACGGCGAGAAGGTCGTCGAAGAACAACGGTTGCTGGACGGGCGCAATGAGCGCATCCGCGATGTCCGTCAGGGGCCCGATGGCTATCTCTATTTACTGACGGATGAGGCTAACGGTAAATTGCTCAGGGTTGGGTTGACGCAGGACGCCAGCGCGTCCCGCGGTTAACTCAGCGAGCCCAGTGGCAGACCTGCCAGCCGCGCTTTTCGGCTTCCTGTAACAGCGGTTCCGCCGGATTAATTACGTGTGCATAGTCGGCCTGCGCCAGCATGGGCAGGTCGTTCATGGAATCACTGTAAGCCCAGGTGTGCGCATAGGTTTCGGCAGGGCGCGCGGCTTTCCATTCTTCTACCCGCTTCACTTTGCCATGCTGAAACGTCAGGGTGCCATAGGTGTTGCCGCTGTAACGTTCGTCCACCACTTCGACACCAATGGCCAGGGCCCCGCAGGCACCGAGCTGGCTGGCGATAGGATTCACCAGATGTTCGCCGCTGGCGGAGATCACGATAATTCTGTCACCGCGCGCCTGATGCCAGTCAAGTCGCGCCCGGGCTTCCGGGTAAACGCGCGGCATGATATCACGGTGGATAAAGCGTCGAACCCATCCTTCCACCGTCATCGTCGCCATGCCGGTCAGCGGGGAAAGGGTTTTATGCATGTACTCATCAATCGACAGCGTCCCGGCATAATATTGACGCATTAATTCCTGTTCTTCATCAATCAGGTCACTAGAGGCAAAGCCTTGTGAGACCAGCCAGCGTAGCCACAGGCCGGTACTGTCCTCACTAATCAGCGTTTCGTCCAGATCAAACAGGGCTAGATCCATAGGGGTTCTCCTCAATTGAATAAAGTCAGGGTAACCCAGTTTTGTGACGGCCTTAACTTTCTGATTAAAAAATCAGAATTTAGCGCATTTTTATGTGCGACATTCGTGCGGGAAAATGGCACGCGCGCGGCACGCTTGCCAGGGTTAATCTACTAAAATCTATAAAACTTTACGATTAAGCGGTTTTTTTCATTGACGCCAGCGGGTAGCGTTCTCACAGAAGGTGTTAAGCCTTTGACTCTCGTTTTACTAAGGACAATCCGGCCAAGCCCATGACAAATACTTGCTTTTCATCTCACCTGCGGCGTATTGCTGCAACCTCTTTGCTACTCGTTGCGCCAATGGCTGTTTTCGCGGAACAGGCACCGGCCGCCCCTCAAATTGACGCCAAAGCCTGGATTTTAATTGACTACGCCAGCGGCAAAGTGTTGACCGAATCCAATGCCGATCAGCGACTCGATCCCGCCAGCCTGACAAAAATGATGACCAGCTATGTGGTTGGCCAAGCAATCAAATCCGGCAAAATTAAACCTGACGACATGGTAACAGTGGGGCAGGATGCCTGGGCTACCGGCAATCCTAAACTGCGGGGCTCTTCTCTGATGTTTCTGAAGCCCGGCGATCGTATCCCGGTGCATGAGCTGAACAAAGGGATTGTGATCCAGTCCGGGAACGATGCCTGCATCGCGCTGGCAGACTATGTTGCCGGCAGTCAGGATTCCTTTATCGGTCTGATGAATAACTATGTGAAAGCGCTTGGCCTGAAAAACACCCACTTTATGACGGTGCATGGTCTGGATGCCGACGGACAGTACAGCACCGCGCGGGACATGGCGCTGATTGGGCAGGCGCTGATTCGGGATGTGCCGGAAGAGTACGCCCTGAACAAGGAAAAAGAGTTTACCTTTAACAATATTCGTCAGATGAACCGCAACCGTCTGCTCTGGAGCAGCAATCTGAAGGTGGATGGGATTAAAACCGGCCACACTTCTGGCGCGGGAAATAATCTGGTCGCTTCAGCCACCGAAGGCGATATGCGACTGATCTCGGTTGTGCTGGGCACCGCCAGCGATGCCATTCGCTTCCGGGAAAGTGAAAAATTACTGACGTGGGGCTTCCGCTTCTTTGAAACCGTGACCCCAATTAAAGCGGGTGCGCCTTTTGCCCAGCAGCGCGTCTGGTTTGGCGAACACAATCAGGTCAACCTGGGCGTGGAAAAAGACGCGGCACTGACCATTCCTAAAGGGCAGATGAAAAACCTCAAAGCCAGCTACAGCCTGACATCGCCGCAGCTTGAGGCGCCGTTGAAGAAAAATCAGGTCGTGGGCACCATTGATTTTCAGCTGGACGGTAAAACGATCGAACAACGTCCGCTGGTGGTGCTGCAGGATGTGCCGGAAGGCGGCTTCTTCAGCCGCATCATTGATTTCGTCATGATGAAATTTAATGGCTGGTTCGGGAAGTGGTTCAGCTAAAAACAGGGGACGCCGTGGCGTCCCTTTTTTTTAACCTTGTGTCCAGCCTTTACGAATCGGTAAAGCGAACAGCGCCCGATAGAGCGGGTTGATGATATTGAGCAGGCGTTCGCCATACAGTTGCCAGGCAAGGTGTGACGCCAGGCAACCCAGCATTCCCACCAGAAAACCGCCCAGCATATCCATTGGCCAGTGAACCCCAAGGTAAACACGGGACCAGGCGATTGCGGTGGCGACCACCATCAGAATGATGCCCGACCAGAGCCGATGCCAGAACAGGAAAGCCAGCGCAAAGGTGAAAATCGTGGTGCCGTGATCGCTGGGATAGGAGTCATCGGCCGCGTGCGCAAGAAACTGATGACCAAAATTGATCGCGAAAGGGCGCGGATGCGGTAACAGCTGCCCAACGCACCAGGAGATGGCGAGCGCGTACAGCAGCGCAATGCCGGTTTTTAATACCAGCACACGTTGTGAGGCAACCCGATCGCGCGGTCCCCACAGCCACAGTGCCACAATCAGCAGCGGAACGATGGCGATTAAGTCTCTGGCGATGAAGATGGCAAGCTGCAATAACCAGTGAGGCGAATCCGGTGTTGCGTTAATTGCCATAAACAGGGTGCGGTTCAATTCTTCCATTACGGGATCGGTTCCTCTTACTGATGTTCAGATTCTCTCAATCCGGGAAAAAGGGCTTAAGCCAACGAGCGAAACCGGATTGAGTCTGTCGCATCTGCTAGCACATACTGCTAACAAAATAAGCTGCCTATCCTGCGTGCAGACGGTCGGAGAGTCCATCACAAGGTTCTTAATCTGCGTTAAGGTTGCAAAACGGTTTAAGTTTAATGATGTTTTAGTGTCCAGGCAGGGCGGGCAGGAGAAAGGCATAAAAAAACCCGCTGGGAAAAAGACCAGCGGGCTCCACAATTTGGGGATTTCAAAGAAAAGCAGTGGCACTTATTCAGACTGTGGTCGGGAAAAAAAGTTCTGGACGTCAGTAAAAAAATTTTATAAGGGCAATAACGGCCAGATAATAACGATTAATGTTCCCGCCAGCGTCAGCAAAACGTTCGCGATAGCATAGGTCCCGGCGTAGCCGAGTGCCGGGATGTTACTGCGAGCCGTGTCGCTGATTATCTCCATGGCTGGCGCGCAGGTGCGTGCACCCATAATGGCGCCAAACAGCAGCGCGCGGTTCATGCGCAGAACATAGGCGCCAAACAGGTAGCAAATCACCACCGGTAACAGGCTGACCAGCAGGCCGCACAAGAGCATCAGCGCGCCGTTACCCGATATACCGTGGTCGATACCGCTGCCGGCGCTCAGCCCGACGCCCGCCATGAATACCATCAGCCCGAACTCTTTCACCATCGTCAGCGCACCCTGCGGAATATAGCCAAAGGTAGGATGGTTAGCGCGCAGGAAGCCCAGCATAATGCCGGCAAACAACAACCCTGCGGCGTTACCGATGCCAAAGCTAAAGTTGCTGAACTGGAACGTAATTAACCCGACCATCAGACCGATGATAAAAAAAGCACAGAATGCCAGCAGGTCGGTCATCTGACTGTGAATCGCCACAAAGCCGATGCGATCCGCTACGCTCTTCACCCGTCGTGCTTCGCCGCTGACCTGCAACACATCACCTTTGTTCAGCATGATGTTGTCATCAATAGGCATCTCGATCTGGCTGCGAATCACGCGGTTGAGAAAGCAGCCGTGATCGGTAAGGTTGAGTTTGCTTAGCCGTTTGTTGACGGCATTGTGGTTTTTCACCACGATCTCTTCCGTCACAATCCGCATATCCAGCAGATCGCGGTCAAAAACTTCTTTGCCGTTACGAAAGCTGGCATCCAGGCGCGCGTGGGCATCCGGATAGCCCACCAGGGAAATATCATCCCCCAGTTGCAGCACCGCATCACCATCCGGGCTGGCAAGGATGCCATTGCGGCGAATTCGTTCGATATAGCAGCCGGTCTGCCGGTATATACCGAGCTCACGCAAGTTTTTGCCGCCGCTCCACGCCACCAGTTCCGGGCCGACGCGGTAAGCGCGAATCACCGGCAGAAACACTTTGCGCTGGCTGTCAGCGTCAAGACCGCGTTCGCGCGCAATCTGCTGGGCGCAGGTGGGTAAGTCCTGATGTTGTAAACGGGGCAGATAGCGTGCGCCGAAAATCAGGCTGACTAACCCGACAAGATAGGTTACGGCATAACCCAGGCTGAGTTGATCCTGCATGATGCTCAGCTGTCTGGGATCGCTGATGCTCTGGCGCAGCGTATCACCCGCGCCAACCAGGACCGGCGTGGACGTCATGGAGCCGGCCAGTACGCCTGCGGTCAGGCCGATGTCCCAGCCAAAAAGCTTGCCGAATCCCAGGGCCAGCAGCAGGGCGCTGACCACCATCACAATGGCGAGCATGAAATAATTTTTGCCATCCCGAAAGAAAATGGAAAAAAAGTTGGGGCCTGCTTCAATGCCGACGCAGAAAATAAACAACATGAAACCCAGGCTCAGGGCATCCGTATTCATCGAGAAGTGTTGCTGACCTAATAATAATGAAACCACTAATACGCCAATGGAATTTCCGAGTTGTATCGAGCCAAAACGTAATTTTCCCAGGCAAAGTCCCAGTGCCAGTACGAAAAATAATAACAGAATGTCATTACCTCTTAACAATTCTGCGATGTTAACATTCAACATTTTAACTTCTTGTTTACTTGTAACCTATTGAAGAGAGGCCTGTTTTTCGCTATCTTGAGCAGGCCGTAAGATTACCTCCAGCTATCACTGATGTCTGAAAAGGTAACGCGGCCAATATTCTAATCAGAAAAATCATTCTCAGCCATTGGCGACTTTCATTCGTTCTCAAAACGACTGTTTCTTTTTATTTCCACCAGGCTCGGCAAGGTCAAAGGCGAAGTTTTGGCATGTTTTTAATGAGTGGGGAGTTATGCCGCAGCGTTATTATTTCTGGGCAACCTGCGTATCAGGTGGCGTGTTTTATTGTGTCGTGTTTATGTTTACCCAGGATTTCCGGCTGTCAGGCACGCAGACGCTACACAGCCAGCCTGAATTGCTGCTTTTTTTACTGCCGGGTGCCGTCATGGCGCTCATGCAGCGGGAGGCGCCGCTAAAAAGCACGCTGGTGATGGCGTTTACTGGAACGGTGCTGGCTGCGCTGCTGCTACATAGCGTGTTTGCCGGGAGTGCCAGCTGGAATTATATTGCTGTCTGGAGCATGAGCGGTATGTTCTGGGCGGGATGCGGGGCATTGCTGGTGCGGTTGCTGCGACTGATCGCGGCGTCAAAGCGTTAGGCTACTGTGTTGAGCTGCATTCTGCCGTTGTCGCGTTAACGCACGCGGGGCTGGCTTAACCGATCATCAAGGCGCGGCTGGCATCACGCCAGCGCGCACTTTTCAGGACGTCAGTTCTGATACATCCGTTGCTCAGGCAACAAATCCCAGATTCTCTTTTGTCCAGGCGGCGAATTCGGTGTAGCCACCAATATGCTGCTCATCCAGAAAAATCTGCGGTACGGTGCTGACAGGTTTACCTGCACTGGCTTCCAGATCGGCTTTTGTGATGCCTTCCGCCTGAATATCAACATACTGGTAATTGAAATCGTCACGCCCGGCCTGCAGCTTATCCGCCAGTTCTTTCGCCCGAACACAGTAAGGGCAGCCGGGACGACCAAAAATAACAGCAATCATTGAGAACTCCTTGCGAGGTCAGTGTGTGATGACGATCACACGACAAAGTCTGGAAAGCCGGTAATGATGCCCGCTCGTCGTGCTTAAAGAAAGCAGGATTTACCTGTTAGTCTGATGCCCGCATCCTATGACGTCGCAAAGCCGGGCCCGGTGCTCTGCAATGGCACTCTCCGAAACCGCTGATGGGCAATTTTAAGGATGTTATCCATAATTGAGACTCAGTCAGCCCTGAGGCAGGAGGAAACCATGCGGAATGTCGCAAAATTGCCCAAGACCATACTGGCAATGGAGGCGCTGGGCGGCGTACTTATCGCGAGCGCGCTGCTGGTCGTTAACCAGTGGTTACCCGCACTGCCTGCCGGTGCCGGGAGCACGCGTCTGGCGACCGCACTGTTTATTATTGGCATTTTGCTGATGTTACCTGCCGCCTGGCTATTGATGTGGCGCTGTGCCAAAGCACTTGCGCCGCAGTTGTTCAACCTTTCTGAAAAAAAAGATAATTAGCTGGAGATTTTATGACACCGACTATCGATTTATTATGCAGCCACCGTTCCATCCGTTCTTTTACGGATCAAAAGGTGAGTGCTGAACAGCGTGAGGCGATTATTGCTGCGGCCCAATCGGCGTCCACATCCAGCTTTTTGCAGTGCTCATCTATTGTACGCATCACCGATCCGGCGTTACGTGACCAACTGGTTACCCTGACGGGCGGTCAGACATGGGTGGCCGAGGCGGCGGAGTTTTGGGTATTTTGCGCTGACTTTAATCGTCACCTGCAAATCTGCCCTGATGCCCAGTTAGGCCGGGCAGAACAGCTGCTGCTGGGCTGTGTGGATACGGCGCTGATGGCGCAAAATGCCATGGTGGCAGCGGAATCCCTGGGGCTGGGCGGCGTCTTTATTGGCGGCATTCGTAATAATATCGCTCAGGTTACCGAACTGCTGGGCCTGCCAAAATTTGTGCTGCCGCTGTTTGGTTTCTGTCTTGGCTATCCTGAATCCATACCGGATGTTAAACCGCGCATCCCGCAGTCGATGCTGGTGCACGAAAATCGTTATCAACCAGTGGATCCTGCGGTGCTGGCTGATTACGATAGCCGCACGGCGATCTACTATGAACAACGCGACAGCAACCAGCGTAGCGAAACCTGGAGCCAGTTGATTCAGCGCCTGATCATCAAAGAGACGCGCCCGTTTATGCTGGATTACCTGCATCAGCAGGGCTGGGCAACACGCTAATTTAACGCAAGGATTTTGATTGATGAAAATGGCCATTCTGTCGCGCGATGGAACGCTCTATTCCTGTCGCCGTTTACGTGACGTCGCCGAACAGCGCGGTCATTTTGTTCAAATCATCGATCCGCTCTCGTGTTACATGAACATCAACCCCGCCTCGCCCGGTATTCACTACCGTGGCGAGCCGCTGGGGCACTTCGATGCCGTTATTCCGCGCATTGGCACCGGGATTACCTTCTACGGCACGGCGGTGCTACGCCAGTTCGAAATGTGCGGCAGTTATCCTTTAAATGAATCCGCCGCCGTGACCCGCGCGCGTGACAAATTGCGTTCCCTGCAGCTGCTGGCGCGGGACGGAATTGATATGCCGGTAACGGGATTTGCCTCTTCTCCTGACGACACGCAGGATCTGATCGCCATGGTAGGCGGCGCGCCGCTGGTGGTGAAACTGGTCGAAGGCACGCAGGGGATCGGCGTGGTGTTGGCAGAGACGCGCCAGGCGGCAGAAAGCGTTATCGATGCCTTTCGTGGGCTGAATGCACACATTTTAGTGCAGGAGTTTATTCAGGAAGCGCGCGGACGCGATGTGCGCTGTCTGGTCATTGGCGATCGGGTCGTGGCGGCCATTGAGCGCCAGGCGAAAGAGGGCGATTTTCGCTCGAATTTACATCGCGGCGGCAAAGCCTGCACGGTTGACATTAGCGAGCAGGAGCGCGAGATGGCAGTCAAAGCCGCCGCGGTTCTGGGGCTGGACGTCGCGGGGGTGGATATTCTGCGCTCGGCGCGCGGCCCGCTGGTGATGGAGGTGAATGCTTCACCAGGTCTGGAAGGGATTGAAACCACAAGCGGTCTTGACATCGCCGGCATGATGATTGACCACATTGAACGGCATGCTACCCCCGGGCTCCGTCCTAAAACCACGGGTTGACCCGCGCTTTTCAGTGGTTTTCGTGGAATCTCACCACGTTTTTCCGTAAGCTAGGTCGCTTATTTATCACCCCATGGGATTTTACAATGGATTCTCTTGTCGTTCCGGATATCGACCTGCTGCGTCGTTGGCTGGATCAGCAAAATATCACTTGGTTTGAATGTGATGCTTGTCAGGCACTTCATTTGCCGCACATGCAAAACTTCGACGGGGTGTTTGACGCTAAAATCGACCTGGTCGATAACGTCATTCTGTTTTCGGCACTGGCCGAAGTAAAACCGACTGCGCTTATTCCGCTGGTGGGTGACTTATCGCAAATTAACGCCAGTTCGCTCACGGTGAAGGCGTTCATCGATATACAGGATGACAACCTGCCTAAGCTTATTGTTTGTCAGTCAATGATGACCACTGCCGGGTTAACCTTCGGGCAGTTTGCACATTTTATGAAGCAGAGCGAAGAAGAAATTTCCATGGTCATTATGGAAGCCTTTGCCAATAATCTGCTGATGATAGGTGAAGACGAAGAGCACGTCTCAAGCAGCAGCATCCATTCTGTTCTGCACTAAGTACAGGATCTGATTAAGCCGTCACCCGTGACGGCTTTTTTTATTCCCGGCGAATGTCTACTTGCTGACCCGCGCTATTTCCCGCCCCGCCGATGCAGCCGCAAAGATCCCTGTCTCCGGCACGCGTAATTCTTAATGTTATCAATTGTGAACGACATAGATTAATTTATAACCGTAATGTTTTATTCTGCATTAAGCCCTTAATTGCCAGATTTATGACGTTCTTTATGCCATAAAAGCCGAACCTCATAGCTTAAACATGCCTAAAATATTGAGTTCAGGCGTTTTTTACGCTGAGGTCTGGTGAACCCTTAACGGGGGGGCTATGCTTGCGGGGCGGCGACAAGCCTTAGATTGCCGCGCAGGTATAGGTTTTTACTATTAAACGTCCACTGAATAATGATTCATTGTGTCACTGAATTTTAATCATAAAACGCAAAACTGAATCACTGATGTGCAGCGTTGTTATAACCCGCTCAGGAGGATTAAAAGCATGTTCAACCAACGTCAAAAATGGTTGTCAGGTGTGGTTGCTGGGGTGCTGATGGCTGCTTCAGCCAGTACCATGGCGGAAGATAAGACGCTGCACGTTTATAACTGGTCGGATTATATTTCGCCAGATACCGTGCCTAATTTCGAAAAGCAGACCGGCATTAAAGTCGTCTACGACGTGTTTGATTCCAATGAAGTGCTGGAAGGCAAACTGATGGCCGGCAGTACGGGTTACGATGTCGTGGTGCCTTCTTCCAGTTTCCTGGCGCGTCAGCTTCAGTCCGGCGTGTTTCAGCCGCTGGATAAAAGCAAACTGCCAAATTATAAAAATCTGGATCCCGCGTTAATGGCGAAAGTGGCGCAACACGATCCGGGTAACAAATATGCGATTCCTTATTTGTGGGGCACCACCGGCATTGGCTATAACGTCGAAAAAGTGAAAGCTGCGCTGGGCGCGGATGCGCCGGTAAACAGTTGGGATCTGGTCTTGAAGCCGGAAAACCTGGAAAAACTGAAAAGCTGTGGCGTGTCTTTCCTGGATGCGCCTGAAGAGATCTTCGCAACCGTACTTAATTATTTGGGCAAAGATCCTAACAGCAGCGATGCAAAAGATTATTCTGGCGCCGCGACGGATCTGCTACTTAAGCTGCGTCCGAATATTCGTTACTTCCACTCTTCGCAATATATTAACGATCTGGCGAACGGCAATATCTGTGTGGCTATTGGCTGGTCAGGCGATATTCTTCAGGCGAAAAACCGTGCGGAGAAAGCAAAGAATGGCGTCAACATTGGTTACAGCGTACCGAAAGAGGGCGCACTGGCCTTCTTCGATATGATGGCGATTCCAAAAGACGCGAAAGATGTGGATGCCGCTTACACCTGGCTGAACTACATCATGGATCCGAAAGTGATTGCTGACATCTCCAATAAAATGAATTACGCCAACGGCAATAAAGCGTCACTGCCGCTGATTAATGCCGATATCCGTAATAACCCGGGTATTTACCCGACGCCGGATGCCATGGCCAAACTGTTTGTGCTGAAGGTTCAGGATCCAAAACTGGATCGTGTGCGTACGCGTGCATGGACTAAGGTTAAAAGCGGTAAGTAATTCGACAGCATATGTTTTGTGACAGCAACAGAGGCGCAGTGCAGGCCTCTGTTGTGCCATTTTTAGCGGCACTGTTTGCCGCGTTGTTCCGCCTGGCTCCGGAGAACTACATTCGTGAACGATGCCATCCCTCGCCCGCAAAATAAAACCGCAAAAGCGTTAACGCCGCTGCTGGAAATTCGCAACCTGACCAAATCGTTTGACGGCCAGCATGCCGTGGATGATGTCAGCCTGACCATTTACAAAGGGGAGATTTTCGCTCTGCTCGGCGCGTCCGGCTGTGGCAAATCTACCCTGTTACGCATGCTGGCGGGTTTTGAACAGCCCACCAGCGGCCAGATTGTGCTGGATGGGCACGATCTCTCCCATGTCGCGCCCTATCAACGGCCGATCAATATGATGTTTCAGAGCTATGCGCTGTTCCCCCATATGACGGTGGAGCAGAACATCGCCTTTGGCCTAAAGCAAGACAAACTGGCAAAGGGCGAAATCGCCAGCCGCGTGGAAGAAATGCTGTCATTGGTGCACATGCAGGAATTTGCCAAACGTAAGCCGCACCAGCTTTCAGGGGGTCAACGGCAGCGCGTGGCGCTGGCGCGCAGCCTGGCAAAGCGGCCTAAACTGCTGCTACTGGATGAACCCATGGGGGCGCTGGACAAAAAGCTACGCGACCGTATGCAATTGGAAGTGGTCGATATTCTGGAGCGGGTCGGGGCGACCTGCGTGATGGTGACGCACGATCAGGAAGAGGCCATGACGATGGCGGGGCGAATTGCCATCATGAACCGGGGCAAATTCGTGCAAATTGGTGAGCCGGAAGAGATTTACGAGCATCCTACCAGCCGCTACAGCGCCGAGTTTATCGGTTCAGTTAACGTGTTCGACGGTCTGCTGCGTGAACGTCAGGAAGACGGCCTGGTGATTGACAGTCCGGGCCTCAAGCATCCTCTGAAAGTGGATTCCGATGTGTCGGTCGTCGATAACGTGCCGGTTCACGTTGCCCTGCGCCCGGAAAAGGTGATGCTGTGTGAAGAGATCCCTGCCGATGGCTGTAAC
Source organism: Pantoea sp. EEL5 (assembly GCF_049892805.1). Lineage (NCBI taxonomy): Bacteria > Pseudomonadati > Pseudomonadota > Gammaproteobacteria > Enterobacterales > Erwiniaceae > Pantoea > Pantoea sp. EEL5. Next base: position 541,354 of record NZ_JBNDNJ010000001.1, read on the forward strand.
GTCGCGGACGGTGAGGTGGTACACATCGCGTATCTGGGCGATCTCTCCATTTACCATGTTCGCCTGCACAGCGGTCAGATGCTCAGTGCCCAGCTGCAAAATGAACATCGCTACCGCAAAGGTATGCCGACCTGGGGCGACCAGGTGCGCCTGTGCTGGGACAGTGACAGCTGCGTGGTTTTGACAGTTTAAGGAGGCGCGATGAGCCAGATTTTTCAACGCACGAAAGCCCCGGCTAAGCTGCTCGGTACACCCTTGCAGCGCTGGGCAACGCGCATAAAAATGCAGCACGGGCGCAAGCTCGTCATTGCATTGCCTTACCTGTGGCTGATTCTGTTTTTTCTGTTGCCGTTCCTGATTGTTTTAAAAATCAGCTTTGCGGATATTGCCCGTGCTATTCCGCCTTACACCGAGTTGGTCACCTGGGCTGACGATCAGCTGAGTCTGGTGTTGAATCTGGGCAACTATGTCACGCTCAGTGAGGATCCGCTGTATATCGACGCCTATTTGCAGTCGTTAAAAGTGGCCGCGATCTCCACTGTCATCTGTCTGCTGATTGGTTATCCGCTGGCCTGGGCCGTCGCGCACAGTAAGCCCTCGATGCGGTCTGTCCTGCTGCTGCTGGTCATATTGCCGTCGTGGACGTCGTTCCTGGTGCGGGTTTACGCCTGGATGGGGCTGCTGAACAATAACGGTATTCTTAATCGTTTTCTGATGTGGACAGGCGTGATCGATCATCCACTGGTGATCCTCTACACCAATACGGCGGTCTATATCGGGATTGTGTACTGCTATCTGCCGTTTATGGTCTTGCCCATCTATACCGCGCTGACGCGTATCGATTACTCGCTGGTGGAAGCCTCGCTGGACCTGGGCGCGCGCCCGCTGAAAACCTTCTTCAGCGTGATCGTGCCTCTGACCAAAGGCGGCATCATTGCCGGTTCCATGCTGGTGTTTATCCCGGCGGTCGGCGAGTACGTGATTCCCGAACTGCTGGGCGGACCGGACAGCATCATGATTGGTCGTATTCTCTGGCAGGAGTTCTTTAACAACCGCGACTGGCCGGTGGCCTCCGCGCTGGCGGTGATCATTTTGCTGATTTTGATTCTGCCGATTATCTGGTTCCATAAACATCAAAACCGAGAAATGGGAGAGAAGGGATGAATAATCTGCCAACGATCCGCTCTCCCTGGCGCACGGCGATTTTGGCCTGCTGCTTTATGTTTCTGTACGCGCCCATGCTGCTGCTGGTGGTTTACTCCTTTAACAGTTCCCAACTGGTTACGGTCTGGGAAGGGTTTTCATTTCACTGGTATCAGGTGCTGTTTCAGGACGATGCCATGATCGATGCGGTGCTGCTGAGCCTCACCATTGCCGCGCTTTCCGCCACCATGGCGGTGGTGCTGGGTACCATGGCGGCGGTGATCATCGTGCGGTTTGGGCGTTTTCGTGGCCATAACGGCTTTGCCTTTATGCTCACTGCACCGCTGGTCATGCCCGATGTGATTACCGGCCTGTCGCTGCTGTTGCTGTTTGTCGGGCTCGGCAATGCGCTGGGCTGGCCGACAGAACGCGGTACGCTCACCATCTGGCTGGCGCACGTGACCTTCTGTACCGCCTACGTGGCGGTGGTGATCAATTCGCGCCTGCGCGAGTTGGACCGGTCAATTGAGGAAGCCGCAATGGATCTTGGCGCGACGCCGTTGAAGGTCTTCTTTGTGATCACGGTGCCGATGATTGCGCCGGCCATCGTGACCGGCTGGCTGCTGGCCTTTACCCTGTCACTGGATGACCTGGTGATTGCCAGCTTTGTGACCGGCCCGGGTGCCACCACCTTACCGATGGCGATTTTTGCCACGGTACGACGTGGCGTTAATCCGGAGATCAACGCGCTGGCTTCCCTGATCCTGTTCGTTGTGGGCATCGTGGGCTTTATTGCCTGGCGCGTCATGGCACATGAAGAAAAACAGCGTTTAAGCGATATTCAGAAAGCGAAACGTGGCTGAAATCCCCGACTTTTGCCATTCTATAGAAGGGCTGGTTAATCCAGCCTTTTTATCGTCATGGTGGAGTGAAAGACATGTCGGAAATGCTTAAACACGGCGCTGTTTTACCGGCTGCCCCGGTCCCCGTCACGGTGGCGGGCGTGGCGATTATCGCAACGCGCTGCCTGAGCGTGTTGATGCTGGCGAATGAACTGGGTTATACCGAGCTGGCCAACTTTGTCCATCGCAGTGCGCAGTCATGGGATTCCACGCTGATCTTCATCGCCAGCCAGGTCATTTTCTTATTTGAATTGCGCTGTGCCTTCACGCTGATGCGCGGAAGCAACCGGGGACGCTGTGGATTCGTGGCGGCGCAAATTGTGGTGCTGTTATATATGTTGATGGCCTCCACAGGCGGGATCTATCCGGAAATCTACAGTATTGCAGGTGAAAATAATCTGCAGATTATTCACCGCACGCTGCTGCAAAAACTGCCCGATCTGATGGTGTTATTACTGCTTTTTCTGCCCGCCAGCAGCCGCGCATTTTTCCGCAAGCGGTGATACAATCGCGCTCCGCCAACCTTCCCGACAGTTAATACAGGCTTTACCATGCACTGCGCGCTCTATGACGCTCACCGTTGCCGCTCTTGCCAGTGGCTTGAAAAACCCTATCCCCAGCAGCTTGATGATAAAGGGGCCCGGCTGAACCAACTGCTGGCCGCGTTTCCGGTTAAACAGTGGCTGCCGCCGGTAACCTCAGCGCAGCAAGGGTTCCGCAATAAAGCAAAGATGGTGGTAAGCGGCAGCGTTGAGCGTCCGGTTTTCGGCATGGTGCAGCGCAACGGCGAGGCGACAGATCTTTGCGCATGTCCGCTCTATCCTGACAGCTTTTCCCCGGTACTGGCGACCTTAAAACCCTTTATCGCGCGTGCCGGTTTAACGCCGTATAACATTGAACGTCAGCGCGGTGAACTGAAGTATTTGCTGCTCACCGAAAGTACCCAGGGCGGCATGATGCTGCGTTTTGTCCTGCGGTCGCACACCAAACTGACACAGCTGCGTAACGCCCTGCCGTGGCTACAGCAGCAACTCCCACAGCTAAAGGTCATTTCAGCCAACATACAGCCGGTGCATATGGCTATTCTGGAAGGGGACGAGGAGGTCGCATTGACATCCACTCAGGCGCTGGCGGACGAGTTTAACGGCGTGCCGTTGTGGATTCGACCACAAAGCTTTTTCCAGACCAATCCTCAGGTCGCCAGTGCGCTGTACGCGACGGCGCGCGACTGGGTACGTCAACTGCCGGTGACCAGCATGTGGGATCTGTTTTGCGGCGTGGGCGGATTTGGCCTGCATTGTGCCTCACCCACGTTAGCGCTTACCGGTATTGAGATCAGTCCCGAAGCCATCCAGTGCGCGCAGCGCTCTGCGCAGATGCTGGGTCTGAACAACGTCAGTTTTGCCGCACTGGATTCCACCGCGTTTGCCACTGAGCGGGATAGGGTGCCACAGCTGGTGCTGGTGAATCCGCCGCGTCGCGGGATTGGGGAAGCGCTGTGTGATTATCTGAGCGCCATGGCGCCTGACTATGTGCTCTATTCAAGCTGCAATCCGCAGACCATGGCACAGGATATTGCCCGGCTGAAGGATTACGAGGTTACCCAGGTACAGCTGTTCGATATGTTTCCGCACACGGCGCATTTTGAAGTGCTGACGCTACTGACGCGTCAACGGTCAGGCGGGCCAGCCTGATCCTCTGCTGAACGGAGAAGAGTGCAGAACCGATCAGCAGAAACGCCGCTGGCCCATGAGCGTTATTCAGGGAACCATTTCTGATTGATTTTCTGCCAGCTGCCGTTGGCTTTCAGGGCCGCCAGCGCCTGATTAAATTTATCCCGCAGTGGGGCGTTACCTTTGCGCACCGCAATCCCCAGGCCGGTACCAAAGTACGCCGGGTCCGTAACGTGTTCACCGACGCTGGCCAGATCGTTGTTGGTTTTTAACCACTGATTGACAACTGCGCTGTCGCCAAATACGCCGTCAAGACGTCCGTTTTTCATGTCCAGAATCGCATTCTGATAGCTGTCATACGCGACGACGTTGATTTCCGGATGCTTGTCCTGCAGATATTTCTGGTGCGTTGTACCGTTCTCAACGCCGATACGTTTGCCTTTCAGCGCATCAATAGCGGTAAATTTCCCTTTAGGCGCAATCACAATGGCGGAGTTCGCGTAATAGGGCTGAGTGAAGTCAACCTGCTTACTGCGTTCAGCGGTGATATCCATACCGGCAATCACGGCGTCATAGCGGCGGAACTTAAGTGAGGGGATCAGGCTGTCAAAGGCCGTGTTGGTAAACGAGCATTCCGCTTTCATCTGTTCGCACAGCGCTTTCGCCAGATCGATGTCGAAACCGACAATCTGATTATCGCTGTTCAGCGATTCGAAAGGTGGGTAGGTGGCAGAGGTCGCGAAGCGAATTTTCTCAGCAGCCTGAGCGCTTACGGCCAGGCTTACCAGTGCAGCGGCAATCATCCATTTTTTCATTACAGGCTCCCGTTAGCCATCAATAACACAGCAAGTGAATGCGCCACACGATGCCAGTAAATGAATTTTTATGCAATAAATATGATTATAAAATTAATCAGGCAGGCTGCCCTGCCTGCGGGTTAATTTCGCCGTTCGAACGCCAGGGCGCGTTTCTCGATCAGGCGCATCATAATGGTGAGCAGCCCGTTGACACAAAGGTAAATCAGCCCGGCAGCCGCGTAGACCGTGACGTCATAGGTCCGGCCATACAGCAGTTGACCATGGCCCATGACCTCCATCAGCGTAATGGTAAACGCCAGGGATGTGCCCTTAAACACCAGCACCACTTCGTTGGAGTAAGAAGACAGGGCGCGCTTAAACGCATAAGGCAGCAAAATACGCAGGGTTTGCCGGGGCGTCATGCCCAGGGCTTCACAGGACTGCCACTGACCAGCGGGAATGGCACGAACGGCGCCGTAGAACAGCTGAGTCGTGTAGGCCGCGCTGTTAAGCGACAGGGCCAGCATGGCGCAGAGCCAGGGCTGTGATAACAGATGCCATAACCAGGGCAGCGTTTGCAGGCTGGGAAACTGGCCCGGCCCGTAGTAGATCAGGAAGATCTGCACCAGCAGCGGCGTGCCGGTAAACAGGGTAATAAAGCCTTTTACCAGCGGAGAAAACAGCGGGGTTTTCAAGGCCAGTACGATGGTAAAGAGCAGCGACAGCAGCAGCGCGGTTACGAGCGAGGCCGCGGTCAGGCTCAGGCTGGTGTTAAGCCCTTTAAGCAGTTCGGGTAGATAGCTCAGCATCAGCTGTTCCCCCGCTCAAAACGCGTGGTGCGCAGTTCAATTCGGCGCAGTACGGCCTGACTGAAAAGCGTGATCGCCAGATAAATGGCCGCCGCCACTAAAAACCAGGTGAAAGGCTCCTGGGTGCGGGTCGCGATACTTTTCGTCTGCAACATAAGATCGTTAACGCTAATCAGCGACACCAGCGCCGTATCCTTTAGCAAAACCAGCCACTGGTTTCCCAGGCCTGGCAAGGCATGGCGCCACATTTGCGGCATAATCAGACGAAAAAAAATCGCTGACTTTTTCATGCCGAGCGCCTGGCCGGATTCCCACTGTCCAATCGGGACGGCTTTAAGCGCGCCGCGCAGGGTTTGAGAAGCATAGGCCGCATAAAGCATGGCCAGAGCAATAACACCACAGAGGAACGGGCTAACGTCAAAGTTTTCAATGTGCATCTGAACCGGCAGCGTAAACAGGTCGAAGTTCAGCGTAAAGCCGTCGGATAAGGTCAGCAGCAGCTGTGATGCGCCGAAGTAGATAAACAGCACGACCAGGATTTCCGGCAGGCCGCGAATCAGCGTGACGAGCGTGGTTCCGATCCACGCCAGCGGCTTCAGTCGCAGTGACTCCCAGCCGGCAAAGATCATCGCCAGCACCAGGCCAGCGATGAGGGCACAAACAGCAAGGCCGACGGTCATGCCGGCGGCGCTTGCAAGCGGGATTATTTCATTCATCAGAAATTACTGCTGGAACCATTTGCTGTAGATGGTTTTGTAGGTGCCATCGGCTTTGATTTTGTCCAGTGCCGTGTTGAATTTGCTTTGCAGCTCGGTATTTCCCTGACGCACAGCAATGCCCAGACCGGTACCGAAATACGCTTTATCCGTTACTTTCTCACCCACCGGGGCCAGGTTAGCGTTCTGCTTCAGCCACTCGTTGACCACGGCGCTGTCACCAAAGACGGCATCGATGCGGCCATTTTTCAGATCCAGTACCGCATTCTGGTAGCTGTCGTAAGGCACCACGGTAATATCCGCGTGCTTGTCCGTCAGGTATTTTTGATGCGTGGTGCCATTCTGCACGCCGACGCGCTTGCCTTTCAGCGCCTCAACGCTCGCCACTTTGCCCTTCTGCGCAACGAAGATCGCCGAGTTGTCATAGTAAGGTTTGCTGAACAGGACCTGCTTTTCACGTTCAGGGGTGATGTCCATGCCTGCCATCACCGCATCAAAGCGGCGGAATTTCAGGCTGGGGATCAGGCTGTCAAAGGCCTGGTTGGTGAATGTACAGGTCGCATCCATCTCTTTACACAGCGCATTAGCCAGATCGACATCAAAGCCCTGAATTTTGTTATTCGCATCAACAAATTCAAAAGGAGGATAGGAAGCCTCAGTAGCAATACGAATGGTTTCGGCAGCGGAAGCGCTCAGACTTAATCCGGCAAGCAGTGCAGCAAGTACGACTTTTTTCATTTTTAGCATCCTGACTTAGTGCGAAAGATAATGTGCAAACGCCTCGGTTTGCGGCTGTGTAAAGCGGCTGGCATCGCCCTGTTCCACAATATGACCGTTTTCCATGTACACCACACGGCTGGCCGTTTTACGCGCCACTTCCACCTCATGGGTCACGATCACCTGGGTAATCTGGGTCTGGGCCAGTTCGCGAATGATACTGACAATCTGTGCGGTGATTTCGGGGTCGAGCGCGGCGGTCGGTTCATCAAATAACAGGATCTGCGGCTCCATCATCAGCGCGCGGGCAATCGCAACACGTTGCTGCTGTCCGCCAGAGAGGTGCAGGGGAAAGCGGTCGCTGTAGCTGGTGAGACGCAGACGATCGAGCAGCTTGTCGGCTCGGGCCCGGGCATCGGCTTTGCTTAAGCCCAGTACACGGCAGGGCGCTTCCATCAGGTTTTGCAGTACCGTCAGATGGGGCCAGAGATTGTACTGCTGAAAAACCATGCCTACGTTTTGGCGCAGCTCGCGTATTGCCGCCGCCGAAGGCGTTTTGCTGAAGTCGAAATCGTGACCTGCAATGTGCAACTGACCAGAGCGCGGGTGCTCAAGCAGATTCAGCACACGCAACAGCGAGCTTTTCCCTGCACCGCTTGGGCCAAGCAGCACCAGGGTTTCGCCTTGCGGACATTCCAGGTTAATGTCAAACAGCGCCTGATGAGCACCGTAGAAACAGTTAATCGCGTTTAGTTGAATACTCATGCGCCAATTTTGAATAGCTATTAGTTTTGCGGATTTTAACGTCACCAAAATAGTTATGCAATTAAGGTGGCTTAAAATTTACGAATAAGCGGTAAACACCCAAAAGATTAGCACAAGATGTTGTGAGGCGAACGGCGGGCATTTCTGGAAAGGCAGGCTGAATGCCGTCTGAACGCGTCCGGCGGTTAAGCCCGCGCGTTCAGACGTGGAGGTAAAGGTTATTTATTTTTTCGCCTTTTCAAGCATCTGGCTCAGAGAACCGCCTGCCGGGTGAGGCACGTCTGCGACGTAGCGGACATCGTCCACCACCCAGCAACTGCCCTGATGGATCATCAACACTTCATCCTGCCACTGCTTATCGTCACGGCTCATGTTTACCCGCAACGGGATATTGCGGGCATCCCGGTTTGGAATGGTCGACGCATCAGCAACATCAGCCTGAGTTGGCCCCTGTGCCAGGCTGGAGAACAGATCGCCGCTGTGCCATTGTGTTGCGTTCTGGCTTTGGCTTGCTTCCTGAAGGGCGTGATAGAGGCCTTCGCTCAGGTAAGGACGATAGTTTGCCAGCGTGGTGGTGTCAGGCAGACCGGCGGTGGGATGTGCGATCCGCATATCGTAGAACTTTTGTGCCACGGTGTCGGGGCCGCCTTCAACGCAAGGGGCGAGTCGTGGGCCGTTATCCTTAATTACCGGCTCTACTGTCGTACAGGCACTCAGCAGAAGCGCGGCCGGGAGCAAAAGCGCAAAACCTTTGTTTCTCATCTCGATTTCCTTATTGTTCTCTGGCAAGGTGCCTTTTTAACATAGAGTATAGTTCTGCTTTTAGGTGAAAGAGCCTTTGGCCGGTTTACGTAACAGGAGAAAACGATGAAATTTTCGACGACGCCAACCCTGGAAGGACACAGTATTACGGATTACTGTGGCGTGGTCACCGGGGAAGCCATTCTCGGTGCCAACATCTTCCGCGATTTTTTCGCCGGCATTCGCGATATTGTCGGTGGCCGCTCGGGCGCGTATGAAAAGGAACTGCGCAAAGCGCGCGAGATTGCCTTTAAAGAGCTGGAAGAGCAGGCCAGCGTGCTGGGTGCCAATGCGGTCGTCGGCATTGATATCGATTACGAAACCGTGGGTAAAGACAGCAGCATGCTGATGGTGAGCGTGACCGGCACGGCGGTTGTGATTCGTTGAAACGTATTCTGCTGCTGTTGGCGCTCTGGGTGCTGGTGGGCTGCCAGTCGGGCATAGAATCACGACCGGGCTATTGGGTCGATCTGCGTCATCCCGCTCAGGGCGCGCGACCGCGCGTAAAAGTAGTGGTGATTCACTATACCGCAGAAGACTTTTCCTCTTCCCTCGCTACGTTGACCGATCGTGACGTCAGCGTCCATTATCTTATTCCTCGCCAGCCGCCGCAGCGCAAGGGGCAGGGCATTATCTGGCAACTGGTACCGGAGCAGGATCTGGCCTGGCATGCCGGGCCGAGCTTCTGGCGCGGCGCAACCCGTATCAACGATACGTCAGTCGGCATTGAGCTGGTGAACAACGGCTATCGCCGTACCCTGACCGGCCTGGAATGGCAGCCTTTTCCTCCCGAACAAATCCGTGTGCTCGGCGCGCTCATCAAGGATATCGCCCGCCGGTATGGTATCGCGCCGGAAAATATCGTGGGCCACAGCGATATCGCCCCTCAGCGTAAACAGGATCCTGGCCCGCGATTCCCTTGGCGGCAGCTGGCTGAGCAGGGCATTGGCGCCTGGCCCGATCCGCAGCGCGTCGCTTTTTACTTAGCCGGGCAGCATCGAGATGCCGCCGTACCGGTTGCCACAGTGCTTGATCGCCTGCAGCGCTACGGCTATGAGGTCACGGAAGGGATGAGCGCGAACCAGCAACGGAATTTGATTGCGGCGTTTCAGATGCATTTCCGTCCAGCGAATTATCAGGGTTTAGCGGATGCTGAAACCCTGGCGATTGCAGAGGCGCTGCTGGAAAAATACGGGGAAGCGCAATAACCGGTGGTTACCGCGCTCAACATCTAGCGACTCGCGTAAGGTGACGCGGCAAGGGAAGACGGCGTGACGGGAGCTCCGGGACGATGCTGTGCCAAAAACGCCCGCCAGTGCGACAGCACCTTTTCCAGCGCCGGGCGCTCAGCATCCAGATGGGTGACGATTCGGGTCACGGGACCCACGCTCATCAGCACATCATGGGATCTCATCCACTGACCCAGCGCGTCAATCTGGTCTGCCGGGACGCGCACGAACAGCATATTCGTCTGCTGCTCCGTGACCTCAATGCCGATCTTCTGCAGCGCCTCTCCTAGCCAGGCCGCATTCTCGTGATCGGTCTGTAACCGTGCGACGTTGTGTTGCAACGCATACAGCCCCGCCGCTGCCAGCACCCCCGCCTGACGCATACCGCCGCCAGTCATCTTGCGCCAGCGACGCGCGCGTTCAATATAATCTGTATCGCCGCAGAGCAGTGAACCCACGGGCGCGCCCAGTCCTTTTGACAAGCAGATAGTTAAGGTATCGCAATAACGGGCAAGGTTTTCCAGCGTGGTTTGCTGCGCCACGACGGCATTAAAAATACGTGCGCCGTCAATGTGCAGCGCCAGCTTATGCTTGCGGGTAAAATGCCACGCCTGCTCCAGATAGCCCGCGGGCAGGACTTTGCCATGATGGGTATTCTCCAGGCTCAGGAGCCGGGTCGGGGCGAAATGAATATCGTCAGGTTTGATGAAGTCGGCCACCACATCCAGCGGCAGGCTGCCGTCGGCCGCCGCCAGAATCGGCTGGGGTTGGATGCTCCCCAGTACCGCCGCGCCGCCTGCTTCGTACTTATAGTTATGCGCCTGCTGGCCCACAATGTACTCTTCACCACGCTGACAGTGGCTCAGCAACGCCACCAGATTGGCCTGGGTGCCAGTGGGCAGAAACAGCGCAGCGGCTTTACCACTCAGCCTCGCCGCTTCGGCTTCCAGTGCGTTAACGGTAGGATCGTCCCGATAAACATCATCCCCGGTTTCAGCAGCCATCATCGCCTCTAACATGGCGGCACTGGGACGGGTCACGGTATCACTGCGTAGATCAATCACATTGTGCTCCTGGGCAGCAAAATGCCAGGCGGGCGGAGAACCCGCCTGTAACATCCGTCTGTTTTACCGCAGCCAGTTGGTTTTTGCCAGTTCAAGCACTTCATCACCGCGGCCGTTAATAACGGCGCGTAGCATATAGAGGCTAAAGCCTTTGGCCTGTTCCAGCTTAATTTCCGGCGGCATCGCCAGTTCTTCTTTTGCGGTAATCACATCGACCAGGACCGGGCCATCATGGGCAAAGGCCTGTTCCAGCGCGCCATTCAGTTCAGAGGCTTTCTCAACGCGAATGCCTTTAACACCACAGGCCTGAGCAATGGCGGCAAAATCAGGATTGTGCAGATCGGTGCCGTCGGTGAGATAACCGCCGGCCTTCATCTCCATGGCAACAAAGCCCAGCGAGCTGTTGTTGAAAATCACCAGTTTTACCGGCAGCTTCAGCTGGGCGACGGTCAGGAAATCGCCCATCAGCATACTGAATCCGCCGTCACCGCATAGCGCCACGACCTGACGGTCACGGTTGAGTGATTGCGCGCCCATGGCCTGCGGCATCGCGTTCGCCATTGAACCGTGGTTAAAGGAGCCAAGCAGGCGGCGTTTACCGTTCATTTTCAGGTAGCGAGCCGCCCAGACGGTTGGCGTGCCCACGTCGCAGGTAAAGATCGCGTCGTCGTCGGCAAGTTGACTGATTTGCTGGGCCACATATTGCGGATGAATCGGCTGGTTATCATTGGCGGTTGCCAGCGAATCCAGATCTTTACGCGCCTCGGCATAATGCTTCAGTGCGCTGTCCAGGTGACGCTGCTCGGTTTTGACCTGCAGCTTTGGCAGCAGCGCGCGCAGCGTGGTTTTGACATCGCCGATATAAGCCTGATCTACATGGCAGTGCGAGCCCAGGCTGCCCGGATTAATGTCGAGTTGGATAATTTTCGCTTTTTCCGGGTAGAAGGCGCGATAGGGGAACTGGGTGCCAAGCAGGACCAGGGTGTCGGCATTCATCATGGCATGATAGCCCGAGGAAAAACCGATCAGCCCGGTCATGCCCACATCGTACGGGTTATCGTATTCAATGTGCTCTTTGCCGCGCAGGGCATGGACCACCGGCGCTTTCAGCGTTGCCGCCAGCTCCACGACTTCCCGGTGCGCGCCTGCGCAGCCGCTGCCGCACATCAGCGTAATATTTTTCGCGTCGTTCAGGGTTTGCGCCAGGGTGGTCAGCTCATCGGCGGACGGCAGCACCAGCGGCAACTGCGGTGGATACCAGTCAGCGCGGGCGGATTCCGGTGCGGCCTGCAGCGCGACATCGCCCGGCAGGACAACCACCGATACGCCACGATTCAGGATGGCTTTACGCATCGCAATGCCCAGCACCTGCGGCAACTGCTCGGGGTTCGATACCAGCTCACAGTAGTGGCTGCATTCGCGGAACAGCTCCTGAGGATGGGTTTCCTGAAAGTAACCACTGCCGATTTCGCTGGAAGGAATATGGGCCGCAATCGCCAGGACCGGCACGCGGTTGCGATGGCAGTCAAAAAGGCCGTTAATCAAGTGCAGGTTACCGGGTCCGCATGAACCCGCACATACTGCCAGTTCCCCACTGACATGCGCTTCTGCACCAGCAGAAAAGGCGGCCACTTCTTCATGGCGGGTGGGCATCCACTCAATGGTGCCCATTCGGTTCAGGCTGTCGCTCAGGCCGTTTAATGAGTCACCCGTGACGCCCCAAATACGTTTTACACCGGCGTTTTCCAGCGTTTTGGCCACCAGCGCCGCTACGGTTTGTTTCATCTTCTTCTCCTTGGTCATCCGTCGCCATCCACCGGATAGCAGAATCAAACAGCTCACAAGAAGCGTAGACGACGCTGATTCAACTTAACCGTAAAAAATTGCATCAAAAGTTGAATTCAGCCATCAGGCAGAGAACAGCGCGATTAAGACCGGCGCAAGCAGGCTCATGACAAAACCGTGCACAATCGCAGCCGGAACGATTTCTGAACCGCCCGCCCGTTGCAATACCGGTAAGGTAAAATCCATCGAGGTGGCGCCGCATAAGCCCAGCGCTGTGCTGCGGTGGCGGGCAATCAGCGCGGGCACCAGCATGATGGCGATAAGCTCTCGCAACAGGTCGTTAAAGAATGCCGCGCTGCCGATCACCGGGCCAAAGGCTTCCGTCATCAGAATCCCCGAAAGCGAGTACCAGCCGAAGCCGCTGGCTAAGGCCAGACCGGTTTTCAGCGGCAGCCCCAGTATCAGCGCCGCGATCATTCCGCCCAACAGCGCGCTCAACAGCACCGCGCCCGCCACCATCATGCCACGGCGGTTTAACACAATCTGCCGCAGCGTCATCCCACTGCCGCGCAGCTGAATCCCCACCAGCAGAAGCAAAAAGAGTAATGCATATTCACTGGCGGCTGACGCATGATGCAGCCAGGGCCACTGGGTCAGGCCCAGCACAAAGCCGGCGATCACCACGCCGCATAACGTCAGCGATTCCAGCGCCATATGCAAACGTGAGGGCAGCTTTTGTTGTTTGTGACTGTGCTGCCAGGGCAGGCGATGTTCCAGCCAGCGTAGCGCCAGCAGGTTACACAGTAGAATGCAAGCCGTTGCCACGGCGGCGGTATAAAACACCGTCACCAGATTGCTGCTGAGATTATCGAGAAAGGCCAGGCTGATGCCCATAAAAAACAGGATGACGTAGACCATCCAACCCAGCAGCCGGTTTACGGCCTTCAGGAACGCAACGTGCCGAAGCGGTAACAGCCAGCCTGCCAGCAGAGGCAGAAGAATAATTAAGAGTCCGGAATACATAATGAAAGGTTCGTCCATGTCGAAAGTCACGACACGCTAGCGAAAAAGCGTAGGGGAGTAAACCTTTGTCATAAAGTCTCTTGACCCCCTGATGAAGCCGCTCCATTCTTCGGAAAGCAAAGAGGATAAAAACGCTATGATTCTGGAACATATCGATATCCGGGGATTCCGCGGCATCAATCAACTCTCTTTACCGCTGACGCGCATCAACCTGTTGATTGGTGAAAACGCCTGGGGGAAATCCAGCCTGCTCGACGCGCTCAGCCTGCTGCTCTCTCCCCGCACGCGCGACTATGCGTTCTCCCTTGATGATTTTCATTTTACGCCGGGTGAGGTTAAGGATCGGGTGCATCGGTTGTCGGTTGTTTTCCACTTTGCGGATGACGAAGCGGACACCAGCGAGCTGCTGCGGCCATTCTGGCAACCCGGCGAGCAGGGAAAGCGCCGCCTGAGCTATAGCGTGCAGGCCAGACGGCGTGACGATCAGATTACCTCGACGCGCCGCTTTATCGACGGGAATGGGCAGGTATTACCGGAAGCGGGAAGCGCGGCGGCGATAGATTACCTGCTGCGCATGAACCCGGTATTACGGCTGCGCGATGCCCGCTTCAGCCGCCGCATCCGACCGGTTGAGAGCGGTATTGATGCCCGCCTCTCTACCTTAAACCAACTGGCGAAAGAGCTGGATACCCTCACGCGAGATCTGGAGCAGCACCCGCAGCAGATGAGTAATGCCATGCTGCGGCAAGGATTGCAGACGATGCAGCAGCTCGTAGAACACTATTTCCTGATCCAGCATCCTGAGCGGGGCAGCGAGCCGCACCGCGTTGAGCCGCAGTCCCGTGAAGGTGCCCGGGGCTGGCATTCGCTGGATCAGCTCAATCATCTGATTGCCGCCACCGACGTTCGCAGCCGTCAGCTTATTTTGTTGCGCATGTTTACCCTGCTGGTGCAGGCACGGGGAAGCGAACCTCTGGCGCCGGGCGCACGGCCGCTGCTGCTGATTGAGGATCCGGAGACCCGCCTGCATCCCATTATGCTGTCCGTGGCGTGGAATCTGCTGACGCTGCTGCCGCTACAGAAGATCGCGACAACCAATTCCGGAGAGCTGCTTTCTCAGGTCGCGATCGAGCATGTTTGCCGGCTGGTTCGCGAGCCCGCGCGCGTGGCCGCATGGCGCGTCGGTCCCGAAGGGCTGAGTGCTGAAGAGAGCCGGCGAATCGGCTTCCATATTAAAGTTAACCGGCCTTCGGCGCTGTTTGCCCGCTGCTGGCTCCTGGTTGAAGGCGAAACCGAAGTCTGGATCATTAACGAGATGGCGCGACAATGCGGCTTTCACTTTGCCGCGGAAGGCATAAAGGTGATTGAGTTCGCCCAGTCAGGATTAAAACCGCTGTTAAAATTTGCCCGGCGTATGGGCATTGCCTGGCATGTGCTGACTGACGGCGATATGGCAGGGAAAAAATATGCGGCCACGGCGCGCAGTCAGCTGTTGCCGCCTGACGTTGAGAAGCATCACTTAACGGCGCTACCGGCGGCGGATATAGAGCACTTCCTTTATCAGCATGGCTTTAGCGATATTTATCAACAAGCAGCGCACCTGCCGTTAAACGTGCCGATGAAACCCAGGCGTATTATTACCAAAGCGATTCATCGTGCATCTAAACCTGAACTGGCCATTATGGTCGCGATGGCGGCAGCCGAACGCGGCACCGAGGCCATACCGGAACGCCTGCGGGACATGTTTGCACGCGTTATCAGACTGGCGCAGGGTAAAGCGGGTTAGCGATTCGCAAGTAAAAATGCCAGCACGGCAGGCTGGCATTTTCAACGGAGCGGTCCAACGTTGGGGTGATCTCAGGCGACAGCCTGTTGCGCTTCAACGGGTACTATCAGACTGGCATGGTTGCCCTTAGGGCCCTGATGAACGTCAAAATGGACCTGCTGGCCCGCCTTTAGCGTTCTGTAACCATCCATCTGTATCGTTGAGTAGTGTGCGAAGATATCTTCTCCGCCCCCGATTGGACAGATAAAGCCGAAACCTTTGGCGTTATTGAACCATTTAACGGTACCTGTCTCCATGCTTTTACTTCCCTCGCAAGACATTTTATAAGTAGGTGAGGTCACTGAAGCCGTGAGTCGGGTTTGATTAAAACTCAATCAGCTTGTGAAGGTAGAATGTAGAGAAACTGGCGTGGTCGTCAAGCAAACCACCGGGCAAGGCGGGGAAAAAATCATCAAAATTTGAGGTAGTTAACGCTATTTGAAATTTTGTGATACAGGTCGCGTGTGGCATTTTTAGCGGAATGATTCATTAGCGACTGTGCACTTGACACACGTGTTAAACTCTACAGATGAACCGGGTTTATGACGATGTACAGAATCACAACGGAACACTATGGCAAACACAAATGACTGGCTAAATTTTGAACAATTAGCTGACGATAAAGTACGCGAAGGGTTAAAGCCGCCTTCCATGTATAAAGTCATTCTGAATAATGACGATTATACACCTATGGAATTTGTTATTGACGTTCTGCAAAAGTTCTTTTCTTATGATATTGAACGTGCAACGCAACTGATGCTGAAAGTTCACTACCACGGTAAAGCAATCTGTGGTGTATTTACCGCAGAGGTCGCTGAGACCAAAGCGGCGCAGGTGAATAATTACGCGCGGGACAATCATCATCCGTTGCTGTGTACGCTTGAAAAAGCCTGAGCCTCTCTCCATACAGGAAGCAGGTCAGAGCGATTAACTGGAGGAGGTGCCTAATGCTCAATCAAGAACTGGAACTCAGTTTAAACATGGCTTTCGCCAGAGCGCGTGAGCACCGTCATGAGTTTATGACCGTCGAGCATCTGTTACTGGCGTTGCTCAGTAACCCGTCGGCCAGAGAGGCACTGGAAGCCTGTACGGTGGACATTGTGGCTCTAAGGCAGGAACTCGAAGCCTTCATTGAACAGACCACGCCTGTGCTGCCAGCCAGCGAAGAAGAGCGTGACACACAACCTACGCTCAGTTTCCAGCGTGTATTGCAGCGTGCGGTTTTTCATGTTCAGTCATCCGGACGCAGTGAAGTTACCGGCGCTAACGTGCTGGTTGCCATCTTTAGCGAGCAAGAGTCGCAGGCGGCTTATCTGCTGCGCAAACACGAAGTCAGCCGCCTTGATGTGGTGAATTTCATCTCTCATGGCACGCGTAAAGACGAACCCGGCCAGGCACCTGGTGCTGAAAATCCGGTTAACGAAGAGCAAGCAGGCGGGGAGGAACGTATGGAAAACTTCACCACCAATCTCAATCAGCTTGCTCGCGTCGGCGGAATTGACCCGCTGATCGGTCGCGACAAAGAGCTGGAACGAACTATTCAGGTCCTGTGTCGTCGCCGTAAAAACAATCCCCTGCTGGTGGGTGAATCCGGCGTCGGGAAAACCGCCATTGCGGAAGGCTTAGCCTGGCGCATTGTGCAGGGTGACGTGCCTGAAGTGATGAAAGACTGCACGATTTACTCTCTCGATATCGGCTCGTTGCTGGCGGGCACCAAATACCGGGGTGACTTTGAGAAACGTTTCAAAGCGCTGTTAAAACAGCTGGAGCAGGATAACAGCAGCATCCTGTTTATTGACGAGATTCATACCATTATCGGTGCGGGTGCGGCATCGGGTGGGCAGGTCGATGCGGCAAACCTGATCAAACCGCTGCTCTCCAGCGGTAAGATCCGCGTGATGGGCTCTACCACCTATCAGGAATTCAGCAACATCTTTGAAAAAGATCGTGCGCTGGCGCGTCGTTTCCAGAAAATCGATATCACCGAGCCGTCGGTGGAAGAAACGGTGCAGATTCTTAACGGCCTGAAAACCAAATACGAAGCGCACCATGACGTTCGCTATACGGCCAAAGCCGTGCGTGCGGCCGTTGAGCTGGCGGTGAAATACATTAACGATCGCCATCTGCCGGATAAAGCCATCGACGTGATCGATGAGGCCGGTGCCCGTGCGCGTCTGATGCCCGCGAGCAAACGTAAGAAAACCGTTAACGTGGCTGATATCGAAACCGTGGTGGCGCGTATTGCCCGTATTCCAGAGCAGAGTGTTTCAGCAACCGATCGCGATACGCTCAAGAACCTGGGCGACCGTCTGAAAATGCTGGTGTTTGGTCAGGATAACGCCATTGAAGCGCTGACCGAAGCCATCAAGATGAGCCGTGCAGGGCTGGGGCAGGATCGCAAGCCGGTGGGATCGTTCCTGTTTGCTGGCCCAACGGGCGTCGGTAAAACCGAAGTTACCGTTCAGCTGGCGAAAGCGCTGGGAATTGAGCTGCTGCGCTTCGACATGTCTGAGTACATGGAGCGCCATACCGTCAGTCGTTTGATCGGTGCGCCTCCGGGCTATGTGGGTTTCGATCAGGGCGGCCTGCTGACCGATGCGGTAATCAAGCATCCTCACGCCGTTGTGCTGCTGGATGAGATTGAGAAAGCGCACCCGGATGTGTTCAACCTGCTGCTGCAGGTGATGGACAACGGTATGCTGACCGATAACAACGGCCGCAAGGCCGACTTCCGTAACGTGGTGCTGGTGATGACCACCAACGCCGGCGTGCGTGAAACCGAGCGTAAATCCATTGGCCTGATCCATCAGGACAACAGTACGGATGCCATGGAAGAGATTAAGAAAATCTTTACTCCTGAATTCCGTAACCGCCTGGACAACATTATCTGGTTCAGCCACCTGTCAACGGACGTTATTCATCAGGTCGTCGACAAGTTTATTGTTGAACTGCAGGCACAGCTGGATGCGAAAGGTGTTTCACTGGAGGTCAGTGACGAAGCGCGTGACTGGCTGGCAGAGAAGGGCTATGACAAAGCGATGGGCGCTCGTCCGATGGCGCGTACCGTTCAGGAGAGCCTGAAGAAACCGCTGGCGAACGAACTGCTGTTTGGTTCGCTGGTTGACGGTGGATCGGTCTCTGTTGCGCTGGATAAAGAGAAGGGGCAACTGACCTATCACTTCCTGAGTGCGCAAAAACGTAAAACGGAAGGCACCGTGCACTAAGCGCGGTATGACAGAAAGAGAAAAGGCCGGATAATATCCGGCCTTTTTTTGTTTGCCCGCACACGAGGCGCAGGCAACGGCATCAACGCAACTCAGCGACTACGGAAGACAATGCGGCCTTTGCTCAGGTCGTACGGGGTCAGCTCGACAGTCACTTTGTCGCCCGTCAGGATGCGGATGTAGTTTTTACGCATTTTACCGGAGATATGAGCGGTAACCACGTGTCCGTTCTCAAGTTCTACGCGGAACATGGTGTTAGGTAACGTATCCAGTACGGTACCTTGCATTTCAATATTGTCTTCTTTGGCCATCGAATCCTCTGGGTGTACTACCTTTCAGTTGAACCGGCAAGATAATGCCCAATTCAACAAGTTATGTAAAGAACCGTCGGCAATAAAGCCAACGCATCGCCGTGCTTCGCGTTATAACGCGAGCATGTCGGTTAAATTCGGGTGTTTATGTGACGTCTGCGGGGGATTAGCGGGCTAAGAATCTGAATCAACCGGTAACACGCGCACGATTGAAACAGTTCCGAGAGTGCGATGAGATTCCCAGCCTGGCAATTCCGGCTTGAAAATCAAGCGCGGACGACATACCAAACGCCGCTATTATATCACTTAACCGGGTTTATGTGTGCAAAACATCTGCGCGCGGATTAAAAAAGGGTTTGATTCCGCCAGCAGCCGCTGTCAACGGGCTGCGAGGACAGGTTTTTTACCGCATCCAGGTAAGCTTCGCGGGGAATATCGACCGCGCCGAGTGAAGCCGTATGGGGATTCAGTATCTGGCAATCCACCAGGCGTCCTTTGTGCTTAATAAAATGCTGACAGAAAACCCAAAGTGCGGTTTTCGAGGCGTTGGTCTGCAGGCTGAACATGGATTCGCCACAAAATATCTGGCCCAGCGCCAGGCCATACATGCCGCCCACCAGGTCTTGCTCGCGCCAGACTTCAATGGAATGGGCATGACCAAGCTCATAAAGCTTCAGCCACGCGCGTTTGACTTCAAAAGTAATCCATGTCCCTTCTTCCCGACCGGCCGCACAGCCTTCGACCACGTCGGAAAAGGCTTCATTCATCGTCACCCGATAAGGTGATTGCTGGTGAAAGCGCTTCATACTGCGGCTGAGGTGAAAACGGTCTGGGAGTAACACCGCGCGAGGGTCGGGTGACCACCACAGAATCGGATCGCCAGGGGAAAACCAGGGGAAAATCCCCTGCTGATAGGCGTTGAGCAGGCGCGCAGGCGAGAGATCACCGCCCATAGCCAGCAGGCCATTGGGCTCACGCAGCGCCGTTTCCGGAGGAGGAAACAGCAACGATTCCCGTGACAGTTGAACCAGTCTCATCGCGTTAAGTTATCCATCAGCTTTTACAAAACTATAACGCAAAGCGTTGCTGGAAACGCCAGTAACGTCCACCTTTTGCGACTAATTCGGAATGATTTCCCTGCTCAATGATCTTCCCGCCGTCCATAACGCAAATTTTATCCATCTGCGCCAGTCCGGTCAGACGATGGGTAACCATAATCACGGTCTTGCCCGCTGTCAGCTGCTGCAACAGGGACAGAATATGCTGCTCGGTCGCGGCATCCAGCCCTTCTGTCGGCTCATCCAGCAACCACAGGTCGCCGTTGTGCAGCAGCGCACGGGCAATCGCCAGGCGTCGCAGTTCGCCACCCGACAGCGGCCGGCCGCCTTCGCCCAGCCAGGCATTTAATCCTTCTTCATTATCCAGCAGACTCTGCAGGCCGGTCTGCATTAACGCCACGGTAAGGGTTTCATCACTGGCATCGGGGCAGGCCAGCAATAAATTATCACGCAGGGTCTGGCTGAAAAGATGAACGCGCTGGGTGACAACGCTGATGCGCTGACGGAGTTGCGCTTCATCCCACTCGGCAAGCGGGACGTTGTTCAGCGCTATCTCGCCATGCTCAACATCCCAGGCGCGCGTCAGGAGGCCAAGTAGGGTGGATTTTCCGCAGCCGGTAGGCCCGAGTAGCGCGACATGTTCACCTGCCTTAATGTGCAGGGAAAACTGGTTTAACACGTTTTCCGGCCTACCGGGATAGCTGAATTCAAGCGCCTGCACGCTCATGCTGAGCGCGCCGGGCGGGACAGCGGCTGCGGAGGGGAAAACGATCGCCGGCGTTTGCTCGATGATCTCATTGACGCGCTGGGCGGCGGTGATCACCTGAGACAGGGGCAGAAAGGCACCCGCGACCGGGGCCAGCGCTTCAAAAGCGGCCAGGGCACAAAATACCACCAGCGCAATAAAGGGACCGGGAAGATGCTGCTGCGCAATGCTGTCGGCGCTGAGCCAGAGCAAGGCGGTCACCGTGATACCGCTGCACATCAGCAACAGACTCTGCGCCAGTGCCTCTAAACGTGCCTGCTGGCGCTGCGCGTCCTGCCACTGTTGTTCGCTGCTGTCCAGCCGCGCGCGCCAGGCGGAGGCGTTACCGTACAACGTCAGTTCAGCCTGGCCCGCCAGCCATTGCATTAACTGCACGCGCCAGTGCGAACGCTGCCGGGTTATCGCCACGCCCGCCGGGGCGCCCAGGTGGTAAAACAGGGGAGGAAAAAGACAGAGCAGGGCAAGCAGGGTACCGCCCAGCAGGAGTGCCAGCTGCGGATCAATCAGGCTTAAACCGGCTGTCACCACCACAATAACGATAAATGCGCCCAGCAGCGGCGATATTACCCGCAGGTAGAGGTGATCCAGCGTATCCACATCCCCAACAAAACGGTTTAACAGATCCGCCTGGCGAAAGGCCGCAAGCTGACCCGGTGCCAGTGAAATCAATCGGCTGAAGGTGAAAACGCGCAAATGCTGCAGCACCCGGAACGTGGCATCGTGCGTGACCAGCCGTTCGAAGTAACGTGCCGCGGTACGTATAATGGCCGCGCCACGCACGCCGGCGGCCGGGAGCATATAGTTAAAACTGTACAGGCCCGCGACGCCAACAACGGACGATGCCGCCAGAAACCAGCCAGACAGGGTGAGTAGGCCAATACTGGCCAGCAACGTGACTATCGCCAGTATAATCCCCAGCACCAGCCGAAAGGGATGACGCAGCCACAGCCGCAGAAAAGGACGCAGAGCAGACATCAGATGCACTCCTGTTGACGATGTTGCAGCAGTGCACGGAAAGGGCCGGGCTGGGCCGTCAGTGCCTGCCAACTGCCTTGCTGTACCAGTTTTCCCGCCTCCATGAGCCAGATTTCATCCCAGTCGCGCAGCGAATCGATCTGATGCGTAATCATCAGGGTGGTTTGCTGTCGCGCGGCCTGATGAAGTGCCTGCATGACATGATGTTCACTCAGCGCATCCAGGCTGGCTGCAGGCTCATCAAGGAGCAATAGCTGAGCCGGTTTGTACAGCGCCCGCGCAACCGCAATGCGCTGTGCCTGACCAACGGACAGCGCGCTGCTGGCATCGCCCGGTGCGGTATTCAACCCTTCAGGCAGTCGTGAGAGAAACTCGTGGATGCCACAAGCCGCGATTAAGGCATCCAGACGTGCGGCGTCGAGGGGCGCGCCCATCAGGATATTTTCACGTAAGGTTTCTGCCGGTAACTGGGGATTTTGTCCGACCCAGGCAAGATGCCGATGCCAGTCGCGTTGAACCAAATCGCGTAACTCAATCCCATTGGCTTTAAGCGAGCCCTGATAAGGTAAAAATCCCAGCAGCGCATTCAACAGCGCGGTTTTGCCTGCGCCGCTTTTACCGACCAGCGCGATGCGTCCGCCCGAGCGCAGAGTGAAATGTAAAGGACCACACAGGATTTTACCGCCGGGCGCGCAGACCACCAGGTTGTCAGCAACCAGCTCCAGTGGTGCGGCGGCGGCAAACGGGATAGTGCCGTTGCGCGCTTCTGACTGTGGCGTCGCCTGCATAAAGCGCTCAATGGCATCGGCGCCGCCGATGGCCTGCGCTTTAGCATGGTAGAAGGTGCCGAGATCGCGCAAAGGCTGAAAGAATTCCGGGGCCAGAATCAACACCAGAAAACCGGCAAACAGCGTAACGCCCTTGCCATAATCGCCAAAGTGCAACTCACCCAGGTAGGAAAAACCAAAATAAACCGCGACCACAGCAATAGCTAATGACGCAAAAAACTCCAGAACGGAGGAGGAGAGAAAAGCCAGCCGTAAGACGTCCATGGTGCGTTGACGAAAGTCCGTCGTGGCGGCGGCAATGGCCTGTTTTTCTGCTTCGGCCCGATGAAACAGCCTCAGCGTCTCCCGGCCGCGCAGGCGATCAAGAAAGTCACCACTCAGGCGCGCCAGGGCCAGAAAATTGCGCCGATTGGCATCGGCCGCGCCCATGCCCACCAGCGCCATAAACAGCGGAATCAACGGTGCCGTAGCCAGCAGAATCAATCCGGCGGCCCAGTTTAAAGGAAACAGCGCAATCAAAATGGCGCAGGGGATGACGGCCGCCAGCGTCATCTGCGGCAGGTAGCGCGCATAGTACGCCTGCATATCTTCTGTCTGTTCCAGCAGTAAGGTTGCCCAACTACCAGCCGGTTTGCCCTGAATCCAGGCGGGGCCCAGTGCGGATAAACGGTCCAGAATCTGTTTGCGCAGCGCCTGGCGAATAGCCTGACCGGCACGGAATCCTGCCTGCTCGCGCGCATAGTTCAGCATCGCCCGCAGCACGAAGCACAGCAGCAGTAACATAAACTGTGAAAGAAGCGACGGGGGCGATTGGTGCGTCACAATCAATGCCTGAAGCAACGACGCCAGCAGCCAGGCCTGCAGGATAATCAGCAACGCACTGGCGGAGCCTGACAGTGAGGCGAGCCGTAACCAGGGACCGGCATGATGCCGCTGTTGACGAAGCCAACGGGTAAGGTGCTGCTGCCGCGATTTGTTCATGCGAAACCCACAGTGGCGAAGACAAAGGAAAAGAGGCGAGCCCCTCCCGCCTGGCGCATGAATTTAGCATGGTGATAATAAAAAAGGCGACTGAAAAACAGTCGCCTCAAACAATTAAGATCAGGTTATTAACAACTTACTTATCGTTTTTAACCAGACCATCAAGATAACGTTCTGCATCCAGAGCAGCCATACAGCCGGTGCCCGCAGAGGTAATGGCCTGGCGATAGATATGGTCCATCACATCACCTGCAGCAAACACACCCGGAATGCTGGTCTGGGTTGCATTGCCGTGCAGGCCAGACTGAACCTTGATATAGCCATTTTCCAGTGCTAACTGGCCGTCGAAAATCGCTGTGTTTGGGCTGTGGCCAATCGCCACAAACAGGCCAGCGACTTCCAGCGACTCGGTTTTATCGTCCAGCGTTGAACGCAGCGTCAGTCCGGTCACGCCCATCTGATCGCCAACCACTTCTTCCAGCGTACGGTGGGTATGCAGCACAATGTTGCCGTTGCTGACTTTTTCCATCAGGCGATCGATCAAAATTTTCTCGGCGCGGAAGCTGTCGCGACGGTGAATTAAATGCACTTCAGCGGCGATATTGGCCAGATAAAGTGCTTCTTCTACCGCCGTATTACCGCCCCCGATCACGGCGACTTTCTGATTACGGTAAAAGAAACCATCACAGGTAGCGCAGGCCGAAACGCCTTTGCCTTTAAACGCGTCTTCTGACGGCAGGCCGAGGTAGCGTGCCGATGCACCTGTGGCAATAATCAGGGCATCTGCGGTGTATTCGCCGCTGTCACCGGTTAAACGGAACGGACGATTCTGCAGATCCACGGAATGGATGTGGTCAAAAATGATCTCAGTGTTAAATTTCTCGGCATGCTCATGCATGCGTTCCATTAACGATGGACCTGTCAGATCGTGCGGGTCGCCCGGCCAGTTTTCCACTTCCGTCGTGGTCGTCAGCTGTCCGCCTTTTTCCAGACCGGTAATCAACACCGGATTCAGATTCGCGCGTGCAGCATAAACGGCTGCGGTATAACCTGCTGGACCAGAGCCCAGAATGAGCAACTTACTGTGTTTAGCCGTACTCATGCGTTCCTCAGTTTCATTCGCCTGACATAGCCTGCGATTGTAGGGAATAAGCCGTGTCATTGACAACACTTGCGCGCGTTTGTTAACGATTACTGCAAACGGCGTAGACGATGATTGCACTTTTTGCCTGCGGTTTGCGCCAAAAGGGGGCAAAAATTCACGTTGTTGCACCTTATCGCCCGAAAATACTCATTTAAAAACAGTGACCCAGCGATGTGTCTGGCATCTTGTCCTGAATTTAGACATTTTACTTTGACAATCGCCTGCGCATTTGCGAAAACAGTGTGAGAAGCGAATGACATCTTCGGAACAAAACGGGTTTTGCCGCCGGGTTTTGGGCAATGTGCCGAACGAATTTTGTCGTCTGATATGAGTCATGACGCATGATGTGGACAGACAACATGCGTCATACACATAGGTGCGACCGCACTGAGACGCCGTTATTTCACTTCAAAAAATGCCCCGAACAATGAGCGTTTTCAGGGGATGGCAGGTAAAGGGAAGGAATTAAGAGAGACAATAATAATGGTAGATAATAAGAAACGCCCCGGTAAAGACCTCGACAGGATCGACAGAAATATTCTGAATGAATTGCAGAAAGACGGTCGTATCTCAAACGTGGAACTTTCCAAACGTGTAGGATTATCGCCTACACCTTGTCTTGAGCGTGTACGTCGTCTTGAACGCCAGGGATTCATCCTTGGTTACACTGCGCAACTTAACCCTCACTACCTGGACGCCTCATTACTGGTATTCGTTGAGATTACTCTGAATCGTGGCGCACCAGATGTGTTTGAGCAATTTAACGCCGCTGTGCAAAAACTTGAGGAAACTCAAGAGTGTCACCTGGTTTCTGGTGATTTCGACTACCTGCTGAAAACACGCGTGCCCGATATGTCCGCCTACCGCAAGCTGCTGGGGGAAACCCTGCTGCGCCTGCCGGGTGTAAACGACACGCGTACTTACGTGGTGATGGAAGAGGTCAAACAGAGTAACCGTCTGGTGATCAAAACGCGCTGATGCGTGGCAGGTGCAAAGCCTGTGAAATTTCGGTACACTCCTGTGAATACATACAGGACCAGCGTCGGGTGAGCCCGACGCTGTTGTTTCTTACTTTACAGGCACCTGGAGAGTTCTCTTGAGCCAGGAATACACAGAAGATAAAGACGTTTCGTTACAGTCGCTGAGCAGTGGACGCCGTCTGCTGGAAGCGTTGCTCATTCTGGTGGCGTTGTTTGCCGTCTACCTGATGGTTTCCCTGGTCAGTTTTAATCCTTCCGACCCGAGCTGGTCGCAGACGGCCTGGCACGAGCCTATCCATAATATCGGCGGTACGGTAGGGGCATGGCTGGCTGACACGCTGTTGTTCATCTTTGGCGTGATGGCTTACGCCATTCCACCGGTGATCCTTGGATTGTGCTGGATAGCCTTTCGCCAGCGCGATAATCAGGACTACTTCGACTATTTCGCCGTAGGTTTGCGGTTAATTGGCGTACTGGCCCTGGTCGTGACAACCTGCGGCATGGCTGCACTGAATGCTGACGACATCTGGTACTTTGCTTCAGGCGGCGTGATCGGCAGCCTCGTCAGCAATGCGATTTCACCCTGGTTTAGTCCTGCTGGTGGCACCCTCACTCTGCTTTGCATCTGGGCAGCGGGCATTACGCTGTATACCGGTTGGTCGTGGTTGACCATTGCAGAACGAATCGGTTGCGTGGTCATGGGCGTGCTGACATTTGCCAGCAACCGTTCACGTCACGACGAACCCTGGCAGGAAGAGGACGAGGCCGAACATCATGAAGATGATGCGCCTGTTCTTCACGCGCAGCCCCATGACGACGATGACGTTCTGCTTTCTGCGCCCCGTAAGGCGCAGCCCGATCTGGACGAGCACGATCCGCTGCTGGCTAAGGCGGCAACAGCGACACGCGCTGCCGTCGCGGCAACCACCGACGCTGCTGAAATGCCGGTGGCACCCGTCCAGCAACCTGCAGCCAGCGTGGCGTCAACCTTTACCACGGCTACCGTGTCGCCGTCAGCCCCATCTGCAGCCCAGCCTGCGGTTGCACCCGTGCATTCTGTCGCCGCGCCCGCCCAGGAAGCGGCTGTACCTCATCCTGCTCCAGAGCGTCATTTTGCACCGCGTGATCCTGTTCCGCAGGATAAACCGGTCAGTGAACCGCCTCTGTACCGGTTTGAAATGCCGGATGAAACACCCGCATCCTCAGCACCCTTTACGGCCTATGAGGATGATGCGCCGAAGATGGGCAACTGGCGCGAGGCAGCCTCTGCCGCAACCCTGAGCAGTGCGGTAACGGCAGGCGCGGCAGGCAAAGCCGCGGCCTCGATGTCGCCGCTGTTTGAACCGGTGCCTGAAAATCAGGCTAATCCACAGGTGAAGCAGGGGATAGGCCCGGCGTTACCGCGGCCAAACCCGGTTAAATTACCGACCCGACGCGAACTGGCGTCTTACGGAATTAAACTTCCTTCCCAGCGCATGGCAGAAGAGAAAGCCAGACTGTCTGAAGCCCCGGCGGCTCCACAGGCTTCCGATCAGCCGCACAATCCAGACTGGTCAGCGGAGGAGCAGGATGCCCTGCAACAGGCTGAGTTACGTCAGGCGTTTCAGTCTGAGCAGCAACAGCGTTATGGCGAGAGCTGGCAACAGGATGAACAGAGTGAAGACGATGAACTGGCTCTAGAGCAGGCATCCCTGGCCCGTCAGTTCGCCGAGCAGCAGCAACAGCGTTATGAGACCGAACCTGCCAACAATGCGCCGGTATTCAACCTGGACACGTCTGCGGCCTTTGATTTCTCACCGATGAAAGATCTGGTTGACGACGGCCCGGTTGAGCCGCTGTTCACCATTGCGGCAACGCCGGAAACGGATGAGGTCGCGGCAAAACATGAGCCGTGGCAGCAAGTACAGGCTGCGCCGACGCATGCGGCCGCGCAGAGAAGCATGCCGACGCAGAACGTTGCGTCGGATACCTTCGCGGCACCTGTCGAGCAGCCCGATCCTGTGGAAGAGGCGAAGCCGTCGTTGCATGACAGCCTGATTCATCCTTTCCTGATGCGTCATGAACAGCCGCTGGAAAAACCCTCCACGCCGTTGCCTTCTCTGGATCTGTTAACCGCACCGCCTGCAGAAGAAGAGCCGGTTGACATGTTTGCTCTTGAGCAGACGGCGCGCCTGGTTGAATCGCGCCTGGGCGATTATCGTGTTAAGGCCGAGGTCGTCGGCATCTCTCCCGGCCCGGTCATTACACGTTTTGAACTGGATCTGGCGCCGGGCGTGAAAGCCGCGCGTATTTCTAACCTGTCGCGCGATCTGGCCCGTTCACTGTCCACCACGGCGGTGCGCGTTGTTGAAGTGATTCCGGGTAAGCCCTATGTCGGACTGGAATTACCGAATAAGCACCGTCAGACCGTTTACTTACGTGAAGTGCTGGATTGTCCAAAATTCCGTGACAATCCTTCACCTCTGGCCGTGGTACTGGGTAAAGACATTGCCGGTCAGCCGGTAGTGGCCGATTTGGCGAAGATGCCACACTTACTGGTTGCCGGTACCACCGGTTCGGGTAAGTCAGTCGGCGTAAATGCCATGATTCTCAGCATGTTGTATAAAGCCACGCCGGAAGAAGTGCGCTTTATTATGATCGACCCGAAAATGCTTGAGCTGTCGGTCTATGAAGGCATTCCGCATCTACTCACCGAAGTCGTCACCGATATGAAAGATGCGGCGAATGCGCTGCGCTGGAGCGTCGGTGAGATGGAGCGCCGCTATAAACTGATGTCGGCACTTGGCGTGCGTAATCTTGCGGGCTACAACGAGAAAGTTGAACAGGCTGAGGCGATGGGCCGTCCAATCCCCGATCCGTTCTGGAAACCGGGCGACAGTATGGACATGACGCCGCCGGTGCTGGAAAAACTGCCTTACATTGTGGTGATGGTGGATGAGTTCGCCGACCTGATGATGGCCGTGGGTAAAAAAGTGGAAGAGCTGATTGCCCGCCTGGCGCAGAAAGCACGTGCGGCCGGTATCCACCTGGTGCTGGCCACCCAGCGTCCCTCGGTGGATGTGATTACCGGCCTGATCAAGGCCAACATTCCTACGCGTATCGCCTTTACCGTGTCGAGCAAAATTGACTCGCGCACTATCCTCGACCAGGGCGGTGCGGAGTCGTTGCTGGGCATGGGTGACATGCTCTATATGCCGCCAAACTCCTCCATGCCGGTTCGTGTTCACGGTGCCTTTGTACGCGATCAGGAAGTGCACGCGGTGGTCCAGGACTGGAAAGCGCGTGGACGTCCGCAATACATTGAAAGCATTACAGCGGGCGAAGAGAGCGAAGGTGCGGGCGGCATCGACAGCGATGAAGAACTGGATCCGTTGTTCGATCAGGCGGTGGGTTTCGTGGTGGACAAGCGCCGCGCCTCGATTTCAGGCGTTCAGCGTCAGTTCCGTATTGGCTATAACCGCGCCGCGCGCATCATTGAGCAGATGGAAGCCCAGGGCATCGTTTCGGCACCGGGACATAACGGTAACCGCGAAGTGCTGTCACCGCCTCCCCACGATATGTAGAGCCTAAACGATAAGCTTTGAAACATAAATCAATGAGCCAGTTCTTGCTGGCTCATTGTTTTTTAGCCGTTTACCCCCATAGTTGATTAGGCTTTCGGTTTTTTCTCCTGTATTAAACGCAGGACAGCGACCAGGCTTAGTAGCGTTATCAACGGGAAACGATTTAATAAGGATTTAAGCAGATGAAATTACGCGTAATTGCCTTAGGCCTGTTGGCCGCTTTGGGTTCAGCCAGCGCTTTCGCTGATGCATCAAGTGACCTGCAACAGCGTTTGAATAAAGTAAACAGCTTCCACGCCAGCTTTACGCAAAAGGTGACCGATGGCAGCGGTGCTAACGTGCAGGATGGAGAAGGTGAACTGTGGGTCAAGCGCCCAAGCCTGTTTAACTGGCACATGACCGCGCCTGACGAGAGCGTCATTGTCTCTGACGGAAAATCGTTATGGTTCTACAACCCGTTTGTAGAGCAGGCTACGGTAAGTCTGTTAAAGAATGCTACCAGCAATACGCCGTTTATGTTAATTGCCCGCAATCAGTCCAGCGACTGGCAGCAATACAACGTTAAGCAGCAGGGCGATAAATTTGAACTGACGCCGAAGAAAAGCGACGGTAACCTCAAGCAGTTCACTATCGACGTAACGCCAGATGGCACGATTAATCAGTTCAGCGCCGTAGAGCAGGATGGACAGCGCAGTAATTACCAGCTGAAGAGCCAGAAAAACGGCCCTATCAGTCCGGATAAATTCACTTTCACCCCGCCGAAAGGTGTCACGGTGGATGATCAACGTCAGTGAGGTGGTAGTGGGCAACCTGTCTCTGGATTTCTCCAGCGAAGATTTTAAACCTCTGGCCGCGCGTATGCGGCCAGAAACCCTGAAGCACTATATTGGTCAGCAGCACCTGCTGGCTGCGGGGAAACCGCTGCCGCGCGCCATTGAGGCTGGCCATTTGCATTCCATGATTCTCTGGGGGCCGCCGGGAACAGGCAAAACCACACTGGCCGAGATTATCGCGCACTACGGTAATGCGGACGTTGAACGCATCTCTGCCGTCACCTCCGGCGTCAAGGAAATTCGTGAAGCGATAGAGCGTGCGCGCTTGAGCAAGCAGGCCGGCCGTCGCACCATCCTTTTCGTGGATGAGGTGCACCGTTTCAATAAAAGTCAGCAGGATGCCTTCCTGCCGCATATTGAAGACGGCACCATTACCTTCATTGGCGCCACCACTGAAAATCCCAGTTTCGAGCTTAATTCCGCACTGCTGTCACGCGCCCGCGTTTATCTACTGAAATCCCTGACCACAGAAGACATTGAGCAGGTGCTTGACCAGGCCATGCAAGATGCCGATCGCGGCTATGGCAACAGCGATATCCTGTTACCGAATAATACGCGCCGCATGATCGCTGAGCTGGTGAGCGGCGATGCGCGCCGTGCGCTTAACACGCTGGAAATGATGGCCGATATGGCCGAAACCAACGCGCAAGGCAAAAGAGAACTGACGCCACAGCTGTTGACTGAAGTTGCCGGGGAGCGATCTGCCCGGTTTGATAACAAGGGTGATCGCTTTTACGACCTTATTTCTGCGTTACATAAGTCTGTTCGCGGTTCAGCACCCGATGCTGCCCTGTACTGGTACGCCCGGATTATTACCGCAGGTGGCGATCCGCTGTATGTCGCGCGTCGTCTGTTGGCCATTGCCTCTGAAGACGTGGGCAATGCCGATCCGCGCGGCATGCAGGTGGCGATATCGGCGTGGGACTGTTTC
Organism: Pantoea sp. EEL5; assembly: GCF_049892805.1. Lineage (NCBI taxonomy): Bacteria > Pseudomonadati > Pseudomonadota > Gammaproteobacteria > Enterobacterales > Erwiniaceae > Pantoea > Pantoea sp. EEL5. The sequence goes on from NZ_JBNDNJ010000001.1 coordinate 572,157, forward strand.
ACCCGCGTGGGTCCGGCAGAAGGGGAGCGGGCGATTGCTCAGGCCATCGTGTATCTCGCCTGTGCGCCAAAAAGTAATGCCGTTTATACCGCCTTTAAAGCGGCGATGCGCGATGCGCGCGACCACCCTGATTTTGATGTTCCCGATCATCTGCGCAATGCCCCCACTAAGCTGATGAAAGAAATGGGCCTGGGTGAAAGCTATCGCTATGCCCATGATGAAGCCAACGCCTATGCGGCTGGTGAGGTCTATTTCCCTCCGGAAATGGCACAAACACGTTACTATCATCCCACCCAACGCGGTCTTGAAGGCAAAATTGGCGAAAAGCTGGCCTGGCTTACTGAACTCGATCAAAATAGCCAGACAAAACGCTACCGCTAAAACAGACGTTGCGGTAATGTGGTCAATGTTTTCAACGCATTCCAGCTGGAATGCGTCCCTTCTTTCAACTCATAAATACACAGGATAAGCATGCTCGATCCCAATCTGCTGCGTAATGAGCCAGACGCAGTCGCAGAAAAACTGGCACGCCGAGGATTCAAACTGGATGTGGAAATGCTGCGTTCGCTCGAAGAGCGTCGCAAAGTCTTGCAGGTAGAAACTGAAAATCTGCAGGCCGAGCGTAACTCCCGATCCAAATCCATCGGTCAGGCCAAAGCACGTGGGGAAGACATCGAGCCACTGCGTCAGGAAGTGAACAGCCTGGGCGAACGCCTGGATGCTGCCAAAGCAGAACTGGATGAACTGCAAAATCAGATTCGTGACTTCAGCCTGGCGCTGCCGAATCTGCCTGCAGATGTTGTACCGCTGGGTAAAGACGATACCGAGAACCTGGAAATCAGCCGCTGGGGTGAGCCGCGTCAGTTTGATTTTCAGGTGAAAGATCATGTTGAGCTGGGCGAAGCCGCGAAAGGGCTGGATTTTGCTGCGGCGGTCAAACTCACCGGTTCACGCTTTGTCGTGATGCAGGGCCAGATTGCCCGCCTGCACCGGGCGCTCAGCCAGTTTATGATTGACTTGCATACCGAGCAGCATGGCTATCTGGAAACCTATGTGCCTTATCTGGTCAACCATGCGACCCTGTACGGAACAGGACAGTTGCCAAAGTTTGGTGAAGATCTGTTTCACACCCGGCCGCTGGAAGAAGAGTCAGAAAGCAGCCACTATGCGTTGATTCCTACTGCCGAAGTGCCGCTGACCAATCTGGTTCGCGATGAAATCGTCGAGGAAGAAAACCTGCCGCTTAAGCTGACGGCTCACACGCCATGCTTCCGCTCTGAAGCGGGTTCCTATGGCCGTGACACGCGCGGGCTTATCCGTATGCACCAGTTCGATAAAGTCGAGATGGTACAGATAGTGGCGCCTGAAACCTCAATGGATGCCCTGGAAGAGCTGGTCGGCCACGCCGAAAAAGTCTTACAGCTGCTGAATCTGCCTTATCGTAAAGTGCTGTTGTGCACCGGCGATATGGGCTTTGGTGCGACCAAAACCTACGATCTAGAAGTGTGGTTACCGGCGCAGAATACGTACCGTGAAATCTCCTCTTGTTCAAACATGGGTGATTTCCAGGCTCGCCGTATGCAGGCAAGGACCCGCAGTAAGCAGGATAAAAAGCCGCGTCTGGTCCATACATTAAATGGTTCCGGTCTGGCTGTGGGACGCACGCTGGTGGCGGTGCTGGAAAACTACCAGCAGCAGGATGGCCGCATCGCCGTGCCTGAAGTGTTACGTCCTTATATGAAGGGCCTGGAATTTATTGGTTAATCGCCCGTTCTTCTCTGAAAAACCCAGCGGCTGCTGGGTTTTTTTTGGTCCGCAAGACGGATCGATGCCAAAGGACGGTATCAGAATTTATCACAAATAAACGTTATCGATATATCCCGATGCCGAAAGCGTAAAAATCTACATTATCAGTAAGATAGCTTTATTTTCCCTGACGTAAAATATGCCGCTAACTTACTGAAGATAAATAAATTAAATTGTCGGGCAGCAAAATGTGCTGCGGTGCGTTTGGCCCCGTTGACTTTAAAAAACGCAGTGGCAAACTGCGCGCAATTTCCTTCATTTCTTTTGGTTTTAATTCCCTATGTCGACCTGGTCACGTCCTGTGATACTGCTGCTTTGCGGCCTGCTGTTAATGACAGTTTCAATTGCTGTGCTGAATACGTTAGTGCCTCTCTGGCTGACGCATGATGCTCTGGCTACCTGGCAGGTGGGCGTGGTGAGTTCGTCGTATTACACCGGCAATCTGCTTGGCACGTTGCTGGCGGGCTGGCTGATTAAACAGTATGGATTTAACCGTAGTTATTATCTGGCAACCGGCCTGTTTGCGGTGGCAACCCTGTGTATGATGGTGCTGGCAGGCTTCTGGTCATGGACGCTGTTGCGTTTTAGCGCGGGTGTCGGCTGCGCCTTAGTCTGGGTCGTGGTTGAAAGCGCTTTATTGTGCAGCGGCACGGTGCGTAACCGTGGGCAGCTCCTGGCTGCCTATATGATTGTCTATTATCTGGGAACGGTTGCCGGGCAGCTACTGGTGAGCAAACTTTCCACAGAGCTGTTAAGTGTGATCCCCTGGGTAACCGCGACGGTGATTTGTGCCATTTTACCGCTGATCTTCACACAGGTTGCTGCCAGCCGTGATCCGGCTGAAGCCTTGCCGGGTGGCCGTATCTTACCCATGCTACGCCGCCGCAGTTCGCGCCTGGGCATCAACGGCTGCATCATCTCCGGGATTGTTTTAGGTTCGTTATATGGCTTGATGCCGCTCTATCTTTCCCATCAGGGCATGAGCGATGCAAACGTAGGTTACTGGATGGCGTTACTCGTTAGTTCAGGTATTGTCGGGCAGTGGCCGATTGGGCGCCTTGCCGATCGCTTTGGCCGCATGATGGTGTTGCGTGTGCAGGTATTTGTGGTAATCCTGGGCGCGATTGCGATGCTAACCAATGCCGCGATGGCACCTGCCTTGTTTGTTCTGGGGCTGGCGGGTTTTACGCTTTACCCTGTGGCGATGTCGTGGGCCTGCGAAACCGTGGCGCATCACGAACTGGTGGCCATGAATCAGGCGCTGTTACTGAGCTATACGCTGGGCAGTCTGGCGGGGCCGAGCATGACAGCAATGCTGATGCAGAGTTACTCAGACCGTTTACTGTTCGTTATGATTGCGGCAGTGGCGCTGGTTTACCTGGTGATGCTGTTGCGTAAAGCCGATCATCATGCCACGCCCGTGGCGCATGCCTGAATGCCTTCTGCAGAGGGCAGCACTGTGCCTCGTTGTTGCATGGTGGTCAGTGCGCCTTCCTGAAAGGTTCCTGCGGGGCGGTAGTGATCTCCGCCCCGTTTTCAATACATGACTTCATGTCCGTAGCGGAGAAGAATGTTTTTTACCCGCTCCATCGTCTCTTTAGTGGGCGGTTTCACGCCATCAAGCTTGTACTCTTCGCCCATCGCGATCCACTTATGTTTACCCAGTTCGTGATAAGGCAGAAGCTCGATCTTTTCAACGTTCGCCATATCCTGGGTAAACGCTCCCAGGCGATGAACGGTATCGTCGTCATCTGAGTAGCCAGGCACGACGACAAAACGGATCCATGTCCGTTTGCCTTTTTTCTGTAGGTAGCGAGCGAAATCAAGCGTGCGATGGTTAGATACGCCAACCAGAATCTGGTGAACCTCGTCATTCATCTGTTTAAGGTCCAGCATCACTAAATCTGTTGCGTCCAGTAACTCATCAATGACCGGATCGTAGCGGCGAACAAAACCATTGGTATCCAGACAGGTATGTATGCCTTCTGCCTTGCAGGCACGAAACCAGTCACGCACAAACTCAGCCTGAAGAATGGCTTCGCCACCCGATGCGGTGACGCCACCGCCAGAGGCATTCATAAAGTGACGGTAGGACAGAACGTCCGCCATCAGCGCCTCAACGGTGATTTCTTTACCGGCGTGCGTGTCCCAGGTATCGCGGTTGTGGCAGTAAAGGCAACGCATCAGGCAACCCTGGAAAAAGGTAATAAACCGGATGCCGGGACCGTCTACGGTTCCGCATGATTCGAATGAGTGGATGCGACCTATGGCTGACATTGCGATGTTTCTCCAGGTAAGCCTGCGGAGCAGGTGGCACACTCTCTGGTGTGCTCTGAACAGGAAATCAATTTTGGTGGTTATCCGTATCTCAGACAACGACCAAAGCAGACTTTGAATATGAGGCTCCATGAAGGAGCCTCAGAAAGGGCTGATGGCGACAGCGCTTACAGCGATTGTGTAAAGGTACGGGTGATCACGTCCTGCTGCTGCTCTTTTGTCAGCGAATTAAAGCGAACGGCGTAGCCGGAGACGCGAATGGTTAACTGAGGATATTTTTCAGGATTATCCATCGCGTCCATTAACATCTCCCGGTTCATTACGTTCACATTAAGATGCTGACCGCCTTCAATACTGGTCTCATGATGGAAGTAACCGTCCATCAAGCCTGCCAGATTGGTTTTACGCACGTTGTCATCTTTGCCTAACGCATTAGGAACGATAGAGAAAGTGTAGGAGATACCGTCTTTTGCGTAAGCAAAGGGCAGTTTCGCCACCGAGGTCAGCGAGGCCACGGCACCTTTCTGATCGCGACCGTGCATCGGGTTAGCGCCCGGACCAAAAGGCGCGCCTGCACGGCGACCGTCTGGCGTATTACCGGTTTTCTTGCCGTAAACCACGTTAGAGGTAATGGTCAGCACAGACTGGGTCGGTACAGCGTTGCGATAGGTTTCGAGTTGCTGAATCTTTTTCATAAAGCGTTCAACAAGGTCGCAGGCCAGATCGTCAACGCGGGGATCGTTATTCCCGAACTGCGGATACTCTCCTTCGATGTCGAAATCGATGGCCAGGCCATCTTCATCACGCACCGGTTTCACCTTCGCGTATTTGATGGCAGACAGCGAGTCGGCCGCGACAGAGAGTCCGGCAATACCGCATGCCATGGTGCGGTAAACGTCACGATCGTGCAGTGCCATCAGCGCGGCTTCATAGCTGTATTTATCGTGCATGAAGTGGATGATGTTCAGTGCAGTGACGTACTGTTTCGCCAGCCAGTCCATAAAGTGATCCAGACGCGCCATTACCACGTCAAAATCAAGCACCTCATCGGTAATCTTGGCTTCTTTTGGTCCGACCTGCATTTTCAGTTTTTCGTCCACGCCGCCATTGATTGCGTAGAGCAGGGTTTTCGCCAGGTTGGCGCGGGCACCGAAGAACTGCATTTGCTTACCGACGATCATTGGGCTGACGCAGCAGGCAATTGCATAGTCATCGTTGTCGAAATCGGGACGCATCAGGTCGTCGTTTTCATACTGCAATGATGACGTATCAATAGACACTTTCGCCGCATACTTTTTAAAGTTAACCGGCAGCTTCTCAGACCACAGAATGGTCATATTAGGCTCAGGTGAAGGGCCCATGGTGTAAAGTGTATTGAGGAAACGGAAGGTGGTTTTACTCACCAGCGTACGTCCATCAACGCCCATACCGGCCAGCGATTCCGTTGCCCAGATGGGGTCGCCAGAGAACAGTTCATCGTACTCAGGCGTGCGCAGGAAGCGGACCATGCGCAGTTTCATCACCAGGTGGTCAATCAGTTCCTGCGCCTGCGCTTCGTTCAGCTTACCGGCGTTGAGATCGCGCTCAATGAACACGTCCAGGAAGGTTGAAACACGGCCAAAGGACATGGCTGCACCGTTCTGTGATTTTACTGCGGCAAGATAGCCGTAATAGGTCCACTGAACGGCTTCGACTGCATTGGTCGCCGGACCTGAGATATCGTGACCATATTTGGCTGCCATCTCTTTGATTTGTCCAAGCGCCCGATGCTGGTCAGCAATTTCTTCGCGTAGACGAATGGTGGCTTCCAGGTTGACGCCATTTTCCAGATCGCTTTGCAGAGACGCAAACTGAGCAAACTTATCGGCCATCAGGTAGTCAATGCCGTATAAGGCGATACGACGGTAGTCACCAATGATGCGTCCACGACCATAGGCATCAGGCAGGCCGGTTAATATACCTGATTTACGGCAGCGTAAAATATCAGGGGTATAAACATCAAACACGCCCTGATTGTGCGTTTTACGATAGTCGGTGAAGATTTTTTTCAGTGAAGCATCGAGTTCGCGCCCGTAAACTTTACATGAACCCTCGACCATCTTAATGCCGCCAAAAGGAATAATGGCGCGTTTCAGCGGCGCTTCCGTTTGCAGGCCAACAACTTTTTCCAGTGATTTATTGATATAGCCGGCATCGTGCGAGGTGATGGTAGAAGCAAGATCGGTATCAAAATCGACGGGTGCGTGGGTACGGTTTTCAACTTTAATGCCTTCCAGCACGCTTTCCCACAGTTTAGTGGTGGCTTCGGTGGCGCCAGCGAGGAAAGATTCATCGCCTTCATACGGCGTATAGTTTTTCTGGATGAAGTCGCGTACGTTGACGCTGTTCTGCCATTCGCCTTCAGTAAAACCCTGCCAGGCTGAGGCCAGTTTTGCGTTAAGTTCGGTCATATTATACCTGCCTTATTTAAGGAGACTTTTGCTCTTGGGTCGATCCGGTTGGGATGAACCCTCGAGGCTGGATTAGTGCGCTTCGTGTCCACCGCGTAAGTAAATTACCCAGTAGGTCAATCCGACCAGCACTCCACCGCCGGTAATGTTGCCGAGCGTGACTGGAATCAGATTGTCGAAAATAAAGTTTTTCACAGAAAGGGCCGGAAACTGTGCTGCCGTCGCGCCCGCAGCATGCCAAAATTCCGGGCCAGAAAAATCGCGAATGACGATGGCGAAAGGAATTAAAAACATATTTGCGATACTGTGTTCAAAACCACAGGCAACAAACATCGCCACCGGCAAAATCATAATCAGGCTTTTATCCATTAAGGTCCGTCCTGAATAGCTCATCCAGACCGCCAGACAGACCATCAAATTAGCCAGAATACCCAGAGAGACCGCTTCAACAAACGTGTGATGCATTTTATGGTCGGCAGTCTGCAACACGTTTAAACCCCATGCGCCGTTGGCCACCGTATGCTCACCGGAAAACCACATCAGCGCGACAAAAAACAGCGCACCGACCAGATTACCAACATAAACGTTGATCCAGTTACGTGCCAGTTGCCCCCAGGTGATGCGGCCACTCGCTTTCGCAACGACGATCAGCACGGTGGAGGTAAACAGGTCGGCACCACATACCACAACGAGTATCAACCCGAGTGAGAAACATATCCCCCCGACGAGCTTAGCCATGCCGTAAGCCATTTCACCGCTGCCGGTGGTGGCTGTGATGTAAAACACGAAAGCGATGGAGATAAACATGCCTGCGGTAAACGCGAGAAAGGTTGTCGTCAGCGGATGCTTGGTGGCTTTGTAGACGCCAGCGTCTTCAGCCACTTTTGCCATCGCGGCGGGTAATAACAGATTAAAAGGATTGTCAGCTTTCACACTAACTCACTCCAAAAGTTGTCTGAAAAAAATAATAACAAATGCACCTGTGATTAAAGTTGATATAGATCATGTCCAGCAGAGCAACAACGGTAAAGGTTTAACAAGAAAGGTGGTTTTTGGAACTAACGTCATGAAAAATAATGAATAAATTTATTTTAAATAATACAGGTTTTGTTTAACGAGAGGGCGTAATCAAGGCTGAAATGTTGTGGATTTGTTAATAAGATAGGTTGTTGGTGTCGCTATTTAGCAGAAAAATAATGACATTAATCTATTAATGGCAGGAATACATAAGGATCAATAAAAAGGCACTGAACAGGTTCAGTGCCTCAGGCATGATTGTCAGGCTAACCCGCGTGAATGTTCAACGCCAGCTTAGGCATTTTCCCAGTAGCGGCGTTTGGCACGCTGCAATTTTTCATAAGCCGCCAGTAGCGCCTGATGAGCAGGGAAAGCGGTCAGGTCGCTGTCTACCGACTGAAGACCGTTGAAGGCTGCTTCACCACTGATGGCTGCGGATGCCGCTTCTACCGCCTCTGCGCCATACATACGGACAAAGGCGGCGTGATATTCCAGTGGATTACGCTCGTCTTCCATGGCCAGAAGTAGCAGAGTTTGCAGGCAACGATAATAATTTGCCCGCGCTGGGCTGAACACGGAGCCGTTGAATTCCATGGTCCATTCTGTCCAGATCAATGCCTGATCCAGATCGCCGCCGGCCAGCGCAAGCATGGCTTTAAGCTCCCCGATGCGTAAGGTATACCAGCCATTATCTTTACCCGTTGCCAGGCCAAGTAACTCACGGACGCGAGTGAAGTCATCAAAACCTTCTTCATCCAACTGCGAAATGAGATCAAGGTACTCTTCTGGATTCCAGTTGCTGCCGGGCAGGGCAAGCAGCGTGTCACGAATGCCTGCGCCCATGCTGTTATTTGCCAGCAACAGGTCTTCGGCCGGATAGATATCGGACATGCCCGGCACAATAATGCGGCAGGCATAAACGCCTAAGTGCTCGTAGTCCGCGATATAAACTTCCTGATCTTCGGCAGCAAAAATGGCCATCAGCGTGCTGAACTCTTGCTCGGTAGTGCCAGCAAACGTCCAGTCAACAAACGGATAATCGGCCGTTTCTTTAAACATATCCCAGGAAATCAGGCCGCTTGAATCAATAAAGTGGGTTTCCAGATTGGCGTGCTCTGCCACTTCTTCATCATCAAAGGTGGGTGGGGTAAAGACGTCCAAATCCTTGAGGCTGCGGCCCTGGAGCAGTTCAGTAACGGTGCGCTCCAGCGCAACGCCAAAGTCCGGATGCGCACCGAAGGACGCGAAACAGGTGCCATTGGCAGGGTTAAACAGGACCACACAGATAACCGGATATTTACCGCCCAGCGACGCGTCATACGCAAAGATTGGGAAGCCTTCAGCTTCCAGGCGCGCAATGGCCTCGACCACGGAAGGGTAGCGCGCCATCACTGACTCAGGGATGGCTGGGAGGCTGATCGATTCGGCAATGATACGGTTCTTAATGTAGCGCTCAAAGACCTCGGATAATCCCTGCACCCGCGCTTCATTGGCCGTATTGCCGGCCGACATGCCGTTCGATACGTAAAGGTTGCCAATGATGTTCATCGGGATATAGATGGTTTGCTGATCGGACTGGCGGGTAAAAGGCAGGGCGCAAATACCGCGCTCGCTGTTACCCGACTGGAGATCGATCAGGTCTGATGCGGCCACCGCATTTTCAGGATCGTAAAAGGCACGCAGGCGTGAGTCCAGGATCCCCTCTGGCAGGCTGTCATCTTCCGGAAGCGCAAACCATTTTTCATTGGGGTAATGAACAAAATCGCCTTGAGCGATGCGGTTACCCAGCCAGAAATCGGCAAAAAAGTAGTTCGTGGACAGGCGCTCAAAATATTCACCCAATGCTGAAGCCAGGGCGGCTTTCTTGCTGGCACCTTTGCCATTGGTAAAGCAGAGTGGACAGTCGCGGTCGCGAATATGCACAGACCAGACGTGTGGAACGGGATTAAGCCAGGAAGCTTCTTCTATATTAAAGCCCAGATCCTGCAGTTTGGTCTGGAAACGCGTAATGGAGTCTTCCAGGGCGGCATCTTTGCCCGGGATAAAAGTTTGCGTCATGGTGCCGCTCTCTCTGTGAATAGGGTGCCTAAAGCGCGCAATGATACGTTTTTTACCGCCTGTTCGCTATCAAGTCGCTGCAATTTTACTGGACGTTTTCTCATGTCAGGGTTTGTCTGCCAATACCGGCAGCGAGTGAAAGGAACGTCCCTCACAATATTTTGTGTTGGCTTGCATTGGTAACATAACCTCCGGTGCGCCGTGCTGAAAAAATGTGACCGGTGTTAGATTTATGATTGCAGCCACCAGAATGCAGTGATAAAACCGAATCGTTATTCATAACCGTTCGATATGACAGTGGTGAGGGAAATGACGCAAATTTATAATTTTAGCTCTGGGCCAGCGATGCTGCCGAGCGAAGTGCTCCGCCGTGCAGAACAAGAATTGACAAACTGGCATGGTCTGGGGACTTCAGTAATGGAGATCAGTCACCGCAGTAAAGAGTTTATTCAGGTGGCCGAGGAAGCGGAAGCGGACTTCCGTGATCTGCTAAAAATCCCCTCTAATTACAAAGTTTTATTCTGCCACGGCGGCGCACGTGCGCAGTTTGCTGCGGTACCGGGTAACCTGCTGGGCAGCGCCACCAGTGCGGATTATGCCGACGGCGGCTACTGGGCGCACAGCGCCATTAAAGAAGCGGCAAAATATTGTTCGCCCCGCACGCTGGATGTCAAAACGACCCTTGAGGGAAAACGCGCCATTCTGCCTATGCGTGAGTGGGACGTCAGCGATGCGGCAGCCTATTTGCACTTCTGCCCGAATGAAACCATTGACGGCGTTGCCATTGATGAAGAACCTGATTTTGGCGACAAGGTCGTCGTTGCCGATCTCTCTTCCACGATTTTATCCCGCTCTATTGATGTCAGCCGCTATGGCGTGATTTATGCGGGCGCCCAGAAAAATATTGGTCCGGCGGGCATTACCCTGGTCATCGTCCGGGACGATCTGTTAGGTAAAGCGCATCAAAGTGTGCCTTCCATTCTGGATTACAGTGTTCTGGCGGAAAACGACTCCATGTTCAACACGCCGCCAACGTTCGCCTGGTACCTGAGCGGTCTGGTATTCAAGTGGCTGAAGCAGAAAGGCGGCGTCGGTGAAATTGAAAAAATTAATCAGGCAAAAGCGGGCTTGCTTTACGACCTCATCGATAAGAGTGATTTCTACCGTAACGATGTTGCTCTGCTGAACCGTTCGCGAATGAATATTCCTTTCCAACTGGCGGATGCGTCACTCGACAGCCTGTTCCTGGAAGAGTCATTTAAAGCAGGTTTGCATGCCTTGAAAGGCCATCGCGTTGTTGGCGGCATGCGTGCATCCATCTACAATGCGATGCCGCTGGAAGGTGTTAAAGCCCTCACAGACTTCATGATCGATTTCGAACGCCGCCACGGCTGATTATTCCCCAGTCAGTGGGATTGCTGACACCTGACTCCGCCATACGGCGGAGTTGTCGTTTTTTTGAGGATAGAGTTTCACATGCAAGATTCCCTGACCCTTCAGCCCATTGCTCGCGTAAATGGCACGGTTAATTTGCCCGGCTCCAAGAGTGTTTCAAACCGCGCGCTGCTGCTGGCCGCATTGGCGAACGGCAAAACCCGACTCACTAATCTGCTGGACAGTGATGATGTTAAGCACATGCTTAATGCGCTTAAGGCTCTGGGCGTCGATTTCACGCTTTCCAGCGATCGTACCGTTTGCGACGTTACCGGAAAGGGCGGACCGCTTCAGGCGTCACAACCCGTTGAACTCTTCCTGGGCAATGCTGGTACGGCTATGCGTCCGCTGGCTGCGGCGCTGTGCCTTGGCGAGCAGGATGTGGTGCTGACGGGCGAACCGCGGATGAAAGAGCGGCCGATAGGGCATCTGGTTGACGCGCTACGTCAGGGCGGCGCCCAAATCGATTACCTTGAGAATACGGATTATCCACCTGTTCGTCTGCGTGGCGGCTTTACGGGCGGAGAGGTCACCGTTGACGGTAGCGTATCCAGTCAGTTTTTGACCGCGTTGCTGATGACGGCGCCGTTAGCTCAGGAAGACACGCGAATCACGATTAAAGGCGATCTGGTCTCGAAACCCTACATCGACATTACCCTGCACCTGATGCGCTGTTTTGGCGTGGAGGTTGAAAATCAGCACTACCAGCATTTCCTGATCCAGGGAAAACAGCAGTATCAGTCACCGGGGGAGTATCTGGTGGAGGGCGATGCGTCTTCTGCGTCCTATTTCCTGGCGGCGGCCGCGATTAAAGGCGGCACTGTGCGCGTGACCGGTATCGGTCGTCATAGCGTGCAAGGCGATATTCGTTTTGCCGACGTGCTGGAAAAAATGGGTGCCACCATCGAGTGGGGTGACGATTTCATTGCCTGTACGGCGGGCAAGCTGCAGGCTATTGATATGGATATGAACCATATTCCCGATGCCGCGATGACAATTGCCACTGCTGCGCTGTTTGCTGAAGGCACGACCCAACTGCGCAATATCTACAACTGGCGGGTTAAAGAAACCGATCGCCTGACGGCGATGGCAACAGAACTCCGTAAAGTTGGGGCTGACGTCGAAGAAGGGCACGACTTTATCCGTGTTACCCCGCCGGCTAAGCTGATGCATGCTGACATCGGAACTTATAACGACCATCGTATGGCTATGTGTTTTTCGCTGGTGGCGTTATCAGATACGCCCGTAACAATTCTTGACCCGGGCTGTACTGCTAAAACCTTCCCTGACTATTTTGAGCAACTGGCAAAAATTAGCCATAACGCCTGAGTCCTGTGCCCGGTGAGTATTTCACCGGGCCGTTTTCCCTGTCTCATTTCTCGCGTCAAAAAGCCCTTTTTCAGACGAAATTTCGCCTAACCTTCTCTCTTAAGGGTAACGCCGTGTCGCAGGGCAGCGTATAATGCCCGACATTTGTGATGGCCAACTGGCCAAAATGCGCGCAGCAACAGGAGGGAATAATGACAGCAACTGCCCCGGTCATAACTATTGATGGGCCAAGTGGTGCGGGAAAGGGCACCCTGTGCAAAGCGATGGCGGAAGCATTGCAGTGGCATTTACTGGACTCTGGCGCGATTTACCGTGTTCTGGCGTTAGCTGCATTACATCACCAGGTTGATATCGAATCTGAAGAAGGACTGGTGCCGATTGCCGCTCACCTTGATGTGCGCTTCATCTCACAGAACGGTGAGATGCAGGTCATCCTTGAAGGCGAAGAAGTCACCAGCGAAATTCGCACCCAGGAAGTGAGCAATACCGCGTCGCGCGTTGCGGCATTTCCTCGCGTGCGTGAAGCCCTGTTACGCCGCCAGCGCGCCTTTCGCGAGGCTCCCGGCCTGATTGCCGATGGGCGTGATATGGGAACCGTTGTTTTCCCCGACGCGCCTGTGAAGATTTTCCTTGATGCCAGCCCGGAAGTCCGTGCAGAACGACGTATGCTACAGTTGCAGGACAAGGGCTTTAATGTTAACTTTGATCGCCTTTTAGCCGAGATAAAAGAGCGCGACGACCGCGATCGTAACCGCGCTATAGCGCCATTAGTGCCTGCTGAAGATGCGTTAGTGTTGGATTCAACACAGATGTCTATCGAGCAAGTTATTGATAAAGCGTTAGATTATGCCCGCAAAACGCTGGGCATTTAACATTTTGGTTTAAACGAATTGTATTAACCCTGTGCCAGGGATCCGGTGCAGGGCATGTGAAACAACCCCATCCGACATGAAGTCAGATGGACGTTAAATTGAAGAATCCTAAGATTATCAATATGACTGAATCTTTTGCTCAACTATTTGAAGAATCCCTGAAAGAAATCGAAACCCGCCCGGGTTCCATCGTTCGTGGCGTCGTTGTCTCTATCGACAAAGACGTCGTTCTGGTTGATGCGGGCCTGAAATCTGAATCTGCAATTCCTGCAGAGCAGTTCAAAAACGCAGCCGGCGAACTGGAAATCCAGGTTGGTGACGAAGTTGACGTTGCTCTGGACGCAGTGGAAGACGGCTTCGGTGAAACTCTGCTGTCCCGTGAGAAAGCTAAGCGTCATGAAGCTTGGATCACGCTGGAAAAAGCTTACGAAGAAGCTGAAACTGTTACCGGTATTATCAACGGCAAAGTCAAAGGTGGCTTCACAGTTGAGCTGAACGGTATCCGTGCGTTCCTGCCAGGTTCACTGGTAGATGTGCGTCCAGTGCGTGACACGCTGCACCTGGAAGGCAAAGAGCTTGAATTCAAAGTGATCAAGCTGGATCAGAAACGCAACAACGTCGTGGTTTCACGTCGTGCGGTTATCGAATCTGAGAACAGTGCAGAGCGCGATCAGCTGCTGGAAAACCTGCAGGAAGGCATGGAAGTCAAAGGTATCGTTAAGAACCTGACTGACTACGGTGCGTTCGTTGATCTGGGCGGCGTTGACGGCCTGCTGCACATCACTGATATGGCCTGGAAGCGCGTTAAGCATCCAAGCGAGATCGTGAATGTTGGCGATGAAATCAACGTTAAAGTCCTGAAATTCGACCGCGAGCGTACCCGTGTATCTCTGGGTCTGAAGCAGCTGGGCGAAGATCCATGGGTGGCTATCGCTAAGCGCTATCCAGAAGGCACCAAGCTGACTGGTCGTGTGACCAACCTGACTGATTACGGCTGCTTCGTAGAAATCGAAGAAGGCGTTGAAGGTCTGGTACACGTTTCAGAAATGGACTGGACCAACAAAAACATCCATCCGTCTAAAGTTGTCAACGTAGGCGATGTGGTTGAAGTAATGGTTCTGGACATCGATGAAGAGCGTCGTCGTATCTCCCTGGGTCTGAAGCAGTGCAAATCTAACCCATGGCAGCAGTTCGCCGAGACTCACAATAAAGGCGATCGCGTTGAAGGTAAAATCAAGTCAATCACTGACTTCGGTATCTTCATCGGCTTGGACGGCGGCATCGACGGTCTGGTTCACCTGTCTGACATCTCCTGGAACGCGACTGGCGAAGAAGCCGTTCGTGAGTACAAAAAAGGTGACGAAATCGCTGCCGTTGTACTGCAGGTTGATGCAGAGCGCGAGCGTATCTCTCTGGGCGTTAAACAGCTGGCAGAAGATCCGTTCAACAACTACATCACTTTGAACAAGAAAGGTGCCATCGTCACCGGTAAAGTGACTGCAGTTGATGCTAAAGGTGCTACAGTTGAATTAGCAGACGGCGTTGAAGGTTACCTGCGCGCTTCTGAAGCTTCACTGGACCGCATCGAAGACGCTACGCTGGTTCTGAACGTAGGCGACGACGTTGAAGCTAAATTCACCGGCGTTGACCGTAAAAACCGCGTTGTTAGCCTGTCTGTTCGTGCGAAAGACCAGGCTGACGAGAAAGAAGCCATCAATACTGTTAACACCAAACAGGAAGAAGGCAACTTCTCTAGCGCTATGGCTGAAGCGTTCAAAGCGGCTAAAGGCGAGTAATCGACCTTGCACCGGGCGGATTTATTCGCCCGGTTTCGGTAAAAGCTGTCATACATTCCTGTAGGGATTAACCGGAGGTTACATGACCAAGTCAGAACTGATTGAAAGGCTGGCGGGACAGCATACTCATATACCGGCGAAAGTCGTTGAGGATGCAGTCAAAGAAATGCTGGAGCACATGGCCACGACGCTGGCACAGGGCGAACGCATTGAAATCCGGGGATTCGGCAGCTTTTCGTTGCATTATCGCGCTCCGCGCACCGGTCGTAACCCGAAAACGGGTGACAAAGTGGATCTGGAAGGTAAATACGTTCCCCACTTCAAGCCGGGCAAAGAACTGCGTGACCGTGCAAACATTTACGGCTAAGCCGATACCGAACCGCCTAAACGACATCTCCGGATGTCGTTTTTTTTTGCCTGTCACCTGCGATGGATCTCTCTTCCAGAAAAATGTCTCTTCGCTGCAACGGCCGATTTTTACTGCGATCCTTTACCTGGTGAACAACGAATGCGCTTTATCCTGAGAAGTCGTGCGGCATACTTGTGGCACGACAGGAGCGGGATGCATTATGTTGACATGGATTTTACTGGCAAGAATCGCCGCGATCACGACGTTACCCTTACTGGTGTTACCCGGGCTTCCTTCCCCTTTCACCATAGTGGTGCTGCTGTTGAGTGGTGTCTGCGTGATTGCCTTGTCTCATCGCAGGATCCGCATCGCCGGCGTGGCGCTCCTGTTCACGGCCTGGGGGCTTTTTAATGCACAATCACTGGTAAAAGACACCGAAATGATGATTGCTGCCCCGGGGAAGTTTGATGTGCAAATTAAGGACGTCCATCAGACGCATTCGCGCATCAGAGTCAGATTGCTAAAAGTGGACGATCACATTCTCTTTCCGCCGCGCTTTGCGTGGCTTTCGTTGCCGGATAACGCCAGTGAGTATTGCCCCGGTCAGCGTGGAAAGATGATGCTCAGGCTGAGAGCGGTGCATGCCAGGCTCAACGAAGGGGCGTTTGATGCGCAGCGCTTCGCCATGGCGAATCATGCACCCGTGCAGGGCCGTATTGTTTCCCAGACCATCACGCACGCCTCCTGCAGCGTGCGCTGGCGATTTATCACTCACCATCGTCAGCAAAACGGCCACTTGCCTGCCTCAGCCACGCTTGAAGCGTTAGCCTTTGGCATCCGGGACAACCTCAGCGAGGCGACCCGACAGCTGTTAAGGGAGACCGGTACCGCGCACCTTATGGCAATTTCAGGCATGCACATTGCTTTGGCAGCAGGGACAGGGTGGTTACTGGCACGAGGAAGCCAGATTCTGTTTCCGGCCCGCGCTGTCAGCTATCTGTATCCTGTCATTATGGGCTGGCTTTTTGCCGCGCTGTATACCTGGCTTTCCGGGGCGCATGCACCTGCGCAGCGGGCATTACTGGCACTGACACTTTGGGCTGTAACACGTTTCGTTGGCGTGCAGTTGAGTAGCTGGCAAGTCTGGACGCTGTGTGTGGGTTTACTGCTTGCCGTCGACCCGCTTACGGTACTCTCTGACAGCTTCTGGCTTTCTGTGTTGGCGGTGGGCATGCTGTTGACCTGGTACCACTGGTTCCCACTGGCGGCGCGCTTTCGGCACGCACGCCGCTGGTTACCGATACAGCTTCTCCACCTGCAGTCAGGCATGATGATTTTGATGCTGCCGTTACAGGCGGGCTTGTTCAACGGCATAAGTATAACGGCGCTGATAGCCAATCTGCTGGCCATCCCGGTGGTGTCATTTGTCACGGTGCCGTTAATACTGGTTGCGATGCTGCTACCGGTGCCGGCACTCTCCACCTGGTTTTGGCTGGCGGCAGATGGCTCTCTTCGTTTTCTGTTAACCAGCCTGGCGCTGTTGCCGCCGGGCTGGTGGCCATTGCAGGGGGCAGCCTTTTTTATGCTCATGGTGTGGGGCGGCTTGCTGGTCTGGCGCACTGGTGCACTGTTCAGCCTGCCGTGGAGCTGCAGCGCTATCGCACTGGCCATGGTGTTTTCCCGCCACTATAAACCGGAAAGGGAATGGCGCATTGATATGCTGGATGTCGGGCATGGCTTGAGCGTGGTCATCAGTCAGGGCCGTGAGGCCGTGTTGTACGATACGGGGCCACGCTGGCAACACAGTGATGCAGGAACACGCGTGATTACGCCCTGGTTACAACATAAAGGTCTGGTATTGCAGGAGGTTATCCTGAGCCACAGACATCTCGATCATACCGGCGGGCTCGCTGCCATTCTGCAACGCTGGCCTGGGATAAAGGTGCGCAGCAGCCTGGAGGGAACGCACCATTTGGCCTGCGTTCGGGGAGCGACATGGCGTTGGAAGCAGCTAAATTTCAGCGTGCTCTGGCCACTCAGTTCACCCAATAAAGGTGAAAATAACGACTCCTGCGTGGTGAGCGTTGATGACGGAAATGTCCGGCTGTTGCTGACCGGCGATCTGGAAAAACTGGCTGAGCAGCAGTTGGTCAGGCTGGAGAAGCAGCAGCTAAAAGCCGATATTTTGCAGGTTCCCCATCATGGCAGCCGCACGTCATCCTCTCGATTACTGCTTCGTAGCGTGGCCGGACACACCGCGATTGCCTCTCTGGCGCGCTATAATGCATGGCGAATGCCGGCTAAACCTGTATTACGTAATTACCACGAATATGGCTATAACTGGCTCGATACAGGGCAATCTGGACAGATAAGCATCAGAGTTGGTAAAGGTAAAATGCAGGTTTTTACCCTCAGAGAACAATTAATGCCCCGTTGGTATCATCAGTGGTTTGGCGTCAAACGCGAATCCAGGTAGAATGGCCGGCTATTTCCAACAACGTGAATAAATAATGCATCAAGATAAAGATCTCTCAACGTGGCAGACATTCCGTCGACTCTGGCCGATGATCGCACCCAACAAAGCTGGCTTAATTGTGGCGGCTACGGCCCTGATTATTAATGCCGCAGGCGATACGTTAATGCTCTCCCTGTTGAAGCCTTTGCTGGATGACGGCTTTGGTAAAGCGGACAGGTCCGTGATGCTGTGGATGCCGTTGGCAGTTATTGGCTTGATGCTGGTTCGCGGCGTAAGTAGCTATATTTCCAGCTACTGCATTTCCTGGGTATCCGGGAACGTGGTCATGAATATGCGCCGGCGCCTGTTCAGTCATATGATGGGCATGCCGGTGGCCTTCTTCGATCAGCAGTCTACGGGTACGCTCCTCTCGCGTATCACTTATGACTCGGAGCAGGTTGCATCGTCTTCATCAGGCGCACTGGTCACGGTCGTGCGCGAAGGCGCGTCCATCATCGGCCTGTTTATCATGATGTTCTATTACAGCTGGCAGCTGTCGCTGATTCTCATCGTGCTCGCCCCCATTGTTTCCTTTGCCATTCGTATGGTGTCGAAGCGCTTCCGCAACATCAGCAAATCCATGCAAAACACCATGGGGCAGGTGACAACCAGTGCCGAGCAGATGCTGAAAGGGCATAAAGAAGTGCTGATTTTTGGCGGACAGGAAATCGAATCGGCGCGTTTTGCCAAGGTCAGCAACCGTATGCGCCAGCAGGGTATGAAGCTGGTGTCAGCGTCCTCGATCTCCGATCCGGTTATTCAACTGATTGCCTCGCTGGCGCTGGCGTTTGTGCTTTATGCGGCGAGTTTCCCCAGCGTGATGGATACCTTGACCGCCGGTACGATCACTGTGGTGTTCTCATCCATGATTGCGCTGATGCGCCCGCTGAAGTCACTGACCAACGTGAATGCTCAGTTCCAGCGTGGTATGGCGGCCTGCCAGACGCTGTTTTCCATTCTGGACAGCGAGCAGGAAATTGACAACGGTAAGCGTGAAATTACCCGCGCAAAAGGGGATGTCGAGTTCCGTAATGTGACATTTACCTATCCGGGTCGTGAAACGCCTGCCTTGAAAGACATTAATCTGGCGCTGCCGGCAGGCAAAACGGTAGCCCTGGTGGGGCGTTCAGGCTCGGGTAAATCGACCATGGCAAGCCTGCTGACCCGTTTTTATGATATTCAGCAGGGCAACATTTTGCTGGATGGCTACGATTTGCGCGAGTACACCTTATCGTCATTGCGTAATCAGGTCGCGCTGGTGTCGCAAAATGTGCACCTGTTTAATGATACTGTCGCCAATAACATTGCCTATGCGCGCAGCGAGCAGTACAGCCGTGAGGAGATTGAAAAAGCGGCGACCATGGCTCATGCCATGGATTTTATCAATAAAATGGATAAAGGGCTGGATACGGTTATCGGCGAAAACGGCGTCCTGTTGTCTGGCGGTCAGCGTCAACGTATCGCCATTGCGCGTGCGTTACTGCGCGACTGTCCTATCCTGATTCTTGACGAGGCCACTTCGGCGCTGGATACGGAATCTGAGCGTGCTATTCAGTCAGCCCTGGATGAGTTGCAGAAAAACCGTACTTCCCTGGTGATTGCACACCGCCTGTCGACTATCGAA
Organism: Pantoea sp. EEL5; assembly: GCF_049892805.1. Taxonomy (NCBI): domain Bacteria; kingdom Pseudomonadati; phylum Pseudomonadota; class Gammaproteobacteria; order Enterobacterales; family Erwiniaceae; genus Pantoea; species Pantoea sp. EEL5. The sequence continues at coordinate 591,684 of NZ_JBNDNJ010000001.1, forward strand.
AAAGCGGATGAAATTGTGGTCGTGGAAGAGGGCAAAATTATCGAGCGCGGCACGCATGCTGTGCTCCTTGCGGAAAAAGGCGCCTATGCCCAACTTCATAAAATGCAATTTGGCCAATGATTGAGCGCATCTGGAGCGGGCGATCGCCTTTATGGGTACTGCTATGGCCACTTAGTGTGCTATACGGGGCGATTACGGCATTGATCCGCTTCAGTTTTCAACGCGGCTGGCGCAAAAGCTGGCGTGCGCCCGTGCCTGTCGTGGTGGTCGGGAATTTAACCGCAGGCGGGAACGGCAAAACGCCGGTGGTGATTTGGCTGGTAGAGGCCCTGCAACAACGCGGCCTGCGTGTTGGCGTGATTTCACGAGGCTATGGCGGTAAAGCAGACCATTATCCATTGCAGGTCACTGCCGCAACCGCCACTGAACAGGCGGGTGACGAACCCGTTCTGATCGCCCAGCGCACGGCTGCGCCCGTGGCCGTTGCGCCGCGCCGCCGTGAGGCCATTGACCTTCTCCTGAAGCATCACGAGCTGGATCTGATTGTGACTGACGATGGTCTGCAGCATTACGCCTTGCAGCGCGATCGGGAGATTGTCGTGGTGGATGGCGTGCGCCGTTTCGGCAACGGCTGGTGGTTACCTGCTGGCCCAATGCGCGAACGCGCTTCACGTCTCAAAACGGTGGATGCCGTTATCGTCAATGGCGGCGAACCGCAGGCAGGTGAAATTGCGATGCAACTGCGCCCGGGCAAGGCGACGCATCTGCTGAGCGGCGAACAACGCCCGCTCAGCACCTTTCATAACGTTGTTGCTATCGCGGGAATTGGTCATCCGCCACGCTTCTTTAATACCTTAAAGCAGCAGGGGTTAACGCCTGTAGCGGAAATCGCTTTTGCCGACCACCATGCTTACAGCGAAGAAGAACTTTCACGTCTGCTGCAGCCTGAGCAGATGCTGTTGATGACCGAAAAAGATGCGGTTAAGTGCCGGGCATTCGCACAACCCTCGTGGTGGTATCTGCCGGTTGATGCACAACTGCACGCCGAGGCAGCCACCTTGCTGTTAGAGGATATAGAAAACCTTTGCCGTACGTCTGCACACCGGGCAAAGTACTAACCTCCCCATCTGATAAGGAAGAGAATGAGCATACATTCACTTTCGCGACAGCAGGCACGTAACATCCACCTCGCAGCTCAGGGTCTGCTCCGTCCGGCAGCCCGCCGGGCGCGTCAGCAGGACATTCCAGACTGTATTACCCGAATGGCCTTACTACAAATCGACACCATCAATGTGGTTGCCCGAAGCCCTTATCTGGTGCTGTTTAGTCGTTTAGGGGATTACCCTCAATCCTGGCTGGATACATCCCTGGCTCAGGGGGACATTTTTGAGTACTGGGCCCACGAAGCCTGCTTTATTCCGCGCAACGATTACAAATTACTGCGACATCGCATGCTCTCGCCCGAACGCCTGGGCTGGAAATACAGTGCGCAATGGGCTGCCGAGTATCAGCAGGAGATGGCCGATTTACTGACCTACATCCGCGATAACGGCCCCGTCAGATCGGCCGATTTTGCCACCGAAAAAAATCATAAACCGGGATGGTGGGCGTGGAAACCGCACAAGCGGCATCTCGAAAATCTGTTTAGCGCAGGTGAATTGATGGTAGCAGAGCGCCGAAATTTTCAGCGAGTCTACGATTTACGCACCCGGGTGATGCCGGACTGGCAGGATGCGATCCACGCGATCGGCGAGGATGAAGCGATCCAATTGATGTTGATGAACAGTGCGCGCAGCCTGGGGATTTTTCGCAGTGAATGGCTGGCCGATTATTACCGGCTGAAACAGGCACCGATCAAAGCCTTTATCCAATCGGCGCAGGTCGCGGGAGACATTATTCCGGTCGAGGTCAAGGGGATGGGCGCGATGTGGCTGCACCAGAGCGCGCTGCCCGGATTAACGACGCCTTTGAAAGCGACGCACACCGCGCTGTTATCCCCATTTGATCCCGTAGTCTGGGATCGAAAGCGGGCGCGAGAACTGTTTGATTTTGACTACCGTATCGAATGCTACACGCCTGCCGAAAAGCGCAGGTACGGTTACTTCGTTTTACCTTTGCTGCATCGTGGTCAGCTTAAAGCCCGGCTGGATGCACGAATGATTCGCGCGTCACGTCAGTTGGAGATCAAAAATATCTGGCTGGAGCACGACGTCTCTGTCACCACCTCCTTTCTCCAGGATGCACAACGGGCAATTACCCGTTTCGCGCGCTGGCAGGGTGCAGAGACGGTCGTGTTACAGCAGGCTCCTCCGGCGTTACTGGCACACTGGCCGCGGTTGTGGCCGCTGGATAATTCGTGATGCCACAACCGGTGTGGTTTACCCGCTCTTATCAACGCTGTGATATGCTTTAGCGCTTACGCTATCGGTCCGTGATGGAGGATATATGGATCACCGTTTACTCGAAATCGTTGCCTGCCCGGTTTGCAATGGCAAGCTGTATTACAACAACGAACAGCAAGAACTGATCTGCAAGCCCGATGCACTGGCTTTTCCGGTGCGCGATGGCATTCCGGTCCTGTTGGAAAACGAAGCCCGTACGTTGTCGGTTGAAGAGATCCATCCATGAGTTTCATTGCCATCATTCCTGCTCGTTATGCCTCAACCCGTCTACCCGGTAAACCCTTGGTCGATATTCATGGCAAGCCGATGGTGGTACATGTGATGGAACGCGCGCGCGAATCCGGTGCCAGCCGGGTTATCGTGGCGACCGATCACCCGGATGTGGCCGGCGCAGTGGAAGCGTCGGGAGGCGAAGTTTGCATGACGCGCGCCGATCATCATTCAGGCACAGAACGCCTTGCCGAAGTGATTGAGAAGTATCAGTTCGCAGACGATCAAATTATCGTCAATGTTCAGGGCGATGAGCCTATGATCCCGGCCGAAATCGTGCACCAGGTGGCGAATAATCTGGCGCAGTCTGAGGCCGGTATGGCGACGCTGGCCGTGCCCATTACCGATGCAGAAGAAGCCTTTAATCCTAACGCCGTGAAAGTCGTTATGGATGCCAAAGGCTATGCGCTGTATTTTTCTCGTGCGACCATTCCCTGGGACCGCGAGCGCTATGCGGAATCACGCGATCGCATCGGCGATACGCTGCTCCGGCACATTGGCATTTACGCCTACCGGGCAGGCTTTATTCGCCGTTACATCGACTGGGCACCTTGTCCCCTTGAGCAGATTGAATTACTCGAGCAGCTCCGGGTGCTGTGGTACGGCGAAAAGATTCACGTGGCCGTAGCAAAAACGGTGCCGGGCGTTGGGGTCGATACGCCAGAGGACCTAATTCGTGTGCGCGCTGCCATGCGCGGCTGAGGTCATCCGACAGGTTCAGGGCGTGACTACGGCTCTCCGCGCTTCTGATTACCCGATTGAAGGATGCGCGCGGCGTCGTGCGCATCCTCCAACGCTTCTACGAAGCGGGTGTTTCGGCGGGGGGATTAATGCGTTGCAATACACTGCCGAGCGTTTCATAGATGGCGCGTTCGCTGTGGCCCATCCACAGCGGAGAAGGAAAAGCCCGCTCCCACCAGTTGAGCGGGGAGGTAATTGCCAACTGGTTCGACGGTGCGGCAATCGGGTTAAGCCCTGCCTGCTGGAAGAAACGCATGGCACGCGGCATATGATTCGCTGATGTGACCAGCAAAAAGGAATGATGCCCGATCACTGCGCTGACCGCCCGCGCTTCCTGCTCAGTATCCTTGGGTTGATCCAGAATATGAATATGAGCGTCAGGTACGCCAAGGCTTTCGGCGACCTGTGCGGCCACCCACGCATTACTTTTGGGATTGTGCCCTGCAGCAGCACCGGTAAAGACCATCGTTGCCTGCGGGTTACGCAGCCACTGACGCACGCCCTCTGTCACGCGAGGCAAACTGTTATTCAACAAGTTTGAGCTGGGTGCCCAGGCAGGATTGTAGGTATAGCCTCCACCCAGTACCACGATGTAATCCACTTTCTGGCTACCATTCCATGTCGAATAGTGCGACTCCACCGGCAATAACAGGCGGTCTGCCACAGGCTGTAGGCTAATCAGTAATATTATCAGCCAGCTCACCGAGATGAGTATTTTGCCGCTTTTCTGCCAGCGGCTGAACCAAAGCAGTAAAATGCCTGCCGCCATCAGTAAAAGCAGAAAAGGCAAGGGCAGCAACAGGTTACCGACGGCCTTTTTCAGCATGAAAACCATGTAAAAAACCTCTTGTTGTCCGAAAAAACAGCAGCCAGAGCGCAAGAATGGTATCAAAGCTTCATTCTTACCGTACCTGTGACAAAATAGCATATGTTTCACCGCAGCATACCGGAGCCCACGCCATGCAGGATCGTAACTTTGACGATCTCGCGGATAAATTTTCGCAAAACATTTACGGCACAACCAAAGGCCTGGTGCGTCAGGCCATCTTATGGGATGAGCTGGAAACGATTCTTCCCAGCCTGTCATCCTCCGCGCTGAACGTATTGGATGCGGGCGGCGGCATCGGTCAGATGTCCAGCGGGCTGGCTGGGCGGGGCCACCAGATACTGCTGTGCGATCTTTCCGGAGAGATGTTACGCCGTGCCCAGGAAAATGCGGATGCGCTGGGTGTGAGCCACAACATGCAATTCAAACAAATTAGCGCGCAGCAGGTCGGTGAACATTTGGATAAGTCGGTGGATCTGGTATTGTTTCACGCTGTGCTTGAGTGGGTTGCGGAACCTGAAGCGGTGTTAAAAGCCTTGTTTGATACACTGCGCCCCGGCGGCGTGCTGTCGTTGATGTTTTACAACCTGCATGGGTTAACATTACGCACCCTGACGCTGGGCAACTTTGGTTATCTGCGCACTAACTTGACCAAACGCAAGAAGCGCACGCTGTCACCGGACTATCCCCGCGATCCCGATGACGTGTATCGTTGGCTGGAGAACTGTGGTTTTCAGATTGAACGGCGTGCCGGGATTCGCGTATTCAGCGATTATATGAAGCCGCCTAAAGGCGAGCCAAAGAGCGACGACGAAATTATTGAGATGGAGCGGCGCTTTTGCCGCCAGGAACCCTTTTTAAGCTTAGGGCGTTACATCCACGTGACCGCGCGCAAACCCGGGCAGAAGGACGAATTATGAGTGAATTTTCCCAGACGGTACCGGAGCTGGTATCCTGGGCGCGCAAGAATGACTTCTCGCTTGCGCTGCCAGTTGAACGTCTGGCTTTTTTGCTGGCCATCGCCACGCTAAATGGCGAACGCATGGACGGTGAAATGAGCGAAGGTGACCTGATTGATGCGTTTCGTCACGTCAGCAAAGCCTTTGAGCAAACCAGTGAAACGGTGTTGGTACGCGCCAACAACGCCATCAACGATATGGTGCGCCAGCGCCTGTTAAACCGCTTTACCAGTGAGTTAACCGAGGGCAATGCGATTTATCGCCTGACCCCGTTGGCCATTGGCATCACTGATTACTATATTCGCCAGCGGGAATTCTCCACGCTGCGCCTGTCAATGCAGCTTTCTATCGTGGCGGCGGAGCTGAAGCGCGCCGCAGATGCGGCTCAGGAAAACGGCGATGAATTTCACTGGCACCGCAACGTGTTCGCGCCGCTGAAATATTCGGTGGCCGAAATCTTCGACAGTATCGATATGACGCAGCGCCTGATGGATGAGCAACAGCAGGCGGTTAAGACGGATATTGCCGAACTGCTGAACAAAGACTGGCGAGCCGCGATTTCGAGCTGTGAAATGTTGCTGTCGGAAACCTCAGGTACGCTGCGTGAACTGCAGGATACGCTGGAGGCGGCGGGCGATAAGCTGCAGGAAAATCTGCTGCGCATTCAGGATGCCACGCTGGACAGCCCGGATCTGGGTTTTGTCGACAAACTGGTTTTCGATTTGCAAAGCAAACTCGATCGCATTACCAGTTGGGGGCAGCAGGCCATCGATCTCTGGATTGGCTACGATCGCCACGTGCACAAATTCATTCGTACCGCCATCGATATGGACAAAAACCGCGTTTTCGCCCAGCGTTTGCGTGTTTCTGTGCAGAACTATTTTGATGCGCCCTGGGCGCTCACCTATGCCAACGCCGAACGTCTGTACGATATGCGTGACGACGAACTGACGCTGCGCAATGACGAAGTTATGGGCGAATTGCCGGCCGAGCTGGAGTTTGAAGAATTCAATGAAATTCGCGAGCAGCTGGCGGCCATGATTGAAGAAGCCTTAGAGATTTATAAAACGCAGCAAAAACCGCTCAACCTCGCCGCTGTGATGCGCGACTATCTGGCTCAATATCCACGCGCGCGTCACTTTGACCTGGCGCGTATTGTGGTGGATCAGGCCGTGCGGCTCGGCGTAGCGGAAGCCGATTTAGCCGGCTTGCCTGTGGAATGGCAAGCCATTAATGATTACGGAGCCAAGGTGCAGGCACATGTCATCGACAAATATTGAACAAGTGATGCCGGTTAAACTGGCACAGGCACTGGCAAATCCTATTTTTCCGGCGCTGGACAGCCAGTTACGCGCCGGACGCCACATTGGTATCGAAGAGCTGGACAATCACGCTTTTCTGATGGATTACCAGCAGTATCTGGAAGAGTTTTACACCCGCTACAACGTTGAGCTGATTCGCGCGCCAGAGGGATTCTTCTATCTGCGTCCGCGTTCAACCACGCTCATTCCCCGTTCTGTCCTGTCTGAGCTGGATATGATGGTCGGTAAAATCCTTTGCTATCTCTATCTCAGCCCGGAACGCCTGGCGAATGAAGGCATTTTTACCCAGCAGGAACTTTATGACGAGCTGCTGTCTCTGGCGGATGAAAGTAAACTGCTGAAACTGGTTAATCAGCGCTCAACCGGCTCAGATCTCGATCGCGCCAAGCTGCAGGAAAAAATGCGTGCGTCTTTAAGCCGCCTGCGCCGTCTTGGCATGGTGTGGTTTTTTGGCAACGACAGCAGCAAGTTCCGTATTATCGAGTCCGTTTTTCGCTTCGGCGCCGATGTGCGCAGCGGTGACGATCCGCGGGAAGCGCAGCTGCGCCTGATTCGTGTCGGTGAGGCAATGTTGCTGGATAACGCCACGGCCACGACTGAGGCTGATGACAGTGATGAGAATGACAGCGATGCGGGTGATATCGCGGAGGAAGAACAGGCATGATTGAACGCGGCAAATTTCGTTCGCTAACGCTGATCAACTGGAACGGTTTTTTTGCCCGAACCTTTGATCTCGATGAACTGGTCACCACGCTGTCGGGCGGTAACGGGGCAGGCAAGTCAACCACCATGGCGGCCTTTGTAACGGCGCTGATCCCTGACTTAACGCTGCTGCACTTCCGTAACACGACCGAAGCGGGTGCGACCTCAGGCTCACGTGATAAAGGCCTGCACGGTAAACTCCGTGCCGGTGTTTGCTATGCCATGCTGGACGTCGTCAATTCACGTCACCAACGCGTGGTGGCGGGCGTCAGACTGCAGCAGATCGCCGGACGCGATAAGAAAGTCGATATCAAACCTTTCAGTATTCATGGTTTACCTACAGATACGCTGCCTACTGATATGCTGACGGAAATCCTCAACAGCCGTCAGGCGCGCGTGTTACCGCTTAATGAGGTAAAAGAACGCGTTGAGGCGCTGGAAGGCGTGCAGTTCCGTCAGTACAGCTCGGTCACCGACTATCACGCCATGATGTTTGATCTCGGCGTTGTCCCGCGTCGTCTGCGTTCGGCCAGCGATCGCAGCAAGTTTTACCGCCTGATTGAAGCCTCTCTTTACGGCGGTATCTCCAGTGCGATTACCCGCTCGCTACGTGATTATCTGTTGCCGGAAAACAGCGGCGTGCGTAAAGCCTTTCAGGACATGGAAGCGGCGCTGCGCGAGAACCGTATGACGCTGGAAGCGATCCGCGTCACCCAGTCGGATCGTGACCTGTTTAAGCACCTTATTTCTGAGGCCACCAGCTATGTGTCGGCGGATTATATGCGTCATGCCAACGAGCGACGCATCCACCTCGACAGCGCCTTACAGCTGCGCAATGAGCTGCTCAGCGGTCGCAAACAGCTGGCTTCTGAACAGTACCGCCATGTAGAGATGGCGCGCGAGCTGGCCGAACATAGCGGGGCGGAAAACGATCTCGAAGTCGATTATCAGGCGGCGAGCGATCACCTGAATCTGGTGCAGACGGCGATGCGCCAGCAGGAAAAAATTACGCGCTATGACAGCGATATTGAAGATCTTACGATCCGTCTGGAAGAGCAGAGCGAAGTCGTTGCTGAAGCGCGCGAAATCCAGGAAGAAAATGAGGCCCGGGCCGAAGCCGCAGAACTGGAAGTGGATGAGCTGAAGAGCCAGTTGGCCGATTTTCAGCAGGCGCTGGATGTGCAGCAAACCCGTGCTATTCAGTATCAACAGGCATTACAGGCGCTGGAACGCGCCCGCACGCTTTGTCAGTTGCCAGACTTAACCATCGATAATGCCGCCGAATGGCAGGCCAGTTTCCAGGCCAAAGAAGAAGAAGCCACCGGGCAACTGCTGAATCTGGAGCAGAAGCTGAGCGTAGCAGAAGCCGCCCACAGCCAGTTTGAACAGGCGTTATCACTGGTCACCAGCATTGCCGGTGAGGTTAGCCGCAAAGAAGCCTGGCAGGTCGGGCGCGATCTGCTGCGCGATGCCAGCAATCAACGTCACCATGCCGATCAGCTTTCCTCCCTGCGCCTGCGCCTGAATGAACTCGAACAGCGCCTGCGTGAGCAGCAGGAAGCCGAGCGTCTGCTGGCAGAGTTCTGTAAACGTCAGGGGCAGCACTACGATCCTGACGCGCTGGAAGGCCTTCAGCGTGAGCTTGAAGCGCAAATCGAGCAGCTGAACAGCAGCGTGGCAGACGCGGGCGAACAGCGCATGATGATGCGTCAGGAACTTGAGCAACTGCGCGAACGTATCACCGCGCTGACCGCGCGCGCGCCGCACTGGCTGGCCGCGCAAGAAATCCTGACTCAGCTCAGTGAGCAAACCGGTCAGGACCTGGCCAACAGCCAGGATGTGACGGAATACATGCAGCAGCTGCTGGAGCGCGAGCGTGAAACCACCGTTGAGCGTGACGAAGTCGCAGCCCGCAAGCGTGAAATTGAGCAGCAGATTGAACGCCTCAGCCAACCGGGCGGTGCCGAAGATCCTCGCCTGAATCAGCTGGCTGAGCGATTTGGCGGCGTACTGTTGTCGGAAATTTATGATGACGTAACGCTGGACGATGCGCCTTACTTTTCTGCCTTGTACGGCCCATCGCGCCACGCCATTGTCGTACCCGATCTGTCGCTGGTGCGCGAGCAACTCGATGGCTTAGAAGAGTGCCCGGAAGATCTGTACCTGATCGAAGGGGATCCGCAGTCGTTTGATGACAGCGTGTTTAGCGTAGACGAGCTCCAGAACGCCGTCGTGGTAAAAGTCGCCGAGCGTCAGTGGCGCTATTCCCGCTTCCCGAAAATCCCGCTGTTTGGTCGGGCGGCGCGCGAAAACCAGCTTGAATTACTCAATAACGAGCGCGACCGGCTGGCGGAACGTTACGCCACCTTGTCGTTTGACGTACAGAAGACGCAACGTCTGCATCAGTCATTTAGTCGCTTTATCGGCAGCCATCTTGCGGTGGCCTTTGATGATGACCCAGAAGCGCAAATCCGTCAGCTCGGCGCCCGTCGCGGTGAGCTGGAACGTGCGCTCAATCAGCATGAAAGTAATAATCAGCAACAGCGTCAGCAGTATGAACTGGCCAAAGAGGGCGTTGCACAGCTTAACCGCCTGCTGCCGCGCATCAGTCTGCTGCGAGATGAGACGCTGGCGGATCGCTGTGAGGAGATTCGCGAGCAGGTTGAAGAGGCACAGGAGGCCGCGCGTTTCCTCCATTTACATGGCGCAAAACTGGCCAGACTGGAGCCGATGCTTGCGGTACTGCAAAGCGATCCTGAACAGCATGAGCAGTTGCAGGCGGATTACCAGCAGGCGCAGCAACAGCAACGTAACGCGCGTCAGCAGGCGTTTGCCTTGACAGAAGTGGTGCAGCGTCGTGCGCATTTCGGCTATGACGACTCTGCCAGCATGCTGGGCGGCAACAACGATCTCAGCGACAAACTGCGTCAAAGGCTGGAGCAGGCAGAAGCCGAGCGCAGCCGCTGTCGTGAGCGTTTGCGCGCCCATCAGTCGCAGCTGACGCAATATTCTCAGGTGCTGGCATCGCTTAAAAGCGCCTACGATGCCAAGCGCGATATGCTGAAAGAGCTGCAGCAGGAAATGCAGGATATCGGTGTTCAGGCCGATGCCAGCGCGGAAGAACGCGCGCGTATCCGCCGCGATGAACTTTATACGGCGTTAAGTCACAACCGCGCCCGCCGTAATCAGCTGGAGAAACAGCTCACTTTCTGCGAAGCAGAAATGGACAACCTGCAGAAAAAACTGCGCCAGCTTGAACGTAACTATCACCAGATCCGCGAACAGGTGGTGAGTGCTAAGGCGGGCTGGTGCCTGGTGCTGCGTCTGGTGAAAGATAACGGTGTTGAACGTCGTCTGCACCGTCGTGAACTGGCTTATCTCAGTGGCGATGAACTGCGTTCCATGTCGGATAAGGCACTGGGCGCACTGCGCCTGGCGGTGGCCGATAACGAACATCTGCGCGATGTGCTGCGTTTGTCTGAAGATCCGAAACGCCCGGAACGTAAGATTCAGTTTTTCATCGCCGTGTATCAACATCTGCGCGAACGTATCCGCCAGGATATCATTCGCACGGACGATCCGGTTGAAGCCATCGAGCAGATGGAGATTGAACTCAATCGACTGACGGAAGAGCTGACGGCCCGCGAGCAGACCCTGGCTATCAGTTCACGCAGCGTCGCGAATATTATTCGTAAAACGATTCAGCGTGAACAGAACCGTATCCGCCAGCTGAATCAGGGGCTGCAAACCGTGAGCTTTGGTCAGGTGCGCAGCGTCCGGCTGAACGTCAACGTGCGCGAAACGCATGCCATGCTGCTGGACACCTTGTCTGAAGAGCACGAACAGCATCAGGATCTGTTTAACAGCAACCGACTCACGTTCTCGGAAGCGCTGGCTAAACTCTACCAGCGTCTGAATCCGCATATTGATATGGGGCAGCGTACACCACAAACCATCGGTGAAGAGCTACTGGATTACCGTAACTACCTTGAGATGGAAGTCGAGGTCAACCGGGGTTCAGATGGCTGGTTGCGTGCCGAAAGTGGCGCGCTTTCCACCGGTGAGGCCATTGGTACGGGGATGTCAATTCTGGTCATGGTGGTGCAGAGCTGGGAAGAGGAATCACGTCGCCTGCGCGGTAAAGATATTTCGCCTTGCCGTCTGCTGTTCCTGGATGAAGCCGCACGTCTGGATGCGCGCTCGATCGCGACCCTGTTTGAACTCTGTGAGCGACTGGAGATGCAACTGGTAATCGCGGCGCCAGAAAATATCAGTCCGGAGAAGGGCACCACCTATAAACTGATGCGTAAAGTGTTTAACAACACCGAGCACGTTCACGTGGTAGGATTGCGAGGCTTCGCGGCCGATCCACTGCCCGCAAAACGCAGCAGCGAAGCCGATCCGGCGAGCGAAACCACGACATAATATTCACGATGCAGAGATAGTCAAAAACAGCGCCATTAGTTAATCTGGTAACGGCATTTGTCACAGGAGGCAAATGCCGTTTTTATTTGTATACTCAATAATATGAGTAACAGCCCGATCGCAGTTGTTTCCTGACAGGCTGCGCGGTAGATCAATGAAGGGGGCAGGGATGTTACTGTATAAACGCTTCAAAATTCATCAGGTTAGTTCGTGGCTGACGCTAGCGCTCACGCTCATTCCCTGTGCAATGGCTCAGGCTGCGATCATCGCCGCGATGCCCGGTACGCACGCGGCGTACGCCACCACATCCGTCAGTGAGAGTCAGCAGAAGATTCGCCAGGCGTTTTCAGGCGACAGCCAGCCTTTTTACGGTGCTTCTCTGGCCGCGCTCTACGCCGCGCGTAACATGCAGCCGATCTGGCAGGATCATGAAGCCGTACAGAAATTTCAGCAGCAGCTGGCGGAGGTTGCCCTCTCCGGCGTGCAGCCGCAGTTTACCCGCTGGGTCGATCGCCTGACCGATCCTGACATCACAGGCTTTGCCCGTGATGTCACGTTGTCTGATGCGATGCTGGGCTATTTGCAGTTTGTCTCCTCGGTGCCTGCTCAGGGAGAAATCTGGCTTTACAGCACCACGCCCTACAAGCTGGCTGTGCCTTCTGTATCCGTGATCAATGCCTGGCAAAATGCCGTCAATGCGGGCAGTTCGGCGGCGTTTGTTAATTCACTGGTGCCGCAGCATCCGCAGTATCCACTCATGCATAAGGCCCTGAAAAGCCTGCTTGAAGATAAACAACCCTGGCCACAAATTAAAAATCGCGACACGTTACGACCTGGACAGGTCAGTGACGATGTGCCGGCGTTGCGGGAAATTCTTCGCCGCAGCGGCATGCTGAGTGCACAGGTAACCGCACCCGCGCCCAATGAGGATGCCGTTCCCACCGCACCCGTTGCCGTCAGCCACAGCGAGCAGCCTGTCGCCGTCAGCCCTTCGGCCGTCACGGTTAACGATATACCTGCTGCGGCACCCGGTGTTCAGGGTAACGTCCAGAATGCTCCCGCTGCGCCCGGCGGTGTGAATGTTTATAACGATGAGCTGGTCGCGGCGGTAAAACGCTTTCAACAGTGGCAGGGGCTGGACGCCGATGGGGCGATTGGCCTGCGTACACGGGAATGGCTGAATGTCTCTCCTCAACAGCGTGCGGCCTTGCTGGCGCTGAATATCCAGCGGCTGCGTTTGCTGCCGGATGATATGCACAACGGCATTATGGTGAACATCCCCAACTATTCGCTGAATTATTACAACAACGGCACTAAAGTGCTGTCCTCCCGGGTCATCGTGGGACGACCAGATCGTAAAACGCCGTTGATGCGAAGCGCACTAAATAATGTGGTGTTGAATCCGCCCTGGAATGTGCCGACCAATCTGGTGCGTCAGGACATTATTCCTAAGGTGAAACAGGACCCAACCTATCTGTATAAACATGGTTACACGCTGCTGTCTGGCTGGAGCGCCGATTCCGAAGTCATCGATCCCAGCATGATTGACTGGAGCATGGTGTCAGCCTCATCCTTCCCTTACCGCATACGTCAGGCACCGGGGCAAACCAATTCACTCGGTCGCTATAAGTTTAATATGCCAAGCTCGGATGCGATTTATCTGCATGACACGCCGAACCACAATCTGTTTCAGCGCGATATTCGTGCGCTCAGCTCGGGCTGCGTGCGCGTGAATAAAGCTTCGGAACTGGCCGGTATTCTGTTGCAGGATGTCGGCTGGAATGACGCACGTATCTCTGACACGCTCAAGCAGGGCGATACGCGCTATGTACCCATTCGGCATCGCATCCCGGTTAACTTGTATTATTTAACGGCCTGGGTTGCGGATGACGGCAAAACGCAGTTCCGTACAGATATTTACAATTATGATAATACGGCGCGTTCGGCGAGCCAGGTCTTAAGCCGTGCGCAGCAGTTATTACTCTAATAGTTGATTTTCAATCGTTAGTCGTACGGTATGTCCGTTATTCAGTCCTGTCATTCAGGCGGCTTTATCCGGAGCCGCCTTCCAAACTTGCCCATAATGGGTTGACGTGCTACCGCCATAAAGTTATGGTTCGCCAGTACGTTTTTTGCACATGTCTTTGACTCTGCTTTCAGGTAAACCGCTCCATGTCTACAATCGATTCTTTACGTCGCAAACTGCTGCTTTGCGGAAGTGCCGCTGCCGGCCTGGCCTTACTGCCAGAGACCGCGATGGCATCACTCTCCACTTCACGCCCGCGGATATTAACGCTCAATAATCTTCACACTGGTGAAACCCTTAAAACGGAATTCTTTAACGGTAAAAGTTACGACAAAAGTGAATTGTCACGCCTGAACCACTTTTTCCGCGACTACCGTGCCAATAAAACCAAAAGTATCGATCCCCACTTATTTGACCAGCTCTATCGCCTTCAGGCGCTGTTAGAAACGCGCAAACCCGTCCAGCTCGTCTCCGGCTATCGCTCACTGGCGACGAACAATATGCTGCGGGAATCCGGACCTGGTGTGGCAAAACACAGTTATCACACCAAAGGCCAGGCGATGGATTTCCACATTGAAGGGGTGACGCTGGCGAATGTTCGCAAAGCCGCATTAAAAATGCGTGCCGGTGGTGTAGGATATTATCCCAGCAGCAACTTTGTACATATTGATACCGGTCCCGTCAGGCACTGGTAGTAACGTCGGCAACGCTGCGGGTGCCGACCATGGAGCGTTATGAATTATCACATTATCCCCGTCACCGCCTTCGCCCAGAACTGTTCGGTTATCTGGTGCGAAACCACGCGTGAATCGGCCCTGGTGGACCCGGGTGGCGATGCCGATACCATCAGGCAAACGCTGGCGCAGCTTGATTTGAAGCCTGCACAGATTCTGCTTACGCATGGTCACCTCGATCATGTTGGGGCAGCGGCAGAACTGGCTGCATTCTGGCAGGTGCCGCTGGTCGGCCCGCAAAAGCAGGATGCTTTCTGGCTGGAATCCTTACCTACTCAAAGCCAAATGTTTGGGCTGGAATATTGTGCCCCGTTGACGCCGGATCGCTGGCTGGAGGAGGGGGATACCGTTCAGGTCGGTCAGGTCACGCTTGATGTGCTGCACTGTCCCGGACATACGCCGGGGCACATTGTATTTTTTGATGCCAAAGGCCGCTTACTGGTCTCAGGTGATGTGATCTTTAGCGGCGGCGTCGGGCGTACCGACTTCCCGCAGGGTAATCATCAACATCTCATTGATGCGATAAATAATAAGCTGCTGCCGCTCGGCGACGATGTGACGTTTTTACCCGGTCACGGGCCTGTGTCAACGCTGGGGCGTGAACGTCTGACCAATCCTTTCCTGCAATAAAAAATGGGCCAGAGTGGCCCATTTTTTTATACGCGATGCGCTTAAAGTACGGCGACAATCGCCTCGCACAGTGCAGACATATTATCTGGTGTCATACCGGCAACGTTTACGCGGCCTGAATTAACGGCATAAACCCCAAACTCCTCGCGCAGGCGAATGACCTGATCTTTGGTCAGCCCACTGAACGAGAACATGCCATTCTGCTTAATGATAAAGCTGAAGTCCTGCTGCGCGCCTTTATCCGCCAGGGTGTTCACAAACAGTTGGCGCATGCGCTGGATACGCTGACGCATATCAGACAGCTCTTGCTGCCAGATAGTGCGGAGCGCGTCGTTGCCCAGAATCGTGGCCACCACGGCCGCACCGTGTGACGGCGGGTTAGAATAGTTGGCGCGGATGGTGTATTTCACCTGGCTGAATGCGGTGTCGGCCGTCGCGGCATCGCCCGCAACCAGCGTAATCGCACCCACACGTTCGTTATACAGGCCGAAGTTCTTGGAATAAGAACTGGCGACAATCAGTTCCTGATGGCTGGCCGCAAAAATGCGCAGACCTTCAGCATCCTCTTCCAGACCACGGGCAAAGCCCTGGTAGGCAAAGTCAAACAGGGGCAGCCAGCCGTTAGCCAGAGAGAGCTGTGCCAGCTGTTGCCACTGCTCTGCAGTAGGATCGATACCGGTCGGGTTATGGCAGCAGCCATGGAACAGCACCACATCACCGGCTTTCACCTCTTTCAGTGAGGCCAGCATGCCGTCAAAATCCAGGGTATGGTTTGCTGCGTCATAGTACTGGTATTCGCATACCTCAAGCCCGGCGGCATTAAACACGTTTTTGTGGTTCGGCCAGCTCGGGTTGCTCACCCACACGCGCTTAACGGACGTCTGAGTAGACAGGAAATCCGCGGCGACGCGCAGTGCGCCTGTACCGCCCGGCGTCTGCGCCGTGCGGGCTCTGCC
Source organism: Pantoea sp. EEL5 (assembly GCF_049892805.1). Taxonomy (NCBI): domain Bacteria; kingdom Pseudomonadati; phylum Pseudomonadota; class Gammaproteobacteria; order Enterobacterales; family Erwiniaceae; genus Pantoea; species Pantoea sp. EEL5. The sequence continues at coordinate 607,677 of NZ_JBNDNJ010000001.1, forward strand.
CGCCGCGATCAGGGCATTGCCTTGACCAAATAACAATTCCTGCGTGCAGTGCGCGAAATCTGGCAGACCGTCAATGCTCAGGTAATTTTTGCTGGTTTCGTGTTCAAGCAGGTACTGCTCTGCTTTCTTAACGCTGGTGAGCACCGGGGTTTTTCCGGTTTCATCTTTGTAAACACCAATACCGAGATTGATTTTATTGGGGCGGTCGTCGGCACGAAAGAGATCGGCCAGGCCAAGAATGGGGTCAGCGGGTGCAGCAGAGATCGATTCAAACATGAGTCGGGTCCAGTAGCGTGAACTTTAGCAAATGAACCATCAGGTTAACGTCAGCACGGCGAAATGCCAACCGTTTGCGATAAAATTCATCGTCTGTGCGACAGAATTACCCGTTCTAATGTTAACAGTGGGATAGCGCGGGGCTGAGTGCGAGGAAACGGCAATAAAAAACGGAGCCGAAGCTCCGTTTTTTGTACTGCATCAACAAACTTAGAACTGGTAAACCAGACCAACACCAACTACGTCATCGTTAGGAATGCCGAGTGGGTTGTTTTTGTCCAGCTGGTTGATTTTGTAATCAACGTAGGTGGCCATGTTTTTGTTGAAGTAGTAGGTTGCGCCCACATCGAAGTATTTGTAGATATCAGCATCGCCGATACCTTCGATGTCTTTGCCTTTAGACTGAACGTAGGCCAGTGAAGGACGCAGACCGAAGTCGAACTGATACTGAGCAACCATTTCAATGGTCTGTACTTTATTGACGAATGCTGTACCAGTAACGTTAGCACCATTTGCTGGGTTGATGCCCGTGGTAACAGTTACTGGGGTTGAGTTACGGCTTTCACCATACATGGCTGCCAGGTATACGTTATTAGCATCATATTTCAGAGCTGTTGCCCAGTTCTCAGCACGCTTACCTTGACCAATTACATTACCATTGATGTCGGTTGTACCTGCTGCCTGAGTGTTTGTACGGTCTGAGCTGCTGTATGCACCAACAATACCTACACCAATTGGTGAGGTATATGAAGTTGAAATACCGTAACCATCACCATTTGCACGACGCACGTCTGAACGATCATTTTTGCCTTGGTACTGAAGCGCAAAGTTCCAGCCATCCACCAGACCAAAGAAATTGGAGTTACGATAGGTAAGAACACCGGTGCTACGGCCTGTTAAGTAATCATCAGAGTAGCTTGAGTCACCACCAAACACTGGCAGCATATCGGTCCAGCCGATTGCATCGTAAACCACACCGTAGTTACGGCCGTAGTCGATTGAACCTGCATCACCGAATTTCAGACCAGCAAAGCCCAGACGGGTTTTGTTGTCAGTTTGCGCATCAGAACCTTCAGAGTTGTTCGCCTGAATGTTGTATTCCCACTGACCGTAACCGGTCATCTGGTCATTAATCTGGGTTTCACCTTTGAAACCGAAGCGAACATAAGTCTGATCGCCATCGTCGCCAGCGTTATCAGAAAAAGTATGACGTGCATCCACTTTACCGTACAGGTCCAGCTTGTTGCCGTCTTTGTTATAAACTTCTGCTGCGTTGGCTGCGCCGGCGGCGAGCAGAGCAGGGATAACCACTGCCAGAATGTTGCGCTTCATCATTATTTATTACCCTCATTGGAGTTATTTGGACACCTGCCACTGCTGTCAAGAAAACTTTACGTGAACCTTGAAAGAAGTTTGGTGTCTCCTGTGTCTGCACGCATCTTTCCATCCCCCATCGGGTAATTCTACTGCGAAAATGCTACAAAAGTCGTAATCTTGTTTCAAATATAAAAAATGTATTACAAGATGTAAAAATAACGGAACTTTGTGAGTCATATCAAAATTTACAAAAATAAAAAAAGGCCGGCGATGCCGACCTCTTTATATATATGAATTTCTTATATTTAATGCTGAAAATCAGAAGCTCGCGTTGCGTGGCGTCCGTGGGAAGGGGATAACATCTCTTACATTTTGTACGCCGGTGACATAGGCGATTAAACGTTCGAAACCTAATCCAAACCCTGAATGTGGCACGGTGCCATAGCGACGCAGATCGCGATACCACCAGTAATCTTCTTTTTTCAGCCCCATCTCTTCCAGACGCGCATCCAGCACATCCAGACGTTCCTCACGCTGAGAACCGCCAATAATTTCACCAATACCCGGCGCTAACACATCCATCGCGGCCACGGTTTTCCCGTCGTCGTTAAGGCGCATGTAGAACGCCTTAATGTCCTTGGGATAGTTTTTCACTACCACAGGCGCTTTGAAATGCTTCTCGGCAAGATAACGTTCGTGTTCAGAGGACAGATCAATGCCCCATGACACTGGGTTCTCAAAGGTCTGCCCGCAGTTCATCAAGATATCGACGGCATCGGTATAATTGACCTGGGCGAAATCGGTGGTAACAAAACGCTCCAGGCGATTAATCGCATCGTTGTCTACGCGCTCGGCAAAAAATGCCATATCGTCTGCACGCTCATCCAGCACCGCTTTGAAGACATACTTGAGCATGGCTTCCGCCAGGGCTGCCGCATCGTCTAATGAAGCGAACGCAATTTCCGGTTCCAGCATCCAGAACTCTGCCAGATGGCGGCTGGTATTGGAGTTTTCCGCACGGAACGTTGGGCCGAAGGTGTAGATTTTCGACAGGGCGCTGGCGTAGGTTTCACCGTTCAACTGACCTGAAACCGTCAGGAAGGCCTCTTTCCCAAAGAAATCCTCCGAATAGTCGACTTTGCCCTGATCGTTGCGCGGCAGGTTTTCCATGTCCAGCGTCGAAACGCGGAACATCTCACCAGCCCCTTCGGTGTCAGAGGCGGTGATCAGCGGCGTGGAAACCCAAAAGTAGCCGTTCTCATGGAAGAAACGGTGCAGCGCCTGGGCCAGGGTATGACGAACGCGCGCCACGGCGCCAATCAGGTTGGTACGCGGACGCAGGTGGGCCACCTCACGCAGGTATTCGATACTGTGGCGTTTTGCCGCCATTGGATAGCTGTCGGGATCTTCTACCCAGCCCACGACCTCCAGCTTTGTCGCCTGAATTTCGAATGCCTGACCCTGACCCGGAGATGCAACGACCTTACCGGTGACAATGACGGAACAGCCGGTGGTCAGGTGCAGCACTTCGTCCTGATAATTATTCAGAGAATTATTGACGACAGCCTGAACGGGATTAAAGCAGGAGCCGTCATAGACAGCGATAAAGGAAAGACCGGCTTTGGAATCTCTTCGGGTACGCACCCAACCACGTACGGTGACTTCACTGTCAACCGCGACGCGACCGTGCAGTACATCCGCTACAGGCACTACGCTCATAAATATCTCTCTATATAGAAGAAGTGTGTGAATGAATTCCCCAGACTGGGGTGTAGCTATGTTACTTGTGAGTCAACAGGAAACAAGCAAAATTCAGGGGAATAACCGATTTATTGCAGGAAGGCGGGGCGCGATAACGCCCCGATAACTAAGACGCTAGCTGGCTTTTTTAACCAGTGGCAGATCAAAGGCTTTTCTAAGAGCCTTAACGAACGCTTTATCCTGACAGATGGTTTTACCTGGGCTGTCGGAAAGCTTGGCGACCGGCTTACCATTACATTGCACCAGCTTAATCACGATATTGAGCGGCGTAACGCCAGGAATATCACAAGTCAGGCGCGTGCCGATGCCGAAGACGACGTTTGTACGCTGACCAAAGTGGCGATACAGCGCCAGGGATTTTTCCAGATTGAGATTATCTGAGAACACCAGCATTTTCGTGAGCGGATCGATACCCAACTGCTGATAGTGGGCCAGCGCTTTTTCGCCCCACTCAACCGGGTCACCTGAATCGTGACGCAGCCCCTGGTAACGGCGGGCGAACACCGGGCCGAAATCCCGCAGGAAGGCATCCATGGCGATACAGTCCGTGAGTGCAATGCCCAGCTTGTCGTCATATTCATCCAGCCAGGCCTGTAAGGCAGCGCGCTGACTGTTCGCCAGTACCGGACTGATTTGCTGAAAAGCCTGGAACCACTCGTGGGCCTGGGTACCCACTGGCGTGAGTGCGAGGCGACGGGCCAGGTCGTAGTTACTGGTGCCCATCAGCCAGGGAAAATCCTGTTTCAGCGTGCTGACGATCGATTCCTGCACATCCTGGGAATAGCGGCGGCGGGTACCAAAATCCATCAGGCGAAAACGTGACATGTCAGTGTCGGCAACCTGAGTCTTAAAGGTAGCGAGTTTCTGATGCAGAAAATCCACGGCCTGCTGGCTGCTGATGGCCGGTGTACGGTGGCGATGGACCACTTCACTGATCAAGGCCAACAGGGGGACTTCCCACATGATCACTTCCCGCCAGGGGCCCTGGATACGAATAGCCAGCTTGCCATGATGATTGCGAACTTCTACCTGCTGCGGGTCGTAGCGAAAATTTCGCAGCCAGTTAAGGTAGTCATCAGCAAAGAAGGGCAGATCAGATAACCAGGCATATTCAGCATCGGTCAGCGCCAGTGCCTGCATGGCGTCAATGGCTGTACGGATCTCGTCAGCATAAAAACCCAGCAATTCGTCGCTACGGCAGCGAAACTCCGCGGCCACCGTGACATCATGGTAACGGTGGAATACGGCTTGCTGCATATGGAGCTTATAAGCATCCGTATCCAGCAGCGAAGTCAGTATCGGGGAAGCATGTCCTGTCATGGCGCGTTTCGGCATCCTGTTCGGTGGCGCAGAGCCCGGTGTATTAAACGTCGTAAAAGACGCAAAAGTATAAATCACTAAGAGACAGCGATCACAGCATATTTCAGGATAGCGAGTCGAGGACGAAATGTGTCATTGTTAACAAATTGTAGCCATTTTACCTGATGTGCACGTTGTGCATGCTAAGCTCGGCGCATCATGCTTAGACGTTTGACGCGTAGGGCTTATACTTGAGTGAATAATGCAAAGACGTTGATGAATAACTACTTAATGCGGGACGGAATATGACGCAGCAGCCACAAATAAAATATCGACACGATTATCGTGCACCAGACTACACCATCACCGATATCGATTTAACCTTTGAACTCGATGAAAGCACCACGCGGGTGACGGCGGTGAGTCAGGTTAAGCGTCAGGGAGACAGCCAGGCTGAACTGCGTCTGGACGGCGAAGATCTGACGCTGATCTCGCTGGAAGTGGATGGACAGGCCTGGACGGCCTGGCGTGAAGAGGCGGGTTGCCTGGTGCTCAGCCAGTTACCGAACAGCTTTACGCTGAAAATCGTCAATGACATTCATCCCGATCGTAACAGTGCCCTTGAAGGCTTATACAAATCGGGTGAAGCGCTCTGTACCCAGTGTGAAGCCGAAGGCTTTCGGCATATTACCTGGTATTTAGATCGCCCCGACGTGCTGGCACGCTTCACGACCACCGTCATTGCCGACGGCAGCCGTTATCCTTTCCTGCTGTCTAACGGAAATCGCATTGACAGCGGTCAGGACGACAAGGGCCGTAACTGGGTGAAGTGGCAGGATCCGTTTCCTAAGCCCTGTTATTTGTTTGCGCTGGTCGCGGGCGATTTTGACGTGCTGCGTGACAGCTTTACTACGCGTTCGGGTCGGAATGTTGCGTTGGAGATCTTCGTCGATCGCGGCAATCTGGATCGTGCCGACTGGGCGATGACGTCATTAAAGAACAGCATGAAGTGGGATGAGGAGCGTTTCGGCCTGGAGTATGACCTCGACATCTTTATGATTGTTGCGGTGGACTTCTTCAACATGGGGGCCATGGAGAATAAAGGGCTTAACGTTTTCAACTCCAAATACGTGCTGGCCAAAGCCGAAACCGCCACCGATAAAGATTATCTGGGGATTGAGGCGGTCATCGGTCATGAATATTTCCACAACTGGACCGGTAACCGTGTGACCTGTCGCGACTGGTTCCAGCTGAGCCTGAAAGAGGGGCTGACCGTGTTTCGCGATCAGGAGTTCAGTTCCGACCTGGGATCGCGTGCGGTAAACCGAATCGATAATGTGCGTATTATGCGCGGCGCGCAGTTTGCCGAGGACGCCAGCCCGATGGCGCACCCTATCCGCCCGGATCAGGTTATCGAGATGAACAACTTCTACACCTTGACGGTGTATGAAAAGGGATCAGAAGTGATCCGTATGATGCACACCTTGCTGGGCGAAGCGAATTTCCAGAAGGGCATGCAGCTCTATTTCGAACGTCATGACGGTAGCGCGGCGACCTGTGATGATTTCGTTCAGGCCATGGAAGACGCGTCTAACGTTGATCTTTCCCAGTTCCGTCGCTGGTACAGTCAGTCAGGTACACCTACGCTCTCGGTACGTGATGACTACAATCCGGAACTTGAGCAGTACACGCTTCACGTGACGCAGCACACGCCGCCGACGACCGAGCAGAAAGAGAAACTGCCTCTGCATATCCCTCTGGACATCGAACTGTATGACGGACAGGGTAAGGTCATTCCGTTGCAGCACAACGGTCATCCGGTGCATAACGTGTTGAACGTAACGGAAGAGTTCCAGACCTTTATTTTTGACAACGTTTACTTCCAGCCGGTGCCATCGCTGCTGCGTGAGTTTTCCGCGCCGGTGAAGCTCGACTACAAGTGGAGCGACGCGCAGCTGACGTTCCTGATGCGTCATGCAAGCAACGATTTTTCACGTTGGGACGCGGCGCAAAGTCTGTTGGCAACCTACCTGCGCCTCAATGTCGCGCGCCATCAGCAGGGCCAGCATCTGTCGCTGCCGTTGCATGTCGCTGATGCCTTTCGCACGGTGCTGCTGGATGCCAACAGCGATCCGGCGCTGACCGCTCTGATTCTGTCGCTGCCTGGCGAAAACGAAATCGCCGAACTGTTTGAGATTATCGATCCTCAGGCAATTGCACTGGTGCGCGAAGCTCTGGTTCGTACCCTGGCGCGGGAACTGGCAGATGAATTCTTTGCCGTTTATAACGCCAATCAGCAGGCGGAGTACCACGTTGATCATGCGGAAATCGGCAAACGTTCGCTGAAGAACATCTGTCTGTACTATCTGGCGTTTGGTGATATGGATCTGGCGGATAAACTGGTGCAGGCGCAATACCACCATGCCAATAACATGACGGATTCCCTGGCGGCACTCTCCGCTGCGGTGGCGGCACAGTTACCCTGCCGTGATGCGCTGTTAGCCGACTATGATGAGCGCTGGCACAAGGATGGCCTGGTCATGGACAAATGGTTTATGTTGCAGGCTACCAGCCCGGCGCAGAATGCCTTACTCAACGTGCGCCGTTTACTGTCACATCGTTCCTTCAGTATGGGTAACCCGAATCGCATCCGTTCACTGATTGGCGCTTTTGCTTCGGGTAATCCTTCCGCCTTCCACGCCGAAGACGGCAGCGGATATCGTTTCCTGGTGGAGATGCTGACGGATCTGAACACCCGCAATCCGCAGGTGGCTTCGCGTATGATTGAGCCATTAATTCGTCTGAAACGTTACGATGCCCACCGTCAGGCGCTGATGCGCCAGGCGCTGGAACAGTTACAAGGACTGGATAAACTGTCAGGCGATCTGTACGAGAAAATCACCAAGGCACTGAATGCCTGATAAGAAACGGCGGGCAAATGCCCGCCGTTTCTTTAACGCTGTTGCGCGTAGCGGGGAGGCTTTTCTGCCGCGCCGCGGCGCATCACCCGATCCAGCACTTCGGCTTCCAGCTCTGCCAGACGCGCCGAGCCTCGTCGCCGTGGCCGGGGCAAATCGACCTGCAAATCCAGTCCTATCTGGCCTTCCTCTATCAGTAATACCCGATCAGCCATCGCGACCGCTTCACTGACATCGTGCGTGACCAACAGAACCGTGAAGTGGTACTGCTGCCACAGCGATTCGATGAGCTCCTGCATCTCGATTCGCGTTAAGGCGTCCAGCGCACCCAGAGGCTCATCCAGCAACAGCAGGCCGGGACGGTGAATTAACGCCCGGGCCAGTGCCACGCGCTGTTTCTGCCCACCGGATAAAGCGGCAGGCCAGTCTTGCGCTCTGTCCGCCAGGCCTACCGCTTCCAGCGCCTCCAGGGCGGCTTTACGCCATGCCTTGCCACGCAGGCCGAGAGCGACGTTATCAATCACTTTTTTCCACGGCAGCAGTCGCGCATCCTGGAACATTAACCGGGTTTCTTCACGTGCGGTCTGCAGCGGCGCATTGCCTGCCAGCAGCTCGCCCTGGGTCGTGCTTTCCAGACCGGCCAGCAGACGCAGCAGGGTGCTTTTACCGCAACCGCTGCGGCCGACTACGGCAACAAACTGGCCGGAAGGAATATGCAGATCGATATGATTCAGAATGGTGCGTTCACCGTATTTTTTACTGACGCCCTTCACACCTACGGGGGTACCCGCATTCAGACGCGCCGGGCTGGCGGAGTTTATCATGCTGTTTTCTCCTGACGTTGATAGGCCGGATGCCAGCGTAACCAGACGCGTTCCAGCAGCAGTGCGCTGACATCAGCCAGTTTTCCCAGCAGGGCATAAAGAATAATGGCGACCATCACCACATCGGTTTGCAGAAATTCACGGGCATTCATGGCCAGATAGCCAATCCCTGCGTTAGCCGAAATTGTCTCGGCGACGATCAGGGTCAGCCACATCAACCCTAAAGCAAAGCGGACGCCCACCATGATGCTCGGTAACGCACCCGGTAAGATCACCTGAACAAACAGGCTCCAGCCGGATAAGCCGTAGCTACGGGCCATCTCAACCAGCCCACGATCCACATTACGAATACCGTGATAGGTATTCAGGTAGATGGGAAACAGCGTACCCAGCGCCACCAGAAAAATTTTGGCTGACTCATCAATGCCAAACCACAGAATGACCAATGGGATCAGCGCAAGATGGGGCACGTTACGTAACATTTGCAGCGAAGTATCCAGCAAACGCTCACCCAGTCGCGAAGTGCCGGTAATTAATCCCAGTACCAGGCCGAGCGATCCGCCAATGCTGAAGCCAAGTAACGCTCGCCAGCTGCTGATGGCGAGATGCTGCCAGAGCTCTCCGCTGATAGCCAACTGCCAAAAGGTCGTCACAATCTTTTCCGGCGCTGGCAGGATACGGCTGGACAACCAGCCGGTCTGTGACGCAACTTGCCAGACCACCACCAGTAACACCGGCAGCAGCCAGGGCACCAGCGCCGCTGAGAAGGATTGACGTAGTCTGGTCATCGTTATCTCCTCAGGCCCGCGCGGCTTTTTTCTCAGGCGTAAAATCATTGGCGACCGCTTCACCGTGCGCCTGAACAACACGAGGCTGAGGAATCTGGGGAATAGCCAGATCCAGATGGGGGAACAGCAGCTCGCCGACGCGATAAGCCTCTTCCAGATGCGGATAACCAGAGAGAATAAAGGTTTCAATGCCCAGGGCTTCGTACTCTTTCATGCGAGCCGCTACGGTAGGCGCATCGCCAACCAGCGCGGTGCCTGCCCCGCTGCGCACCAGCCCAACGCCAGCCCAAAGGTTGGGGCTGATTTCCAGTTTATCGCGGCGTCCGCCGTGCAGGGCGGCCATGCGCTGTTGGCCTACCGAGTCGGTGCGCTGAAAGGCACTTTGCGCTTTGGCGATGGTGGCATCATCCACATTCGCGATCAGCTTATCGGCTGCCTGCCAGGCTTCCTCATTGGTTTCTCGCACGATGACATGCAGCCGGATGCCAAACCGGACTTTTCGGCCCTGTGCTGCGGCTTTCGCCCGCACCTGCTCAATTTTTTCTTTCACCAGCGCAGGGGGTTCGCCCCATGTCAGATAAACATCGACCTGTTCGGCAGCCAGATCCTGAGCGGGCTCTGACGAACCCCCGAACCACAGCGGCGGACGAGGCTGCTGTACCGGCTTAAACATCAGACGCGCACCTCGTACATGCACGTGCTTGCCTTCGTAATCCACCGTTTCGCCTTCCAGCACGCGGCGCCAGACGCGGGTAAATTCGGCCGATTCTGCATAGCGCTCACGGTGGTCAAGAAAGACGCCATCACCGGCCAGTTCCTCGGGATCGCCCCCGGTCACCAGGTTGAACAACGCGCGTCCGTTGGAAAGACGATCGAGCGTTGCAGCCTGGCGCGCCGCCTGGGTGGGGGAAATCACGCCAGGACGCAGCGCGACAAGGAAGCGCAGACGCTGCGTAACGGGGATCAGCGATGCCGCCACCAGCCAGGCATCCTCGCAGGAACGCCCGGTAGGGATCAGTACGCCGCCAAATCCCAGACGGTCGGCAGCCTGGGCAACCTGTTGTAAATAGGCATGATCAACCGGACGCGCGCCCTCAGCCGTGCCAAGATAATGGCCGTCACCATGGGTTGGAAGGAACCAGAATACGGAAACACTCATTTTTCTCTCCTTATTGCGTCACGGCCTGGGGATGCCAGATGCGCTCGGCAATCGATACTTTTACGGGAATCAGATGATTGGCATAAAACAGATCGGCGGTTTTCTGCTGCATAGCAACCGTGCGCGCACTGACCGGACTGACCGGGCTGGGTGGACGGTGGTCCAGGTTGCTGGCAATGACGGCCTCAGGCAGACCGATCGATGTCGAAAGCAGATGAATACTCTGGTCACGTTCGCTACGCGTCAGGGCTTCGGCATCACTAAAGGCTTTTAACGTCGCTAAGACGAAGTCATTGTGTTCCTGCGCAAAATGGCGGGTTGCAAGGTAGAACGGTCCCGTCTGGTTCAGCGTGGTGCCGTCTTTCAACACGCGGACATTGCCCTGAAGCAGTACGGCAGAATAGTAGGGGTCCCATATTGCCCAGGCGTCCACGTTACCCTGCTGGAAAGCGGCGCGCGCATCGGCTGGCGTCAGATAAACCGGCTGGATATCTTTGATACTGAGACCCGCTTCTTCCAGCGCACGCAACAGCAGATTGTGCGAGCTGGAACCCTTTTGGAACGCCACCTTTTTGCCTTTGAGATCGGCAACCGACTTCAACGGACTGTTCTGGCTGACCAGGATGACCTCAGCTTTCGGCTTAGGCGGCTCTGAGCCGATATACAGCAAATCCGCCCCGGCTGCCTGGGCGAAAATAGGCGGAATATCACCGGTGCTGCCAATATCAATACTGTTAACGTTCAGCGCTTCCAGCATTTGCGGTCCGGCCGGGAATTCGATCCATTGAATACGGGTAGCAGGGAAACGCTTCTCCAGCAGCTGATGCTCCTTGGCCAGCACCATACTGACCGATCCTTTTTGATAGCCGATGCGAACCTGTGTAGGGGCGGGTTCTGCGGCATTCACCTGCGCGCCTGCCACGAACATCCCTGCCATTAACCACGCGCTGATTATTCGTTTCATCATTGTTTCCTTACACAGCCAGGGCAACGGGCTGATGACGTCGTGACAGCGCCAGCCAGAACGTGTGCACCGCTTCCTCCAGACGGGTAGCCAGTACCGGATCCAGTTCCGGCTGGCGATCATAGTGATGAATTTGTTTATCTTCGGCGTAAACACCATGAAGCACTTCTTCGGCTTTCAGGGCGTTTAATACGGGTTTGAGTGCGTAATCCAGCGCCAGCATATGGCCAGCGCTGCCCCCGCTCGCTAACGGCAGCACCACTTTGTGGGCCAGCGCGCGTTCAGGTAACAGATCCAAAACGGTTTTTAGCGCGCCCGAGAAAGACGCCTTATAAACCGGCGTGGCAATGACCAGGCCATCAGCCTGAGCCAGGTCTTCACTCAGTGCGAGAATAGCCGGGGAATCGAAGCGGGCGTTGATCAGATCCTCAGGCTGAAAGTTATGAATATTCCAGGGTATAACCTCAACACCGGATGCTTCCAGTTTGCGCTGGCACAGCGCTAATAACGATGTGGACCGTGAAGGAAATCTCGGACTACCTGCCAGGGTGAGCACTCTCATTACGACTCCTTATAACTGAAAGTTATTGATTATCTTTTGTTGAGAACTGATGCTTTCATCCTGGCAGAGGCGACGGCACGGCTTAAATGATTTTTCTGACAATCTAAAGGTGAAAACCGGCAAAAGGCCTGAAGCGAGACCGCCGCGTTTCTGAGAAAGACCTGATGCGACAAATCTTAAAAACGCCAGGACGGGCGAGTCGATACATTAATCCGGGTGAATAAAATTCGTTTAAACCCGGAAATCCGTACATTTGGTTACTTGAGTATCAGAAAAGTGAGACATTCAGGTAAAACGAAAAACACGCCTTTCGCTTTTTTAAATTCACAGGAGGAAGGAAAAAGAAAAAAGAATTAAAATTCAATGTTATTTAACGCGATGGCGAGAGGGGATTAGGAATAGTTGCATCAGGCGGTGCGTGTTAAGCGCAGCAGTCTGGCGAAGTTTTTAACAACAATTCATTTTTAGTTACAGATGTCCGGCCTGAAACCCCCCTGAACAGGCGGCTGTGCCTAAATGGTTCCTCAACGGGAAGATGATTATCAGCGAGCTATTCTTCAGATTTTCTAACCATGGTTTTTGTCACATTCGGACCCTGTTGAGATTGAGGCAGGCATTTTAGTCATTCAGGCAGTAAAATGTCTCTGCTCAATGTAAGCGCCTGTTATTTTAAAATTACTATTCGCCTTTGGTCAGTGCCTGTCTCGGGCTGGTGGATTTATTTGTCCTTTTCTAACAGCAGAGAAAACCTGTATGTCTGACATCCTGTTATCGGTCATTATTCCCACTTACAATGTTGAAAAATATATTGTCGAATGTGTGGATTCATTATTAAGACAAATTAGCGCGCCAAACGAAATTATCATTGTTAACGACAGTTCTACCGATGGAACCGTGGCGTTAATTGAACAGCACTATGGCCATCTTCCTCAGGTGAAACTGATCACTATTGCCAACGGTGGCGCAGGTAATGCGCGTGATAAAGGCGTTGAGGTCGCTGAAGGTCAGTTCGTTTTCTTTTGCGACCCGGATGATGTGGTGGTAGAAGGATTCGTCAATGAGCTGGCCCAGGTTGTCGACAATTATCCCGATACCGATTTATTTTGTTTTAATTCCAGCGCTTACCGCGAAGACAAACCGGACGTGACGTGGCCTAAAGTCAGGCATAACCTGACCGGCATTCAGAAGCCACAGGATGTCCTGCTAAGTTTGCTGCATAATGGCTCCTATACGTCGGCGGCCTGGAATTATGTGGTAAGAAAAACCGTTATCCAGCAGCATCATTTGCGCTTCGTCGATCGCGTGCATGAAGATCACAAATTTACCTTATCGGTATTTATGCATTGCCAACAGGCATGGGTCACTCGCCAGACGTATTACAAACAGCGTATCCGCGTTGGATCACTGACTAACAGCAGTAAAAGTCCATCCTTTTTCGCCCAACGTTACAATGCGTTTATTGCCACCTATGACACCTTATGTTGTGCGCAGACCCAAAGTGAATTAAAAAAGGCGCTGGAAAAAGCTTACCTTATTCACTCCTTCCGTTTAATGATCTATCTGTCGCTCTACAATCAAACGCCTGTACCGGAATATGTGCTCAATGCGATTCGATATCTGGGGCGCCGAATTAAAGCCGGCAGCCTCAAAGAATGGCTGCTGCTTAACCGTCCGGAAACCTTCATTTTATTGCAAAGCCATAAAGTGAAGAAAGAACTCAAACGCGTTCCGTAATTCCTAAAAATGGGACCTGATGTTGTTTGCACCTGAGCGAAATGAGAAGGTGAGACATGCAATGTGTATAAGGTTGTTGCGACATGGCAAAAGTGCTCGATAAAAGTTTAGTAGTGAATATCTTATCTTTGCTGGCGTACCGGGGAGCCTCGTTCCTGTTTCCGCTGGCGACGCTCCCCTATCTGGCGCGCGTGCTGGGGGTGGACCATATGGGGATTCTGGCGCTGGCGATTGCCTGCGTCCTTTACTGCAGTACCATCTCCGACTGGGGATTCAATGTTTTTACCACTAAGGACATTGCCCATCACCGTGACGATAAGGCACGTGTTACCCAGCTTTTTTGGTCCACCTTTAACGCCAAGCTGATGCTGTTACTGGTTACCAGCGGTACGTTACTCACTGCGACGTGGTTTAATCCGTCCTGGCATTCGCTGTTCTTTATTATTCTGGCCAACTGCACCACCTTAATCGGCTCACTGTTTTCGTTTGGTTGGTTAATGCAGGGCTTCGAAAAGCTGGGCAAAACCGCAGTGATTGCCACTTTTGGTAACTTTTGTGCCATTCCGCTCACGTTCCTACTGGTTAAAACGCCGGACGATACCTGGCTGGCTGCGTTGATACCGGGCGCGGTATCGATCATCAATGCCATCATTACGCTGAAGTTTGTGCTGGAAATGAAGGTGATTGGCGCGTATCGCTTTGAACCACGCGAAATCAAACAGCGCATTACCGACAGTGCCGATGTCTTTATTGCCATCGCAGGTGCCAATCTGTTTAACAGCGTAAACGTCGTGATTCTGGCGTCGTTTACCTCGCACTATATGGTGGGGATCTATAACGGTGCGGACAGGCTGCGCAAGGCCGCCAACTCGGTGCCGGAGCAGATTGGTAGCGCGTTTTTCCCCCGCGTAAGCCACTTATTTGGGCGTGATAAAGCCGCTGCAGTGGCGGCGACGCGCAAAAGCCTGATGCTGTCGTTTGCGTTGAGCCTGTCTATCGTGATCTTCACCTGGCTGTTTGCCGATGAGGTTGTCGCACTGCTGTTAGGGAAAGACTTCCTGCCGTCAGCGGATGTGCTGCGCGTCTTTGTACTCTGCTTCCTGTTTGGCAATATTGCCTATCCGGCGGGCCTGCAGATTTTGATTCCGCATGGACTGGCGCGGCAACGTATGATGGTAATGATGGTTGCGGGGGTGGTTAACGTCCCGGTGTGCTGTCTGCTGGCATGGAAGTTTGGGGCCATCGGTGCGGCCTGGTCGATGGTGCTGGCCGAGGTGCTGGTCTGTATTGGTATCTTCGGCATTATGGTGCGGCATAACATCTGGCGCGACTATGCTTTCCCGGACAGGCTGAATTCCCGTACAGCAAACGATTCCGTTGTGTAAGATCAAAACAACTTTAAACAGTCTCCCGACTTAGCGCCCCGCGATTTACTTTTGCGCCAGAGCACCTTACCATTCTGGCGCACAATTTCCCGTGCACTGATTTTCACCATCGCTTCCGTCTTCCAGGAGAGTGCATGTTTTACTCAATTGTCCGACCGGCGTTGTTCAGGCTCGATCCTGAACGTGCGCACCATCTCACCTTTCAGCAATTACGCTTTATGAGCGGCACGCCGCTGGAAATGATCATTCGCCAGCATTTACCCTCGCGTCCGGTTACCTGCATGGGGCTGACCTTCGACAATGCTCTTGGCCTGGCGGCGGGCCTGGATAAAAACGCCGAGTGTATTGATGCATTTGGGGCAATGGGGTTCGGCTTTGTGGAGGTCGGAACAGTCACGCCGCGCGCGCAGGCGGGCAATGACAAGCCACGCATGTTTCGCTTAGTGGAAGCCGAAGGGATTATTAACCGCATGGGATTTAATAATCTCGGCGTTGATAACCTGGTTGAAAACGTAAAAAAATCCCGCTTTAAAGGCGTGCTCGGGATCAATATTGGCAAAAATAAAGACACACCCGTGGAGCAGGGAAAAGACGATTATCTGATCTGTATGGAGAAGGTGTACGCGCACGCCGGTTATATTGCGATCAATATTTCATCACCCAATACGCCGGGTTTACGCTCGTTACAATATGGTGAGGCGCTGGACGATCTGCTCATTTCCATAAAAGCCAAACAGAAAGATCTGGAAAAACGGCATCTCAAATATGTGCCGGTGGCTGTTAAGATCGCGCCGGATCTTTCTGAAGACGAATTGATCCAGGTTGCCGACAGTTTAATACGTCACCAAATTGATGGTGTCATTGCGACCAATACCACGCTCGATCGTTCTCTGGTAAAGGGCCTGAAATATGGCGAAGAAATCGGTGGATTAAGTGGTCGTCCGGTACAGTCGCGCAGTACCGCCGTCATCCAGCGACTGTCGCAGGAGTTACAGGGAAGATTGCCCATTATTGGCGTAGGCGGTATTGATTCGCTTACTGCTGCGCGTGAAAAAATAGCAGCGGGCGCGACGTTGGTTCAAATTTATTCTGGCTTTATTTATAAAGGGCCCAGTTTAATTAAAGATATCGTGACCCATATCTAAGACATTCGCCATAATAATGCGCTGGGGGGTTTATTTATCCCTCCGGCTCGTTTATATTTTGTCCTGTTGCACGATTTTTCAGCATGCATTTTTATTTTATGGATTTTTAGCTTTAGCGCAGCGGTAAATACAGGGCACATGATGAAAATTAAACCCGATGACAAATGGCGTTGGTTCTACGACGCAGAGCACGACCGTATGATGCTCGATCTGGCTGACGGTATGCTTTTTCGTTCCCGCTATGCACGTAAAATGCTAACCCCTGATGCTTTCACCGAATCCGGATTCTGTGTTGACGATGCGGCTCTTTATTTCACGTTCGAAGAGAAGTGTCGTCAAAGCCCGCTAAGCAGCGACCAGCGTGCCGAGCTGGTTTTAAATGCGCTGGTTGCCGCACGTTTCCTCAAGCCACTGATGCCGAAAAGCTGGCATTTCTCCGCGCACCGCCAGCCTATGCAGCCTGCGGTGGGTGAGATGGTGGCGGTGACGCTGGCGGACAGCGGCGAGCAGGCGCGTCTGCTGGTGGTTGAAAACGGTGATAATGCCGCACTCTGCTTACTGGCACAGCCCGCTCTGACGCTGGCGGGCAAGGGGATGGTGCTCGGCGATGCGATTAAAGTGATGAACGATCGGCTACAACCGCACCAGCAGGAAAAAACCACGCGCTATGCGCGCGCGGTGTAATTCAGAGCACCTCGATATCGCTTGCAGGAATACAGCTGCAACTCAATATAGTGCCATCGTGACGGATGGCGCTTTGCTTTAAGGCGTTCACCTTTCCCGCAACCAGCGTTATTTTACAACTGCCGCACAGACCCGCCCGACACGAATAGGGGATGCGAAAGCCCTGGGCTTCAAGCTGCTCAAGTAAGACCTGCTGATTATCACCGCTGAAACGCTGGCCCTGCCAGGTGATGGTTACCTGCGCGGCGGGTTGCCGTTGCGGTTTCAGTGTTTCAGTCACCTCTCCTGGACCATAGGCGCGCGGCGACTGGCGTTTCAGTATCCTGACGGCGTCGCCAGCGCGAATAATACCGCTGTTGAGCGCGATCAGATTCAGGCCAAAATCAATGTCCCCGCTGCCGTCCTGCGCTGTCCGAAAGCCCTGCAGCGTGGTCAAAGGTTGCCCCTCAGGATGCTTCTGACCACTTTCCACGCCAATCGTGGTAAAAACACAGCGGCTACAGGGTTTTGGAACGGCGAAATTAACCTGACCGATAGCGATCTCCGCCCAGCTGTCTTCATCCCACGCAGGTGCGCCACTCACGACCAGGTTTGGCCTGAATTGTTCGATTCGCACGCTGGCGGGACAGCGCTGCTGTAAATCCTGCAGCGAAGCACTGTTCACGAGCAGGTAGGGATATCCATCGGCAAAGCCCAGTGGCACATCGGTAAAACGTTTGACGCGGCGTGAAGGCTGCGGTCCGACCCAGCGTAGCTGCACCGGTCGTGGAAAGAACGCACTCAGCCACTGGTTGATCGTCTCGGGGGCGATTCGTGAGGTAAACGTATTGCCCCAGACCTCCGTGGGCTGCTCAGCATGGGTAAAGTCGGCAAAACGAATGAGTGACTGGCTCCCGTCGGGGGCCTGTAAGAACAGACCGTCTGGCGTAATCGCCGGCGTGAACTGCACCATCTCCGGAAACTGACGCGCCGTAATAAAGGTTCCGTCAGGTTCGGTCACCATAAAAATACGGTCATAGGTTAACCCGCTACTGGCAGCCCAGGCATGTGAGACCTGCAACCCGCGCATGGATTTTACGGGATGGATAAATAAGCGGGAAAGCGTGATCATGAAAGTCTCCAGAAGCGGGCGCGCAAGACAAAAGAAGCTAACTTTATGACATAGGTCTGCGATTCGCTATAATGCGCAACAATTTTCTCAAGAGTAAAAAAGTGACGATATGAATTCTCTGTTTGCCAGCACGGCGCGTGGGCTCGAAGAGCTGTTAAAAAATGAGCTGGACGCGCTGGGCGCGCAGGATTTGCAAGTGGTACAGGGAGGCGTTCACTTCAAGGCCGATGACCGCGTAATGTACCAAAGCCTGATGTGGAGTCGTCTGGCTTCGCGTATTTTGCTGCCTCTGACTGAGGTCGGCGTTTACAGCGATCTCGATCTCTATCTGGGCGTGCAGGGCATTGACTGGCCCGCCATGTTCGGTAGCGACAAAACCTTCGTGGTGCACTTTAATGGCACCAACGATGAGATCCGTAACAGCCAGTTTGGCGCGCTGCGCGTCAAAGATGCGATTGTCGACAGTTTTACCCGTCGTAACCTGGCACGCCCGGACGTCGATCGTGAACAGGCCGATATTCGTATTAACGTCTGGCTTGATGACGACCGCGCCAGTATAGCTCTGGACTTAAGCGGCAGTGCCCTGCATCAGCGCGGCTATCGTCAGCAAACGGGTCAGGCGCCGCTGAAAGAAAACCTGGCCGCAGCGATTGTGATGCGTTCAGGCTGGCAGCCGTCTACGCCGCTCATCGATCCGATGTGTGGTTCAGGCACGTTACTGATCGAAGCTGCGCTGATGGCCTGCGACCGCGCGCCGGGTTTACTGCGTAACCAATGGGGCTTCACGGCATGGGCCGGTTTTAACGAAAGCCTGTGGCGCGAGGTCAGGAGCGATGCTCAGGCCCGTGCCCGTGCCGGGACGGCGGCGTGCCAGGCGCGCTTTTTTGGTTATGACAATAATGGACGGGTGCTGGAATGGGCAAAAGCGAATGCACGTCGTGCCGGCGTTTTTGAACTGTTCACCTTTGGCCAACAGGATTTGCTGAAGCTGCAGAATCCTCTTCAGACTGAGGTGACGGGAACGGTGCTCAGTAACCCACCTTACGGTGAACGTCTTGAAAGTGAGCCTGCGCTTATTGCGCTGCACAGCCAGCTTGGCCGGTTGATGAAGCAGCACTTCGCCGGCTGGAATCTGTCGCTGTTTAGCGCATCGCCCGAACTACTGAGCTGTCTGCAACTGCGTGCCGACCGTCAGTTCAAAGCCAAAAATGGCCCGCTGGACTGTGTGCAGAAAAACTATCAGCTGTCGGCCAACAGCGCTGAGCGCGGTAATCAGATTGCTGAAGATTACGCGAACCGCTTGCGCAAAAACCTCAAGAAGCTGGATAAGTGGGCGCGCCAGGAAGGTATCGAGTGCTACCGCATTTATGACGCCGATCTGCCGGACTATAATGTGGCCGTGGATCGCTATGCGGACTGGGTGGTGGTGCAGGAATATGCGCCACCCAAAACCATCGACGCGAATAAAGCCCGTCAGCGCCTGTTTGACGTGATTAGTGCCACGCTGAGCGTGCTGGAGCTGCCGTCAAACCGCTTAATCCTCAAGACGCGCGAACGTCAGAAGGGCAAAGCGCAGTATCAAAAGCTGAGTGAGAAGGGCGACTATTTTGAAGTGCAGGAATTTAACGCCCGTTTCCTGGTGAACCTGACTGACTATCTGGATACGGGATTGTTCCTCGATCACCGTATTGCCCGCAAGATGCTGGGTCAGATGAGTCAGGGCAAGGATTTCCTGAACCTGTTTGCTTACACCGGCTCTGCCAGCGTGCATGCGGGTCTGGGCGGCGCACGCTCTACCACCACCGTGGATATGTCGCGTACCTATCTGGAGTGGGCAGAGCGTAACCTGCGGCTGAACGGCCTCACCGGTCGTCAGCATCGCCTGCTGCATGCCGACTGCCTGAGCTGGCTGAACGAGAGCGACGAAAATTTCGACCTGATCTTTATCGATCCGCCCACGTTCTCTAACTCAAAACGTATGGAAGAGAGTTTTGATGTGCAGCGCGATCATATGATGCTGATGCGTAACCTGAAACGGCTGTTGCGTAAAGGCGGTACTATCATGTTCTCGAATAATAAACGTGGTTTCAAAATGGATCTGGATGGCCTTAACGCATTGGGGCTCCAGGCTCAGGACATCACTCAGAAAACCCTGTCACAGGATTTTGCGCGTAATCGCCAAATTCATAACTGCTGGCTGATCACTCATGCTGGTAAGGAATAAGTTTCATGTCATTGATTAGTATCCACGGCGCTTATCTGTCTTTTAGCGATGCGCCTCTGTTAGACAATACCGAACTGCATATCGAAGAAAATGAGCGCGTGTGTCTGGTTGGCCGAAACGGGGCGGGCAAATCCACACTAATGAAAATCATCAACGGCGAGCAGCCGCTGGATGACGGACGCATCATTTATGAAACCGATCTGGTCGTGGCGCGGCTCCAGCAGGATCCGCCGCGCAATATCACCGGATCAGTTTATGATTTTGTGGCAGAGGGCGTCGAAGAGCAGGCGGAGCATCTCAAAGCTTACCATGCGATCTCGCACCAGGTGATGGACGATCCCAGTGATAAAAATCTCAATGAGATGGCGCGTCTGCAGGGCATCCTGGATCATCACAATTTGTGGCAGCTGGAAAGTCGTATCATGGACGTGCTGCAGCAGATTGGTCTGTCGCCGGACACAGAACTGTCGTCTCTGTCCGGTGGCTGGTTGCGTAAAGCCGCGCTGGGGCGTGCGCTGGTCAGTAATCCTCGCGTACTGATGCTGGACGAGCCAACCAACCACCTTGATATTGAAACGATTGACTGGCTGGAGACCTTCCTGAAAAGCTTCAGCGGCAGTATCGTCTTTATCTCTCACGACCGTTCTTTTATCCGTAATATGGCCACCCGTATTGTGGATCTGGACCGCGGCAAGCTGGTTTCCTGGCCGGGTAACTACGACGCGTATCTGGAAGGCAAAGAAGAAGCCCTGCGCGTTGAAGAGATGCAAAATGCTGAGTTTGACCGCAAGCTGGCACAGGAAGAAGTCTGGATCCGTCAGGGCATCAAAGCACGTCGAACCCGTAATGAAGGCCGCGTTCGGGCGTTAAAAGCCTTACGTCGCGAGCGTTCAGAACGCCGTGAAGTCATGGGCAAAGCCAATATGCAGGTCGGTGAAGCATCACGCTCCGGCAAAATTGTCTTTGAACTGGAAAACGTGGACTACGCGGTAGACGGCAAGCAGCTGGTGAAAGATTTCTCAGCCCAGGTGCAGCGCGGGGACAAGATCGCCCTGATTGGGCCGAACGGCTGTGGTAAAACCACGTTACTGCGTCTGATGCTGCAACAGCTGAAGGCCGATCACGGTCGTGTGCACTCCGGAACCAAACTTGAAGTGGCCTATTTCGACCAGCACCGTGCGGAACTCGATCCCGATCGGACCGTGATGGACAACCTGGCGGAAGGCAAACAAGAGGTGCTGGTCAATGGTAAACCGCGTCACGTGTTGGGCTATCTGCAGGATTTCCTGTTCCATCCTAAACGCGCGATGACGCCGGTCAGGGCGCTGTCGGGTGGGGAGCGTAACCGCCTGCTGCTGGCGCGTCTGTTCCTGCGTCCCAGTAACCTGATGATCCTTGATGAACCGACCAATGACCTTGATGTGGAAACGCTGGAGCTGCTGGAAGAGCTCATCGACGGTTACCAGGGCACAGTGCTGCTGGTCAGTCACGATCGTCAGTTCGTTGACAACACCGTAACCGAATGCTGGATTTTTGAAGGCAACGGCGAGATAGGGACCTTTGTCGGCGGCTATCACGATGCGCAGCAGCAGCGCGCAGCGTACAAACAGCAAAAGGTGCAGGGCTCAGCAAAGGGGACAAATAGTGCCCTCAAGCCTGCCGATGCGAAAAATGACGCTGCCAAACGTAACGCGAACAAACTAAGCTATAACCTGACGCGTGAACTGGAACAGTTACCGCAAAAGCTGGAACAGTTAGAGGCGCGTATTGGCGAGCTTCAGGCCAAAATGAGTCATCCGGATTTTTTCAGTCAGCCACACGATAAAACGCAGCCGGTGCTCGATGAACTGGCTGACGTCGAACAGCAGCTGGAAACCGCCTTTGCGCGTTGGGAAGAGCTGGAATCAATGAGAAACGGCGCATAGTCATTAAGGGGCGGGAATGTGTTCAGCAGACAAAACGAACGCGTGGATGCTCTGTCCACAGTGCGACTTAATGGTAAAACTGCCGGCCATTCCCGTTGGCAGTCGAGCGTCCTGTCCGCGCTGCCATACCTCCCTGACCGTCAACTGGTCGGAGCCGCGTAAGCGTCCGACCGGTTACGCGCTGGCCGCGCTGTTTATGCTGGTGCTTGCCAATCTGTTTCCGTTTATCACCATGAAAGTCGCCGGGCTGTCCAGTCAGATCAGCCTGATGCAAATCCCCAGGGTGATGGTGGCCGACGATTACGCCAGCCTGGCCACACTGTTCCTGTTGTTTGTCCAGGGAATTCCCGCCTTTTGTATGATCACCATTGTCCTGCTGGTCAATCAGGTGAAAATGCCCGTCAGCCTGAAACTGGGCCTGGCGCGTATCCTTTTTCATATGCGCAACTGGGGAATGGCAGAAATCTTCATGGCCGGGGTGCTGGTTAGTTTCGTCAAGCTCATGGCCTATGGCGAAATTGGCCTCGAAACCAGCTTCTGGCCCTGGTGTCTGTTTTGTCTTTTGCAACTGCGCGCGTTTCAGTGCCTGGATCGCCGCTGGCTGTGGGATCGTATTGAAGCGATGCCGTCTTTACCCCATGCGCCCCAGGCAGGCGTAAGTGGATTAACCCAGGGCCTGCGCTCCTGTCCGTGCTGCACTGCGGTGTTACCTGTGACACAGCGGGAATGTCCGCGCTGCGGCGTGGTTGCCGATGCCCGCCGTAAACACAGCCTGCAGTGGACACTGGCGCTGCTGATAACCTCCGTTATGCTTTATGTGCCCGCCAATCTGCTGCCGATTATGATTACCGAAACGCTGGGATCGGCGATGCCCTCGAACATCATGGCCGGGGTAATTTTACTTTGGGGCGATGGATCTTATCCGGTCGCGCTGGTGATTTTTATCGCCAGTATTATGGTTCCGTCTCTGAAGATGCTGGCGATTGGCTGGCTGTGCTGGGATGCCAGCGGACGCGGGCAGCGCGACAGCCATAAAATGCACCTGATCTATGAGGTGGTTGAGTTTGTTGGGCGTTGGTCAATGATCGACGTCTTTGTGATTGCCGTGCTCTCCGCGCTGGTGCGTATGGGACAGTTAATGAAAGTGTATCCGGCATGGGGAGCGGTGTTGTTTGCGCTGGTGGTGATTCTGACCATGATTGCAGCAATGACGTTTGACCCGCGCTTAACCTGGGATCGTGCTGGTGAGAAAAATATGAAGGAGCCGCATCTTGACGGAAAATAATCACGGCCATGCCAAAGTGGATCAGATTAAGCGCTGGTCACCGGTATGGATCGTCCCTATTGTCACGCTGTTAATTGGCGGCTGGATTCTGTTTTATCATTTTAGCCATCAGGGACCGGAAGTGACGCTGATCACCGAGAGCGCAGAGGGAATTGAAGCGGGTAAAACCACCATCAAAAGCCGCAGCGTCAATGTCGGTGTGGTCGAGAGTGCCGTCCTCACAGACGATCTCCATCACGTTGAGATTAAAGCCCGACTGAATTCAGGTATGGAAAAGCTGTTGCACAGCGACAGCGTATTTTGGGTCGTTAAGCCGCAGGTCGGTCGCGAAGGCATTACGGGCTTAGGAACGCTGCTGTCTGGTGCCTATATCGAGCTGCAGCCGGGTACCAAAAAAGATCCCCTGGATCAGTACACCTTGCTGGATGCGCCGCCGTTAGCGCCGCCTGATGCGAAGGGCATTCGTATTACACTCGACAGCAAAAAAGCGGGGCAGCTTAACGCTGGCGATCCGGTGCTGTTTCGCGGCTACCGTGTCGGCACCGTTGAAACCAGCAGCTTCGACACCGATAAGCGCATGATGACCTATCAGCTGTTTGTCGCCGCCCCTTACGATCGTCTGGTGACGACGAATGTGCGCTTCTGGAAAGACAGCGGCATCGCGGTGGATATGTCGGCATCAGGCATGCGGGTTGAAATGGGGTCGCTCACCACGCTGTTTAGCGGCGGGGTCAGCTTTGACGTGCCTGACGGCTGGGATTTAGGTAAGGCGGCGCAGAATCAGGCTGAATATCACCTGTTTGACGATCAGCGCAGTATTCAGGATTCACTGTATACCAATCATATCGACTATCTGATGTTCTTCTCTGATTCGATTCGTGGATTGCAGGTGGGCGCGCCGGTTGAATTTCGCGGCATTCGTCTGGGTACCGTTGCGGAGGTGCCGTTCATGAATGCGGGCACTGCGCAGGCGCTGAATAATGACTACCGCGTGCCGGTGTTGATTCGCATTGAACCCGATCGCTTTATTAGCCGTCTGGGTGAAAACTTCGATCTTGAGCAGCATCTGCAGGACGGTAAGAAACGTGGCCTGCGCGGAACGTTGAAAACCGGCAACCTTTTGTCTGGCGCGCTGTTTGTCGATATCGACTTCTATGACAATGCCCCTGCCTATAAAGGGCCAGATAAAGTCGCGGGTTATGAAGTGATCCCGACGGTGAGTGGTGGCCTGAGCCAGATTCAGCAGAAACTGATGGCTGCGCTGGATAAAATTAACGGTCTACCGCTCAACAATATGGTGTCGGAAGCCACCGGAACGCTGAAGGAGAGCCAGAAAACTCTGCGCGATCTGCAACGTACCATCGACAACATTAACGTTGTAACCAGCAGTCCGGCGATGAAAACGCTGCCGGAAGAGACGCAGCAAACGCTACGTGAGCTCAACCGCAGTATGAAAGGCCTGCAGCCTGGCTCACCGGCCTACAGCAAGCTGGTGGGCGATATGCAACGGCTTGATCAGGTGCTGCGCGAACTGCAGCCAGTGCTGAAGACGCTAAATGCCAAAAGTAATGCGTTAGTGTTTGAAGCAAAACCGGGACAGGATCCCCAGCCGAAGAGGGCAAAACAATGAAAAAAGGACTCGTTTTTTTGGCCGCTCTCGCACTGAGTGCCTGTAGCAGCACGGTCAATACCACTTACTATCAGCTGCCCTCAGGGGCGGCCTCGATGCAGGTGATCGGCAGTGAGGCAAATGCACAGCCGACCTTATGGGTACAGCAGGTTGTGGTTCCGGACTATCTGGCGGGTAATGGGCTGGTGTATCAAACCAGCGATGTTAAATACGTTATCGCCGCCAATAATTTGTGGGCCAGCCCGCTCGATCAGCAGCTACAGCAAACGATGATAACCAATCTCACCAAAGCGTTACCGGGTCGGCTGGTGACTCAGACGTTAATGGGGCAGGAACATGACACCCTGAACATTACGGTCAACGATTTCCAGGGACGCTATGACGGCAAAGCGGTCATTAGCGGGCAGTGGACGCTGGAACATCAGGGACGCTTCACAAAGCAGGCTTTCAACCTGGTGTTGCCACAGCAGGAAGATGGCTATGATGCCCTTGTCAAAACCCTTGCTCAGGGCTGGCAGCAAATTGCGCAACAGATTGCCCGCAATGTGGCCTCTGAGAATTCGACAGGAACGGGCTTCTAGTTAACCTGTTGTTTCGGTTAGAGCTTATTTTCTGACATAACATCGGGTTTCTATATAAATCATGTGGATAAAGCAATAGGCTTACATCACGAAACAGAAAATTCATGTCCACTTCAGGTCACATTTGTGACATTGGCGTGAATATTGCGCATTGATCTTTTCATACA
Organism: Pantoea sp. EEL5; assembly: GCF_049892805.1. Classification (NCBI taxonomy): domain Bacteria; kingdom Pseudomonadati; phylum Pseudomonadota; class Gammaproteobacteria; order Enterobacterales; family Erwiniaceae; genus Pantoea; species Pantoea sp. EEL5. The sequence goes on from NZ_JBNDNJ010000001.1 coordinate 633,416, forward strand.
GAGCGAGTAAAACAAAAGGGTGGCTGAACATTTATTAGTCACCTTTTTCTTTCCACCAGATTCCACAGACCTTACATGAGGGACACGGAGTATGAAGAGACAGAAACGAGACCGCCTTGAGCGCGCCCATTCACGTGGTTATCAAGCAGGTATTACAGGACGCTCTAAAGAGATGTGTCCGTATCAAATGATAGATGCTAAGTCTCACTGGTTGGGAGGTTGGCGACAAGCCATGGAGGACAGGTCGGCTGCTGCTTAGCCGGATGTCACTGAAAAGGGATATAACCTCCGCACTAAGCGGAGGTTTTCGTTTCTGGGGAACGATTAGAACGCTGCGGTATCTTTAAACAGACCGACTTTTAAATCGCTGGCGGTGTAAATCAGATTACCGTCAACCAGCACTTCACCATCTGCAACGCCCATCACCAGTTTACGGTTGATCACACGCTTGAAGTGAATACGGTAGGTGACTTTTTTCGCCTCTGGCAGAACCTGGCCAGTGAATTTAACCTCGCCCACACCCAGCGCACGGCCTTTGCCTTCGCCGCCCAACCAGCCGAGATAGAAGCCAACCAACTGCCACATTGCATCAAGACCCAGGCAGCCGGGCATCACCGGATCGCCAATAAAGTGGCAACCAAAGAACCACAGGTCCGGATTGATATCCAGTTCAGCTTCTACGAAGCCTTTATCGTATTTACCGCCGTCTTCGGTCATTTTGACCACGCGGTCCATCATCAGCATATTGCCGGATGGAAGCGGCGGACCATTTTCGCCGAACAGTTCACCGCGACCGGACAGAATCAGGTCTTCTTTGGTATAGGATTCGCGTTTATCTACCATGTTCTTAATATGCCTTCTTTTAGTGAATCACGAATATTAGCGAACAGTTGTACGCTGAGCAAACAGGATTAGCGGTGGTTAAACCAGTTAAGCCAGCGCAGCGGCCAGGATCGCGGTGAGGGCTCAGGCTGATTCATCTGACTGATGCGTTCCTGAATGGTGCGCAGCAGGCATTCGCCTTCGCCGTCTTCCGTATTCCATATTTTCCCCGTGAGCAGCGGCAGCGCTTCATCCGCACTGTCGATCGCCCAGATATGGAAGCGTCCTTCTTCCACCGCGCTCACCACCTGTTGGTTAAGGCTAAGGTGACGAACGTTACAGGCGGGAATAATGACACCCTGCTGACCGGTTAACTCGCGCTGATGGCAGATATCAAAGAATCCTTCAATCTTCTCATTCAGCCCACCAACCGGTTGCACATTACCAAACTGATCCACCGAGCCCGTAACCGCAATCTGCTGATTCAGTGGCGCACCGGCAAGGGCGCTGATTAATGCGCACAGTTCTGCCAGCGATGCACTGTCGCCGTCAACTTCGGAATAGGATTGTTCAAATACCAGCGAAGCGGAAAAGGGCAGTTGCTGATCCAGCTCCAGTTCAGCAATTAAATAGGCCTGCATAATCATCATGCCTTTCGCATGAATATTGCCGCCTAACTCCGCTTTGCGTTCGACGTCGGTGAATTCACCGTCGCCAGGATGCACCACACAGGTAATACGGCAGGGATCGCCCCAGGCGCGCGGATGACCGGGATATTCCACAACGGACAGGCCGTTTATCTGGCCGACGACCTCACCTTCCGTTTCAACCAAAATCTGTCGTAGCAGGATTTCATCACGCATACGTTCATTAAGGTAGTTTTCACGCCACAGGCGCGCTTCCAGGGCGTCACGCAGCGCTTCAGCACTGAGCGTCTCTCCCATCAACGCGGTCTCGCGCAGCTGGCGCAGCAGCCAGCGAGGGCAGAGCGGAAGCGTATCCTGATCGCCGCTGTAACGTACACCTTCTTTGATGAGTTCGGGCCAGAAGTCTTCGTCGGGTGCAGCAATATCAGCCTGCCCGGCCAGATCGACCGTCCAGCGACACCATGCGAGCATGTCGTCTTCATCCACAATCTGAATATTTTCTTCAAATTCGGTGTAGATCGCCATTTCATGCGCTTCAGCATCCAGCTCCTGAAAATCGGCCAGCGTATCGCGCTCGCCACAGAGCACCAGATTAAGCTTGAGCGGGAGCGGAGGCACGGAAACCGGCAGGGGACGACGTTCGTCCTGGGATTGCCACTCGATGTAGCCTTGCTCAATGCTCTTTTTCAGACGCAGCCACAGCAGCGGCTGAGTGAGTAAAGCACGAAGTGAAAGGACTAACGTTCCGCCATTGGCGCGATGGATCAGCCCTGGCTCAAGTTGGATCCGATCTTTGTGCATCCGCACGCAGCCAAACAGCTGCTCCTGCTCGATCCAGTCAGCATAGTGAATCCCGCCCTGGCTGGTAAAAGGGCGCTGGCTGTCGGTAGGCGGTTGCAACGTGACGTTGTCGGCCAGAATATGGTAGTCACCGCCTGACAGGGTTGATGACTCACCCATAACGCGTTGAGCCGCCTCTGCTATCAGCGCAAGGTATTCACGGTTTTCCTGGCTGCGAACCAGCAGCAGGGGAAGACCCTGACTTTGATGATGTAAGTGGGCCAGCGCGTTCAGCAGTCGGGGCTGTACCGTTGCCAGGGCATCGGTCTCTTCATCAGCGATTCGGGAGAAAACGGATTGATATTGCGTGCTATCCGGCTGTAAGGTTTGCCACGTAAGTTGAGTGCTGGTCAAAATAATCGCATTTGTCTGTTTTGAGAAAAGCGAGATTATACAGGATTCACCCTGCTTAAGCACTGCAGAGTTCATTCAGATGTTGTGACGCTGGCAGCATGTTTTTCGTTGCTGCATCCGGTAAAAAAGCTGTTATTCTTAGTTTGTTACGCGATCACGATGAGATTCCGATGAAATACCAGCAGCTCGAAAATCTTGAAAGTGGATGGAAGTGGAAATACCTGGTGAAAAAACATCGGGAGGGTGAACTGATCACGCGTCACCTTGAACTTAGCGCTGCGCAGGCCGCGGTGGATAAATTACTGGTGATGGAAAATAATCCGGTAGAGATAAACAACTGGATCAGCCAGCATATTCACCCCGACCTCGATAACCGGCTTAAGCAAACTATCCGCGCCCGGCGTAAACGTCACTTCAATGCTGAGCACCAGCACACCCGAAAAAAATCAATCGATCTGGAATATCTGGTCTGGCAGCGACTGGCAGGGCTGGCGCAACGTCGTAACAATACGCTGTCTGAAACCATCGTACAGCTTATTGAAGATGCCGAACGTAAAGAGAAGTATGCCAGTCAGATGTCAACGTTAAAGCAGGATCTGCAGGCAATATTAGGTCATCCAGGGTCTGAAAAAGAGTCCTGAGTTCACGCGAGAGATTACGGATTCAGATTCCGCGATACGGGATGAGCAGCATTGATAAATTCAGGCCAAAAAAAACCCCGCATAAGCGGGGTTTTTTCATAACGGATAACTTAAGCCTGTGGCTGAGTTACCACGTCTTTGATGCCTTTAACGTCGATTTCTACACGACGGTCTGGCGCCAGGCAGTCGATCAGGGCCTTACGACCTTTCACGCTGTCACAGGTGTTGCCAGTTACTGGGTTAGATTCACCCATGCCGCGAGCAGAGATCTTGTTAGCAGGGATCCCTTTAGATACCAGGTAATCCACTACTGACTGAGCACGTTTCTCAGACAGTTTCTGGTTGTACTGCTCTGAACCGATGCGATCGGTGAAGCCCAGAACAACGACTGAACCGTCTTTAGGATCCATGGAGCTCAGCTGGCTGTACAGCTGATCCAGAGCCTGCTGACCTTCTGGCTTCAGGGTTGATTTGTTGAAGGTGAACAGAACGTCTGATTTCAGAGTGAAACGCTTAGTCTGTACCACTGGCGCTGGAGCTGGTGCTGGAGCCGGAGCTGGCGCAGCAACATCATCCTGACCGAAGCGGTAAGAAACACCCAGGCTCAGCATGCCGTTGTCTGGACGAGCACCAACGGTCTGTGCATCACCGATGTTGTTAACCCACTGGTAATCCAGACGGGTTGCCCAGTTTTTGGTCAGAGCATATTCAACACCAACGGCTGCCAGTGGAGAAACACCGGTGTCGTGGTCGCTGATGCGAGTGCCAGTAGCCAGGTTCTGCTGAGTAGAGTCTGCACGCCATACCATGCCACCCAGGCGGGTATAGATGTCCAGATCGTCTGCGATTGGGTAGCTCAGTTTAGCAGCCAGCTGGATGCCCTGTGCTTTGAATGCGCCATTTACCTGGTTGCCTTTATTAGGCATACGGCCTAACCAGTCATAGCCCAGTTCGAAACCCAGGTATGGGTTAGCCTGGTAACCAGCGAACGCGCCTGCGCCCAGTTGGCTTTCATGAGTTGGACCGTCGTTGTTTTGGTAACCGTGACCGTAGTAGCCAGTGTCGTGATACTGAGACCAGCCCAGTTTAGCACCGGTGTACCAGGTGTTATCTTTTGGGGCGGCCTGCGCTACGGTAGCGAAGCCAGCCAGTGCCACTGCAATTGCGATAGCTGTCTTTTTCATTTTGCGCCTCGTTATCATCCAAATAGGCAATGAGCATAAAGGTTGCTCTTGGTTTAATCCTTCGCCGGGTCAAAACGCTCGCTTATGACTCTACCGCAAAAAACGGAGGTTATTGAGCACCCTGGCGAGATAAAGTCTACAACGAGATTGGAAACTTACAAGTGTGATGTGAGGCACTTATGTAAAAAAACAGTGTTTTATACATAAATTCTAACAATTTACCCTGAACTTCTGTGAGGCGCTTACCCCACAAAATGGGGGCTAAGCCGTTGTCATTGCTGGGGGGAGCAGAATCAGTGCCTTAGCCTTGAGCGAGATAAAAAACTGCTTGAGATAAATCTCATTTTTTACTTAATGAAACAAATCAGACTGAATTTTTAGCGAGTTTTCTGGTCTTACTGCCGTTTTGAGGGTTTCACCCGAGCGTAAAATCAGTCCCAACGCCTTTCCTTCCGCTGCTGCACGTTCAAGTTCACGACGTTCGTCCACGTCTAATTCATAAGGAATCCAGGCCAAAACCACGCTGTAATTTCCTGTGCGCAGCGCTTTGATCATCGCTTCAACGGCATTGTAACGTTCAGCATCGGCGATATGCATACTTTTCTCAAGTGGCAAACCGGCTTCCTGCATCCAGACCCGGCTCAACTTGTGCGCGGGGGTTAACCACAGCTGCCAGCGAGACTGCTGGCTTAATTGCTGAAGCAGTGGTAACAGCAGCATCTGCATCATTCCGGGTTGTTCGCTATAGCGTAATTCAGTAATCCAGCCTTTATGAGTAGCCGGAACAGAGGACGAAGCGTAACGGTGAGCAGAGCATACATTACTGGTATGTTGGGTGCGCATAAATTAATCACTCAGCAGTTGACTGTATGGATGTACAGTAATGGCATCCTGGATAAAGATCAACCTGAATTTCTGAAAACGCCTCGCAAAATTTGCATCAGCTTGTCTTTAAACGGATTTATTCATTGAACCTCTAACTGAATTTAATTATCTTCTAACTTCCTGAATAGTAAGATTTTTAGCAGGCTTTTGTTACAAGGAGGTGATGAAATGAAGAAACAGAAGCGGATAATTTTACGCTCAATACAGCAGTTGGCACCGCTGGGCAAAATTGAATCCCGTACCCAGTTCGGTGGCTACGCACTGGCTGTTGAGCGCGTGGTTTTTGCGCTGGTAAAAGAAGACGAACTCTACTTACGTGCCAGTGAAGCATTACGGGAATATGGGGCAAAGCAGCCGCTGGAACCCTTGACATTCCATAAGCGGGGTATTGCGGTAAGCCTCAACTATTTTAAGGTAGACGATCGCCTGTGGGCGCATCCGGAGCATCTGGTTCGCCTTTCTGCTGCGTCTCTGCAGACCGCCCAACGTGAGCACAATGAGCGGCTGGGTAAGGTGCGGTTAAAAGACTTACCAAACGTCAGCCTGCGACTGGAAATGATGCTGCATGAGATAGGTATTTGTACCGTCAAACATCTGCGTGAAACGGGGGCCAGGCAGTGCTGGTTAAGGCTGCGGCGCAATAATCAACACCTCGGCCTTAAAACCTTATTAGCGCTTGAAGGGGCGATTTCCGGCCATCATCATGCGGCGCTGCCACAAACCATTAAAACCGAGTTAGGCGAATGGTATCAGGCCGCACTCAGTACGCCGGAATGTAAAGAAAAAGGCCGTTAGCGCCTGTCCAGCGAGCGTCGCAGGCGCGCAATGTCGGGCATCAGGGCAACCAGCAAGCCCAACTGTTGCAAAACCAGCGGCGCACGCGGATCGGGCTCGGCGGTCAGTTGCGCGATGCGCTGCACCAGCTCAATACGCATTTTCTCTGCCCGGCTGTCGCTGACGACATCCGTCTGCAGCACATCTTCAACATAACATACTGTATCGTCTAGCAGGGCCAGCAGGGCTGGTTGGGTCACTTTGTCGCGATGAGCGCCCAGAGCGGAGATATAGCTCAGGAAGGAGTGATTCAGGCAGAGTAACTGAAATGCCGACTCCCTGAGCTTAGTGCTGGTACGGGGTTCGCTGCTCATATTTGATACCACCGATGCCAGCTCAGCATCGGCGTTGTGGGCGTCACGTCGCGCAATACGATAAGCAAGACGATTGTCTTTGCCCTGATGGTACTGCTCCATGATCGCATCAAGATAACGGCAGTTGGCATTAAGCGTGCGAGTGGCAACGGCCGGAAGCTGACGAAAACGCCAGTCAGGCCAGATAAAGCTCACGGCGAGCCAGGCCAGCGCACAGCCCAGTAAGGTGTCCACTACCCGCGGCAGCGCGACCTCAAATCCCTCACCCAGCAGATTAAAACAGAGCAGAACCAGCAGGGTGATAAACAAGGTGGCATGCGCGTATTGCACCTGGCGGAAAGCAAAGAAGAGTACGCCCGTCACGACAATCAGAAACAGCTGGCCTTCTACTGAGGGCACCAGCCACAGTAGAGGCAACCCAATGGCAATGCCAGCCAGCGTGCCGCCGATGCGCAGTGCCAGCCTGCGCTGGGTCGCGCTGTAGTTGGGCTGGCAAACGAACAAGCTGGTTAACAGAATCCAGTAGCCTCGTTCCAGACCGGTAACCTGAATGAATCCGTACCCGGTGCACATTACCACTGACATTCTGACAGCATGACGGAACAGGGCCGAAGAGGGCGTCAGGTGGCGGCTGAAGCGCAGCTTGATGTCGCTCCAGCCGCTGATCTCTTCACGTGACAGCATGTTGTCGCTGTGCTGCGGATCGTCGGCCAGTGCCTGCTCAGATTCGAGAGAAGCCAGTTGCGCATCAATCGCCTGCAGATTACGTAATAACCAAAACAGGGCCCGGGTATGCGTGGCATCCGGATGGCTATCTTCAAGGCGTTGAATCGCATTATGTAAGCGTTCAAAAACACGCTCAAAACGACTGTCATGTTCCCAGCGTTCGCGCAGTAAAACAGACCGGGCCAGTTGCCGACAGGCCTGAGCCTGCATATTCAGCAGGCGCTGAAAGCGGAACAGAATTTCGTTATAGCGCCAGTTGCCGCGCAGTAAATGATACTGGAGATGAGAAGAGCTGGCGCGTTCGTGGATATCCTGAGCAACAAAATAGTAGTGCAGACTGCGTCGGGTACCACGTGAGCCCCTGTCGCCGCGTAAGCGGCTTTGCAGTGTGGTTTTGGTCAGATTAAGCTGGGCGACCAGCTGGCTGTTCACCATTGCCGCCTCAACAAACGTGGCATCATCCTGCGCATCGGCGTCCGGATCAAACAGGTTAGCTTTGGCGTCCAGGTATTGCGCTAACTGCGAGAAACTGGCTGCCAGCTGCTCCTGAACCGGGCGAACGGGAAACATGACGTGGCCCAACAGCGTCAGCAGGTTATACCAGAGCGCGCCGACCAGCAGCAGGATGGGCTGCAGATACCACTGGGAAAACAGTCCGATGCCCAACATGGTGTAAACGGCAATCAGCAAGGCGCCGAAAGCAATGGTCGCATAGCGCTGCCCGAGGGCGCCCAGCAAAATAAAACCCCAGGTGGAGATCGCTAAACCGATAATAAAGGCCAGCGGATGGGGAAAGAGCAGTTCCACTGAAACCGACGCAACGCAAAAACACAACAGGGTAATCAGCAGATTTTTTAAACGTCCCGCCAGTCGATCATCCAGATCGGCCAGCGCGGCGGCGACCACCCCAAGCGTGAGGGGAATGGTCCATTCAATCTGCTGCAGCACCCAGGGCACTGCTGCACAGCCGGTTAAGGCGAACAGAATCCGCAGCAGGTAACGCCAGGTGCTGTTAAAAAGATACTTACGCCATCCGGACAGAATACTAATAGCGGCGGCGGGCATTGGCATCACGCGCGGCACGCGCCTCTTCCACAGAGACAACCCGACGGCCGACCGGCCACAGTGCAATAGCCGCAATCTTGAAATTCGCGATTCCCACCGGAATACCAATGATGCTGACACACTGCACAATACCGACAGAGATGTGGGACAGGCAGAGCCACCAGCCGAAGAAAATCAGCCAGAAAATATTCAGGAAGGTGCCGCCGGTGTTCATGATGTGACTTTTGCTGTCGGGACGCAGCACATCCACGTGCACCGCCTCATTGCCGAACGGAAGAAACGAGAGTTTGGTGATTTCCCAGCATGAACGCGTCAACGGCAGGGTAAAGATCAGCACAATGCTGATCAGTGTCGCGAACAGCCAACTGAGCGTGGTGAAGAAGCCACCCAATACAAAATTAAGAATATTTAAAACAGTGCGCATAACCGCTTTTCCTTTTGCACTCCGCAAGATATGTCGCAGTTTAGCGTGTTTTAAGGCTGGAGCGTCAAGAGTCTGACAGGTAAACTCCGATTACTCTTTATCTCGGTCGTTGGTGTCGGCGTGGAACTTAAAGCAACATCCATGGGCAAACGGCTTGCCCAGCATCCTTACAATCGTGTTCGCCTGTTGACCGCTGGTGTTGAAGTCAGTGGTGATAAACACGAATATCTAATTCCCTTTAACCAGTTGTCGGACATTACCTGTAAGCGTGGCATGGTCTGGGGAGAGCTCGAGTTTCTGCTGGCGGACAATAAGGTTGTGCGTTTGCATGGCACTGAATGGCAGGAGACACAACGTTTCTATCATTATCTGATGCAGGCATGGCAGGACTGGAGCCATGAGATGAGTGACGTGTGTGCCTCGGTTCTGCAGGGCCTTCGTGCTGAAATTGACGGGTTCAGTGAGCAGGACCGCTGGTTAAAACGCAGTGAGCTGCAGGCGATTAACGATCAAATTCTCAAGCAGTTTGATGCCTTGCCACTCCCGCTGTCACGCATCAACGATTTTGAGTCCTGTCGGGAAAATTGGGCATTTTGCCAACACTGGCTGCAACAGGGCGATGCCGCAATCCGTCAGCGTAACCGCGACTGGACGGCTGCGATGCTCACGCGTTATCAGGATTTCTTCGCCACGGTTGAGTCCACGCCGCTTAACGGATCTCAGGCTGAAGCCGTGGTAAACGGTGAGGATGCGGTGCTGGTACTGGCGGGCGCGGGCAGTGGCAAAACCTCTGTGCTGGTTGCCCGGGCGGGCTGGTTATTACAACGCCGACTCGCCAGCGCCGATCAGATTCTGCTGTTAGCCTTTGGCCGTCATGCTGCTGAAGAGATGAACGACCGTATCCAGAGCAGGCTACAGGCAACGGATATGCAGGCACGTACTTTTCATTCTCTGGCCCTGCACATTATCCGCGAAGGCAGTAATAAACAGCCTGTCATCAGTAAACTGGAAAGCGACGCCGCCGCGCGCCGGGCATTATTGATCGACAACTGGCGTCAGCAATGCCATGAAAAGAAAGCCCAGGCGAATGGCTGGCGGCAATGGCTGCGTGATGAACTGGCGTGGGAGGTCGGCGAGGGGCCTTTCTGGCAGGACGATCGCCTGGCTGAGCGTCTGGCACCGCGGCTTGAACGCTGGTTAAGCCTGATGCGCATGCACGGTGGTGCACAGGCCGCCATGATCGACGGCGTTCCTGAGGCGCTACGTGAGCTGTTCAGTAAACGCATCAAGCTGATGGCACCGCTGCTGAAGGCCTGGAAAAGCGCACTCAAGGAAGAGGGCGCCGTCGATTTTTCAGGGCTGATTCATCAGGCCGTAGCGATCCTGGAAAAGGGGCGTTTTATCAGCCCATGGAAGCATATTCTGGTCGATGAATTTCAGGATATTTCGCCCCAGCGTGCAGCCTTGCTCAGCGCCCTGCGCCAGCAAAACAAGCGCACTACGCTGTTTGCTGTTGGCGATGACTGGCAGGCGATCTACCGCTTCAGCGGGGCTGAAATGAGCCTCACAACGGCATTTCATCACTATTTTGGTGAGGGCGATCGCTGCGTGCTGGACACGACCTATCGCTTTAACGATCGGATTGGTGAAGTCGCAAATCGCTTCATCCAGCAGAATCCGCATCAGCTGCGCAAACCCTTAAACAGCCTGGTTAAGGGCAATAAAAAATCCATTGCCCTGTTACCGCAGGATCAGTTGGAGCCGTTGCTGAATAAGCTGAGTGGCTACGCAAAACCCCACGAGCGGGTGCTGATACTGGCACGTTACCACTATTTGCGTCCTGACGTGCTGGATAAAGCCAAAACCCGCTGGCCAAAATTAAACATCGATTTTCTGACCATTCATGCCAGTAAGGGCCAGCAGGCAGATTACGTCATTCTGCTGGGGCTTCAGCAAGGTAAAGAAGGCTTTCCGGCGGCGCAGCGCGAGTCCATCATTGAGGAAGGCTTGCTGCCTCAGCCCGAAGCGTTTCCGGATGCGGAAGAGCGGCGACTGGCCTATGTTGCGTTAACTCGCGCGCGCCAGCAGGTCTGGTTGCTGTTTGATAAGCAGCAACCTTCGGTCTTTGTCGAGACCTTCCGCGAGCTGGACGTGCCGGTGCTGCGTAAAGCCTGAGTTATTTCAGGCGATCGGCAAGATAACGTGCATAATCCGGAATACGGACATCGACAGGCTGATCAAACAGCGGCGACTGAATGATAAAATCGGCGGTCGCCCGGTTGGTGGCGACCGGGATATTCCAGACCGTCGCCAGACGAAGCAGCGCTTTGACGTCAGGATCATGAGGAACCGCATTTAGCGGATCCCAAAAAAAGATTAGCGCATCAATTTTGCCTTCGGCAATAAATGCACCAACCTGTTGGTCTCCGCCCATTGGGCCACTCAGCATTGCATTTACGTTCAGGCCGGTGTGACGATTGATGAGATTGCCTGTCGTGCCTGTCGCATAAAGAATATGACATTCCAGCGCGGGTTGATTACGCGTCACCCAATCCAGCAGAGAGTCTTTGCAGTGGTCATGAGCGACCAGCGCGATATGTTTTTGTTTTCCAAGCGTACGTAAGGTGTATTCCATAACAGCATCCTGATGCAAAGGAGCAAAAACGCCCGTTGCAGCAGTTTACCCTGCGCCATTTCACACTATCAACTTGCCCGCAGCATTTTGACCAGATTGATGAACTGTTGACGAGTGGCCTCATCGAAACGCTGAAACCAGTGCTGAATTGACGGCGTAGTAGTTTCAACCGACCAGGCAAGATCGGCAGTAAGTTGTGCTGATGGGGAAGGGGTGGTGAGATTGGCGAACTGAGGCACCGAAGCCGCTAAGCCCATACGATTGTAACTGACCATCGCTTTTTCAACATCCGCACCAGCCGTAACCGGCAGGCGATCGCGCACGCTAAAGACCTCTTTACCCTTTTCATCAACCAGCCTGAACGCCAGTGAACGGTCAAAGTTATGTCTTTCTCGTGAATTGCTGAGCGGAGGCAGGCGGATAGCGATGCTCCTGGCTTCGGCGGTGAATGTCACGATCATCGGCACAGACTGATAGTACTGAGAAGGAGTTTTGCTGTCACCAGGCGGTTGTTCCACCCGAAACAGGAACTGATGTTGACCCCGATCCAGCTCTAAACTGTCAGCCCCTTTCAGCAGTGAGCCGGAGATCTTGCGACCGTCCAAAACCAGCAACGTGATTTGAGGATCAAGCTTTAGGGTAATAGCAGAGCAGGATGCCGAAACGAGGAGAGCAATGAACCCCGTTACAGCCATTGACAGCTTCATTTCGACTCCGGTTAAAAATGAATGGATGTAGCAAATTCTTACATTATGGCATTAAGTTTACAATTATACATATTTATTCCAGCGAAGCGGCACAATATGTATTTGCAACGCCCCGCGAGTGTGTAAAGGCTCAACTACAATGAAGAGCAGACAGAAAGGAGAAGCCCATGAATGATCAGACTATTCGCGACGTATTGACCCGCACAAAACGTATTGCGTTGGTAGGCGCCAGCGATCGCCCCGAACGCCCCAGCTATGGGGTAATGAAGTATTTGCTCGATCAGGGTTATGAAGTGATTCCGGTCAGTCCTAAGCTTGCAGGTCAGACTCTGCTGGGACAAACCGCGTATGGTTCGCTGGCAGAAGTCCCCGGAAAAATTGACATGGTCGATGTGTTCCGCAATTCGGAAGCGGCATGGGGCGTCGCGCAGGAAGCCATTGCGGTCTGTGCGGATACGCTCTGGTTACAGTTGGGCGTGATTAATGAGCAGGCTGCCGTGCTGGCGCAGGATGCGGGCATGACGGTCGTGATGGATCGCTGCCCGAAAATTGAAATCCCGCGACTGGGAATGGGGCAATAACAATAGCGGCGGCAAACAGATTGCCGCCCACTGTTAGTGACGCAAATGCGGTGCCTGGAGCTGCTGACGTACCGATGCGGCCAGTTCATCCATAGAGGGTTGCTCTGGATGTTCAGGGCTGATTTCACCGGCAAGTTGAATTTCGGCGACGTAGGTATGGACCTGACTGCCTTCTTCATCTTCCATGACCACGTGATACCAGGGCGCGCTGCGCAACGTGTCAGTTGCCCCGATCTCGTCCAGCTGTGGCTCATCTAACGCATATTCAGGATCGACATCGACAATCACACCCAGCACGCCGGATAACCGATGACGAACCTGCTGACCAATACCAAATTTACTGGCAATCATGATGACCTCCGAAAAAACTGTCCTGCATAAGAGATGGGGGCAAAGACAGTTTTTTCAAGTTACATGACGCGACAGGCAAAACCTTTCAGGTAAAGACCTTCGGGGTAGGTGGCGATCACAGGATGATCGGCAGCCTGGCGGAATTGCTCAACGAACTGGACGTCACGGCCTGCATCCAGCGCGGCATCCGCAATAATTTTCTGGAACAGGTCTGTTGCCATCAAGCCTGAACAGGAGAAGGTCAGTAACATCCCGCCTGGATTCAGCAACTGAATGGCCAGCATGTTAATGTCTTTATAGCCACGGCAGGCGCCCATCAGCTGGCTTTTGTTCTCAACAAATTTGGGCGGATCCATTATGATCAGATCGAATTTCTCACCCTCATCGCGGTAGCGGCGGAGTAGCTTAAAGACGTCATCGCGCTGGAACCGGGCACGGGACAGATCTAAACCGTTCAGTTCGACGTTTTGACGTGCCACATCCAGGGCATCCTGCGACGTATCAACGCTAATCACTTCTTTACAGCCGCCGATCAATGCCGAAACGGCAAAGCCTCCGGTATAAGAGAAGCAGTTCAGCACGCGCGCGTCTTTGGCATAGCGGCGTGTGGCATAGCGGCTGTCTCGCTGATCAAGGTAGTAGCCCGTTTTATGTCCGCCCTGGATATCTACCAGCAGCTTCATATCGTGCTCTGTGATCGGCAATAGCGCGGGAGGCTGTTCACCGGTTACGGTTCCCTGGGTCAGTTCCAGACCTTCTTTTTTACGTACTGCGACATCTGAGCGATCGTAGATAGCGCAATCTGGAAAACACTGCTGCAAGGCGGAGATAATGGCGGGCCGCTGATACTCCGCGCCGGCAGATAGCAGTTGCAGCACCAGAAACTGACCAAAGCGATCGATAGTCACGCCTGGCAGGCCGTCGGACTCCCCGGCAATCAGACGATAGCTGTCCAGGCCGTCGCGTGCAGCCAGCCAGTCGCGCCAGATTTGTGCCTGCTGAAAACGGCGGACAAAAAAAGCGATATCGACAGATTCGTCCTGCTGCCAGCTCCAGACGCGAGCGCGAATTTGTGACTGAGGTGAATAAGCGGCACGCGCCAGCCATTTACCGTTGCTGTCACAAACATCAATGGTTTCCCCTTGTTGGGCTTTCCCTTCAAGGCGGGCGACGGCCCCAGAGAAAACCCAGGGATGACGACGGAGCAGGGACTTTTCACGTCCCTTGGCGAGAATCAATCGAACTGTCATAGTTTGCTATGCTTACCTGAAAAAATGAGGCGCTATTGTCCAGTGGATAACGGCAAATTGCAACGAACAGCGGGAGAGAACCATGGCGAGCATGTGTTACAAAGCCTGGGTGCAGGGCACCGTGCAGGGCGTGGGTTTTCGCTACAGCACACAGGCGAAAGCCAACGCGCTCGGTGTGCAGGGTTATGCGCGTAATCTTGATGATGGCCGGGTTGAGGTGCTCGCCTGCGGTGAGGCAGAGCAGGTCGAGGCGTTAATCGCATGGTTAAAAGCCGGTGGGCCGCGCACGGCCCATGTGGAAAAGGTGCTGCTGGAGCCGCATCAGCCCGGCGACTTCCCCCGCAGCTTTACCACCGGTTAATTAAAGGCATTTGGCAGGCTTGGGCAGGCCAGCAATTTTTGTCGCCTGTTTGGCGGGCCCTTCAGGAAACAGCCGAAACAGGTAGCGGCTGTTTCCTTTCTCTTCGCCATACTTTTTCGCCATTGCCTTCACCAGCATACGTACGGCGGGAGAAGTATTAAATTCCAGGTAAAAGTCACGGACAAAGCGCACGACTTCCCAGTGGGCTTCCGTCATTACGATGGCCTCGTTGTCAGCAATCTGCTGTGCCAGCTCCTCGCTCCAGTCCTGGTGGTTTTTCAAATAGCCTTCGGCATCCACAGCTATTTCGTCACCCTTATAGTTCATAACGCGTCCTCATTATCATTCGGGCTGCAGTTTAGCAAAATGGCACCGCAGAAAAAGCAAAAACCCCGCCTGAGCGGGGTTCGTATCGCGCCAGCGGCGTCGATTAATTGCTGCGGGAAAAACCTAAGATGCTTAACAGGCTAACAAAGATGTTATACAGGGAAACATACAGGCTAACCGTGGCGCGAATATAGTTAGTTTCGCCGCCATGAATAATGTTGCTGGTTTCCCACAGAATGGCGCCAGCAGAGAACAGGATAAACAGGGCGCTAATCGCCAGGTGAAGAGCAGGCAACTGCAGGAACAGGTTAGCCACAACGGCCACCAGTAACACCACGAAGCCCGCCATCATCATGCCGCCCAGGAATGACATGTCACGACCTGTTGTCAGCACATAGGCGGAGCAGCAGAAGAACACCAGCGCTGTACCGCCTAACGCCAGCGCGATCACATCGCCCATTCCTGCCGTCAGAAAAGAGCTTAAGATTGGCCCCAGGCAGTAACCCAAAAAGCCCGTAAAGGCGAAGGCGGCTAAAATCCCCATTGGGCTGTCAGCCAGGCGATAGGTCAGAAACATCAGACCGTAGAAGCCCACCAGCATCAAAATTAAACCGGGTGCCGGTAATGCCAGAAGTGTACTTGCCGTGGCGGTCACCGCTGAGAAGGCGAGCGTCAGGCCCAGCAGAAAATAGGTGTTACGCAGCACTTTGTGCGTGCTGAGTAATGACTGTCGCGATGATGAAGAAACTATTCTGTCCATGTTGCGCTCCTGTAAGGCAGAACACCAAATATGCTCTGAGAATACGCAGCCCTATAAAGAGGGAAAAGCCGTTTTACCCTTCTTTACGCGTTAAGATGTTAATTCTTTGAGCAGAATGGCGATTTAGCCAACGAATAACGTGAATTTGGCTGTTTTTCACGCGAACGGATTATCGCAGGCTTTACATCTCCAGAGGGGATGTTTATAGTGCGCGTCATTGCGGAGGGGTGGCCGAGCGGCTTAAGGCAGCGGTCTTGAAAACCGCCGATGGGAAACCATCCGAGAGTTCGAATCTCTCCTCCTCCGCCACTTCATTGCCACCAGGCATGAAGAGGCAAAACAGGATAATATCATCTTGCCTTTGCAGTAGTGTTACAACCCGGAGGGATGGCCGAGCGGCTTAAGGCAGCGGTCTTGAAAACCGCCGATGGGAAACCATCCGAGAGTTCGAATCTCTCTTCCTCCGCCACATTTTACAGGCCAGCACAGTGTGCTGGCCTGTTTCGTTTTGTTTTCTCTTCTCACGCCCGTTTAAAATTCTTCCTGCTTTTCAGCGGACTGCGCGGTTTTGAACGGCATCTGGCATCTCTGCTATAGTCCATTAATTGTTTTTGCTGTTGCCTGGCGCTTTTCAGGGGCAAGCTGAGTTACACTATTCGCCACGTCGCTCTGATGCGAGCTAATCGGTTGATAGCCAGAGTGTTTTTTTACTGAATGAATGGAATAGGCACAATGATCAAGAAACTGAGTCTTTGCGCATTGTCGGTACTTGCTGCATTACCGATTGGAACGCTGGCACAGGCCGCTGACAACGATATGCAGTTACAGCAGGTGTTAATGTTCAGCCGCCATAACCTGCGTGCACCGCTTGCGGATAACGGCAGCGTGCTGGCGCAATCCACCAAAAAAACCTGGCCGGAGTGGGATGTGCCGGGTGGACAGCTGACCACTAAAGGCGGCGTGCTGGAAGTGTACATGGGTAACTATACCCGTCAGTGGCTTGCTCAGCAGGGGCTGGTAAAAAATGGCGTTTGTCCGGACAGCAACAGCGTCTTTGTCTACGCCAACAGCCTGCAGCGTACCGTGGCAACGGCTCAGTTCTTCGTAAATGGTGCCTTCCCGGGCTGTGACATTGCTGTGACTCACCAGGATGAAATGGGCAGCATGGATCCGGTATTTAATCCGGTTATTACAGACGGGAACGAAGAATTCATCAAGAAAGCGCTGGCCGGAATGACCGCTGCCAACGAAAAGCTGTCACTGAAACCCGCTTTTCAGCGGCTCGAGAAGATTGTTGACTACAAATCCTCTCCTGCCTGTAATAACAAAAAGCAGTGCGATCTGAGCAATGGCCAGAACACCTTTATCGTTGAAAACGGCAAAGAACCCGGCGTGAACGGGCCACTAAAAGTGGGCAATTCGCTAATGGATGCCTTTACGCTGCAATATTATGAAGGCTTCCCGCTGGATCAGGTCGCCTGGGGACAAATCAAAACCCCTGAACAGTGGCAGGCACTATCCGCTATTAAAAATGGCTATCAGGACACGCTGTTTACCACGCCTGAGGTTGCACGCGATGTTGCCGCGCCACTGGTGGACTACATTCGCAGCCAGCTGATCGATCAGGAAAAGTCAGACTCACCTAAAGTTACGCTGATGGTCGGGCATGACTCCAACATTGCGTCACTGCTGAGTGCGTTACAGGTTAAGCCTTATGACTTACCTGAGACCTACGAAAAAACGCCAATCGGCGGTCAGGTGGTGTTTGAACGCTGGCACGATGCGAAAAACAACAAAGATCTGCTTAAAATCGAATACGTTTATCAGACCGCCGATCAACTGCGCGATGCAGAGGTTCTGAGCCTTAAGAAGCCGCCTAAGCGCGTTACGCTTCAACTGGCGGGTTGCCCGACAGACGCTAACGGATACTGCAGCTGGGATCAGTTTGCCCAGGTGCTGAACAGCGCACTACAGGGTACGGCGCTGCAACCTGCTGCGGAAGCCCAGCCGGCACAGCCTGCGACTGCGGCGAAACCTGAGGATGCGAAAGCGGCCACGGCGGGCGATGCGGCGCAAAAGGCGGATGCTGATAAGGCGGCCGCCGACAAAGCCGCCGCGCAGAAAGCGGCTGATGAGAAGGCCAAAGCGGATAAAGCGGCTGAAGAAAAGGCTAATGCTGACAAGGCGGCTGCGCAGAAAGCCGCAGACGAAAAGGCCAAAGCAGATAAGGCTGCCGCGCAAAAAGCGGCTGATGAGAAGGCTAAGGCCGACAGCAGCGCGGCCCCGGCTGGCAGCAGCAATGCGCCTGGCAGTAATGCGCAGACCAAAGCTGAAACCGGTGAGGCGAAGCAACCCGCTACCGCCAACTGATCCTGCACAGTACCTGAAAAGAAAAAACCCCGTCGAGACGGGGTTTTTTTATTGCCGGAATCAACCGGCCTGGCCTGCAACGACCACCAGCTTCTGGTTAGCAAACTCTTTAATGCCCAGATCGGACAGTTCACGTCCATAGCCCGAACGTTTAACGCCGCCAAACGGCAGCTCAGCCGAGGTATCGCTTTGCGAGTTAATAAAGACCATGCCGGTTTCGATCGCCGATGCCAGCTTGCGGCCACGCGCAATGTCCTGTGTCCACACCGAACCGCCTAGCCCATAATGCGAATCATTGGCCAGCGCCACCGCTTCTGCGTCGTTAGCCACCACGTACATTTGCGCGACGGGGCCAAAGAACTCCTCAAAGTAAGCAGGATTGTCGCGCGTGATGTGGGTCAGGACCGTGGGCTGATAGAAGCAGCCCACGCCTGCCACGGCTTTACCGCCGGTGATCAGACGGGCACCTTTCGCCACTGCCTCATCAACCTGTTTTACCAGACGATCGCGTGCGTCGGCGGAGGAAAGGGGACCGAGCGTGGTTTTTTCATCCAGCGGATCGCCCAACGTTGCGGCATTCATTGCCGCGCTGAACTTATCGATAAAGGTATCCGCAATTTTCTCATTCAGGATAAAGCGCTTAGCGGCCGTACAAACCTGACCGCAGTTGCTCAGACGCGCCTGCACGCCCTGGCGTACGGCTTCATCCAGGTCGGCGTCCTCAGTTACCACGAAGACATCGTTGCCGCCCAGTTCCAGCGTCGATTTTTTCAGATGCTTACCAGCCTGTTCTGCGACAGCACTTCCGGCACGTTCGGAGCCGGTCAGTGCCACGCCCTGAACGCGATCGTCGGCAATCAGTTCCGCCACCTGATCGGTAGAAATGAACAGGTTAGTCCAGGCCCCTTCGGGTGCGCCGGCTTCCCTGACCAACTTCTCGAATACGTCAGCACAATGCGGGACAATGTTGGCATGCTTGGCCAGTACAGGGTTTCCCAGCGCCAGGTTGGGTGCCAGCACGCGCATTAGCTGATAATACGGGAAGTTCCAGGGCTCAACCGCCACCAGCACACCGATAGGATGATATTCAACCCAGGCTTCGCCCAGTTCACTGTCATAAGGTTGTGGCTTAAGAATGCGCTCCGCATGCTCGGCATAGTACCGCGCAATCTGGGAACAGATCTGCACTTCACCGCGGCTTTGGCCTATTAGCTTGCCCATTTCTTTACTGGCAATGGCAGCCAGTTCTTCCGCACTGTCATCAATCAGATCAGCCAGTTTTTTCAGCACCTGGAGGCGTGGCTGGATGTCGCCTTTACTCCAGTCTGAATGATAGAGGCGGTCGGCCGTTTCCAGCGCATGACTTACCGCCGCGCTGTCGTGGGAAGGCCAGCTTTTCATTAACTGGTTGTTTGCAGGGTTGATGCTTTGATAGGAAGACATAGAGTGCTCCTTGGTCAGCGATAAAAAAAGCATGGCGGGATAGCCCGCCATGCTGCTAAACGTTCTTTCGTTCTACCGTTTTGTCGTCCCAGGTAAGGACATCCTGGTTGGTTTTTTCAAATGCACGGATTAATACGTCGTCACTGCCCTGTTGCCGCCAGATTTCTTCAGCAAGGCGTTCGTCATAATTGGCGACTTCGAAAATGGCCTCGGCAATTTCAGGTGAGGTGTGACGTAAGCTGGCCCATTCGCCAACATGGTGGGCTTTTGCCTGACTATTCGACATAACGATCTCCTTCCGGGCGTTTAATCCTTAAGTTTTGCTGCCAGTCCGGCAACGTGTTCACCCTGAAAACGGGCGATGATCAATTCTTCTTCCGTAGGCTGACGTGAGCCATCTCCTCCTGCCAGCGTGGTTGCGCCATAAGGCGTGCCGCCCCGCACCTGAGAAATGTCAAACATCTCTTTCGTGCCGTAGCCGATCGGAACGATAACCATGCCGTGATGGGCGAGGGTGGTCCAGACGGAGGTAATGGTTTGCTCCTGGCCGCCGCCTGTACCCGTTGAGGCAAAGACGCTGGCGATTTTGCCGTACAGCGCGCCGGATGCCCACAGGCCGCCTGTGCGGTCCCAAAACGTACGCATCTGACCGGACATATTACCGAAACGGGTAGGTGTGCCGACAATAATGGCGTCGTATTGCGGCAATATCTCAGGCGTGGCTTCAGGCGCGGACTGTTGCGTTTTACCGCCAACGTCTGCAAAGCGGTCAGCGTCCATAGTCTCAGGAATGCGCATCACGTCTACCTGCGCACCCGGTACCTTGCGGGCGCCCTCTGCCACGGCGTTAGCCATGGTTTCAACATGTCCATACATTGAATAGTACAGCACCAGAATCTTGGCCATTGGTCTCTCCGGGGGTTATTCAACACACCCAAAAGTATAGAAGAGCTTTGAACAACTGCTGGCACGCACTCGGCCTAACGGCTTAAAAAACGCTGAAAATGGGGTTTTGTTGGGGTTAATATTCTAATTCCAGGGCGATTCTTAGCGTTTGCTCTGTTTCTAAATGTAAATTTCTGCCTGAAAGCCCTGAAAGCCCTGAAAGCCCTGAAAGCCCTGAAAGCCCTGAAAGCCCTGAAAGCCCTGAAAGCCCTGAAAGCCCTGAAAGCCCTGAAAGCCCTGAAAGCCTGAAGGTCATCTAATTCGGGGGGTTGCAACATGTCGTCGCGCATCCTTCTCGGAATATGACTCATCAAACTCGGAATATGACTCATCAAAGCCTGTCCGTTTATAAAGGCGGCGCAATGAAAGATGCTACGGCGTGCAACGGAAGCGGTAAGACATGATGCCGCGCCTGACCGGATTCATCTCGTGCGGAAAGGAAAAGTGGCCCATTACCAATGGCGGCAGCGCGTTTTATTCGTCTTCAGGGTCAGCGCGTCGGCGAGTGACATTGCATTACCCGGCATCGCCGATCACAATAGCGCCTGAATCAATCAGGCAGGTGAACTATGTCGACTACGACGCGTAGACTGACCGTGCGTATAACGCGTCAGGAATGGGTACTTATTTTCATTACGATGATCTGGGGCGGGACGTTTTTAGTGGTACATCGGGCGATGCAGCACTCAGGCCCGTTTTTCTTTGTTGGGGTGCGGTTTGCTACTGCGGCCATCCTGCTGGCGCTCTTTTTCCGCCGTTACCTTGCCGCAATCAGCTGGACTGAAATAAAGGCGGGAACGCTTATCGGCCTGACCATTGCCGCGGGTTACGGTCTGCAGACATGGGGGATGCAGACCATCTCCAGCAGCCAGTCGGCCTTTCTGACCGCCTTATATGTTCCGGTTGTGCCGCTTTTACAATGGCTGTTCCTGCGGCGTCCACCTCCGTTAATGGCATGGCTGGGTATCTTACTGGCGTTTTGCGGCTTAATACTGGTTGCGGGGCCGCAGGACGGAAGGGTGGTGCTCAATCAGGGGGAGATTGCCACGCTGATCAGTACCCTGGCGATTGCGGGCGAAATTATTCTTATCAGCCGCTTCGCCGGTCATGTTGATGTTCGTCGTGTGACCTTTATACAGCTTACCGTCGCTTCACTCTGTGCCTTCTGCTTTATGCTTCCTAACGGGGAAACGTTGCCTGCCCTGTCGACGCCGTTATTGCTCAGCGCATTAGGTCTGGGTGCCGCCAGTGCGCTTATCCAGGTGACGATGAACTGGGCACAACGCAGCGTATCGCCCACGCGGGCAACGGTTATTTACGCCGGAGAGCCGGTATGGGCGGGCGTGGTCGGGCGCATCGCCGGCGAACGTTTGCCGGCAGCCGCGATACTCGGTGGCGCTTTTATCGTCTGCGGCGTGATTATCAGTGAACTGCGTCTGAAGCGCCGCAAAGCGATACCCTCAGCCTCTTCACGGGACGAATGAAGGTCAAAAGGATGACGCGAAGGCGCGAGTCGGTTATTGCGCCTGTTCTGAGAGAGATGTTGTCGTTGTGCGTGTTACTGACATTACCGCAGCGTTTAAACCTTCACTGTTATCACGTGGCAAATTCATGAGTTTGCTGTGATACACAGTGTCAGGCGAGGGGAACCCTATGAAAAAGGAACAATCAGTGCCCACGCGCCGCTCAGTGGCCGTCGCTGCCAAACGGGCGGCTATTCTGGAGGCCGCGCTGAGCTTTTTTTCCCAGTTTGGCATCCACGGTACGCGGCTGGAAAAAGTCGCTGACCGCGCCGGTGTCTCTAAAACGAATTTGCTGTACTACTATCCTTCCAAAGAAGCGCTCTATATTGCTGTGTTGAAAGAGATCCTGGATGTCTGGCTGGCGCCCCTGCGTGCACTGAGCCACGATCAGGATCCTTTGAGAGCCATTCGGCACTATATCCGCCTAAAACTTGAAGTCTCGCGGGACCATCCGCAGGCATCAAGGCTGTTTTGCCTGGAAATGCTCCAGGGGGCGCCCCTGTTGAAAGGTGAACTGGCGGGGGATTTAAAACAACTTATGGATGATAAAACAGCGATTATACAGCGCTGGATAGCCGAAGGACGGCTGGCGGGTATTCAGCCCCAACACCTGATTTTTATGCTCTGGGCAACCACGCAGCACTACGCCGATTTTGCCAGTCAGGTTGAAGCCATTACGGGAAACAGGCTCACTAATCCGCTGTTTTTTGAAGAAACGGTAGAGAACGTTCAGCGCATTATTATTGAAGGTATTCGGGTGCGTTAAAAGAACAAGGCCATACTGAATACAGGAATAAACACTGGAGCGGGCTGATGGATTCTGTTTCACAATGCGTACTGGGCGCGTCAGTAACCCTGGCGGTGATGGGCCGCCGTGTTCCGGCCTGGCAGGCCGCCATTATCGGCGCGGCCTGCGGAACGTTGCCGGATCTTGATGTCTTTCTCGATCACGGTGATGCTATCCGCAATATGACGCTGCACCGAACCGAAAGCCATGCGCTGCTTTATCTGACGCTGCTTTCCCCCTTAGTGGCCTGGCTGGTTGCACGGCTTTGTCGTGCCGGGCCAGCATGGACGGCCTGGTGGCCCGCCATCTGGCTGGCGCTGATCACCCATCCTCTTCTCGATCTGATGACGGTATATGGCACGCAACTGGGATTACCGCTTACCGATCATCCTTACGCGATCGGCAGCATATATATTGTCGATCCGCTTTATACCTTACCGCTGCTCGTTGGCTTAGCGGTGGCGTTGTGGCGTCGCAGCGATCGGGGATTGCGCTGGAACCGCGCGGGACTGGCATTGAGCTCGGCCTATCTCGTCTGGAGCGTGCTGATTCAGCAGGTCGCGGACGGGCAGATCAAACAGTCACTTGAACAGCAGGGCATTGCAACAAACAAGGTGCTGGTCACGCCCACGGCGCTAAATACCCTTGTCTGGCGTAGCGTCATTATCACGCCCGATCGTTATGGGGAAGCTTACTGGTCTTTGCTGTCGCCGAGGCGTCCCGTTACGGTGACCTGGCGGCCCCGTCATCCTGAATTATTTGCATCATTCAAGGGGAACTGGTTTGCAGAGCGGATTGCCTGGTTCAGCCACGGCTTTTATGCCATGAGTGAGCGCGATGGACAGATCACCATCGCCGATTTGCGTATGGGCGACGATGACCGCTACACCTTCACCTTTGGTTTGGGAACGGCACAGCGTCCGGATGCCCGGCCGCAGCACCTCCCGTCCGCCGGGCGCACGTTGAAGCGCACGTTCAGCCATATTGCTGAGCAGTTATAAAAAAAAAGCCCGACTTTTGTCGGGCTTTCTTCATGCTGGGGATTAACGGCGCGTGCGTTTACGCAGCTGCCAGCCGATGGCCAGCAGGATAAACCATAATGGCGTCACCATTAATGCCTGACGTGTATCCTCCTGTAGCGTGAGCAGGACGAGGATAAACACGAAGAAGGCCATACAAACCCAACACATGAATTTACCCAATGGCATTTTAAAGTTAGATGCCGCATGGCGTTCCGGAAATTTTTTGCGATAGGCCAGATAGCTGCACAGGATGATGGTCCAGACGAACATAAACAGAATGGCCGAAACCGTGGTGACCAGAGTAAAGACGGTCATCACATCCGGAATCAGGTAAATCAGCGCTACGCCGCACAGCAAACAGAAGCAGGAGAAGAACAGGCCGGTCGTGGGAACGGCGCGCGCAGATAACCGCCCAAAAGCCCGGCTGGCAACGCCCTGCTGTGATAAGCCATACAGCATGCGACTGGTCGAGAAAATGCCGCTGTTAGCCGATGAGGCGGCAGATGTTAATACCACGAAGTTCACGATACTTGCCGCCGCCGGAAGACCAATTAAAACAAACATCTCAACGAACGGACTGCGATCGGCCATCACTTCTGTCCAGGGCGTGACAGACATGATTACCATCAGGGCCAGGACATAAAACATAATGACGCGCAAGGGAATCGCGTTAATGGCGCGCGGTAAGACCTTGTGCGGATCCTGTGTTTCGGCGGCGGCCGTACCGACCAGCTCAATGCCGACAAAGGCAAACACAGCGATCTGAAACCCGGCAAAAAATCCGCTCAGTCCTTTGGGAAACATACCGCCGTGATCCCAGATATTACTCAGGGCTGCGGTACCGCCACCGGGAGAAGGATAGTGGAGTGAAACCAACACGATTCCGGTCACAATTAAGGCGACAATCGCCACAATTTTGATGATGGCGAACCAGAATTCCATCTCACCGAACATCTTCACCGTGGCGATATTCAACGCCAAAAAGACAAAGACGCACAACAGCGCACTCATCCAGATGGAGAACCCCGGAAACCAGAGCTGGAAGTAGGCGCTGATAGCCACCACGTCGGCGATACCGGTGACCACCCAACAGAACCAGTATGTCCAACCGGTGAAGTAGCCCGCCCACGGCCCAAGTAAGTCGGCCGCAAAATCGCTAAAGGATTTGTATTCCAGATTCGACAGCAGCAATTCGCCCATTGCGCGCATGACGAAAAACAGCATAAAGCCGATGATCATATAGACGAAAATGATGGACGGGCCGGCCAGACTAATGGTTTTTCCCGAGCCCATAAACAGACCCGTTCCGATAGCGCCGCCGATAGCGATGAGCTGGATATGCCGGTTATGCAGATTGCGCCGCAATGTGTCTGAGCCTTGCGGGCTCTGCGTGTGGTGAGAGTGATCAACCATGAAATTGTCTTTCCTGTCTTGATGTTGTGTCAGCTCTGATGGCTGTTGAGGATGACTGAGTGTCTGAAGCAATTTGGCATAAGATAGAGGAAGTAAGGATAAAAACGGTAATCATTTTTTAACAATATCAGACAACATACTCATCAAAAGAGCATTTTTGCTTCCAGCAGGCGGTTTTTACGTCAGATTAGGTAATATTTCATCACCTTGTGTTATCTCCGGGGCAGACAACGCACGGTGCTTCTACACTTCCTCATTATTCGTTGTTTCACATCAGAGGCATTATGCGCACGCTTGTCCTGCTTATTATCATGACCGGACTGGGGTGGATGAGTTTGCCCTGGCTGAAACAGCACTTACCCCCGCAGTTTAATCCGTTCACGCCTCTCTCGGTGACCGATCCGCCAGGCTGGATGACGCGGCTGAAAATCAAGCGTCTGCAAAATGATCCTGCTGCCTGTCTTGACGTCATGCGTCGGGCAGAGCAGGCGGGACGGGTGAGTTTCAGCCAGCAACCAGCCATCGCCGGTCAGTGTCCGCTGGCTCAGCCGCTGAGAGTGCAAAAAATGGGCGCAGTATCACTCAGCAGCAGCTTTCTGGCCAGCTGTCCCATGGCCGTTGCGGCCACCCTGTATGTGGTTCACAGCAGTCAGCAGATTCTTCAGCAGTCGGGCACCCGGCTGGTGGGCATTGAGCATGTTGGCAGTTATGCCTGTCGTAATATCTATCACCGAACTCAGGGGCGACTAAGCGAACATGCCACTGCTGACGCCTGGGATATAACGGCCTATCGTCTGGCCAATGGTCAGCGGCTGGTGGTCAGTCAACACTGGCAGCAACCTGAAGAGAAAGCGCTATTACTTCACGGATTGTGGCGAACAGGTTGTCACTTTTTTGGTAATGCGCTTGGGCCGGATTATAATACTGCGCATGCAACACATTTTCATTTTGGCATGCGTGGGGCAGGTTATTGCAGATAGTAACAGGACAGCGCTGAGGGTAATTACGGGGTTTTTATTTCTTATTATCCAGCATAAAAAATATGCAACTATTTCGGTTTTTCAGGTTTCGCTTTTTTTATTAACGTTATATCCGGGTATGCAACCTTTATTATGTGTGGTGTTGTGCCTTGCAGCGAATAGACGTTATTTAATGCATGTGGGATAATGAATTCTGAGGTCGTTGCCGTGTTTTAATTTTATTAACATTCCGATATTTTATTGTGATATTTTTTTCTTATTAAATACGTTATTGATTGTTTTTTACAGGCTGTATTTTACCCCCGCTCAGACAATATGTTAAGTTAATTCATGTCTGATATTTTATCCTGGGGCAACAATATGAACAGCTTCTTTCTTATCAGGGAAAAGACATTCTCTTTGCGTCACGCGTTTCACTTAAGGTCGTGCATCACGCTTGAGCAGAGCCAAAAGAGTAGGGCTCCAGGCGCGGTAAGGGACGCGTTTTCGGCAGAGATCATGTTACCCGGAGGTTTGAATAACGCCACATTTGATGTCAGCGATACTGCAGCATGTTCTTTTTTAGGCTTTGCCTTGAACGTTTAATCAGCAATGATGATGCATAAAAGGTGTACATTGACCCGTTGCGGGTATCAAATGGGTCATCCAGGAAAATAATAAGTTGCGGACCGCAACTTCTTTAGTATTATTTTTCAATGCTGGCTGCGTTTAAAGATTGAAAAAATATAAGAAAAATCCTATTATTCTGCCCATCACGCGTTGCCTGAATTGCCAGCAGCATTCTTTTATCCCTGGTTTTGGCATTTTGCCCGTAACGGGTCTTTAAAACCAAATGAAAATAAAGCTTTTTTTGATGTGCTGACACAGGGTAAATTCATTTCTGATGCAAAGATATCAAGCACGTAGTGGAAGTTGAGGCAATATGACAAGTGAAGATTATTTTTCCTGGCGGACTGAGACTGAAAATCATTTTCAGGCACTGGCGACGACCCAACAATTAAAGGGGCTCCTGCAGGATTATATCCAGTCACTGGGTTTCGATTATTTCGCTTTTTTTATCCAGCACCGCGTTCCTTTTACCCGACCACGTGTTTATTTACATGACACTTATCCTAAATTGTGGATTAAACGTTATAAAGAGCAGAATTATTATGCGATCGATCCCGTGTTGCAGCTTTGCCTGCGCTCAGGAAAAGGGGTTGAGTGGACGCCTGAGCTGTTTAGCTCGGCAAAAGAAATGTGGCAGGATGCGTGTAATTTTGGGCTCCTGAGCGGATTTTCGTGTTCTGCAATGGCATCAAATCGCGCCGTTGGTATATTATCTATAGGATCAAAGCGTCCCTTTATTACTGGCAGCCGGCGAGTTGAGCTCGAGGTAAAGCTGCATTTTTTGGCTGAGCAAAGCCTGTCCTTACTCGAACGCCTGAATGATGAAGCACTGATGGTCCAGGGAAATGATTTTAGTCAGCGTGAGCTCGAAATTTTGAGATGGACTGCTGAAGGCAAAACGTCACAAGAAATTTCACTTATTTTGTCGATTTCTGAGCACACCGTAAATTTTTACCAAAAAAATATGAAAAAACGTTTTAATGTTTCTAATAAAACTCAAATTGCATGCTACGCCGCAGCAATTGGACTGATTTAAATGAAAAGCAACTGCCAACTTTAGTAGTTCCCTCGTTGAGGTCACTTGTCTACCCTGCGCTAGTGCGCTCCTGGGCAGGCGCAAAGAAATCATTGCAAACATGGGGATGTCAGAGGCGCATGATGAAAATAGTTCAAACGCAGTTAAAGGATATGCCATCTTCCTTGCTTGCCGAGCTTGGCAGTTACCGTTATAGCGTGTTTGCACGGGGTGAAGGTTGGTCGATTCCGCCGCGTCTGAGCACGCCTGGGCAAGAGTACGATCGTTTTGATCGCTCTGATGTAACCTGGTTGATCGCATGGAGTGTACGCAATGGTATCAGTGGCTGTGCGCGATTAATGCCCTGGACTGAACCCGAGCAAACGGAAGGTATCGTTTTACCGTTCAACCACGAAAAAGTCTGGGAAATGTCGCGTTTCTCAGCGCGGCTGGAGGTCGATCCTGAGTTGCCACTTACGATTCTCTGGCATGCTGTTCAACTGGCCGAAATTAACGGTATTGAATTTATTATCAGCTCGGCCACGCCGATGCTGGAAAAGATGTTCGAGCAGCATCAGGTCGTTTATCAGCCCTTAACGCCCGGACTGATTCAGTCGGAAGATAACCTGTTTGCCATCCGTATTCCCGTCAGCCAGCCAGCACTGGCAGAAAAATACCGTGGTGCACGCCGCTTCAGCCCGGAGGAGGTTCTGCCTTCGTTGGGCGTCTCGGTTAACTGGCACCCGCACGGTTGAGTTTATGCCCCCGGTGACGGGGGCATCTTAGCGTTACTGACGATAAGCCGCTTTGATTTGCTTGATCGTGTTGCTGAACACTTCCGCCTGCGGCATGTCGCCCAGGGTTTTGACGTAGCGTTCCATGTTAATGATCACTTTGCCCGCATCGGCCTGGCCCATTCCTTTCAGAATCAGTGTGATCATCATCTTCAGGCAAGCCACTTCATCAGATAATTTTTGCGTTTCCTGCGAGGTCGCGAAATCTTCATCGCTCATGAATTTCTCCTTGGTGGTTAACGTCGTCTCTTATTCGGTACGCACAGCAATCCGAGAGTATACCACAGGGGATTACGCTTGCTGAGTGCATCACGACAGCAGGCGTTCCCGCCTTACTTTGTTCAGTTAAATTTATTAATCACGTGCAGGAATGGTCAGGTCAAAAAAAACAGACAGCAATGTCAGGAATATGATTAATTGAGACGCTATTTTTTTTTAACTTTATGAAAAGACTATTTTTTTAAAAATCCCATTGCAGTAGCTGTTTTTTGGGATGCGCTTTCCAATAACCCAGGATTTGCATTGATATAAATCATTGAAAGCTCTCCTCCCACGACTTTGTATATGTGCTTTTAATGCAAAAACGGGTATGATTGCCGCTCGCAATCGTTAAATGCTACCTCTTTATTAGCTGCGGAGTGCTTCGCGTTGATCACTGTCCTTCTTGTCGATGACCATGAACTGGTACGTGCCGGTATCCGCCGTATTCTCGAAGATATTAAAGGTCTGGTGATCGCTGGCGAAGCCTGTTGTGGTGAAGATGCCGTTAAGTGGTGCCGTGCTAATCAGGTTGATGTCATTTTAATGGATATGAACATGCCGGGCATCGGCGGGCTGGAGGCGACGCGAAAAATCGTGCGCTACAACCCTGATATCAAAATCATCATGCTGACTATCCATACTGAAAACCCCCTGCCGGCAAAAGTCATGCAGGCTGGTGCCGCAGGTTATCTCAGTAAGGGCGCAGCGCCACAGGAAGTGGTAAACGCGATTCGCTCGGTCAACGCCGGGCAGCGCTACATTGCATCGGACATCGCTCAACAAATGGCGCTTAGCCAGATTGAGCCACAAAAAGCCGAATCTCCCTTCAGCTGTTTGTCGGAAAGGGAATTGCAGATTATGCTGATGATCACCAAGGGGCAAAAGGTGACGGAAATTTCCGAGCAGCTTAATCTCAGTCCTAAAACCGTTAACAGCTACCGTTACCGGATGTTCAGCAAACTGAATATCAGTGGCGATGTAGAGTTAACGCATCTGGCCATCAGACATGGCCTGTATAATGCGGAGCCGTTAATAAGTAGTGAGTGACCTCTTTAATCCCAAAATCTTTCTGAGTACGGTCACCAGTGAACCCGGCGTATACCGGATGTATGACGCTTCCGGAACGGTTATCTATGTCGGCAAAGCCAAAGATCTGAAAAAGCGGCTTACGAGCTATTTTCGTACGAACGTTGGCAGCCGAAAAACCGAAGCGCTGGTGAGTAACATCCATCACATCGATGTCACCGTAACCCATACTGAAACCGAAGCGTTGTTGCTTGAGCACAATTACATCAAGCTTTATCAACCGCGCTACAACGTTCTGTTGCGCGACGATAAATCCTACCCCTACATTTTTCTCAGCAGCGATGTTCATCCTCGCCTGGCGATGCATCGGGGCGCGAAACACGCGAAAGGCGAATATTTCGGCCCGTTCCCCAATGGCTACGCGGTACGAGAAACGCTGGCGCTGCTGCAAAAAGTGTTTCCCATCCGTCAATGCGAGAACAGCGTGTATCGCAACCGTACGCGCCCCTGCCTGCAATACCAGATTGGCCGCTGCCTGGGTCCCTGTGTTGCCGGGCTGGTGAGTGAGGAAGAGTACGCACAGCAAACGGATTACGTGCGGCTGTTTCTGGCGGGTAAGGATGATCAGGTGCTGAATTTACTGGTCCGCCGTATGGAAGATGCAAGTCATGCCCTGCGGTTTGAAGAAGCGGCACGCCTGCGCGACCAGATCCAGGCCGTCAGGCGCGTCACCGAAAAACAGTTTGTGTCTAATCAGGGCGACGACCTGGATGTGATTGGCGTGGCCTACGATGCAGGTATGGCCTGTTTACACGTGCTGTTTATCCGTCAGGGTAAAGTGTTGGGAAGCCGAAGCTATTTTCCAAAGGTGCCCGCCGATACCGATCTGGCGGAAGTCGTGCAAACCTTTGTGGGGCAGTTTTATTTGCAGGGTAGCGAAATGCGGACGCTGCCCGGTGAAATTTTGCTGGATTTCACCTTACCTGAGCGCGAACTGCTGTCTGAGTCGCTGACCGAATTAGCCGGGCGTCGGGTGAATATTCAAAGTAAACCTCGTGGTGATCGCGCGCGCTATCTCAAACTGGCACGAACCAATGCCGGTTCGGCATTAAAAACCCGTTTGTCTCAGCACTCGACCATTCATCAGCGTCTCACTGCGTTAGCCGAGTTTCTGGAGTTGGATAAGATCACCCGAATGGAGTGTTTTGATATCAGCCATACCATGGGAGAGCAGACCATCGCGTCCTGTGTCGTGTTCGATCAAAACGGTCCCCTCCGTGCCGATTATCGCCGCTATAACATTGCCGGCATCACGCCTGGTGATGATTATGCAGCGATGAATCAGGTGCTGCGTCGCCGTTATGGAAAAGCGATTGAGGAAGAGAAGATCCCCGATGTCATTTTGATCGACGGCGGTAAAGGCCAATTGGCTCAGGCAAAGCAGGTTTTTGCCGAACTGGACGTGAGCTGGGATAAATCACGTCCCATTTTACTGGGCGTAGCAAAAGGCACCGATCGCAAAGCCGGTCTTGAAACGCTGTTTTTCGAGGCGGAGGGCGAGGGGATTTCCCTGTCGCCTGATGCACCAGCGCTGCACGTGATTCAGCATATTCGTGATGATGCTCACAATCATGCTATTTCAGGGCACCGTAAAAAACGGGCCAAAGTGAAAAATACCAGTGCTCTGGAAAGCATTGAAGGTGTGGGGCCAAAACGACGCCAGCAGCTGCTTAAGTACATGGGGGGCCTGCAACCGCTGATGAATGCATCGGTGGAAGAGATCGCGAATGTCCCTGGCATATCCCATGCTTTGGCGGAAAAAATCTACTACTCGTTGAAACACTAGCATTGAAACAGGGTGGGCAATGTAGGAACATACGTTAAACACCACCCAATCCAGACAGTTACCAGCATATGCAATTTAACATTCCGACCTGTCTTACCCTGTTTCGCGTCGTTCTTATTCCGTTCTTTGTGCTGGCTTTCTATCTGCCGTTCCACTGGGCGCCATTTGTTACCGCGTTGATCTTTGTTGTGGCAGCCGTAACCGACTGGTTCGACGGCTTTCTGGCGCGTCGCTGGAAGCAGACAACCCGCTTTGGCGCTTTCCTCGATCCTGTTGCCGATAAAGTCATGGTGGCAATTGCCCTGGTATTGGTTGCGGAGTACTTTCATGCCTGGTGGATCACGCTGCCAGCCGCAACGATGATTGCACGAGAAATTATTATCTCCGCGCTGCGCGAATGGATGGCTGAAATCGGCAAACGCAGCAGCGTTGCCGTTTCCTGGATTGGTAAGGTAAAAACAACGGCACAGATGTTCTCACTTTTTGCCTTGTTGTGGCGTCCGGACAGCATGGTTGTCGGTGTGGGTGTCGTTGCGTTATACATTGCGGCAGTGCTGACTTTCTGGTCGATGTTTCAGTATCTGAGCGCGGCGCGCGGGGATTTGCTCGAACCGTGATCGATACGATTTAAAAAGCAGCAAACGGACGCATTGTGGGGATAATTTTATTGACTCATCGCGTCATCTCAGTAGAATGCATCGCATCGAACGGCAGCACAGCTGCAGAAGCTAAGAAAAATCAGTAAGTTCGATGAAGTGCATTAAATATCGAGCCTTCAGCAGGCAGTGAACTGAACGGTAAGATAATGCGGGAATAGCTCAGTTGGTAGAGCACGACCTTGCCAAGGTCGGGGTCGCGAGTTCGAGTCTCGTTTCCCGCTCCAAATTAGCAGGCCAGGATAACCTGGCAGCAGACAAGTTTAAGGCGCGTTGGCAGAGTGGCTATGCAGCGGATTGCAAATCCGTGTACCTCGGTTCGACTCCGGGACGCGCCTCCAGTTATACCTCGCCCGGGTGGTGAAATCGGTAGACACAAGGGATTTAAAATCCCTCGATCGCAAGGTCGTGCGGGTTCAAGTCCCGCCCCGGGCACCATATTGAAACACTAATAAAATCAAGTAGTAGCAATGTCGTTTAAGCCGCCTCTTTGGGCGGTTTTTGTTTTTATTTCTGCTTTTCAGAATATGGCTTCAGAATATGAAGCGCTTCCAGCTCTGCCCCAACCACCGGAACCACAGCGATTTTCCTGTCATATCGTGCCGTCTGTTCGACATTCTTGTGACCCGAAATTGCCCGCTTCTCGTAAATATCAACATTCAAATCTGAAACCCCTTTTGCCTTCAAATCATGAAACGTAAAGTTGAAATCAATGTCAGGGAATTTATCCTTTGCTTCCTGCTTCAGCTTCCTCCATCTGGCATTAAAACCATCTCTTGTATAACCGGCACCGGAAGGCTGGTGGATGATAAAAATACTGCTCATTCCTTTATTCAGTGGTAATGACTCTGCCAGGGCAATGACAGAACGGAGTCTTT
Source organism: Pantoea sp. EEL5 (assembly GCF_049892805.1). Taxonomy (NCBI): domain Bacteria; kingdom Pseudomonadati; phylum Pseudomonadota; class Gammaproteobacteria; order Enterobacterales; family Erwiniaceae; genus Pantoea; species Pantoea sp. EEL5. The sequence goes on from NZ_JBNDNJ010000001.1 coordinate 666,692, forward strand.
CGCTCCAGCCCTTTATCTGGGCTACTGAAGTTTTGCTTTGCTTGATCAATATCCCTTGCTCAACAAGCTGAGTTTTCTTCATTGAAAGAACGTCAGCCTGCCGCGCCAGACACAAATATGCTAGCTCCATGGCTATTTTCTCAACGGGCGAAGCGAGGCTATACAAGGCTGCATACTCCTCGTGCGTAACATAACGGTCGCGAGACTTTTCTTTGTACTGTTTGACCCCTTTAGTGGGATTTCCCTTCACCAACCCACGCTCATATCCCCATCGATAAACACGTGAAATAAACGCCTTCTCACGGTTAGCCTGAACACGGCTTTTCAGTCCGCGTTTATCCATATATTTACGGATGTGTTCCGGTTTAATGGAGTCAGGGGGCATCTTCCCGAATACGGCCAAAACTTTAACCGAGTATTTTCGGTAGTCTTTTTGCGTTTCTTTGGCTAATTCAAAAAAATCTGGAGAGTTAAAAAAGGATTCTGCCAGGCCTTCGAATGCATCTTCACGCTTACGTTCGTTAATAAGCGCTTCGTAAGCTATCCAGACCTGAGCCTTCGTGCTGTCTATGTCGCATAGCCGGACTGTGCCGCCGTTTTTGGGTTTAAATTCGTAAGCAGAACGGCCCCGATAAACGCGGGGCGGTAACCAGTTATCTTCCTTGTTCTTTCTGACTCTTGCCATCAGTCTAACGCTCCAAAATCTGGCTCATTCATGTCATTGGTAGTCTGTTTACGCGATGCCAGTGGATCATTGAAATGCTGCCATGTGGTTCGCGGCCTGCCATCCCTTCGCACCATAAAAAATATTCCAGCATTTTTAAGACACTGGCATTGCTTTGAAGGCGTTTTGTAGCCTGTCAGTTGCTCAATGTCGGCATCGGAAATAATTTCGTTATTGCTCTGGTTCATACCCCACACACTCCCGCTGCAACAGGTTTGAAAAGCCGTGACAGGTCACGGCGCTATAACCAATTTAGTTTCATGCCAGCCAAGGCGAACCCAACAGGCTGACTCTTCTTTCAGTGGGCAATCCTGCACAGGCAGGCAATCACCACACTTACCGCACTTGCGCTTACTCATCGATTTGAACCGGCTACGGACCCGCGCATCGTCCTGGCGAATAAGCAGAGCGATATACTCTGCCATTTCGTAGGGCTCACGACCCGGACGGCGGGTGGCACAGTTCTGCTCCAGTATCGCCAGTTCCTGCTCATCGAGAACAATCTCCAGCTTTTTGACACCGGCAGCGGCCTGTCTGGCGCGCTGCTCTGCTTTGCGTTCGGCGGGGGATTTAGGCACGGCCTTTCTCCACTTTGTGGATTTCCATATTCAGGTCATTCAGCTTGAACTGTGCCGTTTTGATACGGGCGCGGCAGTTTGTTTCTTCACGTTTAAGCTTTTCCAAGCCGTCTCGATGGTCTTTTATTTCCTGACGGAGGCTCTTTAGCTCCCAGTCAACTTTCGATTCGCCTTTTGCACGTTCATTTATCCAGTCAAATGGATCGACCACGGCACCGCAATGGCGACATGTGAGGCTCCGATAATGAGCGTCAACCAAAACATTGGCATGTTGGCATCGGTAAGGAGCATCTTTAGGCTTTTCAGCCTCAACAAGATTGCGCATTTCTTTAATGTCTGAATTGCCGTCAAAACGTTTAGTGAATGCCAGCACGTTATCTGATTCATCTGGCTCATGGATATCAGTCATCCTTACCTCCCGGCGCTGATGGCATGACATCAGCCAGTAAAATTCTGAATGCCTTCATCATCGCCGATTCTGGTACGCTTTCATCAGCATAGAAGGCATCGAGTGCATTCATCATGGCTTTGAGCGACGGTTTATCGCTTACAGGCTGTGCGGTGGCGTTAAGGCGCTCAATAGCCGATAAAGCATCTTCATAATGAAGCTGACAGGTTCCTGTCCATGGCTCACCGCTCTTGATTACGCTGGCGAATAGACCTAAACATACAGCGTAAGAGTTTTTCCATTACCTTTCCTATACGCACTGGAAACAATGGATCGCCCTGCCAGTAGTGAGTAGAATTACCGTTTCTGTTAGTCCAGCGCTCCACTTGCCAGCCATACAGAACAGCTGGGGAAATAAATTTAAGTTCGTTAAGGCTTAGCTTCATATCAACCCGCCTTATCCGCATGGCTTTCTTCAACCGTAGATTTACCCAAATCGGTTGGGTACCACCTCATCGCCTTATAGTCATAATCCGCTAACCCTCTACGCTCTAAGGCACTCAATGTAGGGTTGGTGCATGAGTGAGGAATAAAACCTTTTCCGCTCACAAGCGCTCTTAGCATCGTTCTTTGTGGGTACGTTAAATTTTTCATTTGGCACCCGCCTTATCCGCAGTGTCATGGGGGCCGGAGCGGAGTTGCTCGGCGATCTGGTCACAGATGTGAGTTAGGCTAACGAGCGAAATTGCAGGGTGAGATTTTACCAGGTCCACACCTTCCGCCCGCACCGAGTTCAGGTAAGCGTCGGTGGCTGGGGTTTGCGGAGGTGTCATTGCGCAAATAACCGCCTTTGCCACATCATCGTCGTTAACTACCCAAGTCCAACTACCACAGTCATTGGAGTCCCAGTCGAACTGAGCAGTGCTATTAACCGCATCAACAGCTTCTTCTGGCAGATTTTCAGGATGAAATGCAGACTTAAGCGCCGCATTCTCAGCCGCCATCGAATCCATCTTCTGCTGCAATTCATCACCACGGACGATGGCGCAATCCAGACGTGTAGAAAGGGCAGAGACAAGCTTTGCGATTTCAGTAAGTGGCATATCAGCATCAAGCGCTTTAGCGAACTGATGACCGGCTTCAACAAGCTCTTTGTTTGATTTATTCGATAACATGCTGGTGGCCCTCAGTGAAAAACGATGTTGCAGTTAAGGCGCTCAGCTTCGTTCTGCGCCCTGATAGGATTTTTAATAACGGTCCCGTCAGGCATCAGCCAGCCATTGAGCAGATGGCTATAGGGCAGGGTGATACGGCCAACGGTGATAGGGTCGTCTGACTTTTCCATGAATACTCCACACACGATTTTTGGTTGCACTAATCCCTTGCCGAAGATGGCAATAAAAATTTTGGGATTTAGTAAATTGGCTGCTGGGTTACTGCAACAACCCAGAGCCGCGCCTCCACACTTGAAGGTTGTTGTGACATGTCACAACGAAGAGAACACTCAGCGCCTCTGTGGCGCGGCCTTATGCGCCCGCCAAATGCTCTCATCGTTGTGCAAAAAAGTGCGGTTAAACCGGGTGAACATTACCTTCGCTCTCCTTATGGGATGAAAGCCCCGGAGTAACCGCCAAGTACAACAAACTCTCTTTCCTGGATTCACAGCAACAACATCACGTCATCTTTTCAGCTAACTACGCGGAACCGATGTGTAGAATATAGCTACTTTAAGTAGATAAATGCAACAACAAAAAGTAGAAAATGAGGGTGTTTTATAGCGCATTTCATTATGTGCATGAATTTAGTGCGAAAAAAAACCGGCTTTCGCCGGTCTGCTTGTATTGAATGCTAGCCGAAATCAAGCATTTTCAAAGGTAAGCACCTGATAAGCTTTCCGAAAATGAAAAGCTCAGACATTTCATTTTCTTCAATGAAAAACGGGGGATAGTTTTCATTGTCTGATAGAACCGCAAGCCTTCTGCCTTTAACTTTTTGAAGTCGCTTAACAAATGTCGAATCTTCAAAGTTAAAAACATAAACCCCATCACCGTTAAAGTGATCAACGCTCCTGTCAATGAAGAGTAAATCTCTTGGGCTAAGGGTAGGCATCATGCTATCGCCATCAACGTTGATAAGCTCAATGCCATCTAATGTTTTACGACCAAAAAGCTCATAGACACGCTCATCGGGAATTTCTATTGAGCTTATCACTGTCGGAAAAGGTTGATTGATGTAGCCGTGTCCAGCAGAAGCGTGAACATCAAACTGCTTGATCCTGACCGTGCCTTTCTCTGGCTTATCAAAGCCATCAATCACTCCGTAATCGAGATAGGCAGGCGAGACTGACAACTTCTCGGCAATCTTAAGCATTTTTTCATCCCTCGGCTTAGCTGTGCCCAGAGTGTAACGACGCGCCATCTCATAAGAGACGCCACTGAATTCTGATAGTTCTTTGACTCCGAGCGACAAGGTCTGGAGCGACTTGTTAAGCCTGACGGCAAAGTCTTTGTATTTAGCTTCTTCCACCATGAGTGGAAGATTAAGCGCACAAAGCATAGTTGTCATTTCTATTTTAAGTTGCATATTATTACTACTTTAAGTAGTATCAAATTCAACCCATCATTGAGGAATGAGTCATGCGTCAAAGCTTCAAAAACATCAGCGAGAAAGCTGTTAAGTCAGTGGGGTCAATGTCTGAAGTTTCCAGGCGATTTGGTTTCAGCTCTGTTCAATCAGTTGCCAACTGGGTATCTAAAAACCGAGTCCCGCCTGAGCGCGTGATTCCATTATGCGAATGGGGCGGGTGGGCTGTGACACCTCATCAACTTCGACCAGATATTTACCCAAATGCCAAAGATGGCTTACCTGGCCGAAAGTCAGCTTAAAACCAAACCCAAAAAAACATAACTACCCAAGGAAAAACAAAATGGTAGACACGATTAACCAGGCAGTACGCCAGATGTGCAAAGCACATAAGCACGGTCGCTTAGGCATGGCTGCTGATTTAGGCATGAGTATCGATCAGTTCCACAACCATCTCTACAAGAAGTGCGGCAGTCGCTTTTTCACCCTAGATGAGCTGATGAAAATGGAAGTACTGACTGGTACCCATTGCGTAGCGGAGTTCATGGCCGTTCGTCATGGAATGCTGCTGGTGGACATTAAGGCCGCTGGCGAAATGGACAAGGTTGATTTGTTCGATACGCAGATGAAGGCCAAAGCCGCTGAAGGTGAACTGGCAACTGCCCAGCTTGAAGCTATGGCAGATGGCGTCATCGACCATCACGAGCGCAAAACGCTGTCAGCGTTATTCCGCAAAAAACTCAATCATCAGGTTCACGGATTTTTTGGCCTCATTGCGCTCTTTAGCGCAGGCACCGCAGATCACGCCGTGGACATGTTCGTATCAAGCGGGAGGAAAGCTGATGTTGCCGGAATGCAGTTCGAAGCGCAGGACATTTGAAGTGATTTCAGATTTATCAGGGGCCAGAAAAGGTGAACGCCCCGGGTTGCAGCCTAGGGCGTTCGGTGCGAGTAAATCAACGTGTGTGGAGACTCATCGCATGAGCATTGTAAATCAGAAACCGTTGTCAGGGCAATTCCGCTGCCGTTATCAGGCTGGCGTTCCTGTCTATGAGCAAATCATATCCTCATCGGATAAGGCCCACAACTACCAGTGCGTGCCGCGTCTGGTAGTCGAATCCGCCTGGGCAGAGTTTTATCGTCGCCCCGCAGATGCCGGGGTGAGTCATGGAAACTGAAGTCATTAAGCCCTGGATTGAGCGCTACACCGATCCGCGTGGAGTTGCAGTTATAACTGTCGGCGTAGATACGGTTAATCACCGTGTGATCTTCCGCCGTACTGATTATCCCCATGATTGCATGCTGCCGCGTGTGTTGTTCAGTCAGAAGTTCAGGAAGGTATCACCATGAGTAATCTTATCTCGTTGCTTGATAGGCCAATCGCTTATCAGGCGTGTTTCGTGCGCTTTGGTGGTGTTACCGGTGCTGTCCTGCTGTCTCAGTTGGTCTACTGGCATAACCGCATGGATGGCTCCTGGTTCTACAAAACTCAGAAGGAAATCAAAAGCGAAACTGGCCTGTCGCGTGAAGAACAGGAAACAGCCCGTCGCCGTCTTATTTCAGCAGGAGTGATTGAGGAAGATCGCCGTGGTGTGCCCGCGAAACTATTTTTCAGAGTCAAAGCAGACCGCTTAGAGGCGCTGCTTCTAAAGAGTGAGGGAAAGCCGCAATCCAGTATGCGGGAATCCCGCATTCAAGAAAGCGGCATTGCCGCAGACAAGAATGCGGATATGCCGCAGGCAAGTTTGCGGGAAACCCACTCGCCAGCGTGCGGGAATCCCGCATTCATTCATACAGTAGATTACCAAGAGACTACTACAGAGATTACAACAGAGAGTTCTTGTCAGGTTGCTGCGCAACCCGACCCTGCTGTTCAGATAACTGATATGGCTAAACAGGTTCTCAAACACCTCAACATGACCACAGGCGCTAAGTTTCAAACATGCCGTTCGTCTCTGGAAAACATAAAGGCGCGTATTTCTGAGGGCTACGAACTGTCAGAACTTCTGCTGGTGGTCGATTACAAGCATGAGCACTGGAAAGATACCGAGCAGGAGCAGTACCTGCGCCCGGCCACGCTGTTTATCCCTAAAAACTTCCCTGGCTATCTCCAGTCGGCCACCAAGTGGAATAAGTCTGGTCGTCCTAAATGCCTCAACGGCAAATGGGTGCGTGACGTGATGGCTATCCCTTCAACCGATTATGCCATCCCAGATGGCTTCCGTGGCGCTTAAGGGGGATTCATGGACAACGCCGAAATTATTCTTGAATGCCTCCGCACTCACGGTGGGATGAGCATGAAGCGCATCAGCGAAAAGACAGGCATTAAGTACGCAACAGCCCGCGATGCCGTTTTTCAGATGTGCGAGCAGCTCATACTGATTCGCAATCAGAAGTGGCTGTTTACGGTAAACACCGCACCACGGCCTGAAGAGAACGGTGACTATCTCAAAGCCGTTCAGACAGCGACTGAGCTTGAGAGCAAGGGCCTGTGGCTTCGCGCAAGCCATAACTGGTTGAACGCAATGATGACAGCCACCTTCGAACACAACCGGCAGGTTGCTAAAGTCAGGAGCGATAACTGCGCGGCCAGAGGCGCTATTCGCTGCGGCAGCTATAGCGGCATCAACAGTGGGAAAGTCAGCGATTACTGGCAGTGGGAGGTTCACCGATGAAACCAGCCCTTAAGCGCCACTTTGAGGAACACGAATATTTCTACAGGGCATTGCCGGAAGTGCTGGTGATCATCCTGTTACTGATTATCTCTCTGGTTATGGAGTTACACACAGTATGACTAACTTATCTCAGGTTTATAAAGGCAAAGGCGAAAAAGGGATCAACATCACTACGCGCAAAACCTATTTGCTGAGCGTTGATGAGCTTTACGTCGAGCCTGGTTATAACGTTCGTGATATTGACCAGACCCACGTTGATGAATTCCGTGATGCGTTTATCGCTGGTGAGCATGTCCCGCCGCTTGCCGTCCAGGTCACTGAGCAGGGCATCAAGGTTATCGACGGGCATCACCGTTACTTCGGCGCAAAGCTGGCTCAGGAAGCTGGTCATGAGCTGCGCCTTGAGTGCAAAGACTTCGTTGGCAGTGAAGCAGACCGCATCGCCTTCATGGTGACAAGCAGCCAGGGCAGGGCATTACTTCCGCTTGAACGTGCCGCTGCCTATCAGCGCCTGGTCAATCAGGGCTGGGAACCGGCAGAGATAGCGAAGAAGGTTAAGCGTTCGGTTACTGACGTTGAGCAGCACCTTCAGCTTCTGACTGTTGGCGATGGGCTGATTGATATGGTCAGGTCTGGCGAAGTAGCAGCAACCACTGCGTTAGCCCTTCAGCGTGAGCATGGTGCAAAGGCTTCCAGTGTTGCACAACAGCAGATGGAAAAGGTCAAAGCCGCGGGCAAAAAGAAACTGACCAAAACCGCCGCGATGCCGAAGTTCAACGCAGAGAAGGCGCGGCGATTGGTCGAATTGCTATGCGATGCGCAGTCAGGAGACGATGAAGACGGCCTGACAGCGCTGTATCACAATTCCAGCTACACCGATGAGATCATGTCTATTCTGGCGGAATACCGTGAAGGCATCCCCGGCGCTGAAAAAGCTGCGGAACCAGAGCTGATTCAGGAGCAGCAGGGCGGCGAAGATTTACCGCTTAAGCGTGTCGATATTCTGGAGCAAAGTGGCGTTGAGACAATGGCCTGTGTAGTGGCTGCGTTCGGCATGAAGCACGAATACAGCTTCAGTGAGTCTAAATACGCCCACGTATGGGCCTCAGATTCAGTTGAAAGCCCAGAGATGTTGGTTGTGCCTGCTGAAACCATCCAGAAGGCAAAGCGACTCATTCAGGAGCACAAGGACGATCTTGAATTAAAACTGTGGGTTGCTGAAAAGTTTGAAGGCCCGGATGAAGACAGCTTCCGCTTCCGTCGCTTCCATTCGGCACTGGTCGAAACCCGCCTTGTTAAACCCTGCACAGTGGGAGAGTTCATTGAGCTGGTGGAGCAGACAGACCCGAACTGCTGGGAAAACGTCCGCCTCTTACGTGGAGCAGTCAAAGAGCTGTTAGCCGAAGAGGGTTATACCGTATGAAGTTAACCCTGCCATTTCCACCAAGCGTTAACGGTTACTGGCGGGCTACGAATACAGGTATGAAAATTAGCGCCTCCGGGCGCTCTTTTCGTTCCAACGCAATCGCAGCCATTCTTACGCAACTCAAGCGCCGCCCTCAGCCCATTACAGTGAACGTTGAAGTTACTGTGTTGCTGTACCCGCCAGACAAGCGCAATCGCGACCTGGACAACTACCAAAAAGCGCTGTTCGACAGCCTTACGCATGCTGGCGTATGGGTGGATGACAGGCAGATAAAGCGATTCACTGTAGAGTGGGGAGAGCAGGTTAAACAGGGCAAAGCAGAGGTGACTATCAGCCCGTTCAACTTTGGGAGAAATGAATTTAAATAGCGGTTATAGTGCAAATACCGGGGATATGTTGCAGATGCCTCTGGTAAAGGTTGGTCCCGTTCACTTGCAGGTGATGGGGCGGGACCGTTTAAAAATAATGCGTGTAAAGTGTGTGGAGAGTTCAAAATGCTAAATCAATCAGCGGGCGCTAATGCGCCTGTAGTCAGTACTATCCCATCCCTAACCATGACCAGCCGTGAAATTGCAGAGCTGACAGGCAAACGCCATTTCGATGTCATGAAAGATATCGAACGCATGTATGAGCAGCTAAAAGAGGACGTGCAAGGGTGTGCGCAAAAGTTCGTACACCCCCAGAATGGTCAGGAATATCAGCAATACCATCTTGATCGTGAGCACACCGAATGCCTCATCACCGGTTACAGTGCCATTCTCCGCATGAAAGTTATTAAGCGGCTGCATGAGTTAGAGGAAAGCCAGCCAGTTAAAATTCCGCAGACCTTTGCTGAGGCGCTCCGCCTGGCCGCCGAAATGGAAGAGGAGAAGGAACGTCTGCAGCTACAGCTTACTGAAGCCTCACCAAAGGTTGCTTTCGTGGATCGTTATGTCACGGCTACAGGGTCAATGACATTCCGCCAGGTGGCAAAACTTCTTGAGGCCAAAGAGCCAGAGCTTCGTCTGTTCCTTCTTGATAGCCGGATCATGTACCGACTCAATGGTGTCATGACTCCCTATAGCCAGCACATCGAAGCCGGTCGGTTTGAAGTCAGAACCGGCACCACTACCGATTCAAATTATGCCTTCAGTCAGTCACGCTTCACTGCCAAAGGCATTCAGTGGATTGGCGGGCTGTGGACGGCTCACAAAGCGGAAAGGGGTGATGAGTGAGAGCACTGCTAACGCCTGAGGTTGCTCCGCGCACAGGGATAGTGCTGCTCAAGCCTGGCTCAGACCTGATGGGGATGTTTCGTGGCCGCGTTCTGGTGAGTACGCCTACACCGGATATGGCTGACCTTCCATCGGGCAGGATCAATGACGGCACACAGCCGCTACTTGATGAGCCATCCCTTACCCCGTTCTTCAGTCATGATCGCGTTATAGCTGCCGCTGGTGGACCTAATGGCCTGGCTGGGTTTGTTCGTGGCTTTGGCTTCTGCCAGTGGCATGACGATGCAACATGGCATCACCATGAATTCACGCTTCACGAGACTGAATCCGGCCTGGTGTCATTGTGCTACAGCCACGATAATCAGTTCAGGGAGCATGGCACACCCGGCAAGCTGGACAACATCGCCAAGGGGAATACAGCGCTGTGGATAATCAGGATGGTTTGCAGCCAGCTTGGTTTGCATGGCGAACATCAGCTTACGCTGCCCGAGCTTTGCTGGTGGGCCTCACTGAATGACCTTATCGACCTGATGCCAGAAGCACCAGCACGGCGGGTTCTTCGTATGCCAGTAAAGATTATCTCAGGTGAGCTTAAAGAATCGCATATCGCGCCAGAATGTCAGCCTGAACAGGTCATTCAGCAGGCCGCTGAGCAGGTCAAAAAGATAATCACCCTCGTAGCTGACCCTGAATCGCCTGAGTCATTCATGAGGCGGCCTAAGCGTAAGCGCTGGGAGAGCCAGAAATACACACAGTGGGTTAAGGCGCAGAAATGCGCATGCTGCGCTAATCCGGCAGATGATCCGCATCACATCATCGGACACGGTCAGGGAGGTATGGGAACAAAGGCACATGATTTATTCGTGATACCGCTTTGCAGGGCGCATCACGACGAGTTACACCGCGACCCAAAACTTTTTGAGTCGAATTACGGCAGTCAGATTGAACTGTTATTCCGGTTTCTTGATCACGCTATTGCAGTTGGCGTCATTGGGACAGATAAAAAATAAGTGTGTGGAGGAAATTTAATATGCGTGACATTCAACTGGTTTTAGAGCGTTGGGGTGGCTGGGCTGCATGTGAAGGTACTCAGGTGGGCTGGAATCCAACAAGCCCCATGTTTATTACACTGCTGCCAAAGAGCACCAGTAGCCGTCCTTCGTGCTGCGACAATGACGGCATGATTATTGATACCGCTGTTGGGATGCTTAAAAAGGTTGGTCGCCTGGATGAACTGGATTTAATTATGGCGCACTACCGTTATGACGTTTCCAAATCAACAATTGCCCGCTGGCTTAAATGCTCAGAGGGTAAAGTGCGCCAAAAGCTGATGATCGCTGAGACGTTTATTGATGCCTGCATACTGATGACAGATGCCCGGCTTGAGATGGATGAAGCCACTCAGAAAACTATTTTTCAAAAAACCGCTTAATCTGCTTTTCGTTACGAATTTCTCTAGGTAATCTGTTAAGAGTGGTAACAACGCATAGCTTCTTAAATTAGAAACCTCGCCAACCGGCGGGGTTTTTTCATTTCCACACAATACCAAAGGCACTGAGCGCAGACGGTTTATCCGTTCTGTCCAGGACTGCAAACCTGTAGCGCCTTTCATATTGTGATATTCACAGCCAGATTAACCCTGTTGCCGACGGGCAAAGAAACTATCGCGGAATGCGTCAGGGATTTATGATGAATGGATTTACGAAACAATACGCTTTCAACTTATTGAAAGTTAATGACTTTGCAATGGATATCTATACTTTAGTGTAGTTACAATTGCACTTAAGGTTAGTTGTTCTGGTTAGGGCTAAGTATTAGCTTTGCTAAATGATTTCTTGATGGCTCTTAAGTGAAGATTCAAGGCTCTGTTTTGAAAAAAAGTCTCCAACTTCACCATCCTGCGAAGATATCTGAAGTTGGAGATGCTAAGTAGCGAACACAGGGAAAATCCAATACCAACATATCGGATTGGTTAGATAAAATAAACAGTTCGGAAACATTTAAGCTCACATATGTGAGCTTTTTTTGTGCCCGATCAAAATCCAAGAGGTCGCCATCGTGCGGCCTTTTTTCGTTTTTGCGCTCGCCAATCAGCAATCACTTACCCTTTGACGCCGTGGCGATGCGCAATCTTTTCCTCAACGACAAGCCGCCATCATTTCGGTGGCGGGAACTAAGCGCATGCCTCCAGAAAAAGACCCGGGCTTTTGGGCCACAGTGCTGCTGTGGCTGTATGCCCACAAAACAGAATGGGGATATGCCGGGGTAGCAGGCATGTTTTCACTATTACGTAGTGCCTATGCAAAAAGCCCGTGGAGTAAGCGGGTTCTCGACGCTGTTTCCTGTAGTGCGCTGGCGTTCTTCGCTGGTCCGACGCTTCAGGTAATGGGCGCTTTATTTAACTGGAACATCCCTGACGCTGCCGCACAGGTATTCGCGGTTTATATCGGGTATGTGGGTAATGACTACATCAGCGACAAGTTGCGCGGGTGGATAGCCAGAAAAACAGGGGATACTGATGCAAACCAGCAATAATGGCATGGACCTGATTAAGCGCTTCGAAGGCCTGAAGCTTGAGGCATATCGCGACAGCGTAGGCATTCCCACTATCGGCTACGGGCATACCCATGGTGTAAAGATGGGTGATGTGATTACCGGCGAGCAGGCTGACAAATATCTGCGTGAAGATTTGCTGGTGGCAGAGCTGACCATCAACACCAACGTTAAGGTGAAACTGACACAAAACCAGTTCGATGCGCTGGCGTCATTTGTTTTCAACCTGGGTTCCGGCAACTTCGTTAAATCAACGCTGCTTAAAAAGCTTAACGCAGGCGACTTCGCTGGCGCAGCAGATGAGTTCGGTAAGTGGGTTAACGCAGGAGGCAAGAAATTAGCAGGCCTTGTTAAACGCCGTGCAGCAGAGCGAGAGGTGTTTATCTCATGAACCCATTAAACCTCGTTAAAACTTTTTCACCTCTCATCGTCATTGGCCTGATTTGCCTGGCACTCTGGATGCTTAATGCCCGTAGCTCACAGCTTGAGGCAACCAATCAGCGCCTTGAGAAGCTGGCAAACAGCAAAGACGAGCAGATTAACGACCTGCGTTCCAAGAATGACGGCCTTGCTACCAGCGTTAACGAGCTTGTGACAGCCGTTAAGCACCAGAATGAAGTAATGGGGCAGGTCACCGAACAACGCGCCGTAACAGCACAGCAGAACCGGAAACTACAGAATGAAATCAAGCAATATCTTGCAGCGGATAAGTGCGCTGTTGCTCCTGTTCCCGCTGATGCTGCTGACAGGTTGCGGAGTGCAGCAAAAGCCGCAAGTGGAGTACCGGACAATCAGCCAGCCACGGCTAAACCTTCCGGCAGAACTGACAAGCCCGATTGAAGCGCCAGTGCCGCCCGATCCAATGCTGTTCGGTGACAGCGTAAGCCTCAATGCAGAGCTATACGGCATAGTGGCCCAGTGCAATATCGACAGGGCAGCAATAAGGCAGATTGAAGCATCCCGCTAAAGAAAAGCACCTGTGAGAGGCAATGAAACCAGAAGCGTGTTTGGCTATTATCCAAGAGGTAAGCAAAAACCTTAAGGAAAAATAAATGATTTACTCAAATATCCATACACGCTACATAACCAGTAGGAAGAGCAGCAGACTTGTAAGGTACGACCTGATTCAAATTGATTCAGATACCTATGTTGCAAAAGTTTGGGATGATCAGCAGCGGGGACTTTCCAAGCCTGGCTCTATTGTCGAACTAGAATCGTTGGATTTTACCCGCTCTGAATATCAATCAGTTTATGGGATGGGTGGCTTTCAGAAATCTGTTCCGTCTTCTTCCCCTCCTTCATTCGAAGGTTACATGTGGGAGAAGTGCCAAGAGCACAGAAACAGCATCACTGATTAGAAAGTTAGCACTAATCCTCCGACAAGGGATAACGGTTAGCCACGCTGTGAAGCGTTGCGAGTCCGACCTAAACATCAAATTTTTGATTATGTTAAAATGACCTCCTCATAATCAGTAAGGAGATGAAGATGTCAGATGCAATCGTCAGTGTTATATCCCCGAAGAATTGCCCTATGAGAGCAGATAGATGGAAAGAAGAGGATTTTGATATTGAATACCTTGACATTGAAATTGATTTAAAAAGTCTTATTACCTTCAATGACATTCCTAAGTTCTCTGCATTGAATGCTTTTATTGATGGTGAAGATGCAGGATTTTACACGTTAATAGTTAAATCATCCGAACGGTATGTTCTAGCTAAAGGCGAGATTGATAAGCTTTACAAAAATTAGCCTCCATCTGGAGGTTTTTTATTTTGTGCTGAAAAATGCATTCAGTGAGTTCAATTTTCAGCATAAACACAATGAATCATCGGCTGGTGGTATCACCATTGCCGAGGGTTATATCTATCTGACCAGCAGGAAACTCTGAATGGAAGTCGTGATTGATGGAATTGCCTATGCGCCACTGACTGATCGGGCATCAAGTATTGGTATAGCCATCAGCTCACACAACCGCCATGACGTTTTATCTCGTGCCCTTGAGCATCAGCTTAAATTCCTTCCTGCTGGTGCGCTGGTGGTTGTGATAGATGACGGTTCAGGCGTTCCGGTTTCTGTTCCGGCTGGCGTCAAAGTTATTCGCCGTGACGTGTCACGAGGCATAGTGGCATCAAAGAACGCCAGCTTGCAGACGCTGATCGACGCTGGCTGTGAACACCTGTTCCTTTGGGATGATGACGCATGGCCTGTCGCTGGTGGGTGGGAACAGCCCTACATTGATTCACCTGAGCCGCATCTTGCCTATCAGTTTCAGGACTTCGCGACAGGCCAGAAGCTAAACGACATAGCCGTGCTTTACCGCGACGATAAACACGTTGCCTACACGGGCCAGCGCGGTGTGATGCTTTACTACCATCGCAGCGTGATTGAGAAGGTTGGCGGTTTTGATCCCATCTATCAGCGCGGCATGTATGAGCACTCGGATTTAGCGTTACGCATCCACAATGCCGGGCTTACATCATGGGCGTTCGCTGATGTCGTCGGTTCGGAAAAACTTATTTACTCGCTTGATGAGCATCAGGCCGTTGAGCGTTCCGTACCAAAGCCAGACCGTGAAGCACAGGTAAAGCGCAATGTGACTATCCACAATGAGCGCCGTAACAGTGGCTACACCGGATATGCAGATTACCGCGACAAGCGCAATGTCGTCATCACCACGTTACTGACCAGCCAGCCGGACCCACAGCGCGGAACAAAGATAACACCTTCACCTGACCTGCTGGCTAAGTGGGCGGCATCGCTCAGTGGTTGTGGCCGCATCGTCCTGGCTGATGAACTGGAGACTGTTCCGGCTGATGCCGAGTTATTTCGTGTGCCCGATGTGAAGATGAATGTTTACTTCCGGCGCTGGCTGCATATCTGGCAGCACTTACGCGATCATCCTGAATACCACTTTGTCTGGTGTACCGATGGCACCGATGTAGAAATGCTTCAGGAGCCGTGGCAGGAAATGGAGCAGGGCAAGATTTACGTTGGCTCAGAGCCAAAGACTTACGCAGACACCTGGGCTAAGCAGTCGCACCCTGAAGCCATCTGTCAGGCATTCATTGATGAGCATCGCAACGACGTGATGTTAAACGCTGGCCTGTTGGGTGGTACTCGCGATGATGTGATGGCAATAGCGCATGGCATTGTCCGGCTGTATTACCACATCGAATCGTTGCGCTTCTGGGGCAAAGAGCAGTCAGCATCGTCCGTTGGCGACATGATTTGTTTTGGAATGGTAGTTAATCGATTTAAAGATAGGGTGATTATCGGTCCAAGGATCAATACCGTTTTTAAAACTGACGGCATTGGTAGTGAGTTTGCTTGGTTTAAACATAAGTAGTCAAATATGACCAAAACCAGAACTTTCATTGAAAGATTCTGGGAGAAAGTTGTTATGGCTGAACCTCATGAGTGCTGGATATGGACCGCGGCTAAGCGGAAAAGTCGGGCTGGCGGTGGAAAGTTTTTGTTTTATGGTCATCTCAAAACCAGCGCAAAGCCGGGGGAAACCAGTAAAATGATACTTGCGCACCGCGCCTCATGGGAAATGCACAACGGCCCTATCCCAGAAGGATATTTAATTGACCATACCTGCCATAAAACACTTTGCGTCAACCCTGCACACCTCCGCGTAGTAACCCCAAAGCAAAATGCTGAAAACAGAAAGAGGCATTCCAATGCCTCATCTGGATATCGTGGCGTAACGTGGAACAGGGACATGCGTAAATGGTGTGCTCACTATAAAGAGCATGGGAAAAGTCATCACATTGGCTACTTCGAATGTAGGCATGAAGCAGCTGAGGCAGCGCGGCAGGCTCGCAATAAGGTTTTCACACACAATGACGCAGACAGATATTAAGTTCGTAGTTGTCGGCCATCACTCACGCCGAAAGCAGGCAGACGAACTGGCATCATCTCTCAAAGCTCATTTGCTTATTGATAATGAAGATCATGGTGCGAACTGGAACCATCGCCGCGCTATCGAGTGGGCAGGCCAGCAGAACTGTCGGGTGGTTATCATGGAAGATGATGCGCTACTGGTTGATGGGTTCGCTGATAAGGTTAAAGCCTGGTTCAAGCGGTTCCCTGACGATCTCCTGTCTTTCTATCTTGGAACCGGCAGGCCTCCGCAGTATCAGCTTGAGGTGGCAACAAAGCTTATCGACAGCGACCAGCGCCAGACTGACTACATCACCATGAGCAGGCTGATTCACGGCGTCTGTTACAGCATGCCGCAACATCGTATCAGTGATGTGCTGACCAGATGGGACAGCGCAAAGCCAGCAGACTACGCCGTTGGTGATGCCTATGGCGGCGACGTTATCTATCCATGCTATTCACTTGTTGACCATGCAGACTCAGACACCGTTGAGCAGCACCCGGACAATGAGCAACGCACACAGCGCCGCAGGGCGTGGAGACTTGATGCCAGCACTGATACCAAGAGCATGCAGGAAGCACGGCTGCGCCAAGACCACAACTGACCGCTCAGGTTACTGTGAAGCTCACCGCAATCATGGTTGGGAGCAGCATCAGCAGGGACAGAGCAGGCATGAGCGCGGCTACGGCAGCAAGTGGGATGTGATAAGGGCCCGCATCCTGCAGCGTGATCGGCATCTCTGCCAGAACTGCCTGAGAAGCGGAAGGCCAACAGCAGCCAAGACCGTTGACCACATCGCACCCAAAGCACATGGGGGTACCGATGATGACACCAACCTTGAGGCCCTGTGCTGGCCCTGCCACCGCCGCAAAACCGCAAAAGAAAGGCTTAAATGATAATCAATATCATCAAAGTGGTTTCAAATGTAACTATCTCACCTCAAATGAGAGCAATTATCATTTGTCAGGGGGAGGGCGGGTCGAAAGTTCACCCCTCTCACCTTTAAGGACCGCCGCCTAACCTTTTTTCGCATCGCCGCAGGTTAGAAAACTTTTTTTGGGGTGACCCAACCAGTGATTAATAGGAGTTTTCGATTATGCCAGGACCGCCGAAAACCCCGACACATCTGGCTTTGGTGAAGGGGAACCCATCAAAACGCGCTATAAACAAAAACGAGCCAAAACCTAAGTCAGGGGTACCCCCAATTCCAAAGCATCTGGATAAGATGGGGAAGTACTGGTTCAAGCGAATTGGCGAAGAGCTTGATGCCGTTGGTGTCATGACCACGCTCGACGGGAAAGCCCTTGAGCTGCTGATTGAGGCCTACACCGAGTACCGTCAACACTGCGATGTCCTGGCTGAAGAGGGCTACACCTATAAGACGGTGTCAGCAACCGGCGAGGATATTGTTAAAGCTCATCCGGCAGCAGTAATGAAGTCCGATGCGTGGAAGCGCATTCGGGCGATGCTCACTGAATTTGGCATGACCCCGGCCAGCCGTTCTAAGGTTGGCGCTAAGGGCCCTGCTGAAGCCGATCCCCTTGAAGAGTTTCTTAAAAAGCGCAAATGATGAATGGCAACTGTTCAGGCTGGTATTCAGTACGCCGAGAGCGTGCTGTCTGGCGAGATCGTTGCTGGCGAACTGGTGCGCCTGGCGTGTCAGCGTTTTCTCAATGATTTAGAGCATGGGCCGGAACGCGGTATCTACTTCAGCGAGGACCGCGCTCAGCATATTCTCGACTTTTATAATTTTGTTCCTCATGTCAAAGGCGCTCTTGCGGGTAAGCCGATAGAGCTGATGCCCTGGCATATTTTCATCCTCATTAATTTGTATGGCTTTGTCATCCCACTGGTCGATGAGGTGACGGGCGGGCACGTTTTTGATGAAGATGGCGATGTGATTATGGTTCGCCGTTTTCGCACTGCTTATAACGAAGTTGCCCGTAAAAACGCCAAATCAACCCTTTCTTCAGGGGTTGGTCTTTATATGACCGGGGCTGACGGGGAAGGTGGCGCAGAGGTTTATTCTGCGGCCACAACACGCGATCAGGCTCGCATCGTTTTTGACGATGCCAAAAACATGATTAAGAAAGCGCCCCGGACGCTGGGGCGGCTGTTCGGTCATGTGAAGCTGAACATCCATCAGGAGCGAACAGCATCCAAATTTGAACCCCTTTCGAGCGACGCTAACAACCTCGACGGCCTCAATATTCACTGCGGAATTGTTGATGAGCTTCATGCTCACCGGACCCGCGATGTCTGGGACGTACTGGAAACGGCGACGGGAGCCCGTCTTCAGTCGCTTTTGTTTGCCATTACCACAGCAGGGACCAACAAAGAGGGCATCTGTTTCGAGCAGCGTGATTACGCCATAAAAGTGTTGCGCGGTGTGGTTGATGATGACACGTATTTTGCCGTGATTTACACGCTTGATGAGCAAGACGACCCGTTTGATGAGACGAACTGGCCTAAAGCTAATCCCGGACTCGGTATCTGTAAGCGCTGGGACGACATGCGCCGCCTTGCCAAAAAGGCAAAAGAGCAGGTTGCAGCTCGTCCAAACTTTTTCACCAAACACCTTAACATCTGGGTTACGGCTGAAAGCGCCTGGATGGACATGGATCGCTGGTCAAAAATGCCGAAACTCGGCGCTGATGAAGACCGTAAAACATGGCCGATGTGGGTGGGCGTTGACCTCGCCAACAAGATTGATATCTGCGCAGCGGTTAAGACATGGCGTGACCCATCCGGTGAAACTCACATGCAGTCACGTTTCTGGATACCGGAAGGAAGGCTTGAAACCGCACCTGCTCACATTGCTGAGCTTTACAGGAAGTGGTCAGCAGCCGGTTATCTTGAGCTGACCGATGGTGACGTTATCGACCACGCGATGATCAAAGCGGACATAGTGAAGTGGGTCCAGGGGGAAAATATTAAGGAGATTGCGTTCGATCCCTGGAGTGCTGTTCAGTTCAGTCTGTCTCTTGCTGAAGAGGGTTTACCGCTGGTAGAGGTGGCTCAGACGGTAAAAAACTTATCAGAATCAATGAAGTCTGTTCAGGCAGAAATTTACGGTAATAAATTCCACCATGACGAAAACCCTGTCATGACCTGGATGATGTCAAACGTCACGGTTAAGCCTGACAAAAACGACAACATTTTCCCAAACAAGTCCACGCCTGAAAACAAGATTGACGGGCCGGTCGCGCTGTTCACTGCCAAAAGCCGAATGCTGGTAAATGGTGGTGAGGATTCGCAGGACCTGAGTGGATTCTTCGAAAACCCGATAATGATAGGCGTCTGATGAAAAAACAAAAGCAGCCTGGCAAGGTTAAATCAGCCTTGCTGAACTGGTTAGGCGTACCGATTGGATTAACAACGGGTACTTTCTGGCAGGAATGGATGGGGATGAGCAGCAGTGGAAAGGTTGTCTCAGCCGATAAAGCTATCCAGCTTTCAGCGGTATGGGCCTGCGTGCGGCTTTTAAGTGAATCTGTCTCGACGCTTCCGCTCAAAATCTATCAGCGTCAGGATGATGGTTCACGCAAGCCCGCCACGCAGCATCCTGCTTATCAGGTACTTTGTCGGCGCCCTAATCTGGAGATGACGCCGTCGCGCTTTATGCTGATGCTGGTTGCCAGTATCTGCCTGCGTGGTAATGGTTTTGTCGAAAAAAAGATGATCGGCAACAAACTGGTTTCACTGGTTCCGCTACTGCCGCAAAACATGGTTGTTAAGCGACTTGATGATGGTTCTCTGCAGTACACCTACACCGAAACATCATCCCAACGCGTGATACCCGTTAAAAACATCATGCATATTCGTGGATTCGGGCTTGATGGTGTCTGCGGCATGATGCCGATGATGGCGGGTCGTGATGTCATCGGCGCAGCTATGGCAGTGGAAGAGTCAGCCGCAAAAATTTTTGAAAACGGCCTTCAGAGTTCGGGGTTTCTCTCTGCTGAAACAGCCCTTGATAAAGATCAGCGTGAAAGGCTTCGTGGCTATATGCAGGCATTCACCGGTTCCCGTAACGCCGGAAAAATTATGGTCCTTGAAGGCGGCCTTAAATACCAGAATGTGACAATGAATCCCGAAGCGGCGCAGATGCTTGAGTCCAGGGCTTTCAGTATCGAAGAAATATGCCGCTGGTTCAGGGTTCCGCCTTTTATGGTGGGCCATGCAGACAAGCAAAGCAGCTGGGCTTCAAGTGTTGAAGGCATGAACCTTCAGTTCCTGACGAATACTCTCAGGCCGCTTCTTGTGAATATCGAGCAGGAAATTTCACGATGCCTGCTCGATGGTGACGAAGAGTTATTTGCGGAATTCTCTGTTGAGGGGTTATTGCGTGCAGACAGTGCCGGGCGCTCTGCCTACTACACAACAGCGCTTCAGAACGGATGGATGTCTCGTAATGACGTTCGTCGCCTGGAGAATATGCCGCCTATTGAAGGGGGTGAGATTTACACCGTACAGCTGAATCTCACGCCACTGGAAGACCTGAAGCAAAACAGCCAGGCAGCTCAGGCCGCTAACCTTCTGAAGATACATAACTACGTTTTCCCGGATATTCCTTTCGATCAATCCCCGCTTAAGAAAGCGGCTTAGGAGCTACCAAAATGACACTGAAAAGCCTTCCGGCTGCGCCGGCAGGACGGCCTTCTGCGCTCTCAAATCGCGATTTGCCTTCTGCTGCTATGGAACGCTGGAACGGCGGTATCAAAGCCGCTAAGCCAGATGAAAACAGCATTTCCGTGTTTGACGTGATTGGTGCTGATTATTGGGGGGAAGGAGTGACAGCCAGCCGTATCGCGGGCGCACTGCGGTCTATGAATGGTGCCGACGTCACAGTGAACATCAACTCGCCCGGCGGTGACATGTTTGAAGGACTCGCCATCTACAACCTTCTGCGTGAGTACGAAGGGAAAGTGACCGTAAAAGTCCTTGGTCTGGCGGCTTCAGCGGCCTCAATTATTGCGATGGCTGGCGATGATATCCAGATAGGTCGTGGTGCATTCCTGATGATCCATAACTGCTGGGTCTATGCGATGGGTAATCGTCATGACCTTTCGCAGATAGCAGCGGATATGGAGCCATTCGATAAAGCAATGGGTGATATCTACTCCTATCGCTCAGGCCTCAGCGCTGAAGATATTGCTGAAATGATGGACGGTGAAACCTATATCGGCGGCAGTGATGCTGTTGATAAAGGTTTCGCTGACCGTCTCCTGTCTGCCGACGAAATATCCGATGACGATGACAGTCCGGCAGCTGCATTACGTAAGCTCGACGCTCTGTTAGCCAAGGCCGAAACGCCACGTTCAGAGCGGCGAAAACTTCTCAAAGCTTTATCAGGCAGCACGCCGGGCGCTGCTGCCAGTACAGAGGGTACGCCGAGCGCTACCGATGA
Source organism: Pantoea sp. EEL5 (assembly GCF_049892805.1). Classification (NCBI taxonomy): domain Bacteria; kingdom Pseudomonadati; phylum Pseudomonadota; class Gammaproteobacteria; order Enterobacterales; family Erwiniaceae; genus Pantoea; species Pantoea sp. EEL5. Next base: position 688,130 of record NZ_JBNDNJ010000001.1, read on the forward strand.
AGTAAACCCAGAAAATCTCAAACAACTCCAGGACGCCCTGGCGGCGTTCGGCAAATAAGGAATTACCATGTCAGAAGTAAATGAAATCCTGAAAAAAGTTACTGCAAGCATTGAAGAAGCCAATGGCAAATTCAGTGCTAAAGCGGAGGAGGCGCTGAAAGAGGCCAAAAAGTCAGGCACCCTTTCTGAAGAGACAAAAGCGGCTGTTGATAAAATGGCTTCGGAATTTAATGCGCTCCGTGAAGCTGAAAAAACGCTGAAAGCTGCTCTGGGTGACCTGGAGCAGCATGTCGCTAACATGCCTCTGCAAAATGCAGTGAAGGTCGCGCAGTCTGCAGGCCATGTTGTCATTTCGAGCGAAGCGCTCAAAACGTTTGCTTCCAGCGTTGAATCAGGAAAGAGACTGAGTATTCCCGTCAACTCAGCGCTGACTTCACCAGACCTGCCGGATCGTGCTGTGGAACCACAGCGACTGCCCGGTATCGATACAGCGCCTAAGCAGCGACTTTTTATTCGCGATCTTATTGCGCCGGGTCGTACTGGTTCGCCAGCAATTTTCTGGGTTCAGCAAACCGGCTTCACTAACTCTGCCAAAGTGGTGCCAGAAGGTGAGAAAAAGCCTTACAGCGACATCAAGTTTGAAACCAAAATCACGCCTGTCACAACCATTGCGCACATGTTCAAAGCGTCGAAACAGATTCTTGATGACTTTGCGCAACTTCAGTCAACCATTGATGCAGAGATGCGTTACGGGCTGAAGTACGTTGAAGAGCAGGAGATTCTCTTTGGCGACGGCAGCGGTGCTCACCTGAAAGGCATCGTTCCGCAGGCATCCAAGTTTGACCCTGCCTTTAAGGTTGCTCAGCAGAGCGGTATCGATGATTTGCGCCTGGCTATGCTGCAGGCTCAGTTGGCTCGTTTCCCTGCATCAGGTCACGTTCTGCATTTTATTGATTGGGCAAAGATCGAACTGACCAAAGACAGCCTGGGCCGCTATATCCTGGCTAACCCTTCTGCTTTGACCGGACCGACCCTTTGGGGACTGCCGGTAGTGGCGACTGAAGAAGCTAAATTCGCTGGCAAGTTCCTGACGGGTGCGTTCAATGTGGCCGCTCAGCTCTTTGACCGTGAAGATTCTAACGTTGTTATCTCCACTGAAAACGGCACTGACTTCGAAGAGAACATGATCTCAATTCGCTGCGAAGAGCGACTTGCGCTTGCTGTTAAGCGTCCTGAAGCGTTTGTCTTTGGCAACTTCAGCGGTGCCGAAAGCGGTTCGTAACCATTAGCGGCCTTCGGGCCGCTTTTTCTCTCGGGATTCTCATCATGATTATCAATCTTGAAACGGTGAGAGAGCATTGCCGTATTGATGCTGACGATACCAGCGAAGATTCACTGTTAACCATCTACATTGGTGCAGCAAAGCGACACATTGAAAAATGGACGCGCCGAAACCTTTATGAAACCAACGCTGATGCGGGGTTTGATACCGACGATGATCGCCTGCTGCTTGATGATGACATCCGTCTGGTCATATTGCTTCTGGTTGGTCACTGGTATGCAAACCGCGAAGCGGTCAGTGAACAAAAAACCAGTGAAATGCCTCTGGCCGTCGAGGCGCTTCTTCAGCCTTACAGGGTTTATGGTCTATGACAGCCCTGGCTGCTGGCGAGCTTGATAAACGCATCAGGGTACAGCGCACTGAATCAGAACGCGGGCCGCTTGGTGAGGTATTGCCGGGTCAGATTGTTATCAGTTCTCCCTTTATCTGGGCTAAAGCTGAAAACATTTCAAACCGCAAAATACGCAGCCTGGACCAGCAACAGATTGTTGAGACATGGCAGTTCACTATCCGACCGCGTATTGATGTTCAGACGGACTGGAAAATAAGTTGGAGGAATGAGGTTTATACAATCAGGGCCGTTGATCGCGGCAGGCGTGATCGTGCCGTCATCACTGCTGAAAGGGACGTGCGTCATGATTGAGTCAGGCATTTACAAAGCCCTTCAGGCGCTGTCCGAACTGCAGGTTTACCCCTTACTCATTCCTGACACTGAGCAGCAAGGTATTACCTATCAGCGCATTTCTGACCCCGAGATTGAAAGTGGTCTTGTCAGAACGTCGCTGGTGGCAGGGCGTTTCCAGATTTCCTTTGTCAAAGTCTCTGACTATACGGGCCTTCTGGCGCTGGACAATCAGCTCTGGCAGATATGGAAGGGCATAAGGCACGGTGATATTGGCGGCTATCCGGTTCAGTACGTTGAGCGCGGCTCTCTGCGACAGGATAAATTCACGCTGCCTAATAACGCAGTGCAGTACCGTCTGAGCAGAGATTTCATTATCTATTTCAGTGAGGTGTGAATGTGCTGAGTATGCAGGTTACAGGGCTTGATGAGCTTGAACGTCAGCTTATCGCCCTGGGTGAAAAAGCCGGTACAAAAGTTTTGCGTGACGCTGGCCGCGCTGCACTTGAAATCGTTGAGCAGGACATGAAAGAGCATGCAGGTTACGACGAGTCCGCAAAGGGCCCTCACATGCGCGACTCTATCAAAATTCGTTCCACAACCCGATCCAAAGGTAATGCAGTCGTCGTGCTTCGTGTCGGACCCAGTAAGCAGCACTTCATTAAAGCGCTGGCTCAGGAGTTCGGCACAGTGAAACAGGTTCCTTCCCCCTTTATTCGCCCGGCGCTGGATTACAACAAGTCCCGCGTCCTCAGAATCCTCGCGGTTGAAATAAGGGACCGCATTCAAAACAACGGGTAGCAGCCGCTACCACTTCAACAGAGAGAAAAGTCATGGCTGATAAAACTTCGCCAGAATACGCGATGCTGCCTGCTGGCACCGTGGTTATGTGGGGCGCGGCTGGCGCTGCGGTTTCCGCGATGAAACCGCTGATTAACTGTAAAGCGCTCGGCGCAACGGGCCAGACGGGCGGCTTCGTTGACTGCACCACGCTCATTGATAAGAGCAAGCAGTTTATTTCTGACCTGCCTGAAGGGCCTGAAAAATCACTCGGCTTTGTGGACGACCCGTCTAACACCGATTTTGCGGCCTTCCTCAACGCTGCGCAAAACCGTCAGACGGTGCAGTTTTACGTCGAACTGCCGAACGGTCGCACCGCTAACATGGTGCTGGCGCTGTCTGGCTGGCAGATGAATGAAATCACCGCACCTGCCAGTGAAGTCATTCAGATCACCGTCCAGGGCAAGCAAAACAATATCGACTGGGGCGTTGCTTCCGGCTCTTAGTTCATTAACAGTGCCGCTGTCATGGCGGCTTTAATTACTCAGCAGGTAAAATCTGATGTCAGATAATTTCGATATTTCAAAGCTCAAATCACTGTTATTGCAGCCAAAGAACACCGCCGTAAAAACTGAAATGTTCGATACCGCCGTTTATATCCGCCGTCGTACTGCGGGCGAGCTTATCAGCTATGAAGAGGCGCTTGATAAGGCGCAGGAAAGCGGCAACGTCCGTTCTATCTCAGAAATGAGCGTTCAGTTGATCATCGACAGCCTGGTGAATGCTGACGGCTCAGCCATTCCCGCTGAGATGCTGCCAACGGCGGCTGAGCTGATTGATGCGCATGACAATCCAGCCCTTATGGAAGCGATTGAGCGCGTCAAAACGCACGCTATCGGCAAGCTGGAAGAAGCGGAAAAAAACTAACGGGCTCGCCGTGGCTCCAGCTTATTTTCTGGCTGGCTGACAGGTGGGGCGAACCTGACCCCTCCGTCATAGCGGCGCTGCCCTGTGACGTGCTGAACCACTGGCGGGCGTACTTTCTTCAACAGGGAATTCTGAAACAGCCTGGCCCTGAAAACATTTCTTCTGTCGCAACCCCGCATCACCCGGCAGGTAACGTAACTGCGCCTGACGTCAGTCAGCAGTGTGATGCTGTCATGAGGGCGTTAATGTAATGGCTGATGTCGCTTCCCTTGCCGTAGGGCTTCACCTCAATGCGGCTAACTTCAAAACGCAGCTTATTGGCGCGTATGGCGATGCTAACAAGCAGTCGCGCCAGTTCAACCGACAGGCACAGGATGACGCCAAAAAGACTGAAGAGGCCTATAAGCGCGTAACTTCCACTGTGAGCGGACTTGCTGGTCGCATAGCCGGGCTGGCTGGTGTGGGTTTTTCGCTGGGTGCGATTATCCAGACTTCGCGGCAGTACTCGCAGGCACTGTCTGACCTGTCATCTATTACCGGCGCAACGGGTGACAAGCTGCGCGCCCTCGATCAGGCCGCGCAACAGATGGGGCGCACCACAGAGTACAGTGCCAGTCAGGCGGTTGAAGCACTGAAGCTGATGGCTTCGGCTAAGCCGGAACTGCTTGAAACGGCGGACGGACTGCAAAAGGCCACTAACAGCGCCCTGTTGTTAGCTCAGGCTGGCGGCAGTACGCTGCCTGATGCAACGCGCACGCTGGCGCTGTCACTTAATCAGTTCGGCGCGGGCGCTGAGCAGGCAGACCGTTACATTAACGTGCTGGCTGCAGGTGCCAAATTCGGTGCGTCTGAAATTAACGACACCGCCGCCGCGATTAAAAATGGTGGTGTGGCCGCAGCGCAGGCCGGGATAGGATTTGAAACGCTCAATGCTGCTATTCAGGTGCTGGCATCGCGTGAAATCAAAGGCGGTGAAGCGGGTACTGCGCTGCGTAACATCATCCTGAACCTCGAAAAAGGTACGGACAAGACGCTCAAGCCCTCTGTTGTCGGGCTGAGCAAAGCGCTGGAGAATCTTGCAGGCAAAAACCTCTCTACGGCGCAGGCCGTTAAGCTGTTTGGCGTAGAGAACATCAACGCCGCCTCCATTCTTACCAGCAATCGAGGAAAACTTGATGAGCTGACCAAATCGCTTACTGGCACACAGACGGCCCATGAGCAGGCCGCTGTCAGGGTGAATAACCTGAACGGCGATCTGATGGGGCTGACGAGTGCCTTTGAAGGTTTGATCATCAAGGTCGGTCAGTCTGGTAACGGTCCTCTTCGCTCCGGTGTTCAGAGCATTACGGAATCCGTAAACGCCCTGGCTGATAACTTTAATACCGTTGCCTCAGTCGCGCTCTATACCCTGATTCCGGTTATCTCAACCAAACTGACCGCGGGGCTCAGGGAAAGTGTGACATCCTGGACCGCTAACGAAATGGCAGTCAGGAGAAACGCATTACAGCAGGCCGAAATCGCCAGGCAGACCATTGCAGCGGCACAGGCCACGCGGTCACAGGCTCAGGAAGAGGCCCGTTATCTTGGCACGCGTACAGCGGCAAACGCGGCAGCGGGCATCAATGTTGGCTATCAGAAAGAGCAGGTTGCGCTAAGTCGCACGATCAGAGAGTCGAGAATCGCTGAAGCAGCGGCTACTGAGCGGCTTGCCGGGGCTAATTCACAACTTTCTCTCAGTACGAGGGCAGCATCGGTTGCTTCCGGGCTGGCGCGTGGCGCACTCTCGCTCATTGGTGGTCCCGTAGGTGCAGCCATGCTGGCCGGTTCTGCTGTGCTTTATTTCCATGAGCAGGCCAAGCAGGCCCGTCAGTCAGCGCTTGATTTGAAAGGCGCGGTAGTTGAAACAACTGCGGCATTGATGCAACTCTCAGATGTGAAGTTGTCGGTTAAATTAGACGATTACACTGAGCAGTTGAACAACATCAACACGCAGCGTGAAAAAGTGAAAGATGAGCTGTCACGTTACAGCGACACGCGGATCAGCCTTGCTAAAAGCCGCGAAGGTTCATCGCTTGGATTTCTTTTCCCCTCTGCTGAAACGCTTGAGAAAGAAAAGCGTCAGCTAAAGGGGCAGCTCGAAGACCTTGATTCAGCGGCATCAACAGCCAGAGATAACATCACTAACGCAACTAATGCCCGCTTCCTTGTGAAAACAGGCGTTGCTGACCGGGCTAAAGCTCTTCAGAGCGATATTCAGGCGGCGACAGCCGCAGCGGCTGATGCGGGAAAAGTCGAATCCCCCTGGGGTGGAGAGGACCCTGCTAAAGCAGACAAAAAGGCGGCGCAGGCGCTCAAGCAGTTTAAGTCCCTTCGCAATGAGATAGAGCAGGCGCACGCTTCCAGCCTGGAAAAAATCAACCTTCAGGAAAAGGTATCGCAGGAAAAAATCCTGAAGGAGGCTAAATCCTCTGGTGTGAGTCAGGCTGAAGTCCAGCGCGTGATGACGCTCAACGCGGCAAACTATCAACAGCAGCGTCAGGAACTGGCTGAGCAGTATTCTCCGGCTAAGGCGGTTATGCGTCAGGAGTCAGAGGCAAGCCGCGACCTTAAACAGCTTTATGCGGCACGTCTGATGACTGAGCAGGAGTATCAGTCAGCCCGTATTACGCTTGCAAATGACTCTGCCCAAAAGCTTATTCAGGCACAGGCCAGCCGTACGGCAGCACCGAAACTGAACATAGCGGGTGAAGTTGACCCGGTCGCGCAGCTCCAGAATCAGCTTGTGCAGCAGCAGAGCCTTTACGATGCCTATTACGCCAACGGCAAACTCAATAAGGAAACCTATGAAGCGCTGATGCAGAAATCCTCAAGGGATTCAGCTGATGCGCAGTATCAGGCTGCTCTTAATCTTTATGCAGGGCAAAGCACGCTGAATAAAGGGATTGTGAGCCTGGCGGAAGCAGCGTCGGAGAGAGTGACCAACTCCCTGACAGGGTTGCTTACTGGTACACAGTCTTTTAAGGAGAGCATTTCAAACCTGTTTGCGTCGCTGGCTCAGAGCGTCATTAAAAGCCTGGTTGAAATGACCGCACAGGCGCTGCTCACCAAAACAGTGCTGTCATCCTTCATGAGCTTCGGCGGTTCCGCACTAGGTGCCGTCGGGTCAGGTGTGGCGGCATCTGCTGGCAGTACCGGCGCGATGGGCATGAGTACCAGTTATCAGGGGTTTGACAGTGGCGGCTTCACGGGAGTTGGCGGGAAGAACGATCCGGCAGGTGTGGTTCATAAAGGTGAATTCGTTTTCACCAAAGAGGCAACGGAGCGCATTGGCGTTTCAAACCTTTACGACATGATGCGCGGATATGCTGACGGCGGGCTGGTTACTGCACCCACTGAGCGGCCTGTAGCGTCCGGCGTGGCGCGTTCTGGTGGTGGTACTCCGGTAATCAATATTGGCGATACGGTTGTTCATATCAGCGGATCGTCTGACAGTGGTGACGCAGGTACTGAAAAAACTGCATCAGCAGCGAAACAGCTGCAGGGAATAATCCGCAAAGAAGTTAATGATTGGGCTAAATCACAAATGACTCCTGGCGGGGTTCTCTACAACGGGCGGCAGTAACAATGGCGACAGACACTTTTACATGGGAAGTCAGGCTGCAGGCCAGTGAGCAGGTTAACGTCTCAACAAATAATGCGCAGTTTGGGGACGGTTATAAGCAGGTGTCCGGTCGCGGTATCAATGATGAGTCTGAAACCTGGTCGCTGACCTGTAACGGCAGGAAGGCTGTCATCGCCGAGCTAAGGGCCTTTCTTAAGGCACACGTTGCCCGTTCATTCTGGTGGACAAATCCATGGGGTGAGAAAAAGCTGTTCAGGGTAAAGGCTGATTCAATTAATCCCAAATTCATCAACGGTGATTTTGTGGAGATCACTTTCACCTTTGAGCAGGCTTTTGCGCCGTGACATGTCACGATATTACAGGACGCTCAGGCGTCCTTTTTTTTATGGGTGAAAAATGAGTTTTAATCAGGATGTACAGACGCTGGAGCCTGGCAGTCTGGTGCAGTTGATTGAAATTGACGGCACTGATTTTGGGCTTGATACCGTGCTTCGCTTTCACGCCTACAACATTGCGTCAGACGGGTGGAAATCCTTTGCGGCTGAAAACCTGCCTTCAATCATCTGGCAGGGTAATGAGTATGATCCGCACCCTTACGAGCTGACAGGCGTTGAAATGACCAGTTCAGGGACGCAGCCGACACCAAAACTTTCTGTCGGGAACGTGGGTAACTACGTCACCGCGCTTTGCCTGCAGTTTGATGACCTGGTAAAAGCCAAAGTCAAAATACATACCACGATGGTCAAGTATCTGGATGCGGCTAACTGGACGGCAGGCAACGCCAGTGCCAATCCGCAGGAAGAGCGCCTTCAGCTTTTTTATGTTAACGCAAAGACAGCAGAAACCCGCGTTCAGGTGGATTTTGAGCTGTGTTCACCGTTCGACATTCAGAGCCTGCAGTTGCCCTCGCGTCAGATTACACCCGTCTGCACATGGTGCATGCGTGGCTGGTACCGGACGGGAACCGGCTGTGATTATGCCGGTAATCGCTATTTTGCCAAAGACGGCTCACCGACTTCTGACCCGTCAAAGGACGTATGCGGCGGTCGCCTGGCAGACTGTAAGGCGCGTTTTGGAGATAACGAGCCGCTACCTTTCGGGGGCTTCCCTGCCGCCAATCTTCAGGGGAAATAGCGATGCGCCAAAAAATTATGGCGGCAATCACAGAACATGTGGCCGCTGAGTATCCGAAAGAAGCCTGTGGGCTGGTGGTTCAGGCGGGCAGGGCTCAAATCTATATCCCCTGCAAAAATATTTCAGACAATCCAACCGAGCATTTTGCCATTTCGCCCGAAGAAAAGCGGGAAGCGGAAAAGAAGGGCGCAGTGCTGATGGTCATTCACTCTCACCCTGACGTGCCGCAGCTTATACCGTCTGAACGTGATCGCGTGCAGTGCGATTATTCTGGCGTGGAGTGGGGGATCATGTCGTGGCCGGACGGCGATTTCTGCACGATTAGCCCGAGAGGTGAACGAGAGCTGGTTGGGCGTCAGTGGGTGCTTGGCTTCGCGGACTGCTGGACGCTCATCATGGACTATTACCGTCAGGAACATGGTATTACGCTGAATAACTGGTCGGTGGATTACGAATGGTGGATTGACGGCAAAGAAAACCGCTATGACGAAAACTGGCAGGCTGAAGGTTTTATTGAGGTTCCACCTCCTGAAATGCGCGAAGGTGACATGATCATGATGCGCATTCAGGCCCCGGTAACAAACCATGCCGCTATTTATCTCGGCGACAACCTCATTCTTCATCATAACTCGGGCAATCTTTCGACACGCGTTCCTTACGGCGACTACTGGCGTAACCGAACGGTCCGGGTTGTCAGGCGTAAGGAGCTGGCTGATGCTTAAAACGATGCGTTTAAAAGGGATCATGGCAAAAAAGTTTGGGCGGGTTCACCGCTTCCACGTTGCAGACCTTCGCGAGCTTATTCGCGCTATGTGTTCACAGGTTCCGGGCTTCAAAAAGTACGTATCTAATGCGCATCTTAACGGCATTCGTTTTGCGTTCTTCAGTGGCAAAGACAATATCTCGCTTCAGGAGTTTGATATGTGTTCTGCGTCTGCTGAGTTTGAAATGGAGCCCATCATCGAAGGTTCAAAGCGCGGCGGCACGCTGCAAATCATCATTGGTGCTGTTGCTATTGTGGCCGCATTTTTTACAGCGGGTGCATCTCTCGCAGCATATGGTGCGGCGCTTGGCACCGCAACGGCAGCAGGTTTAGCCACAACCGCACTGACAAGCCTCGGTATCAGCATGTTGCTGGGCGGAGTGGTTCAGATGCTGACGCCGCAGCCCAAATTTAATGTTGGCGCATCATCCAGCACGGACAACAAGCCCAACTATGCATTCGGTGCGCCTGTTAACACCGTTGCGATGGGCTATCCGGTTCCCGTTCTCTACGGCGAGCGTGAAATTGGCGGGGCGATAATCAGCGCAGGCAGCTTTACCAGCGATCAGCAATAAACTTTTTGATTACCACAGGCCACCTTCGGGTGGCTTTTTTTATGGGTGAAATATGCGGCTTCTCGAAGGTGTGACTATCCAGGGTAACAAAGGTGGTGGCGGGGGCAGTGCGCACACTCCGGTAGAGCAGGCTGATGATCTGCTTTCAGTCGCGAAACTCAAAATGCTGCTGGCAATCTCTGAAGGTGAAATTCAGGGTGATTTAACCGCACAGCAAATTTTCCTTAATGATACGCAGCTCGCGAATAACGACGGCAGCTACAATTTCACTGGCGTTATCTGGGACTGGCGCAAAGGCACACAGGACCAGACCTACATTTCTGGCATGCCAGAGGTTGATAACGAGCTGTCTGTTGGTGTTACCGTTACGCAGTCACTGCCCTGGACGCGCCAGTATAACAACCTGTCTCTGGATGCCGTGCGCATCAAACTGAGTCTGCCTGTTCAGTATCAGTATAAAGACAACGCCGACATGGTGGGCACTGTGACGCAGTACGCTATAGACCTGTCTACTGACGGCGGAGGCTGGGTTCAGGTGGTTGATGGCCGTTTCAGCGGTAAAACGACATCCGAGTATCAGCGCGATCACCGCATTGATTTGCCTCGGGCCAGCAGCGGCTGGTCAATCCGGGTTCGTCGCATTACCGCTGATTCAACCTCATCAAAACTGCTTAATGCTTTTCGCGTTTTCTCTTTTGCTGAAGTCATTGACAGTAAGCTGCGCTGCCCTAATACCGCACTGCTTTATATCGAAGTTGACTCAAGCCAGTTCAACGGGCAGGCCCCAAAAATCACCTGTAAGCCAAAAGGCAAACTGGTGCGCGTCCCAACAACATATGATCCGGTCAGCCGCAGCTATAATGGCACATGGTCAGGTGATTTTAAGTATGCCTACACCAACAATCCGGCATGGGTCTTTTACGATCTGGTTCTGGACAAAATTTATGGCATGGGAACGCGTGTTGACGCTTCCATGATTGACAAGTGGGAGCTGTACAGCATCGCGCAATACTGCGATCAGCCTGTACCAGATGGCGCTGGCGGTACTGAGCCGCGATTTACCTGTAACGTCTTCATCCAGAGTCAGCAGGATGCCTACGCCGTTCTGAAGGATATAGCGGCAATATTTCGTGGCATTACCTTCTGGGGAAACAACCAGATTTTCGTCAACGCAGACGTGCCGCAGGTCGATTCAAACGGCAACGTCGATGTGGATTTTGTTTATCACGCATCAAACGTGATTGACGGGCTGTTTACCTATGCAGGTGGCAGCTATAAGAATCGTTATTCATCCTGTCAGGTGAGCTGGTCAGACCCAATCAATCACTACTCGGATACGGTTGAAGGCGTTTACGATTCCGATCTGGTTCAGCGCTATGGTGTGCGCGAAATGAGCCTGACGGCGATTGGTTGTACTTCGCAAAGCGAGGCTCACCGCCGTGGACGCTGGGCTATTCTGTCGAATGCCAAAGACGGCACTGTTTCATTTGGCGTTGGCCTGGATGGTTATATTCCGGTTCCGGCCGAAATTATCGGCGTAGCCGACCCATTCAGAAGTGGCAGGCAAAACGGCGGTCGGCTGAGTTCGGTTAACGGGCGAAGTTTCGGGCTGGACCGCGCCATCGATTATGCCGCTGGCGACAGGCTTGTGGTTAATCTGCCAGACGGAACGGCGCAGACACGCACCATATCCGCCGTCAGTGCGGACAAAAAAACGGTTACAGTAGCCACTTCATTCAAGATTGACCCTGTTGCAGGTGCCGTCTGGGCGATTGACAGTGACAAGCTGGCTATTCAGTACTTCCGCGTTACGTCAATTTCAGGCAATGACGATGGCACGTTTACTGTCGCAGGCGTCCAGCATGACCCGAACAAGTACCGCTACATTGATGACGGTGTACGCATTGAGCCTGCGCCCATTACTGTAACGCCTATCAACGTTCTTAAAGCCCCGTCCAACATTAAGCTGGAAGAAGTCAGCTATGTTGAGCAGGGCTTGTCTGTGGCATCAATGCAGGCGACATGGGACAGGGTTGAGGGTGCGATCAGTTATGTGGCTCAGTGGCGTAAGGATAAAGGCGATTGGGTTAACGTCAGCCAGACCAGCGCTCAGGGCTTCAGCATTCGGGGCATCTATACTGGCGTTTACGATGTCAGGGTAAGAGCGGTCAATGCTGCTGAAGTGTCATCACCCTGGGGGTACGCAGATTCAACAGCGCTGACGGGTAAAGTCGGTAAGCCCGGCACGCCTGTTAACCTGATGGCCACAGACAACGTGGTATGGGCTATTGATGTCACCTGGGGTTTTCCTGACGGTTCTGGCGATACGGCTTACACCGAAATTCAGGTTGCCACTACGGCAGACGGCCTCAATCCTCAGTTCCTTGCCTATGTTCCTTATCCGGGTGTCAGCTATCAGCACGGCCCTATGCCTGCTGGCGTTCGTCGCTGGTATCGCGCCCGGCTGGTGGACAAAATCGGGAATACCGGTGACTGGACAGACTTTAAGGCGGGTATGTCAAACGTCAACGCCGATGACCTCATAGGCAGCGTGGTTGAAGAATACCTTCAGTCTGATGACGGAAAGGCGTTACTCACACCCCTCATTACCGATCCGAACGCCCTGGCTGAGAGCATTCTCGCGAATTATGACGATGTTGAGCAGCAGTGGGCCAACTATGGAGACAATAAAGCAGGTGTCATTCAGGCCAAAAAGGTAGCCGCTGATGCACAGATTTCGGTTGCCGAGCTAAATACAACTGTCACGGCAGAATTCGCGGAGCAGCAGGCTGCTATCGAGGAAAAACTGACGGCCTATGCGGACGCAAATGGCGGCTCTGCAATCTATACGCTCAAGGCGGGAGTGCAGTACGGCGGCACGCAGTATGATGCCGGTTTATCTGTTGCGGTCACCATCAATGGCAGTTCAGTTGATACACGCTTCGCGGTCAATGCCAATCAGTTTGTCGTCATTAATGGCAGCGGTAAAAACGTTTATTCACCCTTCGTTATCAAAGACGGACAGGTGCTAATCAGCCAGGCATTTATTGGCGAGGGCTGGATCAATAACGCAATGATCGGAAATTTTATCCAGTCTAACAATTATGTTGCAGGCTCTGTTGGCTGGAACCTTGATAAGAACGGGACTTTCTCAATGAACGGCTCAGTTGCTGGAGAAGGGCAGTGCAAACTTGAAAATACCGGGCTTTCAGTTTTGTCTTCTGATGGTTCGCTGGTTCAGGTTGGTCGCCTCACTGGGAGATTCTAATGGCTAAATGGGGATTCGGTACTTGGGACCCTCAGGGAAGAGACACAAACACAGGCATAGTCAGGATACTTGTCGCAGGAACCATGGTTGTTGCAAATGGACAGAAGAGTGGTTCGTTTTCATTTTCTGTGCCTTCAGGATACAGGCTGGATTATACATTTCAGGCAAACATGGGTGCCTCTCCTGCAGGAAGAAGGAGGGTCATTATATCCGGTAACAATGCGAATTTGAGTGATGCTGGTGACACTGATTACTCTTCAGGCACCGTTCCAGCTTATGCAGGCACCTTCCTTTTTTTTGTCAGGAGATAAGCATGGAATTTGGGTTAGCACTTAATGACGAGTATGGAAATCCCTTTTACATCAAAGGAACACTGCCACTGACTTTAATAGGCCGACAATCTTTCTCCGTACCTTCTGGCGGATTAGGGTCATCGGTAATTCATGATAATGACAGTGTCGTCAGGCTTTTCTACTACGATGTAACTGGTGCCGATGGGTATGCATTTTATTCAAGGAACACTCAAGGTCAGGGGGTTTTATCTTACGGGAGCAACTCAACATCAACTGTCATTAATCTTTATACGTTTGGCTACCAATACCAGACACCCCCTGCTTTTGGTATAGCTATTTTCGATAACTCAAATCCGCGCAGGTGTATAATACACAACAAGTCAAAAGTCTTGAGTAATGTCCAGAACATTGGAACAGAGGGTGATGAAAATTCAGGGTATAAAATTTCAACCACGTTTACTGGAAGATGGGCCATAAGCCCTGTCATGACAGGGTATATTACCGGTGTTATTAGCCAAGGCAGCCAGCCACGACCATTTCAGTCAACTTTTTATGCAAGGTCATTATTTGATGGAAATCAGTCTGCAATTGCCTCAATATTAGATAAGGGACCACCAGGCGGTGACGTTGGCAATATAACCTACTCAAATTTCAGGAACAGAATTTTTGCTGTGGATGTATCAAGGTATTAAATTTGATCGTTATGATCTAAGTTTTGATTTGAAATAGTTTAGCAATGAAAATATAAGTGATGGATGCAAATTAAAGGAATATCTGATGAGAGCAATCATAATGTTGGCTGTGCTTTTTATAACCTCTGGCTGTCAAAGCTTACCGCCTGTCCAATGCACTGCGACTGCTAAAATTGGAGGGCAAGATACAACAGTTCAGATCTACGGGGTTAGGACCCAAGCTAATCAAACCCAGTACTATGCAGGGCATCCGTTCGGCTGGAAATGGGTTTCTAAAAACAACTTCTCACAATCTACATGTGAAAAGTGAAGTTATAAATCATTTCTCGGCCTGGACAAACGCTCAGGTTTCTTTTCAGGCCGATGTCTAAAAATTACATTCGTGAACGGAAATTAGATTCTATTTTCATAATTACAAGTTATCCTTAATCTTTACAAAAAAAGATTGAATGGAATAACTTATGAAAAATCATGCTGTTATAATATTACCTACCCTTCTTCTTATTGGTTGCACAAACACATACACATATAGGGAAGATCAAAAACCAATTGATACTTTTACATCTCTGAAAGCACCTCAAAAAGTACAAGAATGCATTTTGATGGAGTGGCAGAAGCAACCCCTAGGTAACACAGTCCAGCCCCAACAAGCTGGAGACTACTTTAGCGTTTTAGCTATAACAGACAATCTAGATGCCTTCAAAGAAGGCGAAACCACAAAAGTTAATTATTATTCAGTTCGTGGTTCTCTAGACCCATGGAATGGGATTGATAAGAGAATTAAATCAATAAAATCATGTATATAACCCGCCTGGCTCTTGAGCCGGGTTTTTTATTACCCGGAGAACATCATGCCAGCAGGCACTATCGCACTAACCAACAAATCAGCCACAGTTGCCGGTACTGGTACCAGCTTCACCACTGAGTTAAAGGCGGGGGATTTCGTATACGTCAATGTGGGTGGCGCACCTTATACGCTTGTGGCCGCAAACATCACCTCAGACACGCAGTTAACTCTGGCTGTTGCTTTTGATGGTCCGTCAACCAGCGGGTTAGCCTGGAATGCTGTGCCGGCATCTTTGCAGGTGGCGATCACACAAAAAATCCTCAATGATTTTGCCAGTGTTGCGCGTGGCCGCATTCTTGATTTTCAGAACTGGCAGAAGATTTTCAGCGATTCGCCGTCAGTTGATGTAACTCGCCCAGACAGAACGATCTTCACTGGCCCGAGCTGGGGCTACATGGCAAACCAATTTTCTGGCAAGGCTGATAAATCGGCGCTGGATGCATTTGCGGCAAAAGGTGCCAATAGCGATATAAAATCTCTCACCGGGCTAACCACAGCTCTGTCTGTAACTCAGGGTGGAACCGGAGGAAACAGCCCGGCTACTGCAAACGCATCCCTGGGCAATCAAACTCTACGTATCGGAGATGCCACTATAACCACTTCGGGCGGGAAGGTTGTAAGAATTGAGGGAATTATAGGGGCTCAGCAGCCGGTTGGAGCGTTTAACCCCAATCAAGGCTGGTATACTCACTATTACAGTTTTACTCTGCCTGGCTCTTTTGCAACCGCTCTAACTTCATGCACCATGACAGTAGTTAGCGCAAGAGGAGACCAGCAAACTGCTGAATACCCAGCGATTGTGCGCTGCACTCGCGATAAAAATGGTGGTGGTACATCAACTAACCAGGTGACTGTTGCGATAACCACACCTTTTACCGGATGGTATCCTTATTTTAATTTCAGCGCGGTGGGCTATTGATATGAGATTTTATTTTCAACCTGAATCACGCGGACTATTCATTGATGTGCTTGGTGCAATACCTGAGGATGCATATGAAATAAGTGAGGAAAGCTATCTGCAGTTGGCAGGAACCGCCATCAGCATAACTAACCCACACGGTAAAGATGATCCAGATTTTGATCCAAACTGGAAGCCTGACTGGATTATTCCTCAGCCCCTGTCAGGCGCTGACAAACAAAATCAAGGGTCATAAAAAGCCCGGCGACCGGGCAATGACTGAAACGCTCCTGTCTCAGCAAATTTACGGGATGGGTGATTAAACCTTAGTCACTCACCCTGTACCCTTCAAAATAAAATCCCTTTCCTACCAACACCTTTACAAATCTCACATCCACATTGGCTTGATCAATTTCATAGGTTGATATTACTGTGATTATATACAGTAAAATTCGGAGGTTAAAAAAATGCCCCGTGACTACGAAATCATGATTGCCTTTCGTCAGGCCATTAAGCGCGATAGCGAAGGCCGCTACACACTCAGCACTCTGGACTTTGTACGCGAACTTGATGCCCTCAACTGGCATTACACGCTTCGTGCCGCTAACAAGTGGATAGAGACGCACACTACAACCTTCCGCGACATCTCAACTTCTGAAGGCGAGGAACGCGTGTTTCAGATTTTCAATCCCAATGGTGGCTTCTGATGTTCGCCCTGGTTGACGTTAATTCGTTTTACGCCAGTTGTGAGACAGTGTTCAGACCTGACCTGCGCGGAAAACCTGTCGTTGTTCTCAGCAACAACGACGGTTGCGTAATTGCCCGGTCCGCAGAAGCCAAGGCGTTGCAGATACCTATGGGAGCGCCTTATTTCAAACTTAAGAATGATTTCAGGCGGCATAACGTTCAGGTCTTCAGTTCCAATTACGCGCTTTATGCCGATATGAGTAATCGCGTCATGACGACCCTGGAGGACATGGCCCCGGCAGTCGAAATATATTCAATTGATGAAGCTTTCATGTGTCTGGATGGCATGCAACGTCTTACCTCACTTGATGATCTCGGGCGAAAGGTACGAGCCAGAATCAAACAAGAAACCCACCTCACTGTTGGCGTTGGCATAGCGCAGACAAAAACGCTCGCGAAGCTGGCTAACCATGCCGCTAAAAAGTGGAGTAAGACAGGCGGCGTTCTGGACTTGTCCAACATTGACCGGCAGAAAAAGTTGCTTGCCCTTGTTCCTGTAGAGGATGTTTGGGGAGTTGGGCGGCGCATCAGCAAAAAGCTGAATGATATGGGTATCACCACGGCTAAAGACCTGGCCGAACAAAGTACGTATATCATCCGTAAACATTTTAACGTTGTGCTTGAGCGCACCGTCAGGGAACTGCGTGGCGAGACCTGCTTAGAGCTTGAAGAGTTCGCACCAACCAAACAGCAGATAGTGTGCTCACGTTCTTTTGGCTCACGTATCACCGAATACATGGACATGCGTCAGGCCGTCTGTGCCTTTGCAGAACGAGCTGCAGAGAAGCTGAGGAAGGAAAGGCAGTACTGCAAACAGATCGCTGTATTTGTCCGTACCAGCCCGCATGCAGAGGGTGAGGTGTTTTACGGCAATCAGGCCAACGGGAAATTGCTCACGCCTTCTAACGATACCCGCGACATTATCCGGGTGGCTATGGACGCACTCGATCAGATATGGCTCGACGGTCACCGCTATATGAAAGCAGGCGTGATGCTAGGCGATTTCTTCAGTCAGGGAGTGTCTCAGCTCAACCTTTTTGATGAATACCGGCCACAGCCAAACAGCGAAGCCCTTATGCGGGTAGTGGATGGTTTTAACCAAAGTGGCAAAGCCAGTCTTTTTTTTGCGGGGCAGGGAATTGAAAAGTCCTGGGCAATGAAGCGGGAGATGCTTTCACCTGCTTACACGACCCGTTTTGCAGATCTACCGGTAGCAAAATAAGAGAAAATTTTATTGTAGCAAGGGAGTATATTGCACTTTTAATTAGTGTTTTTTTAAAAGCTTTTAATTTTTATTAAATAGGGTTATTTTAAGTAATTGCGACAGTTTTTTTTATTGTAATGGGTTTCTTTTATGACTTATGAAATCGAGCAATCTCAGTACTTCGGTATCATTAAACTGCTTGAGGATTTGGGTCCAACACCTCAAAAATGTAAAGCCTTCTTTTCGGTCGCTTTGGATTTTACGGGGTTGAAAGATGACGAGGTTGCATATGCCTTTGATTTTATTGTATTTTATGCTAAATTGAATTGTATTGATTTGAGAGAGTATTTATTTGATAATCGCGAATTTTATAACGATTTTTATATTTTATTATATGTTAGAATTGAAAAATATACTCTCGGTCAATTGTCAGAAAACGTTCTTTTTACGAAATCTGAAAAGAAAAGGTTATAATATTTCATGAGCTTGTTCAGCCTGTTTTACTGAGTGATAAAAATTATTTTTGAATGAAATAAAGCCTCGGCAATTTGCTGAGGCTATTATTTTATTGAAGTGTAGAGGCTGCATTCATAATGTGTTCATAATATTGACTCATATCTTCTTTGCTAAACGCATTAATTAAGTTGTCTGAATGTTTCTCTAACAAAGTCAATTGTTGTTTTGCGCTCATTTCTTGAGTTATGGTTTCAGCCGCATATATTACAAAAGATTTTATGTTTCCACAAAAAATCTCTTGTGCCTTACTAATTGTTAATGCGCTTAAAGCCGCTTCACCCATTTGTTTTTTCATGTTTTCTGATCTGAAATCAATAGCTTCAGTCAGATGGTAAGCTCCATTTTTTAACAAGAAATCAGCACGAAGTCCTTCTTCGTCGCTAATAGGATAATTAGCTACGACTTTATGATTAAATAAATCTTCATCATACTTACTGAAAATACCATGTTGAATAAAAGTCTCTTTAATATCAAAAAATACTTTCCGGTGAGCTCTCTTATATGGTTTTTTATGAGGGTTTACTAACCGATTCATCAACTCATTTATTTTTTTATCATAATTTGAGTTATTATCGATAGTGAATATGCCAAAATCAGAAAGAGACAATGAACCTTTGAAAAGCTTAGGTAAAAGGTATACATCGTCAAGAGCGTTGGCAAGTTCATTCAGGGAATTAGTAAGGTCATCTAAGTAGTTAATGTCTAAGCACTTATCAATAGCTTTTAGCTTAGAAACTGAGCTGATCATTCTTACATCAATTTCGTTTCCATCATATACAATCATGCCAACATTAATAGTCTCACCTTTCTCAAGATTTGGAGTGACTCTGATCAAGCTATACTTGAATGTTTTCATGTTGTTATCTCAACCCTTATGGCCTCAAGCCTTTGCTTTCTATCTTCACTTGTCCACCAATTTACAAAATAATCATTATGGTGTGGTGGTAGCCATTCTTCCGGCATAGATGAAAGTATATCAGAAATCGTCTCTACACCAATTCTTTCTATCCTGTCAAGCACGTTCAGAGCAACCTGCCTTAACTCGGGCGTATCTCCGATATAAAGTTTTGCAACAGTCCAATTGGTGACTGTAGTCGAGTCCGTAGGTAAAGTGTTCGACGTAGTTCTCGGCCAGCCTATGACAAACGAACTTAGGCTAAAATCAAAGGTTTTGACGATTACGTGGTTTTGAGAATTAACCATGTAAAGATAATTGTTAAGGTGTCTGTCGATATTATGTACAAACTGATCGAAAGCATAAATTGCCCATAATTGCCTTTTCAATGATTCAGTTGCTGTTGCGAGCAGCTGAAGCCATTGAGCGCTGTTTAGGCCGTTTTTCCAGGCAGCATGTTCAATTCTAGAGCCAAATACATATTCACCATCAGATATGCATTTTAGAACTTTACACACTGGTGTGGCTATGCCGCAAAGTTCTGCCAGCTTTGTGCAAAACCATTCAGCTGCAGGGATTTGAAGAGGGTTTTGTACCTGAAATGGGATACTGCTTTTCGTTCCTTTTACAGCATATTCCATCTCATCAGAAGCTACAGCGAAGCCTGACAAGTGTGCGGTGGAGAGGTTTGAAGGGGTGTAATTATTAAACTCTAATTCAAAAAGATAACCTTGTTCAGGTCTTTTACTTTCTTGAGGTAAATTTTCATTATCCAATGCTTTGCCCCTCAAATTGATTGCCATTGTAGCCTCAACGTTTATTAAAATGACGTGTTCAGGGGCGATGAATACTACCCTTTGATTAAGATTTATCTTATCCGGTAGAGATTGATTAAGAAATCCTGATAGATGATCAGTGCTTATGTTTTTAGTGTATTTATTCATAATACGGAGATGTTTTTTTTCATAACCTATTGATAAGATAGTAATTATTATTGCAGTGATATTATGAAAAATAAGATTAACTTGTTGATTTTGTGGCAACTTATCACTGATTTAAAATCCCTCGATCGCAAGGTCGTGCGGGTTCAAGTCCCGCCCCGGGCACCATATTGAAACACCAATAAAATCAATCAGTAGCAATGTCGTTTAAGCCGCCTCTTTGGGCGGTTTTTTTGTATCTGACATTCGGCAGTGGCGATGAAATGGCGATGAATTGGCGATGACATTTTTTGCTGCCATCTTTCATCACGGACCGTCAGCCCATCCTTATCCTCGTACTCTCCTGACTTGCATAAACCTGCATTTTGGCATCCCTCAGCTTCAGGCCCGCGTCGAAAACTCAAGGCCAGGTCGTTCACGAACTGAAAAGGAAAACAGATGCGTGCAGGCTGTAGTCAGCGGCATCAGCGCTAGCGTTTGAGCTTAATGGGCAACAGCCAAAAGAGCAGGGAAGCCTTCAACCGCAGGAATAAAATTAATTGCTCATTTTATGTGCTATGCTGAATTTCCGTTTCACAACTTAGGCTCACATGGACGACGATGATGAACGGCCCTATATTATCTTTACCGCAATCGGTAAAGCCGTGCTGGAACTGCTTGATGTAAAAGAAGGTTTTTCTGATTTAGAGCTTGCTGAAATACTTGAAGACTGGATGAAAGAGGAGACGAATCCACTTCAGGCGGAGGTTTACAAAATGGCGGCGGAGTTTGTCAGGGCAGGGAAGGCAGTAAATTAAAAAGGCCTGCGTTACACAGGCAGAAACTGTTACAAGGGAAAATCCAGCAGTCAATTTTGACTGACTGTGGAAGCATACAGTGATCGTGCTTTTTAGATACAACTGAATGAGATTTGATCGATAAAAGGCACGATATGCCTGTGTCAGAGAGAAAAAAGCCCACTCGGATGTGGGCATAGCGAACAGGGCTATAAAGATAAGGTACTATCGATTACATTTTGATTATCGGCCGGGAAGCAGAAACCTTCAGACATGAGTAAGAATAAAACCAGGTCGACGAGATTATTTTATAAAATATTTATATTTCAACCATTTGCTCTCTAAGTTGCGCGCTTTGCAGAGCCTGTTTCTGATAGTGATTTCGCCCGTCCTCTTCATCCATCGGTGTGCCCAAAATCTCTCTTCCGAATGCGTATCCCTGCCATGCCTTCACGGCCTCTTGCGCCGTGAAATACAAAAGTGTTTCGACAGATGCCGTTAAAGCGCAAGCATGAATTTTCGCGCTTCGCTAAAACAACGAGCTAAGCTTCGAATCTTGTTTTTAACATTAAACCAGAGTGTTGCCAGCGATCCGTTAAGTGGCGTTGGCGCGCGTCTTTCGAAATGAAAACAGCCGACTGTTCGCTCTGGCACAGAATGCTTTCCTGTCATCGCGATCTTAAATCAACAAAGGCGTACTTACCCCTTTCAGTGCACTAACCTTGTCAATACATACCGACCAAACTGACAAGGACAAGCCGTGCCCGGACATCAAGCAGAAATCGATTTCGGTTCAGACCACATCATCATAGCGCGCCGCTACCGGGCCCTTGGGGCACTGAACGATCTCTTTATCGCGATATGGTTTTTGACAGGAAGCGTTCTTTTTTTCTTTGATTCGCTAATGACTGGCGGTACCTGGTTATTTGTGGTCGGCAGCCTTCAACTTCTGTTACGCCCGGCGATAACCCTGGCAGAGCTTATTCATGTCAAACGTGTTTATCGCTCTCGCCCTGCCACTTCGCGGTGACAGCCTGAGATAGGTGGTTCAGATGAGTCAGCCCGGCCGCTATTCTGCGGCCCGGCTGTAAGGCGGTCAGACTTAACATCGCTGCTAAAACGTTACCAGGTGCGAGCCGGTGGCGGAGGCGGTTGTTCGCCGGTTGCGGGTGGAGGGGGCGGAGGAGGGGCGTCAGCCCGAGGAGGTGGTGGCGCTAAAGCCTGTCCTGGCGGTGGAGGCGGTGGTGGTGGACGACGATCGTGCGGCGGCGGTGGCGCGCCGCAACCCGGACCTGGCGGCGGCGGTGCGCAGGCGCTGAGCGTGGAAACGACAAAAGCAGCGGCTAAAAAGGTCAGACGACGATTCATGCTATTTCCCTTATGAAATTAACAGTAAGCTAATTGTAGACACCCGTAACTAAAAATAGGGTGGCGAAGGGGAAAAGCGAAGCGAGGAAGGCCATTTGTTTGTTTTTTGAGATACTTCTCATCTCACGATGATGATTCGGCTTTTTGTCTTCACTCCGGTTAAGGTAGCGCATCAATGTAGAGGAGTAATGTTATGAATGGCATTTTGAAATTCGTCCGCGGCTGGCTGATTTTTTCGGTTCTGTGGGGCGTCTTCATGTGGTTTATGTCATGGCAGGCGCAGGGCAAAGAGATTGGACTGGCCATTTTAATGAGCCTGTATGCCGGGTTGCTATACCAGGCACTCATCACCATGGTGGCCCGCTACAAAGCCCGCCGCCAGCAAGCCTGACTTCTGCCTGCTGCGCTCAGGCAGCAGGCCAGTGACTCAGCTCAGATTACCGGTCAAGCGGCGATGGAAATCACTGCTGCGCAGATCCAGTCCTTCTATGGTCACGTGCGTACCATAGCGCTGGTAGCGATATTCGATTCCATCCAGCGCGGCGACGCTGGAGGCATCCCAGATTTGCGCGTGGGTGAGGTCGATAATGACGGATTTCGGATCCTGCGCGTAATCAAAGTGCTCAAACAAATCGTTGCTGCTGGCAAAAAACAGCGGCCCGCGCACGGTGTAACGCACCGACTGCCCGTCTTCGCTTAGCTGCCTTTCGGCATGAATGACATGCGCAACGCGGCGTGCAAATAACATCATCGCAACGATAACCCCGGCCAGTACCCCAAGCGCGAGATTACCGGTGAGTACCGTAATGCCTACCGTCAGCACCATCACCAGCGTTTCTGACCAGGGCATACGTTTCAGGGTTGCCGGTTGCAGGCTGTGCCAGTTTACCGTCTTGACGGCGACCACCATCATGATTCCGGCCAGAACAACCATAGGGATCTTCGCCATAATGTGGCTCAGGCCGGTGACGAGAAGCAGCAGGACCAGGCCCGCCGCAATCGTTGATACCCGACTGCGCGCTTTGCCGAGTTCTACGTTGACAATGGTCTGGCCAATCATGGCGCAGCCGGCGATGCCGCCGTAAAAGCCAGCAAAAATATTGCCTATGCCCAGCCCCCAGGATTCGCGCCGTTTGCTGGAAGGCGTGTCCGTAAGATCATCAACTAATTTGGCGGTCAGCAGCGATTCCATCAGCCCGACAAACGCAATGCTGAGCGCCGTGGGCCAGACGATTTGCAGCGTGTGGCGATCGAGCGGTACGGCTAAGGTCGTAAAGTCAGGTAAGCCGGCACTCATCGGACCTTCATCCCCCACATCCGGTACCCGGTAACCCATCAGCAGCGCCACGCCGGTCACAACGATAATGGCGACCAGAGGGGAAGGAACACTTTTAAGCACTCGGGGCAACAGCAGCACAATCGCCAGAGTGAGTGCGAACAGAGCCCATACTACAGGCGACTGACCCCAGACATGGGGAACCTGAGCAAAGAAAATCAACACGCCAAGCGCATTCACAAAGCCGATCATCACCGAACGTGGGATATAGCGCATCGCCCGTGACATCCCGGTGACACCAAACAGAATCTGAATCAGTCCGGCCATCACGACCGCAGGCAGAATGTAGGCCACGCCATGGGCATGTACCATCGGGCCAATCACCAGCGCCACCGAACCCGCCGCCGCGGTCACCATGGCCGGCCGTCCGCCAAGAATGGACAGCGTCAGGCAAAGTACAACAGAGGCGACCAGGCTGACTTTGGGATCGACGCCCGCGATAACAGAGAAAGAGATCACTTCAGGAATCAGTGCCAGGGCCGTAATGACGCCAGCCAGACATTCTCGGGTAAGCAGTGCAGGCGAGCGCAGTACGCGCCCCACACTGATATCGTTTTCCACAACGGCGGTCGTGGCGACATCGTTTTGTTGAATCATAATGTTGTGCAGGCTCTTTTATTCATATCTTGCGCGAAAGGCAAGGAGGACTGGATATGGTGAGGGGCAGATGTTACCGATGGATAAAAGAAGAAGCCAGAGAAAGCGAAATGACTCCATCCATGGAGAAAGGACTATACCGTTAAGTCGTCAGGGGTTTTATACACCACCATCTCCAGCAGGTGACGATAAACATCCAGTGAAACTTCGTCACTTTCCAGTTCAAGACGATGAATCAGCTTAGAAATTATCGCTTTGTTATTCACAGCCATGCCTGACTGCAGAATTTCTGCAACCACCAGTCCAAGAATTTCCATATCACTTTCAGGCTTGTTACCAGCAACGGTAAAGTAGTCAGCAATCTCTTTATCAGTTTGGGGCAGTGTGTTTTGCATGTGTTAGCCTTTCAAATAGCCAGCTACCCGGGCGGACAGCAGGACAAACAGACCTAAAAGCCATCGCATAAAATACAATGGAACCCAACGCCGTAAACAGGTCGAGATAATCAAAAAAGAAACCTCTGAGGGTGGAAATCCATTACACCTTCAGAGGCGACGCAGATGCATCATTCGTTACAGAGTCGTGATCACAACTCGTTGGCTGTAAAGTTATACAATGTAACTTTGATTGTACAAGTAAATTATTAAGCAAAAAATGCTAATGATTAACAATCAGCATTTTAGGTAAATTATTTGCCGTTAATCTGTACAGGGAAATGTGTACAAGTTGAAAAATCGGCGCGTGAGCAGCACGATTCACAGCAGATTAAGCAAACAGGTGAAGTTTCGCGGTGAGTTTACGGACCTTCTTCTTGTCCCCGACGATAGCCACGCCCAGCAGACGCCATTCCGCTGCCGGTTGTGTCTTCATGGCGGCAGTAAAGGCGCCATAGTCTGTCGTCGACTGACCTTCTTCCGGAAACACCACAATATCGCATTCCGCCTGCTCAGCCTGCGGCCATAATGCGCTGAGCTGCTGTGCATCAGCGGCTAGCACGGGGATGCCTACCGGAATCAGGCCGGGAAAGCGCCGGGTGGCGGCATCCTCAAGGGCTTCGCCTGCAAGGGAAGGGTGCCGCTGACCCACGGTCAGGGCGATAACGGCTGCGGCATTGGTTGCTTTGCCAGCGGGTAACGCGCTGTTCAATATCATTACACATCGTGGTTCTGTCATTTTCATCTCCTGAGGCAAAAAGCCATTGTGGCAAGGCTCAGCTCAGGCGTCTGGAAGATTTGTGCACAGTTGCTGGTAACGCGCGGGCGTCAGTTGGCAGGCGCGTTTGAACCAGCGCCCCAGATGGCTCTGGTCGGCGAAACCCAGCTCGGCTGCAACCTGTGCGGGCGATTCACCGATGGCCAGCCGACGGCGCGCCTGGCTCAGGCGCCACTGCACTAACCAGGCGTGCGGCGGCAGGCCCCATTGTTTTTGAAACAGCCGGGAGAGGCGGAACCGATCGACGTTGAGCGCCTGCGCCAGCTCGGCAATGCCGGGATTTTCCGCATGATAAGCCATCAACCAGTCGCGCGCCTGATGCGCCAGCGACGGTGCTGTCTCTGCCCGGGCGCCGCGCAAGACGGGAGAATAACGGAGTTGCTGGAATAAGCGATCCAGCGCTGCATCTTTAATGAGCTGGGGATGATCGTGCCAGAAAGCGTCAAACGCGTGCCAGACCGCCCAGGAGAGTTGACCATCGTCTTTCAGCGTGCTGGCAAAGCGTAGCTCTCCGCAGGGGAGTCCATCAAGACAGGCTGGCGCAAGCTGCTGATGTAGCTGGTGAGGCGAAAGATACAGCATACGGTAGGTAAAACCCTGGGCATCAACGGCATCGCCGTCATGCAGTTCTTCAGGTTCTAACATAAAGACGGTGCCGGGGCGGCTGTGATGACGCTGACGTCGGGAATGGAACTGCTGTACGCCTTGCTCAGTCACGCCAATTAAATAGCTGTCATGCCAGTGAGGATCGTAGGCATGACCGGTAAAATGCGCCCGCAGAGATTCAATACCGCTGTTTGGGTCGCGACGCAAATCCACCCAGCTGTCTGTTGAGTCTTTCACACGCATTTTACTCCACGAAACTTTTACGACAGTATCAACCTGGACATTCTGCCGCGATTATCCAGTATTTAACAGAGCAGACACTTTTCATTCGCAATTTGCTTTGCGTATAATAACTTATTCAACTAATTAGAACTCTAATCATTAGGTTGCTATTTAAATGTCATCTACCCGTACCTTTACGCACTTGCTCCATCTTACTGCTCATGCCTGGCGTCTGGCCGTCGATCGTCATTTGAAAGACAGTGGCTTAAGTACCAGCAGTTGGATGGCGATTGGGCTTATTGCCAGCGAACCTCAGCGGCTTACGCAAACGGAGCTGGCGCAACGGATGGGGCTGGAGGATGCCAGTATGGTGCCGCTGGTGGATCGTCTGGTGAAGCAGGATTTACTGACGCGCGTGCAGCCAGCCGAAGATCGCCGCAAACGTCACCTGGTGCTGACCGAAAAAGGGAATGACGCGTTCGCCAACGTTAAAACCCACGCGGATGCCTTACGTGCTGAGCTGCTGGCTGATATCGATCCTCAGGAGCTCGCGGTGGTTGAGCGAATTTTAGAGACACTGCTGATCCGAATGGGAACGATGTAATTATGGCCCGGCGCAATCCCTACGCTGCGCGTGAATGGTTGCCACATGAAAAACCTATGCTGCCGGGGTCACCTTCGACGCCGCTGCACTCAACGCCTAAACGCATTGCGTTTGGGCTGATTGGCCTGCTGATCTCCCTGACCGGTGCACTGAGCAACGCGCTGGTCAGTGCGAACCTCACGAATCTGCAAGGAACCTTTGCCGCTTACTCCAATGAAATTGCCTGGCTACCGGCGGTATATGTGATGGGGAATATCTCCATCAACCTGCTGCTGGTGAAATTTCGTCAGCAGTTTGGACTGCGGGTTTTCACCGAAGCCTTTCTGGTGCTTTATGTCTTAGTCGCCTTTTTCCATCTCTTTGCCAACGATCTCAGTTCGGCGATTATCGTCCGCACCGCCCATGGCATGGTGGGCGCTGCCCTGAGCTCGCTGGGGATCTATTATCAGGTGCAGGCGTGGCCGGCGAAACATCGGCTGAAGGCCCTGGTTATTGGCCTGACCGTTTCGCAGTTGGCGATTCCGCTGGCCCGACTCTTTTCCAGCGAGTTGCTCCAGCTTGAGGAGTGGCGCGGGCTTTATCTGTTTGAGCTGGGGTTAGCGCTGATTGCGTTGGGCGCGGTGTTAGTGGTTAAGCTGCCGCCGGGCGATCGTATTAAGGCGTTTGAGAAGATGGATTTCGTCACCTTTATGCTGCTGGCACCGGGCATGGCACTGCTGTGCGGCGTACTGTCACTCGGCCGAATTGAATGGTGGTTTAGCACGCCCTGGCTCGGCGTTTGTGCTGCGCTGGCGTTGGTGCTCATCGTCACGGCTTTCGTGATCGAGCATAACCGCCGCAATCCGCTGATCAATACGCGCTGGCTCAGCAACGGGATGATCGTGCGTCTGGGCATCGTGATGATCATGATTCGTATCGTGCTGGCGGAGCAGAATACCGGTGCGATAGGTTTTTTGCAGCAGATTGGCCTACAAAACGATCAGCTGCACGGCTTAGCCTGGGCGATCATCGCCGGAGTGATTGCCGGCATTGCAGCCAGTGCGCTAACTATTAAGCCAACGCATCTCAACTGGCCGATTGTGGTGTCACTCATCGTGATGATCATCGCCTCACTGATGGACGCGCAATCCAGCCCGGTTACTCGTGCGAACAACATGTACTTAAGCCAGTTTTTACTGGGATTCGGCAGCGCCTTTTTTATGGCGCCCGCCATGCTGATGGGCATTGGTAGCGTGGTGACCCAGCCGAAAAATCTGGTCAGTTTTGTGGTGTTGTTTGGCATGAGCCAAAATCTGGGCGGCTTAATCGGCTCGGCGATTCTGGGCACCTTTCAAACCTGGCGTGAAAAATATCACTCCAGTCTTCTTGGCGATCAATTATCGTTACTGGATCCCAACGTCAGTGAACGGCTTAGCCAATATGGCGCCCTGTTTACCAGTCAGATCAGCGACAGCGCCCTGCTTAGTGCACAAAGCACCAGCCAGCTTCAGTCAGTCGCAACCTTGCAGGCCAACGTACTGGCCTATAACGATACCTATCTGCTGACGGCGGCTCTGGCGCTGATTACCCTGATGTGGGTGCTGTGGCGCTTAACGCGTCGGCGCTATCTCGACTGGCGACAGGCCACCTTCAATCTGGCAGAGCAGCGTCAGCTTGCCGCCGCACAAGAACGAACGGAGCAACAATGAGTCAACAGGATGAACTTCAGGCAGCAGAACGCGATCGGGCCAACCGCCGTCGTATTCTCTCGATTGCTTTAGGCAGCGGTATTGTGGTGACAGGCGTGCTGGTTATTCTGTATGCCTGGCAGCTTTGGCCTTTCACCAGTTCCGTTCAGAGCACGGAAAATGCCTATGTCCGCGGGCAGGTCACGTTTATCAGTCCGCAGGTAAATGGTTATCTGACCCAGGTGGATGTGGTTGACCTACAGCCGGTTAAAAAAGGTCAGTTACTGATGACCATTGACGATCGTATCTATCGTCAGCGCGTGCACCAGGCGCAGGCGCAGCTGGCCATGAAGCAGGCTGCACTCAATAATAATCAGCAGCAGCGCCTCAGCGCGCAGGCCACGATTCAGAGTAATAAAGCGGCGCTGGAAAACGCCAAAGCCCAGGCGGTGAAAAGCGGTCTGGATCTAAAACGTGTTGAAAATCTGGCCGCAGACGGTTCGCTCTCGGTGCGCGAACGCGATGCGGCGCGCGCGGCGAATGCGCAGGGGCTGGCTCAGCTGCATCAGGCGGAAGCGCAGGTTGCGGTGGCCCAGCAAAACTTGCAAACGGTCATTGTTAACCGTGCCTCGCTTGAAGGGGACGTGGCCAGTGCGAAGGCCGCTCTGGAGCTGGCGGAAATCGATCTGGCCAACACGCGCATTACCTCACCTGACGAAGGGCAACTCGGACAGCTATCCGTGCGTAAAGGCGCCTACGTGACGGCCGGTACGCGCCTGACGTCGGTGGTGCCCAACCATAAGTGGATTATCGCGAACTACAAAGAAACGCAGCTGGCGCATATTCGTCCGGGGCTGCCGGTAACGATTCGTGTGGATGCACTGGACGGTAAAACCTTCCAGGGTCGCGTTGAATATCTTTCACCTGCTGCAGGTTCAGAATTCAGTGCCATATCGCCGGACAATGCGACCGGCAACTTCGTTAAAATCGCTCAGCGTATTCCGGTACGTATTGATGTGGCGCCAGAGGTCCAGCAACAGCTGCGTCCCGGGATGTCGGTTGAGGTCAGCATTGACACGGCCGCACACGTGGACGGAGAGGGAGAGAAAACGCCATGAAGGGCTTGCGTATAGCCGCTGCCCTGCTGGCGGTCGTGCTGGCAGGGTGCAGCACCCAGGTCGACAAAGCCCCGTCCGCCTTGCCCATTCCCCCACAGTGGCGCGATCGGGTTGGGCCTTCTGCGCCACCGGAAGCCGCATGGTGGCAGGCCTTTGGCGACGCCGATCTTAATCGCCTGGTGGATCAGGCATTGCGTAATAATCCGGATATCCTGATCGCCCGTTCACGGGTTGATCAGTATCGGGCCCAGCTACGAGCAACGGAAGGGGACAATTTTCCGACGCTCAGCGGCGGCGTCGCGGCGACGCGTCAGCGCGCATTATCCGCGGCGACGGGACAGCCTAATGACACCTCGGTTTTTCAGGGGCAGCTACAGGCCAGCTACAATGTGGATTTGTGGGGCGCGCGCAGCCGTTCGATCGATGCGGCGCAGGCGACGCTGGAGGCACAGCAGGCCGCCGCCTCGGCAGCCGAGCTGACCATCGCCAGTTCGGTGGCATCCGGTTATATGACGCTGTGCGCGCTGGATGAGCAACTGCGCGTTACCGAGGCTACGCTGGCAACGCGGCACAACTCGCTCAAACTGGCGCAGCGCCAGTTCGAAACGGGATATACCTCCCGGCTGGAGTGGATGCAGGCTTCATCTGAGTATCAGTCCGCTAAAGCTCAGGTTCCGCAACTCCAGCATCAAATTGCGCAACAGGAAAATGCGCTCAGCATCCTGGTAGGGATGAATCCACGTGAAATCGCACGCCATCGGGCGTTCACGGCTATCATGCCGCAGGTTATGCCGGGCGTACTGCCGTCTGCACTGCTGAATCGTCGTCCTGATATCGTGCAGGCACAGCGTCAACTGCTGGCCGCCGATGCCACGCTGGCGTCATCCAAAGCGAAGCTGCTGCCGGGAATTAACCTCACTGCCTCAGGCACGCTTCAGAGTTCCGTGTTGCATCAGCTGGTGGACGATCCTTTCCGCCTGTGGAGCGTCGGCGGCAGTATTCTGGCCCCCTTACTCAATCGTGAAGCGTTAACCGCGCAGGTGGATGTCTCCATGGCTTCGCGTAATCAGGCTTTGTACAGCTATGAGAAAGTGGTGCGAAACGCCTTTTCAGAGGTGAATAATGCACTGGATGCGATTCGCCAGGGCGAGGCGCAACAGGAAGCGCTTCGTCAACAGGAACAGTTTGTCGCCGACGCGTTGCGCATCGCGACCGAACGCTACCAAAACGGTTATGCCTCTTATCTGGACGAGCTGGATGCACAGCGCACCCTGTTTGCGACTCAACTGAACCTGGTGACGGTCAAAAATAATCTACTGCAGGCGCAAATTGAGCTGTATCGCGCGCTGGGCGGCGGCTGGTCTGCCGGGAAATAGCGCCGCACTAGCCGGTATGGCAGGGGCTGAAGGGCGGCACATTCCGGTCGTGCCGCTCCATCAGGGCGGGTTTGTAAAATAACGGATTCCTGAATAAGATTGCTCTACACTGTAGCCCGCAAATGCACCTTTGAGCCACGCGTTAACCAGGAAGAGCATGCTTTTACCCAGCCCACCAGAAGAGCACGATGAACCTGTGGTTCAGCCCCTTGCCGATGCTCACTTTGCGATTGTGGTGCTGGCAGTAACCTCGGTCACGCTGATTATTTTCGTTTTGATCGTCACGCTTTGGATGAGTTAGTGTTTATCAACCGGACCTGAAAGGAGTGAGGGATGGAATCGAGAGATGATAAACTGATTGCGATTATTGGCCTGCTGACCGCTTGCCTGATCGGTGTCACTTTCTTGTTTGTGGTGACGTGGCTAAACGACAGCCGCCTTGCCTCGCCGCCGGAGCGCCTTGATACGCAAACCTGTTATCCCAAACCGCCCTCGCGTCAGCTCTGATCGCGCTTAGTGAACTTTATCTGCTGACTGCGCAGCACCAGTGCCAGGTCCTCATGCACGGTGCGGTTGCCATTGGGATCGGCGAGGCCCAGCAGTGACCCTGGAGAACGCCTGTCGTCTGCCCATGCCGGGTACTCCACCACGGGATAGAGCGAAATGCCCTCCATCGCAATGCCCTGATCCAGGGCAACGGCAACGTTTTCACTGACCTCCTGTAGCCAGGGCGCGCGAGCTTCGCCTTCGGCACCGGTTTCGGCTATCAGCATGGGACGTTGGTAACGCTGCCAGTATTGCGCCAGCAAAATATGGAGCGGGGCGCGTACCGGGTCGTCTCTGTCCATTGGCCGATCGGGGAAGAACCAGTGGTTATCCGGATAGTAGTTCAGGCCCAGAATATCCAGAAAATCTTCGTGCCCGCCCAGTTCTTTATCGACACGTCCGGCTAACATATCCCAGGCTTCAAACTGCGCCTGATGCTGTGCATCAGCCCCGGGTTTACTGTCGGGGTTATCGGGATGATGGGCAATCTGCACCAAAGGATCGGTCAGCACAAAACGGGCGTCGGGTATCACCTCACGAATTGCCTTCATGGCAGCCAGAGAAGCACGAACCAGTTGCCGCTTAAGCTCTTTACCACGCTGACTGGCATGGGGATTAAACCAGGCCACGTCGGCACCTGCCCAGGACCAGAATGAGATCTGGTTTACGGGCGTGAAAAAAGCCTGCTGAATGCCCTGATCGCGGATAATGCGCGCCATTTCCCGGGCATAACGTTCGAAGTGGTCGACGAACCCGGCTTTCCAGACAGAAATATGATCGGGATAGCCAAAGTGGGCCAGTTCCCAGATGATCTGCAACTGGTTATCCCGTGCCGCTTCGACCATTGGCAGGAAACTGCTCCAGTCGTACTGGTTAGGCGTTTTTTCAATCAGGTGCCAGCGTGCACCATCCCGCGCGGTCAACAGATGCAGATCGACCAGTGCCGCATAGTCTTTTTTAAGCAGCATATCGTGCCCGCTGCTGATCACCATATCCAGCCGTTTGCCCGGCGTGCGGCAGGCGGTGGAACAGGGGAAGCTGCCCTGAAAAAAGCTCTGAAACAGGCGGGGATGATGGCGTAAACGGTCGTCAGTTAAGGGCGATTGACTCATATTCCTCTCCTGCCGGGCAAATGACAGTCACAGATCGTTCGACTAAGTCTAGACTAAAAAACGGTGCCATCAGCATGGCTGATGTGCAACCGGCGCTGGCATACTCTGGCGCCCGGAGGAATAATAATAAATGACAGTATGATTCAGGGAATATCCATGACCGAAGCGTTTGATTTGCCCCAGAGCCCATCACGGCAGAGCTGGCTTGAAGAGCGGCTGGTTCCGCTTTGTTTGCACCATCCGGGGTTGAGCGGCATTCATCCACTCAGTGACGGGCTGGATGCTTTTGCCGCACGTTACCTGCTGATGGAGAAAGCCGCGAAGACGCTGGATATACAATACTATATCTGGCAAAACGATATGTCGGGCAGGTTGCTGTTCAGTGCCATGTTGGAGGCCGCCAATCGCGGGGTGATCGTACGGCTGCTGCTGGACGATAACAATACGCCAGGGCTGGATGATACGCTGGCGCAGCTGAATCACCATCCCAACATTACCGTCAGGCTGTTCAATCCGTTCTCCTTTCGTACCCTGCGCGCGCTGGGCTATCTCACCGACTTCGCCCGCCTCAACCGGCGGATGCATAATAAGAGCTTCACGGCGGATGGCGTCACGACGGTAGTCGGTGGACGTAACATTGGCGACGAATATTTTGGTACGGGCAACGAACCCCTGTTTGCCGATCTCGACGTGCTGGCTATCGGCTCGGTGGTTAACGAAGTGGCCGAAGATTTTGAACGCTACTGGAACAGTAAACCCGTTTCGCCGCTAAGCGAGGTGCTGGATCAGCCGATGTCGGCGCATCCGGATGTGGTGTTACCGCCGGAGTGGCGTGAAAGCGAGACCGTACAGCATTATCTTCAGCGCCTGAATAAGTCCTCGCTGATCGATCAACTGACTCAGGACGATCTGCCTTTTGTCTGGGCCAAAACGCGCCTGTTGAGTGACGATCCGCGCAAGGGCCTGGGAAAAGCCCGACGCAAGTCACTTCTGCCTCAGCGTATGATGGAAGTGATCGGTGCGCCTCAGCATCAGTTCGACATCATTTCCGCTTACTTTGTGCCGACCCGCGCGGGCGTTGCCCAACTGCTGGCGATGAAGCGCAAAGGGGTGAAGATCGCGGTGTTAACGAACTCGCTGGCGGCAAACGATGTGTCCATTGTGCATGCGGGCTATGCAAAATGGCGGAAAAAACTGTTGCGGCACGGCATTTCGCTTTTCGAATTAAAACCCCAGGCCGGCCTGAATGATACGCCGCACGATCGCGGCTTGACCGGTAATTCAGGCTCAAGTTTGCACGCGAAAACCTTTTCAGTGGATGAAAAAATCCTGTTTATCGGCTCATTTAACTTCGATCCACGCTCGGCGGTGCTCAACACCGAAATGGGGCTGGTCATTGAAAGTGAAAAACTGGCCGCCGAAACCCATCAGCGTTTTAGCGACTCGATGCGCGATCGGGCCTGGACGTTGCGGCTGGACAAGTGGGGAAGAGTAAACTGGCTGGAGTATCCCGGCGAGGCGCAGCAAGTTGTTCACAAGCATGAACCCGGCTGTAGCTGGTGGCAGCGTCTGCAGGTTCGACTGGTGTGGCGATTACCTATTGAGTGGCTGCTTTGAAGCAAGGCGATCGGCAGCGATCGCCTTATCATTAGCGCTTCTGCGGCTTACCGGAAAACAGAAAACGCAGAAGAGGAATACGCAGGTGCAACTCATACAACGTGAATGACACGCCAAATACCATGACCAGACCCAGCAGGAAGCCCAGCGTATTGTTATGCAGTACAGGCGTCACATAAATGCCGTACAGCAGCGTCAGGGGATGGTGCACCAGATAAATAAACAGCGAGGCGTTAACCAGATACATAATGCCTGGCGAATGTGAGTTAAGCAGTTTATGTCCCAGACTGTAACAGACGTTCAGCATGCAAAGTCCCATCATGCTGCTGATTAACGCGTCCAGCTCATACAACCAGCCTTCACCACTGCTTGTGCGTTGATTGACAATATATGCCACCAGCAGCAGCACTGCGCCAATGAACAGCACGGGATTCACTCGCACGAACAGCTGTTTCAGCGCCTGATGTTTCCAACTGAGTGCGCCCAGCATAAAAAAGGGCAGGTAGAACAGGGACTGCATCACCACGAAATTAAACAGCGCATCGCTTAAAAGGGTTGGATTCGTGTAAAAGACAACACGTCGAAAAGCGCCCCACATCAGGCCCCAGATCAACAGGCCAAGCGCCAGTTTCCCCCAGCCCACGCGTTGATAATCAATGTTACGCTTTTGATCCCGCAACCAGCGGAACGTGATCATGCCGAGTGTGGTAAGAATTAACAGCACCAGTAAAAACCACAGGTGGGAGATCAGCTCCCACATCAGGTTGTTGAATTTGGCGTAGGGCGGCAGGGCGCTCCAGTCCGCGTATTTGCTTGTCCATGCCTTCAGCATAAAGAACTGTGGCAGCGTAATTAAGGGCACCGCCGTCAGCATCGGAATGCCGACCCGCTCCAGACGAACTTTCAGAAAGCGTCGGGGCTGATAGCGCAGATAGAGCATGTAAGAGAAGTAGCCGGAGATGACAAAAAACACCTGCATGCGGAACGCATGAATAAAATCATTCAGGGTCGTAAGCCATAACGAAGCGTCGCTGCTGTTGACGGCCCATTTCTGCGACGAATAGATCAGGGAAACGTGAAACGGCACGCCCAATAACATCAAACAGGCCCGGATCGAGTCGAGAAAATACTCACGCTCAGTTTTTGTTGTACTCATAAAGTTCCAGTTCGTTAGTACGTTTTTAGCCGGTTTCGCCCTGAAACCGTATTATGTCGGAAGGAAATTCTAGCTGCAGATAACAGAGTATACTATCAGTTGAATCTCAGTTGAGCCCGTAACGTTTAATTGTCCTAAAATCACCCCTCGAGCAGAGGATTATCGGGAACATTGTTGTGCATGTGCTGTCGGAAAGCCGAATTATCCATTAAGATAAGCGGGTTTGTATTAAGCACACGAAAGGGGGGGATGTGCTGACTAAAGAAAAAAATAATGTTGGGCTGACGAAAATGCGCTGGATTGGCGCGGCAGTCCTGCTGGCTTTGTATGCCAACAACAGTTGGGCGTTTAATTTTGATGATGTGGCAAAACAAGCCAAAGATCTGTCCGGAAAAAGCTTCGAAGCGCCAAAAAGCAATTTACCCTCTCAATTTCGTGATATGAAATTTGCTGACTACCAGCAGATTCAGTTCAACCACGATAAAGCGTATTGGGGCAAACTGCGTACGCCGTTCAAACTCGAATTCTACCATCAGGGGATGTACTTTGATCTGCCGGTGAAAATTAACGAGATCACCGCCAATACCGTTCGCGAAATCAAATACAGTCCTGATTATTTCAACTTCGGCAATGTGAAACACGATGCCGATGCGGTGAAAAACCTCGGCTTTGCGGGTTTTAAAGTGCTGTATCCGTTGAACAGCAAGAACAAGAAAGATGACGAAATCGCCAGCTTCCTCGGTGCCAGCTATTTCCGCGTGATCGGTGCCGGTCAGGTTTATGGCCTGTCTGCCCGTGGTCTGGCTATCGACACCGCGCTGCCATCAGGCGAAGAGTTCCCGCGTTTTAAAGAGTTCTGGATTGAACGACCCAAACCGCAGGACAAACAGCTGGTGATCTACGCACTGCTGGATTCTCCACGCGCGACCGGTGCTTATCGCTTTACCATCCATCCAGGCCAGGAATCCACGGTTGATGTGCAGACCAAAGTCTATTTACGCGACAACGTAGGTAAACTGGGTATTGCACCGTTAACCAGCATGTTCCTGTTTGGTCGCAATCAGCCGTCGCCAGTGTCTAATTTCCGTCCTGAACTGCATGATTCAGACGGTCTGTCGATTCACAGCGGCAACGGTGAGTGGATTTGGCGTCCGCTGAATAACCCGCGTCACCTGGCCGTCAGCACCTATACCATTGAAAATCCAAAAGGCTTCGGGCTGTTACAGCGCGGACGTGATTTCAATAACTATCAGGACCTGGATGACCGTTACGACCTGCGTCCAAGCGGCTGGGTTGAGCCAATCGGCGACTGGGGTAAAGGACGCGTTGAGCTGGTTGAGATTCCTACCGCAGATGAGACGAACGATAACATCGTGACGTTCTGGACACCGGAAAACCTGCCGGAACCGGGTAAAGCGATGGATTTCAAATACCGTCTGCACTTTGGCCGTAATGAAAACAAACTGCATTCTGACGATGTTGCCTGGGTGAAAGATACGCTGCGTTCAGCGGGCGATGTGAAGCAGTCGAATTTAGTCCGTCAACCGGATGGCACTGTTGCCTTCACCATCGATTTCGTCGGCAAAGACATGAGTGAAATGCCTGCCGACAGTCAGGTTGCGCCGCAGGTCAGCGTAGGCAAGAACGCCGAAGTGGTCGAACAAAGCGTTCGCTACAATCCGGTCACCAAAGGCTGGCGTCTGGTATTGCGTCTGCGCGTGAAAGATAACAAGCAGGCGACAGAGATGCGTGCAGCGCTGGTCAGCGGTGACAAGACATTGACGGAAACCTGGAGCTATCAGTTACCTGCCAATGAATAATTTGACTTTTACACCTCAACGCTATGTAGAAGCCCTGCCGCTGGATGCGGCAGGAAAAACGCGTCTGGCCGCTTCGTTGCAAAATGCGCAGACGTTTCACCAGTTACACGAATCGCTGGGCCAGGATGTGGCTGCCAGCGATCGCCCTGAGGATGCACCTTTAAAATCGGTGTCGTCGCGAGTGGAAATGGCCTGGCCCGATTCACTTGCCGGGGGACAGCAGCTAGGCAAGGACTATCTTGATCGCACCACGTTAAAGGCGATGCCAAAAGTGAAGCGTTCATTGATGTTCCCGGAAGCCTGGCGCACTAACCCGCTGGCTCGCGCCTGGGACTCGCTACGGGGACACAAGTCTGTTCCCCGTTATGCTTCGGCCGAAGAGCAGCGCGCGGAAGAGAAGTGGCGCCACGTGGGGTCCATTCGTCGTTATATTCTGTTGATCCTCACGATTATGCAGACCGTGGTGGCGACGTGGTACATGAAAACCATTTTGCCTTACCAGGGCTGGACGCTGCTGGATCCCATGGACATGATCAACCAGAACTGGCAGCAGTCTGTTATGCAGATTCTGCCTTATGTGTTGCAGACCGGGATTCTGTTCCTGTTTGCGATCCTGTTCTGCTGGGTGTCGGCGGGTTTCTGGACGGCGTTGATGGGCTTCCTGCAACTGCTGATTGGTCGGGATAAATACAGCATTTCCTATTCTACCGTCGGCGATGAACCCCTTAATCCTGCGCACCGTACCGCGCTGATCATGCCGATCTGTAATGAAGATGTAGGACGCGTTTTTGCTGGTTTACGGGCGACCTGGGAATCAGTGGTGCGTACCGGAAATGCTGAGCACTTTGATGTTTACATCCTGAGTGACAGTTACGATGCCGATATCGCTATCGCTGAGCAGAAAGCCTGGATGGAGCTGGTACGTGACGTCGGTGGCGCGGGCAAGATATTCTATCGCCGTCGTCGTCGCCGTGTGAAGCGTAAAAGCGGCAACATCGATGACTTTTGCCGTCGCTGGGGCAGCAACTATAGCTACATGGTGGTGCTGGACGCCGACAGCGTCATGAGCGGTGAATGTCTGACGGGCCTGGTGCGCATGATGGATGCTAACCCTAATGCCGGTATCATCCAGTCTTCGCCAAAAGCCTCGGGCATGGACACGCTTTATGCGCGTTGTCAGCAGTTTGCGACCCGCGTTTACGGCCCGTTGTTTACCGCCGGTCTGCACTTCTGGCAGTTGGGTGAGTCGCACTACTGGGGCCATAACGCCATCATTCGTGTGAAGCCGTTTATCGAGCACTGCGCACTGGCACCGCTGCCGGGTGAAGGCTCGTTTGCCGGTTCCATCCTGTCGCATGACTTCGTGGAAGCGGCACTGATGCGCCGTGCTGGCTGGGGCGTATGGATCGCCTATGATTTGCCGGGTTCCTATGAGGAGCTCCCGCCAAACCTGCTGGACGAACTTAAGCGCGATCGCCGCTGGTGTCACGGTAACCTGATGAACTTTCGCCTGTTTCTGGTGAAAGGGATGCACCCGGTGCACCGTGCCGTCTTCCTGACGGGCGTGATGTCTTATCTGTCGGCACCGCTGTGGTTCCTGTTCCTGGCACTGTCCACCGCGTTACAGGTGGTGCATACGCTCATGGAGCCCACTTACTTCCTGCAGCCAAGGCAGCTGTTCCCGGTCTGGCCCCAGTGGCGTCCTGAACTGGCGATTGCGCTGTTCTCGACCACGCTGGTGCTGCTGTTCCTGCCGAAACTGCTCAGCGTCGTGCTGATCTGGTGTAAGGGGGCGAAACCCTACGGCGGTGCGCTACGTCTGTTCGTCTCGCTGCTGCTGGAGATGCTGTTCTCGGTGCTGCTGGCACCGGTGCGTATGCTGTTCCACACCGTATTTGTGGTAAGCGCGTTCCTGGGCTGGGAAGTGGTCTGGAACTCACCGCAGCGTGACGATGATGCCACACCCTGGAGCGAAGCCTTCAAGCGTCACGGTTCGCAGATGGCCCTGGGCATTGTCTGGGCTGCCGGGATGGGGTGGCTGGATCTCAACTTCCTGTGGTGGCTGGCGCCAATCGTGTTCTCGCTTATTCTGTCGCCGTTTGTATCGGTGATGTCGAGCCGCTCTGGCCTCGGCATCAAGAGTAAGAAAGCGAAGCTGTTCCTGATCCCGGAAGAGTACGATCCGCCGAAAGAGCTGGTGGATACCGATCGCTATGTGGAACTCAACCGTCAGCGCGTGCTGAAAAATGGCTTTATGCATGCGCTGTTCCATCCTGCGTTTAACGCCCTGGCGACCGCGCTTGCGACCTCACGCCACAAGCAGAGTCAGTTACTTGATCATGCGCGCGATCGCCGCGTCGATCAGGCACTGAGCGATGCGCCGGAAAAACTGAATCGAGAGCAGCGCTTGCAGCTGATCAGCGATCCGGTGGTGCTGGCGCGTGTACATACTCGCCTGTGGGAAAGTGGTGAAAAGTATCATCAGTGGGTAGAGAGCTATCAAAAAATGCCTCTCAACCCCGATGCCTTACCGCATCAGGCGTAGCAACGAAGAAAGCGGCAGAAATGCCGCTTTTTTTACGCCCGTCGCCGGTTACAGACGGCAACATTATTTTGCACTTTGCACGAATGGGGATGGCAACCCGGCTCAACTCATGATTAAAATAGCGCCTGTTTAACCTGAGTCGCTATTGTGAATACATTCGCTAAAGTCATCCTGTTATCCCTCGCCGTCGTTACGCTGAGCGGCTGTGGCAGTATCATCAGCCGCACCGTGCCCGGGCAGGGACACGGTAATCAGTTTTACCCCGGCGTAAAGTGGGATATCCGTGATGGCGCATGGCGGGTTATCACCATTCTCGACCTGCCGCTGTCACTGGTGGTCGACACGCTGCTGATTCCGGTAGATGCCAGCCATGGACCTTATGAGTAACTGCGGTCAGAGTCGCTGTTATCGTCTTCCCATTCCTGCGCCGCGGCTTTACCTTCTTCGCTGTCCAGCGGAGGTTCAAGTTGAAACTCACCGTCATCCCACTCGTGCAGCGTATTTTCTGCTAACCACTCCTGACGCAGTTCAATCTCATCAAAATCGCCGTCAAAGATAGCCTGAGCGGCTTCATTGCTGCGCACAGGCAAACACTCGCCCGAATCCCCTTCGTCTTCGAAGAACTCTGCCTGCCACATGATGTCACCGTCCTGCATCACATATTTTTGCAGGCCAAACTGGTTGATGGCCGCATCGTCTTGCTCAATATCCGGATGGCTGGCGAGAAACTCTTCACGCGCAGCATCAATCGCTTCTTCCAGTGTAGTGAACATACTCATGCTTCTCTCCTTGCCTGATTAACGTGATTTCAGTGAAGAATAGACGAAAATCTCAGGAGGGAAAGTCGGGCCACTTTAGCGGACGAACGTTCTGCACATACAGCCAGTCCTGAATCGCATCCGTTAGCTGCTATAGCTGAACACCTGCTGGCCATATCGGCAGGCTACAACAGGTCAATACCAAACCTTTTCAGAAAACCTGCCCACAGCATGAACAGGACGATCGTGATCAGGCAACTCAGCCCCAGCGTGAGCCAGAAGCCGGTACGTTGGTACAAAAACGGGAAGAGGATAAACATTGGCAGGGTCGGTACCACATACCAGAATGTATACCAGGCATGAGCGGCGATCTTTGTCTGGCTCTGTCCTTCAAGTTTCATCCAGATCAACACCAGGATGGTGACAAGCGGCAGGGCGGCCAGGAGCCCACCCAGGCGATCGCTGCGTTTAGCCGCTTCAGAAATAATCACCACCATCAGGGCAGTTATCGCATATTTAGAGATAAGCCAGAGCATAGATTTTTCCGTTGTTGAGCCGCTCAGCGGCGCTATCGCCAGCCTGATCACAGGGCTTCAGGCAGTAACGATCGCGAATATTATCACGATCGTTACTGCGGGATCGTTCTCCCGTTGCAGCGCCGGTTCGCGGCAACGCATCGGTTACTTCTGCGCGCTCTTTGCCAGGCTAAATCCAATACCCGCAGCCAGCAGGAGTAACAGCACAGCCGCGCTGACCAGCGCCACGCTGTGAGAGGTGATAAAGGCCGCTTTTGCCGCCTGAATCGTTGCCCCGGCGAGTGCAGGCTCCAGCGTCTGTGCCACTTTAATGGCCTCACCGATGGAGGATGAGGCTTTTTCTGCAAGCCCAGGGTCCAGTGCCGACGGCAGCACAATCGAAGCGGTAAAGCTACGGGTCAGCAGCAGACCAAAGAGGGCAATGCCCAGTCCGGCACCCAGCTCATAGGACATGGTTTCAATGGCGCCGGCTGCGGCGGCTTTTTCTTTTGGCGCGGCCGCCATAATGGCAGAGGTCGACGCCAGCAGGGCACTGGATGCGCTAAAGCCCAGCAGCACCATCAGGCTCCAGGCCTGCCACTGCTGGGTACTGAAGTCCAGCATCGACAGCCCCAGAAAGCTGATACCGCTGAATCCCATGCCGCCAACTGCGACCGGCCTCAGACCCAGCTTGCCGACCAGTATCCCTGCGATGGGGCCGCTGAAACCGCTGGCAATCATGACCGGCAACATAAATTTTCCGGCTTCGAAGGGCGTGAAGCCATGGACAAACTGCAGCTCCTGCGCCATAAGTAGTTCAAACCCCACCAGCGCGATCATCGCGGTCAGGGCCATCACCACACCACTTAAAATTATGCGATGGCAAAACAGCTGCAAATCGATCATCGGCTGTTCCGCTCGCCGTTGAAGACGGATAAACAAGGCAAGCATCGCGGCGCCTGCGATCAGGGCTGCCGTGACCTGCGACGGCGATACATCACCCTTGAGCGCCGTTTTGGCGCTGTAGACCAACAGCAGTATGGCGACGATCAACAGCAGCGCATGGGGCAGATTCAGTTTTTGCTCCGGTCGCCCCGGCTGTCCCGGAATCAGCCAGACGGCGAGCGCAACTATCACCACGACAAGCGGGACGTTAATGAAAAAAATCGCCCCCCAGTCATAATGTTCCAGTACGGCACCGCCAATCAGCGGGCCAAACGCGGCGCCACCGGAACCGACGGCGGCCCAGACGCCCAGCGCAATATTGCGA
The DNA here is from genome assembly GCF_049892805.1 of Pantoea sp. EEL5. NCBI lineage: Bacteria > Pseudomonadati > Pseudomonadota > Gammaproteobacteria > Enterobacterales > Erwiniaceae > Pantoea > Pantoea sp. EEL5. The sequence goes on from NZ_JBNDNJ010000001.1 coordinate 730,417, forward strand.
TCGCGCGCTTCAACAAACAGTGTCCGGATCCCGGCAAGCGTTGCCGGGATTATCATGGCTGCCCCGATGGCCAGTGACGCGCGGGTTGCTATCAGCCACGCAGCCGAAGGGGCCAGCGCCGCCGCCAGCGATGACAGGCCAAACAGCAGGCTACCCGTTATCAGCAGGCGTTTAAATCCGATACGATCGCCCAGTGCACCCATAGGTAACACCATACCGGCCATGACCAGTGAGTAGATATCAATGATCCACAGCAGCTGGTTGCCACTGGCGTTTAGCGTCATGCTCAGCGTCGGTACGGCAACATGCAGCACCGTGGCATCGATTGCGACCGGGATATACAGCATGACGATAATCACCAACGCGACCCACTGACGAAGCATTACGATCCCTTTGAAATAAAGTTGAACACATGTCCAAAACGGATCCTACTTAATGTTGAACGCTTGTCCAACTTTTTGTTAGACTCGTTGCTTTACCGTTTCAGGTAGGTTGAGATGAACTATTTAAGTCGCGATGAGCGCCGGGAAGGCATACTGCAGGCCGCAATGACCGTTGCCCTTCAGGAAGGCTATGCGGCCATGACGGTAAGACGTATCGCCGCAGAGGCGCAGGTTGCCGTTGGTCAGGTGCACCATCACTTCTCGGGTATTGGCGAGCTTAAGTCCCAGGCGTTTATTCGCCTGAGCCGAAGAATACTGGACACCGAAACCGTAACGAAAAACGCCAGCTGGCGTGAGCGACTCTTCTCCATGCTGGGTAGCGATGATGGCCGGTTTGAGCCCTACATTCGGTTGTGGCGCGAAGCCCAGATCCTGGCAGGACGCGATGCAGAAATGCGCGGCGCCTATATCGTTGCAATGGAGATGTGGCAGCAGGAAACCGTCGCCGTCATCAAGGCGGGGGAGGAAGCCGGTGAGTTCAGGCTACTTGATAAAGCGGACAATATTGCCTGGCGGCTAATTAGTCTGGTCTGTGGGCTCGACGGGCTTTGCATACTCAACATGCCAGGGCTGGACATCGCCGCCTCGGATAATCATATTCATCGCCTGATTACGTTGGAACTGTTCAGTCCGTTATCGCCCGGCAGCCGCTGCTCGCAGTAAACGCGAACAGCGGCTGAGCAGCGGATCTAATAGCGTGAAGGCTCACCTTCTGGCCGGGTTTTGAAACGGCGGTGCAGCCACATGTACTGTTCAGGGGCGATGAGCACGCCTTCTTCAACCACCTTGTTCATGCGCAGAGCCGTGTCTTCGTCGCTGGTCAGGGGGAAATTCGCGCTGACGTCAGGCAGAATAATCAGTTCGTAGCCGCGTCCTTCGGGCAGGCGACGTGGAACAAAGGGGATGACGGCGGGTTTACCGGTGCGGATCAGCATATGCGTACCCACGGTTGTTGCCGCCTTTTCCACGCCAAAGAAGGGCACAAATACGCTGCTGCGCGGGCCATAATCATGGTCGGGCGCGTACCAGATGATATCGCCGCGCTTTAACGCCCGAATCATGCCTTTGAGATCTTTACGATCTAACATCCCTTTGTTTGAGCGCATACGACCGCGCGTCTGCAGCCAGTCGATTAATTTATTGTCGTTAGGCCGGTAGACGCCAATGCCGGGATTATGGATGCCAAACATGCGAGCACCGATCTCCAGCGTTAAGAAATGCATGCCAATTAACAGCACGCCGCGCTGGCTATCATGGGCCTGCTGAATATGTTCCAGACCAGAAGGTTTGTGCCATTTGTGGATGCGCCAGTCGGGCCAGAACCAGGCCATGCCGGTTTCAATCAGCCCCATCCCTACCGATTCAAAGTTATGCTTAATCATGGCTTCGCGATCGACTTCCGGCATCTCGGGAAAGCTGAGCTCCAGATTACGGCGCGCAATGGCCACGCGTCGCTTCATGAAGCGCATACCAAGGCGACCAATACGGCAACCAAGTGCATAGAGTAGTGGATAGGGCAGCAATACCAGGATATACAACAGAATTATGCCCAGCCAGGTTAACCAATAGCGGGGATGCAAAAGCGCGCGTGAAAATTGGGGCAATTGGGTCATCTTAAATATTATTATCCTGCGTCGTGCACCAGCGGTGCTGTTTTTCGTCAGTTGCGGTTATTGTGCCATTTTTTTCCCACTGCTGAAATGTTACAGCATTTCGCAGGTTGTTGTCGGGAGCAAAAAGAGAAGTATGAATACCCGGACCGGCGAAAATGTACAGGTTAAACTATCAATTTTTCTTATACGCTTCGCATTTTTTTCAATTCAGGTATCATGTGCGCGCTAAATTTCTTCTATTGATAACAGGAACGAACACCATGCCAGTGTTACACAACCTTGTTTCCAATAAAGAGCTGAAGGCGCGCATGCTGGCGGAAACCGAGCCGCGCACCACAGTCTCTTTTTACAAGTATTTCACTATTGCCGATCCAAAAGCGTTTCGCGACGAACTCTATCTCGGGTTAACCGCATTGAAGGTGTTTGGGCGTATTTACGTTGCGCACGAAGGCATCAACGCACAACTGAGCGTGCCCGCCAGCCAGTACGAGGCGATGAAGGCCTATTTGTACGGTTTTGATCCGGCGTTAAATCATCTGCGTATGAATATCGCGCTCGACGACGATGGCAAATCGTTTTGGGTATTGCGTCTGAAAGTACGTGACCGCATTGTCGCGGACGGCATCGACGATGAAACTTTTGATGCCAGCGACGTCGGCAACTATCTGAAAGCGGCGGAAGTGAACGCTATGCTTGACGATCCCGATGCGGTATTCGTGGATATGCGAAATCATTACGAGTATGAAGTCGGGCGCTTTGATAATGCGCTTGAGGTGCCTGCCGATACGTTCCGTGACCAGTTGCCGATGGCGGTGGACATGCTGAAGGATAAGAAGGATAAAAAAATCGTCATGTACTGCACCGGGGGGATTCGCTGTGAAAAAGCCAGCGCCTGGATGCGCCATAACGGGTTCGAAGATGTTTATCACGTCGAAGGCGGCATTATTGAGTATGCACGCCGCGCACGGGAACAAAATCTTCCGGTGCGTTTCAAAGGCAAGAACTTTGTTTTTGATGAACGCATGGGCGAGCGTATTTCGGATGATGTGTTATCCCACTGCCACCAGTGCGGGACGCCGTGTGATACCCACGTAAACTGCGTTAATGACGGCTGTCACCTGCTGTTTATCCAGTGTGAACGTTGTGCCGAAAAGTACGAGCACTGCTGTAGCCCGCTCTGTCAGGAGGAAGCCCGCCTGTCACCCGAAGAGCAACGCGCTCGCCGGGCAGGACGTGAGAATGGCAATAAAATTTTCAACAAGTCGCGTGGCTTGCTGAATATGACCATTCCTGCGCCAACCCGCAAATAGCCGGAGCCGCCTGAAGCCTGGCTTCAGGCGGCTTAAGATTACTGACGTACGCCTTCTACTGAGATGATTAACTCAACGTTCTGAGAGGCTGGCCCAAGATCCTGAGTAATATTAAAGTCTTTCAGCGCAATCTCGCCTTCCGCTTCAAAACCGGCACGATAGCCGCCCCACGGATCCTTACCTTCACCCATCATTTTGGCTTCCAGCGTCACAGGTTTGGTCACGCCATTCAGCGTTAAATCTCCTGTAACGGCCAGTTTATCGCCGTCTTTCTTCACCGAGGTTGATTTAAAGGTCGCAGTGGGATGTTTGGCCACATTCAGGAATTCAGGACCGCGAATATGCTTGTCACGCTCGGCATGGTTGGTGTCCACGCTGTTGGTGTTGATGGTCACATCCACTTTATCGGCTGAAGGATTACTGGCATCGAAGCTGAACGAACCGTCGAAATCTTTAAAGGTGCCGTACAGCCAGCTGTAGCCTAAGTGCTTGATACGAAACTGTACAAAGGCGTGCTGGCCCTCTTTATCAATTTTGTAATCAGCGGCACTGGCGGTCAGGGAACCCAGCAGCAGGCCGGCACCTGTGATGGCCAGAAGCGTTTTTTTGAACATATTATTTTTCCTTTTCAGAGGGTGAACGGATGCCCAGACCCAGCATCCTTTTCAGGGTGATATCGCGATCGATAAAGTGGTGCTTTAGTGCGGCCAGGCCATGTAACACCGACAGGATCACGATGCTCCAGGCCAGCCATAAATGAATATCTCCCGCTAAATCTGCCTGTTCGCCCGCGCCGGTCAGTACAGCAGGCAGAGAGAACCAGCCAAACACCGAAACCGGTTTGCCGTCGGCGGTAGAGATTAAATAGCCACTGAAGAGGATGGCGATCAGCAGGCCATAGAGTAATCCGTGCGCCACGACAGCCGTGATGCGCACAAGAGGGGAATAACTGCTCAGGGGTTTAGGCGGCGGCGAAACCACGCGCCATATCAGGCGAATAATCAGGGCCAGCATCAGAATGACCCCGATGCTCTTATGAATCTCTGGCGCATTGTGATACCAGGTATCGTAATAGCTCAGCCCAACCATCCATAATCCCAGGGCGAACATGGCATAGATAACCAATGCCATTGACCAGTGTAGGAAAATGGAGAGCCATCCATAACGACCGGGTGAATTTCTTAGCAACATTTTTGCAGCGGTATCTTAAGAATATGTAGAAATAAGAATCTACAGAATGAAACACAAAAGCAATAATGCTTACTTTTCTATAAATATCTCCTGTACTAATGAAATCGGCTCGCGTAGCGGTGCGCGTAAGCACAATATTATTGAACAAGGCTTTTTTACGCGGGCGCTGAGACGTGGAAAAGTGGATAAACGGGCCTGTTTGCGTGGATATAACAGCAGGAAGGGCGTCAGATAAAACCGGAGTGTAAATATATGTCAGTGCGGCGCCGCGTAAAACCGGGCCGCCGCACCCTATTTACTGAAAGCGTGACAGCCTGAACGGTGTGAGATCAAAACTGAAAGGCTGATTCTGAGCAAACTGACTGGCAAGCTCGCCTAAAACGCTGGCAAATTTGAAACCGTGTCCGCTTAAGCCCGTTATCACCAGACGGTCAGGATCGCCCGGCACGGTATCGATAATAAAGTCTTCATCGGGGCTGACATCATAACTACAGGCTTCCCCGTGCAAACACACGCCAACGCCGGGTAAAAACTGGCGCAAAAAGCGGAATGTTTCGCTGCCATCGGCGGCCAGGCTACCGAAGGGTTTACGATCTTCGGGTTGGGTCATCAACTGGCCCCCATCATGGCGGCCTAACTTCAGGGCGTTGTTATCGGCAGGGAAACCATAATACTGGCTGCCATCGGCCATTTCGCAGGTGAATCCGGGAAAGGCATTGTTTTCACTGTAACGACCATCAGCCTGATACCAGGCAAAGACCTTACGCGTTGGTGCCACTGGCAAATTCGGCACCAGTTTGCTGACCCATGTCCCGGCGCTCACCAGCATTTTTCGCCCACGGTAAATGCCGTCAATCGTGGTGACCTGCTGTAAATCGCCTTCACGACTGATTTGCGTGACGGGGCAGTTAAACAGCTGCGCGCAGCCCTGTTTTTCCGCCAGCTGAATCCAGCTCCGCACCGCCTGTTCACTTTTTAAAAAACCGGACTGTGGCTCAAATACGCCCAGGTACTCATCGGGGACGTTAAACTGCGGCCAGCGTTTTCTGACCTCCGCGGCCTGTAATATCTCGACGGGAAGCTGCCAGGCTTTTGCGCTGTTGATGACGTTTTGAATAAACACGGAGTGAGCAGGGGCGATATTCAGGACGCCGCACCGGTGCATAATGCGCTCGCCAGCCTGCTGCTCAAGCGCATCCCATAACGTCTGCGCACGCAATACCAGCGGCACATAGCGCTCGCCTTCTCCGTAAGCATGACGAATCAGGCGGCTTTCGCCGTGGTGGGTGCCCTGAGTATGAGGCGGATGGGCGCTGTCAATCATCAGTACGGAGAGGCCGGCCTGCGTGGCGTAATAGCCTGCTGCTGCGCCGACTGAGCCGCTCCCGACCACAATAAGATCGTAAATCATGAAAATGGAACTCCTGAAAGGGTTACATAATCAACAGCATACCAGAAAGCCCAATAAAAAAGGCACCCTGAAGGGTGCCTTGCTGATGCAGCAGTATTAATGCTTCTTTAGTAGTCGTTCTACTTGCTCGGCAGATTCAATCTTGGCGATACCGGCTTCAAGAATGGAGATGAACTGCTTTGCTACATCAGTCGTCAGCCAGTAAGTCGGGCCAACGTCTGCGTCTTCTTCTGTTTGATCTTGCGACGAAAGGGAGTGCAGGCGGATCATCATCGCATCATAGCTGTCAACAGTACTGATATCCCAGCCCACCAGTGGATGGGTCTGAATTACATCTTTGCGACTGTCCATTATAACCTCCTTATTACTCGTTAAACGAAGTGCATGATGAGGTTCAATGCGGCTTTTTTATTTCCACTGCGAAACAATTATAACAGCAATATAGCGATTTACTGATTAAAACGTATCACGGAACGCCTGAAAGCAGAATGTTTGTCTCTAAAACGGTAAAGCTGAGAAGATATAATACCAGAATGACAGGTAGGTAATCGTCCTATTTAAACAGTAAAAGTTGTTCATCACTGGCGTTAACCGCACGTCAGATTAGGGCGGTCTCCGCGCCGGTTGTCCCACTGCGCTTCTGTAACGTTTCGGCCAGGCGCGCAAACTGCTGCTGCAGTTGCTCATCATGGTTTTGATTCTGGGCTTCAAGAGAAAGATTATGCACCAGTAACTGACTTGCCCGGTCATCAAGACAGAAAATCAGGCTGGAGAACGCATTTTCCAGCACCGTTAAACGACGCTGCTGTTCACCAATCAGCGTTAACAACTCGCCAAAGGTCATCGCTTCTTCGGGTTTATCTGTAGTCATGGGATGCAACTCCTTTTATGCATGATCAGCGCCAGCATAGGACATTGATCATTCAGAGTCCAGATGGGGAGAGGGGTTAGGCAGACTTTAAATGAAGATAAAAAAACCGGGTGGCGAAACCCGGCAAAAAACAGCACAGTGGCGGTTAATCGGTAATGAACCAGTCGTCAGCGCTTTCCCACGTTTGTTGCAGGATTTCGCTGATTTGTTCACGCGTCTCTTTATCTCCGCCCATCACGCTTAGCTGGTTAGCCGTGGCGTAACGCACTTTGACGTGATTGGTGAATTGCGGGAATTGTTCATCGATACGGCGCGACAGTTCCTGGCTCAGGGCTTCTATCGCACCAGCGGGTAGAGGTTGGGTCTTGGCAACGGTAATTTCAACACGCATAAAAGCCTCCGTATAAGATACTGTATATAACTACAGTATAAATATGCCGGAGGCAAGTGAAATTATTTTACACGCCAGTTCAGCGTTTCACCGGCCAGGAAAGGCACCAGCTGATGTGAGCCCATTTCAATTGTTTCTGCGACTGTCCAGGGCTCACGCACCAGCGTGATGGTGCCTTCGTTCAGCGGCAGACCATAGAAGCGGGGACCGTTCTCGGAACAGAACGCTTCAAAATGCGCCAGCGCACCGATCTCCTCAAACACCGTGGCATAAGCGGGCAGGGAGGTAGGAGCATTAAATACGCCGGCACAGCCGCAGCTGCTCTCTTTCAGATGGCTCAGGTGAGGGGCGGTGTCGGTACCCAGGAAGAAACGTGGATGACCGCTGGCCACCACCTTGCGCAACGCCTGCTGATGCGTATTGCGCTTCAGAATGGGCAGACAGTAAAGGTGCGGACGAATTCCGCCCACCAGCATATGGTTACGGTTAAACATCAGGTGCTGGGGGGTAAGGGTAGCGGCCAGGTTTTCATTGGCGCTTTCCACATAGTCTGCGGCATCTTTGGTCGTAATATGCTCCATCACGACTTTCAGCGCAGGGAATTGCTTACGCAGCGGTTCCATCACCGTTTCAATAAAGCGGGCTTCACGGTCAAAGATATCAATATGTGAATCAGTCACCTCGCCATGCACTAACAGCGGCATGCCCAGCGTTTGCATCCGCTCCAGCACCGACGCGATTGACGCAATGTTGGTCACGCCGTGGCTGGAGTTGGTTGTCGCATGGGCAGGATAGAGCTTGGCCGCAGTGAACAAGCCGGAGTGGTAACCGCGCGCCAGTTCTTCGGCGTCTAACGAGTCGGTCAGGTAGCAGGTCATCAGCGGGGTAAAGTCATGACCGTCAGGCAACGCGGCCAGAATGCGGTCGCGATAGGCTTCGCCCGCCGCGACGCTGACCACCGGCGGAACCAGGTTGGGCATCACGATAGCCCGACCGTTCACCGCGCTGGTGTAGGGCAGCACCGTTTTAAGCATCTCGTCATCACGAAGATGGATATGCCAGTCATCTGGGCGGCGGATAGTAAGTTGCTGAGGTTGTGCGGTCATTAATACGGCTCCGGCATGAAGGATAAACGAATGGCGTGTTTAGGCCGGGTTATAAGCATAAGGACTCAGGCAACCGTTTGCACCTGTTTTTGCATCTGATAAGCAATCCGCGCCGAAAGGCGCGGATCAGGCAGGCGATAAATTTGTCGGAACGCGCTAATCGGTGAACGGGATCACCAGCTCGCCTGGCTTCACTTCCAACCCTTTAGCAAATTTCTTCGCCAGCGATTCGGCTTTACTGCGATCGGCACTCAGCACATAGGCAGGCTGCTGGTCAAAATAGCTTTTCAGCGATTGATTCAGGTAGGGCGTCAGCGTTTTCATGATGGACGCCATCTTGTCTGGCTGAACCTGTGCATCCACAATTTCCATATCGCGCAGATAAATCGCACCCTGCTGTTTGTCGAACACCGGTTGCGCACGCATCTTCAGCTGCATATCGGCCTGTTGTGGACCAAACAGCGAAGACACGTTGATTTTCGCATTACCTGATAACGTTACTTTACCCGGCTCTTCGCGACCAATCTGACTGGTCAGGTTATTCAGGACAATATGGGCATTCACCAGCCCTGAGACGCCAACGTCTTTTTCGAAATTATTGTGTTTTTGCAGCGCCTGATTGACCTCCTGCTCGCTGATGGTGTACTGGGTTAACTGATTACAGCCGCTCAGCAATACCGCGAAAAACAGGGCAATCAGCCCGTGAAAAGCCTTCTTCATAATTCCCTCGTTTAAATGAAAAAGTAGATCAGGGCATAGCCTGCCCTAATGCGTGCAGTCTGTCATCAGGAATGGGCTGAGTTAGGGTAACCGAACGTGCCTTTCGCTGCAGGCTGGCCGCCCTTCGCCGGCGATCACCGGGTCAGCCAGGCCCCGTCCAGCAGGTCAGACATCGTGATCAGTGACGGCTAACCCGCCCATGCCAGCAAGGGCAATTGTTCACGTGCAGGACAGGGGACGCGACGCATCTTTTGTGTCGCGCAGACTGCAGTGAAACAGTTAAGAGCGGTTTCACTGTCAGCGCACAGGAGCATAAACGGTCAGCCCGTCTGTGATGCGCGCGTAACGTTTTACCGCAGACCTGGCGACGGTTATAGTGAACGTTATCAAAGACTGGCATTTCCTTCCCGCCATGGATTTCAGGAGAGATGATGTTTGGCTATCGTTCTGCCGCGCTGAGGGTGAGACTCACGACCGAGCGGCTGGTGGTAAGACTGGTTCACGAACGCGATGCGTGGCGGTTAGCGGATTACTATGCGGAAAATCGCGATTTTCTCAGGCCGTGGGAACCGGTTCGCGATGACAGCCATTGTTATCCCTCTGGCTGGCAGGCGCGGCTCGGCCTGATTGCGGATATGCATAAACAGGGATCGGCTTTCTACTTTGTGTTGATGGACAGCAACGAAACCGAGGTACGCGGCGTGGCTAACTTCAGCAATGTCCTGCGCGGGGCCTTTCATGCCTGTTACCTTGGGTATTCCCTCGGCGAAAAATGGCAGGGGCAGGGCATGATGTTTGAGGCGCTGCAGTCTGCGATTCGTTATATGCAGCGGCAACAGTATATTCATCGCATCATGGCTAACTATATGCCGCACAACCAGCGTAGTGGCGATCTGCTGGCGCGCCTCGGGTTTGAAAAAGAGGGATATGCTAAAAATTATTTAATGATTAATGGCGAGTGGCAGGATCATGTCCTGACGGCGTTGACCTGCAAAGAATGGACGCCCAACCGTCGTGGATAACCCGAGGAGGGGTAAATGAAGATAGCCTTGTCGGTACAGGCTCTGCGCGTGTTAGGTTGCCTGCTGGAAAAACAGGTGACCACGCCGGAACAGTACCCGCTTTCGTTGAACGCGGTGGTTAACGCCTGCAATCAGAAGTCAAACCGCGAGCCGGTGATGGAACTGAGCGAAAGCGATGTCCAGAATGAGCTCGACCAGCTGGTTAAAAAACACCTGGTGACGGCGAACAGTGGCTTCGGCCAGCGGGTCGTTAAATATGAGCAGCGCTTCTGCAATTCGGCATTTGGACATCTGCAGCTCAGCAGTGCAGAAGTGGCCGTTCTGACGCTTCTGTTCCTGCGCGGCGCGCAGACGCCGGGTGAACTGCGCACGCGAAGCGGACGCCTGCACGAGTTTGCCGACGTGGCTGAAGTCGAACAGACCCTGGAAGGGCTGGCGTCACGCGATGACGGCCCGATGGTTGTACGGCTGGCCCGTGAGCCCGGCAAGCGTGAAAGCCGTTTTATGCACTTGTTGGCCGGCGAGGTAGCGCCCGCACCGACGCAGGTTGACGCAGTCACACATGATGTCGCCCTGCTGGAACGCGTCGTCGCGCTGGAGCAGCAGGTGGCAGACTTACAGGCGCAGCTGGCGCTGCTACAGGAAAGAGAACACTAAATGACGATTCGTATTGGTGTGGTCGGCTTAGGCGGCATCGCGCAAAAGGCCTGGCTGCCCGTATTATCGCAGGCGCGTGCCTGGCAGTTAGTGGGGGCATTTTCGCCGAACCAGGCGAACGCGCAGGTCGTGTGCGAACGTTACCGGATCCCCTGTTTCAGCACGCTGAATGCCCTGGCGGCCGCTTGTGATGCCGTGTTTGTTCATACCAGTACGGCCAGTCATTACGAGGTCGTGCATGCACTGCTGCAGGCGGGAAAAGACGTCTGTGTCGATAAGCCGCTGGCAGAAACCCTGAGTCAGGCCGAGGCGCTTGTTACGCTGGCCGAAAAGAAACAGCGCCGACTGATGGTGGCCTTTAATCGCCGTTTTGCGCCCGCCTATCAGCAGCTCAAGGACGAGATGGCATCGGTTGCTTCGCTGCGTGTTGAGAAACACCGCAGCGACAGCGTGGGTCCACAGGATCTGCGCTTCACGTTACTGGATGATTATCTCCATGTTGTCGACACCGCCTTGTGGCTGGCCGGGGGACGTTCGCTTCCGCGTCAGGGGCACATCTCGACCAATGAGCAGGGACAGATGCTGTATGCGGAGCACCATTTCAATGCCGGACAGTTGCAGGTCACGACCAGCATGCATCGTCGGGCAGGAAGCCAGCGCGAACGCGTCAGCGCCATAGGCGATGGCCAATGCATTGATATTCATGACATGCGCGACGGGCAAGTGGAGCGAGGGGCGGGGGTGGTGATCACGCCTTCTCCCTCCTGGCAGAGCCATCTGGCCCAGCGCGGATTCGTCGGGGCCGCAGAGCATTTTATCCAGTGTGTCGAAAATCAGACAAAGCCGGAGACCAGTGGCGAGCAGGCCCTGCTGGCGCAACGCGTGGTCGAATCAATGTGGCGCGATGCCGAACGGGAATAACGCCTTGTAACACTCAGCACTGGTCATTTCGCGCGATGGCAGTAGACTATCGGCCGAGATGTGACATAACCCGTGCTAAGCCACGCATTTTGCCGATTTTTTTCAGGATGCCCCGTCAATTATGAATTTGTTGAAATCGCTGGCAGCGGTCAGTTCCATGACGCTGTTTTCCCGCGTGCTGGGCTTCGCCCGTGATGCCATTGTGGCGCGCGTATTCGGGGCCGGTATGGCTACCGATGCCTTCTTTGTTGCCTTTAAACTGCCGAATCTGCTGCGACGCATTTTTGCGGAAGGCGCATTCTCGCAGGCTTTTGTGCCTATTTTAGCCGAGTACAAGAGCAAGCAGGGAGAAGAGGCGACGCGGTTGTTTGTTGCCTACGTATCGGGGCTGCTGACGCTGGCATTGGCTGTTGTGACGGTTGCGGGAATGGTTGCCGCGCCCTGGGTCATTCTGGTCACTGCGCCGGGATTCGCGGATACGGCGGATAAATTCGCCCTGACCAGCGCGCTGCTGCGCGTCACCTTTCCCTATATTCTGTTGATCTCCCTTGCCTCCCTGGCCGGAGCAATACTTAACACCTGGAACCGCTTTTCCGTACCGGCTTTTGCGCCCACGCTGCTGAACGTCAGCATGATTGGTTTTGCCCTGTTTGCGGCGCCGCATTTCCATCCGCCAGTGATGGCGCTGGCGTGGGCCGTCGTCGTGGGTGGACTGCTGCAGTTAGGCTATCAGTTACCGCACCTCAAGAAACTCGGCATGCTGGTACTGCCGCGTCTTAACCTGCGTGATGCAGGTGTGTGGCGCGTCATGCGTCAGATGGGGCCCGCCATCCTGGGCGTCTCCGTCAGTCAAATCTCGCTGATTATCAACACCATTTTTGCCTCTTTCCTGGTATCGGGCTCTGTCTCCTGGATGTACTATGCCGATCGTCTGATGGAGTTTCCTTCCGGCGTGTTGGGCGTGGCGCTGGGCACCATCTTGTTACCGTCGCTGGCGAAAAGTTTCTCCAGCGGCAATCACGATGAGTATTCACGCTTAATGGACTGGGGCCTGCGTTTGTGCTTTTTGCTGGCGTTACCCAGCGCGGTAGCCTTGGGAATGTTATCCGGTCCCCTGACTGTCGCGCTGTTCCAGTATGGCAAATTCACCGCGTTCGATGCCGCCATGACCCAGCGCGCGCTTGTTGCCTATTCGGTCGGGCTGATGGGGCTGATTGTCGTGAAAGTCCTGGCACCGGGATTTTATTCGCGCCAGGACATTAAAACCCCGGTCAAAATTGCCATTATCACGCTGATCGTGACTCAGCTCATGAACCTGGCCTTTATCGGCCCCCTTAAGCATGCTGGCCTCGCGCTCTCGATTGGTCTGGGGGCCTGCCTCAATGCTGCACTGCTTTACTGGCAGTTGCGCAAAAAGAAGATCTTCCAGCCGCAGCCGGGCTGGCTGGGTTTTCTGCTGCGCTTACTGGTGGCCGTCGCGATAATGGCAGCCGCGCTGTTTGGCATGCTGTACTGGATGCCCGTCTGGGAACAAGGGAATATGCTCTGGCGCCTGCTGCGACTCGCATTAGTCTGTGCGGTAGGCGGGGGAGCCTACTTCCTGGCTCTGGGGCTGATGGGTTTTCGCCTGCGGGATTACGCACGGCGCACAACCGTCTGAATATAAACCTGCGCTGAACCTCATTCGGCGCGTCACCTGTAAGCAAGGCCGCAACGGCGCACGTTGCGGCCTTTTTGTTGTTTAACCCAAGGCGACAGTGAACGTCATAAGCTGCCGCGTGAATATCGCGCTCAGCCTGATATTCACGTTGAACGTCTTTGTGACAGTAAGATGTTTTTTCCTAAAAAATTGTTAAAAAAACAGGTCTGTTGACGTGATATTTAGCTTTATTAAAAACATCACGTGAGAATGATGACATGTTGTAAGGAATTGATTCTGAGGTCAATTTCATCGTAAAAACTGCCCTTTTCCTGCCGATGACTATAAACAGTTCATCACATAAGGAGAGGACGAAAATGCACATCACAGCCAATGACAACGTCAAGCTGAGTCTCTGGCATAACCTTAAGCTTGTTCCTTTATTCAGCCTGGTATTTGGCTGCATCTTACTGTTATTCGTCTCTGGCATAGGCCTTTCGGCCTGGTTTCTTGCTCAGGGCAAACACTCGCTGGATGATTCGACTGACGAGATTGCGGTTCGCCAGGGGCTGCTCGACAGTTCGACACATATGCGTTCGGCGCGGCTGCAAATTATTCAGGCGGGTGCCGCCGCGCGCATTGCGGACACGGATAACTATAAAGCGCATTTACTTGCAACAGATGTCAGCCTGAAGAAGGCAGAGAAAGGGCTTAACATTTATCTGCATCGCGCCGTCAAATCGCCCGAAGGCGCGGATATTGATACACAGCTTCAGGCACGTTTCAGTGATTATCTTCGTAAAGGTTTGCTGCCGATGATTGACGCGGCGAAACAGGGGAGCTTTGAAGAAATCATCGCCGATGAAACGGAAGCCGACAGACTCGATAAAGCCTATAAAGATGTGTTGATGAAAGCGATTGATATGCGCAATCAGCGGTCGCAGGCGATAAAACAGGATGCGGTGGATCAGGTGAATACGGGCTATATCACGATGCTGGCGGCTTTTGTGGCATCGGTGACGATCGTACTCCTGGCTTTTGTTCTGTTGAGAAAGGTGATTATTACTCCGTTAAGGCAATCCCTCTCGCGTATCGACCTGATTGCACATGGTGACTTGACGCTACCGCCTGACGTTTGTGGCCGAAACGAGCCAGGCCTGCTGCTCTCGCGTCTTCAACTGATGCAGTCCTCGCTGTCGAGTACGGTTGGAACCGTGCGCGATGGTGCCATTGCCATTCTTCAGAGCGCGGGAGAAATTTCTTCCGGAAATACCGATCTCTCGTCAAGAACAGAACAACAGGCGGCGTCACTGGAACAGACAGCGGCAAGCATGGAGCAACTGACCGCAACAGTGAAACAGAACGCTGACAATGCTCACCATGCCTGTCAGCTGGCCTCTGACGCTTCTGACAAAGCCCATACGGGCGGGAACATCGTTAATCGCGTGGTGAAAACCATGGACGATATCTCCGGCAGTTCGAAAAAGATTGCCGAGATCACCAGCGTCATCAACAGCATTGCCTTCCAGACTAACATTCTTGCGCTAAATGCGGCGGTGGAAGCCGCGCGGGCAGGAGAACAGGGCCGCGGGTTCGCCGTGGTTGCCAGCGAAGTGCGCAGTCTGGCGCAGCGAAGCGCGCAGGCGGCCAAAGAGATCGAAGGGCTCATTTCTGCTTCGGTCGGGCTCATCAACGGCGGCACCACGCTTGTCAGCAATGCGGGTAGCACCATGATGGAAACGGTAGAAGCTTTCCGTCGGGTAAATGACATCATTTCGGAGATCGCGGCGGCCTCCGATGAGCAGAGCCGGGGCATTCAGCAGGTCAGCCTGGCCGTTACCGAGATGGATGATGTGACACAGCAGAACGCGTCGTTGGTTGAGCAGGCCTCGGCTGCAGCCGCCTCGCTTGAAGAGCAGGCTGACAAACTGACCCAGGCCGTTTCGGTTTTCAAACTTGAAAGCCCGCCTTTGAAACATGCGAACGCCACTCTCCCTGCGACCCTGAAAGCGGCTGTGGCGCCAATCATTCCGCCTGAACGTGGACATGAAAACTGGGAGGCATTTTAAGCCGGGAAAGGATTAAGGCGCGCGGTTTACCTGTCTGGTGAACGCGCGTCTGTCGGCACTCTGCACAACGTCGTACAGCAATAACTGAGACGTTCAACCCTAGGCCTTTGGGCGAACAGGCTGAATCGCCTGCCTTGCGGAGAATATCGCGGGATGCGCCTGGCGTACCCGTGAGTGCATTGCGTCATTCCGTCAGGCGCGAAGCAGAGAGAAGAAGGGTTAGGCAGGGCGCAGAGGAGGAGAGATTCCAGCAAGCGGACACAAAAAAAGCCATCTTCTCAGCGAGATGACGGCTTTTTTACGCCTGCCCGGGTCACGGCTGCATCAGATTCGCTGAGGCAGCCCGCGATACCGGGAGGGAGGAAAACAGGTCAGACTTTACGACTTAACGTTGCCTGGCCCTGTCCTTTACCATCCGGACCATAAAACGCCTGCGTCTGATGCGGCTTCAAAATGTCTAACGCGTCATGGGTAAAGGTAATTTGATGCTGCAACAGAATACCATTGTGCGTATTTGCGTTATGCAACCGACGCGTATGCTGCTGAATACCTTCCCAGCGGCGCGCCATGTCACTTTGACCACGATAAGGTGCAGATGTACCCAGACTTTTCTCGTTGCTGCGACGCATCTCGTCTAAATAATTCAACGTACTCAGCAGCGCGCTCTTGTCTTCCGTAATACGCTGCAGGTTGTTGCTGTTGATCATTCCAGACGACAGCTGCTGTTGCTCTTCATCCAGAACGATGGCCAGAGACACCAGCACTTCCTGCATCTTATCTAACGTGGTCAGCAAATTACTCATGGGGATTATTTACCCTCTAAATACGCCTTAGTGTCGGCAATCAGCGCATCAGCGATTTTGCCGGTATCCATCTTCAACTCGCCATTGCGAATGGCGGTTTTTAATTGTTCTACGCGCTGGACGTTAATGTCCTGGCTGCCGGGCTGCATCAGCTGTGCTTGTGCGCTGCTCAGGCTGACCTGAGCGGCCGCAGGCGTTGTAGCAGTCGTGGTGCTGCTCTGACGCACGCGGGTAGTTTGTTGCTCGCTGCTGTCACGTGTTTGCACAGTGCTCGCGGGCTTTGTCGGTTGTGTTCTGTCGATGCTCATATTCGGGCTCCTGTAAAGTCAGGGGAGTCTGCCACCTGAATCATAATAGCGTAATCGCTTAGCTGATTCTTCTATCGGCAGATAAACAGGCTTCTTTAATGTTTTATAGTGTTATAAGAATTTTCCCATCATCGCTCACCCGGCCACTCACAACCTGGCCATTTCCCATACGCACCCGAACCCACTGTGAAATCGTACCGTTGTTTAACGCTTTGCCTTCGCCGCTGGCGTCAAATCCGTCTCCGCTGGCCACCACCATCACGTCCTGACCCGCTTTGACGCGCCACGGCTGGCGCAGCATGGACTGACTCACGGGTTGTCCCGGCTGGATGTCGCGCAGGACCACCGAATCCGCTACGGACTCATCGGTGAACAGTGTGCGCGGGGGCAGGTTATCAAGACGTCCGTTTTCAATACGGAAATCCTCTTTGGTGACGGTGCTGCCACGGGCAATTAATTTTGTTGCGACCAGATAGTCACCGGTTACCTGAACCTGGACCTGAATATAACGACGGTTCTCACCACAGTTAGCCGCCACGCTCATGTTGCCCCAGGCCCGGCTGTTGCCCGGCAGGGTAAACTGCGGGGCCTCACATTCTGGCCACTGGGCCTGCGGCGTACGAATCACCACATTCATTCCGGCCGCGTGCTGGGGATCGCGTGCCTTAAAAAACTGGCTCAGTTGGGCGCTGAAATCGCCTGCCATTACGGGTAGGGCAATCAGGGCCAGCAGGCTTGCTAACAGGGCTGAATATCCACGCATGTGCTTTTCCTCACTGATGATGCCAACGAGTGTACGCGCATAAAAAAAAACTCAAGAGCAAAAATAGCGACGATTTGAGGCGTTATTCAGACGATGACTCTTGCTTTTTCCCGATTAAGCTGCCAGCTCGAAATTCTCATTTGCGGAGGAAGCATGCTCGACAAACTCGATGCGGCGCTACATTTCGGTACCGAAGCCCTTAACCTGCGAGCTCAACGTCAGGAGATTCTGGCATCAAACATTGCCAACGCCGACACCCCGGGCTATCAGGCCAGGGATATCGACTTTGCCAGCGAGCTGAATCGGGCAATGGCGAATGGACGTGCTGAAGGCAGTAGCCTGGCGCTTAAAGTCACGTCGGCGCGCCACATTGAAGCGCAGACGAATTCGGCACCGTCAATGGACTTGCTGTATCGCATTCCGGATCAGCCATCAGCCGACGGTAACACCGTGGATATGGACCGTGAACGTACGCAGTTCGCGGATAACAGCCTGAAATATCAAACCGACCTCACGCTTATCAGTAGCCAGATCAAGGGCATGATGAGCGTGTTACAAGGGCAATAATTATGGCCTTGCTTAATATTTTTGACATTGCCGGTTCAGCGATGACCGCGCAATCACAGCGATTAAACGTCAGCGCCAGTAACCTGGCAAACGCCGACAGCGTAACCGGTCCGGACGGACAGCCTTACGTGGCAAAACAGGTCGTTTTTCAGACCGATGCCGCCGCTGGCGCCGCAACGGGGGGCGTGAAAGTGGCGCAGGTGGTGGACGATCCGACCCCGGCAAAACTGGTGTATGACCCAGGTAATCCCATGGCCGATGCCAAAGGGTACGTGAAGATGCCTAACGTGGACGTGGTAGCCGAAACGGTTAACACCATGTCGGCGTCACGCAGCTACCAGGCTAACGTCGAGGTGCTGAATACCGTGAAGTCGATGATGATGAAAACGCTGACGATGGGTCAGTAACGGAGAAAAATAATGGCTATTTCGGTAGGCGTTAACGAGAAGCTGGACCCCACGGTACTGAGTTCATCCAGTACCGGAACGGGGAACAGCTCTCAGGACCTGCAAAACCAGTTCCTGACCATGCTGGTCACGCAGCTGCAAAACCAGGATCCGACCAATCCGATGGATAACAGCCAGCTGACAACGCAGCTGGCACAGATCAACACCCTGAGCGGCATTGAAAAACTCAATACCACGCTGGGATCCATTTCCGGCCAGATCAGCACCAGCCAGTCTCTGCAGAGCTCCACGCTGATTGGGCATGGCGTGATGGTGAATGGCTCTCAGATTCTGGTCGGTAAAGGCACCACGACGCCATTCGGCGTTGAGCTGACCAACGCGGCCACTACCGCCACGGCGACGATTAGCGACGCGCAAGGCAACGTGGTGAGCACTCAGGATCTGGGCGCACTGAGCGCCGGCGTCCATACGTTCTCATGGGACGGCAAATTACCGGATGGCAGCGTGGCGCCAGACGGGAAATACAAGGTTGCGATTGCTGCCAGTAACAGCAGCGGTCAACAGGTGGCTCAGCCACTTAATTATGCCTACGTCAATGGCGTAAGCACGGCGGGTAATACCGCAAAACTGGATCTCGGCACCATGGGCTCCGCCACCCTTGACGACGTACGTCAGATTCTCTGATTCACCTGTAGACAGGAGAGGTTTAAATGTCATTTTCACAAGCGGTCAGCGGTCTCGGCGCTGCCTCAAGTAACCTGGACGTTATCGGTAACAACATCGCTAACTCCGCCACAGCGGGCTTCAAATCCAGTACCATCGCGTTTGCCGATATGTTTGCCGGCTCTAACGTGGGTTTGGGTACAAAAGTTGCGGCCGTTATCCAGAACTTCAACGATGGCTCTACCACCACCACCAGCCGTGGGCTGGATGTTGCGCTGAGCGGCAACGGTTTTTTCCGTCTGACCAACTCGGCGGGTGCGGTTTCCTATTCCCGCAACGGCCAGTTTACGCTGGACCAGAACCGTAACCTGGTGAATACCCAGGGTCTGAATGTGACCGGCTATCCGGCGTCAGGCGTGCCACCCACAATCCAGAGCGGTGCGAACCCGGTTGCGATTAAAATCCCTACCACGCAAATGCCGGCGAATGCCACCACCACGGCGAATCAGGTTGCGAAGCTGAACTCCACGTCTGCAGCACTGGATGACACCAAGTTCTCGGCGACTGACCCAACGACGTACAGTGCCAAAAACACCATCACCATGTACGACACTCAGGGTAACTCGCACTCGCTTGATCTGTACTTCGTTAAAACCGCAGACAACACCTGGAAAATTCACGGCATTGACTCCACTGCGGGCTCAAACGTGGGTAATTACCAGATGAGCTACAATGCCAACGGTCAGCTGACGGGCGTTTCTTCACTGGATGCGACCGGCAACGTCGTCGCGGGCTCAACCACGGCCAGCACCGCTACCGTGACCATTCCTGGTGTGAATGGCGCAAACGGTACCACCGTCGCCTTGAACTTTGTGGGCAGCCTGCAGCAAAACACCGGTGCCACCACGTTTGGTAACGCCACACAAAACGGCTACGCGCCTGGCGACCTGACCAGCTACGCCATCAACAATGACGGTACCATCACCGGCAGTTACTCCAACCAACGCACTCAGCTGCTGGGACAGATCGTACTGGCCAGCTTCTCTAACCCGGAAGGTCTGAAATCTCAGGGCGACAACGTCTGGGCAGAAACGAATGCGTCTGGACAGGCCGCTGTTGGCCTGGCGAACACCGGAACATTTGGTTCACTGACCGCAGGTGCGCTGGAGTCTTCGAACGTCGATATGAGTAAAGAGCTGGTCAACATGATCGTCGCGCAACGCAACTATCAGGCGAACGCGCAGACCATCAAAACGCAGGACCAGATCCTTAACACCCTGGTCAACTTACGTTAATTCGCTAACGGGATTGCTCTATGGATCACGCGATATATACCGCGATGGGCGCGGCCAGTCAGACACTGGATCAGCAGGCGGTTACCGCCAGCAACCTCGCCAACGCCTCAACGCCCGGTTTCCGGGCGCAGTTGAACGCGTTGCGTGCTGTACCGGTTAACGGCTGGTCACTGCCCACGCGTACGCTGGTAACGGCATCCACGCCGGGTGCCGATATGAGTCAGGGTGCAATGGATTACACCGAACGTCCGCTGGACGTGGCGATGCAGCAGGATGGCTGGCTTGCAGTGCGTACTGCAGACGGCAGCGAAGCCTATACCCGCAACGGCAACATGCAAATCCGTTCGGACGGCACGCTGACGGTGCAGGGCAATCCCGTCATGGGCGAGGGCGGCCCGATTGTGATCCCACAAGGTTCAGAGATCACGATTGCGGCTGACGGTTCGATTACCGGACTGAACGCTGGCGACTCACCCAATGCCACCGTGCAACTGGGTCGTCTGAAGCTGGTTCAGGCAACAGGTAAAGAGTTACAGCGCGGTGATGATGGCATGTTCCGTCCGACCGCCGCAACGCAGGCGACTCGCGGTGCCGCACTGCAGGCCGATCCGAACATGCAGGTGATGCCCGGCGTTCTGGAAGGCAGTAACGTCAAACCGGTTGAGACCATGGTCGATATGATCGCCAATGCCCGACGTTTTGAGATGCAGATGAAAGTCATTTCAAACGTCAACGAAAACGAACAGAAAGCCAATCAGTTGCTGAGCATCGGCAGCTAAGGCACGAGGATAAATACATGATTCGTTCTTTATGGATCGCGAAAACCGGTCTTGATGCCCAGCAGATGAACATGGACGTTATCGCCAACAACCTGGCAAACGTCAGTACCAATGGCTTTAAACGTTCACGTGCGGTATTTGAAGACCTGATGTACCAGACGATGCGTCAGCCGGGTACCCAGTCATCTGAGCAAACCACGCTGCCGTCAGGTTTGCAAATTGGTACCGGTGTACGTCCGGTGACGACCGAACGTCTGCATACCCAGGGCAACCTGTCGCAGACCAATAACTCAAAAGATATCGCCATTAACGGACAGGGTTTTTTCCAAATCCAGATGCCAGATGGTACGTCTGCTTACACCCGTGATGGTTCGTTTCAGGTCGATCAGAATGGTCAGTTAGTGACCAACTCCGGTTTCCCGGTTCAGCCTGGCATCACGATTCCCGCTAACGCCACCAGCATTACCGTGTCGCGCGATGGTGTGGTGAGCGTTACCCAGCAGGGGCAGACACAGGCCGCCCAGGTTGGTCAGTTAACGCTGAGCACCTTTATGAACAATGCCGGTCTCGATAGCGTGGGTGAAAACCTCTACAAAGAAACCCAGGCATCCGGTGCCCCGACTGACAGTACGCCGGGCCAGAACGGTGCAGGTTTGCTGTATCAGGGCTATGCCGAAACCTCCAACGTTAACGTTGCGGAAGAGCTGGTCACCATGATCCAGACGCAGCGCGCGTATGAAATTAACAGCAAAGCGATCAGCACCTCCGATCAAATGCTGGCGAAGTTAACTCAGCTGTAATACGAACAGGGCCGGCGCAGGCTGGCCTGAAGAACAGTCATTTATAAGGTCGTGACTCCGTGGCGATGCAACATATTCTCAAGCCTGGACATTGGTTAGTAGCAAGCTTGCTACTCACTCTTAACGGTTGTGCACTGGTACCGCGCACGCCGTTGGTGCAAGGGGCGACCACGGCTCAGCCGTTGCCATCTGCACCACCGGTGGTGAACGGTTCAATTTTTCAGGGCGTCGCGCCGCTTAACTACGGTTATCAGCCGCTGTTTGAGGATCGTCGTCCACGTAATATCGGCGATACGCTGACCATCACCTTGCAGGAAAACGTCAGCGCCAGCAAAAGTTCAACCTCGAATGCCAGCCGTAACGGCAGCGGCAGTCTGGGCATCACGGCCGTTCCTACCGGTTTAGCCGGTTTAGCCGGCGCATCGGGCGAGAAAGCCAACTTTGCGGCGGGTGGCAAAAATGATTTCGCAGGTAAAGGCGGGGCTTCTGCCAATAACACCTTTACCGGCACCATCACCGTCACGGTGGATCAGGTTCTGTCGAATGGCAACCTGCACGTGGTCGGGGAAAAACAGATTGAGATCAACCAGGGCACCGAGTTTATTCGCTTCTCGGGCGTGGTTAACCCACGCACCATCAGCGCCAGCAACGCGGTGTTATCAACGGCCGTCGCCGATGCACGTATTGAGTACGTCGGAAATGGTTATATCAATGAAGCGCAGAATATGGGCTGGTTGCAGCGCTTCTTCCTGAATATCTCGCCGTTCTAAGAGGTTGCAATGAAAAAGTTAGCATTATGGCGTGTCGGTCTGGGGTTACTGTTAGGCGTAAGCCTGATGGCCCGTGCCGATCTGATTCGCGATTTAACCACCGTCCAGGGCGTGCGTGATAACCAACTGCTGGGCTACGGACTGGTGGTTGGCCTTGACGGTACCGGTGACCAGACCACCCAGACGCCTTTTACCACGCAGACCGTGAGTAACATGCTGTCTCAGCTGGGCATTACCGTCCCGCCTGGCACCAACATGCAGCTCAAAAACGTGGCGGCGGTTATGGTGACGGCAAAACTGCCTTCGTTTGCCCGCCAGGGACAGACGCTGGACGTGGTTGTCTCGTCCATGGGTAATGCGAAAAGTCTGCGCGGCGGTACGCTGTTAATGACGCCGATGAAAGGTGTCGATAACCAGGTCTATGCGCTGGCTCAGGGCAACATCCTGGTCGGTGGCGCGGGTGCCGCAGCAGGCGGCAGCAGCGTGCAGGTCAACCAGCTTAACGGGGGACGTATTACCGATGGTGCCACGGTTGAACGTGAGCTGCAGAGCAACTTTGGCTCGCAGAACACCATCAACCTGCAGCTCAACACCGAAGATTTCTCTATGGCGCAGCGTATTGCGGATGCCATCAACGCCCGTGGCGGATACGGTTCTGCTCAGCCGCTGGATGCGCGCACTGTGCAGGTCCGCGTATCGCCGAATAACGGTGCACAGGTTCGCTTACTGGCTGAGATACAGAATATCGATGTGTCTGTCCCTGTAGAAGATGCCAAGGTGATCATCAACTCACGTACCGGCTCTGTCGTCATGAACCGTGAAGTGAAACTGAATACCTGTGCCGTCGCGCAGGGCAACCTGTCAGTCACGGTCAATCAGCAGCAAAACGTGAGCCAGCCTAATACGCCACTGGCGGGTGGACAAACCGTGGCCACCACCAATACGCAGATCGATCTGCGTCAGAGCGGCGGCGCTCTCCAACGGGTTAACTCCAGCGCCAACCTGAACAGTGTCGTGCGCGCGCTCAATGCCCTGGGTGCATCGCCTATCGAACTGATGTCTATTTTGCAGTCAATGCAAAGCGCGGGTTGCCTGCGCGCTAAACTGGAAATTATCTGATGAACGATGCGCAATCGCTGATGAATGCGGCTTTCGACAGCCGCTCACTGAATGACCTTAAACGCCAGGTGACTGTTGATCCGAAAGGAAAAGCGCTACAGGTGGCACAGCAGGTCGAAGGGATGTTTGTTCAGATGATGCTGAAGAGTATGCGCGAGGCGCTACCGCAGGACGGCATACTCAGCAATGAACAGACCAAACTTTTCACGTCAATGTACGATCAGCAGATTGCGCAGGATATTGGTAAACGTGGCCTGGGCCTGGCGGATATTATCGTTAAACAGATGGAACCCGCCAAAGCACCGGACGAAACCGCCGGAACCGTTCCGATGAAGCTGGATAACAGCTTTATCATGAGCAGCATAGGGGCAACGCCGCTGGAGCAGATGGTGCGTAAAGCGATGCCGCGCCTGCCCGCGCCATCTCCGACCGGTCTGCCCAGCGACAGCCGCGATTTTATTGCGCAACTGACGCAGCCTGCTCAGGCTGCCAGCCAGCAAAGCGGTATTCCTCACCACCTGATTCTGGCGCAGGCCGCGCTGGAGTCCGGCTGGGGGCAGCGTCAAATCCTGACCCGTGACGGCAAGCCGAGCTACAACGTCTTCGGCATTAAAGCCAGCGGCAACTGGAAGGGCGAAACAACCGATATCATGACCACCGAATACGAGCATGGCGAAGCGAAAAAAGTGCGCGCGACATTCCGGGTCTATGGCTCCTATTTCGAAGCGTTAAACGACTACGTCAAACTGATTTCGAATAATCCGCGTTATGCGGCCGTGGCCAATGCGCAAAGTGCCGAGCAGGGCGCGCAGGCATTACAGGCCGCGGGTTATGCGACCGATCCGAAATACGCACAAAAACTGGTAGGAATGATCCAGCAATTCAAGAGCATGGGCGAAAAAGTCGTTAAAGCCTATAGCCAGGATTTAAGTACGCTGTTCTGATTATTCCGCCTCAAGTTTCACTTAAGCATGCCGATAATAACAGCAAGAGCCAGGCGCGCCAGCGCATGTTGGCGACCACACTGATGACAGCAACCCGGTTAACGGGGGAATGTAAGGAACCGAGATGTCCAGCATAATTAACTCCGCAATGAGCGGGCTCAGTGCCGCACAGGCCGCCTTAAGCACGACCAGTAACAATATCAGTAACTACACTGTCGCGGGTTACTCACGTCAGACTACCATTCTGGCCGAAGCAAACAGTACCCTGCAGGGGAAAAGCTATTACGGCAATGGCGTTAACGTCACTGGCGTTCAGCGTGAATATGATAGTTTTATCGCGGCTCAGCTGCGCGGTTCGTCAGCCACCTATAACGCAGCGAATACACAGTATTCGCAGGTATCGAACATTGACGATCTGATGTCGACCTCGACCACTAACCTGTCGACGGCGATTCAGGGCTTCTTCAGCAACATGCAGAACGTGGTCAGTAACGCCAACGATCCGGCGGCGCGTCAGTCGATGCTCAGCAACTCGCAGGGGTTGGTTAACCAGTTCCAGACCCAGGCGCAGTACCTGACCAACATGCAAAACAGCGTGAACACCAACATTGCCTCTGATGTTGATCAGATTAATACCTTCACCACGCAGATCTCGAATCTTAACCAGCAAATTGCCAAACTCAGCACGGCTAACGGTGCAACACCGAATGATTTGCTGGATCAGCGCGATCAGTTAGTCAACGGTCTGAATAATATCGTTGGTGTGACAGTGTCACAACAAGATGGAAGCTATACCGTTTCCATGGCTAACGGTCTTTCGCTGGTGAATGGTTTTCAGTCCACCAAACTGGTGGCTATGCCCTCCAGCAGTGACCTGACTCGCACCACAGTGGGTTATGTTGATCCACAAGCTGGCAACGTGCAGCTTCCCGAATCATCCATAACTACGGGTTCGCTGGGCGGTATGCTGAGCTTTCGTTCGCAGGATCTGGACCTGGCACAAAACCAACTGGGCCAGTTAGCGGCGGCCTTTACAACCAGTTTTAACGCCGTGCATAAGCAAGGCTTCGACAGCAACGGTAATCAGGGCGTCGACTTCTTTAATATCGGCACTCCTACGGCGCAGGGGGACAGCAAAAATACCTCTTCTGCCACCCTGACGGCCGCGTGGACTAACACCAGTGCCCTGCAGGCATCAAACTATACCGTCAGCTATGACGGGACAAACTGGTCAGCGACACGTTTGTCAGATAACAGCAAAACCACGCTTACACCCACGACCTCGGGCGGCGTTACGACGCTTAATCTGGATGGAATGAGCCTGACGGTCAACGGCACGCCAAACGCCAAAGACAGTTTCCTGGTGAAGCCGGTTCAGAACGTGGTTAACGGCATGTCGGTTGCTATTACCAGCGGATCGCAAATCGCCGCTGCGGCCGCGACCGGCGGTGAAAGTGATAACCGCAATGCGCAAAAGCTGCTGGCGTTGCAGGATGCCAAAATTGTTAACGGCAACGCGACGATTTCCCAGGCTTACGGCGCGATGGTGAGTACCGTTGGCAACAAAACTCAGGCACTCAAAACCGCCAGCACGACACAGCAGAACGTGGTGACGCAGCTAACCAACCGCCAGCAGTCTGTTTCTGGCGTGAACCTGGATGAAGAGTACGCGAACCTGACGAAATACCAACAATATTACATGGCGAATGCGCAGGTTTTAAAAACGGCTAGCACCGTTTTTGACGCCCTGCTTAGCATCAACTAAAAGCAGAGGACATCATGCGACTCAGTACAAATATGATTTTTGACCAGCAGGTTCGCGGCGTTAGCGATGCGCAATCCTCCTGGTTAAACGCGGGAAAACAGCTTTCCACCGGACTCAGAGTGTCTAATCCTTCAGACGACCCGATTGCCGCATCGCGTGCGGTCGTGCTGTCGCAAACGCAGGCGCAGGCAAGCCAGTATTCTGTTGCGCGTACCTTTGCCGACCAGGGATTATCGCTGGAAGAAAACACCCTTAACGGCGTCACGAACAGCATCATGAGCGCGCAGTCGATGATCGTGGCCGCGGCAAACGGTTCCTTAAGCGATGATGACCGCGCCTCCTATGCGACTCAGCTGGAAGGCGTGCGTGCGCAGTTACTAAACCAGGTCAACAGCAAAGACGCCAACGGTCGCTATATTTTCGCGGGTTACAAAACCGATAGCCCGCCGTTTGTGGACGGTGCGGGCGGTGTGACCTATCAGGGCGGAACCGACGCCATTACGCAAAAAGTGGACACTGACCGTACCATGACCATCGGTCATACTGGTAACAGCATCGTGATGTCTATCACCAGCAATGCGGTGAAAGAGCCTAACGGCGGTACCAGTGAAACGAACTTGTTTAACATGCTGGACAGCGCCATCAGTGCGCTGAAAGTGCCGCAAAACGGCGCGGACGATGCGACGAAAGCCACGTTTTCTGCGGCAATGGATAAAACCAGCCGTGGTTTGAGCAACTCGTTGAACAACGTGCTCAGCGTCCGTTCCGAGATCGGTACTCAGTTGAAAGAGTTAGATACGTTGAATGCGCAGGGGGACGATCGCAAGGTCATTTATGATTCCCAGATGAGCAGCCTGGTGGACGTTGATTACACCCAGGCGATCTCCAGCTACACCATGCAACAGCAGGCGCTGCAGGCTTCATACAAGACCTTTACCGATATGTCTCAGATGTCGCTGTTTCAGTTAAATTCATAAAAAATTTGGGCGTACTTTAACCGGGTGCGCTTAGTTTTTCCCACCGTCCTGATAAGGGACGGTGGGATTTTTTTTGCCTGCAGCCTGTGCGTTGCCACAAGGCCACTCTGAGAAGCATGCGTTAACGCGTGACTCGCGCGCGCGGTTTTATCCCTGTAACGCTGCCCTGTCTGAGAGCCGCATTCAGTTAAGGGCTGCGTATCCCCGAACCATCGCCTGTTACGCCGAGCATGCAATAAAAAACCCGGCCGGAGCCGGGTTCATGTGTGCTGCTAGCGCGCCTTACGGCTTGGTGGCAGGTGCAGTAGCCTGATGGGTGGCGCTGTGGCCGCCAGCAGAACCTCTGCCCTCAAATTTAAAGGCCGGACGTTGCCAGTCACTTTGACGGGCAGGCTCGGGTTGCCACACTGGCGCAGGCGCCTTGGTCATCGGTGCAGAAGCAAAGTGCTTCCAGCGCGTTTCGGCGTTGGCTTTTAATGCCTCAACAGGGATGTCGCGTGCGGCAACAGGTGCATGAGGTTCACTAACCGGCGTAATGGCTTCCTCAGCGGCAACAGGCGCGTGTAAAACCTCTTCCACCTGCGCTTCGGTCGCAGTGCTGACTTCAGTGCCCGCATGCTCATCCGCCGTTTCTTCAGGCGCGGATTCTGCGACAACCGGCACCTTCACCTCCGGCACGCTCACTTCCGGCGCTTCGACAGCGTCAGCAGGCTGAGCCTGTTGCGCGATCGCTTCAGCACCGGCTTCAGCGGCGGCTGGAATCACCGAAGGTTCATGATGAACCGGGGCTTCAATGGCCTGCGTATCGTCAGTATTCACCACGGTAACCGGGGCGTCAGCCTGCGGCTCTGCGATTTGTACTGGCGCAGCCTGTGAAGCCGGCGCTTCCTCGGTAGCGACAGGCAGGGCAACAGCAGGTGCAGTCTCTTCACGGCTGTAGTCCGGTGTCGATTGAGGCGCATCCTGAACGATTTGCTCTTCATTCGCTTGCGCGACCGGGTAGCGAATCCAGACTTTGCCGGACGCCATCTCAGGCGAAGCCGCAGCGGCGTCTAAAGGCATCGCGGACTGGGTCGGATAACGTTCATCACGGTAACGACGGCGACGCTGACCACTTACGCGCAGATGGCGAGGTGAACGGCGTGAACGACGTGGCATATTGGCATTATCGCGACCTTCGTTCTCCTCCGTCTCTTCAACCTGTGACGTTTCGACAACAGGCTGCACCTTTTGAACGTCAGCCGATTCGGCTGATTCAACGGCGGCGGCCTGCGGCTGGTCATTGTTATCACCAACGCGGACTTTCTGCGTCAGCTGACGCGGTTTACGGCGTGGCATCACCTGAACGCGCTCGTCTTCCTGCGCATCCACAGCAGCAGGCGCGACCGCTTCGGCGGTTTGTTCCACCGCGCTGTTAGCGTCCTGCTGAGCACGTTTCTCTTCCTGACGACGACGCTGACGTTCAGCACGTTGTTCGCGGCGCTGTTGCTGCTGCTCATCACGCTGCTGGCGCGCTTCATCGCTCAGTACCGGACGATCGTCACGCACCTCATTAGGCTGGGCCTGACGCTTGTTACGACGATTGTCTTCACGCGGCTCGCGATTATCTCGAGACTCACCACGGTTATCACGGTTATCACGGTTATCACGAGAGTCACGGTTATCACGAGATTCACGCTGTTGTGCGTTATCACCGTTGCGCGGGGTACGTTCGCGACGGTTATTGTTGCGACGATTATTACGACGATCGCCACGCGGGTTGCCGTTCTCGTCCTCGCTGGTTTTCTGCGGGGCCGTCACCTCGGCAACCGGCTCGACAGCCGCCGGAGCAGGTTCGCCAGCAAACAGTTTTTTCAATCCACTCAGCAGACGGCTGACAAAACCTTCACTGGCCGGCGCGGCCGCTGGTGCGGGTTGCGTCACAGTCGCTGAAGGTGTGGCCACTTCCGGTGAGGCTTCGGCCGGTGCTGGCGGCGCATCGGGCATCACAAAGGCTGCGAGAGCAGGCTGCTCTGGACGGCGGCGCTCAGCATGCTCCTCTTCAGATGGCATCGCCATCTCGGCTTCATGCAGTTTCGGCAGGTGGTAGCTCAGCGTTTGCGTTTCTTCGCCTTTGCGCACGCGCAGAACGGAGTAGTGCGGGGTTTCCATCCGGTCGTCCGGCACGATGACCGCACGTACGCCGCCCTGACGTTTCTCGATAGCATTTACCGCTTCACGTTTTTCATTCAGCAGGTAAGAGGCAACCGGGACCGGCACGATAGCATGCACTTCTTTGGTGTTGTCTTTCAGCGCTTCTTCTTCAATCAGGCGCAGAATGGACAGCGACAGAGATTCGTTATCACGAATAGTGCCGGTGCCGCTACAACGTGGACAGACGTGGTGGCTGGACTCGCCCAGGGACGGGCTGAGGCGCTGGCGGGACATCTCCAGCAGGCCAAAACGTGAAATATGGCTGATTTGAATACGGGCGCGATCCTGACGGACGGCTTCACGCAGACGGTTTTCAACCGCGCGCTGGTGACGAACCGGTGTCATATCGATGAAGTCGATAACGATCAGGCCGCCCAGGTCGCGCAGACGCAGCTGGCGAGCAATTTCGTCTGCCGCTTCCAGGTTGGTATTAAAGGCGGTTTCTTCAATATCGCCACCGCGCGTGGCACGGGCGGAGTTGATATCGATGGCGGTAAGCGCTTCGGTACTGTCGATAACGATTGAGCCGCCTGACGGCAAGCGAACTTCACGCTGGAAAGCGGATTCGATTTGCGATTCGATTTGGTAATGGCTGAACAGCGGAATCTCACCGGTGTAGAGCTTAATTTTGCTGCTAAAGTCCGGACGGCCCAGCGCGGCGATATGCTGACGTGCCAGCTCAAGCACTTTCGGGTTATCGATAAGAATCTCACCGATATCCTGACGCAGATAGTCGCGGAAGGCGCGCACGATCACGTTGCTTTCCTGATGGATCAGGAACGGGGCCGCGCGGCTGTCAGCCGCTTTTTTGATGGCTTCCCAATGCTTCAGACGGAAGCTAAGGTCCCACTGCAGCGATTCGGCTGATTTACCGACGCCCGCCGTGCGAACAATCAGCCCCATGCCATCAGGGAGTTCCAGCGCCGATAGCGCCTCTTTCAGTTCGGTACGGTCATCACCTTCAATCCGACGAGAAATCCCACCCGCGCGCGGGTTATTTGGCATTAATACCAGATAGCTACCGGCCAGAGAGATAAAGGTAGTGAGCGCAGCGCCTTTGTTGCCGCGTTCTTCTTTATCAATCTGAACAATGACTTCCTGACCTTCACGCAGCACGT
This sequence comes from Pantoea sp. EEL5, assembly GCF_049892805.1. Lineage (NCBI taxonomy): Bacteria > Pseudomonadati > Pseudomonadota > Gammaproteobacteria > Enterobacterales > Erwiniaceae > Pantoea > Pantoea sp. EEL5. Next base: position 761,052 of record NZ_JBNDNJ010000001.1, read on the forward strand.
CTTTAATGTTCGGACGACCGTGTGAGTTGTAATTAGCAGGGAAGTATTCGCGGGAAATTTCTTTCAGAGGGAGGAAACCGTGACGTTCTGCACCGTAATCGACGAAGGCCGCTTCAAGGCTGGGTTCGATACGGGTGATTTTACCTTTGTAGATATTGGCTTTTTTCTGTTCGTGTCCTGGGCTTTCGATATCCAGATCGTACAGACGTTGACCATCAACCAGGGCAACGCGCAACTCCTCCTGCTGAGTTGCGTTGATTAACATTCTTTTCATCGTAACGTACTCGTTATTCTTTCATGAGTGATTAAAGCTGCGGGCATAGTTACCCTGGACGAGTATCAACCGATGGCCCCGTGACTTAGTGCAATGTCGTCAACCTCACGGTTATCGACCGCGCGAGGGGCGCAAATAACGTCGGTGGCCTGTTTTTCATAAGGAACAACAGCACCAGATAGTGGAAATGCGAGAGATAATTCAGTAAACCCGTGCACTCCATCTCATGTCCAGGCCGCAACCCGCAGCCCGCTAAGTGTCTGATTTCGCATTACGTCTTACGCCATTGCTGCGTGTCTGCTCAATCCGACAAAATAACTAATTTCGTTTTTTTTCTTATCTGAATCTTCAGCTAAGAAACCCAAGCATTATTCCACTGCTAACCTTCATATAGCAAGGTGACTTTAACTCACTGATCAATTTTCTTTACATTTTAAGAACCCTACGACAAGAAGTGCACCCGCGCTGCTGAAAATCACAGCAATCACATTACGCTTCCTGACGAGACGCAAAGAGTTAAGCACAGAAAAAGGGGTGGCGCTATCAGGGGACACTATTTAGAATCGCCGCCATGAAAACAGAGAATCCAGGCGTACACTTTGTCGCCATCACGGCTGAAAATGCCGGACAACGCATTGACAACTTTTTGCGCACCCAGTTAAAGGGCGTGCCGAAAAGCATGATTTATCGCATCGTGCGTAAAGGCGAGGTGCGGGTTAACAAGAAACGCATCAAGCCAGAATATAAGCTGGAAGAGGGCGATGAGGTGCGTATCCCGCCCGTCCGGGTGGCCGAACGGGACGAAGAGGCCGTTTCGCCCAAGCTGGCCAAAGTGGCTTCTTTAGCCAATGCCATTCTCTTTGAAGACGATCATCTGCTGGTGCTGAATAAGCCGTCCGGTACAGCGGTACACGGTGGCAGCGGCCTGAGCTTTGGCGTGATAGAAGGCTTGCGCGCCCTGCGTCCTGAGTCTCGCTTCCTGGAGCTGGTGCACCGTCTGGATCGTGACACCTCTGGCGTCCTGCTGGTGGCCAAAAAGCGTTCAGCCTTGCGCTCGCTGCACGAACAACTGCGTGAGAAAGGCATGCAGAAAGACTATCTGGCGCTGGTTCAGGGTAACTGGCCATCGCATCTGAAAGTGGTTCAGGCGCCGTTGCTGAAAAACATTCTGCAAAGCGGTGAGCGCATGGTACGCGTGAGCAGCGACGGCAAGCCTTCAGAAACCCGGTTTAAAGTGGAAGAGCGCTTCGACTTCGCCACCCTTGTAAAAGCCAGCCCGGTTACCGGACGTACCCACCAGATTCGTGTGCATACGCTGCATGCCGGTCATCCTATTGCATTCGACGACCGCTACGGCGATCGCGCGTTTGACAGCCAGCTGTCCTCTACGGGGCTTAACCGCTTGTTCCTGCATGCGGCCGCGCTGACCTTTACGCATCCCAACACGGGTGAGACGCTCCGCATGGAAGCGCCACTGGATGACAAGTTGCAGCATTGCCTGACGATGCTGCGCCAGCAGAAAAGCTGACGCGCCGGGCATCAATCCGACAGGGGGTTGATGCCTGCTTCTCGCAGCATATTGCTGAGCGCGATAAGCGGTAAACCGACCAGCGTATTCGGATCGCGTCCCTCAAGACGATCGAATAAACAAATCCCCAACCCTTCGCTTTTAAAGCTCCCTGCGCACTGCAGCGGTTGCTCTTTCTTTATATAGGCACGGATCTCGGCGTCGGTTAGCGTGCGGAAATGGACGCTAAACGGCTCACAGCATTGCATTAAGCGCTGGCTGGCAGGGTGGTATAGCGCCAGCCCGGTATAAAACGTTACGCGCTGGCCGCTGGCGGCCCGCAACTGTGCTTCCGCGTTTTCAACCGTATGGGGTTTTCCTGTTATCACGCCATTCAGCACGCAGACCTGGTCAGAACCAATAATCCAGTGGTCAGGATAACGTTGGGCCAGCGCCTGCGCCTTGGCAATGGCTAATCGGGTGACCAGCGCTTCCGCGCTTTCATGCGCTAACGGCGTTTCATCTGTCTGCGGCGAATCGACCGTGAAAGGCAGGCCCAGCCGCGCTAACAGTGCCTGACGAAAGGGTGACGTTGATGCTAAAAGAATCGATGCTGTCATTTTTTTTCAATATTGATAGCGAATTGGTGGCAGTCATTTTAAACTGTGCGCCGCACTGGATGCGAATAGTGGTTGAAAGATGCTGGTAAACGGCCTTTTTCTTTGACTCTATGTGATTACAAAGTTAATATGCGCGCCCTATGCAAAAGGTAAAATTACCCCTGACGCTGGACCCAGTCCGCACCGCTCAAAAACGCCTGGATTATCAAGGTGTTTATACCTCTCAACAGGTTGAGCGTGTTGCTGAGTCGGTCGTCAGTGTGGACAGTGATGTAGATTGTGTCATGTCGTTTGCGGTTGACAACCAGCGTCTGGCAGTACTGACGGGTACTGCTGATGTACAGGTTACGCTACGTTGTCAGCGCTGCAACCAGGTTTTTCCACATCATGTACACGTAAGCTATTGCTTCAGTCCTGTGTCGTCTGACGAGCAGGCCGAAGCGTTGCCGGAAGCGTACGAGCCGGTTGATGTCAACGAGTTTGGTGAGATCGACCTGCTGGCAGTTATCGAGGATGAAGTTATTCTCGCGCTGCCTGTGGTTCCGGTGCACGATTCTGAACACTGTGAAGTGTCCGAGGCGGACATGGTCTTTGGTCAGTTGCCTGCAGAGGCAGAAAAACCAAACCCATTTGCCGTATTAGCCAGTTTAAAGCGTAAGTAATAGGAGTAAGGTCCATGGCCGTACAACAGAATAAACCCACCCGTTCTAAGCGTGGTATGCGTCGTTCGCACGATGCGCTGACCACTGCCACTCTGTCAGTAGATAAAGTTTCTGGTGAAACTCATCTGCGTCACCACATCACTGCGGACGGTTACTACCGCGGTCGCAAGGTTATCGTTAAGTAAGTTCTTTGCTTAGCAAGGCGATACCTTGGCACGTTTGACCCTGGCTATCGATGCCATGGGCGGGGACTTCGGTCCCTGCGTGACGGTGCCTGCAGCATTGCAGGCACTGGCCTCTCATACGGAAATTATCCTTCTTCTTGTCGGAGATCCCGACATTCTCACGCCATTGCTTGCCAAAGCGGATTCCTCCTTGCTGGAGCGACTGCAGGTTGTGCCTGCCGAATCAGTTATTGCAAGTGATGCGCGACCCGCACAAGCCATCCGTAACAGCCGCGGCAGTTCTATGCGAGTGGCGTTAGAGTTGGTTAAAGAAGGGCGGGCTCAGGCCTGCGTCAGCAGCGGCAACACGGGCGCGCTGATGGGGCTGGCGACATTATTACTGAAGCCGCTGGACGGGATTAAACGTCCGGCGCTTATGACCGTTTTACCCCATCAGCAGAAGGGAAAAACGGTCATTTTAGATTTAGGTGCCAATGTCGACTCAGACAGTGCGATGCTGGTGCAGTTTGCGGTAATGGGCTCAGTGATGGCGGAAGAAGTGTTGGGGATTGCGAATCCCCGTGTGGCACTTCTCAATATTGGTCATGAAGAGCATAAAGGGCTTGAAAGCATCCGCGATGCGGCGTTAAGTCTCAAGGCATTGCCGCAGATTAACTACATTGGTTACCTTGAAGGTAATGATTTACTGACTGGCAAAACGGATGTGCTGGTCTGTGATGGTTTCGCAGGAAACATCACTCTGAAGACAATGGAAGGCGTAGTAAGAATGTTTCTTTCTCTGTTCAAGTCATCAGAGGAAGGTAAGAAGCGGTCGTGGTGGCTGACGTTGCTGGGGCGCTGGATGAAAAAGCGTTTGGTCAGGCGCTTCGGGCATCTCAACCCCGACCAGTATAATGGCGCTTGTCTGTTAGGATTACGCGGGACAGTGATAAAGAGCCATGGTGCAGCAAATCAACATGCTTTTGCCGTGGCGATCAATCAGGCCGAGCAGACGGTGAGGCGGCAGGTGCCTGAACGCATTGCCGCCCGTCTGGACGCTGTATTAGCCAGGAGTGACAAAGCCTAGATGTTTACCAAAATTATCGGTACGGGCAGTTATTTGCCCAGCCAGATCCGCACCAATGCCGATCTGGAAAAAATGGTGGAGACTTCGGACGAGTGGATTGTTACCCGTACCGGCATTCGTGAGCGCCGTATTGCTGCGCCGGATGAGACTGTCGCAAGTATGGGACATCAGGCTGCACAACGTGCACTGGAAATGGCAGGCGTTGACGCCAATGATATCGGTCTGATCATCGTTGCGACCACCTCGTCCAGTCACGCCTTTCCAAGCTCTGCCTGCCTGATTCAGCAGATGCTTGACATCAAAGACTGTGCGGCGTTTGACCTCGCAGCAGCCTGTGCCGGCTTTACCTATGCGTTAAGCGTGGCCGATCAATATATTAAAAACGGTGCCGTTAAACATGCGTTAGTCATCGGTGCCGATGTCCTCGCGCGTACGCTCAATCCAGACGATCGTGGGACGATCATCCTGTTTGGTGATGGTGCCGGCGCTGTTGTGCTGGGCCAGAGCGAAGAGCAGGGGATCATTTCAACCCACCTGCACGCTGACGGTCGCTATGCGAAACTGTTGACGCTGCCGTATCAGGATCGCGAAAATCAGGATCAGCCCGCTTATTTGACAATGGCAGGCAATGAAGTCTTCAAAGTGGCGGTCACCGAGTTAGCCCACATTGTGGACGAAACCTTGCAGGCAAATAACATTGCGCGTGAAGAGCTGGACTGGCTGGTGCCGCATCAGGCTAACCTGCGTATTATCAGCGCCACGGCGAAAAAACTGGGTATGACCATGGAGAAAGTGGTCGTGACGCTGGATCGCCATGGAAATACCTCTGCCGCATCCGTGCCAAGTGCGCTGGATGAGGCGGTGCGCGATGGCCGCATCAAACCCGGACAACTTATTTTGCTGGAAGCCTTTGGTGGTGGATTCACCTGGGGTTCTGCGCTGGTTCGCTTTTGATTGACAGGAATTGAAAATGACGCAATTTGCTTTTGTTTTCCCAGGTCAGGGTTCACAGACTGTGGGCATGTTAGCGGATCTGGCCGCTGCTTATCCGGCGGTTGAAGCGACGTTTCGTGAAGCTTCTGATGTTCTCGGTTACGATCTGTGGCAGTTAGTCAGCCAGGGGCCGGCTGAAGAGCTGAATAAAACCTGGCAGACGCAGCCTGCTTTGCTGGCTGCCTCGGTAGCCATCTATCGTGTCTGGCAGCAGCAGGGCGGTCAACTACCCGCCCTGATGGCAGGTCACAGCCTGGGAGAATACTCCGCGCTGGTCTGCGCAGGTGTGCTGAATTTTGCGGACGCGATCAAGCTGGTTGAACTGCGCGGTAAGCTGATGCAGGAAGCCGTGCCTGAGGGCACGGGTGCGATGCAGGCAATTATCGGCCTTGATGACGCTGCGATTGCTAAAGCCTGTGAAGAAAGTGCGCAGGGCCAAGTGGTTTCACCGGTTAACTTCAACTCGCCAGGCCAGGTGGTTATCGCTGGCAATAAAGAGGCGGTTGAACGTGCAGGTGCAGCCTGCAAAGCGGCAGGCGCAAAACGTGCGCTACCGCTGCCGGTAAGCGTCCCTTCACACTGCGCGCTGATGAAACCGGCTGCCGATAAGCTGGCATTAACACTGGAAAACATCACGTTCAATGCGCCAGCTGTGCCGGTCATTAACAACGTGGATGTCAAAGCCGAAACGGACGCCGACGCGATTCGACATGCGCTGATTCGTCAGCTTTACAGCCCGGTCCGCTGGACCGAGAGCGTTGAGGCTATGGCCGCGCAGGGCGTCACGCAACTTATTGAAATGGGACCGGGTAAAGTCCTTACCGGTCTGACAAAACGCATTGTAGACGGCCTGTCCGCAGCAGCGATGAACGATACTGCGTCATTGACTGCGGCGCTTGCACAGGAATAAGAGGAAAATCATGAGCTTTGAAGGTAAAGTAGCGCTGGTAACTGGCGCAAGCCGCGGCATCGGCCGTGCGATTGCAGAAACCCTGGCCGCACGCGGTGCGAAAGTGGTAGGTACTGCAACCAGCCAAAGTGGCGCCGATGCTATCAGTGATTACCTTGGCGATAAAGGACAAGGTCTGCTGTTAAACGTGACGGATGCCGCTTCTGTAAACAGCGTTTTAGAGAAAATTCGCGCTGAATTTGGCGAAGTGGACATTTTAGTCAATAATGCAGGCATTACGCGTGATAATCTACTGATGCGTATGAAGGACGATGAGTGGCAGGATATCCTGGATACCAACCTCACATCGGTTTTCCGTCTTTCGAAGGCGGTGATGCGTGCCATGATGAAAAAGCGCATGGGTCGTATCATCACCATCGGTTCTGTTGTTGGAACCATGGGCAATGCGGGTCAGGCAAACTACGCTGCAGCAAAAGCAGGTTTGATTGGCTTTAGCAAATCACTGGCGCGCGAAATCGCGTCACGTGGCATTACCGTCAACGTCGTGGCTCCGGGCTTCATAGAGACTGACATGACGCGGGCACTGAACGAAGATCAACGTTCCGGTATTCTGGCGGAGGTCCCAGCGGGTCGTTTAGGCGAAGCGCAGGAAATTGCTAATGCCGTTGCATTCTTAGCCTCTGACGAAGCAGCCTACATCACGGGTGAGACGCTGCACGTCAATGGCGGCATGTATATGGTCTGATAATCACGAAATCATTTGCATTATTTGCGGATAAAACCGCACAATAGCGTAAAATCGTGGTTCGACCAGCCGGGATTTTGTTGCATCTTTTTCAACATTTTATACACTACGAAAACCATCGCGAAAGCGAGTTTTGATAGGAAATTAAATAGTATGAGCGATATCGAACAACGCGTTAAGAAAATCATCAGTGAGCAGCTGGGTGTGAAAGAGGAAGAAGTGACCAACTCTGCATCTTTCGTAGAAGACCTGGGTGCCGATTCTCTTGATACCGTTGAGCTGGTAATGGCTCTGGAAGAAGAGTTTGATACTGAAATTCCAGACGAAGAAGCTGAGAAAATCACTACCGTTCAGGCAGCGATCGACTATATCAATAGCCATAAAGGCTAATGAATATCTTCAGGCGGTCATATGACCGCCTGAGTTTTATGTTTGCCCCACAATAGTCATTTTTATCCCTCCCTGGAGGACGAACGTGTCTAAGCGTCGTGTAGTTGTGACTGGTCTTGGCATGTTGTCTCCTGTCGGCAATACCGTAGAGTCTACCTGGAGTGCTCTCCTTGCCGGTCAGAGCGGCATTAACCTGATCGACCATTTTGATACCAGCGCCTATGCAACACGTTTTGCAGGTCTGGTAAGAGATTTTAATTGCGATGACTTTATCTCTCGTAAAGATCAACGCAAGATGGATGACTTCATTCAGTACGGCATCGTGGCAGGCATTCAGGCCATGCAGGACAGCGGTCTGGTTGTGACCGACGAAAATGCAGGCCGGGTTGGCGCAGCAATTGGTTCGGGCATCGGGGGCTTGGGTCTTATTGAAGACAACCATACCTCTCTGGTGAACGGTGGCCCGCGTAAAATTAGCCCATTCTTTGTGCCTTCCACAATCGTCAATATGGTGGCGGGGCATCTCACCATCATGTATGGCCTGAAAGGCCCCAGCATCTCCATTGCGACCGCCTGTACGTCTGGCGTGCACAATATCGGTCATGCTGCACGTATCATCGCCTATAACGATGCCGACGTGATGCTGGCGGGCGGTGCGGAAAAAGCCAGTACGCCACTTGGCGTTGGCGGATTCGGCGCGGCACGTGCGCTGTCGACGCGTAACGAAAACCCCCAGGCGGCAAGCCGTCCATGGGATAAAGACCGAGATGGATTTGTACTGGGCGACGGCGCTGGCATTATCGTACTGGAAGAGTATGAGCATGCTAAGAAACGTGGCGCAAAAATCTATGCGGAAATTGTGGGCTTTGGGATGAGCAGCGATGCTTATCACATGACCTCACCGCCGGAAGACGGTTCAGGTGCAGCCGCTGCGATGATCAACGCGCTGCGTGATGCGCAGATGACGCCAGATAAGATTGGTTACGTCAATGCACACGGTACCTCAACCCCAGCCGGCGATAAAGCGGAAGCCCAAGCGGTGAAATCCGTTTTTGGTGCAGCAGCCAGTACGGTAATGGTCAGCTCCACCAAATCCATGACCGGCCATCTGTTGGGTGCGGCGGGCGCGGTTGAATCGATCTATTCGATTCTGGCCCTGCGCGACCAGGCGATTCCACCGACGCTGAACCTGGATAATCCTGATGAAGGTTGCGATCTTGATTTCGTTCCGCACACCGCTCGTCAGGTTTCGGGGCTGGAATACACGCTGTGTAACTCCTTCGGCTTCGGCGGTACCAACGGCTCGCTGATTTTCCGTAAAATCTAAACATTCCGTTTATGATTGCTGTAAAGGCCCGCAATGCGGGCCTTTTTTCTATCCAGCGGCGCGAAGAAACCGATAAAATCATGGCCATCGTCGAGCAACGTTCTGATACCGGAGAAACGGCAATGTGGATAAACGGCACTGAGCAATCCCAGCTGGCGGCCACCGATCGTGCCGTAGAGTTTGGCGATGGCTGCTTTACGACCGCCGCGATCGGCAACGGCAAAATCCTGCTGTTAGACAGGCACATGCAGCGATTGCAGCAAAGCTGTGAACGGCTGTGGCTGAATGGCGTTGACTGGCCCGCGCTGGCGCAGGAGATGCAACACGCGGCCAGCGGACATAACAGGGCAGTGCTTAAAGTCATCATCAGCGCGGGCAGCGGCGGGCGGGGCTACAGCCGCAGCGGTTGTAGCGGCCCCACACGAATCGTTTCGGTATCCCCCTGGCCTGCGCATTATGCGGCGCTACAGCAAACCGGCGTCAGGCTGGCCGTGAGCCCGGTCCGCCTGGCGCGCCAGCCTCAGTTTGCCGGCCTTAAGCACCTGAACCGGCTGGAACAGGTGATGATTCGTGCCCACCTTGAGCAGACCGACGCCGATGAGGCGCTGGTGCTTGACACTGACGGTTGGGTGGTGGAATGCTGTGCGGCCAATTTATTCTGGCGAAGCGGCGGCACGGTTTTTACCCCGGCGCTGGATCAGGCGGGCGTTGACGGCATTATGCGGCGCAGTCTGATAGCGGAAATGCGCGCCGCAGGTCAGATTTGTCAGGTGGTTCAGGCGGGACTGGCGCAACTCCAGGCAGCCGATGAGATTGTGGTATGCAACGCGCTGATGCCCGTATTACCCGTTCGACAACTTGATGCGCTGGCGTTTGAACAGCGCACCCTGTTTAACCAGCTACAGGTGAGCTGTAGAAAGATAATGGAAGCATCATGAGCCGAATCAAAAAAATAGGGGTGAGCGTTGTGGTCATCCTGCTCATCGCGGCAGCCGTGAGTTACTGGCAGGTTAAACAACTTGCAGCAACCCGGTTGACCCTTTCCCAGGAAACGATCTACACGCTGCCAGCAGGAACCGGTCGCGTTGCACTGGAAGCGCAGTTGGAAAGTCAAAAGATTATCCCTCACAGCATCTGGTTTGGCGCATTGCTTAAACTGGAGCCTGAGCTGGCCAAATTCAAAGCCGGAACCTATCGCCTTGAACCGACAATGACGGTCCGCAGTTTGCTGGAATTGCTCGCCAGCGGCAAAGAGGCGCAATTCCCGCTGCGGTTTGTGGAAGGACAACGCCTGCAAGAGTGGCTTAGCGAATTACGTAAAGCGCCCTACGTGAAACATACGCTGCCGGATGACAGCTATGCGACCGTCGCCAGCACGCTGAAGCTGGACGAAAAGGCGCTGGAAGGCAGTTTCTTTCCGGATACTTATCTGTATACCGCAAACACCACCGATGTCGCCTTGCTGGAACGCGCGCATCAGCGGATGAAAAAGACTATCGATGAAGTCTGGCAGGGCAGGATGGATAACCTGCCCTATAAAGATGCGCAGGAAATGGTCACGATGGCGTCGATCATCGAAAAAGAAACCGGTGTGAGTGAAGAGCGGGCTAAGGTGGCTTCCGTGTTTATTAATCGCCTGCGCGTGGGGATGCGTCTGCAAACCGATCCTACCGTGATCTACGGCATGGGTAACGCCTATACTGGCACGCTGACGCGTAAAGATCTGGAAACGCCGTCGCCGTATAATACCTATATCATTAGCGGCCTGCCGCCGGGGCCAATTGCGATGCCGAGCAAAGCCTCACTGATTGCGGCCGCGCATCCGGAAAAAACCAACTATCTCTACTTCGTGGCGGATGGCAAAGGTGGACATACCTTCACCACCAATCTAGCGAGCCACAACAAGGCCGTGCAGGCTTACCGGCTGGTGTTAAAGGAAAAAAATGGACAGTAAGTTTATTGTTATTGAAGGCCTGGAAGGCGCAGGAAAAACCACGGCGCGCGATGCGGTCGTTGCAACACTGCGGGCCAGTGGAATCGACGATATTGTCTTTACCCGCGAACCCGGCGGCACACCGCTGGCTGAGCAGCTCCGCGTGCTGGTCAAGCAGGGCATTGAGGGCGAGCAGGTAACCGATAAAGCGGAACTGTTAATGCTGTATGCCGCGCGCGTCCAACTGGTGGAAACAGTGATCAAGCCTGCGCTGGCGCGGGGGGCCTGGGTGATAGGCGATCGTCACGATCTCTCCTCCCAGGCATATCAGGGCGGCGGTCGCGGGCTGGACGCCGAACTGATGCGCACCTTACGGGATACGGTACTGGGCGACTTTCGTCCTGACCTGACGCTGTACCTCGATGTTACGCCTGAAACCGGGTTACAGCGTGCCCGCGCCCGCGGAGAATTAGACCGCATTGAGCAGGAGTCGCTGCGCTTTTTTGAACGCACGCGTGAGCGCTATCTGGCGCTGGCTGCCGCCGATGACAGTATCCTGACGATAGATGCCACTCAGCCGCTTGAGCAGGTTACAAGCGCGCTGCACGCCACCCTGACGGCCTGGCTGGCGGAACAGCGCGCATGAACTGGTATCCCTGGCTCAATCAACCTTACCGCCAGGTGATTGGTCAGCATCAGGATGGCCGTGCCCATCATGCGTTGTTGATCACCTCTCTTGACGGCATGGGCGATGATGCGCTGGTGTGGGGGATCAGCCGCTGGCTGATGTGCCTGCAACGCGACGGATTAAAAAGCTGTGGTCACTGCCATGGCTGCCAGCTGATGCAGGCAAATACGCACCCTGACTGGTACCGGCTTGAAGCTGAAAAAGGCAAAACGACGCTGGGTATTGATGCCGTGCGTCAGGTCACGGAAAAAATGTATCACTATGCGCAGCAGGGCGGTGCCAAGGTGGTCTGGCTGCCAGATGCGGCTCAGCTCAGCGAGGCGGCGGCTAACGCCTTACTGAAAACGCTGGAAGAGCCGCCAGCCAACAGTTGGTTCTTTTTAAGCTGTCGCGAGCCCTCCCGCCTGCTGGCAACGCTGCGCAGTCGCTGCATGGTGCTGACGTTACCTCCACCAGATGAAAATCACAGTCTGGCCTGGCTGAGAAAGCAGGGGCAACATGATGAGGCCCCGCTACTGGCCGCGCTGCGGCTCAGTGCAGGTGCGCCCGGTGCGGCGCTGACGCTGTTGGATGATGGCCTGTGGCAGGCCCGGCAAAAACTGTGCGATTCCCTGCCGGGTGCGTTGCAACAGGACATCCTACAACTCCTGCCCGTGCTGAACGCAGATAACAGCGCGGCACGGATTGGCTGGCTATTATCATTCATACTGGATGCGATGAAATGGCAGCAGGGCGCAACCCAGTGGCTGACTAACGTCGATCGTCAGGACGTGGTCGCCATGCTGGCGCAGCACTTCTCGCAAACGGCGCTCAATAACAGCGCTCAAGACTGGATGCGCTGCCGTGAATCGTTATTACAGGTTGCGGCAGTGAATCGTGAACTCCTCCTGACTGACAGATTACTGAGTTGGGCAGATAACCTGAAGCCCAGGTTACCCGGCTAAATGACTGAGAAAAATATGTTTATTGTTGATTCCCATTGCCATCTTGATGGCCTGGATTATGAGAAAAATCATCACGATCTTGATGATGTGATTGCCAAAGCGGCGGCGCGCGACGTCCGGTTCATGCTGGCTATCGCCACGACCTTACCCGGCTTTAGTACGCTGAAAGCGCTGGTGGGCGATCGTGAAAATATTGCGCTCTCCTGTGGCGTGCATCCGCTGAATCAGGAGGCGCCGTATGATGTTGAGTTATTCCGCCGCCTGGCCGCCGATCCTCAGGTGATCGCGCTGGGCGAGACCGGGCTGGATTACTACTATCAGCAGGAAACCAAAGCTCAGCAGCAGGACTCTTTTCGTGAACATATCCGTAGCGGAATTGCGCTGAATAAGCCGATTATCGTGCATACGCGTGATGCACGTGAAAACACGCTGGCCATTCTCAAGGAAGAGCAGGTTGAACGCTGTGGCGGCGTACTGCACTGCTTTACAGAAGATCAGGCGACGGCAGCAAAACTGCTGGATATGGGGTTCTATATCTCATTCTCGGGCATCGTCACCTTCCGCAATGCAGAACAGATTCGTGACGCGGCGCGCTACGTCCCGCTGGATCGCATTCTGGTCGAAACCGACTCCCCTTATCTGGCGCCTGTTCCTTACCGGGGCAAAGAGAACCAGCCTGCTTACACGCGTGACGTTGCCGATTATCTTGCGGTGCTGAAAGGCGTAGATATTGAGACGCTGGCCGCCGCCACCACAAAAAACTTTTCTACGCTGTTTCATGTGCCGATGAGCCGTCTTGGTGCCTGATTCAGAGTTATTTCAGACGTTGTAATAAATACGAGATTATGTTCGTTGACCCTGTTGTGATTCGACAGGGTCAACTTTTATTGGCTGAAAAATCAGCAAAAAAACCGCCGTTGTGGCCGGCTGCTGGCGTGTGATTGACGAAACGTGATAGCCGTCAAAGTAACGAAGGGTAATTTATTTTACCCTTCGTAATAAATCAAAAAGGCGGATAACGCCAACCGGTAAAGAACCTCCCTCTTTACCACGCGCACTGCGCGAAAAACGCACTCATACTCAGGAGTTTCACGCTATGTTCAAAAATGCTTTTGCCAACTTACAAAAGGTTGGTAAATCGCTCATGCTGCCGGTATCGGTTCTTCCGATTGCCGGTATTTTATTAGGTGTTGGTTCAGCGAACTTTAGCTGGTTACCTGCGGTGGTATCGCATGTAATGGCGGAAGCGGGTGGATCGGTCTTTGCCAATATGCCGCTGATTTTTGCCATTGGCGTGGCACTCGGCTTTACCAATAACGACGGTGTTTCCGCACTGGCAGCGGTCGTGGCTTACGGCATCATGGTGAAAACCATGGCGGTGGTCGCTCCTTTAGTCCTGCATCTGCCAGCAGCGGAAATTGAGGCAAAACACCTTGCCGATACCGGGGTGCTGGGCGGTATTATTGCCGGCTCCATCGCCGCGTATATGTTTAACCGCTTCTATCGCATTAAGCTGCCCGAATATCTGGGCTTCTTTGCCGGTAAACGCTTTGTGCCGATTATCTCGGGCCTGGCGGCTATCGCGATGGGGCTGGTGCTGTCGTTTATCTGGCCACCGGTCGGTTCAGCGATTCAGGACTTCTCTCAGTGGGCGGCCTACCAAAACCCGGTGGTGGCGTTTGGTATCTACGGCGTCGTTGAACGTGCGCTGGTGCCATTTGGTCTGCACCACATCTGGAACGTTCCTTTCCAGATGCAGATTGGTGAGTACACCAATGCCGCAGGTCAGGTATTCCACGGCGATATCCCTCGCTACATGGCGGGTGACCCAACCGCAGGTAAACTTTCTGGCGGCTTCCTGTTCAAAATGTATGGCCTGCCTGCCGCGGCGATTGCCATCTGGCATTCGGCAAAACCTGAAAACCGTGCCAAAGTGGGCGGTATCATGATCTCTGCGGCGTTGACCTCGTTCCTGACCGGTATTACCGAGCCGATCGAGTTCTCGTTCATGTTTGTTGCGCCAATCCTGTATGTCATCCATGCCATTCTGGCCGGTCTGGCTTTCCCAATCTGTATCCTGCTGGGCATGCGTGACGGTACCAGTTTCTCCCATGGCCTGATCGACTTTATCGTCCTGAGTGGTAACAGCAGCAAAATCTGGTTGTTCCCGATTATCGGTATGATCTACGCCGCGGTTTACTACACTGTTTTCCGCGTCCTGATCGTGAAGCTGGATCTGAAAACCCCTGGGCGTGAAGACAGCACAAGCGAACAGTCTTCTTCCGCGACCGGCGGTGAAATGGCGGGCAAACTGGTGTCTGCATTTGGTGGCAAAGAAAACATCACTAACCTGGATGCCTGTATCACGCGTCTGCGCGTCAGCGTGGCCGATGTAAGCAAAGTGGATCAAACTGAACTGAAAAACCTGGGCGCACGTGGCGTCGTGGTGGCCGGTTCAGGCGTTCAGGCGATTTTCGGCACCAAATCCGATAACCTGAAAACAGATATGGATGACTACATCCGTAACAAGTCATAAGGTCTGATGCCGTTCTGGCACGGCGAAAACAGCGTTGAGTCTCGGCTCAACGCTGTTTTTTTTGCCCGAAGTTAAGTCTGACAGGGCATCGCGCTTTAGCCTGTCAGTTTGCTTCGCGAGTCAAAAATTTTGAGGTAGTCTGCAACAGTCGATCGGATAACCGTTGCAACTGTGCCGTTGCGGTCGCCGTTTCTTCTACCAGCGCCGCATTCTGCTGCGTGTCGGTATCCATTTGCGCCACGGCAATACCGATCTGTTTCACACCGGTGCTTTGCTCATGACTTCCCGTGCTGATCTCAGCCACCAGGTCGTTGACGCGATGAATCTCTTTAATGACCGCCTTCATGGTTTCGCCTGCCACGCTGACATTGGTCACGCCGGTTTCGACACGTGAATGACTTTCTGTAATCAGCGTTTTAATTTCCTGGGCTGCCACGGCGCTGCGCTGCGCCAGGTTTCTGACTTCGCCCGCGACCACAGCAAACCCCCGACCTTCATCCCCGGCACGTGCCGCTTCCACCGCCGCGTTAAGCGCCAGAATATTGGTTTGAAAAGCAATGCTGTCAATGACGCTGATGATTTCGCCGATTTTGCTACTGCTGTCCTGAATGGCGCGCATCGTCTGCTCAACGTCAGACACTGACTGACCGCCGCTGGCCACCTTCTGAAAGGCGTTGCTGACCACGTCGTTCGCGATCCTGGCGTTGTCTGCATTGCTTTGTACGGCTGAGGACAGCTGCTCCATCGAAGCACTGGTTTCTTCCAGCGCTGAAGCCTGTGATTCCGTTCGTTGTGACAGATCGCGGGTACCCTGGGCGATTTCCGTCGAGGATTTGGCTACCTGTTCCGCCGCTTCCTGAACCTCACTGATCAGGTCGCGGATGTGCTGGCGCATCACGGATAACTGGTAAATCAGGCTGGAGGTATCCCCGGCTTTAATGGCGTTGTGCTCATAAAGATGACCGTCGGCGATCAGGCCCGCCACTCTGACGGCAACGTCAGGCTCGGCACCCAGCTGCTTCATAACGGAAAAAAATATCAGCGTGCCCAGTGCGCCGCCGGCGATAAAGGTCAGGCTAATTAACAGAATCAACATCAAGGAGGTTCGGTCAATATGGGAAACGTTGTCGTCAATGATCTGGCTGACGGACGCATTGTAGATCTTTACGGCTTCTAACAGGGGATCCCGGACCGCGACATGTAAACGATCTGTCGTCGTTGCGATTTCCTTTAGCGCTCCTGCCACATTGTTTTCGTTGGCAAGGGCGTAGACGCGTTGCATGGACGCCAGGTAGTCAGGCCAGGCCTGCAACACTTTCTGCGTGATAGCAACCAGCGCCGGATCCTGAGATTGCTTAAGAAAATCAATCGCATTTTGCACAGCTTGCTGAGACTTCTGGTTAAATTTAGAGGTGGTTTGGCGTGATTCAACGGGCGTGGCGGAGCTAACCGGAAAGACGTAAGCATAGGAACGGCGAAAATGCGTGGCCATCTCCCGGGCGGCAACGTTCATTATCTGCACAGGCTCCAGCCGGGAAGCGTAGAGCTGCTGTTCTGACGCAGCCAGCGACCGAAGTGAGTGAAGAGAGATCACAGCGATAACAACCATGGCGAGAAGGAAAAAAGCGATGAGAAAAATCAGGCGATGTGACAATTTGACACGTTGTAAAATGCTCATATTCAACATCCTGTTTAATCGTTGATGTAATCGTTTTCTTGACTGTCAGGCGTCGCGCATCACAGAAAGCAGGTTAACCCGACACGCTGTTGATAGTTTCGGCAGGTAGCATTGGTGGTTTATTGATCAATTGTTGCAACTTTTGTCCAGGTGTCTCCTGTAGAAACAAATGGAGCGGGGGTTCCCGTCGGACAGCCCTGCAAGCGCGCGTGTCAGGTCTGGCCGCAGGCAACATAAAGGGGGCGACGAGTGCAAAGGGGGCAGAGACAGGAGAGACGGTTTTTCGCATACGGGCGCTGTTAAATGCGTTAAACGCCGCCGGTCATAACAAGAAAAAGTCGCCTGAGGTTGAAAGAAAACGAATTTCTCCCGCATACTGAGGTATTACCTCAGGCTCAAGGAATTGCTTTATGGCTGAAGAAACTATTTTCAGTAAAATTCTCCGTCGGGAGATCCCCGCCGACGTGGTGTATCAGGACGAACTGGTAACGGCTTTTCGCGATATTTCACCCCAGGCGCCAACGCATATTTTGATTATCCCCAATATCCTGATCCCAACCGCCAATGACGTCGAGGCGGCGCACGAGCAGGCGCTGGGTCGGATGTTCACCGCCGCCGCAAAGATTGCGCGGGAAGAAGGCATTGACGAAGACGGCTATCGCCTGATTGTTAACTGCAATAAACATGGCGGTCAGGAAGTTTATCATATCCATATGCATCTGGTGGGCGGCAAGCCGCTTGGCCCGATGCTGTCACACTGATCCCTGAAGGGAACCTTGCTATGCGTTCATGGTTGATATGTCTGCCCGTGGCGTTGCTGAGCCTTACTGGTTGCAGCAGCGACAAACCGATGATTAATACATCGCAGTCACTGGTCATGGAGTCGTCTGTCCTCTCGGCGGGTATTATTACCGACGAGCCAACGCTGGATGACCATGACGGCCAGAAACGTGCCAGCAGCATACTTTACAATCAGCGTGAAACGCCGGTGGTTGTGCACTATCGTTACTACTGGTACGACGACAAAGGGCTTGAAATAACGCCGCGTGAACCGGCTCAGGTTGTCACGGTTCCCCCCAACGGAAGCGTCGCTGCGGTGTCGCAACTGGGTAATCTGACGGCCAGCAAGGTTCGTCTCTATATCTATCTCTGAGGACTGTTACGTGATTCGCAGTGTTAACCGTACTGGCGCGCTAATGATGGCGCTTATTCTTTCTGGCTGCGTGATGAAACAGCAGCAGCCAGCACCGGTCGAACCGACTCAGCCTGTGGAGCCGGTTCAGCCTGTTCCTCAGCCAGAGCAACCGATCCCCCAGCCTCAACCTGTTCCGCAACCGCCTAAGCTGGTGACGATTAACTGGGATGCCAGCGTGGAACCTTTGGTCGCACAAATGGTGCGTGCCGCCACGGTGACGCCGGGAAGCGTGTTGCTGGTCGATCGCATTAAAAACAGCACTAACGGCGCACTACAGGGTGAAAAGGCGACCAGTGCTATTCAGAACGCGTTGAATAACAACGGTAAGTTCACTCTGGTGTCGTCAGAACAGCTGGCGCAGGCGAAACAAACACTTGGCCTTTCGCCAGACGACAGCCTGAACTCGCGCAGCAAGGCGATTGGCCTGGCGCGTAATCTCAACGCGCAGTACGTGCTCTACAGCACGGCCAAAGGCGATGTAAAATCACCGACCTTACAAATGCAGCTGATGCTGGTGCAGACGGGTGAAATTATCTGGTCTGGAAACGGTGTCGCCCAAAATTAATGCGGCGCTTCTGCAACTGATCACGGCAACAACGGGCGGGCATCGGGTAACGGTAACACCGCTGGCAGGATTAACCGGGCAGAGCTGTCATATCGTCACACAAAACGAACGGCTTCTCCTCCGCCCGGCGCCACAGTCAGCGATACCTTTCGTTAATCGCCAGCGCGAAGGGCGCGTGCTGCGTAAATTGCGGCTGAGCGGCCTGGTGCAGCGCCCGCTGGCGGGTAACCGGCACGGCATTATCCTGCCCTGGCAGGACGGTGAGGTGATGAGCGATGCCGGATTCCGTGCTGCACGGCCTCAGGTACTTGCGCTATTGCAACGGCTACACCAGCAGCCGCTCACCGGTTACCGTTTATCCCTTTTGCCCCTGCTGTGGCAGTACTGGCAGCGTTGCCAGCAGCGACAGCACCGCTGGTTGCAGCAGCTACAACGACTAACCAGACAGGGCGAGCCGCGGCCGTTACGCCTTGCGCCGCTGCATATGGACGTGCATCCCGCTAATCTGATTCAGTCTGAACAGGGGCTGCACCTTATTGACTGGGAATATGCCGCAGACGGCGACGTGGCGCTTGAGCTGGCGGCCGTCTGTTTATCCGATCCCACTCAGCAAGAGCAGTGGCTACGTGACTATGCCGCGCTCATGCAGCTCCCGCTGACATCATTGCAACACCAGGTTTCGCGCTGGCAGCCCTGGCTGCATCTGTTAGTCGCCAGTTGGTATCAACTGCGCGCCGAACAGAGCGGCGATGCGCATTTACAACAGCTGGCTCAACAGAGCTGGCAGCAGATTTAACGGCTTTGTGCCGAGAAACAGGATTCAGGCTATGACAACAGGTTTTCCCGGCCCCTTGATGCTGGACGTCGAAGGTTTCGAACTGGATGCGGAAGAGCGTGAGATACTGCGCCATCCGCTGGTGGGTGGATTAATCCTTTTCGCCCGCAACTATCATGACCCCGCTCAACTGGCCGAGCTGGTGCGTCAGATTCGTGCCGCCTCGCCTACGCGCCTGGTGGTGGCGGTGGATCAGGAGGGCGGGCGAGTACAGCGTTTTCGTGATGGCTTTACGAATTTGCCCGCTATGCAGTCTTTTGCCGCGCTCAACGATATGACAACGGCAGGCGAGCTGGCGCAGCAGGCTGGCTGGCAGATGGCGGCCGAAATGATCGCGCTGGATATCGATATCAGCTTTGCGCCGGTGCTGGATATCGGCCATATCAGTGCGGCCATTGGCGATCGCGCGTTCCATGAGGACCCTGCGATTGCCCTGGCGATGGCGCGGCGTTTTATTGCCGGCATGCATGAGGCCGGAATGAAAACCACCGGTAAGCATTTCCCCGGTCACGGCGCGGTTAGTGCTGATTCCCACAAAGAGACACCGCGTGATGGCCGCAGCGAAGCCGAACTGCGCGAGCATGATATGGCGATATTTCGCACGCTGATCGGCGAGCAGGCGCTCGACGCTATTATGCCCGCACACGTGATCTATACGGAGGCCGATCCGCTCCCCGCCAGCGGTTCGCCTTACTGGCTGAAAACGGTGTTACGCCAGGAGCTGGGTTTCAAGGGCGTGATTTTCTCGGACGATCTTTCAATGGAAGGCGCGGCGGTGATGGGCAGCTATGCCGAGCGTGCGCAACAGTCTCTGTCTGCCGGATGCGACATGATTCTGGTCTGTAACGACCGTCAGGGCGCGGTAAGCGTGATCGATAATTTGACCGTGATCGAGGCAGAGCCGGTGGTGCAGTTGTACCATCGGGGAACCTTTAGCCGGGACAGCCTGAAGGCCAGTCGCCGCTGGAAACAGAATGCGCAGCAGTTAAGCGCGCTGCAGGAACGCTGGCTGGCGCATAAAGCGACGTGGTAATCACGGGTTGCCCGGTGTGATGATCTTCAAGGATAAACATGATTATTTATCTTCACGGTTTCGATTCATCCAGTCCGGGCAACCACGAAAAAGTGCTGCAACTGCAGTTTATCGATCCTGACGTCAGGCTCATCAGCTATAGCACGCGCCATCCCAAACATGACATGCAGTTTCTGCTCAAAGAAACCGATAAAATGCTCAGTCTGAGCGACGATCCGCATCCGCTGATCTGCGGCGTAGGGCTGGGCGGGTACTGGTCAGAACGTATTGGTTTCTTGTGCGCGATCCGCCAGGCGATTTTCAATCCCAACCTGTTTCCGTACGAAAATATGGAAGGCAAGATAGATCGACCTGAAGAGTACCTGGACATTGCCACCAAGTGCGTCAGCGATTTTCGCGAACGTAACCGCGGCCGCTGCCTGACCCTTTTATCCCGCCACGATGAGATTCTCGACAGCCAGCGCAGCGCCGCACTGCTGGATCCCTACTACCCGATCGTCTGGGACGAAAGCGAAAGCCACAAGTTCCGCAATCTTTCCCCCCATCTTCACCGACTGAACGCCTTTAAAACGGCAGATTGACGCAACCGGGCGCCCATGCGGTGCCCGATTGTGTTGTCGGCGTTGCCAGGAACTGTCTGCTAAATTTGATGTACATCAATTTTCTGAGGCCCATCGCTTCCCGCCATGCTATTCTGCCCCCAGATAGCGAAATTATGTCGCCAACCCTATGTTTATTAAGGTTTAATTTAACCATTGATTAACTTTTGGTTCACAATTTGAGGGGGTTTTTGTTGACTACATCTGTTAAGAAAATTGTCATCGTCGGCGGTGGCGCCGGTGGGCTGGAGATGGCAACGCAGTTAGGCCATAAGCTGGGTCGCAAGAAGAAAGCCGAGATTATCCTGGTTGACCGCAACCACAGCCATCTGTGGAAGCCGTTGCTGCATGAAGTGGCCACCGGCTCCATGGATGAAGGCATTGACGCTCTCAGCTATCTGGCGCATGCCCGCAACCACGGTTTTCAGTTCCAGCTGGGCTCGTTGACGAACATCAACCGTGAGAAAAAAGTCATCCAACTGGCTGAAGTCGTGAATTCGCAGGGGGAGGTATTGGTTCCCGAGCGCGAGCTGGCTTATGACACGCTGGTCATGGCGCTGGGCAGTACCTCAAACGATTTCGGCACGCCAGGCGTTAAAGATCACTGTATTTTCCTCGACAATCCGCAGCAGGCGCGTCGTTTCCATAATGAAATGCTGAATCTGTTCCTGAAATTCTCTGCCAGCGAAGGGGCGGTGGAGAAGGTGAACATTGCTATCGTCGGCGGCGGTGCAACGGGTGTTGAGCTGTCGGCAGAACTGCACAATGCAGTTAAGCAGCTACACAGCTACGGGTATAAAGCACTGGGCAGCGAGGCACTCAACGTCACGCTGGTGGAGGCGGGCGAACGTATTCTGCCTGCGCTACCACCACGTATCTCCTCTGCGGCCCATCAGGAGCTTAGCAAGCTTGGCGTACGCGTTCTGACACAAACGATGGTGACCAGCGCAGACAAGCTGGGCCTGCATACCAAAAGTGGCGAGTTTATTGAAGCCGACTTAATGGTCTGGGCGGCAGGGATTAAAGCGCCTGACTTTATGAAAGCGATCGGCGGGCTGGAAACCAATCGCATCAACCAACTGGTGGTGAAAGAGACACTCCAGACCACGCTGGATGACGACATCTATGCCATCGGTGATTGCGCGTCCTGCGCCTTACCCGGCGGTGGATTTGTGCCCCCGCGCGCGCAGTCCGCACACCAGATGGCATCCTGTGCGCTGGATAACATCCTGTTGCATTACCAGGGCAAGCCGCTCAAAGCCTATGTTTATAAAGACCACGGTTCACTGGTTTCTCTGTCACGCTTCAGCACCGTAGGAAGCCTGATGGGCAATCTGATGCGCGGATCGATGATGATAGAAGGGCGCATTGCCCGATTTGTCTATATATCACTGTATCGTATGCATCAGGTCGCGTTGCACGGTTATGTTAAGACCGGGCTAATGATGATCGTGGGCAGTCTCAACCGGGTCATCCGCCCCCGTCTGAAGCTTCACTAATCGCATCATCTGATTTTGTTTTAACCCGCTGATTTCATTGCTAACTTGTCTGTTATGCCTTGAAGTCAGCGCGGTATCCGGCCCCCTCATCGTCGCTCAGAACTCTCCGAAAACGTGGCACTAACGCTTCAGGCACGCTTTTCTTCCCATTGTCTGATATTGCAAAAGCTTTACATCTGTAAAACTTATCTCAACCAAACGGCGAGTCGCGCACGTCGGTTCTGCCAGAGCTGTAAGGGATTTCCCAGCGGCAGGAATGCGCGGTAACACTTTCAGGAGGAACTTCCTGTGAATAAATCAATGTTAGCGGGTATCGGTATTGGCGTGGCAGCGGCACTGGGTGTAGCCGCCGTAGCAAGCATTAACGTGTTTGATCGCGGTCCACAATATGCACAGGTGCTGTCAGCAACCCCAATTAAAGAATCGATTAAACAACCGCGTCAGGAGTGTCGTAACGTGACGCTGACGCACCGTCGTCCGGTTCAGGATGAAAACCGTATCGCCGGTTCAGTACTGGGTGCGGTAGCCGGTGGTGTTCTCGGCCACCAGTTTGGCGGCGGTCGTGGACGCGACGTCGCAACGGTAGCCGGTGCGCTGGCGGGCGGTTATGCGGGCAACCAGGTTCAGGGCGGTATGCAGGATCGCGATACCTACACCACCTCTGAACAGCGTTGTAAAACCGTGTACGACAAGCAGGAAAAAATGCTGGGTTATGACGTCACCTATAAGATCGGCGACCAGCAGGGTAAAATCCGCATGGAAAACGATCCCGGTACCCGTATCCCGGTTGACCGTAACGGACAGTTAATCCTGAACGGCGATAAAGCATAAGATCCAGGGCAAAGCTTGCCGCATTGCGGTCACACAGCACACCATGAAACACGAAAGCGCATCTCCGGATGCGCTTTTTTTATGGGTCACCATGAAGGCTTTACCAACCTGCGTGACCCGATGAAGCCGCCGGGCGAGCCGAACACAGCGATAAACCTTATTCTGCTGAGCGGTAAAGCGGTGCGCGCCAGACAACATCGCCCTCAGACCGGGTCAGTCGGTAAGGTCGCCACCTTCACCAGCCATCGCCGCACAGCGCCTTCGTCCTCAGAAGACAGATCGGCAAGCAGACCCGCTTCGGCCGCCTTAACGGCCGCTTTGCTCAGGGTCAGAACCTGCTGTCCTTCATCCGTCAGGCCAATAATCTGAATTCGACCATGCTCCTCGTGAGGGCGACGGTGGATCAGGCTTGCCCGCTCAAGGTTGCTGACAATCACGCTCATGGTTTGTGGCGTCAGCAAGGAGAGCCGGGCCAGTTCGGCACCCGATGCACCAGGGTAGGCTGCCAGCATCGTCAGCACGGAAAACTGGGGCAGAGTCAGGCCCGTGGCTTTCAGGGCATGTTCCATCCGCATCTTATGAACGGCATGCGCCTGACGAAGCAGATAGCCAATGTGGCCTTTTGTGCCGCGCATGCCTTCTCCAGGGCCGGGCAGCGACAGATTGTGCGATCCTGACTTGCGCATAATGTAAGAACTCTTATATTGTTGTTCGTGTTCTTATATTAACAGGCAGGATTGATTATGGCATCGTATTCTCACCACCGAAGCGACTGGTCTACATTTGAACAGGCTGCGCCCGAGGTCGTTGCAGCGCTGGGCATGCTGGGCAAGGCGGTTGACCACGCAGGCCTGGATAAAACATTGACCGAACTGATCAAACTCCGGGCATCGCAGTTGAATGGCTGCGCATTTTGCCTTCAGTTTCATCTTAATGTGGCGCGTAAAGCCGGGCTGGCTTCAGCGAAAATCGATTTAGTCGCGACCTGGCGCGACGCGGGCATTTATTCCGGGCGTGAAGCGGCCGCTCTGGCATGGACGGAGGCGCTTACGCTGATGGCACAGCAGCCGATTCCGGATGCGCTATATGATGAGGTCAGTACCCTGTTTACGTCGCAGGAGATGATTTTCCTGACCTCGGCAATTGGGGCGATCAACGCCTGGAACCGAATTGCAGGTGCGCTGCAGTTTGCTCCGCCGCTACCCAGATAAGTACAGGGCACGCCGTTCCGGATAAGCCTGTTTGCTCACGAGGCCGTCGGAAGGCAGGCATAAAAAAAGCCGCCCTGAGCGGGGCGGCTTCGCTTGATGCTGGTGGTGAGCGGGTTAAGAGGCGACCCGGTTTTCCATGAGCTGCGCCATAAACGACTGCACCCATTCCATACGCACCTTCCTTTCCGCCAGTTCACGGGTAAAGCGCAGGCGCGTCGGGCCTTCAAGCTTCCACTGCTTCGCATCTTTTTGCAGCAGGCCGATTAGCCAGGCAGGATCCACACTGTTTTGCGGCGCGAAATCAAAATAGCCACCTTTATCGCTGGCTTCGATTTTACGCACGCCAAGTGCTCTGGCCTTCATCCGCAACAGGGCAATGTCCAGCAGGTTACGGGCCGGATCGGGTAGCAGACCGAAGCGGTCGATCATTTCTACCTTCAGCTCCTGCAACTCGTCTTCTGCTTCGGCACTGGCGATGCGTTTATACAGCGACAGGCGCGTATTCACGTCCGGAATAAACGCCTCAGGCAGCAGGGCGGGCATACGTAACTCGACTTCAGTTTGATTGCTGGTGAGATCTTCGAGGGAAGGTTCCCGACCGGCTTTCAGGGCATCGACCGCATTTTCCAGCAGTTCCATGTAGAGTGAAAAGCCCAGCGTTTCCATCTGACCACTTTGTTCTTCACCCAGCAGTTCGCCCGCGCCACGAATCTCCAGATCGTGCGTCGCCAGGGCAAAGCCTGCGCCCAGATCTTCCAGCGAGGCGATCGCTTCCAGGCGTTTTTGCGCGTCGGTCGTCATGGCTTTCGGGTGTGGCGTCAGCAGCCAGGCATAAGCCTGGTGGTGCGATCGGCCTACGCGTCCGCGCAGCTGGTGCAGCTGCGCCAGCCCGAAGTGGTCGGCGCGCTCAATAATAATGGTATTGGCCGTTGGGATATCAATGCCGGTTTCAATAATGGTGGTGCAGACCAGAACGTTGAAACGCTGATGATGGAAGTCATTCATCACCCGCTCAAGGTCGCGCTCGCGCATTTGCCCGTGGCCGATGGCGACACGTGCCTCTGGCACCAGTTCCGTCAGGCGCTGAGCGGCTTTCTCAATGTTCTCAACATCGTTGTACAGGTAATAAACCTGACCCCCACGCAGGATTTCGCGCAGAATCGCTTCGCGGATCACCAGATCGTCAAATTCCCGAACAAAGGTTTTTACCGCGAGTCGACGCGCTGGTGGCGTGGCGATGATGGAGAGATCGCGCATTCCGCTCATGGCCATATTCAGGGTGCGGGGGATCGGCGTAGCGGTCAGCGTCAGGATATCGACATCGGCACGCATCGCTTTGATGCGCTCTTTATGACGCACGCCAAACCGGTGCTCTTCATCCACAATCAGCAAGCCCAGATCGTGCCATTTGATATCGCTCATCAACAGCTTATGCGTACCAATCAGAATGTCGATTTTGCCTTCGCTGGCTTCCTGCAGTATCTGGTTTTGCTCCCTGGCGCTGCGGAAGCGGGACAGCATTTCGATGCGCACGGGCCAGTTAGCGAAACGATCGCGGAAGTTATCATAGTGCTGCTGTGCCAGCAGCGTGGTCGGCACCAGCACCGCCACCTGCTTATTGTTTTCCACCGCCAGGAAGGCGGCACGCATCGCCACTTCTGTTTTACCGAAGCCCACATCGCCACAGACCAGACGATCCATCGCCAGCGGCTGACACATATCGCTTAACACGGCATTGATAGCCTGAGCCTGATCGGGCGTGGTTTCAAACGGGAAGCTTTCGCAGAAGAGCTGATACTGCTCGCGGTCGTGTTTAAAGGCATAGCCGCTTTTTGCCGCGCGCTGCGCATAGATATCCAGCAGCTCGGCGGCGACGTCGCGCACTTTCTCGGCCGCTTTCTGACGGGCGCGTGACCAGGCATCGCTGCCCAGCTTATGCAGCGGCGCGTTTTCATCGGCGCCACCCGCATAGCGGCTGATCAGATGAAGCGAGGAAACCGGCACGTACAGCTTGGCATCGTTGGCATAAGAGAGCATCAGATACTCGGCCTGGATGCCGCCGGCTTCAAGCGTGGTCAGGCCGATATAGCGGCCCACACCATGTTCAAGATGCACGACCGGCTGCCCCGGATGCAATTCCGCCAGGTTGCGGATGAGAATGTCCGGATTAATGGTACGGCGCGTATCCTGGCGGCGACGGCTGATGCGCTCGCCCAGCAGATCGCTTTCACAGATCAGCGCACGATGGCCTTGCGTATCCACAAAGCCACGCTCGCTGGCGCCGATCATCAGCGCATGCTCTCCGGCGCTGACTTCGCGCAGATGATGAATGGCCTTAGGGCGAATTTTGATGCGCGCCAGCAGCTCTTGCAGGCTTTCACGGCGGCCTTCGCTCTCCACGGAGAACACGACGCCGCCGCTGAACTGCTCCAGAAACTGACGCAGGTTATCCAGCGGGGCTTTCGCCTGGGCCTGAACCGATAAGTCCGGCAGAGATTCATAACCCAGGTTGGTGTTGGCCGCTTTGGCAGGCAAAACGTCATGGGTCATACGGATGCGCGGCCAGGCTTTCAGCTCGCTCATCAACGCATCCGGCCTCAGCCACAGCGTGGCGGGCTCAAGCAGCGGACGCATCGGGTCAACACGGCGATTTTCGTAACGCGCGTTGGCATCATTCCAGAATCGGTCTGCGCCGCCTTCCAGATCGCCGCAGTTAACAATCAGCGTATTATCAGGCAGATAGCTGAACAGCGAGGGTAACGGCTGTTCAAAGAACAAGGGTTGCCAGTATTCAATACCGGCGGGCAGGGTGCCTTTGCTCACCTGCTGATAAACATGCTCGGCTTCACGGCGAACATCAAAAATTTCACGCCAGCGGCTGCGGAAGAGCTCTATAGCGGCTTTATCGCTGGGAAACTCGTGTGCCGGCAGCAGATTGATGGCGGGAACGGCTTCCAGCGTGCGCTGGCTGTCGACGTCAAACAGGCGCAGGCTGTCGATCTCGTCATCAAAAAAATCAATACGGTAAGGTTGCTCGCTGCCCATCGGGAACAGGTCGAGCAGGGCGCCGCGGGTCGCGTATTCCCCGTGCTCCATCACCTGGTCCACATGGCGGTAGCCCGCCTGTTCAAGCTGATCGCGCAGGCGATCGCGTGACAGTTTCTGACCCTGCTGCATCACCAGCGCATGGCCGTGCAGGAAGCTGTGCGGGCAAACGCGCTGCATCAGCGTGTTGACCGGCATAATCAGCATGCCGCGCTGCAAGGTAGGCAGTTGATACAGGGTGGAAAGACGGGCCGAAATAATGTCCTGATGCGGTGAGAAACTGTCATAAGGCAGCGTCTCCCAGTCTGCGAGATGCGTGACAGGCAAATCGGTAAACTGACGAATCTCGTCCAGCAGTCGCAGGGCGGTTTGCGTATCGGGTGTAATCATTAACACCGGACCAGCATGACGCTCGGTAATGCTGGCACACTCAACCGCGTGCGCAGCGCCAGTCAGCTGGCCGAGCTGGCGTTGATCGCCAGATTTCACGGGCAGGGTATAGCGAGTCGGTTCGGACATGTGATCTCGAGGTTGCTCCATTTTTACCAGGGCGTAATCATTCCATAATACGCCATGGGGATCACCTCTGCGGTAAATTTTTCTACCGCTTCGCCTTTAGGCAGGCGTGGCTGAAGGGTTGCTGTGTGTAAATCTTTTTTGCGAACAAGGTCCGCAGGAAAGTCAAACGGGTACATCAGCGCGACGTTCATTGCCGTCATCACTTTAGGATACGGAGTATATCGGCTTGCGCGCTGAATAATCGTACGATTAACCCCCTCTTTGTAGCCTAATCCTGTGCATCGAACACTTTCCTAACCTATTCTGATACAACTTTGCAGCAGACTCAGAGGGTTAGTGGTTTCATAAAGTGGGCCGCTCCTTTATCATCCTCTCTACTTATTTTCCAGCAACTGCACATTGGATTCCATGTATCAACCTGTCGCGCTATTTATCGGTCTGCGCTACATGCGCGGAAGAGCCGCAGACCGTTTCGGTCGCTTTGTCTCCTGGCTCTCCACCATTGGTATCACGCTTGGCGTGCTGGCAATGATTACTGTGCTGTCTGTGATGAATGGTTTCGAGCGAGAGCTTGAGGGCAACATCCTGGGCCTGATGCCGCAGGCGCTGGTCACCAGCGACAAAGGCAGCATCAATCCTCAACAATTCCCGGCATCCGCTCTTAAGCTGAACGGCGTTAACCGCATTGCGCCGTTAACCACCGCGAACGTCGTGCTGCAAAGCCCACACAGCGTTTCGGTTGGGGTGATGTTAGGCATTCAGCCGGATGAAAAAGACCCGCTTACGCCCTACCTCGTTAATACCCAGCAGACTGTGCTGCAGCCGGGACAGTACAACGTTATCCTGGGTGAACAACTGGCCTCGCAACTCGGCGTCAAACGCGGAGATACGCTGCGATTAATGGTGCCGTCGGTGAGCCAGTTCACCCCGATGGGCCGCGTACCGAGCCAGCGTCTGTTTACCGTCGCCGGAACCTATGCGGCTAACAGCGAGGTGGACGGCTACCAGATCCTGGTCAATCAACAGGATGCCTCACGGATAATGCGCTATCCGGCAGGGAATATCACCGGCTGGCGTCTGTGGCTGGATAAACCGCTGCAGGTAGATACCATCACTCAGCAACGCTTACCGGCGGGAATGGTATGGAAGGACTGGCGCGAGCGTAAAGGGGATCTGTTCCAGGCCGTGCGCATGGAAAAGAACATGATGGGGCTGCTGCTGAGCCTGATTATTGCCGTCGCTGCCTTTAATATCATCACCTCGCTGGGCCTGTTGATCATGGAGAAGCAGGGCGAAGTGGCTATTCTGCAAACCCAGGGATTAACCCGCCGTCAGATTGTCGCCGTCTTTATGGTACAGGGCGCCAGTGCCGGCATCATCGGCACGCTGCTCGGTGCACTGCTGGGCGTGCTGTTAGCCAGCCAGCTTAACAACCTGATGCCGGTTATCGGCCTGTTCCTGGATGGCGCGGCGCTGCCCGTCGATATTAATATGTGGCAGGTGGTGACTATCGCCTTCAGCGCAATGATTATTGCTCTGCTTTCCACGCTTTACCCTTCATGGCGCGCTGCCGCCGTACAACCCGCTGAGGCTTTACGCTATGAGTAACTCTCCTTTGTTGCAGTGCCGTGACCTGTGCAAACGCTATCAGGAAGGCAGCGTCCAGACCGACGTACTGCGCAATGTGACCTTTGATGTGCAACCTGGTGAACTGATGGCGATTGTTGGCAGTTCGGGTTCAGGTAAAAGTACCCTGTTGCACCTGCTGGGCGGGCTGGATGCACCCACCTCGGGAGAAGTGGTGTTTGACGGCCGTTCGCTAAACGGGATGTCATCCTCTGCTAAAGCGGAGTTACGTAATCGTGAGCTCGGCTTTATCTATCAGTTTCACCATCTGCTGCCTGATTTCACCGCGCTGGAAAATGTCGCCATGCCGTTACTGATCGGCAAAGTGGCTAAAGGAGAAGCGCAGACCCGCGCGCGCGAAATGCTGGCGGCGGTCGGGCTGGAACACCGTGCGGCGCATCGTCCCTCGGAACTCTCTGGCGGTGAACGTCAACGTGTGGCTATCGCCCGTGCGCTGGTTAACCGCCCGCGCCTGGTCATGGCCGATGAGCCAACGGGTAACCTGGATGCGCGCAACGCCGACGCGATTTTCGAACTGTTGGGTGAACTGAATGTGCGTCAGGGCACCGCGTTTCTGGTGGTGACACACGACCTGCATCTGGCGAAGCGCATGTCGCGGCAGATGGAGATGCGTGACGGCCAGTTAAGCGATCGCATCGTTCTTGCGGGAGCGGTCTGATGGGATCGTCGTTATCGCTGCTGTTGGGGCTGCGTTTTAGCCGCGGTCGCCGTCGGGGGGGAATGGTTTCGCTGATCTCCGTTATTTCCACGATCGGTATCGCCCTGGGCGTGGCGGTATTAATCATTGGCCTCAGCGCAATGAACGGATTTGAACGTGAGCTGAACAAGCGCATTCTTGCCGTGGTGCCGCACGGGGAGATTGAAGCGGTTAATCCGCCGTTTCAGCACTGGCAGTCCATGATTGCACCGATTGAGCAGGTACCGGGTATCGCCGCTGCGGCTCCCTATATCAATTTTACCGGACTGATTGAAAGCGGCACAAAGATGGAAGCGCTGCAGGTTAAAGGCGTGGATCCGGCGCAGGAACCGCGTCTAAGCGCGCTGCCGCAGTTTGTCACAAACAATGCCTGGGCAAGCTTTGCGCCGGGTAAAAGTCAGATCATCCTCGGCGGCGGCATTGCTCAGGCGCTGAACGTGAAGCAGGGCGACTGGATCACCATCATGATCCCTAACAATGATGGCGAAAATAAGCTACTGCAACCTAAACGCATTCGTTTGCAGGTGAGCGGCATTCTTCAGTTGAGCGGCATGCTGGATCACAGCCTGGCGCTGGTGCCGCTTGCGGATGCGCAGCAATATCTGGATATGGGCGACAACGTCACCGGTATCGCGCTGAAAATGAACGATCCGTTCCAGGCGGCCAAACTGGTGCGGGCGGCCGGAGAAGTCACGCACGCTTACGTCTATATCAAAAGCTGGATCGGCACCTACGGCTATATGTACCGCGATATTCAAATGATCCGCGCCATCATGTATCTGGCGATGGTGCTGGTTATTGGCGTGGCCTGTTTCAACATCGTTTCCACGCTGGTGATGGCCGTGAAAGACAAGAGCAGTGATATTGCGGTACTGCGCACGCTGGGGGCGAAAGACGGGCTGATCCGCGCCATCTTTATCTGGTATGGCCTGCTGGCGGGCTTACTGGGCAGCGTCAGCGGCGTAGTGGTTGGGGTGCTGGTGGCGCTCAACCTCACTTCGCTGATGAAAGGGCTGGAATCCCTGACCGGTCACCATTTATTAGCGGGCGATATCTATTTCATTGACTTCCTGCCGTCTGAATTACACTGGCTGGACGTGTTTTCGGTATTGATTACCGCTATTGTGCTAAGCCTGCTGGCAAGTTGGTATCCGGCGCGGCGCGCCAGTCGTATCGATCCGGCTCGCGTGCTGAGCGGCCAGTAATCAGCTCAGGCACCCGCGCCTGACAGCAGGATGATGTAAACCTTAAACCGACCACCGGGCCTCATCGCCCGCTTTATATTGAACCGCGGTAGCTGCCTTTCGCTACCGCACCAGGAGACTTTATGCGTACACCTCGTCGCCGTTTACGACTTGCCCGCCTGAAGAAAACGCGCAGAAAAGTGCATCAGCGCTTTCGCCAGCGTATTTTCGAACGCGATCGTCAGGCCGAACTGGCGGCGCACCCGTTGCCGAGAATCGTTGTCTTAACGGGTGCGGGGATATCCGCAGAATCGGGAATTAACACCTTTCGTGCCGCTGACGGATTATGGGAAGAGCACCGGGTAGAAGATGTCGCGACGCCAGAAGGTTTCAGACGTGACCCGGCGCTGGTTCAGCGTTTTTATAACGCCCGTCGCCAGCAGCTTCAGCAGCCGGAGATCCAGCCCAACGCGGCACATCTTGCCCTGGCGGAGCTGGAACAGGTATTGGGCGATAACTTTCTGTTGGTCACGCAGAATATCGATAATTTGCATGAACGCGCGGGCAACAGCCGCGTGCTGCACATGCACGGCGAGCTGTTAAAAGTGCGCTGCGCCAACAGCGGCCAGGTTATCGACTGGCATGAAGATGTCACGCCAGAAGATCGCTGTACCTGCTGTCAGTTCCCCTCGGTGCTGCGTCCGCACGTCGTCTGGTTCGGCGAAATGCCGCTCGGCATGGAAGAGATCTACCAGGCGCTGGAGCAGGCGAATCTGTTTATCGCCATTGGCACCTCGGGCCATGTTTATCCGGCCGCCGGATTCGTCCATGAGGCAAAACTGCAGGGGGCGCATACGGTAGAGCTGAACCTTGAACCGAGCCAGGTCGGTAACGAGTTTGCCGAAAGCCACTATGGACTGGCCAGCGAGGTGGTGCCTGCTTTTGTGCATAAGCTGCTGCACGCGCTACACAAATAACGCCTTGTGCCACCGGATGAATCGCGGGCTACTCGCCCGCTGTTCATCCAGACAGGTTTCCAGCGTCCTTCTGTCCTCCTTCGTTTCCGCGCGATCGCCGCACCCATTTTTTCCGCCCGGTAACCATTGCGTGTCGCCTGTCCGAAGGCTGCCAGCGGCCCCACGCAGACCCGCACAGCGGTCAAAAACAGGCCCAGCTTTAACGCTGCGGGCGACGGCCGTGAAAAGCGTGCGAAAATCGCCGCAAAAAACAGCAGTTGCATGCTTTTTAATGCAATCCGCCATTCTTAATTTGCCGCACAGGGACTAACCTGAAGGATAATGATTTGACGCAACGCGACCGCTTGCTCGTCTGTTAATAATAACGGGCGGCAAATTTTAAGGATGGCATATGAAGCAATTACTCGAACGCTTTTTGCGTTATGTGGCAGTGGAAACTCAGGCAAAACCTCAGGCACGTCAGGTGCCAAGCAGTGAAGGGCAGTGGATTCTGGCCCGCCAGCTGCAGGAAGAGCTGCTGGCGTTGGGCTTTGTTGATGTCAGCCTCAGCGATCACTGCTGTGTGATGGGCACGTTACCGGCAAATGTTGACTGGCCAACGCCGGTTATTGGCTTTATTTCTCATATGGATACCTCGCCGGATTTTACTGCGAAAAATGTCAATCCGCAGATCATCGAAAACTACCGGGGCGGAGATATTGCGCTGGGAAATGGGGATGAAGTGCTGTCACCGGTGATGTTTCCGGTGCTCCATAAGCTGACGGGGCACACGCTGATCACCACCGATGGAAAAACCCTGCTGGGTGCCGATGACAAAGCCGGTATAGCAGAAATCATGACGGCGATGGCGCGGCTGGCAGAGGGCGATATTCCGCACGGCGCGATTCGCGTTGCCTTCACCCCGGATGAAGAGATTGGCCGCGGCACATCGCATTTCGATGTTGAAGGTTTTGCGGCCGACTGGGCTTATACCGTTGACGGTAGCGATGTGGGCGAATTCGAATACGAAAACTTCAATGCGGCTTCGGCGCTGGTGAAGGTGGTGGGTAACAACGTTCACCCCGGCTCCGCGAAAAACGTGATGGTGAATGCGCTGGAACTCGCCACCCGCTTTAACGCCGCGCTGCCTGCCGGAGAGAAACCGGAGTGCACTGACGGCTATGAAGGCTTCTTCCATCTTCACCAGATGAAGGGCACGGTTGAAAATGCGGAGATGCACTACATCATCCGTGATTTCGATACGGCAGCCTTTGAACAGCGGAAAAATACGCTGCTGCAGGTGGCGGCGGAGATCAACAAGGGATTACATCCGGACTGCTCTGTTACCGTGGAGATCAGCAACAGCTATCGCAACATGCGTGAGAAAGTCGAACCTTTCCCGCACATTATCGACCTGGCGCTGCAGGCGATGCGCGACTGCGGCATCGAGCCGGTGGTGAAACCGATTCGCGGCGGCACGGACGGTTCGTCGCTGTCATGGAAAGGGCTACCTTGTCCTAACCTGTTTACCGGTGGCTATAACTATCACGGCAAACATGAATTTGCGTCGCTGAATATTATGGCGCAATCGGTTGAGGTTATCGTCCGTCTGGCGGCGCTGGCGGGGCAGAGAAAAGCCTGAATATAAAAGGCCGCGTTGCCCGACAGGGCAACGCGGCCGTTAAAACCGTGGCAACGGCAAGGCGTTATTCCGCGCTAAAGTACCAGTAACCGGCGTTGACCAGCCCGGCAATCTGCGCCAGTACCGCGGGATCGTCCAGCGCATCACCCAAATCCTCAAGCGCGATTTCGTGATTGTGCGCCAGCACAGCCATGACCGCCGGGTGCGCGCATTCAACGCGTTCGCCGTTGATATAGACGGCATTGCCCAGCGTCAGGACGCGTAAGCCGCCAAGGCGCGACAGCACATCGCCCTGCTGCAGCGCATCGTAGATTTCATCGGGCTGATAAGGCGGCTCCGGCGGCGCGACGTCGAGTTCATGTCGGGACTGCGAAATAAACTCACCCAGCCACTGTTCAAAATGCGCTGGCTGATTCACCACATCCAGCATCACCTTGCGCAAGCCTTCGACCTCCTGCGGCAGGATCAGCGACGGGCAGTCACGCGCGGGCACGTCCGGATCGCTGTAACGCAGGCTACCCAGCTCATTCGCCAGCGCGTAATCGGCAAAGCCGCTAATCAGCTCACGCCCGCTGGGCGCGCGGAAGCCCACAGAGTAGTTCAGGGCATTTTCCAGCGAGTATCCTTCGTGCGGAAATCCGGGTGGAATATACAGAATATCGCCCGGCTCCATCTCTTCATCAATGATGGCATCGAAAGGTTCGACCTGAAGCAGGTCAGGATGAGGACAATGCTGTTTCAGCGGTACTTTTTCTCCGACGCGCCAGCGACGACGGCCGGTGCCCTGAATGATAAACACATCATACTGGTCAAAGTGCGGGCCAACGCCTCCGCCGGGTACGGAAAAGGAGATCATCAGGTCATCTAAGCGCCAGTCCGGCAGAAAGCGGAAAGGGCGCATCAGCGCGGCGGAAGGCTCATGCCAGTGGTTCACCGCCTGCACCAGCAGTGACCAGTTGTTCTCACCCAGGTGGTCATAACTTTCAAACGGACCGTGGCTGACCTGCCACTTTTCGTTTTGCTGGCTGACCAGACGGCTGTCGACCTCATTTTCCATAGCTAATCCCGCCAGTTCATCAGGCGAGATGGGATCGATAAAGTTCTTGAAGCCACGCTTCAGCACCACCGGGCGCTTTTGCCAGTAACGCTGAATAAAATCGGGCCAGTTGAGATCGAGCTGATAATCCATAGAGAGATTCCGCTAAGGGCTGTAAATACCCGCAAGTATAACAGCCCGCGGCGTGAACTACTCGCGGCGATGTTCCATTTCCTGCCGCTCAAACACCACTTCCATGCGCGCACCGCCTAACGGGCTACTGGAGGCAATCACCTTACCGGCATACTGTTCGAGAATATCGCGAACTACCGCCAGCCCCAGCCCCTGACCGGGACGTAAGGTATCGGCGCGCTGCCCACGCACAAATATCATATCGCGTTTGCTTTCAGGAATGCCCGGACCGTCATCATCGATATAAAGATGCAAGGCATGGTCGGTCTGATGGGCGCTGACTTCAATAAATTCCAAGCAGTACTTGCAGGCATTATCCAGGACGTTACCCAGCACTTCCATGAAGTCATTCTGATCGCCGAAGAAGGTGGTTTCCGGTGAGATATCCAGCGTGATTTCGACGCCTTTGCGCTGATAAACCTTATTCAGCGCTGAACACAAGCTGTCCAGCAAACCGGACACTGAATGCAGATCGCGCTGCAGCGGATTGTGATCGGCCTGCATGCTGGCGCGGTGCAGGTAATATCCCACCTGCTGCGAAATGCGGCTGATCTGCTCCAGCATAATCGGTTCGGCCTGTTCCACCGTCAGCTCTTTACCGCCGCGCAGAGAGCGCAGGGTAGTTTGCAGCACCGCCAGCGGCGTTTTCAGGCTATGGGTCAGGTCAGCAAGCGTGGTGCGATAGCGGGTATACCGCTGACGTTCGTTGGTCAGCAGCAGATTAAGGTTACGTACCAGCGAACGTAACTCCTGCGGCGGATTGTCATCCAGGTTTTCACGCTGTCCGGTTTCCAGCTCGCGCACCTGAAGCGTTAAATGCCCGATTGGACGCAGGCTCCAGTGGGCCGCCAGCCAGAGCAAGGGAACGATTAAAATCAGGTTGGCCGCCAGCACATAGCTGAACCATGACCAGACCACATCGGAATGCTGAAGCTCCTGCGGAATCGTGTCGACCACGACAATGGTCAGTGCGGGCAGATTGGTTGTGGCGTCATAGCGGTTTACCGCTACCGAGTGGGTAAAGGTATCCTGATCGTCATCGTCATTATCCCAGGCGTGGAGCTGCTGCTGAGCGGTAAGGTTATCGCCCATCGCAGCCCGGCTGGTGCTGTTGTTGGTATCTATCTCATAGAAGTCCGGCTTCAACAGCCATTCAGGTTGGATCTTTTCACGAATTTCCGGCACGTCGCGCTGCTGCCAGAGCAGTTTGCCGTGTTCATCATAAATAAATACCAGCGTTGGGAAATTGAGCATCGTGCGCTCAGGCTGGGCGATGGTGAGCTTATTATCTTTCCACTGTGCCAGGGTGAAAAATAAATTACTTTCTCCCCGCATCACGCGATAGGTATTTTTATCAAAACTTACCACATAGCCAATGACCGCAACCATGCCATAAGAAAGGGAAAGAATTAATACAATGGCGGCGGAAGCCAGTAAGAAGCGCGTCCGCAGCGAAATAGGGCGATAGCGTTTAAACCAGGACATCATCAGAGATCAAAGCGGTAGCCCTGGCCGCGAACGGTAGCGATGACTTCGTCAGAATGCAGCGCAAGAATCTTTTTACGCAGACGTCCCATTAAAACATCGATCGTGTGACTTTCACGTAACTCTGCATCGGGATAAAGCTGCAGCATTAAGGAGTCTTTACTCACCACTTTGCCAGCGTTGCGAATAAGGGTTTCCACAATCGTGTATTCAAATGCGGTCAGCTTAACGGGCTGGTCGTGAATCGTGAGTTCGCGACGGGATAAATCCACCTGAAAGGGGGCCATGGCAATAATCTGCGACGCATGACCGCTGTTACGGCGCATTAATGCCTGCAGGCGTGCGGCGACTTCCTCAATATGAAAAGGCTTCGTCACATAATCATCCGCACCGGCTTCCAGAGCTTCGACTTTCGCCTGCCAGCCTTCGCGTGCGGTCAGGACCAAAATAGGCTGACGCACGGCGTCATTACGCCAGCGACGAATTAACGACATGCCATCTTCGTCCGGTAATCCCAGATCGACCAACGCAATGTCGGGCAGATGTTCCTGGAGAAAATAATCGGCTTCTTTGGCATCTTCGGCAGCATCAACCTGATGACCCATTTCTCGCAGTTGTACTGAAAGATGGTGGCGCAGCAGGGCATTATCTTCCACAACCAGAACACGCATAGGATTTCCTTTAGCATCAGATCGAAACGAATTTAAACAAGTATAAGCGAAATGAACTAAACAGCAGGTTAACGCAGACCGGCGGCAACCGGTCTGCGGGCAGGATTTTATTTCAGGTCATCAACCATCTGAACCGCGCGACCAATATAATTTGCCGGGGTCATCTGTTTTAAGCGAACTTTTTCGTCTTCCGGCAGCGCCAGGCTGTCGATAAAGGCCTGCATACCGGCCGCATCAACGCGCTTGCCACGGGTCAGTTCTTTCAACTTCTCATAAGGTTTTTCAATACCGTAGCGACGCATAACGGTCTGGATCGGCTCTGCCAGCACTTCCCAGTTATGATCCAGTTCGTCAAGCAGACGATCCCGGTTCACTTCCAGCTTGGAAATGCCTTTCAGTGTAGCCTGATAAGCGATCAGCGCATAACCCACGCCCACGCCAAGGTTACGCAGCACGGTAGAGTCGGTCAGATCGCGCTGCCAGCGGGAAACCGGCAGTTTGCTGGCCAGGTGCTGCATCACCGCGTTTGCCAAGCCCAGATTGCCTTCTGAGTTTTCGAAGTCAATCGGGTTTACTTTATGCGGCATGGTGGAAGAGCCGATTTCGCCCGCGATGGTTTTTTGTTTGAAGTGGTTGAGCGCCACATAGCCCCAGATATCGCGATCGAAATCGATCAGGATGGTATTAAAGCGGGCGATGCAGTCGAACAGCTCAGCAATATAGTCGTGTGGCTCGATCTGGGTGGTGTAGGGATTCCAGGTAATGCCCAGAGAGGTCACAAATTCTTCGCTTAACTGGTGCCAGTCGGCTTCCGGGTAAGCGGCAATGTGCGCGTTATAGTTGCCCACGGCACCGTTGATTTTGCCCAGCACTTCAATCTGCGACAGCTGGCGTAGCTGACGTTCCATGCGGTAGGCCACGTTGGCCATCTCTTTACCCATGGTGGACGGCGTTGCGGGCTGACCGTGAGTACGTGACAGCAGAGGAATGTCACGGTATTCCTGCGCCAGTCCTTTTACCGCGGCAATCAGCTGCTGCCAGTAAGGCAGAATGACATCGCGACGCGCCGTTTCCAGCATTAACGCGTGAGACAGGTTATTGATGTCTTCAGAGGTACAGGCGAAGTGAATAAACTCAGACACCGCGTGCAGCGAAGGCACGTCAGCCACTTTTTCTTTCAGGAAATACTCAACCGCTTTCACGTCATGGTTAGTGGTGCGCTCAATCGTTTTGATGCGCGCGGCGTCCGTTTCATTGAAACTGGTGACAATCCTATCAAGGAAAGCGTTTGCGTCAGCATCAAATGCAGGAACTTCCTTGATCTCTGCGGTCGCAGCCAGTTTTTGTAACCAGCGAACTTCAACCTCAACGCGGAACTTCAGCAAACCAAATTCGCTGAAGATTGCGCGCAGTGGGCTGACTTTATCGCCGTAACGACCATCGACAGGTGAGACGGCGGTCAGAGAGGATAATTCCATCAGTGCAACTCCTGATTCATTTACGGTGTTTGCCCCACTGACTCAGTAAGCCAGTGGCAGGCGGGATAAAAGGGCTTTGGCTTCGCGCAGCAGGCGCTGGCGCGAAAACATCAGCTGCAGTCGGCCTCCGCCGACCTGCTGCCAGAGTACGGCGGCACGAATACCGGCCAGCAACGTGGCGCGAACTTTACTTTGTAACAGGGCATTCTGCAGGACAGCCGGGGAACCGGTAACCTGAATGCGCGGCCCGAGCGGGCTGATGACATCCACATAAATACCGGCCATGGCGCTCAGAATCGTGTCCGATTCCAGTTCGTAGTGCGCCAGTTGGCGATCGAGCTGGCTGATGCGCTGGGCCAGCGTATTCATGGCCTGCTTGTTAGCATTCAGTTTGCGCTCCAGCACCATCAGACTCAGCGTATAGCGGGTCAGCTCTGCGCTGGCGCCTTTACGGTTGCTGCTGTTCAGCACCGCCATCAGGGTTTCAAGCCCAAGGCGCAGGTTGGCTTCATTGTTGCCGAATACCGCCAGCGTGGAGGTGGGGTTGAGATCCAGCACGCTGCGCAGAGATACCGTCAGCGCTTCAGGCTGACAGTGACCCTGATTGGCTAACTGCTGCACCAGATGGGCAGCCTGGCAAATGCCCGCCAGCGCGAGGGTGATTTCCTGATAGTTTTTTGCCACGGTCACTCCTGTTTACGCGTTATTAGCGCCGGTATTATGCGGCAACCCAAGGCAAACGCTCTTCAATGATGCCGCCACCCAGGCAAACATCGCCAAGGTAGAACACCGCAGACTGCCCCGGGGTGACCGCGGCAACCGGTTCGTCGAACCGGACTTCAATTTTGTCATCGCCTTGCGGAATGATTTCGCAGGGGATATCGGTCTGGCGATAGCGGGTTTTCACCGTACAGCGCAGCGGGGCGCGGAGCGGCTGACGATCGACCCAGTGCAGTTGCTGGGCGATGAGGCCGACCGACATCAGACGCGGGTGATCGCCACCCTGCGCCACGATCAAACGGTTACGCGCCACGTCTTTATCTACCACATACCAGGGATCGTCTTTGCTTTCTTTCATACCGCCGATGCCCAGCCCTTTGCGCTGGCCCAGCGTATGGTACATCAGCCCCTGATGCTCACCGACAACCTGGCCATCAACGGTTTCGATTTCACCGGGCTGAGCGGGCAGGTAGCGTGCCAGGAATTCACGGAACTTGCGTTCACCGATGAAACAAATGCCGGTGGAATCTTTTTTCTTAGCCGTGATTAATTCAAGCTCTTCAGCGATGCGGCGGACTTCTGGTTTTTCCAGCTCGCCGACCGGAAACAGGCTCTGGGCAATTTGTTCATGGCTGAGCGTATAAAGGAAGTAGCTCTGGTCTTTGTTTCCATCCCGTCCGCGCAGCAGATGGCTGCGGCCGTCACTGTCCTGACGACGGACATAGTGACCGGTTGCGATAAAGTCTGCGCCCAGATCTTCAGCGGCAAACTCCAGAAACGCTTTGAACTTAATTTCTTTATTACACAGGATATCGGGATTCGGTGTGCGACCGGCCTTGTACTCTTCAAGGAAGTGCTCAAAGACGTTATCCCAGTATTCCGCCGCAAAATTCACTTTGTGCAGTTTAATACCCAGTTTGTCGCAAACGGCTTGCGCATCCGCCAGATCGTCAGCGGCGGTACAATACTCCTCGCCATCGTCTTCCTCCCAGTTCTTCATGAACAGGCCTTCAACCTGATAGCCCTGCTGTTGCAGTAACCAGGCGGAAA
The DNA here is from genome assembly GCF_049892805.1 of Pantoea sp. EEL5. Taxonomy (NCBI): domain Bacteria; kingdom Pseudomonadati; phylum Pseudomonadota; class Gammaproteobacteria; order Enterobacterales; family Erwiniaceae; genus Pantoea; species Pantoea sp. EEL5. The sequence continues at coordinate 801,600 of NZ_JBNDNJ010000001.1, forward strand.
CGGAAGAATCGACGCCGCCGGACATCCCGACGATCACTTTTTTCTGGCAGTTATCAGACATCACAAGCTCGCAAAACAATAAAACAGGCGGCGCATTCTATCACGCTGAAGTCGGGTGCGCACCTGCATGAAACGGCCAGTTGAACGGGCTAATCAGGTCTAACGGGTAGCGAACCCCCTGTTGCCATCGACGTACGCTTTCTGCCACCAGCGGCGAACGCAGGTTAGATGCCGTCAGTATCTGCTCTGGCGGCAGCCACCAGCAGCGGTCAATGTCGCTGTCCTGCGGAGCGGTGGGCAGTGGCGCATCCAGATCCAGACCAAACAGAAACCGCACAAAAGGCGTATTATCGGGGGCTATCCACTGGTTGATTCCAATAAAATACTGCACCGCGGCGTCAATACCGGTCTCTTCAATCAGTTCACGCTGCGCGGCTTCATGAAGCGTTTCGTCGGCTTCAAGATGACCGGCGGGCTGGTTCCAGGTTGCCACACCGTTCACCTGTTCTTCCACGACCAGAAGTTTTCCCTGTGCCTGTACCAGGCACGCCACGGTGACATGCGGTTTAAACATCGATCCTCCGGAATTGTTAACTTGAAGTTATGGAAATGATAACAGCATTCAGACTAAGGTGCTGATATCCCGCCATTCGCCGGGGGCCAGATTATCCAGCTCAAAGTCACCCATCGCATAGCGCACCAGGCGCAATGTCGGGAAGCCAATATGGGCGGTCATGCGTCTGACCTGGCGGTTGCGTCCTTCATACAGGGTGATTTTCAGCCACTGCGTGGGTATCGCTTTTCGCTCACGAATGGGCGGCTGACGTGCCCACAACCATTCGGGTTCTGCTACTTTTTCGATACCGGCTGGCAGAGTAAGGCCGTCTTTCAGATTAACCCCATCCCGTAGGGGCTGCAGATCGCGCTCTTCTGGCGCGCCTTCAACCTGAACATAATAAATCTTGCCGGTACGCTTGCCGGGCTGGGTGAGCGCGGCCTGCAAGGCTCCATCGTTGGTCAGCACCATCAGTCCTTCACTGTCGCGGTCAAGACGACCCGCGGCATAAACCTCGCTCACATCAATAAAATCTTTAAGCGTCCGGCGGCCGGCTTCGTCCGTAAACTGCGGTAACACATCAAAGGGTTTATTGAACAGGAGCACGCGCCTGACGGCAGGCGGCGCTATCGCTTTACGTTGTGCGTGGCGAGTTTGTCGGCTGAATCGTTTATTTGGTTGAGAAGTCTGATTAGTTTTTCGCATAAGCTTTGCAGTCTGAAACATTCAGCGCATTATAACGCGAAATTGCGGTGATTGGCGTGGCGTCAATATTCAAGTAGTATTGACGCGCATCTTACAAATCATTAACAAAAAATCGCTCGAAGGAGAGGTTAATGGAAAGCAAAGTAGTTGTTCCGGCGGAAGGTCAGAAAATCACCCTGAATCAAGGCAAACTGGTTGTGCCAAACAACCCGGTTATCCCTTATATCGAAGGGGATGGTATCGGTGTTGATGTTTCACCAGTGATGCTGAAAGTGGTTGATGCCGCTGTGAAAAAAGCCTACAACGGCGAGCGTAAAATCTCCTGGATGGAGATTTATACCGGCGAAAAATCGGTTGAACTCTACGGTCAGGATGTCTGGCTGCCGCAAGAAACCCTCGATTTAATCAAAGAATACCGCGTAGCGATTAAAGGTCCACTGACCACGCCAGTCGGCGGCGGCATCCGTTCTCTGAACGTTGCGCTGCGTCAGGAACTTGATCTGTACGTTTGTCTGCGTCCGGTTCGTTACTACACCGGCACACCAAGCCCGGTTAAACGTCCTGAAGATACCGATATGGTGATCTTCCGTGAAAACTCAGAAGATATCTATGCCGGTATCGAGTGGAAAGCGGGCACGGCAGAAGCCGACAAAGTGATCAAATTCCTGCGCGAAGAAATGGGCGTGAAGAAAATTCGCTTCCCACAGAACTGCGGCATCGGCGTTAAGCCTTGTTCGGAAGAGGGGACCAAGCGCCTGGTGCGTGCGGCAGTGGAATACACCATCACTAACGATCGTGATTCACTGACTCTGGTTCACAAAGGCAACATCATGAAGTTCACCGAAGGCTCATTCAAAGACTGGGGTTACCAGTTAGTGAAAGAAGAGTTCGGCGGCGAGCTGATCGATGGTGGTCCATGGATGAAGTTTAAAAATCCAAACACCGGCAAAGAGATCGTTGTGAAAGACGTGATCGCGGATGCCTTCCTGCAGCAAATCCTGCTGCGTCCGGCTGAATACGACGTTATTGCCTGTATGAACCTGAACGGCGACTACATCTCCGACGCCCTTGCGGCGCAGGTTGGCGGAATTGGTATCGCACCAGGCGCAAACATCGGTGACGAATGTGCCCTGTTCGAAGCAACCCACGGTACAGCACCGAAGTATGCGGGTCAGGATAAAGTGAACCCAGGTTCCGTCATCCTGTCAGCTGAAATGATGCTGCGTCATATGGAATGGTTCGAAGCCGCAGACCTGATTGTTAAAGGCATGGAAGGCGCAATCGCTGCCAAGACCGTGACCTATGACTTCGAACGTCTGATGGATGGCGCTAAACTGCTGAAATGCTCAGAGTTTGGTGACGCGATTATCGCGAATATGTAACACCAGCCTTGCCTGATCCAGCCAGCATAGATCTCAATTTATGCTGGCTTTTCTTTTCTCCAATCCTTTCCCCGAATCCTCCCCAAAACTGATTGTAAAACATGCTGCTCAGGCGGCTACAATCGTCCAGTCTTTTCCACGATCATCTTGGTATTTTGACGTCTAGGGAGGTGAAGCGTGATCGATTTATTTCTATGTATTAAATCCATTAGCCTTGTAAGACTTTTCGAAAAGTGAACGTTGCCCACGAAATGCGGAGCTTTCTGAATTGGCCAAAAAAGGTCGGTATGATTTCTGACGTTTTCAACATATTCTTTGTATATCATCCGAAGTTTGCTGCATCAGTAACGTGGCGGTGAGCAAAAAGTGAACAAAGGACTCAGGCAAACCCTGTATTCTGGCGAAGCAGGCCGGAGGATGATATTGGTTTGACATTGACGGTTTTGTTTTTAACGAAGAAAAATGATTAAAAATGAACAAGACTGAACCCGAACAGTGCGTCATGGTCTCACCATCATAGTGTGTATCTAAACAGAGTAAACGACTTCTTCGTCCCGGATAATTTATAATATATACTGTGGCCTGAGTGATGGCGTAATGTTAATGTGCATAAGATGCGTCTGGCAGATTAATTGCATCGGCAATGCTATTTATGGTTAGACCCTTAGGATGTTAAGGCTTGAGTCGGGACAATTTAAATGAGTAAAATCACAAAACAATTCGCTGCAAAATTATTTCTTTCCATGTGGAAAGTAACCGGCTATCGCGTAAGAAAAATTGCCCGTTTTTCTGAAAATGATAATCTTAAAAGCATTGCTATTATTTCAAATACGGCCTTGGGTGATTTTTTATTTAACACGCCTTCTATTCGTGCAATAAAAGAACGCTGGCCAAATGCCAAAATTACGCTGGTCATCTTAAAGAGAAATCATCCCCTGGTAGAAGGGAGTAATATTTTTGATGAGGTTTTATATTGGGGAGGAAAAGTTTCAGGTATGCTCTCTTTGATAAAATCATTAAGAAAAAATCAGGTTGAGGCAACGTTCATCCTTCATTCGCGAACGCCTTATGATATCCTTACCGCTTCGTTAGCAGGTTCTCGTTATATTTTTAAAGATGTTTATTATACTGATTATCAGGGCAGAAAAGACTTTATTCTGAAAACATGCTTGTCTTCGTTTTACGATAACAGAAAAAAAGGGAATATCCACTTTATTCGCCAAAAAACTGAAATGCTTGAATCAGTAGGCATTATGGTAAAGTCTGAATCAATGTTTATTCCCGCACCCTATAAACCTCAGCGCTATGATAAGACAGTTATTGGCATACATGCTGGGGCATCCAGTACAGAAAGATGCTGGCCTGAATCTGCTTTCTCACTGTTAATCAGTAAATTAATTAATGAGTATAGCGATTTGGTTATTGAACTCATCGGTGCTCCTGGAGAAAAAGCCCTAAATCAACGCATCATTGAGGGAATGGAATCGCAAAGTGACAGGGTGATCAACGTTGCAGGAAGTACAAATTTGATACAACTGGCTGAGAAAATAAGTGGTTTCACGACGTTAATTGTTGGAGATACAGGCCCTTTACATCTTGCTATCGCGGTAAAGACACCGACAGTTGCCTTGTTTCCTAACCAGAGCACGATAGACGGTGGCGCGCCCCTTCAAGACAAAGGTATCCATCAGGTTTTACATCCAGATGATGAAAAAAATGGATTGCGTGGAATCAACTGGACTCATGTATATGATGCGGTAGCGCGAAATCTGTCTTGAAAATATCTCAGGAGGAAGGGGTAAGCCGTCCTCCTTTTATCGATTTTTTACTTAATGGAGCTAATGTAAGCTCGTCATGAAAATAAAAAATAAATTCAATGGATTTTTATAAATAATCTTTCTATGGCTTCTCATTTTTGTTTGGCTTGAAACAATGGGTTTATAATGCTGATATAATATCGCCTAAGAAAAAATAGTGTTTTGAATTTTTTTTTTTGGCTGCTAACTCTGCGTGTTTTATAATTTATCTGTTTCTGTTTCTGTTTCTGTTTCTGTTTCTGTTTCTGTTTCTGTTTCTGTTTCTGTTTCTGTTTCTGTTTCTGTTTCTGTTATCTGATATGTCATGTTGCATCTTCTCACAATGCCGAAAGCAGAAAGCGTTAATTTTCTACTGTCTGAACAGAAGATCATTGATGAGGCATCAATGTTCAACGCCTTATTGAAGATTTACTACACTCCAGCGCGAGGGCATTTTATCCACTGTTCCGAATATGCTCCATTCAGCTAGTGAACGACGGTATCGAGAAGCGTACCGTGATACTTCTCAGCATTACCATTCTGATTAATGACTTCATAGGACACGATGGAGCCAGGATTAAGCGATGTGGAAGGGGAAAGCAGAACATAAGAATGCGGTTGCACCATAATATCCCTCAGCACAGCATTATCCACTTTCGCATTCAGGCTCATATACCAGGGCGTTGGATTTGTTATTTTTAGCTCTTGTCCCTTTAGGATAAAGTTCAGCTTCTTTGCATCCTCTGGCTGAGGCGCTCTTAACCCTGTTGGCCGTACGAACACTTTCAAACGCAGGCGCAGTGGCAATATCAGCTTCCGTGGGTTCTGACCATCGGATTTTTTGATCGCCGGTATCTGATAAAGGTTTAGCCAGTATAAGGTTTCTTTATCCGGGGCGAGCGCAGAACGTGTGGTCAGCATCAGTTTCACCGAACGGACTTCGCCGGGCTGCATGTTAAATATCGGCGGCATAGCCATCACAGGTGTTTTACTTTTATCGGGCGACAGATGGATATCACCTTCATCCGTCCAGATTTGCACAATGGCAGGGCTTTCTGCCTTGTTTATCAGGTTGACGGATTGTGCAGTGTCCCCAGCGTTAAAAACAATCCGTGTTTTATCGATATTCACGGCGGCCTGATTGACGCCCGGTAGCATAAACATCAACAGCAGCATGAATCTACTGAAAACTAACAACGACCTGTAACTGAGCATTGACGGTTCCTGCAGTAGTGATCTGTCCGGGAATGGCTTCAAGCGAGGCGGTGAAGTCTCCTTGATAGGTTTCACCATGACTTGAGGAAACCAGTGAGGTTAAGTCTTTATAGGCATACCATCCACGACTGTTTCCTGAGCCGGTGCTGGTAAAATCCGGTAATAAATTCATGGCTGTTCCATTGCTGTTGTAGATTTTAATTCCCACTCCTGACGCAACGTCGCTATTGCCATACCGGGTGTCCAGTAGCCAGGTTAAGCCGCCGCCGCTGGTCGTCAGGCCAAGGCTGTTCGCCTTTGCCACGGCATTGGGTTGATTGACCAGAAAGCCCATGGCGACATTCGCTGCGCTGCTGGTTGACGCGTTGATGCTGGAAATCGCGCCCGATTCGCACTGAAGCGCGACAGAAAAGGGCGCCTGGCTGCTACCGCCTGCGGCCAGCGTGGCGGTGCTGACGGTAGGAAGCAATACGACGGAAGGGTAATCTTTCACTTCACAGATTGCACCGCGGACATAGGTGACGTTTTTATATGTGCTCCAGCCGCCAGGCCAGTTGTTGTAAAATCCATTCCAGACAGTGCTACTGTCTTTGCCTTCATCAAGGTTATTTGTATCTAACCCTGGTCCTTTAAAAGCGATATATCCCCGTGGTTGTGCATGGCCATCGACGTAACGATTAGCGCTGTTTACGTAATAGCTGGTAGAGTCAATTTTAAACATCTCATAAAGCACATTACTGAAAGCGCTGGCGGGGATATAAATATACTGTCCATCGGAATACCAGTCATCAGCGGTAAGTTTACGGCTCTTCCAGTAACGGCTGTAATATTCTCCTGTGGCAAGATTAGTCAGGCGAACGGCAACATTTTTCACATAGTCATAATAAGCACCGTCGACTTCGCTGGTGCTGTTTTTCCCGGCAAAAGGTGAATCACCGTTAGTGGCGTACATTTCATACAGCTTATCGGCATCGGCCTGCGCGCACCGATAAAGAATCTGATTCGGCGTGTAGGCTTTGTTAGTGGATGCTGTCAGAAAATTACCCACTGAACTCGCCAGCAGCGTACCTGAGGGTTGAAATGTATTACCCGAGTTGATGCTGATGATCGACGGCAGGCCCACATTGCCTGAGCAGGTATCGCAGGCACCTGACCACGAACTTGCCGTATAACCTGCCTCCTTCGCCTCCGTTGAAAGTGAAGATGCGCTCGTTACCTTGCTGCAGTTTGCCAGCAGCGGCAGCGGCGTTGCGCACAGCATTGCGATGAAGAAAAAAGATCGATGTAAAGACACTGCATCACTCCTTGCTACACAGGCTGTCGAGGTGGATGATTTGGCTGTCAAACTGGCCGGTAATCTGATAATTAACCCGGCAGCGCTGCGGCCCGTTGTTATTCCAGCTTACGCGCAGCACCCCCGAGTCATGAGGCACGCGCGCATATAGCTGCCCCCCCTGGCCAACCACGCCGATTACCGTATTCTCTGCGTCACGGACCTCAGCGCCCATGGGCGGCATCTCACCGTTGGCTGTCTTCAGATTGATGAGGACCGCTTTGCCTTTGAGCGTGGCGAAATGCACCTGCACCACCGCACCGGCATAAGGCACCACGCGTTGACTTCCACCGCTCAGTTCCGCATCAGCCTGCATGTTAAGCGTGTCCAGACTGACGGTGTTTTCACGATAGGAGGTCAGAGAAGGTAAGATGGCATAGCCGAACGCATCCACAACAGCACCCTGACCATTACGCACTGTCGCGCCTTGCGCGCCCTCGGCTTTTATTAACGCAAACGTATCACTGGTATAGGGGCCCACCGTCACCCCACCGCGATGCACAACCAGGGTGCCTGACGAGCCTAATCCGACCTGGCGATAACTCTCGGCCTGCCCATAACTGGCGCGTACCGCACCCAGTCGGGTATTTTGTTGCAGATTGCCACCGAAACTCAGGGCACGATTGCGCTGCCCATCCCGGTTCTGATCGAGGCCAGAGTAGAGTGAATAAGATAAGTCACGGTTATCGCCTGCCGTTCCCGACAGCGACAGGGATGTGTTGCGATTTTGACTGGACTGGTTAACGTTATAAGCGACTGACGAGAGGCTTTTACCCCAGTCAAGCGGAATGGATACGTTGAGTGAAAAGGTATTTTCGGTGTATTTTTGCTGGCGGCTGTCATCCTGCTGTAGGGAAAAACCTGAATCATAGCGGTTGTTATACCAGACCGTACGCTGACGACCTATGTTGATACCGTAGCTGATAGTTTTCCAGGTGTTGCTATAGCCAAGTTGCAATTGCGTGATGCGCGACTGGTTATTGTAATAATCAGCAGTACTGGCACTCAAACTGATCAAACCGAATCTGTCCATGGACTGACTCAGTGTGGCAGTCAAACGGTTACGCTGATTTAATGAATCAGAATAATACTGAATGCCTGCGTCTTGCTGACGTCTCACGCCCAGAACATCCTGCAAATCACGGAACCCACTCGTTGAATACCGGTAGGCAGCCAGAACCAGGTTGGTGCCTGTGTCAAACGTCTTGCTGTAGTTGATCTCCGCGCGCCAGCCTGACGCTGTTTTGTTCTGTTCAACCCGCGCATGTGAAAAGGTGCTGTTCATTCCCAGTGCGCCGATCTCTGTTGCCAGCACGCCACCTAACAGCCACGCCTGATAATCGTTTGCCTGCCGGGTACCCGCCGTCGCCGTCAGGCGATTACTGATGCCCCGTTGCAGAATGCCCTCAAAAAAGGTGTTATTGACACGGTAATATTGGCGAACCCGTCCCAGCGCCAGCGAGTACTGCCAGTTGCCCGGGCGCACAGAGTCTGGAACGGAAGCATAAGGAACGGTAAAGGTCGAACGCTTACCGTTAGCTTCAATGACCTCAACAGCGAGGTCACCCTGATTGCGCGTGTTGTACAAGTCATCAATGACAAAAGGGCCTGGTGGCACTGTGGTTTCATAGATCACTTTATCCAGTTGTTTAATGACAACCCGCGCGCTGGAGGTTGCCACGCCCCTGACTTCAGGGGCATAACCCCGCCTGCCTTGTGGCCACATCCGTGGGTCGGTAGACAATTTAATCCCGTTAAAAGCCAGGCTGCCAAACAGGGAACTGTCGGTGGCATTGTCACCTAAAGACAGTATGCTGTTAAGCTGTTCCAGCGGGCGTTGTACCCAGCTTTTCACGGTGTTGTAACGGTATCGACTGCCGCCTGCACTGTCATTGAGATAGCGCGCATTACCCTGATGACGGAACTGCCACTTCATCAGATTGGTACCCGCGGTGATCCCACTCCATAAATATTGATAGCGATAATCAGACGTACGGTTTTCGGTCCAGGTGTAATTGGTGTTGTGCCGTAAAAATACTGCACTAATACCTTCTTCCCATTCAGATGTAGGGATGTAACCTCTCGGCTTCTTATCGAGGCTTGAGTTTGGGATCGTGAGCTGTAATTGCAGTGATGCCGGATCAAATTGCCAATGACTGTCTGATGACCAGTAACCCAGTGGATGACACTGCTCTTCAGGTTCAGGCGTGGGTGGCACTTTTAGCTGCAGCAAGGCAACAACCTTTGACGGAAGGCAAGGTTCCGCATCCTGTTGGAGGTCAGACTGGATAAACGCGATTTTGACACCGGATGTAACCCGTTTATTATTGAGATAAATATCGACCAGATAATTGCCAGCAGGCGTGGCGTTCTGATTAAATTGTTCAATGTTCTGTCCAAATGCCGAGCCTTTAAACAGGCTTGAGTCAAAATAATAATCTTCGCAGTAAGCATGCTGAGAAAAGGAAATCGAAATGGTGAATGCAATTAATTTTGAGTTAATTAATTTCAACCTTATAGTTTTCACTTATTCTGGCTCCCTGGTCGTTAACTGCAGCAACGGAGACAATGTTTACGCCCTGTAAACGTTTTTTATCCGCACTGAACCAAAAGGTTTTTTTGCTAAAAGGCGGAATCATATCAGCATCGGAATGCAGGTCTTGATTTGCCACCTTAAATGAAATGTCGAGTAATGAAGCATGCCAGGGTTGAGGGTTATTGATTTCAATGCCTAGCCCTTTATGATTATCGTGAACGAATTTAAGCGAGATATTCTTTAATATGTTATTCGGGTTTCCCACTGAAACAGGACGGTAAAAGATTTTAAGGCGGTTTCGTAACATGACCATCATGGCATTTTGATTATTTTCATTTTTCAGATTCGCAGGGGGGATCTGCAATGTGTTAAACCAAAAGACAGACTCCCGATCCTGAGGGAGAGGCAGGCTACCGTTGAATATAATTCGTGCAATTTGGCCCGTCTTGGGCTGTATACGAAAAACGGGTGGTGTCACAATAAAGGGCGTTTGACTGCTTTGCTCAGGTTGAGAATTGGCATCGCCGTTATCAAACCAGGCCTGAATAACATAGGGGATATCACCGTTGTTTTTTAACTGCACATCAACGGTTTTGGCACTGGCAGGGTAAATGACACGGCTACCCAGAATAGTCACGTTCGCTCTGGCGTTATTTACTGCAAGTAAGAACAGGAAAGTAATGAAAAATAATTTTAGCGCAAACACCAGCCAGCGGTTTTCCATATTTGATTCCTCAAAAAAACGTGCGCCCCATAATAACCGTGGCGCACCCGAACAGAACTAACGGTAAGTTATGGCATACTGAATGGAGGCAGCGACCGTACCGGATGTTGCCACCCCGGTTGAAAAGTATTGCGCGCCATAGGTCGCTGACTTTTCAGTCTCATTCGCGGATAAACTTAAGTCGCCGCTACCGGTAAAGCCCCCCGTCAGGTTGATTACCGTACCCGCCGTATCCAGCATCTGAATCTCAACATTTTCAGCCGACCCGGTGTTCGTCAGGTTACCTGCTGCGCTCACGTTATTGCCCACGAATACCGTTGAGATTTGGGTGGTGGTCGCTGAACCGCTGCAGCCTGTCAGACCGACGGTAAAGTCAGTTTTACCTGCCGTCTTACCACTGGTATCTAAATCCGCTTTACTTACGGTAGGAAGCAGTACAACGGGTGAACTCTCATTGCCGTTAATGGCAACTGAACAGGTTTCATCAGAGACTTCGCCCTGAAAATTAATGGTATTAGCAGAATCTGCTTGTGCATATCCTGACAGCAGAAAGGCACTCACAATCAGAGACAAACTAAATTTATTGGTGTGATAAGTCATTTTATCTTCCTTTATGATCAATTAACTGGAAAGTAACTGATTAAGATTGATTCCAGTTTTCCTTCTGACAGCGTCTTTAATGATGTAAACCTTCTTAACGCCAAGTTTCATTTCGCTGGAAATTTCACCCAGCGAATGGCCATAATTGGCAAGGTCCAAAAATTTAACTTCTTCCAGCGTCAAGGCGTTGACGCGTTTCCTTTCACCTCCTTTTAATCCGTAATAACAGGCATTAACCGCTTTTTTAATATCCTCAATTTTACCGTCCGCATAAATCACAGTATTTATCGTGGGCTCCTGTCTCCGCCAAAATGACGCCAGAGATTCCATTCGGCGATCGCTGATGATAATAATGGCAAGGCCGGTCCCTCGCAGATAATCCATCCAGTTTTTGCTGGTAAAATAACGGAGGTTATGAATCGAAAAGTCAACAAATATACATCCTCTGCAGAACAGGCTTTCGTATCTTCCGGCGACCAACGACAAAACGCCTTTTATCAAAAAATGATTGTTGCCTGGCCATACGGCAATCTTTTGAATTGGGCATCGCAATATCTCTTCCTGGGTATTGCTCGTCAGTTGGCAACAATATTTACAACTTGAGCAGCGAACATCCTCTTTGGTTATCCTTCTCATCAGCCGATTTCTACCGCTTGTTAAGAAAGTTGACCTATCATAACAGTGGGTTTCCTTTTCCTTCAACGGGTTAAAAGAAAGATCGGCTTCTTTAACCAAGAAAATTCTGATGTCGGTTACGCACAATTGTGATGCTTCATTAAGCGGTAATCTTCCTGAGAATGTTAAAATTACGATGATTAAATGATTATTTTGTACAGTTTCCATATTAAGAATATTTACGGTCGCCCAGGATTATTCCCGTCCTCAAGGGAAAAGGATCAATAAAAAAACAGCACAAAATGATAAATTCTGCGTCATTTATTAAAAAGTTAAGGTTTATCGTTGTGCAAAACTAAACGCTCTGTTCGGTATGTTTATTAAATTATTACAATTCTTTGTTAAATTGAGTCTGCTGTTTTTTACCTTGCGTAGAGTTTTCGGTGCCTTATTGTGCAACATGTAGAGTACCTAAAGTTGATTTTTTATATTTATCCTAAAGTGTACCTTTACAGTTAAATGATAGTTGTTTAAGTGTTTTGACAATTTTATTTGTTTGTCTTCCAGCGACGTTTTCACAGGGAATCATCACGGTGATGTTAAATAGTATAAATATAGCGGCCTGGCTTTTTTATGTCGGCGATTACGCACTCAGAGAAAGGGTGGCTGAACAGGATTTAACGCCCGCCAGGCGCCTGAATATGTGCAGACAAGCGGGCAAAAGAGGTGTCTCATGCTTAAAAAAAGACCGATGCCTATTTGCGCAGGAAAGGTTTAGTGACGCTGAGGTTTACTAAGGTCAGCAACGTTTTTGATAATTTTTAACTATCACAGTCAACACCCAAAATGTCTGGCTAATGCAGCTTTGCATAGCAATACTCGTCACTATGACCACATATCGCATTAAAGTGGGTTATCACAACCCCTCCGCACTTACGTTCATGCAGCTGGACGAGCAGCTTGCTGACCATGCTTTCTACAGCGCGCGCGCCGATGCTGACAGCGGCGGCTTTCGCTATTTTCAGGAGTACGAGTATCAGTCAGATTCTGCCGATTATTGCTCCGTATGCTCCATGGCCTATCATCACGCCTGCCAGGTCAGAAAATGTCCGCTGGTGCTGGTAGAGATAAAAGAAGAGAACGCCAGATGACCACGCTGTTGCACTGGTGCACCTGGTCTGGCCGGGACAACAACGCTTATCCCTGTCGTTCCTCGGTACTTAAATCATCCGCAGTGGCATACACTTACCACGCATATTATGAGGGGTAAGCTATGCCATCCACTGAACACGTTATCTCTGACTGCTGTATCGTCGGCGGCGGCCCGGCCGGTTTGATGCTGGGCTATCTACTGGCCCGCGCCGGTTTACAGGTTGTCGTGCTGGAAAAACATGCCGATTTTCTCCGCGATTTTCGTGGTGACACGATCCATCCTTCTACGCTGGAGGTCATGCATCAGCTGGGCCTGCTGGACGATCTGCTGAAACTTCCTCATCAGCGTGCGGAAAAGCTGCAGGCGGAAATGGGGGGCGAGGAGGTCACGATGGCCGATTTCTCGCGCCTGCCGCTGCAGTGCCGTTTTATCGCCTTCATGCCACAGTGGGATTTCCTGAATTTTCTGGCGGAACAGAGCGCGCAGTTTCCCGGCTTCACCCTGCTAAAATCCACCTCGTTAAGCCAGTTGATCATCGAAGAGGGTGAGGTTCGGGGTGTTCTGGCCTTACAGTCGGGTCAGCCCGTTGAGATACGTTCCCGCCTGGTGGTGGGGGCAGACGGGCGCAACTCTGCCGTTCGCGCACAGGCCGGGCTGGTGAGCCAGCATTTTGGCTCACCACGCGACGTTTTGTGGTTTCGCCTGAACAAACAGCCAGAGGATCCGCAGTCAGGGATGGGCCACACTGGCCCGCGAAATAACGTTATCGTGATCGACAGGGGCGATTACTGGCAGTGTGGGCTGACGATTGAAAAAGGGCAGTTTGAGGCGATCCAGGCCCGTGGGCTTGACGCGATGAAACACAACATTGCCACCGTCTCCCCTTTTAGCGTCGAACGGCTGGCGGAAATTGACAGCTGGGAGAGTTTCAAACTGCTGTCAATCCGTATCGACAGGTTGAATCAGTGGGCAAAACCGGGCGTGCTCTGCATCGGTGATGCGGCTCATGCGATGTCACCCATTGGCGGAGTGGGGGTTAATCTTGCCATCCAGGATGCGGTGGCCACGGCGAATCTGCTTACCCGGCCTTTGTTAAAGAGGAAGGTCACGTTCAGGGATCTGAAAAAAGTACAGCAGCGCCGTCAGTTTCCCACCGTTGCGACGCAGTTCCTGCAAATAAAAATGAGCAGTAAAAAGAAACCGGGTGGGGAAGGCAAAAGCAAAATGCCCGGCATCATCCGTAAATATCCCTTTTTACGCTTTATTTTTGGCCGACTCATCGGCATGGGATTTCGTATGGAAAAGCCACGCGCAGTTCGTTGAGCAACGCCCGTTCGCCTGATGGAAGACAACCGTCAGGCAAACGGACGCAGGAAAGGGGGTTGTTTCATCACGCCGAATACGACAGGACGTGAAATGCCTTACCCACTTGCCATAGCTATTGGTAATGACAGACAGTAAAGTCATTTCTTTTATCTTGTGAGTATCCTGATGAATCGCAGCGAAGAAATTCTTGATGCAGCCGAATACTGCATGCGACAAAAAGGGTTTTATCAAACCTCCATTCAGAGTATCGCCGGTCAGGCAAATGTCAGCATCGGGCTGATTTATAAATATTATAAAAATAAGGAAGCGATCGTTGAAGCACTGGTCACGAAAGTGGTGCAGCGTATGATCGTGTTACTGAAAGCCGACTTCGAGAAAATGGCGAACGCGGGGAGAGTGACGCATCTGCCGGGGGATTTGGCGTCACCAGAAGTCGAACAAAGCATTGTGTTGCTCATCGAGATATCATCCGAATCCACGCGTAATGCGCGTATTCGTCAGATTCTTCACGATGCCTTGCAGGTTTTAAAAGAGAATTTTATCACTGAGCAACAGGCGCTCAATCCGGCACTGGAGGCGAACATCATCCATGCACGATTGCATGTGGTTTCCCTGGCAATAGACGGCATGATCATTCGCCGTTTTATGAAACGCCGCGAGACAGAAGACAGCTTTATGCCGTTCTTTGAGGCGGTTAGCCATGACATCCACCAACCGGATGCTGAGTAACGCATCAAAACAGGTGACGGTCGAGTACAGCATTGATCCGGCTCAGTTCCTGCTGATCCACATTTTTATCTCCATATGCACGACAGGCGACGCCATCCACCAGCATCAGCAAAAACTGGATACGGTTGCTGCGCTGGAGTGGACTTTCTGTCGGCATTTTCTGCCTGAATAGCCTGTCCAGATCTGCGACCAATAAGGCTTCCTCGCGGGCCAGCATTGAGCGCACTGATTCATGACGTGAGGCTTCGGAATACATTTCCAGTAATAAACACCGGTCCTCAGGAGACCAGTTCTGCCAAAAGGGCGAGTCGGTATCAATAATATTGGCGGTGTGCGTTTCGTGCGCCAAACTATGCAGCAAAAACGTCCGCCAGTTTTCTGCGATACTTTTTATGGTTTCACTGACAATCACTTCTTTACTGTTAAAGTAGCGATAAAGCTGACCTGCACCTAAACCGGATTCACGACTGATATCGGCCATACTTGCACCGTGAAAACCGGAACGGCTGAAGCAGTTCTTCGCGGCTGAAATGATCAGTTGCTGCCGCTGCTTAAAGAACGTTTCATTATCAGGCTTGCTCAAAAAACTCTCCTGAATACAGGCCGATATGCGGCCCTTTTTATTGACTTATTCTGGCATGGTACGCGAGGCACCGGGGCGAGGGAATCGCCGTCACACATTCTGACACAGAATGGCCTGATGTCCGTGTATCGGGATTTGCCCTGTTCCACTATTGAGGCCAGCGCGCGATGTTATTGCGCGCAGTTTGTCGGGTGCGCATCCCTGCGCATTTGGGCGTTCAACGCACATCTACCGTTTGTTCAGACGCTTGTCGCGCCGAGCCGCCTCCCATCACCTTGTAGAATGTATTTAGGTTTTGGTAGTACGCCTGTTCCACGCTGACCAGACGGGTTCTGGCGGAGTAGAGCGTTCGCTGGGCGGTTAACGCATTCAGCCAGGTATCCACGCCGCTTTGATAACGCAGATCGGCCAGATGCGCGTAAATCTGTGAGGCTGCCACATTGTTACGCTGGCTGGTCAATTGATCGTTGATGGTGCCGCGCCGCGCCAGGGCATCCGCGACTTCGCGGAAAGCGGTCTGCACCGACTTTTCGTACGCCGCCACGTAGTACTCCTTCTGCGCTTTGGTGTAATTCAGGTAGGCCACGTTGTAGCCGCCCTTGAAGACAGGCAGCGAGATACTGGGGGAAAACGACCAAATTCCCACGCCGTTTTTGAACAGCGAGGCGAGATCGGCACTGCCAACGCCACCGCTGGCGGTCAGTGAAATGCTGGGGAAGAAATTGGCCCGCGCTGCCCCGATGTTGGCATTCGCCGCCTTCAGGTTGTGCTCAGCCTGCAAGACATCAGGACGATTATTGAGGACATCCGACGATATCCCTGCGGGCACATCGCGCAACGCATGGCCAATCGATTCAAGATTTTGTGGCAGCAACGCATCGGGTACAGGTTTTCCAACAACCAGATCCAGCGCATTCTTATCCTGCGCCACGCTGGTAGTATAGCTGGCCACATCCGCCTGCGCAGACTGATAGGTGGTTTCCGCAGACGCCACATCAACCATCGAATCCACACCGTTTTGCATGCGCTTGCGCGTCACGTCCAGTGACTGCCGCGCACTCTCAGCTGTCTCTTTCGCAATGGCCAGATTGCTGCGATCCGCCGCCAACTGAAGCCAGTAATCAATGGTGTTATACAGCACCGTCAGGCGCGTACTCCGCGCGCCCTCCAGCGTACCAAGGTAGGTTTCATACTGCTGGCGCGACAGGCTTTGATTCTTACCAAATAAATCCAGTTCAAATGCGCTGACACTGCCTTCGGCAGAGTAAGAATTGCCCAGCGCCGTTTGATTGCCTTCGCCCGTCAGGGCACGTGAGCGCGTCCCGCTGACGCCGGCGCTCAATGACGGGAAGAGATCGGCACGTTGCTCAGCGTATTGCGCATGCGCGGATTTTACACTCGCCACCGCTTCACGTAAGTCGCGGCTACTGTCCAACGCCATGCCGACAACCTGATTGAGTTGGCTGTTCAGCACATAATCCTGCCAACGGATAGCGCGATAATTGACGGCAGTCCCTTGCAGGTTAGGGTAGGCTTCCCCGGTCGGGTTTGTCGCCTTCACGGCATCCACAGGACGATCATAATGCGGATCCAGCGACACGCAGCCCGCAAGGAAGCAGGGTAAAAACACGGTGAAAAGTTTTGCAGTCATGGTCATTATTCCTTCACCTTCGCTGCTGAGTCGGTTGACCGGACCGTGTCATGCGGCTGTGCCGGAAAGACCCGGCGGACCAGCACAAAAAACAGCGGTACAAAGAAAATAGCCAGCAGGGTGGCGGTTAAGGTGCCGCCAATAATACCGGTACCGATGGCGATACGGCTGTTGGCCCCCGCGCCCGTGGAGATCGCCAGCGGCAGTACGCCTGCGGTAAAGGCCAGTGAGGTCATGATGATGGGACGCAAGCGCATCGTCGCCGCATGAACCGCCGCGTTTATCAGGCTCTCGCCCTTGCGGTAGTGCTCTTCAGCGAACTCCACAATCAGAATGGCATTCTTCGAGGAAAGTCCGATGATCGTGAGCAGCGCAACCTGAAAGTAAACGTCATTTTCCAGGCCACGCAGCGTAATCGCCAGTAGTGAGCCGATGACGCCCAATGGCACCACCAACATCACCGAAAGCGGCACTGCCCAGCTCTCATAAAGGGCGGCCAGGCACAGGAACACCACAATCAGTGAAATGCCATACAGCGACAGCGCCTGATTACCGGAAAGTTTTTCCTGATAAGAGAGCCCACTCCAGGCGAAGGTGGTGCCCGCAGGCAAGGTCGCCGCAAGTTTTTCCATTGCGGTGATGGCATCCCCGGAGCTTTTCCCTTCGGCGGCCGATCCCTGAATTTCATAGGATGCCAGGCCGTTGTAACGTGAAAGCACATCCGGACCATAGGACCATTTCGACGAGGCAAAGGACGAGAAGGGCACCATAGTGGTGTTATTGCTGCTGTCTGTTCCGCGGACATACCATTGATCAATATCCTCTGGCTTGCTGCGGAACGATTGATCGCCCTGCATATAGACTTTCTTCACGCGGCCGCGGTCGGAGAAGTCATTGACATAACTGCCGCCAATGGCTGCGCTGAGCGTATTATTGATGTCGCTGATGGTCAGGCCCAGTGACTGTGCTTTCGCATCATCGATACTGACATCCAGCTGCGGCAGGTCCGGCAGCGAGTTGGCACGTACAGCGCTGAGTTCCGTATCCTGATTCGCTTTTGCAATCAGCTGATCGCGCATTTTCAGCAGTTGATCGCGTGCGGTAGCACCACGCGCTTGCAGCTCAAACGTGAAGCCGTTGGATTGACCCAGCCCGGAGACGGCGGGCGGCGACAGCACAAAGATCTGGGCATCACGAATCCGCGACAGCGCCGCCATGGCGCGGCCTGCAATCGCATCAGCACTGTTCTCACTGCCTTTACGGTCACGCCAGTTCTTAAGCGCGATAAAGCCGACACCCGCATTCTGTCCGTTACCGGCAAAACTGAAGCCGTCTACCAGCATGCTAACGTTAACGTTATCTTTCTCCTGGGTGGCAAAATACTGCTGGACCTGACGACGGACTTCACGGGTGCGATTTTCCGTCGCGCCCGGTGCCAACTGATACTGCACCATGATGTAACCCTGATCTTCGGTCGGCAGAAAGCCGGTTGGCAGGCGCATATAGAGTACGGCACAGCCGATCAACAGCACGCCGTACAGCAGCAGATAGCGCACGGAACGGTGCATGACCTTCCCTACGCCACGTTGATAGCGTGCCTGCACGTTTTCATAGCGCTGGTTAAACCAGCCAAAGAAACCGTTGCGACCGCTGTCGTGATTGTGCGGTTTAAGCAAGGTGGCACAGAGGGCGGGCGTCAGCGTCAGCGCCACAATCACCGACAGCACCATGGAAGAGACGATGGTGATAGAGAACTGACGGTAAATCACGCCTGTTGAACCGCTAAAGAAGGTCATCGGCAGGAACACGGCAGAGAGCACCAGCGCGATGCCAACCAACGCACCAGTAATCTCCCTCATCGATTTCTCGGTTGCTTCTCGCGGGGGTAATCCCTCTTCGCGCATCACGCGTTCGACGTTTTCAACCACGACGATGGCATCATCGACGAGCAAGCCAATGGCGAGCACCATGCCGAACATGGTAAGCGTGTTAATCGAATAACCAAAGAAAGACAGCACACCAAAGGTGCCCAGGAGAACGACCGGAACTGCAATCGTGGGAATCAGCGTGGTGCGGATGTTTTGCAGGAACACAAACATCACAATCACCACTAAAATGACCGCTTCGACCAGCGTTTTCACCACTTCTTCAATCGAGATTTTAACGAAGTCAGTGCTGTCGAGCGGATAGGCTATTTCATAGCCCGCCGGCATGCTGCTCCGGAATTCGTCAATGGTGGATTTCACCTTTTCGGCGGTGGAGAGTGCATTAGCGCCAGATGCCAGTTGGATAGCCATACCGGATGCCGGATGGCCGTTCGCCATGACATTGGCACTGTAGTCTTCATCGCCCATTTCTACGCGTGCGACATCGCTCAGACGGACCACAGAACCATCGGCCTGGCTTTTCAGCACAATGTTGCGGAACTGCTCAGGGGTTTGCAGGCGTGAACGCGAACGTACCGTCGCCACCAGTTGTTGTGTGTTGCTGGACGGTTGCGCGCCCAACTGCCCGGAAGACACCTGGGTATTTTGACTCTCAAGAGCGGTGGTGACATCAGAAGGCATCAGCGAATACGACGCCAGCTTGCTGGGATCGAGCCAGATACGCATCGCGTACTCGGCGCCAAAAACCTGTACGTTACCGACGCCTGTCACGCGCGCCAGCGTGTCTTCCATGTTGCTGACCATATAGTCGGCGACATCGGAAGCGCTGCTTTTATTGCTCTTATCGTACACCGCCAAAATCAGCAGAAAGTCGCTCTGGGCTTTCTGCACGGTCACGCCCTGTGAGGTCACGGCGCTCGGCAAGCGGCTCTCGGCCTGCTGCACCTTATTCTGCACCTGGACCTGAGCAATATCGGGATCGGTGCCCTGTTTAAACGTGACATTGATTTTCACCTGACCGGTGGATGCGGTACTGGTCGAACTGAAATAGAGCAGTCCATCCAGTCCGGTGAGCTGTTGCTCAATAACCTGGGTCACGCTGCTTTCCAGCGTTTCCGCCGATGCGCCCGTATAGGTGGCCTGAACACTGATTTGTGGCGGTGCCACATCGGGATACTGCGCCACGGGCAGGCTGCGAATACTCAGGATACCGAACAGCATGATGCAAAGGGCGATCACCCAGGCAAAGACCGGCCGACGGATAAAGAACTGCGCCAACATATCAGTGACCCTCGCTGGTCGGAGCGTTATCGCCCGAAGAGACGTCTACCGCTTTCACCTGCATGCCCGCCTGAACTTTTGCGGTGCCTTCAACAATCAGCTTGTCACCCTGGTTTAGGCCGGAAGTAATCAGCCAGTTATTGCCCATTACGCGGTCGGTCACTACGTCGCGACTTTCGACTTTGTTCTCTTTATCGACCACCAGCGCGGTAGCATTGCCTTTCGCATCACGGGTGATGCCTTGCTGAGGCGCCAAAATGGCATCGCTTTTCACGCCGTTGGTGACGCTGGCGCGCACGTACATGCCCGGCAACAGTTCATGTTGGGGATTGGGGAAAATCGCACGCAGCGTCACAGTGCCCGTCGCCTCATCCACCGAGACCTCGGTCAGTTCCAGCTTGCCGGGATGATCGTAGGTCGTACCATCTTCCAGTTTCACCGTCACGGGCACGTCATCTTTGTTCTGCTGCAGTGAAGCCTGTTGGCGTCTCAGTTTGAGCAATTGCACGCTGGATTGCGTGAGATCGACATAGATGGGATCCAGTGCGCGAATCGTCGCCAGCGCGGTGGTCTGGCTGGCGGTCACCAGCGCGCCAGGCGTAACCGATGAAATCCCAATGCGACCGCTAATCGGCGCTTTGATTTGGGTGTAATTCAGGTTGATGCGCGCACTTTCGACGGCAGCACGGTACTGATCCACGGAAGCAACGTTCTGTTGATACGTTGCCTGCGCATCATCCGCATCCTGACGTGAAACGCCGTTATCTTTCACCAGTGCGGCATAGCGTTCGGCTTTCAGTTTGCTGCTCTTCACCAGAGCCTGCGCATTCTTAAGTTGTGCGACGGCCTGATCGTAGCTGGCCTGATAGCTGGCCGGATCGATCTGATACAGCACCTGTCCGGCTTTCACCTCATCGCCTTCGGTGAACAGACGTTTCTGAATGATCCCATCCACCTGCGGCCTGACATCAGACGTCATACTGCCGGTGACGCGCCCGGCAAGCTGGCTGTCCAGTGTCACCGATGCGCTTTGCAACGTTTTTATCCCGACTTCGGTGGTCATGTTGGCATCGGCGGGAGGACTGTTTTGATCGCAGCCCGCGATCATCACGACCAGCCCGACGATCATAGTGCGCTGAAAAGTTTTCATGAATTACCCTGTAATGAACGTTCATTCTCAGCGCGCAGTGTAATAAATGCACAAGAATCTGTATGTCAGCAAAGCGAAAAGAAGGATGTCCAGAAATGAGCAGCGCGGCTGCATTGATCAGAGACGCGTCTGGAGAATGAGCCTGAAGGCGAGCGAATTCCGCCGCCTTACAGCCTGGTGGCGTGTTGCTGCGCGGGCCCCATTTCATACCACGCTACATGAAATGCTTGAGATGCGTTATTTGTGGCAGCAGCCTGTCCGGAGGGAAAATACTCAACGGGTGAGTTTTCTCGGCCAGGAACTGCATACGTTGTTAGAGGATGCCGTGCGGGCCGCATTGTGGTTGCCTGCGGCCCGAAGCCCGAAGCCCGAAGCCCGAAGCCCGAACCCCAAAGCCCAAAGCTCAAAGCCCAAAGCCCAAAGCTCAAAGCCTGAGGCCGGTGGCGTGTTTTTAAGCACGAACCGCCTGCAAAGACGCGCTGCCTTTCCAGAGCATTAAGTGCTCAACGTCTCGCATCCGGCGGTCGGATGAGACCAGACAGAAGACGCCACCGTTTCCCGTGGCGCGCATAAAACCGTTCTCACCGAGAATGGGAGGTAGCTCAAAATTCCACCCAAAGGTATTATAAAGGTTATGTTTGTGGTGTTAGATTGGCCTTACCAACACCGGGGAACACACCATAATGAAAACGAAAACGGCCAGCCTGTCATTGATGATGTTTGTGGAATGGTTTATCTGGGGCGCGTGGTTTGTCCCGCTCTGGGCCTTCCTTAGCAAAAATGGTTTCACGCCCGTCGAGATTGCGTGGTGCTATGCCTGTACCTCCATCGCCGCCATTCTGTCGCCCATTCTGGTGGGATCGCTGGCAGACCGCTTTTTTCAGGCCCAGAAAGTGCTGGGTGTGCTGATGATCGTGGGCGCCGGGCTGATGTACTTCGCGGCGCAGCAAACGCACTTCAGCGGTTTCTTTCCCCTGTTGCTGCTGTATGCGCTGACCTATATGCCCACGATTGCCCTCACCAACAGCATTGCGTTTTCGCATGTAGCAGACGTGGAGCGTGATTATCCGCGCATCCGCGTGCTGGGCACGCTCGGCTGGATCGCATCCGGTATCGTCTGCGGTTTTCTGCCGTCGTTACTGGGCTTTGGCGACATCTCCGCCAGCAATGTGCCGCTGCTGATTACCGCCGCCAGCTCGCTGCTGCTGGGTATATTCGCCTTTATGCTGCCCGCCACGGAGCCTAAAAGTACCGGCGCCTTTAGTGTGCGAACCGCGCTGGGCCTGGATGCCCTGCATCTGTTAAAAGATCGCAGCTTCCTGGTCTTTTTTGTCTGTTCCTTCCTGTTCAGTATGCCGCTGGCGTTCTATTACATCTTTGCCGAGGGCTTCCTGACCGAAGTGGGCCTGGCGCACGCCACGGGCTGGATGACGTTAGGGCAGATGTCCGAAATTCTGTTTTTACTGGCGCTGCCGTTCTTTATCAAACGTTTTGGTATCGGCAAGGTCTTGCTGCTCGGCCTGGTGACGGCCGCGCTGCGTTATCTGTTTTTTGTTTTTGGCAGCGATCAGAACCTGCTCACCTATGGCCTGTTATTTATGGGCATTCTGCTGCACGGCGTCAGCTATGACTTTTACTTTATTACTGCCTACATCTACGTCGATAAAAAATCCCCTGTGAGCATGCGCAATGCGGCGCAGGGATTAATTACCCTGGCCTGTCAGGGAATCGGCAGCCTGTTAGGTTATCGCCTGGGGGGCTATCTGATGCAGGAGATGTTTGCCTATGGTCAACCGCGCAACGGCCTGACGTTCAACTGGGCGGGAATGTGGCTGTTTGGCAGCGTGATGATCATATTGATTACCGTGGCGTTTATTCTGCTGTTCCGCGATACGAAAAAACGCAGCGATGAGCTTAACGTGGTTGAGCCTGCCGCCGCGACGGAAAGCCAAAAATAAGGAAGAGAAGATGATTACCGTACAACAAAGGATCACCGGCGCATTTTATGGTCAGGCGCTTGGCGATGCCATGGGCATGCCGTCAGAACTCTGGCCGCGAAGCCGCGTGAAAGCACATTTTGGCTGGATTGATCGTTTTCTGCCCGGCCCGGCAGAGAATAACGCCGCCTGCTATTTCGGCCGCGCCGAGTTCACCGACGATACATCGATGGCGCTGGCGCTGGCCGATGCCATCATCCGTCATGACGGAGAGATCGTCGCTGAAACCATTGGTCTTAACATCCTGCGCTGGGCAGAAGGGTTCGACGCGTTTAATAAAAATGTTCTGGGGCCCACATCAAAAATCGCGCTGCGCGCACTACAGGCCGGCCAGCCGATCAGCGCGCTGGAAAACAACGGCCTGACTAATGGGGCGGCGATGCGTATTGCCCCGCTGGGCTGCCTGTTACCCGCGCGAGATTTGCACGGTTTTATTGATGCGGTTGCGTTGGCTTCCAGCCCCACCCACAAGGCCGACGTCGCGATTGCCGGGGCAACCGTGATTGCCTGGGCCGTTTCCCGGGCGATAGAGGGCGCAGGCTGGAGACAGATTCGTGACGCGCTGCCTGCCGTCGCGCGTGCGGCGCAGGAGCGGCAGATAACCACCTTTAGTGCGGCCATGTCTGCGCGCCTTGAGCTGGCGTTTTCGGTCGTTGAACAGGGGCGCGGTGTTGAATCCACTATGGAGAACATCTATGCCCTGGTGGGAACAGGCACCAGCACCATCGAGTCCGTGCCCGCCGCCATCGCGATGGTTGAACTGGCAGGAACCGATCCCAACCGCTGCGCCATTCTTTGCGCCAATCTGGGCGGCGACACGGACACCATTGGTGCGATGGCGGTTGCCATTTGTGGTGCGCTTAACGGTATTGATGCCATTGACCCTGCGCTCCGACAGCAGCTGGATAGCGTAAATAAACTGGACTTTGAAAGCTACGGCCGGGCGTTTACCGCTTTTCGCCTCAAGCGGGAGGCGGCGCATGGTTGATTCCCAGAGCGTGGCAACATTAGGCAACCGGGCCCCGATCGTCGTACTGGGCGCCGCCGTCGTGGATGTCATCGCCCGCGCCGAGCAGCTTCCCCAGCGCGGCGGCGACAGCGCGCTGCAGCAGCAAAGTATCAGCGTGGGAGGCTGTGCGTTGAACGTGGCGCTGGCGCTGCACCGCTTAGGTATGGATGCCGTTTCTGCATTACCGCTCGGCCAGGGCGTCTGGGCTGAGCTACTCCGGCAAAAGCTTGCGGCCTGTGGCCTGACCAGCGTCACGGAAACCCACAAGGGCGACAATGGCTGGTGCCTGGCGCTGGTTGAACCCGACGGAGAACGCACGTTCCTGTCGGTGGCCGGGGTGGAGAACCAGTGGGATGAGGCGATGCTGGCCTCTGTTCCGCTTCACGCAGAAGGCTGGCTGTATCTGTCGGGTTATCAGCTCATCGGCAAGAATGCGGAAACACTGCTGTCCTGGCTGGAAGGGCTGGCAAACAGGCCGCGGCTGGCAATCGATTTTGGGCCGCGTCTGCCTGCGATCGCGCCGGATCACTGGCAGCGCGTGATGGCGCTGCAGCCGTTGATTACGCTTAATCGCCAGGAAGCCGAACACGTCTGGCACCAGCGTTTGCAGCAGGACGGGTCTTTTAACGCGCAGGCGCTGATTACCCAGTGGGCAAAACATTTTGCCAGCCCGCTGGTGGTCAGGCTGGATAGCGAAGGCGCAGGCTTCAGCCATCACGGACAGTACGGCTGGATCGCAGCATTCAAGACGGCGGTGGTCGATACGATTGGGGCCGGTGACAGCCACACGGGCGGATTACTGGCTGCGCTCGCATCTGGCTGGCCACTTGATAACGCAGTGGCGCTGGGAAATGCCGTCGCATCATTCGTGGTTGCGCAGCGTGGAGGCGATACCGCCCCCGACCGTGCAGCGCTGATTCGCCACTGGCAGCAGTGCCTTACTCGGCAATAAACACGTACAAATCACTGCGACAGTAGCTGATGCTGTATTCCAGAGGACGATCGCGCGCATCCAGCGCCAACTGCTTAATCACCAGTACGGGAATCCGCTCGGGCAGGGCAATGAGGCGCTGTAATTCCGCATCCGGCATTTGCGCACTGACGCGACTTTGCGTTTTCACCGGCTGGATCTGGTGGCGGCGAAAATAGTCGTACAGCGAAATACCGATGTCGCTGGCATCGTTGATCAAATCGCACGGCACCCAGGACGTTTCCACGGACACGGCCTGTTGATCGACATAACGCAGGCGCTTCAGCAAATAGACCTCACTGTCCGGGGGCAGCTGCAGCTTCTGCGCAATGTCATCTTCGCAACGGATACGATGTTTTTGCAGCCATTCCGTATCGGGCTTTTTACCCCGTAATACGACCTGCTGTGAAAATCCCTGCGGCTCTTTCAGTGAGTATTCCAGTGCGCGACAAATCTGCGTGCCATAGCCACGCGAGCGATGAACAATCCCTTCCTGAGAGAGCGCATCCATCGCTTTACGCACCGTGATGCGGGAAATCCCCAGAGAGTGTGAAAATTCGCGCTCGCTGGGCAACACCTCTTCGTGACGCAGCACGCCGTCGCGCACGGCGTCTTTAATGACCTGCACGAAACGTTTATAGAGCGGGGTTTTGCTCTCGGCGCTGAGCACGCTGCTCAGATGACTGAAAAGGGCATTATGCTGTGATGTCATTATTCTCGTCTGGGATACATAACCTTATCTGCTGGAATTCTATACTATCTCTCTTATCGCCGTACTGCTTTTGCAGGCTGCAAGTTGAGGATAGTCAAATGGAAACCTATTCACCCCAGGTAAAGCAACATAAACGTGCGCTGGTTGCGGGTTCGGTTGGCAACTTTATTGAGTGGTATGAGTTCGCCATCTATGGTTTTCTCGCCACGCTGATTGCGCAGAACTTTTTCAAGTTACAGGACGAGTCGGCCTTGAGTGGGCTGATTCTCACCTGGGCCTCCTTTGCCGTTGCATTTTTCTTTCGGCCACTGGGTGCGCTGGTGTTTGGCCGTATCGGCGATCGCATCGGCCGCAAACCGACGCTGATTATGGTGCTGGTGTTCATGACGCTGGCGACCACGGCCATTGGCCTGGTGCCGACCTATGCCTCAGTGGGCATCGCAGCACCGTTAATCCTGACCGGGCTGCGTATCCTGCAGGGGCTGTTTGCCGGAGGAGAATACGGCGGTGCGGTCTCCCTGATGACGGAATTTGCGCCGCGAGGCAAGCGCGGCCTGTATGGCGCGTGGCAGTCGCTCACGGTGGCGCTGGGCCTGCTGGCTGGCGTCGGGCTGGTGGCGCTGTTGTCGTTTACGCTCAGCCCACAAGCCATGCTGGCCTGGGGCTGGCGCATTCCGTTTATCCTGGCATTACCGCTGGGCATGGTGGCGCTCTGGCTGCGGCTGGCAATGGACGAAACGCCCGGCTTTGTCCGTCAGCAACAGCAGCAGAAGGGGGGCAAAGCCGCACCGCTCCAGACGTTGAAAACCATTCTGCTGGCCGTGGCGCGCGTGATGCTGTGGTCAGCGGCGGGTTACACTTGTCTGGTCATTATGCCAGCCTACCTTCAGTCCGCCCTGCACACCGGACTGCACCAGGCGCTGGCGATCGCCGTGATTTCCAATCTGGGGTTTGCCTTGACCATTATTCCGGCGGGGATACTCAGTGACAGGATAGGGCGACGCCGGGTGATGGTGGTGGCCAGCGTACTGTTGCTGTTACTGGCGATGCCGCTGCTGAAGGTGCTGCAGGCGGAAACGGTGGCGTTACCCAGCAAAGCGCTGGTGGTGTTTATTGCAGGCGGCGTGGTGGGCTTACTGGCAGGGCCGGGGCCGGCGATGCTGGCCGAAATGTTTCCCACACGGGTTCGCTACACCGGACTGGGATTGGCTTATTCGCTATCGAATGCCGTTTTCTCGGGCTGTGCGGGGTTGATTATTACAGGGCTGGTCAAGCAGACGGGCAATCTGGATATTCCGGCGTGGTACATGATGGCAACGGCGTTGGTAACAATACCGGCACTGATGACGTTAAACAAAGACGATCATCTGCGCGATCTGGTATGAGGGTAAAACGGGAGCCAACGCTCCCGTTTTGAGACTTATTTGCGGCCCAGCAGGAAGCCAAGTACCACGCCAACGCCAGCGGCTACGGCCAGACCCGCGAACGGGTTAGACTGCACCTGATCCTTGATGCAATCAGCGGCATCACGTGCGGCGTAGGATGCCTGATTGGTGTAGCGGCGTGCTGCACCACGGGCACGGTGACGCGGGGAGTCGGTAACTTCACCCCATTGTTGCTCTGCGGCACCGGCGACTTCTTTCACTGCATCTTCAATTTTTCCTGACATGCTTCATCTCCTTGGTTATCACAGTCACCTAAAGCGTAGCAAAGCTTAGCCGTCGTGCTGCCCCAGGGCGCATTAATCTTCTGTTCAGGAGGCAAAGGTCAGGGGAAAATATCTGCCACCGCGTCATATCGCTGGCCTGAGAGGCGCGCAGGCAGGGGCGTGAAGCGGGGAAACGCGGCAACTCGCCAGTGGCTAATGTGTGCAGGGAAAAATCATTACCAGCTGTTTCACAAAACGGCATTGCCCGGAGCGGCGGCGTACTGAGGGTACCAGCTCACCAGAAAGTGGCGAATATGGTCGAAGCACCATTCCGCATCCTCCGACTGAGGGCAGTAGTACTGAATTGTGATTTTTTCATAGCGGCGCTGACGTTGCTGCAGCGGCGACCAGCCCCAGTCGAGTACAGCACGGGCATAGTTGACCAGCGCATCCGCTGCCAGCCCATGCTGTTGCGCCTGCTCTTTGAGATAGGTGTAAAACGCGGTTTCCAGCTGCAGCGTCTCAGCATGTGAATGGCCAGGCAACTCGGGACGAAAGGCGATATCAATAAACCCGCACACCGCGTTTTCCTGCTGTTGCCAGTCGCAGGCCAGCGTCATGAACAGCCCGTCCTGAAGATTCACCTCTTCCACCAGACGCTGCAGGTTTGCTGAGTGGCGCAGCACCGCAACCTCTTCAAGGCGCTCTGTTTCCAGCGTTAAGTCGATGCCGCAGGGATTGACCGTACCGTCTTCATTGCGGGTCGCCGGGAAGGGAAAATCGATATAGCCGTTGTTATCCAGACGCTTTTCCATGTGAAGGATGACCTGTCTCTTGACGTTTCCTGACACTATACCATTCTGCGCCCGGATTCACCCCTCTACGGGCAGGTCCAGGTGATCAGGGTATCCTGATAGGGATTGATGAGCCGGAACTGCTTGTCCGACAGGCGTTGCGCATAATAACCCTCACGCGTGACGGCGGAAGGAATGTACTGGAAGCGATCCTGCGACTGCAGCGGACCGCTCTGCACGCTTGCGCCGTCCCGACTGACGCTAAATGAGGTGACCAGATCGAAAATCGTCCCCTGGGTCTGGCCCAGCGACTGACCGTAAAGGGTGCTGACCTCGCCCGGGCATTCCACGCCTTTCGGCGACGATGAGCAGCCCGCAAGCAGTGCCATAAAAATGAAAACTACCGATCGCAACATATCCTGTCCCTGCCCAAGTCCATGAAAGCGGTGAACGATTCTATCCTGTTGCGCCGCAAATAACATGATCATAGCAGTTCTGCGACACAGGCTGATTTGTGCTTTGCTCAAAGGTTAAGCAACAGAAATGCAAAAGATGACTTTGAGGTGGAATAAACGTTATTCTTGCCATCTTTGCGCATCGCTTAAGCAAATTCAGGGATAAATGATGAAAGAAGAAGAAGCCAGCCTAATGATTATTCGCCACGCCATCGAATCGCTGGATGCAGAAAAAAGGCAGCAGGTCATTGCCTGTGCCGCTGAAATTCGCGATGTGATGAGCAGCTTCGACAGCGAACACGCCGACCTGGCGTTAATGTTGGTCGCAGCAGAAGTGGCTGCAGACTAATTGAGCCGTGGTTTACCCGATGCCATCTCGCCCGTTCGGTTTTCTGGTGGTGCGCAGGGCAGGTGAGCGGCTGTCTCTCCGGCACGCCTGAATTCCTGCGGCAACCTGTCCCGTCCTGCTCTGCCTGGCTTTTATTGTGATAAACTCCCCTGACAATGGGAAATGACGTATTCAGCGGAGGAAATCAGATGAAAGCAGTCCGTCTTGCCCTGTGCCTGTTGGCCTGTTACAGCGCGTCAGCGTGGAGCGAAAGCGAATTCCAGATCCATTGTCCCGGTCGGCCTACCATGACCATTTCACGCGCTGAATATGGCCTGAGTACGCTCTCCTGGCCCAAACAGCACTTCCAGATTGCGGCGGGGCAACTGAACACGCAGATTGAGGGCGGTGACAAAGTGGCCATTACCCGCTTCCGCAACGGCGATCAGTTGATCGTCAACAAAAGCAATCTCGACACCTTCTTTGTCTACCATGACAGCGACGCGCTGGTGCCCTGCAGCCGCAGCGCGAAGCGTGACGTTGACGTCCTGAGCCTTGAGCGCTACGACGACAGACAACGTAACGACTCCTGATTTGCCGCGATAAGGAATGCCAATGCAGATTACCCTCACTGATAAGGTGACCAGTAAAGATCAGGATGAACTCCGGCTAGGCCTGAATGCGCATAACAGCAAATTTTTTGACGTGGACCTGATTAAACCGCTGGGGCTGTTTATCTGTGATTCTCAGGGGAAGAAGCTGGCAGGGTTAACCGGTACGACGACAGGTAACTGGTTACGCATCGATTTGCTTTGGGTCAGCGACAGGCTCCGGGGGCAGGGCACGGGAAGTCAGTTGGTGCTGGCGGCAGAAAAAGAGGCGCGCCAGCGAGGATGCCGTTTTGCCCAGGTCGATACGGCCAGCTTTCAGGCTCGGCCCTTCTACGAAAAGTTGGGCTATCACGTCCGGTTAACGCTTGGCGACTATATTCACCATCACCAGCGCCATTATCTGACCAAAATCCTGTAACTACAGCACCGCCTGCTGGCGCAGATCCAGCGGGTGCAGCTCTGCCTCGTCGATAGCGGCCAGCCAGCCGGACAGGGTCACTTTCTGCCATGAAAGATGGCCGCGCGTGGTGCTCATCAGCACCACGTCAGGGCGCAGAGTCCGGTAGAGCTCCAGCGAAGCGGCCAGTTCGGCAGGATTGCTCTCGGGCACCAGCACGGTTATCCAGCGGTCATGCTGACGCGTGAGCGTATCACCGACAAACAAGTAGGTCAGGCCGTTAGGGGAAGCGTAAAGATAGCTGCAGCTGCCGGGCGTGTGACCGGGCGTCGGCAACAGGTGAAAATCACCAAAATGCGTTTCCTGCTGCGTGAAGGTATCGTCAGGTTCGACAAAGCGGCTGATCTGCCCCAATGAGCGGCTGTGGCAGTAGAGCGCGCTGTTAAAGCGCTGCTGGATACGCGCCGCGCCGGGCGCGGATTCATGCCAGTGGGTCAGGTAATGCCGGATTATGCCGTTATCGTCCGCCAGCACTTCATGATCCAGCGGGTTTTCTACCCGTCCAATCAGTAAATTGCCGCGCGGATGACGCAGCAAAAAACCATGCATCATAATGTCTTCGGTACCTTCGGCCGGAAACTCCGGCGTTGAGATCCACAAATCGTCATACAGCGGCTTCAATGTCGATCTCCTGCAACTTCAGCTATGTGCGCAATACGGGATGTCCGCTCGCCTGTAATACAACCTGACCCTGATTCACCTGCAGCGTGGCCGTTGCACCCAGAGGTAAGGTGACGGTATCCGGAGCGTGACCGAAGTCCAGGTCGCTGATAACCGGCAGGCCGCTGACCTCGCGAATGTGCTGCCAGACCGTAGGGAAATCAAATCCGTTGTCGTACTCCGACAGAGCGGTACTGGTGAAACTGCCGGTGACAATTGCCTGCTGTCTGGCCAGCACGCCGCATTGGTGCAACTGCAGCAGCATACGTTCAATACGGAACGGATGCTCATTAACATCTTCGATAACCAGAATGCCGTTCTCAATCTGCGGCAGCCATGGCGTCCCGATTAGCGAGCAGAGCATCGCCAGGTTGCCGCCCCACAGCGTCCCCTGCCAGTGGCCGTTATCGGGTGTTTCACTTTGCCAGGCCACCTTGACTGTAGGTGATGTCAGCGCATGCCAAAAGTGCTGCAGGGTAAATTCGGATAAAACCTCAGCGCCAAAATTGCCCGCCAGCATTGGTCCACTGAAGCAAATCAAACCGGCATGTTGTAGCAGCGCTAACTGCAACACGGTGAAGTCGCTGTGCCCACAGATGGCCAGCGGCTGGTGCGCTAAACGACGCTTCAGGCCGGCATAATCCAGCGACGGCAGCAGCCGTGTTGCGCCATAACCGCCGCGCACCGCCAGCACAATATCGGGAAGGGTTGCTAAGTCAGCCAGTTCATTAATATCGCCTGAGCGCGCTTCGTCGGTGCCAGCAAAGCGCTGGAAGCGCCGCGCGATGACGGCGTCATTGTCCACGCGATGTCCTTCCGCACGCAGGCGTTCAACCCCGAGCAGGGCCGCAGGTTGATTATGGCAATAACCTGAAGGGGCAATAAGACGGATAGAACGTGACGTCATAGTAAATTCCTGAAATTAGTCAGTGACAGACTTCACGATAATGACGAAAAACCGTAAATAAGTCATCAGACTGCTGTAATTAGGATAAACGGTAATTTTGCAATTCAGCCGGCTCGGTATGATAGCTTCCGCCACTTCTGCGACGAGATAAAAAATTGCTAAAAATTCGCTACTTTGTCATTTCAGCCTTGCTGCTGACGGGCTGTGCCAGTGAACCGCCGCATACTTACGTTAAAGAGAAGAATACGCCGTTAACTCAGGCACCGCCTTCACGCATCAGTGGAACCTGGTCACTCTTTACCGAAACGGCCGCCAACCAGTATGGGGTGGATGAAAAACTGATCAGCGCCATTATCAATGTGGAGTCCGGTGGGAACCCTGGCGTGGTCAGCCGTTCTAATGCGGTGGGATTAATGCAGATCAAAGCCTCAACCGCGGGCCGGGAAGTGTATCGCACCCAGGGGCGCCACGGTCAGCCGAGCAACGCAGAGCTGCGCGATCCGGCCAGAAATATTGATATTGGTACCGCGTACATCAAAATTCTGCAGCAGTCTGCGCTTTCGGGCATCCGCGATCCCCTCACGCTGCGTTACGCCACTATTGTTTCCTATGCAAACGGTGCTGGCGCTTTACTGCGCACCTTCTCCAGCAATCGCGATCGGGCCATTGCCATGATAAATGCCATGACGCCGGACGAGTTCTATCAGCACGTACAAAACAAACATCCTGCAGCCCAGGCGCCACGTTACCTGTGGAAAGTCACCACGGCTTACCGCGCTAACAGCTGATCCTCATGTTTTCTCCTCACCTTCCTTTTTGGCAGGTGAGGAGAGAACAGTTAAGTGGTCAGCAGCCTTGCCGTGGGATAATCCACAATCAGCACATTCACATAGCCACCCCGCAGCGCCCCGCGAATCGCCTGTGCTTTCTCTTTGCCGCCTGCCAGCGCCACCACCTGCGCGCACTGTCGCACCTGTTCCAGTTCCATGCCAATGACCGGATCCTCATCGGCGTTCAGCACGGGTTGACCCTGTTCATCAAAATAGTGCAGGCAAATATCCCCCACCGCGCCGCGCCCGGCCAGGGTGCGTAACATGGTTGCGTCGTAGTAGTTACCCGAATTGCGCAGCAGCGCAGAAGGTTCAAGATCGCCAATGCCGACAATGGCTAAGTCCACCTCATTAAACTTATTCAGCACTTCGGCGACGTCGGGATTGGCGGCCAGCCGCTGGCGATCCGTGACCGAGTGTTCAATGGACTGAGAGGGCAGCAGCCAGGCGGGGCAATTCAACAGCGCGGCAAGATTTTGCGTCAGTATCGTAGCCTGGACGTTTCCGTTGGCCCCCACGCCGCCCAGCAGCTGAATCACACCTTTACAGGCGTTATTGAGAGGATGCAGGGCATCCACCATTGCACGAATGGTGCCGCTCCAGGAGGAGATGCCAATAAGTTCGTCCGCGCGCAGTCGGGTTTCCAGATAGTGCGCCGCCGCCGAGCCAATCGCCTGTTTGATCTCGCCAGCGGACGCCTGTTCTGGCACATCCACCACAATGGCCTGCGGCAGCTGATAGCGTTGCTCAAGCGCTTTTTCCAGTTCCGGAAAGACATTAGCAGGCGGCACCACGCTGATTTTTACCACGCCTTCTTTCACACTGCGGTTCAGAATGCGCGATACGAACGACTGAGACAGCTTGAGTAGCTGTGCAATATCGGACTGCTTTCTGCCTTCGACATAGTAAAGTGTGGCAATTTTTACCATGAGCCGCTGTTCATCCTGCTTCGCCATTGGTTTTTTTCCTCTCGTGTTCTGCCTGCCATTGTTAACCACCCACGTAAAAATCACAATCCACGGCAATTTGTGATCATTTTCGCTTTTTATCACTTCCTGTCTGGACGGCGTCACCCGCAAGGCGCATAGTGGTTTTGAATATAAAATCATTATTGAATATATATTCATAAAGGAAAAGGACTTTGGTCTGGCAGCGCATGTAAGTGTGAGACTTTCACGCATTGCCTGTCAGCACGGGGCAATAACACCCAGCCTGAATATATATTCAGTGTGGACTTAAAATTCAATAGGTGAGCTATGAATCCTTTTATGCTTTCTGTAAATGAGCTTGAAAAACGAGCGCGGTCAGTGCGCCGCCGCATTATTCAGCTTAACGCGGGCAGCCCGGCGGGAGGGCACACCGGCGCGGACCTGTCGCAGGTTGAAATCCTGACTGCGCTCTATTTCCGCATCCTCAACTGTGCGCCCGACCGGACGGCAGATGACGAGCGTGATATCTATATCCAGTCAAAAGGTCATGCCGTGGGAGGATATTACTGTGTGCTGGCGGAAGCCGGGTATTTCCCGCTGGAGTGGCTGGCGACCTATCAGCATGCTCACTCCGCTTTACCGGGGCATCCGGTGCGGCAAAAGACGCCGGGCGTAGAACTGAACACGGGCGCGCTGGGGCACGGATTGCCCGTGGCGGTTGGCATTGCGCTGGCGGCGAAGAAGAGCAACAGTCGGCGGCGTATTTTTGTCGTGACCGGCGACGGCGAGCTGGCAGAAGGCAGTAACTGGGAAGCGGCGCTGGTGGCAGCCCATTACGGGCTGGATAACCTGATTGTGATTAACGACAAAAACAAACTCCAACTGGCGGGATCGACGCGTGACATTATGAACACCGATCCGCTGGCGGAGAAATGGCGTGCCTTTGGTCTGGCGGTGAGTGAATGCCAGGGCAATGACATGGCATCGGCGGTCAGCGCACTCGAACAGCCGCCGGTAAGCGGCAAACCGCGGGTGATTATCGCCCACACGGAAAAAGGGTTTGGTATCTCCTTTATCCAGGGCAAAGCGGAATGGCACCACCGGGTGCCCAAGGGTGAAGAAATCGACCGGGCACTGGAGGAGTTAAAAGATGAGTAAGGCACAACATCTGGCAGAGGTCATGGTAGAAGCATTGATGGCGGCGGTTGATCGCGGTATCGATGTGGTTCCGGTGGTGGCTGACTCCACCTCAACCGCTAAAATCGCGCCGTTTATTAAGGCGTTTCCCGGCCGGTTAATTAACGTGGGCATCGCCGAGCAGGCGCTGGTGGGCACGGCTGCCGGGCTGGCGCTGGGCGGAAAAGTGGCCGTAACCTGTAACGCCGCACCCTTTCTGATCTCCCGTGCTAACGAGCAGGTGAAAATCGACGTCTGTTATAACAATACTAACGTTAAGCTGTTTGGGCTGAATGCAGGAGCCAGCTACGGCCCGCTCGCCAGCACGCACCACAGCATTGACGACATCGCCATCCTGCGTGGATTTGGCAATATTGAAATCTACGCGCCTTCCTGCCCCCTTGAGTGCCGCCAAATCATCGACTATGCCCTTGATCATGTGGGGCCGGTTTATATTCGGCTGGATGGCAAAGCGTTGCCGCAGTTGCATGACGACGAATACAGCTTTACACCTGGGGCGATCGATCTGCTGCGCGAAGGCCATGACATTGCGCTTGTTGCCATGGGCTCAACGGTACATGAGGCCGTTACCGCCTCAGAGCAGCTGGAAACGCAGGGGGTTTCCGCTGCGGTAATCGCCGTGCCTTCTCTTCGTCCCTGTAACACTCAGCAATTGCATAATCTGCTGAGTCACTACCGTAGCGTCATCACGGTTGAAGAGCACAACATCAATGGTGGCGTAGGCAGCCTGGTGGCGGAGGTCCTGGCCGAGAACGGCTTGCCGGTTAAGCTGTTGCGTCTGGGCATTGCGGATGGCGAGTACGCCATCGCCGGCGATCGCGCCTCCACCCGGGCCTGTCATGGCATTGACGCCAGCAGCGTGGCGGCCCAGGCGCTGCGCCTTTGCACAGGAGGCTGACGATGCACGAGTCCGTGATTCTGGCTATTGATGAAGGCACCACCAACGCCAAAGCGGTCGCCGTAAATCGTCAGGGAAAAGTGGTGGCGCGGGCCAGTCAGGGCCTGACGCTGCAGCATCCGCAACCCGGTCTGGCCGAGCAGGCCCCCATGGCCATCTGGCTGGCCGTCAGGCAGGCGATAGCCGACTGTCTTGCCCAGTGCGCCGACGCAGCGGTCGCGGCGGTTGCGATCAGCAATCAGCGTGAATCGGTTCTGATATGGCAGCGCCGCGACGGCATGCCGCTCACCCCGCTGGTGAGCTGGCAGGACCGCCGTTCGGAATCGTTTTGCCGCGATCTTCATCTGTCTGGACAGGCCGGGAAGATTACGGCGCTAACCGGGCTGGCGGTCGATCCTATGTTTCCTGCCGCCAAGCTGACTGGCATGCTGGCGTCACTGCCTGACGGCTTTGCCAGAGCGGCGGCGGGGGAGTTATGTATTGGCACAGTGGACAGCTGGCTGACCTGGCAACTGTCGGCGGGAGAGTGCTTCGTTACCGACCATGCCAATGCGGCACGCACGCAGCTTTACAGTCTGCACACCAACGACTGGGATGATGAACTGCTGTCCCTGTTCAGCCTGCCGCGCGCTGCGTTGCCGCAGATTAACGCCTCAGCGGGTTGTGCGGGCGTGGTTGCCTTAACTGATATTGCCGGTCTGGCACCTGGCACCCCGATCCTGGCACGCATTGGCGATTCCCATGCGGCGCTTTATGCCCAGCGCCGTGACGAGGCGGAAGTGGTCAAGGCAACCTATGGCACAGGCTCCTCGCTGATGATGTCGATGGCAACGCCGATCCTGACCGACAATGGCCTCAGCACCACCGTGGCGTGGCACGACGGTCAACCGCGCTTTGCGTTTGAAGGTAATATTACCCACACCGGTTCAGGTGCGGCCTGGCTGGGAAAAATGCTCGGCGTCACCGATCCCCGGCAGCTGACGGCAATGGCCGAAAGCTGTGATGACAATCAGGGCTGCTATTTTGTCCCGGCCCTGTCCGGACTGGGTGCGCCCTGGTGGGATTTAAAAGCCCGCGGCATGCTGTGCGGCCTGACCGATGCGGCCACCCCGGCGGTGCTGGCGCGGGTCGCGCTGGAGTCGATTACCTGGCAAATTGCTGACGTCTTTTTCGCCATGGAACAGGCAAGCGGCGACACATTACCTGCGCTGTGCGTTGACGGCAGTGCGACACAAAATCGCTGGCTGATGCAGTTTCAGGCTGACGTCCTGCAGCGCCCGCTGCATTGCGCGCCTACCGCTGAAGCCTCCGCGCTGGGGGCGGCACTGCTGGCAGGTAAACAGCTGGGATGGTGGCAACAGGGGAGTGATATGCAGGCTCTTCAGGGCGGCAACGTCGTGATGCCGCGCAGGCAGCTGGCGCAGAAAATGCAGGACAGCTATCAGGGCTGGTTGAACGCCGTTGCCCGCTGTCGCTATCAGCCCGCATAAGGGCTGCAAGAGGATCGGGCAGCGTGCCGCGATCCTCCGTTCGTCCCGGCGCTTAACGATTCGCGCGGCGTAGCTGGGCCGCGTCGTCATCGGGAACCGGCTTAAGATCGACCGGCGGCAAACTGCCCCCGCTGAATTCGACCTGACGGATCGGGAAGGCAAAGCGTATATTGCGTTCTTCCAGTGCCGCCATCAGCTGCAGGTTAATTTCCTGTTGAATATCCATGTACTGGTTGTAGTCGGCACTCAACACAAAATAGACCACTTCAAACGTCAGCTTCGAATCATCGAACGCCAGAAAATGGGCGCGGTCAAAGCGGGTCATCTCGATGCCCTGAATGATGGTTTTCACCTTTTCACTTATCTCACGTACCTGCTCAGAAGGGGTGGCATAGCTGATACCAAACCTGAACACGATACGGCGCTGCTGCATACGTTTGTAGTTGTGAATCGTTTGCTGCAGCAGAATGGTGTTGGAACAGACGATCTGTTCACCACTCAGGCTGCGCAGGCGGGTGGTTTTCAGGCCGATGTGTTCGATGGTCCCCGCGATGTCGCCAAAGACAATAAAATCACCGTGTTCGAAAGGCTTATCAAAGCCAATCGCCAGTGAGGCAAACACATCACTCAGCACCGTCTGAATGGCGAGGGCGATGGCAATACCGCCCACGCCCAGGCTGGCAACCAGCGCCGTAATGTCGATGCCCATGTTCGATAAAATGGCCAGCAGCATCATGACCCAAACCAGCACGCGCAGCAAAATACCCATAATCACCGTGGTGACAGGATTGCGCACATGCTGCGGATCGCGCAGCAGGCTCTTTAACCACAGACGGATACCGCCGTCGATCCACAGCGTAATCTGCACAATCAGGGCCAGGAACCAGCTGTGCGAGATCGTCGCGCGCCAGGCGTCAGGGAGATCGATAAAGCGCAGGGCGATTAGAAAGGAAAAAATCAGCAGCAGGAGCTGGCTGGTGCTGCGCAAGATCTCGACCAGAATACCGGTAAACCGGGCGTAGCGAACTTCGCTGTAGTGGGCAATGCGGTTAGAGGCAAAACGAATCAGGCTGCGCAGCAGCCAGTAAATGACAAGGGTAGCAACGATAACAATAGCGCTGTTGATCCAGAGTGTTTGATTGAAAAAAATGGACTGAAAATGACGTGAACTGAGCCAGTTTTCCATTGGGGAGATTCTCCTTGCTGGTTCCGGTTAAACGTGAAAGCAAGGGAAAGCATAGCCTGGATGCGCCGCCGGTGCGCGGCGCAGGATAAAGGGCGGATTACTGGAAGCGTTGTGCTTTGTCGCGCGCCTGGCGCTCTAAGGCAAAAATAATCTGCTGCAGCTGCCGCTCCTGATGGGGCTCAAGTGCGGTAAAACGGAAGCTCAGGCGAGGCGTCACTTTCGTCTCATTTTTATTGGTGATAATGCTGCGTTCGCCAATGTGCATAAGCTTAGCGCTGACGTTGAACTGGCCAAATTCCCCCAGTTCGACCTGCAGGCTGCTGAAATCGTCCCCGCTTTTCAGCCCTTCCGGCATCGCCTCTTCCACCAGAACACCAATGCCGCCCAGGGAGAGATCCTGTAAGCGCAGGCGCGCGGCCGTGCCGTCAGGCCACTGGCAATGGCACCAGAACTGCGGCTCCATAGGGGCGCTGATGCGGAAAAATTCCCGACGCTGGATTTGCCACAGTACGTCCGGCAGGGCGGCCTGAAAAGCAGGTAACCCCTCAAAGTCGGTTTTTTCCAGTGCCCCAAGGGCAAATTCGATTTTGGCGCCGTGGGTTTCGGCGAAGACCGTGATTTCGTTGCAGTGCAGCGCGTAGTCGTTATCGAGGTTATTGCTTCCCAGATCAAACACAATGCGCGTTTCATCGGCAGCCAGCATACGGCTAATAAACTGCCCGCGCGAAAAATTCACCAGCAAAGGTGTTTGTAACTGAAGCAGGTCCTTCATCACGCCAAGCACGGCCAGCGTGCCACGTTTCAGATACTGTTCTTTATCGGTTTCTTTCACTTGCTGGCTCCAGATGAGCAACGTTTTTTCACGTAATTATCCTGTTACTACCCGTTCGTTATCGGCGCACAATAATAAAGCTTTAACACAATAACCACTATCATTAACTGCTTGCGCTACATTTTTGGAAAAACGCGACTATACTTGGCGCAGTGAACCGCTTGATTAATCAGGCGATCGCCATTGACTAACCAAAAGGAAGGAGTAACGGATGGGTATTATTTCATGGATCATCTTTGGTTTAATCGCCGGTATCCTGGCGAAATGGATCATGCCAGGTAAAGATGGTGGTGGTTTCATCATTACCGTGATTCTGGGTATTATCGGTGCCGTAGTCGGTGGTTGGATCAGTACCTTCTTCGGTTTTGGCCGTGTGGACGGGTTCAACTTTGGTAGCTTCGTTGTCGCGGTCATCGGTGCGCTTGTCGTGCTGTTTATCTACCGCAAAGTACGCAGTTAACGCAGAACATGATGTAAAAAAAGGGCCCGCAGGTGACTGCAGGCCCTTTTTATATTGGCAATGACCTTGCCGTTATTGTGCGCTGCTCTGCGCCTCGGGAATATCGTGCGCGCTGTTACAGGTTTTCTCTTTCGGGCAATATTTATCCAGCAGCTTCAGCGTCACGCCGTTGGTCCAGCCGAAGCCATCCTGCAGCGGGTATTCACCGCCGCCGCCGCCGCCCAGGTTCGCACCTTCCACCACATATTTTTCGACCAGCTTATGCTCCTTGTCGTAGGTCAGCTGTACGTTACGCAGGAAACGTAAGCCCACCTGCTGCGCCAGTTGAGGTTTCTTGTAGTGCTCCAGGCCTTCTACCGCGACCCACTGCAGCGGTGCCCAGCCGTTAGGCGCGTCCCACTGTTGACCATTGTTCACCGTCGTGGTCACCAGGCCGCCCGGTTTGAGCAGCTGTTTTTCCACCGCGCTGGCGGTGCTGTCAGCCTGTTTGTCGCTGGCAATCTGCATATAGAGCGGAAAGAGCGTGGCAGCGGTGAGCTGCGGATGGATCTGGCGTTTCTTCCAGTCATAGTCCGCGTACCAGCCCTGCTTGCTGTCCCACAGGTAACGGTTAACCGCCGCCTGACGTTTTTCTGCCCGGTCTGCAAAGGCCTTTGCCCGATCGTCCTGTTTGTTCAGTCGATAGGCGGTAGACAGGGTTTTTTCCAGGTGGAACATCAGGCTGTTCAGATCCACCGGGGCCAGTTGGGTGGTACGGATAGTAGCCAGGTTATGAGCGTCGGTGAACCAGCGCGAACTGAAGTCCCAGCCCGAGGCGGCTCCGGCACGCAGCTCGCGGTACATCTCGGCCTTGTTGCGCTGCGGCGCTTTACTGGCCGTCGTAATATCATCCATCCAGGATTCCGTCCGCGGCACGTCGCGCGCATCCCAGTAGCGATTTAGCAACGTACCGTCGGCCAGCTTGATCACCCGTTTGCTGGCACTGCCCGCTGCGACGCTGTCGCTGTCTGCCATCCAGTAGTCGTATTCTTTTTGCAGCTGCGGCAAATAGCGGGTATAGGCTTTGTCGCCTTCATGGGTTGCCAGCAGATCGACCATCAGGCTAAAGAACGGCGGCTGTGACCGGCTCAGGTAGTAGGTGCGGTTACCGTTAGGAATGTGGCCGTAGCGATCCAGCAGGGAAGCAAAGTTATCAACCATGTCCTGGACTTTGTCCCAATGGCCGCTCTCTGCCAGCCCCAACATGGTGAAATAGCTGTCCCAGTAATAAACCTCACGGAAACGTCCGCCCGGCACGACATAAGGCTTAGGCAGCGGCAGCAGCGAGTCGTATTTTCCCACACTGTTAGTGGTGCGGGTTAAAACCGGCCACAGGCCGTTAATATGGTCGCGCAGATTCTGGCCTGCAGGCGGCACATATTTATCGCCGTCGCCAGGCAGGGTAAAATTCGCTGCAACAAACCGTTTTAAATCAAAGCCGCGCTGATTTTTTTGCATCTGCCAGTCGGCAAGAATTGACGAAGGATCGTACTTTGGTACTGCATCGGCAAACGTTTTTTGATCGGGGTAAAATTTCGCCTGTTGAACGGCATTAAACAATGGCCCTAAGCGGACATCCGGCGGCTGCGGTGGATTGTTCAGTAATCGGGATTCCTCTGCCGCCCAGCTGTTGAATACGCTGGCGCTCAGCAACAGGCTGAGCAGGATCGGCGCATGGCGTTGAGGCCGTTTTTTCGTTTTTACCTCAGTGTTCATCATCGGTGTTTCTCCTTGTCCGAAATGCGGCCCTGTGTAACGCATTGACCACCCAACAACTTTAGACCTTAACCACAATTTTCACCCTTAAGTGCGGCGGAAATGTGAAGCGGCATGAATTATTTATTTGCGGTATGTTAGAAAAAAGGCATTTTTTAGGGCTTCGCTTGCCCTTGTGCACGTTTACCCTAGGCGGGAATAAAAGGAGAGCAGTATGGAGATTGTATGGTTTCATCCGTCGCAGAGCGCAACGGACTGGATACATGGCCTGCAGCAGCGTTTACCCCAGGCCCGCGTGCGCGCGTGGGCACCGGGCGACAACGCGCCCGCAGACTATGCGCTGGTGCGTTCGCCACCGCCTGAAATGCTTCGTGGCCGCCACGCGTTAAAAGGCGTATTTGCACTGGGCGCAGGCGTGGATGAAATCCTGCGGCAGCTGGCGCAGCACCCGGATATGCTCACGGACAACGTTCCGCTCTATCGCCTGAAAGACACCGGCATGGCGCAGCAGATGCAGGAATATGCGCTGTGCCGCGTCCTGGGCTGGTTCCGACGCTTCGATGACTATCTCCAGCAGCAGCAGTCGGCCCAGTGGCAGCCGCTGCCTTCTTACCCGCGCGAAACCTTTCACATCGGCATTTTAGGTGCAGGCGTACTCGGGCAGCAGGTCGCCGAAACGCTTAAGGCGCGGGGATTTCCGGTGCGCGTCTGGAGCCGTTCTCCGAAGCAGATTCCCGGCGTAACCAGCTTCGCTGGCGCGGCGGCGCTGAATGACTTCCTGCGCGAAACCCGGGTGCTGATTAACCTGCTGCCCAGCACGCCCGAAACGCGCAATCTGATTGATCATAAACTGTTGCAGCAGTTGCCGCAGGAGGCTTTTTTCCTTAACCTCGCCCGTGGCGATCAGGTCGTGGAAGCTGATTTACTCGCTGCCCTTGATCGCGGACAGTTGAAGGGGGCCGCGCTGGATGTGTTTCAGACTGAACCGCTGCCTGCCGATCATCCCTTATGGTTCCATCCGCGCGTAACAATTACCCCTCACAATGCGGCGGTCACCCTGAAAGAAGAGGCGATGGACTTTATTGCCCACGCTATCGGGCAGCTCGAAAGGGGTGAACATCCTCAGGGCCTCGTCGATCGTCAGCGCGGCTATTAATCACTGATGCCTTAACCGGCCTTTGCAGGAGCAGACAATGTATCCGGTAGATCTTCACATGCACACGGTTGCCAGTACCCACGCTTACAGCACGCTGCACGACTATGTGGCGCAGGCAAAACTGAACGGCCTCAAGTTGTTTGCTATCACCGATCACGGTCCGGACATGGCCGATGCACCGCATTACTGGCACTTCGTTAATATGCGCATCTGGCCACGGATCATTGATGGCGTGGCGATTCTGCGCGGTATCGAGGCCAATATTAAGAACCAGCAGGGCGAGATTGACTGCTCCGGACCGATGCTGGAATCGCTGGATCTCATTGTGGCGGGCTTTCACGAAGCGGTTTATGCGCCGCGCGATCTGACACAGAATACCGAGGCGATGATTGCCGCCATGGCGGGCGGGCTGGTTCACATCATTAGCCATCCCGGCAACCCAAAATATCCCGTCGATATTCCCGCTATCACCGAAGCCGCCGCGCACTACAATGTGGCGCTGGAGCTGAATAACTCCTCCTTTACCCATTCCCGTCCGGGCAGCGAGCCCAACTGCCGGGCGATTGCGGAAGCGGTCGGCAAAGCGGGCGGGCGGCTGGCCTTCGGCTCCGATTCCCACACCGCTTTCACCCTCGGCAACTTCGAGCACTGCCTGCGGATTGCCAGAGAAGTGGATTTTCCCGAGGATCGCGTGTTAAATGTCACGCCGCGTCGCCTGCTCGATTTTCTGGAACTGCGTACCGGCAAACCTATCGCCGAGCTGGCTGACTTTTAATTTATCTCCCTCAAGGAATGTTGACGCATGAATGAGTTTTCCATTCTGTGCCGTATTATTGGCTCGCTGTTTAACCGCCATCCGCAGGATGCGCTGCTGGCCCCGCTGTTTACGCTGATTCGTGAAGGTAAACTGGCGGCACAGTGGCCGCTGGAGCAGGATGAGCTGTTAACGCGCCTGCAGCAAAACAGCGATCCGCAGGCGCTGGCGGCAGACTACGATGCGCTGTTTGTCGGCAGTGACTGCAAGGTATCGCCGTTTGCGTCACGCTGGCCGGAAGGAAAGCTGGAAGCTGATATTCGTGCCTTTTTGACCGCGCGCGGTATGCCGCTGGGCGAGGCGCCTGCCGACCATTTCGGTGGGCTGCTGCTGGCGGCATCCTGGCTGGAAGATCAGTCTGCGGCCGATGAAAGCGCCGCGC
Source organism: Pantoea sp. EEL5 (assembly GCF_049892805.1). Taxonomy (NCBI): domain Bacteria; kingdom Pseudomonadati; phylum Pseudomonadota; class Gammaproteobacteria; order Enterobacterales; family Erwiniaceae; genus Pantoea; species Pantoea sp. EEL5. The sequence continues at coordinate 845,298 of NZ_JBNDNJ010000001.1, forward strand.
AGCTGGCGCTGTTTGACGTGTACCTGATGCCGTGGTGCGGCACGTTTCTCGGCAAAGTTGAAGCCCATGCCAACACGGCGTTTTATCGTACGCTGGCGGTGCTGAGCCGTGAGGCGATTCAGGCCATGTATGATGAGCTGGTGGAAAGCGCCAGCGAGCAGGGCGACGACGCCTGAATCACCAGTGCGCCGGATGCGTGCCGGGCGGGTTGCCGGGCGTGGCGCACTGTAATGTGGTGCCGGGCAGCCAGACGGCGGATCGTAACCGGACGCCAATGCCCCACGGCGTAAGCTCAATGCAGGGCTGGTTGTCGCAGAGCCGTGGCGTAATGCCGGTCTGCGGTTCATTCAACCCATAACGGTGTTGCTCAAGCAGCCAGGCGGTACGCGCCAGCGACAGCCGCGTCTGATTGCCGCAGCCGTGCTGCAGGCGCTGACGCAATCCTGCCAGAACCGCGGCGGCCATCAGGTAGCCAGTGGCATGATCCAGCGCCTGTACCGGAAGCGGTACCGGCGCATCATGCTGCTGCCATCGCATTCCCTGTTCGGCAATCCCGCAACTCATCTGCACCAGACTGTCGAAACCGCGCCGGTTGCGCCACGGTCCCTGCCAGCCCCAGGCATTTAAACTGACGTCGACCAGACCGGGGCTCAGGGCCTGCAGCGATGCCGCATCAAATCCCAGCTTTTCCAGTGCGTCGGCGCGGTAGCCGTGCACCATCACATCGGCCTGTTTCAGTAACCAGATAAACTGGGCGCGGTCGGCTGGCTGTGTTAAATCCAGCACGGCACGGCGTTTGCCGCAGGCAAGCTCTTCGTCCACACCGGGTTCCTGCCAGCCGGGCGGATCGATCCGTAAAACGTTTGCCCCCAGGCTGGCCAGAAAGCGCGTCGCCACCGGGCCTGCAATGATACGGGTCAGATCCAAAACCTTGATGCCAAGTAACGGACGCGCCGCGGGCAACGCCCACGTGACCGCGGGGCCGTCGGCCAGGGTTTCTCGCGCGAAGAGCGGTTCATGTATGACGGCCATCCCCTGTGGATGCTGCTGCCATGCCTCGGCACTGCGCATCTCTGCCGCGCAGCCGCCTGCCTCAATCACCGCCTGTTCCAGCTCCGTGGCTTGCCACTGCGCCACTTCCCGTGCCAGTGCCGCGCGATCCGGGTGACGGCCAAGCACGCGTTCCATTGCCAGCCGATGGTGCGGAGCATTGGTGTGCAGGCGGATCCAGCCGTTGCGGCAGGCATAATCGCCGGCAAAGGGATCCCACAGCGCGGGCGCAGCGCGATTAAGCGGCATAAAACTGTGCTGAAACCAGCGTGAGGCCAGTCGGACGTTAACCTGCGGACGGGCAGGACGATTAAGCAGGTCGGCCACGCCCTGCATCGCCAGACCCAGGCTGGTGGCCGCCAGTTCACTGACGGCATAGGCGGAGGAAAAGGTGGCGTGGTCGGTAAAAACAGGCAGCATTTGTGGCGCATGATTGCCGTGCAATCCCTGCCACATCTGCTGCCAAAGTGCGTTAGCCAGATGATTCATGCAACAGGCTCCTGATAAGGGCGATGCCTGAAGCATAGCATGTGCCCTTAACGGCGTCGCAGGCGAGGAAAGCGTGCGTGCATGCGCAGATTGCGCAGGTTAATCACCGCAATCGTCGTGCCCAGAATGACCAGCGAAGCGCCAATAATTTTGAAACTGTTCAGGCTGTCGCCCAGCACCACGATGCCCATTAAGACCGCCAGCACCGGCGTCAGCAGCGAGTAGGGCATGATCAGGTTGACGTTGTATTTCTTCAGTAGGGCATACCATAAGGTGTACGCCACCACGGAAGAGGCAATGGCACTGTAAAGAATGGCAAACCAGCCGCGCCAGCCAGCATGTTGCAGCGCATAGAGCTGATGAGACTCCAGCATCAAGCTGGCGGCCCCCACAATCGGCAGGGCCAGAAAGGCGATCCAGCCGGTCAGCGTCAGGGGTTTAATCGGCGGCGATTTTTTCACAATCAGGTTGCTGATCGCCCAGCCCGTGGCGCTGCACAGCAGGATGCACAGTACCCACCAGGCAGGAATGGTGGGGCTACCAGACAGCACCACTACACCACTTAGCGAGATCATAATGCCGATCAGCTGAATCAACCGCAGCTTCTCTTTCAGCACCACCATCGCCAGCAGCATGGCAATCGGCGTACCCAACTGCACGACAATCGCGCCCGTTCCGGCATCGGTAAAACGCATACCGACGAACAGGAGAGAGAAGTGCATAAACCCAAATGTGAAGGCCAGCAGTAGCAACCAGGGAAACTGCTGGCGGTTAATGCGGCAAAACGGCACCAGCACAATCGCCACGACCGCAAAACGCATCCACGTAAGAAACAAAGGCGGTAACTCAACTAAACCCCATTTTACCGCCACGTTATTAAAGGCCCAGATAGAAACCACCATCAGAACCATAAAGAAATGCCGCACTGCCACAATGTTGTCCTTTAAAAATAAACCCGATACCTGATAATCATGGCACGAACCCACGACGTTCTGGCAATGATTAACATTTTTTATTTAGTTAAGCAGGAAATAAAGCTCAAAAAATTCATAAGACATTTACAACAGTTACTGTCAGACTGATATTCCGAAACGCCAACCCTTTTGAGGATCCGATTCGGTATGATTTCTGCGCCTGCATTGCCCCTTGCCTTGATTCAGTTAGACGTTCCCCCCGCCAACGTGGTCGAGAAAATCGGTGAACAACCGGTATGGTTTATTGATGCCCTGAATTTACAGCCTGATGATTACGTTATTGTCCGTCCCCATCTGGGCGAAACGCTGCCGCAGTTTACTGATATTTCCGGTGCGGTGTTAAGTGGTTCCTGGGCAATGGTGACCGATCATGCTGACTGGAGTGAACGCACAGCGGCCTGGATTCGGGCAGCGATGGAGGCGCGTCTGCCGCTGCTTGGCGTCTGCTACGGCCACCAGCTGATGGCTTATGCACTGGGGGGAAAAGTAGGCGACAACCCTAATGGCTGGGAACGCGGTCTGATGACGTTAACCACCACTTCTCAGGCCCGCCACGATCCGCTACTGGCCACGTTGCCGGAAACCTTCGAGGCCTGGCTTTCGCATCGCCAGTCGGTGATGACGCCGCCCGCGCACGCCACCGTGCTGGCCGTTTCGGACATGGACGGCTGCCAGGTCTTGCGCTATTCAGCCTGTGCGCTGTCGGTGCAGTTTCACCCGGAGTTTGATCGCCGCATTATGGATGCATGCCTGCCAGAAAATGAGGAAAATGACGGAACGGAACTGCAGGGGGCGGACTGGGCGCGTAGCCTCTTATACCATTTCTGGTTGCAAACGCGCCCGGCGGTTAAAAGCGCTCAGGGCGCATAGTGACGGGTACAACGATAAACCCAGGCCGGCGGAACGTTTTTTAACACCCGCTGGCGCTCCCAGGTAAAATAACGAGACAGATCGGGCTGGGTGAGCGACGTGTACTGAAACTGCACAAAAACGCCGTTCGGCCCCAGGGCATGGTACACCGCCTGTAGGATGGCATCCCGCAGTTCCGGCGACAGCGACAGCAGCGGCAGGCCAGAGAAAATGGCATCATAGCTGCCGTTCAGGTACTCGGCCGAACAGGTCCGCACCGTCATTCGCTCGTCATTCAGCGCGCTTAACTTTTGCGCCAGCGCGCTGCTGATTTCAAATACGTCCAGCGTCGCGTTCGGTGCCATCTGCGCCAGCAGACGACGCGTCAGAACGCCATCGCCCGCGCCCAGTTCGGCAACCCGCAACTGACCGCTCCACGCCACCGAGTCAACCATGGTGCGACACAGCGCATCAGAGGAAGGAGTAATGCTGCCCATTTTGCGCGGATTACGAATGAACTGGTGGACGAAATCTGCTTTAGCGCGCATTAAGGTGAAAGCCGAAGCTAACATGCTGACATACCTCCAGAGTAAACATATCCCCATATTGACCCCATCGTGCCTAAAAGTTTCCAGATAACTGGCGAAGCGGCAAAAAGTCGGAATTATCTGTAGTGGGCCCAACGGGGATTTTCCTTCGTCGCGGTCACAGTTTAAGGACAACAAACCTGTCAGGCTGGCGCTGATCTAATATGTTAAAAATAGGTTTCATAGTTGTTTCACATCTTACTGCGTAAGGAGATTCAACATGCGCTATGCCGCTCCAGGAGAATCCGGTTCTCTCATCACGCTGCAAAAGCACTATGGCAATTTCATCAATGGGGAGTTCGTTGCGCCGGTCAATGGCCACTACTTCACCAATACCTCGCCCGTTAATGGTTCAGATGCCGGGGCGTTTCCCCGCTCAGACAAGGCAGACGTCGATAACGCGGTCGCTGCCGCTGCCGCCGCGGCGGATGCCTGGGGAAAAACCTCGCCTCAGCAGCGCGCCCTGGTGCTGCTTAAAATCGCCGATCGGCTGGAAGAGAAGCTGGAATACCTGGCGGTAAATGAAACCTGGGACAACGGTAAACCGGTTCGTGAAACGCTGGCCGCCGATATGCCGCTGGCGGTGGATCACTTCCGCTATTTTGCCGGTTGTGTCAGGGCGCAGGAGGGCAGCGCGGCGGAGATCGACGAATTTACTGCCGCCTATCACTTTCATGAACCCCTGGGCGTGGTGGCGCAGATCATCCCGTGGAACTTTCCGCTGCTGATGGCGGCATGGAAGCTGGCGCCAGCCCTGGGGGCAGGGAACTGCGTGGTGCTCAAGCCCGCGGAGCAAACGCCGCTGTCGATTACCCTGTTTGTTGACCTGATTAAAGATCTGCTGCCGCCCGGCGTGGTCAACGTGGTCCACGGTTATGGTAAAGAAGCGGGTGAGGCGCTGGCCTCCCATCCGGGCATTGCCAAAGTGGCATTTACGGGATCGACGGCGACGGGCGGCCATATCCTGGAACTGGCGGCGAAAAGCTTGATTCCGTCTACGGTCGAACTGGGCGGGAAATCGCCGAACATCTTTTTCGAAGATATCATGCAGGCCGAAGAAAGCTTTATTGAAAAAGCGGCGGAAGGGGTTGTGCTTGGCTTCCTGAATCAGGGTGAAGTCTGTACCTGTCCGTCGCGGGCGCTGGTACAGGAGTCCATTTACGAGCCCTTTATGGCGGCAGTGCTTAAACGCATTAAAACCATCAAGCGCGGCGATCCCATGGATACGGAAACGATGGTGGGCGCGCAGGCTTCTCAGCAGCAGTTCGATAAAATTCTTTCCTATCTGGAGATCGCCCGTCAGGAAGGGGCCGAGGTGCTGATCGGCGGCGGTGTTGAGACGCTCGATGACACGCTGGCCAGCGGCTACTACATTCAGCCGACGCTGCTGAAAGGCAACAACAGCATGCGGGTATTTCAGGAAGAGATCTTTGGCCCGGTGGTGGGCATCACCACCTTCAAGGATGAGGCAGAGGCCATCGCCATTGCCAACGACTCCATCTACGGCCTGGGCGCGGGCGTCTGGACACGGGATATCAACCGGGCCTACCGCGTCGGGCGGGCAATCAAAGCCGGACGTGTCTGGACGAACTGCTATCACCTTTATCCCGCTCACGCGGCCTTCGGTGGCTATAAAAAATCAGGTATCGGTCGCGAGACGCACAAGATGATGCTTGATCACTATCAGCAGACGAAAAATCTGCTGGTAAGCTACAGCATCCAGCCGCTTGGCTTCTTCTGACCCTGTGCGGCGTGCCTTGTGCGCGCCGCTATTTTCCGTCTGTTGGCTGTCATATAGGCGTAATCTGCTTGTGACAGGTTAGTTAACAGCTATTATCGATCTATCGCAGCGAACATGCCGAACCTAAGTTGACTGTATGACCTGCTTCACTATGGATAACGGAACAGAGACAAGTTATGCAAAATCCTTATGAATATCTGAGTCTGATGGATGATGTGCTTGATGGACCGGAAGAGAGCATCATCATTGTTAATTTGCCCGAACGCCACCGGGCTTACCCGTTTTGTCCGCTGCAGGCTGAAGGTGCCGCCGCCTCAGCCCGCGCGCCTCAGGCCGAAGCCAGTCCGGGTCAGCTTAGGTTCTTCTAGCGGCATTACCCTGTCGTCTGGCCTGCTCAGTGTTTGCCGGCCGGGCGCACAGTGCGCATTAAGGCCTTTCCCTTTACAACCCCTGCCGTTTCACTCGCTGCGCGCCATGCCCCGAACGCTGCTGGCTGCGACGGAATTATCCTCATCAGAGCGGTTCATTTCTGACTTGCAACAGACAACGCCTCAGCCTGAACCTGTAACGAAGTATGATCGGCATTGATATTGCCGTTACGCGTGAAAATGATCCTTTCGTGCCAGTTATGAGATTGAACCAATAAGAAAAGTTAACGCTTCCTCAATCACCGGTAAAAAGGCAGCACGGGTTGATAATTCCCGTACCCAATCGGCCATGCGGATGTCATCAAAATTTACATATCCCATAAATAAAATTTAACTTAGCCCGCTATAAATTTCTTATGACAGCGCATGTCGTCGAATTTATCAGCAAGGAACGAGGTATTTTATTAATGAGTAAATTAACCCGAAGAAGCTTTATGGCCTTTGCGGCAGGCGGCACGGTCGCCCTGGCGGCCGGGCAGGTTCACGCACATGACAGCATTCAGTCCTTTTCCGGCGCTGGCAGAGATCCCGGCCCGCACGATCCCATCCGCGAAGCGGAAAATCCTGACATCGTAAATCCTCCGCCTACCGACAGCGGCACATTGCCAAACCTGCGCTTTTCCTTCAGCGACGCGCACGTGCGTAAAAGCAGTGGCGGATGGACCCGTCAGGTCACCCAACGTGAGCTCGGCGTCTCCACCACCATTGCGGGCGTGGATATGCGTCTCAATGCCGGTGGCATTCGCGAGCTGCACTGGCACAAAGAGGGCGAATGGGCCTATATGACCTATGGCAATGCCCGCGTCACGGCGTTCGATACTGACGGCACCTGGTTCGTGGACGATATTGGTGCGGGTGATCTATGGTATTTCCCGCCGGGCATTCCGCACTCTATTCAGGGGCTGGGGCCGGACGGCTGCGAGTTTCTGCTGGCCTTTGATGACGGCGGATTCGATGAAGACAGCACCTTTCTGCTGTCCGACTGGTTCAAACACATCCCGCCCGAGATTCTGGCCAAAAATTTCAAGGTGCCGGTCTCAACCTTTGCCAAACTGCCCTCGCCTGAAGATGAATACATCTTCGCCGCGCCGGTGCCCGGCAGCCTCTCATCCGTGGCGGTGAAAGGGGCAACCCAAGCCAAACGCACCTTTACGCACCACATGCTGGCGCAGGAACCGATCAAGGCGCCGGGCGGCACGGTCAGAATCACTGACTCTTCGATCTTTAAGGTTTCAAAGACCATCGCGGCCGCGCTGGTGGAGATCGAACCTGGTGGATTGCGCGAGCTGCACTGGCATCCGAACAACGACGAGTGGCAATACTACCTGGAAGGCGAAGGGCGCATGGGCGTGTTTGCGTCGTCAGGGCAGGCCAGAACCTTTGACTACCGGGCAGGGGACGTCGGCTATGTGCCGTTCGCGATGGGCCACTATGTTGAAAATACCGGTAAGGGGCCGCTGCGTTTCCTGGAGTTATTCAAAAGTGATTATTACGCTGATATTTCCCTGAATCAGTGGCTGGCCGGTACGCCGCGCGATTTGGTGAAAGAACATCTGCAGCTTGATGATGCCTTTATGGATGCGCTGTCGCTGCAGAAAAACCCTGTGGTGAAATAACGCTCATGGCCGCATGTCGGCCATGATTGTCACAGATTGTGGGTCTGTTTTACGGCTGCGTGGACAGCCCACGCTTTTTCCCCAAACCCCAAACCCCAAACCCCAAACCCCAAACCCCAAACCCCAAACCCCAAACCCCAAACCCCAAACCCCAAACCCCAAACCCCAAACCCCAAACCCCAAACCCCAAACCCCAGACTATGACCAGGCGGCTGCCGTGCTGCCCTGATGAAAAATCATCTGCCAGCCATGCGCTGCGGATAAAACCCAGTGGGACGAACGTAATGCGGCACGGCTGCCGTCTGGCTGCGCGGTGCGGTAAAGCAAAATGGCATGCTGGGTTCCGACCTCCATCAGTTGAAAGTCGCTGCTGATAATGGCCTGCGCGTTCTCTTCATTCATTAGCGCCGCGATGATTTGCTCACGGTTCAGCAGCGTGCCTGAAAGGGTGATCTCTTTAAATTCGGGATGCAGTCTCTGGTCAAGCCACGCTAGATCGTGGCGCTTTTCATGATGCAGGCTGCATTCCAGCACCGTCAGGGCCGCCAGCAATGCGAGGTGAAGCACACGCTCATCCTGACACGGCGCGGAGTGATGAATCACCTCAACCTGTGAGTCAAGCTGAATCGCGGGATAATGTTCCTGCATTCCGGCCAACAAGACTGCATCGGGCCATTCATCACCTTTGCCCAGATAGTGCGCGACGGATGACAGCGGCATGGTCACCACCTGCGCTACATCAACGATCACCCAGGTCGCAGGATCCTCGTTACTGACATAGCAAAGTGGGCCCGGCGTAATCTTCTGTTCCTGCCAGCGAATCGTATGGCGTTTTTCCCCCGCCCGCAGCGCTGTCATCAGGCGGGGTACAATGTTGAGCATTTGCATCACGTAGCTCCGTGCGTTAACGGCGTTGCTCAACCCTGGCAGGATATGCGTCGCCCATCAACCTGCCGGGCAGGGATTAAAGCGCGACAGCCAGCACTGACGCAGTTCCCTGGCCTGCAGGGAAACGGCGGCCGTGTCGCTGGCATGGAAGCCATGAAAGGCACCAGGCCAGACGTGCAGCTCGACGGCAACGCCGGCACGGATCAGCCGTTGTGCATAATCGAGGTTCTCATCCAGAAACAGGTCCAGCGTGCCGACGCCGATCCAGACAGGGGGAAGCCCGGCAAGGTTGCTGGCGCGTGCCGGTGCGGCATAAGGCGAGATCGTTTCGCTGCCGGGTTCCTCGCCCAGCAGGGCGGTCCAGCCAATACGATTATATTCGCGCGTCCAGACAAACTCGCCAGTCACGGGATTGGGATGTGTTTCCGTCACCGTGCGGTCATCCAGCATCGGGAACATCAGATTCTGGAAGGCCAGTTTTGGGCCATCGCGATCCCTTGCCAGCAGCGCCAGCGAGGCGGCCAGTCCGCCACCGGCGCTGTCGCCCATTAAGCCGATATGAGCCGGATCGATGCCCAGCCTGTCGGCCTGGCTTACCATCCAGTTCAACACCGCATAGCCGTCCTCCAGCGATCCGGGAAACACCGTTTCCGGTGACAGGCGATAGTCCACCGAGACCACCACGCAGTTCTGGCGCAGCGCCGTGGCACTGGTCAGTGAAAGCGACTGCTCCGGGCTGCCGAACAGGTGACCGCCGCCATGAATGTGCAAAATGCCCATGCGCTTTTCGGCGGCGGTTACGGGCGTTATCACACAGACTCTGACGGGGGGACGATAGGGAAAATCAATCTGCTGCTCATGGATGTGAAGCCCAAGGTCGCGATAAGACTGAACCTGCTTAACGGCAGCATCCTGACGCTGTTGGCGCAGTGCCACAATCGTTTCAGGCGTGAGTGCCAGCGGCGCGCTGTTTGCGAGAATGGGAAGTAACTCGGGATCGACTAAATGCAGCGTGTTCAAATCACTCCTCTCCTGAGGCTTAAGTGGCAGTGAGCCGCTCTGCCGGGATGGACGACAGAGATTGAAATACACTGACCTGCTGACAGCGCCTGTCAGCAGGTCACCTCAGTGACGTTTAACCGGGTTAGCGGCGGAGGTCTTCGCCATTAGAGGCAATCAGTTTTTTATACCAGTGATAGCTCTTTTTCAAGGTACGTTTCTGACTACCGTTGCCCATATCATCCTGATCCACATAAATAAAACCGTAACGTTTAGACATTTGACCGGTCCCGGCACTCACCACGTCGATCGGCCCCCACCAGGTATAGCCAAAGAGCGCGACGCCGTCGGCAATGGCTTCTTTCATCTGTTCGACATGCTGGCGCAGGTAGTCGATGCGGTAATCATCATCAATGCTGCCGTCGGCCTTAACGGTATCCACCGCGCCCAGACCGTTTTCGGCAATAAACAGTGGCTTCTGATAACGGTCATAAAGCTGGTTCAGCGCCAGCCGCAGCCCTTTAGGATCGATTTGCCAGCCCCATTCACTGGTTGCCAGGTGCGGGTTACGTATTCCGCCGGTAATCAGGTTGCCCTGCGCGCCGGTCAGCTTTTCGGGATGGGCGCTGACGGTGCTGGACATGTAATAGCTGAAGGAAACGAAGTCTACCGGATGTTGCCGCAGGATCTCATCGTCACCCACGGCTTTGCTCAGCTGAACGCCTTTCTCCGCCAGCATTCTGCGGGCATAAGCCGGATAGTAGCCGCGCGCCTGCACATCGCTAAAAAACAGCGAAACGCGCTGCATCTCTTCACATGCCTGTACGTCATCCGGATGACAGGTATGCGGATAGAGGATCTGATAGCTAATCATACAGCCCACCTGAGAACCGGGAATTATCGCGTGGCAGGCCTTAGTGGCCAGCGCACTGGCGATAAACTGATGGTGCGCGCCCTGATATTTATCCTGCTCCAGATGAGGATGACCTTCCTCGATCACGCCGACGCTGACGTAAGGATGATGCTTCACGCAGTTAATCTCGTTAAAGGTCATCCAGTACTTCACCTTGTTGCGATAGCGGGTAAAAACCGTGGTGGCGAATCGCACGTAGAAATCCACCAGCTGGCGATTTGGCCAGCCGCCGTAATCCGTCACCAACGCCAGCGGCATCTCGTAATGCGACAGCGAGACAATGGGTTCGATTCCGTGCGCTAGCAGCGCATCCAGTACCTCATCATAAAACTGCAGGCCTGCCTCGTTAGGTTCGGCTTCATCGCCGCGCGGAAAGATACGCGTCCAGGCTATCGACATCCGGAAGCATTTAAATCCCATACCGGCGAACAGCGCGATATCCTCCCTGAAATGGGTGTAAAAGCCGTTGCCTTTGCGCTTGGGATAATACTTTTTACTGTCCGGGTTCTGCGCCTCTTCAACCTGCGCATGCGTCATGCTAAGCCACTGATCCAGCCACTGCGTGGGCGGTGTGGCCGCGTCGAAGGTATAAACATCGGACACCGATAACCCTTTGCCGCCGATATTCCATGCGCCTTCAAGCTGATTCGCGGCGGTCGCACCGCCCCACAAAAATCCCGCTGGAAAGGTCGTTGAACTCGTCATGTTTTGCTCCTTAAACCGCCGCGGCGGTGAGTGTCAGAAAGGCCTCGCGACTGGCGATATGCCCGGTAGCTTTCACCGGACGAATCTCGTCATAGCGCTCGCTGTTGGTCACAATGACGATCACGCTCGGATCAATGTTCTCCGCCTGAAGCGCGGCCAGATCGAAGGTGACTGACAGATCGCCCGTGCTGATCCACTGCCCGGGCTGGATATGGCTGGTGAAGTGGCGGCCGCCGAGTTTGACGCTGTCGATGCCAATGTGGATCAGGATTTCCACGCCGGTATCGCTTCTGAGCCCCAGCGCATGGTGAGTTTCAAACAGCGACTCGACGTGGCCGTCCACGGGAGAACGTAGCTCGCCACCAGAGGGATAAATAGCCAGCCCTTTGCCAAATATCTCATCGGCAAATACCGGGTCCGCCAGCGCATTCAGCGGTGTGATCTCACCACTGGCAGGCGCAAAAAGCGTCTCGGGTTCGTGGCGCCTGGCGCCGGATGCGGATGCCTCATCGGCGGCGGGCAAGTGGGCAGATTCATCAAAGCCCAGCATCACGGTGAGCAGGGCAGCGCTGCCGAAGGCGATCGCCAGACTGAGCAGGGCATAGATAAAGGTCGGGCCGACCAGCGCGGGGATGCCAGGCAGCCCGCTGAGCGCAAATGCATAGGTTTTTACCCCCATCGCCATCGCGAATGCGCCGCCGCAGGCCCCGCCGAGCAGAGCGGCGGCAAACGGGCGTTTGTAACGGATGTTGATGCCGTACATCGCGGGTTCGGTAATGCCCATCGCGGCGCTGAAGCTGGTGCTGAGCGCCAGTGACTTAAGCTTTTTCTCTCTGGCCCGCAGGAACACGCCGAATGCCGCACCGGCCTGGCCGAGATTCGCAACATAGAAAAGGATTTTAAACGGATCGAAACCCAGCTTGCTGATGTTGTGGATCATCACGGGCACTAGCACATAGTGCATGCCGGTAATAATAATCAGCGACAGGGTTCCGCCCACCACGATGCCCGCAACCATCCCCATGTTTTCAACCAGCCAGATAATGCCGCCGGTCAGCGCGTTGCCGGCAAAGATCCCCAGTGGGCCGATGGCGATAAGCGTGACAGGCGTGACGATCAGCAGGCTCAGAAGAGGAACAAACATGGTTTTCAGCGAGGCGGGCATCACGCTATCGATCAGGCGTTCCACGTAACTCAGTAGCCATATCGACAGCAGCACCGGAATCACCGTTGAGGCATAGTTCACCGCTGGCACGGGTATTCTCAGGAAGTGGATCGGCTCACCGGCGTTGAACAGGGTTTGCAGGGCAGGGTGAAACAGCGAGGCCGCCAGCGCGACGGCAACGTAAGGGTTGGCACCAAACCGCGTTGCCGCACTGAACGCCAGCGCCAACGGCAGGAAGTAAAATACGCCATCGCTAATCGCCAGCAGGATCTGATAGCTCTGATTGTGCGGTTCGAGCCACTGAAAAGCCACCAGCAGCGCCAGGATCCCCTTGAGAATCCCTGCGCCAGCAATGGCGGGAATAATGGGCGAAAAGATGCTGGATAACCCTTCCAGCACTGCCGAGACCGGATTGCGGCGCGAGGTCGGGCGCGGCGGACTTTCTTTTAGCGATAGCTGGCTCATCAGCGCCTTGTACAAGGGTTCGACCTCATTGCCGATGATCAACTGAAACTGATCCCCAGAGAGGTTTACGCCAATAACGCCCTCCAGCGCGTCCAGCGCACCACGATCAGCCAGGCTGTTATCTTTAAGTAAAAAACGCAGGCGGGTAATACAGTGAAATAAAGACAGGACGTTATCTTTTCCGCCAATCAGGGTAATAATGCGTTGAGCGGTTTTGTGATAATTCATAAATCCCTCCAGACTGAAGTCAATATGACGTCATCCACAATGACCGGCGTTAACCGGCTGGATCGTTTTCTGGGGTTTGCCTGATTGAACAGTGACAAGCCGGAACCTGTTTTTAATACTCTTTACGGGGGTAAAACGCTGGGCGTGCTGCGCTGCACAATATTCTCGATGTGTACTGTCAAATAGAGTTTTTCAGAATGACTCATGCTGTGGTGGTAATGCTTTTTGACAAATTCATTGATGGCCTCAACGCATTTGAGCGTGCGGGCGTAACGCTGCTGCGCCAGCGCAAAAAATTCCTCATCGTTGTTATTTAACACCTCGCCATCGATGACCCGCTGAGCAAAAAATTTCAGGTGCGTAATGAGGCGCTGATAATTCAGGCTGTGCTCATCCATTGACAGGGTAAAAAAGTATTTTACGATGTGCTGTAGCTGATAGAGGAGTTGGGTAATTTTCGCGGTTTTTCCCAGCGTATCGTGAAGCCCGGCGTTGACGATATGCAGCGCAATGCTACAGGCTTCGCTGTCCGGTAAGAGCATACCGGTTCGGGCCACCACCATGCCCAACGCCTGACGGCCAATCGCGTACTCGGCGGTATAAAAGTGGCGCACTTCCCACTCCAGCGGATTAGTAAGCGGCGCGTTATTTTTATGGCGTTGCAGCGCGAAGTGAAGATGGTCGGCCAGCGTCACATACAACCCTTCGCTTAATTTATGGTTTAGCTTTTCGCGCGCCAGGCTGACAATATCGGCGGTAAGCTGAAGAATATCGATGGGCACTTCACTGACCAGATCTTTAAAGCGCGCAGAGATCAACGAATCTTCCAGACGAAATATCTTTTCTGCTTCGCTGGGGTGAATACGGGCACCGTGGTGTGTATTAAATCCCAGGCCGCGACCGGTTAAAATAACTTCAAGGCCGTTATCATCAACGGCACTGACCACATTATTATTCAGAATTTGTCTGACCAGCATCGCTCACTCCTGAAACAACATCGGGCAAAACATAAATACAGCGTTGAAGGGAAATTCCCCCAGCCTGCATTCAGGTTTTGCCCGATAATCGGTAACAAGCGTGATGCCGTTTTATCCTGGCACCAGGAAAATTGATATTCAATACGAAATTGTGCAGCGGGTTATCCGGCGCGCCGATTTGTGATCCGCTTTACGAAAAGTAATACAGGAAACGGTTACGCAAGCGGGGAATCCCACTTCAAATACGCAGACACAGACAACTGCCAGCAGAGAAATACGATAAGACTGACCTGCCGATCGTGGCATTTGCCCGCTCTTTGCCCGTTAGCAGGCAAAGAGCGATAGCGGTGATGCTTAATCGTGCGCCGGGCGTTTTTGGCCCGTCAGAAGTTGTTCAAGCACGTCGATACGATGCCGTTGAGGCGTCGTAATGGCGTAGAAGCGCTCCTGCAGATCCGCAGACTGGCCGACGGTGACGAGCAATCCGCTACGCAGTTCATCCTGAACGACGACCTCGGGCAATACGGTGAGCCAGCCGCTGTCACGCGCGATCAGACGCAGCATCGCCATGTCATCGACTTCAGCGCGCACTCTGGGCCTTACGCCCGCTGTGGAACACAGCGCATCAAACTGCGCGCGCAAGGCATGGCGTGGGCCGGGCAGGGCAATCTCCACGCCATCCAAATCTTCCGGGATGCGCAGACTGCGCGATGCCCATTTGCTCGCCGGGCCGACCAAAGAGATGGACTGACTGCCCAGAAACACGAAGTGCAAAGGGCGATCGGTATCCACGGGAACGGTTTCATTGGCCAGCACCACATCGAGCTGATGTTGCATCAACCTGACCAGCAGGCCTTCCAGTAATCCGGACTCCAGCGTCAGCACCACACCAGGATCGGCAAGTGCAGGTCGAATCCAGTTTTCCTGATAGTTGCGCGACAGGGTTGCCACGCTGCCCACGCGTAGCCGTGTAACACCGGCAGACCGGCCTTTTAAGCGTCCCAACATCTCCTGACTGAGCCCAAAGATGTTATCGGCATAAGCCATGACCAACTGACCTGTGTCCGTCAGGATCAGGCGGCGGCCTTTACGGATTAACAAACTTTCTCCCAGCCGGTCCTCAAGCTGTCGGATTTGCACCGAAACGGCTGATTGTGAGGTCGCCAGCTCTTCGGCCGCCCGCGTCAGGTGCCCGAGCCTGGCGACTCGCCAAAAATAGAAAAGGTGATGAAAGTTCAGCTGATTAAGATTCATTTGTTCTGTTTTAGGTATCAATTTATTCAAATAAATATATTTTACAGAATAGTAACCGTCAAGGAACATAGGCTCAGTCACATTCATAAGGGCTATGCGATGAATATCCTTGAAGTTTTATACCTGGTTTGTTTTTTAGCACCTGCTGTTTTAATGGCGGGCTTAGCAGGGCTGACACGTTTAAGTGGGATGTCTACAACGGCGCTGTGGCGTGTGCTGCAGATTGTGTCATATGGCGCCATTGCCTTCGCAGGCGTGTCCCTCGCCGCGGGCACCAGCGGGGCGCAATGGCCTGGTTTAGTAAAAGCAACGACGTTTGGCCTGGTGCTGGCTTTGCTGGTACAACTGCTTGGCAAAGTCATCGCATCATTTTCTGTGCGTTACCTTGAAGGCGAAGCGAACCAGCGGCGCTACATTGGCGCACTGTCCGCTGTACTGGGTAGTGTTCATCTGCTCCTGCTGGCCGATAACTGGCTGCTACTCATTGCCGCCTGGGCCGCTGTAGGCCTGGCGCTACAGCAGCTGCTTTGCTTCTATCCCGATCGCCCCTTTGCCCTGTTTGCGGCACACAAAAAGTATATTGCTGACCGGATAGCAGACGTGATGTTGCTCGGCGCTTCCGCGCTGGCCTGGTGGGAAGTGGGCAGTTTCTCGCTGTCAGCTTTGTGGGCGCACATTGCCCAGCAGGGGGCGTCCGTGCCCTTGCAGGCGAGCGCCGTTTTGCTCGTGATGGCTGTTATTCTTCGCACGGCCTTGCTGCCGGTGCATGGCTGGTTGATACAGGTGATGGAAGCCCCGACGCCGGTATCTGCGCTCTTGCATGCAGGCGTCGTTAATCTTGGCGGCTTTGTCCTGATTCGCTTCGCCCCGATGTTAGAACAGGCAGGCGCTGCGCGCGTGTTGTTACTGATTTTCGCGCTGACGACCGCTGTACTGGCAGGCATTGTCATGTTGACGCGCATCAGCGTAAAAGTACGGCTGGCCTGGTCCACCGTCGCGCAGATGGGCTTCATGCTGCTTGAGTGCGCGCTTGGCCTTTACACCCTGGCAGCTCTGCATCTCATTGGCCATTCGCTCTACAAAGCCCATGCTTTCCTGTCCGCTTCAGAAAGCGTAAGACAAACTCGCCAGCAGACGCTGCACCGGACCTCGTTGCCCGGCACCGTGAGTGTGATGCTCGCCCCAGTGCTGGCGATTTCAGCGGTGTTTCTGGTGTTGAGGCTGGCAGATCTGGCCGCCTGGCCCTGGTGGTGGAGCGGGGTGTTGGGCATGGCGTGGGCGCCCTTGCTGTGGTTGCCTGATGCGCAAGACGACGGCGCTTCACCTGCCTCACAGCTTCTTTTCGGGCTCTTCACTGTTATCGGCCTGTCGATGATTGCCCTGTTTCTGCATGCGCTGCCGCTCGGCCTGCAGGATGCCCCCGATGAACGTCTGGGCCTGATCGCGCTGACAGGAATGGCGGCCTTGTATCTGTGCCAGGTGTTGCTGCAAAAGCAGCCACAACGCCTGTCGCGCTGGCGTCGCTGGAGCTACGCGGGGTTTTACCTGGACGAAGCCTATACGCGCCTGACGCTGCTCCTGTGGCCAACGACCTGGGCATCCGGCAATGCCACGCCCGTTAAACCTGAAATGCCTGATGCACCTGTTGCTGACAGGCCGCGCTGAATAACACTGACAACCCGGAGCGTTTCCTGATGGATACACTGACCAACAAAGAGAAATCCGTGTCGGCGAGCCTGACGCAATCCGCACGCAATACAGATTCACGGCAGTCCGCCATTGAGCAAGCTTGCCACCGCGCCTGCCAGGCGATTGCACCGGCATGGCCACTGGATCGCGCCATCGCTGTCAATCCTCATTGGGCGCGTATTGGCATGCCGGTGCGCAGGGTGGCCGCGCGCATGGCTGCGCTCGGCGGTATTCAGGTTTTCCCACCGCGCGATCGGCAGATGCAGGCCTGGCGTGAGGGGCGTATTAGCGTTGCCGATCTCACCCAGGCGCTGCACCAGCTACCCGAGGCGCAAGCGGCCGGCCTGACGGTTGAACAGTGCACGCAGGCGCTGCAAGCAGGTAGCCTGCAAGTACAGTTACCGCTGCTGATCGATGTGCTTGACAACGATCCCCATCACCACAAAAGGTTATCCTGGCGGCAAGCCATCACGCATCAGGTTAGCCAAACCTGTGCGGCTTACTTCGACGAACATCAGGCGAGCTGGCAGCCTGAGCGTCATCAGGGCTTATATGCCTTCTGGCTCGACACGCTGAAGCACGACCATGGCATTGGTCTGTTAATGGGCTTACCGAACATCAGGCAGGCTATCAAGACGTTACCAGATAACGCCATGGACGCTGGAGGCTGGGTCATTGAGCGGCTTGGCCTGCCTGAAACCGTGTGGGCAGATTATCTGGAGTCGGTGCTGCTTACCGTTAATGGCTGGGCCTCCTGGTGCGCGTATCTCGGCTGGCAGGCGGGGTTGGCGGGCGGTAAGGATGCGCACCTGCGTGAGTTACTGGCTATTCGTCTGGCCTGGGGCATCATCCTTTTAGAATGCAAAGATGATGCCGCCACCCGGCAAGCATTTGCTTCCCTTCAGCAGGCCTGGGCTCAGGCTCCTCACGTGCTGGAGGAGACCGAATACGCGCTGCGGGTTGACGAAGTGTGGCAGCTGGCGCTGGAGATTGGCTATCAGCGTGAGTTGGCGCATCGGCTGGCCACGGCTAAGGGGCAGAATGTGAACGCTGAGGCGATCGAAGTCCAGGCCGCTTTCTGCATCGATGTTCGCAGTGAACCGTTGCGCCGCGCCCTGGAGGCCGCGAGTCCTGGCGTTCAGACGCTCGGCTGTGCGGGGTTCTTCGGCCTTCCGGTTGCGTACACGCCTCTTGCTACCCAAGCCCGGCGCCCCCAGTTACCCGGCTTACTTGCGCCTTCCATCGACGTCAACGACCGAATTGTGAGCGCGAATTCGACGCCATCCCGGGCCGATACAGCGCTGCAAAACGCAGCCAGCAGATCGCGTCAGGCCCGATTTGCCATGGCCGATCAGTGGAATGCCGTTAGCCACTGGCCCGGTGCCGCCTTCTCCTTTGTGGAAGCGGTCGGACTGGGCTACTCCGTCAAGCTGGTGAAGGGGTTACTGCCGGGCAAAAAAGCACGTGCCAGGGACGATCTGGCTGGCCTGGCTGCGCGTTACCGCGCGATCTGCCGTCCACAGTTGGTTGGGCTGAATACAGAGGCTAAAGTTAAGCTGGCGGCGGGAGTTCTTCATGCCATGGGCCTGGCGCAACGTCTGGCTCCGACAGTGCTCCTTGTCGGTCATGGCAGCCAGTCAGCTAACAATGCTCACGCAGCGGCACTGGACTGTGGTGCCTGCTGTGGCCAGACCGGCGAAGTGAATGCGCGCAGCCTGGCCCAGTTGCTCAATGAACCGGCGGTTCGCCAGGGGCTGAAGTTACAAGGCGTGGACGTTCCTGATTCAACGGCGTTCGTGGCTGCGCTGCACAACACGACCACCGATGAAATCGAGTGGTTCGATCTCGACCTGCTGCCCCAGGCGGCGCGTGCACGCTGTGAGAGGATACAACCGATTTTTCATCAAGCCTGCGATCAGGTACGCCGTGAGCGAGCGCCCGGTCTGCAACTGGACCCGCAAGCACGTGAGGATGTGTTACTGGGTCAGTTACGCCGTCGCGCTAACGACGGCGCGCAAACCCGACCTGAATGGGGACTCGCGGGCAACGCTGCCTTTCTGATCGCGTCGCGTCACCGTAGCCGCGGCGTAGTACTGAGCGGGCGCAGTTTTCTGCATGATTACGACGCCAGTCAGGATGTTGACGGTAGCCTGCTGGAGGGCTTAATGACCGCTCCGATGCTGGTTACACACTGGATCAACTGGCAGTATCACGCATCCACTTGCGATCCGCAGCGACTGGGCAGCGGCAACAAGGTGCTGCATAACGTGGTGGGTGGACGCCTCGGCGTCTTTGAGGGCAACGGCGGCGATCTGCGCATCGGCTTGTCACGCCAGTCGCTCCACGACGGCGAGCACTGGATGCACGAGCCGCTGCGCCTGACAGTGGTTATCGACGCACCGCAAACGGCCATTGAAGCGGTAATCGGAAAGCATGAGGTCATCCGGCAACTGCTGGATAACGGCTGGCTCCATCTGTGGCGCTTTGAGGCGGCAGGTTTGGCGCGCTATGCGCGCGGATGCTGGCTCGCGTTGGACCTGTAGCGTACCTGAGGTCGTATTCGCCCCGAGCCGTTTGCGCGAAATCGAGCGGCTGCCTGTTCAGGGCAGCCTCTGCAAATGGCTGTTACCGCCCCTGAAGATAACGGATGCCGTGCCGGTACACATCTTCAGCCACTGCCGATGTACGGGGGATGACAAACGGCCCCAATGCTCTGTCGTGTTTGAGACGCGCAATCCAGGCTTGCTGACCTTCTGCCCCAGATAGGAATTTTACCGAAAAATACAGGCTGCTGGATTAAGTCGCCCGGCAGAGATCAACCGCGCCCTGCAACGCTGCGTGAGTGCGGGATAATCAGCATCAGGGGGCGCAATTTCTGTGGATGTCGTAGATACCAACGCATCGGCGATCACTTCGCACCAGGCGCAACGCCTGCGCCGCACGACATCAGCTTAAGAATGCGCGCGGGATCGTGTTCGCTGTGCGCGAGGAGGAGACATCCACCGTTTTCCTGATGCGGATAGCGGTTTTGTTGGCGTCTTCACTGACGCATTAACAGGGAGCAGGGCGGTATGACCGCACAAATTACACATTTACAAATTTAAATGTGTAAATATAATGTTGTCTTTCTTTCTTCTCACAGGATAATTGTTATGTCGTCTCTCTTCGCGCCCCTGACGCTGGGTGATCTCAGCTTGCGTAACCGTATTGCGCTCCCACCGCTAACCCGTTGCCGCAGTGAGCAGCCGGGCAACGTACCCGGCACAATGATGGTGGACTACTATCGCCAGCGTGCCAGTGCGGGATTTATGGTAACCGAAGGGACGCAAATTGAGCCACGCGGACAGGGATATGCCTGGACACCTGGCATTCACAGCGAAGCACAAATCGCGGGTTGGCGAAAAGTAACCGACGCCGTTCATGCAGAAGGTGGGATCCTCTTTTGCCAACTTTGGCACGTTGGTCGCGTATCGCACAATGAACTGCAGCCCGGAAAGCAGCCACCTGTTGCACCTTCAGCCGTTGCCGCCAGCGGCGTACGGGTGTTTATCGAAACCGGGCCTGGTGCCGGTATTCTGACGGAACCCAGCATGCCGCGCGAGTTAACCACATCGGAAGTGAAAGCGATTGTGGCGATGTACCGTACGGCGGCGGAGAATGCTAAAAAAGCGGGCTTTGACGGTATCGAACTGCATGCCGCCAATGGTTATCTGATCAATCAGTTTATTTCTGAACATACTAACTTCCGCACCGATGAATATGGCGGTTCGCTTGATAACCGCCTGCGCTTCCTGCGTGAAGTTACCGAGGCCGTGAGTTCGGTGTTTGGCAGTCATCGTGTCGGCGTGCGTTTCGCGCCTCTGTTCTCAAGCACAGAGGAAGAGCGCGTTTATCTGGGGCTGGTGGAGAGCGATCCGCAGGCTACCTACCTCCGTGCGGCCCAGATGCTGAACGCATTCGAAACGGGATATCTCTCCATCGCCGAAGCTGACTGGGACAACAGCCCGGATATGCCTGAAGATTTTCGCAAAGCGCTTCGCGAAGCCTTCCGTTCGCCCATTATGTATTCGGGCCGTTACACCAAAGAAAAAGCCGAGCGCATGCTGGAAAAGGGATGGGGAGATCTGTTTGGCTTCGGGCGCACGTTTATCGCTAACCCCGATTTACCGGCGCGTTTCAAAATGGGCTATCCGCTGAACGACGTCGATAGCGCCTCACTGTATGGTGGAAGCCAGAAAGGCTATACTGACTATCCTTTTTATTCTGCTTGAGGTTTGAAGACGGCATGACACCCGAAAATGCCATTAAATTACTGGCCAACCCGACACGGGTTGCGGTGCTCAAATGGCTTAAAAGCCCTGACGAAGCCTTTGCTGATTATTCTCAGCTCTATCCCTTCGATCAGTACGGTGTCTGTGCCAGTCTTATTCAGGACAAAGCGGGCCTTTCACAGCCCGCTACCTCACTGTGTCTTAAAGCGCTGCATGATGCCGGTCTGCTTGAGGCCAGTAAGGTAGGCAAATGGACCTACTATCGCCGACGCGAACAGGCGGTATGCGAGATGAATGAGGCGATCATCAGGTCTCTCCAGCAGCTGTAGGCGGCTTCTCAAAGAGGAATGACCCTCTTAAAGCAGTGCATCAGACATTAAAATCACCCGCATATGCGCACCTTCGCTTGCGGCGCAACGCTCACAGACTCGTGGAGAAACGCTCACAAAGCGCCCACAGTAGACTGGATGGATGCCGGAAGAGCAGGGGATACAGGCCGTTAACGTTTAATGTATGGTCAGATAAAACGTTAACCGTCCCGCGATATTTCCTGTCGCTTTAAGGCCGCGTCCGGGCAGGGCAGGCTGAGAACCATCACCGTAACAGATTCACCCGCTACGAGACGTTGTTCACGTTCTTTCCAGCCTAAATTCCGGTAAAGCGCCTGCTTGTCAGGCGTATAGAGCCAGAGTTCAGGAATATTTCTTTCAGTAGCTAATTCAACGATGCGTTTTATTAATGCAGAGCCTATCCCCTTGCCACGATGCGTAGAATGGGGAATCACTTCGCCTGACCAGTAGATGCGCTCAAGGTTATCTCCAGGTTCATAACATATAAGGCGACCAGCTCCCAGCAAACTAACATAATACGATGTAAGTAAGTTACCCTCCAGGCACGGAGGGGACCGCCTAAAGCGTCGCGAGGTCCGCTATGAGCGAAAAGCGGACATAGTGTAAGTTTATACTCATAAAGCTATTAGTAAATTTATACGCTAATTACTAACTTGAATGAACGCGAATTCAAAGAGTGTAAAGATGAAAAAAGAACCCAAGTGTCTATTCGCAAAAGTTCGACAACCTTGTGATTATCGTCCAAACGTAACGGCTATCGTGCTGTTTGGATTAAAGGTCATGGGAGATGATGAAACGGTTTATCTTGAGATCCGCTTTATCGATTACGACAGCTTGCAGGTTGAGGGCGACCATATGATGTTTTCACTTGAAGAGGCCCTTAAGTTTGCTCTTATTGATTATGGTATTGAGGAGTTGGACTGGCGCGAAATGAGCCAGCAGGAAATAAATCGGATTGAATGGTAGCCAGTGACCTGCTCCCCATAAATTAACATATCTCAATATTATCAATGTCGGCCTTTGTCACAGAGCGGACAGGCTGACTGAGCTTGAGGTCCGCTATGAGCGAGGAGCGGACATTGTATTTATGAATGACTTTTACATTGCCAAATAATTTATGATTACTTGCCGCTTTTTTCTGGTTAATCACGAACACTTTCATAATCATTAAGTATTTGCATCAACAGTGTTCTTGGTATGTTTTTTGTGGATATTCTGAAACCGGTGCTCAGGCGCGAGGCAATCATAGCGGAAGTAACTTTATTATCATCGTAGGCGATGGTCATATGCTTTCCGATATTCTGCCGGGTCATGTCCGACAACCTTTTGCCACATTCATCGGAAAATCTAAAGATTAAATTCTCTGCACCTGTCTCATCCTTCTCTACATAATCAATTGACTTTACACATCCAGAGTCAAAAGAAGTTTTCTCATTCCCGACCGAAAAAACCAAATTCCCTTTTGCTGCAGTCGATGTCAATGGCACAAGCACCGCGAGTAACAACACCTCAAACTTGATTTGCATCTTCTTCTCCTTTTGTTTGTTGGTTAACCAACTTCCCATAAATTAACATATCTCAACGTTATCAACGTCCGCATTTGGCACAGAGCGGGCATTGGTCATGCTGTGTCAAATAACGGGGAGCAGGTCAGCCATCGCCGGCACGTCCTTGTGTCTCTGATTACTACTACTCTGGCGTTCTGAGAATATTCACTATAAAGGGTGTTCCCGTGTATCCAGGCGTAGCTGAAAAAACGTTAGATCCAGCCAGCGGCCAAACTTTGTACCCACCTCTGACATTTTGCCAACCTCTGTGAAGCCGAGCTTTTTGTGAAGCGATATGGATGCGACGTTTTCAGATTCAATGCCAGCTACCATGACATGTTTACCCTGAACGGCAGCCCGCCTGATCAGTTCCTCCATCAGAGCTTTACCTGCTCCACGTCCCCGGGCTCTTTTGTGCACATATACGGAATGCTCAACGGTGTGGCGATAACCGTCCCACGGACGCCAGTCACCATATGAGGCATATCCCAGTACGGAATCGTCCACGTCAACAAAGACAATGACGGGAAATCCTGCCTCACAGCGGTCTCTCATCCACTTTATTCGATTAAGAAAATCGACCTTGTTGTCATTCCAGATAGCCGTGGTATTGAGCACTGCGTCATTATAAATCTCAGCAATGGTTTCAGCATCGCGTTCTGTTGCAGTACGAATTTGCATAGTAGACACCCCGCCTTTCATTTACTAAAGTAGACTAACCGTACACTATCTTATTTATCTATTATGCTAGATGATTTGTCCAGTAAAGAAGATGACTTAAACGTTCGTATTGGCCTGAAGGTGAAGTTTGAAAGAGAAAGACGGGGCTGGTCCCTGACCGATTTTGCCGAAAATTCAGGTGTATCACGGGCGATGATTCATAAAATCGAGCGTGGTGAAAGCAGCCCGACAGCAACCCTGCTTGCGAGACTTTCTGGCGCTTTCGATATGTCTATGTCCCAGCTGCTTGCTGAAACGGAAGCTCGCACCGGTATGCTTGTCAGATATGAAGATCAGGCCGTATGGCAGGACCCTGAAACAGGCTACATTCGTCGCCATGCTTCACCGGGTCAGATACCTGTAGACCTGGTCAGCATTGAGCTTCCTGCAAATACTGCCGTGCCTATGCCAGCTATCTCGTATCTTTCACGACGTCAGCTCATCTGGGTCATTGAGGGTAAGCTGACATTTATTGAGGGCAGCACAACATTTGAGATGTCACCGGGTGATTGTCTTGAGCTGGGCGATCCTGCTGACTGTATCTTCAAAAATGATACCGGTGACCTTTGCCGCTATGCCGTAGTAGTTCTCAAGCCATCCTGATTACGTGCATATTAACTAATTATTTAAGAGTTAACGGAAAGTTACTCAGGCGAAGATTCTCCTGCGTGACTGCATTTTTTACAGGTCAATCTTATAACCGTTCAGGTGATAGTCAGGTCTTTTCCTGGCACCTAAAAGTTAGGTTCAGGCGATGTCCGCTTCTGGCACAAAGCGGGCATCATTTTCAGCAAGAAAAGTAAAAAGCAAAAGCCAGATTAACGCTCTTCCGACAGCCGGCCTGTGGCAGCAAGAGTCGCACGTCATTAGGGTGATGAATTGATCGGAAGCGGTGGACCCGGAAAGAGGGTTAGCATTGTACTGACCATCGGATGTCTCTCCGCGCCACTGAATAAAGCACGACCAAAACAGCCGTGCCTTATCAGGCTAAAGGAAAAGGGCTATTGCAGCTTAATGCCTTTCGTTTCGGGTGCCATCCACACTACAACTATCGCGGCGATAAAGGCCACAACGGTAGTCGCCAGCCCTGCGGTAAATCCTCCTATGCTGGCAACATAGCCAATGAGTAGCGGCGCAATAAACCCACCTAAGCGACCGCCGTTATAAGCCAGACCCATTAAAAAGCCGCGTGACTGTGTGTCGCCAATCATTTCGGCAAGGAACGGCCCAGAGCCGGCAAAGATGCCGTTTACACCAAACCCCGCCATAAAGATGGCGGCCATCAGAATCAATGGCTGAGTTGTCGCCAGATACAGGCCGACTGCCACAGCGCCGATAAACAGGTAGATCAAAAACATGGGTCTGCGTCCCCATTTATCTGCCAGGAGTGAAAACACAAGGAAGCCGGCAATCGCACCTGCTTGTAAGGCCAGTACAAATTTCAGGCTGTGCAGGAAATCAAGATGCTTCACTTCACGAAGATAGGTGGGCGTCCAGGTGAAAACCCCCCAGAACAGATACTGAATGAAAAAGATAAAGGTAAAGGCCAGTAACAGTCCTTTGAGGTTTGTTTTGCCCGACCGCGCCGTTTGGGTCGGTCTGTGAATCCGTTCCCGCTGGCGTGCCAGCCACACTGGCGATTCAGGCGTGATATACGCAATGACCATCATGATAAAAACCGGCAAGGCGCCAATCATGAAAAGGTATCGCCAGCCGCCGTTTTCCAGTTTGCCTGCCATCGCCGTGACCAGTGCCGTCAGCCCAATCGCTAAAATGGCCCCCACCGGCAGTCCCATTTGCATCAGTGCACCACCTCGGGCACGGCGTTCAGGACGCCATGTTTCGGCGATGAGTGCTGCGCCAGAGGTCCACATCCCACCCATTCCCAGTGCCCCGCAAAATCGCAACAAAACAAAGGTTTGTTGATGATGAGAAAAGGCCAGGAGTCCTGAGAAAAGCGAATAGATCGTAATACAAATGAAAGCGGTTCTGACCCGTCCGATTTTGTCGGCGACCATCCCGAACAGAATGCCGCCAATGATCTGTCCGCCAGCCGTGGTGCTGATAAACAGACCCAGTTCAGTTTTGCTGACAGCAAACACCACGCCAAGCACAGGCAATAAAAGCGATAGCAAAAATGAGTCATAGCTTTCAAAAGCCCACCCGAGCCCACCCAGCGCGAGCGTTCGTTTTTCTGCCGATGTTTGAGAGAGTGTCAGGTTGGCTTCATTCTGTTCCAGTGGATGAGCCTCATGCGGTCTTGATTTGATATTCATCAGCATTCTCCAGGGAAGATAAGCGATAGCTTAACGCTGCGGTGCGCCAGAAAAGATGTGCTTTTTCCTCGACGGACGCGTGCTCCGCCAACCGTTTGCAGGCGTTCCAGAAAACGCCATAGCTGAACATGCCTTTGTCGACCGGAAAATTGCTTGCAAACATACAGCGCCTGACGCCGAACGTTTCGACCAACGTTTCAAACAGTGGCCGCCAGGCGAGACACAGCGCCCGCGAGTCTGGCGGTGTGGCGCTTTGTGCGAAGGGAAAGCCCATGACAGTCATACCAAAGCCGCTGATCTTCATGCTCACGTTTGGCCGTTCAGCCAGAGCGGTAATGGATTTTTGCCACGCCTGAAAGGCGGTATCCCTTTTGCTGGCATAAGGCCCCGTGCCGAGCGGCCCGCCGCAGTGGTCCACAATGATGTGAAGATCGGGCAACGCATCTGCCAGCGCAATAATGTCATCAAGCTGGGTGTGGTAAACCCAGACATCCAGCGAAAGTCCGTTCCGGACAAGGCAGGCTGCGCCTTTGCGAAATGCGGTAGTGGTGGCAAGGCCAGCAGGGGGGGTGACAGGGCTTGATACAACGCGAGGATCACTGTGCCAGGCAAGCGGATTACGCAGCCCTCGTAAACGTCCACCAGAGCGCGCCATCATGAGTTCAATGACGGGTTGCAGGTCATCCTCTGCCAGCAAACTGACACCACCCACTATCGCTTCACAGCCTGATGCCTTGCCATAGTGGCCACTGTCAAACATAGCGGCAGCGCCGCTCGCGAACTCAACCTCACCGACTGGCCTGAAGGTTTCTGGTCCGTTACGGCGCAGCATGGAACGGCACTGCACATAAACCGTCGACAGAACCCGGTGTCCGGACTGCTCAATATCGTGGCTGAAATCAGGAACCAGATAACGTCCTGACTGGCGATCCCATAAGTGATGATGAGCATCGACTATCGCCAGATCGGGCATCAACGCTTTTTCGTGATGCAGTGCCAGCCAGTTTTCTCTGACAGGCAAATGCGGTGCATTAACTGTCTCCATCGCTTCCCCTTATGCTTTTTAACCGCGTCTGTTCTGACGTTGCTCACAGGGCTCAGAAGCCAGGCTGAATGCAACTCAGGGTTTACAGGGTAAAACTGTGTTTTACAGAATGAATCGACTATAAAGTCATTTCCTGAGGGCAAGCCAGTAAAAAGAGAATGTTAATCGTGTAAATAAGGTGTTAATCACAAATAGCCTTTATTAACACCAAAGTTGCGTTTCAGAGGGAACATCCAGGTGCAAACTGTACGCATCAATCAGTAGAACATGGGCGAAAAGCGGACGTTGGCCATTCATATATCTATGATTTTTACGTTGACTTGCTTAGATGGATACCATTAATTCAGAGACTAATTGGCATGCTCTGAGGTTGCATATGTTGATTTATAACGTTTTTGGGCGGCCTTTTCGCCGCGCTGCTTCAGCGTGGCCAGCAGCTCGAAGGTATGGGGGGCTACCTGGCCTGCACCCCAATAATCACAGCAATGCTGAAATATCAATGTCTGCTCCTGGCACAAAGCGACTATGCGTAGGTGATGTCTGCGATGAGCGAGAATCGGATGTTTTACCCATAAATCATCCTGACGTTTGGGCGGGTCATAAATTGCTTAACGCTACGATAATAAAGCTGGGTTAAACATGACATCCATTCGGCGAGCGT
The DNA here is from genome assembly GCF_049892805.1 of Pantoea sp. EEL5. Lineage (NCBI taxonomy): Bacteria > Pseudomonadati > Pseudomonadota > Gammaproteobacteria > Enterobacterales > Erwiniaceae > Pantoea > Pantoea sp. EEL5. Next base: position 873,185 of record NZ_JBNDNJ010000001.1, read on the forward strand.
CTGTTTTTTACGCAACGATTGCCTTTGGTGAAGGAAAAGCCATTATATCTTTTTAGGTTAAAGGATTTTCTATGCGTGATTCTGCAAGCAAATCAATCGGGTTGCTCCTGTTCCCAGCGCTTACTCAGCTTGATCTTACCGCGCCATATGAAGTTTTCGTCAGGGCACCCAATACAAAGGTTCATCTCATCTGGAAAAACCTGGACCTTGTTGTTTCCGATCGTGGTATGGCTATACAGCCAACGACCACTTTTAACACATGCCCACAACTGGATGTAATTTGTATCCCCGGAGGGCCTGGTCAGATAAACCTAATGGATGATGAAGACGTTCTTTCATTTATCCGTTTCCAAAGTGAAGAAGCAAAGCTGGTGACTTCTGTATGCACTGGTTCGCTGATTCTGGGCGCAGCAGGACTTCTGGATGGATATAAAGCAACGACGCACTGGGCTTCTCTGGACCAACTCGCTCTGTTAGGTGCGGAGCCGGTTAATGAGCGCGTCGTCCGTGACCGTAACCGTATAACCGGCGCAGGTGTCACTTCAGGTATAGATTTTGCGCTCACCGTTGTATCAGAAATGCACGGGAGCAGTATTGCTGAAAATATTCAACTGCATATGGAATATGATCCCGCACCGCCGTTTACCTGTGGCTCGCCCCGAACTGCATCTGAAGAGCAGTTAAAAAAGGCGCGGGAACAAACAGCGCCATTTATTGAAAAGAGGCGACAGGCGACGTTAAAAGCCGCAGCCAGACTACAGAAATAAGGCTTAGCGAAAGAGGGGCCTTTTTCGACTTTCACTCCCCGCGCCTGGCACAAACCGGACATGTCCATCAGGCAACGCTCGCTTTAAACCGGGCAGCGGACAACGCGATCTCACGCTCTGCACGAGTGCTTGAAACATGCCCGGCCCACGGCGCTCATGATGATAAGGCGCATTATTAAGATTATGCTCCAGCCAGATATGTTGAGGATCGGCGGATAACCGATCCTGTTGGCGCGTTATTTAAGATCCAGATCTGCAATCACACCTGCGACATCGGCAATATCTTCTTTCGACAACGGCAGCAGGGGACGAGGCAGACAGTCTGGATCGGTAAGCCCGAGTATGCCTGCTGCAGCGGCGATTACACGGATGCTTCCCCCATGTTTACGAAACAGCGCCCATAAAGGTTCCAGACGGGTAGTGAAGGCAGTCACGCGTTCATGGTCGTTAACTGCGGCGGCCTGCGTAATTTGTTTGGCGGTTTCCGGAAACAGACCACCGCAAACGGAATACCAGACTTCACAACCGGCATTTAATCCCAGCCCGGCGCTGGCGTCACCGCTGATGCCAATGGTCATGCCAGGACGAAGATGTTGTCGTAATGCATTGACCCGTTCAGCCGCACCAACGGGATTATCCGGTACGCCTGGAATTTTAACTGAGCGAATGCCCTTCAGTGACGACAGCTGCCCGTGCAGTTCATCTGTGAACGTGAAATGCGTGGTCCGTGGGTTGTCATAAACACAAACCGGGACTGAAACATGTCGGGTAACCGTCTCATAAAACGCATAAACCTCTTCATTACGCAGTGGCTGGTAGCTCATCGCCGGAAGCAGCAACGCATCAGCGCCTGCAGACTGCGCATCTTCAGCCAGTTGCAGGACGGCATCGGTGCTCATTGCACCCACGCAAACCATCATGGGGATTTGCCCGGCAATCTGACGGGCGAGCGTTGCGACGCGTTTACGCTGTTCCCTGCTCAAATAGGCATAGCTGCCGGTTGAACCCAGAATACCCAACGAATCGACACCGGCTGCCGTCAGGCGAGCCAGAATCTTAGTCAATCCCTCTTCATCGACACCACGCGCCGTGACAGGTGTTAACGGGAAAGCAGACAAACCGGTAAACATTCAGTTTCTCCAGAGCAGAGTTGAAGGCGTTATTCGCCGATGAGGGTGACGTGACACTGCAGCCGGGCCCCATTTCTTCAGGCCTTCGGTCAGCATCGTTCCCGCGTCATGAAGCTGCTCAGGTGGCATCTGAGGCAGACTTTCCAGAATAAACCACATGTGTTCAGCTTCAACGCTTAAGCGCGTTCTGGTTCCCTGCCGCCCGTTGCAGCGACGGCTGGTTAATCGACATTATCGCACCAGACGACTTTACCAGGCGAAGGATATTCCACCGTCAGACCCCTTATTTAAGGGTATCAAAGGGGTTATCGTCACTCTGCAGAACGCCATTCCGGCTTGCTTATGCTGGCTAAAGTCTGGGACAGCAAGATTCCAAGGGTGATGCCTTCACTCATCACATAAGCCCTGGAATGAGCTGCTGAGCGTTATAAGATATCAACATGGATTCGGGGAGGTGAAAGGATCAGTCACACCTAATTTACTGTAGCGACAGACATTCGGATTTATTTCTGTGCTCCTCAATCTCCCTGGCAATGCGGCTTAAATGAAAATACGAACAGCGTGGTCAGACAACATTTTCCCTCAGGCACTTGTTTACCGGGTTACCGCCAGTAAAGCGTTTATGGCGTCGCCCGGCCGCTCGACGAGAGGCCGGGAAATCCGCCATACCCTGAATCACCCGCAGAGCGATTCAATTAATGTGTTGCATCCATCGGTGGAACTCGCAGGATAAAAGCCAGTCTGATTCTGGGAAACATTCATTTCAGGACGTGCATTATCAGAACCTGAGCGTAGCCGTTGCCGTAATTTGTCGCTCCGCGCCGTAAAAACACGCCGTCGTGGCGTAACAGCCTGCGACGTAGTTCTTATCAAAAAGATTGTTAACATTTAAGCCAATTGATGAACCCGGCAGATTGAACCTGCTCAGATCGTACTGGATGACGGCATTCCAGATCGTGTAGGGCTTCACTTTAAAGGAGTTAGCGTTATCACCTTCCGTCGACCCGACATAGCGACTTCCCAGCCCTAACGTCAATCCGCTTAACGCCGTTTCATGAAAAGTGTAGTTTCCCCATAATGCCGCCATATTTTTAGGGATCTCAGCTGGGCGATTACCTTCGTATGAGGTGTCTTTGGTATATTCAGCATCCGTGTAGGAATAGCTGCCGATAATATCCACATTTTCTGTCAGTGCTGCTTTCGTCTCCAGTTCTATGCCTCTGGAGCGTAACTCGCCATTTTGCACTGAATATAAAATATGCTCAGGATCTGACGTCAGATTTTTATCTTTTGTTATCTGGAACAGCGATAAGGTGGCGGAAATCAATTTACCGTCAGGTATATATTTGATTCCGGCTTCATACTGTTTGGCGCGAGATGCCCGAAACATTTTCCCTGTATAATCCGCTCCTGCTGTTGGCAGGAAGGATTCACTGTAGCTAATGAAAGGTGAAAGACCATTATCAAACAGGTAGTTCAGACCTCCTCGCCATGTAAATTCATTATCGTCCTGTTTGGAGGCGGAATTGTTATTAAGGCGATTGACGCTGTCTGCTTCAGACCAGTCATAACGACCACCCAATGTTAATAGCCAGTGATTCCATTCAGCCTGATCCTGCAAATAGAGGCCAGTCTGTTCAAGACGATCGACCTGACTCCTGTAACCGAAATATTGTACAGCGGTATTACCATACACAGGATTAACCAGGTTCAGACTGGATGCCAGACCGAGCGCCTGCCAGACATCATTCCGTGTGCGCCGGTAATCTATGCCCATAAGCAGGGTATGGTCTGTGTTACCTGTAGAAAATTTATTTTGCACCTGAGTATCCATCGCGAAGCTCGATAAATGCTCTTTGGCCGCAAGTGCACCCCGGGTTAAAAAAGAAGGATCAAACGGAGAAACACTGCTTCCATAGATGGTTCGGTAATCCATATCTACCGTTCCGTAGCGCAAGTTCTGACGCACAGTCCAGTTGTCATTAATTTGATGCTCAAAGGTATAACCGACTAACTTCTGCTTACGGGAAATTTTGTTATAACCCGGTTCCCCATCATTAAAACTTGTGGGTAATTTTCCACCCGCACCGCTGGTTACCGTGCCGTCTTTCGGTAAATAGCCAAACCATCCTATATTGGGTTCATCGAGGAAACTGCTTAAAAAAGTAAACTGAGTTTTGTCATCGGGGCGCCATGTGAATGAAGGCGCTAATGAATAACGCTTTGCTTTTTCACCCGTCTGTTGCTGGTCCTGATCGCTGGCTACACCTGTCAGGCGGTAGGTTAATTTCTCGTCATCATCAACCGCGCCGCCAAAATCAAAGCCCGTCTGGAAAAGATTATGGTTGCCAGTTTTAAACTGCACTTCGCGAATGGTCTGCGGCGTGGGGCGCTTACTGACCAGCGCGATAACACCGCCAGGCTCACTCAGACCATACAGAACAGATGCAGGGCCACGCAGCAATTCAGCACGTTCAAGCATGTAAGGATCGACCTGGAAGGAAGTAAAACTGTCGGCCTGAAGTTTGAGTCCGTCCAGATAAATATTATCCGAGATCTGGCTGAACCCCCGGATATTGACTGAATTAAAGCCGCTTACCGATCCCCGACTGTCAACCATCACATCTGCAGCGTAACGAAAAGCATCTTTCAGCGTCGGTGGGTCCAGCAAATCCATCTCTTCACGCGTAACAACGGTAATGGACTGAGGCGTTTTACGGAGTGGCGTGTCAGTTTTAGTCGCTGTCGCGCTTCGCTTTGCCACAACAGAGCCTACTGGCCCCCAGGCATTTTCTTCCGGGGGAGTCTTCCCCTCGCTTGTTACAGTGAGGGTATTCTGTTTAGTCGCAGCCACGGCGCTGTCTGCTGACAGTGCAGGGAATGACAGTGAACTCATTAATGCACTAAGCATTACTGCACAAGAACGTGGAATCAGAGCTCTTCGAACTTTCATGTCTGTATGTACTCGTCTAGGTTTAATAAAATACATTTCACTGAAACGAATAAGAGCCAGGTTGCTCACGATGTTTTTTTAAACATCAGTATGCTTTTCATAACGTTAAATCGTACCCGAATGGTCGTATCCACGCCTTCCATGACTTCGTTATCAGTCAATGCCACTTACCCTGCGCTGCAGTGAATTCAGCACCTGTTGCCGCTGCAGTACGCTGACTCCTGACATTTCAATTACATAAGACTCATGTAATTAAAAATAAAAATCATTCTCATTTAACAGCGAAAATCTTTTTTCCGATAGCGAAACACAGACATAAAATTTTTCATTTCAGCCAAAAGTTGCCTGTTTTCTTTACATCAGGGTAAAGACAGATTTAACGACAGAAAACGCGGCCGCACTCGGGCAATCGTTCCGGACAATTAAGGGATGAGTGCCTGTCAGACAGGCAGCTTAAAAGGGGGGAATATTAACGTTGCTGCAGAAAAGTCGGTTCTTTTACGCACTGTCGGTAAGGTAATGGCGCTGACAGTGCGAATCTTTTTCGTCTTACGTGCTGCCGGATGATAAGCAATACCCATCCAGGATCGTTCCCCTTAGGTGCTTCAACACTGTCTTGAATTGCGACGGGAGGTATGTTCAAAAAGAAGTCAGAGATGCTGCCGGAATGTTTCTTGGCATTATGGATTGTTATTGCCCGGTGTCTTCCGTCAGCGCCCGCCTCATACCGATAGCATCGCGAAGGGGATGACCGGTTAACGCAAGGCAGCGCTGTCAGTGCAGAAAGAAGGGTAACGGCTTTAGCGTCGACGAACAGAGCGTGCAATGGATGACGGATCCGGCAGTGCCTTTAATCCAAATAAATTTTGCCGGGCATAATGCCCGAAGCTCCGCCTGTTGCCTTCTCTGTTCTTTCAAAAAGGTAGCGAGCGGGCGGCTTGCCTACTGCTTTTCGAAACATGGTGATGAATCCGCTGGCGTTCTCATAGCCAAGTTCCAGCGCGACTGTCTGAACACTCTCCCCACGGGTTAGCCGTTGAAGTGAAAGGATGACATGTAACTGCCGACGCCAATGACCAAAACTCATTCCGATCTCCTGCAGCATCAGCCGGCTCATGGTTCTTTCACTCATACCGATGCGATGGGCCCATTCGCCCAAAGAGGATTTATCAGCAGGTTCGGCCAGTAGCTTTTCAGCAAGCTGTCGCAGCCTTCGATCGCGTGGCATTGGCAGATGCAGATCTTCTACTGGTGCCGCTGATAATTCATCAAGAAGGGTTGCTATCAAGCGGCTTTCCGGTCCCTCTGTCGGATAAAGCCGCGGTAAACCCGCAGCTTTAAGCAACAACTCGCGCAGGAGTGGGTTTACGGAGAGTGTACAGCAGGTTTTTGGAAGCGCGGGTATCGCCTCAGGTTCAATAAACAGACAGTAACATTCCGTATTTCCAGAACCCCGTGCTGAATGTGGCATGTTGCCCGGTATCCAGACTGCACATTGAGGTGGAACAATCCACATCCCCTCGTCGACCTCACAATTGAGCACACCACGGACTGAATAGAGCAATTGCGACTTACGATGTTGGTGTGTTTCATGTTCCCAGCCATTTGAAATCATGGATGCGCTCAGTGCAAAGATGGGGCGAGGGATACTGTCAATATCAGGCAAAGCAACAGCATTCAGAGAAGATAGCCGGGACATGTATTCAACCTTGGTTTTGAAAGCAGCATTTGGCAATTTTGAATAATATTATGACCAACATTCGCAATGCAGTCTAAAAGGGATTCAGATAATTTCATTTAACAGGGGTGGAGGTTGCCTGGTGCGTTGCGCGTCATGCTGCCGAAGCGGCCATTTTTCAGCGCTGCATCAGGAGAGCTGAAAATCTTAATCAACCGATTCACAGGATTATGACTATGCAAATTGACGATGCCGATTTTCCCGTTGTATGGATAAAAATGAATGCTCCTGGAAAGGATTCGGCTGCCCCCGCATTTAGTGAATTCGAAGCGTTACTGGCTCGCAAAACACCCTTCGTACTGCTTAGCGGTGAAGGCTTTACTGAAAGCAAACATGAGCATTCCGCCGATGAGATGAAGATGACAACCCGCTGGATGAAAGCGCATAAAAATGAATTAAAAACCTTTGTTAAAGCGTCAATCCTGATTGAGCCCAACACTGTAAAAAGGGCTGCAGCCAGACCTTTCGCCATTATTTATGAAAAATTTTGGGGCTATCCTTTATTGATAGCTGCTTCTAAAGAAGAGGCTTTAGCAACCGCAAAAACATTGCTTTAGGTAAAGCAGAAAAGTATCCCAGTAAAAGAGACCACGACGACAACATCGCTATCAAAGCAGGGGCTGGCTAGGGCTTCCCGGACTGCTGCTTACTGACATACCTCGACCATTGTCAGTAAACAGCGTTATCCGGTACGTTTATCCGTTACACGCGCCCCTGGAAGCCGGCATCGCCAGTTGGGCAAACTTCGCAAGCACACCTCTTGTGTAACGTGGCGCTGGTGGGCTCCAGCGGTTTCTTCTTTCCTGCAGTAGCGCCTCATCGATATTCAGTTGCAGCAGTTGCCGATGGGCATCGATAGTGATGGCGTCGCCTTCCTCCACTAAGGCAAGGGTTCTGTCTACAAAAGCTTCCGGTGCGATATGACCGACCCCCATTCCCCAGGTGCCACCAGAGAAGCGGCCGTTAGTGATCAGGCCAACGCTCTCTCCCAATCCTTTGCCCACCAGGGCCGCTGTCGGGGAGAGCATTTCGGGCATCCCCGGCCCCCCTTTGGGTCCTAAATATCCCAGCACCAGCACATCACCAGGCTGTATCCGATCCTCAAGGATCGCCTGCTTTGCGCTGGCTTCATCGTCGAATACGCGTGCCGGACCGGTGATAGCGGGCATCTTCAGGCCGCTGATTTTTGCGACCTCCCCGTCAGGGGCCAGATTACCCTTAAGTATTGCCAGGTGGCCTTCTTTTTAGAGGGGGGCCTGAAGCGGCAGGATGACGTTCTGATCAGGCTGCGGTTGTGCTGGAATATCCGCCAGCTCCTCTGCCAGGCTGCGACCGGTGATGGTCAGGCAGTGACCATGCTGACCTCGTTTCAGCAGCGATGGGAATAGCGCTGGTTCCTGCATCGCTAAGAAACCTGCAACGTCACGGCGTGCTTTACCTGCAGTTACAAGGCGAGGTGCCTGACCTCGAAACCGGGGTGGCCTGAAATCAGCAGACATTTCGCCAGCTCTGAAGCGGTTGATCGACAGTGCTTCTGGGTGGGTTGCCGACGGTCATTAGCGGTAATTGCCTGCGCCATGAACGAAATGTGGAACAACGGGTTAAGCTCCATGCTGAGACGTGAGCGACGATCTTAAATGCCCCACGGGGTTCGTGGGGCACGATCCTTGTTACAGTGACGGATGAGAACCTTTCACAGGGCTCACTGCTTCCAGCAGAGAGGCAATATGGAGAATGACGTGCTCATCATGCCATTTGCCGACGATCTGCACGTTAACCGGCAAGCCTTCACGACTCTTACCAAACGGCAACGCTACACCAGGCAACCCTGTGACGTTAAGCGGCACCGTGGCACCTTGCAGATAAGTGGCATCAACGTCCTGACCGTCAATAACAAACCTGTCCACGCCGTGTTTATGCGCCGGGATGGGGAGTACATGCGTGATAAGCGCATCGTAGCGTGAAAAGTATTCCGCGAAGCCGTCACGCAATCGTTCGGCGGCCTGCTCTGCATCAATATAAGCAGACATCGGTGTATCAGGTAACGACAGCATGTTTTTCGCCATTTTATAGATCTCATCAGGCTGGCGACCGGCCGTGGCCGCCGCAAAGGCGGGCTTCATTTCCATGACGTGGAGCCGGTTAAACACATCCAGCGCAAAGTCCTTCTCCAGTGCAGGAATGCCGACATGCTCCACAACGACGCCCGGTGCTTTTAGCGCTTCCGCAGCCGCCTTCACGATGGCGTTAACGTCCGGATCAACCGGCCCAAAGCCCGGGCCGGTCATCCAGCCAATTCGCAGCGGACGCGATGCTACAAACGGCAGCCCGTCAGAATGAACGGGCGCAGCGCTGGAGAATGCGTCGTGACCATCCGGTCCCGAAAGCTGAGAGAATGCCAGGGCAATATCGCGAACTGAGCGGGCCATAGGGCCAACATGCCAGAAGCGGCGGGGCGCACGCGGCCAGATGCCTGTCATGGGCACGCTGCCGTGCGTGGCTTTCATGGAAGTGATGCCGGTCTGCGCCGCAGGGCCTCGTACCGAGATGGCCAAATCCGTGCCCAGTCCCAGCGGAGACATGCCTGCGGCAATCGCGGCAGACTCACCGCCACTGGAGCCGCCGGGCGTCCGGGTCAGGTCCCATGGGTTATTAGAGCGCCCGGACAGCAGGTTGTCGCTTTCAATCCAGTATGAAAATTCCGGCAGGTTCGTCTTAGCCAGCAGGATGCCGCCTGCTTTTTTAAAACGAGCCACGCTGGTTGCGTCTTCGTCAGGACGACGGCCTTTGAAAATAGGTGAACCACGCTGAGTCAGCACACCTGCCGTATCGATGGAGTCCTTTACGGTAAAAGGAACGCCGTGAAGCGGGCCCAGTTTCTCACCCTTCATCACGGCGGCTTCGGCAGCGGCAGCCTGCTTCAGGGCATCCTCTGCCACTGTTACAACAGCATTGACGTCCGGGTTAGTGGCGGCAATCCGATCAAGATGCGCTTGCATCACCTCAACGGGAGAAACGTCGCGGTTACGGATCATTCTGGCCAGGTGAGTCGCGTCTGAGTAATAAATTTCTTTGCTCATGATAAATCCTCTTGGTTAATAGCCTACCTAACAGTTGGTAGTTAAACTCTAGTCCTGTAAAATGACGCTGTCAATACCTACCTAACAAATGTTAGAATTGGGATTCTGGCTTCTGGAGGAGTGACATAATGAGCAAAACATCCCGCGACGAAATTCTGAACGCAGCCCGTCTGGCGGCGCAGGCGCATGGTTATACAGGTTTGAATATCCGCGGACTGGCAGATGAAGTGGGGATTAAAGCGGCAAGCATTTACTATCATTTCCCCAGCAAGGCCGAGCTGGGTGCGGCGGTGGCCCAGCGTTATTGGGAGGATACGGCGCGTGACCTGGACGTACTGAGGGATGCGGAAGGCGATGCGCTCAGGAGTCTGAGCCGCTATCCACAAATATTTCGCCGTTCGCTGGAAAGCGGAAACCGACTTTGTATGGGAAGTTTCATGTCGGCGGAATATGATGATCTGCCTGAACCTGTCAAAGTTGAGGTGCAAAAGTTTGCGGACGTCAATATAGACTGGCTGGCAGGGCAGCTACTGGAAGCGGGGATCACTGCGTCAGAAGACAGCAGAATGCGTGCCGGTGCCATTTTTTCAGCCATCGCCGGCGCACAGCTAATGGCCAGAAGCCGGAACAATATTCAGCTTTTTGATGAACTTATTGAGGGATACAGGTTTGCAGGTCTGCTACCCACAGCTGAGAGATAAAATTCTGAAAAAACGTAACTGACTGGCGCATTGAATAAGGTCAGCCTTTCGTTTATGCAGCTCCGGATATTTATATTGAGAGGAATAACACCGCATCGGGTTTATCTGTTATCCGCGAATTCCCGTGAACGGAGGAGGTTCAAACTCACGACGCCTCTGACCCTCTACAGGTAAACGGGTATCTGGCAAGACCCTGCAAAGAAACCGGTAGGAATGGCCGGGTCGGCAGGGCAGTAACCAGCACGCGATGCCAGCCTTTACTTTGTAAGAGGCTTTACATGCCTCATGCTCCAGTGCCTGAATGAATAGCAGTCTGGATGACGGTACTTTTTATCTATTCCTCTCAGTGCAGACACCGCATCTGTAAACGGTGCCTGCAGCTTTTACGCGTTATGCATTGTCATCGTCGGTGCAACCAAGACCTGAAGAGGGATCATTACAACCCGGATTAATCTCCAGATGGTGATGCCACGCGGCCAGTTTGGTAGCGCTTTCATTAGTGGAGGCGTTTGCTTTTTGAGCGGACATTTCTTTAACTGAATCGGGCCCTAAACTCGTGCGAGAAGGCAGATCATTTGCGAACGAAACGCCCTGCAGGCCAGCCAGTACGATCGCTGCTAACGCGGCGGTTTTAACTGCGTATTTTATAACAGATACAGGCATAACGATTCCTCTCAGCTTAAGAAAACAGAAGGCTGATTGCCCTGACAGCGCTCAGCGAATTGAGAAACGTAATCACAAAAACTTGTAGGAACACAGCGGGTTGCCTGGAAGGTGAAACCCAGATGCGCCTCGGTTATTCAAAGATTTTTTGATGACAGTTTGATGACGCCTTTAGTTAATTACGGTAAGTAAATATTAATAAGCGGAAGGCATGGCGTCCTGACGAACATGTGATACCTCGTATTTAGGATTAGGATTAAGTTCGGGAGAGCAGGCCGAATGACTCTTTTTTTAGTAAAATGACGTCTCTTTTTCGGTGATCTTCAGTCTGCTTCCTGAACCCTGATAAATTCAGCACAGTTCAGCGCTCTGTTCATCAGAGGCGTTATGCATGTGTGCGTTCATCGGTTGAATTCACAGCTCAAAGCGGACCTTCAGCTCAGTCAGCCTGTCCGCTTTGTGCCAGAAGCGGACTTAGCTGGGATCTGAATGCATTAATGACGTGTAATTTTGTCCGGTTAACATCTTTATGCCTCTGATATTTCTCCGGCGAGCCGGAGAAATTTAACCATTTTATCGAAAGCATTCAGTCTTAACTGCATCACGTCAGCAGCAGGCGTTGTACACCGATCAGAAATGCGTCCAGCTTCCGTCTTCGTCTTCCGCGCGGGTTTTTACAGCTGCGGTTTTAAAACCCGGCTTTACAACCGTGGCGGGCACATGAGCAACGGAAAGCGAAGAAGGGCCACTCAGACTGAACACAGACACAGCCTGTAGAAGCCGTTCCGCCTGCTCCCTGAGGCTTGAAGCAGCGGAGGCCGACTCTTCAACCAGTGCAGCATTCTGCTGTGTCGTCGTGTCCATCTCCGTAACGGCAATGCCTACCTGCTCAATCCCACGAGCCTGCTCGGCACTGGCGGAGTTGATTTCTTCAACAGTGTCTGTGAGCTTTCCTACGGCGGAGAGAATTCCTGACATCGTTTCAGACGCGTGAATCACCAGTGCATTACCCTGTCCCACAGTATCAGCATTGGCTGCAATCAGCTGCCGAATCTCACCCGCAGCCGAAGCGCTTCTCTGTGCCAGTGACCTGACCTCGCTTGCCACCACCGCAAATCCCCGGCCGTGCTCGCCGGCACGGGCCGCTTCCACTGCGGCGTTCAGCGCCAGAATGTTGGTCTGAAAAGCTATGCCGTCAATGACGGCGGTGATTTCAGCGATACGGCCGGAGCTTTCGCTGATAGATTTCATTGTGCCGGTAATGGCCGTGGTGGCCTCGTTGCCTTTATTTGCCACGTCCCGAACGCTTACAGCAAGCTGGCCGGCCTGACGGGCATTGTCTGCGTTGTTTTTTACCGTCACGCCGAGCTGCGTCATGGTCGCTGATGTTTGTTCAAGGGCACTGGCCTGCTCCTCGGTACGCTGCGACAGGTCTGTGTTGCCCTGGGCAATCTGGGTACTGGCGGATGCCACGCTTTCTGCATTGCTTCTCACGAGGCTGACCGTGTTAATCAGCGAAGCCTGCATGTCACTGATGGCAGACAGCAGTATGCCTGTTTCGTCTTTACGATCTGCAGTGACGGTACCAGTAAGGTCGCCGCGCGCCACCCGGCGGGCGGCCTCAACGGCCACATTAAGTGGCCGCGTGATACTCCGGGTGATAACCCAGGCAGATACCGCGGCCAGCAACAGCGCAACCACGCCGGCAACAACTAACATCATCAGCGCACCCGAACGGTCGGCGCGAGCCTGCGCAGCGGCAGAGCTCATTCGGGCCTCCTGGAAGGTCTGCATCTCTTTCAGCGACGCCATAAAGTCTCCCTGAGTCTGGTAACGGGGGCCAAACAGGAGTTGGGTGGCATCATCGCTTTTTCCCTGTTGGGCAAGTGCCACCACCTCATCAATGAAAGGCAGAAAAAGTTCTGCACGGGCCTTGAGGCGGGTGAAAATTTCGCTTCCCTGGGGCGTATTCACCTGCTTACCAATAAGACTGAGAAGACTGTCAACTTCATGTCTTTCGCCGCGATAATCGCTGATGGCTTTTTCCCTTTTTGCAACGTCTTTAAGGAGAATCGCATTACGCGCAAGCCGGCTCATATCTGATGTGTAGTAACGGATCGACAGAGAAGTGGAGGCTTTGGTGTAAAGACTTCCTGATATGTCATCATTGGCATTACCGAGAGCATTAATTTTTACGATGCCGATGAGCACCATAAACATAACAAGGAGCGCCATAAACCCGAAGGTGATACCGAGACGCACTCCGATTCTAATGTTGTTCATATTTATTCCTGGTGTAGGCGTCAGCATTCATGCATGGTGCTGACGAAATATACTTCCCTTAAAGGAAAGATAAGTAATGTGTACAGAGCCGCATGATTTGATTGCGGTGAATGTTTTATCGGCAATTTTCAGAAAAGGTTCATGAGGCAAGGTGGAGGTCAGATGAGTACATCAAGGAAGCAATCCACTCATTGCGAAGGGCAAGCACGGGGTTGTGCACTCCAACAGAAGCCTTCTCAAGAAGGAAACTTCAGAAAGAATAATACAGGCAGCTCAGATCCAACTCTCATTTTATTGGTGCAAGTCCTGCGTTTCCGTAAATGGATCACCTGCAGAGAGAAGTCTCATTTTTGGCAATGGGCTCTAAACTCTGGCCGTTGATCGGATAGCCTGAATGACCGTTTCTCGCTCATGAGGGACAGCCATACTCAGATCACCCACATTTCAGGAGATTTGAGTATGAACACATCACCGTGGAACAAAGACCGTATCATCGGCCAAAAAAGACCACTTCAGATATCTCATATCTAGGGGATCCGAATCAGGCTTGAACTGGAAGGTAAAACGCGCGATTTGGCTCTGTTCAATATGGCCCTGGATAGTAAGCTTCGAGGCTGTGATCTGGTAAAACTCAAAGTATCTGATGTTGCATATGGTAGCTCTGTTTCAAGCAGAGCTACGGTGCTACAACAGAAAACCGGCAGCCCTGTCCAATTTGAGATAACCAAAGGGACAAGAGAGGCTGTTTCTGCATTGATAAAGCTTGGCAATTTACGCAGTAAAGACTACCTGTTCCGATCTCGGGTCGGTATTAACCAACACATATCACCCCGGCAATACAACCGAATTTTTCATGGGTGGGTAGCAAAAATTGGTCTCGAAGATTCTCTTTACAGTACACATTCCATGAGAAGAACAAAACCTTACCTGATCTACAAGAAAACTAAGAATCTTCGTGTGATTCAACTCCTGTTAGGTCATAAGAAACTGGAAAGCACGGTCCGTTATCTGGGTATTGAAGTCGATGATGCGTTAGAGATTTCTGAATCGATTGAAGTCTAAGTTTGTCAGGGCTGCAACAGCAGCCCTGTGCCAGAAGCGGACATTTACGTATGAGGTAAGCATTCTGTCACCATGAGTTTTCCAGATTCATTTTCATCCTTGCGCAAGATGTGATGTATGGTTTGAACCTGGTAAGCTGATTTTCGACTGAATGTGATTTTGCTAACATGAAACGCCATTGCGTTTGTGAGAGGTAACAGTGATTCACTTAAGACAGGCTCAGCACAGTGATGCCGATGCAATAGCACATCTACACACCGCCGGATGGAGAGATACCTACACGAAAGTGATGTCTGCGGATTTCCTTGAAAATCAGGCGCAGAAAGATCGACTTTCACACTGGCGCTCAGCACTGAATCAGAGCAATGAAAGCGAAACAGTGTTTGTAGCTGAATATGATGGAAAGGTTGAAGGCTTCATATGTATTAAGCTCCACTATGACGCGCAGTGGGGCTGTTATATAGACAGCCTGCATGTAAGCTCTTCACTACGTGGTCACGGTGTAGGAAAACAACTTCTCTGTCGCGCAGCCGAATGGGTCAAGAGCAGGGATGATGAGTCACCGCTCTATTTATGGGTGTTTGAAGATAACACCCAGGCAACAGCTTTTTATCAGCGCCTCGGGGGCACCATTGTGGAGAGAACATTATCCGATATGCCTTCATCAGATCATGCCCCGGTATTCAGAATCAGCTGGAAAAATGCCGGTCAGCTTCTGGTATCTGCTTGCTGAAAAATTAGCCAATGCCTTTTCTCTCTAAAATCGACACCGCTTTCGGCCTGCTTACCGATTACCTGTTCAGTTAGTGTAAGGAACGAACGGGCAATTTTATGTCTTGATCGGTTCCCGTTAACCCCACCACGGCTGTGTAAGTAAAATTTCCACCTGCTGTGAACACCCCAAACGGCCGCTCCTCGCTCATAGCGGACATCGGTTTGTTCGTGATGCCGTCATGAACTAAAAGCTGAAGTAACCAGCAATAGTCTGAGTTTAGCAACGGGGAGCAGGTCAGCTAATATGTTGAGAAAACCGACGTTACAAAGAGGATCAATCCACTCACGGGTAATGGCTGACAAACCGCTATGAGTAAGATCTGCCCAGGTTGAAATAGCCACTGCCGCAGCGGGGAGCAGATTAACTGCGTCACGCGCCTTACGCATCATTGTAACGACAATCAAACCACCCGCTGAATCACCTACCAGAACCAGATTTTTGGCATCTATATCATTGAGTGTAAACATCAACAGAACACAAAAGGATGGGCTGAATGATGCGTGTGACAGGCCACCTTACACTGGTGTTTATCCTGAAATAATCAGTTATGATTTCATCAAAGAATTTCCATCGGGTTAGCGACACTGCTGTACTCATTCTGGTTCAGCGGTTCAGCGGTTCAGCGGTTCAGCGGTTCAGCGGTTCAGTCCGTGTCAGACGTTTTTTAACCGGCATGGCTACTCCCGGTGGCAACAATATTGCCGGTGGCTACGAGCAAAGCAGATACAGGCAACTCACTAGTGAGTGAACATTTACAGGATCGCTGTTATGAATATTGCAGGACGTCTTTTATTTCCTCTTTGCTGTCTTTACAGCTCATATTCATGTGCGGAAAACTGGTTTCTGCCATGCGCTGAAGCGTTGGATAAGCCAGGATTCAGCTTATTGAAAAAATATGTTGAATCCAGAAGCGGGTCGACAGCCTCTATTCCAGAGAAGAACGATACCTGTTTCAGACTAAACAATTATCAGTTTTTAGTTAATGAGAACACTGAGGGGATTTATTTTTATGATGCTAAAAGAAGCACCTATGGTAAAGATATTCCAGGATTGCGCATGTATACGGAAATCAAACAGGAGTTTACCGGTGGAAACCACAAACACTACGCGCTGATATATTCATCAAATACCAATTTCAGATACAGTGACTTGTATCAGAAGTACGAGATTTTAAGTCTGATCGCCGGTAACAGTGAAAAACCCTACACCCGTTATACATTATTTGACTGGTATGAAGATCCGAGTTCCGGACTGTGTGGTACGACTGAGCCTGTTTCTGATGATAAATCTGCCAGTAGTGAAGTCAGTAATAAAAAAATACCTTTTGAATATGATGTATCGAAACCCAGGATTATTAATCAGAATAATGCTGATGTTGCAATATATTTTCATGTAAAGGAACAAAACTGCACAACATCAGCAATCAGAGAGTATGACAAGAAATTCATAATAATTAATGGATTATTTAAGGATGAGAGTGTCCGTTGAGAGATGTAAGAAATATGCATCTTCAGATATCTGAAATATGAATATCCAAGACTTTCGTAGTCATTTTCATTGCGACGGGATAAATTCTAATGTCTCCTTCTCGCTCATAGAGGATATTTAGATGATATCAGTCCGCTCTGTGCAAGGAGCGGACGTTGGCGTGTTATGACGATTTCAGGATTACTCATAGAATGGCTTTATAGTTGAGATTAACGTGATCGAAATATTATTCCGCTGTATCCTGACCAAATTGTTTTTGATATCACTAACGCAAAATGTTTTGCGTGATTGAAAAGAAGGAGTTCGTATAATATGTCTCAAATTAAATTTGAACTGAGTTTTGGAAGCGAAATATTACGTGATGGCATGTTTCTGGAATTATCTGTCCGCGAGACATCTCCTTTACGGCAAATTGCTGAAGTTTTCTATTCGGATGTTACACACGAATTCTTTTTTGATCTGCTACGAAGAGAATATCCCTCTGGAAGCAGTGGAAAAACTGATTTCGGAGGCGAGGATATCTCTCCCGCCAGTGAAGCAAGAACAATCCACATAGCACAGACCACATATCAATGTCCGCTCCTCGCTCTCAGCGGACCTTCAGCTAAGTTAGATCGTCCGCTTTGTGCCAGGAGCGGACATTGAAGCTAAGGCAGAGGGGAAATAACAATCTTCTCCCCTCCACTAAGGCAACGTTTTAATAGTCCGTAGAAGACACCAGATCCCCATATTTTTTAATGACTGAGTCAAACTGCTCTTTTTTCTTTTCGAAGACCTTAAGAGCGTCACTTCCTAGCGGAAGAATGATCGGTGGCGCGGGCATATTCGTTAGCTGAACCAGCACGCTGGCCAATTTTTCTGGATCACCGGGTTGCACATGATTTCCTGCATCCAGTTCTTCTATACGCTTAAGCGATTCTGTCGCATAAGAATCAATGCTCTTTGACCCATAACGCACTGAACTCCGGTCAAGAAAATCCGTTCTGAAGCGACCGGGATACAGACAGGTGACAGCAATCCCAAAATCAGCCACCTCATGTGCCAGCCCCTCTGACCAGCCTGCCATAGCATGTTTTGACGCGCAGTAGACAGACGAACCACCGAAACCTTCGACGCCCGCAATTGAGGCAATATTAATAATATGGCCCTTTCCGGCTTGACGCATAACAGGGAGAACTGCACGAGTCACGTTAAGCGTGCCCAGAAAGTTGACGGCTATTTGAGTTTCAACGGCTTCTGCATCAATTTCCTCAAAAAAGCCTAACTGACCGTACCCGGCATTATTGACGAGAATATTCAGGCTTCCAAAAGCTTCAATACCTGCCTTTACCGCCTTATCAACGGACTCAGTATCATTCAGCTCCAGCTTTACCACTAACAGCTTTCCGTTCGCTATATCGTTAAGTCCCGACAATTTTTCGGGGCGGCGAGCTGTGGCTATAACATTGTCACCGTTTTCCAGGGCAGCCCTGGCGATAACTAAACCAAGACCGCGTGAAGCTCCGGTTATCAGCCATGTCTTCATTTTCATACCTCTCACTGAATGCTGTAACCGCCATCAACCATCAGCATATGTCCGATCACAAAAGATGCGCCGTCAGAGCTCAGCCACATCACCGCTTCAGCCACTTCGTCCGGACGCCCCGTTCTGCCGATGGGATGTGCAGCGCGGATAGGCTTCATTACTTCATCTGTACCCGCTAGCTCAATAAATCTCTCAATCATAGGCGTGTCGATCGTTCCCGGACCGACTGCATTGATCCTTATTCCTTTTGCGGCATATTCCTGAGCTGCACTTCGGGTCAGCCCCAGAACGGCATGTTTTGACGCTGAATATGTGCTGAGGCCGGCGATTCCTACGACTGATGACATGGACCCCATGTTCACAATGGAACCTTGTCCCTGCTTTTCCATCTGGGCAATCTGGTATTTCATTGAAAGAAAGACCCCACGCACGCTTACATCAAAAACTGAACAAAAGGTTTCCAGAGACTGTTCCGAAAGAGGCTCGGAGTTTTGTGTCAGCCCCGCGTTGTTAAATGCGATGTCCACTTTCCCATGATGTTTCACGATATTCTCAATCATCGTTTTAACCTGACTTTCATCACTGACATCACACTGAATAAATTCCGCTTTTTGGCCATTACTCAGAATTTTTTGGACTGTCTGTTTTCCTGCCAGGTCGTTTATGTCAGACACCACGACGATTGCTCCCTGGGCCGCAAATGCTTCTGCTGTTACGCGGCCAATGCCGGAACCGGCCCCCGTGATCAATACCACTTTGTCTCTGAATTCAGCATACTGTGCCATTTCAAGCCTCTTTTTTGACGTAGAACGGATAATCAACGTAACCGGCATCACCGCCGGTATAATATGTTGCGCGATCAGCAGCATTGAGCGGATAACCATGCTGCAGGCGCAGCACAAGATCAGGATTTGCAATGTAGGCCTGACCAAACCCTACAAGGTCAACGACACCTGTTCGTATTAAGTGATTTGCGCGGAGAAGGTTCATGCTGCCATCCATCATTAATGCAATGTCGGCTGCAACAGAACGCCACTGGATAAACAGTTCCTTGATCAGGTCGCTTGTTGGTTTTACGCCCTCGGGAGTATTAAAAAAGCCTGTCTGATCCATGACATGAATGAATGAAATACTCCTCTGAGCGAGTTCTTTACCCAGCTCCAGAAAAATAGCCTCCTCATCATCAGGAACACTGACGCCATTAATGACACCAAAAGGTGAAAGCCTTATTCCTACCCGTTGCGGACCAATCGCATCCGATACAGCGTCAACGACTTCCAGTGTAAAGCGCATGCGGTTTGTGAAGGACTGAGCGCCGTATTCATCCTGGCGATCATTAATGAAAGGGTTCATAAACTGATCGAAGAGATATCCATTGGCAGCATGCAGCTCCACACCATCGAAACCGGCCTCAACAGCATTGACAGCTGCCTGCCTGAAGTCAGAAATCACTCTTTTAATTTCACTGGTGTCCAGTGCTCTTGGGACCGATGACTGTACGAAGTCGGGTTCACCCGAATCATTGAAGCCAAACGCCATTACACCTTCAGCGAGGCGATGGGTGGAACTGACCGGCGCCAGATGATTGTGCTGAATGGACGTGTGTGAAATGCGGCCAACATGCCATAGCTGAAGAATAATTTTTCCTCCAGCCTGATGCACAGACTCTGTTACCCTGCGCCACCCCTCGATCTGTTCCGGCATAAATATACCAGGGTTATACAGATACCCCTGACCCTCGCGACTGACAGGTGAGCCTTCAGCAATGATGAGTCCTGCACTGGCCCGCTGTGTGTAGTAGGTGACCATGGAGGCTGTTGGAATATCATCTGGCGCTCTTGAACGGGTCATCGGGGGCATAACAACCCGGTTGGCCAGTTGTAAATCTGACAATTTAAAAGGAGTGAATAAATCAGCCATAACGTTCTTTCCATCAGAGAAAATGTGTGGCTAATTTACGACCGGAAAGGTAAGGGATAAACTATCTCTAATTACTTTTACTGAGGACAAATAGTCTCCTATGTCTATTACAACAGAAGGTGTTACCGCATTCAGGGCCGTCATAAAGGTTGCAGAAAAGCAAAGCTTCAAACTTGCCGCACAATCTATGGGGCTGACGCCGTCAGCCGTTGCGAAATCAATTCAAAGACTGGAAGAGCAACTTGCAGTTCAGCTTTTTATACGTTCAACCCGCTCTGTGACAATCACCGAGAAAGGGCGTCTCTTTCTCGAACGCTGTCGTCACGTCATGTCAGAACTGGAAGCGGCTGAAGCAGAACTGAATCAGGGGAAACACAGCCCGGCAGGCCTTCTTAAGGTCGGCCTGCCTGACGCGTCTGAGCTTTTTACAGAATCTCTCTTTGCTTTCACTGAAGCGTTTCCCGACATACAGCTGGACATTGATTTCAGCGACAGATTTGTAGACATCATTGGGGAGGGATTTGACGCGGTCATTCGTACAGGCGCACCCGTCGACAGCAGGCTGAAATACCGCAAACTGAATGACTTCAATTGGATGTACGTTGCTTCTCCTGAATATCTTCAGACCATGAATGAGCCGACGGAGATTCATGAACTTGAATATCATCATTGTCTCAGGCAGCGTCTTTCCCATACAGGAAGGCTCGCTCCATGGTTCCGCTCTGTTGATGATGAATACACGCATGCACCCGCAACGCTTATATCATCGAAATCCGCATTCCTGATTGATCTGGCCGTCAGGGGGAAAGGTATTGCCATGCTTCCTTCGCTTAGCATAAAAAAACAATTGCAGCAGAGGTTACTCAGGCAGGTGCTGGAGAAGACTGCATTACCCGCTGGCTCAGTGGGGATTCTCTGGCCTTCAGCAAAACATTCCCAGCCCAAAATCAGCGCATTTATAGATTTTATGTCCGTTCACTTTCATAAACTCAATAGCCCGTAACTGATTAAGTATGGTGCTCTACTGATCCAGCACGTTTTAACGTCCGCTTCTCGCTCATAGCGGACCTTAGCTCAATTAGCCTGTCCGCTCTGTGCCAGGAGCGGACGCTGCTTGCATCATGGTAGGTTAGTTTACAGGGAGCAGGTCAGTCCGCTCTGTGCCACCAAGCGGACGTTGCAAACATCACCGCTCTGATAAGAAGGTAGTGGATCATGACATGTAGACTTCATTGATTGCGTTCCATCAACTCAAGCGTCTGACCATCAGGGCTTTGTAAATATATGACTCTGGTTCCCTGCATGGGGCCTGATGAGACTGTCTGGGGTTTTCCTGGCGTCTTCCAGCCATAGTCCGATACTTTGCTCAGGAGCGTATCAAGATCCTTAACCATAAACGCCAGGTGCGCGTAGCCTGGGATATAGGGTGCTGAAGGCGCTTCTGGCTGTTCAATGTTATTGTATTGCAGTAATTCAATGTTCATACCAGCCACTTCAAGCAAAGCCATTTGTACATCCGCTCCCCTTGCGCCTGTGACTTCATCAATAATGGGTCCAGACATTTTCCCTTCGCGTAATAACTTCCCTCCAAGAATATGGGTCCAGACGAATAATGCGTCTTGAATATTTTTGACTGAAAAACCGACGTGATTAGCACTTAAGATCATGACATTACCTGCTGGTTTCAAAAATTGAGCACCTAACTATCTAAAATTGTTGCTTTATTGCTTCACGGTAAGTGCGATGGGATTTGTTAAGGAAAAGCACAACTGAGAGCGGTCTGAATCATGTCGTTATGAGCCATCCACAGCGACAGCCGTACAGGTTACCTGCTCCCTGTTGAACAATACGCGACCAGGTACAAGCCGTTATCTAGTGTAAAAAACGGTGATTGTCTGCTTGTCACTTATTGCGGACCCGACATGCTGATCTGCTTTGTGCCAGAAGCAGACAGTCTTATTTCAAGGCTGACAGCAGACAAAACCGTTTTCCAGAACGCTACAAGCAGAATGCCGGTCATCAGGCCGCACCCGCAAAACATCATCTGCACTCGGCATCCCGAGTCTGTCTGAGCCGCACAAGCTACCCGCTTCCACATCAAAGCGATGAGGCGGGATCCACATCCGTTCAAATGTTATATAACTGTAAGTATTAATCGAATAAAGTTGCTACCTGGCGCGTTAATGCGTTGTCTGTTTACTGGAGAATCCCGTTATGACGCGCGCTGTATCTGTTCTGGTTGCTGGGCTGCTGCTGAATCCGTTATCCCACGCGGCTTCACTTTACTACACGATTTCCACACCTGACACCGCGATAGGGCTGTCATGGCACGCATTTGGCGGTATTTCGCATGCGAAA
This sequence comes from Pantoea sp. EEL5, assembly GCF_049892805.1. NCBI lineage: Bacteria > Pseudomonadati > Pseudomonadota > Gammaproteobacteria > Enterobacterales > Erwiniaceae > Pantoea > Pantoea sp. EEL5. Next base: position 895,628 of record NZ_JBNDNJ010000001.1, read on the forward strand.
TTAACGGGCGTAACCGGCGAGGTTGCGCTGAATCCGGCAAATGAAATGGATAATCTTGTGAAGGTCACTATTCCGGTCACCACGCTTATCGCGTCCAACAACCTGCTGACGTATCAGTTAAAAAGCAGCATGTTTTTTGATGCTCCCCGTTATCCCAATATCGTCTTTACCAGCAGCCGGATCGTGGCGCAGGGCAACGGCAATTTCAGGATTTTTGGCTCATTGTCGGTAAAAGACGTTCAGCGACCGGTCATTCTGGAAGCCACGATGGAAGAGCACGACCGCACGGCGCAACGCGATGAACGGATCGTGCTACATGCCATGACCACGATTTCCCGCTCGGCCTACCATATGGATCGCTTCACCGCGTTGGTGGATGATACGGTGACGATCAAGATTGATATTCAGGCAGAGGCCAGTCATGTGCCTTGAAAGCGCCCCACGCCGTTAAGCGCTAAGGGCGTTTTTCAGGGCGCTGGCGCTGCTTGCCAGTGCTTCGTCCGGGTTGCGGCCAATCAGGACAAACTGATAGCCGCCGTGGTGCCACCAGACCAGGCGCATATCATGGCGCTGTTCGCGCTGAAGCCCGGTTGAGGCAGGCTGGGCGTCCGGCGAAATGCATAGCGCCATCGGGCCATATTCCGCATGGATCCACGCAATTTGCGCGATAGATGTGCTGTCATAGCGCAACATGCGCACCATCTTCAGCTCTGCATCCGGCAGGGAAAGCTGCTGCGTATTGAGATGCAGGCCAATATCCTGCGCGGTGCGGGCCAGGCCATGCTGTAACGCGGCAGGGGAGTTATCCGCATCCAGCAGCGTTTCTGCGCTGTAAAGCGACATGTACTGGGCTTCGAGATCGCGAATCTTCTCGCTCTCGCTCAGCCTGGTTTTAGCCGGGCGGGCGAGGTAGCCGAGGCCTGAACCGATCATCAGAAAACTCAGCGAGGCTGCAATCAGCGAACGACGGCTAATGCCCGATGTCTCGGTAGCGACAACATCGGCGGCGGGTGCCTGCGCTGGCGCGTTTAACAACGCGTCGAGCCGGCGCTGCATTTTTGCTTCCGGGGCCTTATCCAGTAAGGGCGCAAAGGCCGTGTCAAAGTCGAGCTGGCTTTTCATCAGTTCATCGATGCGTTCAGCCAGTTCAGCATCGGTTTCCAGCAGTAATTCGAGCCTGCGTGCGTCATCAGGGTTCATTTCGCCATCCAGCCAGGCCACCAGCGCTTCGTCGCTGAAGGGGGGCGCAAAGCGTAGCGTGTTCATGAGCGTTTCTCCTGCGCAGAAGCCTGAGCATCGAACGATTTTGCCAGCGCCAAACGCGCGGTTGCCAGCCGGCTCATAATGGTGCCGATGGGTACGGCCAGCGTCTCTGCGGCTTCCTGATAGGTAAATCCTTCAACATAGACGAGAAAGACGGTATTGCGCTGGGCTTCTGGCAATGCGCTGACGCGCTGCATGATTTTCTGAAAATGCAGGCGTTCATCATCACGTTCCCGCGTGTCAGGCGCCAGCAGTTCCTCACTTTCAACAAAGCCCTGTCCTAACCGCACGCGGCGGGCGCGCAGGTCGGAAATCCAGATAGAGTGAAGGATCGAGAACAGCCAGCGATCTATCCGGGTACCCGGCGTAAACTGCGCGCTCTTTTCGAGCGCGCGTACGCATGTAGACTGCACGAGTTCTTCAGCAACGTCGTGGTTTCGGGACAGCACCAGCCCGTAGCGCCACAGGCGCGTCAGATGGGCAGCAAGCTGCTGGCGAACTTCGCTGGTCGTGATGTGACTGTCCTCATCGTAGGTATCAGGATTCCGGATGACCATTAATGGCGGCCTGCAAATCACGATACTCTTCGCATCCTGTACCGCACAGGCTGGCGATGGTTTTCAACTGCGCTTTTGCCAGGTCGGGACGGCCCTTAATCAGCCACGCTTCGCCCAGGTATTCGCGCACTTTCGCATAGCGCGGGTTAAGCGCCAGCGAGCGTTGATAATACCCGATCCCTTCGTCGGTACGCCCGAGTTTTCGGGTGGCATAACCCCGGTAATTCCAGGCTTCTGCGGTGTCGGGCTGTTTCAGACTATCCAGCAGGGTAAGCGCGGCCTGATAGTCGCCTTTCTTCGCCAGATGATAGGCATAGTTTGTCTTGTCTTCGTCACTCAGGCGCGCCGTTTTGTCGGGAACACACTGTTTGGTCTTGCTGTCGTAAACCTGCCCGCGCGGACAGTCCGGAATTTTACTGTTGGTGCTGTCATCGCCTGCGGCCAGTGCCGGGGCGACGTGGATAACGAAAAGCAGGGCCGGAACCAGCAGCTTACGGCCTGGGGTACGCAGCAGTGAAGCGGTGTTTTTCATGGTAGTGCTCCAGTTAACGAAAGAGGCGAACGGGCAGCATGCGGCGCAGCACGTTATCGCGGAGAAAATAGTGATGGAACAGGGCGGCCAGAGCATGGAACGCGGCCAGAATAATCAGCGCCCAGGCGACATTGTTGTGTAATTCACCCAGAGCATGTTTGAGCAGAGGATCGACATGCACCCATCCGCTCAGATCGAACAGGCCAAAAAAGCCAAAGGGTTCCTGCTGCGCCCAGCGAAACATAAAGCCCAGCACAATTTGCGTGAACAGCAGCAGATAGAGCGCACCGTGAACGCAGTGAGAAAGGAATTTCGCCGGACGTGAAACGGCGGCAGCGGGCATCGCGTAACGCGGCGAACGTTGGCTCATTAGCCGCCAGACCGGACGGATCACCATGACCAGCGCCAGCACGATCCCGCAGGAAATATGCACTGACTGTAAGCCTTTCCGGAGCGGTGTTCCGCGCTCCAGCCATTCCCAGATGTGCGCACTGGCAAACAAAAAGATGACGCTGGCCGCGGTAATCCAGTGCAGCGCCAGGGTCATTCCGTCGTAGCGCTGTCGGGGTTTCTTGGGTTGTGTGTGAATCATGGCTTTCGTTCTCTCCTTCAGGTTTATGATGAGTGAACGTGCGTATGCGGATTTTTATTCGACTTTTTTTGCGATGTTTTAGAGCGAGATAAGTGACGGGGAAAGGGTGAACAAGCGCTGAGGTGCGAATGACATCGTCCGGCGCACACTTCGCACTGCCTCGGGCGGCATGGCGCGCATCCTGCACAAGGACATTGACGTAACCGAGAGGCTGTTTTAATGATGTAGGGCGGTTATTCAGCCGACGGTAACAAGCCAACTCCATTCTTAAGGCGCGCGATCCCATGACGATACAGGTTTGTATTCCCGACGATTATCATCAGGCCACGGCAGGCCTCGACTGCCTGCAATGCCATCCCCAATTTACCTGTACCGCTGTTGGGGATATCAGCCTGGATCCTGATGCAGAACAGGCGCTGGCGACGGCTCAGGCCTTGATCCTGATCCGTGAGCGCACCACCATTGACGAGGCCTTTTTACAGCGCACGCCGCAACTAAAGCTTATCAGCCAGACCGGTAAGGTCGCCCGCAATATCGATATTGCGGCCTGCTCACGGGCGGGTGTGGCAATTGTCGAGGGCGTCGGCTCGCCCGTTGCACCGGCTGAACTGACGTGGCTGCTGATTATGGCAGCCCGCAGAAAGTTCGTTCAGGCCGTTAACGCCATGCGCGCCGGTCACTGGCAGGCAGAGCTGGGGCAGGGCGTGAGTAACCAGACGCTGGGGATCCTGGGCTACGGTAAAATTGGCAAGCGGATTGCGGCTTATGCAAAGGCATTTGGTATGCGGGTGCAGGTCTGGGGCAGCGATCGCGCCAGGCAGGAAGCGCAGCAGGAGGGAGTGATAGTGCCTGCCAGCCGTGAGGTTTTTTTTGCCTCCAGCGACGTGATAACCGTTCATCAGCGCTTAGTGGCAGCAACCGAGGGCAATATCACGCGCGACGATCTGGTGCAGATGAAGCCCGATGCATTGTTCGTCAACACCAGCCGGGCTGAGCTGGTGGCCGCAGATGCGCTGCTGAGTGCGCTGCGCCAGGGCCGCCCGGGTTTTGCCGCTCTGGACGTTTATGAGCAGGAGCCGGTATACGATCCCGCGCATCCGCTGTTATCACTGCCCAACGTGCTCTGCACGCCGCACATCGGCTATGTCGAGAAGGACAGCTACAGCCTGTATTTCGGCACCGCGTTCGAAAACGTGGTGCGCTTTTTCGACGGTGACCGAAGCCATGTAATAAATCCCGAGGCGCAGGAATAAGCTTACCCTGCGCGACTAAGGGTGCCTGTCAGCGAATAGCCGCCAGGATAGTAATGCACGTTGCCAGCGGAGCGGTGGCGCAAAAAATCCTGGCAGTTTCGTCAACAGGTATCCGTACGTGACTGAAATACGCGACTTTTAATTTGAAATCGCACGCATTCGATATTTAACCACTATTTTCTTTTAATTGTTTAATAAACGGACTTGATTGGGTTACGGCCGTAGTAAAAATAATGAGATAGAACGGTTAAATATCCTGATTATCACTTCTCCGACAATAACCTCTGTGTCCGTCAAAATTAAAGCATACGCCAAATTCGCGTGTTCGGGCTGAATTCTGTCCGGGTGTTTGTCGCCGGGATTCAGGCTGAATCCGCATAATGACAGGCGTGAGCAACAGGCTTCACCGATGTCATGTTTTGCTACACGCATAGCAAATGTGTGACTCGCATCTAATAAAAAGGCTTTTAACCCAATTGCTTACCAGATTCAAATGGTGACCACCTGGGTGGAGTTGGTAAATCGGCAATGATAAAGTTATCAGGATGCAGATAATTATTATAAAGGGGATGGTATGTACAGTAAATTATCGGTCCTTTTTAATGAAATGCTTGACCAGGATTTTCATACAGCACGCGATTTGGCGGGTCGGCTGAATGTGAGTGAAAAAACGGTGCGGACCCGGTTAAAAGCGTTAAATGACATCCTGACTTCGCGCGGTGCCTCAATACATTCCAAATCCAGCATGGGCTATCAGCTGGTGGTTTATAACCAGGAAGACTTTCAAAGCCTGACAACCTCGCTGGAAAAAGGCAGCAACGCACAGCGGCCGACCAATTCAAATGAAAGAGTGATTTTTATTCTGGCTAATCTGCTGAGCCGCGAGAACTATATTAAATTAGATGACCTGTGTGAAACCTGTTACGTTTCCCGCAATACGATGACTGCGGACCTGAAAAAAGTCGAGGACATCCTTCATCTGCATCAACTCATACTCGACCGTCGGCCTAACTATGGTATTGCAGTTCAGGGAAATGAATTTGATAAACGTACTTGTATAGCCAATAACCTTATCCGGTTTAATCATTTTATGAATGTAGAGGGGGAGAAAGAGCAGGGATTGAAGATAATCGGTAAAATTGTTTTATCCGTGCTGCACCGCTGTGGCTTAAGCATCTCCGAAGTCTCACTGGAAAATCTGGTTTCACATGTTTTTATTGCGGTGTACCGAACAAAGCACGGTCATGCCGTTTCCATCGATCACCAAAGAATAGGCATGTTGGTCAAGCCTGAGGTTATTGAGGCGACAGGGCTGATCGTGCAACAGGTTGAGGAAGCGCTAAGCCTCCCGTTGAATCAAAACGAATTTTCTTATATTGCCCTGCACATGGGCGCCAAGCTCTCTTCCACACCAGGTAAAAAATCCGGCGTCAATATCGTTATCTCGCGCAAGATCGACGAGTTGACCGGGCGAATGCTGGAAATTCTGCTCAAGAGTTTCAACATCGATTTCATGGATAACCTTGAGCTGCGCATGTCGTTAAATCAACATCTGGTTCCGCTGGACATTCGCATGCAGTTCGACATTCCACTCAGTAATCCACTGCTGCATGAAATTAAAAAAGAATATGCCTTTGCCTATACTCTGGCGGCCACAGCCTGTATTGCACTGTCTGAACATTATGCCACCCGGATTCCTGACGATGAAATTGCTTATTTTGCCATCATCTTTGAACTGGCGCGGATGAAAAAAGATAAAAAAATAGAGAAGAAAAATATCATCATCGTATGTGCGTCGGGAAAAGGCACAACGCAGTTATTCATGTATAAATACAGACAGGCGTTTGGAAACTATGTAGAGCACATTTATGAATGTACCGCCTGGGAACTGGGGAGCTTTGACTTTGCCGGCAAGAACATTGATTACATTTTCACTACGGTTCCCGTGAATACAGAGGTGCCAGTGCCCGTCTTCGAAGTCACACAGTTTCTTGAAAGCAAAGATATCGCAACCTGCAGTGAAGTATTTGAAAGCAATAATCATGTTTTTTTATATAAATACTATCGGCCCGAACTTTTTTTGACCAATATCAGCGCATCTACAAAAGAAGAGGTGCTGAGGATATTGTGCCAGCACACGGAAAAAACCTTTCCGCTGCCCGCCGGCTTTTATGATGCGGTGATGAAAAGGGAAGCATTAGGGCAAACCGACTTTGGTAATCTTGTGGCCATTCCGCATCCCTTCCAGGTGATGACGCCAAATAGCTTTGTCGCCATCGGAATATTAGAGCGCCCGGTATGGTGGGGCCACAACGATGTACAGGTGGTATTCCTTGTCTCGATTTCTGCCGATGAAGACAGCGACGTCGGCCATTTTTATCAACTGACAACAAAGTTGCTGTTTGATTCTGCCGCGATACAACAACTGCTTAATAACCCAACCTTTGACGTCATCATGGATCTGCTTAAAGGAAGTGACGCGCTGTAAGCGACAGGCAAAATTTACCATGTTCAATATGGTAAATTTCCCGCTGGAGAGAGAAAAGGGTGAGGATTAAGATGAACGTAAATCATCAGAAAACGGAGCGGTAACGTGATGGAAATTAGTCTTGAGGATATTATCACTGAGTTAGTTGTCAACGGCGGCAGCGCGAAAAGTAAAGCCATGCAGGCCATGAAAGCGGCCAGATTGGGCGATTTTGAAATGGCAGAATTGCGGATAAAAGAAGCCAGTGAATTTTTACAAAAGGCTCACCATTTTCAGACGGAAATGATTCAGGCGGAGGCTCGTGAAGAGAACCCCTGTGCCGTTTCACTTATTATGGTCCACGGTCAGGATCATTTAATCAGTGCGATGACAACACGAGATATCGCCATCGAAATGATTGAAATGTATAAACTCATCCACAATAAATAGCGATAAGGAAATACATATGATCTACATCACATTAGTTTGCGCGGCTGGAATGTCCACCTCTATGTTGATGGCAAAAATGCAGCAAAGTGCCAAACAGCGTCAAATCGACGTGAGCATTGTTGCGATGCCAGAAGAAAAATTCAAAACGCATAACGGAAAGACAGACGTACTTCTTCTCGGGCCACAAATATCCTATCTGGAAGATGACCTGCGCGAAAAGTATGAACCTCAGGGCATTAGCGTCGCCGTGGTCGATATGGTGGACTACGGAATGATGAATGGTGAAAAAGTCCTGGCAGACGCGCTCGCTTTATTAAAGTAAACCACGAATAAAACATCAGGTGCATAGCCAAATAAATTTGGCAGGGGATCATTATGCCTAAATTTGACCGAAAGACGATAACCAATAAAATTAATCCTGTAGTTAATACCATTCAGAGCAGTAAACTGGTAAACGGCATTACAGGCGGCATGATGAGTGCCATGCCGATAACGATACTGGGTGCATTTGCCGCATTGTTCCTGAATTTACCCGTTCCGGCCTATAGCGCCTTTATTGCCAGTGTAGGGATTGCCACCGCACTGAAAACGATCATTATGTTCACCACCAACTTCCTTGCTGTGATATTCGGGGTCGCGATAGCGGGAAGTTATGCCAGGCAACATGACGAAGATGCGTTATTCTGTGGAATCCTGGCGTTGCTGAACTTCTTCATCGTGACGCCGGTGGCCTTCGCCGAAACCGGCATGCCCATTATTCCTATGCAATGGTTAGGTGGAACGGGCATATTTACCGCCATTGTGGTCAGCTTGCTTTCAACCCGGGTCTACGTTTTTATTAAACAAAGAGGGTTTACTATTAAGATGCCTGCCAGCGTGCCGCCGGTGGTGTCCAGCAGTTTTAGTAGCCTGATCCCTGGTTTCGTCTCATTAATTTTGTTTGCTGCCGTGTCGGTCATTTTTACGGCCACGCCGTTCAAAAACATGCATCAGTTTATCTATACCTTCCTGCAAATTCCGCTTCAGGGCATGGGAGGAAATATTGTCTCCATCATTCTGCTCTGGACGCTGGCGCAGCTGCTGTGGTTTGTCGGGATCCACGGCACCATGGTCATCTACTCCGTCGTGCTGCCAATTTTTACCGCGATGGATGCAATGCAACTGGCCGCGTACTCTGCCGGTGAGTCATTGCCGAACATCACCGGGCGGGCCTTTGTCAGCACCTATACCATGTCGGCCAGTGCGATTGGTCTGACGTTACTCATGCTGTTTTTTGCCCGAAGCCAGCAATATAAAACCCTGGGCAAACTCACTACGGTTCCCGCGCTGTTTGGCATCAGTGAACCCCTGGTGTTTGGCACACCGATGGTATTTAACTTCCGTTTTGCTATTCCCTTTATCTTTATGAACGCCATCAGCCTGGTCATTGCCTATGTAGCAACCTATATCGGTCTTGTGCCTCGCGTTGCCGGGATTACACCAATCACGGGCATGCCCATTATCTTAAGCGGCATTATGGAAGGCAGCTGGAAGATTGCGGTATTACAGGTTGCGCTGGTCGCGGTGCAGATAATTGTCTGGTATCCCTTTTTCAAAAGGGCATATACAGCGTCTTATATGCTGGAAAAAGAGGGCGCAGGCAAACCGGTTTAATGCGTACGCACATTTTGCCTGATAAATAAGATTCTGAGGGTGGTTGTCTGCTGAGGCTGCCCGGTGTAAACAGAACAGAAAAATAAACGGGAGTAACCTGCCGATATAATTTAATTAATAACATAACCCTACCTCTGCTCTCTAAAAAGAAAATGATTATGAAAACTAAAAAACTCACAATAGCGTTATTACTATTGGCATTCACTTCACCCTTACTCCAGGCCGCAGACATTAACGATGATGAAGATGCGTTACGCATTCGACTGAAAAATGATTTTCGTCGCGCCGATCGACTCAGTGCAGGTAATTACGAAGAAAATATTTATGGCTGGGTTCAGGGCGCCATGATTGATGCAAACTCGCACTATTATTCAGCTTTAATTGGTATCGAAGCCGGAGCTTATTATGTTTATAAGCTTGGTGCCAAAGAACAATGGAGTACACGCGGCTATCTTGCCGACCACGACAGCTTTGGCCTGGTGACGGGGGCAGTAAAGTTAAAACCTCAGGATAATATCCACCTTAAAATAGGTCGCTTCGGTACTGATAACGGCTATGGCAGTTTGCCATATCGCATTCCACTGATTGCCTCTGGATCCACCCGAACCATGCCAACGCTATCGGAAGGCGTGCTGGGCCGTTATCAGCCAGACGACAATATCGATCTGTGGGCGATGTATCGCACACGCGTTTTTCTCTGGCCGGATGCGGCAGTCGGGGTCCGCAATGAAGGGATCTATAACACCGCCACCGGTCGTTACGACACCCGGCGGGCACGTTCATTTCTGGCCGGCAGCTGGCGTGATGAAAACAGCCTTTATGCTCTTGGCGGCGCGTGGCAGGAGGATGTTTCTTCTCAGTATCAGGCCATGATTGAAAAGAAATTCCCCCTTGAAAATAAAAACGTAATTAAAGTCGAACTGCTGGCGTTTCATGCGTTGTTAAATGGCGTATCACGTACTCAGAGCTATCACAATAATACTCAGGTTTATTCAGGTCAGGTTACCTACAGCATGCCCAAAATAAGCTTTTTTGGCGCGGCAGGAATTGTCACTCATGCAATGAACGGCATTGGTTCGAATGTTGATACTGATATCGGCTATCCCAACTCCCTGAGTATCGACAGAAATAAAGAAGATATGTTTTCTCTACAGGCCGGCGCACACTATTTCTTTCAGCCAAACCTGAGCGTCATGCTCGCCCCTCTGATTACCCGCGGTTATGAAGATACAAGACGAACCATCCGGATGAAGGGACGGGGCATTCTCGCCGGTGTTTTCTATAACGTACAGGAAGGGCCGCTATCAGGATTGAAAATGTATGTGGCGTCGGATGTCGCTAAAGAAAAAAGGGACGGCAGTTCGCTGGGTAATAACCTCTATTACTGGGATGTCAAAGCCGGAATACAGTACGACTTTATGTTGAAATAACCAATATTTTTTGCGCTTTAACGAACAGAAGGGAGGTCAGATGTTAAAACCTATTGAAACGGCGTCACGTGAAGCTAAATTACTCGATGGTTTATGGACGTTTAAACGTGATGCAGACAGGCGCGGATTGACCGATGAGTGGTGGAAAGGCCGTCTCAACGGTGCCCGCAAAGTGGCGGTTCCCGGAAGCTATAACGATCAGTTCGCCGATGAGGAGGTGCGCTCGCATGTGGGCGATGTCTGGTACCAGACCGAGGTCCGCATTCCCGATCGCTGGCATGAGCAGCGCGTGGTGCTGCGTTTTGACGCTGTCACGCATCGTGGAACGGTATGGCTGGACGACGAACAGATTCTGTTCCACCAGGGCGGTTATACGCCATTCGAATGCGATATTACCGCCCAGGTGGCGACGAAACGCGTCGTACGTCTCACGGTGTGTGTAAACAACGAGCTGTCGTGGCACACCATTCCGCCGGGCGTGGTTGCCGAGCAGGACGGGCGGTTGAAGCAGCACTATTTCCACGATTTCTTTAACTATGCGGGCATTCATCGTCACGTCTGGCTTTATACCACGCCGCGCGAGTTTATTCGGGACATTGAGGTACATACGGATTTCACCGACGATCTCCTTTCGGGCGCGGTGCATTACCGCATTGACGCACCGGGTAATGTGACCTGTCAGTTAATCGATCATGAGGGAACGCCGGTTGCGCAAGGTTCGGGACGTGAAGGATGTCTGGCGGTGAGTCGGCCCGTGCTCTGGCAGCCCGGTAAGGCCTACCTGTACCGGTTGATCGTTAATGCCGAAACCGACTGTTATGAACTGCCGGTGGGGATTCGGACTGTCCAGGTGAAGGGCGACCGTTTTCTTATTAATAACCAGCCCTTTTACTTCAAGGGATTTGGCCGACATGAAGATGCCGATCTCCGCGGCAAAGGCTTCGACAATGTGCTGCTGGTGCACGACCATGCATTGATGTCCTGGACAGGAGCCAACTCTTACCGAACCGCGCATTATCCCTATGCAGAAGAGATGCTCGATTGGGCAGATGAGCACGGCATCGTGGTCATTAATGAAACCCCGGCGGTCGGATTTAACGTTTCGCTACCGATGATTCGCAACATTGCCCGGCCAGAAAAACTGTTTTGCGCCGACGCGCTTAACGAGGTCACGCAGCAGGCGCATCTTGATGCAATACATGAACTGATTGACCGGGATAAAAATCATCCTTCGGTGGTGATGTGGAGTATCGCGAATGAGCCGGACGCACGTGAACCCGCCAGCCGGAATTATTTTCTACCTTTGGTTGAGGCGACAAAGCAACGGGATCCCAGCCGTCCGGTTTGCTGCGTTAATATTACGAAATCCTCGCTGGATGAAGACCAGATCAGCGATCTGTTTGACGTACTTTGCCTGAACCGATATTACGGCTGGTATGAAAATCCCGCCGATCTGACGGCAGCGGAGAAAACGCTGGAAGCAGAACTTACCGCCTGGCACGATCGCCATCAAAAGCCCATCATCATCACCGAATACGGGACTGATACGCTGTCGGGCCTTCATTCCGTCTATAACGAAATGTGGTCTGAAGAGTACCAGTGCGCGTTCCTTGAGATGTACCATAAGGTCTTTGATCGCTTACCCTTTGTCGTCGGGGAGCACGTGTGGAACTTTGCCGACTTCGCCACCTCGCAGGGCATTATTCGGGTAGGGGGAAATAAAAAGGGCGTATTTACCCGAGACCGTAAACCTAAGGCCTCCGCTTTTCTGCTTAAAAAGCGTTGGACGGCGATGTCTTAAGCGCCGCGCGTAATAATCCGGATGCGCGAGAGTGCATCCGGGCAAGTTACAGGTGAGGGAGGTAACAGGGAAGGTAACGGATGAAAAAGCCTTAGCCGTAACCCACAAGCCTTTTACTTTCGGTTACGGGACGCGGTGGCTGAAACAGACGCGAATGCCGGCTCCTGTGATAAACGGGCGCAGGTTAAAAACGATGGCTTTATCCGACGCATCTTCAGCTGAACATTCTGTGCCTCGACTGTGCGGCGGGGACAGGTATTCGGGTGTGCGACCTGTAATTAAAAAGGGCCGGTGTTTTACCCGGATAAAATTTGACTTCTCTGACCGAATATCACATTGGCCTTTGACGCCGCAGATTAACACCTCCCGATTTTACGTTGCCCGTTGCCTTAAATAACGAAATCACGTCTACTGATCCGGAATAATACATTGGCGTGCCGTTTCTCGCCCACGCACCTAACTGTCAGCGAAGCGCAACAATAAGGCCTGAAAAATGAAAATGGAAAATATCCCTTTCGGGATAACAGACTGGGCACAGATAGAGGCAGAACGGCATCCGGGTGATAGCGGGTTTGCGCTCTGGCGCGTGGCAAAGTTTGGCGATATCAGAGTCAGAATGGTCGACTATTCCCCCGGCTACGTGGCCGATCACTGGTGTATAAAAGGGCATATTCTTCTGTGCCTGAAAGGCGAAATGGTCACAGAGCTGGACGATGGACGCACGTTTGTATTAACGCCGGGCGTGAGTTATCAGGTTGCCGACGATGCCGAAGCTCATCGATCAACCACCAGAGAAGGGGCGACGCTGTTTATTGTGGACTGATGGCAGTATAAAAAAGCGGTTACCGCAACGGATAGCCATAAGTTGAATATAGGGTGCTTCTGCTGATACTTGGACTAAAAAAAGCAAGGAGACAGAGGGCACCTTTTTCAGACGATGATTTCTTATTGCCGTAATCATTAACACAGGGCGCAGCAGCATCATTACGCTGAATGTCTGATGACCCCTCTCTTTTTAATTTTCTTTTTTTATTCATAAAACATCCGATGGGAAAACGCATTGAAATATCGGGTGTCAGGTGAAAAAGGGCAACCTCATCCGCATTTTTACGCAGTCTGCTTGACTCCTCGATGCTCCTCCATCACTGCAACGCAGGCCCTGACAGCAAAGGGATGACGGGGAAACTCACGTCGCGTTATTTTGCGTGGCGTCATTCAACTGACTAAAGGCGATGCTAACGACCTCTCCCCTGAATATATGTCACAACTTTTGCACTGGTGACGGAATGTTTCAAATAGCGTCGCTATATATTTTCTGGATCATTGCAGTGCGCGTTGCACCCTGATCTCATGCTTAACATCGCTACTCACGCCTACGGATATTTTATATTTCTGTTGAAACGGATTCCTGAAACCCTTATCTGGCAGGTTATGTGATCTGGAATGTTTCTTACATAAACTATTACGACAGCAAAATATTGCTGGCACACAATATGCTTTATTCCCACCTACAACATCCAATAATCAGACAGGGGCATAGCATGGCATCTACGGGACTTAAAAAGAAATTAGGGTTGGTCGATCTGTCATTACTTGGCATCGGCTCAATGATCGGTTCGGGCTGGTTATATGCCGCCCTTAACAGTTCCGGCTATGCGGGCAGCCATACCGGCTGGGCATGGGTACTGGGTGCCGCGATCGTTCTGATGATTGGCCTGGTTTACGCCGAGCTGTCCTCAGCGCTACCGCGCGCCGGCGGTTTTGTTCGCTATCCCAATTATTCGCACGGCAACATCGTTGGTTTCGTGATTGGTGTCAGCTCGCTGCTGGCCTATACCAGCACCGCAGGGGTGGAAGTTGAGGCCGTTCGTCAGTATGCGATCTACTGGTGGCCCGCACTGGGGCATGAGGACGGCAGCCCAACGGGGTTAGGGTTTGGCGTGCAGATTGGGCTGCTGGTGGTGTTTTTTCTGCTCAACTACTGGAGCGTCAGCTTCTTTGGGCGGGTGAACACGATTGTCACCACCTTCAAATTTATCGTGCCGTTGCTGACCATCGTGACACTTCTGCTTTACTTCCATGCGCCAAACCTTGATGTTCCACCTTCACCGCCGGGTGGGGCTCATGGCGTTTTCAGCTCACTGACGGGGGCAGGGATTGTCTTTGCCTATCTTGGCTTTCGTCAGGCGGTTGATTTTGCCAGTGAAGCTAAAAATCCACAGCGCAACGTGCCGCTGGCAATCGGTATTGCCATTGCTGTCAGCTTCGTGATTTACCTGGCCCTGCAGTATGCGTTCATGGGGGCGGTACCGACCGATTTGCTGTCACAACATGGCTGGGCAGGGCTGAAGCAGATATTCCAGTCTCCCTATGCCGATCTGGCGCGCAGCCTGGGGCTGACCTGGTTGATTAACCTGATTCTTATCGACGCGGTGATTTCCCCGGCCGGGACCGGCAACATCTACCTGGCCGGCGCCGCGCGCGTGCTGTTTGCCTGGGCGCGTAATGGCCATCTGTTTAAAGTGTTTGGCAAAGTGGATGCAAAATCTGGTGTACCGCGTGGTGCATTGTGGCTGTCGTTGCTGCTGGCCATCGCCTGGACATTGCCTTCCGAGTTTCAGGTCTGGGGCGGTTTAATCGGCGCGGTGACGTCGGCAACCGTTTTTACTTACATGCCCGGCCCGATAACCCTGGGCGCTTTTCGTCAACACCTGCCCGAAATGCAGCGTCCGTTTCGTCTGCCCGTTGCGGCGGTTCTCAGCCCGCTGGCGTTTGTTGCCAGTACGCTTTTGATTTACTGGAGCGGCTGGTCTGTTAATGAGATCCTCATTCCGATTCTGATTGTTGCCTGGGTCGCTTACGCGATCTTTGGCAAAAAGAGCAACCAGTTCAGTCAGGATTTGCAGTGCGCCTGGTGGCTGCTGGCTTATTACATCGCGGTCATGGTGGTTTCTATGCTGGGTACCTACGGCGGAAGCGGTATGATTGACGCACCACTCGATATGATCCTCATTATCGTCGCGTCGCTGGCCTGCTACTTTTGGGGCGTTAAAGCGAGCTTTTCTCAACCTAACATTACCGATGAGGAAGCGGAATCCGCATCCTTTAGCCAACACGCGGTATAGTGTTTATCGCCTGCACCTGTGCTCCGGCACAGGTGCTTTAGCGGCAGCGTTTACCGGAATTAGTCTTCGTTGCCCCACTGATTCAGGAAGGTGGCGATCTCATCAATGCGTTGTTCATTAATGCCCGCTTCAACGGCCATCTCTTTCTGCGCTTCTTCACTGATTTCTTCGTTATTCATTAAACGGCCAATCAGCAACTGGAAATAGTGTGCCAGGGCGTCACGCTCGGATTCGCTTACCGGCGTTTCCGTTTCTGACGAATACTCATCGGCAATGTCATAGTATTTCAGTGAGACTTCGTTGTTCATATCTTGCCCTCAGGGTTTGCACCTGTGTCTTTTGTGACTGAATAGAATGGGTTAATCATAACATTCATCTCGCGATTTTTCTGCCAGTCAGCGGCGGGGGGCGGGAAAATTAACAAGCGTGCGGGCATCCGCTTATTTGCCCGTTCATGCATTAACCAGAGTGAGCTGCGCGTGCCCACAGAACAGATTATTGGCTACTGGCAAAGCCGGGCCGTTCTGGCCGGGCGGTAAGTGCCATCACGACGAAAATGTCGGGATGATGATGGGATAACGTCCCGCGGAGATCCCAATGCGGCGATAAAAGTGATGTTTATGAAGAAGACGTGTCCAGATAGGGGAAAAGAAATTTCTCGACCGCCTGCTTTCCGATGCCCGATGTAAAGCTGATGCCTGCCTTTTTTAAAATAGTGCGTCCCGTTCCCCTGTTCTTCGGGTGCGGATCGTCCATGGCAATATAAATATGTTTTGGCTTTAGCTCTGCAATTGTTAAAGCACACGAAGGCGTTCTGCCCTGAAAAGAGCAGGGCTCAAGCGTGACATATATTTCACATTCGCTAATGGGGAAGGTAAGTTTTGCGATCGCGTCGATCTCAGCATGGTGTTGGCCTGGTGGTTGTGTAAACCCCTTAGCAACAACCTCGCCGTCATGAACGATCACGCATCCGACAGGGGGATTGGGTCTGCATTCGGGTAATGCCTGGCGGGAGTACTCAAGCGCCAACATCATAAATTTTAGCTTTTCTTCCATAATGCCTTTATCTGCTGAAGCTCTGGGATCGGAAGACATCCATATTTATGGCCCCTGTCATCGATGTCCAGCGATTAAGGAAACTGAACCACCGCATTGAGCATGGGTAATCACATCACAAGGTCAGATGGCAGCCCTTATCTGTGAACCTCTGTTTCCTGTTTTACAGGCCTGTCGTTTTGGTTTACCTGTTCTGGTAAAGATCCCAACGGTTGCCATAGAGGTCTTCAAAAACCACAACCAGCCCATACTCTTCCTCTCGTGGTTCCTCACAAAACGTCACACCTTTCGCTTTCATGGCTTGGTAGTCGTGCCAGAAATCATTGCTCTGCAGGAACAGGAACACTCTGCCGCCGCATTGATTACCAATAAAGCTTTCCTGGCGGTCATTTGAGGCGCGTGCCAGGAGGAGATGACAATCGCTTTCCGGATTCGGCGTGACGACCACCCAACGTTTACCCGGCTGCGGTGTGTCCTCAACAAGAATAAAGCCCAGCTTGTCAGTGTAATACTCAATAGCCCGATCGTAGTCATCAACCACAATGGCGATATAACCTATGCAACGTTTCTGCGTTCTCATTTCTGCTCCATAAATTCAAAGGAAAAACGGCTTTAGAGAAGGCCTGAAATCATGAACGAATTTTTTATTCTGTCTGGGACGCTCCAAAGCTGGAAGGCTTACGTTAAGGGAAATGCTTACAATGCATGTCTGTGCAGAATAACATGCACGTTTTGTATCGGGTCAGGTGAAATCATTCAGGGCAGGCTTGGCATTTTAACAGGCCGATGAGGGGGCCTGGTTACCGGCTTCTGGTCCTGTCCCTTTATCCAGCACACATAACGTTATCGCACCCAGGCATTGCTCAACAGACAGGAAATGTGCTTCTGGCTTTAGCGCTGAACGGAACAGGTAGGCGGCGGGAAAAACGGGCAAAAAACGGACCCAGCATACAACTTGAAGTCATCCGATAAGCAGGTTAGCCTGCTGCAATCACAAGTGAAAAAATCTCATCATACAGGTAACGTCGGTCATGGCTCTGATCCCCAAAAACTACTCGCGGCTGGAAAGTGGCTATCGTGAAAAAGCATTAAAAATCTATCCGTGGGTTTGTGGGCGATGCTCGCGGGAGTTTGTTTATTCAAACCTGCGGGAATTAACGGTTCACCACATCGATCACGACCACACCAATAATCCGCCAGACGGCAGTAACTGGGAGCTGCTGTGCCTGTACTGCCATGATCACGAACACTCAAAGTATACGGAAGCCGATCAGTACGGCACATCCGTTGTGGCTGGCGAGGATGCGCAGGATGATGTGGGGGCCGCCACCTACAATCCCTTTGCCGATCTAAAGTCGATGCTCACCAAAAAGAAATAACCGCTGGCCATCCTGTTGCGTCTTGTCTTTCTGCATGACGATAGCAGGTGCTGACATCTGGCAGCGTTTGGAACAGGGCAGGAGAGAGGCGTCCTGCCGAGTGTTAGCCGCGTTCTGTCAGCCCCGGCAGGCCTTATTTTACTCTGCACGTTGCGCTCCCCATGCCCACCAGCCACAGTGTGGGCAGGGGTTCGTACAGCAACGGAAGGACCACCATGAAGAAGGCTCATGTTAATGTGAAATTAAGTCGCTTTCACTCATGTTACGACTCTGGCATAAAATATGCTTATTGATTGCAGGCGCGTTAAAAACTGTGAAGCAGACGAGACAAGCAGACCGGTCTGGCAAATAACGCAGTTTTTACATCAGAATTCAGGATCCAGATACGATGAATAACAATTTCACCTTTACGATTAAGAGCAGTGTTTTTGATGAGAATTATAATCCGTCAGAAAACACGCGCATCACGACCAACTTCGCTAACCTGGCCCGTGGCAAGAACCGCCAGGAAAACCTGCGTAACGCCCTGGTGATGATGGATAATCGTTTTAATTCCCTGGCGCACTGGGATAACCCGAAAGGGGACCGTTATTCTGTCGAGCTTGAGATCATTTCCGTTGAGATGAATATCAATGTGGAAAATAATCGCGATGCTTTCCCGGTTATCGAAATATTGAAAACCAGTATCGTCGATAAAAAAACCGACGAACGTATTGAAGGCATTGTGGGGAACAACTTCTCTTCTTACGTGCGTGACTATGACTTCAGCGTCTTGCTGTCAGAGCACAACAAAAATAATCCAGTGTTTACTATCCCGGAAAACTTTGGCGAGCTGCATGGCAATATCTTCAAATGCTTCCTGCAATCAGAGGCTTACAAGGCGAATTTTAGCAAGTCACCGGTGATCTGCCTGAGTGTTTCAAGCAAAAACACCTATGTCCGCACCGGCAACCGTCACCCGGTACTGGGCATTGAGTACCAGCAGGATGAATATTCGCTGACCGATAAATACTTCAGTAAGATGGGATTACATGCGCGCTATTTTATGCCTGAAAACAGCGTTGCGCCCCTGGCGTTCTATTTTACGGGTGATTTGCTGCGTGATTACACTAATCTCGAACTCATCAGCACCATCAGTACGATGGAAACGTTCCAGAAGATTTATCGCCCTGAGATCTATAATGCAAACTCGCCGGCTGGTATTGAATATCAACCGAGCCTGAGCCATCGGGATTATTCTTTAACGCAAATTGTTTACGACCGAGAAGAGCGTAGCCATCTGGCTATTGAACAAGGGAAGTTTACCGAGAAGAACTTCATCAAACCCTACAAAAATGTTCTTGAGCAATGGTCTGCTAATTACGTTCTTTGATTAACTCAGTATAAGGTTACCTGTTATGAAAACTTTGTTACCGACTTCCACGGCGGGAAGCCTGCCAAAACCGTCCTGGCTTGCGCAACCTGAAACACTGTGGTCGCCCTGGAAACTGGAAAATGAAGAATTAATCGATGGCAAGAAAGACGCACTGCGTTTGATTCTGGACGATCAGGATCGCGCCGGTATCGATATCGTCAGCGATGGTGAGCAAACGCGCCAACACTTTGTGACCACCTTTATTGAACACCTCAGCGGTGTGGATTTTGAAAAACGCGAGATCGTTAAAATCCGTAATCGTTATGATGCCAGCGTGCCGAGTGTGGTGGGTGAAGTGGCGCGCCAGAAGCCGGTCTTCGTTGAAGATGCCAAATTTTTACGTCAGCTGACGAATAAACAGATCAAATGGGCGCTGCCGGGTCCCATGACCATGATTGATACGCTGTATGACAACCATTACAAGAGCCGCGAAAAACTGGCTTGGGAATTTGCCAAAATTCTTAACCAGGAAGCGAAGGAGCTTGAGGCGGCGGGTGTCGATATTATCCAGTTTGACGAACCGGCATTTAACGTGTTTTTCGATGAGGTGAATGACTGGGGCATTGCCGCCCTGGAACGCGCCGTTGAAGGGCTCAAGTGCGAGACCGCTGTGCACATTTGCTACGGTTACGGCATCAAAGCCAACACCGACTGGAAAAAGACGCTCGGAACCGAATGGCGTCAGTATGAGGAAGTCTTCCCTAAACTGCAGAAGTCGAACATTGATATCATCTCGCTGGAATGCCAAAACTCTCGCGTGCCGATGGATCTTATCGAACTGATTCGCGGCAAAAAAGTGATGGTCGGGGCCATTGATGTGGCAACCAACGCGATCGAAACCCCTGAAGAAGTGGCCGATACGCTGCGTAAAGCCCTTCAGTTTGTGGATGCCGATAAGCTTTACCCCTCTACCAACTGTGGCATGACGCCGTTATCCCGTCAGGTTGCCCGGGGCAAGCTGAGTGCCCTCAGCGCCGGTGCAGAAATCATCCGTAAAGAACTGCTGTCGAAATAACGGCGTCAGACATTCGGTGAATGACCTGTGTATGAGCAAAGGCCCGATCGGTGATCGGGCCTTTTTTGTCACCCTGGCAGGCTTGGCTCTGTAAAGCCGCAATAAAATAACCGCCGCGTACGCCTGCTGGCCGTTATTTTCATGCGTCGGCACCAGGTGCGGACGTAAACGGTGCCCGGACAGATGCCCGAAAGCAAAAAGGAGAGGGGATGAACAGATTGTGAGTGTCAGCCAGCCTTTCTGCGCTTCCATTCATCCACCACCTCTCCCAGGTTTTTGGGAATGTCATTGCGTATCCAGGCCATAAAATCCCGATCGAACCGGAAACGTTCTCCGCACTGTGCAACCATAAAGCGGCGCACGTTTTGCGTATTTTTATAGTTTTTATCCACGATCGTCATGCGCGTCAGTTCTGCGCTGTGCCAGTCAATGTTCATCCGCTTGCCTCAAGTAACACGTGGTAAAGGCGAAAATCGTCGCGCCTGGCCGATTACGCTTCAGTGCTGGATAGTGGCATTAAAAATGAATGGATACCGGTATTGCGCGCTGAGGACAGGATATAGCAACATCCCTGCCATCCCTGCCATCCCTGCCATCCCTGCCATCCCTGCCATCCCTGCCATCCCTGCCCAAGAGAAGGGCGTGCTTTTTATTAAGCGACCGGCTCTTTGCGTAATGAGCAACGTTATAGCGTTAAAAGACGTTGCGAGCGATCAGTAAAGGGTAATCCAGTCTGGATAGCATCAGTTTGTAGAAAATGGCCAAGGATAAATTTGACCATCCTGGTTAGCTTTCAAGTGCCGCAAGGAGGGTGGCTTCCATTTTTTCCGGCGTAGCGATGGGTGCAAAACGCTTGAGTGGTTTGCCGTCGCGTCCGATCAAAAACTTAGTGAAGTTCCATTTAATCCGCCCACCCAGCACACCGGGTAATTCCGCTTTCAGGTAACGGAATAGCGGATGCGTTCCGGGGCCGTTAACCTCTACTTTTTCGAACATGGGGAAGCTCACACCGTAGTGAATGTGACAGGTCTGCGCGATGTCGTCGGCACTGCCCGGTTCCTGCTTACCGAACTGGTTGCAAGGGAAACCCAGTACCACCAGCCCCTGCGCAGCGTACTTTTTGTAGAGTGCTTCAAGACCTGCATATTGTGGAGTGAATCCACAATGGCTGGCGGTATTCACCACCAGAACCAGCTTGCCAGCATAGTCGGCCATCGAGATGTGCTGGCCATTCAGGCTGGTGGCGTTGAGTTGATGAAAAGTGGTCATGCTGAAATCCTTAAAGTGCGTGTTAGTCAGGGCAAAGATGAGCACTCAGACGGTTTCTTGCTTCGCCCCGTCAACCAGCGCTGTTTTCTCTGTCATTTCAGTGACCCGCCGACCTTTGATTTACTCAGCGTTGCGTGAATCATGCCCGATCAAGGCACAACCCTGCCATTAAATCTGTTTCTGAAGAATAACGGGATGCTTTCAGGAAGCCTGTTTTTTTAACATGATTTTAAGAAGGCTTATGATTTCCTTTTGCTCATGGTCTTCTAACCTGTTCAGAAAATGTGAATCAACGCTTTCAGCAATCGGTGATGCAGTGTTAAGCATCTCTTCGCCCTGATCGGTAAGCGTAACAAATCTACGACGTTTGTCTTTTTTTCCTTCTTCACGTTGTATCAGACCTTTATGTTCCATGCGAACCAGCAATTCTGCCAGCGTAGCCTTCGAACTTAACGCCGCCTCTGTTAATTCCAGTTGTTCGATTCCCGGTTTAGCATGTACGGCTGAAAGAACAGCATACTGCTGCTTTGTCAGAAAGGGCATCGCTTCCTGCCACAGGGCGGTATGTTCCTGTAGAAGTTGCCTCGTCAAATGGAAGAAAAGGTTGCTCAAGTCATTGTTCATATTAACTTTTCTCTGGCTCTGTCATCCTCGTATTTAGTTAATGTTAAATCATTATCCCACCGTTAAACATTCTTTATCACCAGATACAAAAGGTCACACTGAAAATAGTAACCATGGAAATCAATTGACTTTATCGGTTTGAGTAGATTACTGTTAATTTCATTCGTACACGAACGTTATTTGCAAGGAAGTCAGATGAGAATTGTAATCGGTATGACGGGAGCAACAGGTGCCCCTTTAGGGGTGGCTCTGCTCAGCATTTTGCAGGAAATCAAAGAGGTTGAAACTCATCTGATTTTGAGCAAGTGGGCTAAAACCACAATTGAACTCGAAACGCCTTTTTCATCGCGTGAGGTGATGAGCATGGCTGATGTTGTGTATGGCCCGTCCGACCAGGCCGCTACTCTCTCTTCAGGTTCTTTTCACACCGATGGGATGGTCATTATTCCTTGCAGTATGAAAACCTTAGCGGGAATTCGCATGGGATACGCGGAAGGCCTTATTGGACGGGCTGCTGATGTCGTCATTAAAGAAGGCAGAAAACTTGTGCTGGTCCCCAGAGAGACGCCTCTCAGCACCATTCACCTGGAAAATATGCTAGCCCTTTCCCGTCTTGGCGTATCTATGGTTCCGCCCATGCCCGCTTTTTATAACCACCCCGCAGTAATTGATGATGTGATCGATCATGTCGTTTCTCGTGTTCTCGACCAGTTTGGGATTGCCTCGCCAAAGGCAAATCGCTGGAAAGGCCTGAACAATTCTAAGAAATCCCTGAGTATGGAGAGTAAATAATGGCTTTTGATGACCTACGTAGCTTCCTTAAGGCTCTGGACGAGCAGGGGCAGCTTCTTGAGATTGATGAAGAGGTTTTACCCGAACCTGATATTGCCGCGGCCGCTAATGCTACAGGCCGAATTGGTGAAGGTGCACCGGCAATCTCATTCAAAAAAATAAAGGGGTTCAATCATGCTCATGTTGTGATGAACACTATTGGTTCCTGGCAAAACCATGCAATTTCACTGGGCCTCCCAATGAATACCCCAGTGAAACAGCAGATAGATGAATTCATTCGTCGCTGGGACACTTTTCCTGTGGCACCAGAGCGGCGCGACAATGCGCCCTGGTCAGAAAATACCGTTGATGGTGAAGAGATCAATCTCTTCGACATCCTTCCCCTGTTCCGCCTGAACGACGGCGACGGCGGTTTCTATCTTGATAAGGCCTGCGTAGTATCACGTGACCCGCTTGATCCAGAACATTTCGGTAAGCAAAACGTCGGCATTTACCGGATGGAGGTGAAAGGTAAACGTAAACTCGGGCTACAGCCCGTGCCGATGCATGACATTGCACTTCATCTCCATAAGGCCGAAGAACGTGGCGACGATCTGCCAGTGGCTATTACGCTGGGGAATGACCCCATTATTACATTGATGGGCGCCACGCCGCTGAAATACGACCAGTCAGAATATGAGATGGCAGGTGCGCTGCGTGAAAGCCCGTACCCCATCGCCTCCGCGCCTCTGACCGGCTTTGATGTGCCGTGGGGATCGGAAGTCATTCTTGAAGGCGTGATAGAAGGGCGCAAACGTGAGATTGAAGGACCGTTTGGCGAATTCACCGGCCATTATTCCGGCGGTCGCAATATGACCGTTGTACGGATTGATAAGGTCTCCTACCGCACTAAGCCAATATTCGAGTCATTATATCTGGGAATGCCCTGGACCGAAATTGATTATCTGATGGGCCCGGCAACCTGTGTCCCTTTGTATCAACAGCTGAAAGCGGATTTCCCTGAGGTGCAGGCTGTAAATGCAATGTATACACACGGATTACTGGCCATTATTTCTACAAAGAAACGTTATGGTGGATTTGCCCGTGCTGTAGGCGTACGGGCGATGACAACCCCGCATGGTCTGGGCTACGTCAAGATGGTGATCATGGTCGATGAGGATGTCGATCCCTTTAACCTGCCTCAGGTGATGTGGGCGCTGTCTTCAAAGGTCAATCCGCAAGGCGATCTCGTTCAACTGCCAAACATGTCCGTACTGGAACTGGACCCGGGTTCCAGCCCTGCGGGAATCACGGATAAACTTGTGATCGATGCGACGACTCCCGTGGCACCGGATACCCGCGGCCACTACAGTCAGCCGGTAAAAGACCTGCCAGAAACTTCAATCTGGGTTGAGAAGTTAACGTCCCTGTTATCAAATCGCGGTTAAGGAGAAAATATGATTTGTCCACGTTGTGCTGATGAACACATTGAAATCATGGCAACATCCCCAGTTGAGGGGATATGGACGGTGCATCAGTGTCAGCATTGCCTGTACACATGGCGCAATACAGAGCCAGCCCGAAGAACGGAGCGGGAACATTATCCTGAAGCCTTCCGGATGACTCAACGTGATATTGATAATGCGCCGGAAGTCCCGTCTGTCCCTCCTCTGTTAGCTAAGTGACTTACTTTCTGGCGGGTCCCGGCCAGGCCCGCTATGCATGATTTGCCACGTTAAAAAATCACATTGTTAACGTCCTGCCTTGAGATGCCAAATATCAAACCTAATCTGCCTTTTCTGGCGTTACAGGTTAAACATGCCCCGATCTCCTGGATTTTGCTTACTGAACAGCAGGTCTGTCATGAGAAAAATTTTCATGCTTCTCATTCATTCTTGATGAAAAGGGCTACAAAAATGACGCCCGCAATGCTACATCCACCCGCCAACAGGAAGACCATCGGATAACCGGCTGCAACCGCGATCAAACCTGCAAGGGGGCCACTAAGCCCATAGGCGATGTCCTGAAAAGCGGCATAGCCACCTAATGCCGTTCCTCTTGTTTGCGGAGGAGAATGACGCAAGGCGATAACACCCAGCGAGGGAAAGATTAAAGAGCATCCGGCACCGGTCATGCCTGCTCCAATCAAAGCGAGCATTTGTGTGGATGCTGTACCCAATGTCAGCAACCCCAGGCTTTCAGTTAAAAGCGAAAAAAATGCGACAGTTTTGCCGCCAAACCGGTCCGGGAAATGACTAAAAATGAGGCGTACAGCGATAAACATCGCGCCAAACGCTGTTAATGCCAGTCCCGCGTTCGCCCAGTGCTGCTGGTTAAAATGAAGGGAGACAAACGTACCGAGAACAGCAAAACCAATGCCCTGAAGTGCAAGAGCCAGCCCTGGACGCCAGATTTTGCCGACAACGGACCACAGAGGCAGGCGAACGCCATGTGAGGGGATGACAGCGGGAACGGCAGCATTCAGCGTAAAGGCAATAACAGGCAGCATGACGGTACAAAGGCCAATTGCCCAAAATCCATAATAGTGAAAGAGATAAAGGCCAAAAGGCGCGCCTGCTGCCAGAGCACCATATGTGGCTATCCCGTTCCATGACATGACTCGGCCCCCTTTTTTGTCGCCACTCAAACCCAGCCCCCACGCCAGGTTCCCTGTCAGGATCTGGCTTTCACTGATGCCCAACAGTATCCGGGCGGCAAAAAGGAAGAATAACGTCAGGAAAGGAAAGTGAGCGACCCTGTCCGCCACAAGCAGCATAAGGCCGGAAAGTGTGCTAACCGCCAACCCCATATGCATCACTTGCTTTGCGCCACGTTCATCTGCATTACGTCCCGCGATCCCGCGCGTCAGCAGCGTTGCGACGAACTGGCATCCCATGACTAATCCAACCAGGGTGTCGCTGTAACCAAGAATATTATGGACATAGAGAGGAACGACCGTCAGGGAGAGCCCAATGGTCATGTAGGCAAAAAACATGGCGAAACTGATACGTAACACGTGCAAGGTTGACTGGCGATCGTTGAATACAGCCGTAGATAAACGCATTGGCATTCACCAGAAAAATGATTTTTTACTGAATGGCCCTGAATGTTGATCAGGGCCAAATACAGGCTTACGCGTGAGTCGCAGGGCGATCGCTTGCATGCCTGAGCGCAGCCCTTGAATCGCAGTGCGATAGGCGGCATTGCCTGAAGATTCACCTGAAGCGTTAGAGAATGTACTTATGTCTTCCAGACAAGCGCCAGTTAGCTGTCCGTCGGGATCTACAGCGATACGGCTAGGGTAAATGACATCTGATTTTTTTGGTCTCCTGACCATAACGGGGCACCTTCGACTGTGTATAAAAGAGGGATAAGCCACGATGTTCAACATGAATGTTAGATATTTAAAATTCCATTTTTAACATAAATGGATTTAAAATTTTACTGCTGCATGTAATTGAAATCACTCATTACCCGTCTGCGATTGCCTTTTTGTTGGTTTATATTCATTATAAATCATGCATATGTAATTTTTTTGATTGAAGAATAAATATTTCATGTAAAGGGCATTTACGGCTTAAATGTTCCTTTTTGAGATCGTCTTCCCAAAAATGAAAGATGAATTTTAAATGTGTTGATGTTTCGATTGTTTGTTTCATAATCCTATTAATCCATTACCTGCATGCCATTCCTTACCTGCGTTCGCTGGTGAACAACCTTGAAACTGGCAGGCGGATCGAATGGAAACCATCAGATTGACTATGGCCCAGGCGTGCGTTCGGTTCATTGATAATCAATACACTGAAGTAGATGGCAACGCGAAGACATTCGTTAAAGGCATTTTCGCTATTTTTGGGCAGGGATATGTGTTGGGTTCAGGTCGGGCGCCGGGAGGAGAGTGAGGGGACATCGCTGTCTGTCAGTCACGAAAAGAGAGGGGAGGGCATGTCGCTGGTGCCTAAGCCAGGTATCGCAAAAGAGAGCATTCGCGCTATTGCCGATATGCTGGCGAAAAGAAATGGCCAGGCCTGTCACTACTGATTTATTCAGAAGGAGAAAGGGATAATGAAAGTCGCTTTTGATGTTGACGTCATTACGCATTTATCAATTACCGACATGGTTCGCCGGGTTTCTGAGTGGGGTTATAAATATATTGAACAATCCCCGCATCCGCGTATCAACCCGTCCTGTAAACATCCCCGAGCTTCCAGAGCGTTGTTGAGTGAGTATAAATGTGCACTGAATCAGTACGGGATGGAACTCTCTTCCTTTGTCGTTAATCCGCCAGATGTTAATGCCACAATTCACCAGCATAGGGGCATTGGCGGAGGTGAAGTGGATTTTTCGCGTATTACGTGAAATGAATTTTGCAAATCGAAAATTCGAATTCGACGGTGAATCCATTATTACCGCATCACTATTTTGATACCCGGAAAAAATGCACTCACAGGCCGTCGAAACGCACAGGATTATCGAAAGAGAACTTTTAGGTCAATCATAAAGATGACATCAGCGCCGGAGGGATTTTTTGTGTGCGGCGTATCCATGCCTGATTTTCTGGGGGCCACATATTAAGAATGACAGTTTAACATTGTTTGTCTTTTACGTTTCTATTTCATTATCTACGCAAATTCAAAACAGTCATTATATGACTTCACTCAGTCAAACTGTGTGAATTAAACGCAAAGGTAACCGTATGAGTACGAAAGAGAAGAAATATAATCTCGCCTATGTTATGGCGATCTGCACCGTGGCAGCATTGGGTGGCCTGTTACAAGGGTATGATACTTCCGTTATTTCAGGTGTTATTGAGCCTCTCAACAGACATTTTAGTTTAACGCCATCGCAGACCGGTTGGGCGGTATCAAGTATCGTTATCGGCTGCGTATTAGGCGCATGGCTCGCCGGTAAACTTGCCGATAATTATGGCAGAAAAAAAGCCCTGACTATAACAGTATTCTTTATGCTGGTTTCTGTAGCGGGCATGGCATTAGCCACCGACTTTACGATGTTTATTATCTTCCGTATTCTGGGCGGATTCGGCATTGGACTGGCATCGGTTGTGTCACCTATTTATATGACGGAAGTTGCACCAAGGGATTATCGCGGCCGCGTTGTCGCAATGAATATGGTCTTTTTCGTTGGTGGACAGGTTTTGATGCTGATCGTCAATTATTTGATCGCCAAAGGAGCAGATGAAACCTGGCTGGTGACGGTTGGCTGGCGTTATATGCTTGGATTTGGTGTTATTCCTTGCTTCCTGTATTTAATGTTTATGGCTTTTATTCCGGAGTCTCCTCGCTGGAATATAATGAAAAATCGTGATGCCGAAGCGATGAAAACCTTGACTCGCATCTCCAACCCTACGCATGCCTCGAATTTATTTAATGAAATTAAAGCATCTTTTAATACTGATTCAGTAACGACATCTGTAAAAAATGTACCTTCGATAAAGGGGTTAACACGTAACGCGAAGATGTTCATCATCATTGCGTCAATGATTGCCGTATTCAACCAGTTCACCGGCATCAACGTTATTCAGTACTTTGGGCCAACCTTGTTGATGAATGTCACAAGCAGCATGGAAGAAGCCATGTTTATGGTCACCTGGCTAGCGGCGTTGCAGTTCCTGGGCGTGCTTGTCGGTATTGTCTTCGTTGATCGTGTCGGGCGCCGTATTTTACTGCTGATTGGCTCTTTCGGCACCTTCATCTGTCTCGCGCTTACCTTCCTGACTTTCTATTTTGGTATTAAAGGCTATGCCTCAATCATCGGCCTGTTAGGCTTCATGTTCATCTTTGGCTTAACATGGTCGCAAATCGCCTGGACCGTGGTGGGCGAAATTCTGCCTAACCGGCTTCGCGCAATGGGCATGGGGATCGCTTATGCCTCAATGTGGGTATCCAACTTTATCATTAGCCAGGTTTTCCCGATTATCAATGATAATCCATGGCTGCGTGAAAAATTCCACGGTGGATTCCCGCTGCTGCTGTTCTCAGTATCCTGCCTGATATCCTGGTGGTTCGTAAAACGCTACATTCCGGAAACAAAAGGTGTGGCACTCGAGAAAGTCGAAGAACTCATGAATGCCCGTATCAATAAAAATTCTGTATCCGTCACGACCAGTGATATAAAACATTAATATAGTAAGGACGTAATTATGACTATTCATATTGCTAATGCACCTTGCAGTTGGGGAGTTGATGATCCTAAAAATCCGTTTCTGCCGCCCTGGCAAAAAGTTCTCAGTGAGGCAAATCAGGCGGGTTATAAAAGTATTGAACTCGGACCGTGGACATATTTACCAACGGATCCGGTCAAACTGACGGAAGCCTTAAATAAGGCCTCGCTTTCAATCGTGGCGGGTACAATTTTTGATGATTTAGTCAGTGACAGTAATTTTGATAACATGATTGAGTTGACGCATAATCTGTGTCGAAATCTTTCTAAAATACCCACTGCGGTGAAAGATCACAGCTCTAATTATCCCGCGCCATATTTGGTGATTATTGATTTTGGTAATGAAGAACGCGCTCGTTATGCCGGACATTCAGATAAAGCACCTCGCCTGAATGCTGATGACTGGCAGCGCATGGTCTCGCATATTAAAGAAATAAGTTCTCTGGCCTGGAATGAATACGGTGTTCGTCCGGTAATTCATCCGCATGCGGGGGGATGTATTGAGTTCTCAGATGAAATTATCAAAATTGCTGAGGATATACCGCATTCAGTTGCTGGGTTATGTCTGGATACAGGGCACCTTTATTATTCTGGCATGGACCCTGTAAGCTGGCTTGAGAGTTATTTCGATCGCCTTGATTATATTCATTTCAAAGATGTGAACGAAAGTGTCCATAAAGATGTACTCAAGCGTGGACTGGATTTCTTTGCCGCATGCGCAGAAGGCGTAATGTGCCCCATTGGCAAAGGGGCAATTGATTATCCCGCAATTAAGAAACTCCTTAACGACTTAAATTATCAAGGCTGGATCACGATTGAGCAGGAACGCGATCCACGCCAGGCTGACGGCAGTCTACACGATGTGACCGAAAGTCTTAAGTGGCTAAAATCAGTCGGCTTCTAACCGGAGATAACATTATGATTAACGGACTAAAACCGCTTAACAGATCTGTTCGTTGGGGAATGGTTGGGGGAGGTGGCACAAGCCAGATTGGTTATATTCATCGTTCAGCAGCCTTAAGAGACAACGCATTCACTTTACTGGCAGGCGTATTAGATATTGATGCTGAACGAGGTAAAGCCTTTGGTGTTCAACTCGGTATTGCAGAAGATCGATGCTATCCCGATTATGCAACCCTGTTCCGGGAAGAGGCGAGTCGTGAAGATGGCATTGAAGCTGTCTCAATTGCCACGCCAAACAATACACACTTTGCTATATGCAAAGCTGCACTGGAAGCCGGTTTGCATGTGATTTGCGAAAAGCCGCTCTGTTTTACCGGCGAGGAAGCAAGCATTCTTGCGGCGTTATGCAGAACCCATAAAAAAATCATCGGTGTCACATATGGATATGCAGGGCATCAATTAATTTTGTAGGCGCGGCAGATGATCGAGGAAGGGCTGCTCGGTGATATCCGTATCATTAACATGTCCTTCGCACACGGTTTTCATGCAGAAGCAGTAGAACTGGATAATCCTTCCACCCGCTGGCGCGTGGACCCTAAATATGTCGGGCCAGGTTATGTTCTGGGCGATCTGGCTACCCATCCGCTGTTTTTGGCTGAAACGATGCTGCCTCAATTGAGCATCACACGGTTGCTGTGCTCGCGGCAGAGCTTTGTCAAATCCCGCGCACCGCTGGAAGATAACGCCTATGTGCTGATGGAATATGACAACGGTGCGGTGGGTTCTATGTGGTGCTCAGCGGTGAACTGCGGTTCTATGCATGGTCAGAAAATTCGTGTTGTGGGTTCGAAGGCAAGCCTGGAGTGGTGGGATGAGCAACCTAACCAGCTTCGCTATGAAATCCAAGGGGAGCCTGTTCGGATCCTTGAACGAGGAATGCCTTATCTCAGTTCGCAGGCTCTGGCTGACGATCGCATCGGGGGTGGACACCCGGAAGGATTGTTTGAAGCATGGTCTAATCTTTATCGCCGCTTTGCGATTGCAATGGATGCAACCGATCGTGGCGACGCGAAATTCCTGGAATCATTCTGGTATCCCGATGTGCACGCCGGTCAGATCGGTGTGAACTGGGTAGAGCACTGCGTCAAATCTGCTGATGCGGGCGGTGAATGGATTGATTTCAATATTAAGTAATCATTAACGTACCTGGCCACTGTGGCAAGTGGCCAGGTAATGGGTGAGGGCTTAAAACCACCAGTATTCTTACCCTCTCATAACGCCACTCCCGCTTAGTAATCCCCACCTGTATCAGAGACAACAAGGCCTTAACGGTGATATCTGCCCTCATCAAACAAGCCCGGAAATGAGCTTTCGAGCGTTATAAAACATAAACACGGGATCGGCGCGCCGAACCAACCCGCCGCACCCGATTTACTGTAGAAACAGACACCCAGATTTAGGTCTGTGATCCCTAAGCTCCCGCGCGATGTGGCTCAAATGAAATGACGAACAGACCGTCAGACAACATTTTCCAAAAGGAAGCAACGCATTGGTTCACCGCTTCACCCACAGCACAGATTAAACCCTGTTGTCAGGCAGCTCAGCGAAAGGCCGGGAAATGCGCCAGGCTCTGAATTCCCCGGAGAGCGTTTCGACCAATGTGTTTCATCCGTTGATTGAACTCACAGCCGGAAGTGAACCGCTCAATTGCTTTCTGTCTGAACACCGCAATAAGGGCGACTGAGTTGCGGTGTATAAATTTCACAGGCTAAAAAGGAAACGCCTCAGCTGACTTAGAACGTCGCATGGTCAGAAAAGTGTTTCTTTGATGGTGATTTCGTCCACCCGGAGGATTGAAGACATGTCGAAACCTTTCATATCTGATATGAACGCCTCGCTGCTCATGTATTTCTGATTGATAGCCTGTATATCGGCTCCCTCCTGATAGGTCACTGTTGCAATGACCTGACAGTTTTCTCCCAGATAGACATCATTGACATAAATATCAAAAGCAGGAAGAGAAACCCTGTGTCGGGGCCAGTGTTTGTGAAAATAAATTTCTGCTGACTGGCTGTCTTTGAGTGTATAAATCCTGACCTGTTTCATCTTGTCCATCCTGTTGTGAAGGTGTTCATCAAGGCTGAAAGTCAAAGCATACCCACTTCATTTCTGGGAAATTAACAAAAGACCACTTCTCGCTCTGAGCCGATGTTCATTCTTTTAAACTGGCGCAAACTTTCTCTGTACCTGACGGACATCAAACGCAAACGCTTACCCGCACGCATCGCTAATAATAATCCCGGTAATCGCTGAAGCTATGGCCGCGTGAGTCGATAACGCATGCTCAGCTCATTTTTGGGGCTGAAGAGGGCTCATGCGTGCTGGTCATACCGGCGCAGCGTTTGGCCCTCTTTTTTACAACACCAGTACGTGCATTCCTTTTAATTACAATGGAAATAACAATATGTCTGTCATTAAGACAATGACCAGAAGCTTAACCGGTTCCCGTTTTGCAGGGGCAGCTCAGCCCACCGACGGGATCTTTCACTGTGAAAGCTTACCTGCATCGCTCTCTGCTGCAGGCCTTAGCAAACGTGCTGCGGGTATTTTGCTGACGTTTGTACCGCCAGAGGCAGATTTTCAGAAGGTCAGTCAGGCATGGCAACGTTTAACATCGGCGGATCTGACCGTGATTACGCTCTCCTCGAACGGGGCGCTCAGCGCCAGCGGCAAGCAGACAACTTACTGCAAGGGAGACGGACAAGAGGGCAGCTGGCTCTGGCTGCCTAGCAACCTGATAGCGGAGCATGAAACGCACATTGTCGATCTGCATCTTCACGACGCGCACACGGCGACCGATCGCATCAGCGCCATTCAGCATGAACTGGCCGCACTGAAGCTGCGCATGCCGCTTTCTGCCGATCGCACCTTCGCGATGATTTACTGCGACGGACTGTCCGCATCAGAAGGCTTTCTGATGCAGGCCTGGTATAACACCGGGCGCTTTCCGTGCCTGGCGATTGGTGGCTCCGCAGGAGGACGTGCAACCTTTGACGGCACATGGATGGGTGTCGGCGGTCGTGTGCTGCAGGGCAAGGCCGTTATCGTGTTCTGTAAAATGGCAGCAGGTAAATCCTTCGCACCCTTCAAAAGCCAGAATTTCGAGCCGCTAAATAAAAGCTGGCTGATTGCAGAGGCCGATCCGGTAAAGCGTACGTTGACGTCGGTGTTCAACGCGCAGGGACAGCAGCAGCCATTCACCCAGGCGCTGGCCGAACACCTTGGCTGTAACGAACAGCAGCCCAGCGAGCGGCTTAAAGGTCTGACATTTGCCGTCAAGGTAGGTGAAGCCTTCTTTATTCGTTCCGTGGCGAAAATGGCCAGCCAGAGCGTGCAGTTTTTCTGCGACCTGGAATTTGGCGATCGGCTTTACTTAATGCGTGAAACCGATTTTAAACAGGCCACGCAGCGTGACTGGCAGGCCTTTACCCAACGCCACGGCAAACCGGCAGCGATTCTGATGAACGATTGCATACTGCGTCGCGTGGGGAATGCCGATAAGCTGCACGATGCGCATTTTTTTAAAGGGATCCCGGCCGCCGGCTTCTCCAGTTTTGGTGAGATTCTCGGTGTGCCGATCAACCAGACGCTCTCTGCGCTGGTGTTCTTTAATCACCGTGTCAATGCGATGGCGCAATTCCCGGTGGAATATGCCAGCTATGCGGCTCACTACGCTCAGCGCGCCCTGCGTCGCTGGGAGGCGCTGAACAGGGTGCAGTCCGGCGTGCTGGCGCGCGTGGTGAATTATCAGCAGGAGTTAGCGCCTATCGTCCAGGCACTGCCGGTGCTTGAGGCGGCAACCCAGAGCCAGAGCGAGGCGCTGACGATGGCCGAGAGCAGCATCCGCGCTATCAGCGATATCGCCAAAGAGAGCCAGCAGGCACAGGGCCGCTTAGGCGACGGGTTGGACGATCTGGAGGCGATCTCCAATGGTATCAACGTCATTACGCATGGCATCAGCAATATCGCGTTCCAGACCAATATTCTGGCGCTTAATGCGGCCGTTGAAGCCGCCCGTGCGGGTGAGGCGGGCAGGGGATTTGCGGTTGTCGCCGGAGAAGTGCGTCGTCTGGCGCAATCCTCCAAAGAGCAGGCTGAAGCCACGGCAAGCAATATCAACGATGCGGTCAGCACGATTTCCCGTATTCGCGACGTGGCGACAAACACCGTGCAAACTGCCACGGACATGGCAGAGCGCAGTATCCACGCAGCCGATGCCATCGCGGCGATGAGCGACCGCACCCGCCATGAGCGGGCAGGTATGGCGAAACAGCTGGATAGCCTGCGCACCTTAACGGCGGGAATGGATGCCATGCAGGAAGCGGTGGCCGAGCTGAAAGTGCTGCAAACCCTTTCGGCTTCTCGTTAACGCACGCCTCAGCCGTTATCACAACGCTGCACCAGCGGCTGCGATTCAATAGCTTGATGAAAATGGCTCAGGGCTGAGCCGTTTTCAGGCTATTTCATCGTTGTGTTGCCGCTAAAAGCCCGGTCTGCAAAGCAGAGGCGATGCAGACCTGCCGCTTGCTGAGGACGGGAACGTCAGTATCGGGCCCGACTGCTGTTCAGACGCAAAGAGGGGGCGGTTGCGACAACCGGCCCGGGCATCACGGGCTGATCGCTCAGCATGGACAAAAATGCCTGAGACCAGCGATGACTGTTGTGCAAATGCAATCCCTTCATCAGACGCGCGTGAAGATGACGCCGTTCCCTGACCGGCATCAGCAGTGCGCTATGAATGGCATCGGCCATCGCATCGGGATCGTAAGGATTGACGATTAGCGCACCATCCATCTGCTCTGCTGCGCCTGCAAACTGTGACAGGATCAGCACACCAGGATTATCGGGATCCTGAAGTGCAACATACATCTTCGCCATCAGGCTCATGCCCGCCATCAGTGGGGTCACCAGCGCAACACGGGAAGCGCGATAGATTCCCGCCTGCTCTTCCCGACTGTAAGCATGCGTCAGACAGTTCACCGGATACCAGTTCATCATGCCGTGCACGCCATTAAACTCGCCGCACAGGGTTTCTAAGGTGTGACTGATTTCCGGCGCGCGATGCGCATACCCGGCAGAGGGCGGAGCCAGCTGCAACAGGGTAATATTTTTTTGGTAAACAGCATGTTTGCGCAGCAGCACTTCCACGGCGCTGATTCGGTAAGGCAACCCGGCACTGTCATCAAGATGGCCACCACTCAGTACGGTATTTTCTGGCAAGTTTTCGCGGCACTGCATTTCCATGAAGGCACAGCTATTGCTGTCGCGCAGGCAGCGGGCATCGTCAAGGTCAATCCCCACAGGAAAGACGCCGAGCCGGACAATACGGCCTTGTACCCGAAAGCTGTCGCCAGCGAAACGCTCTGTACGGAATTCACTTTCCAGCCAGACAATAAAGTTGTTCATGTCCTGTACCGTTTGAAAACCGATCACGTCACAGCACAGCAGGGATTCGGTGAGCCAGCGCCAGTCGGGAATGGCCTCAAACATCTTGCCCGATGGGAAAGGCTGATGCAGAAAAAAGCCCACTGGATTGGTCAAACCGGCATCGCGAAGATAGCGGGCGCAACCCAGCAGATGATAATCCTGTATCCAGATTCTGTCCTCGGGCAGGGCGTGCTCACAAATAGCACGCGCATAAGCCTCATTAATATTTTTATATTCCCGATAGCCGTCAGTGGAAAAACGGGCCAGATCCGGGCGTTGGTGGAAAACAGGCCAGAGTCCTTTATGAACGTAATTGTGATAACCCTCATTCGCCTCGCCGGGTGTCAGGGGAAAGGTCAGGGTTTCATAGTGATCTTTCTGCTGAGATGACAGAGGTCTTGCCGTATCCGATGGCAGAACTGCGGTCTGGCCATCCCAGCTCACCCAGAGCCCACCTTGATGGGCGAGAATGCCTTCATAAATCGCAGTAAGCGTAGAACGTTGAGAATGATTATGTGATACCAGGATAAGACCTGACATGGTGTTTTCCTTGTGAGACAGAGGTTCGTCAGTCGCATTGCTTAACGACCAACAGCTGGATAATTGAGGCCGAATGAGAAACTGAAGCAGGCTGCTCATCGTTGTAGTCGCTTAATGTCTAGGTGTGATATCGGAGCCTGCTGGGTAGTCAACGCCGTGATACAGAGGCGGCGCCACGTAAATACCCGGCAGTGCGGGATGACAGATGAAGCCGTTGTGTTGAAGAAACGCCGGTGCGGATTCACTCAGGGCGATAATACGATGGCAGCCGCAGGCACCTGGATGCGACAGACAGCAGCGCAATAGCCAGGATCCCAGACCGATAAAGCGATATTCTGGCGAAATAAACAGATCCTGGATTACCCAGGTTTCGGCCATATCGGTTACGACGCGTGCAAAGCCGATTTGTCGTGCATTGCGGTAGACGCCAAAACAGAGACTGCTGTTCAACGCCAGCGTCAGAAGGCGCGCATCGGGGATCGTCGCCCCCAGCCATTGAGCAATCAGTCGGGGGTTAAGTTTGGCGGGATCGGTGTTGACCTCAATCGCGTCTCTGAACCATTTACGGGGTGACATCAGCCGAAGACGTTGCTGCTCAGCCAGCTCGACTAAGGCGGCATCGCCACTGACAGGCAGAGAAAAGAGCGCATTAACGCATTTCATCAACGACTTCCTTATGCATGGGCCATGAGTACCCGGTGCCGTTGATTAAAACGCCCGGCGTGTAAAAGTGGCGTAAAAAAGAAATGGCGAGGTGTAAAAAGGGTGCAAACGAGAAGCGGTGATACGGGCTGGCTGTACCCATTATCAGGGTGTTAAGGGGCGCGGTCTTAAACATAGCGACTGTGTCTGAACGCTGACTGTGTGCCTGAAATGTCTCCTGAACTTTTTTAGCAAAGATTCATACCTGCAGAATAGAGATTTTCATGCGTTAAATGACGTCACTGATAAATGGCTAAGACATTATCTGGGTAAATTCAGGTACAGGTTCCCGCGTTTTACAAATGATTATTGACGAATATTTATTGGGTTGGGAAATGTAATGGCGCAGGAAGCTTCACTGATTACGCTGAACGATTCAGAAAGGGGGGCATGGTTACCCACCAGGAATATTAATGAAAAGTATTTTTATTTATATTTTTGTAATTCCTTAAACGTAATCTCAATAAGAATGGATTGTTTCTTTTGATATCAGCATTCTCCCTCTATATTAGCCGCGTTTTAAGTACACAGTATCTCGTTTGGCGAGGCTCCTATACAAACACAGGTTACTGATCTGACGACATCGAGAGATGCCCAAGGTTAAGACAGGCTTTATCGGATTAAGGTTCAGCCCAAGGTAACTTCTGATTAATCAATCAGATACGTTGTATAGTGCTAAAACCTGGACGCGGAGATAGCCTACGTTCACTCCCTCTTTGGTTACGCCCCTGTACGATTCGCTGATGACGTTTTAGCCGATATAGGGACACCTCAATGCAAAAAATACAGCATCTTTCTACCGGTTCGCGCCTCAATGTTGACGGCGTAAATGACGCTTCCGTTGCGCAGTATATGAACCCGAATTTTATTACGCTCCCCTACACACTGACGGTAAAAGAAGCAAAGCTTTATTTTCTGTCGCAGTTAAAAACAAATGAGATCCCCTCGTTAGTTTTTATTACCGCGCGCGATTACCATTTACGCGGCACGCTTGCGGTTAAAACTTTATTGCAATGCCATGATGAAGATAAACAGGTTGGTGTGATGATGCGTCATGCTTTCACGAAAGTGACGCCGGATGACAGTCGCGGTGATATTGCCCATATTCTGATGGAGGAGAATATCGATATCCTGCCCGTCGTTGCCAACCATACGTTGGTAGGTGTACTGGGTGAACGTGAGATCGCACGCCTGATTGCGGATGAGAACACCGCAGATGCACAGCGTCAGGGCGCCAGTCTGCCGCTGGATAAACCTTATCTTGAAACCAGTCCGTGGGCGCTCTGGCGAAAAAGAGCCGTCTGGTTGCTGATGCTCTTTGTGGCTGAGGCCTATACAGGCAATGTCCTGAAAGCCTTTGAAGATCAGCTGGAGGCGGCAATTGCGCTCGCCTTTTTTATTCCTCTGTTAATTGGCACCGGCGGCAATAGCGGCACACAGATTACCTCTACCCTGGTGCGGGCCATGGCGTTAGGGGAGGTCAGTCTGGCAAGGCTGGGTGCAGTGCTGCGCAAAGAAATCACCACGTCCCTGCTGATCGCGGCCACTATCGGCCTTGCGGCATGGATACGGGCATGGATGATGGGCGTTGGCGCAGAGGTCACGCTGGTTGTCAGTCTGTCGCTGGTGGCCATTACCGTGTGGAGCGCGATTGTGTCATCCATCATACCGATGTTACTGAAAAAGGCGGGGGTAGATCCGGCGGTGGTTTCAGCGCCCTTTATTGCCACTTTTATTGACGGCACAGGGCTCATCATTTACTTCAAAATCGCGCAGTATGTGATGGGAATTTGATTCGTCCTTTGCCTCATCAAACTGGGCTGACGCGCCATTGGGTGAGTCTGATGGCGCGAAAATGCAGGTGATCATTACTGGCTTGTTACTATATCCGTCTGAAAGACATTAACCCTCGGGAGTACAACGTTGAAAAAACACCTGCAGTATGATTTTCACCACTTAGGGATTCCGGTCAGTGATGGCCTGCAAGACGGCAGTTACAGTCAACGTGCCGGCATGTACACTGCCGATAACCCTGGCCAGTTTCGGGTGCAGTGGCACCGGTTCGAAGCCGATTCACCTTTGCATCATCTTATCCGCACCGTGCCACATGTGGCATTTAAGGTGGCCGATCTTCAGGAGGCCATTCGCGATGAGGAGGTTATACTTGGGCCATATGAGCCGATCGACGGCTTTTTTGTTGCGATGATTAACGATGCTGGCGTGCCGATTGAACTTATCCAGACTGAATTGACGGATGATGAAGTGTGGCGAAAGGCGAGGTCGGGCGAGGGACGTCTCTACCGGGCTGAGTGATGCCAGAGGGTTGTTCGCAACGCGAAGAAACAGTCGTATTCGTTAAGCGTAGTAGGATATCAGCATGGCGAATGCCACTTTTACTCTCTCTTATTGGAGCAACCGTATTGAACTTTACACCTCAAAGAATCCTTTCAGGATTTCTATGAATGCTTACTTATAACTTGCTACGGGCGCTATCGTTTCGGTGTTTGCAGGTCAGCAGTTCGGACTCCGGTTAGGCGGCCATTACCATTGAGAGCGATAAAGGATTTGGCAAACATAATACTGGCTCCAGCCAGACAACATGCAGGCGTAAGCCGTCCCTGAAAGGCAGACAGACGTCGCGCGGTTGAAGGGATTGATGATGTTGAGTGGGAGCTAGCTGTGTAGTTGTCACACTATGAGATGCTGGCCTAAAACAATGAGGCATCTCGGCATTAATCAATTCATCCAACGATCCAGTGAATTCTGCGGAACGGTTTTAGTGTCAGATGGGGGCGCTAAGGCCCCCGGTTTATCGTTTTCAGGATCATGCGGTGTAATAGACAAATGCCAGCTTGTTGCCATCGGGGTCTCTGACATAAGCGCTGTAGAAACCTTCGCCATAATGCGGACGCAGGCCAGGTGCTCCCTCGTCCGTGCCGCCGTGATTTAAAGCAAGCGCGTGAAGCTGTTGGATGTGTTCGGCAGAACGCGCAATTAGGGCGACTATCACACCATTTCCGGTCGTGGCATCCTGTTTATCAAAAGGTCTGCCGATACCCAGTGCCATCGTTTTATTACCGTTGAAGATGCCCCACCATGCGACCTCCTCATTCCTTCCGCCACGGGGATACCCCATCATCTCCATCAGCGGATCGTAAAATGTAATGGCGCGTGGCAGGTCGTTGGTTCCAAGCATAATGTAAGAAAACATTGGCTCTCCTTAACGGATTCAGGGGAGTGAAAAGAACCAGATCAAATCACTCATTCGCTTTATGAGCCCAGGCGGGCATCGCCGTCAGATAACGCTTAGCACGCTTCTGTGCTTCTTCCGGGCCAACTTTTTGCCAGGAATCAAGGAAGCTGGCTAAGCCTGATACCGCTTCTTCCCAAGGTTTGAGATTGCCGTTGCTGTCGCTG
This sequence comes from Pantoea sp. EEL5, assembly GCF_049892805.1. Taxonomy (NCBI): domain Bacteria; kingdom Pseudomonadati; phylum Pseudomonadota; class Gammaproteobacteria; order Enterobacterales; family Erwiniaceae; genus Pantoea; species Pantoea sp. EEL5. Next base: position 935,508 of record NZ_JBNDNJ010000001.1, read on the forward strand.
CAGTACGCACAATATTGATCGCTGGCACTGTGCGCATCGGGCGCCGACATCGGTATTCCGCAAGCCTGGCAGAACTGTTCATGTTGTGACATATGATGCTCCCTATGGTTATATCCTGATTAATAAACATACTGAATATGTATTGTGCAGGTGATGCATCAGATCAAAGCAAGGGCGAAGCTTCCGGTATCTCCGGTAAGAAATACCGGAACCTGTTGTTACCTGGCGAGAAGTGCGAACACGCCCCAGCCAAAGTATTCTCTCGCGTAGGTCACGTGGCGTTTCGGCGGGATGTTTACCTCAGCTCTGACTTCCTCCGCGAAGTTGTCATCAGCGTTGGCTTCCATCCAGCGACGCATGGTCAGCCATTTCGCGGCCTCATAGCGGTCCCAGCCTTCCTGGTCTGCCAGTACTATTTCCAACACGTCGTAGCCGAGATCGTCGAATTCGCCGACAAGCCCCGGGAGCGTCAGAAAATCAGCCCGTGAGCTGACGCCACAGGCCTGCGCTATCTCGTCCGTTGCCGGAAGCTGACGCCAGTAGGGCTCATCGATGAGCATGGTCCCGAGCGGTTTAAGACTCTGCGCCAGCAGTTTGACCATCCCGGCAAAGCCACCGGCAATCCAGGTCGCGCCGGCGCAGGCTGCCACGTCAAATTTTTCATTGGCGACGTAACCCGCCGCATCATTATGAATAAAATGTACGCGTTTGCTGACGCTGACTTCTTCCGCGCGTCGCTTTGCCTGCGCGGTGAAGAGCGAACTCATGTCGATGCCAGTCCCCGTAATGCCATGATCCCGGGCCCGGGAGCAGAGCATCTCGCCCGAGCCACTGCCGAGATCAAGGATTTTTGACCCCGGTTTCATACACAGCACGCGACCCAGCGTGGCGTACTTCTCTTCGGTGAACGGGTTGTGGATGCGGTGTTCGCTTTCACTGATGGTAAAAATACGTGGGATATCCAATGTGAAATTCCTTTTACTACGTTAAGTATCAAGAGGACATTTCTATGAGGTTTTTGCTTTTTCGGCCAGCAGAGCAAACAGCTTTCCTTCAAATGTCTCGCTGACTGGCCAGTCGTGGCTTTCAGGAGAAGGAAGCAGGGTAAAACCGACGTTACCGAACAGGCTGACATACTCGTCATTGTGCCAGGCCGTCATCTGACTACCGAAACGGGTAGTTTGACCGTTTGCCTCTATGGCCCAGAACTGCGTTGCGCTGGTCTGGGCTTCTTCATCCCAGTCATGTTCCGTCAGCAGCAGATGCGGGACACCCAGAAACAGCCCATCCGGACAGCGTTGCCAGCTTGCTTCAGCCATTCCCTGACGCTTAACTTCGTCGAAAGTATGGACTTCAGTGAGCAGACAGCCACCCGGCTCCAGCCATTGCGCGCAGCGGCTGACGAGCGAGCGCGCATCCACCGCGCTGAAAACATTCAGTTCCCCAAATGTCATCATGATGAAATTGAAAGATTTATCGGGCCAGTATGCGCGGACATCCTGCTGAACATAGTCGATATTCAATCCGGCATTCTGCGCCTGCTGACGGGCCCAGCTCACGGATGCCGGTGAGAAATCCACGCCGGTGCAGTGAAATCCGCGCTCTGCTAAGCGGTGGGTATAAAAGCCAGGACCGCAGCCGAGATCGAGAATACGTGCGCCTGGGGGTAACAGGCTGGCGATCCAATTCACCTGCCGCTCAATGACCTCCTGCCTGCGGCTGGCCCAGTCGTGATCCTGAGACAAATGGTTCGCCAGCATGCGCTGGCTGAAGGCCGGTTCGTCCCAGGGGATTTTACTTTCCTCCGCTGACAGCTGGATGTGTCGGGATGAGGAAATAAGGGTGCTGATATTCATCATGTTCTCCTTAGCGGTTATCAAGCTGTGTGCGAACGTTATTCAGCCCGGTGGTGTTGATGCGGTAGGGCTGATCGTTGACGGACTTGATCATTTTTTTGGTGTTGAGTTTTTTGAAGATGGCAAGGGTACAGTCGGTGAGCAAGAACCCTTCACCGGTGTAGCATTCGACGGCAGTGACGCGGCCAGACGCATCGCGGACGTGCGCAATACGGCCACCTTTGACGAGAACGTGTAAGGTACATTGTTCCTGACGGGATAAATTCATACTGGAAAACCTGTTTAATCATCATGTGCAAAACTTGCAAACACACAGCGGTGTCTGCATTCGATTTCGGCGCATTGATAATCAGTCCGGCCTGAAAAGGTCGGGGAACTAATTATCAGATGATTACATTCTCCAGTATCAAAGCCTCGGTTTGAGTTGAAAGGTATTTACGGGGTGAATAATAACACCTGGTTTTTGTAAGTGAATATCCTGAGCTGAAAAGTGTGAACCAGACAGGAGCCGGTGAGGTCTCTTTTATTGAATAGCCTGACATGACCTGCCCCCAGTATGAGGCGGGCGTTCTCCTCTTCAAGCGACTTAAGCCGCTTTATCTCAGGGACTTCCATGCCGTCGAACTTCTTGCGCCAGGAGTAAAAGGTGGCATCTGAAATGGCATTCTTGCGGCAGAGTTCCTGGGCCGAAACCCCGGCTTCAGCCTCGCGGAGAATACTGATGATCTGTTCGTCGGAAAAACGCTTCTTCATGGGGATGTCCTCATGTGACTGATGAAGACATTACTAACATCGCGGTGTGTTAATCAACGGGGGGCAGGTCACATTTCTGCTGCCCCTTTATTTCAGTACGATGCTGAACAGCAATTTTTGAACCAACAACAACGCCAGAAAGCCCAGGAGCAGCAGCTCACCCCTGTTGTGCCGGATGTGCGTCTTTCTCCCGATCTCCCCCCCGCTTCAGCAACAACGGACTTCCCGGCTGAAAAGCCCTGCTTTACTATTTCGCAGGTTGTTCTGAGTGGCGCAGACGCACTTCACTTCTCCACGGAGCTGGTCACCGTTTCGGTCATCAACAAACTGCTGTACCAGTGGAAGGGGACGATGACCCCTGCTGATTTCTCAGAATTAACACAGCGACGTCTGCTCCTGTTCTGCCCATTTTCCCCTGTCTGACAGGTGCGGGCCACCGGAAAAATCCGCTGAGCGACCTTGCAGGATTTTCCGGTTTATGGGGATATACCAGAGACCTGTACGCTATAGAGGCGGAGATAAGGGGAATACCGACGGAGCAGCGCCTTGCCGAACGTCAGTTGAAAACTAAACCGCTGCTGAAATCCCTAGAAAGCTGGCTACTTGAAAAGATGAAAACCCTGGCGCGACACTCAGAACTGGCGAAAGCGTTCGCATACGCCCTGAACCAGTGGCCGGCACTGACGTACTATGCAGATGATGGCTGGGCTGAGGCGGACAATAACATCGCTGAAAATGCGCTGCGGATGGTCAGTCTGGGAAGAAAGAACTGGCTGTTCTTCGGCTCAGACCATGGAGGAGAGCGAGGAGCGTTGCTGTACAGTCTGATAGGGACGTGCAAACTGAACGATGTGGATCCAGAAAGCTACCTGCGCCATGTCCTTGACGTCATAGCTGACTGGCCGGTCAATCGGGTGAGTGAACTGCTCCCCTGGCGCGTAACACTGCCAACAGAATAACACATCCCCGTCAATATGGTTCTCGCTGGACGCTTACCTTTTGTCTGAAGAATATATACTTAATTAATGACAACATTGATGGGTCTGATTAGCCAGAGGTATGACCACTTACATGATTCTCTATGGAAAGTGTGACCTCCATCACATAATGTGATTATTTTAAGAATAATTAATATTATTAGTGCTACGCACTTGTTAAAAAAATTCGCAGGTGTTAATGTTTCAATATATTTTACATTTCATCACAGCTTGACATCTTTTTACGCCTTTCAGGGGTTTTATTATTAATTAAGCAGGATGCTTATTTCGCGAGGTAAAAATTTTGTTTAGCTATTTATTTATTGCTGTTGGGCTTTCCTGGGTTATTTGTGAGTCGATTATCGCTTCGGTAAAACGAGCCAATAGGAAATCATCCGATATCTCGGATCGTAATTCTGAGATGATATTAAATTTCTTCACCTACTCATCTCTTATTTTTGGATTCGCCGTAGCACAGTCAAAATATTTACGCTTTGCGAAGCAGGGAGATATTATCACTTGGGCTGGTCTGGTGATTGTATTAATAGGGATCGCTATTCGTTTGCATGCAATATATCGTCTAAAGAAATTCTTTACGGTTAATATCGCTATCCTCAACGATCACGAGTTAATGACCACCGGCATCTATCGCTTTATTCGTCATCCTGCTTATCTGGGGGTGATTATTGCTTTTGCTGGAATGGGGCTGGCATTAGGTAACCTGTTGTCATGTCTCATTATGGTGACGCCAGTACTGCTTGTTTTTCTGTGGCGTATTCGCCTTGAAGAGCAGATGCTAAGTCACGCATTTCCGCATGAATACCCGGCCTATCAAAAAAAAAGCTGGCGGTTGATCCCCTTCCTTATATAGACGACAGGATGAAAATTGCACGCTGACAGGGATTACAGAAGTGCGTCAAGGCGAGTCAGAAAGAAAATTTCCTTCTGGTGCCATTGTATTGTTTACGTAATGGTAAATAGCTTGCTTTTCACTATTAATATACTCAATGATAATAAACTTTGGTTCTATTATCCTTTGCTGGGGTGGCTTATCGGGTTGTTCATCCATGCAATGATAACCTATTATCAGTGGCCTGATTCTCTACGGAATAAGATGTTCCAGAGAGAATTAAAATTAATTAAACGAAATAACGAAAAAAGATAAGGATATACCTGCTATGACATCATTATCGCTTGAACAACTGTGTGAAGAAGTGGCTAAAATTCTTAAAACTGACAGCGTTGATGCGGATTGCCCCCTGGGCCAGTTAGGCATTGATTCATTAAATGTGGTGGAGTTAATTCTGGCCTGCCAGATGATTTACCCTAATGTGATGGATTTTGATGATTTGCTCTTTGATGAAAACTCTACGCTGCGTGAGATCGATGTGTGCATGCTGGAAAGTAGTCTGCAGGTATAGCCATCCTATGAATATCATGAATAAGAAACCGCTTTTTATCGCATTGCGCGTAACATTAATCACCTTTGTGATTGGCAACGTTATTGCCTGGATTTCCGGTGCTGCGCCCATAAAATTTGCTGAAATTCCGTTTAGCACCGCAGAACAGTCGCTGATAGCTGATGGCGCAACGTCCAGCGTGACAGAGAAAGATGCCCAGAGCATTGCGATGATCTACTTCCTGCACAATCGCCTCGATGAGGCAGCTGCAATGGTTGAGCAGGCCCGCGCAGAACAGGGCGCAAGTGACTCTCTGACCGCGCTGGCGGCAGCGATTGAAGTCAAACAGGCAGGTGCGCGTCTCGATCTGTTGTTTGGTCAGCGTAAGCTGTGGCAGTTAAAACAGGCGCTGACACAGTTAAAGAGTGTGTCAGATAAGGTGCCAGAGCAGTTTGACGTTCAGCTTCTTGCACTATGGGCTTTTGCTTCGGTTCCCGATATCAGCGATAGCGCAGCCAATGCACAGATTATTTCACACCGTATAACGCCGGTTCTTAACCGTCATGGTATCCCGCAGCCGCTGGCTGCGTCCGCCTGGCTCGGCCTGACGCGTCTCTCGCTCTATCTTGCTGATGAAGGCGATGAAGAAAGTCAGGTCTCAGCCCAGGCTAACGCCAGAATGGCGTGGCAGGCGTATCAGCAGATTGGTTTCCATCCGGCATGGCTTCAGCAGGAAAGCGATGCCCTGGAACAAGAGATGAAAGAGTTGCCTGAGCATGGCTGATATCGATGAGATCATCTGTGCGAAGGCGGCTGGAAAATCTTACCTGCGTGGGGAGCAGTCTGTTCAGGCGCTGAAATCGGTTTCGTTTACGCTCAGTCGCGGGGAGTTTTTGATTATCACCGGGGAAAGCGGAAGCGGAAAAAGTACCTTGCTGAATTTGTGCGGCGCGCTGGATATTCCCGATTCAGGCCAGCTGACGCTGTTTGGCGCTGATGTCAGTCAGCTAAGTGACGGTCAGCTGTCCGCGCTACGTAAGCAGCATATCGGCTTTATTTTTCAGGACTTCCACCTTATTCCAGTGCTGACCGCCATAGAAAATGTGCGCTATGCCCTTGATCTGCGCAAGGTGGAGAAGGCAACGGAAAAAGCCGGGGCGCTGTTAGCCGCAGTGGGACTGGCCGATCAGCGTGATGCCAGAGTGAATGAATTATCAGGCGGTCAGATGCAGCGGGTAGCAATCGCTCGTGCGCTGGCCGGTAATCCCACGCTGATTGTGGCAGATGAACCTACGGCCAATCTTGATAGCAAAAATAAAGAGAGCGTGATGGCACTGCTGAAAAACCTTTGCCAGCAGCATCAGGTGGCGGTGGTGCTGGTGACGCACGATCGGTCGCTGACGCCATGGGCGGATAAACTGCTGGTGATGCAGGACGGTAAAGAGCAGGTGACGCATGAATAATATTATTGCCGGCGTTCTATTTCTGCTGACGGCTCTGTCTGCCCATGCTCAGCCCGCATTGCACTATCCTCCTGCGATACCGGCTGGCGAGAGTGAGCAACGGGTGATGCAGCAGCAGCTGGTACAGATACCGGCTGAACAACGCAGTGAGCAGCAGTGGCGTCAGCTGGCGCTGGTCAGCGTCGCGCTGACCACCACGGCAGACGCGCCACAGCAGGAACAGACCGCATTGACGATCGAGCAGGCCCGACACGCGTTACCGGATGATGCGTTGCTGATGGCGATTGAGGGCAGTCTTTACTGTATCCAGGCGGGCAACAGCAAAATCGACGGCATGCAGGCAATGGCGCTGGTCAATCGCGGATTTCGCCAGCTCGATCGCGCCGTGCTCAAAGAGCCTGAGAATATCGGGCCGCGTTTACAGCGTGCTATCACCGCCAGCCGCACCCCGGCTTTTTTAGGCAAAGGCGCGCTGGCACGGCAGGACTACCACTGGCTGATAGAGACCATTCCGGCGACGGAAGAGACGCAGTCGCTGCGTGCCATGGTGCTTTATCAGTTGGGCGAAGTCGTGGTTTCCGATGATCCCTCCCAGGCGACCTTACTGTGGCAGCGTGCGGCTGCCCTGGCGGGAGGAGAATGGAGTGAACGAGCTAAAAAGCATTTGTAACTGCCGCAGAGCGCTTTACCGGCAGGCATACTTCACAGGGAACGCTTATCGTGATTGATTTTGACCAGTTCAACCAGCAGGCGGATCGGCTTGACGCGACGCTACCTCAGTCGGAACGCGTGAATACCGCGCGGATGGATGGGCTACGCTACCGGCTTTACCCGCCCCGGCATGCTACGCAGGACGTGATTATCGTTTATCACGGGGGCGGCGTTCATCTGGATGCCGGATATGACATTCTTGCCCGTCAACTACATGATGACACCACAGCTGTCTGCCTGGTGGATATTCGCGGTCACGGAGGTTCCCTCGGCGCTAAAGGTCAGGTTGCCCGCCCTGACCGCATCTGGCGTGATGTGGATACCTTGCTGACAAGCCTGCGCGCGTTTTTCCCTCAGGCGCGTCTTCACCTGCTGGGGCATTCCAGCGGTGGCGGAATGTTAATTAATTATTTCACCCGCCATCGTCCGCAATCTCATGCAGATAGCCTGATATTAATAGCACCAGAACTCGGGCCTTTCGCCAGCGAAGTCCGGCGTAGCGGGGTGACGGTTCCATTTGCTGAAGTGCGCCAGTGGCCTTTCGTCATTAATGCGTTAAGCGGTGGCTTGCTTTTTGGCAACTATCCGGCCGTGGCACTGAATTTTCCGCCAGACGTTAAAGCCTCTGAGCCAGATTTTGTTCAGCATTACAGTGTGAACATGGCCAATGCGCTGACACCACGCTATCCGGCTAAACAGCTGGCGGCCTTGCCGTTACCGGTTTTACTGCTGGCTGCTGAAAAAGATGAGCTGTTCAGCGCAGATGCGATGCGTGAGTTCGCTGAAAAACATGGCAACGAAGCGCTGCGCTTCGGTGTCATTGCAAACAGCACGCATCTCGATTGTCTGTTCTTTGCCAGTCAGGCTATACGTCAGCATCTGTCGCTGACAGGGCAGGCGATGCGATGATCCGCTGCAAACTCGCCGTACGTAATCTGTTGCGTAACAAAAGGAGGACCACGGTCTCTGTGACCAATCTTGCCCTGGCTCTGGCGGCTATTTTACTCTTTTCCGGCTTTTGTGAATCGATGTATCAGGGGCTGCGGGAAAGCATGATCCGTTCGCAACTGGGGCATATTCAGTTTTTCAGTAAAGGATTTAATCAATTTGGTGCGTTAAGCGACGCCAGCATGCTGCTGCCTGAACCACTGAAGAAACAGATCATGGCACAGGCGGCGCGACAGCCGGAAGCGGTCATCATTACGGAAAGGCTGGAAACCGACATTTTGATCACCAATGGCGATGCGCAGATGTCATCACACCTTATTGGCATCGATCCTGATAAAGAAGCGACGCTGAGCTCAGCCATTCAGTTGCAGTCAGGCAACAATCTTTTCCCTGAACAGCGTGACGGTATTCTGCTGGGTGGCGCACTGGCAAAAGCGCTTAACGTGCACCCGGGCGACTCTCTGACGCTGTTAGGCACCGCGTCTAATCAGACCATCAATGCGATGGATGTCACCGTGGCCGGTATTGTCACCACCGGCGTCGAAGAGCGGGATCTGCGGACAGCTTACGCTAATCTTGCTCTGGTGCAGACGTTCCTGCTGACACGGGGAGCCACACGCATCGTGGTGTTATTGAAAGATACGCAGCAAACCGATCGGGTCATGCAGCGACTCACCCGTGAGCTGACAGAAGATGCCGACCGGATAGAAGTCCGCAGCTGGTCACAGCTGGCGACCTACTATCACCAGGTTGTTGCCCTGTTTTCCGCCATTTTCACCTTTGTGAATGTCATTTTGCTGGCGGTCGCGGCCTTTGCTATTTCTCATGTTTTATCCATGAATGTGGTGGAGCGAACCCGTGAAATCGGGGTTATCCGGGCCATTGGCGCCAGCAGAGGCGATGTGGTTGCCCTGTTCGTGATGGAAGGCGGAATGTTAGGGATTATCGGGGGCCTCGCGGGATTACTGCTAGCGTGGATCCTCGCCCTGCTGCTCAACCACTCCGGTCTGATGATGCCAACGCCGCCGGGCAATACGGTGACGTACCCTTTACGCATCCTGCTGACGGTACATCAGTGTCTGACCGCCTTTGTGGTCAGTGTGCTGGTATCCCTGCTTTGCAGTCTGTTACCTGCGCTGCGGGCGGGCAGACTCGTTATTACAAGAGCACTTAATCATGCATAACATTTTATTGGCGTCCTCTTTTTTATTACGCAAATGGCTGGCGTGCCTGATTGCGCTGATGCTGATCAGCGCCCCTGCCATGGCGGTACAGAAAGGTGCCAGCGAATGGTTCAGAGAGATTAGCGACCTGCGCGGGCTGTCTGGCAGCTTCAGCTTTTCATTACAGGTGACGTCTTATCGCAATGAGGTAGCGGAGGCGCAGAGTCAGCTTGAGGTGCTGTTTCAGTCGCATCAGCAAATCCTGATTCTGTTCCGGCAGCCGCAAAATTCCGCAGGTCGCCGTATCCTGGTTGAGGGAGATAACATGTGGTTAACACTGCCCTCATCAAAACGTGTGCTGCGTGTCTCGCCAAGCCAGCGATTACTGGGCGAAGCCAGTAACGGCGATGTGATTAATACCAATTTTGCAGACTACCAGTTGCAACAGCAGCAGGATGTCGAGCGGGACGGAAAACGCTATATCGCGCTGACGCTGGTGGCGACTAACAGTCGGCAAAGCTATCAGCGCGTAGTGTACCTGATCGATCCGCTGAGTTCGCTGCCAAGCATCAGTCTTCACTACACGGCATCGCAAAAACTGATCAAAGAGATTCATTATGAAAACTATGTTACTACCGCAGGCAAACCGCGCGTAGAGCGGCTGCGGTTGATTAACCCGGTGCAGCCAGACCGTTACACCATCATGCAATTAAGCCAGTTTACTGCCAGAACCTTCCCGGCAGGGATTTTCAAAAAAGAAAACCTGCTGAATGCGGTTATCCGGGAGTGATGGCGATGAAACATGACCGCCATAACGCGGCTTTTCTGATGCGTGATGGTTGCAGACTCCATTACCGTCACTACAGCATGACCACGGCGCAAAGCGTGATGCTGCTGCTGCCTGGATTTGGCTTAACCAGTGAAGATTATGTCTCATGCTGTCAGCACCTGGCGAAATCGAGTGCGGTGACAGTCTACAGCCCTGATCTGCGTGGACAGGGCCAGTCTCAGGGGGTGGAGGGCGATGTGGCTTACATTGGGCAGTTACAGGACGACCTGAGCGATATGATCGCTGCGTTGCAGCAGAATCATCCCGGTTTGCCGGTGGTACTGGCCGCCCATTCGGGGAGCAGTTCTCTGGCCATCAGCTACCTGGCAACACGGCCAGATCCGATGGTGGTGGCGTTATATCTGCTGGCGCCGGTGTTTTTTGGTCATATGGAGTATGACCGCGAACTCCAGCGCGCTTACCAGTTTATCTATTACGGTCGATATCACCGTAAACCTGCTCCGCATCCGGCGTCGCAGCTCAGGATGAATCAGGAGTTCCGTTACTCTCTGCTGCGCCATGGCCTGGGAAGAACGTTTAGCGCGCTGCAACACATCCGGGTTTTACAGGTGCGGCGTGATGCCGGACAGCCCTGGCGCAACTATAGCTTTCGTTTTTTGCAAAGCTATCGCTGTCGTGACCTGACACAGAGCCTGGAGCGAATCAGGGTGCCGGTGTGGCTGATGGTCGGGCAGGAAGATGAAGTAATGCTGCCGGATGCGGTGTTCACGCTGCTGAACTGGCATCTGGCACCGGGCTTGCTGCGGGAGAGCCGCTGTCTGGCGCGAATGGGACATTTCAGTATCCTGGCGATGGCGGCCACGCTGATGGGACACTGGCTTCGGGCTACAGTTACGCCGCAAGGCGGAATGCAATAAGGGAATAATATGGACATTGAGAGCGGCGGCTGTGGCTATTTCACTTTTGCCTTTCCAGCGCAGGCAATGACATTACGCTGGGCCGATGGAACGCCTGCCGGGGGCATCGTCGCGAGATCTTCTGCGGCTGAAAACAGCCGTGAACTGACGATTCAGTGGGTTGCAGATGAGAAAACGCTCACGCTGCAACATGCGGCGGACAGCCGGAAATCGGTCTATTACGCAGCCGATGAGCAGCGTATTCTCTTTTCCACGCGCCTGCCAGAGCTGCTTAAGATGTGCGGAACGGACAAGACCCGTTTTGATCCGCGCTGTGTTGCTGACCTTATCGTGGTCGGTTTTGTTGCTGCGCCACGCACGCCTTATCAGGGGATTTATCAGTTAGCGCCCGGAGCCGCTATTGTCTGGCGTTATGGCGACGCCAAGCTGGAGTACACCTGTTCAGCCTCTGCCGCGCCGTCACCGCAAACGATCGGTGTCAGCTTCAGCGGCCGGGCGGGTAACATTCCGGCGCAGCCCCAGCTTTCCGATAATGCCATGCTGATCAATGTCATTCCCCAGCTTGCAGCCCTGACCGGCGAAGCCCATGGAGATCCAGGATTACTCAGATTACTGCTTCGTTTAGGTCGCCAGCGGTCAGCACCCTGCCATGTTCATCTCGGCTACGATCTTGACCCGGAGACGCTGCGGGCAGCGACGCGTTTTAAACAGCCTTGGATCAGACGCGCGGCGCAGCGATCGTTGCAACACTACTGGAACGAGGTTCGTTACCCGGAAATTTCCGGCTGGTTTTCGCCGCCGGAGACGGCTTTTGACGGTGAATGGATCAGGCACCTGATAATCAGTGAAAGGCAGCGTGTTATTCAGCAGGTGGCGACGGCCTATCAGCAAGCCGTCAACTATTATCATTGCCCCCGCATTGATGAAGAAAATATGGGCGTAAAATTAAATAATGAAAATTTTTCATCAGACTCACCGGAAGCGGCGAATCTTTATTGTCGTGCCGTGCAACTAAATATGAGCGCGACATTTATTAATCAGCTTGTCGACTTTTCACCCGGGAAAATATTCCGGCGTAACGAAAAACAGCAGGATCACAGGCTGAGCAGCCTGATTTGTGCCATGACATCACTTAATTATCTTGAGCGATTTTATCATCGCCTGCCACAGTAATCCATTTGCCCATTTTTATTACGATAAATAATAGAGGGAACTATGACCGGATATATGTTGCATTCACTTGCGGATATTTACGCTGAATTATCGGCAAGGCATCCCCTTCCTGATATCAGGATGGCAGGAGGGGAACCTTTAAACCTAGCGCGCATTGAGTACTGGTGCGTTCTTCTTAAAGAGAAGGGATTGCAGCACGGCGATCGATTACTGCTGCTGACGACCCCCGGTGCTGAGAGCATCGCTGTTATGGTCGCGGCCTGGCATCTCGGCATCGTCATCTGTCCGCTGCCCCCGCAGACCCGCGAAGCGCCGTTACGCATTATTGCAGAGGATTGCGGCGCAAAGGCGATCCTGGATGCGGCTACGCAGTGCTGGCAGTCGGGTGCGGCGCCGGATAAGCCCGCCTCGTTTATCTACCTTACGGCGCCGCGCGTCACCGGAAGCGATCTGGCGCTGATTATTTACAGTTCAGGCAGCACTGGCGTACCCAAAGGGATCATGCTGTCTCATGCCAATGTGTTGTCAGCGCTGCGATCCGTCACCGGTTATCTGCAACTGCGGCCGCAGGATACGCTGCTATCCGTTCCACCGCTGCACTTCGATTATGGACTTTATCAGGTTCTGTTCGGATTTTATGTGGGTTGCCGCGTCATCCTTGCGCCTGCCGCCTGTAATCCGATGCAGCTGCTGAAACTCATCTCACAGGAGCAACCCACCGTGCTGCCGCTGGTTCCGGCACTGGGTGCAGGCCTGGCGAAACTGGGTAATGCCCTGAAACGTCAGGCGGATTGCGTGCGATTAATCACTAATACTGGCGGCCACATGCCGGAAAAGGTCGTGCGCGATCTGAAATCCCTGTTCCCGGCTGCGGGCGTGATGTTGATGTATGGGCTGACGGAGTCAAAACGGGCGATGTTTCTGCCTGTCAGTCAGGCAGAACGCAAGCCGGACTCTGTGGGCAAACCCATGGCGGGCCTGGAAGCCAAAGTGTTTATTGCGTCAGGAGATAGCGAAAAACAGGTATTTCATGAATGTAAACCTGGCGAAATCGGCGAGCTGTATGTGCGTGGCGCATCAGTAATGCAGGGATATACCCATCCGGAGAGCAGTGCAGGGGCGCAGATTATTACTGGAAACTATCGCGATGATAACTGGCTGGCCACCGGTGATCTCTTTAGCTACGACGGAGAGGGTGATTTCTATTTCCGGGGACGTGCAAAAGAGTTAATCAAGCAGGCGGGGTTTTGTCTCTATCCGCGCACTATTGAAGCAATCGTCGAAAAGCATCCGCAGGTGACGGATTGTGCCGTCATTGGTATTCACGACGAGGACGGCAATGAACAGGCCTGCCTGTTTGTCAGATCCGCTGCCACTCTGGAGAAACCGTTACTGGTCAGCTGGCTTAGCGAGCACTTTGATTCCTCCTGGCTGCCAGCACGGATTGAATTCATTGAAAACTGGCCGGTGAATCAGAATGGAAAAATTAATAAAAAAGAGCTGGTGAATTTTCTTTAACGTTCAAAAATTTGAGACTGACATGACAACCACGATTAGCCGAATTAAAGAGGGATTAGTGGCAGGGAAATTCGTCTTTGACTCTCCCTGCTATATTTACGATCCTGAGCAGCTACGAAATAATATTAATGCGCTGGAAGAGAGCACAGGGACGCCGGTTATTCTCTCTGTTAAAGCGAACCCCGGCACCGATCTTAATCTGCGTCTGACCGATCGTAATGCTGGGGTTGAAGTCGCTTCGCTGAATGAGCTGAATCTGGTAGCGAATAGCGAAAAAATATATATTAATAATCCGTCAATGGATAAAAATCTGATGCGTGCCGGCATTGCCGCAAAGGCTTTTTTTATTATTGACAGCCCGCAACAGCTTCAGCAGCTGATTGCGCTTTCCGGTAATCGTCCGCTTCAGCCAGTCATTCTACGCTGTAACGTCGGCGTCGTGGCAGCGTTGGTGCCCGACGCGCCTGCTATTCGTAAAGATCATTTTGGCATGGATCTGGTGAGTCTGATCGAAACGGCGCATTTCATCCGGAACCATGAAAAAGTTCAGCTTAAAGGATTTCATCTGTTTGGTGGTTCCCACACCTTTCATCGCTTCGCCAATGTGATTGCCGAGGCAGCACTGGCGTTACTGCCCCATATTGAAGCGGCTTACGGTGGAGCCATTGAGCTGATTAACCTGGGCGGTGGTTTTAGCGAACAGTGGTGGGAGCATCAATCGCTGTTCCCTGCTTATCGTGAATGGCTGGCACGTTTCCCGGCACATATCTCGCTGGTACACGAAGCCGGTCGCGCAGCGTTCTCTTCCTGCGGCGTTTTTATGACTACGGTGGTGGCAACCAAACGCATTGCCGATCAACATTACGCCATTTGCAACGGCGGCATGAATCAGAGCTTCCTGTTGTGCCAGACTGAAAACAGCTTTCGTAAAATGCGCCAGCCTTATCGGGTGCGGCTAAACGATCGCCTCCAGCCTGACGTAGATAGCAATCAGAAGACGATTTTAGTCGGCTCTACCTGTAGTCGTGACGACGTGATTGGCCACTATGCCGGTGAAGATATTCAGCCAGGGGATATTCTGCTGTTTGATTACTGCGGCGCTTACTACAGCACCTATACCGTGAATCGCTTTCTCGGATTAAAGGAGGCGGCTCAGTATGTTATCTCCTGAAACGGTTTCGGATATGTTGCATCTGGGCGAGTTGATTACCCGCCATCTTGAAGGCTATCAACCGATGCCGGAATCGGTGCGCCAGATGATTTTCCGCAGCGTTTTGCGTCATCTTGACTCGCGCATGATTATTGAGGATTCGCTGACGCCCCTGAAACCGCTGGCGGCGTCTGCCACCTCATTCCCGTTACCGGCGATAGACTGCCTGCCTTTACTTGATCGCTACGTAGTGGCGGTGCGCGAGGAGGGGCTGGGGCCTTACTTCAACCTTATTATCGGTCTTTTTGGCCATATTATGTTGCAGCTTTCCGGGAGCGACCGGCAGCAAGAGCAGGTGGCGCAGTGGGTGAGTGCCGGCGGCACGGGGGCTTTCCTGATGACCGACAGCGGTGGGCCATCGCTGCATCAGTGGCGTTCCCAAGTAGTGAGTGATGCGCAGGGCGCGTTGCAGATTACGCTCGATAAAGAGTGGGGCATCGGGGCATTAACCTGCGCGTTCGCCATTGTTATCCTTTCACGCCCGGGTCAGATGGTGCCTCAGGCTTGGCTGATACCGCCTGAAACCTGCGCGCAGTGGCAGCGAAAGCGAGTGGGGTCTGGCTGGCTGGATGGCCATGTTCAACTGGGCAACTGTCAGGGCGTCTTCCCGGGTAGCCACGACTGGGCACTACGCCGTGGCGGATTAATCGCGGTTAAACAGTTTCTGACCTATGTTCGTCCGCGTTTTGTCGCCTCGCTGATGCATCATCTGCACTGGCTGATGCAACAAAAACGTCTGACACCTGACAGCCAGCACGATGAAGCGCGTGAATATTTGCTCAGCGTAACGCGCACGCTCTCTGCTCAGCAGGTGTTTAATCGTTATTCAGAAGATGAGGTGATGGCACTGAAATTTGCCTCTAATGCCTTGCTGTTTGACCTGGTTGAACAGCAGCGCGTCCGATTACTGAGCGATCAGCGCGATTTACTGGGATTCACAAAAATGGAAGGCAGTTCTTATCGTTGCCTGATGGAAATTTGCCAGCGGCATCGGGTAGGTCACTATGTCTGAGCTTGAGCTGGTTCGCGCTGAGTTTATCCGCTACCCGCAATCGCTGCTGTCGGTAGACGACAGGCTGGAAAATCTCTCTCCGGTACTGGCTAAAGCGGTGGGTGAACAGATTGCGTATGCTTTGCAGGGATGGCAGGGGCCGATACCGGATCGCCATTTTGTCTGTTCGACGATTATGGATTTGGCTTTTTCCCGCCAACTGGTGAACTGGCCGACGCTGGTGGAGCAGATCGCGCAATACACCGACGCCGTGCCGGATATGCTGATCAATGCCTATGAGTGCGCCAGCTGGGGCTACAGTTTGCGCCAGGCGTTGAGTCATCCGCGTACGTCACCCTATGTGATGTGTACGATTGTCGATCTCAACCTGATGGATCTCGCCTTCTGGCGTGCCAATCCCAACTGGGGCAACTCAGGTTTCGGCATCGTCACGCTGCTGTTTCGTGCGGAGACCAATGCGCATCAATGTGTCACGGTCAATGTGGCGAAAACCAGCAATTTTATCGCTGAGTTCAGCATTGCCGTGCGCAACGCACTGGCTGATAAGCCTGACTACAAGCTGGCGCTCCCCTTTTTTCCTCAGGCCGTCACCCAGCTATTCCAGCGTCTATTACCGGATGCCGACATGCTACCGGATCTGCATCCGCGCTTTGGCCACTGTTTTGGGGCCGATCCGTGGATTTCTCTGATAGAGCAAGCTCCACATGCCTCATCCGGTCAGCGTTTTCTGGCGACGTCGGTCGCCCTGAACGGTTACTGGACAATGGCCGATATTACGCTGGCCGCCGATGGAATCTTTAACTGGCGGGAGGCGAAATGATGCAGTGCAATCATCTTTTTAACGGGCAACTGAACCGCTCGCCTTATGCCTTTCGCGCTTATCGTGCCAATGCTCGGGTGCTGCCGATGACCACGCCAGAGGATTACACCTCACTGGGACGTATTGAGAAACCGGCAGTTCAGTCACCGGTATTCTGTGGGTTTCAGGAAAAATATGATCTGCTTGAAGAGATCGTTAATGCGGCATTTTTGCATCTGCAACCGCTTAATCGCTGTGTTATGACGACAATGATGCCGGGGGGACTTCGCCTCCCTGCGCGGCTGCTACAGGATGACATTTTTCTGCTTCATCAGGTTGACCAAGAAGCAAAGCGGCTCTTTCTCGACGGCTTTAGCGTGCTGGCTATTGAAGAGTCGATTATTCGCCACCCGCTGGAAAGTGGTCGTAATCACCTCCGGCTTCGCTGGTTTCCACAGCATTCCTTTCAGTCTCAGGATGGGTGGGATGTGCTGGTCAGATTTCTTCATCAGTTGAACATTGTGGCCATCGATGAGTGACATTGTGCTGCGCGATTTACACATTTTTCCACTCTCCTCGCAGGGCGAGATGCCGGATGCGCTACCCGCGCCGGGAGAAGGCGCAAAGTCGCTGGATCTCATCCTGTTTTGCAGCTCAGGCGAACTGGGCGTCATGCAGCAGCAGGATATTGCAGCCTGGTCTCTGCAACAGACGTTTTGCCAGCCGTCACCGCGTCGGGCTTTTGTTTCCCTGGCCTGTGCGAGCTGGTATGCGGCACTGCTTGAGTTTGAGCGTAGTCCCTGTCATCACGTCGAAATCTGGGTTATCGAAAGCCCGGCGTCCTTTATTCAGGAACGGCTTGACTGTGCCGGGCTGGGCCATGGCGGAGAGGGACTGACCGTCCAGCCAGGCATCGCCAGAATGGTGCTGCAAAAGTGCCAGGCAAAGCCCGGTGAGGTGGTGCTTGAGGCCTGTGCGCTGTTCGCCAAACCTGCGGGACTCAGAGGCACTGAACAGTTGATCAAACGCTATGGTGCCTGGCTGGCCGCCGGTCTGGGCGATGATCGGGCAGCTGGCTGGGTCTCATTCGCGATTGCCACGGGCTGGTCAGATCAGCTGCTGGCCGGTTTACTACACTGGTTTCCGCAGTTGATGGGGCAGTTGACGCGGTTGCCCAGTATGGAAACCGACACTCTTCATCTGCTGGCCATCAAGCCACTGCATGAACTGCATCGCAACGTTGCGCAGTGCCGTTCCGGTGCGCTGTTTATGACGACGCTGGCGGCAGGCGGGCGCATTGGCTGCGTGGTGGTGCGAACCGCTAAATCCGTGCCCGGTGTGGTGCCGCGGGACAAGCCCCATACTGTGCCGGTTCCGGCAAGCCGTGTGCTGCCCGGCACGCCTCCTGATTACTGCGATCCCCAATACCGTTATATCGATAATCAATACTTTCTCACTGAAATGACGTTGCATTCTCAGTGTTCACGTACATGGAATGACTATGAATAATTTACCTATTTATCTGGCGCCGCTGGACGATATTCGCTTTGTGATCTGGCAGCAAAATCAGACAGAAACCTGCCTGAAAAGTGACTACCCTTGGTTAACCCGTGAGCGGGTAGATACGTTATTAGAAGAGGCGGCGAATTTCGCCAGTAACGTGTTGTCAGCCAGCTATCAGGAAGCCGATCGTCAGGAGTGCTTCCTGGACGCGGCGGGAGAGGTACAGGTGCCTGAATGCTATCGGGCGCTGCTGGTAAGGTTCCGCGAAGAGTGGGGCGTGCGTCTCAAGCCCTACGAGCAGGGCGGCCTGGGGCTTCCCCCGCTGATTCAGTATGCGGTGCTGGAAATGTTTATGGGGGCGCATCCAGCCTTTATGACCTATGTCGGTTTCAACGGTCCGGCCCTGCAATTGCTTACGCGTTTCGGCACGGCGCAGCAGCTGGAACGCTACGGGCCCCCCTTGGCTGAATACCGCTGGACTTCGTCACTGTGCATTACCGAAGCGGAGGCGGGCAGCGACCTCAGCCGTATCACAGCTCAGGCAGAACGGCAGGAGGACGGGCGTTATCTGATCAGAGGTGAAAAACGCTTTATCTCTGCCGGTATGCACTCACTCACCGAGAATATGGTTTGGTTTGTGCTGGCGCGCATTAAAGATGGGCCATCCGGCGTGCTGGGACTCTCCTGTTTTATTGTTCCGCGTTTTGACGGCGGGAAAGACAATCAGGTGCGATGCAGTGAAGTGGTGCGAAAGATGGGGTTAAAAGGGTGCGCCAATACGCATCTCCGGTTTGGTGAACAGGGGCCCTGTTACGGTTATCTTATGGGTGAGCGGGAGAATATCGGACTGGTACAGCTTCTGAGCATGATGACGCCAGCGCGTATCAGCACCGGAATCTACGCGCTTGGAATGGCTTCCAGTGCCTATCTCAACGCACTGAACTATGCCTGCCGGCGCATTCAGGGCAAACAGTTTGATCGGGCAATGAGCGCCCAGGCACCTTCATTGCCGATTGTTTCTCATCCGGATGTGCAGCGTATGCTGAGTGAAATGAAGATGCTCACGGAAGGCTGCCGTGCTCTGCTTGGCAAATTAGGCATGGCGGAGACACGTTATCTGATAGCGAAAGCGCGTGAAGAAGAGCAGGAGGCCCGGCAGGAGCTGGCCTTTTTTGAACTACTGACACCGCTGGTGAAAGCCTATTGTTCCAATAACGCCTGGACGGTGGCTGAAAATGCTATTCAGGTACTGGGCGGCAACGGTTATCTTTCTGCATTTCCGGTTGAGCAGTATGCACGAGACTGTAAAATTTTATCGATATGGGAAGGGACTAACCACATTCAGGCGCAGTTTCTGCTGCGGGACAAGCTCGGAATGGGACTGCGTGACACGCACGGGCTCCAGGAACTGAATCAGCGGATTTCCGCGTTTATCACTCAGGCCAGAAAACAGCCGGCGTTGTCCGCGATGGCCGATAAGCTGGGGCAGGCGCAATCCGTCATGAAATCAACGTTGCTGGAGGTGGGCGACTATGTTCGCAAGGGGCAGATGCTCGCCGTGCCAGCCTGCGCCAATATCATGATGGAGATTGTCGCTGAAGTGATTATCGGCTGGTGCCTTATTGAAGCGGCAGACATCGCGCAGACATCAGATAATCAGATCCTGCGGGAAGGAAAATATGCGACGGCGCACTATTTCGCGGGCATCACACTGCCGTTGACGCTAGCAAAAGCGGCAAAAGTGCGTTATCTGATGCAGTCAGAAAGTGTGTTTAATCCGGTGTTTACTGCGGATGCGTAAAGCGGGAATTTATCAGACGGCGTTTGTACTCTGCCTGTCGTCTGCCTGTGCTGCCAGTGAGACGATCGACTGGCAGTCGCACTTCTCTGCGCAGGGACGCTATGGAGTAAAGGAATATAACGACGCATCTCCGCTCTCACCTGACCGCTACAGCCCCGCGACGCGGGCAGGCGTTGACACGGATGTGATGTTTTCCTCTCAGTTCTTTTATCAGGATAATTTACAGGGGTTTATCGGCGTTGCCTCGGGCTGGGAGCATGAAAACCACACGGATAACAGGCTCACCCGGCTGCTGGAAGGGGGCGTCACCCTGATGAACACCGAACAGACTCAGCGCCTCACGGCGGGTAAAGTCTATCTGCGCTGGAGCCAGGACAGCGTTTACCATCCGATCGATATTTTCGGTCGCTATACGCAGCCGAAAAGTACACTGGGCGTTAACCGCATGGATGATTTCCAGCGTGAGGGCGCGCCGATGCTCCGCTGGCAGGCGAGCAGTGACAGCGGCGATTTCGACCTCGTGCTGGCCAAAGCCGAAGATGAGCAGGGGTGGGGTAACGCTCAACAGGCAGCACTGCGCGGTCTGTGGCAGCTCGATGATATCGAAGGTAGCCTGCTCGCAGAAAAAACCAGCAGTAAACGACCGCGCTGGGGGGCGACACTGAGTCAGGGCATCGGAGAGCAGTGGACGCTTTATAGTGAATACCTGCTCAGTGGCGATCGTGATATTCCTCAGCTGACACAGGTTAGCCCGGCGATTCCGATTGACGAAGAGACGCAATTACCCGCGTTATATCGTAACCGTCAGGATCCCCGGCAGCATAACTGGCAAAAGATGTTATTAACGCTACGCTACGCATTGCAGAAAGGGGGCAGTCTGGAGGGCAGCTTTTATTATAACGGGCATGGGATGAACCGTGATGAATGGAATCAATGGGTTGATGTACAGCACTCATCTGCCCGGACGCTGACAAATCCGCGTTTGCAGCAGGTGCTGGGTCAGGGTAATCCGTGGGTCGGCACCTTAGGCAGTTCAGCACAGCTGATGCAGAACTTTTACCTGCGCCGTTACTACGCTTCCGTGCGTTTCGACAGCATTGAGCGTTTTACCCAGGGGGGTGTGGAAGTTAACCTGATTTACGGTCTCAAGGATAATAGCGTGTCGCTCTGGACTGAAGGCCGTTATCCATTAAGTACGCACATCACTGCGAAACCGTTTATTTTGCTACAAACCACCTCTCAGGGAGAGGGTGCAATCTCGCCGGTGCGTTCGATGGTCGGCATAAATTTTAGCTATGATTTTGATTTTTAGAGGGTGGCCTTGCCGGATTGGCCTGCGGCTATTCATCCGCACTGATGTCACCCTGTGCGAGGGCTTGCGCGTGATAAAAACAAAAATCCACGCCGTTGCGTTAATGGTAAGCGTCCAGCGAGAACCGTATTGACGGGGATGTGTTATTCCGTTGACAGTGCTACGCGCCAGGGTAGTTTCATGCTTACGTTGATTGGCCACATCGTACAGCCAGCGCAGGCCGTAACGGTTTGCGGTTTCAACATCGACGGTGATCCCCATCGGACGCAGGCGTGTCATTAACGGGATATAGAAGCTGTTGCGGGTGTACTGCACCATCCTCTCTACCTTGCCCTTAGTCTGCGCCCTGAAGGGACGGCACAGGCGGGGAGAGAAGCCCATCTCTTTGCCGAACTGCCACAGGGAAGGATGGAACCGGTGCTGCCCTGTCTGGTAAGCATCACGCTGCAGCACCACCGTTTTCATATTGTCGTACAGGACTTCCCGCGGTACACCGCCGAAGAAGCTGAACGCATTGCGGTGACAGGCTTCCAGGGTGTCGTAGCGCATGTTGTCAGTGAACTCAATGTACAGCATCCTGCTGTATCCCAGAACGGCGACGAACACATGCAGGGGGGACTTGCCGTTTCGCATGGTTCCCCAGTCAACCTGCATCTGCCGCCCTGTCTCGGTTTTGAAGCGAACGACCGGTTCTGCCTGTGCTGGCAGGGTCTGTTTGCGGATGAACTCTCTCAGGATAGTCAGCCCTCCACGATAGCCCAGCTCCATGATTTCCCTGGCAATAACGGTCGCCGGGATTTTGTAGGGATGCGCATCGCTGATCCGCTTAGAGATGTAATCACGGTATTCATCGAGCAGTGATGATGGTGCCGGGCGTGGTGAATACTGCGGCTTTTCAGATTTGGCTTTCAGGTGGCTGCGGACAGTATTGCGCGAAATACCCAGCTCCCTTGCGATGGCCCGGATACTCATTCCCCGCTTGTGCAGGACTTTAATTTCCATACGAATCTCAAAAGTGATCATAAGCTCCCCTGTATTCAGAGGAGCAGATTAACCCCCGGATCAATTTTCAACCGCTGGGGTGGATCAGTTTTGCACCGTTGGTAATATCTACCGCTGGGTAGTTGAAATCCGCCTGGCAAACAAGTCTAAACATCACCCAGTTCTACTGATGGTCTACTTTGGGCCAACAAACAGGATACGCGGTGCCGTGCTAACCTGCTCCCCGTTGATTAATACACCGCGATGTTAGTAATGTCTTCATAAGCCACATGAGGACATCCCCATGAAGAAGCGATTTTCCGACGAACAGATCATCAGTATTCTCCGTGAGGCAGATGCCGGGGTTTCTGCCCGTGAACTCTGCCGCAGGCACGCCATTTCCGATGCCACCTTTTATATCTATGGACTACCTCCGTTTTGCAAGTACTGAATTTGGTTTTGGGTTGTTGCTTACATCTATCCGGCATCAGGAAAATCTGTGCCCAAATGGGTAATCCGCACACAATCGCCTCAACAACTGGACGGCCTCTGAGGCCAGTATAAAAATCAGGTTCCGATTGTGCAGGTGCAACCTGTAACCATTTCTCAGTACGCTGCAACTTTTGCTGACAGGGTATTAATTTCACACTACCTGATAACCCATGAATTTCCCGCATAGGGCAACGCGCGTTCTTCAACCATGCTGCATGCAAGCTGAATCGCATTTTCAATACTGGCAGGATCGTTAGCATCGAAATGGACATCATAACTTCCGTTTAAGACTTCCGTTGCTCTCTCAACCTCTTTTAGCTGTTTATGCATTCTGTCTAAACCTGTGATTTTTACGCCCATAACAACCTCCGGACTAAGTGAGATGAATCAACCTGTATAGATAGCACGCTGGAAGAAGAGGGTAGTGGATATCAGTCAAATTCTGCGTAATTTCATTAAGATCCGGTTTAACCATTTTTCGGATCTCCTAGAAAAAGAGACAACTACATATAGGTGTGGCATACGCATATATCTGCCATCTGCAGATGCTTACCCTATACAAGCAACCGAAAGATACACATACTTGCCATATGTATAAAGGCCGGTCGGCCAGGAGAAAAAACATGAGAACCGTATCTATTTTTAAAAACGGCAACAACCGCGCCATCCGCTTACCCCGCGATCTGGATTTTGAGGGGGTGAGCGAGCTGGAGATTGTCCGGGAAGGGGACCGCATCATCCTGCGTCCCGTCCGGCCGACTTGGGGCTCGTTTGCGCAGCTCGAAAAAGCTGACCCGGACTTTATGGCGGAGCGCGAGGACGTTGTCACCGACGAAGGACGATTAAACCTGTGAACAAGACCTATATGCTGGACACCAACATCTGCTCATTCATCATGCGCGAGCAGCCGGAAGCCGTCCTGAAGCGCCTGGAGCAGGCGGTGCTGCGCGGTCACCGTATCGTGGTCTCGGCCATCACCTACTCCGAGATGCGCTTCGGCGCCATCGGCCCGAAGGCCTCGCCGCGCCACATCGAGCTGGTTGACGCGTTCTGCGCCCGCCTCGATGCCGTCCTGCCCTGGGATCGCGCCGCCGTGGATTCGACCACGGAGATTAAGATGGCGCTGCGCATGGCCGGCACGCCGATCGGCCCGAACGATACGGCGATTGCCGGGCACGCCATCGCCGCCGGTGCCGTGCTGGTGACGAATAATGTAAGAGAGTTTGAGCGGGTGCCGGGGCTGGAGCTCGAAGACTGGGTGAAATAATATCGGGTGACGGGATGCAGCTGAATTTGCATTATGTCTCACCCTGAAAGGAAAATGAATGCGTTTTATATGGGAACATTACTGGCTGAATCCGGATCCCGTCGTGGGATTGTTTACCGCATTTGGTGCGATAGTGACAGCACTGGCCGTTACCTATTCGGTCAAGGCTGTGAAGGAAGCTCAGAACAACACGAGGGTTGCCAGAGAGGCGCTCGATAAGGCAACTCTCAATGCAAAACGTGATGAATTTGTGAGGCATTTTACCATGCTGCTTGAGCAGCATAATGTGCAGCTCGCTATCGTGAAGAGGTTTCTGGATGACGAGTATAATGCGGAAATCGCGAAGAAAGATGAAGAGAAAAAGGGTCTTCTCCCGACGTTAAGCCGGCCAGTCAGTCACATCGACGCTTTTAATCTGTTGCGTGGCCACAGTGTGATCAGCCCCTACATGCGCATCCTCTATCATCTGCTGAAATATGTGGCTGAGGATTTTTACACAGAAAACGCCACGCTTAAGCAGAAAAAAAAATACACTTCAGTGGTCCGTTCTCTTATACGCAACGACGTGCTTTTTCTGGTCGCGGTCAATG
Source organism: Pantoea sp. EEL5 (assembly GCF_049892805.1). Classification (NCBI taxonomy): domain Bacteria; kingdom Pseudomonadati; phylum Pseudomonadota; class Gammaproteobacteria; order Enterobacterales; family Erwiniaceae; genus Pantoea; species Pantoea sp. EEL5. The sequence continues at coordinate 960,144 of NZ_JBNDNJ010000001.1, forward strand.
CAAGCTATATCCGTGAAAATGGCAAGGAAACGCAATACGCTGCCTATCAGCAATATCTTCATGATTTTGACTTTTTTGAACACGCTATTTTCTTTTGCCCCAACAACACCAACGGTGATAAAGACGAGAATGTGATCAGTGAATGGAATGAAAATTTTGTGGAAATTTACTGTGAACATTTCAAGAATGTTATTTCACAAGGGGATCCGGACTCCACATTCGATATAATATTCTCATTCCCCCCGGCCATGGTGGTCTCATTCATATTCAACAGCCCTAAGCATAACGCAATAGTCGGGTTAATGAACGACCTGCCTGATTACATTAAAAAGGCCTTTGAAGACGCGAAAACGGCCTTCGTCCAGGAACGAGCTTTCTTCCTGAACATGGAGTCATTTTTTAATGAGTATATGGGGCGCTCAGTGTTCGAAATACCTGACAATGGCCAAACGGTCGTGATGTCCCCTGAAGATTACACTAACAATTATCAGGACAAACCTGTTGTTGACGTGGATTTTATCCAGTCCGCGCTCAACAATCTTAAAAAAACGGGTCGTATATCAGACTCGCATCAGTTTTTTTATGACCATGATAAGAAAGGTAGTCAATTAACCCGTTTAAAATTGACTGACCGTTGCCGTGAGTTTGCTTCCTTAAAAAACTTATGGGATAAAGCGAATGACGGAACCTATGATCCAATACAGGAAAAAAACATAAAAAGATGGCAGGATCTTGTAGGGGAAATTCAGTTACAGCAGCGGTGATTTAAACGCGCCTTCTGTATATTTTATGTGTCTGCCGAAAGGACAGAACTGATTTCTGGTTGATCCCGTTGGCTTCTGGCATGAAATGCTTCGGTTTCTTGATTTATGTCGGGGGAATTCCAGCCTTTCAATCTGACTGGAAAGGAGGGTATTGGCGATTATGGTGACAGTGCCGGGTAAAAATGTAAGCCACTCCGGCTCCGGCAGCACTAAAATGTCTGTCCGGTAAACGCCGGTGTTTATCAGCTGAGCCCGGCGCAGCACTGACGTCTTTATGGCGGGAAGGGCTCCGGGGCGCAGTCAGTCCTTCACGCACATGAAGGCCGGTGACGCGCGACTGCCAATCAGCATAGCGTTGTCTATTCCCCTGACGGCCGCGATGGCAATTGCATCTGAGGAGAAAAAGGCCGAAGTCGACATGTATCGTGCCAGTGTAAATGACACGATACATTTTTGAGTGCGCTTACGTTCCGGTTGTGAAGAACAAACGCGCATTCAGTTATTCTGAATCATTTTTAGGGCCGAGAAAGTAAAACCCAAAAGGCAGCGACCCCACAATGGTGAACATAAGGCTGTAAATGGCCACCCATGCGCCCTGGATGATAAACAGGGATGTGTCCCAGGTATCCATCGGCAGATTGTACTGGTCTTCCACGCCCTGGAACGCAGCTTTTGATACCACGCATCCCGCAACGATAAACAAACAAGCCACAGCAATAAGAAACTTTTTCCCTTCCGGGGTTTTGAGCATTTTCAACATAACGATTTCCTCATATTTTCTGAATAAACAACCCGGCCCTTTCGAACCGGGACCGGTCAGAATGTCACATTAATTTTGCCCCAGAATGTTCTTCCTGGTTAGTTAACGGAGGTATTGGCGGAGTAGCCAAAGCTACTGTTACCCGCCAGGTTGAGATGCTCGCTGTAATCCTTGTCCAAAAGGTTATCGACACCGGCGCTCACTTTAAAGTACTTGTTCACGCGGTAAGCTGCATTGGCGGAAACCACGGCAAAACCGGCGCTGCTGTCAAAATCTTTGCCCACCACATTACCATTCATTAATGGCCACCCGATGCTGGCTACTGACCAGACGTACCAGCCCGGTACTGCTCCTGTTAGCACTTTCCCAGGACAATCCCAGACGGGCTTCGAGAGGAGGCATTTGCGGAAGGGGGTTACCATCTTCCGTGTTCCTGCCCCCAGGAATAGGCCAGACTGGCGTCGGTTTTCCAGCTGTCGGTCAGCTTATAGCTGACACCGGCTTCGCCTCCCATGATGGTGGCGTTGATGTTATCGACTTGGCTGATATATGCATCGTTGGGATCGTAGCGGAAAAGGATATAATCATTTACGCGACCGACATAAGCAGAAACCCAGGCGTTTGTACATATCGACTGAAACCTCAGGGACTGGATATTTTTTGCTGTGCGCAGCCCCCTCTGACAAAATTTAAGGATCTTCATTATGCCTCCCTCTGTTTCTGACCCTGTTGAAATGCTCGAAGCCTGCCTTAAAGCACTAAAATCAAGGGGACTCCCCGATGGCGCAGGTCTTAAGCCCGATATGTTTCCGGACAAAAAGCGCCTACAGGCTGACACGGAACTGCAGCTGGCCATTATTGCCGTTGAAGCTGAAAAACTACTGAAACTACAGCCCGGAGATACCTTGTTCGGGATTGAATGTGATTATGACGATCGGCACTCGCTGATCAAAATGTTCATAGATGACTTGGTGCAGTTCACGACTATGCATAATATTTCGCTGGGCGTTAACATCATGAGTTTCGGTCAGATGAGAATCGCAGAGCATGCCTTCTGGCACCTTTCCCTTTCACCGTTACTACCCGCGACTTATGAAAATATTCAGCAGACCGGTGGAAACGGTCGGATCTTTGATATTTACTCTATTCCGTTCCGGATCCGCGTTGCGCTCGAGCTCAAACTCAAAAGTATTACCGGATTTGAAAAGTATGAGATCTCGTCACCGGGCCGGAATACGATCACCTCAACAGAATTTCCGTTTTCCCGGCTTGTCAGGAAACTGAAGAGCATTAACTGTCTTGCCCTTGCATGTACTCCTGACAACATCCTGAACATCTATCAGTGGGCATCCGGTTTTTGCCATACCGGTGAAAAAGAGTTTATCTGGCTTTCCATGAAAGCGCTGAAACTGATCGCTCCACTTTTCCTGTATGAAGAGCAGCGCAGGCGTGAAATAAGCCTTATCCGCAGGTGGTCTGAAGAAGGGCTTAGTGAAGGGGAAATACTGAACAAAGTCATTTCCTGGTCCGGCCCGCTTAATCCGGTCAGTTTTTACAGGGAAGGGTGGTCTCCCCTGAAACTACAGCAAAGGCTGAACAGCGATGAAGAAAAACGCATAAAAACGGAACAAAAAAAGAACCGGAGGACCACCGGCTACCGGTATTTTTTTTCAGACACGAAACTCAGTGAAGCGCACTGCTGCTTCTGTGGCCGTACAGGTAAATATTACTGAGATTGATTAGTATAAGGGCAAGGAAAGGGCAGTCATGCAGACAGAGAATAAAAAACAGCACACATCGCAGCTCAGGCACCGGTATAGCATGCTCAACTGGCGCATCCATGCGAACCTTGCCGAAGAATATTTTGAGACAGTTATCCGGCAGGCGGAAGAGAGTCATTACCCCGAAAAACTGTATGTTCAGCGTAATGACAGTCACCGTCAGATACAACTTTCAGCCGGATCTCATCCGATTGGGGAGCTGGAAGAGGTTTATGACGCATCAGGTACAAGGATCAGCCGACGTTTCCCTACGGAAAAAGGTGCCTCGCTGGTGATATCTCAGCATGCTAATGGCAGCGTGGCCATTTTCCTGTATCCGTATGCTTCCGATAAAATGAAGATGAAGGTGCCACTTATCACCTGGGCGATATATTCTGAACCGACCAGACTGACGGAGGCGGTACTGCACTCTGTTACGCGCGATTTTTTTATCTACATGAGGGTGTCAAGTGCCATTGCCAGAGAGAGCTTTACTGACCGGCTCCGGATACAGTTCCTTGATATCAAAGCCCGGAAGTATGACGACAAAGGGAGCATGATGAAAATAATATTCAGCCACTGGAGTCTGCTGGCCCTGGGTGCTGCAGGCTCCATTGCCAGTCTCTGGTCCGTATATAAATAGCAGTGACAGATACCCAGTCCGTACTTCAATTTTTAATATAAAAGGATTAGAACATGGCACTTTTTAATGAGGAATTTCGGGAGAAGATTAAGGATCTCTTTTCTGTCGCGGACAGTCATATGCTCAATAAATTAAAAAGGGGCATAGTTGTTGATGAAAACGACTGCACATCTCAGTTTACTTCTGCGGTCAGAGAGCAGTTCCCGAATCATTTCCCGATAACGATAAAGGCATATTCCCAAAAGCTCCCGGCCACCATCGAACAAGAGTGGGGTGTCGATGGGGTAATATTGTTAGTGGATCATGAATTAAATCAGGGAAAAATTTGCTTATTTGAGGCGAAGATTGACCGCCGAAACTGGGATTATATACAAAAAAAGTCCTCGCCACCTGTTTCTCATTTTTCAACGCAACTGAAAAGACAAAAAGTACCGCATGCCCGGGGCTTTATTGTCTGGGAGCAGTTTTATACCGCTTCATAGGCCAACTCTTTATGTTTTATGCATAACGTTGCGATAGAGCACAAGGGAGAGCCAACATATGACACAATATGGCGCGATGCGGATATAAGTGCAGCTTGTGAACTGCAACGTGGAAAAGGCCTGCCGGTGAATGTTGGTGAGATAATTCAGTTAGCATGTGAGTGTACTGTCGGAACGCCATTTTCCATTGACGATGTTGCAGTGCATCTCAGACAGATCCCCCCTGTTGCAAGTGCGTTGCTCATAGAAAAACAAGCCCCCGAACTGAATGACACGCTGGATGAGGAACTGAAGAGAGTATTTTCGGAAAAGCGCGAGATGAAACCTCGTCGCAGGTTTCCTTAAAGAAGAGGGCTGCTTTGAAAGCGTAAATTTTCCTTCTTTATGCCTGTTTCTAAAACAGGCATAACATGCTGTTTTAAGTAAAGAGCGGATCTTCAACTTCAGGCGGCCAGCCGGGTTGTTATGTGCTAATGCACATCACGTCTCTACTGCAGTTTTCCCGAATTCTCGTGTCTGTGAATGAGGAAACGTCCACATATAATTACCTCCGTTCGTCTTCCTGGAAGTATAGTCAACGGGACGCGGTAACTGGCTGCGCGACGATCCTCATCGCTGAGCCGCAGCGGATATTGACTGGACGAAAAGGTTGGATGAACAATGGCAAAACTAGATTTTTTATTCTGTTGGCCGCTCTGGGAAGCAGCCTCTTCGGTCGAGATTATTAGAATGCTGGCAGGGCAGGCAGAACAAAACGTAGCAGTGGCCATCAAAGCCATCGATATACCCGGCGCAGTTTCCGAGTGGGAATTTGAGGATGAATGTTATGAACCTGATGGTAGCGTTCGTTCTGTCCTGCGTTCAGGCTCCTCATTTGGATCCTGCCACAGTGAAGATCTGAACGAACTCAGGACTTAATATTGCCACCTAATAACACAGCTCATCCGACGTTCAGCCTTCCTGACCATTTATGGTCTGTTTGAACACTGGATGGGCGAATGCCTGACGCTTTTACGTGAGATTAAGGGCTATCAAAAAAATCGGAATGGGGACGATTGAGGCACTGCATTACATACTTACTAAGGTGCCCGGTGCCAGCCGCTTTCAGGATATTGATCAGATTACTGTGATCCGTAACCGCTGGCTTTTACTCACTGGCCACTGGCAGCATTAACCATACAGAGTCCATAGGCACTCTTCGGCGCAACATGGCGGATCCTGTACCGGTCATCATACTTGCTCGTTTTGCAGGCGATGTTGCATTTCGTGGAAAAGGGCTTGGTGCCGATCTGCTTCACGATGCGGTGCTGCGTTGTTATCGGGTTGCTGAGAATATCGGTGTACGTGCGATCATGGTTCATGTGCTTACTGAGGAAGCCAAAAGTTCTTATCTATACCACGACTTTAAGGCTTCAAATACACAGAAATGCACATTGTTCCTTAAACTCCCTTCACAGGTTATTTAACATAAGATAGATTTATGCACATCATCTATGTAGTAGCAAAGTTGTAATGTCCGTTCTGGGCTAAGTTAAGATGTCCGTCACGTAGATTTACCCTCAAGGGATTCTGATGACGGCTCATGCAGCGGAGTTTTTTTACTTTGGATGAAGTTAACCGACTTAAAATCATTCAGGATGTTGTCGACCAGCACCTGACAGCGCAGATGGTCGCGCAGCGCTTGGGTATCTCCTGTCAGCTATATCAAGCCAGGGCATGTGAAAATTTCGGCGGCTTGATAGTGACGCTTAATTTAGGTTAATCAAAATCCGTTATTCATGCTCTACACGTAATATAGGTTGAATTATAGGTTATTTTAAATAATCACAAATTTAATATATTAATCAATGATGAAACACCAATGCATCAGCGTTTATGAAACATCAACACTGATGTCAGTGCTGCTTACCCATCCATCAAGCTTATCAGCCCATTCCTGCATCATCACTTTGCGCTCATCAAGATACGTCGCATGGTTGTACGTGCGGCGAACGTTGTTGGTATCAGCGTGCGCAAGCTGAGCTTCGATAGCGTCAGGTCGATAGCCCATCTCGTTTAACCGTGTGCTGCCTGTGGTTCGGGTTGCATGTGGGCTGTAAGTTCCACTCCAGCCGAGGCTTTTAAGTAACTGACGCAGCGAGTGTGATGTCATCGGGCCACGTGGGTTATCTCGGCCCGGAAAGAGATGGTGTCGATGTCCGGTTAATCCCTGTAGCGTTCTAAGCATGTTGACGGCTTGGGAGGGGAGGGGAATAACATGTTCCCTACGAGCTTTCATGCGCGTCGCCGGAATGGTCCATAGTGCATTATCGAGATCGAATTCTGCCCATTCAGCTTCGGTGACTTCGGCTGGCCGCGCCAGCGTCCACCACATCAGCCACATGCAATAGTTAACCTGATATGAGCCGCGACTGTTATCAAAACAGCTTAATAGCTTCCCGATTTGCTGTGGGTTCAATGCCTGTTTGTGCTGTGTCTTATTCGCCGGAAGCGCCTTGCGTACAGGCCAGACAGGATCGCTGTCAGCTCTAAGCGTTGCTACTGCCAACTCGAAAACCGATGAAATGGTACGTCGGGCTTCAGCGGCAACAGTCGGAGCGCCGCGTTTAGCGGTTTCCTGAAGAATTTTAAGAATGTGGTGTGGGGTGATATCTCTGACAGGGAGCTTACCGATTGCGGGGAAAACCACACGTTCAAGCATATCCAGTCGGCGTGTTTTGGTAATTTCGGCCCAGTCTTTCATCTGCAACCACTCTTTGGCGATCAGCTCAAAGGTGTTAGAAGCGTCATTGACCTTGCGGATCTTATCTAACTGACGAGCCTGTGTCGGGCTAACTCCATCTGCGACTTGCTTACGCGCTTGCTCGCATTTCTCGCGAGCTTCGGCGAGCTTTATCGCTGGATACTCACCCAACGCAAACATGCTTGATTTTCCGTTGAGTTTGAATCGATAGCGCCATGCCTTTTTGCCATTGGGTTTCACTTCGAGGTAGAGACCATTAAAGTCATTGAGTCGATAGAGTTTTTCTTTCGGCCTGGCAGTGCGGCATTGCGTATCAGTGAGCATAGCGGGTCCTTGACTATTTCTTATACCGTTATTGTACTCACCTAAAATGATAATGGAAACGGATTGTACTCATCTATGTACTCATTTTAGACTGCGCTTCCATGAGATCACATGAGACAATATGGAATAAAAAATCCACGCAATTGCGTGGATTTTAGAGGGTTTTGTGAGATCTATGAGATGTTATGACACCTCATGAGACAACAAAACTAATTTAGACGTTAAACAAGAAATTCATCACATCGCCATCTTTAACAATGTACTCTTTACCTTCTGAACGCATTTTTCCGGCTTCTTTCGCGCCTTGCTCGCCCTTATAGGCAATAAAGTCTTCGAACGCGATGGTCTGCGCACGGATAAAGCCCTTCTCGAAGTCGGTATGAATTTTACCGGCGGCCTGTGGCGCGGTGGCACCGACAGGGATAGTCCATGCGCGAACTTCTTTCACGCCAGCGGTGAAATAGGTTTGCAGGTTCAGCAGGGAGTAACCGGCGCGGATCACGCGGTTCAGGCCTGGCTCTTCAATGCCCAACTCGGCCATAAACTCATCACGATCTTCATCTTCCAGCTCGGCGATGTCGGACTCAACGGCGGCGCAGACGGGCACCACAACAGAACCTTCTTTGGCCGCGATTTCGCGCACTTTATCCAGGTAGGGGTTGTTCTCAAAACCGTCTTCGTTGACGTTGGCGATGTACATGGTGGGCTTCAGCGTCAGGAAACTCAGGTAGCGCAGGGCGGCCTTGTCTTCTTCCGTCAGATCCAGCGCGCGCAGCATGCCCGCATTTTCTAAATGCGGCAGGCATTTTTCCAGTGCGGCCTGTTCTGCTTTAGCGTCTTTATCGCCGCCTTTGGCTTTCTTCTGTACGCGCTGCAGAGCACGTTCACAGGTGTCCAGATCCGCCAGCGCCAGCTCGGTGTTGATGGTTTCAATATCATCAGCCGGATCGACTTTGTTATTCACGTGAATGATATTGTCGTTCTCGAAGCAGCGCACCACGTGACCAATCGCTTCGGTCTCACGGATGTTGGTCAGGAACTGGTTGCCCAGGCCTTCACCTTTGGAGGCGCCTTTCACCAGGCCGGCGATATCAACGAATTCCATGGTGGTGGGCACTACGCGCTGCGGCTTAACGATCTCAGACAGCTGATCCAGACGCAGGTCTGGCATAGGGACGACGCCAGTGTTGGGTTCAATCGTGCAGAAGGGGAAGTTAGCCGCTTCAATACCCGCTTTAGTCAGCGCGTTAAAAAGAGTGGATTTACCGACATTTGGCAGGCCCACGATACCGCATTTGAATCCCATGGTTTAGTACCCTTTATAGCTGTATGGGCAGAGCCATTAGCAGGCTCCGCCGGAAACGTAAGATAATTTTCGCGCATTATACACAGATTCGCGACAATCTGGGCGATTAGACAGGCTTAAAGGCATGCAGGCGGTTCATCGCCTTGATGCGGTCTTCCTTTAGCCACAGTTCGGTGCAGCGCGCCGCCTCATCAATGGCATCATCAATCAGTTTTTGCTCGCTGGCTGGGGGCTTGCCCAAAACAAAGCCGGTTACCTTATTGCGATCGCCGGGATGGCCGATGCCAATCCGCAGGCGGTGAAAGTTATTGTTGTTGCCGAGCTTGCTGATAATGTCTTTCAGGCCGTTATGCCCGCCATGTCCGCCGCCTTGTTTAAATTTGGCGATGCCAGGGGGAAGGTCCAGTTCATCATGGGCCACCAGGATCTCTTCCGGCGCGATGCGATAGAAGGTCGCCATGGCTGCCACGGCTTTGCCGCTGAGGTTCATAAACGTGGTCGGCACCAGCAAGCGCACGTCTTCACCGGCTAAAGCCAGTCGTGCCGTATAGCCATAAAATTTGGCTTCTTCTTTCAACGACTGATTGTGACGCTCAGCCAGCAAGTCCAGATACCAGGCACCCGCATTGTGGCGCGTGGCGGCATATTCCGCGCCGGGATTCGCCAGGCCCACAATCAGTTTTATGCTGCTCACAAGGAATATCCTGCTGTAATAACTCAAGGGCGATAGTTTACTGTGCCGCGACGCGGATCACAAAGACCGCGCAGGGGAAATTATTAGTGTCAGTGATTAATTATTTTTCATCTAAATCAATAAACTGGAATAACGTATTGGTCACAAATCATCTGGCCTTTATGTGAGTTAGTGCACAAATTAGCCTGAAGGCATTGCCTACACTACTATCAGTTTAACATTGTGTGCGCTCATCCGACCGCGCATAAAGGAGGTGAAAGATGAAACGTCATCACTCACGCATGGCAGGTAATGCCTTGATGGGAATTGGACTCGTGACCATGCTTCTCGGCATCGGTTTTTCGATTATCAACCAGCTGCCTTCGCTTGATTTACCACAGATGCTGGCTCAGGGCGCGATGTTCGGCATTTTCTTTGGCGCACTGTTATGGCTGGTGGGCGCCTGTATTAGCGGTCGTGAAAAAGTAGAAGATCGCTATTACTGGGTGCGCCATTATGGCGATAAACGCTGTCGCCGCACCCATCATTCGTCACATTAGATTTTCTGACATAACCAGGTAAGGTTCTGTCCGATTTCTGCCCTTGGCTTTGGCGCGATAGAGTGCTTTATCCGCCAGAGCCATCAGTTGACCAAAATCTATTTCGCCGTTATCTGCAGTCGCAAAACCGATACTGACTGAATAGGCGATCTGGCCGGGACGCGAATGCTGAACGGTCTGGCGTACCTGTTCGCACCACACTCGGGCTTGCTCAAAGCGGAGCGGCAGCAGTGCTGCAAACTCCTCACCGCCCAGTCTTGCAAAGCGGCCATCCTGTGGCAGCGTTCCCGAGACCCTGTTACAAAAATCAATTAACACCCGATCCCCTTGCTGGTGCCCGTAGCGGTCATTGATCCCTTTAAAATGATCAAGGTCGAATAACACCACCGTCAGCGCTTTGTTTTGCTTCAGGCAAAACCGGATCATAGCGTCCGCCCCGGAAAACAGTGCACGACGATTCCAGATATTAGTTAGCGGGTCATGAAGCGAGGCGTCCTTAAGTGCATTACGGGTGCGTTCATTCACCATAGCTAATATGGTGACGGTGAAGCCAATCACGAAAAGCATGGATTCCAGAATCACGTAGATCGAAAAGTCAGAACCGCTGATCGCCCCCTGTATGCCAACAGGACGGGTGTTATCCAGAAATAACCGGGCGACGTGAAAAAGCAGGTGAGTCCAGAGCAATAATTGTGCGGGCCAAAAGGTGGTATTCATATCACGGCGTGCCAGCCAGAGCAGATAAATGAGTGCGGCGGTATAGGCGATGCAAAGCAGGCAGAGCACCAAAACACGCAGTGATAAGCTGTAATAAAAGGTCGGAAACAGGCAGAGCAGAGACCACAGTGCCGCCCCTGCTAAGCCGGTCATGCCTGGGGATTTACCACAGAATGTGCGAAAAGCGCTAAATAACCCCCCGTAGGCCAGCATCACTAATACGTTGCTTACGGCCACCGGTAAGAACTGGTCGCCCCTGCTGCGCAAACTGCTGAGAAAAAAGGCAACAAGCGTGAGCACGATGGCGACACAGACATAGCCCAGAATGCGGTCATAGTGAGATCCGACCCAGGCAAAGATCATAATCAGGCTCATAAACCCCAGTACGTAGAGTTCGCAAATAAATAACGTAAAGACGTCGAGGTTCATAGTGGGCGGCGATCGCAATAAAAAGTGCGGGCAAATTACCACTCAACTCAAAAAGGCAAAAGGCCAGATAACATAATTTCAGCGAAAGAGTTTTTCGTAGTGATCGTGACAATAACTGAGGTCACTCATAATGAAAATTTCTGAAAACCAAGCAGCTTTGTCGGAGGGAATAAACAGGAGACAAAAGAAAAGGCCGGGCATAATGCCCGGCCTGCGAAGATTAATGTTCGAACATTGCCGAAATGGACTCTTCGTTACTGATGCGGCGAATCGCTTCGGCCAGCATACCTGACAGCGTCAGGGTACGGACGTTTGGCAGCGACTTCATCTCTTCTGATAACGGAATGGTGTCACAGACGATAACCTGATCGATAACAGATTTACGCAGGTTTTCCACCGCATTGCCAGAGAAGATAGGGTGCGTAGCGTAAGCGAACACGCGCTTGGCACCGCGCTCTTTTAACGCTTCTGCGGCTTTGCACAGTGTGCCGCCGGTGTCGATCATGTCGTCGACCAGCACACAGTCACGGCCCGCAACGTCACCAATGATATGCATGACCTGAGAAACGTTCGCACGCGGGCGACGTTTATCGATGATTGCCATATCGGTGTCGTTCAGCAGTTTGGCAATGGCACGAGCGCGCACTACGCCACCAATGTCCGGAGACACAACAATCGGGTTTTCCAGACCGATTTGTAACATATCTTCCAGCAGAATCGGGCTGCCGAATACGTTATCAACCGGGACGTCAAAGAAGCCCTGGATCTGCTCGGCGTGCAGGTCAACCGTCAGAACACGGTCAACACCGACGCTGGAAAGGAAGTCAGCCACTACTTTAGCCGTAATAGGCACGCGGGCGGAGCGCACGCGGCGGTCCTGGCGGGCATAACCAAAGTAGGGGATAACAGCGGTAATACGACCAGCTGAAGCACGACGCAGCGCGTCGACCATCACGACCAGTTCCATCAAATTATCATTGGTGGGAGCACAGGTGGACTGGATGATGAAAATATCACCACCGCGTACATTTTCATTAATCTGTACGCTTACTTCGCCATCACTGAAACGGCCAACGGCGGCGTCTCCCAGGCTGGTGTAAAGGCGGTTGGCAATACGTTGTGCTAGTTCCGGGGTGGCGTTACCAGCAAAAAGCTTCATATCAGGCACGAGAAGAACCTCAGGCTTTGCGTCCAGAGAATGAACGTCATGACAGTAACCGGCGAATACTGTCGTGAACGTTCACACGGGTATGTGAGTGCGAAACGTGCTGTGTCTGGAACAGGGTGACACAGTCACGCTATCGCTAATCGCCTTGCAGAGTACGCTGTAACGGCGAGACGTTAAGGCCTCGAGCTACAAAACCGCGCACCCATGGTGGGGCAAGTTCCAGCACCTGGCGAGCAGCATGCTCGGTGTCAAATTCAGCAAACACACAAGCACCTGTCCCGGTCAGGCGCGACGGCGCGTATTCTAGCAGCCATGAAACAAGCTCATCAACCTCACGAAAACGTTTTCTTACTACTGATTCGCAATCGTTGACGAACGGAGCCTGTAAAAGTGCTGATAAACTGCGCACGGGCGTGTCACGGGTAAGCGCCGGATCGTTGAAGACCACCGGCGTGGCCACGCTGACGCCTGGATGGGCAACAAGATACCATTTTTCTGCAGGCGATGCTGGAGAAAGCACCTCACCGACGCCTTCGGCAAAGGCGGCATAGCCTTTAACAAAAACCGGGACGTCGGCGCCCAGTTTCACGCCCAGCTCCGCCAGCGCCTCAGGGGAAAAGCCGGTCTGCCACAGGTGGTTTAGCGCAACCAGCACGGTTGCGGCATTCGACGAGCCGCCGCCCAGCCCGCCGCCCATGGGCAAACGCTTTTCAATGGCAATGCGCGCACCGGCCCTGGCAGGCAGGCTGCCGTTTTCACGCGCCGCCGACTTGAGGCTCTCTGCCGCCCGGACAATCAGGTTTTGCGCATCCGGCACGCCAGGCACCGGCGTTAACAGCCTGATCTCATCGCTCGTGTCGGGCGTGATTGTCAGGCTGTCGCCATAATCAAGAAACTGAAACAGGGTTTGCAGATTATGGTAACCATCAGGCCGACGACCGGTGATGTACAAAAACAGATTCAGTTTTGCCGGAGCAGGCCAGGTGGTCATCATTTCAGCGTCCAGTTATCCATACGTAATTTAATACGCTGATCGCCTTCTTTTAACTCCAGGCTGGCCGGAAGCGGTGGATTGACCTTGTTGTCATAGTCAGCAATGGTCACCTGCCAGGTCTGGCCGTCATGCTTGTAGGTCAGGCTGCTTAGCTGGTACTGATCGTTGAGCTGGTAATCGGTCGCATCGCCCGGCAGGCCCATCATCCACTGGCGCAGGTTGGTCAGCGGGATATCCATGCCGGTCAGCTGCGAAATCATCTTCTGCGCATCGTTGCTGACATAACGTTTGCCCTTGTTGTCCACAATCTGCACCACTGAACCCTGAGCATCCAGCTGAAGCTCGGTGCTGCCTAACGGGTTGGTTAACAGCAGGCGATAGCGGTCGGCCGCGGTCTGCTGCCAGTTAAAGCGGGCATAGACTTTTTGTTTATCCGACAGATAGGCGAACGCGCCGCGCGTCTGATACTGGGTCACGTGGCTGACGGCTTGCTGATGCTGTTGCCACTGTGGCGCGGTGACGCTCGGGCCAGGACCTTGTGGTTTATTGATGCTACAGGCAGCCAGCAGAACACTGGCAAGGGGTAAAAGGCGCAACAGGTTGCGTGTAGAAGTCAGCATCAAGTGGTCATCTCCTCGGACACATTTTTAATTGATAACAGGTAACGCTAACCATCCGCGTTTTAACCGTCAATGCTCTTATACGGCAAAAACGCTATGATCGGCTTAATCTTATTACAGTCATAGCCTTTGTATGGCTTTTCTTGATCTGCTGCATCTTGTAGAATGCGCTTCACAAAACCCTGACATTTATTGGGATAACCCAACCTAAAACGCTATGACGCTGCTCGCACTCGGAATCAATCACAAAACTGCACCCATTGCTCTGCGCGAACGCGTTGCGTTCGGGCCGGAGTCGCTGGAGCAGGCCTTAAACAGCCTGTTATCCCAGCCTATGGTGCAGAGCGGCGTCGTGCTCTCTACCTGTAACCGAACCGAGCTGTACCTCAGTGTAGAGCAACAGGTCGATCTTCAGGAACGTCTGGTGCGCTGGCTGTGTGAATACCATCAGCTTGATGAAGCGGACGTGCGCAACAGCCTCTACTGGCATCAGGATAATGAGGCGGTCAGCCACCTGATGCGCGTAGCCAGCGGGCTGGACTCGCTGGTGTTGGGTGAACCCCAGATTCTGGGGCAGGTCAAAAAAGCCTTTGCCGACTCTCAGCGTGGTCATGCGCTGAGCAGCGAGCTGGAACGCATGTTCCAGAAAACCTTCTCGGTGGCCAAACGCGTTCGTACCGAAACCGATATTGGCGCCAATGCTGTCTCCGTGGCCTTTGCCGCCTGTACGCTGGCTCGTCAAATCTTCGAGTCGCTGTCCACGGTGAACGTGCTGCTGGTGGGTGCGGGAGAAACCATCGAACTGGTGGCCCGTCATCTCAGCGAACATCAGGTGAAAAAGCTGATCATTGCGAACCGTACCCGTGAACGTGCGGAACTGCTGGCTAACGAAGTCGGTGCGGAAGTGATTAGCCTGGCCGATATTGATTCCCGCCTGGCCGATGCCGACATCGTGATTACCTCCACCTCCAGCCCGCTGCCGATCATCGGTAAAGGCATGATGGAGCGCGCGTTAAAAGCGCGTCGTAATCAGCCGATGCTGCTGGTGGATATTGCGGTTCCTCGCGATGTGGAGCCGGAAGTGGGCAAATTAGCCAACGCCTATCTTTACAGCGTTGACGATCTGCAGGCCATCATTGAGCAAAACCTTGCCCAGCGTAAAGCCGCTGCGGTGCAGGCCGAAAGCATTGTGGTGCAGGAATGCAGCGATTTTATGGCCTGGCTGCGTTCGCAAGGCGCGGTTAACTCCATTCGTGAGTACCGCTCGCAGGCAGACGATATTCGCGCTGAGCTGGAAGGCCGTGCACTCCAGGCGCTGCAGCAGGGGGCAGATCCGCAGAAAGTCATGCAGGAACTGGCCCATAAGCTGACCAACCGTTTGATTCATGCTCCAACCAAATCTCTTCAGCAGGCCGCCCGCGACGGCGATAGCGAACGCCTGCAGATTTTACGCGACAGCCTGGGTCTCGATTAGGCACACTGCTGTCGTCATCTGTTACGGGAATCCCACAGTTAAATGAAAACCTCTATTGTTGCTAAACTGGAAGCGCTGCAGGAGCGCCACGAAGAAGTGGAAGCGATGCTGGGCGATGCCGGCGTGATTGCCGATCAGGACCGCTTTCGTGCTTTGTCGCGTGAATATGCTCAGTTGACCGATGTCACGCGCTGCTTCCGCGACTGGCAGCAGAACCAGGACGATATCGAAACCGCCAAAATGTTGCTCGACGATCCTGAGATGCGCGATATGGCGCAGGAAGAGCTTCTGGAAGCACGGGAAAAAAGTGAGTCTCTGGAGCAACAGCTGCAGCTGTTACTGCTGCCGAAAGATCCAGACGATGAGCGCGACTGCTTTGTGGAAGTGCGGGCCGGCACCGGCGGCGACGAAGCGGCAATTTTTGCCGGCGATCTGTTCCGGATGTATAGCCGTTACGCCGAGTCACGTCGCTGGCGCGTTGAAATCGTCAGCGCCAACGAGGGCGAACATGGCGGCTACAAAGAAGTGATCGCCCGCGTGATGGGTGAAGGCGCCTACGGCCGCTTTAAATTCGAATCAGGCGGCCATCGCGTTCAGCGTGTGCCAGAAACCGAATCCCAGGGACGCATCCACACTTCCGCCTGTACGGTGGCGGTGATGCCGGAACTGCCGGAGGCCGAGCTGCCGGAGATCAACCCGTCTGATTTAAAAATTGATACGTTCCGCTCCTCAGGGGCCGGTGGCCAGCACGTCAACACCACCGACTCTGCGATTCGTATTACCCACCTGCCAACCGGTATTGTGGTGGAGTGCCAGGACGAACGTTCTCAGCACAAAAACAAAGCCAAAGCCCTGTCCGTACTTGGCGCGCGTATCCATGCGGCCGAAATGGCAAAACGCCACGAAGCTGAGGCCAGTACGCGCCGCAACCTGCTGGGCAGCGGCGACCGTTCTGACCGTATTCGGACCTATAACTTCCCGCAGGGCCGCGTCACCGACCATCGTATCAACCTGACGATCTACCGTCTGGATGAAACCATGGAAGGCAAGCTGGACAGTCTGATTGAACCTATTGTGCAGGAATATCAGGCTGACCAACTGGCCGCGCTGGCCGGTCAGGATTGATGGATATCCGTCACTGGCTTAAACAGGCAGTCGCCACCTTGTGTGGGGGCGACAGTCCGAAACGAGACGCAGAGATTTTGCTGGGGTTTGTGACCGGCAAATCCCGCAGCTGGCTGGTGGCGTTTGATGAAACTCTCCTGACGGAAGCGCAGCTGCAACAGTTAGACGTGCTGCTGGCGCGTCGCGCCCGGGGCGAACCTGTTGCGCATCTGATCGGCGAGCGGGAGTTCTGGTCGCTGCCGCTGCAGGTGAACGACGCGACGCTGATCCCCCGTCCTGACACCGAAATACTGGTGGAGCAGGCGCTGGCGCATCTGCCTGAGTCACCCGCACGCGTCCTGGATATGGGCACCGGAAGCGGGGCGATAGCCCTGGCGATTGCCAGCGAACGTCCGGATTGCGACATCATCGGTGTCGATCGCATTCCAGCCGCGGTCGCGCTGGCTCAGCGCAACGCCGCGCATCTGGCCATACCTAACGCCACCTTCATACAAAGCCACTGGTTTGCGCAGATTGCGCCAGCCAGATTCGACCTGATTGTCAGTAATCCGCCGTATATCGACGCGAACGATCGCCATCTTAACGAGGGCGATGTGCGTTTTGAGCCACGCAGTGCGCTGGTGGCGGAAGAGGCGGGCCTGGCGGATTTACGGCTGCTGGTCGAGCAGGCGATAAACTGGTTACAGCCAGGCGGCTGGCTGCTGCTGGAGCATGGCTGGCAGCAGGACGAAGCCGTGCGCCACTTGATGCAGCAGCATCATTACCTGTCGGTGGCGACGGCGAATGATTATGGCGGTAACCCCCGGGTCACGTTTGGGCAGGCAGCCCCGCACCCGGCCTGAGCGCGCTATTGAAGAATACTCAAGAACAACATGGATGAACGATGTTTGCTTACTATCCGCTAATCAAGAATCTGCACCTGCTGACCGTGGCAGTAACTATTTTGCTGTTTTTGCTGCGATTTTACTGGCAGCGCACAGGCTCTGCGATGCTGCAACGCCGCTGGATACGCATCCTGCCTCATGTCAATGACACGCTGTTGCTGCTGAGCGGTGCATCGCTGGTGATGATCACCCATTTCTATCCGTTTTCGCCTCAGGGAAGCTGGCTGACTGAGAAGCTGTTAGGCGTTATTATCTATATTGCCCTTGGGTCGGTTGCGTTAAGCCGCCGCCCACGTTCTGACCGCACCCGCTGGATCGCCTTTATCGTGGCATTGATTGCGCTGGTGACGATCATTAAGCTGGCACTGAGTAAAATGCCGTTACTGGGGATAGTATGAGCTCCACCGAACAACTCGATTACAGTGAGACACCGCTGTGTGAGGCAGTGATTGGTGCCACGATGGCCATCCGCACTGATTTCCCGGCGTTGTCGGTTGAAGAACAGTTAGCTGCGTTAGTGGCTGAAGCCCGTGACTACGTCAGTCATGAACAGGATGCCGATTTAAAGCTCGAAAAGCTGCTGGAGCTGTTTTACAAGCAGTGGAAATTTGGCGGTGCCAGCGGCGTCTATAACCTGTCAGATGCGCTCTGGCTGGATAAAGTGTTGAAAACCCGTCAGGGCACGGCGGTGTCGCTGGGCGTGATCCTGCTGCATATCGCGGCTGAACTGGAATTACCCCTGATGCCGGTGATTTTCCCGACGCAGCTGATTTTGCGTGCCGACTGGCTCGACGGCGATAAGTGGCTGATTAATCCCTTTAACGGGGAAACCCTGGACACGCACACGCTGGAAGTGTGGCTGAAGGGCAATATCAGTCCGCTGGCGCGTCTGTATGATGACGATCTGGACGAAGCCAAAACCGAGAGCGTCATGCGCAAGATGCTGGATACGCTGAAAGCGGCCCTGATGGAAGAGAAGCAGATGGAGCTGGCCCTGAACGTCAGTCAGGTACTTCTGCGAATTGATCCGGACGATCCCTATGAAATTCGCGATCGTGGTTTAATTTACGCTCAGCTTGAGTGCGAACATATCGCGTTAAATGACTTAACCTACTTCGTTGAACAGTGTCCTGAAGACCCGGTCAGCGAGATGATCAAAGTTCAGATTCACGCAATCGAACAAAAACGCGTGACGCTGCATTAAGCGTCACCCCAGATAAGGAAAGGGCATGACACAGAAAGTCGTCAGTATCGGTGATATCAAGGTCGCAAACGATCTGCCATTTGTTCTCTTCGGCGGCATGAACGTGCTGGAATCTTACGATCTCGCCATGCGCATCTGCGAGCACTATGTAAAAGTGACCGACAAACTCGGCATTCCTTACGTGTTCAAAGCGTCTTTTGACAAAGCCAACCGTTCCTCAATTCATTCTTACCGTGGTCCCGGCCTGGAAGAGGGCATGAAGATTTTTCAGGCGCTGAAGCAGGCGTTTGGCGTGAAAATCATTACCGACGTTCACGAAGCATCCCAGGCCCAGCCGGTTGCCGACGTCGTGGATGTGATTCAGCTGCCGGCTTTCCTGGCGCGTCAGACCGATCTGGTCGAAGCGATGGCAAAAACCGGCGCGGTGATTAACGTCAAGAAGCCGCAGTTTGTCAGCCCCGGCCAGATGGGCAATATCGTGGATAAGTTTGCCGAAGGCGGCAATGACAAAGTCATTCTCTGCGATCGCGGCAGTAACTTCGGCTACGATAACCTGGTTGTGGATATGCTGGGTTTCAACGTGATGAAGAAGGTGACCAATAACTCTCCGGTCATTTTCGACGTGACGCACGCGCTGCAAACCCGCGATCCTTTTGGTGCCGCCTCGGGCGGGCGCCGTGCGCAGGTGGCAGAGCTGGCCCGTGCCGGTATGGCCGTGGGCATTGCGGGTCTGTTTATCGAAGCGCATCCGGAACCCAACAGTGCTAAGTGCGATGGCCCGTCGGCGTTGCCACTGGACAAGCTGGAGCCTTTCCTGGTGCAGATGAAAGCGATTGATGATTTGGTCAAAAGCTTCCCGGCGCTGGATACCAGCAACTAAGCCAGCGGCTGCCGATAAGAAAAAAGAGCGAATAGTCGCTCTTTTTTTTTGTCTTGGATCAGCGGATTACAGCATTATCGTCATCAGGTAACCAATAAACAGCGCCAGATGGGCCGCGCCATTCAGTACGTTGGTCCTGCCGGTTGAGAAGCTGATCTGGCACAGAATCAGTGACGCAATCATAATCACCATCTGCGGCGGCTCCAGGCCAAAGATCAGTTCCTGTCCGGTCAGGGTGGCGATGATGGAGACTGCGGGCACCGTCAGTGAAATGGTCGCCAGCACCGAGCCAAAGAACAGGTTCATGGCGCGCTGAACCTGATTCATCAATACAGCCCTTATCGCGCCCAGCCCTTCCGGCGAAAGAATCAATAAGGCCACCAGGAAACCGGTGAACTGCTTAGGTGCGTTCATCTCGCTCAGCAAATGCTCCAGCGGGTTGGCATTCATCTTGGTCACGGCAATGACCGCAATCAGATGGATAATCAGCCAGATAGCGTGCCAGACGCTGCTGTGGGCAGAAGGCTTACCGTGATGGGGATCGCCGTCATCGCTTTCATCTTCGTGCTCGTAGATAAACAGGCTCTGGTGCGTTTTGGTCTGAATCAACAAGAAAACGCCATACATTGCGGCAGAAATCGCAGCGATCAGCAGCGCCTGCGCCGTGGTGAAGTTTCCACCCGGCAGGGCATTCGGAAACACCAGAACCAGAATCGCCAACGGGAAAATGGCAATCAGATACTGTTTTACCCCAGCCAGATTCACATACTGAGTGGCAAATTTATTTCCACCCAGCAACAGCGCGAAGCCCACCAGACCGCCGGTCACAATCATGATGATGGAATAAAGCGTATCGCGCATCAGCGCCGGTGCCGCATCGCCGGTGGCCATCAGCGCCGAAATCAGGCTGACCTCGAGGATCACCACAGAAAGACTGAGAATCAGCGAGCCATAGGGTTCACCCAGACGGTGAGCCAGAACGTCCGCATGGCGCACGACGCTGAAGGCGCTGCTGAGGATCGCCAACAGCGCCAGTAAGTTAATACCGACCACAACAGGCAGTGAGGTTTGTGCGCTAAAAAAATAGAGTATGCCCAGGGCAATAAGGGGAAGTATTAGTGAAAACTCTTTGTGACGTGTTTTTTCATGTGAAGGCATTCACCATCCTCTCTGCTGAATAAAAGGGGTAATTCATTTACCCATCATTACATTGAAACTTATAGGTTACGCAGTTTAACTTTTCAATCACAATGAATGTGAAAATTTACCGCTTTTTACTTTCAGGCTTTTTTTGTTTGAAGGGCGAATAACTTTCGCTTATCGCACGTTTCCTCTGTGAAATCAGGCGGAAGAAGATGCAATTACCAGGGTTATCCTGGCATTTAGCCCCATAAAAGGTAGTGAAAGGGGGGCATTAACCTGCCATTGAAGAGAAAAATCGCGGAAGGCACAATAAAACCCGGTTTGCATTTATGGCCATCTGCGCCAGACTTACTCATTCCCTGTTAACTGAGGAGTGGCTATGCCCTACGATAAGCGAAGCGATCTTCCGGAGCCTGTTAAACGTGTTCTGCCTGCCCACGCGCAGGACATCTACCAGCAGGCTTTTAACCACGCATGGACAGAGTACAAAGACCCTGACGATCGCCGTGGGGATGAATCCCGTGAAGAGGTTGCACATAAGGTGGCCTGGGCCGCGGTGAAACATGAATATCAAAAAGGGGATGATGATAAATGGCATCCTAAAAAATAACATCCGCTCAGCCGACGCGCTCACCCATCCCGCCCCGAACGGGATGCTGTGTTTCTGCTTCAACGCCTGCCCCAATAATGATGTCGCCTGCCAACGCGGGCGCGGCAGCCTCCGCCGTTGTCCCTCATGCGCCCAATCCGATATTAACGAACTGTCGTATTTGTTTCGTATTTGTTATTAATAAAAAGCCGTTATTATCGTGTCCATAATCCACGATAACGAGCTGTTACATCTCAGCATTTTTTTAAAATAAGATTTTGGTATGTAATTAACCTTTCTTTTAATACCGCAATATAAGTAGATTTTTACTTTCTACTTCGACTCTTGCTTGCAACTCATTGTGTTAATAATTAATGTCAGTTAAATGAACAGAGCGTGAATCAGTGAATGTTGAACGTCACAGAGCAGAGGAGCCACTTGCACAGGATGTGATGAACGTTGAGGAGGTCGCATTGCTAACCCGGGAATTCTTATTAAAAGCAGATTGTAAAACGTCATTTGGTGATATCGAGGAAACACTCCTGTGGAGTTGTGAACAGCGTGCAGCATCGCTGGCAGCAACCCTGGCGTGTCGGCCCGATCACAGCCCGGTATGGATCTTCGGCTACGGTTCGCTGATGTGGAACCCGGTATTTGAGGCAGACGAGGTGGCATCGGCGTCACTGGACGGCTGGCATCGGGCATTCTGTTTACGCCTCACCGCAGGACGCGGCACGGCTGCACATCCGGGCCGCATGCTGGCGCTGAAAGAGGGCGGAATGACCCAAGGGCTGGCCTTTCGTCTGCCGGAAGCGCGCCTGCACGACGAGCTGGCGCTGCTGTGGAAGCGAGAAATGATTACCGGCTGCTACCTGCCGACCTGGTGTGAACTTTCACTGGAAGACGGCCGCCGCGTGACCGCGCTGGTGTTTATTATGGATCCGCGTCACCCGCTGTATGAGGATGACACCTGTCCGCAGGCCGTTGCGCCATTGATTGCCGCGGCTACCGGGCCGTTGGGGTCGAATGCCCAGTATTTGTTCTCGCTGGAAGCCGAGCTGACCCGGCGCGGGATGGAGGAGGAAGACCTGATCCGTCTGGCGCACCAGGTACGTGCGTTGCAACAAGACTGGCTGAAACAGGCCTGAGACAGTAAATCCTTGAGCAAAACGGGCAGCCAGGCTGCCCTTATCCTGTATTGCCGCGCACTAATTGGTGGGATTAATCAGCCAGGTGCCGGGTTTATCGATCACCAGTGACTGACTGCGCAGCCTGTTACCGGCGCGTACGTCAATGCGGTACTGCCCGGCGGCCAGGTTTAGCACCGCAAAACCGTTGCTGCTGGCACGTACTGCAACGGGCTGGCCGTTCAGTACCACCTGCTCGTCGTTGGTGAGCTTAAGGTAAACCATCGCCAGCCCGGCAGGCACCGTGCCCGTTACGGCGCCCGATGATGACGGGCCCTTATTGACGAGGGACGCCGCTGGCGCGCGCGAATTCTCAATCCAGACCACCACCGCAACCGCAATCAGCGCCACAGCGGCCAGTGCCACTAATCCTGGCGACAGACGACGGACGTTACGTCCGGTCACGGGTTCTGCCGCCGTGGCACCATGATTCATTGCTAACACGACCGGTGGCGCGGTATCGGCTGAGGCGGCCTCGCTGTTATTCTGCTCGTCGTTACGCTGTTGCAGGCTGTTCACCACCGCCTCAACGTCGCTAACCGGCAAATCAATTAACGCGGCAAACTCATCGATATTCTGCGGGCGATCGTGGGGCTTCATCATCAGCGCGCAGTCAATCGCGTGCAGCAGCGGCAGCGAGTAACCTGCCGGTTTGCGCGTGACCAGCGGCAGGTAGTTATCTTCAATGCAGCGCACCACGCTGACCGGCGGCGGGGCACCTGTAATCAGCGTATGTAATACGGCGCCCAGGGCATAAATATCCGTCCACGGCCCTTGTTCGCTTTCACCTTCTTCGCTGTACTGCTCAATCGGTGCAAACCCCGGCTTGAGCATGATTTCGGTTTCGTCGGACAGGTTGCCAATTTCTTTACGGGCGGAGCCAAAGTCGAGCAGGACCGGCAGCTGATTTTCCTGAATCTGGATGTTGTCCAGCGAGATATCGCGATGCAGATAGCCAGCCTGATGAATGGTGTTAATCGCCCCTAACAGCGGCGGCAGCAGGCGGCGAATCCAGGCTTCTGAAATCGCCTCATGGCTGGTGATCTGCCACTCTTTCAACGTCATGCCGTTGTAGTAGAGCGTTCCCATATAGGCGGTGCCGTTCTGTTCCCAGAAACGCAGAACGTGCAGCAGGCCGGGATGGTTAAAGCGCGCCAGCAGTCGGGCTTCCTGAATAAAACTGTTCAGACCGGCGTTAAACAGCTTTTGAAAGCGTTCACCGCGCAGCTCCAGCGATAAGTCTTGTGTTCTGACCGCCAGCGACACAGGCATGTACTCTTTGATCGCAATGGTGCGTTCAAGTTGATGATCCCATGCGCGATAGACAATGCCGAAACCGCCGCCGCCAATCACCTCTTTAATTTCGAACTCGTTAAAACGATATCCGTCAGGTAAGGCATTCGGTATTGTTTTCTGACTGTCATTAGCCGACATAATAGACTCTCTGAACGGGGCCTGCTTGTCAGGCTACGCGGTAATTAATTGATGTTACGCCATGCACCTGCGCCAGGATCGACCCGATCTGCGCGCAAGGCATCGACAAGTAACACATTCACTTTTTGCGACGACGTAAAACCGGTTGCCCAGCGGCTGCGCAGGGTGCTGATGCGCGAGGCCAGCGCGGTAGTATCCTGCTGTGTCGTCGCCTGATCGGCTTTGATCAATAAGGTTCCGTCAAAGCGCCACAGATGCTGCTGTTCATCAAAGGGCAATACAATCCAGCTGTCTGGCGCATCGGATCGGGCCAGAATCATACGCTGTTTATTCACATCCACAATTTGCAGGCGTTGGTCGGTGAGCGTCAGGTTGGCAAGGGGATAACCCTGGTAAAAACTGACCGCAACCGTCTGTGGCTGCGCGCCACCGCTCAGGGTTATTTCACTTTTGCCTTCCAGCCAGCCCTCAGATGAGCACTGCTGCTTACCTTTGTCGGGCACAAATATCGACAGTCCACGCTCGTCCCACGCGGTGCGGAAACGGCAGCCGTTCGGTAAAGCGAAATGCTGCAGCGGCGTGTTGTCTGCCGGACGAGACGGACTGGCTGCGCTGGCCCGTGGTGCCGGGGCGGCTGCATCGGTATTCACGATCATTCGCCAGTTCTGCAGCTTGCTGGCGCTGCCGGTCGCCAGCACCTTGCCCTCACCGTTCATCATTTGCCAGGGCAAGACGTCCAGCTCGTTACACTGGTTGGCTAACAGCGTGCCCACGCGCGGCAGAAAGGATTTTAAAATCGCTGAATCCTGGTCTTTGCCCGATACGATACGGATCGGTAGCGTTTCCTGGCACCAGTCATCAGGCGTTTTGCCCGCAACATTGTCAATGTACACTTCCAGTTCAAGACTGGGTGAATACACCACACGATAATTTTCCGCCTGCGCAGCAAAGGCCATAAACAACGTGGCTATAGCGGGCAACCACAATTTCATAGAGTTCCTTTAATCAATAGCCTGAGGGCAGAAAACGTGCTGAGTCAGCCAGCGTGTAGAGCAGGGTGGCATCCTGCGGCTCACCGATCCACACCGCCAGGGCGCTGAGGTTGTCTTTCTTTACGTCACGGCTCACCGCCTGCGCCATTAACGTCAGCCATTCATCACAGTCATTGACCATGCGCAGAGCCTGTTCCATTTCCGTGGTGGTCAGATTCAGCCAGAAACCGTCGCTACAGACTAAAAACGCATCCCCATCTTCCAGCAAAATTTCGTCAGCGAAGGTCACAGGATGAGCGGGTTCTATGCCGAGCGCATTATAGAGTAAATTACTGTTAATTCCGGTATTTTCATAGCCCGCATCGCTCAACTTTTGCGCCAGGCTGTGGTCGCGGGTCACCTCATTCAGCACCCCGTGACGAAAGTGATAAACCCTGCTGTCACCTGCGTGCGCCCACCATGCGCGCTGTCGGGTGCGGTCGATAAACAGGCCCGCAAGCGTGGTGCACATGGTGGAAAAATTCGGATTATTACCCTGGGCCATTTCAAGTATTGAACGGCACTTTTCCACCGCCTGATGCGTCACGACGGGGGTAACCTGCTCGCAATCCTGCAATTGTTCAATCAGCACATCGCATACCAGCTGTGCGGCCTGATCGCCGCCGGGCAGGCCAGCCACGCCGTCACACACGACAAAGCAGGCTTTGCGCGCATCCAGTATCACACCGGTTCGATCCTGATTCTCATCGCGCAGCCCCTGCTGACAATGACTGGCAAAGGCAATATTCATGCGTCGTCCGTGCGCGTCTGGGAGTCTTTATACTGATTGACCTCCATGTCGTAGGCATGCAGGAAGGCTTCCCCAAAGAGCGTATGAAAATCGTCTTCGATCTCGCCGGCGGTGCGCTGGTAGCGACGAGTAAAATAGTCCCACAGGGCGGCTTTCTTAAAGGACGAGAACGGGGTTTTGGATACGGCACCGTCAGCGCGCGCCTGCTCCTCCAGTCCCTGAGGATTAAACGACTGCAGCATCGCGGCGATAATCGCGCGGATCCCGGCGATCATGCCCAGCTGGTGCGCCTGCAGATCGACCAGCGCATCGCGCACGGCCTGCTCGGGCTGCATAAAACCCGGCATCTGGCTCTGGTACATCTGCATCAGAACCGTTTTGCCTGAAGGCAGGATTTTGAACGGATTATTTGCCTCGTTCAGGATCATCGTCATTTCGGCTTTCACGCCACGTTTCAGAATGGAACGTGATGACAGCAGGGCAACCGTCCCCTGCGAGAACAGGCTCAACATTCTGCCCGTTGTGCGCATTTGCTCTTCGCTGATAGCCGTATTATGGCCGTTATTCAGGCCCATGCCGTCGAGCAGGGCTGCCACCAGTTTGTCCTGCTCCACTCCAGCGGCGAAGGGTACGTGAAAAGTTTCGCTGGTCTGGGGATCAATCGCCAGCCTCGCATCGCCGCGCCGTTCAGGCCGCTTCACGGCAGGCTCTTCCGCCACTTCCTCTACGTCGGCATGTTCGGGAATATCCAGCGGATTCGTTCGCGTCGCGGCGTCGGTAAAAAAAGCCAGGGGATCGCTGTTTACGCCGTGAACGGCCGGATCGCGCACGTCAATGGCGTAGTCACCAATGCGCAGGGCGTCGCCGTGCTTCAGGCGCACCTGCACGCCGCGCTTCAGGGCCACACCGTTATGTTCAACAGGCGTGACGCTGCCCTGATTAGTCAGACGGCATTCGCCTTCGCCTGACAGATGCACCAGCGCCTGCAGGCGGGAAATGGAACGGGCTTCATCCGGCAGCACCAGGTCGTTATCTTGGCTGCGGCCAATAGTGCCGCCTGGAGGATGAAAGGTGACGGTTTTCACCGGAACATCAGACGTGCATTGAACGATGGTAAATTGCATGAGTTATCCCGTCAGTGAGGACAGTAGCAACGCCTCACTCAAACATCGGTGGATAGAGGCCATTGCGACCCGGCTGTGCACCTGCCGCCGGATTAAACAGTAATGAGAACAGTTCGGGGGTGAGGTTGCCGCTATGCTTGTGCGTGGCATGAACGAAACCGTCACTGCGATTGCTCCACCAGTAACTAATATGTTGCTGAGGGTCGAAACGTTCAGCGACGTCCTGCCAGCTCAGGGTGCAAGGTAAATCCTGGAAACCGATTACATCCATGATATCGGAGTGCTGCTGTACCGGGATCATCAGCGGCGTCATGGTCTGGATCGCCTGTTCCAGCTGTGCCGGACTCTGCTGCTGCGTCACGGCGTTCAACAGTGTCGCGCCCAGATCCCGATACCAGTCGCCCGAAATCGTTAACTGTGCCGGATGCCACTGGGCCAGGGGGAAACTCAGCAGCGCCAGCAGTGGCCAGGCACGGCCTACCCGATCGCAGGAGGGCAGCAGGCAACCCATTTGCACCTGATTGCGTATTGGGGTGATCGGTAACACAAAATTCCAGACCGGGGCGCGCAGGAAGTCGGCGCTCACCGCATCATCCTGATGATGCCAGTGCACCAGACCTTGCTGAAACCAGTGGTTCCAGGGCGCAATCAGCTGCTCGGTTAACCGATGATGCAAAAAGTCCCCCGTGGAGGGTAATTTACCGTACCAGCCAGGGGCCAGAGAGACAGGCATGTTCACCTCGCTATTATGGGTTATGCGTCGTCAGGCGCTGAGCTTTGCGCGGCGCAGTGGCCAGCAGGGTACTGTCGCGACCCGCATTATTTAAGTTATCAGCCAGCTTGCGCATCATCAGCGCATTGTCGCGCGCATAGGGTGACGACTGAATTTGCTGATCGAGCAGCTGACTCAGGTGCCAGTCCAGCTGCTGCAAATCCCGGGCGCTGACCTTCTCCGGTAACGAATGCTGCAGATTCTGCAGCAGCCAGGCGCGGAGGAATTCCCCATCATAATTTCTCGGCTGATACAGCATCTGATAAGCACGCAGCGCATTTCGGCTGTACTCGTTATCATCACCCGGGTCATTACGCAGCAGGTTGGTGATCTGTTGCGCCACGCGGGGCAGCAATAAAGACTTAAGCGCATTTTGATAAAGCGCCCAGGCCGCATCGCTGACCTGGTTTCCACGATATAAACCGGCTCGCATAGTAAGCGGCGGATTATCGAGAGAAAACTGGTCGGACACGGGTAACTTCACCAGGTTATTCAGAAAGGGTAGCAGATCAAAAATATTATCAGCGGGCTGATGTATCACCTGCTGACTTTGTTGTGAGATAACCGGCAATCGCGCCGTAACCTGCTGCAGATAGTGTTGGTTCTGATAGTAACTCGTCAGCCATAAGCCGCTCATGATCACCAGCGCGCCGGCCAGCATGCCGTAGCCAATCCAGTGCAGCAGCTGATTGCGGTACTCCCAGCGACGGTTGCTGCCCGCCAGACCACTCTCTTTGAACACCAGATTGCTCAGCAGATCGCGAATAAAAAAGCTCTGGCCTTTATTTCCGGGAATAGGGCTGCTGCGGTTCACGCGGTCCCAGGCGGCAATCGAATGGGAACCGGCCTGGCGCAGTTGCAGTTTGCGGCTGAGCTCACCCATCACTCTGTCGAAAGGTAAGCCCTCCTGGGTGCCGCTGGTAAAGAACAGACCGCGCGGATTCCAGGCGACGGTTTCAGCGCGGGGTGAAAACACAATGTCCAGGTATTCGCTGAGCAGCGGGCGCAGAGACGAGAACTCCTGAGGAAACAGGAAACACTCTGCCCGCTCATTGAGATCGCGCTCGTGGGTCATCTGATCGGCCAGCTGTAGCTGCAGCTTCTGCTCTAACTGGGTAAACTGCAGGTCAAAGTGCGGATGCCAGTCCTGCTTATTGGGCTTACCGGCATCCCAGGGAAAGGTGAATCCCCAGATGGCATCGCGTCGGGCTTTATCCAGCGAGCCGTGATAGCTCATAAAGCCTTTCAGCAGGTCGGTCTTGGTCACCATGATATACACGGGGAAGTGAATACCGGTGTGCTGATGC
Source organism: Pantoea sp. EEL5 (assembly GCF_049892805.1). Taxonomy (NCBI): domain Bacteria; kingdom Pseudomonadati; phylum Pseudomonadota; class Gammaproteobacteria; order Enterobacterales; family Erwiniaceae; genus Pantoea; species Pantoea sp. EEL5. Next base: position 988,992 of record NZ_JBNDNJ010000001.1, read on the forward strand.
AGTTCGTTCAGGCGGTCGCGCAGGGCATTAGCCTGCTCAAAACGCGCCTCGGCCGAGTCGCTCAGCAAATCTGCGACGCTGATGCTCATGATAACGCCATTGATCGGCTGTCGGGCACGATAGCGCTTCAGCAAATTAATAAAGCTCTGCCACTCGCTGGCATCACGGGCGCGTTGACTCTCCTGTAACGCATAACGTCCGGCTGTGTCGATCAATACCGCACTGTCGGTGAACCACCAGTCGCAGTTGCGTGTTCCGCCGACGCCGCGCACAGCCTCGTTACCAAAAGTATCGGTAAGGGGAAACTTCAGTCCGGCGTTCAGCAACGCGGTGGTTTTACCGGCACCCGGCGCGCCAATCATCAGGTACCAGGGAAGCTGGTAAAGATAATTCGCGTTGATGCGTGCCCACAGGCTGCCCTGACGCCGGCCAAAATGGGTGCGTTTCAGGCGCATGGCCGCTTCGCTAAAACGCTGACTCAGCAGGGCTTCCGTCGCCTGACGCTCGGCGGGATCGTCGCTTTCAACCACCTGCAGCCGATCCAGCAGACGACTGTTATACCAGGCACGGTAAACCGCAGGGATTAACTGAAGCACGATCCAAAGCAGATAAAGCGTGCTCACGGCGATTTCGCGGTGCAGGGCGGGTTCAAGCGGACGGGTTTCATTCCAGGTGATAAGCGGCCCCAGCATCCACATCAGGCAACTCAGTGCTGTTACACCGATAAAGCTCCACAGCAGTCGATGCGTTAAAAATAAGCGAAAAGAAGCGCGCATCAGTGTGTTCCTTGGTGAGTGCTCAGTGTTTCAGGTGCGGCGAACAGCGTAATTTCAACACGGCGGTTGCGGGTTCGGTTCTCGCTGCTGTCGTTCGGCAGCAGGGGATCGCTGTCACCGCGTCCTTCAGAGCGGATAACGTGGGTGTCAGCGAGCTGCACCTGCAGCAGTTGGCTGACGGAACGCGCCCGGGCAAAAGAAAATTCGTAGCTGGAGGCAAAGCGGCTGCCGTCCACGGGCTTGTCGTCGGTAAACACCGACACCAGAATCGTGCCCTTCACATCTTTCATCGCGCTGGAAACCCGCGCCAGGATGGCCCGTCCAACCGGGTTGATGACCGTTCCCTGCTCGGCAAACAGCTTGTCAGCAGGAATAATCACCTTGCTGCCAAACGCGCCATCACTGACCTCCAGCTGACCGGCGGCGATCACGTCATTGAGCCGCTGGCGTAAATCCAGCAGGGCCTGCGGCGAGGAAGGGCGGCGATTTACCGTGATTTGCGGCAGCGGCATGTTGTAGAGGCTGCGCAGCAGCGGTTCGGCAGCATTGCCCAGTCGCCAGTTCAGCCCGCTGTAAATCAGACAGCCGATCAGGGCGACGAGCATCGCACAGGCCCAGAGCGGCACCATCGGCCGCGCGAGCGTGCTGACCAGCGGATGCACCTGCACCAGCGGGGCGGAATCGGTACTTTGCTGAGCGCGCGTTTCATCAATCAGGGCCTTGAGTCGTGCCCGCAGGCTGTCGCACTGCGCCCGGCCTTTTTCACTGCCCCGATAACGACCTTCATAACCCAGTAACAGACAGTAATGGATGATTTCCAGCAGCCAGAGATGTTGCTGAGGGCTTTGCGAGATGCGAGACAGCAGCTGAAAGAATTTTTCACCGCCCCAGCTTTCATTGTGAAAGGTGACCAGCATGCCGTTACCGGACCAGACGCCGCGCGTGCCCCAGGGCGTTTGCGCGGCCGCCTCATCCAGCGCGCTGCAGACGCAGTAACGTGCGCCAATGATCATTTCAAACGGCAAACCCGCCTGCTTGCAGCGCTGTTCAAAGACGCGCACTTCATCAATCAGTGACTGACGTAAACCCGCAGGATCGTCGTGCGTGGCGGCCTGACGAATCTGCACCACCGCATTCAGCAGTGGTGCGGCCGCTTTAAGCAAAAGATTTTCGGTACCCGAGGTCGTGACCTCTCGCGGTGAGGATTCCACGCTCATTACTGTGTGTTCTTCCCGCGACAGATAGCGTTTCTGGCAACGTGACCAGCACGGCAGGTAGTTAATTTCATTAGTTCAGAATCCAGGTCGCCGTCGCGGTATTACGACAGGCTTTGCTGTCGCCTCCGACGTCAACGCACACTTGTTTAGTTTTTCGCGGACGCGGACGGTCATTGCGTAACGTGTCATCATAACGATGACTTTCTACGCCCGCCTTCAGCGGCACGTAACCGGTTAACATGCCATCCGGCTTATCAGCAATGGCCAGCCAGTGGTTCTCAACGCTGCCAAGAACCTCAAAAGACTTTCCCGCCTCCAGGTAACGAACAACCTTGCCGCCGTAATCGGGTTGGGTCATCACCGACGCCTTGTACAGGGCGCGCCAGGTTTGATTTATGGGCGTAAAGGTTGTTGGTGCCGCCACGGCATGACGGTGTACCAGTTTCACACCGTTCACATCACTGGTGACCAGGGTGTCATCATTCACCGCAGGCGGTGGCGTTTTACAGCCGGACAATAAAAGTCCCGCTAACAGGATAAACGCTAAATTTTTTTTCACCTTTTTCCTCACGATATTATCAATATACCTGCATGTTGTTTATCAGAACACGGCTGTTCACCTTCACTGGGGAGGAAGCGCAGTCGGGTAGGTAAGCCGTTAAGATAATGCGGTAAATGACATTTATCCTGTACAGCGCTCAGTCTACCTAAGACTTTTGAGAATTCAAACCATTGCACCCAATGATATAGCATGGTAAAGCGCGTTCATCACCTTCTTCTCACACCGCGTTGTCGTGTCGGTTTCACCTTGTCGCGCACAGGCCAAAGCAGACATGCCGAGGCCAGCCAGACACGTCGGGCTGGATAGTGGCACAGTCAGATGACAGGCAAAAAAAAGCGTAAGCGCCAATAACAATTTAACAGCACGCATTGCCTGGACTGCGATCCTGGCGGTCATTGTTCAGGCTCCCTCATCCTTATGGCCCTGCGATCGGAAGCGGCACGGCTTTTGCTTGACTCTTTTTTTGCATTCAGAGGGTTGAGCAATGGATGACGCACTGAGCTGGTTGCAGGCCTCACGGCAAAGCGATATTGCCAGTCTGGAGCGACTTCGGCAGACTGGTAAATTAATTACTACGGTCAGCGAGCTGGTTCATCAGCTGCAGCGCGAACGGGGGGCCAGCAACCTGTGGATCTGTTCGCAAGGGCGGCTGTATGGCGAGGAGCGCAGTGCAAGTGAGCAGGATGTCAGCCGGAGCCAGCTTGCGTTCAGCCGGGCATTACCCAGAGCGGAGGCTCAACCCGGATACAGCCGCTTTTGCAACCTGATCGCGACAGCGTTACAGGCACTGGCAGACTTGCCGGTTCTGCGCCAGAAGATCGCCCGTCAGGACGTCACACATGCGCAGGCGATGGCGGCGTTCAATGCGATTATTCGTAGCCTGCTTAATCTGGTGTTTGAAGCGGCCGACACCGCCAGCCATCCGGAAATTACCCGGGCACTTATCGCCCTGTTCAGCTTTATGCAGGGCAAAGAGCTGACGGGACAGGAGCGGGCCCAGGGCGCGGCCGGATTTGCGGCCGGGGAGTTTACGGCCGAACAGCGCAGCACGATGGTGGCGCTTATTGAGGCGCAGGAACAGAGCTTTAATACCTTTCAGCAGTTTGCCGATGAGACCGTGCTGCTCAACTGGCAGCCGCTGGCGCAGCCCAGCCGGGAAATTGAGCGGCTGAGGCGCATCGCCTGTACCGACGGCAGGCGCGACGACAGCGGGGCGCTGCACTGGTTCTCGCTGCTATCTGAGCGCATCGATCAAATGAAGTCGCTGGAGGACCAACTGTCTGCTGTGCTGATGGCGCACTGCCGGGACGCTATCGCCCTGGCGCAGCATCAGGCTGGCGCGCCCCTGAGCGTGGCGCCGTCAGGCTGTGACTTCACGCTCTATGTGTCTGGCGCAGACTGGCTGGCTACCCGGCCCACCGCGCTTAACAGCGAAGGCCTCGCCCCACAACTGGGGCGATCGTTACTGTCGTTGATTGGTGAGCAGTCTCAGCATCTGCAGCGCCAGGCCAATGAGCTGGCCGCCATGCGCGCTACGCTCGAAGAGCGCAAGCTGCTCGATCAGGCTAAAAACTGGCTGATGCAGCAGCATGGCCTGAGCGAAGAAAAGGCCTGGCAGACGCTGCGCAAAAGCGCGATGGATCAAAACAAACGGCTGCCGGAAATCGCCCAGGCGATCGTGACGGTCGCGGCCACAGTGAAGCGCTAACCCGAAAGGGTTAGCTGCACAACGCTTGTGCGTGACCTGCGTCACCAACGTGCAAAAACGATTAAAAATCCGCCACCTCTCGCCGCGCAGGGCAGACGTGACGGCAAATAATTCTGGCACGCGGTTTGCTTTACCTTAAAGAGTGTACGTATTTGCTTTGCCAACGGCGGTAGAGCGAGTGCTTTGGATAAAGGCGTCCGTCCCCTTGCGAGAGCAGTGGGGAGGACGCCTTTTTTTATTTCTTCAGGGTGGTAAAGATGAGCAAATCGCCAGTTTCACTCTCTCGTCGTCAACTGCTGTTATCCGGCGCCGCCGTCGGTGGACTCTGGCTGCTGCCGGGATTGCGCAACGCGGTATGGGCGGCAGGTTCCGACGCGCCAGAAAAACCGACCGTGCGCGTCGGCTTTATTCCACTGACCGACTGCGCGCCGGTGGTTATGGCCTCGGTAAAGGGGTTTGACAAGAAATACGGCCTGACGCTGCAGGCCAGCAAAGAAGCGAGTTGGGCGGCGGTACGCGATAAACTCACCTCGGGTGAACTGGATGCAGCACACGTACTTTACAGCCTGATCTATGGCCTTCAACTGGGCGTCGCCGGTCCTCAGCACGATATGGCGAACCTGATGACGTTAAACAACAACGGTCAGGCCATCTCACTGTCAAACCAGCTCAAGGCGCAGAAGGTGACCGATGGCGCCAGCCTGAAAAAGGCTATCGACAGCCAGGCGAAGGGCAGCATGACCTTCGCGCATACCTTTCCTACCAGCACCCATGCCATGTGGCTCTATTACTGGCTGGCTAACGCCGGTATCAACCCGTTTGAGGACGTGCGCACCGTCGTGGTTCCGCCACCGCAAATGGTGATGAATATGAAGATTGGTAACATGAGCGGCTTCTGCGTGGGAGAGCCGTGGAACCAGCGGGCGATCAGCGACAATATTGGTTTCACCGCCGCCACCAGCCAGCAGATTTGGCCGGATCATCCGGAAAAAATTCTGGGCACCCGCGCAGAGTGGGTCAAAGACAACCCGAATACGGCCCGCGCGCTCACGTCTGCGGTGCTGGAAGCCGCGCGCTGGATCGATGCATCAGACGATAACCGACGTGAAACGGCGCAGGTACTGTCCGGACGCGCCTGGATCAACACCAAACCCGAGACGCTGGAAGGGCGCATGCTGGGCCAGTACGAAAACGGACTGGGTCAAAAATGGCAGGATCCCCATGCGATGCGTTTCTTTCACGACGGCAGCGTCAGCTTCCCTTATCTCTCCGATGGCATGTGGTTCCTGACCCAGCTTAAGCGTTGGGGCATGCTCAACAGCGATCCCGATTATCTGGCCGTCGCCAGGCAGATTAACCGTATTGATATCTACAAACAGGCTGCCAGCGCGGTCGGCAACGTCACGCTGCCCGGCAGCGACATGCGCAGCAGCACTTTACTGGACGGCAAAGTATGGGATGGCACCGATCCCGCCGCCTATGCCGCCAGCTTCGCGATCAAACGTTAAGAGAGGCCCTGATGAAAACCCAGACTCGTCCACTGGCGCAGCCGGTCAATACGCCCACTCAGGCAACGGTGGTTTCCCTCCAGGTTACGCCTAAAAAAGTGCGCCCGCCTGCGCGCCTGCGTCCGCTGCTACAGCGCTGTATTCCGGCGCTGTGCGGTGTCCTGCTCCTGCTTCTGGTATGGCAGATCGCGGCGCTGTACAGCCAGGGCTTTCCGGGGCCTTACGCGACCTGGGCGGCGGCGAAAGTCCTGTTTGCCGATCCGTTTTACAACAACGGCCCTAACGATCAGGGCATTGGCTGGAACGTCCTGGCCTCGCTGCAGCGCGTGGCCATCGGGTTCGGTCTGGCGGCGCTGGTGGGCATTCCCGCCGGTTTTCTGTTGGGGCGTTTCACCTTTGTGGCGCGCATGTTCAATCCCATTATCGCCTTGCTGCGTCCGGTCAGTCCGCTGGCCTGGTTACCTATCGGTCTGCTGCTGTTCCAGCGGGCGGAACCGGCCTCAAGCTGGACCATTTTTATCTGTTCGATCTGGCCGATGATCATCAACACTGCAGAAGGCGTGCAGCGCATCCCGCAGGATTACCTCAACGTGGCGCGCGTGCTGCAGCTCTCTGAATGGACCATTATGCGCCGCATCCTGTTTCCCGCCGTGCTGCCTGCCGTCCTCACCGGGGTGCGCCTCTCGATTGGCATCGCCTGGCTGGTGATTGTCGCGGCGGAGATGCTGACGGGCGGTCTGGGCATTGGCTTCTGGATCTGGAACGAATGGAACAACCTGAACGTTGAAAACATCCTGATTGCCATTCTGCTGATTGGTGTGGTCGGCCTGCTGCTTGAGCAGGGACTGATGCTGCTGGCGCGTCGTTTTAGCTGGGATAAATAAGGGGAACATCATGCAACCTATCATTCGCGTACAACAGGTCAGCCAGCGCTTTACCACCTCGGGCGGCGATTTTCTGGCGCTGGACAACGTCAGTTTCGATATTCATCAGGGCGAAACCCTGAGTCTGATCGGTCACTCCGGCTGCGGTAAATCCACGCTGCTTAACCTGATTGCCGGCCTGACCCGACCCACCAGCGGCGTGCTGCTGTGCGATAACCGCGAGGTCACCGGTCCCGGCCCTGAGCGGGCGGTGGTGTTTCAAAACCACTCTCTGCTGCCGTGGCTGACGGCGTTTCAGAATGTCGAACTGGCGGTGCAGCAGGTTTTTAAAGGCAAGATGAACAAGGCGGAGATGCACGACTGGATCGAGCACAACCTCAACCGGGTGCAAATGAGCCATGCCCTGCACAAGCGTCCCGGCGAGATTTCTGGCGGGATGAAGCAGCGCGTCGGCATCGCCCGCGCCCTGGCAATGAAGCCGCGCGTTTTACTGCTCGACGAGCCGTTCGGCGCGCTGGATGCGTTAACCCGCGCGCACCTGCAGGACAGCGTGATGCGTATTCAGCAGGAGTTAAATACCACCATTGTGCTGATCACCCACGACGTGGATGAGGCCGTGCTGCTCTCTGATCGGGTCCTGATGATGACCAATGGTCCGGCCGCCCAGGTGGGGGACATACTTACCGTCGATTTACCCCGACCGCGTTCGCGCGTGGCGCTGGCTGAGGATGCGCGCTATCACCAGCTGCGCCAAAAAGTGCTGCATTTTCTCTACGAAAAACAGACCTCGGCGGCGTAAGGAAAACACCATGAGACAACGGCTGCTGGTGGTCGGTAACGGGATGGCGGGCATGCACACCGTGGAAACGCTGTTGCAGCTGGCGCCGGAGCGTTATGACATTACGGTCATTGGCCGTGAACCACACGGTAACTACAACCGCGTGCTGTTGTCGCCGCTGCTGGCTGGCGAAAAAACCGTGGAGCAAATCCAGATTCACGATCGTGACTGGTACGCGCGCCAGGGCATCACCTTGCTGGCCGGGGAAACGGCTGAGCAGATCGATGTGGCGGCGCGCACGTTGCGCACCTGCCAGCGCCTGCTGCGCTGGGATCGTCTGATTCTGGCGACCGGATCGCAACCGCGCATGCCGCAGATGGCAGGCATCGATCTGCCGCACGTAACGGCTTTCCGCACGCTGGAGGATGTGGATTTACTGCTGGCCGGTAGCGGGCCGGTCGTGGTCGCCGGCGGCGGTTTTCTGGGCATTGAGGCCGCGGCAGCCCTTCAGGCGCAAGGGCGCGATGTCACGCTGGTACATCGTCAGTCGCGCTTACTGGACCGGCAACTGGACGCCATGGCAGGGGAATTACTGCTTGCCCAGCTCAGCGCACGCGGTATCCGCTGTGAACTGAATTGCAGCGTCGCAGAAATCGGCCCGCAGTCACTGACTCTCAACGATGGCCGACAGCTGGCGGCGGCGCAGGTCGTTATCGCAACGGGCGTGCAGCCAGATATCGCCCTGGCCCAGGCCTCAGGCATTCCCTGTCAGCGCGGCGTTCTGGTGGATCGGCAGTTACGCACCGCCCATGCCGAGATTTATGCGGTCGGCGAATGCTGTGAAATCAGCGGAGAAACCTTTGGCCTGGTTGCGCCTTGCCTGGCGCAGGCGGCGGTGCTGGCCGCCCAGTTGGCGGAATGCCCTCAGGCTGATTTCTACAGTGAAGCCACCGGCACGCGTCTTAAGGTGAGCGGGATCGCGCTGTTCAGCGCGGGTGATATCCGTGAAGCCCCTTCCGTCACCAGTTTCGATCCGCTTTCCGGTCACTATCGACGTCTTTTTCTCAAACAGGGACGGCTCAACGGTGTGCTGCTGTATGGCGACTGCCAGCAGGGTGCCGCGTTGCTGAACCAACTGCATAACGCCAGGCAGGTTTCTGTCAATACGCTGTTTGGCCTTGATGAACCTGAAACGCAGCCGCAGGCTGCAGGAAACCCCGTGATGAATCACTCTAAACCTGTATTAGCCGTCGTGGGTCACGGCATGGTCAGCCACCATTTTCTGGAACAGCTGGTAGCGCGTGATCTGCATCAGCAGTATCACGTCGTGGTGTACGGCGAAGAGCGCCATCCGGCCTACGATCGCGTGCACCTGTCTGAGTACTTCACCGGCAAAGAGGCCGCGCAGCTCTCGCTGGTTGGCGAGGACTTTTTTGCCCAACACGGCATTGAACTGCGCAGCGGCTGTCGGGTGGAGGCGATCGATCGTCAGCAGCGTAGTCTGCACGACAGCGACGGCAGAGCACTGTGCTGGGATAAACTGGTGCTGGCGACCGGTTCGCGCGCGTTTGTGCCTCCGGTGCCGGGACATGAGGGCGAACGCTGCTTTGTGTACCGCACGCTGGACGATCTGGATGCGATCGCCGCCTGTGCCGGTAAAAGCCAGCGCGGTGTGGTCATCGGCGGTGGTCTGTTGGGGCTGGAAGCCGCCAATGCGCTGAAGCAGTTGGGGTTGGAAACCCACGTCGTTGAGTTTGCGCCGCGCCTGATGGCCGTGCAACTGGACGAAGGCGGCGCGCTGATGCTGCGGCAGAAAATTGATTCGCTGGGCGTGACGGTTCACACCTCCAGGCAGACTGAACAGATTGCGACCCAGCCAGACGGAAGCCTGGTGCTGCACTTTGCCGATGGTGGCGAACTGGCCACCGATCTGGTGCTGTTCTCTGCGGGCATCCGGCCGCGTGACGAGCTGGCCCGCACCGCCGATATCAGCGTTGGTCCCCGCGGCGGCATTACGATCAATGACGTCTGCCAGACCAGCGATGACGATATCTACGCTATCGGCGAATGTGCCCTGTGGAACGGACAAATTTTTGGCCTGGTGGCACCGGGCTATCAGATGGCGCGCGTGCTGGCCGGGCATCTGGCCGCCGAGCCAGCCCGGTTCAGCGGGGCCGATATGAGCACCAAACTGAAGCTGCTGGGCGTGGAAGTGGCCTCTTTTGGTGATGCGCACGCGAAAACGGCAGGCAGCCTGAGCTACTACTGGGCCGATGGTCCGAAAGGCATTTATAAGAAAATTGTGGTCAGCGCTGACGGTAAGCGGTTGCTGGGCGGCGTGCTGGTCGGTGACAGCAGCGACTATGCCACGCTGCTGCAAATGATGTTAAACGCGATGCCGCTGCCCGAGGCGCCGGAAGGGCTGATTCTGCCTGCGCTGCAGGGTGCGCCAGCCAAAGGTCTGGGCGTTGCCATGCTGCCCGACAGCGCCCAGATCTGCTCCTGCCACAACGTCAGCAAAGGCGATATCTGCCAGGCGGTGCAGAGTGGCTGCGGCGATATGGCCAGCATTAAAAGCTGCACCAAAGCCGCGACGGGCTGTGGCGGCTGCTCGGCACTGGTGAAGCAGGTGATGGAGTTCCAGCTGGAAGACCTGGGCGTTGAGGTGAAAAAAGATATCTGCGAACATTTTGCCTATTCACGTCAGGCGCTTTATCACCTGATCCGCATCAACGAAATCAAAACCTTCGATGACCTGCTGGCGCGCCACGGGCGCGGCTGCGGCTGCGAGATTTGTAAACCGCTGGTCGGTTCTCTGCTGGCCTCGTGCTGGAATGACTATTTGCTGAAACCGGCCCATCTGCCGCTTCAGGATACCAACGATCGCTACTTTGCCAATATCCAGAAAGACGGCACCTATTCCGTCGTGCCGCGCGTGCCGGGCGGGGAGATCACGCCGCAGGGGCTGATCGCCATTGGCGAAGTGGCGGCACGTTACGATCTCTACACCAAGATTACCGGCGGTCAGCGCATCGACCTGTTTGGCGCACGGCTGGATCAACTGCCTGAGATCTGGGAAACCCTGCTGGCAGCAGGCTTTGAAACCGGCCATGCCTACGGGAAGTCGCTGCGTACGGTGAAATCCTGTGTGGGCTCGACCTGGTGTCGCTACGGCGTGCAGGATTCCACCGCCTTCGCCATCGATCTGGAGAATCGTTACAAAGGCCTGCGCGCGCCGCACAAAATCAAAATGGCCGTCTCGGGTTGTACCCGCGAATGTGCGGAAGCGCAGAGCAAAGATATTGGGGTCATCGCCACAGAAAAGGGCTGGAACCTGTACGTGTGCGGCAATGGCGGCATGAAACCGCGCCATGCCGAGCTGTTTGCCAGCGATCTGGATGATGAAACCCTGATCCGCTATGTCGATCGCATTCTGATGTTCTACGTGCGCACGGCGGAGCGCTTACAGCGCACCAGCGTCTGGATGGATAACATGGAAGGCGGCCTGGATTACCTGCGCGACGTCGTGATCAATGACAGCCTCGGTATTGCCGCAGTGCTGGAGCAGGAAATGCAGCAGGTTGTGGAAACGTATCAGTGTGAATGGCAGACCACGCTGGCAGAGCCATCGCGCCGGGCGCTGTTTACCGCCACGGTGAACAGCGATCAGCCGGATGAAACGCTGCACTATGCGCGCGTACGCGGTCAGCGTCAGCCGCACGCCGCCAGCGGTATTCCGCTGATGCACCTGCCCGCCGAAACCTGGAGCGAAGTCTGTTCGCTGGATGCCATTCCGGCCGAAGCGGGGATCGGTGCGCGCCTCGGCAGCGTGCGCATTGCGCTGTTCCGTTTTGGCGACGACTGTTATGCACTGGAAGATCGCGAGCCGGGCAGCGACGCCAGCGTGCTGTCGCGAGGCATCCTCGGCGATGTGGCCGGTGAACCCGTCGTTATTTCACCGCTCTACAAACAGCGCGTGCGCCTGCGCGACGGCCAAAGTCTGGATGATCCGCAGTATCAGCTGCGCTGCTGGCCGGTGAAGCTGGAGGATGGCCAGGTCTGGGTCGCTAACCGTCCGATTAACCTGATGGCGCAGGCATCATGAAAACGACCTGTGCCTATTGCGGCGTGGGCTGTGGCGTCGAGGTGACCCTGCAACACAGCGAATCTGCACAGGTGAATGGCGATCCGCTGCATCCGGCCAACGGCGGGCGACTGTGCGTTAAAGGGGCCGCGCTGGGGGAAACACTGACCCGGACGGGACGCCTGCTGCATCCCTGTATTCATCAACAGCAGGTCAGCATGGCGGCGGCGCTGGATGCCGCCGCTGACGGGCTTCGAAAGATTATCGCAGAGCACGGCCCTGAGGCCGTGGCCTTTTATGGCTCAGGCCAGTTGCTCACGGAGGATTACTACGTAGCCAACAAGCTGATGAAAGGCTTTCTTGGCGTCGCCAATATCGATACCAACTCGCGCCTCTGCATGGCTTCAGCGGTGGTGGGCTATAAGCGGGCGCTCGGGGCGGATGCGGTACCCTGCTGCTATGAGGATCTGGAGCAGGCGGATCTGATTGTGATGGTCGGCTCCAACGCGGCCTGGGCCCATCCGGTCATCTTTCAGCGACTCAGACAGGCGAAACAGCAGCGGCCGGAGATGCAGGTGGTGGTGATCGATCCGCGCCGCACCGCCAGCTGTGATATCGCCGATCTCCACCTGGCGGTGCGGCCGGGCAGCGATCCGGCTCTGTTTTCAGGCCTGCTGCGCTGGCTGGCCCAGAATCAGGGCATTGAGGCGACAATGCTGCCGCACCTGGACGGCGTTGAAGCCACCCTGCAGGCAGCCAGCCAGTGGGGAATAGCTGAAGTTGCGGAACACTGCGATCTCAGCGATGCGCAGGTGGTGGCCTTTTATCAGCTGTTTGCTCAGCGTGATCGGGTCCTGACCTTGTGGTGCATGGGCATCAACCAGTCACAGAGCGGCAGTGATAACAATAATGCGATAATTAATGCGCATCTTCTCAGCGGAAAAATAGGCCGTCCCGGCTGTGGGCCGTTTTCACTCACCGGCCAGCCCAATGCCATGGGCGGACGTGAAGTGGGCGGCTTAGCCAACCAGCTGGCGGCACACATGAGCTTTAACGAAGCGGACTGCGATCGTTTACAGCGTTTCTGGCACAGCCCGACCATTGCCCGCCAGCCCGGACTAACCGCCGTGGCGCTGTTTGACGCCATCGATCGGGGAGAGGTTAAAGCCGTCTGGATCATGGGCACCAATCCGGCTGTGTCAATGCCGGAAGGCAATCGCGTGGCCCGGGCGCTGGCCAACTGTCCGCTGGTGATCGTCTCCGACGTGCTGGCGCACACGGATACCACAGCCTTTGCCCATATTCTGCTCCCCGCCCAGGGCTGGGGCGAAAAAAACGGCACCGTGACCAATTCTGAACGCCGTATTTCCCGTCAGCGTGCGTTTGTTGCGCCCGCCGGGGAAGCCAAACCCGACTGGTGGCTGCTGGCGCAGGTGGCGCAGCGGCTGGGGTTCGGTCAGGCATTTAACTGGACCCATCCGGCGGCGATCTTCCGCGAGCATGCGGCGCTGTCCGGCTTTGAGAACGCGGGCGAACGCGCTTTTGATATCAGCGGCCTGGCACAGCTCAGCGATGCCGAGTGGGATGCGCTGACGCCTGTTCAGTGGCCCGTCAATGCCCGTCACCCACAAGGCTGTGCCCGGCTGTTCAGCGACCGGCGTTTTTATCATCCGGATGGCAAGGCACGGCTGCTGCCACCGGCCACGCCGCCGCCTTTAGAGCGCAGTGCCCGTTATCCCTTACTGATGAACAGCGGGCGCGTACGCGATCAGTGGCACACCATGACGCGCACCGGCCTGGTGCCTCGCCTGATGCAGCACTGTGACGAGCCTTTTGCCGCCTTGCATCCGGAAGAGGCGCGCCGTTATGGCCTGTTTGCCGGCGCGCTGGCGCGCGTACAGTCTGAATGGGGATGGATGGTGGTGCGCGTGACGCTGGACAGCGGTCTGCGGCGCGGCGAGCTGTTTGTGCCGATGCACTGGAACCGTCAGTTCAGCCTGCAGGGTAACGTCGGGGGTTTAGTGGCCGCGACCCGCTGCCCGGTTTCGGCTCAGCCCGCCTTTAAACAGACAGCGGTGCGAATTCAGTTATTACAACCCCGCTGGCAGGGCTGGCTCTGGCAGAGAAACAGTGCGCCACCGGCCGGGCTGCGTTACTGGGCGCGCACCCCGCATGAGGGCGCGCATCGCTTTGCGCTGGCCGGAGAGGACCAGCCGCAGCGCTGGCTGGCGTCTCAGTTCAGCGTTGAAGGATTGCAACTGCAAACCGCCAGCGATGGCGGCCACAGCTATCGACTCCTGGCATGGCGGGACGGTGAACTGCAGCTGGCCTTTTATGCTGACCAGCGTTTACCTGAAATCCAGCACGACAGGGTCGCTCAGGCCTTTCGTCAGGCACCGGCGGACGCCGCTGAACGCCACGCGCTGCTGGCAGGCCAGGCGGCGCAGGCCCCGGCGACCGGACGCATTATCTGTAGTTGCTATGGCGTGGGCGAACAAACGATTCTTGATGCTATTCGTCAGGGCTGCCACAGCACCCAGGCACTGGGCAAAGCGCTCAGATGTGGCACCAACTGTGGCTCCTGCCTGCCGGAGCTAAAACACCTTCTGCTTTCCGTCTCTGTCCCGGAGGAATTATGACGCTGGCTATTCACACCTTAGATAAACTGCTGGCGCCCGAAAACGCGTCCCGCCCCGGCCGCGTCTGGTTAGTGGGCGCCGGGCCGGGCGATGTCGACCTGCTGACGATAAAAGCGCTGCGTTTACTGCACGGCGCTGAAGTGGTGGTTTACGATCGCCTGGTGAGTGAGGCGGTCATGGCGGAAGTGCCGGACAGCGCGCTCTGCATCGACGTGGGTAAACGGCCCGGTCACCACGGCCTGAAACAGGCGCAGATCAATCAACTGCTGGTGGATCTGGCGCTCAGCGGGCGCAACGTCGTGCGCCTGAAAGGCGGCGATCCCTTTATCTTTGGTCGCGGTGGCGAAGAGATGGTGAGCCTGCAGCAGGCTGACATTGTCTGTGAGGTCGTGCCCGGCATTACGGCTGCCGTCGGCTGTGCCGCCGCAAGCGGGATTCCGCTGACGCACCGGGATTGCGCCCAGTCCCTGCGCTTTATTACCGGACACGGGCGCAGCGGTGAGCCTCAGTTGGATGCCGCCGCGCTGGCAGCCAGTAATCAGACGCTGGTGTTTTACATGGGGCTGAGCTGGAGCAGCGTCATTAGCAGCCGTCTGCGTGAGTATGGCCGCAGGGAGGATACGCCGGTCGCCATTATCGAAAACGGCACGCGCCAGGATCAGCGGGTGTTAGTGACCACGCTGGCAGGGCTGCCAGAGACGATCGCGCAGCATAAACCGGTGTCGCCGTCGTTGCTGATCGTCGGAGACGTGGTTCGCTACTATCGAGCCGACCTGCTTGTCAGGCTGGGCGCAGAGGCGGCCATTTGCCAGGCGTGATAATCAGGCCGCCAAGGCTACGCGTTAACATCAGGGGGCGCGGCGAGCGGGTAAGGGCGCAACCAGCACCTTAACGCCCAATGCCTCAAACGCGGAGATGTGCGCCTGGCTGATCCCGCTGTCGGTAATCAGGTAGTGGATGTGGCTCCAGTCGCAGGGCAGCGCAAACATCGAGACCTTATCAATCTTGCTGGAGTCGGCCACGACGTAGACGGTGCTGGCGGATTTGATCATCGCCATTTTTACTTTGATGTCGGTTTCGCTGGGAAAGCTCAGGCCGAGCCGTGGCGAGATACAGGCGGTGGCGAGAAACAGTTTTTCTGACAGCACGTTTTCAAAGAAGCTGGCGGCCTTGTCTCCGGACGTTGAAAGCGTCGGAAATTTAAAGGTCCCGCCCGTCAGCAGCACATTGATCCCGGGCTCGCCACCCAACTTCAGGGCGATATTCACGGCGGTGGTCACTACCGATAAACGCCGGATGTGGCTGATGGCATCCGCGATAGCCGTGGTGGTGGTGCCAGAATCGAAAATCACCGTATCACCGTTTTCGATATGCTGGGCAGCCAGGCGCCCAATCGCGTCTTTTTCTTCCATGTGGGTCTGACGTTCCAGCTGCAGCAGGCCGGTATTCTGTTTGCCGGTCATCAGGGTCGCGCCGCCGTGGTAGCGCTGCACGAAACCCTGTTTTTGCAACATCCGCAGGTCGGTTCGCAGCGTGGCCTCGGTCAGCCCGAACGTTTTCGTCAGCGCTTTCACCGTCACCGTCCCGTCCTCCCGAATCATCTCCAGGATCTTGTCACGACGCTGCTGCATTTCAGCTAGCTGCTCAGTCTTGCTTTTCAATCGAAACGCTCCCTCTTTTAATCGCATCGGGCTTATAGCGATAACGCGTTGTCGCAGAGTTTAACCCGCAGATTTCGCCTTTGCGAGTCAGCATGAAAAGATGTTTATTTTCGTTCGAAAGTCAATATGCGCCATGCTTTATCCCTTTCACCTTCGCGACAGCAACACAATCCATATTACTCAGGCGGTTTGCAACCGGGATCACGCGCTTTGAAGCGAATCACGCCGCCAGGCACGCAGTGTTGTGAAATTTGATCTTAGCCACATTAACCATCAATTCGATAGCTTATATTTTTGTTCGAAAATGAATGCGGCAAATAAAATACCAGAGAGGACAGTCGGATGAGCGGTGAATATGACGTTAACCTGCGCTATGGCGTAGACACCACAATGAATCTGAGCGGCAAAGTGGCCGTGGTGACGGGCGGGCTGGGCGGCATCGCCATGGCCAGTAATCAGATGCTGCTGGAGAAAGGGGCGAGCCTGGCGCTGCTTTATCCGCCCTTTGAAGCGGATAAGGTCGACAGTGCGCGCGCAGCCCTGGCCGGACAGGTGCAGTTTATTTGCTGCGATGTAACCGATCCTGCCGACGTTGAGCAGGCGTTCGACGCCATTGTTGATCACTACGGTCATATCGACATTCTGGTGAACTGTGCCGGCTACGTGATGCTTCAGCCCGTGCTGGAAACCGATTTTGCCGAGTGGCAAAAGCAGATCGCCGTGAACCTGACCGGGCCTTTTCTGTGCTCACAGGCTGCGGGCAAGCAGATGGTCAAGGCGGGCAACGGCGGCAAGATCATCAATATCGCCTCTCAGGCGGCGTCCATCGCTATCGACAACCACGTTGCTTATACCTCCGCCAAAGCCGGGTTACTGGGCATGACCAAAGTGATGGCGAAAGAGTTTGCTCCGCACCGCATTAACGTGAACACCCTGTCGCCCACTGTGGTGCTGACCCCGATGGGGGAAAAAGCCTGGCGCGGTGAGAAGGGCACCGAAATGAAAAAACTGATCCCGTTAGGCCGCTTTGCCTACACCGACGAGATCGCCGCCGCCGTGCTGTTTTTTGCCAGCAACGGCAGCGACATGATTACCGGGGCCGACCTGATGATCGACGGTGGCTTTACCATCTGGTAAGGCCACCGCCAGGCTTCGTTTTCCTCTGCCATCACCCTAATAGCGAGACACACCATGAAAAAAACGACGTTGCTCTGCACCACGCTTGCCGCCTGTTTGTTTTCTCACACCGCGCTGGCGGTTGAAAAAGGCACCATTATGATTTTGGTTAACTCACTGGATAACCCTTATTACGCCTCGGAGGCCAAGGGCGCCAACGTGAAAGCTCAGGCGCTGGGCTACAAAACCTCGGTGCTCTCTCACGGTGAAGACGTTAAGAAGCAGAACGAGCTGATTGATGCGGCTATCGGCAAAAAAGTGCAGGGCATTATCCTGGACAACGCGGATTCCACGGCCAGCGTGGCGGCCATCCAAAAAGCCAAACAGGCCGGTATTCCGGTGGTGCTGATCAACCGTGAAATTCCGGTAGATGACGTGGCGCTGGAACAGATTACCCACAATAACTTCCAGGCGGGCTCTGATGTGGCCAACGTGTTTGTTGAGAAAATGGGAGAAAAAGGGAAATACGCCGAGCTGACCTGCAACCTCGCCGACAATAACTGCGTCACCCGTTCGAAATCCTTCCATCAGGTGCTGGAACAGTATCCGGATATGCAAAGCGTCGCGCGTCAGGATGCCAAAGGCACGCTGATCGACGGCAAGCGCATCATGGACAGTATTCTGCAGGCTCACCCGGATGTAAAAGGCGTTATCTGTGGTAACGGCCCGGTGGCGTTAGGCGCCATTGCCGCCTTGAAAGCGGCCGGACGCAATGATGTCGTGGTCGTCGGCATTGATGGCAGTAACGATGAACGCGATGCGGTGCAGGCCGGAACGTTAAAAGCCACCGTGATGCTCCAGGCGCAGGCCATTGCCGCTCAGGGCGTAACCGATCTTGATAATTACATCCAGAAAGGCGTGAAGCCTGAGAAGCAGCGCGTGATGTTTCGCGGCATTTTGATCACACCGGACAATGCAAAAAACGTACAGGACTTTAACTACAAGTCGTAATCCATTGTTGTCGCGCCCGTACTGACGGGCGCCAGGGAGAATGTCATGTACAACCGACTCTGGCTGATACCGATCGTGATGGCACTGGGTAGCTGTCGTATTGTGTCGCAGCAGGAACTGGCCGACCTCAAGAATCCCCCGAATCCTCACATGGCCAATATCGGGCAACTCTGGCAGCAGAAGCTGGTGCCACAGATCGTGGCGCAGGCAAAGCCGTTGGGCGAGCTCACTCAGCGCCTGCAGTCAGAGAAGGATCTGGACAGCGCCTGTCGCGCCCTGGGCTACCGGGCGCAGAGCGAGAATCCCTGCATATTCAGCGTCAGCGTGAGTGGGGAAGTCACGGCGCTGGATACCACCTCACGTAACGGCAAAATGAAAGTTAAAGCGGCATCAGGTGACACTGTCACTATTCAGATCGGGCCCATCATCCGTGGGACGGCGCTGCGGGATGCTTACAAAGGGGCCAGCTATCAGGATTTTAACGATCAGGTGATGTTTAGCGACTTTGGTAAAGCCATCAATCAGCAGGCGGTCACCATGATACATAACGCCGCCGTAAAACCGGGCGACCGGGTTGACGTGGTCGGCGTTTTTAGCAGCTGGGACATTCCCCACGCGCTACCCGATATTACGCCCGCCCAGATCACGCGTCAGTGAGGAGGTGATCATGCATGTTACTGAACAGCAAGACGACGTCATTATTGAGACGCGCGGCCTGTCGCGGGTTTATCCCGGCGTGACCGCCCTGGATCAGGTTAACTACCGGGTTTATCGCAACAAGGTCAATGTGCTCATCGGGGAAAACGGTGCCGGCAAATCCACCATGATGAAGATGCTGGCCGGGGTGGAAACCCCATCGTCAGGCGAGATTCTGCTGGATGGCAAACCTGTGACGCTTCACTCCACCCAACAGGCCGAAAAATTGGGTATCAGCATTATCTTTCAGGAGCTGAACCTGTTCCCGAATATGAACGTGATGGACAACATCTTTATCGCCAATGAGTTCTTCCAGCGCGGCGTCATCAACGAAAAGTATCAGTATCAGCTGGCCAAAGCACTGCTGGAACGGCTGGAACTGGACGTCGATCCCTATGCTGCGCTGGATGCGCTGGGCATTGGTCATCAACAGCTGGTCGAGATCGCCCGCGCGCTGTCGAAGGATACGCGCGTGCTGATTATGGATGAACCGACCAGCGCCCTGAGTCAGTCGGAAGTTAAAGTGCTGTTCAACGTCATTGAACAGCTCAAGCGACGCGGCGTCACCATTATCTATATCTCCCATCGGCTGGAAGAGCTAATGGAGATCGGCGACCACATTACGGTTTTCCGGGACGGGCGTTTCATCGCCGCGCGTGAGGTGCGCGACGTCAGCGTGCCCTGGATCATTGAACAAATGGTTGGCGACAAGAAAAAGCACTTCGACTATCAACCCGCGCCGCAGGGGGAGACGGTGCTGCAGGTGGCGGGGCTCACCGCACTGCATCAGAACGGTGGCTACCGGCTCAATGCGGTGAGTTTCAGCCTGCGCAAAGGCGAAGTGATTGGTATTTATGGCCTGCTGGGCGCCGGACGAACAGAGCTGTTTAAGGGATTAACCGGGTTACTGCCTTGTCAGCGTGGGGAGATTCAGTTAGGTGGACAGCGGCTGGACAACTGCAGTTTCCAGCAGCGACTGAAGCGCGGCATCACGCTGGTGCCGGAGGATCGTAAAGGTGAAGGCGTGATCGAGCTGATGTCGATTAGCGCCAATATGACCTTGTCGAATCTCAGCCTGCGCGGCTTTCGCCGGGCGCTGGGCATCGTGCACCCTGACAAAGAACGGCAGCGTGTCAATGAAATGATTCAGCACCTGGCGATTAAAGTCAGCGACAGCGAGTTGCCTATCAGCGCATTAAGCGGCGGAAATCAGCAGAAGGTGGTGCTGGGAAAAGCGCTGATGACCGGACCTGCGGTGGTGTTGCTGGATGAGCCCACCCGCGGCATTGATGTCGGGGCCAAAACCGATGTGTATCACCTGATTGGCAAACTGGCGCAGCAGGGACTGGCGGTGATGTTTTCGTCGTCCGAACTGGATGAGGTCATGGCGCTCGCCGATCGGATTCTGGTCATGGCCGATGGCCGTATTACTGCCGATTTGCCCCGTGCCGCTGCAACGCGCGAAAAACTGATTAGTGCATCCACCCCGCAAGCCTGAGGTTGCCGGAGAATAAGATGAATCAAAAATATCTGCTGTACATGTACTTACTCAAGGCGCGTACCTTTATTGCGCTGCTGATTGTGGTCGGCTTTTTTAGCGTGATGGTGCCTAATTTCCTGACGCCGTCGAACCTGCTGATTATGACCCAGCACGTGGCGATTACCGGGCTGCTGGCCATCGGCATGACCCTGGTGATCCTGACCGGAGGTATCGATCTGTCTGTCGGTGCCGTCGCCGGGATCTGCGGCATGGTGGCGGGCGCGTTACTGACGTCGGGCGTGCCGCTGTGGAATGGCGCGCGACTGTTTCTTAATGTGCCGGAAGTGATCCTCACGGTCGCGCTGTTTGGCACGCTGGTGGGCATCGTCAACGGCACGATAATTACTCGCCTCGGCGTTGCCCCTTTCATCTGTACGCTGGGCATGATGTATGTGGCCCGTGGCGCAGCGCTGCTGTTTAACGATGGCGCCACCTACGCCAATCTGGTTGGTATGCCCGCGCTGGGCAATACTGGTTTCGCACTGCTGGGTTCCGGCACCGTACTGGGGGTTTTTATTCCCATCTGGCTGATGATCGGCTTTTTACTCCTTGGCCTGTACCTGACACGGAAAACGCCGCTTGGGCGCTATATCTATGCCACCGGCGGCAATGAGTCGGCGGCGCGGCTGGCGGGGGTGCCCATCATCAAAGTCAAAGTGTTTGTTTACGCTTTTTCCGGGCTGTGTGCCGGATTAGTCGGGCTGGTGGTGGCTTCTCAGCTGCAGACCGCGCACCCCATGACAGGCAACATGTTTGAGATGGATGCCATCGGTGCCACGGTGCTGGGTGGCACGGCGCTGGCAGGCGGCCGTGGCCGCGTGTCGGGTTCCATTATCGGTGCCTTCGTGATTGTTTTCCTGGCCGATGGCATGGTGATGATGGGCGTCAGTGATTTCTGGCAGATGGTGATCAAGGGCGTGGTGATTGTCACCGCCGTGGTGATCGACCAGTTCCAGCAGCGTTTACAAAGCAAAGTGATACTACTGCGCCGCCATGATAAGCAGCCGCCGGCGGTGCCCCATGCTGACATTCGTCATGGATAACAGGAGAACACAATGAACCGGGATTTTAGTGGGAAAACGGTTGTCATCACCGGCGCCTGTCGCGGTATCGGCGCAGGCATTGCCGCCAGGTTTGCCCAGGACGGCGCAAACCTGGTGATGGTATCCAATTCTGAACGTGTTTTTGCCACGGCGGACAGCCTGCGGCCCATCGCCAACGCGATTCTGGCCCTGCAGGCGGATGTAACCGATGAGAACGACGTGCAGCAGGTGTATCAGCAGGCATTTGAGCGCTTTGGCCGCATTGACGTTTCGGTTCAGAACGCGGGCATTATCACGATTGATACCTTCGGGAATATGCCCAAAAGCGATTTCGAACGGGTGCTGGCGGTGAACACCACGGGCGTCTGGCTGTGCTGTCGTGAAGCAGCTAAATACATGGTGCAGCAAAACGGCGGCAGCCTGATTAACACGTCTTCAGGGCAGGGGCGTAAAGGATTTATCTACACGCCGCACTATGCTGCCAGCAAAATGGGCGTCATTGGCATTACGCAAAGTCTGGCGCTGGAGCTGGCCCGCTGGAATATCACGGTTAATGCGTTTTGCCCTGGCATCATCGAAAGCGAAATGTGGGACTACAACGATCGCGTCTGGGGCGAAATTCTGAGCACGCAACAAAAAACCTATGGTAAAGGCGAGCTGATGGCGGAATGGGTAGAGAACATTCCCCTTAAACGTGCCGGGCAGCCACAGGACGTTGCCGGGCTGGTCGCCTTTCTGGCATCGGATGATGCGCGCTACATTACCGGACAAACCGTTAATGTTGATGGCGGGCTAATTTTTTCCTGAAACAAGCGGGTTGTCTGGCCGCGACAGGCGGCCAGGTGGCTCACAGATGCACAAATATCGAGTCAAGTCATGAATCTGGGTCACATTATGCTAAAATAATTAGCGCTGGTTTTATCATTCTCGTTGAGAAACCACCTGATGATTTTTATGCCCGGACGTAATGATTTGATGTTTAGACCTGTGACTTTCTCTCTCGCTGCTCTGACTGCGCTTCTGGCGCTGCCCGCCGGTGCGCTGCAAACGGATCATCAGGTGTCGGAAACCCCTTTTAGCGATCCCACGCGTTTTCGCCAGTCACTGGACGATCTTCCTTCTCTTGGCAACGTCGAAGATAACCATGACTGGAGCAAAAAGCTGGCGAAGGCGGCCAAAAGTATTGCGGAAGCCAATGAAAGCAGCAGTGATCTGACCCTGGGCGAGCAGGCCGGGCAGTGGGCTTTTGACCGACTGCGCGACGAAGTGGCGACGCGGGTTGAGAGTGAAGGGCAGTCTTTACTGTCGCCTTATGGCAACGCCGAGTTCAACTTAAACGTGGACATGGCCGGCAACTTTGACGGCACCGGCGGCAATCTGTTCAGCCCGCTGGCTGATGAGAATCGCTACCTTACGTTCAGTCAGCTTGGGCTGCACGACTCTGTTGAAGGCGTTGTTGGTAATGCCGGGCTGGGTCAGCGCTGGGACGCAGGCAACTGGCTGTTGGGGTACAACAGTTTTATCGATCGCAGCTTTCGCACTGGACTTCAGCGCGCCTCGGTGGGCACTGAGGCCTGGAGCAACAATCTGCGCTTTTCTGCTAACTACTATCATCCCTTGTCCGGATGGCGTAATCGCGGTGACAGCCAGCAGTCCCGCATGGCCGAAGGTTACGACATCACCACCCAAAGCTATTTGCCGTTCTATCGTCAGCTGGGCGTATCATTCAGCTATCAGCAATATCTGGGGGAAAAGGTTGACCTGTTTAACAGCGGCAACCGTTACCATAACCCGGCGGCGCTCTCGCTGGGGTTGTCTTATACGCCCGTGCCGCTGGTGACCATTTCGGCCAGCCACAAAACCAGCAGTGCCGGAGAGAGCCAGGATCAGCTTGGCCTCAAACTCAATTACCGCTTTGGGGTCGCGCTGAGCAAGCAGCTGGATGCCAATAACGTCGCGGAAGCGCGCTCCCTACGGGGCAGCCGCTACGACACGGTGACGCGCAGCCAAAACCCGGTGATGGCCTACAGGCAGCGTAAAACGCTGTCTGTATTCCTGGCGACGCCGCCGTGGCAGCTTAATCCCGGTGAGAGCGTACCGCTCAAGCTGCAACTGCGCGCCAGTCATAGCATTAAGGCGCTGAGCTGGCAGGGCGATACTCATGCACTGAGCCTGACATCACCGCCGAACAATAATGCCATTGATGGCTGGAGCGTGATCGTTCCCCCCTGGGACAGCACGCCGGGCGCCAGCAATGAGTACCGTCTGTCGGTCACGGTGGAAGACAGTAAACAGCAGCGCGTCACTTCAAACTGGATCACCCTGAAAGTGCAAGCGCCATTGTCGATGGATGAGCCCGCGGTTGACGGTGCTGTCCAGATGCCCTCGTCCAGTAACAGCCTGAGTTTTAGCGAATAAGCAAGGTTACAGAGCGAGAGAGGGAGAGTATGTTGTCGTGCGGGAAAGTGCCTGCGATCTTTTCAAAATGGCGGTTACTGGGTGGCCTTGATTCTTCTTGCTGCCAGCCTGGATGCGCAGACGTATTCACCTTCTCGAGTCAGACTCGAGGCGACATTTTGTGTCTTTTACCGATCCCGTTCGGGATTGTGGCGATATCTTCAGACGGAAGTGCACGCGCTGACATCATCGAAAATCTTATCCGCGAACTGACAGCGCGGGTGATTATTGAACCCGCAGGCTGTTGAACATCGACGTGATTTCTCACTCCCAGCGTTGGCGCTGTTAAAGGGGTTTGAAGTGTGAGTGGGAAGATCGGGCTTAGGCTGGCGGATGAAAAAACGGCCCGTCAGACACAGGCCGGGCCGTTTTGCAATGAGGGTAAACGATTAGAACTGGTAGGTCATACCTACGCCCGTAATGTCGTCTGTTGCCAGACCCAGCGGGTTGTTTTTCTTCAGCAGGTTAATTTTGTACTCAGCATACACTGACATATTTTTATTAAAGTAATAGGTCGCACCAACTGCCGTATACTTGTACAGATCAGCCTCGCCAATTCCTTCAAGATCTTTCGCTTTCGAGGCGACGTAGCCAATAGAGGGTCGGAAGCCGTTCAGGAACTGGTACTGTGCCACAACTTCCATGTTTTGCGTTTTATTCGCAAAACCACCGTTAATTGGAGTCGCGTTGAGGGTTTCACCGTACATGGCTGCCAGATAGATCTGATTGGCGTCATATTTGGCTGCTGTTGCCCACAGTTGTGCTTTATCACCCCGACCGAAGGCTGCAGTGTTTTGCGCTGCAATACGATTCAGGCTGGCATAGGAGCCCACAAAGCTCAGGCCAAAATCAAAGTCATAGGACGTAGACAGGGCAAAGCCATCGCCGTTAGAGCGACGCACTTCCAGGCCTGGATCAGTGGTGCTGGTGCGATCGTTTTTGCCTTCATACTGCGCCGCAACGTTCCAGCCTTTAACCAGACCAAAGAAGTCTTTATTACGCCAGGTCAGCAGGCCGCCCGAACGCAGGCTTAAAAACGCATCAGAGTTCGCTGAATCACCGCCAAACACAGGCAGCATATCGGTATAACCCAGTGCGTCATAAACCAGGCCGTAGTTACGGCCGTAGTCCACCGAACCCAGTTGGCCGAATTTCAGACCGGCGTAGCCCAGACGGGTTTTGTTACCGTTGTTAGCATCACTACCTTCAGAGTTTTTCAGGCTGTATTGGTACTGCCAGAAACCGTAACCAGTGAGTTGATCGGTAATCGCGGTTTCACCTTTAAAACCTAAACGTGCATAACTGGCGTCACCGTTGTTGCTATTATCGTCGGAAAAATAACGCAATACGTTAACCTTGCCTTGAATATCCAGCTTATTCCCGTCTTTATTATAAATCTGTGCGGCCTGAGCAGTAGACAGACCGATCAGTAACGGCATTAATGCCGCCACTAATGTGCGCTTCATCATTTATTATTTACCCTGTGGTTATATTATTATTTCCCCTCTGTTGGGGTGAAAAGAAAATGACACAAATTGTTAATTCAGCCTAGCGCAATAAGTGTAACTAATTGTGTATTTTAAGGAACTAAATCCCAATCAAGCCAGTCTGGCGGCGATGGTGCTACCTGTCAGTGCTTTTTCTTATGACCCTGCCAGCAATGTAAATGCAAGAAAAGCATATAAAACAGATGATTAGTGATTTTTATAGAAAGGGGAAATGCAATATGGCAAAAAAATGATATTGCTAGCCTTTCTGTCTAAATAATCAACACACCTCGTGCAATAAATGAACAAAA
The DNA here is from genome assembly GCF_049892805.1 of Pantoea sp. EEL5. NCBI lineage: Bacteria > Pseudomonadati > Pseudomonadota > Gammaproteobacteria > Enterobacterales > Erwiniaceae > Pantoea > Pantoea sp. EEL5. The sequence goes on from NZ_JBNDNJ010000001.1 coordinate 1,014,470, forward strand.
CAGGTTTGATGGTTAACCATTAGGTTGCTTAGTGATAATTAAATCGGCGATCGGTAATTTATTAACGCTCTGATGATAACCTGCGAAACAATATTACCAGTTTCATATAAATATATTTAAATTGAGAGGGTGAGTATTTTTTTATCACTTTTTTAAATTACGCCGATAAAAATCATGTCTGTCGCATTAACGTTATCTCTAATACTTATCCTCCTCTGCACGACAGCCGTGCAACTGCCCTGATTTAAGGCGGTTGCTGCACTATTTTGAGCAGATAGTTTATCAGCGATCACAAAAGCGATATTTCATCCCGCAAATGCATAATTCTGCTTTAAAAAGCTCTGCCATCCCGCCTTTGTCAGATAACTATTCACTATTTATGCAAAATAAGTGAATGGTGGCCTTTCGTAACCTGTTGATATTACTAAACCCAGCTTGTTTTATGCATTTTAGTCCTTGGCTGGCACGCTATCTGCAAACTAGAGTAGGGCGAGATTTATTATATTTTTAACAATTAACATACAAATACGTTACCCGCTGGGGAACAGGAGAAGGGCTATGTCACTGCAGGTTTCGCGTCAGGATTTTGATCAATGGATGATGCCCGTTTATGCACCCGCCAGCTTTGTACCCGTCCGTGCTGAAGGTTCAACCCTCTGGGATCAGCAGGGAAAAGACTATATCGATTTTGCCGGGGGTATTGCCGTTAATGCGCTCGGGCATGCGCATCCTGCTCTCCAGCAGGCACTTCAGGATCAAGCCTCACGCCTCTGGCACACGGGCAACGGCTACACCAATGAACCCGTTTTACGCCTGGCGAAGCAGTTGATTGATGCCACCTTTGCCGATCGGGTTTTCTTTTGTAACTCCGGTGCCGAGGCTAACGAGGCGGCGCTTAAGCTGGCCCGTAAAGTGGCACACGACAGAGTCGGGCAGCATAAAAGCGGCATCGTGGCGTTTAAGAATGCCTTTCATGGCCGTACGCTGTTTACGGTCTCAGCGGGTGGCCAGCCTGCCTATTCGCGGGATTTTGCGCCGCTCCCTGCGGACATTCAGCACGCCGCCTTTAATGACCTTGCCTCTGCGGCAGACCTGATCAACGACAGCACCTGCGCCGTGATTGTCGAGCCCATTCAGGGGGAAGGCGGCGTCGTGCCCGCCGAACCCGCCTTCCTGCGTGGGCTGCGTGAACTGTGCGATAAACATGATGCACTGTTAATTTTCGACGAAGTGCAGAGCGGCGTGGGCCGGACCGGCGCGCTTTATGCTTATATGCACTATGGCGTGACGCCGGATGTGCTAACCAGTGCTAAAGCGTTGGGCGGCGGGTTTCCTATTGGGGCGATGCTGACGCGCGAGGATCTGGCTCAGGTCATGGGCGTAGGTACCCACGGAACGACTTATGGCGGCAATCCGCTGGCGGGCGCAGTGGCCGGAAAAGTCATGGAACTGATTAACCAGCCTGAAGTGATGGCCGGTGTTACGCAACGTCATGACTGGATTGTCGCGGCGCTTAACGACCTTAATCAGCGTCTGCACCTGTTTAAAGAGGTGCGTGGACTGGGGTTACTGATCGGTGCCGTGCTCAGCGACGACTTTGCGGGCAAGGCGAAACAGATCAACCTTATCGCCGCGGAATATGGCGTCATGGTGCTGATTGCCGGAGCCAACGTGGTGCGCTTCGCGCCTGCGCTCAACATCAGCGAGCAGGAAGTGAAGATCGGCATGGCGCGTTTTGCCCAGGCGTGTGAACACCTGCTACAAGGAAAGGCATCATGATGGTGATCCGTCCGGTCGAACGGGACGATCTCAGCCAACTGATGGAACTGGCGGCGAAAACGGGCGGCGGGCTGACCTCGTTGCCGGTTGACAGCGCCACCTTACAGGCCCGAATTGAGCGATCGCTGCAAACCTGGCAGGGCAGTTTGCCGCGGGCCGAGCAGGGCTATGTGTTTGTACTGGCCGACAGCCAGGATAATCGTGCGGTGGGGATCTGCGCCATTGAGGTTGCGGTTGGGCTGCAGGAACCCTGGTATAACTTTCGTGTAGGAACACAGGTGCACGCCTCGAAAGAGCTGAACGTTTACGCCGCATTACCGACCTTATCGCTGAGTAACGATCATACCGGCAGCAGCGAACTCTGCACGCTGTTCCTGGATGCCGATTACCGCGATGGCAAAAACGGTTATCTCCTGTCGAAATCCCGTTTTCTGTTTATGGCGAACTTCCGCGAATACTTTATGGAGCGGGTGGTTGCCGAAATGCGCGGCGTCAGTGATGAGCAGGGGCATTCACCGTTCTGGGACAGCGTGGGCATTCACTTCTTTTCAATGGAATTTCGCAAAGCCGATTTTCTGAGTGGCACCGGGCAAAAAGCCTTTATCGCCGAACTGATGCCCAAGCACCCGCTTTATCTGCACTATCTGACGCCAGAAGCGCAGGCCGTTATTGGTCAGGTACATCCCAAAACGGCCCCCGCGCGTGCGGTGCTGGAAGCCGAAGGCTTTCGCTATCGCCAGTATATCGACATCTTCGATGGTGGCCCGACGTTGGAGTGCGATATCGACGACATTCGTGCGGTGCGCGAAAGCCGGGTACTGACGGCTCAACGGGGGGATGCGCCACAGGATGCGCCGCTCTGTTTAGTCGCGAATAGCGATTATCACCAGTTTCGTGTTGCACTTTTACCTGTCGAACCCATGGCGAAAAGTGTTCAGCTCAATGATGAACAGCTGCAGGCGTTACACTGCCAGCCGGGCGACAGCCTGCGCGTCGTGACGCTGTGGAGCGAGGAGAAAAAAGCATGACGCACCTGATTAACGGACACTGGCTCAATGGCGAGTCGGTGCATTTTTCCAAACAGGATCCGGTCAGCGGTGAAATCCTGTGGCAAGGTTCAGCGGCCTCAACGGCGCAGGTGAGCGCGGCCTGCCAGGCGGCGCGGGCGGCATTTCCGGCATGGGCGAGACAGCCGTTTGCCGCGCGTCAGGCCCTGGTCGAACGCTTTGCGGCAGAGCTTGAGGCACATAAAACGGCCCTGGCCGAGTGTATCGCGCAGGAAACGGGCAAGCCGCGCTGGGAAGCCCTGACCGAAGTCACCGCAATGATCAATAAAATTGGTATTTCAGTGAAGGCCTATCATCAGCGCACCGGGGAACAGCAGCAGGGCGACAGCGCCTTGCGTCATCGTCCTCATGGCGTGCTGGCGGTATTTGGCCCCTATAACTTTCCGGGACATTTGCCCAACGGGCACATCGTGCCGGCCTTGCTGGCGGGAAACTGTGTCGTGTTTAAACCCAGCGAACTTACGCCTGCGACCGCAGAAAAAACAGTGCAGCTGTGGCAGGCGGCGGGCGTGCCTGCCGGCGTCATCGGGCTGGTCCAGGGCGGCCGTGAAACCGGTCAGGCGCTGGCGGCGGAACAGGAGATTGACGGGCTGCTGTTTACCGGCAGCGCGCATACCGGTTATCAGTTACATCGCCAGTTTGCCGGGCAGCCGGAAAAAATGCTGGCGTTGGAAATGGGCGGTAACAATGCACTGATCGTTGAAGATCCGGCGGATATTGAGGGCGCGGTGCATGTTGCGATTCAGTCGGCGTTTATTACCGCAGGTCAGCGCTGTACCTGCGCCCGACGTTTGCTGGTCAGGCGCGGTGCCGCAGGCGATGCCTTCCTGCAGCGGCTGATCGAGGTGGCAGGAAGGCTGCAGCCGGGCGCCTGGAACGCCAGTCCCCAACCTTTTATGGGCAGCGTCATCTCCTGCGCCGCTGCCGAAAAAATTTATGCCGAATGGCAGCAGCGCGTCGCGGCGGGCGGCAAGGTGCTGCTGGCGATGCGCTGGCCCGATCGCCAACAGGCATTATTAACCCCGGGGATTATTGATCTGACGGCGGTGGACGGTTTGCCTGATGAGGAAGTGTTCGGGCCGCTGCTGGGCGTGATCCGTTATGACGATTATCCTCAGGCAATTCGTCTGGCCAACCAGACGCGCTATGGTCTGTCATGCGGCTTGATTTCGCCCTCGCGTGCACAGTTTGAACAACTGCTGCTGGAAGCGCGGGCCGGGATCGTGAACTGGAATAAACCCCTGACGGGCGCCGCCAGCACGGCACCTTTTGGCGGTATTGGTGCATCGGGCAACCACCGTGCCAGCGCGTGGTATGCGGCGGATTACTGTGCCTGGCCGATGGCCTCGCTGGAATCACCTGAGCTTAGCCTTCCTGAAGCCTTGTCGCCGGGCCTCGACTTCTCGCCGCAAGGAGCCCGTTAATGAAAGCGATTGAAGCGAATTTCGACGGTCTGGTCGGACTGACTCACCATTATGCGGGCTTGTCATTTGGCAACGAAGCCTCCACGCGTCACCAGCGACAGCCGTCGAACCCGCGCCTGGCGGCAAAGCAGGGCTTGTTGAAAATGAAAGCCCTGGCCGATATGGGATTCGTTCAGGGCGTGATACCGCCCCATGAGCGGCCTAATATCGCCGTGCTGCTTCAGTTGGGCTTTAGCGGCAGCGACGCACAGGTGCTGGAAAAAGCAGGGAAAACCGCACCGGCGCTGCTGTCCGCAGCGAGTTCAGCCTCGGCGATGTGGGTGGCAAATGCCGCCACGGTTTCGCCTTCTGCCGACAGCGCCGATCGTCGTGTGCATTTTACCGTTGCCAACCTCAATAATAAATTTCATCGCGCGATTGAAGCCCCGGAAACGGCGGCGCTGTTGCGGGCCATATTTCGCGATCCGGCCCATTTTTCCGTGCATGATGCGCTGCCTCAGGTCGCGCTGTTTGGCGATGAAGGCGCCGCCAACCATAATCGTCTGGGCGGCGATTATGGCGATGCTGGCGTACAACTGTTTATTTACGGTCGTGATAACCAGTCTGGCTCGACCCCGCAGCGTTATCCTGCCCGACAAACCCGCGAGGCCAGCGAAGCCGTCGCCCGTCTTCATCAGCTTGCCTCCGACAAGGTGATCTTTGCTCAGCAAAATCCGGAGGTCATCGATCAGGGCGTTTTCCACAACGATGTCATTGCGGTCAGCAATCAGCAAATGCTGTTCTGCCATCAGCAGGCATTTGTCGATCAGCCCGCTTTGCTGCGTCGCTTGCACGAATGTGTTCCGGGGTTTGTCGCGCTTGAAGTGCCAACCTCCCGGGTTTCCGTGCAGGATGCGGTGAGCACCTACCTGTTTAACAGCCAGCTTCTGACCCGTGCCGACGGCAGCATGATGCTGGTGCTGCCTGAAGAGTCCCGCCAGCATCCTGGCGTATGGCGCTACCTGAGCGAGCAGGTAGAACGCGATGGACCGTTGCAGTCATTACAGGTATTTGATTTGCGGGAAAGCATGCATAATGGCGGTGGACCGGCCTGCCTGCGTCTGCGCGTGGTGTTAACGCCAGATGAGCAACGGGCGGTGAATCCTGCGGTACTGATGAACGATCGCCTGTTCACCATGCTCAACCAGTGGGTCGACCGTCACTACCGCGACAGGCTAACGCAAGACGATTTAACCGATCCGCAATTGCTGCAGGAAGGGCGGGTTGCCCTTGATGAATTGACCAGACTGCTAGACTTAGGAAATGTGTATGCATTTCAGCAGTGAAGCAGGCGCTGCCATGAGGGCTGCCCGCTTCCGGTTTTAAGGAGGAACGATGCAGGACTTTTTACAGCAGACGCTGTCTGGTGAAGCACCGCGTAAGCGTAAAGGTGAGACGGCGCATCTTCGCTGGCAGTGGTTGTATCACGGTATTCTTCTCATGGAGCCCAAAACGCCGGTTAAACAGGCGCTGGTGCTTTCTGCAGGGGTTCACGGCAATGAGACTGCCCCTGTAGAAATGCTTAACCAGCTCATCACGCCCTTACTTCAGGGCGAGAAGCCGCTTCAGCAGCGCATGCTGGTGGTATTGGGTAATCCCTCGGCGCTGCGCGCAGGAAAACGCTATGTGGCCTACGACATTAACCGACTGTTCGGCGGACGCTGGCAACAGATTGATGACGGGGATGAGGCACGGCGAGTGCTGCGGCTGGAACAAACGCTGGAGAATTTCTGGCAACTGGGCGAGTGTGATGAAACCCGCTGGCACCTTGACATGCATACGGCCCTGCGCGGTTCTTATCATACGCGTTTTGGCGTAATGCCCAGAAACGATCGGCCATGGCCGGCAGCGTTTTTGCACTGGCTGGCGGTAGCCGGACTGGAGGCGCTGGTTTTCCACCGCTCGCCAGCGGGCACCTTCACCCATTTCAGCTGTGAGCATTTCGGCGCAGCCAGCTGTACGCTGGAGTTGGGGCAGGCCCGGCCCTTTGGCGAAAACGATTTAACCCAGTTTAGCGCGGCTGCCCGGGCGCTGGCAGCATTGTTGTATGGTGAGACCTTACCGGAAGCGCAATCCGTTCCGCGCCGCTATCGGGTAAGCCAGCAGATCACCCGCCACAGTGAGAACTTTCAGCTTCATATGAGTGATGACACCAAAAACTTCACCGCCTTCCCGCAGGGGGCCTTACTGGCTGAAGACGGGGAAAAACGCTACTTCGTGCAGCAGGCGCGGGAGTATGTGTTGTTTCCTAACCCGCGTGTTGCGCTGGGGCTGCGGGCGGGCCTGATGTTGGTTGAAGAAAGCGAACAGACCCAGGCATTGCCTCTCTGACCTTATCCAAACAAAAAGGCGGAAGACACCTTCCGCTTTACTGCTAAAGGCATTACAATTCTCCATGATTTATCCGAAATCGCCTGATTATTCATACTCTTTTTCAATTCCTCTCCTCTTTCTTCTTAATCCCTCCATGATTGCCTGAATTGTGGCTTTTGCGCTTTCACGCTTTTACTCTCGCTCTCAGTAATTGACGTTCAGCGTCGTATGCTTGTTTCCGAAGACGCGACAGAGTGCTGTCGTTACGAAACTGAACAAGTGAATAAAAAGGACACTGTGATGCGTAAATTAACTTCTCTGTTACTGGCTTCTACTCTGGCATTTGGCGCGGCATCGGTTGTTCATGCTGAGGCAGATAATCTGACACCGCCACCGGCAGGCACGGAAAAGCCGATGCATAAACCAATGCGGCACGGTATGGATATGATGTTCGGCGGTCTGAATCTGACCGCCGATCAAAAAACCAAAATGCATGAAATTATGAAAGAGCGCCGTGGTGAAATGCAGCGTCCGTCACTGGATGAGCGTCGTGCAACCCATGCCATCATCGCCTCTGACAGCTTTGATAAAGCCCAGGCTGAAGCCCAGGCAGACAAAATGACGGCCAACGCGAAAGCAAACGCGGTTGCCATGATGGAAACGCAGAATAAGCTGTATAACGTGCTGACGCCGGAGCAGAAAAAACAGTACAACGCCAATTTTGAAAAGCACCTGACTGAAAAACGTCCGATGCACGGCAAGATGGCGCCTGCACCTGCACCCGCGCAATAAGCTGTACGTTAATCAGTAAACACGGTTGAAGACCGCCGGCCTTGTCCACGTGATGTGGGCAGTGTCGGCGGTTTTTTTATGTTAGAGGGGAATAACAGGGTAGTTGCCAGACAGCACCGGGCTGCAGAGAATTTTGTAGCCGTCATGATCGAATCCACCTTTGCCACGTTTAAGGGCTTTTGCCTCTTCGATCGTGTTTACCGAGCCCAGATAAAACCAGTGATCGATAACGTGGATCTGCGTCATGTGTTTGCCTTCCTCCACCAGCGCCACGGCACCCTGCCACGGCCAGCAGAATACCCGCACGCTCTCCAGCGCAGACAGCAGCCTGTCCTGATGATCGCTGACGGGCTCCTTGCCACAGCAGGCCCCGGCACAACGGCGCAGGGCAGAGCGGAAACAGCCCCGGCTGGCACTCACCGCTTCCAGACCGAGTAAACCGTGGCAGAGCTGATATTCATCGGCGAGCTGTTTCAGGCGTTCCAGCGCGGCAAAACGACTGCGGTAAAGCCCAAACAGATTCGGTGACTGACTAAAATCGACGTCACGGGCATAGACGACGTCCGGTTTACCCTCTGGAGTAATGCGCAGCGAACAGAGCTGGCGGTTTTTGCGCAGACGTTTATTAAACAGGGGCTGCTGCGTTTTGATCATCTGCGCTTCCAGCAACAGCGCACCGAGATCGCCCGCCGTAGGGATCCAACTGACGCGCCGCGACTGTCGCAACATCTTTGCTTCGTCTGGCGTACGAAAATGGGACATCACACGCGAACGCAGATTCACACTTTTGCCGATGTACAACGGCAAGGTCTCGCTGTCGCCATGAAAGGTATAAACGCCGGGCTGATTGGGCAGGCCTTCCAGCCATTCACGCAAATGCTCCGGGTATTCATAAATGGTTGCCGCGTCAAATTCGAGGCGATGGGTCGCTGCACGTCTTACCAAAACGGACTCCTGTACTGGTTGTCCATACAGTGTAACAGGCAGGTTAAACGTTCGCCAGTCTGAGATTTATAAACGTCGGGTCGCCAGCCAGCAAAGTAGCGACCCGGCGGTAATCAGGGCGACGCCCTGCCAGAAACTCACCGCCGGCACCAGGTCCAGCCACAGCGAGGCCAGCAGCGCTGAGAGCACCGGCGTGAAGTAGGATGCGGTCGCCAGCAGCGTCAGGTTGCCATGCTGGATACCATAGTTCCAGGCTGAATAGGCAAGCGCCGTCGATGCGCCCATAAACAGCACTTCTGCAGCAGCAGTCAGGCTAAACTGCATGGTTTCCTGAGGGGTGAACAACGCGAATTTGAGCCACAGCGCCAGAGCCGTCACCACAAAAAACAGGGTGACGCCGTTGCTGCCACGTGCAAAGCGGCGCGTGATGTTGTTGTAGAGTGCCCACGTTAATGCCGCAATAAACGCCAGCAGGTAGGCTGTGGGATTGCGGGTCATATTCTGCGTCATCTGGCCCAGTACATCTTCGTTGGCGCCCTTCATCACCCAGATGATTCCGCACAGGGAAAGCAGCAGTCCGGGCCACAGCCACAGGCGAAAACGCTGTTGATTAAGCGGAATGGCCAGCAGGATGGTCAGACATGGCCAGAGATAGTTGATCATCCCCAGTTCCAGCGACTGTTGACGGTTGCTGGCGAGACCAATCGCCAGCGCCAGGCAAATTTCATAGCCGACAAACAGGGTGCCGCCCACAAGCAGATAGCGCCCTGGCAGGGAGCGCGGATGGGGGATGCCGCGCGTGAGGCACAGTAAAATCGCTGTCGTGGAATAAATCAGCGCGGCGCCGCCGGTCGGGCCAAACGCCTCACTGACGCTGCGCAACAGGCCAAGGGTGGTGCTCCAGAGCAGAATCGCACTCAAACCGATTAAGGTTGCGCGTGATAAGTTAGCAGGCATAAAACTCAACGTCTAAAGGAGCCGCCAGCGGGCAGCGAGCGCGAAGTATGCTAACGGTAAGCATGTAGCCTGTCCATCAGGTATTCCGCCAGGGGAACCTGTAACAGGCCGTGCGCGGAGCAACGTTTTTCCCTCAACGCCCTTCATGAATGGCCTGATTAACAGGTTGCATAACGCGATCGCAATCCAACCTTTGTGGCTTTCCCTCTATTGACGAGCCTCGCAAGCGCATCAATCCCGCGCAGGCAAAGGGGGATGACCACAGGATTAGGTTTCATAGATTTCCGTCCGCGAGCGCCAAAACAGGGTGGAGCGTTAAGAATTGGTTAAGGATTTATTACAGTGCGTAACGATGTGTTTTTTTATACGTCATCATAATAATAACTTATTGTTTTTCAAATAATTCATCCACGTTAAATGCTTAATAAACAATGCCTGTTTTGGGCGCTGTTATCACCTTTTTATGTCGATAGTTAAGGTCTGCGTCTGAATTTTTTAGACGAATTAACTGTTTTAATTACAACCAGGTGAAAAATATGACTATAACACAGCGGCTTTTACTGACCTTTTCTCTTCTCTGCATGGCGCTGATAACCATGGTTATCGTGGCGGTTTCTGTGGCGGACGGTTTTCAATACCGTTTCCAGTATGTGCAGGAAAATACCCTTCCTTCTATTACTGATATCGCCAAAATGGTTGACGGCAGCAACGCCATTATCATCGCGCTCTACCATCATCAGAGCATGACCGATCCCGCTAAGCAGATGCAGATTGAGAAAGAAATCAACGGTGTCTTAAATCATATTTCGCTGCTCAACCAGAATTACCTTAAGAACGATATTTCCAGTGAGGAAGATCGACAGATGACCGAAAAGGCATTTGTCACCATTAAAAAAATTGAGGCGGATCTGCCTGCTTTTCTCACCGCCTCACGCGCACAGAACGATGCGGTTTCTTTGTCGATGCTGCAGGGTAATAGCGGTATCGGTGCGGTAACCCGACAGCTGATTAACGATTATCAGAAACAGCTGCAACTCAATGTGGATATTGGTAATCAACTCCGTAAAGAAAATGACAGCACCTATCGTCATACTTTACTCATTCTGATTGCCGGCTCAGCTTCAGCCATACTGCTTTTGGGCTTTTTTACGCTTAAAACCATTTTTGCTATTCGTCGTCAGCTCAACGCGATGCGCCACACAATGGAAGCCGCGAGCGAAAATCTGGATCTGACATTACGTGCAGATGACGCTCGCAGAGATGAAATCGGCCTGACGGCAAAGGCATTTAACCATTTGGTGGAAAACGTTGCCCTGTCCCTCAGCGCAGTAGAAAGCGCGGCGCAGTCGGTCAGCACGGCTTCCGCACAAATTTCTGCGGGCAACGAAGATCTCTCCTCCCGTACGGAAGAGCAGGCTGCCTCCCTGGAACAGACGGCTGCCAGCATGTCTGAGTTGAGTGAAACAGTGCGTCAGACGGCAGAAAATACACGACTTGCCAGCCAGCTTGCCCAAAACGCGCGTGATATCTCTGAAGACAGTGCGTCACGCGTGAAGGCGATGCTGATGACCATGGGCGATATCCGGACGAGCTCGACAAAAATTACCGATATTATCGCGTTGATTGAAGGTATTGCATTCCAGACCAATATCTTGGCGCTTAACGCGGCGGTTGAAGCGGCGCGGGCAGGCGAACAGGGGCGTGGTTTTGCCGTGGTGGCAGGGGAAGTGCGCAATCTGGCTCAGCGATCGTCTTCTTCTGCCAGGGAGATCAAAGCGCTTATTGAAGCTTCTATGCTCCATGTGGAAGCCGGCTCGAATCAGGCAGAAGGCGTGGGTAACAATATTACGCGCATGACAGACGCGGTCCGTCAGGTGACCGATTTAGTCGATGAGATTTCGGTTGCTGCAAACGAACAGTCTCAAGGGATTAATCAGGTGCACCTGGCCGTAAACCAGATGGATGATGTGACGCAGCAAAATGCCTCTCTGGTTGAAGAAGCGTCTTCTGCATCCCGTTCATTAATGGATCAGGCCTCAACCCTCAACCAGCTGGTTGCTACCTTCACGCTCGCCAAAACGCAGCGCCAGGCACCGATCCAAAGCAGCAGGGTCGGACGTGCAGACCGCGTGCCACTTCCTGCCCGCAACGCGATGGCAGCGGCGGGTGACGCTGACTGGCAGCGTTTTTAATCGGGAACCTATTACATGGCAGCGCCCGGCTACTGAGCTGACCGGGCGCGATGTTAACGGATAAAGACGAGGGGGATTATTTCCAGAAATCGTCGAAAACGGTCACAGGCGGACGACGCTTGTGCTCGGTTTTCAGGTACCAGCCTTCAATGATCTTCGCGCTTTCCGGCGCAATGGTTTTGCCTTCCAGATAGTCATCGATCATGTCGTATGTCACACCCAGCGCGACTTCATCCTGCAGGCCAGGACGATCGTCTTCAAGGTCGGCGGTGGGTTTTTTCAGATAGAGATGCTCGGGACAGCCCAGGGTTTTCAGCAACTGTTTTCCCTGACGTTTATTCAGGCGGAAGATTGGGTTGATGTCACTCCCGCCGTCGCCATATTTGGTGAAGAAACCGGTAACGGCTTCTGCGCCGTGGTCGGTACCGACCACCACACCTTTGGTCATGCCGGCAATGCTGTACTGCGCTTTCATACGTTCGCGGGCTTTTTCATTACCGCGGATAAAATCGGACAGGACGATGCCCGCGTCTTTCAGCGCCCGCTCGCTGGCCAGCACCGCTTCTTTAATGTTGACCACCAGCGAGCGATCCGGCTGGATAAAGGCCAGTGCATCCTGACAGTCCTGCTCATCGGCCTGCACGCCATAAGGCAGGCGCACCGCGATAAAGGTATAGTCTTTATCGCCCGTTTCTTGCCGAAGTTCCGTTATTGCCATTTGGGCCAGTTTGCCGGTCAGGGTTGAATCCTGTCCGCCGCTGATACCGAGTACCAACGACTTAACACCGCTGTGACGGGTTAAGTACGCTTTTAGGAAATCAACGCTAGTGCGGATTTCCTGTTGTGGATCGATAGTCGGCTTAACGCCGAGTGCGGTAATGATTTCCTGCTGCAGTGACATCAACATCTCCTCAAGTCTGTCGCTCGTTGGCACAATACAACGCCTGTTTTAACGCTAACGCGCATCCCTGTAAACAACAAGCCAAAGCGACAGCTGTTTTTATCAGGGCAGGCGGAATCACAGGGTTTTTGCACCGGATGCCGGTTTTTTCGCCAAAGCCATAAACGTCAGTATAGCCAGCATGTAGCAGCCAAAAACGGTCAGCGTCATACTGATTACTGATGTTCCTCCGATGCCCGTCACCGGTACGGCAATGGCCCCCAGGGTAAACATCGTCACGCCAATCACGGCTGAAGCGCTACCGGCGCGCTGCCCTTGGCTTTGCATCGCCAGTGAGGCCGCCGTCGTGGAAATCACGCCGTTACTGGCAACGGTAAAGAACAGGGCCAGCAGTAACAGCGGCAGGGGAGCATGACTTATTCCCGCGATCAGCAACAGGCTGGATGCCACGCCTGCCAACGTCAGCCCGCCTTTTAGCACCCGAAACTCCCCCCACAGTGGACAGAGCCGGGCGCTGGTCTGAGAGGCGATGATTAGCCCGAAACCGTTTGCGGCAAAGCAAAGGCTGAACGCCTGCGGTGACAGGCCATAACGTTCCTGCAGAACAAACGGCGAGGCGCCAATATAGGCAAACATGCCCGACATCATCAGCCCCTGCGTCAGACAAAATCCCATAAAAGGGCGATGGGTAATAACCTGGCCCAGCGCCGCATAGGCAGAAAAGACCGATCCCTGACTGCGTCGCCCGGCGGGCAGACTTTCATGCAGCTTCCCGCGCGCCAGCAGGATAAGTAAAACCGCGATACAGCCCAGCACCACAAAGATACCGCGCCAGTTCAGAAAGGTCATGAGTGCGCCGCCCAGTACAGGCGCAGCGACAGGTGCCAGGCCGTTTACCAGCATTAACAGGGCAAAAAAGCGGGTAAGTTCATGACCACTGTACATGTCACGAGCAACTGCCCGTGAGAGCACCGCACCGCCTGCGCCTGCCAGTCCCTGAAACAGGCGAGCCAGTAGCAACTGGTTAATGTCCTGCGCCAGCGCGCAGCCCACCGAGGCAATAAACAGCAGCACCAGGGACAACGTCAGTGGGCGCAGGCGGCCAAATTTATCGCTCATCGGCCCGAAAAACAGCTGCCCGGCTCCCAGACCGAGCAGCCCGGCCGTCAGGCTGAGCTGTGCCGTTGAGGTCGATGTCTGAAGATCCGTTGCCAACTGGGGCAGCGCGGGCAGGTACAGGTCAATGCACAACGGCCCCAGCGCGGCAAGCAATCCCAGTGTAATGGCATAAACCAGGCGGTTTGGTGATGAAAGCTTCATGTATCCTCTGTAGGTAAAATGTGACATTGTCACTTTTAAGGGTTGTTACCAGGGCAGGCCCGGCAAGCGTGCTGTCTCACTTATTGGCGGCTGCGCAAAGGTCATCTCGGGGCATGTTATCAAAGCATCCTGAGCGAGTTGAGTTTAAGTCTGTCATTAACTTGAAAAAAACCGTTTTATGTTCCAGGCTTTTCAGCACATGGACAAAAAACGAGGAACAACAAGATGAATAAAGTGATGGGATGTATCGCTGCGGCGCTGACGCTGGCTGCGCTCTCTGGTTGTACGACTTACGATCGTGCCGAAAGCTACGTGACTAAGCCGGTGGTTAAGGACGTCAAAAAAGGCATGACCCGCGAGCAGGTACGCCAGATTGCTGGCCCAGCTTCCACTGAAATCACCATGGTGCATGCACGTGGTACCTGCCAGACCTACGTTATCGGCGAGCGTGACGGTAAAGCCCAAACCTATTTCGTCAGCTACAACGATGTAGGCCGCGTGATGAACTACGGCTTCCAGAGCTGTGCTGAATACGACACAGACCCGCAGGTTAAGCAGTAATTAGCCGCTTTAAATAAGAAACGGCTCGCCATTGGGTGAGCCGTTTTTTTTATAGCTACAATCCTGCCGGTCGGGGCACTTCAATGTAGCTGCCGTTAATTTCCCGCTGATAGTAGTGCCCGTCCTGCACATAAAAGCGCCTGCCGTTAAAATCCAGCACTCTCATGCCCGTTTCGTAGGTTTGCACAGGCGGCTCAACCACCACGTACTCTTCTCCGTGACGCTGATAATAACTGCCGTTAAGCAGGTAATACGTTAATCCGCCAATCAATACCGCCGTTGCGGCCAGCGGCAGAACATGGAAGTGATCGGGGCCGTGCCAGCGCGGTGCCGGACCATGCCAGCCTGGGCCGGGTCGCCAGTGTGGACCCGGGCCCCAGTCGCCGGGACGAGCAAACGCGTGAGTGGGCGCGACAATTGCTAGCGCCAGTAATGAGGCGATAACCGTTTTCATGAGCATTCTCCTGCAGTTATTACCTGCAGAATTCTCTTTTTGCTGCGTAAAGACAAGGGGAAATGCTGTGCATTATTGCCCGTTTACCACGCTTAACGTTTTCTTAACGGGAACAGGATGATGATGAAGAAATAAGGAGAAGATAAGACAAAAACAGAGAGAAAGACCTGGCGGTGGACGCCAGGTCTGGCGTGATTAGCTGTGCTCTAATTCACTGTGTTCGCTGCGCTCTAAAACGCGTTTATCGGTCAGGCCCAGCCAGCGACTGGTAAGCGATCCTGCGGTCATTGAGCCATTAACGTTTAACGCGGTTCGTCCCATGTCAATCAGAGGCTCAATGGAAATCAGCAGCGCGACCAGCGTGACCGGCAGCCCCATCGCAGGCAGGACGATCAGCGCGGCAAAGGTCGCTCCGCCGCCGACACCGGCTACGCCTGCTGAACTCAATGTCACAATGCCGACCAGCGTGGCAATCCACAGCGGATCAAAAGGATTGATGCCGACCGTTGGGGCGACCATCACTGCCAGCATCGTCGGATAAAGACCGGCACAGCCGTTCTGTCCAATGGTGGCACCAAATGAGGCCGAGAAGCTGGCAATCGATTCAGGTACGCCAAGGCGGCGGGTTTGCGCCTCCACGTTCAGTGGAATGCTGGCGGCGCTGGAGCGGCTGGTAAAGGCAAAGGTCAATACCGGCCACACTTTGCGGAAGAAGCGCATAGGATTGATGCCGTTGACCGACAGGAGCAGCGCATGAACCACAAACATAAGGGTCAGGCCCAAATAGGATGCCACAACAAAGCTGCCCAGCTTGATGATGTCCTGCACGTTGGAGCCGGCAACGACTTTGGTCATCAGCGCCAGCACACCATAAGGTGTCAGCTTCATAATCAGGCGAACCAGCTTCATCACCCACGACTGCAGCGTATCAATGGCGGTCAGTACCCGCTGGCCTTTGACCTCATCATCCTTGTGCAGCTGCAGGGCAGCCACACCCAGGAACGCGGCGAAGATGACCACGCTGATGATGGACGTCGGGCTGGCACCGGTTAAGTCGGCAAACGGGTTTTTAGGAATGAATGACAGGATTAACTGAGGTACTGTCAAATCAGCGACTTTACCAACGTAGTTGCTCTGAATCGCGCTCAGGCGAGCCGTTTCCTGGGCGCCCTGTACCAGACCGGTCGCGTTAAGGTGAAACAGGCCGGTGACAAAAACGCCGATCAGGGCAGAAATTGCTGTTGTAAACAGCAGTACGCCGATGGTCAGAAAACTGATTTTTCCCAGTGAGGAGGCATTGTGCAGGCGGGCCACGGCGCTGAGAATTGACACGAACACCAGCGGCATCACAATCATCTGTAACAGCTGAACATAACCGTTACCCACGATGTTAAACCAGCCGATAGAG
Source organism: Pantoea sp. EEL5 (assembly GCF_049892805.1). NCBI lineage: Bacteria > Pseudomonadati > Pseudomonadota > Gammaproteobacteria > Enterobacterales > Erwiniaceae > Pantoea > Pantoea sp. EEL5. Next base: position 1,030,622 of record NZ_JBNDNJ010000001.1, read on the forward strand.
GCTTTAACGATATCGCTGTTGCCGCCATAAATCAGCTGGAGCGCGAGGCCAAACACCACACCCAGCACCAGGCCAGTCAGAACCTTTTTCGACAGGCTCCAGTTTGCCCGGCCAAGGCGCGACAGCAAAAGCAGTAGCAGCACAAATGCCACGACGTTAAGCGTAAGAGGAATATCCATAGCAACTCCGATGTAATGCAGCATTCCCTGGTCAGGAGAGCAGCAGAGGTTTGATCGTAAAGATACGTATCCAGAAATGGTAACAGTTAGAAATCGCGCAATCTTATATCCAAATGGAATAGCTTATAACCTTACCCTTTTTGCCGGGCAATTAACGCTCAGATTGCGCAGAAATGAGACGGCTAACGCCATTTTGTAAGGTGTCGAATACCTGGGCGGGCCAGCCATTTTCACCAAATGAAGGCATCCCTACCGGGAACCACAGAGCGTAACCGATCAGGCATAAACAGAGCGCTCGCTCCAGTTGATTGCCTTTCTGGCTGTTCAGTACCGGCAGGCGAAAACGCCAGCGGCAGGGCCAGAGTAGTGGAACGCCAGCGGGAGTAAGCATATCCGCCACAATATGGCTCAGATAACCGAGCGTCATGCCCTGCAATACATCGGCCGGGAGGGGCCAGCTTTTCGGTACGTTAATCTGAAACAGCCACAGGCTGGCCGCCACCGCAAGCAGGCTGTGGGTAAATCCCCGATGACCAAAGGCCCGCGCAATAGGGTGGGACAGCCAGCGAAGCCGCTGTCCTAACAGAGATTTGGGATGATCGATATCGGGAAGCAGGCAGGTCAGTAACGTGGCCGGGATCAAATGCCACCAGTCTGCGTGCGCCATCACCGGCGTGAGTTCGGCCCGTTTGGCAAAAATAGCGCTGGCAACCGCAAAAAAGATATGGCCCTCGGCCGTCATGATAAAACCTGGCTGCAAAAACTGTCGATGCATCCAGTATAGGGATTTATCCAGTAAATGAGAACCTGTGACGCTGTAACGAAGCGTTAATTTTTTAAGCCTGTGCAACAGGTTACAACACAGGCACGATTACCCCAGTAAATGGGCGGGCATCAGCTGTGTCAGATTGCTGAGTTTAACATCGGCCAGTGCCCAACGAGCATCTTCCTGATGGACGGCAGCCGGCACGACGATGGCGCGCATCCGTGCCGCTTTGCTCGCAACCATTCCGTTAACGGAGTCTTCCAGCGCGACGCAGTTTAACGGATCGATGCCCAGCGCCTCCGCCGCATTAAGGTACACCTGAGGGTGCGGCTTGCTGTAAGGCAGGTTCTCCGCCGAAGACAGCACGTCAAACCAGGGCCGCAGGTTGAACATCTCCAGCACGGCTTCCAGCATAAACAGCGGCGAGGCCGAGACCAGGCCGGTTTTTAGCCCCTGCTGCTTACATAACCTCAGGGCCGATTCAACACCGGGCAGCAGAGGACGTTCTGTCGCAATCAGTTCCATCACGCGGGTAATAATGCGCTGGGTAATCTCCTGCTGCGACGGACCGGTCCAGGGCAGCGTTTCATACCACATGCGCACGGTTTGATCGATGCGTAGCCCAAGCGTATCGGGCAGCGTATGACGGCGCGTTAAATCAACGTCCAGGGTGGAAAAGATATCCATTTCGGCCCGATCCCAGAGCGGTTCCGAATCAATCAGTAATCCATCCATATCAAATAAAGCCGCGTAAACCGGGCGGTGGTAAGACATAAGGCGCTCCCCTGTAAATAATCCCGCTACCTTACCACGAACGCAGGCGGGGGTTAACGAGAGCCTTGCCGGGCGCAGCCTGCTCTTTTTTTTGGGAAAATTCCCTGAGGGCAGGTTAGACTGAAGGCTAACAGGATTTTGGGTTCAGGAGATATCATGACCTATCAACAGGCTGGCCGTATTGCCATCCTTAAACGCGTTGTCGGCTGGATAGTTTTTTTACTGGCGTTGCTCTCCACGATCATCTCACTGCTGAGTTTTCTCTTTAAACAAAGTGAAAAGAAACCCGGCATTGATGCCGTGATGCTCGATTTTATTCATGTCATGGTCGATATGATTCGTTTTAACACGCCGTTTCTGAACATTTTCTGGCACAACTCGCCCGTGCCGGAGTTTAACGGCCAGATGAACCTGGGGTTCTGGCTAATCTATATTCTGATCTTCATCGGGCTGGCCCTGGAAGCGTCAGGTGCGCGTATGGGGAGGCAGGTTCGCCATGTCCGCGAAGGCATTGAAGACCAGATGATCCTCGAACAGGCGAAAGGCAGCGAAGGGCGCACGCGTCAGCAGGTGGAAGAGAAGGTGCGCATTCCTCGTCACACCATTTTTCTGCAGATTTTCCCGCTCTATATTTTGCCCATCGTGATTGTTATCGCCGGATATTTTCTGCTTTCGTTACTCGGTTTTCTCTAACCGGTCAGGCCGGTTTAGCCTGGCCGGCCGCCAGCGCGTCGTCGTCCAGTAACTGACCTACGGCAAACTGCGCGGCCCCCAGCCAGTTGCCGCCGAACACGTTGGCCCGGTTTAGCAGATAATAAAGCTGATAAACCGGCTGGCGCTGTGAGAAGCCATCCGGCAGCGGCCAGACCTGATTATAGCCGTCGAAGATTTCTCTGGGCAGATCGTTAAACCAGCTCAGCATCGCCAGATCACATTCTCTGTCGCCCCAGTAACAGGCCGGATCAAAAATCCATGGCCCGTTCTGGCTGGCTGCGCAGTTGGCGGGCCACAGATCGCCATGCAGCAGGGAAGGTTGCGGGTGATGGGAGGCCAGGGTGCGCTGCACACAGTCGACAATCAGCTCGGCATTGCCGTAGAGAATGCCTTTCTCGGCGGCAATTTGCAGCTGCCAGCCGATACGCTGCTCTGCAAAAAAGACTGACCAGCGCCGTAGCCAACTGTTTGGCTGAGGTGTGGTGGTGAGGTTGTTATCGAAATCAAGACCAAACTGCGGTTGTTCGCTCCACTGATGCAGATGTGCCAGCTGCTGGCCCAGCTGCAGTGCGCTGTGCGCATCGAGAGGCTGAGGCTTGATGTATTCCAGCAGCAGAAAGCTGTAGTCGCGATCGCTGCCCACCCCGTAAACCTCGGGGACCCGGACGGTCTGCGTACGGCGCAGCAGGGCGAGTTGATCGGCTTCCCAACTGAACAGCGAAACCTTATCGCGGCTGTTGCATTTGACAAAGACATCCTGCTCACCATAGCGAATCAGCCAGGCGGGATGCACATCGCCACCGGGGAGCTCGTGGCGTTGGGTAATATCGGCGTCACCAAATTGCTCGCTTAACAGACGACTAATGGCTGACCACATCGGGTTATCCTCTTTATTCGCTGCCTGAATTCGATTGTAACGCGTTAGCACTGCGCAAAGTCTGCGCCTGCGCACAGACTACTCTGTTGAACGTGCTGCGTCGCGCAGAAAATCGTCAAGCGTGGTGAGCGTCACGTCGGGCGTTTGTCCCAGCGCGCTTTCGCCCGCGGCAATGACCTGCTGTTTCAAACCCTCCTGCGTAAGCGTAGTCACAATGCCAAAACTGTTGGTGCCAAGCTCATGCGGGTTTCCCTTGTCATCCATCAGCGTGGTAGAAAAGCCGCCGGAGGTCATCGCTCCGGTTAACGTCAGCACGTCACTGAGACCGGTTTCCCGGTAATGAAACGTGACGACATAGCGGTGTAAATTCCCGTTGCTCATTCTGCACCTCGGTATGCTCAAATAATACACAGCGTAGTACAGGGTGAAAAAACAGGCGAATAATGAAGGAGATGAGGCGTAAAATCAGATCAATCTGTGTGCAAATTTCGCTGATATTCCAGGCAAAATCCTGTGTAAATCTTGTAAATGAAAAGATGCCATTTGCCAAAAATGGCTCTATAATGCGCGCCGAAATCAGGTTAACGCCTAGTGAATACGCGGCGTTACGCTAAAGTATGCCGTTCTGAGCGAATTCATGTTTTTTTACAAAAGTTACCGTAAATTGCATTGATCGCATTGGGAAACCCTTCAGAATCTTCGTTTTTAAAACTGCTGCACGGATCACATTTAATGAAAGCCTTTAACAAGCTGTCTGCTGTTCTTTTGCTCTCTGCCGGAGCGTTTTGTCACCAGGCGCTGGCCGATAATGCTGTCTTTACCGCAATGGATGACCCTTCAACGGCGAAAAAGCCTTTTGAAGGTTCTGCTTCTGCGGGTTACCTGGCACAAACCGGTAACACCACCAGTTCATCATTGACCGCGCAAACCAATATGACCTGGTACACAGAATCAATGGCCTACAGCTTGTGGGGTAACGCCGCAAACACCTCTGCCAACGATGAGCGTTCTTCGGAAACCTACAACCTGGGTGCCCGTTCGCGTTACAACATGAGCGCCTACGACTACCTGTTTGGTCAGGCAAGTTGGTTGAGCGATCGTTATAACGGCTATGATTCTCGTGATGTGCTGACCGCCGGTTATGGTCGCCAGATTCTGAACGGCCCGGTGCATTCACTGCGTGCTGAATTCGGTCCGGGTGTGCGTTACGACGATTACCGCGACGGCGATCATAAAACGCAGGGACTGGCTTACGGCGCTGTGAGCTATCAGTGGCAACTTACCGACACCACTAAGTTCATTCAGGGTGTTTCCGTGCTGAGCTCGCTGGGAGAAGACACCACGGTGAACTCAGAAACGGGTTTACAGGTTGCTATTAACGATCACTTTGCCCTCAAGCTGGCCTACAACGTGACCTGGAACAACAACCCACCGGCTTCTGCACCAGACCGTACCGATACCCGAACTTCCGTCATGCTGACCTACGCGATGTAACAGGCGTCAGGATGTCTGAAAAAGCGCGGTCTGGCACAGTGCCTGGCCGCTTTTTTTTGATCTCTCTGAGGCTTAGCGACAAACGCATGGGTTTTGCTCGCGCCTGAAAACTGCTATTATCCGTCCCGCATTACACTCCTGGCGACATTCCGACAATGTGGGTCTGACATAACGCCAGGTCAATAACACTACTCAATTTTGTATGTAAGCTTTCGTGTGGCTTACCACTGCAACTAAGGACATTCTATGCCTGTAATTACGCTTCCTGATGGCAGTCAGCGCTCATACGACCGCCCTGTCAGCGTCATGGATATCGCGCTTGATATTGGTCCCGGTCTGGCAAAAGCCTGCATCGCCGGACGAGTTAACGGTGAACTGGTTGATGCGGTCGATCCCATCACCGACGACGCGTCTGTTGCCATTATCACTGCCAAAGACGAAGCGGGTCTGGAGATCATCCGCCACTCCTGCGCGCATCTGTTAGGCCATGCGATTAAGCAGCTGTGGCCAGATACCAAAATGGCGATCGGTCCGGTGATCGACAACGGCTTCTATTATGATGTCGATATCGATCGTACCCTGACCCAGGAAGACATTGAGCTGCTGGAAAAACGCATGCATCAGTTGGCCGAGACCAACTACGATGTTGTGAAGAAAAAAGTCAGCTGGCAGGAAGCGCGCGATGTCTTCGCGGCGCGAGGTGAAGTTTACAAGACCACCATCCTGGATGAGAACATCAGTCATGACGATCGCCCCGGGCTGTATCATCATGAAGAATATGTCGATATGTGCCGCGGTCCGCACGTACCGAACATGCGTTTCTGTCACCATTTTAAACTGCAGAAAATCTCCGGCGCATACTGGCGCGGCGACAGCGACAACAAAATGCTGCAGCGCATTTACGGTACAGCATGGGCAGATAAGAAACAGCTGGCGGCTTATTTACAGCGTCTGGAAGAGGCGGCGAAGCGCGACCACCGTAAAATTGGTAAGCAACTCGACCTCTATCATATGCAGGAAGAAGCGCCGGGCATGGTTTTCTGGCATAATGACGGCTGGACAATTTTCCGTGAGCTGGAAGTGTTCGTCCGCAGTAAGCTAAAAGAGTACCAGTATCAGGAAGTTAAAGGCCCGTTCATGATGGATCGGGTGCTGTGGGAAAAGACCGGCCACTGGGAAAACTATAAGGATGCGATGTTCACGACCTCTTCTGAGAACCGTGAGTACTGCATCAAACCGATGAACTGCCCAGGGCACGTCCAAATTTTTAACCAGGGGCTGAAATCGTATCGCGATTTGCCGCTGCGTATGGCTGAGTTCGGTAGCTGCCACCGTAATGAACCTTCAGGTGCTTTGCATGGCCTGATGCGTGTGCGGGGCTTTACCCAGGATGATGCGCATATTTTTTGTACGGAAGATCAGCTGCGTACCGAAGTGAACAGCTGTATCCGCATGGTTTATGACATGTACAGCACCTTTGGCTTTGAAAAGATTGTGGTGAAACTGTCCACCCGTCCTGAAAAGCGTATTGGTTCTGACGAAACCTGGGATCGTGCAGAAGAAGATCTGGCTGCGGCGCTCAATGAAAACAACATTGAGTTTGAGTACCAGCCGGGTGAGGGCGCGTTCTACGGCCCTAAAATTGAATTTACACTATACGATTGCCTTGACCGCGCCTGGCAGTGTGGAACGGTTCAGCTAGACTTTTCCCTGCCTAAGCGTCTGGATGCCACCTATGTGGGTGAAAACAACGATCGTCAGACGCCGGTAATGATTCACCGTGCGATTCTGGGTTCGATGGAGCGCTTCATCGGTATTTTGACCGAGGAGTTCGCCGGTTTCTTCCCAAGCTGGCTGGCGCCGATGCAGGCTGTGGTAATGAATATTACCGACGGTCAGGCAGAATATGTTGAGACTTTGACACGTAAATTGCAGAATGCTGGCATTCGTGTGAAAGCGGACTTGAGAAACGAGAAGATAGGCTTTAAAATCCGCGAGCACACATTACGTCGCGTCCCTTATATGTTGGTCTGTGGTGATAAAGAGGTGGAAGCTGGCAAAGTGGCCGTTCGCACCCGCCGTGGTAAAGACCTTGGGTCGATGGACGTCGATGTGTTTGTTGAGAAGCTGCAGCAAGAGATTCGCAGCCGCAATCTTCACCAATTGGAGGAATAAAGTATTAAAGGCGGAAAACGAGTACAACCTACGCGTCCGAATCGCATCAACAGTGAAATTCGCGCAACAGAAGTGCGCTTAACAGGCGTTGAAGGCGAGCAACTTGGTATTGTAAGTCTACGCGAAGCTCTGGAAAAAGCTGAGGAAGCGGGTGTAGATTTAGTTGAAATCAGCCCGAACGCCGAACCGCCGGTTTGCCGCATCATGGACTACGGCAAGTTCCTCTATGAAAAAAGTAAATCTTCTAAGGAACAGAAGAAGAAACAAAAAGTTATTCAGGTTAAGGAAATCAAATTCCGTCCTGGAACCGATGATGGCGACTATCAGGTCAAACTACGCAACCTGATTCGCTTTCTGGAAGAAGGCGATAAAGCCAAAATCACGCTGCGTTTCCGCGGTCGTGAGATGGCGCACCAGCAGATCGGTATGGAAGTGCTTAACCGCGTCCGTAAAGACCTGTGTGAAGATCTGGATTTGGCCATTGTCGAATCCTTCCCTTCGAAGATCGAAGGCCGCCAGATGATCATGGTGCTCGCTCCTAAGAAGAAACAGTAGGCATTCAAGTAGCAATGACCGCGCAGCGCTTGCGTTGTGCGGTTTGTTGTTCGCCTGTCTGGGTCATGTTATCAACAATGCGAAGTGGATATTTTTTAAAATGCCAAAGATTAAAACTGTACGTGGCGCGGCTAAGCGCTTCAAGAAGACCGCTTCTGGCGGCTTCAAGCGTAAACACGCAAACCTGCGTCATATTCTGACTAAGAAATCTACTAAGCGTAAACGTCACCTGCGTCCGAAAGGCATGGTGTCTAAAGGCGATCTGGGTCTGGTTATTGCCTGCCTGCCGTACGCATAAGTAAATTTTTTTAATTAATTCAGAATATTAAACAGGAGAGCTAAATGGCTCGTGTAAAACGTGGTGTAGTTGCTCGCGCACGTCACAAAAAAATCTTAAAACAAGCTAAAGGTTACTACGGTGCACGTTCACGTGTTTACCGCGTTGCCTTCCAGGCTGTTATCAAAGCTGGTCAGTATGCTTACCGCGACCGTCGTCAACGTAAGCGTCAGTTCCGTCAGCTGTGGATCGCGCGTATCAACGCAGCAGCGCGTCAGAACGGTATGTCTTACAGCCGTTTCATCAATGGTCTGAAAAAAGCAGCCATTGAAATTGACCGTAAAATCCTGGCCGACATCGCCGTATTCGACGAAGTGGCATTCACTGCACTGGTAGAAAAAGCGAAATCAGCGCTGGCGTAAGTCAGTTGAAAAAGGGAGCTTGCTCCCTTTTTTATTACCTGTAACCTGAGCAAAAGATTGACTTTTTCGCCGATGCGCATTTCAATAGTGCCGTTGGAAATCATGACAAGGTAACGCAAGCATGAATGCTGCTATTTTCCGTTTCTTTTTTTACTTTAGCGCCTGACAATCAGGGGCTTTTGCGCATAAGAAAAGAAACGAAAAATCGCGCTGAAAGCCTCCCACGTGGAGGCTTTTTTTGTTTTTGGCGCTGGCATATTGGACCGGCAGGTCCCAACAAGTACTAACCAGCCTGACTGGAAAAAGAGGAAAACATGTCCCAACTAGCAGAACTGGTGGCGAACGCCACGGCGGCCATCGACGGGGCGACCGATATCGCCGCCCTTGACGCGGTGCGCGTCGAATATCTGGGGAAGAAAGGGCATCTGACATTACAGATGACCACATTGCGTGAATTGCCAGCGGAAGCGCGTCCTGCGGCCGGTGCGGTGATTAACGAGGCTAAACAGCAGGTAACGGATCGTCTGAACGCGCGTAAAGAGGAGATGGAGTCTGCGGTCCTTAATGCCCGTCTGGCGGCAGAAACCATCGACGTTTCCCTGCCGGGACGCCGTATCGAAAACGGCGGCCTGCATCCGGTGACCCGCACCATCGATCGTATTGAAACGTTCTTTGGCGAGCTGGGCTTTGCGGTAGTGACCGGTCCGGAAATTGAAGACGATTATCATAACTTCGATGCGCTCAATATTCCGGGCCATCACCCGGCGCGTGCCGATCATGATACTTTCTGGTTTGATGCCACGCGCCTGCTGCGCACGCAAACCTCAGGCGTGCAAATTCGCACCATGAAGAACCAGCAGCCGCCTCTGCGCATTATTGCGCCGGGCCGCGTGTACCGTAACGATTACGATCAGACGCACACGCCGATGTTCCACCAGATGGAAGGGCTGATCGTCGATAAGAATATCAACTTCACCAACCTGAAAGGCACGCTGCACGATTTCCTGAACAACTTCTTTGAGGAAGATTTGCAGATCCGCTTCCGTCCTTCCTATTTCCCGTTTACCGAGCCGTCCGCTGAAGTGGATGTGATGGGTAAAAACGGCAAGTGGCTGGAAGTGCTGGGCTGCGGCATGGTGCACCCCAATGTTCTGCGCAATGTCGGTATCGATCCGGAAGTCTATTCAGGCTTCGCCTTTGGCATGGGCATGGAGCGCCTGACCATGCTGCGCTACGGCGTGACCGATTTACGCGCATTCTTCGAAAATGATTTACGTTTCCTCAAACAATTTAAGTAAGGGCAGGTTATCCAATGAAATTCAGTGAACTCTGGTTACGCGAATGGGTAAATCCAGCCCTTGACAGTGCGGCCTTATCTGAGCAAATCACCATGGCCGGCCTGGAAGTGGACGGCGTTGAGCCCGTTGCGGGCGCGTTTCACGGCGTCGTGGTCGGTGAGGTAGTGGAATGCGGTCAGCACCCTAATGCCGACAAACTGCGTGTGACCAAAATCAATACCGGCGGCGATCGGCTGCTGGACATCGTCTGCGGCGCACCAAACTGCCGTCAGGGCCTGAAAGTCGCAGTCGCCACCGTGGGTGCCGTGCTGCCGGGCGATTTTAAAATTAAAGCGGCTAAGCTGCGCGGCGAACCGTCCGAAGGCATGCTGTGCTCGTTCTCTGAGCTGGGGATTTCCGACGACCACAGCGGCATTATCGAACTGCCCGCCGATGCGCCGATTGGCACGGATATCCGTGACTACCTGCAGCTGGACGACAACACCATTGAAATCAGCGTCACGCCTAACCGCGCAGACTGCCTGGGCATTATCGGGATTGCCCGCGATGTGGCGGTGCTGAACAGCCTGCCGCTTAACGCGCCGGTCATTGAGCCGGTTGCGGCGACGATTGCTGATACGTTACCGATTAATGTCGAAGCCACCGCTGCCTGCCCACGCTATCTGGGCCGTGTCGTGAAAGGCATCAACGTCAGCGCAGCAACGCCGCTGTGGATGAAAGAGAAGCTGCGTCGCTGTGGTATTCGCTCTATCGATCCGGTCGTTGATATCACCAACTACGTGTTGCTCGAACTGGGCCAGCCAATGCACGCGTTCGATCTGGACCGCATTGACGGCGGTATCGTCGTGCGGATGGCGAAAGATGGTGAGGCGCTCACGCTACTGGATGGCACAGAGGTGAAGCTCAGCAGCGATACGCTGGTGATTGCCGATCATCAGAAAGCCCTGGCGATGGGCGGCATTTTTGGTGGTGAACATTCCGGTGTAAACGGCGAAACGCAAAATATTTTGCTGGAGTGTGCCTGGTTCGAACCGCTGGCGATTGCGGGCCGCGCACGCCGTCATGGTTTGCACACCGATGCATCACATCGCTACGAGCGCGGTGTGGATTCTGCACTGCAACACAAGGCGATGGAACGCGCGACTCAGCTGCTGCTGAGCATCTGCGGCGGTGAAGCGGGCCCGGTTATCGATCAGACGTCGGCGGACGCCTTGCCGCAACCGGCCACGATCACGCTGCGTCGTGAAAAGCTGGATCGGCTGATTGGTCATGTTGTCAGCGATGAGCAGGTCACGGATATTCTGACGCGCCTGGGTTGTCAGGTCAGCGTAACCCCTGGGGAATGGCAGGCAGTCGCCCCCGCCTGGCGCTTCGATATGGCTATCGAAGAGGATCTGGTAGAAGAGATTGCCCGCATTTATGGTTACAACAATATCCCGGATGTGCCAGTTCAGGCCGGTCTGGTCATGACAAAGCACCGTGAAGCTAACCTGTCGCTGAAGCGTGCAAAAATGCTGTTAGTGGATAAAGGCTACCAGGAAGCCATCACCTACAGCTTCGTGGACCCGAAAGTACAGCAGTTGCTGCATCCGGGTGAAGAGGCGCTGCTGCTGCCCAGCCCGATCTCCAGCGACATGTCCACCATGCGTTTGTCACTGTGGACTGGCTTACTCAGCGCGGTGGTCTATAACCAGAACCGTCAGCAGAGCCGCGTGCGTCTGTTTGAGAGCGGTCTGCGATTTGTTCCTGATACTCAGGCGGATCTCGGTATTCGTCAGGATCTGATGCTGGCAGGCGTGCTGAGTGGCAACCGCTATGAAGAACACTGGGATCTGGCGCGTCAGACCGTTGACTTCTATGATTTGAAAGGTGATTTAGAGTCGTTGCTGGATTTAACCGGCAAGTTGAATGCGATTAGCTTTCGTGCAGAGGCGAATCCAGCGCTCCATCCTGGACAAAGTGCGGCAATTTATTTACAGGATGAGCGAATCGGATTTATCGGAGTGGTTCATCCCGAGCTTGAACGTAAGCTGGATCTCAACGGTCGTACCTTAGTCTTTGAACTGCTTTGGAATAAGGTCGCAGACCGCGTCCTGCCTGATGCGCAAGAGGTTTCACGCTTCCCGGCAAACCGCCGTGATATCGCCGTTGTTGTGGCCGAAAATGTGCCGGCAGCAGATATCATCGCAGAGTGTAAGAAAGTTGGCGTAAATCAGGTAGTTGGCGTAAACTTGTTTGACGTGTACCGAGGTAAGGGTGTTTCCGAGGGCTATAAGAGCCTCGCAATCAGCCTGATTTTGCAGGATACCAGCCGGACACTCGAAGAAGAGGAGATTGCCGCGACGGTTGCCAAATGCGTTGCGGCATTAAAAGAGCGATTCCAGGCAACCTTGAGGGATTGAACCTATGGCGCTTACAAAAGCTGAGATGTCAGAATACCTGTTTGAGAAACTCGGGCTGAGCAAACGTGACGCAAAAGAGTTGGTGGAGTTGTTTTTCGAAGAGGTTCGCCGCGCGTTGGAAAATGGAGAACAGGTTAAACTGTCGGGGTTTGGTAATTTTGACCTGCGTGACAAAAACCAACGTCCGGGCAGAAACCCAAAAACGGGAGAAGATATTCCCATTACTGCGCGTCGCGTAGTGACCTTCCGTCCAGGGCAGAAGCTTAAAAGTCGCGTTGAAAACGCCACACCAAAAGACAGTGACTGATCCCAGTGTTTCAAAAAGGCCGCGCAAGCGGCCTTTTTCATTTCTTTTTTTCGCAATCCTTTTACAATCAATCCTCTGTCATTCTGGCTAATTCTGCTTATGTCCCAGCTTGAACAACTTGCTCTGCACAGCGATCGCCGCAGTAAAGCCTGGCTTTTGGGTCTCGGCAGCCTGCTGCTGGTGTTATTTATCCTCAGCCTGTGCGCGGGTGAGCGCTGGATAAGCCCCACACAATGGTTCAGCGACAGCGACAGCGGCAGGCTTTTTGTCGGCCAGCTTCGCCTGCCGCGCAGCCTTGCGGTTATCCTGGTGGGGAGCGCGCTGGCTCTGAGCGGCGTTGTCATGCAGGCGTTGTTTACCAACCCACTGGCCGAACCCGGGCTGCTTGGCGTTTCCAACGGGGCCGGCATTGGCCTGGTCGCGGGCGTTCTGTTGAGCAGCGGTTCGCTATGGAGCCTCAGCTTTTCGGCAATGGCCGGTGCGCTGGTCGTTACCCTGATTCTGTTGCATTTTGCCCGGCGTCATTTATCCGTCACGCGTTTGCTGCTCACTGGCGTTGCGCTGGGGATTATTTGCAGCGCGATCATGACGTGGGCCGTCTATTTCAGCAGCAGCCTCGATCTGCGCCAACTCATGTACTGGATGATGGGCGGCTTCAGCGGTATCGACTGGCGCTATGGCTGGATGATGCTGGCGCTGCTGCCGGTTATCCTGGCGCTCACCACAGCGAGCAGGGTGCTTAACTTACTGGCGCTGGGAGAAACGTCAGCCCGCCAGCTTGGGTTGTCACTGTTTTACTGGCGTAATCTGCTGGTGTTGGCCACGGGATGGCTGGTTGGCGTCAGCGTGGCGCTTGCTGGCGCAATTGGCTTTGTGGGCCTGGTGATTCCGCACCTGCTGCGGCTGGTGGGGCTGAACGACCACCGTGCGCTGCTGCCGGCTTCGGCGCTGGCGGGAGCCAGCGTATTGCTTGGCGCGGATATTATTGCCCGCCTGGCGCTGGCCTCCGCTGAGTTACCCATCGGCGTGGTCACGGCAACGCTCGGCGCACCGCTGTTTATCATCTTGTTAGTCAAATCGTCACGTCAGCTTTAGCTGACATACATGCATTAACCACAGGAACTCCGTATGAGCATTTATCAAACTGAACTGGTTACACTGGATGGTGAGAAAACGGCGCTGTCCTCCTGGCAGGGACAGGTGCTGCTGGTGGTCAACGTGGCCTCTAAATGCGGCTTAACCCCACAATATGAAGCGCTGGAAAATATTCATAAAGCCTGGCATGAGCAGGGCTTCAGCGTGCTGGGTTTCCCCTGCAACCAGTTTCTGGAGCAGGAGCCAGGCAGTAGCGAAGAAATCAAAACGTTTTGCAGCACGACCTACGGTGTGACGTTTCCGATGTTCGAAAAGTGTGAGGTCAATGGTGAGCATCGTCATCCGCTTTATGCACAGCTGGTCGCGGCGAAACCCGAGGCCGTGCGTCCGGAAGAAAGTGGTTTTTATGAGCGCATGGTCAGCAAAGGACGGGCTCCCAAAGCGCCGGGCGATATTCTGTGGAACTTCGAAAAATTCCTGATAGGGCGTGATGGCAGCGTTATTCAGCGTTTCTCACCGGACATGTCGCCAGAAGATCCCATTATTCTGGAAACGATCAAACAGGCGCTGGCAAAGTAAGTGTTGCTTAGCCTGGAAAATGCAGCCATCCCCGGACGGCTGCAACCGGTGAGCGGCACGATGCAGGCCGGGCAACGGGTGCATCTGGTGGGGCCGAATGGCGCAGGGAAGAGCACACTGCTGTCAGCCCTGGCGGGATTGGAACCCTTTACCGGCCGCGCCACGCTACTGAATACCGCCCTCGTCAGTTGGACAGGCCCGGCGCTGGCCAGCGTGCGCAGCTGGCTGCCTCAGCAACAGCTTCCTCCGGGGCAGATGCCGGTTTACCACTATCTGCGGCTGCATCTTTCGTCTTCCACCTCGCCAGATGAAGCCCGGCTCGCCACGATACTGTCGCGGTTGCAGTTGGATGATAAATTAGCCTGGCCATTGACCCAGCTCTCCGGTGGTGAGTGGCAGCGGGTGCGGCTTGGCGCGGTAATGATGCAAATCGATCCGCAGATCAACGCCAGAGGGCAATTACTGATCCTGGATGAGCCCATGACGGCGCTGGATGTTGCTCAACAAAAAGCGGTGGACGATCTGATTAGTGAACTCTGTGCCGCAGGAGTTTGCGTTGTCGCCAGCAGTCACGATCTTAACCATAGCTTATGGTATGCCAATCAGGTCTGGCTGTTACATCAGGGCCAGGTGGTGTTGCAGGGCGAGCCTGCGGATGTCCTTCGGCCAGAACAGCTTTCGCCCCTGTACGGCATTCCGTTTCGTCAGCTCATCTTAGAAGGACGGCCTCTGCTGACCGTTTTGCCCTGAGACTTGCCACCTGGCGCGCTTTGCCGCTACATTAATCCGGTTACTCTTTATTAAGGATGAGCTGTGATGCGCATGGGGTTGCTGTTATTCGCTTTATTGCTGGTGGGCTGTAGCCATCATGCACCGCCCATTAACAGTCGCCTCTCTGACTCCATCACCGTGATAGCGCAACTCAGAGATCAACTGGGAAGCTGGCGGGGCACGCCTTACCGTTATGGTGGCATGAGCCGCGGCGGGGTGGACTGTTCAGGCTTTGTCTACCTGACGTTTCGCGACAGGTTTGATCTGCAACTTCCCCGCACCACTTCCGCACAAAGCGATATCGGCACCCGCATCAGCAAAGACGATCTCTTGCCCGGTGATCTGGTGTTCTTCAAAACGGGGAGTGGTGAAAATGGCCTGCATGTGGGCATTTATGACACGGATAACGCTTTCATCCATGCGTCCACCAGTCAGGGCGTAATCCGCTCTTCGCTGGATAATGTCTACTGGCGGAAGGTCTTTTGGCAGGCGCGCCGCATCTAATTTCTCCGCTGGAAAACCAGTGGATTTGTGCGGATTAAATCAGAAAAAAAACGGACCTGGAAAAATATTCTTAATTCGGATTTAACCGGTTCGTTTTATTTATAACACCGGACCTAAGAATGTTTTTCACGGTTAACAGAATTGTTCCTGGAATTATTTGGCTTAAAGTTTATTTTTTTAGCCTAACGGTAATGAAGCGATAAAAATATCCATCTCATCAGTCCTTTGCTACTATTGCCAGTATGTTTTTAATCATATACGATGCACTATCGCCACATATTCTGGCTGTAAAATGAAAATTCACCTGTCTGCCGACTATCAGTCGGAAATTTGGTTTTATGCCGCCTGTTCTCAGGAAGGGCACTTAACCGCCATTGAGCTGGCTACGCAGTTCGTGCACGAGAGTGCGCCGATCACGTTGCCGCAGGATGTTCTGTTGCCTCAGCTCGATGAGACACAGCGCCTGCGCCTGCTGCAGCGCCAGATCTCGCTGCTGGAAAAACACCAGACGTTTTTTGAAACCCATCACCTGCTGGCTTTTATGCCTGTCGATGAGGGCATGGCGAACACCATTCTCGAGAGTGAGTTTCTGACGCGCAAAATAAAACAGCTTCCTTTTATGATGCTGGATATCAGCGAAACGTTTCTCTCGCTGAATTTGGGAAAAAATAACCCATTACTCGCCGCGTTAAATCGTGAGTTTAAATTGTCTCTGTCCCATTTTGGCGCAGGGAAATCCTCCACAACAGCCGTTTACGATAATCTGTTTAGCTGTATCAGACTGGATAAACACTTTATTCACTCACTGTCTAAACGTGCTTCTTTTTTACCATTTATGCAGAGCATCATCGATAATTTCCGCAGCCATTGCGATCGGATGATTATTTGTGGTGTGGATGATGAAATTTTACTGGATAAAGTTAGCCAGCTCAGTAACGTCCACCTCCAGGGCGCGCTGTTTCCAGTGGTTAAATCAGACGCCTTTGAGACGTTAATCTACTCTGAGCAATTCCTGCACACTCCCTGATACTCGCACGCCTGCCGCCTGTCCAATCCTGGTCATCAACGCTACACTGTGGGTTTTATCACACGATACCCGGTGTCGTTGGGAGAATTGATGATCTTTGATAACAGCTGGTTTCGTGAGCTTCCTGGCAGCTATACCGCGTTAAACCCTACGCCACTTGCGGGCGGCCGACTGCTGTATCACAACGCGCCACTGGCGAAGGCAATGGCACTGGACAGCGCATTGTTTTCCGGGCAGGGCCATGGCGTGTGGTATGGTGCCGCGTTATTACCCGGCATGGCACCGCTGGCCCAGGTCTACAGTGGGCATCAGTTTGGCGTCTGGGCCGGTCAGTTGGGGGATGGCCGCGGTATTCTGCTGGGCGAACAGCGGCAGGAAGACGGTCGCAGGCTCGACTGGCACCTGAAAGGTGCCGGGCTAACGCCTTATTCGCGCATGGGCGACGGTCGTGCCGTGGTACGCTCCACGGTGCGTGAATTTCTCGCCTCTGAAGCGCTGCATCATTTAGGCATTCCCACCACGCGCGCACTCACCCTTGCCGTTAGCGACGAGCCCGTTTACCGCGAGACCGCCGAACGTGGCGCGATGCTGATGCGTATTGCACCGAGTCACCTGCGCTTTGGGCATTTCGAACACTTTTTTTACAGCCAGCAGCCGGAACAGGTCAAACAGCTGGCAGACTATGCCATTCGCCACCACTGGCCGCAGCTGGTGGATGAGGCCGATCGTTATCAGCTGTGGTTTGCCGATATCGTGCTGCGCACTGCGCGACTGATCGCCCAGTGGCAAAGCGTGGGCTTCGCTCATGGCGTAATGAATACCGACAACATGTCGATCCTCGGCCTGACCCTCGATTACGGTCCCTATGGTTTTCTGGATGACTATCAGCCGGATTATATCTGCAATCACAGCGATTATCAGGGCCGCTACAGCTTCGAGAATCAGCCCATGATTGGCTTATGGAACCTCAACCGACTGGCCCATGCGTTATCGGGGTTAATGAGTACCGAACAGCTCAAACAGGCCTTAAGCGGCTATGAGAATGCGCTTATGCGCGTCTGGGGAGAGCGGATGCGGGCGAAGCTGGGCCTGCTGACGGCCGATGCCGGGGATAATGAGATTCTTACCGAATTACTCAGCTTAATGAGTCAGGAACGCAGCGACTATACGCTCACGTTCCGTCTGTTAAGTGATACGCAGCAGGCGGAGAGCCGTTCGCCACTGCGGGATGAATTTATCGATCGTTCTGCTTTTGATCGCTGGTATCAGCGCTACCGTCAACGCCTGCTGCAGGAGCAGGTTGGCGATGCCGAACGGCAGCAGGTGATGAAAGCCGCCAATCCAGCCGTGGTGCTGCGTAACTACCTTGCTCAACAGGTGATAGACGAGGCGGAGAAGGGAGAGAGCGGCGCGTTGGCGCGTTTACATCAGGCGCTTCAGCAGCCTTTTAGTGACGCGGCGGCCGCTGAATATCGTCAACGGCCACCGGACTGGGGCAAGACACTGGAGGTCAGCTGCTCAAGCTGATTTACAGACGGTGAGAAACCGCCTCAGCTAACAGCGCAAGGACCTCTTCGCTGTCCTGCCAGCTGAGGCAGGGATCGGTGATCGACTGACCGTAAGTCAGGGGTTCACCGCTCACCACTTTTTGATTGCCTTCCTCAATAAAACTTTCAATCATTACCCCGGCAACGGCGCGAGAGCCGCTTTTAATCTGCCCGGAGACGTCCAGTGCAACATCGCGCTGACGGCGATGCTGCTTGAGGCAGTTGCCGTGGCTGAAATCAATCACCAACTGCTGCGGCAGACCAAACTCAGCTAAACAGGCAGCGGCTTCGGCAACGTCGCCTGCATGATAATTAGGCTGTTTGCCGCCACGCAGAATCACATGGCCGTGCGGATTCCCGCTGGTCTGGTAAATCGTCATCTGACCTTGTTTGTCGGGCGACAGAAACATATGGCTGGCACGGGATGCACGAATGGCATCCACGGCAATGCGGACGTTTCCATCTGTTCCGTTTTTAAAACCGACCGGGCAGGAGAGCGCCGAGGCCATTTCACGATGGATCTGGCTTTCGGTGGTCCGGGCGCCAATTGCCCCCCAGCTAATCAGATCGGCAATAAACTGGCCGATCACCATATCCAGGAATTCGGTGGCGGTCGGTAAACCCAACGCATTGATATCAATCAGTAGCTTGCGGGCGATGCTGATGCCGCGATTAACATCAAAGCTGCCGTCCAGATCAGGATCGGAAATCAGGCCTTTCCAGCCCACAACCGTGCGTGGTTTTTCGAAATAGGTGCGCATCACGATTTCCAGCCGATCCTGATAACGCTCACGCAGGGCGACCAAACGCTGAGCGTAGTCCAGCGCGGCGACCGGGTCATGCAGCGAACAGGGGCCAATCACCACCAGCAGACGGGGATCTTCTCCGGTCAGAATGCGGGCAATGCGCTTGCGTGCGGCGGTGATGTTATCGGCCATGGTAGTCGAAAGCGGGTGTTCAGCTGCCAGACTGGCAGGGGAAATCAGGCTGCCAATGCGCGCGGTGCGCAGTTCATCAGTTTTGTTCATGGTGTTCTCTAAGCTTTTTCTTCGCAGCGGTGAAATACCGGGAAGTGATGATGGTCACAATAAACCATTAACCTGCGAATTCAAGCGACAACATGATAATGAAAGTCAAAATGACGGCAGCGGGACGTTACAGCGCCGCCGTCGGCAATTGACTAATACATGCGGCGCGTCAGGCCCATGATATCGAGGATTTTCGTCGCAATCTCTTCCACAGAGTAGTTGGTACTGTTGAGGTAGCGAATCTGGTGAGTGCGAAACAGCGCTTCAACTTCACCCACTTCCAGCCGACACTGGCGCATAGAGGCATAGCGGGTATTTTCTGCGCGCTCCTGACGAATGGCCGCCAGGCGTTCCGGATCGATCGTCAGGCCAAACAGCTTGTGCTGATGCTGACGCAGGGCGGGAGGCAATTTCAGATTATCCATGTCGTCGGCGATAAACGGATAGTTAGCAGCACGGATACCGAACTGCATGGCAAGATACAGGCTGGTGGGTGTTTTGCCGCAGCGCGAAACGCCTAACAGGATCACCTGCGCATCCTCCAGGCCGCGCAACGAGATGCCGTCATCATGCGCCAGCGTGTAATCGATTGCCGCAATACGGGCGTCGTATTTGCCGAGATTGCTGGCATCAAGCCCGTGGGTGCGGTGCGCAACCGGTGCCGGTGACAACCCCAACTCCTGCTGAAGCGGCGCGACCAGTGCCTGCACAATGTCCTGGCAGAAGCCTTCGCTCTGCACAATGATGTCACGGACTTCAGGCGTAACGATGGAAAAAAACACCAGTGGGCGCACGCCGCTTTGCTGATAAAGCGCATTGATTTGCGCCTTAACGGCCTGCGCACGCTGGACATTTTCAACAAACGGCAGGGTCACGCTCGTGGTGTTAACCGGAAACTGAGATAACACGGCATGGCCTAATACTTCGGCTGTAATTGCTGTCCCGTCGGAAATGTAGAAAACGCTTCTGTCGGTGGTCATAAGTCGTGCCTCGGGCAGGGAAGTCGTAAAAACAAGTGAGATAATATAAGCATGCCTTCAGGGGCAAGTGTAGTCTGGGGCATCGTTTCCCTCTCGCTTTTGCATCATGACGTCACCTGTTCACTCTTTTTTGCGCCATCAACACCGCCTCAGGTGACAGACAACGCCTGTGTTTGTTGCGCAACAAAAACGCCGCATAACAGGCAGTAAAAAAAATAATGAGCGAATTATCAGCGTATTAGCAAAAAATAAGGGCCTTGCGCAACGCTGAAAAAAACCAGGCGCAATTCTGAAACTGTGTCTGAGAATCTGCTTTAACGATTCAACAGATCGTGTTTAATCAGACGTTATGCCAGGCTGGATTTGTTAATAGCAGGATTTTCCATGTGCCCATTCATTAATAAAGGATCAGTTCAATGTCCAATAAAGGCGAACAGCCGTTAGTACTTTGGTACAACCAGCTTGGCATGCATGATGTTGATCGGGTGGGAGGCAAAAATGCTTCTCTGGGTGAGATGATTACCAATTTGTCATCTCTGGGCGTCTCCGTTCCCAACGGTTTTGCGACCACCTCCTGGGCCTTTAATCAGTTTCTTGAGCAGAGCGGTCTGAACCAGCGTATTTATGCTTTGCTGGATGACACCAATATTGATGATGTGGATCAACTGGCGAAGGCGGGTAAGCAGATACGCCAGTGGGTAGTCGAAACCCCGTTCCAGCCTGAACTGGAAGCCGCGATTCTTTCGGCCTATGAGCAGCTCTCTGCCGACGATGCTGAGGCATCCTTCGCCGTGCGCTCATCCGCCACCGCCGAAGATATGCCTGACGCGTCCTTTGCCGGCCAGCAGGAAACTTTCCTGAACGTGCAGGGCATCGAGTCAGTCATGGTGGCAGTGAAACACGTTTATGCCTCACTGTTTAACGATCGCGCCATCTCCTATCGCGTCCATCAGGGTTACGACCATCGCGGCGTGGCGCTGTCGGCGGGGATTCAGCGCATGGTGCGATCCGATCTGGCGTCCTCAGGGGTCATGTTCACCATTGATACCGAATCGGGCTTTGATCAGGTGGTGTTCATTACCGCCGCGTTGGGCCTGGGTGAAATGGTGGTACAGGGCGCGGTGAACCCGGACGAGTTTTATGTGCACAAGCCGACGCTGGCCGCGAAACGTCCCGCTATCGTTCGCCGCAACATGGGCTCGAAAAAGGTGCGGATGGTTTACGCCGACTCGCGTGAACATGGCGAGCAGGTGCGCATCGAAGATGTGGCGGAAGCCGAGCGCGATCGTTTCTGTCTGAGCGATGCCGAAGTGGAGGCGTTGGCCCATCAGGCGGTACTGATTGAGCAACACTACAAGCGCCCGATGGATATTGAGTGGGCCAAAGACGGCCACACCGGGAAGTTATTTATTGTCCAGGCGCGCCCTGAAACCGTGCGTTCCAACGGTCAGGTCATGGAGCGTTACAGCCTGCAGGGACAGGGCAAGGTGGTGATTGAAGGCCGTGCGATTGGTCACCGCATCGGCGCCGGTACCGTCAAGGTCATTCACGATATCAGCGAAATGAACCGCATCGAAAAAGGTGACGTGCTGGTGACCGATATGACCGATCCCGACTGGGAACCGATCATGAAAAAAGCCTCCGCCATTGTGACGAACCGCGGCGGCCGTACCTGCCATGCCGCGATTATCGCGCGTGAGCTGGGCATCCCGGCGGTGGTTGGCTGTGGCGATGCCACCGAGCGGCTGAAAGAGGGACATACCGTTACCGTATCCTGTGCTGAGGGCGATACCGGCTATGTCTACGATGAACTGCTCGACTTCGACGTCACCAGTTCGCAGGTTGATACCATGCCGGACCTGCCGCTTAAAATCATGATGAACGTGGGCAACCCGGATCGCGCGTTCGATTTCGCCTGTTTGCCAAACGAAGGGGTTGGTCTGGCGCGGCTGGAATTTATTATCAACCGCATGATCGGCGTGCATCCAAAAGCGTTGCTGGAGTTCGATCAGCAAACCCCTGAACTGCAGAAGCAGATTCGTCAGATGATGAAAGGTTTTGACGATCCGGTTGAGTTTTACATCGCCCGTCTGACCGAAGGGATCGCCACGCTGGGCGCGGCGTTCGCGCCGAAGCGCGTTATTGTCCGCCTGTCGGATTTTAAAACGAACGAATATGCCAATCTGGTGGGTGGAGAACGTTACGAACCCGAAGAGGAAAACCCGATGCTGGGGTTCCGTGGCGCAGGCCGCTATGTCTCCGAGAGTTTCCGCGACTGTTTCGCGCTGGAGTGCGAAGCGGTGAAGCGCGTACGCAACGAGATGGGGCTGACCAACGTGGAAATCATGGTGCCCTTTGTGCGTACGGTCGATCAGGCTCAGGCGGTGGTAGAGGAATTGGGTCGCCAGGGACTGAAGCGCGGCGAGAACGGGCTCAAGGTCATTATGATGTGTGAAATCCCCTCGAATGCCCTGCTGGCCGAGCAGTTTTTACAACACTTTGACGGTTTCTCCATCGGCTCTAATGATATGACTCAGCTGGCGCTGGGGCTGGATCGCGACTCCGGCGTGGTATCGGCCTTGTTTGATGAGCGTAATGAGGCGGTCAAAGCGCTGCTGTCCATGGCGATTCAGGCGGCGAAAAAACAGGGCAAATACGTAGGAATATGCGGTCAGGGGCCGTCAGATCATCAGGATTTCGCGGCCTGGTTGATGGAGCAGGGCATCGACAGTCTGTCTCTGAATCCGGACACCGTGGTGGAAACCTGGTTAAGCCTGGCGGCGCTAAACAAACCCGCCTGAGGTGATGGATAACCTCCGATGCCAGAAGGCCAGCGCAAGCTGGCTTTTTTTTTGCTTTTTGACAGGCAAAAAAAAGCCCATCACAGGGGATGGGCAAAGACTACACACAGCAATTCTTTACGCTACTCAGGGGAAATTAGGGCGTTTAGAAATCAGTAACTTGATTTCCAACATAGGAAACATGGTATTCACACGGCTCGCTGGCGTCTTTAAGAATCCTCTTATTAGTTTAAAGGAAATAATATTTTGACGGCTAGGGAGAGCGTTTCGGACCGTTATTATGTTTAGAAAGTAATCATTTTAAGGCGGGAGAGGGGCTAAAGGCGTAAAACATGCGTTTTATCTTAAAGTACGCTAATGAAAAAAAGGCTGGCGATATCTTAATCAGCCAGCCCACTTAACGAGTACTAATCATATAAAAGGAGGGATCAGGGCTTTTGCTCCGGTGATTCACTTACCACGCTTAGCGGATCGGCCTGCGGCGCAGGCACTTCATGCATCCAGACAGAGACCAGTCGGTAAGAGACAGCCAGCACAACCGGCCCGATAAACAGGCCGATCATACCAAACGCGATTAATCCCCCAATAACGCCGGACAGAATCAGAATCAGCGGCAGATCGGCGCCCATACGAATCAGCACCGGCCGCAAAATATTGTCCAGCGTGCCCACAACACAGCTCCAAATCAGCAGTACCGTGCCCCAGGTGGTGTCCCCACTCCAGTAGAGATAAACAATCGCGGGCACCAGCACCAGCAGCGGGCCGATCTGCACCAGGCAGCAGAGGATCATCAACACGGTCAGCAATGTGGCGTAGGGGATACCGGAAACGGCTAACCCGATACCGCCCAGTACGCCCTGCACCAACGCAGTGACGACAACGCCCAGCGCCACCGCGCGTACTGCCTGTCCGGCCAGCAATACGGCAGCATCACCGCGTCGGCCAGCCATGCGCCAGGCAAAATGCCGGATGCCCTGTGCCGCCTGCTCACCGCGCCAGTAGAGCAGTACGCTGAACAACAGCATCACGGCCAGGTGGATCATAAAACGGCCAAAGTGCCCGGCCTGCGCCACAAAAAAACCGGTGGTGCGGCCAACATAAGGTTGTAACTTCGCCATGATCGCTGCGCCGCCGCCCGCAACCAGTTTCTGATAACTGGCATACAGTTTCTCACCCACCATGGGAATATCGTTGAGCCAGTTCAGGGTGGGTAACATATGTCCCTGAGTCGCCCAGGCGATGACCGGTGCGCTGTTATCTATCAGGCTGTTAACCAGCAGGGCAACCGGGATGATAAACAGCAGGAGCAGCAGGATAGTCATCACAATGACCGCCAGCGAACGCCGCCCCCACAGCAGGCGCTGTATCTTCAGCATCAGGGGCCAGGTGGCAATAACCACCATGCTTGCCCAGGCGAAGCCCAATATGAATGGCTGGACAACCCACAAGCACGCGGCGATCAGGAGTAAAATAAAAATCAGGGTAAATAACATCTGGGGAAGATCAATCTGCCGTTCCAGGCTTTTCATCTTGTGCGTTACCTCATTGGAATTCGTCAACTCAGGGGATGACGCTGCCCCGTAATCATGGGCTATTTCAGGGCGTTTAAACAGGCTTGTAAAGAAAAGGTTTCAGCCCTTCCTGAAAAAACGACAGCGCGGTGGGAAATGTGATAAAACTGAGGATTAAAGCAAGATACAGACGCAAACCTACACAACATCTTTGGTCACATACTCCATGATCCCACAGATTTCTCAGGCACCGGGTCTTATCCAGCGGGTGCTGACATTTCTTGAAACCCTCAAAGCGCAGGGTTTCACCGGCGATACCGCCACCAGCTACGCCGACAGACTTTCGCTTTCAACCGATAACAGCATCTATCAGCTCCTGCCCGATGCGGTGCTTTTCCCGCGCTCGACGGCAGACGTGGCACTGATAGCCCGACTGGCGGGTGAAGCGGCGTTCTCCAGTCTGGTCTTCACCCCGCGCGGTGGCGGCACCGGGACCAACGGTCAGTCGCTCAATCAAGGCATCATTGTGGATATGTCGCGCCACATGAACCGCATCCTGGAAATCAATACCGAACAACGCTGGGTGCGCGTCGAGGCTGGGGTAGTCAAAGATCAACTTAATGCGTACCTGAAACCTTTTGGTTTCTTCTTTTCACCGGAGCTCTCCACCAGTAACCGCGCCACCCTGGGCGGCATGATTAACACGGATGCATCCGGTCAGGGCTCGCTGGTCTACGGTAAAACCTCTGACCATGTTTTAGGGCTCAGGGCCGTGCTGCTCGGCGGCGATATTCTGGATACCCGACCGGTGCCTACCGCGCTGGCTGAAAATCTGGCGCAAACGCCCACGCCTGAAGGCCGAATTTATCAGCAGGTGCTCACCCGCTGCCGTGAGCATCGCGAACTGATTCTGGAGAAGTTTCCTAAGCTCAACCGCTTCCTGACCGGTTACGACCTGCGCCACGTGTTTAGCGATGACATGCAGACCTTTGACCTGACGCGGCTGCTGTGTGGTGCAGAGGGAACGCTGGCGTTTATCAGCGAAGCTCGTCTGGATATCACGCCGCTGCCCAAAGTCCGGCGCGTGGTTAATATTAAATATGACGCCTTCGATTCTGCGCTTCGCAATGCCCCCCTGATGGTCGAGGCGCAGGCGCTGTCGGTGGAAACGGTTGACTCGAAAGTGCTCAATCTGGCACGGGAAGATATTGTCTGGCACTCCGTGCGCGAGCTGATTACGGCTATCCCGGATAAAGAAATGTTAGGGCTGAATATCGTTGAGTTTGCCGGGGATGATGCCGGGCAAATCGATCGGCAGATCACACAGCTTTGCGCCCGTCTGGATACGTTGATGACGCAGCAGCAGGGCGGGGTGATCGGCTATCAACTCTGTGACGATCTGGACGGTATTGAACGCATCTATAACATGCGTAAAAAGGCGGTGGGCTTACTCGGTAATGCCAAAGGCCGTGCCAAACCGATCCCCTTTGTTGAAGATACCGCCGTTCCACCTGAACACCTGGCCGACTATATTGTTGAGTTTCGCGCGCTTCTGGACAGCCATGGTCTGAGTTATGGCATGTTCGGTCACGTGGACGCCGGCGTGCTGCATGTCCGTCCGGCCCTGGATATGTGCGATCCCCATCAGGAAATGATGATGAAGCAAATTTCCGATGAGGTGGTTGCCTTAACTGCACGCTATGGTGGCCTGCTGTGGGGAGAACATGGCAAGGGATTCCGCGCGCAGTACAGTCCGGCCTTTTTTGGCGAAACGCTGTTTAACGAGCTGCGCCGCATTAAAGCGGCCTTCGATCCCCACAATCGTCTCAATCCCGGTAAGATTTGTACGCCTTTCGACAGCGAGGCGGCAATGATGCAGGTAGATGCGACGAAACGGGGCAGCTACGATCGTCAGATCCCCCTTCAGGTACGAGAAACCTGGCGCGGTGCGCTTGAGTGCAACGGAAACGGGTTGTGCTTTAACTTCGATGCCCGCAGTCCGATGTGCCCGTCAATGAAAATCACCCGTAACCGCATTCACTCGCCGAAGGGGCGCGCGACCTTAACGCGGGAATGGCTTCGGTTGCTGGCAGAGCAGGGCGCCGATCCGGTGATGCTGGAGAAAAAGCTGCCGGAAAGTTCCCTGTCGCTTCGCGCGCTGATAAGCAGAATGCGCAATACCTGGTATGCCAATAAAGGGGAATATGATTTTTCCCATGAGGTGAAAGAGGCGATGTCCGGCTGCCTGGCCTGTAAAGCCTGCTCGACCCAGTGCCCGATAAAAATTGACGTTCCGGCCTTCCGCTCGCGTTTTTTACAGCTTTACCATACACGCTATTTGCGCCCGCTCAGCGACCATCTGGTGGCGGGCGTAGAAAGCTACGCGCCCCTGATGGCGAAAGCACCGGGGGTGTTTAACTTTTTCCTGAAACAGCCCTGGGCGACCTCATTCAGTAAGACACACATTGGCATGGTCGACCTGCCTTTATTGTCCTCGCCTACGCTCAAGCAGCAGTTGAGTGGTCATCCGGCGATGAATATGACGCTGGAGCAGCTCGAAGCGCTCAATGAAACACAGCGAGCCCAAAAAGTGCTGGTGGTGCAGGATCCCTTTACCAGTTTCTATGAAGCCAAACTGGTACATGATTTTATCCGACTGATTGAGAAACTGGGATACCAGCCCGTTCTGCTGCCGTTCTCACCCAACGGCAAAGCGCAGCATGTGAAAGGCTTTTTGCAACGCTTTGCGCGTACGGCCAGTAAAACAGCCGATTTCCTGAATCGCGTGGCTAAGCTGGGCATGCCGATGGTGGGGATCGATCCGGCAACGGTGCTCTGTTACCGCGATGAGTATCACCAGATGTTGGGCGAGGCCCGTGGCGATTTCAACGTGCTTCTGGTACATGAGTGGCTCCATCAGGCGCTGCAGGAACGTGAGGTGCAGGTCACCAGCGGAGAAGCATGGTATCTGTTTGCTCACTGTACCGAAGTGACCGCTCTGCCGGGCACGCCCGGTCAGTGGCAGGCGATCTTCTCACGCTTCGGCGCAAAGCTCGAAAACATCAATGTGGGCTGTTGCGGCATGGCCGGCACCTACGGTCATGAGAGCCAGAACCTGGAGAACTCCCTGGGAATTTATGCGCTGTCATGGCATCCGCAATTGCAGAAACTGCCGCGCCAGCGCTGCCTGGCAACCGGTTTTTCCTGCCGCAGTCAGGTCAAACGCGTGGAGGGCAACGGCATGCGTCATCCTCTTCAGGCACTGCTTGAGTTAATCTGAAAAGGTGAGGCGACGCCGGACGCAGGTTGGATTAGAATATCCAGCCTGCGTGCCTGACGAATTCACTCTGCAATACGGTGGCTTGTTCCCATTCACCGGTTATCGCGAGTTGATGACACAGCTGAGTCAGGGAGAGTCGCGCCAACTGGTAAGCCTGGATGCGAAACAGCCGGTCACGATCCGGGTTTTGCATCTCCTGGACCAGCCGGTGGTGAAGTTTGCCCATGGCATGCAGATAACTCAGGTCATCGCCGTTCAACTGGCAGATCTCTGCCATGTCTAAACAGGTATCGTTAAACTGACGCAGTTGCTGAATCGTACATTCAGCCCGGTTGAGTTTGGCCTGTGCCAGGTAAAAATCAACGGTGAGATCGCGAACCGAAAAACGGTATTCATCGAGTTTATGTTGAAGCCAGGCTGAAACCGATAACGACATAACGCGCCTCAATGTTGAATGATAATAATTATCATATTCAACTAGAGCGGGAATGCAATTCCCCGGCAAGAAATTTTTTTCGATTTATCTCACCTGTCGGTATAATCGGAAATAACAATCTGTTTACATGCCAGAAAGGCGTAACCTATCAATACAGGCATTATCGTAAAGGTGCCATTTAAAAATTTACGATTTATTAACAGGTTACAGAACCCGAATTCAGTGGACGCTCGCCGATGCAAGCCTGGCTGCAGCGACTATGCTTAAGAAATGAGCTGTAAAAATAGCATCTTATGATTATCCCTGCAAAACAAGAGGTTGAAGTGATTTGTCAGATCACTACCATAGGGGGATAGCCTGAAAAGGTCCGGACTCAAGAGGTATCAACATGTCATCCGTGAATGCAGACTCTTTCTCACCCGACGAGTATGTGTGGAAAGGGTTAACGCTGACTGAAACCGCAGCGAAACAAATTCTAAATCTGGCCGCAGAAAACCCAGAAGTCAAGGGCCTGCGTTTAGCAATTAAACAATCCGGCTGTGCCGGTTTTGGTTATGTAATGGATCTGGTGAAGCAGCCAGAAGAGGATGATCTGCAGTTTAGCTACTACGGCGCAACCTTGTTTGTGCCGCTTCAGGCAATGCCGTTTATCGATGGCACCGAAGTGGATTATGTTCGCGAAGGCCTGAATCAGATTTTTAAATTCAATAACCCTAAAGCTCAGCACGCCTGCGGGTGCGGTGAAAGCTTTGGCGTCGAGTAAGTGAAATATGTCACGACACAGCGAAACATCTGACGATGTACAAATGTGGGAAGGTAAGCTCAATTACAAAGAGGGCTTCTTTACCCAATTGCAAACCGAAGAATTTGCCAACGGCATCAATGAAGATGTGGTACGGGCAATTTCGGCTAAGCGTAACGAGCCAGAGTGGATGCTGGAGTTTCGTCTTAAAGCCTTTCGTGCCTGGCTGGAAATGGAAGAGCCGCACTGGCTGAAAGCGCATTACGAAAAGCTGGATTATCAGGACTACAGTTACTACTCCGCGCCATCGTGCGGAAACTGCGATGACACCTGTGCGTCTGAACCGGGCGCAACCCAGGCATCGGGCAGCGCCCCGGCCAGTGATTATCTGACGCAGGAAGTTGAGAACGCGTTTAATCAGTTGGGCGTTCCGGTACGTGAAGGTAAAGAAGTGGCTGTTGACGCCATCTTCGACTCCGTATCCGTATCCACGACCTATCGCAGCAAGCTGGCCGAGCAGGGGATTATCTTTTGCTCCTTTGGCGAAGCGATCCACGATCATCCAGAGCTGGTGAAAAAGTACCTGGGTACCGTGGTGCCACCCAATGATAACTTTTTTGCCGCGTTGAACTCTGCGGTAGCCTCCGACGGTACTTTCGTCTACATCCCGAAAGGGGTGCGTTGCCCGATGGAGCTGTCTACCTATTTCCGCATTAACGCTGCGAAAACCGGTCAGTTCGAACGTACGATTCTGATTGCAGATGAAGACAGCTACGTGAGCTACATCGAAGGCTGTTCCGCGCCCGTGCGTGACACATACCAGCTGCACGCTGCGGTGGTAGAGGTCATCATTCATAAGAACGCGGAAGTGAAATATTCCACCGTTCAGAACTGGTTCCCGGGCGGTGAAGGCGAAGGCGGTATCCTCAACTTCGTCACCAAGCGCGCCCTGTGCGAAGGGGATTACAGCAAAATGTCGTGGACGCAGTCGGAAACCGGCTCGGCCATTACCTGGAAATATCCAAGCTGTATCCTGCGTGGCGATCACTCCGTGGGCGAGTTCTACTCGGTGGCATTGACCAGCGGACGCCAGCAGGCGGACACCGGTACCAAGATGATCCACATCGGCAAAAATACGAAGTCGACGATTATCTCTAAAGGTATTTCCGCCGGGAAAAGTCAGAATACCTACCGTGGCCTGGTAAAAATCATGCCCACGGCCACCAACGCACGTAACTTTACGCAGTGCGATTCCATGCTGATTGGTCCGGATTGTGGCGCGCATACGTTCCCGTATGTTGAAACCCGTAACAATACCGCTCAGCTGGAGCACGAAGCCACCACCTCACGTATCGGCGAAGATCAGATGTTCTACTGTCTGCAACGTGGCATCAGTGAAGAAGATGCGATTTCGATGATCGTGAACGGTTTCTGTAAAGACGTATTCTCTGAGCTGCCGCTGGAATTTGCAGTGGAAGCGCAAAAACTGTTAGCCATCAGCCTTGAGCACAGTGTGGGCTGATTGACGCCGTCACACGCGTTGCCGGAAGCAATGTGAAGGAATAAGCATGTTAAGTATTAAAGATTTACAGGTTAGCGTTGAAGACAAAGCGATTTTACGTGGTCTGAACCTTGAGATTAAGCCCGGCGAAGTTCATGCCATCATGGGACCGAACGGTTCGGGTAAGAGTACGCTGTCTGCGACCTTGGCCGGACGTGAAGACTATGAAGTCACCGGCGGTTCCGTAACCTTTAAGGGCAAGGATCTGCTGGAGCTGGAACCTGAGGAACGTGCAGGCGAAGGCATCTTTATGGCTTTCCAGTACCCGGTTGAAATCCCCGGCGTCAGCAACCAGTTTTTCCTGCAGACCTCCGTGAATGCGGTGCGCAAATACCGTCAGCAGGACGAGCTTGATCGCTTTGATTTCCAGGACTTCATTGAAGAAAAAATCGATCTGCTGAAGATGCCAGAAGATCTGCTGACGCGTTCCGTTAACGTAGGCTTCTCCGGTGGTGAGAAGAAGCGTAACGATATTCTGCAGATGGCAGCGCTGGAGCCGGATCTCTGCATTCTGGATGAAACCGACTCCGGTCTGGACATCGATGCCCTGAAAATCGTCGCCAATGGCGTAAACAGCCTGCGTGACGAAAAGCGTGCATTTATCATCGTAACCCACTATCAGCGTATTCTGGACTACATCAAGCCAGACTTCGTACACGTGCTGTATCAGGGTAAAATCGTAAAATCAGGCGATTTCTCGCTGGTGAAACAGTTGGAGGAGCAGGGCTATGGCTGGCTTACCGACGAAGAGTGATACCGCGCTGCAACAGTGGCACCACCTGTTTGAATCACGCGGTGAAATGCGTTCAATGCAGGCTCAGCAGCACTGGCAGCAGTTAATGCGTTTGGGCTTGCCCACCCGCAAACATGAAAACTGGAAATACACGCCGCTGGATGGCCTGCTGGCGCATCACTTCGTGTTGCCTGAGGCGCACGAGCTCAGCGCTACGCAGGTTGATGCGCTGTCGCTCCCGCTGGATGCCGTACGTCTGGTTTTTGTCGACGGAAGATTCCAGCCTGGGCTGAGTAGCGGCGATACCGAACTGTTCGAGATTCAGCACAGCGTTGCGGCCGAGCGCCGCGACCTGCCTGCCGCCGTGCAGCCGGAGATTTTTCTGCACCTGACCGAAAGCCTGGCTGAAGAAGTCACGCATATTCGGCTGGCGCGTGGCAAGGCGGCGGCACGTCCGCTTTATCTGCTGCATATCACCAGCGGCAAAGACGACGGCATGAACACGGTTCATCATCGTCATCATCTGCAACTGGAAGAAAGCGCAGAAGCGGAAGTGATTGAGCACTTTGTCACGCTAAAAGACAGCGCGCATTTTACCGGCGCCCGTTTCACCTTTGCCGTTGCGGACAATGCCAGGCTTCGTCACACCAAGCTGGCTTTTGAGAGCAGCAAAAGCTATCACTTTGCCCATAACGACATAGTGATCAACCGCGATGCGCAGGTGACCAGCACCAGCTTCTTACTGGGTGCTGGCCTGAGCCGTCACAATACCAGTACGCAACTGAACGGTGAGAACACCCAGCTGTCGCTGAACAGCCTGGTGCTGCCGGTGAATCAGGAAGTGGCGGATACCCGCACCTATCTTGAACACAACAAAGGCCACTGCCTGAGTCGCCAGATGCATAAAACCATCGTGCGTGACAAAGGCCGTGCGGTGTTTAACGGTCACATCAAAGTCGCGCAGCACGCACTTAAAACTGACGGACAGATGACCAATAACAACCTGTTGTTAGGCCGTCTGGCGGAAGTGGATACCAAGCCGCAGCTGGAAATTTACGCGGATGACGTGAAGTGCAGCCACGGGGCGACCGTAGGCCGTATTGATGACGAGCAGATGTTCTACCTGCGTTCTCGCGGCATTGAACAGGACGCGGCGCAGACCATGATCATCCATGCCTTTGCTGCCGAGTTAACCGAAACGCTGGATAACCCAATTCTGCGCCAGGCTGTGCTGCAGCGCATCGCGCAGCGCTTCCCGGGAGGCGACTCATGATGAACTTCGATCTCGAGCGTATCAGGGCGGATTTTCCCATCCTGAAGCGTGAGGTCAACGGTCATCCGCTGGCCTACCTTGACAGCGCCGCCAGCGCACAGCGTCCTCTGTCGGTCATCAATGCCGAAAGTCATTTCTACCAGCACGGCTACGCGGCCGTGCACCGCGGTATTCACACGCTCAGCCAGCAGGCGACCAGCGATATGGAAAACGTTCGCCAACAGGTGGCACGTTTTCTCAATGCATCGTCGTCGGAAGAGATTGTTTTTGTAAAGGGTACGACGGAAGGGATCAATCTGGTCGCCAACAGCTGGGGCGGCAGTCAGCTTCAGCCCGGTGATAATCTGATTATCACGCAGATGGAGCACCATGCGAATATCGTGCCCTGGCAGATGGTGGCAGAGCGCTGCGGTGCCGAGATCCGGGTGCTGCCGCTGACCGACAACGGTGAGCTGGCGCTGGACCAACTGGCTGGTTTGATCGACAGCCGGACCCGCTTACTGGCTGTGACGCACGTTTCAAACGTGCTGGGCACGGTTAACCCGGTGAAAGCGATCGTCGCGCAGGCCAGAGCGGCTGGCGTCGTCACGCTGATTGACGGGGCTCAGGCTGTGATGCATAACACCGTTGACGTGCAGGACATCGACTGCGACTTCTATGTCTTCTCCGCCCACAAGCTCTATGGCCCGAACGGCATTGGCATACTTTATGGCCGCAAGGCACTTCTGGATGCCATGCCGCCGTGGGAAGGTGGTGGTTCGATGATTGGTGAAGTCCTGCTGCCAACCGGCACCACCTGGAATACGGCGCCATGGCGTTTTGAGGCCGGTACGCCAAACACCGGCGGCATTATTGGGCTGGGTGCGGCGCTGGACTATGTGCAGGCGCTGGGTCTGGATACGATTCATCAGCGTGAAACCGCATTGATGAACTATGCCCTTGATAAACTCTCATCCGTACCTGATATTCAGATTTACGGTCCGCAGCAGCGCGCAGGCGTGATTGCTTTTAACCTTGGCAAACACCACGCGTTTGACGTCGGCAGCTTCCTTGATCAGTACGGTATTGCGATTCGCACCGGACATCATTGCGCAATGCCGTTACTGCGCCACTATCAGGTGCCGGCGATGTGTCGTGCTTCCTTCACCTTCTACAACAGTGAAGAAGAGGTCGATCGCCTGGCGGCCGGGCTGACGCGTATTCATCGTCTGCTGGGCGGTTGAGCAGAGTAAACGGAGTGATTAATGGCGACGTTGCCAGAAAAAGAGAAACTGGTGCGCAACTTTAACCGTTGCGCCAACTGGGAAGAGAAGTACCTCTACATCATTGAATTGGGTGCCAAACTTCCGGAATCATCTGAAACACTGCATCAGCCCGAATATGCCATTACGGGCTGCCAGAGCCAGGTGTGGATCAAGATGACACCGCAGGCAGATGGCACCATCGGCTTTGAAGGTGACAGTGATGCAGCCATTGTTAAGGGATTGATAGCTATCGTATTTAGTCTCTATCAAAACCTGCAGCCCGCTGACATTGTGGCGCTGGATGTGCGCCACTGGTTCAGCGAACTGGCCCTGGTTCAGCACCTCACCCCAACGCGTTCGCAGGGGCTGGAAGCGATGATTAAGTCAATTCGCCATACCGCTCAGAACCTCAGCTAAGATACACTTCAAAGACGCCATCCGGCGTCTTTTTACTTTCTGACGAGAAAAACCGCATGAAACCTGCTTTGCGTTTAGCTGGTGCATTGCTGCTGACCTGTTTTGGGCTCTCTGCATCCGTTTTTGCCACGGAATACCCGTTACCGACCGCCGACAGCCGCCTGATTGGTGAGAATGTGGTGACCCAGGTACCGGATAACAAACGTCCTCTTGAAGAGATTGCTGCGCGTTATCAGGTCGGGCTGCTGGGCATGTTGGAAGCGAATCCCGGTACCGATCCCTGGTTACCGAAACCGGGCACCCAGTTGACCATTCCTCTGCAGATGATTCTTCCGGACACGCCGCGTGAAGGCATTGTGGTGAACCTGGCCGAACTGCGGTTGTACTATTATCCAAAGGGCGAAGACAAGGTTATCGTGTATCCCATTGGCATTGGTCAGATGGGGATCGTCACGCCCATCATGGTGACCAGCATCAGCCAGAAAATACCCAATCCTACGTGGACGCCCACGGCGAATATCCGCAAGCGCTATGCCAAAGAGGGCATCACGCTGCCCGCCGTCGTGCCAGCAGGCCCGGATAACCCCATGGGGCTGCATGCGCTGCGTATGGCGCGTGGAACAGGCCAGTATCTTATCCACGGCACCAATGCCAATTTTGGTATCGGTATGCGCGTCAGTTCAGGCTGTATTCGTTTACGTACCGAGGATATCGAAGCGCTGTTCAATAGCGTGCCGGTAGGGACGCGGGTACAGATTATTAACCAACCGGTAAAGTTCAGCGTTGAACCGGATGGTAAGCGCTACGTTGAGGTGCATCAGCCGCTGTCACGTAATGAGAAGGAGGATCCGCAAACGGCTCCGTTAGCGCTCAGTGCGGACTTCAGATCCTTTATGAAGAGCGAGAAGAGTGACAGAGCGTTGATTAAAGCCACGCTGACGCGTCGCTCAGGCATGCCTGTGCTGGTCAGTGCGGGTGAGCCGATACAGGATGAGGCTGCGGCCTCTGCGTCATCCCAGCGCGCTGTGGGCGAGTAGGGCGGACGTCGTTATCCCAAACTGCAGACAAAAAAAATGGTGCCACAAGGGCACCATTTTTAAAACCAGAACTCTTACTTACGGTAAGAGTGAGCCTGGTTGTCCAGACGCTGGTTAGCGCGAGCTGCGTCATCTTTAGCAGCCTGAACGTCAGAACGCACTGCGTTCACGTCGTTGCTCAGCTGGTCAACTTTAGCGTTCAGAGTCTGAACGTCTGAAGACAGCTGGTCGATTTTAGCGTTGCTTGAGCAACCAGCCAGCAGAGTTGAACCCAGGATTACCGCGCCCAGTACCAGTTTAGTACGATTCATTATTTATACCCTCTAGATTGAGTTAATCTCCATGTAGCGTTACAAGTATTACACAAAGCTTTTTAACTTGAGAATAATTTTTTGATAAGAACATGCTTAAACATGATCGTTCGCTCAAAGAAGCAGCGAATTGAAGAACAACATAAAAAAATTTAGCTAAAACAGAGAGATTTAATCGGATTAACCTTAATTTGCAGCGCATTTTTATTGTCATTACGCGCTGGCTTTTTCCTGAATCTGTATTATGAAGACAATAAAAAAGCGCCTTTGAAGGCGCTTTTTAAAAAAGAGGCGTTAAACGCGATATTACAGAACGTGTACCGATGCCGTATTGGTCGTTCCGCTGGGTACCAGCGCACCTGAAACCAGCACAACAACATCACCTTTCTGAGCAAAACCGCTTTCCAGCGCCGCTTCTTTACCCAGGTGATAGAAATCATCGGTAGAGGCGATTTCGCTGACCATACGGGTCTCGATCCCTTTGCTCAGAATCAACTGGCGCGCCGTGGTGGCGTTGGTGGTCAGTGCCAGGATGGTTGCATTAGGGAAATACTTACGCACGGCCTTGGCTGATTTACCGCCTTCTGTGGCGACTACAATCAGTGGTGCTTCCAGTTTCTCGGCTGTCTCAACGGCACCGCGGCAAACGGCTTCGGTAATGCGCAGCTTACGGCTGTCATTTTGTCCGTCGATGCGTGGCTTCATCACGCGGTCGGTACGCTCACAGATGGTCGCCATGATGGTGACCGACTCCAGCGGATAGCGGCCTTTCGCGCTCTCGCCAGACAGCATCACCGCATCTGTTCCATCCAGAATGGCGTTAGCCACGTCGCCAGCTTCAGCGCGGGTTGGACGCGGGTTCTTGATCATGGAATCCAGCATCTGCGTCGCGGTGATGACAACTTTGCGGGCTTTATTACATTTTTTAATCATCATCTTCTGCGCGAAGATCACTTCTTCAACCGGGATTTCAACGCCCAGATCGCCACGCGCAACCATGATGCCGTCCGAGGCTTCGAGGATTTCGTCGAAGTTATTCAGGCCTTCCTGGTTTTCAATCTTGGAGATGATTTGAATGTTTTCGCCACCGTGCTGCTTCAGGTGTTCACGAATTTCCAGCACGTCTGAACGTTTACGAATAAACGAGGCTGCAACAAAATCCACGCCTTGCTCACAACCAAAAATCAGATCGCGCTTGTCTTTCTCTGCCAGGGCAGGCAGTTGAATGGAAACGCCAGGCAGGTTAACGCCTTTGTTTTCGCCCAGATCGCCGTTGTTCAGCACTTCACACACAACGCTGTTCTCAGTGACTTCGGTGACCTGCATGCCGATCAGACCATCGTCGACCAGTACAGTGTTACCAATTTTGAGATCGTTCGCGAAGCCTGAGTAGGTCACGGCAACACGCTCGTTGTTACCAATCACGCTCTGGTCGGTGGTAAAGGTAAAGGTTTGACCGGCTTTCAGTGACACATCGTTGCCACCTTCCAGCTTCATGGTGCGGATTTCCGGCCCTTTGGTATCCAGCAGGATAGCCGCAGGAATGCCGGTTTTTTTCGTCACGGCACGCATGTTGGTAATACGCTGACCGTGTTCTGCATAGTCACCGTGAGAGAAGTTAAGACGCATGACGTTCATGCCTGCTTCAAGCAGCTGAGTCAGCATCTCTTCGGATTCGGTTTTTGGGCCGATTGTACAAACGATCTTAGTCTTTTTCATGACGGGTTATCTGTAAGTTGTGATGGATGAAAAACAGGATTTCGATGACAGTGCACCGAAATGAGAACTCTGGTTGAAATCGAAAAGGGCAGTACAGGATAAGAATAGGTGACGAAGGCCAGGCGTGCAGGGAAGTTGCGTGGTTAGCTTGGTTAACCACCGGGACGTTGTTGCGCAAACAATCTTTATTATCGTCATAAGCACGTAATCGCTGAAACCTTTCAAGTAGGACAACGCGGCCAGTATAATCACTAAGTATGCGAAAACCAATCGAAAAACAGTACGTAAAGGTAATGTAAATCAAGAAAAGGGTTGTTGCGCAAAAGAAGAAAGGACGTAAAAAGAGTGGTGCGCTCTAATGGACTCGAACCATCGACCCCCACCATGTCAAGGTGGTGCTCTAACCAACTGAGCTAAGAGCGCATATCAAATTTGGTGCGTCCGAGTGGACTCGAACCACCGACCCCCACCATGTCAAGGTGGTGCTCTAACCAACTGAGCTACGGACGCACTTGGTGCGCTCTAATGGACTCGAACCATCGACCCCCACCATGTCAAGGTGGTGCTCTAACCAACTGAGCTAAGAGCGCAACACGCTGTCAGGGCGACAGCGGGGACGAATATTAACGGCAGCGTAAGAGGCTGGCAAGGGGAAAAACGCAAATTTGCCAATGAATGAACATCATCTGCGCGATGCGCCGTTTTTTTGAACGTAACGGGCCTTTTCGGGCCCGTTCAGCGAGTTAGCGAGACGCGCGCGTAAGAATTAATTCCGCAGGAAGCTGCTGCAAACGTCGCACGCGCCACAGCATCATGACGGCGGCCGACGTCAGGCCAACGATAAAACCGCACCAGAAGCCGGCAGGCCCCATGCGCGGCACCACCCAGTCGGTCAGTGCCAGGATGTAACCAGAAGGTAAACCCAGCAACCAGTAAGCGATAAAGGTAATGAAGAAAATCGATCGCGTATCTTTATAACCGCGCAAAATTCCGCTGCCGATCACCTGAATAGAATCCGAAATCTGGTAAATCGCAGCCAGCATCATCAGTTGCGCAGCCAGCGTGACCACCGCGGGATTGTCGTTATAAAGCTGGGCAATTTGATGGCGAAAGGTCACGGTAAAAATGGCCGTAATCACCGCCATGCTTACGCCAACGCCCTGCGCGGTCCACGCGGCGACCCGCGCCTGCTCTGTCGAGCCCTGACCCAGCCGATAGCCAACGCGAATGGTGGCGGCAACGCCCATCGACAGCGGCAGGACAAACATCAGCGAACTGAAGTTCAGGGCAATCTGGTGCCCGGCGACGTTAACAATCCCCAACGGCGAGACTAACAGGGCCACCACGGCAAACAGGGTCACTTCAAAAAACAGCGCCAGCGCGACCGGCAAACCCAACCCTGTGAGACGTTGCAGGATAACGCGTGAAGGCGCTGACCAGCGGCTCTCTACGCGAATGTCTCGCATACTGCGCATTCGTCGTACCCAAAAACGCATGCAGAAGAACATGGCCCAGTACACCGAGGCCGTCGCCACGCCACAGCCTACGCCGCCCAGCGCCGGCATGCCGAAATGGCCGTAGATAAAAATGTAGTTCAGCGGGATATTCAGCATCAGCCCAAGAAAACCCAGCACCATCGCGGGCTTGGTTTTGGAGAGCCCCTCGCACTGGTTACGCATAACCTGAAAAAACAGGTAGCCTGGCGCGCCAAACAGCAGGGCATGCAGATAGCCCTCGGCCTTTTCTGCCAGCAGCGGATCGATATCATGCATCGAGCGGATAACATACCCGGCATTCCACAGCACCAGCATGATGAGCAGAGAAAGGAAAAACGCCAGCCAAAAGCCCTGACGAAGTTGTTCAGCGATTCGCTCACGGCGACCTGAACCATTAAGTTGCGCAATGGTGGGCGTCAATGCCAGTAAAACACCATGACCAAACAGGATGGCGGGAAGCCAAATGGACGTGCCAACAGCAACGGCGGCCATATCCGTGGCGCTGACGGCGCCGGCCATAATGGTATCTACAAATCCCATCGCGGTTTGCGCCACCTGAGCCAGGATAACGGGGATCGCGAGGGCCAGCAATTGACGCGCTTCTGTTAAATACTTCTGCACGTAAACACCTGACTTATCTGATTAATAAAGAAATGAGGACTGCTTCAGACGAAGCAGGGCTTAGTGTAACTGGCGCGACCGATTTCTCCAATCTTTGTCACGCAATGCGTTTTGGACTTGTGCCGCCTGTCTCTCAGGCTGTTGAAACCTAACACTTAAGCATGGCTGTGTTAAACTGGCACAAATTTCGTAGAGGCAAAGACTATGTTTACCGGTATTGTGCAGGGCACCGCAGAAATCGTGTCCATTGAAGATAAAGGTCTGTTTCGCACCCATGTGGCCAGGCTTCCTGCTGACCTGTTGCCGGGTTTAGCGCTGGGCGCATCGGTTGCCCATAACGGTTGCTGCCTGACCGTCACCGAAATCAACGGCGATCTGGTGAGTTTTGACCTGATCAAAGAAACTCTGCGCGTGACCAATCTTGGTGATCTCAAGCAGGGCGATGTGGTGAATATCGAGCGGGCGGCAAAATTCAGCGATGAAATTGGCGGCCACCTGATGTCCGGCCACATCATGACCACGGCTGAAATCTGCAAAATTGTCCGCTCTGAAAACAACCGCGAAGTCTGGTTTAAAATTCAGGATCCTTTGCAGATGAAATATATCCTGCACAAAGGATTTGTGGGCATCGACGGTATCAGCCTGACCGTAGGCGACGTGACCAAAACAAAATTCTGCGTTTATCTTATCCCCGAGACGCTGGAGCGAACCACTCTCGGCGCCAAAACCTTTGGCGACAGAGTCAACATCGAAATCGATCCCCATACTCAGGCTATTGTGGACACGGTGGAGCGCGTCCTGGCCCAGCGTGAAGATGCCGCGCTCAGGGCACTGGCAGAGCAGGCCGATCAGCCCGAAACGGATCGGGATTAACAGCGGTAAATAGCGGTAAATAGCGGTAAATAACGCCAGCCGTGACCAAAGCGTTGCCCACAGGCCAGCAGGTTGCCGTGTCGCCCGCCGTCTTCCGGGACGACTGACGGCTGTGCAGTGTCAACTGCCCGGGCGAAAACGCCCGGCGCGAATGTGCTGCAGCCCTGGACTGCGGTTTAAGATCGCCATTTTCCCGTCTGCGAAGGTGGGGGCAGGCAGATAACGCGGCAACCGGGGTTACCGGCTGCCGTCCGCGTTCGGTCCGGACAATATCGACCTTGCCACGGCGCATAAACGGGCGCAATCATCGCGCCACCCGCAATCCCCCCTCAACGCCACGGCTGAAGACAACCTGCCAGAGCTGAATCTCACGGGCGCGAAACGCGCCGGCGCAGGCGTTCAGGTAGTAGGAGAACATGCGTCGGAAACGTTCTTCATAACGTCCGGCCAGGTCAGGCCAGGCACGCTGGAAACGCTCATGCCAGGCCATCAGCGTGGTGTCGTAGTCAGCGCCGAAGTTGTGCCAGTCTTCCATAATGAAATGCGGTTCGCTGACGTCGGCAATATGGCGTAAAGAAGGCAGGCAGCCATTCGGGAAAATATACTTGCCGATCCACGGATCGACGTGCATATCCGTTTTGAGCGCGCCAATGGTATGCAGCAGAAAAATTCCGTCTGGCTTGAGGTTGCGATTGACCGTGGCAAAGTAGGTTGGGTAGTTTTTTGGTCCCACGTGTTCGAACATCCCCACCGAGACGATGCGGTCAAACTGCTGATTCAGATCGCGATAATCCTGAAGCAGGATAGTGACATCCAGCCCTTCGCAGCGTTGCTGCGCCAGCTTTTGTTGTTCTGCAGAGATCGTCACGCCCTGTACGCTG
The DNA here is from genome assembly GCF_049892805.1 of Pantoea sp. EEL5. Taxonomy (NCBI): domain Bacteria; kingdom Pseudomonadati; phylum Pseudomonadota; class Gammaproteobacteria; order Enterobacterales; family Erwiniaceae; genus Pantoea; species Pantoea sp. EEL5. The sequence goes on from NZ_JBNDNJ010000001.1 coordinate 1,071,329, forward strand.
ACGCCATAGTTTCTTGCTGCATAAGCCGCCAGACCGCCCCAGCCACAGCCAATATCCAGCAAGGTCATACCGGGTTTCAGTTGCAGCTTGCGACAGATCATGTCCAGTTTGGCTTCCTGTGCCGCCTCAAGCGTCGTGGCGTCTTTCCAGTAGCCACAGGAGTATTGCATGTAAGGATCGAGCATCAGGGTAAAAAGGTCATTACCCAGATCATAGTGCGCTTTGCCGACTTGCCAGGCCCGTTTTTTCGACTGCAGGTTAACCAGGCGGGCCAGCGCAATGCGCACGATATCCTGCACGTGATGAGGAAGCTGCTCATCAAGCTTATGTTTCAACGCCCGATGAAAAAACATATCCAGCCTTTCGCACTCCCACCAGCCGTCCATATAACTTTCGCCCAGCCCCAGGGAGCCCTTTTGCAGGACGCGTTTAAAAAAATCGGGATGTTTAACCTGAATGTCCCATGGGCGGGAACCGTTGATTTCGATGTCTGCTTTTTGCAATAACTCATGAACGATACGGTACCAATGGTTTCGTTCGATATTCACTTCTGCTACACATGTTGAACTCATAGCCACTCCATCACCAGAACTGTCAGAACCTGAGAAAGAGCAGGAGCCGTTTCTCAGGATTATGAGAAAAGTCACAGATGACGCCTTGCGCCAGACAACCTTAAGCGTACAGAGAAAGGGTGCAATGCAGGGGCCAGCAGAGTGCATTTGCCCACAAAGACACCTTCACAGCGATGAGGCTGCGTCAAACATTGTTATTATGATGGTACGGCGAATCAGGGCCCGGCACAGGAGGCGCTGGCGGGCCCGTCACGTGTTGATCACTCAGACGACAAAAGTCGTTGCCTCAGTTATTATCCTGGCAGGGATGTGCCGTTGAGGCAATATCAGTTTGTGCGCCGGTGCGGCGCTGCATCTGATAGCCTGCCAGCGCCAGTACAATCGTCACCGCCATGATGAGCGTTGTGGTGAACAGCGCCTGGGTCAGGCCCGCCGAGACGGCCAGGCTGGCGACAAAGCACAGGCCCAGCTGCAGCGTGTTCTGCAGGGCGGCGGCTCTGCCGGTCGCATGGGGGAAGGGCAGAAGTGCACTGGATACGACGATGGGATAAATCGCCCCGTTCGCCAGCGCCATGCCGCAAAACGGCACCAGCAAAGCGGTGAGTGAAACCGAGCCTGACAGGGCGACGGCAAACAGGGCCAGTACGCTAAGGCTATAGACGATGAGCAGCCATGGCAGCAACTGCGCCCCTTTGAAACGGTTAAGGAGCGCACGGCAGCCAAAACCGCCGACTAAGAAAGCAATGGTCTGCGGAATATAGCTTAAGCCGATATCAGCAGGCGACAGGCCAATCGCTGCCAGAATAAACGGTGATCCGGTCAACCAGGCAAAAAAGCTGGCCGAGCAGGCAGAATACATCAGGACGTTACCGCTGTAGACGCGTGAACGCAGCAGCGTCATAAAACCGGGCTGTGACGGGGCCGGGCGGCGGGCTGTTTGTACCGATGGCAGGCGCAGCGTAATCAGGATCAGGGCTGCGGCAATCGCGGTCAGAACGACAAAAATTGAGCGCCAGTGAAAATGGCTAATCAGCCAGGCTCCCAGCAGCGGGGCCAGCGCAGGAGACAGCGCGACCAGCGGCATAATAGTGGCAAAGACTTTATTCGCGCGCGACTGAGGATAGCGATCGACCACCAGGGCCTGCCAGCTCACGGCAGCCGCGCACACGCCGATGGCCTGAATGAAGCGCAGCACCAGCATCAGTACGACGTCGTCCACCCACAGCATCCCCGCACAACCCAGCGCAAACAGGCTCAGTCCTGCCAGCAATACCGGTTTGCGGCCAATACGATCTGACAGCGGTCCCCATACCAGCTGACCACAGGCAAAACCCGCCAGGAACAGGCTCATACTGGCGCTGATCATCCCGGCGGAGGTGTTAAAACTTTGCTGCATGGCCCCGAAGGCGGGCAGGTACATATCGGTGGCCAGAAAGCCCAGCATACTGAGCACGGCAAGATAGGGAATGAATCCTTTAGAAGCTGACATCTGATTCTCATTTTTTGCAGGATAAACGCGGGGCAGTGTAAAAGCTGTACTTCATACTGTGAAACGGTAAAATTTGCCTGTTGCTGTTAAAAAATTTAAAGGCAGGATATGTGGTCTGAATATGCGCTTGAAGTGGTTGATGCGGTCGCGCGTGGCGGCAGTTTCAGTGCCGCGGCCCAGGAGTTGCACCGTGTGCCTTCTGCCATCAGCTATACCGTTCGCCAGCTTGAAACCTGGCTGGCGGTACCGCTGTTTGAACGGCAGCACCGGGAGGTCGTTTTGACACCTGCAGGCGAACATTTTGTGCGAGAAGGCCGCAGCGTCATCAAAAAAATGGATGCCACGCGCCGTCAGTGCCAGCAACTGGCCAACGGCTGGCGAGGGCAAATCGCGATTGCGGTGGACTGCATTGTGAAACCGCACCGAACCCGTCAGTTCGTCAGGGATTTCTATCGCCACTTTCCGGATATGGAGCTCCACATCAGTTATGAAGTGTTTAACGGCGTATGGGATGCGCTGGCTGACGGAAGAGTCGAGGTCGCAATAGGCGCGACTCAGGCGATTCCGGTGGGCGGGCGGTTTGCTTTCCGCGATATGGGAACTCTGAACTGGCGCTGCATCGTCGCGCGGGAACATCCGTTAACCCAGGTCGCCCGGCTGGATGATGAGGCGTTGCGCAACTGGCCTTCGCTGGTGCTGGAAGACACCTCGCGTGCGTTACCGCGCCGTATGACCTGGGCTCTGGATAATCAACGCCGACTGGTGGTGCCTGAATGGCAGACCGGGCTGGACTGCGTCCGGGCCGGGCTGTGCGTCGCAATGGTGCCGGGGCACTTAGCCCGCCCGCTACTGGACAGCGGCGAAGTGACCGAACTTAACTTGCCCCAGCCTTTTCCAGAAAGTCCCTGCTGCGTCAGTTGGGCGGAAGATCGCGCATCACCGGCATTGGGTTGGTTGCTCAATTACCTGGGTGATGCGCAAACGCTCAATCAGGAGTGGTTGAGCGAGGATTAGCGACGGTAGTCGCGATAGGGACCGTAGCCTACAGAGCGTCGCTCAATCAGTGTCGGATGCACTTCGATGGTTTGCGACTCTTCACGCTTGCTGGTAATGCGGTCCAGCAACATTTCCAGAGCCTTCTCCCCGAGTTGCGCTTTTGGCTGGTGCACGGTAGTGAGTGCAGGCGTGAAATAGCGTGCGTTGCGCACATTATCGTAGCCAATCACCGAAATATCCTGCGGGACGCGCAGGCCCATTTCATCGGCGGCACAGATAGCGCCCATGGCCATAATATCGCCACCGCAGAACACCGCGCTTGGGCGCTGCTTCTGCGACAGAATTTGCTGCATAGCCTGATACCCGGATTCAGGCTCGAAATCGCCCTGCACAATCCACTCTGAACGCGGCTGAATTCCGGCTTCTTCCAGCGCCTTGAGGAAACCGGCATGACGGCCACCACCGGTGTTACGTTCCATTTGCCCTGGAATGGCGCCAATATCGCGATGCCCGCGTTCGATGAGGTAGCGGCCGGCCAGATAACCGCCCTGAAACGCATTATCCAGCACCGTGTCAGTAAAATCGGCACGGGATTCGCCCCAGTCCATGACCACCATGGGAATATTGCGGTTGGCTTCCAGCATTTGCAACAAATCATCCGGGTACTCAGAACACATGACCAGCAGCCCATCGACGCGCTTCTGCGCCATCATCGAGAGGTAGGCACGCTGTTTTTGCAGGTCGTTATGCGCGTTGCCTAAAATCAGGGTGTAGCCTTTATCAAAGCAGTGATTCTCCACGGCTTCAATAATTTCAGCGAAATAGGGCGCCTCGCTGGAGGTGGCCAAAAGGCCCAGCGTTTTGGTGTGATTCACCTTCAGGCTGCGTGCTACGGCGCTGGGTGAATAATGTAATTCCCGAATCGCTTCCCAGACCGCTTCGCGGGTATCTTCTGCGACAAAGCGCGTCTTATTGATGACGTGAGAAACGGTTGTGGTAGAGACGCCTGCACGTTTCGCCACATCTTTAATTGTTGCCATGAAAATCGAACTCCCGGGCTTATCTAACCTGTTGATAAGCATGTTGTTAAACGTTTGCGTCAGCGGACGGTTATTTCTGCAAAAAAATCGTTTTTCTGACCGGTTATGGGGCATCGGGGCAGGAAATAACGGTTGAAAAGGGTGCTGACGCAACCGATGTTGCGCGCTGTTGCGCAACAAAGAGGGGATTCTAACAAGGCTGCACGGATAAAACGAGATTTTTACCCACGCGTGTGGGAAAATGCTTAACCCCTACTAAAATTGTGCCTAAGGAGTTGTGATGAGTACCGATCTGAAACTGTCATTGATGACCACGGCGGCTGCACTGTTGATGATTATTGCGTTCAGCTTTACCGCCATTCTGAACTAATAAAAAAGCCGGGAAGGTTTCCCTGTCCCGGCTGCGTTCCGTCGGTATGACGGAGGAGTGACGTTTAGCGAACGGTTTTTGGCGTCATGACGCGACGCGCACCAATATAGTGGCGCTGCCAGTAATCTTCGCTTAACGCACTGATTTGAATGTCCTTTCCGGTACGCGGTGACTGAATAAATTTACCGTTACCCAGGTAAACACCCACGTGGTCGGCCGTGCCACGTCCGTTGATGCGGAAAAACACCAGATCGCCTTTCTCCAGCGCTTCCCGATTCACCGGCGCGGCATCCCGCAGGTGATACATTTCATTTGCAGTACGCGGAATTTTAAATTTCACCACATCTTTGTAGGCGTACCACACCAGGCCGCTGCAGTCGAAACCGGTATGCGGCGATTTTCCGCCCCACTGGTAGCGCTTGCCCAGCTGTCCCATCAGTTTCGCCATCGCCGTTTCACGTGCTTTTTGATAGCGCTGACGGTGTGCGTTGCTCATTTTGATGGTGCCGGTATCCTTGCTGTCCGCTTTCGCCACCTTCACCGCGCGTTGATGACCATAGCGTTTCTTGCTGGTGGCATTGGCCGCCACTTTTTTGGTGAGCTTCTTGTGTGAATCAGTCGCTTTGGTCAGGGTTTTGTGAGAGGCAACCGCGTGAGAGGGATTTTTACTGGTTTTAAGCGTTTTGCTGGATTTCTGCTCTGCGGAGGAACGGCTTTTTTTCGCCGAAGCTTTAACCGTGCGTCGCTTGCGCCGCTCATCTTCGCGCGCACTTTTTTTCTCTACCTTATGCAAGCTGGCCTTAACCGGCGCCTGCGGTGATGCAGAGGCGACGTTAAAGAACAGTTGCGCAAAAGCCAGAATAAGAAGCGTAATAATTGAACGCATAGTCCGTTTACTGGTTAAGCTGTCAGGTTCAACAGATATCTGACAAGGTTAAGAAAAATCTGATCAACGATCAGCGCCGAAGACATTCTAGTCCAGTTTTTTTTAAAACAGTAAGTCCTTTTTTTATTAATTAATAACTTGGGTAAAAAGCAGGCATAAATAAGTAATTTCAGCAGGTTAACTCAGCAAAATTATTGCAAATTATTAATGCATTCACCTTTTGGGTCCCGATGAGCGGGTGGATAGCGCGCAAGCGGACTTAACAAACATGGCGGTTTGCCCTAACGGGAAGAAAATCTCATTTTCAGTCCTGAAGGGAAGTCGCTACAATAAAGAAACACGAAGTGACGAATTAAGGAAGGCAATAATGAGTACTGTAGAAAAAATTCAGCGCCAGATCGCAGAAAACCCGATCCTGCTGTACATGAAAGGTTCGCCGAAACTGCCAAGCTGCGGTTTCTCTGCCCAGGCGGTTCAGGCGCTGTCTGCCTGTGGTGAGCGCTTCGCTTACGTGGATATTCTGCAGAACCCGGATATTCGCGCAGAGCTGCCAAAGTATGCTAACTGGCCAACCTTCCCTCAGCTGTGGGTCGATGGCGAACTGGTTGGCGGCTGCGACATTATTGTTGAGATGTTCCAGCGTGGCGAATTACAACCGCTGGTCAAAGAAACCGCAGAGAAGTTTAAAGAAGCGGAATAATAAAAAAGGCCGACATCGTCGGCCTTTTCTTCGTTTAACGGGCGTTTACTCCGCCGCGCCCTGATATTCTGTTGCCTCTTCCGCTAGAGCCAGCGGCCAGCCTCCCAGACGTTTCCAGCGATTGACCAGTTCGCAGAACAGCGTGGCCGTTTGCTGCGTGTCATACAGCGCAGAGTGCGCCTGACTGCTGTCAAATTCCATCCCGGCCGCTTTGCAGGCTTTGGCCAGTACCGTCTGACCCAGCACTAACCCGCTCAGAGCGGCCGTGTCGAAAGTGGCAAAAGGATGAAACGGATTCCGTTTCAGGCTGGCGCGTTCGGCGGCGGCATTCATAAAATTAAGATCGAAGGTCGCATTATGCGCCACCATGATCGCGCGATTGCACCCGGTATCTTTAATGCCTTTGCGCACCAGTTTAAAAATGGCATGCAAGGCTTCGTATTCGCTCACCGCGCCCCGTAACGGATTGCTGGGATCGATGCCGGTAAAGGCAAGGGCTTCCGGATGCAGCAGAGCGCCGACAAAAGGTTCAACATGAAAATGCAGTGTCTGGTCGTGATGAAGCCAACCCTCGTCATCCATTTTCAGCGTAATGGCCGCGACTTCCAGCAGCGCATCGGTTTGCGCATTGAAGCCCGCCGTTTCCACATCGATAACCACGGGATAGAAACCACGAAAGCGTTGATTGAGTGCGTTGGGGGAAGACGATTCAGACATCAGTATCTCATTGCAGAAAAAGGGCAGCGCGTAGTATGCCAAAAAAGCGCCCCGTCTGCAGCAGGTACAGGTAAGGTAAGCGAGAATCAGCCCGCGTTGCGCGGGCTGATGTTGACGGCTTAGCTGCCGAGGCCGTGTCCGGCATGTTTATTTTCAATCAGTTCGATTTTATAACCGTCTGGATCTTCAACAAAGGCAATGATCGTGGTGCCACCTTTGACCGGGCCGGCTTCACGCGTCACGTTACCGCCGTCGTTACGGATGCGCTCGCAGGTTGCGGCAACATCATCAACGCCCAACGCGATGTGACCATAAGCGTTACCGAGATCGTAGCTGTCAACGCCCCAGTTGTAGGTCAGCTCAATAACGGCACCTTCGCTCTCTTCGGTGTAGCCCACAAACGCCAGGGTATATTTATATTCAGCGTTTTCGCTTTGGCGAAGCAGGCGCATGCCCAGCACGCGAGTGTAAAAATCAATGGAGCGTTGCAAATCGCCAACGCGCAGCATGGTATGAAGTAAACGCATAGCTTCCTCTTTTGAAAAACGTCATCCCCGGATGACACAAACACTCAGTATAGCGACTATAATCGCCAAAGAATAACCGCAGCCGTGAAAGACTCACGGCTGCCTGCGTTTTACAGTGCAGGATAGTCAGTATAGCCTTCAGCGCCGCCACCGTAGAAGGATTCGGGACGCTGTGGATTCAGTGGTGCATCTTGTTGTAAACGCTGGGCCAGATCCGGGTTAGCGATGTAATCCCGACCAAAGGCAACGGCATCGATCAAGCCGCGGCTGATAAGATCATCCGCTTTCTCAACGGTGTAAGCGCCAGCGCCAATAATTACGCCCGGGAAGGTATCACGGACTTTCTGACGGAAGGCGTCGCTGTAAGGTGTACCGCCTGCCCAGTCAGGTTCTGACATATGCAGATAGGCAATCTTGCGTTTCGCCAGTTCAGCGATGTACCACAGTGCATCTTCTTCTTCGTTCGGGCCATTATCCAGGTTCTGGAAGCTGCCGACAGGAGAGACACGGATACCAACACGATCCGCTGACCAGTTGGCAATCGCGGCATCGACCACTTCAAGCGCAAAACGTCCGCGTTTCTCAACGCTGCCGCCGTACTCATCGGTACGCTGATTCGAGGACGGTGACAGGAACTGGTGCATCAGATAGCCGTGAGCGGAGTGCAGTTCCAGCATGTCGAAGTCTGCTTCCCGCGCATTGGCAGCGGCCTGACCAAAATCGGCAACGATTTGCTGAATTTCACTGATGCTCAGTTCGCGCGGCACTGAGGTATCTTCGCGATACACGCTGCCGTCTTCGGCACGCAGGGAAGTGCGTGTGCCTGCGGGAATCGCCGAAGGCGCAACCGGCGCTTTACCTTCCGGCTGGACGCTGTTGTGTGAAATACGGCCGGTGTGCCACAGCTGTACGGCACTGTGTCCGCCTGCCTGGTGGATACCTTCGTTGATATTTTTCCACGCGGCGATTTGCGGCTGGGTGTGTAAACCCGGCGCACCCGCATAACCTTTGGCCTGGAAAGAAATCTGGGTAGCTTCGGTAATAATCAGGCCCGCCCCGGCGCGCTGACGATAGTATTCGGCCATCAACGGCGTCGGGATATCGCCTGGCTCAATGCTACGCAAGCGTGTCAGCGGGGCCATAAAGACACGATTAGGCACGGTAATTGCGCCAACTTTTAGCGGACGAAACAGCTGAGTACTCGCCATAACAACTCCTTTTAAGTAGACCGGTCGTCTACAAATTGTGGTTTTTTTAAACCAGTGGCGCTTTCAGCCACTGTTCGATGGTAATAAACGCCAGCCGCAGGGGCTGTGCCTTACGGGAAAGCTTGCTTTGCAAACTGGCACCGAGCCACAAGACATAGAGTAGCTCTGCCAGCTGTTCAGGCGGATGCGGCAATATCAGTCCTTCTTCCTGCTGTGCCGTCGTTAAGGCGCGGCTATAAGCCGCGATAACATGACTGGCACCGTGCTGCAGGGCACCGCGCATGGGTTCAGACAGGTCACAAACTTCAGCCGACAGTTTCACACTCAGACAACCGACGATGTGCCCCTGTTGTTCAAACACCGCAAGCGCATGTCTGAAATGGTCTAACAATCGTTCTCTCACCGTGCCCGCTGGCTGAGACAACTGTTGCTCTACCTCATGCAGGTAGCGGACAAAGTAGCGCTCAAGCAGGGCAACGCCAAACGCTTCTTTTGACGGGAAATAGTAATAAAACGACCCTTTCGGAATGGCCGCCTGTGTCAGCAGCTGACTCAGCCCCATGGCGGTAAATCCGCGCTGCAGGCAAAGCTTCTCGCCCGTTATCAGCAGGTGTTCACGTGTTTCATGACGTTGTGGCATCTTGTTCATGGGGTTTATCCTGGTAGACCAATCGGTCTAATGCAAATTTTAATCGCGGGACAGGCACAGAGTGTTAAATCATCACGTATTGAAAGTGAATAAATTGTTCGTGTTGTGATTATTTCTTGCACAATCGCACCAGTCTGTCTTCAATAGAGGGATGCACGTTTTAGCGGGGGCAGTTGTGGCAGAGCAGCTTGAGTTTTTTCCGGTTCCCAGTCCATGCCGGAGTATTTGTCAGACAGATTCACGTGGCTATTGTCTCGGTTGCCTGCGCAGCCGCGACGAGCGTTTTAACTGGATGCGCTATACCGACAGCCAGAAACGTGACGTGCTGCGCCTTTGCCATCAGCGCCGCCTGCGTATGCTGCGTCAGCAGCATAAGGATGAGCCTCAGGAACCCCAGCAACCGACCTTGTTCTGACCCCCGCACGATTTCCGTTATACTCCCTGACAGACAACCAGCCGCTTTTGTGTCACAGGGAGAACACGATGTTACAACCGCAAGCTATTGCGCCACAGGGCCCTCACTTTTCACCGCTGATTATGGGCTACTGGCGCCTGATGGAGTGGGACATGACGCCACAGCAACGGGTCGCCTTTATTGAACACCATCTTTCACTGGGGATTTCCACGGTCGATCATGCCGATATTTATGGTGATTACCGTTGCGAGGCGGCGTTTGGTGAAGCATTAAAACAGGCACCCTCGCTGCGCCAGCGGCTTCAGATTGTCACGAAATGCGGCATTGCGACGCGCGCCAAACCCGAACATCAGATTGGCCATTACATCACCGATACCGCACACATTCTTGCCAGCGCAGAGCGTTCGCTGCAGGCTTTTCACACCGATTATCTCGACCTCCTGTTGATTCATCGGCCCGATCCCCTTATGGACGCCGATGACGTTGCCGATGCGTTTCTTCAACTGCATCAGGCCGGTAAAGTGCTTCATTTCGGCGTGTCCAATTTTACACCTGCGCAGTTTGCCCTGTTGCAGTCGCGTCTGCCTTTTAGCCTGGTCACTAATCAACTTGAAATCTCTCCCGTTCAGCAAAACGTGCTGCTGGATGGTTCGCTGGATCACTGCCAGCAGCAGCGCCTGCGCCCTATGGCATGGTCCTGTCTCGGGGGCGGACGTCTGTTCAGCGATCCCCATTTCCAGCCGTTGCGCGACGAGCTGGCGCGGGTCCGAGAGGAGACAGGCGCATCCAGTCTGGAACAGGTCGTCTACGCATGGGTGATGCGCCTGCCGAGCAAGCCGTTACCTATCATCGGCTCCGGCAAAATCCAGCGCGTCACCGAGGCGGCGGGGGCCGTGGATCTGTCGCTCAGTCGCCAACAGTGGTTCCGTATTCGTAAAGCAGCGCTGGGCTACGACGTACCCTGAGCGTAAACATTCGTCAATTTGCGGCAATCTTTGCGCACTGAGGCCAGGCTTAAGCTGAACCCAGAGCACTAAGGAGCCACAATGAAAGTGAAAACTATCGCGTTGTTGACGCTGTTAACCTGCGGCGCAGCCCAGGCCGCCAGTGAAGAGGTGACGATTCATGAGGTGTCGCCGCAGGGTATCGGCAAATCTGTTGGCACGGTGAAGATCGAAGAAACGCAATATGGTTTGCAGTTTACGCCCATGTTGGCGGGGCTAAAACCGGGCATCCACGGCTTCCATGTCCATGCGAAAGGCAGCTGTGAACCAGGTGAATCAGAGGGGAAAACGGTGGCCGCGGGCGCGGCGGGTGGTCATCTGGACCCGGATAATACCGGTAAACATCTCGGACCCTACGGTGAAGGTCACTTAGGGGACCTGCCAGCGCTCTACGTGGATGACCAGGGCAAGGCCAGCTATCCCGTGCTGGCACCCCGGATCAAAAACCTGAGTGAGATAAAAGGCAAGGCACTGATGGTTCACGTGGGCGGCGATAATCACGCGGATCACCCGAAACCGCTCGGCGGCGGCGGGGCACGCTTTGCCTGCGGCGTAATCTGATCAGATAGTCTGGCGGCATCGGTTGCCGCCAGCATGGCTTTTCGTACGTTGAAGATTTGTTGTAGCATCATGCCTTCATTCCCCCCTATGATACTGATTCCCGTCATAAAGCCTGACAACCTGAGGAGCAGGGTAAATGAAATGGAAGGGCGCATGGTTACTGTGCCTGCTGCTGGCAGGCTGTGATAAACCCAATGATACGCAGTTGGTAACCGAAACCGGGCGAGAGCTTCAGCGTACCATTGATACCAATCCTGCACGGATTCGGTGTGAACATATCGCGAAAGGCCGTGAGCGGCTGAGTCGGGACGTGGTGCAAAAACTTGAAGCATCGCATTGCCAAAATGTTCTGCGTAGCGCCACGGAAACCAATTTCACAGATACCACGATCTATCACCACAATACGGTGATGATTTGCGGCGGCATCACGGGGAAAAGCTTCACTGGCACCTTCATTTCCCGGCGCTTTATTTTCTCCCCGGATGAAAAAGCGCTGGTTATTGAGCCGGTTTCTGAGGCGGATAAGACGCGATTCGAAGGACAAAAAACGGTACAGCAACTGCAGGATGATTTTAACCGCCAGCATCAGCAGTACTGTCAGTAGTCAGTCGGGAATGGCCTGTTTCAGCTGTTCCAGCGAACAACGTAAGCGCCACAACAATCCGGCAAGCGTTTCGGCTTCCCGGGTATTTTCCCTGATCGTTTCATCTGTCATCGTCTGTAGCGCATCCAGTGCCGCATCAAGTTGCCGGTGCTGAACACCGCGAAGGCTCATCACATGTTGCAGATCCTGCATCGCACGCTCGCGATACTGATTCAGAACTGCGGATTCGGTGGGCCAGTCGCGCAGCTGCCAGACGAGGTGTGAGCAGTTGAGCAAAACCACGCCCCAGCGCAGTAGCCAGACGCGCGCTTTTTCATCCCGACTGCTGCTGAGCTGGCCGATCTTGTGATAGATCAGCGACTCGAAGCGGTTTTGACTCAAATGGGGCCGGGGGCGAAGCTGATCGAGAAAAGCCATGCGCAGAGACTGAATATGGCGTCGGCTGCGGCGGCTATCCGAACTGGGGCGCAGCAGCTGAAACGCCAGCCAGGCGAGCAGTACGCCGCAAATTTTGGCGATATTGCCGTCAAAGAACGTTTGATAGTCCCAGTCTGGTGGATTGGTCACGGCCAGAAACGATCCCAGAAAAACAATAAACTGTCCCCACATGGCGGCCCGCTGTTTCTGCTGCACCCGGAACAGTTGCAGGGTCAGCAACAACGGAAATAACACCGCCAGCAGTTGCCATAGTTGATTAAACTGCACCATCAGCCCGAATTTAAACACAAAGCTAAATGCAAACAGCCACAACAGCGTTTTCAGTAATAACGTAATGCTGCCTGTGGGTGAGGGAGCCGAGGCGTAAAGCACGCAGGCGATCGCCGTGAAGGTGAGCGCCGATGCGCCCGAAGACCACTGCGTCGTAATCCAGAATGCGCAACCCGCGACCACGACAGTAAAAGTGCGCAGTGCACTCCAGCCTGCCTCTGCGCTATCGCTCTCACTGGCCAGCGCCGATACGGCCGGTGGTTGAAAGCGGGTATCCGCCTCGGCGTGCTCCAGCAGTCGTATCCAGCGCAATACGTTGAGGTACATCCAGCAGAAGTAGCGCAGCCGCTGACAGAACGCCCGCTGTCGATAATCCCCTTCGCTGGCAGGCGTAATCGTGCGCAACAACGCCGCGAGCCGATACTTATTGCAGTCGGGTTTGGCCAGTTCCTGCATGATAGCCTTCAGTACCTCAAACAGCGCCTCAGGTGCATCGGGCCAGTTCAGCAGCATACGACGAAGACTGGACAGCACGCTGGTCAGTCTCAGCTGCTGATGCAGGATGTAATTCAGCACGTTATTCTGGCGGCGAAAGCGATAATGGCTCCAGAAGGCCTGGATGCGTAATAAGTTCATGGTCAGGATCTGACCAATCACCGTTTCATGGGCGCTGCGTATCTCGTCATTACGGGTGTCCTGCAGCAGGCGCGTGGCATGTTCCAGCAGGCGGGCGTGCATCTGTTTTAGCGCGTGGATGAGTGCATCGCCGTCAGAGGTGCTGGGTAAGAGCATCATCATAAAGCCCGCGCACAGCAGCCCGGAAATCACTTCACATACCCGCGCCTGAGCAATCTCCCACAGGCTGGTGATGTCCGTCAGGTTGACACAGCTGAAGGCAATAATGGCTGCGGTATAACCCGCCAGCGAAAAACCATAGGCCACATTGTTTTGATAGTGGTTTGCCACCCAGGTGCACAGCGCCAGCCAGCCGGCAATATACAGGGTGAACAGCCAAGGCTCGTTTAACGTATGGCCGGCAATCAACAGCGCAGCGGCCGCCCCCAACAGGCTGCCCACGATGCGGCCCAGGCTTTTACTGATCACGCCGCCAAGGGTAGGAAAACTTACCACTGCTGCTGAGGTCATGGCCCAGTAAGGCTCGTCCAGGTTCAAACCATAGGCAATGCTCAGCGCAAGGCACATCGCGCCTGCATTGCGTAACGCATAGCGCCATTGATTGCGATCCGCCTTTACCCAGGGAAGGTTTCCCCAGGCCAGCCCGTTGAGATTCATGGTGCTATCGTAATCGTGCAGGTTGTACCGGCGATCAACAGCGCGCGATCGGGAAGCGATGTGAGGCGGATACGGACAGGGACACGTTGCGCCAGACGAACCCAGGGCACGTTCGGTTTAATATCCGGCAGTAAACCGTTATCCGCCTCCAGGCTTTGATCGTAGATAGCCCGCCCGATGCTTTCTACCTGACCGGTCAACTGCGCGCCGCTGCTGTAAAGCACCACGTTGGCAGCGGCGCCAGGATGAATGTGGCGCAGCTTGGTTTCTTCAAAGTAGCCGACGACGTAGTAAGAGTGGCTGTCGACCAGGGCAAAAAGCGGCGTACCGGCGCTGGCGTAGTTGCCAGGGCGCAGGGTTAAATTACTCACCCAACCGTCCGTGGGGGCGGTGAGGGTGGTTTGCTGCAAGTTCCATTGCGCCTGATCACGCTGTGCCTGTGCCGCCTTCACGCTGGCCAGTGCGGCATCGGCGTTCAGACGGGCAACATCCAGATCTTCACCTGAAATGGTATTGCGCGGCAGCCGGCTTCGCCTGCTGAACTCGTTTTGCGCTTTAGCGAGATCGGCTTTTGCCTGGCTAAGCTGCGCATCGGCTTTATTCAGATCGATTTGCCAGGGGACGGGGTCCAGCGTCAACAACGTTTCGCCTTTGTGAACAAACTGATTATCTGTCACCTTCAATGCCACAATGCGTCCTGAAATCTGCGGCGTGATATCCACTAACTCGGCACGCACTTTTCCATCTCGTGTCCAGGGCGACTGCATGTAGTAATTCCAGGCCCACCAGGCACTGAGCAGCGCAAGGGTAAAAACAATCAGCGTTGAAAAGTACTTTAATCCGGAAAATTTCATCGTTTTCATCCGTGATCCATCAGCCAGAGTGAGGCCGTCACGCACAGCACAAATAAGGAAAGATCAAACAGTGTGGGATGCCAGACGTCGCCAGAGGCGAGCCAGCCGCGCAGCAGTGGGTGAATCAGCAGCCAGAGAAAAAAACCGGCCAGCACCGCTTTAAACAGGGGAGGAAAGTAAAGTGACGCACCGAAAATCAGTTCCGTAAGTGGGTGAACACTGAGAAATCCGTTGCTGATGATATCCATTATGGGGATGCACTCTGGAACAGGTTAGTGAAATATTTTCAGCCGAAACTGTCTACTTAGTGATTAGTAATTTAACTTCCGGCTTGCAAAATACTATACAATGCAGCCTGATAGCTAGCCGACTAATTATAAGGAGATAACATGGATACCCCACTCGGAACGGACCTGTCCAGACTGGTGCGCATCTGGCGGGCTCTGATCGATCAACGCCTGAAGCCACTCGATTTAACCCAAACGCATTGGGTTACGCTGCACAATATCCATCAGTTACCGCCTGAGCAGTCACAAATTCAGTTAGCCAAAGCCATCGGTATCGAACAACCTTCGCTGGTCAGAACCTTAGATCAGCTTGAAGAAAAAGGGCTGATTACCCGAACCACCTGCGCACATGACCGCCGAGCCAAACGCATTAAGCTCACACAACAGGCCGAGCCGGTTATTCAGCAGGTCGAACACGTGATTGACATTACCCGTGACGATATTCTCACCGGTATCAGCCGCGATGAGATCAATCAGATGGTGTCGCTGATTGCGCGCCTTGAGAAGAATATTCTCGAACTACAGAACAAAGAAAAGTAATACCGACGCACAGTGCCCGTCACCGGCGTCGGTGGGTGACTGTATTAGCGTGGAGAAACGGTGACCTGGCTGCCATCGGTCGCCATCGCTACGCGCTGTCCTACAGAGTAACGGCTGGCGGCCTGTTTCTGCACCACCATAATGGTGTTGCCGTCATCCTTGCGGATTTCCAGTTCAACACCGTCTGTTTTGTTCATCGCACCTTGCACGCCCTGGCCCGCAACGCCACCCAGTACGGCCCCGCCGGCTGTTGCCAGGCTGCGTCCCGCACCGCCGCCAATCGTGTTGCCCAGGAATCCACCCAGTACGGCACCACCGATAGCGCCAATGATATTGCTGTCATCGCCGCCCTGAATTTTAACCGGACGTACGGACACTAAGGTACCGTATGAAACGCTCTGGACCTGTTTGGCTTCACTGGCGCTGTAGGTATCGCCCGACAACGTATCGGTATTGCTACAACCTGCAAGCATCACTCCAGTCAAAGCGACCACAATTACACGCTTAATCATTTGAAAACTCCTTTATTCAAGAATGCGCCTATCTCTCGCGAAATCCTGTAAACAGTATAAGACAGAAAACTGGAGAATTGACCTTTGCCGGTATAAAACATGGCTGACGCCAGCATAGACCGTTAAATTTTAACAATGATTCAATCGATGAGAAAAAAATTTCTAAGGCGTTAACTCACAGGCAATTTATTGATTAAAAACAAATTAATCATGGATTTAACCGCAATTTTTTGTCAGGCTTAACGCGCGTAACACCATTTTCACCTTAATGAAAAGGAACGGCTATGAAATCAGGACGCTACATCGGCGTGATGTCGGGCACCAGTCTTGATGGTGTGGATGTGGTTCTGGCGGCCATTGACGAAAATATGGTGGCTCAGCAGGCCAGCTACTGTCATCCCATGCCACCGGATTTGCGTCAGGCTATTCTGGCCATTTGCCAGGGACAGGCCCTGACGCTGTCGCAGTTAGGGCAGCTTGATACGCGGCTGGGGCAGCTGTTTGCTGAGGCGGTATTGACCCTGATGCGCCGTGAATCCCTTGAAGTTGGCGATATCACGGCGATCGGCTGTCACGGGCAAACCGTATGGCATGAGCCGCAGAGCGCAGCGCCGAATACGCTGCAAATTGGCGATCACAATCAGATAGTTGCCGCGACCGGCATTACGGTCGTGGGGGATTTCAGGCGGCGTGATATGGCGCTGGGCGGGCAGGGCGCACCGCTGGTGCCGGCCTTCCATCAGGCCTTGATGATGGATGCCACCGAACGTCGCATGGTGCTGAACATCGGCGGGATTGCGAATCTCTCTTTACTTATTCCGGGGCAGCCTGTTCGCGGGTTTGATACCGGGCCTGGCAATATGCTGCTTGATGCCTGGATATGGCGTAATCAGGGCAAAGCTTACGATAAAGATGCCCAGTGGGCGCTGAGTGGCAAAGTCAGTCATGCCCTGCTTGATACGTTGCTGCGCGAGCCCTGGCTCGCGTTGCCGCCGCCTAAAAGCACCGGGCGGGAGCTGTTTAACCTGGGCTGGCTTGAACAACATCTGCGTCATTTTCCTGGCATCGCCGCACAGGACGTTCAGGCTACGCTTAATGAATTTACCGCCGTCAGCATCGCGCAACAGGTGCAACTCAATGACGGATGCGATCGTTTACTGGCCTGTGGTGGGGGAAGCCGCAATCCGTTACTGATGGCGCGACTGGCTTCGCATCTTGCGGGTACCGAAGTGACGACAACCGACACGATCGGTATCAACGGGGATGATATGGAAGCGCTGGCGTTTGCCTGGCTGGCGTTTCGCACCCTGTCCGGCCTGCCCGGAAATTTGCCTGCGGTCACCGGCGCACGCGAAAAAAGCGTGATTGGCGCCATTTATCCCGCCAATCCGTTGTTCATGCGACAGGGGAAAGGGGACTGAATCTGTCCCCTTTTAGAACAGCGTAAAACGAATCAGGCCACGCCAGGCAGATGCGTTAACTTGCGCACGCCCGTGATGACGGTTGCCACGATGGTTTCACGCCGGGTAATGACTTCAACCTGGTAGTATTTGCTGCGATAGGCAATTGAATAGATAACCGGATGGTATTTATTTCCCTCACCATAACGAGACATATGGGCTTCCAGCGCGCGCGAGGCGGCAACGATATGGACGGGTTCTTTATCACCGCGGATGATTTGCTTCATTCAGTCCCTCAAATGCTATACCTGTGGGGCACGCCTTAACAGGGCGCGTTGCGTCGGTCTTTAACACTGAACATCTGACTGCTTAACATCATCGATAATTTAAAAAACAGCGTGCACGTCTAATATTGCAGCGCAATGACACAATCTGAAACGTGCTACTAATATTTAGCAGCACGTTTTATGTCCGGCAAGAGAGAATGAAAATTTATTGTGTTGCGGGAGCCAGGGTTTATTTAAGCTCGGGCCAGGAAACGGAAGATACGCCATTTAATTTCGGCCAGGAAAACAGGAATCCCTGAAACTGTGAAATGCCGGCGGCTTCCAGCCACATCCACTCTTCGGGCTGTTCAATCCCTTCTGCAATCACGGTAATTTCCAGCGATGAACAACATTTTAAAATCGCGTGGACGATAGCCTGCTTCGGGCCACTCTTGTGCACGTTACTAATAATACTGCGGTCGATTTTAATTTTATCGGGCTGGATCTGGGTAAGCAGTGATAACCCGGCATAACCCGCGCCAAAATCATCGAGCGCGACGCTGATACCGGCGGCTTTGAGCTGTTTCAGCGCGGCGGCAAATTCGTCAGGACGAGAGATGATCTCATTCTCGGTAAACTCAACGACAATTTGCTCCGGCACCAGCTGGTGGGCATGAATTTCCGTCAGCAGAAAGTCGACCGCGTCGGGAACAAGCACCAGCGACATCGGCAGCAGATTGATCGACAGCACCATATCATCCAGGCCGAGCGCCTTTGCCTGTGCAAAGGCCGTGTGTTTAGAGTGCAAATCGTTGCGGTAGATATCATCCGGATCAAGGCGGGAAAAATAGTGCTGTTGCGTTTCACCCTGATTGCCGCGAAGCAGCGCTTCAAGGGAAACAATTTTGCGTGCAAAGGGATCAATAATGGCCTGAAAAGCAAAATTTACGCCTTCCTGATTCAGCATGGCAACATCACCTTCGCGGGTTTCGGCCTCATCCTGAATAAAATCCCAGCTGTCTGCTGAGGGAATTTCAAAATAATTTTCTTTCTCGCGCGCTTCAACAAAGGTACGCAAGAATTTAAGCGCCCGATCTTCATAGGTCAGCTGGTATTTGGTGGTGCCTTTTTCCAGCACCGCATTAAGCACCGTGGTTTTATCGTATTGCCGCAGGTCAAACAGCTCCATGCCCACGTTGCCGAAACGTCGCGCAGGGGCATAATCGCGCATTAATTCCACAATATTATGATGGCTGGTATCGCGGCAAATACGTTCGTAAACCGCCAGCACATCACGTTCAGGACCTTCAAGGAGCTGAAAAAAGTGGGTGCCATTAAACAATAAAATACCGGTGACGCTGGATGATTCATTAATTTTGTTAGCCTTGGTGACTAATCCCTCCAGCATCTTAAGCGGAACATGGTCAGCGATGTGACTGCGATAGATAATTGTAGACAACATAAAGTCTTCCAGATTCTTGTTTTTTTACCGCACACATTGCCAGATCGCTTATCAGGCGGAGCCTAATCCTGCTGTACTACCATCGCAAAATGTGTCCTTGCCGTGCATTTCTCCAGCACGGCACAGGGGGCGCTTACCTGTGATGTTCCGTTGTCACAGAAGGTTTAACACGATCGATCCATGGGGTGGATAACAGACCATGGCGGGGGCAAACAGGTTTTTTATTATTCTGTTCATTACCAGCGTGTTACGCATTGTTTCTATTATATCAGCACTTCAGTGGTTAGGTATTGAATAGACGTATCTTTTTTGCAGGTTATGGTCCGTTAATAAATGACACCGATGAGTATTATTCTCAGGTTACCTGGGGTAATCAAATTATCCTGGTTCCCTGACTGCTGCCCTTGAAAAGAAAACAGCAGTAGCCTGATTTGGCATGTTTTTTTAACCAAAATGTCGAAGAAGAGAGGTAAACACAATGATTAAAGTATCAAATCTGATCTTGCACCTGGCGCCTTTTTCAGCAGCCAGAGTCTGATAAGATGCTAACGTAAGTCAGTGACCCCGCTGCGAATAAATCTCAAAACCCCTGTTTTGTCATTATCCCTGTGGTTTTAGGGATAATTCTCAGCTAGGGTTAACAACGCTACATTATTAAATAAAACCTTACATCACTCTTTTTATCGTCCTGATTGACACAGCGACCAGCAGGGGCAGTCCTATGCTTAAATCAAGCTACTATTACGTATGTCCTTTTACCCGAGGCGGATGGATAATTCATAAAGAAGGTTGTAGCCAGCTGGATAACAGCCGTGGAAGTGAATTTATCGGTTCACTCTACACCCGGCAACAGGCCTTAACGGTCGCGAAAATCCATCATCCGGATGCGATTCTCTGCACCGCCTGCCTTAGCCCTTTCGTCTGTCCCACTGCCGGGCGGAGTCTGGCATCGCGCAATCGGGCCATGCCGACGCGACATACACCTAAGTCTTCCTGAATATTACGGACGTCAGCGCCGACGTTACGCGCGGCGGAGATATCGGTTTACTGCGCCTGAGGCGTGAGCGCGATATAAAGAAATAATGTGTGAAGGTGAAATAATAATAACCGCGAAGAAGGGTGCACATTATTACCTGGTTAACAGGCGTGACGCTCACGCCTGTTAATATTAACGCCGAAAACTACAGCGCTGTGATGATTACGCCTGTTTAGGCTGTCCGTTCGAAGCGGTCAGGCCGCCATCAACCGGCAGATTTGCGCCGGTAATATAACGTGCGTCATCGCTGGCGATAAAGGCAATGGCATCAGCAATATCTTCAGGCTCACCTGCGCGTTTAAGCGGAATGCGGTCATAGAAACGCTCAAGCAGGGCCTGATCGTTTTTCACCGCTTCCGTCAGCTCGGTGAAGGTAAAGCCCGGGCAAATCGCATTCACTCTCACGCCGTCCGCGCCATAATCCATGGCCAGTGACCGGGTGAAGTTGGTAACGGCGCCTTTGGCCGCGTTATAGACGCTCATGCCCCAGTCGCCACCTAATCCTGATACCGACGAAATATTCACTACGTTGCCTTTCGATTTCAGCAGGGCAGGCATAAAGAAGTGCACACAGTGGAATACGCCGTCGAGATCGACGCTCATCAGCTTCTTCCAGTCAGCGGGTTCGATCTCGTGGATGCGTCCCTGAACGATAATCCCGGCATTGTTAACCAGCACGTCCATGCGGCCATATTTTTCTTCAACGCGGGCGGCCAGCGCTTTTACCTGATCGGCCTCAGCCACGTCGCAGGCCGCTGCCATATGGCCATCGCCGGGCAACTGTGCCAGGACTTTTTGCAGCTTATCCTGATTACGGCCAACCAACACGACAGATGCGCCTTCTTGTGCGAAGCGTTTGGCGCTTGCTTCACCAATTCCTGATCCGGCTCCTGTCACTACAACGATTTTACCTGTAAATCTGGACATTTTGCCTCCTTAATGGCGTCGCTTACTGTTTTAACCCTGTTCAGCCTGGCAGCCCTGCGGCCCAGGTCAAGCGCAACGGTACCGGATGCGTATTGTTTAACCGTTACGCATCCGGTTCGCGCCGCGCCGGGCGTCCTTAAGGCCTTCTGAACAGCGCCATACTGCGGCCTTCCAGTTCAAAGTCCTTCTCTTTGGTGATCACCATCCCGTGTTTGCTGGTATCGCTGGTGGTCAGTTCCAGCACCCAGCCGCCCTCACCGAACTGAGGGATCTGGAAGGGCACATTACCTTCAAACGGGTTGATGAGCATCAGCACGTCATACCAGACGCCATCCTGATGTTGCAGATCGGGTCGGCCGATGTAGACACCGAGCGTTGAACCTTCGTCCCACTGCTCAGCCTGCTGCAGGCCGCCGCCGGCATTGAACCACTTGATTTCCATCCCGTCGCGCCAGCTTTCACGCCGTAACAGCGGCTGGGTTTTGCGCAGTGAAATCACATGACGGGTGAATTCACGCAGGGCTTCGGCCGAAGCGGGCAGGTTATCCCAGTGAACCCATGAAATTTCACTGTCCTGGCAGTACCCGTTGTTATTTCCCATCTGGCTGCGGCCAAACTCATCGCCTGCCAGCAGCATCGGGGTTCCGTGGGAGAAAAACAGCGTGGCCAGGAAGTTACGTTTCTGGCGCTCGCGAACGGCGTTAATGCCTTCGTCGTCAGTGGGGCCTTCCACGCCATAGTTATAAGACCGGTTATCGTTGTGACCGTCGTTGTTGTCTTCACCATTGTCGGCGTTGTGCTTCTCGTTGTAAGACACCAGGTCGTTCAACGTAAAGCCATCGTGCGCGGTGATAAAGTTAACGCTGGCCCAGGGACGACGTCCGCGCTGATCGTACAGATCGCCAGAGCCAAGCAGACGGGCGGCAAAATCGGTCGGGACATTGTTTCCTTTCCAGTAATCGCGCACGGTATCGCGATACTGATCGTTCCACTCCGCCCAGCCCGGTGGAAAGCCGCCGACCTGATAACCACCAGGGCCAATGTCCCAGGGCTCACCGATCAGTTTTAAGCGTGAAAGCAGGGGATCCTGCGTAATGGCGTCAAAGAAGCCGCCGCGGGGATCGAAGCCTTCTGGTTCACGGCCCAGAATGGTGCCAAGATCGAAACGGAAACCATCGATATGCATGGAGTCCGCCCAGTAGCGCAGTGAATCCGTCACCATCTGTAACACACGCGGATGAGAGGTGTTTACGGTGTTTCCTGTGCCGGTATCGTTAATGTAATAGCGATGCTGATCGGGTAAGGTGCGGTAATAAGAGAAGTTATCAATACCTTTAAAGGACAGCGTTGGCCCCAGTTCATTGCCTTCCGCAGTATGGTTATAAACCACGTCAAGGATCACCTCAATGCCCGCGTCGTGGAAGGCGCGGACCATATCCCGGAAACCCTGAATGCCTCGCGGACCAAAATAGCGTGTCGCCGGAGAAAAAAAGTTCAGCGAGTTATAACCCCAGAAATTTTTCAGTCCTTTATCCAGCAGGTGCTGATCGTCCGGAAACCAGTGCACCGGTAACAGTTCGACGGAGGTAATACCCAGGCTCTTGATATAGCCCACCGTGGACTGATGACTCATGCCGTCGTAAGTCCCGCGCATTTCAGGCGGCAGCGCCATGTTCAACTGGGTAAAGCCTTTCACATGCGTTTCATAGACGATCGTTTCAGACCAGGGAACCTGCGGGCGGTTTTGGTCCTGCCAGTCAAATTCGTTGGGGTCGATCACGCGACATTTTGGCGTGAAGGGGGCGCTGTCGCGATCGTCGAACGTCAGATCTTTGTCTTCGTGATACAGGTCATAAGCGAAGTGCGCCTCATTCCATGCGATGTCCCCGGCCAGTTCGCGGGCATAGGGATCGACAAGGAGTTTATTCGGGTTAAACCGATGGCCGTTTTCCGGATCGTAAGGACCGTAAACGCGATAGCCATAGAGCGCGCCGGGCTGCAAGCCGGGCACGTAACCGTGCCAAATCTCATGTGTGAACTCGGGCAAATCCAGTCTGGCTATTTCATTTTTTCCGCTTGGGTCATAAAGACACAGCTCCACGCGTTCTGCATGGGCAGAAAACAGCGCAAAGTTTACGCCTTTGCCATCAAAGTTCGCCCCAAGTTGCTGGCCCGATCCCGACGTAATTTCAAAACGATGATTTGACATCTGTCCCTCTCAATTAACGAACCCCGTTACGGTGTTTCAATCCATGTACTGACCTGCTTTCAGCAAGCTAACAATGCCAGTGCCCAGTAGTTATTTAACGTTTCCAACGAAATACGGTCGGTCAGGTTGATCGTTTCGCCGCTCAGCACATTGCGATAACGGCGATGTGCCAGTTCATCCGGCAGCACGATCTCGGTGGCGGCCCAGTGCGTCGCTGGGGGCGCTTCCAGCTTGAGCTGCGCGTCGAACACAAGTCGGGATGTCACCACAATAATGGCCTCACTGCCCTGGGTTCGCGCAAACGCCAGCAGCCTGTCGGACTGCGCGCCCTCGGCCGTAAGCGGCAGATAACTGCCCCGGGCAAAGAGTTCAGGCCTGTCCCGGCGTAAATTGAGCAGCGCCAGGGTGGCAAGCTGGTTAACCTGACCGCTGAGCCAGCTATCATGGCTACCGGGCAGGGCCGTCGTCGCAGAACGTAACATCGCTTCCAGGGCGGCATAATCCGGTTCACGTCGGTTATCAGGATCGACCAGGCTGAAGTCCAGTGCTTCGCTTCCCTGATACACATCCGGCACCCCGGGCGCGGTCAGCTTAATGACTCTCTGGCTCAGGCTGTTCACCAAGCCAGCACGGATAAAGGGTTGCAGCGCCTCAACGAAATCCTGCAGGAAAGGCTGATTTGCAGGTGAGAGCAGGTGACGCGCGTAGCCCAGCACGGCCTGCTCGTACGCGGTGTTGTTCTCGGTCCAGTCAGTGCGCAGTTTGGCTTCACGCAGGGCTTTTTCGACATAGCCTGCGAAGCGTTCGGCAAGGGCATCCAGCCCCGCACTGTCCCGGGGATCTAAGGTGGGCGGCCAGACACCGGCGAGCGCCTGATACAGCATCCACTCCACGGATGGTTCCGGCGCAGGGCCGTCCTCAAGGGCACCCACGGCCTGGCGATTGAGTTCGCGCCAGCGCGCCACGTTCTCGGCCCAGCGCTGGGGGGCTTCCGTCAACGTGTAAAGCCGCGCGCGCGCGTCTTCGCCTCGCTTGGTATCATGCGTCGAGCTGGCGGAAAGGGCGTCCGGCTGACGCGCAAGACGCGTTGCCATCTCATGGTGAAACTGCTGCGGGGAAAACTGCGTCTGTAAGGGTTCCGCGCCCACCTCATTTAACGCCAGCGCGCTGTTCTGTCGGTAAAACAGCGTGTCTTCGATGGATTTCGCCATCAGCGGACCGGTGAGTTGCTGGAAGCGGGTCCGGAAGCTGTTCGCCAGTGCGGTGGACTGGCTGGCGACGTCGCCCTGCATGATCTGCAGCAGGAAATCGAGCATGTGGCTGTCAGGTGCATGTTCCGACGCCCTGACGCCGTCAGCGACGGCCTGAAGACGTTGTTGGTCGTTGGCAGGCAGGCCGTGCGCATTGCCGTAGGTTCGATAGACCGGGAACGCCACCAGCAGTTCGCGCAGTGCGCTGCGGAGCCGCTCGGGATCAATCGCGATGTGTTCCCCCTCGGCAATGGCGCTGGCCAGGTCCATCAGGCGCGAAAATTCCCCGGCAAAATTGCGATCTGCCATCAGGCATTTTGCCTTACGAAGTTCGTCGTCCATCTGCACGACCTGGCCGCTGACGCTTTCACAGGCCTGGCGGAGGGCGTTGAGAGAGTGATTATCAACCAGCACATGCGACAGCGCGGCGATAAACTCATAGCCTGTGGTGCCGGAAATTGGCCAGTCGCTGGGGATCTGCTCGCCTTCACCCAGGATTTTCTCAACGGTGATATAACATGCCTCGCCGGCCTCGCGACGCAACTGCGTCAGATAACCTTTAGGATCGGCCAGTCCGTCAACGTGATCGACGCGCAGGCCGTCAACCGCGCCGCTGTGGACCAGTTCCAGAATAAGCCGGTGTGCATCCCTGAAGACGGTGGGATCTTCAACCCGTACGCCAACCAGCCCGGTCACCTCAAAAAAGCGGCGGTAGGAGAGGTCCCGTGCGGCATCGCGCCACGACATCAGCCGCCAGGGCTGCTGTTGATGCAATGCATCCAGCCCGGCTTTGCTGCGCAGCTGGAGCACGGCTTCTTCCTGTCCCTGCCAGCTTTCCGGCGTAAGCGGATAGTAACTTTCAAAATAGGCCAGCGCAGGCTTGCCGGTCTGGGGATCGCGTTTAACGGCAAGGTCGCCATTCTCCAGAACGGTATCAATATCATCACCCAGAAACGGCAGCGTCAGACGGCGTGACCAGTCGATGTCGAAGTAGTCGGCATAGCGACTGTCTTTACCGTGTTCAAGCACGTCGTGCCACCAGCCGTTCTCCAGCGATGCCGCCATGTGGTTGGGGACGATATCAATGATAAGCCCCAGTCCGGCCTGTTTTAACGTGCTGACCAGACGATCAAACCCCGCGCGTCCGCCAATCGCCGGGTCGATTTCATTAACATCGGTCACGTCATAACCGTGAGTGGAGTCACGGGTGGCGGTAAAGATCGGTGAGGCATAGAGATGGCTGATCCCCATTTTTTTCAGATAGGGCACCAGCGCTGCAGCGCGATCGAAGGTCATGCCATTGCGGAACTGAATACGGTAGGTGGCGGTTGGAATGCTCATTTAGGTTCTCCGGCAGCCAGACGAACAACGATCGCGTTTTGAGGGAGCGCATCGGTGGATTCTGGCCAGGCGAAGATTGTCTCGCCCGGCATCGCCGGCAGGGCGCGATCCTGTTCGCCGATGTTGAATGCCATTGATAACGTGCCCGCCGGGAAACGCCAGCTCACGGCAACAAATCCCTCTGCGGTGTCCAGTACCTTTCCGCTGTTTCCACCCGCCGTCGCCAGCAGCGGCACAATATGCTGCTGCCGGAGTGCCAGCAGTGAGCGGGTCAGCTTCAGCCAGCGTTTTCCTTCTTCGCTCTCCAGCTTGCTCCAGTCCAGTTTTGAACGGGTAAAGGTCGCTTCATCGTTAGGATCGGGAACGCTCTCGCCCTCATGACCGGCATGTCCTTCAAACTCTTTCGCCCGGCCTTCCCGCACGGCTTTCGCCAGATCGCCATGGAAATCTGTAAAGAACAGGAAAGGATGGGTTTCGCCGTACTCTTCCCCCATGAACAACAAAGGGATATGGGGCGACAGCAGCAACGTTGCCAGCAGCACCTGAGTACGTTCGGCACCGGCCAGAGAAATCAGCCTTTCTCCCTGCGCACGGTTGCCAGTCTGATCGTGGTTCTGGATAAAGTCCACGAAGGCCACCGGCGGCTGTCCGGTACTGTCAACACCGCGCGCTTCACCAGACTGCACTGAGACCTCGCCCTGGTAGACAAACCCTTCAGCCAGCGCGCGTGCCACACGTTTTTCCGGCCGATCGGCAAAATCTTTGTAATAGGCATGCGTTTCACCTGTGGCAAACACATGAACGGCATTATGAAAGTCATCATTCCATTCGCCGGTGAACAGTGGGGCGGTGCCATCTTCCGATCTGGGATGCAGGAAAATCACGTTGCGACAGTCTTCGGTGGTGAGATGGATCTGGCGCTCGGGAATATCTGCGCGAATGCGTTCAGCGATTTCGATCAAAACAGGCGTGTCGGAAACGTCTTCAATCTGGTCGATGGCATCGAAGCGCAGGCCGTCCAGGTGGTATTCCTGCAGCCAGTAGAGCGGGGCTTCAACAATATAACGTCGCACCGCATCCACATCATAGGCAATGCCGGCGCCCCATGGCGTCATCCGGTCTTTATGGAAGAAGTCTGGTGACAGCAAGGGCAGATAATTCCCTTCCGGGCCGAAGTGGTTAAGCACGATGTCCAGAACAACCGCCATGCCATAGCCATGAGCCGCGTCAATAAACGCTTTAAAGTCATCGGGCGTTCCGTAAGCGGCATGTGGCGCGTACAGGAGCACGCCATCGTAGCCCCAACCGCGCTGCCCGCCAAACTGAGAAACGGGCATGACTTCAATCATGGTAATGCCGGTTTCCGCCAGATAAGGCAGTTTCTTTATCGCAGCCTGGAACGTGCCTTCTTCGGTGAAGGTGCCCATATGCATTTCATAAACCACGCTTTCCTGCCACGGGCGGCCTTGCCAGGTGGTGTTCTGCCAGCGGTAGTGAGCAGGATCGACGACCAGAGACGGGCCATTAACGTCATTCTGTTGCGCGCGTGAAGCGGGATCGGGAATCACCGTGCCATCGTTCAGCACAAAGTTATAGGTTGCCCCCGCCTGTACATCGCTGACCTGCAGCTCAAACCAGCCGTCTCCGGCGGGCGTCATGGCAAGATCTTTATCCGAAAGTCGTAAACTAACCTGCTGTTGACCCGTTGCCCAGACGCGGAAACGCACGTTGCCATCGGCCAGATATTCGCTTCCCCAACTCTTAAAAAAAGATGTAGATACCATTCCGTTGCCTCTTTAACCAGAAAGTACGCAATAAGCACCACCACGCTATCGGTAAGCCGATGATGCGAATGCAAAATGATGTTAGCGAGATCAGGAGCCCGGGAGGTCGGTGCGCCTTAACAGCCTTTCCCCGTGCCATTATTCAGATATTGTTATGTGTAATACCGCATGAGGCACCCGGCAGTGCCTGCTTCACACAACACTCTCAACAAATAATCATAGACCAGGTTCCAACATTTACTGCCGCCGCGCGCAATGTACCCTGTGGCTTTTCCCCCCAGCGAGGCCGGGCTGTCCGATGAGCCCGGCCTCCATTTGCCTCTGCACTGGGGAAATCAGAAAAAGAGCACGGGCATCAGGCAGAAAAAAACCGCCTTTAACAGCGGTTTTGACGCAAACAGACCAGGTGGACGCCCATTCTGCGTGCGTTTAAGGTGTCAGCCCTCCCGTGGCAGGGCGGGCTGCTCCTGTCATCAGGCCGGAATGGATTCGGCCTTCTGGCTACGCGACCAGACGCGGTGTTCTGCCATCGCAGCAGTAAAATCATTCATCAGCGCGATTTCAGCATTATCGGCTTCCACGATGCCTTCCTCCTGCTGATTTTCATCCAGATCAAACTGCGCTTTGAAACGGCGTGCTTCACCACTCAGGCCAATGACTTTCAAATGTTTGTAAGCCTCCAGCAGGAAGTAGCGTGCATCTCCGCTTTTCAGCAGGGCATCAACGTTACCGTCGGGGACGATCACCGCATCAAAGGTCAGCGAAGGTAGCCCGTTAAACGTGGCATCGATCGGCAACAAAGAACCATCGTCCGCGCTGACCTGGCCCATATGCGCCGCCAGCAGTTTGGTGTGCACGCCAGCAGCGGTGAGATGCTGCAGAATAGCCAATACGTCGTCGGCTTTTACGCCTTCGCTCAGCAGCAGCGCGACCTGACGGCCTTTGATGTCGGCATCGGGAATGGCATACAGGCTCAGGCTGTCATCGCGCTGCAGGCCATTGACGTCTTTTGGCGGGGCGGTGTTGAGCTGCTCATCGCTGAGATCAATCCCGAGGTTGGCGGCCACCCCTTGGGCCAGTTTGACATCGATGCGCAACAGATGGTCCACCACGCGTTCACGGATGTAAGGGCGGGCCACCTTACTCAGCTCAAAAGAGTAGGCGGCAATGATGTGCTGCTGTTCAATGTCAGTCTGGCTGTTCCAGAACAAACGCGGCTGGGCATAATACTCACCAAACGAGGGGCTACGTTCGCGAACTTTGTGGCCTTCAACGCGCTCCTGATAGCTTTCGAAACCGCCCCCTTTTGCGGCAGGCGGTGTTTCCCGTGGCCAGTTGTCGTTGATGGAGTTGGGTTCGTAGTTGGCCGGATTCGTATCAATATCCATCCGGTGCATGCCCTGGCGCTGGAAATTGTGGTACGGGCAAACCGGGCGGTTGATCGGGATTTCGTGGAAGTTTGGCCCACCGAGGCGGCTGATTTGCGTATCGGTGTAGGAGAACAGACGGCCCTGTAACAGCGGATCGTTAGAAAAATCGAGTCCCGGGACGAGATGCCCCGGATGAAAGGCAACCTGTTCCGTTTCAGCAAAGAAGTTATCCGGATTGCGGTTCAGCACCATTTTGCCGACGCGCACGACGGGCACCAGCGCTTCCGGAATAAGCTTGGTGGCGTCCAGAATATCGAAGTCGAACCGGAACTCATCTTCTTCCGGGATCATCTGCAGGCCAAGCTCAAATTCCGGGAAATCTCCCGCTTCAATCGCTTCCCACAGATCGCGGCGGTGGAAGTCGGGGTCGCGACCGGTCAGCTTCTGGGATTCATCCCACAGCAGCGAGGCTTTGCCTGCCAGCGGTTTCCAGTGGAAACGAACAAATGTCGCTTTGCCTTCATCGTTAATCAGGCGGAAGGTGTGAATACCAAACCCCTCCATCGTGCGGTAGCTGCGCGGAATACCCCGGTCAGACATCGCCCAGATCACGTTGTGCAGAGTTTCAGGCTGTAGCGACACATAGTCCCAAAACGTGTCGTGAGCACTCTGTCCCTGAGGGATTTCATTATGCGGCTCAGGCTTTACCGCATGTACAAAATCGGGAAACTTGTGGGCGTCCTGTATAAAGAACACCGGTGTGTTGTTACCGACCAGGTCAAAAACGCCTTCATCGGTGTAGAACTTGGTAGCAAAACCACGAATATCACGCACCGTATCCGCTGACCCCGCGCCGCCCTGGACCGTCGAGAAGCGCACAAATACTGGCGTGATCTGCTCTGGCTCACTCAGGAAGTGCGCCTTAGTTACATCCTTTAGTGAGCAGTAGGGCTGAAAGTAGCCGTGGGCGGCTGAACCGCGCGCATGCACGATGCGCTCCGGAATGCGCTCATGGTCAAAATGCGTGATTTTCTCCCGCATGATGAAGTCTTCAAGCAGCGTCGGCCCACGTGAGCCGGCGCGTAATGTGTTCTGATCATTTGCAATACGGGTGCCCTGATTGGTCGTCAGCGGGCTGTCCGTTCCGTTTTTACGGTTCGCTTCCAGTTGATCGAGTTTCGTGCTGTGCGTGTCGGGTGCTTTAAGGCTACCCGGCGCGGTGGGTTTTTTACCCGGCGGTGTCGGTTCGGCTGGGGGTTGATGTGAACCCTCTTTAGGTGCCAGCGAGCCCAGTCCGGGTTGTGAGGATTCCGGACCCGTTGTGGGGGCTGGGTGATTCAGAGGATTATTCTTTTTCTCATTCGGCATGACACGTTGCTCCAGCTTTTTTTTACTACTTGAGGTGCCAGTAAATATAGAACAACTTAATTAATAAGCTTATAAATATTGCGTTTAATGGCGATGGTAAAATAATTATCGGATGGCGTAACGCAAAATCAGGGAGATGTTAAGAAAGGAGAAAATAATTTAACGATGAAACTAAATGGTTATTTAAGCGCGACGGATGTGGTTTAATCTATTGATATTTATCAGTTTGTTATTTATTGGTCGTGGAGGTTATTGTGTATTGATGGCGTGAAGCTGTTTTATCAAACCAGGCCTTTTCTGAAAAAGCGGGGATTAAGACGGTTACGCTTCGCTAAAGTCGGCTGAGTTTTATTTTTTCCGTTGCGCTTATTAACGCGCAAGCGAAGCCGATATTATCCGTGAGCAATCGGTATTTAAACATGGGGATCGTTATCCTTAACGGGAATAACAGGCAGGGGTGAGAAAGGGTGAAAATCGCCAGTCCATGGCGTATTACCTCCTTAAGGCGCCTTACTCAGATCTACTTAGAGGTGCGACGGCTGTTTTTGCCTCCTTTCCGACCGGCCTCCCTGGCTCTTTCAGGATCGTTTTTGAAATTACCTCCGCTGGCTTTGCCTCCTGCACTGCCCGCTTCACTGGCTCGCTCAGGATCGTTGGCAAAATTACCGGCACCACCTCTGTATTTCTGTTGTGTCATAGACAAGACCTCATATCAGGGTTCCTTAGATAAGAAGGACTAGCTAGTCACAGCGGTAAGTTTAGTTCTGATACGAAATTATGCCACTTTGTCATCCCTTGTTCCTGGACGAAATCTAAGGGTATTTACTTGTAAAATCAGTGAATAAATTCTGCCCGCAGACTAAACAGGTCGGGCGCCGCAATGTGCTGTTATACGTCATCCGTTACACTCTGCCCGTCAGTGCGAAATTATTGGTAAAATAAAGCATTAACTTATTGAAAGTTATGCTCTAAATGGCGAAATTTGAATTAGCTGTTACACTTTCTGAATACCGTTCAGGAGTGTTTATGAAATTAGGCTTTGCATGTAAGTACTTAAACGAACAGGGCAAGCAATATTTTCCCTTCCGCGCGACCACGCGTACCCGTTTTCTCGGTCTGGGTGAGGCCCAGCGCACCGCGCTGATTTACGAGATTTCAAAGACAAATTTGCAGAACCTGTATCTGACGCTGGAAGCTAT
This sequence comes from Pantoea sp. EEL5, assembly GCF_049892805.1. Taxonomy (NCBI): domain Bacteria; kingdom Pseudomonadati; phylum Pseudomonadota; class Gammaproteobacteria; order Enterobacterales; family Erwiniaceae; genus Pantoea; species Pantoea sp. EEL5. Next base: position 1,102,873 of record NZ_JBNDNJ010000001.1, read on the forward strand.
TGCGGCACTGCCAGAGGCGTTAAGGATGATGCGCATTGGCAGTGATTTACTGCCGCTGTATACGGTGCCGCAGGCAAAGCCGTTATTTGCAACGTTTTTACCCGAGCTGTATCCGCTGTTCGCCCGCTGCGGCGAGCTGGCGCGGACGCATCATATCCGGCTGTCATTCCACCCGGGACAGTACAGCGTGCTGGCGTCGGATAATCCTGATGTCGTGTCACGTGCCTTAGAGGATGTGGAATATCATGCTCTCTGTGCCTGCCTGATGGGCTACGGCAAAACCTTTCAGGATTTTAAAATCAACATTCATATGAATGGCAAACTCGGGTTTGAAGGGTTCAGGCAGGCATTTCAGCGGCTCAGCCCCGAAGCCCGGTTGATGCTGACGGTGGAGAACGATGAGATATCGTGTTCGCTGGATGATGTGCTGCAGGCCCGGTCGCTTTGCCCTGTGGTGCTGGATATTCATCATCACTGGGTTAAAGAGAATCAGTTTATTCAGGCCAGTGATGCAAGGATGGCGCAGATTATCGACTCCTGGCGCGGCGTACGCCCGGTGATGCACTACTCGATTTCGCAGGAGGGAATTATTCCGGCCGAAGGCTTTCCGGACCAGCAGGATCTCAGTGTGCCGAAAACCAAACTGCGTGCGCATTCTGATTACTATTTCAATGCCACGCTCAACGGCTGGGCCTTGTCCTTCGGCGACTTCGATATCATGTGTGAGGTAAAAATGAAAAACCTGGCGCGTGAACAACTGTATGACTGGGGCAGGCGTAATAGCCTGATTACCTGAGACGTGCCCGTTGCGGGTCTGAAGTGACGTCAGCGGCGGGCACCGGCTTACCCGGCCAGCAGCCCGCAGTGGCTGTTGCGCTTTGATCGCGACGGTCGCAGCGCGATCGGGAATGCCAGAAAATCGTTCAGGCCGGTATCCTTTGTCTGAGGATAACGCCGCGTAGCCAGCACCTGACCTGTTGCTTCGGCGATAACCTCTGCCAGCAGATCCCATTGGCTAAGGGCGCATATCAAAAGGCCTGCCGTTCGCCTTGACGGGCAGGGCCGATGAGAGGATCCGGGATGGGTTTCTGCCGCCAGCGAGTGTGTCCTTCGCTGGCGTTTCCCTGCTGACAGCCTAACGAAGGGGGAGGTTCCTCCTCGTACAGCTTGATGAGTGACGAAACATGCTTCTCCCAGCCGTAATTAAACCCAACGGCAGGAAAATTCACAGAAACGGGCGAAAGATAACGCGCGACGAGCAGGGTTATCACGCCCTCTTGCTCAACTATTGTCGTGAAAAGATTGCCAGACAGGCATAAAAAAGCCCCTGAATCAGGGGCAAATTTTTAGGGAAGGCAAAGCGTCCTTGCTAAGTAGCGTGTCATCACAACAAAATTAAAAACGAGCCTCGCCCGGCGTACGCTGAAGCACAATCTCCAGGGCCTGACGATAGATATCCTGTTTGGTCGCGTCGGTTTCGCTTTCCAGTTTATGGATTAAGCCCAGCACCATATCTTTTTCAGAAACGTGTGCTTTAAAGGCCGCGAGTTCTGACCAGGTCTCTGCAATCACATCTTTTTCACTGGTGAAATGCTCACCCGCATTCATGAAATATTCAGAAATCTGAGACTCGGTATTGGTTGTCGTTTGCATAGTAGCCTCAAAATCGTGGAAACCGTTTCTGCCCGTGGCAGAGAAAAATTTTGCATCTGAAGGTGGAAATCCACTCACCTTCAGATGCGGTGCAAGGCACCTTTCGTTACAAGTGACTTAACATCACGCCGTAAAGTTATACAAAAAAATTACCTTTGTACAATTTTTTGCGAAAAAAAATCGGTGGTCGGAGGAGTTTTTTCACCATCAGCAACGCTGTGTAATGGCTCTGCTCGGTATTTTACTCTGATTTATAAGGGTTTTTTTCATTTTTCCGCGTTTCGGTTTCCTCCTCGCTGTTGTACAAGACTGTACAAAGTTGTACAGATCAAGCTGTATAACCTGGGATAAAACGGCATCAAAACGCTGCCCGCCAGGAAAAATCTGTACAACATAACGCTGATAAAGCCGCGTTGAGCCCGATCCCTGTCCGCTGGCAGGTGCGATAATCTGTCAAAGCGACAGGATGGCGCTGCGCTGCCGGGTGGCGAGATAGCGTCAGAGATGACGTCCATGTTGCATGCGCGTCAGAAATCAGAAAGAGGGCAGTAGCAACCCTGGTTGTGCGTTACAGGGGCCTGACGCTGGCTTTGTGGGCGGCGTTGCAATAATTCACTTCCTTCTGCCCCCGCAGGGCGTTAAGGTTTACGCCTCTCGAATCAGAAGGAAATGATAATGGTTAACGACTATTTTTCGCTGCCGCCGGCAGGCATGACACAGGAACAGCATAAACGTACGGTGGCGGTTGCGGCGGCACTGGCGGTGGCAAAAGAGTCCGTCAGCGCTTCAACGTCTGCGAATGGCTCGAAAGCGGCGTGGGATCTGCAGGCCGTGGCAAACGAAATCGCCAATCTGGCCGATGCGATTCAGGACGCGCTGGAGTCCGATAACGAAGTATAACGGTGTCAGTGCGCTGTCGTCAGGGCAGCGTCCGGCCCCTGGATTAGCCGCCGGGGCTCAGGTTGTCCGGGCGGCGCAGCCCGTCAGGCGTTGACGGCGATCCGCATTATTTCGCCGCGCGTTGTGTGGAGAAATAAGCCAGCAGGCGCGTCATCTTTTGCTGGGGTGAGGTGTCAGTTGCGCCACTGTCGCTGACGTCGCCCATCCAGCGCTCATCCGCTTCCGGATGCGGCCCGGTTAACACAACTGTCCCTTTGCCGTAGACGTAACGCGCCATCGCCACATCGCCATTACGGTAAAAAGCCACAGGTGTAAAACCGTCCTGCTGTGTCTGACCAACAAGATAAGGGCCATCCTGATAATAAAAGGTTTCTTGTCTGTGATCCCAGGTCACCGCGATCGTGTAATCACCCTCATCCGCGATGTGTGAGCCCGGACGTCCCACTTCAGAGTCAAGGGGCGAGGCGATGAGCCCCAGCCAGTTACTGTCCGCCAGGTAGGCTCCCATGCACAGACCGAGATAGCCTTTGCCACTGCGGACAAAATCGCGCACGGCACGGGCCCCTTCATCACCGAGCGCGTCATAGGCAGCGGGGATGTCCTGGCCGCCGCCGGGCTGGATATAAAGATCAAACTGGCGCAGGTTCTGTGCATTCAGCTTTCGTTTTTCGTGCTCACCGATATAGGCAATGCTGAGTGGCATCGCGACGCCACGAAGCGCTTTCACCACCATTTCAGAACAGCCCTCACAGCCTGCCGCACCGCGATAAACGGCAACGTTTAGCGGAGTTTGTGCCGCCAGGCTAACGCCGGATGCGACGCTCAATGCAAACAGCATCGCGGTGAAAATCCCGCGTCGATAGCGGACACGTTGTGATGCGTCAGAAGCGAGGCGCATGTTGCATTTCCTGTCAGACAAAGAAAGAGAAGATTTCCGTAACGGCCGCTGCCGCAACGGAAAGCCGGTTGGCTCAGGCAGCGTGCCAGGCCGACATCAACATACCGCAATCTGATGTTCTTGAGCAACTGCTCAATTCAGGGCGGTGATTATCCCGCACTAACCCTTTTGGCCGACGAGACTCTTGAGCACACCGCCGCCAGCGGGGTGGCGGTGTGCGCAGTCGCGCGCTGAACGCCCTTATTTGTTGTACCCTGAGGCGACAATTTTCGCTGCACCCGCCAGCACATCTTTACGCGCAGCGGCGTGCTTATCAGGCTGGGTGTAATAGGTTACCAGCACCAGCGGTGCATGATGCGGTGGCCAGATGACGGCAATATCATTGGTGGTGCCGTAATCACCGCTTCCGGTTTTATCTGCAACCGTCCAGCTGGCGGGCAGGCCTGCGCGTATGCTGTTAGCACCTGTTGTATTGCCTTTCATCCAGTCGGTCAGTTGCTGACGTTGCGCGGGTGCCAGCGCCTTGCCCAGCACCAGCTTTTTCAGGCTTTGCATCATGGCATCAGGCGATGTCGTATCACGCTTATCACCCGGGATAGCGGTATTCAGCTCCGGTTCTTTGCGATCGAGCCGAAAGGTGCTGTCGCCAATGCTACGTGCAAACGCATTGACCTGCTGCGGGCCACCCAGGCGGGTCAGCAGTGCGTTCATAGCGGTATTATCGCTGTATTGCAGCGCCGCCGCGCTGAGTTCTGCTACCGTCATGGTGGCGCCGAAGTGTTTTTCAGTGATGGGGTTATAGTTAACCAGGTCGGCTTTATGAATGGCGATTTTTTCACTCATCAATCCGTCCGCGCTTTCGCTTTTTTTCAGGATGGCCGCAACGGCGAAAACTTTACTGGTGCTGCATAGCGGAAAGCGCGCATCTCCCCGGTAGGTGAAAACGGTGCCATCGGTGGTGTCGGTTACCGCCACACCCAATCGTCCGCCCGCGTTTTTTTCCAGCTGTTGGATGCCGCGTTGCAGTGCGGCCTCGTCAAAGCCGGCCTGAGCGGCAAGCGGCATCGCGAGTGCCAACAGGGTAACGGCCGTGCTGGCGCGTCGTCTGAACAGATGAGTCATAGTCAATCTCCACTGATGAATGCCCGCCTCGCTGAACAGAGGCAAGGCATAACGGTTAGCCGCATCGTTGCGCGGTCAGGATTAAACGAAAAGTTGCCCTTCAGCCCCTCGTTAAACTTATGTCGATTTAAAAGATGTCTCGCGCCTGGGAAGCTGTCCGCTGAGGCCTGCATCCTGCTATAGCACGTTTTTTCTGAAGAAGAGCGTTAGCGGAGGAGATGGTAGGGGATTTCAAAATTCCGACAAGCGAGATAATTTGAGAGGAGCCAAAAGAATTTCTGGGGGTAAATGTGAAACATGATGTTCCGCTTAACGCACTTCGGGCTTTCGAAGCCTCCGCCCGCCACCTGAATTTTACCCGCGCGGGCCTGGAGCTGTTTGTCTCTCAGGCCGCCGTCAGTCAGCAGGTCAGACTGCTGGAAGAACGACTGGGCGTCGTCTTATTCCGCCGGTTGCCGCGCGGTCTGGAGATGACGGATGAGTCCAGGCTGCTGTTTGCTGAAGTGTCAGAAGCCTTCACGCAGCTTGAAAACGCCTGGCGTCGTTTCGAAGGGGGTGAGTACCGAGAGGTAGTGACTGTCGCCTGCGTGGGGACTTTTGCATTGGGCTGGCTGTTACCCCGGCTTGAGGCGTTCCGTCAGCAGCATCCGGCGCTGGAACTGAACGTACGCACCAACAATAACGTGGTCAACCTGGCGGGCGAGGGCGTGGACTATGCGATTCGGTTTGGCTCTGGCGCCTGGCCCGCCACGCAGAATGAACGGCTGTTTACGGCTCCGCTTACGGTGCTTTGTCGCCCCGACGTTGCCCGCCGCCTGCAACAACCCGCCTGCCTGTTACGGGAAAATCTGTTACGTTCCTACCGGGCTGATGAGTGGGACAGCTGGTTTACGGCAGCGGGGATCACACCGCCCAGGATCACCGGCCCGGTATTTGACTCGTCACGTCTGATGATTGAGGCCGCGTTTCATACGGGCGGCGTTGCGCTGGTGCCGGCGTGCATGTTCCAGCGTGAACTGGATGCCGGTACGCTGGCCCGTCCTTTTGCGCTAGAGATTGATGTCGGCAGCTACTGGCTAACCTGGCTCCGTTCAAAGAAGATGACGCCATCGATGGAAATATTTCGTGAATGGATAGGGCGGCGGGCAACAGGCGAAGGCGAATAGCCGGATAAGCCCGACAGCCTGTTGTGAATAACATCACTCGGGTCGAGGTAACCCGCGTTAACCGGATTAAGAGAGCAAGGCGGCCTGTGAGCCGCCAGCGGTTTTTTCACTGGCCCCCTTCGTCACAGGCGTAAAAAAACAGGGATTCATTTTATTATGCCCACTCTGCGTTCAGGAATGCTCTGCGCCGCTTTTTCATTTTCGCTGGTTTCCCGGTAATTAATAAACCAGATGATAAACTCACTGTTATTTTTCACGCCAAGTTTTTTCATGAGACGTTGCTTAATATAATATGCAGCGTGCACGGGAAGCGCCATCCAGTCTGCTATTTTATTCATTTCCATTCCCGTCATAAAAAACCACGTTAATGAAATTTCATCGGTTGTTAAAGATACTTTCTGTCCGTGACGGTTTTTTAATTCCATGCTGTGCTCCTTTCCCTTATAAGGCTGTCAGGTCAGGGCGCATCATAGCGCTGGGCGGCGGTGAGAACACTTCACGTATTCTTTACTTATCTTAATAATTATATTAACAGTTAAATCAGGTGTTTATATGTCTTCATCAGATCTGATCTACGCAGGCATGATCAGAAGCAGTCAGGAAAAGCATCTCTTACCGCACCGCGATATCGGGCGCGCCCCGCCGGGGGCCAGCTGAAACGGCTTATCACTGACGGGCCAGGTTTCTGTGATTCCGCTTTATCGAACGGTGTGCTGTGCGTGCGGGGATAAATATCCTGTCCTGGCATCAGGCCGGGAAGAATAATAAAAACGGCCGGAGGTTAACGCAACAGGCGGCGCCTTGTGTCTTTCATGTTGTGTCTTTCATCAAATCGCTATCTGAATAGCGATACGTCGGCATGAATATAAGGCATAACGACAATCATTATTTGCAGTTTATTATTGGCAGAAAATTAAATCAGTCAGCGCCAGAATACAAATGCTGTCGATGTTTACGCTGCCGTTCATCGGGACCAAACAGAAAAGCGCGTTAATTAACGGGAAACATGCAGGTGAACGGCCCACTGAAATACCGTGCGTGTAACCGTTTCAGGGTCGTGAACATGACGCAGCCACGGCGTCAGACAAAAAGCGCGCCACGAACGAAACAGGTTAAGGCGCAGAGAAAGCCGCAGGTGAAAGAATGACCTGAATGCAGGATTGCTGAACAGTTGCGTAAAACCTGCCCGGCGCGGCTGCAAAAAAATCTGTATCCACATCAACCGCTTCATATAAACCCTTGCCATTTCACTTGATCAAACCCGTTGATCGCGATTACTGTAATTATATACAGTTATTTTGGAAGGGGAGGTAAATGTGGAGCTTATCAGGCCAGCAAACGTCAGTGCGTTACTCGCGTTGCCGCTGTTTATGGAGCGGGTGCCATGTGGTTTTCCATCGCCGGCTCAGGACTACGTAGAGCAACGTATTGATTTGAACAAGCTGATCGTTCAGCACCCCAGTTCGACCTACTTTGTACGGGTAAGTGGAGAGTCGATGACCGGCGCAGGCATTAATGACGGCGATATGCTGGTGGTGGACAGCGCGCTAAGAGCCTCGCATGGCGATATCGTGGTCGCCTCTGTCGAGGGGGAATTTACCGTTAAGCGTCTTCAGCTTCAGCCCTGTCTGCAACTGATGCCGATGAACCGGCAGTTTAAACCGATTGCGATTAGCACGGAGGATGCGCTGGAAGTGTTTGGTGTGGTGACCTATGTGATCAAGTCGGTTTATTAATCATGTTTGCGCTGGTGGACGTGAACAACTTTTATGCCTCCTGTGAAACGGTGTTTCGGCCCGATCTCAAAGGAAAGCCCATTATTGTGTTATCTAACAACGATGGCTGTGTGATTGCACGCAATGCGGAGGCAAAAGCCCTGGGCATTACGATGGCCGTGCCCTTTTTCAAAATGCGGGAGATTATTGCCCGTCACAACGTGCAGGTTTTTAGTTCCAACTACGCCCTTTATGCGGATATGAGTACCAGAGTGATGACGCTGCTGGAGGAAATGGCGCCCTCGGTAGAGATTTATTCCATTGACGAAGCCTTTCTGGATCTGACGGGCGTCAGTCACTGTATGTCGCTCGACACCTTCGGCCGCGAGATCAAAACCCGAATAAAAAAAGAAGTTCATCTCAATGTGTGCGTCGGCATTGCCCCCACTAAGACGCTGGCAAAGCTGGCTAACCATGCCGCAAAAAAGTGGAGTAAGACAGGCGGTGTTCTGGATTTGTCCAACAGAGAACGACAGAAAAAGTTGCTTTCACTTGTGCCGGTCGCCGATATATGGGGCGTTGGCAGACGGCTCAGCCAGCGACTTGAGGAAATGGGGATTAAAACGGCAGATGATTTAGCCTGCCAGAGCACCAGCCTGATTCGTAAAAATTTCAGCGTGGTGCTGGAGCGCACCGTAAGAGAGTTGCGCGGCGAACCCTGTCAGGATCTGGAGGCGCTCGAACCCACCAAACAACAGATTATGTGCTCACGCTCCTTCAGCAGTCGCCTGTCAGACTATGCGCAGGTGCGGCAGGCCGTCTGCACCTACGCCGAACGTGCGGCCGAAAAACTTCGCAAAGAAAAACAGTACTGCAGACAAATCGGTGTGTTTTTGCGCACCAGTCCACACGCGCCCGGCGAAAATTTTTACGGTAATCAGGCCACGGGGCAACTCCTGACGCCGTCTCACGATACGCGCGACATCATCCGGGTGGCGACCGAGATGCTCGACTATATCTGGATAGAAGGGCATCGCTATATCAAGGCCGGCATTGTCCTGAGTGATTTTTTCGACCATGGCGTAACGCAGCTGGATCTGTTCGACGAACGATCGGTTAACCCCGGCCGTAACGATCTGATGCAGGTGATCGATTTGATTCACAAAGAGGGCAAAGGAAAGATGTGGTTTGCCGGGCAGGGGACGGAAAAACGCTGGGCCATGAAGCGCGAGATGCTGTCGCCGGCTTACACCACCCGCCTCAGCGATTTGCCCGTGGTGAAGTGACGGCGGCCGTCGTGACATCGGTTTCAGGCGCGGTCATAAGACGGAATGCTCTCATAAAGGGTCCGTTTTGTGCTGCCGCTCTGCGTAAACCAGGCTTTCTGGTCTAGGATGAAACAGGTATTCATTCGCCCTTAAGGAGAGCATTGTCATGTCAGAACCCAGTAAATCTCCAGTGGCCGATCAGGCTGAACATAACGCGTTTTTCCCGTCAGCCTATTCTCTTGACCAGTTCACCAGCCCTAAATCCGATCTGAGCGATGCTGAATACGCGCAACCGTACTCAGGGCACAAAAAAATTCTGGTCATCTGCGCTGACGAGCGCTATCTGCCGCTGGATAACGACACGCTGTTTTCAACCGGGAATCATCCCATTGAAACCCTGCTGCCGCTGTACCACCTGTATCAGGCCGGCTTTCAGTTTGACGTGGCCACGCTGTCCGGACAGATGGTGAAGTTTGAACACTGGGCAATGCCCCAACAGGATGAGGTGGTGGTCGGATTTTACAACCATTGCCTGGCGCTGTTCCGTTCACCTTTAACGCTAAGCGACGTGGTGGCATCACTTACGCCTCATTCAGACTATGCCGGTGTGTTTATTCCGGGGGGGCACGGTGCGTTGATTGGGCTGCCAGAAAGTGAGGCGGTCGCAGAGGCGATTCGCTGGACGCTGGCAAACGATCGTCATCTGATATCGCTATGCCATGGCCCGGCAGCGTTTCTTGCGCTGGGTAAAGGGGAAAACCCGCTTAACGGCTACGCTATCTGCGCATTCCCGGATTCAGCGGATAAGCAAACGCCCGATATCGGCTATATGCCGGGGCATTTAACCTGGTATTTTGGCGAGAAGCTTCAGGCAATGGGGCTCACGCTGGTCAACAGTGATATCAAAGGCACCGTACATAAAGACCGTCGGGTATTAACCGGCGACAGCCCGTTTGCCGCCAATGCGTTGGGTAAACTGGCTGCAGAAGCATTACTTAACGCTAACCGCTAAAGGCTCGCACGTGCGCCCTGAGCGGTCGCCTGCAATGCCTTCGTGCAGGCTTCTGCATCAGGGCTGGGATTCGGGGTATACTTGTGATCCACGCCTGAGATACAATCACGGGTGCATATCGTTTTCGGCCAGTGCCGAAGATGTCGCCTTTCACATTGGTCGTCATGAACAGCCAGCTATCTACAGCCTGTAAACACAGAGAACGCGGTCGGCCCAGAGAGTTCAATATGGAACAGGCTCTGGATAAGGCAATGATTGTGTTTCGGCAAAAAGGCTATCATGCCGCATCGCTGGCCGATCTCGGTGAAGCAATGAACCTCTCTGTCGGCAGCATCTACAAGGCTTTCCAGGATAAGCGTTCATTGTTTTTGCTGGTCTTTCAGCGCTATATCGCCGTTCGCAATGCGGATTTGCGGGAGCGGCTGGCTCAATACGCCACTGGCCGCGCGAAGCTAAGCGAGCTGTTGCAGTTTTATCTGGACTCCTCTCGTGGTGGTGAAGGGCGCACCGGCTGTCTCGTGGTCGGCAGTGCCATTGAGCTACAGGTGCTCGACGCAGAGCTGTCGCAGTTGGTTGCCCAGGTGATCAACCGCAATAAGCACTTTCTGATGTCATTACTGGAAGAAGGGCAGCACGATGGCTCAATATCCGCCGATCTTGATATTGAAACGGCCGCAGGCCTGATTTTGCGTATCGCATTTGGCATGCGCGTCACGGGCAAGGTCGCCGATGTTGCCAATGAGCAAGCGACCATCGCCCTGGCCTTGAAAATACTGGATTAACATTTGTCTATTTAGGAAGCGAATATTTCCTAAATTATAGCGCGAAGATGACAGCTAACGCATGAGATCTGATGCGCTAACAGGACGAATGGAAAAGCGCCATTTTGATAAACGAATGAATATTAAATGAAAAGTAAAGTTTGAGGAAAATGCGTGAAACAAAACAGGACAGAGATCGGTGAAGAAATACACGCGCTTTTAGGAAGGATTGTGTCAGGTATTCTTCAGCCCGGAGAAGCGGTGACGGTACAGGACATTATCAGCGCGCTGCACCAGCAAAGTCTTCAGACGGCGTGCGAAAAGACCAGGCTGACTTGCGAACAGGCCATCCGCATCCTGGCGCATAAACTTCACTAGCGTGTGAGGATCATTTGCCGGACAGGGTTCTGCAAAGCAGCGGAAGCAACAGAAACAGTAAAAGTAGTAGAAACAACAGAAACAGTAACAGCACCAGAAGCAGTAACAGCGGTTATGCCGCTACTGCTCTGACAAAGATGACCCGCCCGAATAACGGCAGTCAGTTGCCGTGTCACCGCCCAAACAGCAACCCAATCAATTCACGACAAAGACGCTCTTCTTCCTGACTTGCCGACAGCTCAAGGCGGCGCAGCAGTTTAGTACAGATAGATTTACGGTTTACGTTCTGACCTGCGCGTAAAATATCAACAACGATCTGTCCCAGCAGCTCTTGCTGTGAAGGCAGGTTCGCCGCAGAAAAATAACGTGAGATATCGTCGGCGCTCTGAGGTAGGCGATGATTGTGTTGCATAGGTGCTCTCGCAGTGGTCCAAAAGTCGTCAGTTGAAAGTAGCATAAAGTTATACAATAAAATAAAACTTGTACAGCTATTTCGATGTAAAAATGAACGGTTGCTGGCGGAGAGGGAAAAAGTAGGGTGCAACAGCCCGTTGACAAGGGAAAACAAAGAAGAGAGCAGGGCCGGACCAGGGTAACGCGGACGCACAGTGCGCCCGCGTAGAGGGATAACCCACTGACCGGAGGGTTAGTGTTCGGTCAGGTTGGCAGGCACCTGGCCAGTAACGGCCATCCAGTTGAGCTCTGCCCGCTCCCGTGTCGCGACGTTAATAAAGCTCTTCAGCCATTTACGGGCATCCGCGATTTGAATGACCCGCTCGTCGTCGATTTCATTATCCGCCATAACGCTCAGCTGACGGATCAGCGAAACCACAGTTATCTCCTCATCCTGTAGGGCCAGGTTCACCGCAGCTTCACCAATAATCTTATGGCCGGTAGCTTCATCGTGAAAATACATATGCACCTCCTGAGTGAGTGAGAATGTCGTCGACCCAGTAATTAGTCTAGTAAAAGAAATGCATAGTGAAAGCCTAATTTCATTAGGCATTACCTATCAAAGAAAGCCGTGAAAAAAGTGAACTTTGTGATAAGCGCGCTAAGCTCTTAAAAAGCAGGGAAAAAGCGCAATCAGAGAGGTTTTCCAGAAAGAAATTGAAGTGATTAAAGCACTAGATACGCGGTCATTGGCCTGAAATTAAGATAGGTGCTTGACAGTTAAAGGCCGAAATTGCGGCACTATTCGGATCGTAGCAGGTAAAATAAACCTGTTATGAGGCCCTAAAAGCGTTAAAAAAAGATCGCCAGAACGGCGAAAAGTCAGACGCAAGATGAAAAGTCACCTTAAGCTGGAAGCAGATAGCAGATAGCAGATAGCAGATAGCAGATAGCAGATAGCAGAAAACAGAAAACAGAAAACAGAACGGGTCTGACGTCACCCTGTTTACATTCGATTCTGACATCAGAATAAACCGGAGCGTGAGCGGCGTATTAACGAGCAGGGGAGACGATAAGGCGAGGGGAAACAGAACAGGGCTGCGGGCAATAAAAAAAGCCGCCCTGTTCGGGGCGGCACATTTATTAGTTTGGAACTTCTGAAACGGCTTTAACGTCGGTTTTATTAATCTGCTGTTTCACACCGTTTGCATCGGTGTAGCCCAGTAAACCGGCGTCAGATTCAGAAGGTTTGCCGTCACTAATAATGGTACGGCCATCGTTAGTGTGAATGGCATAGCTGGTACGAGTACAGCCACTTAATGCGGCCATGCCGATCAAAACGGCCAGCGGTAAAATCAGCGTCTTCTTCATAGTCTTCACCTTATATCCATGATGGAATTAATTAGTTATCAAGTTCACTCATGTTGCTGATCTGATCGCGATTAATTTGTTCGGTTTTGCCTGTTTGTGCATCACGATAAGAAACCAGCCCCGTATCGCTGTCAATTTGAGGCTTACCGTCGGTCACTATCGTGCGGCCGTCTGATGTTTTAATAGATTGGTTTGAAGAGCAACCTACTAACGTTGCCAGGGACAGAGCAAGTAAAACGGCGGCTGAGAAGGATTTAGTATGCATTTCATCTCCTTGAAGTGGACCTTGAATTAAACAGCATAGACGCTTTTGAGATTTTTGCAGGCCAAAGCGCGAAACGACATAAATGATGAAAAGAAAATAGCGCGAATAGCTAAAACAGAGCAGGAAAGCATCCTGTCTCTCAGAAAATTCACATTTAACGCCTGTCGTTAGGTATTTCATCGGGCGCTCTGTAACCTTGGTAACAGGTTAACTAAATAAAGGAATCGACAATGAAATGGCAAATGAGTGCAGTCGCAGCGTTATTAATGGGTTCAGTGAGTGCTTATGCAGCACAATCAGACAGCATGAAAAATCCCCTGAGCGTTCATGTATTAAATCTGGAGTCGGGCACGCCAACGCCGGGTATTTCCGTTGACCTTGAACATAAAGAGCAGGATAAGTGGGTAAAACTTTCCTCCGGTGTTACCGATAAAAACGGCAGAATTAGCGCGCTGTTTCCCGAAGGGAAAAAAGTTGAAACAGGCGATTACAAAGTCGTCTTTAAAACAGGCGATTATTACCAGAAAGTTCAGCACAAATCCTTTTTCCCGGAAATTCCGGTGATATTCCACATGGAAAGCAGCGAGCCTCATTACCATATTCCGTTACTGCTGAGTCCCTACGGCTATTCAACCTATCGCGGTAACTAATCTCACCCGGCAGCGTCACTGCTCAGCGTCACTGCCGGCCCAGTGAGGGGCACTTCGCGTAGGCAGCATGCCGCTGCTGACCCTCTACCTGCCGCCCTGCTTCTCCTGCAGGGTGGCGGAACGCGCCCGCCGTATTCGTCTTTATTCCACTGCCTTATTTAAACACTTTTGCTGATGCCCAGGCTATCATCGGTTAAATTGCCCTGACAGGTCGGTGCGCCCGCGTGGCTCTCCGGCGAAGGTCAATGACACCTAATCAAGCAGAACGCCCCATGCCCTGCTTTCCGTACAGGAGAATCGCTGATGTTAAAAGGATTAACCGTGGCTGCTGTGTTAGTGCTGTCGGGCTGTAGCCTGATGCACAAGTCGTCGCCCGCGCCAGAAACGTTACACTACCGCTGTGGCACATTGCCGCTCACCGTGACGCTGGATAATGCCAAACAGCAGGTAAGCTTTATCATGGACGGCAAGCCGCTGACCCTGACACAAACGGTTTCCGCTTCCGGCGCTCGCTACAGCGACGGTCACTATGTTTTCTGGTCCAAAGGAAACGGCGCCTTTATTGAGCGCAATGATAAGATCGTTGTAAACGATTGCGAGTTGCAACCTGCCCGTTAACGTTACCGGAGTGAATGTGCATCATGAGTGACAGTGACATGCTACAAACTATTGCCCATCTGCGCCGTGAATATACGCGAGGTGGGCTGCGTCGCAAAGATTTACCCGATAATCCGCTGGCGCTGTTCGAAAGCTGGCTAAAGCAGGCCTGTGAGGCGCAACTGCCCGATCCCACCGCCATGACGGTGGCCACGGTGGACGAGCAAGGGCAGCCGTATCAACGTATCGTGCTGCTCAAGCACTACGATGAGCAGGGCATGGTGTTTTACACCAACCTCGGCAGCCGTAAAGCACAGCAGCTGGGTCACAACCCGCGTATTTCCCTCCATTTTCCCTGGCACTTTTTAGAGCGTCAGGTGATGGTGTTGGGCGAAGTCGAGAAGCTGTCGCCGCTGGAGGTATTGAAATATTTCAGCAGCCGTCCCCGTGACAGCCAGATTGGCGCCTGGGTTTCCCGACAGTCGAGCCGGATCTCTGCCCGCGGCGTTCTGGAAGGCAAGTTTCTGGAGCTGAAGCAAAAATTTCAGCAGGGTGACGTGCCACTGCCCAGTTTCTGGGGCGGTTATCGGGTGAAATTTAATACGATGGAGTTCTGGCAGGGGGGCGAACATCGTCTTCACGATCGTTTCCTCTATCAGCGAGATAACGACGGCTGGAAAATTGACCGACTCGCGCCGTAAAACTGCGTTTTCCCCCTCATCAGCGCTGGCACAGAAGGCGTCAGCGCTTTATGCTATAGCCCTTAATTTTTCCTTCCGCAACTCAGCGGAAAGCTGTGTACCAGCATAGGTGCAGCCTGATCAATTTGGAGTCAGTGATGACCAGCAGTAACCTGATACAACAATTGCAAGAGAGGGGCCTGATCGCCCAGGTGACGGATGAAGACGCGTTAGTAGAGAAACTGGCGCAAGGGCCAATTTCGCTCTATTGCGGCTTTGACCCCACTGCTGACAGCTTGCATTTGGGCCATCTGGTTCCACTGCTCTGCCTCAAACGTTTTCAGGATGCCGGGCACAAGCCGGTTGCGCTGGTAGGCGGCGCCACGGGCTTAATTGGCGATCCCAGTTTCAAAGCTGCAGAGCGTAAACTCAACACCAGCGAAACCGTCGGTGAGTGGGTAGAAAAAATCCGGACGCAGGTCGCACCCTTCCTGGATTTTGACTGTGGTGCCAACAGCGCGATTGCGGCCAATAACTATGACTGGTTTGGCAATATGAACGTGCTGACTTTCCTGCGTGACATCGGTAAACACTTCTCTGTTAACCAGATGATCAACAAGGAAGCCGTTAAACAGCGCCTGAACCGTGACGACCAGGGGATCTCGTTCACCGAATTCTCCTATAACCTGCTGCAGGGTTACGACTTCGCCTGTCTGAATGCGCTGCACGGCGTGTCCCTGCAGATTGGCGGATCTGACCAGTGGGGTAACATCACCTCCGGTATCGATCTGACGCGTCGTCTGCACCAGAACCAGGTATTTGGTCTGACCGTTCCGCTGATCACCAAATCGGACGGCACCAAGTTCGGTAAAACCGAAGGCGGCGCGGTCTGGCTGGATGCGAAGAAAACCAGTCCCTACAAGTTTTACCAGTTCTGGATCAACACCGCAGATGCGGATGTTTACCGCTTCCTGAAGTTCTTCACTTTCCTGAGCATTGAAGAGATTCATGCCCTGGAAGAAGAAGATAAAAACAGCGGAACCGCGCCGCGCGCGCAGTACGTGCTGGCCGAGCAGGTCACGCGCCTGGTGCACGGCGAAGAGGGGCTGGCTGCCGCGAAACGAATCACCGAGAGCCTGTTCTCTGGCGCGCTGAGCGATATGACAGAGGCCGACTTCGAACAGCTGGCGCAGGATGGTATGCCGACCATCACGCTAAGCGCCGAAGACGATCTGCAACAGGCTCTGGTCAAAGCTGAGCTGGTGCCTTCACGTGGTCAGGCTCGCACCATGATTGGTTCGAATGCCGTGTCGCTGAACGGTGAAAAGCAGTCTGATGCTGAGTACCGTTTCAGTGACAGCGATAAGCTGTTCAACCGCTTCACGCTGCTGCGTCGCGGTAAAAAGCATTACTGCCTGATTAACTGGCAGTAACCTTTCAGGGCCGGTTTCCGGCCCTTTTTTATGGCAAGGCACTACAGGGCAAAAAAGTGAAAAACGTTTTAGCAATTCAGTCGCACGTGGTGTTTGGTCACGCGGGCAACGCGGCGGCAGAGTTCCCGATGCGCCGTATGGGTGTGAACGTCTGGCCGCTGAATACCGTGCAGTTTTCTAACCATACGCAATATGGCCACTGGACCGGTACCGTGATGCCGGCCACGCACTTAACCGATATCGTCAAAGGCATTGCCGATATTGACCGCCTGAAAACCTGTGATGCGGTACTCAGCGGTTATCTGGGCTCGGCCGAGCAGGGCGAAAACATTCTGGAAATCGTGCGCCAGGTAAAAGCCGCGAACCCGGAAGCCTGGTATTTCTGCGATCCGGTTATGGGGCACCCGGAAAAGGGCTGCATCGTTGCACCCGGCGTGGCGGAGTTCCACTGCAAACTGGCGCTTCCCGCCAGCGATATCATCGCCCCCAACCTGCTGGAGCTGGAAATGCTCAGCGAACGCAGCGTAACCAGCGTAGAAACGGCGGTTGACGCGGCACGTATGCTGATTAGCCAGGGGCCGAAAGTCGTGCTGATTAAGCACCTGGCGCGTGCAGGGCGCCGCAGCGATCGGTTTGAGATGCTGCTGGTGACCGCCGGTGAAGCCTGGCACATCAGCCGTCCGCTGGTGGATTTTGGCGTTCGTCAACCGGTGGGCGTGGGCGATCTGACCAGTGGCTTGTTGCTGGTCGATCTGCTGCACGGGCTGTCGCTGCAGGCGGCGCTGGAACACGTCACTGCTGCGGTCTATGAAGTGATGCTGAAAACGCATGAGATGGGCGAGTATGAACTGCAACTGGTTGCCGCTCAGGATGCCATTGTCCGACCGACGCACGTCTTCCCCGCTGAGAAGCTGTAAAAAAGGGCCGGTTACGGCCCTCATCGTATCAGTTAAGTCCTTCCGCTTTGAGCGCGGCCTGAACCGACGGCCGCTCTGCAACGCGTTCAAACCAGTGTTGCAGGTGGTCCCGCGCGGCCAAATCCAGGTTCAGCGCTTTTGCCCAGCGGGTAACCACAAATAAATAGGCATCCGCGACGCTAAAGTGCACGCCCATCAGCCACTGTTTGTCTTTAAGCTCATCGTTTACCCAGGCAAATTTCGCCTCCAGCTGGCGGCGCACCAACGCTTTGTACTCCTCAGGCGCATCGTTGCGAAACAAGGGAGAGAAGCTTTTGTGTAACTCGCTGCTGATATAGCCGAGCCACTCAATGGTGTGATAACGCGTCAGGCTCCCCACCGGGGCCAGGAGGTGACGATCGGGTTTAAGATCGGCCAGATACTGCACAATCGCCGCGCCTTCCGTTAATACATTCCCATCGCTCAGCTGCAGGGCCGGCACCTGACCTTTGGGGTTGATCTGGCGAAAATCTTCACCGCGCTCGGTGAGCTTAGTCTGCAGATCAACATTAACCTGCGTAAAGTCCAGACCACATTCACGCATGACGATATGCGGTGAAAGGGAACAGGCACCAGCTTTACAAAACAGTTTCATAATGAGGCCACCATGTTGCGAATCGTGTTTGCATAGTAATCTCATGGCGCGGAATTGCCAGTAATAAGGTGCAGGAATGTGCGAGGCATTGATCGGCGACAAAAACAAAAAAACCGGGCAGGCCCGGTTTTCGTGAAAAGTCATGACCTCAGTCAGGCTTTGTCTGCTGCCGTATCTTGAGTCATGCGGTTCAGCAGAGGGGCGGTAATCAGCATCAGCACGGCGATGACCGCCGTCGCGATACCAATCTGCTGGAAAACTCTGCCGTAGGTGGCCAGGGAGATCAGCGGATCGGTAACGTTTTCAGGAACGGCCATCAGGTTTGCCACTTTACCGGCAATGACCGCTGCGCCCGCCGTCGTCAGGAACCATGAACCCATGATAAAGCCCATCAGACGCTGCGGAACCAGCTGCGCCACCATCGCCAGGCCAAGACCGGAAATCATCAGTTCACCAATGCTCTGCAGGCCATAGCTGAGAATCAGCCAGTTAACAGACACAATCCCCGCATCGCTGGCAAACTTCGCGCCGACCGGTAACACCAGGAAGGCTGCTGAACACAGCACCATACCGATGGCGAACTTGTGCGGCATGGGCAGTTTATCGCCCAGCTTGTTGTAGACGGCTGCCAGAATCGGGCTGGCAAGCATGATCCAGAACGGGTTCAGCGCCTGGAATTGCTCAGGGGCAAAGGTGATACCCAAAATGCTGTGCTCAACGTTGCGAATCGCAAAGAAGTTAAGCGACGTTGGCATCTGCATATAGAGCACGAAGAACACGATGGCTTCCACCATCAGCAGGAACGCAACAATCATACGACGACGGGCTGCGCCGTGAAGGGCAAAGGCTTCTTTGGCAAAGATGACAAAGATACCGAACGCTATCACGCCTAACAGCACGCGGGCGATTGACTGGTGGTGCAGCATCCAGTTTGCCAGGGCGACCAGGACGACAATTCCCACCAGAGTCATCAACAGTTTGCCGAACTGTAGTGGGGCAAAGTCCGGTTTAGAGCCGAAGTCTTTCACCAGGCGTTTGCAGAACAGGAAGTTAAGCAGTGTGATGACCAGGCCGACAACCGAGAGCGAAAACGCCACGTTGTAGCCGTACTTCTCCGCTAACCACGGAGTCAGCATCATTGAAAACAGCGAACCGATATTGATGGACATGTAGAACATGGTGAAGGCCCCATCAATACGGGGATCGTCTTTGTCATAGCACGTCGAGAGCAGCGAAGAGGGGTTAGCTTTAAACAAGCCACTTCCCACGGCAATGGTCGCCATACCAACATAAACGATGCTGACGTTGTGGCCCGAGAAAGCCACAAGGGCATAACCTATTGCCAGAACCAGCACGCCAAGAACGATAACGCGTTTGGTCCCGAGGACTTTGTCACCCAGCCAGCCACCGATGGCGACAAGGCCATATACCAGGGCGCTAAATGAGGAGAACAGGGTAATAGAGTCGGACTCCGACATCCCCAGTTGTCTCACCAGGTAAACCGCCATAATGGCCTGCAGGCCGTAGTAACCAAAACGTTCCCATAATTCGATAGAAAAGATCAGGTAAAACGCTTTGGGCTGTTTGAACGCGTTAAGGCTGACGGCCTCGTCGGTGTGTTTGTTTGCAGTTGACACTTGTACCTCTGTTATTTCATATCCTGTGTCGCGACAGGAATTAAGTCCGCGCCATGTGATCAGACCATGGGCCAGATTTTTATTAGATGGGAAAAACGGCGACTAATTTGGCTGAATAAAGGCGACAGGGCAAGCGTTTTCTACCTTCTGCCGGAAAGCGATCGTGTGGCGTTAAAACCTAAATAAATATTATTAGTTGGAATTTAATTCTGATTTTAAGCGTTTCTGTGAAGTAATGACGTCGCGGTGGGGTTGCAGGAGTGTTAATAATGACATTAACTACTAAAGCGGCGTTACGCCGAGCTTTACAACGGAAAGTGATATTTTCTCAGGACAATCTGGCTATAAAGCAGGTTTTGACGCCGATTTGATGAAATAGTCTGCGTATTATGACGTTAATCTCCACCAAAGGCGTAAAAAGGTTGATTAAGGTCACATTTTTGCCTGTTAATTCAAGCAGAGAAAAAAGCTTATCTGGGTACGGCGTGCCCGTAGCGCTTCGCTGTATCGGGTGGGAGACACGACAGAGCCGCACTTCGGGACTCGACATCTGTTGCCCCCTGCCGTAGCATCCTTATTTCGTTAAGAGGAATTTTGCTATGCCGTTACCTTTACGTCTCGCGTTAGTCGGCGACTATCGTCCGGAAGCCGTTGCGCATCAGGCTATTCCCCTGGCGCTTTCCCGTGCCGCTGCCCATCTTGCTATCGATATTGAACCTGAGTGGATCCCAACACCTGAGCTGGGCGATTTAACCGCCATCAGGCAAAGCCATGCCGTATGGCTGGTGCCGGGAAGTCCCTATAAAAATGATGAGGGCGTCTTCAGTATGCTGCGCTGGGTACGGGAAGGGGGAAAACCTTTTCTGGGTTCCTGTGGCGGTTTTCAGTATGCCGTTATCGACTATGCACGTCACGTACTGGGCTGGCATGATGCGAATCATGCAGAAACCAGCGATGAAGGGCGGATGGTGATTGCGCCGTTAAGTTGCTCGCTGGTGGAGCAGCGCGGTGAGGTGACATTTGAACCCGGTTCACGTATTGCCACCGCCTACGACAGCCTCTCTAGCGATGAAGGCTATCACTGCAACTTTGGCGTTAACCCGGACTTCAGTGCAGCGCTGGAAGGCAACAATTTGCGTATCACCGCCTGGGATCTCAATGGCGATGTACGCGGCATAGAACTGACCGATCATCCTTTTTACGTCGCCACGCTCTTCCAGTCCGAGCGTGCAGCCTTACAGGATAAGGACTCTCCGCTGGTGATTGCCTGGATGCAGGCGGCTCTGGACCAGCGTTAGATCAGAAAATAAAAAGCCTGTGTGTTCACAGGCTTTATCAGACAACACCTTCGCGTTATTCCACTTTATCCGGGTATTCGCACAGGTCCTCAATCAGACAGGCGCCACAGCGCGGCTTACGGGCCACACAGGTATAGCGACCGTGCAGAATCAGCCAGTGGTGACAGTCCACTTTGAATGCCTTGGGCACAACCTTTAACAGTTTTTCTTCGACCTGCTCGACATTCTTGCCGGGGGCGAAATTTGTCCGGTTGCAGACGCGAAAAATATGGGTATCCACTGCGATGGTGGGCCAGCCAAAGGCGGTGTTGAGCACCACGTTTGCCGTTTTACGGCCCACACCGGGCAGCGCTTCCAGGGCTGCACGATCTTCGGGCACCACTCCGCCGTGTTGTTCCAGCAGAATGCGGCAGGTTTTGATGACATTCTCAGCCTTGCTGTTGAACAGTCCGATCGTTTTAATGTATTCCTTCACACCGTCCACGCCCAGCGCCAGCATCGCAGCGGGCGTATTCGCGACCGGGTAGAGCTTTGCGGTGGCTTTATTCACGCTGACGTCGGTGGCCTGGGCAGAGAGCAGAACCGCAATCAATAATTCAAACGGCGAGCTAAACTGCAGCTCGGTCGTAGGATGAGGATTAGCCTGCTGCAAACGGCTGAGGATCTCGGTACGCTTTGTCTGGTTCACACGGCTTTTCCGGTATTGCCTTGCGGTGCAGCCAGCGCCTGCTCTTCAGCACGGCGCACAGCACGCTGCTTCATTTTTTGATCGATCAGGTATTTACCCGCCAGCATCATGCCCAGACCAATAAAGGCGCCTGGTGGTAACATCGCCAGCAGCATCGGTGAATCCAGATGAATCACCTCAATTTTTAATGCTTTTGCCCACGGGCCTAACAGCTGGTCTGCACCGTTAAACAGCGTCCCGCTGCCAATAATTTCACGGAGGGAACCCAACACCACCATTGCGCAGGTTGCGCCCATCCCAATGGCAAAACCATCAAGGGCTGCAAGAGGGATGCTGCTTTTCGATGCGACGGCCTCGGCACGGCCTACCACGATACAGTTGGTCACGATAAGCGGAATAAAAATGCCCAACGACTGATACAGGCCATAGGCATAAGCATTAATCAGCATCTGTACACAGCTCACCACGGACGCGATGATCATCACGTAAATGGGGATGCGAATCTCCGAGGGCACCCAACGGCGCGAGGCGGAAATAAAGCTGTTGGTCAGGGTCAGCACCAGCGTGGTGGCCAGCCCCAGCCCCAACGCATTGGTGGCGGTGGCGGTCACCGCCAGCAGCGGACACAGGCCCAGCAGCTGTACCAGCGCCGAGTTATTTTTCCACAGCCCGCCTACCAGCAGGTTTTTAGCTTCACTCATTTGCGTCTCCACATTCGGGTAACGAAGAGAGTTTCCCTTTCAGGGATTCAATTAATAATGCCGTACGTTTGGTGGCATTCACGACGGCTCGTGGGGTAATCGTGGCGCCAGTGAACTGATCGAATTCGCCACCGTCTTTTTTAACGGCAAACGCTTTATCATCCGGACCTGTTACCACTTTGCCATTAAAGCTGTTAATCCAGTCAGAAATGCGCAGTTCTATTTTATCGCCTAAACCGGGCGTTTCATGATGTTCAATCACGCGGACGCCCAGCACCTTACCGTTAAAGTCAGCCCCGACCAGCATCTGTATCGCGCCGGAATAGCCGTCCGGTGCCGTCGTTTCCAGCGCCGCGGCAACAGGCTGGTTGCCTTTACGTGCCAGATAAAGATGGTGAGGATTGGTGTTACCCAGCGCCGCATTAGTGACAACGTAACATTCCTGCTGAATGTGGTTGTCGTACATATCGGTCGGCACCACCTGGTCCAGCAAATTTTTCTGCTGCAGTTGCGTCTGATGCTCAACGGTTGGCTTAGTGACCGTATTCACTATAGCCGTCACGCCGGTCGTAATGGCGGCAAACAGCGCCAGCGTCACGCCATTTTTGCGTATCGTGTCCAGCATCATTTAATCCTTTTGATGGCCGTAAACACGCGGCTGAGTGTAATAGTCAATCAGCGGTACGCATATATTAGCCAGCAATACAGCGAAAGCAACGCCGTCCGGATATCCGCCGAAGCTGCGAATTAACCAGATCAGCAGCCCAATCAGCGCACCGTAGAGTAAACGACCACGGTCGGTCGTCGAAGCGGTGACCGGATCGGTAGCAATAAAAAATGCCCCAAGCATAGTGGCACCTGAGAACATATGAATCACTGGGCTGTTGAGCGTAGCGGGCGAGAACAGCCAGCCCAGCGTTGCGCAGAAGGCCAGCGACAGCAAAATGGCAGCCGGGATATGCCAGCGAATGGCGTTTTTCCATAACAGGAACAGACCGCCCACCAGATAACCCAGGTTAACCCACTGCCAGCCGAGACCCGCGAGCACACCACTGTAAATGGGCTGTGCCAGAAGTTGCGCGGCGCTGTGGCCCGCGCGCAGGCCGGTTTTGAATGTATCGAGCGGCGTGGCCTGGCTGACGCCATCGGCACCGAGCTGCAGCTGCTGCATCGTGTCGCCCGCAAGAGTATGGCCGGTAAAAATCATACTGAGTGAATCGAGCATCCCCGGTTTAATCATCTGTAACGCGTCCGGCGGCATCCAACTGGTCATCTGTACCGGAAACGAGATCAGTAGCACCACATAGCCTACCATCGCCGGATTAAAGGGATTTTGTCCCAGTCCACCGTAAAGCTGCTTGGCGATCACAATCGCAAAGACTGTACCGATCACTACCAGCCACCAGGGCGCCAGAGAGGGGATGCTGATTCCCAGCAGAATGGCCGTCAAGAGGGCTGAATTATCCGCAAGGTTGGCAGCAACCGGGCTTTTGCGTAAACGCAGGATGGCCGCTTCGGTAAGCAACGCCGTTACCGAGGCCAGAATCACCTGCAACAGCGTGCCCACGCCAAAGAAATAACACTGCGCTGCAAAGCCCGGCAGCGCAGCCAGCACCACCAGCATCATGATGTTGCCGGTGCTGCGCCGGTTGTGGGTATAAGGTGAACTTGCTATACGAAAAGCCATTTAGTCCTCAGGTGTCAATGTCGATTGCGCTTTACGCGCTTTGGCACGTTCGATAGCAGCCGCAATAGCGGCTTTGCGCGCGTCAGTAGGGTGCTCAAGTTCCGGCGCCTGTTCGGCTTCAGCATTCGCATTATTGGCTTGTTCTTGCGCCATTTCCGCCTGCTCGACGTCACGGTGCGCCTCTGTTGCAGCCAGTGCAGCATCGCGAGAAGCGTCCTCCGCGCGAGCCAGGGCGGCGGCGGCTTTCTTCGCTTTGGCACGCTCCACGGCGGCGGCCACGGCGGCCTTGCGCGGGTCTTCCGGCGGAGCGGGCTGCACATCCTCGGTACTTTCAGCGACGGCGGCCTGCGCGGCTTTCTTCGCTTTGGCGCGTTCCACGGCGGCGGCCACGGCGGCCTTGCGCGGGTCTTCCGGCGGGGCGAGCTGCACATCCTCAGTACTTTCAGCGACGGCGGCCTGCGCGGCTTTCTTCGCTCTGGCGCGTTCCACGGCGGCGGCCACGGCGGCCTTGCGCGGGTCTTCCGGCGGGGCGGGCGGCACATCCTCAGTACTTTCAGCGCTGGCGGCCTGCGCGGCTTTCTTCGCTCTGGCACGTTCCACGGCGGCGGCCACGGCGGCCTTGCGTGGATCCTCCTGTGGGGCGGGCTGCACATCCTCAGTACCTTCAGCGCTGGCGGCCTGCGCGGCTTTCTTCGCTTTGGCGCGCTCCACGGCGGCGGCTACGGCGGCCTTGCGTGGATCCTCCGCCACCTCTTCAGACGCGTCCGGAACGGCTGATTTTTTTGCTTTAGCACGCGCAATAGCGGCTTCAACCGCCGCTTTGCGCGGATCGGTCGTCTGGCGGCTCAGTGCCTGGGTTTCCGACTGGGCTTCAGCCTGGCGCAGGCGAGCCTGAGCATGGCGAGCCTCGGCGACGGCCTCTTCGTTTCCACCAGGTTTTGCTTTCGCGCGTGCCTGAGCCGCAGCCAGTTCAGCACTGTCGCTGCGCGCTACGCGCTGCTTCGCCTCTGCATGACGTGCTTCACGTGCCTGTTTTTCCCGTTCGAGTCGTGCCTGACGCGCTTCAAACCGTGCTTTCGCTTCCAGCGTCCGTTTGGCTTCCAGATCGATAGCCCGCAACTCGGCTTTTTCCTGGCGGTAATACTGCACCAGCGGGATGTTGCTGGGGCAAACATAGGCGCAGGCACCGCATTCAATACAGTCATCAATATGGTGCGCACGGGCTTTATCATGATCGCCGCCTTTGCTGTACCAGTAAAGCTGCTGCGGCAGCAGCTTAGCCGGGCAGGCATCAGCACAGGCAGAGCAGCGAATACAGGACTGCTCCTGCTCGTCGTTGCCCATTTCCGTGCTGGACGGAGCCAGAATACAGTTGGTGATTTTAACCACCGGAACATCCAGTGACGGCAGGGTAAAGCCCATCAGCGGGCCGCCCATAATCACCATCTGGCGTGGTGAGGGATGAAAACCGACCTGATGAAGCAGATGACTGATTGGCGTACCCAACCGGCTCCACACATTACGTGGCTGGGCGATGGCTTCACCTGTCAGGGTGACTACGCGCTCGGTGATGGGCTCGCCATTAATGATGGCGCGCTTAACCGCCCAGGCCGTGCCGACGTTTTGCATCAGCACGCCAATGTCCGTCGAGCGTCCGCCGTGCGGCACTTCCATACCGGTAAGAATTTTGGTGAGCTGTTTGGCACCGCCCGAAGGATACTTGGTGGGAATGACGCGAATCTGGAGATCGCGCTCACCGCCCAGCGCCTGCTTCAGAGCGGCGATGGCTTCAGGTTTGTTATCTTCGATGCCAATTAAAACGCGATCTGCCTGTAAGACCCAGGCCAGAATCCGGCTGCCTTCCAGCACTTCGGCTGCGTAATCCTGCATCAGCCGATCGTCAGCGGTGATATAGGGCTCACACTCGGCGGCATTGATAATCAGCGTTTTAACGCCCCGCAGGCCGCCTTTCAGTTTAGTGGCGGTCGGGAAGCCTGCGCCGCCCAGGCCGGCGATGCCGGCATCGTGAATGCGTTTCAGGATAGCGGCTCGTTCATGCTGGCGGTAGTCCGGCAGCGGTTCCAGCGGCATCCAGCGGTCCTCACCATCCGGCGTCAGGAAAATACACAGCTCTGACAGGCCCGAAGGGTGAGCCGTCATGTGCTGGGCAATATCCTCGATGACGCCGGACGTCGGTGCGTGCACCGGCAGCATTCTGCCCTGGCCAAACGTCAGTGGCTGACCGCGCAGTACGCGATCGCCCGGCGATACGCAGATCTCACCTTCATGACCAATATGCTGTTTCAGCGGAATAATAAACCGGTGCGGCAGCGGCAGCTCGGCCAGCGGCGTACCGTTAGACTGGGTTTTCATTTCAGGCGGATGAATGCCGCCCTGAAAATCCCAGGTTTTCTCTTTTTTAAAAAAATTTAGCAGATTAAGCATGACTCTCTACCGGGATCACCCGAACAGGAATGGTTTCAAGATCCCATTTCCAGTTGGCCGTGGTGGTGGCAACCGGACGCATCTCAATACAATCGGTAGGACAAGGCGCGACACACAGGTCGCAGCCCGTACACACGTCGCTCAGCACGGTGTGCATGGCGCGTGTTGCGCCAACGATGGCATCAACCGGGCAGGCCTGAATACATTTCGTGCAGCCAATACAGTTCGCTTCATCTATCCATGCTACGGTGCGCACGGGCGCTTTGGCTTCTTCGTCGCCATCAATCGGCTGCGGCTCAACGTTGAGCAGGGCCGCCAGCTTCAGCATGGTCTGTTCGCCACCGGGCGCACATTTGTTGATGGCTTCACCGTTATTGCCCACCGCATCAGCATAAGGACGACAGCCAGGATAACCGCACTGGCCGCACTGGCTTTGCGGAAGAACAGCGTCGATCTGCTCAACAATGGGATCCTCTTCAACCTCAAAGCGTCGTGAGGCGTAACCCAGCAGGGCGCCAAACACAAGGCTCAGGGCGCTTAATACCGCAACCGCTATCCAAATCGCACTCATCAGAATTTCACCAAACCGGTAAAGCCCATAAACGCCAGTGCCATCAGGCCTGCGGTGATCAGCGCAATCGAGTTTCCTTTGAACGGGGCAGGCACGTTTGCCAGAACCAGGCGCTCACGCATACCGGCAAACAGCACCATGACAAGCGAGAAGCCCAGCGAGGCGCTGAATCCATACAGCGCCGCCTGCAGAAAGGTGTGGTTGAGGTTAACACTCAACAAGGGAACGCCCAGCACCGCGCAGTTGGTGGTAATCAGTGGCAGGAAAATACCCAACAGTCGGTAAAGCGACGGGCTGGTTTTGCGCACCACCATTTCGGTGAACTGCACAACCACGGCGATCACCAGAATATAGGCCATGGTGCGCAGGTACACTAAGTCCAGTGGCACCAGAATAAGATGGTTCACCAGCCATGCACAAATAGAGGCCAGTGTGATAACAAATGTGGTGGCGAGGCCCATGCCAATCGCCGTTTCCAGCTTTTTGGAAACGCCCATAAAGGGACACAGGCCGAGGAACTTCACCAAAACGAAGTTATTCACCAGCACAGTACCCACAAAGAGAAGGAGATAATCGGTCATTTTTTCGCCTGAATACCAGAAAGCGGCTTATTATCATTGATAAAACGCTGTATCACAACTGTGACACAACATTGTCTACGGACAACCGCACTCAGGATTAAACTGTTAGCGATAATTTTGGCCTCACCGCTGAGTAAACGTCGCTTTTACCCGTGCTGAACGCTTGAAATAAGGCACAAAAATTGCCGCTGCCGCCAGAGACAGCAGTAACGTCTGAATCGCCCGGGCGTCAGAAACCGGCGTAAAAGCAAACGTTTTCAGGGCCAGCAGCACGGTAATCAGCAACCAGACAATATAGTGGCGGGGCAGCCGGGAAGAGCGCTTAAAGAAAATCCACACAACCCACATGCTGTAAGCCCACAGCGCGGTGGCGGTGAAAAGCGAAATGGCCCAGTAGGTGGTGACGAGCGAACTGTGATTAAACAGGGTGGCGCGCCATTGTGTATCAAACAGCGGTGTCAGATACATGGCCATCACCAGCGCCGTGGTGAGCAGCGTCATCAGCAACCATGCCAGCGGCACTAAAAGCCAGCCACCAATTCGGGGTGCGGCATCCTGTGTGTTCATTGCGGTTAATCCTGTCTCAATGTCAGAAGCGGCTCAGAATAGCATGTTAAGACAGAAGGGAAACATTATGGCTAAGCGCTTTCAGACAATATTCTGAAGCTCAGAATTATACCACGTAGCGCCATACCGATTTAGGTACGCAGCCCAGATCAAACAGACGACCACCGGATACCAGCTCTGCGCGACGATGATCTGCAGCCCGGTACATATTGATGATATCGGTGTTGTCAGAAAGGGAATAATTCAGATGGTCGTAGAGTTTTTCCAGACTGTCGAGGTTATTCACTTTGCGGAATTTTAAAAGATAATCGTGCGCAGTCATTTTTATCGTAACGGATGGATGGGAAAGAATGCCAAGTATAGGGAGACACCCGGCCGTGTCCAGTTCTGCCACTTAAAAAAAGCAAAAATCAGACAATCACGAGAGATTGATCGCTAAACAACCCTTTTCATCATTTTCGTGCACAGTAAACGTCGCCGCCGTTATCAGGTCAGGTGCTGTACAGGGCGTATGTTGTTTGGGTTGATCAGACCAGGTAACTTTTTATTTGTTTATATGTACGAATCGACTGCCATTAATTCCCGTTTCCCGCGTCAGATGAAGAGAACGTCAGTAAACCCTCAACAAAGGCTTATAGCGGAATCGTTTCATTCGATATACAGGGCCGTGTAGGGATGTGCTGGAAATCACAAAATGCACTTTTTGTCGCCGAATAATTGCCGTAACTCATTCTGTACGCCTCCCTGTAATCGTTTTCAACTGGCCTACACTTAAACGATTCTGTTTATTACATTTATTTATCATAAGTTGAAAAAAAACACAGGCGTTTTGTCCATAACCCCTGATGAAATGCCCCCTCATGAAACGCGTAACTCCTTTAAATCGCTCGATTTTGTGAAGCGTGTCGCCCTAATTTACTTTTTTTTACGTCAGTCTTAATGGGCACTTTACCCTATACAGCGAACGCCCTTCAGAGGAATAAAAACTATGTGGAAACGTTTACTCCTGACCACGCTGGTCAGCGCCGCATTAAGTGGCTCAGTGTTAGCGGCGGAAATGACAGTGGGATTCTCACAGGTTGGTTCGGAATCCGGCTGGCGCTCGGCTGAAACCAATGTGGCAAAAAGCGAAGCCAAAAAACGCGGCATCAATCTGAAGATTGCCGATGGACAACAAAAACAAGAGAACCAAATCAAGGCCGTGCGTTCATTTATTGCGCAGGGCGTTGATGCCATCTTTATCGCACCAGTGGTTCAGACGGGCTGGGAGCCGGTATTAGAAGAAGCTAAAGACGCGAAAATCCCGGTTTACCTGCTGGATCGCGCCATTGTGGTGAAAGACAACTCGTTGTACCAGGCTGTCGTAACGGCGGATAACGTGCTGGAAGGTAAGCTTATCGGTGACTGGCTGGTGAAAACGGTGGGCGACAAGAAGTGTAACGTCGTTGAACTTCAAGGCACGGTAGGCGCCAGCGTCGCCATCGACCGCAAAAAAGGCTTTGCCGAAGCGATTAGCGGTCATCCTAATATCAAAATCATCCGTTCTCAGTCTGGCGACTTCACCCGCAGTAAAGGTAAAGAAGTCATGGAAAGCTTTATCAAAGCAGAGAATAACGGCAAAAACATTTGCATGGTTTACGCCCATAACGATGACATGGCCATCGGTGCCATTCAGGCCATCAAAGAGGCCGGCCTGAAACCGGGTAAAGACATCCTGACTGGTTCGATTGACGGTGTACCTGATATCTATAAAGCCATGCTGGCAGGCGAAGCCAACGCAAACGTGGAATTAACGCCAAACATGGCAGGCCCGGCGTTTGACGCGCTGGAAAAATTCAAAAAAGACGGCACGCTGCCGCCAAAAATTATCAGAACGCAATCAAAACTCTTTTTACCTGCTGACGCGCAGGCCGAGTTAGATAAGAAAAAGAACATGGGTTACTAAGCCGCAGGCCGCCCTTCGGGGCGGTTTTCCATGATGTAGGGCGGAGTTGACAGCATGACCACACACAACGAACAACCTCTTTTAGCCATCAGCGGCGTCAGTAAAGGCTTCCCGGGCGTCAAAGCGCTGGACGATGTGTCTTTCAGCCTGCGTAAAGGCGAGATCATGGCGCTGTTAGGTGAAAACGGCGCCGGAAAATCCACACTCATAAAAGTCCTGACCGGCGTTTACACCCGGGACAGCGGCACCGTAACGCTAAACGGCCAGGCGATTTCGCCGCACAGCACCGCCGAAGCCCAGGATATCGGTATCGGTACGGTTTATCAGGAAGTTAACCTGCTGCCCAACATGTCGGTGGCAGATAACCTGTATATCGGGCGTGAACCGCGTCGTTTTGGCATGATCGATCGTAAGCGCATGGTTCGCGATGCCGATGCCCTGATGCGTAATTACGGTTTTGCCCTTGATGTCACCCGGCCCCTTGGCCACTATTCAGTCGCCATGCAGCAGATCATTGCCATCTGCCGGGCTGTCGATCTTTCTGCGCAGGTCCTGATTCTGGATGAACCTACTGCCAGCCTGGATGCCAGCGAGGTTGAAATGCTGTTTACCCTCATGACGCAGCTGAAAAATCGCGGCATGAGCCTGATTTTCGTCACGCATTTTCTGGATCAGGTTTATCGCATCACCGACCGCATCACCGTACTGCGCAATGGTAAATTCATCGCCACGCATGACACGGCAACGCTGCCGCAGATTGAACTGGTGAAACTGATGATTGGCCGTGAGCTGATGGCGACCGCGCTGCAGCGTCAGGGCAGCACGCTACGCAGTAATCAGCCTGTGGTGTCTTTTGAAGATTACGGCAAGAAAGGCACGATCGAGCCTTTCAGCCTGCAGGTCAGGCCCGGCGAAGTGGTGGGGCTGGCCGGACTGCTGGGGTCCGGACGCACTGAAACGGCCGAAGTGTTATTTGGTATTCGTCGCGCCGATCGCGGTACGGCAAAGATCAAAGGCAAAGTTGAACACATTCGCACGCCTGCTCAGGCTTCACGCCTGGGCATGGGGTTCTGTCCGGAAGACCGCAAAACCGACGGTATCATTGGTGCGGCCTCGGTGCGGGAAAACATTATTCTGGCCCTGCAGGCGCAGCGCGGCTGGTTACGGCCGATTAAAAAACGGGAACAGCAGGCGATTGCCGAACGTTTTATTAAAAGTCTGGGTATTCGCACGCCGCATGCAGAGCAGCCCGTTGAGCTGTTATCGGGCGGCAATCAGCAAAAGGTTCTGCTGTCACGCTGGCTGGTGACAAAACCGCAGTTCCTGATCCTGGATGAACCGACGCGCGGCATTGATGTGGGCGCTCATGCGGAAATTATCCGCCTCATCGAGTCGCTGTGTGCTGATGGTCTGGCGCTGCTGGTTATCTCTTCAGAGCTGGAAGAGCTGGTCGGCTACGCCGATCGTGTATTGATCATGCGTGATCTGAAACAGGTGGCTGAAATTCCACTGGAGCAGCTTTCAGTGGCGGCAATCGTTAACGCTATTGCTGACGGAGGTACGCAGCATGCTTGAATCCCCGGTCACCGCGACCAAACCTCAACGTCGCAAGTTCAGGCTGCCGCCCGGCATGCCGCAGATTATTGCCCTGTTGCTGGTGCTGTTAGTTGACAGCCTGGTCGCGAATAACTTTTTTGCGATTCATCTTCAGGACGGACGGCTGTTTGGCAGTCCGATCGACATTATCAACCGCGCCGCGCCCGTTGCTTTACTGGCCATCGGCATGACGCTGGTCATCGCCACCGGCGGGATCGACCTGTCGGTCGGCGCCGTGATGGCGATTGCCGGCGCCACCGCCGCTACGCTGACCGTCGCCGGGCACGGTGTACCCTTTATCATTATGGTGACGCTGGCCAGCGGTCTGGCCTGCGGCATATGGAACGGCATTCTGGTGGCCTTGCTCCGTATCCAGCCGTTTGTTGCCACGCTGATTTTAATGGTCGCCGGACGCGGTATTGCTCAGCTTATTACTCAGGGGCAAATCGTAACCTTTAATAATGACAGCCTTGGCTGGTTTGGGAATGGGGCGCTGTGGTTGTTACCGGTGCCGGTCTGGATCACGGTGGCGGTTGCGTTGCTGGTCTGGCTACTGGCGCGTAAAACCGCCCTGGGGCTGTTTATCGAAGCCGTGGGCATTAACCTGCGCGCCGCGCGCAATGCAGGCGTAAATGGCTGGCTGGTGGTGATGTCCACCTATGCCATCAGCGGCCTTTGCGCGGCGGTAGCCGGCCTGATTGTGGCGGCGGATATTCGTGGCGCAGATGCTAACAATGCCGGATTGTGGCTGGAACTGGATGCGATTCTCGCCGTGGTCATCGGCGGAGCATCCCTGATGGGCGGCCGGTTTAACATCGTGCTGTCATTGATAGGTGCGCTGATTATTCAGTCGATGAACACCGGTATTCTACTCTCTGGCTTTCCGCCAGAGTTGAATCAGGTGGTGAAGGCGATAGTGGTCATGTGCGTTCTGCTTCTGCAATCCCCGCGCTTTATTGCGATGTTTAAACGGAGACGTCCATCATGATTAAACGTCATCTGCCTCTAATGATCACCCTACTGGTGTTCGTCATGGGCTATCTGTTTTGCCTGAGCCAGTTTCCCGGCTTTGCTTCCACGCGGGTGATCTGTAACATTTTGACGGATAACGCCTTCCTCGGCATTATCGCTGTCGGTATGACCTTTGTGATTTTATCGGGCGGCATCGATCTTTCGGTGGGGGCCGTCATTGCGTTTTCGGGTGTATTTTTGGCAAAGGTTATCGGTGACTATCACCTCAACCCCGTCCTGGCGTTTGCCCTCATCCTGAGTATGGGAGCGATGTTTGGTGCCATGATGGGCTGGCTGATTGATGCGCTGAAAATTCCCGCATTTATTATCACCCTGGCGGGCATGTTTTTTCTGCGCGGCTGCAGTTACCTGGTCTCTGAGAATTCTATTCCGATCGATCATCCTCTTTACGCCACGCTGTCCAGCATGGCATGGAAGGTTCCGGGGGGCGGGCGGCTCAGTTTGCTGGCGCTGATCATGCTGGTGGTGGTGGCGGGCGGGATCATTCTGGCGCATCGCACTCGCTTTGGTAATCAGGTTTATGCGATTGGCGGCAGCCTGACCTCCGCGCAACTCATGGGCGTTTCAACCCGCGCCACCACCATTAAGATCTACATGCTGTCGACTACCCTGGCGACGCTGGCCGGCATTGTGTTTTCCATCTATACCTCGGCGGGCTATGCCCTGGCTGGATTGGGCGTGGAACTGGATGCGATTGCCTCTGTAGTGATTGGCGGAACCTTACTCTCGGGTGGCGTAGGCACGGTGCTGGGCACCTTGTTCGGCGTGTTAATTCAGGGGCTTATTCAAACCTGGATCAACTTTGACGGCACGCTCAGTTCCTGGTGGACCAAGATTGCTATTGGCATTTTGCTGTTTGCGTTTATCGCGTTACAGCGCCTGCTGACGGTAATTTGGGATCGTCAACGGAACGCGCCGGTGAAACGGCTGATTCAATAAGCTAAGGGCGGCGCTGATGCGCCGCTTTTTTGAGTAGCAGGTGGCGCAACCCATAATCGGTAATGGTAGGTGAGAGAGCGTGAGTGAATAAGCATTGCCTGAACAGGGATTATTCATCGTGTGGGTGCATGCGTTGTATCACATCATGCCAGCCTGCATGCTTTCTCAATCACGGATAAAGCATGTCCATTCCCTCTGCGTTATGTCGGTTTATTATTGCTAGCAGGTCATAACGCATTTGCAATGAATGCCTGTCCTGTACGTATTTGGCCTGTTTCAGAAGACGTTAACGACGGCCCGCCTCTTTTTTCACGGCAGAATAAGGTTAATGATGGAGAAGAGGGTGCCAGCGGTATAACTGCGTCACCGGATTGCCAGTCTGGCAAGCGCTGGATTTACGCCTTTATCAGCGCGATGTCGCTGATTAGCGAGAGTAAGAGGGTGACGTTTAGCCGTGAAACGCTTTGTTTTTTCCAGGCAGTGCTAATATCTTTGAAATAATGATGGCAAATAACAGAGACCTGCTGTGGGAATGAATAAAACCTATAAACCCTCGTTAAAAGGGCTTCTGTGCCTGCATTCTGTTGGTTGCATAGTCATTACTGCACTCATGCTGATATTGGTGGTGGGCGTTGTTCTTAAGATTCTGACTGAAAAAAGAATTATTGAATCTAACACCGCCTATGCCCGTAAGCTTGCTGATATGACCGACAGTACATTCAGAACGGCACAAAAAGAGCTTGCATACAGTGCCACTCAGATTAAACGTTTTGAAGACAAACAGGCACTACAGCAAGAAGCTGACAGATTAAGACTGCAATCGGATATGTTCAGTTCAGTCGTGATGCTAACGCCAGACGGTTACGTTGCGGCATCCTCTCCACCAGGTTTACTGCCTGTTGGTACGTCTTTGAATGTTGCCCCTGAGCAGTTGATGGCGGTAAAAAAGGGGGCGTTCGTATCAGAACCCTTTACACCTTCCACAGGTAACTATCTCATTTTTTTGTCGAACCCGATCTATTCCTCTTCGGGGGCGTATCTGGGTTATATTGCAGGATCTATCTACCTGAAAAGAAAAAGTATTTTAAGCCGCCTCATGAGCCATCATTTTTACACTGATAAAACAACGATCAGCATTGTTTCAGATACTGGAGAAGTCATTTATTCACCTGATGAGATGCTTACAGGAAAAAACAATCCTTTGACTACCAGCCTGACGACGCGGCTGAATCAGGCCAGCAGCGGTGGATTAAAGACAACGTTAGAACAACGCGACTGCCTGTTAGGCTATTCAGACGTTATCAAAACCAACTGGCACGTATTCGTATGCGTTTCGCCTGACGTGGTCAGCACGACACTCACGCTTATCGCTAAAGATGTGTTGGTTTATGGACTGGTGATAGCATTGCTATTGGTCGGTGTGAGCATCTTTGTTTCCACGCAGATTTCCAAACCGCTCGAAAGACTCGCTGGCCTGACCCGGTCTACTACAACGAAGGATTTGCCTCCCAAAATCAAGGGTATAAAAACGTGGTATAAAGAATCTGACCGGCTGAAAAAATCTTTTTTGGCTTATTCGAACACAATTAATAAAACGTTGGCCATATTACGTGATGATGCAATAACCGATCATCTGACCAAACTGTATAACCGACGTGGATTTGAGCAACTTACCGCGCCTTACCTCTCTGCTAAAAACGAACATAGTCTTGCCTCTTTCGATATCGATTACTTTAAGCGCATTAATGATCACTATGGGCATGATATCGGTGATAAAACGTTAGTTGCCGTCGCGATGTTTTTAAAAAAAGGCTGCCGCACTAACGATATTGTTTGTCGGTTTGGTGGCGAAGAATTTGTTGTTTTCTTTCCGAATACACAAATCTCAGAGGCTGAATCTATTGCAAATCGTATCCGTGAACATATCGCATGTGCGCAATTTAGCGAAATAGGAAAAATGACAATATCAGCTGGCGTGGAGAGTTTAGCTCACCATAACAACGATATTGAGGAAACATTGCTTTCCGTTGACCAATGGTTGTACCAGGCAAAGCATGAGGGGCGAAACAGAGTTGTTTCTGCCAGAAGTAAACTGATTTCGTCGTAAAAAATGCACTGCACGACGTCAAGATTATCAACATTGAGATCTCAGCGTCGTGCAGTGGACAAGGGTGAAAAATCGTTAAAAAAGCTAACTACTTCTTTCACAGACGAAAAGTGGCGTAGTCTCAGAGTAAAAAAGCCAGGCTTTATCACCGTAAGGCCTGATTTTCAGCAGCAGAGGCTTCCCTTTTTCAATAAAGAAATCAGGTAACCATTTTCTTTGATCCTGAACGCTCATGGTCATTTGTGGCGAGTTGATGACCAAATCTGAGTTAAGGTGATAATAATAGCCCTGTTCTCGATAGGAGAAAGATATGGTTTTACTTAAATAACCATCGGCTTTATTTTTTTCATGAAGCGTACCAGAGAGAGCCAGTATACCTTTGCCATTCTGGATGTTTTGAGAAATGAATAAATTTAGCGTGCTATCTTGCCACTGATAAGAAATATCCGCTTTACATGATATACGGTGTTCCCGGTTTCCACTAAATGGATACAATAAAAGAGCGATAAAGCATAGCCCTGTCAGAACCAGAATTTTATTCATCATTGAAATTCTTAACATAATAATGAGAGAGACAGTTTGCTCGAATTGTAGCGTGCAAGGGGTGCTGGCATTGAAAGTAAGAGAGTCTGTCAGCATTTTTAAAAGATGTCATATAGATATATTGACTGTCTTTACAATTGATATCCAAATCATCTACGCGTTTTTTTAACTCAGCGCTATTGAGCCAGGCGTCTGAGTTATTAAAAATCACGCAGCCTTTATAGTCCATGCTGTGAGCGAAAACGGGCTCTGCCGATTGCGGTTCGACTTTGATAAAAATAAAAATACAGCAAAAAGAAACGAAAGTGATGGCGGTAAAAAACACATTTTTAAAAGAGAGTCGTGCTAACAACATTTCTGTTGTGGGTAGCCATGGCGAGTGATCACGTTGACGTGTTGAGGGTAAAACCGTCTTATCATCTTTATCATCCTCGACATCTGCGTGCTGTAACACGGCTGGAGATGCTCCCTCGTGCGATTCTGTGTTTTCTTCTGACGAAAGAGGTTCATAATTTTTCTCACTCAAGACAGTTGCTGAAGAGGCTGTAACGGTATTTTCTTTCATCACCACGGTTTGTGGTGACAGAATAAAACCACGCCGGGGCATCGTTCGAATGATGTCTTCCTGCAGTCCGGCTTTACTCAGTGCGCGCCTGAGGCTGGATATATTCTGATAGAGGGACGTAGAGGTCGGCTCCATGCCAAAACGACGCCATGCATAGTCAAAAAACTGTTGATGAGTGACTAACTCACCGACATTTTCAATGAGCAACTCGAAGCATAGTGATGCTGAAGCACTAATGATCGCCGGATTGCCTCTGCCAGTAATTCTTTTTTTCTCGGGTTCAAAAACCAGAAAGTGATTAAGTGTAATCTTTCGGCTCAAAGTGCTCTCCATCTGTACCAAAAGAAATGGACATGAATACCCATCTATTGAAAGGAATTAATAGATAAAAATTTGTTATCTGAATCGACATCAGCATAGTGCTGAATAATTTCCAAATCAAATTAAATAAAAGAGTTTTATTTGCATGCCTTTGGCTTTTTTAATTTAAGTGGAATATAAAATACATGATTTAAGTTGTAAGTAATTGATTTTATTGTTTATAATTTTAAATTTAATTTAATAAAAAATAGTAATGTTTTTAGAGGGAACCTGAAGCGGGTTTAGGCTTCTTATGTAGCCCGCTGTCGCACGCGAAAGACAGCAGATAACGATGTTAAAACGCGCAATTAACTTCTCAAAAATTTCTCTAATAGTAATTATATACATTCTCATTTGCCCTGTCAGTCAGGCGTTCTGGTCAACGGCAGGTGTCAGATTCATTTGAACTCTCATTGGTTTACGCGCTTGCTGCCGTTCACTGCATCATTCAAAACAGACGTTGTTGTCAGCATACGCACTCATATGAAAAACGCACATACATACTTTAATAAGCCGTCAGCGCTATCCACATCAGAGGTAGGCGTAGCTGCATGCGCGCAATCCTCAGGTCGCGCAGACAGACATCATGCGACCAGGGGGGTTGGGCGAGGATAAAATCTGCAAGAAAATAATGTGCAGGGTTGTTAAACCAACCAGATTAAGCCCAGATTGCAGACTGAGCGGAACGAATACACCCTCCATTTTCAAAGAACCTCTACCTCAATGATACTCATCGTCACTGCAGCCTGAGATCACGCATCAGCCGTGGTTTAAGTAAATCACGCGAGAATTCAAGGTGGGCATCACAGAATCTTACGTTGCTTCGTTTAACGTTAAGGTATTGCATTTCAATGGGGCGTTGATGATGTTTTTAACTGCCCTCACTTACCTGTGTCATGCTGTATTTATCCATACCTGCGACATTATGGCTTAGCAACGCATCGTAGATATCATGTAATCAATATCCCGCTGTAACAAACACCACTCTCATCGACCTGACAGAATGTCTGTCGTTTCCTGATCTCCTGACGTTAAGTATCGAAAAGTGCGCTACCCAGGCCTGAGGCCCAATGTTCTAAGAGCGTCACGGTTTGCACCGCACTTTCTTTTTCAAACATATTGCTGATTTAACGGGAAGGTAGGATAAAACGGTAAGCTTTTCTGGTACGACTATCTGACTAAAAGATATGGCTGTGAGTCAATGTAAACCAGTAATGAACTAAAGGAATGAAAATGGTCAGGAATGAAAAATCTTAAGTAATGCATTCAGATTGAGTGACTAACGACAGCGTCAGGCTGAACGTTTGTCTATTTTAAACGTGATTAGTAGGGCAATGAAACAGCGTCAATCAGATGTGACGGCATGGCGTTGTGTGTACTGACGCTTCGACACAGAAAAAAGTATGAAAAGGAACTGGAAAGGGCAGTCTAATCCGGCAGGTGTCCATTGCAATCTTTAAAAGACGGGTTTTCACGCAGTGATAAGTAAATATTTGGAGTTGATGTGTATGTTCTTTTCTGAATTTATTTATAAATCAATCAAAAAAACATTGCTTTAAATGTGGCATAGGGTATGTGTCTATCTTATTGATTTTTAACAATAAAAAACAAAAGATCATTTTATAAAAAAAGAGATTAATTCATATGGCGATTTCAATGTTTAACGTTATATTTCTCACCGCATTAAGCCTGAGCGGCTTGTGTCGATTTTTTTATATAGAGATAAGGAAGAATAACGTGTCTTTTAATAAAACAGTATTAGCGTTGAGTTTCACCACCAGTGCATTATTTTGCCATTCAGCCATGGCGGGAACCGACATTAATGTTCATGGCATCATTGCGCCGAACGCCTGTACAGCAAATGTTGTAGGCGGTGAGGCTCTTGACTGGGGGATTACTCAGCACAAAGATCTTAATCAAACCGCGGTCAATACCTTTGCAGCGAAACAAGTGACATTACAGGTAAGTTGTCCCTCAGCGCAGAAAGTGGCATTCTGGGCGACCGACCCCAATGAAAGCAGTGCTATGGTGGGTGTGAATACCAATAACAGAAGTGGGCATGCAGATAGTACGCGTATTTTTGGTTTAGGGATGGATCCGGTAACGGGAAATAAATTGGGGAATTTTACCATCAGCCCTGTTTCATCAACGGTAGACGGCGTGACCAATACGACCTCTTTCGGTTACCAGAATAGTGGTTCGCATAGTGGTACTGCGTTTGGTCGTGTGTTAAATGCCAATTGGAGTTATAAGAAAACGGAAGACTGGACACCATGGGATGAAACGACTAGTGCACCAGCCTCAGGGAAAGTTATTTCATGGGTGTTTGACATCGAACCGCAATTAAACGCCGGAAATATGATAACCAATGCACAACAGGTTGACTGGCAGGGTACTGCACAGATTAACGTACGTTATTTCTAATTTATTTTTTTGAGAGCGACAGCAGGCATCTCCCTATGAGGTGCCTGATTTTGACATGCAAAAAATATATTATGTTGTTACTGTTATTTTCTTTTTAATTTTTATAGCACCAGTGCGGAGTGAAACGCTACATTTTGATTCTAATTTGATGGCTGCGAATGGTATCACTTCTGCGCAGCTTGATAATGCACTTAATCAGCATGTAATGCCAGAGCGAGAAACGGAATCTGATATTTACATCAATGGAAAATATATTTTATCAGGAAGGGTTTTTTCGGTTAAAAATGCAGCGGTTTATTCGGAAGACATAAAATTAAAAGCAGGAATAAAAGCGTTAGCATGGTCGCCCTACAAAGCCAGAAATGGCAGTAAATATTTTTATCTGGATAAACAGATTCAGGCTAAATTTGATCGGGCTAATAATACCTTACGGTTATTAGTCCCTGTAAAATATCTGATTAATCCAGAGGGGAAGCAAAGGTTGAGTGGCGGGAACGGGGCATTTATAAATTACAATACCTATGCCTATCGCTTTTCAGGAGGAGAAACCTCCCTCAACAGTATCAATACAGATTATGAAGCCGGAATTAATATGAACAATACGATTATTCGCTCACATGGTTACTACAGTTCCTTTAGCAGCCGTAACGCACGTACGGCGGTTAACACGATACGTGATGGCTATATTGAGCGAGACTATCAAAATGTTCGCGTCCGCGCAGGACGAACAATCGTTAGCGATGGTGGGTTTGGCACTGGCTATATTGATGGTGCCATCATCTCCTCCGCCAACGGCAACGCGACGGCATTTGTGAACTTTAATTATGAAGCTGCAGAAACGCTGACTGTCGAGTTCTGGCAAAATAACTTGCTTCTCTGGAAACAAATCATTCAGAAAGGCCATGCGGAACTGCGTAATATTCCGGTAGCTGGCTTTAGTGATGACGTCAGGGTATTGGTTAAGCGAGACGGGCAGATCGTTGACTCGCGCATCATCTCACGCGCGCAAATCACCTCTGACCAGGATGGTAACGCGGGCTATTATGCTTTTACGGGACGTACCGTTAGCGGCAGCAGAAGCACGGTAAGCGGCGCCGGTTTCTCCAGAACGCTAAATTCAATCTTCGCCCCATCGGTCGCTATGGTCACTGCGTCAGGCTATCGCGGGCTTACGGTCAGCAATACGGCTTTCGAAAAAGATTTTCGCTTTCGCTCCAGCCTGACAAGCGTACAAAATGAGAAAAACCAGAAGGGCCTGAGTTTGGATGTTTCAGGCAGCTATAAAAATACCAGCCTTAATTTTAGTCGTAACAGCCGGCATTTTAGCTATATTGGCCAGGCACGACTCGGGAATTACAATGCACAGCGGAGCAGCATTGGTTTAACGCAAACGCAGCAGTTTTCCTATGGCGTGACAGGAAGTATCTCGTTAACACATTATCGTTTCTACGATGCGCCTGGTTTCAATTCATTGTCAGGCAGTCTGAACTTACCTGTGGGAAAAGCTTCGTTGGGCGTAGGTGTCTCCTACATGTCATTAAGCCCCGGACAAACGCAAAAAGATAAGATCAGCCTCAATCTTTTCTTGAGCCTTCCACTAAGTTTCAACAAACACAGCGCTAACTGGCGAAGTCAGTATTACACGTACGGTAACAGAGCGCGCCTGTCGAATTCGCTCAGTGCGCCGGTATCTAAAAACTATACCGTGACTGCCAGCCAGATGCGTACGTCGGGCGCGGGTCGTTCAGAAAGCTACTCGCTGGATAATGCCGTCATTACACCTTACACCACTGCGGATGTCTCGCTCTCCCAGGGACGAGATGCCGGAGGCGTATCGCAGACCACCGCGGCATATTTATCCGGTGCTGTTGCCATTAGTAAAGAAGGCGTTATTTTCTCACCAAACCGTATTGGCAATACCTGGGCGGTGGTCGACACAGGCGTCCATCATTATCTTGATGTCGCCTCATTACAAAGTAGTGCGGTCACCAATCATGATGGAAAAGCCATAATTACGCCTGTCGCTGAAGGACGAAATGATTTTATTCGCGTTAGCCCGGAAGGTCTGCCATCAGGTGTAATCATTAAAAACAACGTCAGAGATTTTTCAGCTGTTCGCGGATCGGTGCCGTTCTTTAAATTTGGCATAGCGGATAACCGTTCAATGCTGTTGAAATGGAGCCACAAACCTTCTGACATTCATCAGATTGATCTTTTTTATGACGGTTCTGGAAAATTAATTGCCCGTTTCATCGACAAAGATATTCTTTTAATCGATGAAAAAGATATCGGAAAGCTGGAATCAGAAGGTATGTCGTCACCTACGCATTTAAATATGCAATGTAAACTTTCATCTCGTCGTCTGAATCAACAGGAGAGTATTAAAAATGTTATTTTCAACTGCCATGCTTCGTAACGTTTCTATGAGTGTTTTCATATTTACAGGTCTTATTCATGATGCCAGTGCCGAAATTCTACCTTCATCATCAGCGGTGTTGATCGAGTCAGGTAAGCAGGAGTCGACTATTGATATTAAGAATAATGGCGATAAAAGTGTGCTGCTTTACAGCAAAATCCGGCGTCTACCAGACGATAATCTTGCCGGTGGCACACTGTATACTGAACCTCAGGCTATTGTAATAGGTCCAGGCGACATCCAGAGCATTCGGGTAATTTACCGTACCAATACGCCGGATGTAAAAGAGCATATCGCGCGCGTCGTATTTACAGGATTACCACCTAAGGATGAGGTCAGCGATGGAAAGGTGAAAATTCTCATTGGGCAAGATCTGCCGGTCGTAGTTAACGTCAGAAAAGATATCGAGCAAAAAGATATGTGGCAGCGCGTACAATATCAG
The DNA here is from genome assembly GCF_049892805.1 of Pantoea sp. EEL5. NCBI lineage: Bacteria > Pseudomonadati > Pseudomonadota > Gammaproteobacteria > Enterobacterales > Erwiniaceae > Pantoea > Pantoea sp. EEL5. The sequence goes on from NZ_JBNDNJ010000001.1 coordinate 1,145,230, forward strand.
TTAGTCCGCGGCGATCTCTGTATAAGTAATCCCAGCGCTAAAGTGTTCCGTTTCTCACCTTTGGTTAATACAGATGAAGGCGGATCGAAAATCACTTTTACGAAGCCTTATGTTCTTCCGCAGGAGACGTTGTGCGCTACACCTTCTCATCCACTTTCAAAGGGTATGCATCTGAGCATCACCAGCGTCAGTGATTATAATTATCAGTTAAAAACAAACAAAGTCACCCTGTAGTTTATTGCAGGCGCGCCTTTGAGGTTTACTGATTCGCTATGGAGATAACATGTGCTTAGGGTTATCGGGAAACATGGAGAAAATGTTTTTTTAACGGACAAAGAAATTGCCGTAATAGGGTTTTACATGACCGGAATGAAATTACAGCAGATTGCGTGCCGGACAGGCATGGATGTGCTGAAAATTCGTTACCACAAACGCAGGGTGATGCGTAAATTAGGTGTGAAAAACAATAAGGAACTTATTCTCTGGTTCATCGCCAACCGTCCCTCTTTTAGTCTTGAGGAGAGGGAGGGTTAGTGCAAAACGAGGATTCATCCAATTAATAACCATCGGGTGTACGTGGTTTGAATATTTTGGCGAACGCTCTCGGCACTGTGCCGGCGATATGCCTTCCTCTCCGCAATGTATGTGGGCAGGTGCAGGGAAGGTTTATGGCGTTGGAGGCGGTGCTGGCAAAACGTTGCGAGGAAAAGGGGGCTTTTGGCCGCTGTAGGGGGGAAAGATATTGCCGGAGGATTCTGCGCCTTTCTGTAACTGGCGGGGGATGAGTTACAGACAGGCGCAGATAATACCCTTTCTGGTTGTGTAACGTCCTAAAATTGTTATCTCAATGTTCTGAGCTGAACGCTTTATTGAATATGAAAATAGCGAGAGGCTAATAAAAAACAGTACATCCGATATTCTGAGAATGGAAATCTGTTCTGTGTGGCTTCGTGCTTAGGGTTTCTATCAATTAAATGCGGCGTTTTTAGAAATTATGATGCCGGTTTAGCGGGGCATGTTAATCCGGTACGTACAATCCGGAATTATCTTAGCTAGTCGTTCACTGAATGCCACCAGGTTAGGGAAGGGGGCATTTTTATATGGCGTTGGGATGATGAATGACAGGTTGGGATTTGAAGTTAATTGTTAATTAAATATTTTTTTTGGTTATTTGTGGAGAGATAAAAAATTATTGCTCCAGTGGAGGGGTTGTGACTTTTATGGATAATGCAAAACGTTGTCTGACATTTACTGAAAATGAAGTAGCGGTTACCTGGTTTTTTATGACCGGGATGACAGTAAGGCAAATAGCCGAATGGATGAATCTGCCGGAGAAAGCAGTCAGTTATTATAAACGGAGAGTGATGAAAAAAATCGGCGTGAAGAATGATAATGAATTCATTATGTGGTTTTTGGAAAACAGGCTTTCTTATCAGAGGAGCGAGATTGAATTTTCTATCCTCCGTCAGAATAAAAGAGCGATCAGGATAAAGTAAATGTTGCAAAAGGATTTAATTGATATGGGAATTAAAAAGAATGTAAGATGCATCCTTACCAGCCTGTTTTTACTGTTATCACTTACAGGTTGTAGCCCTAGCATTTCGTCAAAAGCAAACAGGCAAGACTATACGCTGAGCCATGATTATTCTTCACTCGCCCAAAACGAACGTATTCGTTTCCTGGTTTTTCATTACACGGCCGCTGATAACGCGACATCGTTAAAACTTCTTACAGGTAATAATGTCAGCGCCCATTACCTTATTCCTGAGTCGCCTGACAATACAGCAGATAAACCCCTCATCTATCAACTGGTCCATGAAGATAAGCGCGCCTGGCACGCCGGTGTCAGTAACTGGAATGGGCGTGTCAATCTCAATGATTCTTCTGTCGGTATTGAGATTGTTAATCGTGGTTTTTCAGAAAATATGTTGGGACATAAAACCTGGTATCCCTACGATGAAAAACAAATCAAGGCGCTTGTCGCGTTGTCCAGGCGTATTATCCAGCGTTATAATATTACCCCTGATAACGTAGTCGGTCATAGTGATATCGCCCCCCTGCGAAAACAAGACCCCGGTAAGCTGTTTCCCTGGAAACAACTGGCTGCTCAGGGGATCGGGGCCTGGCCGGAAGCAGAGAAAATAAAAAAATATCTCAACGGTCGTCTACCAACCGCACCTGTGAATGTTCATAAAATGCAGGTGCTACTTAAAACCTATGGATATGATGCTATTCCACAAACGGGTGTGCTGGACGAGGAGACTATAAAAACCATTCAGGCGTTTCAAATGCACTTCAGACCGGCGCTTGATAACGGCATACCTGATGCGGAAACAGAGGCAATTGCTCAGGCGCTTAACGAACAGTATCGCCCAAAGGCCATTGATTGAAGGGATCATCAACTCAAGGCCAGGCAGCGACTTTGAGCATCGGGCTGTTACGGACGCCAGTCACGCAGAGGCGGTGTGCTGGGTGGGCGGCTAACGGGCAAACGTTATGTTTAGGCTGACTCCTTATAAGGGCTCCTGTCAGTTTGTGAACGGAGCCAGACGGAGATTCATATCGCAATTTTACCGTGTTGGCTGTTGTGGATTTAACACCTGGTAAGGCATGTGGCGCGTTTCGCCTGTACTCGGCTTTGCCTTCAATACGTCAATCTGACGGGTTGAGGGCAGGAGCCAGCGCAATTGTTCGTTTTCACGCCCGACATGCTAGCAAGCGATGCGCGGTCACCTGTCAGGCTTGCCTGCACCATCACATTTTCCAATGACGCGTCATCTTGTAACTTCTCAACTCGCGTGACAGTATCGTTACATGTATATACATGTACTGCCGTTTACGCATCCATCCGTTCAACAATAGGTCTCAACGCACCGCGTATGCTGTGTTCCAGTGAGGAAACTATGCCAGCTGAATCACCTGCAGCAGATTATTCAGGCGCAGAGAAACCGCGCCTGTCAGAAACCCGTTCGATTGATTACATCCCGCCGCGCGAACGTCACGGGCAGCCTTTCAGCCAGTTTACCCTCTGGTTTGGCGGTAATCTGCAAATCACCGCCATTGTCACGGGCGCGCTAGCTGTGGTTCTGGGCGGCGATGTGGTGTGGTCGCTGGTTGGGCTGCTGGTCGGCCAAATCATCGGGGCGGGCATCATGTCGTTGCATGCCATTCAGGGCCCGCGCCTGGGGTTACCGCAGATGATCACCAGCCGCATGCAGTTTGGTGTATTCGGTGCGGTCATTCCCCTGGTGCTGGTCTGTATAATGTACGTCGGCTTTTCTGCCAGTGGTACGGTGCTGGCGGGACAGGCGCTGGCGAAGCTTATTCACGTCAGCAACGCGACCGGAATGGTGGTGTTTAGCGCCCTTATTGTGGTGATTGCGGTGCTGGGCTATCGTGTGATTCATCAACTGGGGAAACTGGCGAGCGTGATCGGCGTCCTGGCCTTTGCCTGTTTATTCATCACGCTGCTCTCCACTCACGACTTATCGGCGGTATGGCAGAATCGCCATTTTACGCTGGCTAACTTTCTGCTGGCGGTCTCGCTGTCTTCCTCCTGGCAAATTGCGTTTTGCCCCTATGTCTCTGACTATTCGCGCTATCTTCCCGCCGATGTTTCCGCAAAGACGCTGTTCTGCGCGGTGTTCTTTGGCAGCATGACCGGCACCCAGGCATCAATGACCCTGGGCGTGATCGTTGCCGCGATCGCCGGTAAGGCCTTTTCAGGCAATGAGGTTGGCTATATTGTGAGTCTGGGCAGCAGCGCCACCATGGCGATGGTGATCTATTTCGCCATCTGCTTTGGCAAAATTACGTTCACCACGTTAAATGCCTATGGCAGTTTTATGTCTCTGACGACCATTGTGTCGGGTTTTCGCCAGCAAACCTCGCTCAGTCGGGCGGGGCGCGTTATGTTTGTCACCTCAATGGTGACGCTGGCCTGCGTGATTGCCCTGCTGAGTGAACCGGCTTTCCTGAAATCCTTTACGCACTTCCTGCTGTTTCTGCTGGCTTTCTTTGTGCCCTGGAGCGCGATAAGCCTGACTGATTTTTATCTCATCACCCATGGCAAAGTAGATATCCCGGCGCTGTCGCAGCCAGACGGGCGCTATGGGCGCTGGAACGGGGCCGGTATTTCGGTCTACTTTCTGGGCGTGCTGGTGCAACTGCCGTTTATCGATAACCCGCTTTATCATGGTTCGCTGACCTGGATCTTTGCCGGCAACGACATCTCGTGGATCATCGGCTGGATTGTGACGGCGCTGCTGTGGCTGCTTGCCTGCCGGTGGGATCGGCGGGGCAAACTTGAAGCGTCTGTCTGCCCGGCCAAATAACCGCGAGACGATCGCCAACCGCGACGATCGTCTCGCATCATGTCCAACATTCCCGTCTGTCGCCGTCTGCCAGGGCAGGCTTGAACCTGTTACCCTGCGGGGAATTTTCCAGGTGTGCAGCCGATGACGCGCTTAAAGGCTTTTCTGAATGCACTTTCTGACTCGTATCCCAGCGAGGTGGCAATATGCAGTACAGAGTCATCAGTCTGTTGTAAGCGGTCGCAGGCCAACAGCATTCGCCACTGGGTGAGATAGGCAGCAGGAGCCATACCCACGGTTTGGCTAAAGTGTTGTGCGAACGCCGAACGTGACATTCCCACTTGCGTGGCGAGCGTTTCCACTGTCCAGCCCTGTCCGGGGGCATCGTGCATACAGGCTATCGCCGCGCTCAGCTTTTTATCGCGGAGAGCAAAGAGCCAGCCAGTGCGGGGAGTTGTGCTGTCATCGGCGTGCAATCGCAGGGCCTGTATGACCAGCATAAAAGCCAGTTGCTGCACGATAAGCTCGCTGCCCGGTTGAGGGGCGCGCACTTCCTGAGCCATCCGTTCAAGTGCCCAATACATCGCCTTTTTATCTGCGTCTCTGTGAACATGCACCACGGGTGATAAGGAATGCAAAAGCAGGCGTGCAGCGCGGCCAGCCAGTAAAAAATGCCCGCCTACCAGAAAACAACCTGACGTTTCGTGCGTTTTGGTTGCGATATCGGAAATCATTTCAGTCCGGACGGTCTGAAAATCGACCGGTTTTTGCGTTAAGTCTGTTGCCAGTCTGAAAGGGGGGCCGGGAGGTAAAAGATAACACTCTCCAGCGGTGAGCCTGACGGGCTCTGCCAGTCCCTCAACGGACAGCCAGCAGGATCCAAACACGACGGCATAACATTTGACCCCGTCATGAGCGGGCCACTGGACTGCCTGTGCAGGATCAAGAACAACACCGCCTGAAACGTAACTTTCAGTTTTGAGTAGCGATAACAACTGTGATAGCGGGTCCATAGTCTGCTCCGGACGATCGGACATAAAACAGCGACGTTCCAGCATAGAATGTATTACGCCTCCCGTCTAAATTAGCTGCATCGGGTTGTTAAATGATGGCTGATTCACAGTAAGGACGAACAGGATGCGAATTTTTCTTACCGGCGCGACGGGATTTATCGGCACCGCGGTTGCCGCTCAGCTTATTGCCTCCGGCTACCAGGTTTCAGGGCTGACCCGAAGCCAAAAAGGCGCGGAAGTGCTGGCTGCTGCGGGTGTCGAACCCTTTTTTGGCGACATTAACGACCTTCAATGCCTGCGGCGCGGCGCGTCACTAAGCGACGGGGTTATTCACACAGCGTTTAATCATGATTTTTCCACGTTTGTCGCCCAATGCGAAAAAGACAGGCTGGTGGTTGAGGCGCTGGGTGAAGCCCTGGCGGGAACGCAGCGGCCGCTGATCGTCACGTCCGCCGTCGCGCTGGGCTCAGCAGGGCCTGGCAGCCTGGCAGTTGAAAACCACGTTAACTTTGAACACCGCAATCCGCGTAAGGCGACAGAACGGGGCGCAATGGCGGTCTTAGAAAAAGGGATCAATGTTGCCGTCATCCGGCTCTCTCAGGTGCATAATCCCTTGAAACAAGGGCTAGTGACCTCATTGATTGAAACGGCCCGGCAAAAGGGCGTCTCGGCCTGGGTGGGCGAGGGTCAGAACCGCTGGTCGGCGGTACATATCAGTGATGCTGCACGGCTTTATGTCCTCGCCCTTGAAAAAAATCTGGCGGGCAGGCGCTATCATGCCGTAGCAGAAGAAGGTATTCCCCTGCGCAGCATTGCCGAAACGATTGGACAGGTGCTTGATGTGCCGGTGGTTCGCATTGAGGCGAGTGAAGCATCAGCACACTTTGGCGCGTTGGGCAAATTTGTTGCAGAGGACATGTCTGCTTCGGCTGCAATCACCCGCAGGGATCTGGACTGGAAGCCACAGGGGCCCGGCTTACTGGCTGACCTTGAGCAGGTTCGTCTGCGTTAACGGGATAACGACACTGCTCTGCCAGGTCCGCTGCACCCTAAGTGGACCTGCTCAACGTAATATGCCCCGCCAAAGCGACATCGTTCTACGCGTCGCCGACCGCAGGCGACCAGGTGGTGTGCTTTCCCCGGGAAAAACCCCTTTTTCCACTGACGGGTAGGAGTGCGTGCCTTCTGCAAGATGACGGCTTTGCGTTTGACGTGGCGGTTGTGCGGCAATCGTGCCTGTCTCGCTCGGCAATGCTTTTGCACCGAAGCGAGGCCTTGCTGCGCTTTCGCGTATTTCCCCCGCTACCAGCAGAGCATGTCGGTTGAGTGAAGCCGATGGCGATATCTTACTTGCCCGAAAGTAAATAAGTCTTATTTTCAGTCGGTTATGAACACAGCGCCGCTAAAACTGGCCGCCTTATGCGGTTTTTATCCGATTAAAGAGGCAGTGGGTCAAATTTTTCATAGACTACTATACGTAATCACGTCGTTCGCAGATAACCGAGAAAACAGCGGTTACTGATTTTAGTGACCTTTCATACAGCCTGAGGCTGTCGATTGCTTGAGAAGGGAAAATGATGTCGTTGATCTTTGATGAGTTCTCTGGGGTGCCAACCTGGGTGCCTGCGGTTTTACTGGTTATCTTTTCGTTAATTGTGGGCTTTCTGTCCCGATTTGTTCTTTTTGTGTTTATTCGCTACTGGCAAAATCGCGACAGAAAACTGTTCAAATCGCTTGAAAAGCATCTACGTGGATCCCTGTTTCTTTTTATTCCCCTACTGCTCATCAATATCGGGGTTAATTATATTAATATCCCTCCAAAATCCCTAAATTTTATCACCGCCACCGCCAATATTTTTATTATCCTGTCGGTCTGCTCGGTATTAATTCGGTTAACGAATGTGGCGCAGGATATGCTCTTTATCCGTTATGACATTAATCTGTCGAATAACCTTCGCGCCCGCAAGATTCGTACGCAATTAATGTATGTCAAAAAGGTCGCCATCGTCATCCTGGTGTTATTCTGTCTGTCCATGATTCTGCTGAGCTTTCCGGGTGTGCGTAAATTTGGCACGACGATTCTGGCGGGTGCTGGCGTAGCCGGAATCATCATTGGCTTTGCCCTGCAGAAGTCGCTGGTGAATCTGTTTGCCGGAATACAAATTGCCTTCACGCAACCGATAAAAATTGACGATGCCGTGGTCGTGGAAAAAGAGTGGGGCTGGATTGAGGAGATCAATCTGACCTACGTTGTCGTGCGTATCTGGGACCTGCGCCGACTGGTTCTGCCCATTACCTACTTTACCGAAAATGCCTTTCAGAACTGGACGCGGAATAACGCGCAAATACTCGGCTCGGTTTTTCTTTACGTGGATTATTCCATGCCGCTGGAACCTCTCCGCCAGCATTTTGAAAAAGTACTCAGTGAAACGAGGCTTTGGGATCAGCAGACGCAGGTGCTCCAGGTCACCGATACCAGCGAAAAAACCATGACAATCAGGTTGTTAATGACCGCACAGAACTCTCCCACGGCCTGGGATTTACGCTGTTACGTACGTGAGAAAATGATTGAGTTTATCCAGCAACATTATCCGCAGAGTTTGCCGCATGTCAGAGCGACGCTGACCGATTCGGAGATGAACGGCCAGGAGGCCAGGTCGCAACCCGGCTCGCTTGGGTGACAGCGCACAGAATACAGATGCGCCGGACGGGGCATAAGCGCTATTGTGCCTGTGTCTGGCACACTTGTGCAGCCAGTCAGCAGATTCATTCGTTCATCGACCGTTTATCTGTTGTTAGTGAACTGCTCTGAAATCAGGCCCTTGCTGGCGAATTTATGACTCACAGGACGTTATGATGAAGAAATTTTTGGCTTTAGTGTTTGCGTGTACTGTCTTTGTCCCCTTGAGTGCTGAGGCCGACAGTACCTATGTTTTTTTTCGTCATGGCGAAAAACCCGACAATGCAAGTGGTCAACTGACCTGCAAAGGTCTTAATCGGGCCTTGAAACTTCCTGCAGTGTTGCTGAGCCGCTATGGAAACCCGGATGCGCTTTACGCCTCTGCACCGAAAGAGGATAAAACAGGGAGTTCGCTGCGGCCACTCTCCACGCTGATCCCTCTGGCGGTGCAGGTTTCCAGGCCTGTAATACTGCGCTTTCACGCGGATAAACCCCGTAAACTGGTCTCTGACCTTCTCAATGAGAAACGCGTTCCGCTGACCATGATCGCCTGGGAGCATAAAAATCTGGTCATTGCTGCCCGGACACTTGTTGAAAAAACGGGCGGAGATGCGGCGCTTGTACCTGACTGGCCGTCAGCGGATTTTGATTCAATTTATGTGGTAAAAATTGACGATCGCCAGCACTTCAAATCATTTACTCAGGATGCAGAGGGGCTCAATGACGTTTCATCCCAATGTCCTGACCAGTCATAATTCACGAAGCCGGGGTTTACTGTGTGGCAGAACGGCATCCAACGCGTAAAGGTGGCGAGAGCCTGTTAATATTTTTGACAATCGGTTAAGCGGGATGCGTTTTGATGGACAAAAGTGATCTTACTGAAACGTCTCGGATCAAACATGGGGAAGAGGCGTTTGACGTCACCTTATTGCAGGTTAAGGGGGCGACGCGCTGTATCCTTTTTGCTGCGGGGCTGGGCGGCAGTCCGCTGCGCCATCTTGAACTTCTCCAGACCTTTGCCCGCCATGGCGTTTCCGTTGTCGCGCCACACTTTGAACGGTTGACCTCACCCGTGCCCGCCAGCGCTGAATTACTGGAACGCTGCCAGCGGCTTGCGCGGGCTCAGAATGAATTTTGTAGCGGTTATGCGTCGGTTACCGGTGTTGGCCACTCCCTGGGTAGCGTGATTTTATTGCTTAATGCCGGGGCTGTAGCGATGACAAGCACAGGGGAATCGGTTGTTTTCGCCGGCGACCGGATGTTGCATCGACTTATTTTACTGGCACCGCCCGCCGATTTTTTCCAGGCTCCGTCTGCGCTGGCAGCGGTGAACGTACCTGTTCACATCTGGGCAGGTGAAAAGGACAGCCTGACGCCCCCGTCCCAGGCCTGCTTTCTTAAACAGGCACTGGAGGGTTACACGCAGACTTATCTCTGTGTGATGGCAGAGGCCGGGCATTTTACCTTCATGAATACCTTGCCTCCGCAGGTAACCGATTCACATCCGTCGCGAGAGGCCTTTCTTTTAGATTTGGGCGAAAACATAGCCCGGCTGGTGACGGATTAGCACAGAGGGCGGGGCGATGAGATTTTTGCAGGGATAACCTCTTCCAGCTGATACGATTCAATCATACTCATCAAAAGCATCATTTCATCCTGTCTTAGGGGCTACTGTGAAACAGAAATCGAACTATCGCGTGGGTGACTGTGACGTCTTCAAGGTTTCGGAACTTGAGGCGTCATTATCTGTGAGCATGCTGTATCCAGACCAGCAGCTGGACGGTCTTTCTCCTGAAAATATCGCGCTTTCGGTGCATAGCTGGATTGTCCGAACGCCAGATAACGTCATTGTCATTGATACAGCGAGTGGTAATGGACGTGAGCGCCTCGGCTCTCCGCTTTCCCACCAACTGGATACGCCTTATGAACAATGTTTTCGCGAGACAGGCATTAATCCCGATGAGGTGGACATCGTTTTGCTCACCCATCTGCATGGCGACCACGTTGGCTGGAATACCCATCAGGTTGAAGGCAAGTGGGCGCCATTTTTCAAAAATGCGCGCTATCACTGTTCCGCTATTGGCCTGAAAAGCTGGCAAAACGATCCGGCAAGAAAAACGGTTTTAGAAGACAGCTTTAACCCGGTGATCGATGCCGGGTTACTTGAGACGTTCGATGTGAGTCAAACGCCGCATTTCGCTGAAGTGTTACGCGTTGTCCCGACGCCGGGGCACAGCCACGATCATGCGTCGATTATCCTGCACAGTGCGGGGGAATATGCCTTATTCAGCGGTGACCTGATGCATAACGAGCTTCAGGTCAGGCAGCCTCATCTGGCCTCACGCTTTTGTGCCAACGCAGAGCAGGCTGAAGTTCAACGCCGCTGGGCGATGGAATGGGCTGTCGAGAATCAGGCGCTATGGTTCAGCGCTCACTTTGCCCGAAGTTCCGCCGGTCATATCAATAAAACGGCAAACGGCTTTGAATGGCGTTTTGTCTGAGCCGGTTGGGTTATCTCACGTTGTCATCCTTGCCTGACCTCAGTGCGCCCCAAGTTGAATGGCGGTGCCGGGGCAGGCGGCATCAATCTACAATTTCCCCACGTTGCACACGTCCCCGTGACGTTTGCGCGCAATGGAGAAACGGTTCGCATGGATGCGCCCGGACGCCTGACTATCGGGGTTAACGGTGTATCTGGTGCAAGCGATCTGACCCTAAAAGGCCAGGGCGTAACCGCGACGTTCGAAAACGGGCTGCAGCCACACGTTAAGACAGGCGAACTCATGCCGCTGCCTGACGCGTGGTGGGCCTTTTTTGCAGGCTCCTGGCGCTATTTTCCCCGCCGGTTGATGTCTGCGCCGTTGCGCGCAGTTATTGATTGTCTTAAAAAGGATCGCAAGGCTTCTGCGGATTCCGGCATGCGCTTAGGTTTCGCGTCGGTGGCGGGTAGGCAGCGCTAAGGTGCAGCAAGGTTGTCGCAGTCCGACTGTTTTCGGCACATCGTAAAACGGCGACAAAAAGAGGCCGCAACAGCGGGCATTAAATCGTTTTTCCAGGCAATATCCAGGTCACCGACATTGTCACATGTCACACCTGCCGACACATCGCGGCAGCGGTGACGTTCGGCGGTCGTCATCGCACTTTGTAAACCGGTACTCAGATGGGATTGATAGTCATCAAGCGCATCACGAATGTCAGCCGGTGCGAGCCATTCAAGATGTTTAGCTGGGCACTGGCGAGCGAGTTCAGCCTGATAGATCTGCCAGACATTGGCAACGGGGGGCGCTGCCAGCGCAGCGGTTGTTCCTGCAAACAACAAGACAGCCATCTGATATCGCATGATCATTTTCACCGCTCAAAGCCTTAACGTTCGGCCTGGTTTATTGCGGATAATACCGCTGCATCAGGCTCATCCCTAAAGTCACCCTCAGCTACGGTCGAAAAGCCGGGGGTAACATGATGTGCCGTCAGCCTGCACAAGGCATTACGACCAGCTTGCCTGCCCGGTTGCAATCTCGCTCAGTGGCTCTTCGCGCCACTGCCAGGGTTGCCGAAGAACGACCCGGCTGGCGAATTTGGCAATACCGATCTCATCGTCCAGCAAACGATCCATCAGGTCCTGAAACCTGTGAAGATTCGGGGCGATGATTTTTAACAGATAGTCATAGCCTCCGCTGATGTTGTAGCACTCTACAATCTCCCGGTACTTACAGGCGCCGGATTCGAATTTGATAAAATCGGACGGGTAATGACTGTTCAGGGTGATTTCGGAGAACACAACCAGGTTATTACCCAGTTTGTTCAGCGTAACCCTGGCGGCGTAACCCGAAATAATTCCGCTCTGCTCCAGGCGTCGGGTGCGCGCCAGGCAGGGACTGGGGCTGAGGCTGATCGCCTCAGCCAGTTCCACTATCGAACACCGCCCCTCGCGCTGAAGATGCTCAAGTATTCTGATATCGGTACGATCGAGGGGTTTAATGTGCGTCATGGTCAGGTGATTACCTCAGAACAGACTGGGAAGCCCTGGCGGCCGTCGATTCTGTCAGCGACTGATCGAGGACATCGATTATCATTCCCGCCTGATCTGCCGTCAAGACCAGCGGTGGGCGAATTTTCAGCACGTTGTGGCCCATTGCGCATGCGCTCAGCAGCACGCCTTTTTGACGCATTCTGTTCACCACCTGACTGGTCAGCCAGCGATCCGGGGTGCGCGACAGACGATCGGAAACCAGTTCCACGCCAACGAAGAGGCCGGCACCGCGAACATCACCGATCGCCTCATGCTTTTTACCCAGCGCGGTTATGCCATCAAGCAGCTGTTTGCCTACATCGCGCGCATGGGCAACCAGGCCATCCCTTTCAATGGTTTTCAGAACGGCCAGTGCGGCTGCGCAGGAAACGGTATTGCCCGCAAAAGTATTGAAATACCGTGAGCGTTGACCAAACTCCGCCAGCACATCAGCGGTGGCCAGCAGACCGGCAATCGGCTGACCGTTGCCCATCGGCTTGCCCAGCGTCACCATGTCCGGGATAATGCCGTGGCGCTGGAAGCCCCACATTGTCTCGCCTGTGCGCCCAAAGCCGGGCTGAACTTCATCGGCAATAAACACGCCACCGGCCCGCTTGATGGCTTCAACTGCACCTTTCATAAAGCCCACCGGACCAGGCAAGATGCCATCGCTGGTGAACAAGGAATCGACGATCAGCGCGGCGGGTTTGATGCCGTGACGCTGCAGGTCGGCGATTGCGTTTTCCACGTCGCGCGTGAAGCGCTCGCTAAGATCGGCTCCCTCAGCATGATAAAGCCGTGGGGCAGGAATCAGGCGCACATGGGCGCCAAGATCCACCGACGTGCCTAAAGAGGGCGAGAACTGAGACACCGCGTCCGTGATGCCGTGATAGGCCGTCTCGGTCACAATAATGCCGGTGCCCCCGGTACGAACTTTGGCAATACGGTAAGCCAGGTCATTGGCCTCACTGCCTGTGCAGGTCAGCATCAGATGCGCAAGCGCGGTTTCCGGCACGGTGGCCAGCAGGCGTTCGGCCAGTTCCAGAATGGTGTCGTGCAGGTAGCGGGTATTTGTTGCCAGCGTCTGAACCTGCTGACAGATGGCCTCGGTGACGGCAGGATGGCAGTGCCCGAGCGAGGTGACATTATTATAAATATCCAGATAGCGACGGCCCTCAGGATCGAAGAGCCACACGCCTTCACCGCGCACGATATGTAAGGGATGCTCGTACATCAGGCGATAGGCTGGGCCGAGCAGCGCATCGCGCCGTTGAATCATCGCGGCGGTGACCGGCCCCACGTCGACCTGGCCGGGGATATAGGCGTTTACCATATTGAGATCTGTCGTGCTTTTCATACAATTCTCCGGTTTCAGAGTTCAGCCAGCAGTCGGTCACGTGCCGTATCGCGAGACAGATCCGCCATTAAAGACAGCGCCTCCCACGCGGCTGGATTGTGCCGCATGATATAGGCGCGATTGTGTGGATAGCGAACCGCGCGCCACTCGGTAATCAAAACGGTAATCAGATGACGGGTCGCCATCAGATCGGTCACGACCGCCTGCTCCAGATCGGTAAGCGGGAGCGTCTGGTGGTAGGCGCCGACAAACTGGGCGGCGCCGGCAAAAGGATCGACGCTGCCTGTCATCTGAAAGGCCGCCGCGGTTGCGACTTCGCCGACCAGGGGGGCATAAAGCATGTCGCCAAAATCGATAATGCCCGTAATATGATCCTGCGCCTCTGGCGCAACCATCACGTTGTAGAGATGGAAGTCGTTATGGATAACCTGCGCCCTCAGCGCCGGAAGGCGCGGCAGGATATGGGTGATAAAACGTGTCATAAATTTTTCAGCCAGCCTGCGACGGGTGGGATCCACGAGGTCTTCCAGCTTATCCATCAGGCGATGCGCGGCTGAAACGTTCCAGAGAAGATCGTGGCTGGCAGCGGGATGGCTGAATGCCTGTAAAGCCAGGTCAAGCCGGGCCAGACAGGTGCCCATCGCGCAACGCTGTGCTGGGGTTCTCTCCGTATCCTTAACCTGTATACCGTCTAAATAGGTCAGCATTCTGACGGTCGTTATTTCTCCTCCGTCAAGAGTGACGTTGTCACGCAGGGAGCCCTCTAGCGTTCGCACGACGCGCGGCGTGGACAGCCCGGGCGCAGCCTCGGCGATGTGATTAAGCGCGGCAATCTGAAAATCCACGATGGACAGCGCTTCAGAGGGATTACTGATCTTTAACACATAGCGCGTGCCGTCGGCCTGCTCGATGCAACAGTTCTGATCGCGCTCACTGGCCAGCGGCAGGACGTTGCCCTCAATGCCATATTTTTCAGACACTAAAGATTGGATAGCCGGCAGCGAAAGCGCTGGCGCAGCTGTGCTGAGTGCAACCGCCTTGGGCCTCTGTTCATCAGGCATCATATTTCCTCGTTTCTCCGCACCCAGAGACGCATTAAATACCAAGCAGGCCGGCAAGCTGGCGGAAGTCGGTGAGCCGATCAACGCCATAACCTTCTAAGGCGGGTTCATGCCCACGATCGATAAACGCTTTGGCCATAAAGCCAAGGTCGGATGCCGTCATCAGGTCATAACGGAAGCTGGAGGAGCAGTGCATCATCTGCTCGGGTCCGCAGCCCAACTGGTCAAACATGTATTCGAAAATCTGTGCACGCGGCTTGTAAGCCTGAGCCGCTTCAGCGGTGTACACCGCATGAAAAGGCGCTTTAAGATGGGCGACGCTGTGGGGAATAAGATCCACCATCGAATTCGACAAAATCACTAACGGAATATGTTGAGAGATCAATTCCAGCGTTTCCACAACGTGAGGATGTGGCTGCCAGGTCGGCACCGCGTTATAAAGAGTGAGTGCATCAGAATCGCGGTACTCCACATCATGCGCTTTACAGGCCCGCTGAATAGCGTTTTCAACGACCTGAAAAAACGGCTTCCAGTCACCCAGCACTTCATCAAGCCGGTAGAAACGGAAGCTGTCCAGAAACGCAGGCATTCGCTGTTCTGCAATCCGGTCGGCAAAAAGCCCCTTAGCGGTCGGCCCCATTTCAAAGTTTATGAGCGTTCCGTAGCAGTCGAAGCTGATAAATTTTGGCTGATAAATCATGCGATTAACCTCTTTAATTTGTTTTAAAGAAGTATATCGCTGTGACCGAACAGATAATTTCTTATTGACCCGGTAACGGAGTGGTTTTTGCTCAATTCACAGTGGGGGGCGGCATTATTCATCTGCCGCCAGCCACGCCCTCATGGTCTTCCCGACCTCTCTGCCCGAAAAGCTTAGGTGCAGAGCAGAAATTTATCGGCCACACTTAGCCCAAAGACGTAGTTTGCACCCGCATTGTGTTTTACACTGCGCGCTGAAAAAATTGAGTAGATAAACGATTAGGTAGGCGGTAATGGCGATGAATGGAACAATCACAACCTGGTTTCAGGATAAAGGCTTTGGCTTTATCAAAGATGAAAACGGTGATAACCGGTATTTTCACGTGATTAAGGTCGCCAACCCTGATCTGATTAAGAAAGATGCGGCGGTGACGTTTGAACCCACCACCAACAATAAAGGGCTGTCGGCCTTTGCGGTGAAAGTCCTGCCAGAGAGCAAATACATTTTTATCGCGGGTGAGCGAATCAAGCTCACTGCCATTAAGTCTTATGTGGTCTTCAGCGAGGAAGTGCCTGCCAGCAGCCGTATCGATAAAGAAAATACGGTGCTGTCTGTGGGCATCTTAATGAACAATATCAAACCTAAATCCGCAGCCCAGGCCGATGAGATGCGTACGTTGAAAAAACTGGCCATCACCACCTTTCAGGGCGCAACCCTAATCTTCTCTGAAGATGAGATAGACATTGATGCCACAGTAAAAATGCTCAAGGTCTGACATCATCAGACCTGTCTGCCAGTGCTCGCCTGACAGGGCGCTGGCGGCGTTTATCCCTTCTTTTTATCTCTCTTCGCGCTTTACCGCCTGTGACTAACAGGTTTGTTATATTCCAGTGCGCGTCTTGATGAGTTTACAGACTTCCCTCAACGTCGTCTCTGTTGCGCATAGCCGATTGCGTTAGCGAACCACCGGCTCCCTCTCAGCCAGCATCTGCAGGACGCTAACCCGGGGATGAGCGACTGACGGATACCGGACCCGACGTGGGGAACCTCACGACTTCGCGCATACAACGTCCGCTCGAGTCTTAAGTGCGCACTACATCAGCGTCTGCAATCTGCTATCGCCTCAGGTATAATCCCGCCCATTCCTCATCAGATTCAGAGAACAAGATGGCAAAACTCACCTTACAAGAGCAGCTGTTAAAAGCAGGATTAGTCACCAGTAAGAAAATGGACAAGGTCCAGAGAACGGCCAAAAAATCGCGTGTTCAGGCCCGCGAGGCGCGCGAAGCTGTAGAAGAGAACAAAAAAGCCCAGCAAGAGCGTGACAAGCAGCTTAATGAACAACAACGGCAGGCTGTGCTTTCAAAAGAGTACAAGGCGCAGGTGAAGCAGCTGATTGACATGAACAAAATCGACATTTCCCGAGGTGATATCGGTTTTAACTTCACAGATAACAACCTGATTAAAAAAATCATGGTGGATAAGCCCACCCAGGCACAACTTATCAATGGCCGTCTGGCGATCGCACGTTTGCAGGTTGATAACAGCGAAGAGAGCCATTACGCCATTATTCCCGCGAGCGTGGCTGATAAAATTGCCCAACGTGATGCCAACAGTATTGTCTTAAACAGTGCGCTGAGTCAGGAAGCCCAGGATGAAGACGATCCCTATGCCGATTTCAAAGTACCCGATGATCTGATGTGGTAATGATTGCAATCAGGCGGGATAACCGCTGAGCCTTGCTGCAAAGTGCTGCGCACTTTCGCCGCAGGGCTCGTGCCGTTTGCAGCCATAATCAAACCTGATCCGATCGCTTTCGGGATCGAAACGCCGCGACTTTCATGCGATTGCCACAGGTCGCCATGCTGCACCAGCGGCGGCGGTGCGATTTACTGAGGTCATGGAAAAGCAGGATACAGTCATGTGCTTCACACTGGCGCACGTAGGTAAAGCTGTCACTGACAACAAGCTCGACCAGTGCGTTGACCACCGGCCAAAGCAGGATGGCTATGCTTATCTCCTCGTGGCTAACCGCGATCTGGTATCGCTGCGCGTCATCATCCCACGCCAGTCGCTTCGTCGGGCGCCCGTCCTTATAGAGCCTGTTAAGAACAGTCAGATCCGCAGATAAGCCATTCATCGCAGCATCGACAAGTGCACGTGCACTGTCGCGCAGCGCCCGCGCTTCATGTAACAGCCCATCAGGTGCCTGCAAAGGCGCGCCATCCGGCAAGATCCCTGCCATCTCCAGCCAGAGCATCACGCGTCGATCGTCGCTGAAACAGTCATGTCGCTGCTCGTCCACGCCGTATTCACTATTGATAAAGTCCAGTGCGAGGTTATCCGCCAGGAAAAGGAAGTCGTGGGTGTTGAGATCGGAATTCATAGCTGCCTGTAACTGTTAAAAACATATTTGACAGGTTAGCAAAACAGATCGTAACCTTCAAATAATAACTTTAACGGTTACATCATAAGGAAACATCATGGCGGCTTCAAAATCCATTACGACGACAGACAGTTTGCGTACGCAAGACGTTAACGATGCACAGCAACGGGATGGCGTAAAATACCGCTACGAACAGGTTGGCGACGTCAATGTGTTTTACCGCGAAGCGGGCGATCCCAACAGGCCGACAATACTGCTGTTGCATGGCTTCGCGGGATCCTCGTTTATGTTCAGAGACCTGATCCCGCATCTTGCCGGGCACTACCACGTGATTGCACCCGACCTGCCTGCGTTTGGCTTCACGGAATCTCCGGCACGAGGCGAATACGTTTACGCCTTCAGCCAGCTGGCAATCACTATTGAGCAGTTAACGCAACAGCTTAAGCTGGAGCGCTATGCGCTGATGGTTCATGACTATGGCGCCCCCGTCGGCTGGCGGCTTGCCGTCAGTCATCCCGAACGGATTACGGCCATTATTTCTCAAAATGGTAACGCCTATGAGGAAGGACTGGGTGAGGGCTGGAAACCGATCCAGCGCTACTGGCAGGAGCCCAGCCAGGAAAACCGTGACGCGCTGCGAGACTTCCCAACGCCAGCTTCGATCAAATGGCAATATCTTGAGGGCGTGCCCGATAAAAGTCGTGTCTCACCGGATGGTTACACGCTTGAGGGTTTGCACATTCTTCGGCCGGGTAACGCGGAGATTCAACTCGATTTGCTGCTGGATTACGCATCAAACGTGGCGCTGTACCCGGCGTTTCAGAACTACTTCCGTCAGTTTCAGCCCCCCTTGCTTGCGGTGTGGGGGAAAAACGATCCCTTCTTCCTGCCGGCTGGTGCCGAGGCGTGGAAACGGGATCTGCCCGATGCGGAGATTCGCTTCTATGATACCGGACACTTTGCGCTGGAAACGCACGGCCTGGCGATCGCTGCGGCTATTACCGACTTTCTGAATAACCTGCACCTGAAGTAAACCGGTGCCGTCAGCCGTGACAACAAGAGGCGTTTGCGGGCTGAAGCGGCCTGGCACAACAATGTCAGCCGTGTTCCTGGCGCCAATGTAAAGGCGTTGCGTTAAAACGGACTGGGGCTGACGATGTGAAAGGGCTCACCGGTAACGGGATGAACAAACTGCAGTTCACTGGCATGAAGCATTAACCTTGGCGTCTGTTCCGTGCCCGGCAGCAAAAGCCCCCCGTAGAGGTCACAGCCTAAAATCGGATGGCCCAGCAGCTGGCAGTGAATACGCAACTGATGAGTGCGACCGGTTTCTGGGATCAGCGTCACGCGCGTCAGGGGAATTACACTGGCGTCATCCCGTTTAAAGTTAAAACGCTCAACAACCCGATAACGGGAACGGGCAGGCTTGCCCCATTCGGCGCAAATAGACATCCGTGGAAACCGGGCTGGGTCTTTCGCGATGGGAGCATCGATGATGCCTTCTTCATCCGGTAAATGCCCGCACAGCAGGGCGCTGTAATGCTTAGCCACCGTGCGCGCGCTGAATTGCTGGCTGAGCGCCGCGTTAATGGTTTTGTTACGCGCCACAACCATCAACCCGGAGGTGCCAAAATCCAGCCGGTGCACCAGTGTGCAGCCGGGGAAGATCGTCACCAGGCGATAGTGTACCGAGTCCAGGTTTTGGGGGTTTTTGCCTGACAGGCTCAACAGCCCACTGGGCTTGTCGATCAGCACCAGATGGTCGTCCTGATAGAGAATGCGTATCTCCTCATGGCACGGCGGGGCAATAAAAGTATCAACGATCGTAGACATCAGTGGGCCTGGGGCGTGAACAGGCGCTGATGATAACGAATTTTCACCCCCCAGGCGAATGGGGCGCTATAAGCATCAGCCCGGAAAGGAAAAAAGTCTGATACCGGCTTGCAAGATCGCGAGTCTCTGTGTCGACCCGGTATCACATCGCGCTATTCATTTGGTTTTACCCTGTTCCCGGCGGCAAACGGCGACGATCGTATCACGAAGCCAGCGGTGCACCGGGTCCGCGTGCAGTCTTGGATGCCAGATAGCCAGCACCTTTATCACCGGTGTAGCCACAGGCAGATCGAAATGCACCAGGTCGGCGCGCCGGTTGGGCCCGACCAGCGCGGATGACGGTACCAGCCCAATGAGGTCTGTCTGGCAAACAATATTGATGGCGCTGCTGTAAGTCGGAACGGACATCAGAATGTCCCGGCGCAGTTGAAGCGCATCAAGCGCGGCGTCAACAGGCCCAGAGCGGGCATTATTTCTGGACATGACGATATGCGAAAAGCTGGCATAGCGCTCTGCCGTCACGCCTGGGTTATCCAGCAGCGGATGATCGCGTCGGCAGATGCCCACAAAGTGGTCGCTGAATAGCAGCCTGGTTTTGAGTTCCGGCGCATCCGTACCCAGCACGCCAATTTCAAGATCAATCTTGCCTTCACGCAACGCCTGCGGCGCTTTATCTGATTTATTGACGAAAATGAGTCGTAGCCTGGGCGCGGTCTGGCGAAGCTCGTTAAGCAGCGCGGCGGCGGTTAAATCGATAAATCCTTCATTCGCCCGTATAACGATGCTGCGCGCGGTTGTAGAAAGATCGAGGCGTTTATCTGCGGGGCGCAGCAGGGCGAACGCGTCCATAGTCGTCTCATGGACGCGCGTGGCCAGTTCAGTGGCATAGGGCGTTGGAACCATATTATGCCCGGCCTGAACCAGTAGCGGATCGCCGGTCGCCAGGCGTAAGCGGCCTAGCGTGCGGCTCATGGCTGAGGTACTGAGCCCCAACCGTTTCGCTGCGCGTGTCACGCTGCACTCTGTCAGCAAAGCATCCAGCGCAGTGAGTAAATTCAGATCAATATCAGGCATAAAGTCAGACCCTTGCATCAGACGCAATCTATTATTGCATCCTGTGCGTCTGGCTCAACTGTTCTTTGCGCATTAAAGTCGTTATTTCCGCAACCAGCAGGAGTAACTCTTATGACGCTTTATTCATCGCAGGCCGACAAGCCCAAAATGTTATTAATAGGTGCCTCACGAGGTATCGGGTTGGCCATGACCAGTGAGCTGCTCAGCCGCGGCTGGGAAGTGACGGCAACGGTGCGTAACAGCCATCCCGAGGCTATGCAGGATTTGTCTGCACGTTATCCGCATGCACTTACCATTGAACAACTGGACATCAACGATACCGATCAAATCGCTCAGCTTAAATCGCGGTTGCAGCATCGTTGCTATGACGCGCTTTTTGTGAATGCCGGCACGGCGAATCCCAACCAGAGTGAGACGATTGGAGAGGTCAGTACCGAAGATTTTATTCACGTCATGGTAACGAATGCGCTTTCGCCAATGCGGGTTGTTGAAACCTGTCAGGATCGAGTCAGAGCCAACGGACTGATTGGCGTCATGTCATCCGGTCAAGGTAGCGTGGGGGATAATGTGAAAGGGGGAAGAGAAGTGTATCGCGGCTCTAAAGCCGCGCTGAATCAATATATGCGAAGCTATGCGGCACGGCAGGCGCGCTCTCATCCGGACCGGGCTTTATTACTGCTGGCACCGGGCTGGATCCGCACGGCTCTGGGCGGTGAAGAGGGGGCCTTTAGCCTTGAGGAAACCCTGCCTGATATCGTGAACGTCATCGAGCACAAGCGGGGCCGATCGGGGCTGGAGTATCTGGATCGCTTTGGCAAGCCGGTGACGTGGTAAACCGCCATTCAGTGATGGAAAGGGTGATATTCAGGCCTCTTCTGTGAGGGCATCCGTGGGCGCTTGCTGAACCACAGGTGCCCGTCAGCTGCCTGGACGTTCCTGCGCACCATCATGCTTGACCGACACTAAGCCATGAGTATTCATCAAAAATTAATGAAAAAATCCTAAAGCTTTTTCCCTTTTACCCGTTATAGAAGCTGAAATCCGGTTGGAAATCCTTAAAGAGACAATCGGAAACAAGGGCTTTTTACGTAAAGGGAATGCGATAAATATGAGCAAGTTATTAATAACGGGTACGTTGTCATTAATCTTTCTGGTGGGATGCGCAGGTAAAAATAATGCTCAGGTCGTTAAGGCCGATAACGGCAGCACGCTGACTGTTGAGACGATTTATGCGCCAGTGGATATGAATAACAATCATTACTCAGACGTAAAACTGCGCGAAGTCACACCGGTGAGTACCGGTGCGGGTGTGGGCATGTCTGTGCTAACGGCAGTGTTAGGTGGGGGAATCAGCACCGGCTCCTTTGACAAAAACAGTTATAAAGGCACCTCTGTTGATGCGCTGCCCGAACCTACGGCGCACTATTTTACCCCAAAAGCCGTAGTGAAAATAAAAAGCTGGCTCGATAAAAATGGCAACGGATATGCTTATACACAGCCGCTGTTCATTGCCGCGGCGCAATGGTCACTGGTTTATAGCGATATGTCGGCCAATAACAGCAACTACGATTTAACTTACCGCGTGCTGTTCTATAAACGTCCGGAAGGCGGCAATATTCTCAGCGCCTATGTGGTATCAGAGTGTGCACCGAAACCGGCGACAGCACCGATCAGTGACTGGAAGGCCAACAATTACGCTAAAGTGACCCAGGAAACGCAAAAGATGATGGATGCCTGTATTCTTGAGCTTGATAATCAACTGCCACGTTTATTGAAAAAATAAATGCCAGGCCTGCCTGCCGCTGTTACGTGGCAGGCAATGAGTGATCCAGGCCTGTGCCCTTTGTACAAAGAACGTCTAGCCCGTATGTTAATTTCTGCTGCCAGATAACCCTTTTGCATCAGCCTACTGACTGCACAGAAACAGGCTCGAATTGACGCAGAACCTCATAACGAAACAGATAAAAAAGAAGAAGCAAAGCCGTGACGCAAGGCGTACTGATCCGATTGTATTACCTCGGGTGATTCACGGTTGACCGCCTGAGTTGATAAGGTCGGCGGCAAGCCATAAAAAAACGGGCCAGCAATCTGACCCGTTCGCAACGTCTCAGCAATCTTAACGCTTCATATGGTAGTACGCATCGTTCCAGCGCAGGGCATCCTTAAACGCAGGCAACTGGGTATGTTCGTCAATCACCAGCACCTCAATGCCGTGCATCTCACCGTACAGATACATATCATCCAGGCTCAGTGCCTGACTGAACACGGTATGGTGCGCGCCGCCCGCCAGGATCCAGGCTTCAGAGGCCGTTGCCAGCGATGGCTGAGCTTTCCACAGCGCACGGGCCACGGGCAGTTTTGGCAGAGGTTTAGGCTGCTCGATGGCGTCCACTACGTTCACCAGCAGACGAAAGCGGTCACCCATATCGATCACGCTGGCGTTGATGGCACGGCCTGCCGGTGTTGAGAAGATCAGTCGTGCCGGATCGGCTTTGTTGCCAATGCCCAGGAACTGAACGTCAATCAGCGGCTTCTCTTCCAGCGCGATGGACGGGCACACCTCCAGCATATGTGAACCCAGTACTAAATCGTTGCCCGGTGAGAAGTGGTAAGTGTAATCCTCCATAAAGGAGGTTCCGCCGGGACGATCGCCCGCCAGCACTTTGAAAATGCGCAGCAGGGCGGCCGTTTTCCAGTCGCCTTCGCCTGCAAAACCATAGCCCTGGCCCATCAGGCGCTGTACCGCCAGGCCGGGTAGCTGGGTCATGCCATGCAGCGTCTGGAAGTTGGTGGTAAATGCCATACAGCCTTCATCGTCCAGAAAACGCTTCAGGCCCAGCTCAATGCGCGCGGCATCCAGAACGTTTTGCCGCTTTTCACCGCCGACGGCGGCCACATCGGTGAAGCGGTACTGGCTCTCATACTCATCGACCAGTGCATTAACATCGCCATCGCTGACGCCGTTAATCACTTCGACCAGATCCCCCACGCCCCAGCCATTGACGGCATAGCCAAATTTGATTTGTGCCGCGACCTTATCGCCTTCCGTTACGGCCACTTCACGCATGTTATCGCCGAAACGGGCCACTTTCAGGTGCTGACTGACCTGTTTGGCCAGCGCGGCGCGCATCCAGTTGGCCACGCGCTGTTGGCTGTGTTTATCCTGCCAGTGGCCGGTCACCACGCTGTGCTGCAGGCCCATACGTGCGCCGATAAAGCCAAACTCACGACCGCCGTGAGCGGTCTGGTTCAGGTTCATGAAGTCCATGTCCATGCTGTCCCACGGAATTTCGGCATTAAACTGGGTATGAAACTGCAATAACGGTTTCGTTAATACGTTTAAACCGCCGATCCACATTTTGGCCGGCGAAAAAGTATGAAGCCAGGTAATGATGCCCACACAGTTTTGATCGTGACTGGCGTCACGGCACAGCGACAGCGCTTCATCTGGCGATTTCACCAGCGGTTTGAGTGCCAGGCGCACAGGCAGTCCCGCCTGATTCAGACCTTCCACCACCTGACGGGCATTCTGCTCAACCTGACGTAACGTTTCCGCTCCGTAGAGGTGCTGTGTACCAATGACAAACCACACGTTGAACTGTTGCATAAACCACTCCTTTACTTAGCGGAAGCGGAACGTGCGGCATAATGAGGTTCTGCCGTCACGCACCATTGTTGATAGCGTTGATAAAGTTCCTGATAGCGCGCGACGCGCTGCGGATCGGGCTGCAGCGTGACGTCAATCGGGCTGGCCATCACCTTCTGTGCCTGCTCGACGTCGCGGTGAACACCGGCGGCCACGGCGGCGAAGATGGCGGCGCCCAGGGCGCAACATTCATCTGAAGAGACGATATCCAGCGGGCGATTCATCACGTCGCAGCAGGCCTGCATAATGGCGGGTGACTTACGGGCAATGCCGCCCAGGGTCAAAATGTTCTCAACCGGAATATCCTGCTGCTCGAAGCACTCCATGATGGCGCGGGCGCCAAATGCGGTCGCCGCAATCAGGCCGCCAAACAGGGCTGGGGCATCGGTGCCGAGATTAAGGTCGGTGATCACGCCTTTAAGACGCTGATTGGCGTTCGGTGTGCGGCGGCCATTGAACCAGTCCAGCACCACCGGCAGATGATCCAATTGCGGATTGGCGGCCCAGGCGTCAGTCAGGTTTTTGATCAGCGACTTTTGCATCTCTGCCAGTTGCGGTTTTAGTTCAGGATGGTGCTGCGCCGCCTGCTGTAACGGCCAGCCGAGCAGGCGACTGAACCAGGCATAAATATCGCCAAACGCCGACTGTCCGGCTTCCAGACCCATTGCGCCCGGCACCACGCTGCCATCGACCTGTCCGCAAATGCCTTTGATCGCGCGGTCGCCCACCTTCTCAGTATCCGCAATCAGAATGTCGCAGGTGGAGGTGCCAATCACTTTCACCAGCGTGTAGGGCCGTGCGCCTGCGCCCACTGCACCCATATGACAGTCAAAGGCACCGCCTGAAATCGTCACCTGCTGGGATAACCCCAGGCGCTGTGACCACTCGGGACTCAACGTGCCCACCGGCAAATCCGCGGTCCAGGTGTCTTTAAACAGGGGAGAGTCAAGCTGCTGAGTAAGATGGGGATCGAGCGCATTCAGAAATTCCACATCCGGCAAGCCGTTCCAGTCGCCGTGCCACAGTGCTTTATGGCCGGCGGCGCAGCGTCCACGGCGCAGTTTTTCTGGGGCAACGGTATCGCTGAGCAATGCCGGTACCCAGTCGCACAGTTCAACCCAGGAGACTGCGGCCTCGCGCACCGCTGCATCGTGACGCGTCACGTGAAGGATTTTTGCCCAGAACCATTCAGAAGAGTAAATGCCGCCAATGTAACGGCTGTAGTCGGTAAAGCGGCCGCTACGGCACAGCTGATTGATCTCTTCGGCTTCTTCAATTGCCGTATGATCTTTCCACAGCACAAACATCGCGTTTGGGTTTTCAGCAAACTCAGGCCGCAGCGCCAGAACCTTGCCGTCACGGTCAACAGGCGCGGGTGTGGAGCCGGTACTGTCAACGCCGATACCGACGACGGCAGCGCGTTGTTCTTCACTCAACGCATTTAACACCTCGAGCATGGCCTGCTCCATGGCATCAATATAGTCTTGTGGATGGTGACGGAAGCGGTTGCTGTGAGGATCGCTGTAAAGGCCTTGCTGCCAGCGTGCATAGTTTGCCACGGCACTTTGCAGCTCCTGACCAGAGTGACAATCCACCGCCAGCGCACGCACCGAATCACTACCAAAGTCCAGTCCCAGGGTGATGGCTTCAGTACGCATTTGAATCTCCTGTTATGAATAAACCTCCTTATCCTGTGATGTGTAAGAAATAACGGTTAGTCACGGCTGGCTGAGAATATGCACTTTTCTGCCATCAGCAGTGAAATTGTGATCCATTGCAAAAGTTAAGAGACGGTTAAATTCGCTGAATATATGGATCATTCTGTCGTGATTTTAAGATGTGATACCGCTCTACATTTTTCTTCTCCATTCCCGCTAAAAATAGGCCAACGTTTAAGCAGGCTACCATCGCGGCTCGCGCTAACGTCCTGATTTACTTCTGTACCCCTAAAAGAAAGTTAACTGGTAGCGTTTACACCAATTCGTTTTTAACAGCGATAAAACAACTAGCGCCGGAGAGCATCATGCATAAATTCACTAAAGCGTTGGCAGCCATTGGGCTGGCAGCGGTTATGTCACAATCAGCTATCGCCGAGACCATGAAGCTGGGTTTTCTGGTCAAGCAACCCGAGGAGCCGTGGTTCCAGACGGAATGGAAATTTGCCGATAAGGCCGGAAAAGATCTGGGCTTTGAGGTCATCAAAATTGCCGTTCCGGACGGCGAGAAAACCCTCAATGCGATAGACAGCCTTGCGGCAAGCGGCGCGAAAGGTTTTGTTATCTGTACACCGGATCCCAAGCTGGGCTCGGCCATTATGGCAAAAGCACGGGGCTACGGACTGAAAGTGATTGCGGTGGATGACCAGTTCGTCAACGCCAAAGGCAAACCCATGGATAGCGTGCCGTTAGTAATGATGGCGGCGACCAAGATTGGTGAGCGTCAGGGTCAGGAACTCTATAAAGAAATGCAAAAACGCGGCTGGGACGCAAAAGACACGGCGGTGATGGCGATTACGGCGAACGAGCTGGATACCGCCCGTCGTCGTACCGGGGGTTCGATGGATGCGCTAAAAGCTGCAGGATTCCCGGAAAAACAGATCTACCAGGTGCCGACCAAGTCCAATGATATCCCTGGTGCATTCGATGCGGGTAACTCTCTGCTGGTTCAGCACCCGGAAGTGAAACACTGGTTGATTGTCGGCATGAACGACAACACCGTGCTGGGCGGCGTGCGCGCAACCGAAGGACAGGGCTTTAAAGCCGCTGACGTCATCGGTATCGGTATTAACGGTGTGGATGCGGTGAGTGAACTGTCGAAGGCCAACGCAACCGGCTTCTATGGATCTCTGCTGCCAAGCCCGGATATCCACGGTTATAAGAGCAGCCAGATGCTCTACAACTGGGTGAGCAAAGGTCAGGAACCGCCGAAATTCACTGAAGTCACCGACGTGGTGTTAATCACCCGCGACAACTTTAAAGCCGAGCTGGCGAAGAAAGGGTTGATGTAACAGCAGGCTGCTTAGGCAGCACAGGTAAAGTCATTATCGGGCCACAGAGAAAGCAGGGGGTTTACAGCGTTACCCAATGGGGTAACAGGATAAATCCTTAACTGCCGGTGGCCCGAATCATCAACGCCATTTTTTGGAGAAACCATGAACACTGATTCAGCCTTTCTGTCGTTTCATGGCATCAGTAAAACCTTTCCCGGCGTCAAAGCGTTACAGGACATCTCGTTTGAGTGCCACGGTGGTCAGGTGCATGCGCTAATGGGAGAAAACGGTGCCGGTAAATCGACACTGCTTAAAATCCTCAGTGGCAGCTATCTGCCGAGCGGCGGTGACATTCGTATCAAAGGAAAGCCGGTTAATTTTCAGCACACCACTGACGCGCTGGACGCGGGCGTGGCGATTATCTACCAGGAACTGCATTTAGTCCCCGAAATGAGCGTGGCAGAAAATATTTATCTCGGTCAGTTGCCGCACAAGCACGGGCTGGTCAACCGAAAACTGCTGCGTTACGAAGCCGGACTGCAACTGAAAAACTTAGGCATGGACGTTGATCCCGACATGCCGCTGAAATACCTGTCTCTGGGGCAATGGCAGATGGTGGAAATTGCCAAAGCGCTGGCGCGCAATGCGCGCATCATCGCGTTTGATGAGCCCACCAGTTCACTGTCTGCACGGGAAATCGATAACCTGTTCCGGGTTATCCGTCAGCTGCGGGCAGAAGGGCGCGTGGTGCTCTACGTTTCGCATCGTATGGAAGAGATCTTTGCCCTCAGCGACGCCATCACCGTTTTTAAAGATGGCCGCTATGTTCGAACCTTTACCGACATGGCCAACACGCATCACGACGATCTGGTTCAGGCGATGGTCGGGCGTAATCTGGGCGACATTTATGGGTATTCGCCGCGTGAAAAAGGCGCCGTGCGGCTCGAACTGCAGAATGTGGAAGCGAAGGGCGTCAGAACGCCGATTTCGCTCAATGTGCACGCGGGCGAAATTGTTGGCTTATTTGGCCTGGTTGGCGCAGGGCGCAGCGAGCTGCTGAAAGGGCTGTTTGGCGCAACGCGACTGCGTGGCGGTCAGGTGCTGCTGGATGGCAAACCGCTGAAGCTCAGCGCCCCAATCGATGCTATCCGTGCTGGCGTGATGCTCTGCCCGGAAGATCGCAAAGCCGAAGGCATCATTCCGGTACATTCGGTCCGCGACAATATCAACATCAGCGCCCGTCGCCATAACCTGACCGCCGGATGCCTGATTAAAAACGGCTGGGAAGCCACGAACGCTGACCGTCATATTCGTTCGCTCAACATCAAAACACCGAGTGCCGATCAGCTGATCATGAACCTCTCTGGCGGCAACCAGCAAAAAGCCATTCTGGGGCGCTGGTTGTCAGAGGAGATGAAAGTGATCCTGCTGGATGAGCCCACGCGCGGCATTGACGTTGGGGCCAAGCACGAAATTTATAACCTGATTTATGCGCTGGCAAACAAGGGCATTGCGGTGCTGTTTGCTTCCAGCGATCTTCCGGAAGTGATGGGCCTTGCTGACCGCATTGTGGTCATGCGTGAAGGGGCTATCGCCGGAGAAATACTGCATGACGAGGCTACGGAGCAGCAGACGCTGAGCCTGGCTATGCCTAAAACGACACAAGCGGCCGCCGTGGCCTGACAGGAGAGTACCGTGACTTCATCCACGACATCTAATACGCCGCCAGCAGCGCCACGCCGTGGTCTGCATTTTGGTCGCATCTGGGACAATTTCGGCATGCTGGTGGTCTTTGCACTGCTGTTTATTGCCTGTGCTGTGTTTGTGCCCAACTTCGGCTCCTTTATCAATATGAAAGGCCTGGGGCTGGCCATGTCGATGTCCGGCATGGTCGCCTGCGGCATGCTGTTCTGTCTGGCATCCGGCGATTTCGATCTCTCGGTTGCCTCCGTTATCGCCTGTGCAGGCGTGGTAACGGCGGTGGTCATTAACATGACCGAAAGCCTGTGGATTGGCGTGGGGGCCGGGCTGCTGCTTGGAATGGCGACCGGCTTTATCAACGGTTTCGTGATTGCACGACTGAAGATTAACGCCCTGATTACGACCCTGGCGACAATGCAGATCGTGCGTGGTCTGGCCTACATTTTCTCCGATGGCAAAGCGGTCGGCATCGAAGACGAGCGCTTCTTTGTGCTGGGCTTCGCCAACTGGCTGGGCGTGCCTGCCCCCATCTGGATCACCCTGGCCACCATGGTGATTTTTGCCTTCCTGCTGAATAAAACCACGTTTGGACGCAACACGCTGGCTATCGGCGGCAATGAAGAAGCCGCGCGACTGGCAGGCGTACCGGTAGTGCGGACTCGTATCATTATTTTTATCCTTTCAGGTCTGGTTTCCGCCGCGGCGGGCATCATTCTGGCGTCCCGTATGACCAGCGGACAGCCGATGACCTCCATCGGTTATGAGCTGGTGGTCATTTCTGCCTGCGTCCTGGGCGGCGTATCCCTCAAGGGCGGAATCGGTAAAATTTCCTACGTGGTGGCGGGCGTGCTTATTCTTGGCACCGTCGAGAATGCGATGAATTTGTTAAATATCTCGCCATTCTCACAGTATGTTGTGCGTGGTTTGATACTGTTAGCCGCGGTGATATTTGACCGCTACAAACAAAAAAATAAAGTCTGATTTGGCGTGAAACCTTCCCGCGGACGCGAAAGGCGTCCGCGGGTGATCACTCAACGACGAAGTGAGGACATTATGTATCACCGTGAATTACCGGCAGAGCAGCAAAATCCCCTGCTGCCCGGATACGCGTTTAATGCCTGGCTGGTGGCGGGGTTAACGCCTATCACCGCGGATGGTCCGCTGGATTTCTTTATCGATCGCCCGCACGGCATGAAGGGCTATATTCTTAACCTGACCATCAAAGGCAAAGGCCGGGTATTCGATGGCGAAAAAGCCTTTGATTGTGAACCCGGTGAAATGCTGCTGTTTCAGCCGAAAACCGCCCACTATTACGGTCGTGCCCCCGACAGCCCGCAGTGGTTTCACCGCTGGGTCTATTTCCGGCCGCGCGCTTACTGGCATGACTGGCTGCGCTGGCAGGATGAGCAGGAAGGTGTAGGGCGCCTGCGGTTGCCTGAATCCCTGCGTGGCGAATTCGATCGCCTGTTTGCCACCATTGAACAAACCCATAACTCCTCACGCCGCTTTGCCGAAGAACTGGCGATGAATTTGCTGGAGCGCCTGTTGCTGCGTGCGGTGGAGGAAGATCCGCGGAATCACCAGCAAATTCGCGATCCGCGCATCATCGAAGCCTGCCAGTATGTGAACAATCATCTCGCCAGCGAGGTGAAAATTGAAGAAGTGGCTCGCCACGTCTGCTTATCGCCTTCGCGGCTGGCGCACCTGTTCCGTGAGCAGATGGGCGTGAATCTGCTTCGCTGGCGTGAAGATCAGCGGGTGATACGGGCCAAGTTGCTGCTGCAGACCACGCAGGAGCCGATTGCCAGCATTGGTCGCGAAGTGGGCTATGACGATCAGCTTTATTTCTCGCGCGTCTTCCGTAAACGCGTGGGCGTCAGCCCCAGTGATTTTCGTCGACGTAATCAGGACGTGCACGATAATTTAGCCAGTCAGCACGCCT
The DNA here is from genome assembly GCF_049892805.1 of Pantoea sp. EEL5. Taxonomy (NCBI): domain Bacteria; kingdom Pseudomonadati; phylum Pseudomonadota; class Gammaproteobacteria; order Enterobacterales; family Erwiniaceae; genus Pantoea; species Pantoea sp. EEL5. The sequence continues at coordinate 1,175,934 of NZ_JBNDNJ010000001.1, forward strand.
GGACAGTCGCCCGCAGCACAGTCTCCTGATTTTAAGGGGAATCCTCCTTGTCCTGACGAGACTATTAGTCTTAAATCAGTCTGGTTAGCGAATAGAGAGGAAAAGGAATGAGCGAGAAACTGCGAGTTGGACTCATTGGTTATGGCTTTGCCAGTAAAACATTTCATGCCCCGCTGATTGCGGGAACGCCGGATGTTGAGCTGGCAGCCATTTCCAGCAGCGATGCCAGCAAAGTCAATGCCGACTGGCCCTCCGTAAAGGTGGTGGCCGATCCTCAGGCGCTGTTGGACGATCCCACCCTACAACTGATTGTCATCCCCACCCCCAACGATACGCATTTTCCCCTGGCCAAAGCGGCACTGAATGCGGGCAAGCACGTGGTCGTTGATAAGCCCTTTACCGTGACGTTGTCACAGGCGCGCGAGCTGGATGCGCTAGCCAAAGCCAAAGGGTTGTTGCTGTCTGTGTTCCACAACCGCCGCTGGGACAGCGATTTCCTGACGCTAAAAGCCTTACTTGCCGAGGGCGAGCTGGGGGAAGTGCGCTATTTTGAATCGCACTTTGACCGCTTCCGGCTGGAGGTTCGCCAGCGCTGGCGTGAAATGAAAGGGCCGGGCAGCGGCATCTGGTTCGATTTAGGCCCGCATCTGTTGGACCAGGCGCTGCAGCTGTTTGGACCACCGGTGGCGATCAATGTGGATTTAGCTGAACTGCGTCCCGGCGCACAAACGACCGACTACTTCCACGCCACGTTAACCTATCCTCAGCGACGTGTGGTACTCCACGCCAGCATGTTAGCGGCGGCAGAATCACCGCGCTATACGGTTCACGGTACGCGAGGCAGCTATGTGAAATACGGTCTGGACCCGCAGGAAGATCGTCTCAAAGCCGGTGATTTTCCGCCGAGCGAAGAGTGGGGCTACGACATGCGCGATGGCACGCTAACGCAGGTTGAGGGTGATAGCATGACCGAGAAAACCTGCCTGACACAGCCTGGCAACTATCCGGCCTACTATGCGGGGATCCGTGATGCCATTAACGGACGAGGCGCTAACCCGGTCACTGCTGAAGAGGCAATTCAGGTGATGGAGCTGATTGAGCGAGGGCTACAGTCGGCAGAAAAACGCCAGACGTTGTCTTTAAAATAGTCAATACGCGAAAAAAAGGCCGCTGAATCAGCGGCCTTGTTGTTTACTGCACCTTCGCCCGAATGGCCGCTTTTTCCGCCTCATTCAGGAAGGCAATCGTCAGGCCATTTTCCTGGGCCTGTCGCATCTGAGCCTGGCTTAACCCTGCCGCCGGGGCGGCATGCAGGTATTCATGGGCCAGCTCAATGCCTTGTACCGCAGGATCGTCGGTGTTAATCGTAGCCAGAACGCCGTGCTCCAGGAAGACTTTCAGTGGGTGCTGGGCCAGCGAGGACACGGTACTGGTTTGAATATTGGAGGTCAGGCAGGATTCGATGCCGATCGCGTGCTCCGCCAGGTAATCCATCAGCGCGCGATCTTCAATTGCTTTCACGCCGTGACCGATACGTTCAGCGCCTAATTCGCGAATGGCTTGCCAGATGCTTTCCGGGCCTGCTGCTTCACCAGCATGAACCGTAATGCGAAAACCGGCATCACGCGCGCGGGCAAAGTGGCTGAGGAATTGACTCCCCGGCGCACCCAGCTCGTCACCGGCTAAGTCGACGGCGGTGATATGGTCGCGGAAGGCCAGTAAACCGTTGAGCTCATCCAGACAGGCCTGTTCGCCAAACGTGCGGCTCATGATGCCGGTTAAACGCACGTCGATATCATGCTGCTGGCATCCGGCTTTTATGCCATCAATGACCGCCTCGACCACGCCTGCAATCGGCAGATTATGGGTCATCGCCATGTAGCCCGGCGAGAAACGCAGCTCGGTGTAATGAATGCCTGCTCTGGCGGCATCTTCCACGTTCTCTCGCGCCACGCGCTGGCAGGCGTCAAGATCGCCCAGCACTTTTACGCCCCAGTCCAGCTTTTGCAGAAAGCTCACCAGATCCGGCTGTGTTTCCGTTACCTGCACATGCGGGCGCAGGGCTTCAAGCGTAGTGGCAGGCAAGGACAGGTTAAACTGGCGGCCTAAATCAAGAATGGTTTGTGCACGGATGTTGCCATCAAGGTGGCGATGAATGTCGGTAAGCGGAAGTTTTGAATCAATCATGGAGTGCACTCGTCCGGGTATCTGTAAAGTGCAGAGCATTATAAAAATATCTTGCGCAACAACGCCAGCAATTTGCGCAACAAGTGAGTCAGGTGCTGATAAATTGCGCAAAGTTGCGTGATGGGCACTGAATGAATTTACCAGCAGCGGCACACCCGCCAGGCATTGGCATAAAAAAGGCGGCCAAAGGCCGCCTGATTCCAGAAGACAACGCTTACTCTGGCATGCCTTCGTTGGTTGGCACGCCCAGCATGTAACGCGACATAAACTGTTCCAGCGTCATTTTGTCGCCGTTCATATTTACCTGGCCGTTAGCATACTGCAGGCTGGTAACGATATTGTTGTCCTGGGTTTGTGTCAGACGGAACATCTGTCCCATCGCTGCCAGGCCTTTGACCTGCTGATCCGCCAGCTTCTGCGCGTCGTCCGCCTGATAGCCCTCAGCCAGGCCAATATGGCGCATGGTTTCGGTTGCCATTGGCATATTCACAGAGAGTTTTAAATCCAGCGTTTTCAGCACGCGATCAACCGATGCGGCCAGCGTCTGCGGCTCGCCCGTTACCGTCGACGGATCGTTAAAATTAACGTTCAGATTAAAGGTGCTTTCGCCTTTATCGTTCTTCCAGCTCAGCGGTGCAACGCTAACGGTAGGCGCACCTTTTAACAGGGTAGGCAGATTATTCAGCAGAATGGCACGAACACCGTTCTGGAAACGAACCGGATCATCTTCCACGCCCGGCTGATTCATCAGCGTGGTCAGCTGTGCGTTGTAGTTGTCAGAGAAGGTTTTTACGCTTTGCGCATCGAACTGAGACAGCTTCATTTTTAATGCGAACTGGCCCAGATTTTGTTTCTGCACTTCCACGCCATCAATTTTATAGTTGATGTCGCCACTGATTTTGCCCGCTTTATTATCAAAAGCAGAATCACCGACCATCTTATTCAGGATCACCGCGTCCTGTCCGTTTACGGCGGCAGCCAGTTTATCCACGCTGATTGACTGATCGCCAATGCGAACGCCTTCGCTGGTCAGGTGCGTATCGGCTTTAAGCTTCAGTCCGTTTAACGTAAACATGACCGGCTGATCGACTTGGTTTTTGCTGGTGATCGCAATACTGTCGATGTCGCTGTCCAGCGAAACTTTATCGCCTTTGTTATCTGCGCTGATATTCACCGTGCCGCCGCTGGTGGCCGCACGCTGCGCCGTTTGTGCATTTTGATAATCGATGGGCAGAATATTCACCGCGGTATCGGTGCTTCCACTGTATCCCACGCGGGTTTCAGCATTGATAAACGACTGGTTGTTGGTCAGCTCAAACAGTTTTTTAACCGCATCGGTATTTGCCAGCGTGGTGTGAACAGAGGCCATGCTGGGAATGAGGTTGAATTTTTTCAGCTGGGCAAACGGGAAAGGACCGTGATCGATCTGTTCATTCAGAATGATGCTCTGGCCGGGTTTTAGCAGCGGGTTGTCTTCCGTCTGCGAGCTCGCCTGGATAACCACATTCATTTTACTGCTGAAAATGCCGCGTTGATAATCCTGATAGCTCACTTTAAGACGACTGTTCGGGGCCATCGCCGTTAACTGGGCATTGGCGTTCTGGATCATCTGATCCATATTGCTTTCCAGCTTTTTGCCGGTAAACCATGCCGCACCTGTCCAGACTACGCCCAGAGCAACTACCACACCAACGGCAACTTGAGTCTTTTTCATTGCTGAATCGTCCTTATCCTTGATTTCACCCGCCTGACAGACCGCGCCAAACGGCGGATGAAAAAGCGCCCACAGGCATTTTTAGCTAATAGATTGAAATAATAGCAGTTAAGCGCGGTGACGTCAGCCGTCTCAGCTTAACTCATTAAATACGCGTGCAACACGGCCGTGACCTGCAATGGTCAGAGACGGATCGCTGGCTGCCACGAAACAGGATTCGCCAGGTTTGAGCACCAGCTGCTGCTGACCACAGACGAGCGTCGCCTCGCCATCAATGCAAAACAGCAACGCAGCGCTGTCCTGATGGACAGAAAGCGGCTTATCAGTAAGCGCATGAATAGAGAACGAAAAATCCTCCACGGGTACGGGGAAATTCAGGCTGTTTTCGTGCTGCTCGGGTTGCGTGAGCAGTTGACTGGCCGGCTTTTCTTTAAATGCAAGGTTGGCCATCAATTCTGGGATATCGATATATTTCGGCGTCAGGCCCGCGCGTAACACGTTATCAGAGTTGGCCATGACTTCCAGCGCGACGCCGTGCAGGTAGGCGTGCGGTGTTTCGGCAAACAGGAACATGGCTTCGCCGGGTTGCAGCGTGATCACGTTAAGCAGCAGCGGTGAAAACAGGCCGCTGTCTTGCGGATACACTTCCGCAATGTCGTTGATAGTCTGCCATGGCTCGCCATGATGCTGCTGTGCGGCGGTCATCAGTACGCGCAACGCCTGCGTTTTTTCATCATCTTCAAGGGAAAGCAGGGTGGAAAACAGCTGGGCAAGATTTTCCAAAGTGGGCTGGCGCAGGAAATGGGCGATCTGCGGGTGTGCCTCGGCAACCGGCTCCAGCAGCGAAACCATTTCGTTCAGTTCGCGAAAACCGTTGATGGCTTTGAAGGGCGTCAGCGCATAGACCAGTTCGGGCTTGTGGTTAGCGTCTTTATAATTGCGCTCTGCGGAATTGAGAGGGACTGACGCGGCATTCTCACGCGCAAAACCCTCTTCGGCAGCGCGTTTGCAGGGATGCACCTGAATGGACAGCGGCTGATCGGCACAAAGCACTTTAAACAAAAAAGGCAGCTCGCCAAAGCGCTTCGCCACGGCATCGCCCAGCATCTGCTGCGGATTGGCCGCAATCACATCACGTAACGAACGGGGCTTGCCATGTTCTTCCACAGTCGATGGGCTTTTAGGGTGCGCACCCATCCACAATTCAGCCATCGGTAACTGCTTTGGATTGGCTATGCCATACAGCGAGGTTAAAGCGGTTTTACTGCCCCATGCATAATTTTGCAGGGAGTTAATCATTTTTTTCATTTTTTTAATTGCCTTACTGGCGGAAAAAGACTGCGCTTATTAAACCAGAAACCGCCATGGAAAATACATATCCCGCGCAAGAAGGATGCTAAGCTCGGAGGATGTTAAAAAATTGTGTAAGTTTAACCGCGTCAGACAGGGGCTAATCGACAACCGATGACGCTAAGTCTTATCTAAAACTGTGCTAAGGAGAAAATCATGGCAGCCAATCGCGTTGAAAAAGATTCAATGGGGCCAATTGATGTACCGGCTGAGAAACTTTGGGGCGCTCAGACACAGCGCTCACTGGAGCACTTCCGCATCTCGACAGAAAAAATGCCTGTCGCGCTGGTTCATGCGCTGGCAATGACCAAGCGCGCCGCCGCGAGCGTTAACCGGGATCTGGGCTTATTACCGGCCGAGCGGGCGGAAGCGATCGTGAACGCCGCCGATGAGGTGTTAGCGGACAAGCACAGTGACGAATTCCCCCTGGCAATCTGGCAGACCGGTTCAGGTACCCAGACCAACATGAACATGAATGAAGTGTTGGCTAACCGGGCCAGTGAGCTGCTCGGCGGAGAGCGCGGTATGGCGCGCCTCGTGCATCCTAACGACGATGTCAACAAGAGCCAGAGTTCGAATGATGTGTTTCCCACCGCCATGCACGTGGCGGCCGTCATTGCGGTGCGTGAACATCTGATCCCACAGCTGAACGTGCTTAAACAAACGCTGAGCGCCAAATCTGAGGCGTTTAAAGACATCGTTAAAATTGGCCGCACCCATCTCCAGGACGCCACGCCGTTAACACTGGGACAGGAAATCTCGGGCTGGGTTGCCATGCTTGAGCATAACCTCAGGCACATCGAACAGAGCATTCCGCACCTTGGAGAACTGGCGCTGGGTGGAACGGCGGTAGGAACCGGGTTGAATACGCATCCTGAATATGCCGTTCGCGTGGCTAAAGCACTGGCCGACCTGACCGGACAACCCTTCGTGACCGCGCCCAACAAATTTGAAGCGCTGGCAACCTGCGATGCGCTGGTGCATGCGCACGGCGCACTTAAAGGGCTGGCGGCGTCGTTGATGAAGATTGCCAACGACGTGCGCTGGCTGTCATCGGGCCCACGTTGTGGTATCGGTGAAATTGCTATTCCGGAAAATGAACCGGGCAGCTCCATTATGCCGGGCAAAGTGAATCCAACCCAGTGTGAAGCCCTGACAATGTTGTGCTGCCAGGTGATGGGAAATGATGTAGCGATTAACATGGGCGGTGCGTCAGGCAACTTCGAGCTGAACGTTTATCGTCCGATGATTATTCATAACTTCCTGCAATCGGTTCGTTTACTGGCCGACGGCATGGACAGCTTTAACCACCACTGCGCGACCGGTATCGAGCCGGTGCGTGAGCGAATTGAACAGTTACTCAACGAATCGCTCATGCTGGTTACCGCGTTAAATACCCACATCGGTTATGACAAAGCGGCGGAAATTGCCAAGCAGGCTCACAAGCAAGGCTTAACGCTTAAAGCCTCGGCGCTGAAACTGGGTTATCTGACTGAAGACGAGTTTGATGCCTGGGTTCGCCCGGAAGAGATGGTTGGCAGCATGAAGCAGTGAGTCAGGCACGTCAGGGCCTTCACGGCCCTGACATCACACCAGACAATCAACCCATAAGTGCAGCCGGGGGATCAGCAAAGACAGCGGTTCGGCGGCTGGCTTATAACGATGCGTAATATTGTCGGCATCATAATTCAGCAGCTCACCCAACTGCGGCACCTGACTGCGGTCGCGGCACAGCACCAGAATCGGTGACGGGCAGGCCAGCTGGGTTTGCTTTTTCTCTTCTGCGCGCCAGATGCGCGCAATAGGCTGCACTTTCACCGGGCGTTTAATCTTGAGACGTGCTGAGGCGGGCAGGGCGCGGACATCTGCCAGCTCCTGTTGAACCTTTTCTGCCCACTGTTCTCGTGTCCAGGGCGCCTGGGCGCGGCCCGCTTTCAGGCTTCTTTCCAGTTGGGCAACGATCTCTTCCCGTTTCACGTTTTTAATCACCTGCTTATTGGCCCAGCCAAAACGTACACTTTCCGGTGCCGGGATCGCGGTGATGGTCCGGTAGGCATTCAGGGTGATTAGCCCTCGTAAATGCTGATGGACAAACTCAAAGCGGGCTTCAGAGGGCAGGCCGGACTCCACCGTAATCAGGTGCTCCAGCCGGGCTTTAAGGTGATTGATTCCCGCGATGCGCTCAGTGAGCTCCGTTTCTTCCTGTTCGCTGCACGCAAGACAAAGCGCACCTGGCAAGCGCACGGCGGCTTTAGTACTGAGCTTTTCCGACTGATGTTGCATAAACAGCCGGCAGTAGTGATTCATGGCCATGTCTCGCGCCTGAATGCCAAGCAGCTGCTCAACGGCAAGTTGCGTCACAGGATCATGCTCATGACCTTTTTCGACGGGCGGTAAACGAAAGACCCGGGCAATCAATAGCGGTAGCGACTCAATCTGCTGCCGCAAGGCACCTAACGCCTGCTCAAGATCTTTTACGCATTGCTGCATGTCAGTCACTAAATCGTAGCGCGCCATTCTGTTCTCCATAGTTACAACATGCTCAATGTGGCAGAAGTCGCAAGGCGCTGCAATAGCGAATATAGTTACAACATACTATTAGTCGTGTTATTAAAACCGTGCCGCCATTCGGCGCAGGCAGGAAAAAGTGGCCCCCGTTTTTTCTATTGCATTAACATGTTATAAAAACGCTTCGCTCGCTAACGGATTCCCGACATGGACGTAATCAAAAAGCCCGGTTCATTCAGCATTGTCCTTATGGGGCTGGTTCAGATCCTCTCCTGGGGCGGATCCTTTTATCTGATGGCGGTGATGGCCGCGCCCATCGTGGCGGAGACCGGTTGGTCGCAACAGTGGGTTTATGGTGGGCTCTCGTTAGGCATTCTGGTTTCCGGGCTACTGGCTCCGCGCTGTGGGCACATGATTGCCCGGACCGGCGGGCGTTTGATGCTGGCGTTAAATGGCTTTGTGATGGCGGCAGGGTTGATCCTCATGGGGTTCAGCCATCATTTACCTGTGTTTTTATTGGCCTGGGTCATCATTGGCGTGGGCATGGCGATGGGGCTGTACGATGCGCTCTTTGCCACCCTGGGCACTCGCTATGGCGGACATGCGCGCAGCGCGATAACCGGCATAACGCTTATTTCCGGTTTCTGCACCAGCCTGGTCTGGCCGGGAACGGCACTGCTGATCCACTGGCTTGACTGGCGCGGCGCCTGTTTTGCCATCGCCGGACTGTTACTGGTTTGCGTTCTGCCCGTTTATCTCTTTGCACTGCCGCAGAGCAGTCCGCCCGTAGCGGTTAAACGTCAAAGCCCGCCTGCCGCTGAGGCCGATTTGCCTGTGGTACTGTTTCGCCTGCTGTGTGCCATTTTCACCCTGGCATCGGTCATCATGACGGCCATCTCCGTGCAGCTTATTACCCTGCTGGAAGCGAGCGGTTACAGCCTGGCCTCGGCGCTGGCGATCAGCGCCATACTGGGGCCGTGCCAGGTGGCTTCGCGGATTATCGATATGGTTTTCAAAGGGAGTCATCCCATCTGGACCACGTTTTTTTCTGTTGGATTCGTCGCGTTGGGCCTGGTGCTGCTGGCGCTGTTTCCTCAAACGGCGTTGTTCAGCATGATCCTTTACGGTGCAGGCAACGGCCTGCGTGCGATTGTGCGGGGCACGTTGCCATTGGTGATGGTCAAACCGGAAGCCTATGCCGTGCTCGCAGGCAGAATGGCGCGTCCGGCGCTAATGGGCCAGGCAATAACGCCGCTGGTGTTTGGCTATGTGTTTGCCACCCTGGGCGCAGACGCCACCTTATGGCTGCTTTGCACGCTCGCCGTGCTGAACCTGCTGATGGTGGTGGCGTTAAAAAAACGGCTTCCCGCACCGGTCAACGCAGCGCCTTAAGCGAATCGGCAAGCAGAATGGCGGTAAGCACCTTGTGCTGTTGACGGCTTCAGTGTGGTGAATATGTGCCTTGTCGCGGGCCTCTTGCTTCTAAAAACCCACCGCCTTTGTTATATTTACAGCTGATTCATTGTTCACTCATGCGGCAATACAACAACAAAAACGCACCGCAATTCAGGATACAAAGATGCTTGATTATCGCTTCCCGACAGCTTTGCAAATGGTTCTGAGCGTGGCGATGGCGGAGCAAATGGGAAAACGCTCTACCAGCGCGATTCTCGCTTACGGGCTTGAAGCAAACCCGAGTTTTATCCGCAAGTTGATGGTGCCATTAACGCGTGACGGCATTATTGTGTCTACGCTGGGACGCACCGGCTCCATTCATCTTGGCCGACCGGCGGCAGACATCACCCTGCGTGATATTTATGTTTCCGTCACTGATGATAAAAAACTCTGGGCTGCGCGCCCGGACGTCGCGCCGCGTTGCCTGGTCAGCGCCAACCTGTGCTGGTATTTTAAATCTATCGCAGAAGAAGCCGAGCAGGCCTCACTCGCGGTCCTGGCCAAACGCACGGTGGCCGATGCCTTAAATGAGCTGAAAACCCACGATACCAGCAACTGTACCGCCGTACCGGAACCTGATGTGGCAGAGCCTGAAAGCGAGTGCAAAAAAAGCCGCTGATGCGGCTTTTTTTATGTGTTGATTGTCCCTCAAGGAAACAGCGCTTTGCCGCGCGTCACATTTTGCCCGTCACCATGATTATCCCCCCTGTTACAGGGCACTGTCCTTTCTGCCCGGCCCATCATTTTTTTTAGCGTGCAGGCTTAGCGTAAAACAACCGCATCACCGATGGCATACAGCCTGCAACTGCCTTTATCACCACGGTTAAAGGTATTGCAATATTCAAGGGCGATGCTGGCCGCATCGTCGCCGGTTCTGGCCCAATAGGCGCTTCCCCATGCGCCTTCCGGACCGATCGCGAAGGCTTTTTCATACAGACGGGACGAGGTGTAATGTTTAAACGCCTCCGCCCCGGCTTTATTTAACGCCGCAGGCACGGGCAAGGTGGTGTCGGGAAGAGAGACAACCTCTTGGTAAGGCAGATGATGAGCCTGTAGAAACGTGGAAACCGTCTGCCACCAAAATGCTTCAGGCGCACTATCCATGAAAACATGCCCATTCTTACCAAAGGGGGGCATTTCACGAAATTCAGCGCTGCCGCCCTGACGTCGATAGGCGTCATAAAACGTTCTTCCCATGTCAGGCGAGAAATCCTGATCGTTGGCAGAGTAGAGCCAGAGCGAGGGGAGACGTGCCGTTGCACCGTAGCGTTCGAATGCGGTAAGCAGACCCGGTCCATCACAAAGCGATTTATCTTTATTCGCGCCCCGGCCGCCGTCAAAATTAATGACTGCGCTAACGCCAGGCGGATTCGCCGCGCTGGTTGCCAGAACGGCAAAGCCGCCGGAAGACATGCCAGCCAGAATCGCGTTTTCCCGCGATGCCCAGGGCTGTCTTTGCAGTACAGCCAGCGCGGCCAGCAGATCCATCCGATCTCGCTGCCCGGCCAGCTGATGGCGCGGCTGCTCACATGAACCGCCCGCATATTCTGCGTTTCCGCTTGAGTGGCCATAGCCTTCGCGTAACACCACCACTGCAGCATAGCCGTGGCGTGCAAACGCCAGAGCCGTGCCTGACATACGGTTTGGATTCATGATGCCGCGATCAAAGGCCCGGGAGCCTTCAGTCCCGTTAGTTATCAAGACCAGCGGTGCGGCACCGGTTCCGCTGGGTCGGGTTACAAAGGCATCAAGCTCAGCGAACTGGCCATTGCTCAGCGTCACCTCAAGAGTAAGGGGCGCTCTTATCAGTCCATCAAATTGCTGGTATTGCGAAAGGGGCAAGCTAATTGAAGGAAGTGAAATCACAAGCAGGCACAGAATCATCATATTGCGCTGAAAACGAAACGGCATTCTGAACATTTCCTTTTGCTTTTTGCTTTTGGAGGTCACAAGAGCGGGCGACAGACTATCAATCATGCGGGATAGCGCGTCCGTCACATTATCAGCCATAACTATGTCATGCATGCGACGGCGAAATTCTGCCTCGTCCATTAACGGGGTTTTATTTTTAAAAGCAAAAGCGGTGCGCTAAGCAGGTGGGAAAGCATGAAGCCGGAGGGATGACAGCAGGCGGTTTTTCATCGCCCGCTGTCGACTCCATTATGGCGCGTTCTGTAAGCGCTGCTGAGCGGCTTTACGCGTCACCAGCTTGCGCAGCGTCACGTAGAACACCGGCGTCAGGAACAAGCCAAACAGCGTAACGCCTAACATACCGGAGAACACGGTAACGCCGGTAACGCCACGCACTTCAGCACCCGCACCTTCACCCAGAATCAGGGGGATCGTGCCGGCAATAAAGGCGATAGAGGTCATTACGATAGGACGCAGGCGCAGACGGCAGGCTTCCAGCGCCGCTTCTGTAATGCCTTTGCCCTGAATCTCCAGTTCGCGGGCGAACTCCACAATCAGAATGGCGTTCTTACAGGCCAGCCCCATCAGCACGACCAGTCCAACCTGCACGAATACGTTGTTATCCCCACCGGTTAACCAGACGCCCACAAGGGCAGACAGCATGGTCACCGGCACAATCAGGATCACCGCAAGCGGCAGCGTCCAGCTCTCATACAGTGCAGCCAGCACTAAAAACGCCAACAGGACAGCGACAGGGAAAACAATCAGGGCCGTATTACCCTGCGTCGCCTGCTGATAGCTGAGATCGGTCCATTCGATATTCATGCCGTTCGGCAGCAGCTGACCCGACATCGTTTCAAGTTGACGCATCGCCTGCGCCGATGAGAGCACGCGTGGATCGGCATCGCCGATCAAGTCAGCCGCCGGATAGCCGTTATAACGAATCACCGGATCGGGGCCGTAGGCCGTGGTGATGTGCACCATGCTGCCAATCGGCACCATCTCACCGCGGTCGTTACGGGTACGCAGGTTCGCGATGTCCTCAACGCTGTCGCGGAATTCCCCGTCGGCCTGCGCCATGACGCGCCAGGTGCGTCCAAAACGGTTAAAGTCATTAACGTAGGATGAACCCAGATAAGTTTGTAGCGTACTGAACAGATCGGTTAACGCTACGCCCTGTGCTTTCGCCTTATCGCGGTCAACCTGCACCTCCAGCTGTGGCACGTTGGCCTGATAAGAGGAGATCGGGAAATGCATGCCCGGCGTCTGCATAACCGCGCCCGAGAGGGTGTTAATCGCGGTCTGCAGTGCGCCATAGCCCAGTCCGGCCCGATCCTGAACGTAAAGGGAATAGCCCGAACCCTGGCCTAGCCCCAGGATAGGCGGTGGCATAATTGAAAAGCCAAATCCCTGTTGAATGCGGGAAATTTTCGCATTGATCTCCGCGTTTATCTGCGCCGCCGTTTGTTTACGTTCGCTGAACGGCTTCAGGCCAAAAAAGACCGTGCCGCTGTTCGGCGTATTAGTAAACTGCAACGCGTTCAGGCCGGGGAAGGCCACCGCATAGGCCACGCCTTCCGTTTGCAGGCCGATTTCGCTCATCTGACGAATCACTTCATCGGTGCGCGCCAGCGACGAGCCTTCCGGCATTTTGACGCCGCCGATCAGGTAAAGCTTGTCCTGAGTGGGAATAAACCCACCTGGCACCGCATGAAACATCCAGCCCGCGCCAGCCAGTAACACCAGGTAAACACCAAACACCGCGCCGCGGCGACGCAGGGTTTTCCCCACCATCGATTCATAGCCGTGCGCACTACGCTGAAAGAAGCGGTTAAACGGCCGGAAAATCCAGCCAAACAGCCTGTCGATCAGGCGCGTCGGCATATCTTTGGGGGCCTGATGATCCTTCAGTAACATCGCGGCCAGTGCGGGAGACAGGGTCAGTGAGTTGATGGCGGAGATCACGGTTGAAATCGCAATCGTGGTGGCGAACTGTTTGTAAAACTGGCCGGTCACGCCCGACAGAAACGCCATGGGCACGAATACCGCGCACAGCACGAGGGCGATGGCAATTATCGGGCCGGATACCTCACGCATCGCCTGATGGGCAGCGGCTTTGGGTGACAGTCCCATCTCAATATTGCGTTCAACGTTTTCCACCACCACGATGGCATCGTCCACCACGATACCGATGGCCAGCACCAGTCCGAACAGGCTTAGCGTGTTGAGCGAGAACCCAAGCAGATACAGCACGCTAAAGGTGCCGACCACGGATACCGGAACCGCCAGCAGGGGAATAATGGAAGCGCGCCAGGTTTGCAGGAACAGAATCACCACCAGCACCACTAAAAACACCGCTTCCAGCAGGGTTTGCACCACAGCCTTAATGGAGTCGCGAACAAACACGGTGGGATCGTAAGGCGCAGCCCACTTCACATCGTTGGGGAAACGGGTGGCCAGTTCATCCATTTTGGCACGCACCGCGTTTGACAGATCGATAGCATTGGCGCCTGGTGCCTGGAAAATACCAATACCGACGGCGTCTTTGTTATTGAGTTGCGAACGCAGGGCATAGCTGCCTGAACCCATTTCAATGCGCGCCACGTCACGCAGCCGGACCAGTGAGCCGTCCTCTGACGTTTTCAGAATGATATCGCCAAACTGCTGCTCGTTTTCCAGCCGTCCCTGCATATTAATGGACAGCAGAAAATCGCTCTGTTTTTTTAACGGTTCCGCCCCAAGTTGCCCCGCAGAAACCTGTACGTTCTGCTCCTGCATCGCTTTCACAACGTCCGAGGCGGTTAAGCCGCGCGCCGCCACTTTGTTGGGATCGAGCCAGACGCGCATCGCGTATTCACCCGCGCCAAAAATCTGGATTTGCCCCACGCCCGGCAGACGGGCCAGATCATCTTTGACTTTCAACGTGGCGTAGTTACGCAGATAGAGCGAATCGTAGGTGTTATTAGGGGAAAACAGATGCACTACTAAGGTCAGGGTCGGCGACATTTTTTGCGTCGTGATCCCGAGACGTCGCACGTCCTCCGGCAACCGCGCCTCGGCCTGGGCTACGCGGTTTTGCACCTGAACCTGCGCCTGATCCGGATCGGTACCCGGGCGGAAGGTCACGGTGGTCACCAGCACACCGTCAGAACCGGCCACGGACTTCATGTACATCATGTTTTCAACGCCGTTAATCGCCTCTTCCAGCGGCGTTGCCACGGAGTCGGCGATGGCTTTCGGGTTAGCGCCGGGATATTCGGCACGCACCTGCACGCTGGGCGGCACCACGTCCGGATACTCACTGATGGGCAGCAGCGGGATGGCGATCAGCCCGGTCATAAAAATCAAGACGGACAGCACGGCGGCAAAGATCGGCCGATCAATAAAAAAGCGGGAAAAATCCATAACAACCTCAGGTTATCGCGCGGCAGTCGCGGCCATATCGACGGTTTTTGCCGTTACCGGCATACCAGGCATAAACACTTTTTGCAGGCCGGCAACGATAACCCGATCGCCCGCCTGTAAACCGGTGGTAACGATGCGTAATCCGTCCGCCATCGCGCCGGGATGAACATCACGACGTTGGGCTTTACCCTGTGCATCGACCACATAGACATACTTGCGGTCCTGATCGGTCAGCACGGCTTTGTCGTCGATTAACACGGCATTAAACTGCGCGCTACCGGGAAGGCGAACGCGGGCAAACAGGCCGGGCGTATAGGTGCGCTGGCGGTTGTCCAGAAGGGCGCGCATGCGGATCGTACCGGTGCTGGCATTAAGTTGGTTATCAAGAAAATCGACGTTGCCGCGATGTGGATAACCTTGTTCGCCGGCCAGGCCGATTTCAACGGGCAGGGCATGCCGCTGTTGTCCCTGACGTGCCATAGCCTGATAGTGCAGGAAGGTGGTCTCATCGACGTCGAAATAGACAAACATCTTGTCCTGCGAAACCAATGTGGTCAGTACGCTGGCGCTGTCGCCAGCGGTGACAAGATTACCGGCAGTAATCATGGCCCGGCTGGCCCGTCCGTCGATCGGCGCGGTGACGCGGGTGAAATCCAGATTGAGTTGAGCCATGTCGACAGAGGATTCGGCGGCCAGGACATCAGCCTGAGCCTGACTGGCTGTTGAACGTCGCTGTTCCCACATCTCGCGTGACACCGCCTGTGTACCCACCAGCTTCTCGGTGCGTGCCGATTCGCTGCGTGTCAGGCTGGCCTGACTGCGCGCGCGGGCCAGCGTCGCTTTTGCCTGTTCCAGTGCGGCACGGTAGCTGCGATCGTCGATGGTAAACAGGACCTGACCTTTCCTGACCTCGTCGCCTTCATGATAATTAACGCTGTCGATATAACCCGAAACGCGAGGCCGGAGCTGCACGCTTTCTACAGCTTCAACGCGCCCGTTGAAGCTGTCCCATTGACTGACAGGCTTCACCAACACATCCGCAACGCTGACGTCGGGCGGCGGCGGCGGGGCATTTTTAGCCTGGCCCGTGTCACAACCGCTTAGCAGACTAACCAGCAGCCCCATTCCCAGCAGGGAAGATCCCTGACGAACCCAGTGAGTAATCATTTTTGTGATCCCGCGATGACAGTGAAATAAGGCCCGAAGGCCAATATTTGCAACTTCTATGGTTGCAATTTATCGCGAGGAGTGTAGGCTTGTGCGACTAAGAACTGCAAGAATTACTGATACACTTTATGTGCGGTTTTCAACGCCGCGATCGGTGCCTGACAGCAGCCAAAAATAAGCCCCATAAAAAGTGCGGCATTTAATGTATTAATTAAACTTGCATTAAATGGCATTGTCAGCCACGCTTTAAGTGTAACTGCAACTGATACTAATACTGTTCGCGCCGCGACGGGAGAATAAACATGATGAGTAACGCTTTTATTCACGACCTGATTAGCTGGATCGATAACAATATCGAAGCACGTCTCGATCTCGATACCGTTTCTGAGCGCGCTGGCTATTCAAAATGGCACCTGCAACGGATGTTTAAAGAGCACACCGGCTATCCACTGGGTGAATACATTCGCATGAAGAAGCTGAAAAAATCGGCCGACCGTTTGACCAGCACCAACGAGCCTATCCTGAATGTAGCGATATCGCTGGGATTTGACTCGCAACAGTCTTTTAACCGCAGCTTTAAGCGTCAGTACGGTGTTGCCCCGGGTGCATGGCGCCGTCACACTGTGCCTTCGCAGTCAGCCATGCAGTAAAAGCAGTTTACCGCCAGGGCCAGGCAATCTGGCCCGCGCTTTTTTATCGCCCGCTAAAGCTGTTATCATCTGCATCCTGTTTAAAGGGATGCCATCATGTCAAAAAAACTGTGGGTTGGACTGGTTCTGATCCTTGTTCTCTGTTGGGTGGGGTTAAGACCTTATCTGACGTCTGCACCAGCCAAAACGTCGGCCTCGGATATCGCTGCCTTAACGGATGTGCGAACGGTCGCCCGTTGGGTGCTGCAGCATCAGCAACTGCCCGATTACTACATTACCAAAAAGCAGGCGCGTCGCCTTGGCTGGAATCCAGCGAAAGGGGACTTGTGTGAGGTATTGCCGGGGCGGGCCATCGGCGGCGATCGCTTTTCCAACCGGGAACGAAAATTGCCTGAACGCGCCGATCGCCAGTGGTTCGAGGCGGATGTGAACTACCGCTGTGGTCACCGTGAGGCTGACAGGCTGGTCTACTCCTCTGATGGTCTGGTTTTCCTCTCGACCGACCACTATCGCACCTTTAAGCCGGTTCAGTAACCATGCTGACCTTAAGCTTTGATCTGCGCCAGCTCATCGATCGCGAGGCTTTCTATCATGCGTTTGCGGCGCAGAGCGATTGTCCTGCCGGATTTGGCAATAATCTGGATGCGCTATGGGACTGGCTGACCGGAGGAATGGCGTTGCCCGCCACGATTCATCTGCTGCATGCAGAACGGCGCAATGAGGAACTGGCCCCCGTGGTGGCGTTGCTGGAAGAGGCGGCGCAGTCGCTGGCGGGCGAGCTGCGCCTGATTTACGGTTAGTGGCGCAGTGGCTTAAGCAGGGCTGTAAGTGACTCTCGCGCTGCAACCGGCAGGTCGCCCCCACCGGTATAGCCATTGTTTTCGATAATCACGGTGTTTAGCCCCACCAGCCAGTCGTAAATATAATAGGCCGTATGGTTTGCTGGCGCGGCGGAAAGTTTCGTCAGGCGCTGTCCTGCGCTGAAATTAACGCTGGGTGCCGGCGGGCGCGAGAAAACAGGCTGCCCGCGATTGACCCGGCTGCCAGGACGTTCCGATTCCGGACGCTGCAGGAAGCCCAGCCAGGCCACAAAATCCCCCAGCACCGTCATCGCGCGCGTGACCTGACGGTCAGCACGTGATTCATGCGTCATGCTCTGCGCATCGGGTTCATGCAGCGCCTGCTGCAGGGACTGCAGAATACCGGTACGAAAGCTGGCCGTGATCAACTCTTCGATCAACCACTCCATCGTGGCTTTATCAATATTCAGTAAAGCCAGCAGGCTCTGATTTTCCGGCAGCTGACGCAGGTGGTTAAGCCACAGGCTAAACACCTGACGCGGGAACTGTGCCGAGCCCTGACCGAAGCTGGTCTGCTTCGGGGCGGGCTGTTCAACTTCGTTATCGCTGAACAAATCAAATTCAAAGCCAATACCAAACTGATTTTCCGGGGCCTGAATGCTGGACGTCGCCGCCGGAACGGATGAGGTGGACTGGTTAAGCCAGAGCTGACGCAGGGCCTCGCGGGAGGGCTGTAAGCGCTCAAGCAGTTCGCCATGTAAACCGGTGCGGTGTTGTAAACACTTCAGCAGTGTATCGGCGATGCTTTGCTTGCGTGCCGCCTGGTCGGGCGATGCACCCGCTTCCGTCCAGGGCTGAAGGCGACGCTCGACAACGGTGTGCTGAATTTGTGCCAGTTGAGCGATCAGCATATCGCGACGGGCTTCAGGCTGCATTTCTTCCTGTAGCCAGTCAGACATCCGGTCCACGCCTGCGCGATCCAGTGCCAGCATGGAACCCCATTGCTGACCCGGCTGCCCCACCTGACGCTGCACTGCCTCGTCGACGTTGATCTGCTGATGCCGCGCATCGTAAGGGGTAATAGCCCAAATCAGACGGGGTTTCTCGCCCGCCTCATTGACCGGCTGGTGACGCTGCCATTCCCGTAACGCCTGACTGGCGACGTCAACATCCTGACGCTGGCTGGCGGCGGTGCAGATTAACAGCAAATCGATACTCTGGCGGGCGGCATAAATGCCCGGTATCAGTGTACGTTTGTGCTCCAGCAGGCGTGCGCGTAATGCATCCTGCTGCTGCAGGCGCTGGCGCTCTTCACGCAGGGCCGGATCGCTGGGCGTACCCGGTGCGGGCAGCTCCAGCATGTCTGCGTCATCATAGAGCGCGGTGCGCGGGGTGGAGCTAAGGGGAATAGTGACCTCAAGCGTGAGCAGGGCAAGTAATCCCAACGCCACGTTCTGCGGTTTACCCAGACGGTTACCGTTTAACGGGCAAACCTCGATCGGCAGCGACTGATCCTGCTCGCTGGCGGGAACAATCAGCTGCTCCGCGGGCAACAGGGCGTTATCCGTCAGCAGGCTAAGCGGAGCCAGTACCCGTGTGCTGTTACGAAGCTGATGGCGCAGATGCAGTAAACTCCGCACCAGCTCATTCAGGGCGGGCTCGGCTGGCCACAGCAGTGAAAACAGCTGCACGCGGTCGTCAACGCTCAGCCAGGGTGCCAGTTCAACAGCCTGTGGCCAGAAGTGGCGATCAAGCTGTGCGTCATACAGGTGATGACGACGGCACCAGGACCAGAGCGTGACCAGCGCGTCGCTCTCCAGGCCCGGCAGTGGCGTGGTTAAGCGATGGCGTTGCAGGCGTTGCAACACGCTGTCAATTTTTGCGGTGTCGGGCTGGGTGACACCTCCACCACAGGAGATGGCCAGGCGCAGCACGTCGGCCTCGCTTAGCAGCGTCAGCTCAACGGGCCACTCTGAAGAGAGGGGTTCCCGCTGGTGGGTAAAACGCGTTGCGGTGGCGAAGTCGAGATTGCCGGGATTCACATTCTGAAAATAATTCACCGGTTTATCACTTAACGCGGTGATCAACTGGCCCTGTGCATCGGCCACCATTTCCGTCAACAGCCAGGCTTTACCCGCCTGGGACTGGCCAAACAGCGCCAGCGTCACCGGGCGCGCAACCTGCTGCGCCAGGGCCTGGGCCTGTACACGAGCCTGCCGTAGCTGCAGGGTCAGGGTTTCGGCTTCCAGAGCCAGACGGGGCGACTGCTCGCGGGTATTCTCAATCCAGGCCAGGCTGCCGTTCAGGGCGTCCTGCAATAAACTCAGGCGTTTTGCCAGCGTCTGCGGCTGGCGGGGTTTTACCGATCTCATCGTTTACACACACTCCCGCTGTCAATCCAGTATTGCGCATTGGCATTGCCCGTG
The DNA here is from genome assembly GCF_049892805.1 of Pantoea sp. EEL5. Lineage (NCBI taxonomy): Bacteria > Pseudomonadati > Pseudomonadota > Gammaproteobacteria > Enterobacterales > Erwiniaceae > Pantoea > Pantoea sp. EEL5. Next base: position 1,195,507 of record NZ_JBNDNJ010000001.1, read on the forward strand.
GCGGAGAGAGTATTGAGTTTGAGGCTCAGATGTTCAAGCGGAACACGCGTGCCATCATCCAGTTTAGCCTCGCTTAACACCAGATTTTCAGGGCCGGGCGCACCCGGACCGGCCTTCACGGCGAGCTTGACGCGCAGGACACTTTCCCCCGCAACCTTACGCGCCAGCGCTGCATCATTGAGCGTCAGGCTGTAGAGTGGCGAGGCAGGCCAGCGCTCATTATCTAACTGGCGGAATCCCAGGCACACGTTGCCGCGAATACGAAAGCTGGTTTTGCGATCCAGCGAAAACTGCTGATCGTCGAGGTCGATTTCGCTGTAGCACAGGTTTTCGTCCGTCAGCGCCTGATTTTCGTCCAGCATACCGAGATAACGAATGGTTGAATAAGGCTCAAAGTCGCCTGCACGGAACCAAAAGCTGCTCAGGCGCAAATCCAGCGCCAGCAGGCACAGCATTGCGCCGACCGCGGCGGTCGATTTGGGGTTATCAATGCGACCATGTTTATTAAACGGATACCAGTCGCTGGTGTGATAGCCCTCAAGCGATAAAATACGGCTGCCCGGTAGCGGCTGCAGATGACGTACCAGCGCCTGAATGCCGGGGAAGCGCGAAGGACGTCCGGTCAGCAACAGGACGTCACACTGGTAGAGTGACACCACTTCACACATAGAGCGCAGCGCCGGAATGATTGCCATGCGATGTTGCATAAACTCACCGTGCAACTGAGCCATGCTGACCACCAGCGGCACCTCAAGCAGATCAAAACGGCTGTTGCCGCCGAGTTCACGCTGAATTTCACCGTTAACAAACGCCAGCACCGCATCGGCAGGGCGCTGATCGACCAGTTCACCGAACAGCGCATTGATCTCGGCGTGGCTTTCCAGCGGATCCCAGTTTTCGTAGCGCTCCAGCACCGCCTGAGCCAGCGGGATAAACAGCTGCAGCGTCGCCTGCTGGCGTAACGTGGCCTGTCCGTCCATGCGGCTGTCGTGACCAAACAGCTTGTTGATCAGCGGCTCCGCCAGGGTCAGCCCGGCTTTTTGCAGGCTCTGTTGCAGAGCGGGTAAAATCCACAGCTGGATCACGTCCAGCAGAATATCGTCACCGGCGACTTTGAAGCCTTCACGGAACAGCAGGCGCGGGGTGATCTTGACGTTATTACCCTGGCCGTCGTCAAGACGATACTGGGTAATCGCTAAATCGGTGGTGCCGCCGCCTATATCAATAGAGGCAATACGCAGGCTCTTGCCCGGCAGTTCATCCACCTCACGCGGGCGGTCGGGACGTGCCATGCTGCTAAAGAAATCTTCTGCCCGTCCGGCAAAGTTCACCTGTGTTTCATTAAACAGCCACACCATCTGGCCACAGGTGGCTTCGTCCCACTCCATCTGCACATCCGGTACGGGCTTGCTGCTCTGGGCCTGGCTCTGCTCGGTAAAATCCTCATCGGCCGGGTGCCAGCCCTCGGCTTTCCACACCAGCGCGATGGCTTCCTGCATGCGGCGGCGGAAGATCTCCCGTTCAGGTTTTGGCATGGCGGACGGCAGGGTCAAAATAACGTGGCGCAGCTGACGCGGGGCATGGCTTTGCGGCATACGTTGGCGCTGTGCCGCACTGTTCATTTGCATTAGCGCCTGAGCCAGCAACTCACACAACATAAAGGTCATCAGCGAACTGCGGCTGTAGTGGGCGGAGAACACCGGTAAGCGTTCATCCACGGGCAGGGCGTACAGCGGCTGACCTTCATCATTCATTAACGAGGTAAACGGCGCGGCGCAGGCCTGAGGTTCCCCCTGCGGGCTCTGCTGATTAAAGCGCCAGCCCGGCTGATAGCGTGCCTCATCCCACAGGTAACGGCGTGGACTGGACAGGCCGGTACTGCCTTCCAGACCGGCGCGTTGCAGGGCCAGGCGACTGGCTTCACGCCCGACGCGGGTTAACGAGGGCCACATAAAAGCCTGCTCGCGGCCGCTTTCCAGTGAAAAATTGGCTTTACCAAAACGCGCTTCGGCAAATTCCAGCCGGCTGTCGAACAGTTCGTTATACACCCGATGCGGCTGAGACAGGTCGCGCATTTGCAGTTCATAGGTCTGCTTCAGGCCGTTGCTCTCTTCCGGATGGTCTTCCACCAGAATGCCGCAGGTGTGGGAATTCCCTACGTCGAGAATAATATCGACGTTGACCGCCGGGGTTTGCAGCGTGGCGGCCTGAATGTGGATCTCGGTCAGGTTAAGCTGCTCGCCCAGTAATTCCAGCAGGTTAAGGTAATGCGCCTGATATTCAAACTCGCGCAGTGCCTGGCTGATTGCCTGCTCCCGGCGATCGGCTACGCGGTCGGTGAAGGACTCACGCAACCAGCCATCAACCCAGGTATGGTCAAGGAATTCGCCCAGCTCGTAGTTATGCCAGGCCAGCGCAAAGGTCACGCCGTTCTGCGCATCGGAAGGCGTGAGTCCGAGTTGCTCGCCGCCGTCTTCATCAGCGACGCAGCGGGTATCGAAAGCCAGCGTGACGCGGTGCGTATTGCCGGTACTGTCGGGTTTATCCAGGGCCACCAGACGCATGCGCGCCCAGTTTTCAGGGCCGCCAATAAAGCGGCGGCCCGATGCGCAACGCAGCATCGGCAGGGGCAACCAGCAGGCTTCCAGCAGCGTCAGCGAGTCTGACAGGGCGATGTCGGTTTCAGGACGAACCACTTCAGGCGCGCCACCGTCCTGTGGGTAAAGTAAAAATTTGCCGCTGTTGCCGTCCACGTTCAGTCGCAGCAATGGGCCGTTTGCCGTCTGGCGCACAAACTGGCGTCGTGCCTGGGGCGCGGAAAGCTGCAGACCAAAATCCAGGAACTGCACGCCGCTGTTCTCAATCAGAGAAATTTTCTGCTTATCATCGATCAGGGGAGCCAACATAGTTACTTACTCTCACGCTTAATCGTAATGGGATACACACGATCCGCACTGTACTGCGCTTCACAGACGGCCGCGCCAATGCTGGAATGACACACTAACAATGGCATACGGTAACGGGATTTGTCCGCGCACCGGGCAGTAAAGCGGCTCTCAATCACCAGGTTTCCTGCGCTGGTCATCGCGGCCGTTACGTCGGCCTTACAGGTGGTATTGCCCTGGCTGATCTGCACGATGCCTTTCCCTTTATTGAACTGGAAACGCATCACCGGCGGTTTACCGGTCGGGGTTTTGATCTGTTCAATATCCACACGCCAGCGGCCATCAATGACCTGTACCTGTCCATCGCGCACGGCATCCGGCGTCACCACCAGATCGTCGGGTTTGGCGGGCACAGCAGGCACCACCACATTTGAAAGGGTTGATGAGGGCGCGGGCGCAGCGGAAGTCGGTGCAGCCGCAGTTGATGCATTTGCGACCACCGCCGCCGGTTTCTGCGGCAGCGTGGCAGACAGTTTTTCAGCAGACGCGACGACCGCCGGTGGCTTAGTGGCGGTAACCGGGGTGTTTTGCGCGACCGGTTGCGTGACCGTCACCGGTTCTGACTGAGGCAGATGCAAGATCACAGCGGTCGCTGCCGCGGCGGCAACCGCCAGGGTTGGAAGTAAATACCACAGGCGGAAAGGCCGACGACGCGCTGTCGCCGTGGGCGTAGGTTCTGGGGCCTGAACCGCGCTTTCCTGGACCGGCGGCGTCACGATCTCCGGCTCCGGTGCGATAACAGGTTCGGGTTCGGAGGCGGCAGGGATCGTCACCGGTTCGGGCGGCGGTTCAACCAGCACGGTTGGCAGCGACTCTTCAAGACTGTCTCGCAGGCAGGCCAGCGCATCGTCGCGATTCCGCTCCTGCGCGTCAACAAATCCCCAAAAGGTAATGACGGGTTTGCCGTTGACCAGATAAACATATTGCTGATTGGGAAACTGCAAGCTTTTGCCTAACAGCGCGCCGAACAGGCGCATTGCCGGATTGGCCGCACCGCTTGCGCTGGCGCTGATGGCTTGCAGATCCTGCTGACAGGCTGTGAGATGTTGTAAAGCCTGGCGGCGTTCATAATCGCTGGCGCCCATCCAGGACTTAACCTTGCCCGGGAAGGGCGAGTACCAGTCAAGCCGGTCGCCACGTTCGTTCGTTTGTGGAATCGCCAGGCAATTTGCCAGCGCGCTCTGACGGCGCAAACGCAGGGTTTCACGGATTTGCAGGGCGGACGCATATACAGGCTGGCCGTTCTCGCCCAAAGCCAGAACCGCATCCAGATTGCCGCTGCGCAGAAAAGTTTTTGCCACCTGTTAAGCCCTTATCGGTCGTTGTCTGAGGCAGAAGATCGCGTGTTATCGTCGATTACGGTGATTTTACGTGGGACAATGGCAAATCAAACCGCTGAAAAAGGGGATAAATGCGTGGTTTTTTGACCCGCTGGCGGGAAAATAACCAATGCTCAGATGATGTTACGCTGTTTTACGCTTTAATAACAGATGTGCAACCACACCGCCGACCAGGCCCCAGAACGCCGCGCCGATGCCGCAGAGTGTTACCCCGGATGCGGTGATCAAAAAGGCTATCAGGGCGCTGTCCCGCTCCTCGGGCTGCTCAAGCGCCCGTTGCAGACTGCCGCCGAGCGCGGCAAGCAGTGCCAGCCCCGCCAGCACCTGCACCATTACCGCAGGCAGTGCGCTGAACAACACGGCAATTAACGCGCCGGAAAAGCCAGCCAGCAGATAAAAAAAACCGGCCAGCGCGGCAGCTATCCAGCGGCGACGGGGATCGACATCCACATCTTCTCCCATGCAAATGGCCGCCGTAATCGCCGCCACACAGACCGAAAACCCGCCAAACGGTGACAAGACCAGGGCCAGCAGTCCTGTCCAGCTCATCAACGCGGAGACCGGGGGGCGGTAGCCATGGGCGTGCAATGTGGCGATGCCAGGTGCATTTTGTGACGCCATGGTCACCAGAAAATAGGGAAGACCCACACCGATAAGCACAGGCCATGAAAAGGTCGGCCAGACAGGGCCGGGAAGGCTAAAACTCGCCGCATGCGCGGGAAAATGAAGGCTGTTTTGCCCGTATGCGACAGCCAGGCCTGCCAGCAGCGCGATCAGAATGGCGTAGCGAGCCAACCACCGGCGTGCCAGTAACCAAACACAGCACATTGCGCCCGCCAGGGTAAAATTTACCGCTAAATCGCTAAACATCTGCAGGCCAAAGCGCAGCAAAATTCCAGCCAGCATGGCGGCGGCCAGCGAGGCAGGGATATAGTTCATTAGTCGGGCAAACAGGCCCGTCACCCCGCACAACACAATCAGGGCATTGGCAAAAACAAACACGCCGACGGCTTCGTGTATCGATGCGCCCTGAAGGCTGGTGGCGAGTAATGCCGCGCCCGGCGTGGACCAGGCGGCTAAGATCGGCATCCGGTACGCCAGAGAGAGCCCCGCTGAAGCAATGCCCATCGCCAGGCCAATGACGGAAAGCCAGCCGGCAATTTGCGCGGATGAGGCGCCCGCGGACAGGGCAACCTGATAAATAATCGCACCGGTACTGCTGTAGCCGACTAATACCGCCACCAGGCCGGAAACGGCCATGGGCAGGGTAACGGGAAAGGGTGCGTGGCGTGCTGACATGGTGTAACCCTCTTGTGCGTTATAGCGCACATCCTCGCACAGGGCGTTATAACGCACAAGTGTTACACTGAAGCGGTAAAGCAGGAGATAACATGGAAAATTTGCATCAATATCTTGGCGATGGGCTAAAACAATTGCGCCAGGCCAATGGCTGGAGCCTGAGCTTAACCGCAGAAAAAACGGGCGTCAGTAAGGCGATGCTGGGCCAGATTGAACGCGGCGAGTCCAGCCCCACGGTCGCGACCTTGTGGAAAATAGCGACCGGCTTCAACGTTCCGTTCTCATTTTTTGTTCATTCCGGGACACATTCCGCAGGCGAGGTGACCTGTTACCGGCAGCAGAATGCGCAGATGGCGGTTACGCCGCTGCTGCCTTACGACGCCCGGTTGCGTTTTGATTTACTGGCGGTTGAGCTGGCAGCGGGTGCGCAAAGCGACTCCACTGCCCATGAGAAAGGGGTGATTGAGCAGGTGGTGGTACTGGAAGGGGAACTGTTGTTAGGCGTGGAAGAGACCTGGCGACGGCTTAAACAGGGCGAAGCCTTTCAGTTCCGGGCCGACGTCGCCCACAGCTATCGTAATCCCCTTGACCGCCGCCTGCGGTTTCACAGCCTGATCCACTATCTGGGCCGAACCTGAGCTTACAAATTGAAACCAGCCGCGTCTGTTCAGGCCCGACCGGCATTTGTATACTTCGTTTCCCTTGTATGGCGCGCTTTGCAGGCGGTATCAACGCCCGCCGTCTGCGCCATACTGACGCTTTATCTGTTACCGATTTGTGAGGAATGACTATGGCTATAACCACACTTGATGCGAAAACCGCTCTGATCGTCATCGATCTGCAAGAGGGGATTGTTGCGCTGCCAGTTGTGCACGAGCCACAGCCGGTGATTGAACGCTGCGCGCGGCTTGCCAGCGCCTTCCGTGAAAAGGATCTGCCCGTCGTGCTCGTCAACGTGGCAGGCGGTGCGCCTGGTCGCAATGAACAGCCGCGTCACGAAGGCGAGCTGCCTGCAAACTGGGCGACCCTGGTGCCCGCCATGACACCGCAGCATAACGATCTGACCATCACCAAAAAAACCTGGGGCGCGTTTCATGACACCGCGCTGCATGATGAACTGCAAAAGCGTGGCATTACCCAGGTGGTCATTTGCGGCATTGCAACCAGTATTGGCGTGGAATCGACGGCGCGTGAGGCGTACGCATCAGGTTACAACGTCACGCTTGCAGTGGATGCGATGACCGATCTCAATAGTGATACGCACGAAAACAGCATCAAGCGCGTCTTTCCCCGCCTGGGTGAAACGGGCAGCTATAATGATGTGATTGCCAAACTGAACGCGCTGTAAACCCTGTCAGGCAGGCCTGGGATTGAGCAGCATCACGCCCAGTCCCTGGAAATCGTTCAGGTGACGCGTGACCTGAATGACATCGTGCTGTAGCGCCGTTGCCGCAATGAGCGCATCGGTTGCGGAACGTCAGTCGGGCAGGTGCAGCATGGCGCACCGGCCTGCGAACGGACCATCGGCAACCTTCTCTGGCGATCCGCCTCAAGCTCCTGCGTCTGATACTCGTGGTGCAAACGTTATGCCTGCTACCCATCCCGCCCTTCAAGACGCAAAATACCTGTCTCTGTTCCAGCCGCGTCAGGGCTGAAATGAACGTGCTGTCAAGGTCAATAGCATTAGCCCATGCCAGGACATGGGGATCAACACGCGGCGTGCCTGCCTTACGCAACTCAGAAAGGATCGGGTTATCCAGCGGATAACGCATCAGAAGCCGGCATCTCGGCCGGTGATGACAGGCCGTTCAGGTTCGAAATCAGTATCTGCCGTTTCAGGCATTGCCAGCGTCATGGCCAGATTTTTTTACCGCCCGTTAACCTCGGATATGCCTCAACCGTTAACAGGACATGAGCGGGTTTATCGTGATCGGTGATGTACACTGGACCTTCCTCCGCCCTTTTTTTCGCCTTGGTAACATCCTGATTAAAGGCACGACTGAAACAGATTTTGCTGCTCAACGTGCGTGCTCCTTATGATGTCGTTACTACATGAATTTTAGGGGCGTGGACTTTGTTTGAGCGAGTTTTGAACAAAAATTCGAGCGCTTTCGCAAATAGGTATTCTGGAGGCCGACGTTGACGGCGAAAGAGGGTAATGCGTCAGGGGATTGTGCCAGGCGCGACGAGAATAACCTGAGAGGTCGCCACGCTGCGCCGCCGCGTTGTGCTCACGCGGCGGCCATGTTCACTACTGGAAAGCGTAACTGACCGTCAGGCCCACGCTGTAGTTGCGCCCCGGAGCGGGTTCAAAGTAGCGACCGTTGCTTTCATTGACGATCACCGAGCCAACGTAGTTGCGGTCAAACAGGTTATCCACCCGACCAAACAAATCCAGCGTCCAGGCATCGACAAGCCACTTATAGCCGCTGTTGACCGAGGTGATGGCATAGGAAGGCGCACGGACCGCATTGCTGTCATCCGCTGCGATGTTGCTCATATAACGCCATTCCGCTCCGGCATAAAAGCCTTCTTCAGGTGCATAAGCCAGCCCGGTATACAGCACATTGCGCGCAATGCCCGGAATACGGTTGCCGTCGCAGCTGGCGTTGCCGCAGGCATTACTGCGGTAGCGCGCATCCAGCAGCGTATAGGCCATTTTCAGTCGCCAGTCGTAGTTAACCTGCTGATCGAACGCCAGTTCGAGGCCACGCCGACGGGTTTCTCCGGCATTTTTGTAAGTGGTGCGTCCGCCGCTGCTGCTGTCGACAACAATTTCATCCTGAGTATCGGTCTGGAAAACGGCAGCGCTGAGCAGGCCATTGCCCAGACGTTTTTTGCTGCCTAACTCAACCGTGTCGCTGGTCGCGGGTTTCAGCCCCAGATTCAGGCCGGACTGATCGTCTGAACGATAGGACAGCTCATTAATCGTCGGGGTTTCAAATCCACGGCCGGCAGATAAATAGGCATTCCAGCTGTCGTCAAACGCATACTTCAGCGCGGCGGCGGGCAGCCATTTGTGATAACGGGCATCGCCACTGTCATCGCCGTTGCCTGGCGTGATGTAAAAGTCGTTGGAGTCAAAACTGACCGTACTGAAACGGACGCCTGCATCCAGCGACCATTTTTGACTGAGCTGCCAGGTGGTCTGCAAATAGGGATCAAGATTCCACATCAGGTTACGTTCGTTGCGCCGCATATTTCCCTGCTCACCGAACTGCGTCACGCCGTTGGCCGTAGTGAAATTCTCAAAACCTTTGCGCTGTTCGCTCATGGTTTCGTAATCCAGCCCGGCAGTCAGCGTGACCGGAACCGAAAACAGATCATCACGGTGTGTCCAGCGGGTATCAATGCCCTGATAGTGGCGGGTCAACGCGATCACGCCGCCGGGATGCGATGGGCTTTGCTGAAAGTTGGCAGGAATGGACTGGAACTGCGTCGTTTCACGCATCCCGGCATATATCATCACGCTCAGGTCGTCGTTTTCGCTCATCCGACGCTGATAGTGCAGGCCGCCCTGGGTTTGATCGACGGTTTTGCGGGTGTTGTAAAGTGAGACATTACTGACAACCTGACGGGGATTCGCGCGCCACTGGTCAGGCGTCAACCCACCCGGGTCCTGCGCGTCGATATGTACGCTATTAAACAGTAAGGTCAGGGTGCTGACGTCATCAATGCGTACGCCCAGCTTTGCGTTACCCAGATTTTTTTGCGCGGCGCTGTGGTCGCGATAACCGTGAGTGGTAAAGCGCGAGGCGGAAAGCGTGTAATTAACATCGCCGGCTTTTGTGCCGTCGCCGGTGGCGCCGCTGACTTTCACGCTGTTGCGCCAGCTACCGTAGCTGCCAAACCAACTGCCTGCTTCAACCGTGGGGGGCTGCTGACCGGTCTGAGTGGTAACGTTAATGAGGCCGCCGGAGGCATTGCCATACAGCGCAGAAAACGGCCCACGCAGCACCTCCACCCGATCGACCGAACCGATATCAATATTGGACGTTTGTCCCTGACCATCCGGCATGGTGGCCGGAATGCCATCGACATAAATGCGCAGGCCACGGACCCCGTAAGTCGAACGGGAACCAAAGCCGCGCACGGACAACTGCAGGTCCTGTGCATAATTTTGTCTGTTTTGGATCTGCAACCCCGGTACGCTGGTCAGGTTTTCTGACAGGTTAACGCGCGGGGCGGCCTGACGCATATCGTCGCCGTTTACCACGCTCACGGCGGCAGGCGTATCAAGTTCATTAAGGCCTTTTTCTGGCGGCGCGGCGCTGACAACAAGGGTATTACCGCCATCTGCCGCAAACAGCGGCAGTGGAAAGAGTGCAGGCAGCACTAATAACGGCAGGCTTGCCTGGCGTGATCGCTTAATATTCATCGGTATTTGGCCTGAAAGCGTGGATCCCTGGGTATATGTCGCCTGCCAGAGTGACGAAAACAACGGTGGCTATCGGCAGGTCGCGAAAATGGTGGTACTAAATGAACCAACTGGAACAATCGCGACACATGTTACTGGTTTTGTCAGAGGTTTGGAAAGCGTAAATGATTGGCCGGTTTATGTGATCGCATCGTCGCCAACTTTGTTATTCTCTGACCGGCTCGCCCCCGCGAAGAGGCCTGTCGGGCCACGGTGTCTTCATGGCCCGTTACGCGCGGGTCACGGCGTGCCGACGGGACTCGCCGGGTAACAGATGCTACATTTGAGCCTGCGCCGTCAGGTAATCAGAAGACGGATACCCATAATCAGAACGAAGGAAATCAGCATGAAACAACCTGATGTTGCAGTACTGGGATTAGGGGCGATGGGGCATGCCTTTGCCGCTAATTTACTGAAAAAGGGGTTCAGGGTGTACGGCTGGAACCGCACCCGTGCGCGGGGGGAAGATTTGATTGCGGCGGGGCTGACGTTAACCGATTCCGCAGCGGAAGCCGTTCAGAAGGCGGACGTGGTAATTGCCATGTTGTCCGACGGCGAGACCACAGAGCAGGTCCTGCACGAGGCGAAAGCGGCGCTGAAACAGGGCGCAACGCTGTGCCAGATGGGCACGATCGGCGTTGAAAAAACGGATGCGCTGATGACTTTCTTTGCTCAGGCTCGTCCCGATGTGGTGTTTATCGACGCGCCGGTTTCCGGCACCAAGGCGCCCGCAGAGAACGCCCAGATTCTGGTGATGGCCAGTGGCGATCGGTCCCGTGCTCAGGCCGCAGAGGCCGTCTTCGACGCGATAGGTAAAGGCACGCAGTGGCTGGGTGAGGCGGGCAAGAGCTCGCGCATGAAGCTGGTCATCAACAGCTGGCTGATTGGTCTGATGCAGAGCCTGGCCGAAAGTACCCGGCTTGCCGACCAGTTTGGTTTCTCAACCGACGATCTGTGGCAGGTGCTGGACGGTGGCCCGCTGGCGGCGCCTTATGCCAAAATGAAGCTGGGCATGATGGCCAGCGATGATTATACCCCGCAGATGCATCTGCAATGGGCGCTTAAAGACGCGAAGCTGGCACTGGACGCCTCAGACAGTTCACTGCCCGCGCTGGAAAATATCGCCAGCGTCTGGCAGCAGGCCGTGGAAGCTGGGCACGGTGAAGAGGACTTAGCCGTGATCTATAAATATCTTAAGTCGCAATGAGTTCAAGGGTCAGTTTTGATTTCAGCACGCGCCCGCTGGTGCCGCTGGCGCACGACTATTCGCATGGTGCGACAGAACCCTGGCACCATCACAGCTGCGCGCAGCTTATTCATACGCTGAGCGGCGTCGTGCGCGTGGAAACAGAACAGGGCAGCTGGACCGTACCGCCAAGTCGTGGCGTCTGGCTGCCCGCTTTAACCCGTCATCGCTTGTACATTACCGGCGCAGTCGCCGCACGCACGCTGTTTATCGATCCCCTTGCCAGGGCCGATCTTCCCGCCAACTGCCAGGTCGTGCAGATTTCAGCGCTGCTGCGCGAGCTGATCATCCACGCCATCGATTTGCCCGTGTCCTATGCGCCAGCCAGCCGTAGCGAACGGATTTATGAATTGATTCTGGATGAAATTCGCGGCATGGATGCGCTGCCTTATGCGTTGCCCCTGCCACAGAGCCCACGTTTACGGGCGCTGTGCATGCAGATTCAGGCCGATCTGGCGGGCGACTGGTCTCTGGCGGCGGCCAGCGCCAGGCTCAACCTGTCTGGCCGGACGCTGGCTCGCCATTTCGTGCGTGAAACCGGCCTGCAGTTCAGTGACTGGGTCCGGCGGGCGCGCGTGGCTGTTGCCCTGACGCGTCTGGCGCAGGGCGACAGCGTATTGCGCGTGGCTTTGGATCTGGGCTATGAAAGCCCGAGTGCCTTTAGCGCCATGTTTCGCCGTCTGCTGGGTGTATCGCCAACGGACTATTTTCCTGCGGCAGAAAGTGGCTTGCCGCGTTAAGCAACGCCTGCAGTGCGGCGCGCGACGTATCATTGTCGATGCTGACGCCCCAGTGGCGTTCGCCCTGAAGGTTGATGCAGCTGACATAGGCAACTGAGCGGCTGTCGCTACGTTTTCCCAGCGTATGTTCATGATAATCTTCAATGGTCAGCGCCAGGTCGAGGGACTGACGGAGTGCCGTCACAGCGGCGGAAAGCAGGCCATTACCGCGGCCTGTCAGACGCAGAGTGCGGCCCTGATGATGGACGTGGGCACGCAGTTGCGTCTGCTCGCCCGACTCGCTTTGACTGTGCGCTTCCATCAGGCGCAGAGCGGGCTGCTCAATCTGATAGTGACGGCAGAAAAGCTGCCAGACAGCGTGCTGCGTCATTTCTTTACCGTGCAGATCGCTCTCCTGCTGAACGCAACGGCTGAAATCCTGCTGCAGAGGGCGGGGAAGTTGCAGGCCATGATTTTGCTCCAGCAACCAGGCGGCCCCGCTTTTACCCGACTGGCTGTTTACCCGAATCACAGCTTCGTAACTGCAGCCGATATCGGCAGGATCGAGCGGCAAATAGGGGATCTGCCACTGCGTTTCCTTATGCTGGCGGCGGTAAGCGAATCCCTTCTTAATCGCATCCTGATGCGAGCCGGAAAAAGCGGTAAATACCAGCTCACCGGCATAGGGATGACGGGGATGGACCGGCAGTTTATTGCAGTCGGTCACCACCTCAATAACCCGGGCCATATCACTAAAGTCCAGTCCCGGCGCAATGCCCTGGGTATAAAGATTTAACGCCAACGTCACCAAATCAACGTTACCTGTACGTTCACCATTGCCAAACAGGCAGCCTTCAATCCGATCCGCGCCTGCCAGCAGGGCCAGTTCCGCGCAGGCGACGCCCGTTCCTCTGTCGTTATGAGGATGAACGCTGATACATACCGCGTCGCGTCGGCTAAAATGACGGCAGAAAAACTCTATCTGATCGGCATAGACGTTGGGCGTATTCACTTCAACAGTGGCGGGCAGGTTGATGATCATGGGACGTTCCGGGCTGGGTTGCCAGACCTCTGCTACCGCCTCACATATCTCCAGCGCGAAGGCCGGCTCTGTAAAACAGAAGGTTTCGGGTGAATATTCAAAGCTCCACTGTGTGTCAGGCGCGGCCTCACATGCAGCACGAATCTGTCTTGCGCTCGTGGTCGCCAGCGCCACGATCTGTGTTTTACTCTGATTAAACACGCGTTCGCGAAATAAGGGGGCGGTGGCATTATACAAATGCACAATGGCGCGCGGTGCGCCCTCCAGTGCGCAGAATGTTCTGTCAATCAGGTCGTGACGTGCTGGCGTTAACACCTGCAACGTCACGTCATCAGGAATGCGCTTTTGTTCGATAAGATCCCGCACAAAGTCAAAATCCGTTTGCGAGGCAGAAGGAAAGGCGGCTTCAATCTCTTTAACGCCGCAGTCCAGTAATAATTGCCAGAACTGCAGTTTCTGCGCACGATTCATCGGCCCTGCCAGGGCCTGATTGCCATCCCGCAGGTCGGTAGACAGCCAGCGCGGCGCGCGGGTGATCTGCTGTGAAGGCCACTGGCGAGAGGCCAGATCAACGGACGGGAACGGACGATATTTCTCAGCCGGATGCATCAACATAGTCATCTCCTTGTAGGTGTTAATCCAGTGTGGCGTGGCGTTACGCCCGCCGCGCGCGGAAAACTGACAACCTGAAGCGCAAAAGTGACAATTTTGTTGACGCCTTGTGGCGCTGAGTGCGCAGGCGTTTGCTGAAGGGGAAAGAGAGCGGTAGCATAACCTGATGTTTCTCAAGGTGGTTCCCCTATGCTGGTTTTCGACGGGCACAACGATCTGTTACTCAATCTGTGGCTGTACCATCGCGATGCGCCCGCAGAGGCTTTCTATGCGGGCGTGCCAAAAGGTCACCTCGACTTTCCTCGTATGCAGCAGGGCGGTTTTGCCGGTGGGCTGTTTGCTGTTTTTGTGCCGCCGCAGGACTATCTCGCTCAGGTCGCCCCGGCTCGCGCCGCGCAAGAACCCTATGATCCGCTGACAATCATGTGGCAGCAGCTGGCGATACTGCAGCAGATCGCTGCGCAGTCAGCGGGCCGTGCCAGGCTATGCCACAGCGCTGCAGAGATTGAAGCCTGCCGTGCTGAGGGCGTGTTGGCGCTGGTGGCGCATATTGAAGGGGCCGACGCGCTGGATGCGGAGGGCGAAACGCTAAACGCCTTCTACCAGGCAGGTGTTCGCTCTATCGGCCCATTCTGGAATCTGAAAAATCGCTTCGGCGAAGGGGTTAACGGCAGTTTTCCAGGTTCGCCGGATACGGGGCCAGGCCTGACGGCAGAAGGGGAAGCGCTTATCAGGCAGGCCGCTGCCTTAAACATGATGATTGATGTGTCGCATATGAATGAAAAAGCCTTCTGGGATACGGCCCGGCTTTCCGCTGCGCCGCTGGTGGCCAGCCACTCTAATGCTCACGTTTTATGTGCTCAGCCGCGCAACCTGACCGATAACCAGCTTAAGGCGATGCATGCCAGCGGTGGGCTGGTTGGCATAAACTTTGGCAATGCGTTCCTTCGTGCTGATGGAAAACGCGACAGCGATACCGATCTGACAGAAATCGTCAAACATTGCGATCACTTAATTAACATAATGGGCGAAGATCACGTGGCATTCGGTTCAGACTTTGACGGGATCTCGCCGCCTGAGGCGTTAGGTGACGTCCGCGGTCTGCCGCGATTGCTCGCCGTTTTTCGCGACTCGGGCTATGATCAACGCATGCTGGAAAAATTAACGTGGGGAAACTGGCTGCGGGTTTTGCAACACACCGGACTGCACTAACATGTTTTCTTACGGGCTTTTCATTGATTTCACCTGGCCGTCTGCGTGAAAATAGTGTGACAAGGTTCGCATTTTAACCCCTGTCACAATGCTGTCTTGCAGTCATTCATTTGTCTGTTTATCTCAATCTATAAGGAAGAAAGTTATGTGGAAAAAACCAACGTTTGTTGACCTGCGCCTCGGTCTGGAAGTGACGCTGTACATCTCCAACCGCTAATCACTTGCCCGCCGTCTGTGCGGGCATTTTGTTTCAACACCTGGTTCCTTTCATGTTTATTAAAGTCCTTGGATCGGCTGCAGGCGGTGGATTCCCTCAGTGGAATTGCAACTGCCCCAACTGTGATGGTGTGCGTAACGGGACTCTGCAGGCCAGCCCGCGCACCCAGTCCTCCATCATCATCAGTGATAACGGTGAAGACTGGGTTCTCTGCAATGCCTCACCTGACATCAGCCAGCAAATACTGCACACGCCTGAATTAGTGAAAAAGGGCGTTCTGCGCGGGACCGCGATCGGCGGCATTATTCTTACCGACAGTCAGATTGACCACACCACCGGGCTGCTCAGCCTGCGTGAGGGCTGCCCGCATCAGGTGTGGTGTACACCCGAAGTGCATGACGATCTGACGACCGGTTTCCCGGTGTTTACCATGCTGAAACACTGGAATGGCGGACTTCAACACCGGCCCATTCGTCCGTTAACGCCGTTTAACGTGGATGTGTGTCCGGATCTCCAGTTTACCGCTATCCCGATCCTCAGCAATGCACCGCCGTATTCACCTTACCGTGACCGTCCGTTACCGGGCCACAACGTCGCGCTGTTTATTGAAAACCGCGCCAACGGCCAGACGCTCCTGTATGCCCCGGGGCTTGGGGAGCCGGATGCGGTGATCCTGCCCTGGCTTGAGCAGGCCGACTGCCTGCTGATTGATGGTACGGTATGGCAGGATGATGAATTACTGACCGCGGGCGTGGGTAAAAATACCGGCAAGGCCATGGGCCACTTGGCGCTTGCCGAAGAGCAGGGGCTGATGGCACTGCTCGCCCGTCTGCCAGCAAAACGAAAGATTTTAATCCATATTAACAACACGAATCCCGTTCTCAACGAACAGTCACCTCAGCGGCAGTACCTGACACAACAGGGCATTGAGGTGAGTCACGACGGGATGGCGATACATCTTCAGGACTAAACGATGCTGATTACGGAAACCCTGTCGCCGCAGGCCTTTGAACAGGCGCTGCGTGATAAAGGCGCCTACTACCATATTCATCACCCGTACCATATTGCGATGCATAACGGTCAGGCCACGCCTGAGCAGATTCAGGGATGGGTGGCGAATCGCTTTTACTACCAGACCAGCATTCCGCTGAAAGACGCGGCGATCATGGCCAACTGCCCCGATCCGGCAACCCGACGTAAATGGGTACAACGCATCCTGGATCATGATGGCAGCCAGGGCGAAGATGGCGGCATTGAGGCCTGGTTACGCCTGGGCGAAGCGGTGGGCTTAAGCCGGGATGAACTGGTCTCGGAGCAGCATGTTCTGCCGGGTGTCCGGTTTGCGGTTGATGCCTATGTCAGTTTTGCCCGTCGCGCGAACTGGCAGGAAGCGGCCTGTAGCTCGCTGACCGAGCTGTTTGCGCCTCAGATACATCAGTCGCGGCTCGACAGCTGGCCGCAGCACTATCCGTGGATCAAAGAAGAAGGTTACTTCTATTTCCGTAGCCGCCTGAGTCAGGCCAACCGCGACGTGGAGCACGGCCTGGCGCTGGCGCTGGCGTTTTGCGACACCGCCGAAAAACAGAACCGCATGCTGGAGATCCTGCAGTTCAAGCTGGACATTCTGTGGACCATGCTGGATGCCATGACTATGGCTTACGAACTTCAACGCCCGCCTTATCATAGCGTGACGGATAAAGCGGCCTGGCACACAACCCGACTGGTATAACGATGAACGAACACACAATTGCCGCCTTTCGCCGGGGCTACCGTATGCAATGGGAAGCGGCACAGGACAGCCACGTCGTGCTTTACCCGGAAGGCATGGCGAAACTCAATGAAACCGCCGCCGCCATTCTGGAGCTGGTTGACGGCAAGCAGGATATCGCCGCGATCATTGCCATTCTGGATGCGCGTTTCCCCGAGGCAGGCGGTGTGGGCGAGGATGTCAAAGAATTCCTGCAGTCAGCCTATGAACAGAAGTGGATACAGTTCCGTGAACCAGCATAAACCCGGCGTCAATCCGCCCCTGTGGCTGCTGGCCGAGCTGACGTACCGCTGTCCGCTCCAGTGCCCGTACTGCTCAAATCCACTGGATTTTGCCCAGCAGGAAAAAGAGCTGAGCACTGAACAGTGGATCGACGTCTTTCGCCAGGCACGCGCCATGGGCAGCGTTCAGCTCGGCTTTTCCGGCGGGGAGCCGTTAACGCGCAAAGACCTGCCCGACCTGATCAAAGCGGCACGTGACTTAGGTTTTTATACCAATCTGATTACCTCCGGGATTGGCCTGACGGAGAAAAAGCTTGAGGCTTTCAGCGACGCGGGACTGGATCATATTCAGATCAGTTTCCAGGCCAGTGATGAAACCCTTAACGCGGCGCTGGCCGGCTCTAAGAAGGCGTTTCAGCAGAAGCTGGAGATGGCGCGCGCGGTCAAAGCCCACGGCTATCCCATGGTGCTGAACTTCGTGCTGCATCGTCACAATATCGATCAGATCGATAAGATTATCGACCTGTGCATCGAGCTTGAAGCCGATGATGTGGAGCTGGCGACCTGTCAGTTTTACGGCTGGGCGCAGTTAAACCGTGAGGGATTGCTGCCTACCCGTGAGCAGATCGCCCGGGCCGAAGGCATCGTGAATCAGTACCGTGCGCGCATGAGCGACAGCGGTAGCCTCACCAATCTGCTGTTCGTGACGCCTGACTATTATGAAGAACGTCCCAAGCCCTGCATGGGCGGTTGGGGCGCGATCTTCCTGAGCGTCACGCCCGATGGCACCGCGCTTCCGTGCCACAGCGCACGCCAGCTGCCGGTGGCTTTTCCCTCTGTGCTTGAACAGAGCCTGGAGGATATCTGGTACCACTCGTTTGGCTTCAACCGCTATCGCGGCTATGACTGGATGCCGGAACCCTGTCGCTCCTGTGACGAAAAAGAGAAAGATTTTGGCGGCTGTCGCTGTCAGGCCTTTATGCTTACCGGCGATGCAGACAATGCCGATCCGGTCTGCAGCAAATCGCCGCACCATGGCAAAATCCTTGATGCCCGCCGTGAAGCCGACTGCAGCGACATTAAAATTGGTCAGCTTCAGTTCCGCAATCGCAGCAATTCTCAGCTGATCTATAAAACGCGGATTCTGTAATGCATTCACGCTGCCTGCAACTCAATGGACTGAACGTAACGCTGTGCCACCAGCCGGACGCCACCCAGGCGGCGGCGCTGGTCAAAGTGGCGGCAGGCAGCCATGACGAGCCAGAGCGCTGGCCTGGACTCGCGCATTTGCTGGAGCACCTGCTTTTTACCGGCAGTCAGCGCTGGCCGCATGATGGGCGGCTGATGAGTTGGGTTCAGGCGAACGGCGGACAGGTGAATGCTACCACCCGGGCACGCGAAAGCGCCTGGTTTTTTGAGGTCACCCCCGACAACTTCAGTGAAGGCCTGTTGCGCCTGCAGGATATGCTGAGTGCGCCGAGCCTGACCCGCGAGGCCATCAGCCAGGAAATCGCGGTGATTGATGCAGAGTACCGCCTGCTGCAGCGCCATGCTGCGGCCCGCGCGGAAGCCGCCATGTTTACGCCAGTGACGTCTCCGGCGCAGTTTAAACGCTTTCATGTCGGGAACAGGATGTCGTTCGGTGACAACGTCACTAATTTGCAGGCGGCGCTGCGGGCTTTTCATCAGCGCTTCTTTCAGTCAGACAACCTGACGCTGTGGCTGCAGGGCCCACAGTCGCTGGAACAGCTCACCGCGTTGGCGAAGGCGTTTGCCGCTGCGTTTCAGCCACGCAACAGTGCCAGGCGGCCCGATGCCCCGGTAACGCTTTCGCCCAACAGGGCGCTGGCGTTACAGCAGGAAGGGCCATCAGCACTCTGGCAAAGCTGGATTTTACCCGCGCAACTTCGTGACAGTGTCACTTTACTGCGCGAGTTTTTCCTTGATGATGCCCCAGGCGGGCTGCTGGAAACGCTGTATGCACGCACGCGGGCCAGCCAGCCTGACGTGAAATGGCTTTATCAGTCGGACGCGGACATGTGGGTGGCGGTCACGTTCGTCACGGAGGATCCGGCCGCTGTTCCGCCCCTGATCGCGTCCTTTCTTGAGGCGCTGCGCCATACCACGCCGGTGCAGCGGCAGCACTACTGGCAGCTGGCGCAGCAGCGCCTGGCCGCACAGTCCCCCCTGCAGCAACTTCAGTCGCGCGCGCTGGGCTTTGCGGCCGTGGGCGACTGTCCCGACCTGGACGCCTTACTGAACGAAATGCACGCCGCCACAGCGACCACGCTGATGTGCGCCGCCGAGGTTAAAGGTGAAACGCACAGGGTTCAGGGTTATGACCTGTCACTGACAGCCTGGCAAAAGCCCGTGATGAATTGCCCGCCCGTCAGGTGGACATTTTACCCGCAGCCGAATCTCTTGCCGCTGCGTGCAGAGCCGACCGGTCAGGCCGTGTTACCCCATATCACACCGGATGAGACGCAGGGCACGCTGGTGCTGCGTCCTGAACTTTATACAACATGGGCAGCCGGCGCGGCCTGCGAGCCTGAGTTACGCCCCGTGTTTGCGGTGCTGCGGCATTTTTCCGGCAGCGGAGAGTGGCGTGAGGTGCAGGGCGTCTGGCAACTCACCCTGCGCCTGCCGTCAGACAAGACACTGCTCAGTGCGGCACTGGGGCAGCTTGTGCAATGCCTGATGCAGACACACAGCGTATCCACGCCGGTGATACCGGGCATTGCGATACGCGAACTGCTGCGCCAGCTGCCGCAGCGGCTGGCGACGTCACTCAATCCGCAATGCTGGCGTGCCGTCCTGCTAGGGGGCAATGCCGAACAGCATCGGCTCGTGTCCCGGCAGTTGAGTGTGCTGACGGTCAATTCCCCCACGCGCCCTGAGTACCGCTGCGTAGGCGGTGAAACCTGTATTCCCCATCCCAGCGATGACAGTGCCGTACTGCTGTTTATTCCCCTGGGCGACCCGCAGCAGGTAGCCGCACTTCGCGCGCTGGCGCTGATCTGTGAGCCGCGCTTTTATCAGCGCTACCGGGTAGAACAGCCGATCGGCTACGTCGTCAGTTGCCGCTACCATCGCAGTACGGATAGCGATGGTCTTCTCTTTGCGCTTCAGTCACCGGATTGTCCGGCATCGACCCTGATCCAATACTGCGAAGACTTTCTGCGTGACATAGCGATCTACATCGCCCAGCAGGCAATCGATCCGCTCAAAACGCCGCTTTTGCAGGTGAAAGAAGATGCACGTGAAGTGGCGTTACGCCAGGCGAATGGGTTGCCAAACCTGGAGGCGGAGAAGATAGCCGCACTCACTGAGGGAGAGGTGAAGCAGTTACAGCAACAGTTACTGACCGATCGGCACCGCTGGCAGATCCTGTATGCTAAAGGTAAGAATTAGAATAATCACACACTGATATTGCTGAATAATTTTGATTGTTTACGCCAAATCTGTTCACTTTTACTTCCTGCTTATATGGCTCAGACTCAAGGTGATGTCATAAAATAAGGAAGTAAAAGTGAAGAATGTAAAACGTTTCACGCTGCCACTGCTCGCAGCTGCTGCACTGTATGTTCCGGTTTCTCAGGCTGAAGCCATGCATTATCAACTCGACCCGCAACATACCTCTGTTGTGGTAAGTTGGGAGCACT
Organism: Pantoea sp. EEL5; assembly: GCF_049892805.1. Taxonomy (NCBI): domain Bacteria; kingdom Pseudomonadati; phylum Pseudomonadota; class Gammaproteobacteria; order Enterobacterales; family Erwiniaceae; genus Pantoea; species Pantoea sp. EEL5. Next base: position 1,216,207 of record NZ_JBNDNJ010000001.1, read on the forward strand.
TCGGCTTCTCCCATCCGACTGCTGACATTCCAGACACGACAGGTTCTCTGGTTTTTGACAGCAGCAAGCCTGAGCAGTCGCGCGTTGACGTCACGTTACCGGTTAGCAAAATCGACAGCCATGTTCCTGCCCTGACCAAGGAATTCAAAGGCGCGGAGTATTTCGACGTGGCGAAGTATCCCAGTGCAACCTTCCGCAGCACCAAAGTTATTGCCAAAGGCGATAACAAATTTGATGTTGAAGGGAACCTCACTCTGAAAGGCATTACCAAACCTGTGACGCTGCATGCCACGCTGAATAAGCAGGGTGAGCATCCGATGGTCAAGAAGCAGGCGATTGGTTTTGACGCCACCGGTACCATTAAGCGTTCTGACTTCAAACTGGACAAATATGTCCCAGCAGTCAGTGATGACGTGACACTGACTATTTCTACGGAAGCGTACGCCAAGTAAATTCCGTTTACTTTTCCGGCCCGGCACCCAGGTGTCGGGCTTTTTTTTGCAGCAGATTACGCCGCCGCCGGCCAGGCTAAGCGCCATTCGTCGTCCTTCCACTCATTCCTCGGCATCCTTTCGCCCTGCGACAGTGCGAGCAAAAAAATGCATCTCATCATGGTGTTCCTGCGGATTCACCACGCCATCGTCTGTTTCGGAAATAACAGATCGCCTGCCGAACCTAAAAAAATGAGGTCAGAATCACAAATTCACATCGAGATTTTATTGGCAACGGCGTGATGCCGTATTGACAGAAAAGTTATTCCGATCCCTATATTTAACCTGTTGTTTTATAACGTGAAGCTAATCGTCTTTCCTGAATCAGTAAATGTGATTTGTTTCACATAAATAAGCTGGTTCAAGGGGCTGTCAATATATTGCCTGCATAAATTCCTCTCGTTTTTGTGATCTCACTTGCAAATACCAGGCTGATATCCCGAAACAATAGCTTCAGACGCATTAAGCCAGAAGGATGTCAGGATGAGAATCGGAATGGTCATTAGCGGCGGCGACGTCACCGGCATTAATAATTTCATTTTCCAGATAGCCAGGATGACGCAGGCGGAGATGATATTATTTAACGGTGGCATTCCAGGCTTGCTGGATAATGTCTGCCAGGAAATTTCTCAGCGCGATTTAGTGGATTTTTCCATTACTTCTCTTCCGGTAATGCAGTCAGGCCGAACCGCGCGAAAATTAATTCGTAGCGAATATGAAACGATCGCCCGGCAGTTAAAAGCATTACGCATCGACGTATTAATTCTGGCTGGAGGCGATGGATCGCTGCAATTTCTGCATACGCTCAGTGAATTTGGTGTGAACTGTTTTGGCATCGGCATGACGATTGACAACGATGTCTACGGCAGTGATTACACCGTGGGCTTTTCCACCGCCTGTGAGCAGGTATTAAAAGAGGTGGCAAAGCTCAGAAACACCGGTCGGGCATTAACGGGCCGGGTATTTATGGTGGAACTGCTCGGCGGCTACTGTGGCGAATTGACGCTCCAGTCAGCGCTCAAATCCAACGCCGACTTTGCGCTGATCCCGGAATGCCAGATCCCCACAAACGTGCTGGCAGAACGCATCACTCAGCGCCTCAGCGAACAAAACAGCGTGGTAATCCTCTGCTCAGAAGGTTACACACGGGAATATTCACCGGGCTTTCAGGGGGCGATTGACACATTAATTAAGCAGCTTGAACCGTTGATCGGCGTGCGCATTCGCAAAACGATCGTCGGCTATGGACTGCGAAATGGCGATCCCACCTGTGAGGAAATTTATCAGGGCACCATTATGGCAAGTGAAGTGGTTCGTTGTATTCAATCCGGAATGCGCAATAAAGCCGTGATTATTAACGGCAGTAATAAGCCTATTCCGATTGACTTAATAAGCATGAAAAAACGCCTGGTCGATACAGAAGGGCATCATTATAAACTCGCTAAACAACTGCATATATTGTGAGGAGAAAACATGCTGAAAATTTTATGTGTCTGTGGTTGTGGTCTGGGGTCAAGTTTCGCTATCGAAATGAGTGCGAAAGCCGTTTTAAAAAAACTGGAGATTGACGCCGACATCGATCACACCACGATTTCAGAAGCTAACGCATTTAAATCCGACATGATCCTGACGCAAAAAGCCTTTGCGGATGTCTTAAATGCCGACGCCACACCAGAACAGATTAAACGCGTAATTATATTAAATAAACTCACCGATAAAGCTGAAATTGAGCAAAAAATCGTGGCTTTCTTAAAAGAGCGTAATGTGAAGGTTGCTAATCATGAATAGTGTAATTAATTTTCTGGTTAAAGACTTACTGGGGCAGGCATCCATTCTGATCGCGTTTATTGCGCTGATCGGACTGGTCCTGCAAAAAAAATCTGCCGGCAAGGTGGTAGAAGGCACGTTTAAAACCCTGTTGGGGTTCTTAATCATGATGGCCGGCATCAACATCATCGTGGGCGCGCTGACCTTCCTTAACAGCATCTTCACCCATGGTTTTGGGATGCAGGGCTACATCACCGACGTGGCGGCGATTGCCGGACTGGCAAACCGCGAGTTGGGATCGGAAGTGGCCATGACGCTGCTGGTGATCTTCATCGTCAACATCATCATTGCCCGCCTGACACCCTTCAAATACATCTTCCTGACCGGCCAGGCGCTACTGTGGATGGCCACCATTGGCGCGGTTATCGGCTATAAAGCCGGCCTCACCGGATTACCGCTCATTTTAACCGGCGGTATTTTTGGCGGCGTGATGGCAGTCGTGATGCCAGCGCTGGCGCAGCCGGTGGTGCGTCGTATCACCGACTCGGACGATGTCGCGCTCGGTCACTTCTGCACCATTGGTTACCTGCTCACTGCGGCAGTGGCGAAGGTGGTCGGAAAAGGCTCACGCTCGACGGAAGACTTAAAGCTGCCCGATAACTTTAAGTTTCTGCAGGACACCTATCTGTCCATGGCGGTGGTGATGGTGCCGATGTACCTGATTCCTGCCGTGGCGGCAGGCCCGGCTTTTATCGCCCAGTACAGCAGCGGCACCAACTACCTGATGTATGCCTTTATGCAATCCATCCAGTTTGTGGCAGGCGTGTTTGTGCTCTACAGCGGCGTGCGACTGCTGCTGAACGAACTGGTGCCGGCTTTCCGCGGTATTGCCATGCGGCTGGTGCCGGATGCGAAACCCGCCCTCGACTGTCCCGTTATGTTCCCTTATGCGCCAAACGCGGTCATCGTCGGCTTTCTCGCGACAACGCTGGGCTCTGTGGTGGGGATGCTGGTTTTCCCGATGTTTGGTCTGGCGATGATTCTGCCCGGTCTGCTGACTAACTTTTTTGCCGGCGGAACGGCAGGCGTGTTCGGTAACGCGCTGGGCGGACGACGCGGGGCGATGATCGGCGGATTCGTCCACGGCCTGTTTATCACCTTCCTGCCCGCCATTCTGGTGCCGATGCTGGAAAGCTACGGCTTTACCGGCGTGACCTTCAGCGATTCCGATGTCATCAGTACCGGCCTGGTGCTGGGACATGCTTTCCAGAATAACTGGCTGTTCGTTGCCGTGTTCATTGCTTTTGTTACCGCTATCGCCTGGTTTGTTAACGGAAAATCCACTAAACCCCGTGAGGAAAACGTGCATGAAACTTTATAACTTTACCGAATTGCTGAAAATTGCCAAAGAACGCCAATTTAAAGCGGTAGGGTCATTTAATTTACACTGCCTGGAAATGTTACCGGCTTTTTTTAAAGCCGCCGAAAATACCAACAGCCCATTGATGATTCAAATTTCAACCGGTACAGCGAAATATTTGGGGCATGAATTACTGGTGGATGCAATTATATCGCTGTCAAAGAGTAAAAATATTCCGACCTGTTTGCACCTGGATCACTGTTCCGATTTAGACGCGATTCAGACGGCAATTCAAGCCGGGTTCAGTTCGGTCATGTATGACGGGTCACATTTACCGCTTGATGAGAATATTGCCAATACCCGCAGGGTGATTGATATGGCCCGCCCCGTAAATGTCTCTGTGGAAGCGGAGCTGGGCGCAATTGGCGGCTCTGAAGACGGGAAATGTGTGGAAATGAGCGATATTGCGTTCACCACGGTAGAGGATGCCAAACGTTTTGTGAATGAAACCGGCGTAGATATGCTGGCCATTTCCATCGGCACGGTTCACGGGCTCTACACCGGCAAAGCCCATATTCAGCATCAACGGCTGGCGGAGATTACGGCTGCCACGGCTACGCCGCTGGTTCTGCACGGTGGTACCGGGGTCAGTGACGAGGACATGCGCCTGGCGGTGGGCAGCGGTATCGAAAAAGTGAACGTGGGAACGGAAATGAATGTGCAGTGGGTCGCCCAATGCAAGGCAACGTTTGAAAAAGGCAAAGTTAACGACAGCGTGCGTAATTTCCTCGTGCCTGCGAATAATGCAGTGACCAATGTATTAGTAGAAAAAATGCAGCTGTTCCGTTAAGCACTTTTATTATCCCGACGTGAATAAACCTGAAGTGCCCTGGCGCTTTTCGGGGCAGGAGACGCTATGTTTGGATTCATGAAAAAGAAAGTGGAAAATACGGCCTCAGAGGATGCAGAACGCGATCGTCAGGCAGAGCAGGTCAGTCAAAAAATAACGGCGCTGGAAGCAAAGCTGGCAGCGAATTCAGGCGACACTGAAACGCAAAAACAATTAATGCTGGAATATAACCGTGCATTATCATTGTTTGCGAAAAGTCGCCTTTACCGGGATGACATTGATCCTCTTTTTGTGAAAATTGATGAATTACGCAATCTGGTGCGTAAATCAGTTTAAGGAGCAGTAATGACCATTAAACAGTTATTACAGGAAGCCAATGCTGTTCAGGTAGGTATTGCCGCCAGGGACTGGCAGCAGGTTATCGCCATGGCGGCCAGGCCGCTGGTGGAGGGCGGCTATATCCAGGCCTCTTATCCTCAGGCGGTGATCGAGAATACGCTGACTCACGGTGCCTATTACGTGTTTGAAGAAGGTATCGCCATCCCGCATGCCCGCCCGGAAACGGGCGTGATTCGCGACTGCTTCAGCATGGTCCTGCTTTCGGAGCCGGTCTCGTTTGACGGCAGCGACAAGGCGGATATTGTGATCATGTTTGGCGCCCGTGACAGTAATGCCCACATAGAGGAGGGGATTCGCGCGATTGTCACCCTGCTAGAGGATGAAGAAACGTTGGTCAGGTTACGTCAGGCCAGCAGCGTCGCGGAAGTGATGGAGATCCTATGACCAGTGAAACTGTCACCAAGCGGGTGGTGTTGGTTAACGGCATTCCCGCCTCAGGCAAAAGCACGCTGGCCCGTGCGCTGTCACGGCGTTTTTCCCTGCCGGTTCTCACGCTGGACAGCCTGAAGGAGCCTTTTATGTCCAGCTTTGCGCCGGTCGATCGCCAGCGTAACCGGCAGTTGGGCTGTGCAGCGTACCAGGCTATCTGGAACATTGTCGCTCAGTCGCCGGCTGATTGCGTCTTCCTGATCGATGCATGGTTTGGGTTTCAGCCCAAAAGCGTACTGGAGCAGGGATTAAAGCGGGCTGGCGTGAGCGAGGTGCTGGAGGTCTGGATGCAGATAGCACCGGACGCCGCCGTCGCGCGCTATCAGTCACGGCTCACGCAGCGCATGCCGGGCCATCCGGGCGCCGAGTACCTTCCCGAACTGCGTCGCCTGGCGGAGGAGGCGCAGCCGATGGCGCTGGGGCCGATGTTGAAAGTCAATGCCAGTGCCATTGACGAGCACGCGGTGGGCCAGTGGCTGGCTCAACATCTGAGAAGGGCAGGCTATACTGCTTCTGTTAAGGATGAAACAGAGGAAGAGCAGCATGCCACAGCCACCCTATCTGCAAACGGGCGAGAGCGTCGTGCTTTATGATGGCGTATGTAAACTCTGTACGGGCTGGGTGCGTTTTCTGCTGCGCCATCGGCTGGCGCGGCAGGTTCGTTTTGCGTCCGTGCAAAGTGAACAGGGCAAAGGGCTGCTGAAGTGGGCCGGCCTGCCCGAGGATAATATCAATACGATCGTCTACATCCGTAACGATGGTCATTGGCTGCGTGCCCAGGCGGTGCTGCGGGTGATGCAGCAGTTACCGCTGCCGTGGCGGGCGCTGAGCGTCCTGCGCGCGTTTCCCGACCCCATCAGTAATTTTTTCTACAACGGTATCGCGCTCAACCGCTACAGGCTGTTCGGGCGCCATACCCTGGAACAGGCGATTACGGCCGATTATCCGGGACGTTTTCTCTCATCGCCGCCTGACAGCGGTGCGGGTCAGGTTAAATCCGCGATAATGTGAATTAAAACCGTCATTTTTCTTCAGATTTACTAATATTTTACAGGCAGGTTTACGGCGTGATGGAAAAGTAATGCGCTGTGCTTGAGCTGTAATATTATTCAAAATGGAGAAAAACATGCGCAATACCTCTGGACGTTCGGCCGTCGCCGTGACGCTGTATGCTCTTCTGGAGCCTGTACCGCTTGGCTTTTTCGTGGCGGCCTGGCTGTTCGATATCATCTATATGAAAACCTTTATCATTCTCTGGTCAATCAGTGCCAGCTGGTTAATCGCCATTGGCCTTGTGATTGCCATCCTGCCCAGAATAATTAGTCTGATTTATATGTTTCGCGGCAGCACTGCGCCAGAGAAAACCCATTTCTGGCTCTCTCTGGTCGCCATCATTCTGGCCATTGCCAATGCCTTTATTCACAGCCGTGATGCGTATGCGGTGGTGCCAACGGCGGCGATTCTGTCGACCCTGGTCGTGATACTGCTGCTGCTGGCGAACGTGCAACTTGCGCTACGTCAACGTACTGCTTAAGGAGAAGCCATAATGAAAATGCCGCAACAATCCCTTATTGCGCTGACGATGATGGCCCTGCTGGCGGGTTGTGATACCGGGGCGACGATCGATCCGCAAAAGCAAATCGGTGCCAATCCCGAGTTACCGGAAGCCAAAAACTTTATGGTGCCGCCCATGCAGGTACCGGAAGGCGCACCCTGGAAGAACGGTGAAAAGCCAACCGTGGCGCAGGGGCTGAAAATTGAAAAGATTGCCGACCATCTTCAGCATCCTCGTCAGGTTTATGTTCTGCCGAATAACGACATCCTGATCGCCGAATCGAACGGCATGCCAAAACCGACCACCAAGCCCAAAGAGCTGATCACCGGGCTGGTCAAAAATGCCTCGGGCAAAGGGGGCAAGGGCGGCAACCGCATCACGCTGCTGCGCAACGTAAACGGTAAATGGGAACAGCATCGCTTTATTGAAAACCTGAGTGCCCCCTTTGGTATGCAGCTGGTGGGGAACACGCTGTACGTGGCTAACGCAGACAGTCTGGTGAAATTCCCCTACAGCGAAGGGCAAACCGAAATTCGCACCGCGCCCCAGTGGGTCACCGAGTTACCTGGCGGGCCCATTAACCACCACTGGACGAAAGCGCTGTTGGCCAGCCCGGACGGCAGCAAGCTCTATGTCGGCGTCGGTTCCAACAGCAACATTACCGAGAACGGCATTGGCGCCGAATATCGCCGCGCCGCGATTCTGGAAGTGGATGCCGCCAGCGGCGCCAGCCGGATCTATGCCAGCGGGCTGCGTAATCCCACCGGCCTTGACTGGGAACCCCAGACGAAGCAGCTATGGGCGGTGATTAATGAGCGTGATGAAATCGGCTCTGACCTGGTGCCTGATTACCTGACCTCGGTTAAAGAGAACGGCTTCTATGGCTGGCCTTACAGCTATTTCGGTCAGCATGTTGACGTGCGGGCGCAGCCACAGCGGCCGGACCTGGTTGAAAAGGCGATTAAGCCTGACTATGCGCTGAGTTCGCATGTCGCACCGCTCGGACTGCTGTTCTACGGCGCTGAGAACATGCCGCAGTATCGCGGTGGCGCGTTTATCAGTGAGCACGGCAGTTGGAACCGCAAACCCCTCAACGGTTACAAAGTGATTTGGGTGAAGTTTGAGAACGGCAAACCGGTAGGGCAACCGCAAACCGTGGTATCCGGCTTCTTAACCGAAGACGAGAAACAGGTGCGTGGCTTACCGGTCGGTCTGGCCAGCGACAAACAGGGCGGTCTGATCATTGCGGATGACGCCGGTGATACGATCTGGCGCGTCAGTTCGGCGAACTAAGGCTAGACTGCAGACACAAAAAAGGATTTGGCATTACGCCAAATCCTTTTTTTATGCGTTCGTTGCCCGGCGGGTAACCGGATGGCGAACGAGGTGCTCAGCACTCTCCACAAATTGATTGTAAAGAGGGCTGCGCAAGACTTCAAGTTTGGCGAAAATACTGTATATTTATACATGTGTTGAGTGTTGGGTATCGCCGCAGGGTTAACTGATTGCTTCCAGGGGAGCTCGGTAATGCAAATCCCGGCAGGTAACAGGTGGTGCTGACCTGTGGCTTAAACCCCGAGTGCCGCTCAGCCCTCTCCACAAAGTTGTGCTCAGGCACCTGGCGGGTAACGGTAAGGCCCTGGCTGCTGAACAGCGCGCTCCTGTTGCGGGAGAAGGAAAGTGATGGAACTGACGAAGCTGATTCTGGAAATCATCCGGATCATCTTGCAGATCATCGTTGCCCTTATGCAACTGACCGGTCATGCAAATTAACCGGAACTTTGACCAAGGCGGAGCTAACCACTCCGCCTTTTTCGTTGTCAATTGCCTGTCATCTTTCCCAGCTACAGTGGCGCGGCAATCGGGTGCCTCAAAGGCACAACTTATCCAGACATCAGACCAGTTCCGGGAGCCTTTTCATGTCACTTGCCATTGTCAAACCCGCCAAACTCCAGCAGACCGAAATTGACGCCAGCGTACGTATGCGCGAAACCCAGATTGGCTCACAGTGTGAAATTCTGGCGCACAGTTACCTTGAATACAGCACCCTTGGCGACTTCTCTTACGTCGGTGAACACTGCTGCATCGCAGACAGCGCAATAGGCCGCTTCACCGCCATTGCCAATCAGGTACGCATCGGTGCACCTAACCATCCGATGGATCGGGCGTCGCAACACCGCTTTACTTATTGTCCGGAGTATTACGATGCTACGGCCACGCGCGACCACGGTTTTTTTAGCGCCCGCCGCGAAGACCGGGTGATCATTGGCAACGATGTCTGGATAGGTCATGGCGTGATTGTCCTGCCTGGCGTGACGGTAGGCGATGGTGCGGTGCTGGCGGCAGGTGCGGTGGTGACCAAAGATGTGGCGCCCTATACCGTCGTGGGTGGCGTGCCGGCTAAACCGATCCGCGTTCGTTTTCATCCGGCGATTGCAACCCGGCTACAGCACATTGCCTGGTGGAACTGGCCGCTGGAAAAAATCATGGCTAACCTGGCCGATTTTCAGTCAGGGGATATTAAGCAGTTTTGTGCCAGACATGGCTGAGCGCGTTTGCGCAAAAGAGTAACGGTGGCTTACGCCACCGTCAGATGTGCGGGTTATCGCTTAGCGCGTGCTTCCTGCACCTTGCTGGCGATACGATCGCCAATGGTCTGGTCGATGTTGCGCCAGTACTGAAACGCTCGCGAAAGCACCGGCTCTTCAACCCCGTTCAGCAGATGACCGCTAACGTTGTTGACCAGCCTGTCGCGCGCGGCATCATCCATTACCTTGTTGATCAGGGTATTTGCCTGGCCCACGTCGTCATCGTCCTGACGCAGTGAGTAAGGGGCACGAACCATGTCGCCGCTGGCTGACCAGACCGAGTCGGTGGGATAGCGGTCGCCATCTGCCACCGGGCCGCCTTTGCTGTTGGGGGCGTAAACCGGGTCGGATACCGGATTCATCCGCATCGCCCCGTCTTTGCTGTAGCTGTTCACCGGCGACTGCGGGGCATTAACCGGGATCTGTTTATAGTTCACTCCAAGCCGTGCGCGATGGGCGTCCGCATAGGCAAACACGCGACCAATCAGCATCTTATCCGGGCTGAGCCCGATGCCGGGGACCAGATTATTCGGTTCAAATGCGGCTTGTTCAATCTGCGCATGGTTGTCCGTCGGGTTGCGGTTCAGCGTCAGCTTGCCAACTTTGATCAGTGGATAATCACTGTGCGGCCACACCTTGGTCAAATCGAAAGGATTGAAACGATAGCTGTCAGCCTCAGCAAACGGCATGATCTGCATGTACAGGGTCCAGCTCGGGAATTGGCCGTTTTTGATCGACATAAACAGGTCACGCGTATGGTAATCGCCATCTTCGCCTGCCAGTTTATCGGCTTGCTCCTGCGTCAGGTATTCAATGCCCTGGTCGGTGTGGAAATGATATTTCACCCAGAACTTTTCACCCTGTTCATTGACCCACATATAAGTGTGGCTGGAATACCCATTCATATGACGCCAGTTTTTGGGAATCCCACGGTCGCCCATTAGCCAGGTGACCTGATGCGAGGATTCGGGTGACAGCGTCCAGAAATCCCACTGCATATCATTGTCACGCAGATTGTTATCGGCGCGGCGCTTTTGTGAGCGAATAAAGTGCTGAAACTTCATGGGATCGCGAATAAAGAACACCGGTGTATTGTTGCCCACCATGTCGTAATTGCCTTCGCGGGTATAAAACTTAATGGAAAATCCGCGCGGATCGCGCCAGGTATCCGGGCTGCCGCGCTCGCCAGCCACCGTTGAAAAACGCATCACCACGTCAGTTTTCGTGCCCGGCTGAAAAACGTTGGCTTTGGTGTAGCGACTCACATCTTCAGTCACCTCAAAAAAGCCAAATGCGCCGCTTCCTTTCGCATGGGGCTGCCGCTCGGGAATGCGTTCCCGGTTGAAGTTGGCCATCTGCTCAATCAGGTAATGGTCGTGAAGCACCAGGGGGCCATCGGGACCGACGGAAAGGGAATGCTCATCGCTGGCCACCGGAATACCGGCATCGGTTGTGGTGGGTTTACGCTCATCATGACTCATCGAAATAGTCTCCATTTTTATAAGGGTAATGCATGGAGTAAGCGTAGCGCATATCTGGCCATTGCATCGGCTAATCCTCCCGGGTTTTCACATTTACTGCTGCCGGCCATGGCTGACCTGGCGCAGTCGTCCACGTTTTACTGGCTTCTCCCGCAGATCGTTGCCCGCGCTGATTAATCCGTGACCGCTCTCGCATTTTGGTTATTTCAGCGGCAACAAGGATTGCGTGTTCAAGCGAGAAGTGTAAATTATAATATAACTTCACAGTTAGTTGTGAAAAAGGAAAGTACATTACAACCCTGTTACTAAGGATTGAGCCTCATGTCAGATTTAAAGTTTGCTACTCGTCTTAACTCCTTTGCTTCGGGGGCACATCTCTACTGGCCAGATTTGCAGGGCAAGCCCTCTGTACTGCAAATGGTGGCGCGCGCGGGCAAGGTTAAAGGCTTAACGCATTTGGATCTCAACTATCCCCAGCACCTCACCAGTGACAGTAAAACGCTGCGCCAGGCTATTGAGGATGCCGGGCTGGCGGTCAACGGCATGCAGATGCGGTGGGATGCACCGCAGTTCAAAATTGGCGCATTTACCCATCCGGATCCAAAAATTCGCCGTGAGGCGATTGACCTGACCAAGCGGGGAATCGATACCGGACGGGAATTTGGCTCCCGCTTAATGACGTTATGGATGGGTCAGGACGGTTTCGACTACTGCTTCCAGGTCGATTACAAAAAAATCTGGGAAGACGCCGTCAGCGCGGTACGTGAAATCGCCGACTACGCGCCGGACGTGGATGTGAGCATTGAATACAAACCCAACGAGCCGCGTGCCTACAGCATTTTTCCCAACGTGACCACCTGCCTGCTGGCCGTCGAAGAGGCCGGAAGCCCGAATCTCGGCATCACGCTGGATTTCGCCCATGTCCTGTTCGCCAATGAAATTCCTGCCTGGGCGGCGGCCATGGTGGCGCGTCGTTCCCGGCTGCTGGGGCTGGATTTAAACGACGGCTGGGGCAAACGTGACGACGGACTGATGGCGGCATCGGTTAATCCGCGCGCCACGTTGGAGTTTCTGTGGCAGATGCAGCGTGATGGTTATCAGGGCGCCTACTATTTTGACACCTTCCCGGATGCCAGCGGACTGGATCCAGTACGTGAAGCCGAAACCAACATTGCCACCGTGACGCGATTACTCAAGCTTTGCGACCAGCTTAATGATAATCCGGCGCTGGCAGAGGCGATCAGCCGTCAGGATGCGGTCGCCTCACAGCAAATCGTCAACGACATTATGCTGGCGCGTTAACACACGACGCCGGCTGCAGAACAGCAATTTCTTACCCTACAAACGCAGAATAAAAGGCTGAAAAAATGAAAAAACGTTTACTCGCCGTTATCGCTTCGTCGCTCTTGTGTGCCAGCGTTTATGCTGCCGATCTGGCACCGCTTAAGTCCGATACGGAACAGGACCGCACCGACTGGTCAACGCTCGACAGTCGCTATGGCGCGATGCCGAAAGTCGATAAATCGCTCAAAATCGGTGGCGTATCCAAAACCCTGACCAATGAATACTGGCGTTTGCTGGGCGAGGGCTACCAGAACGCCGCCAAAAAATATGGCATCACCGTTGCTTATCAGGCCGCGGCAAATGAAGACGATCAACTGGGCCAGTTGTCGATTGCCGAAACCATGATTTCTCAGGGCTATAACGGCCTGCTGGTCTCTCCGCAAACCGACATTAACCTTGAGCCTGCACTGGAAAGCGCCAACAGTAAAAAAATCCCGGTTGTGAACGTCAATGACGCGGTGATGCCGAATGCGGAACACTACGTCGGTAATGTCCAGAAAGACAACGGCGTGCGCGTAGCGAAATGGTTTATTGAGCACCATCCGCAGGGCGGCAAGGTTGCGGTGATCGAAGGACAGCCTGGCGTCTATGCTGCCAGTCAGCGCACCAGCGGCTTTAAAGAAACGCTCAAGGCCAACGGCAAATTCAATGTGGTGGCCAGCGTACCGGCTAACTGGAGTCGTGAGCAGGCCTTTAATGCGGCGAGCACTATCCTGCAACAGCATCCTGACCTGATCGGTTTTTATGCCAATAACGACACGATGGCGCTGGGCGTGGTGGAAGCGGTACGCGCCATGGACAAAGCCAAACAGGTGGCCGTATTCGGAACCGATGGGATCTCCGATGCCTATGCCTCCATCAAGCGCGGCGAACTGACCGGTACCGTGGACAGCTTCCCGGTGCTGACGGGTGAAGTGGCGATGGATGTGATGCTGCGCTTGATTAACGGCCAGAAAATCTCACGCGTGGTGTCCACACCGCAGGCGCTCATCACCAAAGAGAATGCGGATGCGTTTTCCACTCAAGACATGGAAAAGCTGCGTCAACTGTTAGCTAAACAGTAAGCCTGGCGGAGAGCGTATGGAACAGTATCGTTTAATGATGCGCGGCATCAACAAAACCTACGGCAGCGCCGCAGCTTTACAAAATGTCGACTTTTTTGTGAAGCCCGGTGAAGTGCATGCCTTGATCGGTGAGAATGGCGCGGGCAAATCTACGCTGCTAAACATTCTCTCCGGCGTGCGCGGCGCGGACAGTGGCGAAATCAGCGTCAACGGCCAGACGGTGCAGATGAAAAGCCCACTCAGCGCGCGTCATGCGGGGATCGCGATGATCCATCAGGAACTGCAGCATGTTCCTGAGCTCTCGGTCGCGCAGAATATGTTTCTGGGCCGCCCACTGACCAAAGCAAAAGGCTGGTGGGTGGATAAAAAAGCCCAGCTGTCGCGTGCCGCGCTGATTCTGAAACGGCTCGATCCGACGATCGATCCCAACAGCCCGATTAAACATCTTAAGGTTTCGCAGCAGCAGATTGTCGAAATAGCCCGTGCGTTGCTGGATGACGCCAAAATCATCGCGATGGATGAGCCGACTTCCAGTCTGACGCCGCGCGAGTTTGACCGGCTGGCTGAACTGATCGCCGACCTCAAATCGCTGGGCGTCTCTTTAATCTATGTATCACATAAGATGAACGAGATTTTCAGAGTCTGTGACCGGGCGACGATCATGCGCGATGGCAAACAGGTTGGGGTGGTGAACATCTGCGATGAAGATGAAGAAAGCATCGTGGCTAAAATGGTCGGGCGCAAAATAGAACGGCTCGATCACAACGCCTTTGTCACCGCTCAGGAAGTATTACGCGTCGAAAATCTGGCGCGTGGCAATGAAATATCGCCCGCTAATTTTAGCGTCAACGCCGGGGAAGTGTTGGGCATTGCGGGGCTGGTCGGCGCAGGACGTACCGAGTTGCTTAAGCTGATTGCCGGTATCGACAGGCGCAGCAGCGGCACGGTGAAGGTCAATGGGTATTCCGTTCCAAACCATAATATCAGCGCGGCCATAAAAGCGGGGATTGGTCTGGTGCCGGAAGATCGTAAAAAAGAGGGGATCATTAAAGCCCGCCCGGTGAAAATGAATATGGCGCTGCCGTCCATGCGTCAGTTCACCCTGGGCGGCGTAATCAATAAGCAGCGGTTAAACAGGGCAGCACATGAGGTGATGAGCGATCTTAAACTGCGCCCCATGGATATTGAGAAAACCATCGGTACGCTCAGTGGCGGTAATCAACAAAAAGTCATTATCGGACGCTGGGTAGCCGCTGACGCAAAAGTCTTTTTATTCGATGAACCCACGCGCGGCATTGATATTGGTGCCAAGTCAGAAATCTATAATTTAATTGAACGACTGGCGAAGGCAGGTAAAGCCATTATTGTTGTCTCATCGGAAATGACGGAAATCATTCGTATCTCCGATCGTGTACTGGTGATGCGTGAAGGGAAAATAACCAAAGAGTTAAAGGGCGAGGCTATCACCGAAGACAATATTGCCCGTTTTGCCATTAAAGATGTTGAAACTGCCTGATCTCATACCTGTATATAAAGGCGATAACCATGACGACTGAAACGAACATGCAGCCGGTGAGCCGCGCCTCTCCGCTGTTAAAATTTAATCTGCGCGATGCCGGCACGTTAATTGGATTACTGATTATTGTGGTGACATTTTCTTTTCTGTCGCCGGTATTTTTTACCGTTCCGAATCTGCTCAATATTCTGCAGCAGTCCTCCATTAATGCCTTAATTGCGCTGGGCATGACGCTGGTGATCATTTCAGGCGGAATTGATTTATCGGTTGGGCCAACGGCTGCGCTCTCTGCCGTGTTGGGCGCCACGCTGATGGTGTCTGGCGTGCCGGTGCCGCTGGCCATCATGGCCACGCTTTGCGTCGGCGCAGTCAGCGGGATATTTAGCGGGACGCTTATCGCTTATGCTGGGCTGCAACCCTTTATCGTCACGCTGGGTGGCCTGTCGCTGTTTCGTGCTATTGCGCTGATCTACACCGGCGGTAATCCC
Organism: Pantoea sp. EEL5; assembly: GCF_049892805.1. Taxonomy (NCBI): domain Bacteria; kingdom Pseudomonadati; phylum Pseudomonadota; class Gammaproteobacteria; order Enterobacterales; family Erwiniaceae; genus Pantoea; species Pantoea sp. EEL5. The sequence continues at coordinate 1,231,539 of NZ_JBNDNJ010000001.1, forward strand.
GTATTCGGTATTCCCATGTCGTTCCGTAGCCTGATCAACAGCACGGTGTTCGGCGTGCCCACGCCGATCGTCGTGGTCGCCGTGATTGCGCTGTGCCTCTGGACGGTCATGAATAAAACCCCGCTGGGAGAGTACATTCTGGCGATTGGCGGTAATGAAGAAGCGGCCCGCGTGGCAGGTGTGCCGGTTAAACGCACCAAAGTCACGGTTTACGTGATCTCTGGCATGCTGGCCTCTCTGGCGTCGCTGATTCTGATTGGCCGTCTGGGTGCGGCGGAACCCACCATCGGCAACCTGTGGGAGCTGGATGCCATTGCGGCCGCTGCCATCGGCGGTGCGTCACTGATGGGCGGCAAAGGCAGTATCTTTGGCACCCTGATTGGCGTGATTATTCTCGGGGCGTTACGTAACGGCCTGACCTTGCTTAATATTCAGGCGTTTTATCAATTGCTCGCTACGGGTCTTATTATTATCATAGCGATGTTGATTGACCGAGCGACCCGAGGCAAGTAATGAAGCAAGATCCGCGAGCCATTGGCGCTCAAATTCGTATGCGATTACCCCAACTGACGCCGTTAGAACGGCGAGTCATTGAGGCAATCATTGCCAGAACGGATATCACCGAACACACGTCTTTAAAAGAGATTGCGCAGGAAAACGGCGTATCGGAAGCCATGATAGTTAAGATCACTAAAAAGCTTAACTTCACGGGGTTCAGGAATTTCAGAAGCAGTTTAATTTATTATAACGCCTCTGAAGTGGCAGGTTTACATGCGGAAATTGAGCCCGATGATTCATCGGAACAATTACTGGCAAAAGTCTTCAGAACATCTATTCAGGCTATTGAAGAAACGTTGTCGATTTTAGATGTATCTGAATTTAACCGCGCAGCAGATATTATTTTTAAAGCGCGTCATATTGATCTATATGCGGTAGGGGGATCGGCCACGGTTGCCCGCGATCTCTCCCACAAGATGCTGAAGATCGGCATTAAGTCCACCGCCTACGATGACGCCCATATTATGCTGATGTCTGCCGCCGTGTTATCTGACGATGATGTCGTGATTGCGATTAGTCACTCCGGTGCAACGCGTGCTGTTAACGATCCGGTTAAATTAGCCGGACGTAACGGTGCCAGAGTGATTGTGATTACGAATTACGTCGAGTCGCCTATTGCGCGTCATGCGCATGTGGTACTTAATTCAACTTCTCAGGGATCGCATCTGTTAGGTGAAAATGCCGCATCACGAATTGCCCAGCTGAATATACTGGATGCGCTGTTCGTGGCCATCGCGAAAAAGGATTTAACGCGTGCGGAGAAAAACCTGATGAAAACCCAGCATGCGGTTCAGGATCTGCGGGAATTCTGAGCATGAGTAAAATTGCAGTTACCGGCAGTCTTCACTACGACATTATGCTGGATGCACATCATCGGCCTGAAAAAGGCGAAACGGTTATGGGAACCGCCTGCCACTTCAAGTTTGGGGGCAAGGGCGGCAATCAGGCGATAGCGGCCGCAAAAGCAGGTGCAGATGTCCGTTTTATTGGTGCGGTAGGGGCCGATGAGCAGGGCGCGTTTTTGCTGAAAACGCTGCGCCAGGCAGGGGTGAATACCGACGCGGTCACGAGGATTGACGATATTGCGTCTGGCATGAGCGTTGCCATTACCGATGCTGAAGGCGATTACGGCGCGGTGGTGGTGTCCAACGCCAATCAACATATCGCTGCCGAGCCGTTCATGCAGGCCGGTTTCTGGCAGGATGTGTCGATGCTGGTGCTGCAGAATGAGGTGCCGGAAGCCATTAATCTGGTCGCGGCGCAGGCGGCGCGGCAGCAGCAGATCCCGGTGTGCATTAATGCGGCACCGGCCCGGCCACTCTCTCCCGAATTTGCGCGCTGCATTGATTTGCTGGTGGTGAATGGGGTTGAAGCCCGGGACATGACCGGCATCGCGGTGACCGATCTGGCCTCAGCCAGGCAGGCTGCAGCAGAGCTGGCACTGCGTTTTGACCGCGTGGTGGTAACTGCCGGAGAGCACGGCGTGGCCTTCAGTGAAGCAGGGGAAACGCAGGCTTTTCCTGCCCGTCAGGTCACCCTGGTCAGCACCCATGGCGCGGGCGACTGCTTCATGGGCGTGCTGTGTCAGGCGCTTAACGCTGGCGATAAACTCGCGGGCGCGGTCGCTAAAGCCAACAATGCGGCGGCAGATCACGTTTCCCGCCCGGCCTGATAAAAAAATGCAACGTCAGTGACGTTGCATTTTGCCAGCCAGAGCGGGATTACGAGGCCACTTTAACGACCGTTTTCCCAAAGTTTTTGCCGTTCAGCATATCAATAAAGGCTTTAGGGGCATTTTCCAGGCCCTCAATGACGTGCTCGCGATACTGAATTTTCTTGCTCTCCACCAGCGGGGTCATGGCTTTCAGGAACTCCGGGTAGCGATCGCCGTAGTCCTGGAAAATAATGAAACCCTGCATGCGAATACGGCGTTTCAGAATGCCTGCCATAATCAGCGAGGTTCTGTCCGGACCGGCAGGCAGCTCTTTCTGGCTATAGGCGGAAACCAGCCCACAGACCGGAACGCGCGCGGCAGTGTTCAACAGCGGGAACACGGCATCGAACACTTTACCGCCCACGTTTTCGAAATAGATATCAATACCGTTTGGGCAGGCGTTTTTCAGCTGCTCTTCGAAGTCCTGACTGTGGTGATCGATACAGGCATCGAACCCCAGATTTTCAACGGCATGGCGGCATTTCTCTTCACCACCAGCCACGCCGACCACGCGGCAGCCTTTCATTTTACCTAACTGGCCCACGGTGGCGCCCACAGGACCCGTTGCGGCGGCAACCACAAGGGTTTCACCTTCTTTCGGCTGACCGATATCCATTAACCCCATATAGGCCGTAAAGCCGGGCATACCGAGAATACCCAGCGCCCAGGAAGGATGGGGCAGATCGTTATCAAGGCGGGCAACATCGTCACCTCTGGAAACGGCATATTCCTGCCAGCCGCTCTGTGAAAGAACCCAGTCGCCTTCTTTAAACTCACCGTTTTTTGATGCGACGACCTGACAGACCGTACCGCCTACCATCGGCTGATCCAGCTCTGCCGGTGGCGCGTAAGATTTTCCCTCGTCCATGCGTCCACGCATGTAAGGGTCGAGTGACAGATAAATCGTCCGCAGTAAGATCTCGCCCTCTTTGATCTCAGGCGTTGGCTGCGCAACATAACGGAAATTATCTTCCGTTGGTTCACCCTGTGGGCGTGAAGCCAAAAGCCAGGCGTGATTTGTTGTCGATTGTTCAGTCATAGTGTCGTCCTTTGCATGGGCAAACCGCTGAGGCTTGCCGGGAATGAATGGCTAAAGTGTAGATGAGTGAAAAAAGCATGCTTAACCCTGCTGGCTGTTAACCTGCCGGCGGGAAAGGGTCAGAAGGGCGCGCCACTAAGCGCAGCGCCTCTTTTACGGGGCATTCGGATTGCTCTGAATCCACGGCGCGGAGTAGGGAAGAGGATGTCCCGGTTAATCGGATGCGGGCTGAGCACCCGGCGTCGCCCGTTTCAGGTTTAGCCTGACTGTTTAAACGCAGCGACATGACAAAAGCCTGCTTTGGATGATGTCAGCAGATCTGAAAACAGGTCAGTATGGCCTTCCTCTGACGCTGACGTTAATGCAGGACGCTGCCGAACACGCATCTTACGAGAACAATCCCAGCACTGGATACGCTTCAACGGCCTGCTTCACGCGCGCTCTGCGTCTGCGCCTGTCATCTTCTGTTGCTCGAGCGAACAAACTTAAAGGGTAAAAAGCTAAGGAGTAACAGTAATAGTGCTTCAAAAAGAGAGAGCAGCAATGCGCCCTTGTGTAGCCACATGCGTTGAGTCATCAACACGGCTATAACTGCCATCGCAAGTGATCCTACCATGTCTAATGGAAAATGAACGCCCAGAAAAATACGTGCCCAGGCGACCAGCGCTGACATCAGTGCCATTGCGATGCCGCCGAGCCAGCTGCGTCGTGCAAATAACGCCAGTGTGATACTCAAAAAAAGCGTACCGTGGTCGCTGGGAAAAGACGAGTTCGCCACGTGATCAATCCAGAGATGACCCAGCCGAATCATAAACGGGCGCGGATGGAACCAGACAGCAGAGCACAGGAAGCCCAGGGACAGTCCGGTAAATACCGTTGCTGCAGCAAACAAGGCGGTTCCACGTTCCTCTCGTCCACCGGCAAACCAGTAGATAAGCAGAATAAGCGGCAGCAAAAAAATCAGGTATTGAGCGCAGAAAATGCCAAAATCGATCAGCCATTCAGGCGTCCCGGGAAGGGCGTTGATTTTCAGGAATAAAGCCTGATTATATGTCTCAAGAGCATTGCCCATTTAGGTATGTGTCCGTTGGGAGAATAAAAGGCCTATTTTCCGGTCAAGACATTAAAGAAACCTTAACGTCATTATTTTTGTTTACTTTAAAAAAGCATTTTACTGTTACCTTCGCTCAGAAATCCTTCACAGAAAAAAATTGTGTTAAGTCGGTATGGTAACCATTACTTGATAAACATTGTACGCGCGCCTGTTTTAGCAATACATGAAGTTAAAGTTTACAGGCAGCATCAGAAGCGCCATCTTCAGGAGAAAGGTATTGGGCGTTTACAGTGAGTGTGAAAAAGATATTTATATCAAAGTGATAAATTAAAAAATGGGACGATTTTTATCGGTTTGGAAAGGTCATCGCACCCGGATAATAATGAAGACGATGGCGACCTGATTTATCGTATTGCCTGCTCTCAATTTTAATATGGAACGCATGGCAGAAAGAAAAAACGTTTGCTGAAATTGTCCTTGGAAGTTATGAAACTTTTTATAACAATATATTCAGCCTGCCTTCGTTATGGTCAGAACCGCATTAGTACTGGGCTTTGCGTCCCTGGTTTATCGTCTCGTCCGTTTTGTCCGCTATAAATTAACAATTCTGATCTATAAATAATGCCCGGTTCGCCGTTAAACGTACTAAGACGAGAAAAACTTCATTCGTAGCCTGCTTACCTGCGAATACTTTCAGCAATGCCAGTACGACACAGCAACGTATAGAACCATAAAGGAAAATAATATGAAAATAGCCACCCGTCTCGCAGCCGGTTTTAGTCTGCTGATTATCCTGTTTCTACTCTGCACAGGGATTGCACTTCACGCACTCCTTAAGGCGCGCGATGACATGGATAATGCGGTAAACAATAAAATGTATCGATACAACCTGATTCAGGATATGCGCAACTCGGCCAGGGACATCTCGGTGGCGGTAAGAAACATCGCACTGTTAACCGACGAAAAGGAAAAACAGCCGGAATGGGACAGGCTGATGGCGCAAAAGGAAAAATACATACTGAACCGAGACAAGCTGGCTACCAGCATGGCAGTGAACGTTTCAGAAGAAGGAAAAAACGCCCTTGAAAATCTGCGGGCAACGGATGATACAGCCCTGGATATGCTTACCCTCGCGGGTAAAACAGCCATGAACAAATCGCCGTCGGGAACGATCGATTACCTGATGAAAGCAGTGAGGCCGGTACAACGTAAGATGTTAAACGCACTGGATAAACTTTCTGAAATCCAGATGCAGGTCAGTGAAAAAACGGTCAAAGATGCGAGGGAAACGGTATCCCAGACTGCAGTTCTGATGTCGGTGCTGGTGGCTCTCTCTTTTGGCATCGCCATCGCGGCGTGCTGGATTATTACCCGCACGTTAATGCGCCAGCTTGGCGGAGAGCCGGTGCAGGCGCAGGTTCTGGCAGCGGCTATCGCTTCGGGTAATCTGACATCGCCTGTCGTACTGCGACGTAATGATACGTCCAGCCTGCTGGCTTCGCTCAATGCCATGCAGACGAATCTGCGCAGCATGGTGACCCATATCAGGGATACGTCCTCCTCCGTTGCACTCGCTGCTGATGAGATCTCTCAAGGCAACACGGAACTGTCATCCCGGACCGAGCAGCAGGCAGCCGCGCTTCAGGAGACGGCTGCCAGCATGGAACAGTTGACTGCCACGGTTAAGACGAACGCGATGAGCGCCCGGCAGACGGCTGAATCAGCCCGCGAGACCGCCAGTCTGGCACGCTCGGGCGAGGAAGACGTTAAGCGAATGTCAGAAACCATGCACGATATCTCGGTGAGTGCTACCAAAGTGCGCGACATCACCTCCGTCATCGAAAGTATCGCGTTTCAGACCAATATTCTGGCTCTGAATGCGGCGGTTGAGGCGGCACGGGCGGGTGAGGACGGGCGGGGCTTTGCTGTTGTGGCTGGCGAGGTCAGAACGCTGGCGCAGCGAAGTGCCAATGCGGCACGAGATATCAAAGTGTTGATTGAAGAGGCCGTTCATCAGGTCGAAAGCGGTGTGGTTGTCGCCTCAACAACAGGCGAGAGTATCCTGAAAGTGGTTGGCATGGTGAGTGAACTGGCTGAGACAATGGATACCATTTCCCTTGCCTCGTCCGAACAGATGCAAGGTATTTCTCAGGTTAGTGTAGCCGTGAATCAAATGGATGGGGTGACGCAGAATAACGCCGCACTGGTTGAGGAATCCTCTTCTGCCTCGCAGTCACTCTCTGAACAGGCGCATGCGCTGCGCGGAATGGTTGAGGCTTTTCGAGTCTGACGTCATCTCCGGATTCATTCATTCGGCTGGCCCGGTGTTCCGGGCCTTTTGGCCATCGCAACGCGCGGGCACTTGCTCACAAGCTGTTATTACGTCGCGCCTGACCGCGAAGACACATTTTACGCCGTGGTACATAATGCGTAAAAAAAGCGCGTAGATAAGGGTTTCCCCCTAAGGTTGCTAATGAGATCATGCTGGCTGCTGAAAAGTATAACCCAGCCGGCGGACGCTTCGAATCTGGTTGTCGGGTTCGATGCTCAGCTTTTTGTTTAGTCTGCACACCAGAACGTTGATCACGTCCTGATTTCGATAGTCAGCATCGGCATAGAGCTGATGCATCAATCGCTCTTTAGTGACGATTTTTCCGGCATTCTTCATCAGCGTCTCAATAATAATATATTCGAAGCAGGTCAGCGCGACGTCAGTTCCATTTTTCATCAATTGTCGGGAAAAGGTATCAAGCTCATAGGGGGGCAATTGGATCAGCGATGAGGCCTTGCCCTGACCACGGCGAACGATGGCATGCATACGCGCTGCCAGCTCTTCTGTATCCGTATCATCGTCAATAAAATCATCCGCGCCTGCGCCCAGGACCTTAATCCTGAGTGCTTTAGTGCTCTCCGCCGCCGCAATCAGGACAGGTACGTCTATGCCTCTTTTACGGTAACGCGCTATCAACGCGCAGTGTTGATCCGTTAATTGATGACACCGGAAGAGAAACAGGTCAGGCGGGTTCTTTTTGATAAGACGGACTACGTCATTGCCTTCAAAAGCGATGTCGGCCACCATGCCCTGGCAGGACAACCGGGATGCCAGCTCGTGACCACAGGATTGCTCTTTTTCGACAATTAAAACGCGCATTTATTGTGATGCCCGACAGATAACGATGAACAAAAATTAACAAAAAAAGCATTTTTTGCCAATGGTTAAGCATAAATTTAATGAATGTGTTTTACCTCGTTGTGTTGAAAATAAGCGATAACAACAGGACGACAGAGGTGAATTTAACAGGCTCACGCGTTGCGCAGCGATGTTACTGCCACGAGCAAAGGCGAGCACAGCCAGACTCGCGTTAAAAATCGCCTACAAGGTCATTTTGAGCTGTGCACGGGCAGTATAAAATCGCCGATAGGACAGGTAGGCTGCAATGATGGTCGACAAGCTGGCCGTGCCAATAAGCATAAACGTAACCATCATTTGGTACTTAATCGCTTTTAATGGATCAATGCCTGCGAAAATCAATCCAGACATCATGCCAGGCAAACTCACCAGACCGACCGTTTTAGCCGCATCCACTGTTGGGATCATGGCAGCCCGGATACTTTCACTAATGATGCGCGCAGAAGCCAGCTTTACCGGTGCCCCAAGACTGAGCATTTCCAAAATTTTTTGGCGGTTATCGCTAAAGCGCTGGTTCAGATTGCTGTAACACAGGCCCACCGCAATCATGGCATTACTGGCAATCATTCCCGAAAGGGGGATAACCTGCATGGGCAGAAACGCGATCGCACCGCTCAACACCAAAATAGCCAGCGTCATGACCGTTCCGCTGACGATCGCTACAAAGGAGATCACAACGGCATGCTCAATATTACGGCTGCGTTTTCCCGCGTTAATGGCGGCATTCACGCAAATAAACAGCACCATCAACACCGTCAGCCAGCTATTGTTGACAGCAAAAATCGACGTCAAAACATAACCGATAATGACCAACTGAATGATGGCCCGGGTTACGCTCCAGAGGATGTCTTTCCCCATACCCAGTTTCTCTTTTTGGCTGATCAGCATTGCCACGGCCACCAGGATCAGGGACAGCAGTAGCGAGGTGTCAGTAATATTATGCTGACTCAACATTATTCTCCTTTTCTGACGGCGCCAAACGTAACAGACGTGTGGCGTGCTGTATTTCATTAACATCATGGCTGACCCACACAACCGCCATCTGATCGCTGGTGACAAAGCTGTTAATCAACGCATGAACCACCCGTTTATTATCTTCATCCAGCGCGCTGGTCACCTCGTCGAGTAACAGGACATCAGGCACAAATTGCAGATGACAAAGCAGTGCGACACGCTGCTTTTCCCCACCTGAAAGTTGCTCAACCGGTTTATTCAGCATCTCCGGTGACAGATTCACGCTTTCCAGGGCTGCCACAAGGTGGTCGCGCTGGGGCTTCTGCTGGCGAAGTTGCCACGGCAGTGCCAGATTTTCATAGACCGTGTTACCGAATAGCTGTGGGGTCTGAAAGCAATAAGACACCCGCTGGCGATATTCTTCGGTGTTAAGCGCAGTGATATCCTGCCCCCTGAAGCGAATTTGCCCAGCGGTTGGGTTTAATAATAAAGCCATAATTTTGAGAAGTGTGCTTTTGCCGCTGCCGGAAGGGCCGGTCAGGACAAGCGAGTCTGCGTGATGAATCTGTAAAGAAACGGGGAGGAGTCGCGTGCGTCCCTGGCTTGAAAGCGTCACATCCTGTACGTCAAGCAGAGGTAAAAATGGGGTCATAACGCATCCTCAAAGAATAATAACCAGCAGGGATAAATGATTTTCGGTCTTAAATCCATAACAAGATAATTTCGTTTATGACGCCGATGCACACTGCCCATCAGGTGACAGATTCCAGACGTTCGGCCTTTGCCCGATAACCCCTTTTGCCTGCGTCAGTATTAGTGTGAAAGCTAGTTGAAGTGAATAACATTGCGAGGAATTGTAATCACGAATCTCCCCTTCGGAGCAGAAATTTTTTATGTCTTTCCGTTAACACGATAACCGTGACTCCTGATGGTCGACGTTGCTTGACGTTACCCACCTCTGACGGCGATCGTTCTCCAGATCTTCTCTCCGGAGGGGCATGGCTTTCCTTGCGGGCTTGTACAGCAGCAATAAAAGCCATCACTTTTTAAATTGCTTAACGTTAATCTGAAGAATCGTCTTATAACGCGGCGGTGAATAGCCACAGCGTACAGAAAGCACTGCGGCAGCCTCGCTTATCTTCTGGCCCAGGCTCGCCAGTAAGCCCTCTCCAGTGTCGCTGCTCAGGACGCTGGTGCAATACCGGCAATAGCCTGCCCTGGTTTTGACTTCCCGGCCTGACTGACCTGTTCGGCCATAGCAATATTTCCTGTTCGATCACGCAAAATGCCGATCTCACCTTGGGGCTTTCCTGGGGCAAAATGCCGTGCGGGCGCGGTCTTCATCATTGATTTCGCGAATAATACGACAAGGGTTGCCTGCAGCAAGTACGCCTGACGGAATATCTTTGACCACGACGCTTCCCGCCCCGATGACAACGTCATTGCCGATGGTAATGCCCGGAACAATGCTGACACCTGCGCCGATCCAGACATTATTGCCGATGGTCACGGGAAGCGCATATTCAAGTCCCTGATTACGGCGTTCAGAATCCAGAGGATGGCCTGCGGTATAAATACCGACGTTTGGGGCGAGAAAAACATTATCCCCGATCACCACGTCCGCCCCATCAAGAATAACAAGATGATGGTTAGCATAAAAATTGTCGCCAACCCTGATGTTAGCGCCATAGTCACAGTAGAAAGGCGGTTCAATAACAGGGTTGTTGCCGCACTTTTTAAGAAGCCGCTGCAGAATAGCCAGGCGCGCTTCCTTATTGTCGGGTCGACTCAGGTTATAGTCATAACAGAGTGCCTTAGCCTGATCCCGGAGATGAAGAATGCGCTCATCGTGAGTGGCATCGTAGAGATCACCATCAGGTACACAGGTTACATCGTTCATCGGCTTCCTTATCATTTTTTTGAAGATCGTTGTCCAGAAGACAGTGTATTCGATTTTTATTGCCTCAGGGACGAAATGGCTACCCTGGCAGCACCAATGATATAACGTTGCACCGCAACGTTTTTAAAATCTGCATGTTATGCCCCATCCATAATCTATTGTGCGAAAATCATTTCGTTAAATCCCCGCGCATTTATCGGTATTTCATTCAAAGAAATCATTTAATCATTAACAACGTCATGCCTTACGTTTGAGATGCTGATACTCATGGGCAGGGGGAAATGCAGGCCTGAACAGCCGTTTCCACTTCGACGTATGAAGCGTAGCGACTTCGTGTCGCGACGCTGCGGGAGACCTGTGTCATTATGGGCGTGAAGGGCACGGATGCAGAGCACCTTGCCGCCTGCCATCAAGCCGATAAGACATAAAAGCGTTGTTATTTCAGCGAGTCATCTTCAATAGTTTAGGACAAAAAAGGAGCGAGATATGCAGTCAGTGCATCTTATGGGAGAAGGCTATGAACCTCATGTCGATCAGGAAGGGGGCAAACTGGTCTACTCACTCCCTGTCGATTCGGGATTTATCACCTATGAATTTGCATTTGAGATTAAGCGGGAAGATCTTGATGTCCTGCTGACTGATAATTACCGACGCGCCGTTCTCGAAATTACTGCGCATACAGTGCTTCAGCATTCGACGCTAAAAGGAAATGACCGCTTAACCCAGCGCGATTTCGATAACCTCGTTGCCGACACGCTTCACTCAACACCCGAATTCCTGCAGAGCTTTATCTCTCAGATCAGTCATGATCACCATATTGGTATTGAAGGTTATGCACAAAACATCATGGCGCGACGTTCTTTGGCAAAATAACGATGTTGAGCACCGGGAATGCAGGCTTTATGATCCGTTCAGCATGGTCATCAAATACCGTTAGTGGACAGAGAACGATACCGGACAGCAGGTGGCACGCATCCTGCTGAAATAATATCGCTTTTGTTCACGGGCTTTTAATCAGAAGCCATGCTGCCAATGGCCTCAAGCCCCACTCGCTGTCCGTAAGAAAGCTCCAGCGTATTGCCATCAGGATCAGCGAAGAAAACGTAATAACCCACAGGATCACCCGCATTTTCAGGCTCTTTACGCAAAACACCTTCAGCGCGCGCCATTTTAATTTTCTTATCCATTTCTTCCCGGCTGGCACATGCCACGCCGAGATGCCCAAAGTGACCTAAGGGCGTGTCTGTGACCTTGTCTGACTGAACCAAAACCAGCGCAAATGGACGGCTGTGATCACTGAGCCATGCCACTTTACGTGCATCCGGAACGTTGGGTTCGCGACGGTGGACAACAACCATACCGGCATAGCGTTCATAAAAAGCAATGCTCTTATCTAAGTCTCTGACAGCGAATGCCACGTGCGTAAAACCAACATCGACTATTTTCATATACCCAATCCGCCCAATGCGTAGCAAAACATGCATTCTAAAAGCTCAGGTTAAGTTTAGGTCAAGCTTAAAGACCGGTTTGAGCCGCTGAAAATATTCGAATGGGACAAACTGCGTCCTGTTATGGTGCCGTTGCGGAAGCATCATCCCTGTAAAGGGTTATTCAACCCACCTCCAACACCGCCCCTTCTTCAACACGCGGGTCTGATATGAAACAGAACCTGTGCAGGAATTTACGTCGATTGTTGCCGCCATTTCCTGACGTGGTCAATCAGGGCGCGAAGCTTTGGGGCCATATTGCGACGCTGAGGGAAATACAGATAGAAGCCTGGAAATGTTGGCAGAAAGTCATCAAGTACGGATACAAGCTCACCGCTCTCAATATAGGGCCTGAACGTTTCCTGAGTGGCCAGTGTGATGCCTCCGCCGGTTAGAGCCAGCCTCAACATCAGACGCAGATCATTAGTGGTAATTTGCGGCTCAATCGCAAGGTCGAACGCGCTTCCGTTCTCTTCAAATGGCCAGCGATAAGGCGGAATATGCGGGGACTGGCGCCAGCCGATACACTGGTGATGTACAAGATCGCGCGGATGAACAGGCAGGCCGTTGGCAGTGAAGTAGGAAGGGGATGCGACCACCATTTCGCGTTGCTCACCGGTCAGGGGAACCGCAATCATGTCTTTTTCAATGACTTCTCCAAGCCTTACGCCGGCATCGTAACCTGCAGCCACGATATCAAACTCTTCGTCCGTCACAACAATATCGAGCGTCACGGCCGGATTGGCCGCTGCAAACGAAGCGATCAACGGACCTGACAGGAATTCTTCCGCTATCGATGTCACCGCGATTCTGAGAAGTCCACGTGGCGCAGGGTCAGAAACGATCTCTTCGAACGCAGCGTTAATTCCGGTTAAAGGTAATGACAGCGATTTATGCAGTCGTTCTCCCGCTTCCGTTAAATTAACCGCGCGGGTGGTGCGCATGACAAGCATCGTCCCGAAAGTATCTTCAAGCCGTCTCATTCCCTGACTGACCGCCGAACGAGTCACACCCAGCCGTGCGGCGGCTTTACTGAAATTACCTTCTTCTGCTACCGCGATAAAAACGGGCAAAAGGTTAAGATCGATTTTCATTGTTTAATGCTGCTAACCACTGAGTACATTGAAAGCAGGATACCTGAACTTATCGTAACGTCCTATTCTCTCTCCGAACCCATTTGAAGGAGAACGTTATGAATAAGGTTATATTAATTACCGGCGCATCCAGTGGTATTGGGGAAGGTATTGCCAGAGAGTTAGGGGCGACAGGCGCGAAGGTGTTACTGGGAGCACGCAGACTGGCGCGTATTGAAGCCATTGCAGCGGAAATCTGCAGCGCAGGCGGTATCGCGCAAGCACATTTGTTGGATGTCACAGACCGGGTATCTATGGCCGCTTTTGTTCAGGCCGCGCTGGATAACTGGGGCAGGGTTGATGTTCTCATCAATAATGCGGGCGTTATGCCGCTTTCACCGCTTGCAGCCGGAAAACAGGACGAATGGGAACGCATCATTGACGTAAATATCAAGGGCGTGCTGTGGGGAATGGGTGCCGTACTTCCGTTGATGGAAGCGCAGGGTTCCGGACAGATAATCAATATTGGCTCGATTGGCGCCCTTTCTGTCGTACCCACCGCCGCGGTCTACTGTGCCTCCAAGTTCGCCGTACGGGCTATTTCTGATGGCCTGCGGCAGGAAAGCTCAAAAATCCGCGTGACCTGTGTCAATCCAGGGGTGGTAGAAAGTGAACTGGCGTCGACGATTACCCATGCGGAAACGATGGCGGCAATGGACGCTTACCGTTCTGTTGCCCTTAAACCCGCGGATATTGCCCGTGCCGTAAGGCACATTATTGAAGCGCCTGAAAACGTTGACACAACAGAAATAACTATCAGACCCACAGCGTCGCCAAACTGAAGCGTGAGTTAACTGTCATGTGCACTTTTCATTCAATACATCGGGAGCAACATTTACAGGGTAACGTTCTGTCTGTTATCTGACGCTGTGGATGCTGGGTGTTAAGCACATCTCTGTTATCAACAGGCATGCATCAGCATGAACGCATCTCAAAAAATGTGGCCTTCAGTAAAGACAGGGATCTCAATATTTATTTGTCACGAAACGCATTGTGCAGAAGTCGCCACATATGATGAGCTGCTGGCGTAAAGCGCCTGTCCGAGTTCCGTAGCAGGTGACACTGGGCGCTACTGGCGATCGGGTGGTCGAGTGGAACGGCGACAAGCGCGCCCTGGCGAATAGGATCGGCAGCGGCGTAGGCCGTCATAAACGAGACGCCGAGCCCCGCCTGGCTGAGGTGCATGGCGGTGGAGAAGAGGTTGCATCGGTAGGCCGGGTGAAATTGCAAACCCTGGCTTTTGAACATCGCATTCATGTGCCGCTGCAGGCCGAAGTTCTCCGTCAGGGCAATAAGCGGGTGAGCGGTCAACTCTTCAATGGTAATGCTGGCGCGATTGGCAATGGGGTGCTGCGGCGCGACGACGGCACAAATCGGCCCCCACTGAAAGCTGTGGCGCTTGAGTTCCGGTGTGCCGATCGGGCCAAAGGCCAGCGCCATATCCGCTTCGCCGCTCACGATATCGTTCATCATCTCCTGCATGCTGCCCACGACAATATCGACAAACACCTGCGGGTAACACTGGGCAAACTCACGCATGACGCCCTCAATAAACGCCGTGATCAATCCGCCGCCGATGCGCACCGAAATCGTCCCGCCGCGCATATGGCGCAGATCTTTAAGCTGACTCTCCAGCTTTTCGCGCCGCTGACGGCTGGTAAAATAATCCGCCGCCAGCAGGCGTCCCGCTTCGGTCAACACCACATTACGCCCGCGCCGTTCCAGCAGGGGAAGCTGCAGCGAACGTTCAAGCTGGGCAATCTGCCGGCTGACCACGGATGCGTTAACGCCGAGGATATCTGCCGCGCGGCGAATGCCGCCCTGGTTACCGACTTCATACAGATAACCCACCTGTTTATCCTGGAACATCTGCCACACTTCCTCGTTACTGTTGACCAGAGAGCAACAATAACATCATTTGATGGCTATTTATCAAGCCGTTTAAATAGTGATAATCAAATTAATGGCCAGGCGTTGAGAGAGCGTAAATAAAAAAGTAAAAGTGCTCTTATTGCACCAACAATGCGCCCCAAAAGGGTGAGGGAATACTTTGTTGCGATTCGAAGCAGGCGTAATGAAATAGCAATTCCCGGCAAAAAAATAAATTTCTTGCGAGTTTTAGCGAGGGGGTTTTATTGCGCCATTAATCTTAATAAAAGGCATTTATTTTACGGCTGGGCTATTCAGGCATGGATCCTGCTTAGTATCAGGACTTTTCCCTTACAGATGTAAAGAGAGATGATATGAGCGAACCAAAAACACTGAATGAGCCAGAAAAAGAGGCCACAGAGGCGTGGAACGTCGGGCCCGGCGCGTGGATCTCACTGGTCATTGTGCTGCTTGTCTTTTCAGGCTTCTTTTTCAAGGTTGACGGCATGGCATGGCTGGGCGCGTTTGATTTCACCACGCTTGGCGGCGCGTTCGGCACCATGAAGACGCCGGAAACCAACACCTTTATCGGCAGCGGCGGCATCAGTGCCAAAGCGGGTTTCCTCTTCGCGCTTTCGCTGGTGCCCACGGTGATGCTGGCACTTGGCCTGCTGGAAATCTTCACCCATTATGGCGCGATCCGCGCAGCACATAAATTACTCACGCCGCTGTTAAAACCACTGCTCGGCCTTCCGGGTTATACCGGCCTTGCGCTGATTACCGACCTGCAAAGTACCGATGCCGGCGCGGCATTAACGAAAGAGCTCTATGACAGCAAAAAGATCACCCGCAAAGACTTGGTGATTATGGGATCCTGGCAATACTCCGGCGCCGGGTTGATTAATAACTATTTTTCTATCGGCTCGGCGATGTTCGCTTCACTCACCATCCCGATTATTATTCCGTTGGTTTTAATGTTTGTGCTTAAATTCGTTGGCGCAGCCGTGGTGCGACTGGCATTAAATACTGTTTATAAGCGAGATTTCGACAATGAGTAATCAGGCAAAAGTCTCCAGTAATCCGTTTGATATTTTCGTAATTGGTGCGCGCAAGGGTTTTAATATTGCCATTAATAATTTGATGCCGAATGTATTAATGGCCTACGTGATCGCCGAAATGCTTAATTTGTTAGGGGTGATGCAGATTATTGGCCACGTGTGCGCACCGTTGATGGGGCTATTCGGCCTGCCCGGTGAGGCGATCACCGTGTTGTTAACCGCCTGGCTCTCGTCATCTGCCGGAACCGGCGTTGCCATCAGCCTGCTGAGCAAAGGCCAGCTTGATATAGGGCAGATCACGATTCTTGCGCCCGCCATCTTTTTGATGGGTTCGCAACTCCAGTACATGGGGCGCCTGCTGGGCGTGGCCGATGTACCGAAAAAGTACTGGCCGCTACTGATGGCGGTCAGCATTCTCAATGCCGTAATCGCCATGTTGATTATGCGCGTTATTGCCTGAGCATTAAGGAGTAAGACGTGTCACCTACACTTGAGCACTTTAATTACCTGCACCAGATCCCGGAACTGGGGTTCGAAGAGTACAAGACGTCCGCCTACATCGCGGGCGTGCTGGAGGCGGCAGGCTACCAGGTCACGCGCCAGGTTAATAACACCACCGGTATTGTCGCGGTGCTGGACAGCGGTAAGCCCGGCCCGACCTTAGCGCTGCGCGCCGATATGGATGCGCTGGGGCATATCATTGACGGCAAACATGTGGCGCGCCACACCTGCGGGCACGATGGTCACTCCACCGTCGTATTGACCACGGCCCAGGAGGTGATGGCTGAGGAGCGGGTGAAAAAGGGCAGGCTGAAGCTGATCTTCCAGCCTGCTGAGGAGTTAGGCACCGGCGCGATAGCCCTGACCGAAGGCGGCGTGTTGGATGATGTTGATATGTTGCTTGGCTTTCATCTGCGCCCGCTGGAGGAGTGCCCGATGGGCCAGGCCGTGCCGGCAATGTACTACTCCGCGTCCGCCACGGTGGAAGTGATGTTTCATGGCAAAGCGGCGCACGCTGCGCGCCCGCACTTAGGCGTTAACGCGCTGGATGCCGCCGCCCATGCGGTGCAGGCGGTAAACGGCATTCATCTTGCGCCCTCGCTGACATGGAGCGCGAAAGCGACGCGTTTTCTCTGCGATGCGGGCGTGACCAACTCGATTCCTGATCGCGCGCAGGTGTGCTGGGATCTGCGCGCCGCAGAGAACGAAGCGATGGATAGCCTCAAACCTCAGGTAATACGCGCGATTGAGAGCAGCGCCGCCGCGTATGGTGCGCGCGCGGAAATTCGCATTCTGAAAGAGATGCCCGCCGCGATTATCCATGACGAGGCAACAGCGGTCATCACACGTGCTATCCGCAGTGTGTTTGGTGAAACCGGCCTCACCGCGGCTAAATCGACACCTGGCAGTGAAGATTTCTTCCACTATCTGCGTCTTCGGCCTCAAATCAAAGGCGGCTTCTGGGGACTGGGCGCCAACCTGACGCCCGGCCTGCATCATCCGGAGATGCATTTTGACCGCGATGCGCTGGCGCTGGGAGTGAAAGTGTTTAAGGCCTGTGTGGAGGATGTGCTGGGCTGACGATCAGCATTACAGTGACGTGCCGTGCTCGTCGGATATCAGTATTGCAGAAGAGAGGGCCGACAATGCTGTCCGACGTTCGCGGCCATCATCGTGAAGCCGTTACGGGCATCCTTTTCAGGTGAGTGGCCCTGTGACTTGTACCCAAGCGTAAACGTTGCTTTTCGCCGGGCTTTGCTGTCTGCCGGGGAGGAGGTCACCGGTATCCGTCACCGTCACGGGGGGCCAATTTCACCCTCTTTAGCGATATCGGTTACCGGATGGGCTGGTGGCACAGATGGCGACGAATGCCTAACCGAACGCCTCTGCCTGAAATGGCGAATCGGGTTGTTTTGTCGTGCGCCACAGGGTAAAAACGGGACAAAGCGTCGGCTATGTTTTTTGCTGCTTGTCGGCAAAACGCTGAAAAATCAGTGACCGGTCCGGTTGCCGTACTCATCAATAACTTTTTCGCCATCCTCTTTCGTAAAGGCTCCCTTCTGTGACTCAGGCAGAATGCCCAGAACGGCCTCAGACGGACGACAGAGCCTTGTGCCGAGCGGCGTCACGACTATCGGACGGTTGATGAGGACAGGATGAGCCAGCATAGCATCCAGCAGTTCATCATCATTGAACCGATCTTCGGCCAGCCCCAGATGTTCATACGGCTCTGTGTTTTTGCGCAGCAGATCGCGCACGCGGATCCCCATATCCGCTATCCGTTTTTTAAGCTCGTCGCGGGAGGGTGGCGTCTCCAGATATAAAATCACTGTTGGCTCCACGCCACTGTTGCGGATAAGCGCCAGGGCGTTACGCGACGTCCCACAGGCCGGGTTGTGGTAAATGATGATGTTAGTCATAAATGGCACTCCGTTACGGGGCTACGCTGGCGCAGTCACGTTGTAAAGGTTAAACAGAAAGACGCAGGGCCAGCGCCGCCAGCGTGACAAAAAGTACCGGCAGGGTCATCACAACGCCCACGCGGAAGTAGTTGCTCCAGCTGATGGTGATATTTTTCTGCGCCAGAACGTGTAGCCACAGCAGGGTCGCCAGGCTGCCGATGGGGGTGATTTTCGGACCAAGATCGCAACCGATGATATTGGCGTAAATCATCGCCTCTTTCACCACACCCTCAGCCGTGCTGCCATCAATGGAAAGGGCACCGACCAGGACGGTAGGCATGTTGTTCATCACCGATGACAGAAAGGCCGTCAGAAAACCGGTAGCGAATGTGGCTCCCCATACACCATGCTCTGCAAACCCGTTCAGGGCGGACGAGAGGTAATCCGTCAGTCCGGCGTTACGCAGGCCATAAACCACCAGATACATACCCAGCGAGAAGGTGACGATCTGCCAGGGCGCGCCTTTCAGGACTTTACGGGTATCAATCACCTGTCCTTTACGGGCAACCAGCCACAGAATAAATGCCGCGACCGCAGCAACCAGACTGACCGGAACGCCGAGCGGCTCCAGAGCAAAAAAACCGGTCAGCAACAGACACAGAACCAGCCATCCGGCTTTAAAGGTTCGCACGTCACGAATGGCTTCCCGTGGTACCTTTAGTTTTGCCATGTCATAGGCGACCGGGATGTCTTTACGGAAGAAGAAGTGAAGCATAACCAGCGTGGCCGCCACGGATGCCATGTTGACCGGCATCATGACAGACGCGTATTCGCTGAATCCCAGCTTAAAAAAGTCCGCCGTCACGATGTTAACCAGGTTCGATACGATGAGTGGCAGGCTGGATGTGTCAGCGATAAAACCTGCCGCCATCACAAACGCCAGCGTTGCGCCGGGGCTGAAGCCCAGCGCCAACAGCATGGCAATGACAACAGGCGTCAGGATCAGTGCCGCCCCGTCATTCGCAAACAAGGCCGCCACTGCCGCACCCAGCAGAACACTATACGTGAACAGCAGCCTGCCTTTACCGCCACCCCATCGGGAAACGTGCAGGGCAGCCCACTCAAAAAAACCAGATTCATCGAGCAGCAGGCTGATGATAATCACCGCGATAAACGTGGCCGTCGCGTTCCAAACGATCTGCCAGACGGCCGTAATATCGCCGAAATGCACTACGCCCGTCAGCAGGGCCAGCGCAGCCCCGATAACAGCACTCCAGCCAATACTCAGCCCTTTTGGCTGCCAGATAACCAGTACCAGTGTCAGGACGAATATAGCGCCTGCCAGAAACATACTTTTTCCTTTTAATACAAAGTCTGGTAAACAGGACGTAAGACAGCCCTGCAAACAGATATGAAAAATCATATGTGTTTGAGTAAATTTTTAAATGCAGACAGGCTTGCCGTTGGTGGTCGCGTTATTCCTTTCAGCCTGCTGGCTGAGTTGCAGAATGTCATCGCGCTGACACAGGTAAGCCTGCTCGATCACCATAGCAGCCCATGCGGGCATGTGTGGTGACAACCGATAATGAATCCATTTGCCGTCACGCCTGTCAATAAGCAGACCACTGTCTCTGAGCAGTGCCAGATGCCGTGAAATTTTAGGCTGACTTTGCCTCAGGATTGACGTGAGTTCACAGACGCAAAGCTCGCCTTTTTCACGCAACAGCAGTACCAGACTGAGGCGTGTTTCATCCGAAAAATTTTTGAAAAGCTGAAGAGGCTGAAGTTGAGGCATGCTGACTCCTGATTACGGAACAGAAGACATTGTTGCTGTCTGTCTACGGCGAGTCAATAACATATTTGCTAATTCATATGTATTGACTCACTCATGGCTCATCTTCGGATATTCCGTCCAGGGTTTACCTGCACAGTAAAGCCAGGGATCATTTACGATTCGGTAAAGGGGATTAAATCATATTGCGTAAAGGCACGTTTTGCTAAAGAGAACGATCGTTTCCTAAAATACACTTCAACAGCTGATATCAAGCCTACAACTTTATAAACAAGTAACAGTAAACCCTTAAATCGCGTTCCCAGAGCTGACATTGTACAAAAACGCCTCCAAGCCCGACGCCATGAGCGCCATTGCACGCTACTTCGACAGTGCGTCACTGCCTACTCAGCAGGAAACGCTGGGAAGCATTGCGTCAGAAATCCTTCGCGCAGGAAAAAGCCTGAACCGCACGGCCATTTGTAGCAAGCTTGTCCGTCGCCTGGAACTGGCAGGAAGTGCAGAAGAAGAGCAGCACTACTGTGAACTCCTTCGTATTTTATTCGGCCCTAAAGCCGGGAACTGATGCCCTACGACTGCCAGGCTGAACCCCAATACTCGTTTTTCCCACTCATCTCCCTCACGTTGACCGCTTTTGCCGCTGCATAATTCCTGAGGCATAATCTTACGCCGTCATTACTCACATGTTCAGAGCCGTGGCCTGGAGATATTCAGGGGAACGCTGAAACGCGCGCAGTGGTTACATCGAAAAGTGATACCCCCTGGTTATCATGTCTCAAAACCGGACATTTATATGCTGACGCCAGTTAACTCTCTGCTTACTGCGAAGCGTACCTGTTACTTCTGAGATTATTCACTGTTACCTGGCTCAAAGTACGGAGTAATCAGCATATGAGGAATAGCGAGAGAAGCGAGCGCAGCAAATAGCGATTTAATGTCTGCGTCACTAGAGGGGTACATAATACAGGTTGTCACGGCCGCCAGCAGAATTGCCGCTAAAAGCACCGGCCAGGTCGCATAAAGGTAACCTGTGTAATGAGCATAACCCAACTGAATTCGACGTAACCGGGTTTGCGGCAGGGCATGCAGAATTAAAAAACCCATGGAAAAGCCGACAAAAGGTGGAAGGATCAGCAAGGCCAGCGTTCCGGTAATGAGCCGCACATCGTGACGAATCAATCCGGTGATAACCAGGCTAAGGGTACAAAGTGCGCCCGCGTTAGCCATGAAAAACGTCACGGAACTGAGCAGTGAGGGTGTCAGTCCTGCCTGGTGAAGGATGATGTTGTATTCTCGCAGGTGGAAGAAGGCTGGGGTCGCTATCATGCTGACTCCTCTGGCAAGGCGCTCTGACATCCCTCCCTTTGGCGCATCCTCAAGGGCAAAATGCAGCGCAGATGCCAGCAAGAAACCGGGTAATGCCAGTGCCGGCGACCAGTGCCACCAGAACAGGCAAAGCAGGATGATCACGCCATAAGCCGCCAGGAATGGCAACTTACGCCCGCGTTTTACTATTGCCAGATCGCTGGCACCGTGTGCCATGCCAATCACACCTATTGCTACTATGGCAAACATTAACTGTACGCGCAGCGGACTGAAAGAGGCAGCCAGCGCTGCCCCCCACAGTCCTGTCCAGCTGGCAGTTTGCCGCAGACTCATACCCGCACAGCACCATCTGATGTGGAATGGCGCAGCGCTTTTTCAAGACTGGATGCAGCGTAAAAGGCGTAAAACACCTTGGCGATGATATCAAGAACCAGGAATGCCCATACGGACGCAGGGTCGGTGATGACTTTTAATCCTTCCGGACCGACAAGGAAAACGATAGGGTAGATAAACCAGACCACCGTCAGCAATGCGACGTTTTTGTTGTAAGCGACCGCCATCGCCCTGCCGCGTCCAGCGGCAATCGTACGCAGCGGTCCCCACAGGAGGTAAACCACGCCAAGAAACGCAGCACAGGACCAGAGATACCACACCCATTTTGCGGCGAACGTTGTCGCCAGTGCAGAGACCAGACCGGTAATAATCATCATCACATCCAGAATGATGATAGCCGTTAAAAAACCACCCATCTCACCCGGTTTACTCTGTTCATGAAAGGCGACCATAACCAGCCCCGCCAGTAATACAGGTGTAGTGACGGACCAGTCAGCATAGCGGGCGAGATAAACGATGCTGCCACTTTCGGTCGCCAGATTACCGAAACCAAATGCCATTGCCAGATAAGCGGTTGCCGCAATAAAAGGGACCGAGGCATGCATTAACGTATGATGCCGGAGGGGGAATATTTTTTTGCCTGAGGCATAAATCACCAATGACGCAAGTGCCATGACCGAAAACCCGATCAAAAATGCGGTTTGATCCATAATACTTTCTCCTTGCACAGACGCCCTCACAGGGCCGTTTGCGCTGCCATAAATTGAAATTGTTTTATATTCCGAATGAGAATATGCATAAAGTATATGACGTGCCGTTCAAATTGCTAATGATGCAACAGTGTGGACGGAAACTTCGGCGAAATACATTGAATAAGTGATTCTTTATTCGTCGAGTCCGGAGGGGTAAATGTAAAAATCTGTTTCACCAATTTTCATTTTTAACAATTTGTATCCAATGAAAAAATAGGGGAATTTTATTTTTTCTTTTAATATTATTAAGTTAAATTTTTTTGTGGTCTTAGGGAATTTGAAGGTAAATAATATGAAAGAGAAAAAATTATATTATTCGCTAGAGAAAATAAAACACTGTACTAAGTAAAGGATAAGGTTTCTAAACAGGTCAATGGCGCTGTGTTAATTGGAACTTTATATAATAACAGGTCGTTACTACGTCGCTGGCGTGATTTTCTAAAAGAAACCAGCTGACTTAATATGGCGGTCGTGACCTACTCTCATTGATCAATACATCGCGATTTTAGTCATGTCCGCTTTTGACACAGAGCGGACATGAATTCAGTGCAATTTTGGCTGAGAGCAACCAGCGGGGTAGCTCTTAATGGAAATGTCTGCGTTTTCATTCACCCAGCACATCACCTAAATTTTGGGGATATCGTTTCTGATTTGCCCGGAAAATGTTTTGGTGGAAAATTTCAAACGCGACAAAGCTCGTTGGCCCTTACTTTCCATTCGTCAAGCTGAGTGGGATGTTCAAAAGAGTAATAGACGCGAGCATCCTCAGGCAGAATATTACGCAGTGCCTGCATACAATTGGCCTCGCAGGGCCGCAATTCAATATAGGCAGCCGTGATGGGTATTACATCATCGGTGGAATAGCGCTCGATGCGGTCTATCGCGGCAACTAGCGCCGCCATTTCGCCATGTAGCCTGACCCAGTTATGGGTATAGATTCCTGGTGGCATGCTTACCTGCATCCGACTGTTTCCGAACGCATAACGAATATTCCCCCGAAGCCTGTACTCGACTACTGCACAGCAAGACTCAGGACCGAAACCAGGTTGTTCCACTCGTTTCTTTTTGTCCTCCAGCGTGCGCCTGACAATCGGATAACCGGAATTGAGAGAGTATTCAGTTTTTATAAGTTGCATCAGAGACCCTTACACTTAACCATTATTAATAAATTATATGGAGTTACGGCGCAAAATTCCATATAAAAGGGCGCTAAGGGGTCGAAAAAGTTAAGTTTTTCTTAATTATAATTAGCGAGATTTAATCATCCTGCGTTTTCCTTCGGCTTTATCATCACGATACCTGCCGCTCCGCATCTATACTGGCCCACTTCATATCTGTCGTTCTGTCCAGCCAGTCCTTTATGGTTCGGGTCAGTGAGTATTCCGTCTGTAGTCATGACGGCTCAATCATCGGGTTTACCAGAGCCAGTGGAAATTTTACAGAGATGCGCTTTGTCGATGCCATCCCGCGGGGGAGAGCCACATTACTCCTGCAACAGGCCAGTCATGATCAGGGCGTTCATCAACTTGATGTTGATGAACAGAATCATCAGGCGGTTGCCTTTAACAAAAAGAAAGGCTTTATCAGGACGGGCCGCTTTGAGCCTGATGGTCAGGGAAGGCGCTGTGCATCATTGCATAGGCAACGAGCGTGAATATCAGCCGCATTATCTGCTGCCACCAGCGCCTGCCATGCTTGTTGTGTGATCGAATAAAACAGGCTGGGCGGCGCATTATCCACATCATGAATCTCTTTAAGAAATCGCAACCCGGTTTTTTCCAGCACGTGGATAGAGGCGTGATGATGGCTTCTTACCCGGGCTGATATCGTATCCAACCCCAGTTCGCGAAAACCATACTCCAGCGCGAAGCGCGACAGCTCCGTAGCGTAGCCCTTACCCCATGCGGTGGTGGCAAACCGATAGCCAAGATTATGAATGGTTTCGTCACCGTGAATGCGAACGCTCAGCCCACCGAAACCGATAAGGGTATCCGGTGCATCCTGGGTTGCTATCGCCCAGCTGTCATAGCCATAACGCTGGTACGATCGCAGTCTGTCGGCCAGCACCTTTTGCGCGTGAGCCAGGTCAGGATAAGGGCCTGCCGGGTTAAACGTATTGGTCGCGGGATCACCGTAAATCCTGAACAGATCCTTGTCATCGGAAGGGCGCATAGCTCTGAGCAATAAACGCGGGGTCTGAAGATGCACTATAAACCTCAGTGTAAGGCCATCTGAATGGCATATTATTAGCGCGTTTACCCGACGAGGAAAAGAGATGACGATTCAGCAATTGCGTATTGCCCGACCCGTTACGGATTTAGCCGAGAGCAGCGCAATGTACTGTTCGGGCCTGGGCCTGATGCCCATTGGGGAATTCACCGATCACGAGGGATTTAGTGGGGTGATGCTTGGCGACGAAACCCTGTCCTGGCATCTGGAATTTACCCACTGCCATCACCATCCCGTCAAACCGGCTTCAACAGCCGAGGATCTTCTGGTGCTGTATTTGCCCAGTGAAGCGGACTGGCAGCAACGCTGCCTCAGCCTGACCCGCGCAGGTTTTACGCGCGTAACATCGTTTAATCCCTACTGGGCGGAAAACGGCGCTACCTTCCAGGATAAAGACGGTTATCGTACGGTGCTTCAGCACGGCACCTGGCGATTGTAGTCCTCTTTTTCAGCCTCATCCCTTGAACCTGCCTGACGTCACAGGGGGCAAGTAGTGAGCGTGCGGTTAACGTGAACGACTGACGCAAAACCGCCAAATATGTCAGGCTGGCAAGGGCTTGGTGGCCGGGTAAACGCGTGGCATGATGAGGGACATCTTTCAGCGTAAGAGCCAACACGTGATCAATATTGCCTGCTTACATACCGCCGCCAGCAATATCGCCATTTTTGACGATGCTGCCCGTCAGCTTGAGCTGGACCATCTGCAGCTCAGCCATCTGGTCATGCCGCACCTGCTGGCTGAAGCTGAAGCCAGCGGCGGCCTGACCGCAGGACTGCACGAGCGGCTGGTTGCTCTGTTACGGGATCTGCAACCGCACTTCGATGTCATTCTGATCACCTGCTCGACATTAGGGCCGGTTTCCGAAGCCTTTACCTCATCCCGACAACCCTGCGCTGTCTGGCGTACCGACGGCATGTTGGCAAAAGCCGTGCATCAGAGCGCAAAGAAAACGGTGGTGCTCTGTGCGGCAGAATCCACGCTTGGCGCAACGCGTGCGCTGTTCTGTACCGACGGGCAAACGCCGGACATCCGCCTGATTCCCGAAGCCTGGCAACGCTTTAAAGCGGGAGATGGAGCGGGATATTTTCACTGCGTACGTACAGCGGTGGAACATGCCTGGCAGCAGGGCGCAGAGCGGGTGGTATTGGCACAGAGTTCGATGGCACCGGTTGCGCAGCAGTTTCCGCCTGAACGTCAGCCCCTGTCAGGTCCGCATCTGGCGCTGCTGCAGTGTCACCAGCAGGCTAACCGTTAAGGCCGCAACCTGGTTGCGGCCAGAGTCAGTTATTCGTCCTGCGTCAGCGTTCCTTTCGCGCCATGGGGTTCTGAGCGCAGATACTGCGGCGGTGCTTTGACATTGGCATTGAATTCGGCCGCGGCGTGCCATGGCCAGCGTGGGTTATACAACATGCCGCGTGCCAGGGCGACCAGGTCGGCTTCCTCCTGTTGCAAAATCTCTTCAGCCTGCTGTGGCTCGGTAATTAAGCCTACCGCAATCACCGGAATGCCAATCTGCTGGCGGATGTCGCGTGCAAAAGGAACCTGGTAATTTGGCCCGACCTTAATCTGCTGTTGTTCCGACAATCCGCCGCTGGATACGTGGATGTAGGCACAGTTCAGGGATTCAAGCTGCTTAGAGAAGGCAATGGACTGGCCGACATCCCATCCGCCTTCTACCCAGTCGCTGGCCGAAATACGCACCCCAACCGGAATCTCTGCGGGTACGGCTTCACGTACCGCATGAAACACTTCCAGGGGATAACGCATTCTGTTTTCCAGCGAGCCGCCGTATTCATCACTTCGCTTGTTGGATAAGGGAGAGAGAAACTGGTGGAGCAGGTAGCCATGCGCGGCGTGAACTTCAATTAATTCTATTCCCAGACGAACCGCGCGTTTTGCCGTTGCGACAAAAGCATTTTTAACGCGCTCGAGATCGCTGGCCTGCATCTCTAGCGGAAGATGCTCGCCATCACTGAACGACAGGGCAGAAGGGGCCAGGGTTTGCCAGCCGCCATCCTGAGGCGCAATCTGTTCGCCACCTTCCCAGGGAACGGTGCAGGATGCTTTACGCCCGGCATGGCCGAGCTGAATGCCGATCGGCATATCGGAGTACTGACGAATATCCTGCAGAACCTCGCTCAGCGCCGTTTCTGTTTCATCGTCCCATAAGCCTAAATCGCCATAGGTGATCCGGCCGATGTCCTCAACGGCGGTAGCTTCAATAATCAACAAGCCTGCACCCGATAAGGCAAGATGGCCCAGGTGAATACGATGCCAGGCGGTCGCACTGCCTTCATCAGCCGAATACTGACACATTGGCGCAATGACTATCCTGTTATCCAGGGTTAACTCACCCAGAGAGAAAGGGGAAAAGAGCTTGCTCATAAAAACCTCATTGTCGGCGCAGGGGGAAAGTGTGTTGAAAACTATAGTGGCTGATGAGCAAACGCGTACTTCTGACAGCGTAACAATTTATTGAACAGCCTTATTTAGTTACAGCATACATATAAAACAGGAAGAACAGGCAGAATATGTAAAGCGATCACGGCCTGAAAAAGATGAGATAACGTTGCGTAAGCAGGGGAAAACGGGAACCCCTGCTGTTATTGCCGAAGATAACAGCAGGGTTCAGGGTGGCTAATAACGCATTGCGAAGAGTGATCGGTCACAATCAGGCTCTCTGCAACGCCTTCTCGTCAAGCGCATACAGCGTCGCGGTGGCTTCCAGAATATGCTGCTGATCGTTACCCGGTTTATGGGAATCAACGTGGGTAATGTGATAGCCCACAGCACCGGCCTCCGTTGCTTTGCGCAGCAGGGCATCCGTGATTTCTTCCATCGATGTCGCCCAGGTGACGGTTGTCACGCCCATCGGCTTGATGGCATTTTTTTCATCCTGAGACAAACCTGTACGGATAAACACAGGGCTAACGGTCTGAGGAGAGAAGATAGACAAAATATCCTGAACAAGTGCTTTCATTTTCGTGCTCCTGAGTATCTGAAATTACGGCATCACGCGCCTGTTGAGCGCCATCGATTTTTTAATTCATTCGCCATGAGTTCGATTAACGCGGTCATGTTAAGGACTGTCGGCAAAAGTTATAAAATACCTTTTCCGGTTAACGAATTTGGCTTTTCTTGCTAATCAGATGCTTATGAAAGCTTCAGCCACACTTGAGCTGAAATATGGAAGGTTTTTTGTGTCTGCTTACAGGTTGTGAAATCTGGATACAAAATGCCAACGCGAACTTAACAATCAAGCCGGCAAGAACAGCAAAGTGGGATAAAAGGGCGCGCGGCGTCGGGCTGACAGACGTTTACATTAATTGAAAAAATTGAAATCAGCCGCATTGTTCGGGTAACAGGTTGATAAGTAACAGGCTTACCCGTGATGAAATTTGCCTTAGGGAATTCTCTCGTCCATCGGCACAGGATTTTCATAAAACTGTCACAACGCATCCCAATACTGCACAGCCACGGAGTAACAAAAAGACATCTTTCGACATCCTTTGAAACCTGTTTCTTTGTTCAGGCGGTCGCTGTCATCATTATGGAGAGTTTTATGCCACGTCAACCTCGTCTTCACCCTTCCTCTACTGTGTTTTCCCTGCGTCAACTTCCTCTGTGCCTGCTGGCTCTGGGCGGTCTGACCCTCAGTGCCTCTGCGTTTGCCGACGCCATCAAAGCGAAAAACGTCATTGTCATGATTAACGATGGTGCAGGCTGGGGAACATGGGATGCCACCGCATACTGGCAGTACGGTGGGCGCAATAAAACGCCTTATGCTGGATTCCCGGTAAAGTATGCCATGACAACCTATCCACTCAACGCCTCGAAAAAAGCCACACACAGCGATGAATCCCTTGTTAATTATGACCCGCAGAAAGCCTGGGACACGACAAAAACCGAGAGCAAAGAACTGCCCTTTAAGGGTTACGAATATCTGGCCATCAATCCTACTGACAGTGCGGCGGCGGGCACCGCGCTGGCATCCGGGGTAAAAACCTATAACAACGCCATCAACGTCGATAACGAGGGTAAACCGGTCGACTTTATTACTCTGACAGCCAGGGCACAGGGGAAGGCCACGGGCGTCGTCACCAGTGTGCCGTTCTCGCACGCCACGCCAGCGGCCTTTGGTGCGCAGAATGCTTCCCGTAACGATTATCACGCGATCGCCAGACAAATGCTCACCGCCGGTAAGCTCGACGTGATTATGGGAACCGGACTGCCGGGCTTCAACGTGAATGGAACGGATTGTCAGCATCTGGCGAAAAATGAGTCCACCGCCGGCTGTGGCAAAGATGCGAACCTTTATCTGGCGCAAACCGAATGGGATTTACTCCGCGCGGGTAAGCTGGCGCCAGCGGGCGGTCAGCCGTGGAAAATTGTGCGCAGCACGGAGGCGTTTACCCAGTTGGCTAACGGCTCGCTGAACTATGATGGCCCGCTGCTGGGATCGCCCAACGTCGCCCCCAACGGAACGTTACAGCAGGGCCGGCAGGGTGAATTTGTTGGTAAAGATGCGGCGAATCCATCAGGCGATGCATTTATTACCACGGTGCCAACGCTGAACCTGATGACCCGTGGCGCGATTCAGCATCTGAGCAAAAACCCGAACGGCTTCTTTATGATGGTCGAAGGTGGGGCAACCGACTGGTCTGCCCATACCAGCAATGCCTGCAGTGGTAAAGGAGACTGGGGCAACACGTATAACCCCAACTGTGTGGGCGTTGAATACGGCCGTCTGATTGAAGAAAGCGCCGATTTTAATCACGCCGTGGCCTCTGTCATTGAATGGGTCGAGACAAACAGCAACTGGAACGAGACCTTGCTGATTGTTACCACGGATCATGATAACGGCATGCCGATGGGGCCGGATGCGCAGACTCGCGCATTTGAACCCGTCATCAATAACGGCAAAGGCGCCATGCCAGGCGTGTCTTTCCGTCCCACCGGCAATCACGCTAACGCGTTGGTTCCGCTGTGGGCAAAAGGTGTGGGCGCTGAAGCCTTCGCCGAACGCGTGCGCGGTAACGACGCGGGCTATGCCAAATATGTCGGTTACAATCAGGGTGATTACATTGATAATACCGACGTTTACACCGTCGTAAAGGCCGCGCTGGAGGGAAAGGCCGTTGAAAAAATTATGCCCGGGCAGGCCAGTAAATCCTGACGTGACAATGTCACAATAAAGAGGGCGCGTGATGCCTTCCTGACCGCATCAGGTACTCGGTGCCGGTGAATATTCGCTCACCGGCACCGCTGTGTTATCTCCGTCACCCGCACAACACGTCAATGCCTTCACTTTTTTTCCGCCGTCAGCAATATTCTGCTGGCTCATTCGTCTACCTCATCACAAACGTGTGTTTATCACTGATGAGGTCATCCTGATATGAGAGATTTTGATCACCCTTCGTTCCGCCATGCCCGTGGCAGGGGCAGAAACCGACTGGCGAAGCCGTTGATAGTGGGCGCCGTTTTTATTGTCGCACTGTGTCTGCTGGTCATGTCACTGTGGAATGCCTTGCTGCCCGCGCTTATCGGGGTTAAAACGATCGGTTTCTGGCAGGCCGCAGGGTTGTTGCTACTGTGCCGGATTCTGTTTGGCGGCTTGGGTATCAGGCCGGGAATGTTTGGCCATGCCCGGCGTCGTATGCATGAACGCTGGATGCAGATGACACCGGAACAACGAGACGCATTTATGAAGCAACGTCGGGAAGGTTTTGGCCATCGGGGGCAACACTGCCGTGATAAACGCCGGGACGAACAGCCTCCGTCGTCAGATGACAACCATGCTGCCCGGACTGAGTAGACGATGAAGGCCAGCGCATCGCAAGCCTCATCGTGGGTCAAAGCGCTTACGCTCTGCAGAACGAAACTCCAGCGATTTATTCGTGCCCGTACCCCAGCACGGGAGGAGGCTGAAGATATTTTGCAGGAAATTACCTGTCAGCTGATCGGCGTGGAACAGCCGGTTGAGAATATCTCCGCCTGGCTGTTTCGGGCGGCACGCAATGAAATGACGGATCGGGCGCGTAAGAAGCGGGAGTTGCCACTTGCCAGCTACATGAAAAACGACGAGGAGGATGGGGTTGAAAGCGAACTGGCTGAAACCCTGTTTGGCATTCCGCAAACCCCTGAAGATGATTACCTCAGAGCGCTACTCTGGGATGCGCTGGAGGCGGCGCTAGCCGAACTTCCGCCCGCGCAGTATGAGGTGTTTGACCAAACGGAGCTGCAGGGAATCAGCTATAAAGCGCTGTCAGAATTAACCGGCGTCAGTGTTCAGACCTTGCTGTCGCGCAAGCATAAAGCCGTACTGTATCTGCGCATGCGCTTGCGGGCGGTCTACGACGATCTGGTTAGTGAAGATTGAAAAAAGGCGGCCATGACGGGCCGCCAATATTCGCATTATCACCTTGAAAGGGGACGGATGACGCAATCAGCCCTTCACGCCGCCGGCGGTCAGTCCGTTAACCAGCCAGCGTTGCGCCAGCAGGAACACCAGGGTAATAGGAATGGCAGAGAGAACGGCGGCTGCGGCAAAATCGCCCCACAGATAGTTTTGCGGATTAAGATATTGCTGCATGCCCACGGCTAGCGTGTAACTGTTGACGTCACGCAGCAGCAGTGAGGCCACCGGGACTTCCGTTACTGCAGCGATAAACGCCAAAATAAACACCACGGCTAAAATGGGCACCGATAACGGGAGTAAAACCAGCCGGAAAGCCTGCCAGGGCGTTGCACCATCCAGCGCCGCCGCTTCCTCCAGCGAGCTATCAATCGTTTCGAAATAGCCTTTTATCGTCCAGACATGCAGCGCGATGCCGCCAAGATAGGCAAAGATCACGCCGCCATGGGTATTTAAACCAACAAACGGCAGATATTGCCCGAGACGGTCGAACAGGGCATAAAGTGCAACCAGCGACAGCACCGCCGGGAACATCTGAAAAATCAGCATCCCTTTTAACAGGCTCTCACGCCCTTTAAAGCGCATCCGGGCAAAGGCATAGGCGCAGGTGGTGGACAGCGCCACAATGCCCATTGCGCTGATAGCCGCGATCTTGACCGAGTTCCACAGCCACAGCAAAACAGGAAAGGGCGGCGGCGTGACTGAGCCGTCAGCATGCTGAACGCTGAAGCCCAGCGCCAGCCGCCAGTGTTCCCAGGAGATATGTTCCGGAATGATACTGCCGGTGGCAAAATTTCCCGCGCGCAGCGAAATCGCCACCACCATCAGTAAGGGAAACAATATTGCCGCAATAAACGCCAGCAGCAGCAGATGCGTCATAAACAGACGTAACTTCTGCGATTTGGGTTGTACCATCGCCATCATGACTCCTTAGTCGAATTTCATCCGCACGGCTTTCAGATTGATCACCGCCAGTGCGCCAACCAGCAGGAAAATCAGCGTGGCGATAGCCGCTGCCAGACCAAAGTCCTGCCCGCCACCGCCTTCAAAAGCAATACGCCAGGTGTAGTTCACCAGCAGGTCGGTGTAACCCGCAGGCGTGGTCGTGCCGAGCCTGTCGGGTGCACCATTCGTCAGTAGCTGCACCAGCACAAAGTTATTAAAATTGAAGGCAAAACTGGCAATCATCAGCGGCGTCAGCGGTTTTAACAGCAGCGGTACCGTAATCAGGAAAAAGTTTTGTAGCGGCCCGGCACCGTCCATCGCAGAGGCTTCGTACAAATCCTCGGGAATCGCTTTCAGCAGCCCCATGCACAAAATCATCATGTAGGGATAACCCAGCCAGGTATTCACGATGATCAGCATGGCACGCGCCAGCGTAGGATCGCTGAACCACGCCGGTTTACTGCCAAACAGGGCGTTGAGCATGACGTTGATTTCGCCAAAGCTCTGGTTGAATAATCCCTTGAAGATCAAGATGGAGATAAAGGCGGGCACGGCATAAGGCAGGATCAGCATTACCCGATAAACGGCTTTGCCTTTTAACGCCTCCCACTGCACCAGGCAGGCCAGCACCATGCCCACCGCCACCGTTAACACCACGGTCAGCAAAGAGAAAATCATCGTCCAGCCAAAGATGGCCAGGAACGGCTTTTGAATCCCCTCGTCGGTGAACACGCGAATAAAGTTCTGCCAGCCCGCGCCCACGGTAAATCCGGGACTCAGACGTTCTTCTCCCCACTGGCCCTTTGCGTCAATCACCTGATAAAAGCCGGTATCCGGATTGGCGCGATAGCTCACGCCGCTTTGCTGGTTTCTTAACGTCTGATGATCCGTTACCACATAGAGCGGGCGCGTTCCTGAAAACTGACGCAAGGAACTCATGACCAGTTCACGTTCGTCAGGCAGCACGGCGCGGAGTTTTGCCAGTGCCTGGCGATGTGTGGTGATGACGCGTAAGTTTGCCCGTTCTCCCTCTGGAGCAGGTGCGCTCACCATCTTTAATGGGCCCGCAGTGTCGAAGGAGAAGAGCGGTGACACCCAGGTCTGACTGTTCGATCCCTCGCTAAGCACCAGCCGCCAGCGATCGCCTTCGGGAAGCAGGCTGAAATTCAGGCCTGCGCCGTCCTGATATTGTCTGCTGAGTAAAACCTGCTGAGCCCGCTCCTGGGTCAACTGATTGGTGCTGCTGTAGTTGGTAAAGGCAATGCCCACGGTACAGGCCAAAGGGAACAAGACAAATAACATCATTCCAGCCATGCCGGGATAAACATAACGCCAGGCGTAGGCCCTGCGATTGGCATAAATCCCGATGCCCAGCCCGCTTATGACCAGCGCCAGCAGGGCAAACAGGTATTCCCCCTGAGCATACATCAGCACCAGTAAATAACCGACCAGCAAACAACAGATGCCCACCAGTGCGCCTTTCAACACAGAACGATGCCGTCCCGTTTGCGGTTTTTCTGACATGACCCGATTTCCTTAACGGCAGGTTTGCAGGCCAGCAAACTGGCCTGCGCTGAACGATTTACTTGCTTATACGTGACTGCGCATCCTTGAGCGCGGCATCAACGGACTGACGGCCGCTCAGCGCGTTAAGGGTGGCGGTGCGCATGGCGTACCAGAACGCGGCCATCTGTGGGATGTTGGGCATAATGTCACCGCGTTGTGCATTGTTCATGGTGGCGGCAATACGCGAGTCTTTCTCCAGCTTTTGCTGGAAGGACTTCAGCGCCACCGCACCCAGCGGTTTATCTTTGTTCACGGCCTCAAGGCCGGCATCCGTTAACAGATAGTTTTCCAGAAACTCTTTAGCCAGCTCTTTGTTCGGGCTGGCCGCATTGATCCCGGCGCTGAGTACGCCAACAAAAGGTTTGGTGGGCTTGCCGTTTAACGTCGGCAGCGGCGCGACGCCGTAGTGAATACCGCTCTTATCGATATTGCTCCAGGCCCAGGGGCCGTTAATGGTCATTGCCGTCTGGCCTTTATTAAAAGCGGCTTCGGCAATGGAGTAATCCGTATCGGCGTTCAGGACCTTGGCTTTGACCTGATCGACCAGGAACTGCATGCCGGCTTTGGCTCCGGCATTATCAACGCCGGTGTTTTTGACATCATAGTGTCCGTCCGTCAACTGATAGGCATAAGCGCCGCCGGCTGCCAGCAGCGGCCAGGTAAAGTAGGGCTCCTGCAGATTAAACATGATGGCGCTTTTGCCTTTCTCGCGCAGCGACTTATCCAGGGCGGCCATCTCTTCCCACGTTTTCGGCGGCGTGGGGAGCAGGTCTTTGTTGTAGATTAGCGACAGCGACTCAACCGAAACCGGATAGCCAATGAGCTTGCCGTCGAAGCGCACGGCGTCCCAGGTGAAAGGAAAGATTTTTTGCTGGAAACTGCTGTCCGGTGACACCTCGGCTAACAGGCCGGACTGGGCGTAACCGCCAAAACGGTCGTGCGCCCAGAAGATAATGTCCGGACCGTCACCGGTCGCGGCCACCTGCGGGTATTTTTCTTCCATTTTATCCGGGTGCTCGACCGTAACGTGAATACCGGTTTCCTGTTCAAACTTTTTTCCCACCTCGGCCAGACCGTTATAGCCTTTGTCACCGTTGATCCAGATAACCAGTTTTCCTTCTTCAATCTTTGCGACTGCGGAAGCGGAGAACAGCACCGCCGAGAGGGCTGACAGAGCCAAAATTTTTGCGCCAGTTTTCATCTTTAACACTCCATCCTGTTAGCGGAAACGAACATGTTGCTTGCCGCACATTCTGCGTGTTCTTACCGGCTTCTCATCCTCCTGGCCTCTACGCCTGCCGCCGTCGAGGTGTGATCGCTGTTACAAAGTGACAGGATTATCACGGTCTGGCTCACACTAAGGTGGGTGCCAGACTGCGTTACCGATCACAAAAATCAGTGCAGCGCGCGACCGCTCTCGTGTGCTGATGTTTTCTCCTCCTCCCGTCTCCTCCCCCAGATAAAGCGCGTCGGTGGAGGATGTGGCGACGAATCACGCTACGCATAGTGAACGCCAGAATTTGTCCGCTGACGTGCGGGCCGCATTAGCGAGTGGAGAGGAAAGCACTATGGCGAGCGTCGTGTTACGCAATGTCACCAAAGCCTGGGGCGACACGGTCGTGTCGAACGATATCAATTTGGAGATTGGTGAAGGTGAGTTTGTCGTATTTGTCGGGCCTTCTGGATGCGGTAAATCAACGCTGCTGCGGATGATTGCTGGCCTGGAGACGATTACCCGCGGTGAATTGTTGATTGGCGATAAACGGATGAATGAGGTGCCGCCTGCCGAACGCGGCATTGGCATGGTATTTCAGTCTTACGCGCTGTATCCCCATCTCTCGGTGGCAGAAAACATGTCTTTTGGCCTGAAGCTGGCCGGCGTTAAAAAAGCGGAAAGAGAGCAGCGCGTAACCCAGGTTGCTGAGGTGCTGCAGTTGGCGCATCTGCTTGATCGCCGCCCAAAGGCGCTCTCTGGCGGACAGCGCCAGCGCGTTGCCATCGGCCGCACGCTGGTCGCCGAACCCCGAGTCTTCCTGCTGGACGAACCCCTTTCTAATCTCGATGCCGCACTGCGGGTGCAGATGCGCATCGAGATCTCCCGCCTGCATAAGCGACTCAGGCGCACCATGATCTACGTAACCCACGACCAGATCGAAGCCATGACCCTGGCCGATAAAATTGTGGTACTGGACGCCGGTCGTGTGGCGCAGGTTGGGCGGCCGCTGGAGCTCTATCACTATCCGGCAAACCGCTTTGTTGCAGGCTTTATTGGCTCGCCAAAAATGAACTTCCTCCCCGTTAAGGTCACCGCCACCGCGATTGAACAGGTGCAGGTACGCCTGCCCAATAATCAGCTGGTCTGGCTACCGGTAGACAGCGCCAACGTGCAGGTCGGCAGCAATATGTCGTTGGGTATCCGGCCGGAACATCTGCTGTCCAGTGACATCGCTGACGTCACCCTTGAGGGGGAAGTGCAGGTCGTTGAGCAACTGGGACACGAAACTCAAATTCACATCCAAATCCCCGCCATCCGTCAAAACCTGGTGTACCGCCAGGAGGACGTGGTGTTGGTAAAAGAGGGCGCCATGATGGGCATTGGCTTGCCACCCGAGCGTTGTCATCTGTTCCGAGAGGACGGAAGCGCGTGTCGCAGGCTGCATCAGGAGCCCGGCGTTTAATCCAGCAAAACAATAAAAGCAATGACCTCAGGAGATAGAAAATGTTAACTCTGCGCAAACTTTCCCTTGCCGTAGCGGTAGCGACAGGCACGCTGTCTTCACCGCTGATGGCGGTGGATTTTACCGGTTATGCTCGCTCCGGCATTGGCTGGACGGGCAGCGGCGGCGAGCAGCAATGCTTCCAGGCAACCGGTGCTCAAAGTAAATACCGTCTGGGTAACGAGTGCGAAACCTATGCTGAACTTAAGCTGGGTCAGGAAGTGTGGAAAGAGGGCGACAAGAGCTTCTACTTCGACACCAACGTGGCGTACTCGGTTTCTCAGCAAAACGACTGGGAATCCACTTCACCGGCTTTTCGTGAAGCCAACGTCAAGGGTAAAAACCTGATCGACGCCCTGCCGGGTTCCACTATCTGGGCCGGTAAACGTTTCTACCAGCGCCATGACGTTCACATGATCGATTTCTACTACTGGGATATTTCCGGCCCGGGTGCGGGTCTGGAAGATGTCGATCTGGGATTTGGTAAGCTGTCGTTTGCCGCAACGCGCTCATCGGAAGCGGGCGGCTCTTACACCTTTTCTAACGATCGCATTCGCAATTACGCCACCAGTACCGCAGATGATGTTTTTGACGTCCGTCTGGCAGGGCTGGAAACCAACCCAAATGGCGTCCTGGAACTGGGTGTGGATTACGGCCGTGCCAATGCGCGTGACGGCTACCGCTTAGAAGATGGCGCATCCCGAGACGGCTGGCTGTTCACCGCTGAGCATACGCAGAGCATGCTCAAAGGCTACAACAAATTTGTGCTGCAGTACGCGACCGATGCGTTGACGTCCCAGGGGAAAGGGCTGGCACAGGGCACGAATATCAATAACAACGGCAAGATGTATCGGGTTCTGGACCACGGGGCGATCACCCTGGCGGAACGCTGGGACATGATGTACGTCGCGATGTACCAAAACACCGATCTGGATAACAACCGGGGTAATGAGTGGTACACCGTTGGCGTGCGGCCCATGTACAAATGGACGCCGATCATGAGCACCCTGTTGGAAGTGGGCTATGACAACGTGAAGTCACAGCAGGTCGGCGAACGCAATGGTCAGTACAAAATCACGCTGGCGCAGCAGTGGCAGGCTGGAGACAGCATCTGGTCACGTCCTGCGCTGCGGCTCTTCGCGACCTATGCCAAATGGGATGAGAAGTGGGGTTATAACAAAGACGCGGCCGGTGATATCACCACTTTCGCGTCACAGGACAGCACCGGAAACGGCCTGTTTACCAACAGCCGCGGCAACAATGATGAGTGGACCTTTGGCGCGCAAATGGAAATCTGGTGGTGATCTCTTTTCTGGATAAACCGCTGTAGACCGTTTCGCACTGTGTTTCAGGCCGCGGCGGCTATTGCCTGCGTTGCCGCGGCCTGCCCGTTTCTCGAGGTTAAAAATGAAAACGTATAAAACATTCACCGCACTTTGCCTGAGCGCGCTCCTGCTGGCAGGACACAGTCTGCCTGCACGGGCCGCGATCAATCTGATGCCGCAGGATGTCTCTGCAGCGCCCGACATTCCGCTTACCAGCCTGCAGAGCATGCACTGGCAACCCCTGGATACCGCACGGCCGCAGGTAACGACGTTAACGGCCGGGCATAGTCCGCTAAACGTTGCCGGTATCACCGGGCCGGTCGCCGCTTACAGCCTGCCTGCCACGCTGGGCGAGCTGACAATCACCTTAAGCAGTGAGGTACAGCAGAACCAGGTCTTTGCGCCCAACGTGCTCATTCTGGACGAAAACCTGCGTCCGGCCGCCTGGTTCCCCAGCCGCTGGTTTTCTTATCAGCAACCTGGCGTGATGGCCGCTGACCGGTTGGAAGGCGTGATGAAGTTGACCCCGGTTCCCGGACAGCAAAAAATTTATCTGTTGGTATTCACCACAGAGACGGATCTTGCTCAGACCACAACGCTGGTTGATCCGGCAAAAGCCTATGCCAAAGGCACCGGCCATGCCGTTCCCGATATTCCCGATCCGGTTGCCCGTCATACAACATCTGGCACAGTAAAAATAAAACTGAGTACCCGCTCGGATTCCTCAATACTGGTCGGGCCGTTGTTTGGATCCTCTGGCCCGGCTCCGGTTACGGTCGGAAACAGTCAACCGGCGGCAGACAGTCGTGCGCCCACTGCGGCTCCTGCAGCGAAAACACAGCCTATTGTTCAGGATACCGAAGGCTATTTTAACGATGCCATTCGCCAGGCGTCGGCGCAGGGCAATATTGATAAAGCGCTCAGACTGCTGGATGAGGCCGAACGGCTCGGCTCGACGTCTGCGCGACAAACCTTTATCAGCAGTGTTAAAGGCAAGGGGTAATCACTCCGGCAGTGCTGATTTGTTCCATCTGGTGCGCTGAGGCGCACCTTTTTTATGAGGTCAGTGACCTGTCCCTCGCGCTTAACCTGTTCCGTTCTGGCGTAAATTCGCGTCTTTCTCTTTCAAAGACGCTGATACTTTTGGTCAGGCTTTGCGCAATCCTCAGCCTGAATGATGTTATTAAGGTACCCGATCGCGTTCCAGGACGCGCGTAACCGTCGGCACTGATACAAAAAAGGCTCTATCACAACTGGAGCCTTCATCATGTTAATACGTCTGATAATCTCTTTTTCACTCATCGTATTTAGTCATTCTGCGATGGCCAGCAACGGCTTTCGCCAGTTCATAGCAGGCGAGCAGCAACGCCCGGTTGAGGTTGCCGTGTGGTATCCCAGTGCAGCGTCGTCGCCCAAGGAAAACATTGCGGATAATCCCGCGTTTACAGGTGTCAGCGTGGTGCGAAATGCTAAACCCTTGCCCGGCTTACATCCTGTATTACTGTTATCTCATGGTTATGGCGGGAGTTGGCGCAACCTTGCATGGCTGGCCGACGCGATGGCTGAGCAGGGATATATCGTGATTGCGACCAATCATCCCGGTACCACGACGTCGGATTTAACATCGGCACACGCCAGACAGCTCTGGCGGCGTCCGCAGGATTTAATCATGGCACTGGAGCGGATTCTGTACGATCCCCTGCTGGCAGGGCGTGCTGACGTGAAACGAATCGCCGCTGTCGGGCATTCTCTTGGCGGCTGGACGGTAATGGAATTAGCGGGGGCGCGTTTTGACCCGCAACAATTTGCTCATGACTGCATCCAACATGCTGAGTTGTCCAGCTGTCGGCTAATGACAACACTGGGCCTTGATAACAGGCAAGGGGCCAGCCACCTGAGCTCAGACCTGCAAGACCGGCGCATTAAGGCGGTAGTGGCGCTGGATTTAGGGTTAGCTCGCGGACTCACGACGCAGAGTCTGGGGCATATTCGGCTGCCCGTGCTGATCTTAGCGGCAGGTGTAGATTCGCCGGCGCTGCCTGCCTCGCTTGAATCGCAGTATCTGGCAAAGGCACTGTCGAGTGACGTTGTCACTTATGGTGTTATCCCTGGCGCGACCCATTTTAGCTTTATGCAGCAATGCAAACCGCAGGGGGAGGCGCTGATTGAGCAAAGCGCGCCGGGCGAAGGGGAAGTCTGCCGGGATGGACAGGGCATGAACAGAAACGCACTTCACAACATGTTGATCGGTAAAATCAGTGCGTTTCTCAACACCGCGCTGCACTATCATCCATAGCCTGACGAAATGCGGTGGGGGTTTTCCCCGTAATGCGCATAAATTCCCGGTTGAAGTTCGACTTACTGATAAACCCGGTTTCAAGCATGATGTCGGTAATTTTTAGCTGTGGCTGGCGCAGCATGTCCTGCGCCTTTTCTATACGAAACCCATTGAGCCACTGCGAAACGTTGCACTGCCGTGTAGCGTTTACCGCGCGAGAAATATGCCGTGCTGGAATATCGAGTTTGCGTGCAAGCTTGTTCAGCGTAAGATCGGTATCAAGATAGTAAGCGTGTGCGCGGACAAGGTTTTCGATGTGCAGGCATAAGGGCTCAAGCGTCGCATCCTTTGCCTCATCATCGGTAAGGGATGACGTTTCTTCGGCGTGAGTTTCACCCGCAGGAACGCTCTTTACTGCCCGGACAATGGCAATACAAAGTAACGGTAGCGTCATTCCCTGAAACAGGGCAATTAATTGCGGGGCAATATTCATCATTCTGCTGATAACCGCGTCGGTGAGTGCCGAGAAGCAAAGAAAACAGCCCGCAAAAAAGGTCATTTTCTGCGTTATGGAGGCTTCTCTAAAGCGTGATTCGACAAAAAAATCAGCTCCGTTTGTCGCTGCACGTAGTAGTGCGATGCCATAACCTGCATAAATCAGAAACAACAGAGCATCGGTCAGAACGGGCAGGCACAACTGGACGATGATGGCAGTATAAACAGGGATAACAGCCAGCTTAAGGCGACGCGCACGGGATTGATGCGTAAGGCCGCTAAAGCACGACCAGGCCACTGCGGGTAAGAGTGTTGCCAGTATAGCCTGCAGGGGTTTAAGAAGAGAGAAATGCCATTCCCACCTAATTATACTCAAGGCCATTAGTCCTGCTGACGCTGCAATAAACATCATTGCCCCACGGTATTCGCGCTTACCAGAACGAATGAGCATCATCATTAATATCAGTAGTGCAAATAACGTCAAAGCAGGAAAGGGAATCGAAAACATACGCTAACTCAAAAGCCAGAATGGCGTCCATTTTACAGAGTAAAAAACACGAATCGATAGCTAAACGCAAACCTTATGTTCTGCCTGTGTTTTCTCACGCCAGTCCATTTTGGTGTACTGCTCTTCATGCTGACCGCATTGAACAGCCTCTGCGACAACGATTTCAGCGATCCGGGATCACGCCTGAAACTTATCCCTGGATCGCCTGATAAATCACGAATAACGCCGGGAAATCTCCTCCAGCAATGCCGTGATACGCTTATCTGCAAACATCGCCTCCAGCGACAGGTTTAGCTTACGCCGCCAGTTCGGATAAGCCTCTACCGTGCCCGGCACATTAACCGGCGAGGCCATATCCAGCCAGTCTTCGGGTTGTAAACCCAGCAGGGCGCTGGTGCAGTCCGCGAGATACTGATGGATAACCTGGTTAAGTAACAGACTCATGCGCGGACTGTTTGCCTGAACCCGCCCTTTGGGCTTGAGGTAACCGTGGCGCGTCAGGGTCTGAAGCAGCGCCGATCGGGCTGCCCGGCGCTGATGATACAGCCCGGCAAGCACCGCTTTATCAGGATACAACCCCAGTTGGCTCCCCAGTGTCAGATCGTCACTTTGCCACCAGCCACGGAGCGTTGGCATATCGTGAGTGGTGGCTACAGCCATTGCCTGACGCGGCCATGCCGCAGGTGGGCGAAAGCCCTTGTGCGAGTTTTGCTCAAAATAGAGCACCTTATACGAGTAGACGCCAGCATTGTGGAGTTTATCGACAATCGCCTCCGGCACCGTGCCTAAATCCTCACCAATCACCATGCAGCGCTGGCGCTGACTTTCCAGCGCCAGAATAGCGAGCAGGTCGTCAATGGGATAGGCGACATACGCGCCTGCGGCGGCCGTTTCTCCTTGCGGAATCCACCACAGTCGCAGCAAAGCCATGACATGATCGATACGTAACGCCCCACAATCGCGCATATTCGCACGCAGCAACGTAATCCAGGGTTCATATGCCCGATCATACAAAGATTGCGGGTCCATTGGCGGCAGCCCCCAGTTCTGGCCAAGTGGGCCCAGAATATCCGGCGGGGCGCCTGTGCTGGCCGCTAAACAGTAAAGCCCGCGTTGGCTCCAGGTTTCCGATCCCCCTGCGGCGACGCCAACGGCCAAATCGCGATAAAGTCCAGGTGCCATCTGGTGCTGCTGGCACAGGTGCCAACAGGCGGCAAACTGACGCGCCGCCAGCCATTGCAGCCAGAGATAGAAACGAATCTCATCGCCATTTTCAATCCGAAACGCGTGTACGGCGGCCGTATCGGGTTGTTGATAGGCAGTGGGCCACGTTTGCCAGCCGTGACGCAGGGGATCTTCTTCGCGAAGCCAGGCCTGCAGGGCATCGAACAATCCCTGATGCAGCAGACTTTCACCGCCCTCAGCCACAAACGCCTCAAATGCCTCGACCTGACTATCCTCTTTATCACGCTGCATAAACTGCTGCCAGGCAAACCGCAGGGCATCCAGCTTAAGTGATGCCACCGTCGAATAATCGACCCAGGGCGCGTGACGCGCCTGGTGCAGCCTGTGTTGCGTTTCATCCGACTGCCACCAGCACTGCGCAGCGGCACTCAGGTTAAAGTCCTCAACCTCAGGAACGCTGATATAGAGCACGTTGAGCCAGCGCCGGGAAGACGGGCTATAGGGGCTGGCATCATCAGGTAACGCAGGAAAAAGCGCATGCAGGGGATTCAGCCCCACAAAAGCGCCGCCGCGCATGCCAACCGCCTTCACCATGTCCCGCAGGTCAGCAAAATCGCCGATTCCCCAGTTCTGATCCGATCGTAAAGCGTAGAGCTGGACACAGGTTCCCCAGCGTCTCTCGCCCCGTAGCAAGGCCTCCGGCTCATAGCAACGTGACGGTGTCACTATTATCTGGCACCTCGATTGCTGTGCATCCGCGTTTATCGTCAGAAGATGGTAACCTTCAGGCAGCGCCGGGAGCGTCAAAGACGCCTCAGGCTCGCAGTGCCCTGACCAGCGTTCACCCGATTCGCCCTCCAGGTGCCAGCGTGCCGGGCCAGCCAGAGAGGGCGTTAAACGGATGGGCAAACCCTGGGTAAAGACGGCGACCGGTGGGATAACGCCAGGGCCAGGGCCCGGCTGCATCGCCGCCAGCAAGCGATCGCGGGTCGATGCAGAAACCTGCCGGACCGCCCCATGCGCATCAACATATTCAGTGGCTACCCTGCCGATCCCGGCCGGATAATGAAGTGGTTTCATGCTGATCCTTAGCGTTTACGCTGCCAGATACGTTGCTGATAGTGACGAATCGACCGGTCGGCGCTGAACATGCCGCAGCGAGCGGTGTTGAGTATCGTGGCGCGCGTCCAGGCCGCTTTATCAGACCACAGTGCTTCAACGCGCTGCTGAGCGTTGAGGTAATGCCGGAAGTCGGCCAGCACCAGATAAGGATCGCCGTTTTTAGCCCCCAGACTGTGCAACAGCAGATCAAAAGCGTGCCGGTCGCCTGCGCTGAACGTACCATCCTCTAGTGACGTTAGCGCCTGGTCGAGCTGGGCGTCTTTTTCGCGCCATTTTGACGGAGCATAGCCAGCGGCCTTGAGGGCGTTAACCTGTTCTACCGTATGACCAAAAATAAAGATATTCTCATCGCCGACCTGTTCAGAAATCTCCACGTTCGCACCATCGAGCGTGCCAATGGTCAGTGCGCCGTTCAGGGCCAGCTTCATGTTGCCGGTGCCCGAGGCCTCTTTGCCCGCCAGTGAAATCTGCTCTGACAGGTCTGCGGCCGGGATAAGCCGTTCTGCCACAGAGACGTTGTAGTCGGGAATAAACACCACTTTGAGGCGATCGGCCACGCGCGGATCGGTGTTGATGACGTCGGCCACCTTGTTGATGGCAAAAATGATATTTTTAGCCAACGCATAGCCCGGTGCCGCTTTCGCGCCGAAGATCACGACGCGAGGACAGCGGTTCGCCTGAGGATCGCTCACCAGGGTTTGCCATAGGGCGATGGTATGCAGCAAGCTGAGATGCTGACGTTTGTACTCGTGCAGCCGTTTGATTTGCACATCAAACAGGGCCTCGGGATTCACCTTAAT
This sequence comes from Pantoea sp. EEL5, assembly GCF_049892805.1. Classification (NCBI taxonomy): domain Bacteria; kingdom Pseudomonadati; phylum Pseudomonadota; class Gammaproteobacteria; order Enterobacterales; family Erwiniaceae; genus Pantoea; species Pantoea sp. EEL5. The sequence continues at coordinate 1,275,686 of NZ_JBNDNJ010000001.1, forward strand.
CCCGGTGCGTTGCGCAATCCAGCAGGCCAAATCCACTTTATTGCGCTGTTTAATCTCGCGGTACGCCGTGCAAAACTCCGGATTATCCACCTGTTTTTCCAGCCCCTGAAGCGCATCCAAATCGTTGAGCCAGGGCTGATTAAGCGTTTTTCCGATAAGCGCCGCCAGTCGGGGATTACACTGATGAATCCAGCGGCGTGGCGTGATGCCATTGGTGACGTTGTGGAATTTTTCCGGCCACAGGGTGACGTATTCCGGGAACAGATCGTCTTTTACCAGCCGCGAGTGCAGGGCGGCCACGCCGTTTACCGCAAAGCAGGTCACCACGCATAAATTGGCCATGCGCAGCTGCTTACCGTGCACGATGGCCAGTTTCGACCAGACGGCCTTGTTCCCAGGCCACTGCCGGTTAACCGCCTCTTTGAGCTGGGTATTGATGGCGTTAACAATCTCCATGTGCCGCGGAAGCAGGCTGCGCACGATGTGAGTATCCCAACACTCCAGCGCTTCCGGCATCAGCGTATGGTTGGTGTAGGCAAAGGTGCGCTGGGTAAGGTGCCAGGCGTCCTGCCAACTGAGCTGATGGTCATCCAGCAATAGCCGCATCAGTTCAGGAATAGCCAGCGTTGGGTGCGTATCATTCAGCTGGATCACCTCATGATCCGGTAGGGTTTCAATGGCACGGCCCGCCAGACGGTGACGACGAAGGATGTCTGCCAGCGAACAGGCGCACTGAAAATACTGCTGCATCAGGCGCAGTTTTTTTCCTGCCTGATGGTTGTCGTTGGGGTAAAGCACTTTGGTCAGTTTTTCCGCATTAATGCCTTGCTTTTCCGCTCGTAAAAAAGCGCCGCCGTTAAACGTTTTGAGATCGAAAGGGTGCGCATGTTTTGCCTGCCACAGCCGCAGAGGCTGCGTGAGGCCATTCTCAAAGCCCACGACCGGCAGATCCCAGGCTTCGCCCTCCAGTTGAAACGCAGGCTGCCAGTGCGTTTTACCATTCTCTGCCACGACTTTGCCGCCCAGGCCTACCTGCACCGTTAGCGCAGCATTATGTGTAAACCAGGGATAGCGGTCGCGCTGCCAGTCGTCGGGCAGTTCATCCTGTTCACCTTCGACAAAGCGCTGACGAAACAGGCCATATTGGTAGTTCAGGCCATAGCCTGTTGCGGGCTGACCCACCGTGGCCATCGCGTCCAGAAAACAGGCCGCCAGCCTGCCCAGTCCGCCATTGCCCAGCGCCGGATCGCTCTCGCTTTCCAGCACCTCGCTCAGCGAAACATCCCACTGCTTCAGTGCCGTATTAACGCCGTCGAACCACCCTAAGTTGAGCAGGTTGTTGCCGGTCAGTCGCCCGGTGAGAAACTCCATAGAGAGGTAATTCACATGGCGCAAATCGCCGGATGCCGGTCGGGCGGGCAGCGCGTTGAGCATTTCTGCCAGCGCGCCGCTCAGAGCCTGCCACCACTGATATGGCGTCATTTCTCCTGCATCATGCAGGCCAAAGCGTTGCCACTGGCGCGTCAGCGCAGCGTCAAAACGGGAACGATCAAAAGGGTGCTGTGTCATAGCCGGGTGTCCTGTCGACAAAGAATGGGAATGAGGATGAGTCTGCCCTTGCGCGCGGAATCGCTCATCCTCCTGGCAAAAGTTCCGTCAGGATGAGGGCAAGGGAGGAGACGGTGAGGCAAGTCTGAAAATTTCACTTAAGTGTGATTAGACTCGCTTTTGTGAAGATTCGCTAAAGCGTCCGCTTGCTTTATCAGGAGGGATAGCTGAACGTGTGAGGAATAATTACGAAGCGTAAAAAAATGATGCGCCAGACGTTAACGGAGAAGCGTGCGTACATGTTAATCCCCTCTAAACTCAGCCGTCCTGTCCGCCATGAAGCCACGGTGAAACGGGAGCGGCTGATACGAAAACTTTCCGCTGCAGGTAACTACCGCCTGGTGCTGGTAACCAGTCCTGCAGGCTATGGCAAAACCACCCTGATATCGCAGTGGGCTGCAGACAAAGCCGATTTGGGCTGGTACTCCCTGGATGAAAGTGACAATCAGCCAGAGCGTTTTGCGGACTATTTAATTGCCGCCCTGCAGCAGGCCACGCACGGCAGCTGTAGCCGGAGCGAAGCGCTGGCAAACAAACGGCAGTACGTGAATCTGAATGCGCTGTTTACGCAGATTTTCAATGAGCTTCATGCCTGGCATCAACCGCTGTGGCTGATTATCGATGATTACCATCACATCACCAATCCGGTGATTCATGAAGCGATGCGTTTCTTTTTACGCCATCAACCTGAAAACGTTACCCTGGTGGTGCTTTCGCGTAATCTTCCCCAGTTGGGGATCGCCAACCTGCGCGTTCGCGAGCAGTTGATGGAATTGAGCAGTCAGCAACTGGCGTTTACCCATCAGGAGGCGCAGCAGTTTTTCGATGCCCGCCTGCCTGCGCCGCTGGAGTCCGAAGATGCGGGACGCCTGTGTGATGACGTTGCAGGCTGGGCCACGGCGCTGCAGCTTATCGCGCTCTCGGCCCGACAGGGGGCGGGCGCGGCCCAGCACTCCGCGCGTCGCCTGTCAGGGATCAATGCCAGCCACTTAACCGATTATCTGGTTGAGGAAGTGCTGGATAACGTCAGTCTGACCACGCGCCATTTTCTGCTGAAAAGTTCGCTGCTGCGTTCACTTAACGCGCCGCTGATTACCCAGGTGACAGGCGAGGATAACGGCCAGTGCTGGCTGGAAGACATTGAGCGGCAGGGGCTGTTTCTGCAGCGGATGGATGACTCCGGCCAGTGGTTTAGCTATCACCCTCTGTTTGGCAGTTTCCTGCAACAGCGTTGCCAGTGGGAACTGGCTGCCGAACTTCCGGCGCTGCATCGGGCGGCGGCAACCAGCTGGATGGCGCAGGGCTTCCCGAGCGAGGCGATTCATCATGCGCGTGCTTCCGGTGACGCGGAGATGCTGCGTGATGTGTTAACCGAGCACGCATGGTCGCTGTTTAATCAAAGCGAGCTGCCTTTACTGGAGTCCTCGCTGAATGCACTGCCCTGGGCGATGCGGCTCGATAATCCCAGCCTGGTGTTGTTACAGGCCTGGCTGATGCAAAGCCAACACCGCTACGCAGAGGTGAACAGCCTGCTGGCCCGATTTGAGCAGGAAAGCCAGTGCGAAATTGATGCGGTATTACGCGGTGAATTTAACGCGTTACTGGCACAGGTCGCCATTAACGATGGCAATGCCGATGAGGCGGAACGCCTGGCGATGCTGGCGCTGAATACGCTGCCTGAGAGCCGCCACTACAGCCGTATCGTGGCAACCTCGGTACATGGCGAAGTCATGCACTGTAAAGGCGAGCTGAGTAACTCGCTGGAGTTGATGCGCCAGACAGAGCAAATGGCGCGGCGGGATGAAGCCTGGCACTATGTGCTCTGGAGCCTGATCCAGCAAAGCGAAATTTTGTTTGCTCAAGGCTTTCTGCAAACGGCGTACGAGACTCAGCAGCGGGCCTTCGTGCTGGTCAAAGAGCAGCATCTTTCACACTTTCCGCTGCATGAGTTTCTGTTGCGTATCCGCGCCCAGCTGCTGTGGGCCTGGGGCAGGCTGGATGAAGCCGAGCAGGCGGCACGCGAGGGCATGAAAGTGCTGCAGGGTTATCAGCCTCAGCAGCAAATACAGTGCCTGGGCTTATTGGTGCAAAGCGCAATTGCCCGGGGCAACCTGGACAACGCACGCAGCCTGTTGAACCGGCTGGAAAACCTGCTAAACAACGGCCGCTGGCACAATGACTGGCTCGCCAATGCCGATAAGGTCAGAGTGCTGTACTGGCAAATGACCGGCGATACGCAAAGCGCCAGTGAGTGGCTGCGTCAGACACCTAAACCGGCCTGCGCCAATAACCATTTTTTGCAGGGCCAGTGGCGAAACGTGGCACGGGCACAGATTTTGCTCGGGCATTACACGCAGGCAGAAGTGATTCTCGACGAGCTTAATGAAAATGCGCGCCCCTTGCAGTTGATGAGCGATCTCAACCGTAATGTACTGCTGCTGAACCAGATTTACTGGGAAACCGATCAGCGTGCAAAAGCGCAGCATGCGTTGCTGGATGCGCTCCGGCTGGCCCGCAGCACGGGGTTCATTAGCCACTTTGTGGTGCAGGGCGAATCCATGGCGCAACAGCTGCGTCAGTTATTGCAGTTGAATACCCTTGATGAGCTGGATAACCACCGCGCGCGCCGCATCCTTAACGAGATCAATAAGTATCATCGTCACAAATTTGCCCATTTTGATGAAGGCTTTGTCAGTCGTTTGCTGAATCATCCTGACGTGCCCGAGCTGATTCGTACCAGTCCGCTAACGCAGCGTGAATGGCAGGTGCTGGGGCTGATCTATTCCGGCTACAGCAACGAGCAGATTGCGGCGGAGCTGGATGTAGCCTCAACCACGATCAAAACCCATATCCGGAATCTTTATCAGAAGCTGGGGATTACGCATCGGGCTGAGGCGATGACTCAGGCGCAGTCGATGCTGAAAATGATGGGTTACGTCTGAGAAAGGCAACAGGCAGCGACGCGCTGCCTGTTCGCGCGGTTTAGTTAACCCGACGTGTATCAGGCATCAGTAACGTGGCAAATCCCAGCAGCGGAAGAAAGCCACAGGCGTTATACACGGTAGTGATACCGTACCCGTCAGCCAGTTTCCCCAGCGCCGCCGCGGCGATACCGCCAATGCCAAACATGGTGCCGAACATAATCCCGGCCACCATCCCGGTACGGCCGGGCAACACTTCCTGCGCGTACACAACCAGCGCGGCAAATGCTGATGAAAAGACCAGGCCGATACAAACGGTCAGCACCACGGTCCAGAACAAATTGGCATGCGGCATCAGCAGCGAGAACGGGATAACACCCAGAAACGAGATCCAGACAACCGCTTTGCGGCCAATGCGATCGCCAATCGGTCCGCCGGCCAGCGTGCCAACCGCGACGGCGGCCAGAAAGGTAAACAGGTAGATCTGCGCCTGCGGAATCGGGAGCTGAAAGCGCTCAACCAGGTAAAAAATGTAGTAGTTACTGATTGAGGCAATATAGGTAAATTTTGCCAGCAGCAGCACGCCAACCACGGACAACGCCACTTTGACATCCCGCGAAGAAAGCGACCGCAGCGCCTGAAGGTTGTGTTTTTTCATGTGCGCATGGCCGTGTTTCACCGTCCAGCGGCTGATGCCGGAAAGAATAATGACCGCAAACAGCGCAATGATCATCAGCCAGCCGACCGCTATCTGTCCATGCGGAATAATCAGCATCGCCGCCACTAAAGGCGCAAACGCCGTGCCAATATAACCGCCGACCTGAAACGTTGACTGTGCCGTACCAAAGCGGCCGCCCGATGCCATTCTTGCAACCCGCGAGGCTTCCGGGTGAAAGGTTGCAGAGCCAACGCCAATCAGCGCCGAAGCAACCAACACCACGGAGAAGTGCGGGGCCATCGCCAGGAGTCCGATGCCAATCAGGGTCGAAACCATGCCAGACGGCAGCAGCCAGGGTTTGGGATGTTTGTCGGTGTACAGGCCGATCCAGGGCTGCAACAGCGACGCCGTCATCTGATAGATCAGCGTGATCAAACCAATCTGCGCGTAGCTCAGCGTAAAGTTGGTTTTCAGCAAGGGATAAATCGATGGCAGCATGGCCTGGATAAAATCGTTACAGCAGTGGGAAAATGCGACCGCGCCAAGAATCGACACCAGAATCTTCTGGCTGTCGTCAACGGTGGGGGGCAGATCCGGCTGGCTTGATTTTACGTCACTGGTGTAATCAGACATGAAGATTTCCGCTTAAGGCTTTACGTTTATTGACGTATCTTACTCCACGAAAAAATGGCGGTGCTGACAAACGTGCTATTTATGGCAAATTAGTAAAATAATTGTTAATGCTCATAACGTTTTACTCAGACAAACCGACACATGCTTATCCTTGTACACACCATAGCGCGCGGTTTGTTGATAGCCGTGACGCTGATAAAACGCTACCGCACGGGTATTAACGACGCGGGTAGAAAGGCGAATTGCCTTGTAGCCGCGCGCCCGGGCAAGCTGCTCTAGGGCTGACAGCAGCGCCGCGCCGGTTCCCGCGTGCTGTCGGGTTGAAAACATGCGTTTCAGTTCGGCGGTTTCAGCGGAAACATGCACGAGTGCGCCGCAGCCAACAGCGTTACCCACTTCATCGGTGGCAAGTATCCACAGCGCCCCGTCTGATGGCGTAAAGTGATGGGTTCCGTTGTCGCCGGTTATTGCCAACAGCTCGGCTGACAGGCGGGCCGTCAGCGTCTGTAGCGCGGGTGCGCTGCCGGGGACGATGTCGGTATGAATCATCGAGTCTGCCCCCAACGGCTGCGCAGATAATTCACGGCATCCTGCGTTTGCGGCTGATTCAGGAAATCTTCACGAAACAAGATAGTGCCATCAATCTGCGGGAGGGAATCGTTAAGATCCAGCTGTCTTTTCAGCTCCGGCACGCCACCGTTAATCGTCCATTCAGGCTCATTTTTGGCCGGCACGCCAACTTTATATAAGGCGATACCGATATACAGGCGAGTTTTGGTCGGCTTGACGACGTTAGCCCACCAGTTTGCCAGCACATCATAGCGGGCAGCGCTGCGCGAGAAGGGCCAGTAGATTTGCGGCGCGATATAGTCCAGCAACCCTTCCTGCACCCAACGGCGCGTATCCGCGTAAGATTCATCGTAAGCGGCCGCGCCGCGCGTGTCTGAGCCTGCCGCATCATGTGAGCGGTTGCGCCAGACGCCCGCAGGGCTGACGCCAAATTCTACATTCGGCTTGAGCTGCTTGATGGTGTGGGAAACCTGCTCGATTAACAACTGTGTATTATGTCTGCGCCAGTCTGCTTTGGACGCAAAGCCCTGACCGTATTTAATAAAGGTCTGGCTGTCGTTCAGGGCAGAGCCGGGAGACTCGGCATAGAAGTAATCGTCAAACTGCACACCATCGATGTCATAACGCTTGACCACCTCAGCCACAATACTGGTTATCCAGTCACGGGCATCAGGAATGCCCGGATCGAGCACATAGCGATCCCCCGCGGTACGAATCCAGTCACGATGGAGCACAAATACGCTGGCAGGATGTTGCGACAGCGTGCGGTTTAGCTCGGCTACTGTTGAAGGTTTGGTATTCACCGATACACGGTAGGGATTGAACCAGGCATGTACCCGCATACCGCGCCGGTGCGCTTCATCGAGCATGAACTGCAGCGGGTCAAAGCCCGGATTCTGCCCAATTCTCCCGGTCATCATGTCTGACCAGGGCAGGATTTTTGAGTCCCAGAGCGCGGTTCCGTCAGGTTTAACCTGGAAGAACACCGTGTTGATTCCCAGACTTTTCAGTTTATCCAGCTTATCCGTCAACGCTTTTTTCTGCACCCGGATGCGCACGTCGTCGCTGCTGATATTCACCGAGGCGAGCGGCGGCCAGTCGAGGCGTGAAACCGTGGTGAGCCAGACGCCGCGCATGGGTGCGTTATGCGGCACCGGTTGAGAAGGCTGCGCAGGTTTACTGATAGGCGGAAAAGGCGTAACCAGTGACTTAGGCGGCGTCGAGGCACAGCTGACCAGCAGTAAAGCCGAGGCTAACAGGCCGGGTTTTACCGCCGCGTTAAGGCGGAAAAGATCGCGAAGGCTGATGATGATAAACTCCGTGTAGCGCAGTCCTTGATGCAGGCTATTCTGATCCTATTTGCCGCAAAGTCAATCAGCCCTGCCAGCATCAGGTCACGCAGTTTGCCTTACCCGGCGCCTGAACTTTTTATGCTGAGGCGTAACCTGAGCAAAGGAGCGATAAATGAAAACATTTAAAGGCAATAAACAGTCATTGCCGGTTCGCTATTGCAAACAGTGCCAGAAACCGATGACATGGCGTAAAAAGTGGGAAAAGTGCTGGGAAGAGGTGCAATATTGCTCCGAGCGCTGCCGCCGGCAGCGGCGAGCCACAAATGCCGATGCCTGAAAGCCGGTAAAATCCTGTGGTTTTGCCTGCGATAACCCGCCATGTAACATTTAGCAAAAGTTATCCTGGCTTTTACATCACTGTTCCCACGCACCAACGCAATTACTGTACCAGGCTTAAAGAAAAGCCAATAACAGTGATTGTGGAGCAATATGAAAGAGCAAGAGAGCACATCAGGCATTCATACCTATGACGGTGCGGCGGGCGGCTGGGGCGCGTTAAAAGCAGTGGCCGGTGCCATTCGCGGACAGATGGCGGTAACCCAGGATGTCATTGCGCTGTTCAAGGTCAACCAACCTGAAGGGTTTGACTGTCCGGGCTGCGCCTGGCCCGATCCCAAGCATACTTCATCGTTTGAGTTCTGTGAAAACGGCGCAAAAGCGGTTTCCTGGGAAGCAACCAGCAAACGCACCACACCTGAATTTTTTGCGGCGCATACCGTTACCGAGCTATGGGGGCGCAATGCCCATGAGCTTGAAGGCGAGGGCAGACTGACGCATCCGATGAAGTATGATCCCGCCAGCGATACCTATCAGCCCATTGCATGGGAAACGGCCTTTAACGAAATTGGCGAGCGACTGCGGAGTTATCAGGATCCCGACAGCGTGGAGTTTTACACCTCCGGCCGCGCCTCTAACGAAGCGGCGTTTCTCTGGCAGCTGTTTGCCCGCGAGTTTGGGACCAACAATTTCCCCGACTGCTCAAACATGTGCCATGAGCCAACCAGCGTAGGCTTACCCGAATCCATTGGCATCGGCAAAGGCACGGTGGAGCTGGATGATTTTGACCACTGTGATCTGGTGATTTGCATCGGTCACAATCCTGGAACCAACCATCCCCGCATGCTGGCAACCCTGCAGGAGGTGTCAAAACGCGGTGCCAAAATCGTCGCCATCAACCCACTGCGCGAGCGCGGTCTTGAACGTTTTACCGCGCCACAGAGTCCGGTTCAGATGATAACCCTCAGCTCAACGGAACTCGCCTCAACCTATTATAAAATTCGGGTAGGCGGCGATGCCGCGATGCTGAAAGGCGTGATGAAATGTTTGTTGGCGATGGATGATGAAGCTAAAGCGAACGGCAACCCTGGCATCTTCGATGAGACCTTTATTGAACAACATACGCAAGGCATTGACGCGTTAAAGGCCGATTTGGCTGCGACAGACTGGGATCATATCCTGAAAGTGTCCGGTATGACGCGCGAGCAAATCCAGCATATTGCTCACCTTTATGCCAATGCTGAACGCACAATCATTTGCTACGGCATGGGGATTACCCAGCACCAGTATGGAACGCAAAATGTTCAGCAGATTGCCAATCTGCTACTGTTGCGCGGCAATATGGGCAAGAAGGGCGCTGGAATCTGCCCTTTGCGCGGTCACTCTAACGTGCAGGGCGATCGTACCGTTGGCATCACTGAGATTCCCTCCGAAAGCCTGTTGAACAGTCTTGAAAAGGTTTTTGGCTTCAAGCCACCGGCCAAACATGGTCACAGTGCGGTACAGGCCGTTCAGGCGATACGGGATGGCAAAATCAACGCGTTGCTCTGCCTCGGCGGTAACCTGGCCGAAGCGATGTCCGATCCTCAGGTGACGTTTCCTGCCATGCGCAAGCTGGACATGGTCGTGCATATGGCCACCAAGCTGAACCGGTCACATTTGCTTCTGGCAAAACACAGCTATCTGTTCCCGGTGTTAGGCCGCACAGAGATCGATCGGCAGCAATCCGGCGCGCAGAGCGTCACGGTTGAAGACTCCATGTCGATGGTGCACGCATCACGCGGTACCCTTGATCCTGCCTCACCGCATCTGAAATCCGAACCCGCGCTGGTTGCCGGCCTGGCGAAAGCCACACTGCCGGGCACGGTAGTGGACTGGGACAGCATGATCGCCGATTACAGCCTCATTCGCGACGCCATCGAGAAAGTGGTGCCGGGCTTTGAAAACTTTAATGAGCGCCTCCAGCAGCCTGGCGGGTTTCGTTTACCCAACGGCGCCTCCGAGCGAGTCTGGCACACGTCGTCGGGCAAAGCGCAGTTCCTGGTCATGGAAGGCATCAATGAAGATCCGCGCTCGCTGAAGTGCCACGACCTGGTGTTGACGACATTGCGCAGCCACGACCAATATAACACCACGCTGTACGGCCTTGACGACCGCTATCGCGGAATCAAAGGACGCCGTGATGTGTTGTTTATCAGTGAAAATGAGGCGGAAAAAAACGGTGTCCGCATGGGCGATCGGGTGAATGTGATTGCGCTGGATCCTGACGGAAACCCAACGCATCGTCGTATTGATAATCTCACCATTGCCGTACACGACATGGCTGAAGGTTCGGTCGCAGCTTATTATCCCGAGGCTAACGTACTCATACCGCTGGACAGCTACGACACGAAAAGCGGTATTCCTTCCTATAAAAGCACCCCGGTAATGATGGAACTGGCCCAGACAGAGGCGCCAGCGGATAGCGCAACGCGCCGCTAAGGGTTTTCTGCTGGTCTAAACCAAACCTTAACGAACGGCCATCTGAGTGGAAATCTCTACTCAGATGGCTATACAATCGCCGGGAATTTTACTCATGAGGCAATCAACCTTGGACACAAGTCCCGAACGATTACACCTGGCTTCTGCAGTAAGATAGTCTTCTGGCTGTCTTAACTGCGCGTTAAGATGGCGGCTCAATCTTCCCTCCATAACGTGATGTGCTCTGTGCATCAGCGCCCGCTGTAATCCATTTTATTCATCTTTATTTTTCCGTACTGCGCATACGTGCGTGGCGGAGAGAGGTTTATCATGGACTGGAAAATCTTTTTACTGCGCGTGTCGGCTGCGCTGATTCTTGGCGCGCTGATTGGCAGCGAACGCCAACTGCGCCAACGTATGACCGGCTTGCGTACGAATGCGCTGGTGAGCACCGGCGCCTGCTTGTTTGTTCTTATGACCCAATGTGTGCCGGGCATTGCCAGCGACGCGACGCGCGTTGCCGCCTATGTGGTTTCTGGTATTGGTTTTCTCGGCGGCGGGGTGATTATGCGCGACGGATTAAACGTTCGTGGCCTGAACACTGCCGCCACCTTGTGGTGTACCGCGGCCGTTGGGGTGCTGTGCAGCATGGGATTATTGCTTGAAGCCGCGATTGGCTGCATGGTGATTCTGTGCGCCAATATCCTGCTGCGCGAGCTGGCGCTGGGCATTAATCGTCAGTCCATCGTCTCCGCCGACGAAGCGGTGCAACATTATAAAGTACAAATTGTCTGTCTGGCTCAGGATGAAGTTCAGGTACGCAGCCTGATGCTGCACAGCCTGGGCAACAGCGGCTTGCGCCTGCAGTCGCTCCATAGCGAAGATATGGATCCGCCACATCGTATGGAAGTGAATGCTGAAGTGATGGGACAGCCCAGCATGACCGGACAGCTGGAAAGTCTGGTGAGCCGCATCAGCCTGGAGAAAGGTGTCAGTTCCGTGCGCTGGCAGGTGTGCGGGTTGGATCCGAGTGAAAACGGATAGAACAAAAAACAGGCGTCGCTACGTGAATTCTGAGGAACGGGCAGGGGAAGTATGGGTCAGAATTGGCGTAGCGTCGCTATCCTGCTTTTAAAATACTTAGCTAAAGACATCCAAAATTTAATTTTTATGTAAAATAAAATGCTGAGGAAAACGCCTTTAAGTATATCTTATTTTGGCATGAGATATCTGAACATAAAATAAAGAGTTAACAACCTCGGGGGGGGTGTTAATCTCGCTAATGTTTTTCTTTCTTAATACATTAAAGAGATGTGCTTGTGTTACTAGATGTATATTTTTATATTTTAATGTTGGATGTTGTGTCAATAAATTTCCGTCATTGGGGTGTAATTGCGCAATTCAATTCAAGAGGCTAATGGATTTCCGTATTTAAACAGAGTGTAAACAAAGGGTAGGAAAAAAATTATCTAATAAGAAATTCATTATGATTTTATTTATTTTGAACATGCTCAAATTAACCATGTTTTAGTTTAACATTTACCAGTCAAGTTTTTGAGCGTTTTAAATTTACGACTCATGAGAGCGGTTTATGTTTTTAATAAATTATAGGTTTGATGTTAAAAAAAGGAAGTTTTTCCGCCACGGCTTCATCATTATAAAGGATACGGAATGTCGCACTTTATACATTCATTCATTTTCTGTTCTACATTCGCATTGAGTACTCTGGCTACCAAAGCCTATTCCTCTGATCATATCAGCGCCTCAGCGTGGAGAGAGACAAAGGAAACTGCCTATCCAACGCTCTGTGATAAACATCAGATTGAATTATTCTCATGCCCTGATAAATCACGGCACACTATTGCATTGTGCATGACTAGAAAAGATGAATTGATAAGCTTTGTCTACCGGCAGCATCGAATAAAGAAAAGCATTCAGCTGAACAGCATCCAACGGGCTATGGATAGCCCGTCAAATGGACCATCTACCATATTGCAAGCTGAAACAGGAAAAGGCTTATTTCGATTTTATCTTGATGAAAATTCTTCAGATTCAGATGAAAATTATCCAGGAGTGGTGACTCTGAACGGAAAGGTCGCTTTCGCATGCATCCACGACCAGAGAACATATCGAACCCCTACATATATTATTAAATCGAAACAAGGTGAAGATGATCTGGTAAATCTCTGGCATATTAAATTCAATGCTTTTTTTGAAAAAGAACAAAAAGATAATCCAGAATTGCATGAAGATAAAATGTATGATCTATGGGGATCATGGCCGAAGTAATCATTTAATTTGTAAGCGAGTGCATTTTAAATTAAGAGTGAATTAAGGATTACTTAAACCGATTATGCCGTTAAGTCAATGATGAGGAAAAAATGGGATTTTGTAAGGAAAAAAAAGAAAGTAATTATAAATTCAGAAAAAAAGTAAAGCCAACTATGTTTACATTGGTTTTACTCCTGTCACTTCCTGGTGCTTATATATATTTTGACTTCACAAAATACAGCGCTCTTGGCCATTTAAACTCAACAACAGAATTCATTATTATTATTTTATATGTACTGATTTTCTTTTTTAGCTTAATAAAAATGAAGTGGCATTATTTATTTGTTCTTGTGTTGTCAGTTACCATGGTCGTTATTTATCCTTATTCAGGTTTGAAAGATTTAATTATTCATAAAGGATTTTATACACTTAGAGGTCAGTTTTATAAAAACTTATCACACTGTGCTCTGGAACATTATGGTAAAAATCAGGAGCAAACACTCGCCTATTGTTTTAGAACATACCCTGAAATAGAGGGGGGGAATTATGATGTTTTTTATGATACTGGTGGAGAATTGATGTTACCGGAAGATAGTCGTTCTTGCTCGTGGTATAAAGCCTGGTACTCAATTGCCAGAGAAAAGAATGACAGCATACTCTACGGTGTTGCTAAAGAAATAAGTATGCCTTCAATACTCTTTAAAACATCTGATGTTGGTCATTCTTTTTACGCTGTTGAATATGATTTGTTTGATAAAAATTTCAATTATTACCCCAGCTATCACTGCGCCATAAAATAAAAAATTAACAGCAATCTTAAGGAAAAATAATGGAAAAACTAGGTGCCACATCAATTTTTACAGTGTCAGGCTTCGATGCTAACAATGTAGGACATCCAGTTGTAGACGCACATTTCATAGTTGATATGACCTGCTCCCCGTTGATTAATACACCGTGATGTTAGTAATGTCTTCATAAGCCACATGAGGACATCCCCATGAAGAAGCGATTTTCCGACGAACAGATCATCAGTATTCTCCGCGAGGCAGAAGACGGGGTTTCGGCCCGGGAACTCTGTCGCAAGCATGCCATTTCAGATGCCACCTTTTACTCCTGGCGCAAGAAGTTCGGCGGCATGGAAGTTCCCGAAGTGAAGCGGCTCAAGTCGCTTGAAGAGGAGAACGCCCGCCTCAGGAAGCTCCTTGCCGAAGCCATGCTGGATAAGGAGGCACTTCAGGTGGCTCTGGGGCGAAAGTACTGACGACAGACCAGAAGCGGGAAGCCGTGGAGGTCATGTGTGAGGCAATGGGTCTGTCGCAACGCCGTGCCTGCAGTCTGGCTGGTCTGTCACTTTCAACCTGCCGTTATTCGGCCCAGCGTCCTGCTGCTGACGCGCAACTGTCTCTACGGATCACAGAGCTGGCACTTGAACGCCGGCGATTTGGTTACCGGCGGATCTGGCAGTTATTGCGCCGGGAGGGCCTTCACGTCAACCATAAGCGGGTTTACCGCATCTATCACCTTAACGGTCTGTGTGTAAAACGCAGGTGCCGCCGTAAGGGTCTGGCGACTGAACGGCTTCCGCTTCTCCGCCCGGATGCGCCGAACATGACATGGTCAATGGATTTTGTCATGGATGCACTTGCCAGCGGCCGCCGGATTAAGTGCCTGACCTGTGTGGATGATTTCACGAAAGAGTGTCTGACGATCACAGCCGCTTTCGGGATTTCAGGTGTTCAGGTCACGCGGATTCTGGACAGCATTGCGCTGTTTCGTGGATATCCTGCGACAATAAGAACCGATCATGGTCCGGAATTTACCTGCCGCGCGCTGGATCAATGGGCCTTTGAACATAGTGTTGAGCTGCGCTTAATCCAGCCAGGCAAGCCAACTCAAAACGGATTTATTGAGAGTTTTAACGGTCGCTTTCGGGATGAATGCCTGAATGAGCACTGGTTCAGCGATGTTCTTCATGCCCGGAAAATCATTAATGACTGGCGGCAGGACTATAACGAGTCCAGACCTCATTCATCGCTGAATTATCAGACGCCATCTGAATTTGCAGCAGGCTGGCGAAACGGGAAACATGAAGAAAAACCCACCGACATTACTAACTGAAGGTTGTATCTAATACTGGGGGCTGGTCAGAGGCTGCAATTCAATTTTTGAAAAAAAGTTTTGATAATTACAGTCAGGGACGACCACCCACTACTACATCAGTCCACGGAGACCTGGATAGCAATAAACATCATCACGAAGCTTTTCAGATACTGATACTGAGACATCTGGAGACTGGAATGATCATGCGTGACTATTACGCACTTTGTAGTCTGGCCACGCATCTTGACTGACAACGAGGCCAGGATGTCTTTTCACTCTGGTTAAGCTAAGTTAAATTACCAGATTAACTGGCGCCTGTTGGTTCTGCAAAAATATCCTCTTAACCGTCTGATGAGGGATAAGTCACCGTCTCTTATTCTTTGCGAGGCTAAACATTACTGCAACTGTCCGGGCGACAGCATTACAAAACCGAAAATAACTGTTGCGTAAAAGCCTTTCCGTGGCGGCAGTGTCAGTGATTCGCGCAGATCATTGCCCGAGAAGGTCCCTTGCCCGAGCTGCATCCATGCTGAACCGCACGCCGAGCTGGCGTGTCACGTCCAGCGCAAACACCCGCGTATACCATTCGGTCGACTTCGCGTCCTTGTGGCCCATCAGGGTCTGAATGACCTTCTGGGGTACCTGGTGCTGAACCAGGTGCATCGCAAACGAATCCCGGAACGTCCTGGGCGTGACCGGCCGGATGGAGAACGTGACGCCGTCACGATTTGCGGCCTCAACTGCCTGGCTTATCCAGCTGCGGGCGGTATCTTCGCTCCGGATATCCCAGAGCCGTGCGCCGGCAGTGGCTGCGCGGTCGTAAACCATTCTCTGAGCCGCTGGACAAAGGCCGGATCGGTAAGCGGCACGGCGCGCGGCGGATTATCGCGTATCTCCGCCTGCGCCTGCTGCTCAGCCTGCTGTTCTTCTTTTGTCGGGCGCCCGCGGCGACGGGACCGGCTGCCGGCAGAGTCTTCCAGCCTGCGCTGCTTGAGCGTGCGGAGCACCACAAACGGCGAGACGAGCGGTGCCGCACTCAGCGGATCGTACAGCACAAAATCCCCCCGGGTCAGCGGCAGTATTTCATTGAGCCGGCCGCCTGTGTTCCACAGGGTATCGATAAACAGGCGTTTACGGAGATCGGTCACCTTGGACAGCAGCACGGCCACTTTAGGGGCGAGCAGGTAGCGCGGCATGTCGGTGCCGTAGGCGGCCGCCAGGTTTCTCAGCGCGACAGCACTTTCGTAATCAAAATAGCGTGCAGCGCCTGAACTGTTCACATTATGACCACTGGCGTCGCTGTGTGAAATCTGCGTCATTTCGCGGGGAAAAGTACCCAAACTTTTACTCTCCGTTGTCTGCAGGTGTGAAACGTATTTTCGCGCATCTGTAAAGGGTTTTCGATGAGAATAAATCGATCCTCGCCGGATCGGTTTTTCGGCTTTTCTCCTGTATAGGGAGAATAACCTGGCCGGCCGGAAATAAAAAGCAGCCCCTCAGCACCGTTTCGCGCGCAGTCATAGAAGCTAACTCTCTGCCGGTAAAGGAGAAACTGAAAAAGGCGGGCAGGACGAGGGCGTCCAGGCACTCTTAGCTGGAATGCCTGCATGAAATGGATTAATGAAAAAGACGGCTGTGAGAGTTTAGTCAAACGCATCGATTATAGCTTTGATAGGTATCGAAAAAGGTGGAAGCACTGTCCCTTTCAGGCAACAAAACGCATCTGGAAATCTCGCTGACAAACTATTTTCAATGGAACTTTTAGAAGTTAAATCCGAATTATGCATCAATCAAAGGATTTTAATATTAGAAAGATTTTTTTTATATAAATAAAATTCATATTTTTATTTTTTCTTTGAAAGAAATATAAAGGTTTTTCATGTTCAGCGCGAATTTTTTGTTGGATAGTGTTTTTGATGATTACATTTTGAAACTAATTGTGAAAATTGATGCATATTAATGTCATAAAAAGAATGTATGTTAGCATTTTAAGTTAAAACGGCAAATGTTAAACGAAAGTTAAACGCAAATTTCTTGCGAAAAAAAAGATGGATTATTCACATTAAAGTCTCTATGGTGTACATAAATTTAACATTTGAGATCATTGATATCATAAACCATATAATTTTGGGATGGTTTTACTCTCTAATACATCTTTATAAAAAATGAGATTTTAGGCGGATTTATTTCAAATGGTAAATTAATAAGAAATGACTACTTGTAATGGCTGTGGTTATCAAAATGCTTAAAGCTGTTTACCTGTAATTTGGAGGTTTTTATTGAATCTAGTTTAAAGTGAGTTCGTTATCTATGGAATATTAATTAAAAATGACAACCTAAATAAAGGCCATGCAGGATGCAAAAAACAAAAAAAAAGAAATTCATTAAATTTTTTTTTAATAATATAAAAAATTTATTCATCGATGTAAGACAATCATTGATATTGTCATTTATATATTTTTTGTCAGCGATTTATTTTGGATTTACAAGGTATGCTAATTTTGATGCTTATAGTTTCAATGTCTTTCAAATGGCATCACTGTTATTATTATGTTGTTTCATATGGCTTTTGATATGCTTAAGATGGAAGGATCTTTTTATAATATTTTTTGCAGTGTACACTGTAGGAAAGTACTTTCATAGTGATGTCAGCAATATTGTAGTTCGCGAAGGTTTCAATTTTTTTCAAAAAGAATTAATCAACGACCCATCAAAATGTCTATCCGAAAAATATAATAACGGTATAGACTTACTTTCTTATTGTTTTAGGACTTATTCAAAAGAACAAGGTGTAGACAGAGATGTGTTTTACGACTCAGGGCATGAAATACCCTTGAATAATAATAAACGCTTATGCTCATGGAAGACTGCATGGGTAAAATTCGCAAATAATTCTAACTCGAGTCTGTTATATAACATGGATGCGCCTTCACTGGCTCCAGTTTTACAATTATATTCGGTGGATTTAGGGCGTGGGTTTTATCAGCTGGAATATAACGAAGAACAACCTCTATATAAGGATAATTTTCATACTTCCTGTGTGAAAGATAGATAATTTAATCATAACTTATATCAGTAAAAGGGATAAGAAATGAGTGAAATAGATGTAAACTCTGAGTTTTATGTAGGCGGTGTTGACGGAAATGGGAATGTTGTTGAAGCAGCAGCGCCTGCTCACTTTTTAAAAGACTTGAATGGTAATCCGATTATAGATCCACTTCCCGGAGGATCTCAAAAGTATAGACTATACACACAGGATGGCACACCAGTATCCGGAATAGAAGCAAACCCTAATAATTATTTAATAGCACCATTGGATTACACAATTAATGATGCTATTGAATTTGCTACTCCGATTAGAGCTTTGTTAAAACTTGATGGCTCAACTTTAACTCCAGACTTATATACTGCAGGGGTTAGCCCCGATATCATAGATGCCTATGCGGCAATGGCAGTCGCATTTGTACAAAACGGATCTCAGGATCTTCAGAGAAACTGGGGGCTTGCTGAAGGACTGACTGCACCAGCATTTATTGACGTTGCATCATATCATCTGGGGTTGGTAACAACTCTCGCTGAAATCCCTATCGCAGATGCAGAATGGGCCGGTGGAAAGTTAAATGAACTACATCACTTTTTCAAAGGCTCGATAAATATTGATGGCATTTATGGATTATCATTAGCTAATGAAGCTAATATAAATGCAGCATTTGCTTTAGGTAATGAAATTTTAAAAAGTGAACTTAATATTGGTAATTTCACCTTAAATTCCATAATTGACGGAGATATTTACACTACAGATATTGTAGGCTATAGTACTGACTTGATAGGGAAAGGAAATTTTTCCGTTACACAAATTACTGATGGCATTCAAATAAACGAATTAGGTTCTCAAGGACAGAATGAAATCCCTGATGTGATAGCCATAAATGTCGCTGATGGTTCTTTAAAAAGCGGGGACCTGTCAACCATTGCAATAAACGGCAGTGGTAATATAATCGCTGTTGGAGATTACTCTGAAGTTAAAGTAACAGGTGTAGGAAACGTTATTTCTGCAGGTATTGACTCTAATGTGAGCATCTACGGTAATCCTTCAGATACGACTCAATTAACTGAGTCAATAAGAAACACCGCTGAAGGGACATCTCAGGTTACATCCTATAATAATATCCTGGACTCTGTAAGTTCTACTACTGACACATTTACAGGTCTCAATGCTCTTGGAAATATTACCGAACATCAAGTTAATAATTTCGATGGCACTTCGACTGATACCAGTTACCAGTCTCAAGGCCCTATACTTTCAAGCACAAACTACTACAGTGGTACGAACGATACTGGTACGCTAACTGAAACTGTCAAAAATTTTACGGATGGTACATCAACTGATACTGCTTTCAGTCCTTCAGCAACTGTAGAATCAATTACCAATACTTACAGCGGACCTGATAAAACAGGAGAACTGACAAACACATTGACCGACCGTAATGACGGCACGTCAAGTTTAACCTCATACAGCACCGATGGTAGTGGTTTCAGTGTCACTAACAGTTATGGAGCACATGATGCAACGGGGACGTTAACCGAATCATTGGTTAACCATGCCGATGGCACCTCAGAGGATACAGTCTACAATCAGCAAGGTGGGAATTGGACTTCCGTTACTGATCAATACAGTGGGAAAAATGATACTGGCAACTTAGTAAATTCTCTTGTAAACAATGCGGATGGCACCTCCACAAATACTGTTTTTGGTATGCCGGGAGGGAACTTGTTTTCAATGAAAGATACATATTCAAAAGCTTTTGGTACGGGTGAATTGACGACGACAGAATTCAACTTCAATGATGGAACATCTGAGGTCGTTAATTATAATCCGACGTCAAATTTTAATCTCCCTCCAGAACTTAATTTGACCCCAAATTTAAACCTGACATCAGTTACTCAGGATTTCTCTCTTCAAAATGCGACTGGCACAGTAGATCTCAGCTTGTTTAATACCGCGCCAACAGGCCTTGGCAGCTCATCCTACACACCCAGTGGGGACAACTGGGGAACAGCTGGTACCCAGTTAAATTTTGACACCGCAAACCTTACTGTTCCCAATTTTGTATCAGTACCCTCATTTTCTGATAATTTACTCAATGGTGCAGCAGCGTCATATTCATTTACCAACTTTACTGCTGATTCACTTCAAACTGAAAGTCTGGCAGTAGGAAACTGGATTTCTGATGCTTCGCAGTATTCTTTTGATGCTCACATCCCAGATATTGTCACAAGCGATCTGTACGGTGGCCTTTCAACAGACCCCGGTTATAGTGGGGATGACTCAGGGGAAGGGGACAACAGTGGCAGTGGGGGGGGCTCAGGGGACGGTGACAACGGTGACAGTGGGAATGACTCAGGGGATGGTGACAGTGGAGGTGATTCAGGGGACGGAGACAACGGCGGCGGCGGTGACAATTTCAATCAGGGTGGTGGTGGTGATGGCAGTGATGGCGGCGGAGATGGCGGCGGGGACGGCGGCGGTGATCCATTAGTCATGAGTCTTGACGGTCATCCGATACAGCTTATTCCTTTAAACCTGTCGCATGCAGTCGTAAACATTGCTGGTCAGTCGTCAACTTCGGGCTGGATCGGCTCGGACACCGGCGTTCTCGCAATCGTGACGTCGGCTGGAACACAAATAATTAATCCTTCCCTGGTTAACGGTGCCGGGGATGCAATGGCAGTATTGGCCAGCTATGACCTTAACAAAGACGGCGTGATTGATGCCTCTGATGTGGTCTTTAACCAGTTGCGCGTGCTTGCTGATCCGACAGGTAACGGCAGTGCTCAGGCACAGGCTTACACACTTTCACAGCTTGGAATTCAGTCTATTCGTCTGCAAAACGAAACACTGTCAGTCAATGCGCAAGGCAATCAGGTATCTGGTGTCGCGACGGTGATATTCAGCAATGGCAGTATCGAACCGATTGAAAACGTAAACTTCGCTCAGGGTAGCAGTAACGCTACGCCAGGATGGAACGGTACCGTCAATCCCGTCTGGCAACAGATTCTGAACATGATCGATGGGGCGTTTAACAGCTCTGCATATAGCGTGATTGATAACGGAAGCTTGCCAGACGGCGCTAATGCGTCAAGCACTCCCAGTCAGATTCAGCAGGTTGCCAGTAATGATAACACGGCAATTATGTCGCGAATCTCCGCCGACTCAAGGCATAATGGTATCGTTTTGAATGACAATACTAAAGTAAATATCAATGGTACCAATAATTCAGTAACTGTCCATAACAGCGACAGCGGTACAATTAATGGTGGAAATTTTGCATTAGCTTTCGAAGGTAATGGCTCTGCAATTACCACCAATGGCAACACTGAAGTTGTCACGATAGGGGGATCCGGGAACAGTATTACTGCTAATGGTGATAAAAATATTATTGTTATTAACGGAGCAAATAACAGTGCCACTACCAGTAACAGTACATTACTGACAGCAAACAGTACTCAGGCTGTGGTCAACGGGCTGTCAAATATTGTTGGCCTTGGAAACAATGATAATGTCACAACGAACGGCAACAGTTTCACTTCTGCTATACAGGGTAATTCATCAACGCTTACAGCAAATGGTAACAACAATCAGATTCTGATTACCGGAAATAACGATACCGTATGGGCGAACGGCAGTGGTGACGTGGTCGTTATGGATGGTCAGGCTGACACGGCTAATGTTGGTGGTGGCAGCGTATTTTTTGCAAATGACAGTCAGGGTACAGTCAAAGGCAGTGTGGGTGTTGTCCGTGCAGGCAGTAATGAAAACCTGCAGGTAAACGGAAGCGGCTTTTCGATCACCACAAACGGGACTGCCTCCCAAATTATTGCTAATGGTGATGGAAACAACATCATCACCAAAGGCAGTAAAAACACCCTTGTCATGAATGGCGGAAGAGCTGTGATGACAACGGAAGGTGATACCAACAGCTTAACCGTTAATGGTGACAACGCGAAATTTTTCGTTGAAGGAAACAGCAACACACTTGCTGCGAACGGAAAGGGAGACACTGTCTATATTAAAGGCCAGGGAGAGGATGTAACGCTGTCCGGCGGTACTGCCATACTCGCAGACAATGATTCACTGATCATCAATGGTGGTAATGATACGGTTGCTATAGGTAATAATGAAACACTCACAGCAAACGGCGGTGAATACAATTTCTATCTGCAGGCAGATAATTCGTCTGTCACGAGTAACGGCGACAACGAAACAGTATTTGTATCAGGAAATAATGATAACTTTACTGCAAATGGACAACACAGCAATGTGGAAATATCCGGACAGAATGACAGCCTGACTACAGGCGGTGCACAAATAGTTTTGTCTGATGCCAGCCAGCTCACTCTCAACGGCAATAATGATGCTGTTCATATTGGTAATGCAGACTTAATCACTGTTAACGGTGGCGGCTCAACATTGCTTGCAGAAGGAAGCGCATCATATATCACTGCCAATGGTGATAAAGAAGTGGCTATCGTTAAAGGTGTAAATAACACCATCACACTGAACGGTGCAAAAGCTGTTGTTACTGTTGTCGGCAACAACAATATGCTGACAGCGAATGGTCCTTCCACCTGGATTCAGATGCAGGGTGAAAACGACGATATTGTGGCAAACGGGCCAGGTGATATTGTCCTGTTACAGGGTGAAAACAGTAAACTGACAATCGGAGACGGTACTGTTGCTGTCTCTGATGATACTCAGGCAACCTTGTCAGGCGTCGATGACAGTGTCACGCTTGGAAACAGAGATAACGACACCATTAATGGCGGTGACTTTGTCATTAACCTCACTGGACAGCAGTCCACTGTTGTCGCTAACGGTGATCGTGAGGTAGTCACCGTTAAAGGCAATCAAAATACGTTTACGACCAATGGCGGACATTCTTTTAATGTTGTTTCAGGAAATAACGACAGCATCACGGCCAATGGTGATATGAATAATATTGATATTCATGGGCAGCAGAACGTTATTTATGCCAATGGTTCGGGGGATGAAATTTCACTGGATGGCAGCCAGGACGACCTCCATACGAGCGGGAATGCTGTATCAGTTAAAAACAATACCCAGGCATGGTTAAATGGCGGGGGAAATAAAGTCGTCCTGAGTGACAATGATAATATATCAATCAATGGCAGCGGTTATTCATTAAATTTCAACGGAGCAGGGAGTAGTGCTTCGCTTCAGGGAGACTGGAGTAACATAACGCTGAATGGCTCAGGCAATACGTTTACGGCTAACGGCAACAGCGACAGTATCCAGATGAACGGAAATGGCAACAATGTCAGCGTTAACGGAACGGGTGGAGAAGTCAGCTTAACGGGAACGGGCCAGACGGTCGTCATGGAAAATGGCAGTGTAACAGCTGCTGCCGATGCGCAACTCATTCTTCAGGGCCATGGCAACATAGTCACCGCGGGCAAAGTTGCTAATGTTGAAGTCGATGGCGGAGATAACTGGGTTAATGCGCAGTCAACAGACACAGTCTTGCTGAAAGGTAGTGAAAATGGTGTCGGCTTTAACGGTAATGGCGGGCAACTTACCGTTGATGGTAATGGTCAGTATGCTCTGATGAACAGCGGTAATGCTGTTTTAGAGGCAGGAGCAAGCCTGAATCTCTCGGGTAACAACAATACTGTTACTGCGGCTTCGAACGGTTCACTTGATATTTCCGGCACGGGTAACGTGTTACAGATGACCAGCTCGTCTCTTACGCTGGACAGTGTTTCGTCAAACAGTAATGTGAACAGTGGTTTCCAGGTTAAAGGATTTGGTTTTACCTCCTCTGCAAATGGTCAGTATGCCAATGCATCTGAATCACTTAAAGCCATGCAACAGACCGGCGCTAACTCAACACAAATTGTGGTGACTCAGTATCTGGATTCTGTGACAAGCGACAGCATTGCAGCCACTGCGGCGACAGAATCCGACGCCAATCTTGAGCTCGCAATCGGACAGGCTCAGGCGGATGGGATGTCGGTGCTTCTGAAGCCGCATATCGATATTGAAGATGGTACCTGGAGGGCATTACTGAAACCTTCCAATGTTGACGATTTTTTTGCCAGTTACAAAACGTTTATTCTGCACTACGCGGCGATTGCACAGGCAACGCACGTGGGTATGTTCAGTGTAGGCACAGAGCTGACATCAATGAGTGGAAGTGCTTATACAAATTACTGGGATGATATTATATCCGCCGTACGGCAGGTTTATACCGGACCCATTACCTATGCTTCCGCATGGAATGAAACCGGTAGTGTCAGCTTCTGGAACAAAGTAGACGTTATTGGGGCGAATGCCTATGAGGCCCCGACCGATATCACCGATCCCACCGTGGCGCAAATGGTTGCCGGCTGGAACAGTGTTTCAGGCGATAGCTCTACAGCATCACTATTCAATAATTTGTCTCCGATTGATTTTTACCATTCGCTGTCGACTGCTTATGGAAAGCCTGTTCTTCTTACTGAAGTCGGTTATCGCAGCGTAAATGGAACAAATACTTTAAACGGTGACTGGAGTGGCTTCCACTGGGTTGATTTCCAGCAACAGACACGTGCTCTTGAAGCCTTTTTTGAGGCATGGAGTGGGCAAGGCAGCTGGATGGAGGGGGCTTATCTGTGGAACTGGGAAGCCAATCCGTCAGGTGTAGCCGCAGATGATTTCAGCGTCCAGGGGAAACCTGCGCAGAATGTTGTCGACCACTGGTACGGTGGAAGCTCAACAGCGACCGCTGCCAGCAGCAATATTCTTAATGGTGACTTCAACTCCGTGCTTATGGGACTGGGTGACACATTAACCGTTAACGGAAACACGGATACAGTTACCATGACGGGCAATGATTTGGTTACGTTAAACGGGACAACTGACAACGTTAATGTGAGTGGAAAAGGTAACGTCCTGCAGGCCGGTACAGCTACCTCTGTAACGCTCAGTAATGATAACTCGGCCCTTATGGTGTCCGGGACAGCAATGGCTGTTAACACTCTGAGCAACAATAACGCTCTGGCTTACACCGGTAACCAGTCGGTTATTAAACTTGAGGGTGACAGCAATACTGTCGTAATCAAAGGGGATTCCAATGCTGTCATGCTCGATGGTAAAAACCAGTTGATATCCGTATCCGGGCAAAACAACAGTATTACCGTAACGGGGGATAATTCAAGTATCGTCACCAGCGGGGTAACAACTGTGTCACTGGCTGGCAACCAGATACAGACATCCGTTCAGGGGAGCGGGGACACTGTGACAGTAAGCGGTAATGGTGACTCGCTGACAATAACAGGGTCGGTTGATATTGTTTCCATGAACAATACAGGTACGCTGTCACTTAATATTGCAAACGCAACACAGGACGATGCCTTGCAGTTCATGAATGGTATAAGTACCGATCAGCTCTGGTTCAGCCAGAGTGGAAATACCCTGGTGGCATCCGTTATAGGTACGCACCAGGAAATTGATGTTAACAACTGGTTCGAAGGCGGAACAAATCAACTACAAATAAAGTCAGGCGACGGCCATGCACTGGTTAATTCACAGCTTGATAATTTAATTAACGCAATGGCGACGATGACACCACCTGCAATGGGTCAGACGACACTTAGCCAGGATCAGATGACGCAATTAAAACCAAGCTTAGACGCAGCCTGGAATTAACGTTTAGCTGCAGGCTTTTACTCAGGTAGAAGCCTGCCTTTATATGATTACAACAGTGTAAAATTACTCAGGTAATTCCATGAGTTCCTCTTATAGCTCAAATAAAAAAATGAATGAAAACCATTATACGGAAAAAGAAGTAGAACAAGATTCGGGTGTCGAAGCTTTAGTTTTAATAGCCAGGTATCATAAAATCGCTGCTGATTCACAACAAATCAGACATTTATCAGGTTCAGGTAAAAAACAGCTTACCGATGGTGACCTCATTCTTGCCGCGCGAACAATGGGGCTTAAATCCCGTAAAGTTACCGTGCGGCCTGAACGTTTAGCTAAAACACCTTTTCCTGCACTGGCTCTGGATCGACTTGGTCGCCATTTTATTGTTACGGCATGCGATGGGGACAGGGTATTGGTTTTGGAGCCTGATGCTGGAAAACCTACAGTCATCCTTTCAGAAGTGCTCTGGCAGCGCTGCAATGGCGATTTTCTTCTGTTTGCTTCCAGAGCATCTTTAACGGGTGAACTGGCGAAATTCGATTTTACGTGGTTTATGCCTGCGATAGTCAAGTACAGGAAAATTTTATTAGAAGTCTTTTTTGTTTCTGCGCTCATACAACTCTTTGGTCTTGTATCACCACTTATGTTCCAGGTTGTAATGGATAAAGTGCTGGTAAATAATGCTCTCTCAACGCTTAATGTGGTCTGTATAGGGCTGTTGGTCAGCGGTATCGCTGAAGTTTTACTGACTGGCCTGCGGAATTATGTTTTCTCACATACCACTAACCGCATGGATGTTGAACTGGGTTCGCGTATTTTCCGACATATACTTGCGTTACCTGTCGGGTATTACGCAACGCGCCGGGTTGGTGACACTGTCGCACGCGTAAAAGAGCTTGAGAATATCCGCAATTTCCTGACCGGTCAGGCCCTTACAGCGATAATAGACAGCATATTTTCGGTGGTTTTTGTCGCCGTGATGTGCCTTTACAGCATAAAGCTTACACTCATTGTGCTGCTGTCTTTACCTGTCTATGTCATTATTACAACAGTTATCATCCCGGCTTTCAGACGACGTCTTAATGAAAAATACGCGCGTGGGGCTGATAACCAGTCATTTTTAGTTGAAACCGTTTCCGCAATAGAAACTGTCAAATCATCTGCAGTTGAGCCTTTGTTTATTCGTCAGTGGGATAATTTACTGGCTGGTTATGTTGCTGCATCATTTCGTGTCAGTAATTTAGGAAATATTGGGCAGCAGTTAGTTCAGTTTGTTGGGAAAATAGTTACTATTTTAACCCTTTTCTTAGGAGCGAAACTGGTCATATCGGGCGCACTATCCGTAGGCGCTCTGATAGCTTTCAATATGATGTCTCAACGCGTCTCTGCGCCGATTCTGCGCCTGGCACAGCTATGGCAGGATTTTCAGCAGGTAGGCATTTCGATGCAACGGTTAGGTGATATTCTCAATACCCGTACAGAAAACTTACAAGGCCGGAATTCTCAGCCCTCTCTGAAGGGTGCCATTCGTTTTGAGAATGTAAGGTTCAGATATAAACCTGAAGCACCTGCAGTTCTGAATAATATCTCTTTTGATATTGAGCCAGGAAAAGTTATTGGCGTTGTCGGACGTTCAGGATCAGGAAAAAGTACGCTCACTAAATTAATTCAGCGTCTCTATCTTCCCGAATCTGGCCGTGTCTGGATCGATGGAACCGACGTAGCCCTGGCTGACCCCTCATGGTTACGCAGACAAATTGGAGTGGTCCTTCAGGAAAACATACTTTTTGGTAGATCAATTCGTGAAAATATAGCGCTGGCTGATCCTGGCATATCTTTAGAATCAGTTATAAACGCCGCCAAACTTGCTGGCGCTCATGATTTTATCAGTGAAATGTCTGAGGGTTATGACACACGAATCGGAGAACACGGAAGTGGGCTGTCAGGAGGCCAGCGTCAGCGTATTGCTATTGCACGCGCGTTGATTACGAACCCACGAATTCTCATCTTCGATGAGGCAACGAGCGCTCTCGATTTTGAAACAGAACGGGTGATTCACAAAAACATGCAGGCCATATGTCAGGGCCGAACAGTTATTATCATCGCTCACCGACTGACTGCAGTAAGAAATTCTGACACCATTTTAGTTATGGAGAAAGGCCTGATAGTAGAGCAGGGCAACCATTCTCAACTAATTGAAGAAAACGGTCTGTACAGTCACTTGGTTTCCCTTCAGCATGCTTAAAAGGAACATTCAATGTTGAAGATAATAGCTTTAACTGAGTTGCTGCGTCGTTACAAGGATGTATTCCTTGCCAACTGGAAAATGCGTAAGCAACTGAACGCTTATGAAAGACAGTCTTATGAGCTTGCATTTTTGCCGGCAAATATAGAACTGGCAGAAGCACCTGTTCACCCGGCACCCTACTGGACGATGAGGATCATCGTTATTTTGACACTTGTTCTTATCAGCATCTCGCTTTTTGGCAGGTTAGATATTGTCGTTGTGGCTAAGGGTAAAGTTATTCCGGATGCAAGAGTAAAAGAAATTCAGCCTGCCATCACGGGGGTGGTGCGCCATATTTACGTTGATGACGGGCAACGTGTAAATGCTGGTAACGTTTTGATGGTTCTGGATTCCACACAGGCAGAAGCCGATTTAACTAAAACCGAGGCGTCAAGAGCGGAGTCCATGCTGGCGATAATCAGGGCAAAAGCTTTACTGGATGCGCAAATCTCTGGTCATGTCCCTGAGATGAAAGTCAGTGATGGACTCTCACAAGCCGATGTTAACGCCACGAGCCGTTTTGCTGACGGTATTTTCATGGAGTACAAAGATAAGCTTAACCGTGCGGATGCTGAGCTTACACAGCATCGTGATGAACTGGCCACGACTTTACAGGACATTGAACGCTTAAAATCTACGGCACCGTTGGCAAGAGAGCAGGCGAACAGTTATAAGCTGCTTGCCAAAGATCATTATGTCGCAAGAAATGACTACCTTGACAAAGAGCAGACGGCGCTGGGGCAGGAGCATGACCTTACGGCCAAACGCAGTCACGCTAATGAACTCAAAGCTGCTATTGATGCGCAGATTGCAGAAAAAGCCTCAGTAGGTTCACAATTCCGACGGGAACAGCTCGATGCTCTGGAACAGGCTGAGCAAAAATTAAAACAAAGCGTCGAAGATGAAGTTAAGGCTAAAACACGCAAGCAATTGCTCAATCTCGTGTCGCCTGTAAGTGGAACAGTTCAGCAACTCAGTGTTCATACGATAGGCGGTGTGGTCACCAGTGCTCAGAAAGTGATGGAAATCGTACCTGATGATGCGATGGAAGTTGAAGTTAACATAGCGAATAAAGACATTGGTTTTATAAAAGAGGGGCAGAATGCCACAGTTAAAATTGATGCTTTTCCCTACACGTACTATGGCTATATCAAAGGGAATGTAATTTCAGTATCAAATGACGCCGTTCAGGACCGTAATCATGGCTTGAATTTTACTGCCAGGGTACACCTTGATAAAAGTGGCATTGAGGCAGGAGGTAGATGGATTAAACTGACGCCGGGCATGACCGTGTCCGCTGAGATTAAAACTGGAAAAAGAAATGTCTGGCAATACTTTTTCGACCCGCTTATCAGAATGAGTAATGAGAGTCTGCATGAAAGATAATAAAATATTGCCTGTGATGGCCTTAATACTCTCAGGCCTGTATACAGTGAAAAATCATGCTTCTGATATATTTGACACTGAAGCTGATGTTCCTTCCTCACAGGCCGCACCGGTATATGGAAACTCAATATGCGAGTTTGGTCCATTGCCAAGCCCACTGGCTTTGAATGATGCACTGGAGCGCAGTTTATGTAATAACCCCAAAACGGCACAAAGCTGGGCTGAAATAAAGGCAGAAAGCGCCGCTGTCGGCACAGCTAAAGGTGCATACCTGCCAACTTTCTCCTTGTCCGGAAGAGAAATCAGCGAACGTTCTGAAACAAATGTTGCCGGGCACCCGGAGTTTGGCTCAGTCAATTCATCGCCAAATTATTCTGCAGACTTTAGTTTAAACTGGGTGCTCTATGATTTTGGAGCCCGCTCAGCAGCTCTGCACAAAGCGAAAGCTCTTCTCGTTGCTGCTGAAGCCAGTCATATGGAAACTCTGCAGTCTGTGATGATAGCCACCGCCAAAGATTATTATGCAGCACAGGCTGCTGCTGGAAACCTGGCTGCTGCGGCTGATATGGAAAGAATTGCCTCAAAGAGCGTAGAGGTGGTTGTAACTAAAGAAGGGCATGGTGCTGCTTCAGTCGGTGATGAATTACAAGCAAGAACGGCCTGGCTGCAGGCTAAAACTGAGAAAGAGAAAGCAGAAAATACGCTTGAGAATGATTTAGGTGTTATTGCTATCGATATGGGGTTACGCCCAGACAGTTACATAAATCTGGCAAATGTCCAGGAAGGTCTAAAACCTGATTTTAGATTTAAGGAATCAGTTTCAGCATTAATCGATGAGGCAATTAAAATACATCCGGCGCTGCTTGCGGCTCAGGCTCAGTTACAGGCAGCAGAAGCTGAGGTCGATCAAACGAGGGCTGAGGGAATGCCCACTTTAAGTCTCATAGGGAAAGCCAGCCGCGATAATCAGAAAGTCAGCGCAGGAATAGGCCAACCCTATCTTGACTCCTCTCACAATGACAGATACATAGGCATTCAGGTCTCGGTCCCTTTGTTTGAGGGATTCACTCGGGAATATAAAATCCAAGAAGGTCTTGCTCAGGCTGAGCAGAAGCAGGGGGCTGTCTCCGAAGTAAGACATAACGTTGAACTTGATGTATGGAAAAGTTTTCAGTCTCTTAAAGCTAACACAAATAATTTACCATTAATTGAAAGCCTCTTCGATAACACCAGAAAGTCCTATTCAGTAGCAGAATATCGCTATGAGAATGGCGTGGGTAATATCATTGAATTGCTCAATGCCCAGAAATCTCTTGCTGATGCAGAGAAGCAGCAGATCCAGGCTCTGACTGACTGGCGTTACAGCAGGCTCGAACTTGCTGGAAAACTGGGTGTACTTGGTTTAAATAATTAAAAAAGAAATTTATTAAGGTCGCAGAGTCACTTATTAGATGGTTATAAATATTATGGACTGGAATCTATTATTGTAATTATGTGTATTCAGATAAATAGCGAGTATGGTAGGTAAATAATCAAAGAACAACTGCAACGGAATGTGAAGAAATGTAACTATCAAAGTATGAGTAAAATCTAAGCAGCCTGCTATTGTAAGTTTCAGTAAACCAGACTACTGTTGTTTCTATAAGATTCTGAATAGGTTATAAAAGCCCTTAACTTTGCTGACTCTTTATCTTTACTGTGCGGATCACTCGATGAAGCGTAGAACATCTTTCTTTTTACTTTCCGGCCTTATATTGCTGATTTCCGGCTGCAGCCATCATCCTCGTCCCGAAGCTCCAGAGGACGTTTCCGCATCGGATTCAGCTCAAAATCCTGATTTAATTCCCATTGTTGCTGCACTTCACGACCAAATGCACACCTGGCATGATACGCCATACCAATGGGGCGGCACGCAGCTGTCGGGCGTGGACTGCTCTGGTTACGTCTGGCGTACTTTGCATGACCGCTTTAATCTGCCGATGGACCGCGTGACTACCGCCGATCTGCTGCATATGGGCGTGCGCGTAGCACCGGAACATTTACAGCCGGGCGATTTGGTGTTTTTCCGTATCGGTGGTGGTATGCATGTCGGCTTCTATGACACAGACCATCAGTTTATTCATGCCTCGGCCAGCAAAGGCGTGATTCGTTCGTCACTGGATAACCCATACTGGAAATCCGTTTATTACCAGTCGCGCCGGCTGACGCGTGAATACGGCGCGCAGGTGACGTTGAACCGAACAAGTTGATGCGAAGAACGCAAAGCGATTTGCTGGCGAGTGCGTAACTGGAAAACTTGCTGCCGTAGTGCTGAAAACACAGTGCTGAAACTACAACGCCGAAATCTGTGCAGCAGCAGTTTGTGTGCGGATGATTATTCTTATCGCATTGTTATGATTGCTTGCTGATGAATACGGTTGTTGCCGGGACGCCCGCGAAGTTCTGATACAACCGACGCCGCGCCATGTTCACGATAACGCGCTGAACCTGACGGACGGTGAGTTCGAGAAGGCGCGCAGCTTCACGCTGCAGTAGAGTGTGGTCGTGAACGCGCTGAATGATGCCGAGCCGAAGTACGCGCGAGAGCAGCCTGAACGGTCAAAGCGCATGACGCGTAAACAACAGAGTGTGATGACGCTGCCGTGCAGCTGAAAGTGGGCAATAGTCAGATCATGACAGGCAACGCTACGTGAATTCTGCATAACCCGCAGGGGTTCTGTGCGCCAGTTTTCACGTAGCGCGCCCGGTGATTAACGGGCTTCAGGTCCAGAGGGGACGAAGGTGAGGTGCCGGTGCGTAACCGGGTACGCGGCGGGATGTCTTATTTAACATAATATACATTATGCGCACTTTTGCAGGTAGACTTTGATATGGCCGTTTAGCCCGTCTTTTTCGGATACCAAGCCATTACTGTCTCTTTTCGCCCTGGCTTTAATATAGGTATGATTATTCAGGAACATGTCAGCTCATCTGCAATGACAACCTTACAACGGATACTTTCACCTGTTTACACCATAACGATATCCCTTAAATAACCGCGCTGCCCTTTTCTTCTTTGTCGTGAATGGGAACTAATGGCTTATGATCTGACGTTGTTACCGTCCAATTTAACCCTCCCGCAGTCTCTCCTGAGACATTGCCAGGTTTTCCTTCGCTTCTGAGTACTGATAAGACGTCAGTTCAATCTGATTTCCATCAGGATCGGAAAAATAAACGGACATCGACACCTGATGATCGCTGACTATAAAAGATATGGATTGCGCTGCCAGAATGTGCAGTAACGGACAAAAACTCGTGGCTTCAAGACTGAATGCCACGGTATTGCCGGGCGGCTGATGTGTTCTTAAAAACAGCGAAATCGCTGCAGCGTTATTTTTTAAAACCAGAGGGCCACCTTGCTTAAACCAGAACAGCAACGACTCATCGCGTGAAAACCCCAGTACGTCGTTATACCAGCGCTCGGCCTTATCCAGGTCATGCACATAAATGTGGACGTGGTCGATTTTAACTAAGTTCACTTTCACCTCAATGACAACCTATAAAGAGAATCAGCATCGAACATATCGTGCAATGATGCAAAATAATGCGCACACCATGAGCTCTGATTTAACATAACTGGGTATGGAATATAGAAGCGCGCCCATTCTCTGATGCATCCCCCCTTTCAGCATGTTCTTAAACTTAGAGCGAATAAGGGATGTTTTCCTGATGATGTCTGTGTGGGTTAGCGCTATGATCAATAAAAAGTAATTTCAGCATCCTATATGCTTAGCCTGTGAAATTAATAAATACATCATTAGATGATGTATTTAAATTTTCAAGTATCGTCGATATGTCTTATTTATGGGCTGGATAATTGCATGATCGTATCGCTATAAACGGGTTAACCGACCTTCTTCTGGCTTAGTCAGTTTTTTCCAGCATTTATTTTTTCTACTTCCCAGAGGAATTTGAATCCATGCTGGTCAACATTTCTACGAGATTGTCTGGATATACCGTTTCGGTTGTGGCATTAAGTGCACTAATCGACCACCAGTGATAGCTGGCAATAACCGACTTTTCGTTTTCACTCCAACCCAAGGTATCAATCTCGTCTCCCGAGACATTAATGATAAAAAAACGCTCATGTGCCTGAACGCGTTCGCCCGAGGGCAGCGTCATGACAAAGCATCGCTCTCTTCGGGACGGGCCAGGATCGTTTCGGCGAATACCAGTTTCTTCATAAAGTTCTCTGAGCGCCGCCTGCTCGAAGGATTCGCCCTCCTCTACGCCGCCGCCCGGCGTTGTCCAGTAAGCATGGCCTGCAAGTGCATCCTGTGTATGCACAAAACGGAACAACAATAGGTTATGCGAAGCATTGAGGATCAGTAGTCGGGCCGAGCGGCGCGTACGCATGCCTTCTTCCTTCTGTTTTAGCTTGGCGCAGTCCTTCAACTGGCCCGCAAAAAATCCTGCCAGCGGCGCGTCAGGTAGTTATGTTCATCCATTACGGCGTTCCAGACGGCAATATGGCTCATGCGCGCGTCGTAGCTACCACCGTCGCGCACTTCACCTTGGGGGATCAGCGGTGCGCCCCAGGCATCCAGTAGCACCTCTCTCGCAGGCTGGCCGCCGTACCAGAAATCCCACTCTGCAGCTGACAGATGCGCCCGGCTGCGTTCCGCGTTGGAGATATAGTAACCCTGCCGCGCCATCACTGCGCCAGGCCAGCCGGACTGCCACCAGTTTAAATAGTCGTAGGCCGCGTCTTTGATTCTGCCGGTCGCGCAGCGCGAAAGCGACATGCCGCCGTACCAGGCGCGGTAGCCTTCACGCGGGCGTGCCATTTTGTAGCCACGTTGATGAAAGTGATGTCGGAAATAAATGGGCGCCCACAGGCTCTGCACTTCCACCTGCTGATTGGCAATGAGGTCGCAGGCTTCATCCTGGGAGGCCCAGAATGCCGCAAAATGCCCGTTACGATTGAGGCGCGCCAGTTGCTGCGTCAGCAGGTCGATCTCTTCGAGCGTAAGATTGCCCGTGTTGGCAAAGCGCGCCAGACCTGCGCCCTGCATGGCAAGCGCCGCATCGATGCCGCCCATTGCCGCATCTTCCTGTAAGGCAACCTGGCCCGTTAGTGAAGGATGCAACAGCCATCCCCAGCTTTCCTCCTGCTGCTGTAACGCGGCCGGGAGCCTGTCGGCGTGATAGGCAAAGCTGTCAACGTTGTGCGTCAGCGGCAACATGCTGATGTGATCGCTGGCATGGCTGCCCAGATGCCTGTCGCGCTGCACATAAAGCCGTTCAGAGGGCACGCTGCCGTCAGCGAGCGGCAGATCCGGACGCAGCCTGCCGGTTTTAGCCAGTGGGGTGATCTCGTCCCAGTATTTGAGTCGTTTAATCTCCAGCGGCTGAATGGCCTGCGCGGGCCAGACAAAATCAATATTGTGAAACCACTGATCGTAAAGGTCATAGCTCTCAGGCTGCATGACGGCAATGCGCTGCGCATCTTCCACACTGTGCAGCAAATATTCAATGCGAATGCCCAGATCTTTCTCGGCGCTGACGCGTAGCATTTCGAGCAACGTGACGGAGGTCCCGAGCACGCGTAAAGTGAGTTGATCGTTGACCTTCGCTGCAGAATTCATCGTTTTACCTGTCCTTTAACGCCTGCTGGAAGCGGTTAAATCCCTGTTTCAGCCGCTCTGCGTCGAGTCCGCGCAGAATAAAAACCAGTTTGGAAGTGTCTAAATCCCCCGGCCAGTCGTTCATATGTACGGGCGGATGCAAGGTATGCTGAACGCCGTGAATCACCACCGGCGCACTGGTGCCGCTAAAACGCAGAATGCCCTTCATTCTCAAGACCGATTGCCCATGGCTATGTAACAGCATTGACAGCCAGATAGCAAACGCGGGCCAGTTCAGTTCGTCTTCCAGAGTGATCACGCAGGTCTGGGTTAGAGGGTGATGATGCGTTTTTTGTCCGGGAGTCAGATTGTAGCGGGCATCGCCCACGGCACCAAGCCAGCGAAACCGCTGTGCGTGTGTTCCTTTGGCGAGGCGAAGCGCGAATAACTGCCCGGGTTCGGCCAGCGCGTGTTGCGTATCGCCTGGCTCCGCCAGAGGGTTTAAACCGCCAAGCCATGTCTGGAGGGCGAGCAAACCGTCGTGATCGATCCGATCGCATTTGCTGAGCAGCAGTTTGTCAGCCGCGCTCACCTGGGCTAACCATTCGGGGTGATGGGCCGACTGTAAACGGGCGTGCTCTGCATCGACCAGCGTCACCAGCGTGCCCTGACTGAAATGGTGTTTAAGCTGCGGATCGTGCAGCAAGGTTGACAGAATGGGTGCAGGATCGGCCAGCCCGGTGGTTTCGAGTATCACCTGACTAAACGGTGGTAGCTCGCCGCGCGTACGGCGTTCGTAGAGGTCCAGTAGCGCCGTTTTCAGTTCACCGCGAATTTGGCAGCATACGCAGCCGCTGGGTAACAGCACCGTATCCGGTGCCACTTCATTTAACAGATGGTGATCAATCCCGACTTCGCCAAACTCATTCACCAGCAGCGCAACATCGTTAAGATTCTGGTGCGTCAGCCAGCCCTTCAGCAACGTGGTTTTACCACTGCCGAGAAAGCCGCTCAGGATATGCAGCGGCAGTTTTTCATTTCGCATCGCGGACTCTCCGTTCCTCGCCATCAAAGCGCCGCCAGCCAGGTCTCATCCAGCGGATCGAGAGTGCGTCGGGTCATCTTCTCGGCTTCTTTCCACAGCAGGTCCAGCGAGCTCACCATGACCTGCTGCCCCGTGGGACTGGACAGCACCCAACTGGTGTGAAACTCGGTTAAGCTCAGTCGCCAGGGCTTAAGCGCCCGGTTAAGCAGCGCCAGCTGCTGCAGGCGTAGCTGACGCTGGGGCAGATTGTTTTCCAGCGCATCGCTCCACTGCGGCCCATTATCCAGCAATCCGCACATTCCACACATCGCGTGCTCCTTAGGGCATTACATCGCCAGAATTCGGCCCCAGCGTCTGACCGACAAACAAGTTGCCGCCCGGCTCACTGGCCAACAGCAGCGCAACCGGTGCCACTTCTTCTGCCCGGCCGAAACGCCCCAGCGGTAGCTCAGCGGCCTTGGCGGTTTTCCACGCCTGATTGATGCCATCGATCAGCGGGGTTTCAATTGGCCCCGGCGCGATCGCGTTCACCAGCACGTTATCGGCAGAGACTTCCAGCGCCAGAGACTTGGTAAAACCAATCACACCCGCTTTGGCGGCGGCATAATGGCTCAGTTCTGCGCCGCCCTTTATTCCCAGTTGCGAGGCGATATTGATCACCCTTCCCCAGCGCTGCGCCAGCATGGAAGGCAGCGCACGTTGGGTGGCGAGAAAGACGCTGCGTAAATCCACCGCCATCATCTGCTCCCACATGGTCAGCGTGATATCCGTGCAGCGGGCCTGCGTGAGCATACCGGCATTGTTAACCAGAATATCAATCCCATCGAACCGTTCCAGGCAGGCATCCACGCCCGCCGTGGCCCCGTCGACCTCCCCGACATCCGCTACCACGCCAAAACAGGGCACACCTAAGGCGCGACAGCGTGTCACCATGGCCTCCAGGTGCTCGCTGTTCCGGTCGGTCAGTATCAGGTGTGCGCCCTCGCGGGCGAACAGCGTAGCGATGGCGGCCCCGATTCCGCTGGCCGCCCCGCTGACAACGCAGCGTTTGCTTGCTAACTGCATACTCTCTCCTTAATCAGGCCAGCGGACGGTCAGCCCGCCGTCGACAATCAGGCTTTGTCCGGTGAGATAACTGCTTTCTTCGCTGGTGAGAAACGCGATTGTTTTTGCCACCTCGTCCGCCCGGCCGACTCGCCCAAGGGGAATCGCGTGCGCCGCTTTCGCCAGCCCTTCCGGGCCAAGCGAGTTGTGTTTATCCAGCGACTGCGGCGTTTCAATCAGGCCGGGGATAATGGCGTTACAGCGGACGCCGCGCGGTGCCAGTTCCACCGCCAGCGACCGGCAAATGCCCGGTACGGCGGCTTTCGCCGCCGCGTAATGAGCATGGTCCTGCCAGCCATAAACCCCGCCTGCAATCGATGACACGGCAACCAGGCTGGCCCCGGAATGCAGATGCGCGGCGGCAGCGCGGAACAGCCGCATCACGCCCGTCAGATCGACATTAAGCATCTCATCCCAGCGCGCATCGCTCATCTCATCAATGCCTGCGCGGCGCAGAATGCCGGCGTTGGCCACCACGTAGTCAAGCCGACCAAAGTGCTGAACGCCTTGGGCGATAAATGCATCGACGGAGGCGGTGGAGCCAACGTTGAGCGGCAGCCAGAGTGCCTCTCCGCCCGCGGCTTCAACCTGTGCTGACGCCTGCGCCGGATCGTGCGGATCCTGCGGGTAATAACCCGCAATCACCCGCACGCCACGCTGCGCATACAGCGTGGCCAGCGCCAGACCAATGCCGCTGGCGGCACCGCTGATAGCGGCGACCGGCGTTCCGTTTTCATTCTGCATATGCTGTCCTTAAGCCTGAGGCTGGGTCGAGGTGGCGCTGATCTGGGTATCCAGTTGCGCCGCCGGTCGTGCAAACAGAATAATGATGCCGGAGACAAAACAGGGTACGGCACCGAACCAGAGAGCGGCTTCCTGCCAGTGGCCGCCCTGACTCAGCACCGAGGTAGTACCAATACCGGCTACGATGGCACCGACCGGTCCCATAGCCATGATGAGGGCACCCGCCGTCGCGCGGATTGCGGTAGGAAAGCTTTCACTGATAAAAAACAGGGCAGCGGCATAGGGTCCGATCAGGAAGAACAGACCGACGCTGTACAGCGCAACGATGATGGCAAAGTTGTCCGGACAGAACAGCATGGCGGCAAAGGCAATACCGCCCAGCATCCAGCCTCCGGCAATGGTGTTGCGGCGGCCAATCCGATCGCCGAGCCAGCCGTGCGCCAGGTAACCGCAGTAACCCACCAGATTCGACAGAATCAGGATCAGCAGCGAGTTATTGAACGACACATCGTGGGTTTTGGTGATGACCGTCGTGCCCAGCACGCTAAAGATCTGGATTGCGAACCAGTTCAGCAGAATGGCAATGCCGAGCACTAAGGTCGAACGCAGGGCGGTGCCACGAAACGCCGAAGCAAAACCCGATTTAGGCTGATCTTCATACGGCACCAGATAGTCGGCAGCCACCTGACGGGCATCCTTGTCTTTGCCCTGCTCGCGCAGCGTTTTGATTTTTTTCTGCACTTCAAACTGTGGCGTTTCTTTGAGTCTGAGCGCCAGCAGCGCAATGACCAGCGAGGGGAACGCGGCGAAAATAAAGCTCCCCTGCCAGCCAATGATCGGCAGCAGAATCGCGGTCAGGGCTGATGCGACCAGCGCACCCACCGGCCATCCGCCCTGCACCAGGCTGTAAACGAAGCCCTTGCGCTTGTTGAGTTTAGGATCGTCGAGTGCGGTATAAAGCTCAGATAAATAGGTGGCGTTTACCGTCTGCTCTGCATAGCCCAGGCCAGCGACGGAGCGAATAGCGGTTAACGCGCCCTTGCCCCACAGGCCGCCGATTGCGGTCAGCAGCGAGCACAGCGCCGCGCCGCCCACCGTAATCACGATGCCCATGCGACGCCCCAGCCGGTCGACCAGTGGCCCAATGGCCAGGGCGATGACCGCCCCGCCGAAAGCGACCCAGGTGGCAATCTCCGACTGCTCAACTTCACTCCAGCCAAAATGGCCGCCGATTTCCGGCAGTAACGTGCCGAAAAGAATGAAGTCGTAAACGGCAAAAATCCAGGCGAAGAAGGCAATCCATGTGGCGAATTTCACATCCCTGATGGTTAACTGCTGTGGCTGCCAGCCGTTAACGGATTTTTTTTTGTAGATGCTCATGTCGTGATCGCTCTGCAAGATAAAGGAAAGAAACTTAACGCGGTTTGCGCGCTAAGAAGTCATCTGCGATTTCGTCGAAGGTGACAAATCGCACACCCTGGTGGCTCTGGATGTACTTGATCAGACGTTCCAGCATCAGCAGCACCTGCGGACGACCTGAAACGTCGGGATGAATGGTCATGGTAAACACCGCGTAGTCATTTTCGCGGTAAACCCAGTCGAACTGGTCGCGCCAGATCTCTTCCAGATGACGGGGGTTCACAAAGCCGTGGCTGTTTGGCGATTTTTTGATAAACATCATTGGCGGCAGATCATCGAGATACCAGTTAGCGGGGATCTCGACCAAATCGGTCTCTTCACCACGCGTCAGCGGCTTCATCCAGCTGTCGGGATGCTGGCTGTAATCAATTTTGGTCCAGCTGTCGCCGACGCGAACGTAATAAGGATGAAAGTCGTTGTGCATCAGACTGTGATCGTATTTGATGCCCTTTTTCAGCAGCAGCTCGTTGGTCACGTTGCTGAATTCCCACCAGGGCGCCACATAGCCTGTCGGACGTTTTCCGGACAGCTGGGTGACCAGCTCAATGCTGCGGTCCAGTACGGCTTCTTCCTGCGCGGGTGTCATGGCGATGGGGTTTTCATGGCTGTAACCGTGAACGCCAATTTCATGCCCTGCGTCCACCACCGCTTTCATCTGCTCAGGAAAGGTTTCAATGGAGTGACCGGGAATAAACCAGGTGGTACGCAACTGGTGTTCAGCAAACATTTTCAGCAGGCGCGGTGCACCCACCTCCCCGGCAAACAGTCCGCGTGAGATATCATCCGGCGAGTCTTCCCCGCCGTAAGAACCCAGCCAGCCCGCAACCGCATCCACATCAACACCAAATGCACACAAAATTTCTTTAGCCATGAGTCTTTCCTCTAAGGAGTTAAGCGCAGACGGAATGGTCTGCCGTAAACGTGCCTGCGACCGTGCTGGCAGCGTGAAGAAGCCGGCGATCCTCGCCAGCAGGAAGAGAAAAAAGCAGGCTGGTATACAGCCCGTTTGCGTCTTTGCCGGTCGGCAAAGCGATTCCCGGCATATCCAGCAGACTGCCCGGCATGGTTAACCGCAGCGTGGCAAGATTGGTCTGGGCAAACAGATCGTCGTCTTGCATCAAGGGGGCCAGTTCCGGTGCGGTGTGGGCAACGGTAGGCGTAATCAGCACCGCCCCGTCCAGTTCTGCCGCCAGTGCCTGTTGCCACGACTTGCGTTGTGCCAGAAACGTTTCAAGCACCGCAGGATCCTGATGGCTGGCGGCAAGCAGGCGTTCCCGCACGCGCGCATCCATCAATGCCGCGTCAGGCGAGGCTAACAGTTCGCGATGCAGCAGCCAGGCCTCACGTCCACCCGGCCAGCCCTTATCGGCAATCCAGGCCAGTGCCTGGTTAAAGGCCTGAAGTGGCGCGTGATCAATTCTGAACCCGGCGGCCGTCAACTGGGCTATCCGGCGACAAGCGTTCTCACGCACGGCGGGCTGGCACGCGGCCAGTAAGGCCTCGTCGACACGAAAGTGCGGCGCAGGAAAGCGCATTTTTTGCGCGCCGCACAGAATGTCATCCAGGGCAATAGCATCACGTACGCTTCGGCATAGCGGCCCCACCGTGTCCAGCGAGTGCGCCAGAGGATAGACGCCCGTTGTCACATAGCGCTGGCGACTGGCGCGATAGCCAATCGTGCCGCTGAATGCGGCAGGAATCCGTATTGAGCCGCCGGTGTCGGTGCCAAAGGCGATACAGGCGAGACCTTCCGCAATTGCCCGTCCCGCGCCGCTGGACGATCCTCCGGGTGCAAAAAGCTGCGACGTGGTGCCCCGGATGGCCGGCGTACCAAAACTGGGATTGAGTCCAAGGCCGGAAAACGCGAATTCACTCAGGTTGGTTTTACCCAGCGTCACCAGTCCTGCTGCCGAACACTGTGCCACCAGCGCGGCATCCTGTGGTGCGACAGGGACATTGCTTCGCGTGGCCGACCCGGCGGAGGTCTGGCTTGACTGAATATCGAACAGATCTTTCCAGGCCACCGGAATACCATCCAGTGGGCTCAGCGGGCGGCACGCTTGCCAGCGCAGCGTTGAGGCTTCGGCTTCTTCGCGGGCACGGGCGGCGGTCATTGAGATGAAAACGGAAGGCGCGTTTTCAGCCGCTTTTAGACAGGCTGTGGTAAAGGCCAGCGGCGACAGGCGCTGTTGTGCGTAGAGCGCACTGATTCCCAGCGCATCAATCTGACCAGCCATGAATAACTGACGAACATTTTCGGCCTGCACAGCATCACCTTTAAATGTATATTACGTTTCAATGTACATTTGAAGATAGCAATAACGGTGCCATAAAAAGCACTGTTAAGTTGCATAATTGTGATCATGTCGATCCTTATAATTAAATTTGATGATTTATCAAGGGGTTATTTGCCGCATTTTCGAGTATTTCGTCACGTCACAGATGAAATTGCGCGCAGACATTAAATGTATTAATTTAAAAGTGATCCATTATTGGGCAAGGTGCACTACATCAGTGCTGTTGATAGCCTGCACCGGGAGTACTGTCAGATATGCTAATGTGGCTGGCAGGACGGAGAGCAGAAGATGAAACAATGCAAAACAAGGTGACGGGAACGGACATGGACGATGCAGGCTCTGCGCGTTACGAAAGTATTCGCCAGGTTTTACTGAAGGTTTTTCAGCAGAATAGCGTGCCTGCGGGGCTGGTGCTGCTGGAAGGTCCGCTGGCGCAGCTGTTTGGCACCAGTCGTGTTCCCGTCCGGCGGGCGTTAAGCATGCTGCATGATGAAGGCTGGATTGCCCGTTTTGAAGGTCGGGGATTTATCGTTGCGCGCGATAATGAGGACGTTGAGCCGGTTCGCATTGCGCTGACGCGCGAGCTGTTCGGCCTTGAACAGCGCGACGAGCTGGTTGATACGCGCAGCACGGGTGAAAAAGTGCTCGAAAACCTGCAGGGGATCCTGTCTACCGCGATGGTATTCGGCTGCTACCAGGTGGATGAAACGGGCGCGGCGAAGCACTATAACACCAGCCGCGCGGTGATACGCGAGAGCCTGATGCGCCTGCGCGACAAGGGGCTGGTAGAAAAAGAGCCCTATTCTCAGTGGCTGACAGGCCCGTTAACCGCGCGCGAACTGGCTGACCATTTTGAAATCAGGGCGCATCTGGAGCCGGCCGCATTACGAAAAGCCGGGGAACGGTTAAGTGTTGCCTGGCTTAACGCGCGGCTGGATAACGTGCAAACCTGCCGGGGCAAACAGCTTAATGCTGCGGAACTCGAAATGCTGGAAGAAGATCTGCACATTCGCAGCCTGGAGCCTGCGGGCAATAAGCTGATGATGCAAATTTTACGGCAAAATCAATCGCCGTTTATCGTCACCCGAATCTTTTACGAGCGGCTCAGCATTCCTGTCGACAGCGCAATGCTGGATGAACACAGCCTGGTCTATGAATTTTTACTGAAAAGGAACTGGGAACTGGCGGCCGCCTGTATGCGCGATCACCTTGAGCGGGCGCAGGTCAGAACATTACAGCGCCTGAAAGTCTTATCCGTGTTACCGGTGCCTGAATTGCCGGTCTTTATGGAGCGCCAGTAAGCCCTTCCAGCGAAAAAATCCAAAACCAAACGCGCCGCATTAATCAGGTTCAATCATAAATTATCAGACGAAAATCGCGTGACTGATGAACATGCGGCCATCCTGCCACAGGATCGTTTTACTGCAAGCCCCGCCGCGAGCCTCTCGCATTGACAGATCGGCTTTTTGCCGCTGAACGCCACGAGTGTTAAGAAGACGTAAAGTAATTGCTGGCGTATAATCCATCTTGCTCTTCTAAGACACGCACAAATAAGACACGCACAAAGCTGAAGCATGCTGAGACGGATCTCACGCCA
Source organism: Pantoea sp. EEL5 (assembly GCF_049892805.1). Taxonomy (NCBI): domain Bacteria; kingdom Pseudomonadati; phylum Pseudomonadota; class Gammaproteobacteria; order Enterobacterales; family Erwiniaceae; genus Pantoea; species Pantoea sp. EEL5. The sequence goes on from NZ_JBNDNJ010000001.1 coordinate 1,318,725, forward strand.
TTTTCCTGATGTCGGAAACGCCCTGTCAGTATCGCCAGATAATAAACAGCTTGTCCCCCCCACCGACAATGAGCGAGCGAATTATTGTGAATAAATTAACGGCATTGAAAAAAGGATATGCAAAAGTTTTCTTATGGCTTTTGCTCACGCTGTTTTTAACCCCTGCGATTACATTGGTTTTTGCTCACTACGGCAGTCACGAACTCGATCAGGAATATACCCAGATTTTTATCGATAATGCGCGTGCGCAGAATCAAAGTCTGGGTAAATTAATGCAGTTTCTGCAAGCGAATCCGCCTTCCAGCGTCTGCGGACCGGTCGCCGACAATTTGATTGACTATAAAAATGCCGTCTGTGGACCGGGTTCCGAACTGTCGCAATTTTATCTCATCGGCAAAGTCGCTCTATGGACGATGGTTTTCAGCGGCGTCATTCTGCTGATGATCCTTCTGTTCAGTGCGCTGGCATTTAAAAGCCGACGGGGGCAGTTACTCAGCCTCCGCCTGGCGCGTCCCTTTCTGATGCTGGCGTGCTCGCTGCAGGTACTGGTACAGGGCGCCATGTTGGTGTGGCTTTCTTTCTGGGGCACCGCCTTTTTCACGCAAAAATACTATCCAAAGCTGGTGATCCTGGTCGCGCTGCTGGTGTTGGCTGCGATGTATTACATGATCAAAGGCATCTTTAAAAAGCTGCCGCCGGAGGAGAGCATTGAAGGCGACGTGGTCAGCCGCGAAGCGGCCCCGGCACTCTGGGCGCGTGTTGACGCGCTGGCGGCCAGCTTGGGCACCATCCCGCCGGATCACATCATCGCCGGTATCGATACCAACTTCTTCGTGACAGAAGCACCGCTGAGCGTGAACGACCAGCCACTGCAAGGCCGAAAACTGTATGTCAGCATTCCCCTGCTGCGTCAGCTGAGTACCGCGCAGGCTGATAGCGTGATGGTGCATGAACTGACACACCTGCACGAAGGCGATACGGCATCGGGTGCCTTGCTGGGTCCAAAGCTCCATCGGTTCGATATGTATACGCAGTTAATGAGCGAGAATCTGTCCACGCTTATTGTCTTTTATCCGCTCTATCTTTATCGCCTGTTCTTCGAACTCGCGTGGCAGCGTAACAGCCGTGAACGCGAATTTATCGCCGACCGGAACGCCGCCGCACGCGTCTCCTCTGCGGCGATTATTGAATCGTTAATCAAAATCTCAGCCTATGCCAGCTATCGTTACGAAGTTGAGCGTAAGCTTTTTGCAAATAAAACGCTGTATGAAAATGCACCCGGGATCAGTCAGGCCATCGCCGTTGGCCTGCCGCAACACGTGAGTTCCGCGGACTTTGTCAGCACGATGCGTGAACAGAATATCCCCCATCCCTTTGATTCTCATCCCCCCCTGTCTGAAAGAATGCGCAACGTTAACTATGCCGTGGAAGAGGCGGATTACGCCGCCATCGCCGCGACATCACCGGCGGACAGTTGGGTCGATGTGATCCCGGTCGCCGATCAGATTGAGCAGCGGCTCTGGCAAAAATATGAGCGAGACTTCACCTCGCAACATGAAGAGAGTCTGGCCTGGCGTTACCAACCGACGGGTGAAGAAGAGACCGCGCTGGTCTTAAAGTATTTTCCGGATGTGCCTTTCACGCTCAAAGATGGTTCGCAGATGATCATTACCTGGCAAGGCATCGTGCAGCCGCATTCAGCCGGTTTGCTTGAGTGGGATAACGTCAAAAATATTAACGTGCTGCGTCAGTTCGGCAGAGACAGTGTGTATGTGCAGCATGTTCAGCCCAATGCACAGGGCAAAAAGCGCAGCAAAATCCGCCTGCCCGGTCTGAAAAAAGAGATTGAACACGTTAAATACACGCTCAACTATTACTGGCATCGCCATCAGACGGTGCGGGCGCTGAAAGAACAGGTGCAGCCGGAAAGCCCGCAAGGCACGGCCTGACCTCTGCCGTCACGGGCGCGCCTGCGACGGTTTTTATTTTTTACACACCACGGCTGCCGGACAGGCTCACGTCCGGCGTTTTAGCGGCCCGTTGCCGCCGTTGCTTCAACCTCCAGCAGCACGCCGTAGTGGAGTTCCGGCACCGGCACGATAGCTCTGGCGGGTTTCCACTCGCCGAGCCATTGTGCATATAGCCTGTTAAATTCTGCCCACAGCCCGACATCCACCAGATAAACCCTCACCATCACCAGATGATGCTTATTGAGGCCTTCCTGCTGCAGGCAGGCCTCCAGATTGGCCAACACCTGCGACGTCTGCTCAGCAAAGGAGGCCGTGCTGCGCATTTCTCCGGCTGGCGTGACCGGCAACAGGCCGGAGATAAACATCAATCCCGAGGTCAGCGCATAGTGCGAATAGTGGCCCGGATGCGGTGTGTCCTGTATATCGCGCGTGTGTATTAATGGTTGCATCTTCACCTCTTTACATCATGCCCGGCTTTTTCAGCGTTGTGCCGTCGCGGAAACGGGAATAGCGGAACGCGGTGGGATCGACAATCGGCGCATCCCCGGTGACCAGGTCCGCCGTGAGACGTCCCGCACCGGGGCCAATACCAAATCCATGGCCGCTGTAGCCGCAAGACAGGATCAGCCCCGGAAGCTGCGGTACGGCAGAAATGACCGGAATGTCGTCCGGCATGCAGTCAATCACGCCGCCCCAGGCCTGAGTCACCCGCAGCCCGGCCAGCGCCGGAAACTCCCTGCCTATCGCCGCCAGCCCCTTTTCAACGATGCCGTCAGAAACCTGAGGATCCAGCACCCGAAGTTTCTCGAAGGGTGAAAGGCCATCCATAGACCAGCTTGCCCGGGATTCAGGGCCATGCAAAAACGATGAGAGCCGGATTTTGGTTTCCAGATTTAACCGGCGGGCTTTGTATAAGGGGAAAAACTCTCGGGCATAGCGTAAGCCCTGGAACCCCGGCTCCAGCCGTCCGGTTCCAGACAGCGCAATGGTATAACCGCCGTCCTGGCGTGGACGACAGGCAAAGGCATCCGTATAGAAAGGCAGAGTGAGTGGCTGCTCTGCAGGATGGGTACGAAACGCACTGCCAATGACGTTACCGGCGGGCAGATCGATGCCGTGGCGGCGGCAAAACAGCGATGTCCAGGCGCCCGTGGCGCATACGACCCGGGCGGTTTTGATCAGGCCGCGTTCGGTTATCACCCCACTGACCTGTCCTGCCGAGATATCCAGCCCGCGAACCGCACAGCGCTGAAACAGAAACGCGCCCTTTTTCACCGCGGCTTCCATCAGCCCCGGCGCGGCTAAAGCCGGGTCGGCATAACCGTCGTCAGGGGAATGTACGCCGCCATGCCAGTTTGTGGTACTGCCCGGCGTCATCGTTTTGGCCTCGGCGGCACTCAGCATTCGACTGCGAATGCCGTACTGCTTTGCCATCTTGCCCCAGTTATCCCAGTTGCGAATATCCTTCTCCGTTCGCGTGGCATAGACCAGCCCGCTGGCGCGAAACCCTACGTCCATCCCGATCTCGTCGCTCAGCGCATGCCAGCGTTGCAGGGCGTGCAGAATAAGCGGAATTTCCCGCTCGTCGCGGTTAAGCTGACGGCACCAGCCCCAGTTACGGCTGGACTGCTCTGCGCCGACAAGGCCCTTTTCGATCACGGCAACCCGATAGCCTTTTTTGGTCAGCTCCCAACAGGTCGCTGCACCTGCAATCCCGGCACCGATAATCACCACATCCACCGAATCGGGGAAATGCGTACTGTCCTGAACAAGCCTGAGCGGTGCGGGCATCGTCTGTGATCTCCAGTAAAGGTGTTAAAAATCGATTAAAACACTCTTGTAACGCTGACATGACTCAAAGGCCTGACGCCCAAGATCTTTGCCAAAACCGGACCCCTGAAAGCCGCCGGTTGGAATGATAAAGTCCCAGGTTCGACGATAGCGGTTGATCCAGACCGTACCGCTGTCCAGGGCTTTTATCAGCCGCATCGCACGTGGCATGTTGAGCGTATGCACGCCTGCACATAAGCCAAAAACGCGATGCTGTGCGAGCGCCAGGGCTTCTTCTTCATCGCTAAACGTCTGGATGGTCAGCACCGGTCCGAAGATCTCCTCCTGAATCGCGACGTTATCCTGATTCACATTGGCTAACAGCGTCGGTTGCCAGAACCAGCCCTGCGCGGTGTTTTCGTAACGCTGGCCGCCGGCCAGAATGCTGGCCCCCTGCGCCACGGACTGCGCGATAATCGTCGCGACTTTTTCCCCCTGACGTTGATCAATCAGCGGACAGTAACGCGTGGCGGCCTGCCAGGTCATACCGGGCAGCGGTGTTTTGCACAGGGCGATAAGCTTTTCGATGACCCGTTCCGCGATACCTTTCTGAATGATCAGACGCGTCCCTGAAACACAGGCCTGACCGGCGTTGACGGTGAAGCCCAGAAACAGGCGCTTGGCGATTTCATCCGCATCGCCTGCATCGTCAAAAACCAGCTGCGGGCTTTTTCCGCCCAGTTCCAGCGTCACGGGCTTGGTACCCTGTAACGCGGCCTGGCTCATGATCGCCGCCCCGGTCGCGGTTGAACCGGTAAAGGACACCTTTCTGACCAGAGGATGGGTCACCAGTGCATTGCCGGTGACCTGTCCGCCGCCCTGAACGACGTTGAGCACGCCGGGCGGAATACCGGCCTGCACGGCCAGCTCAGCCAGCCGCGCGGTGGAGAATGGCGTCAGCTCAGAGGGCTTGAGCACCACCGCGTTTCCCGCAGCCAGCGCCGGGCCGCATTTCCACGACGCCATCGACAGCGGGAAATTCCACGGCGTGATCGCGCCGATCACGCCATAAGGTTCCGGCACCAGCATTCCCAGGCTACTGTTCTGGGTTGGAAACACATCTCCGCTGTACTTGTCTGCGCATTCTGCATAAAAACGCAGAGCAGCAGCGGTGAAAGGCACTTCAATATTGATCGTGTCCGTTATCGGACGCGTGGAGCCCACCGCCTCAAGCTGCGCCAGATAATCTTTGTCGGCATCGATCAAATCCGCCCAGCGGGAAATGGCCGCGCCCCGTTCGCGTGGAGAGCAGCTTGACCAGCCGCTGCGAATGCGCGCGTCTTCCGCGAGGCTTACCGCCTCGCCGACCGTTTCTGCGCCCGCTTCGTTGATGTCGGCATAATGCTGGCCATCCGAGGGACGTTTAATCCCCATTGTTTTGCCGGATGCCGAAACAAACTGGCCGTTGATAAAATGTCCGGTCGAAAGACGGACCTTATCAGGATCAAAATCTGACATGATGTCCTCTCACAATGAATGGAAAAAACGCTACCAGCCAACGATGCGTTGCCAGACCTCATGTTCGCCGTTTCGGGTGTCGATCACCTGATAGTGCGTATGCATCGCGGCGGTCGCGCAGGCGTGGTTGGGCAGAATGCGCAGCAGGGTACCGAGTGGAAAATCTCCGGTGGAATACGCACTGTCGCGCGGCAACGCAATAATTCCGTGCTCCTGATTGGTGGTTGTCAGCAGCAATCCCAACGGACAACCCGCGTCGTCGCACACCAGCCCGTAGCCATAATCGGTATCCTGTGAGGCGGTGCCGCGATCGCGTGACATGGCCATCCAGCCGGCATCAACAAAAACCCAGCCCTTGTCGTGGTTGTGGCCGATCACCGTTGTCACCACCGAAAGCGCAATGTCGTCCTGGGTGCAGACGCCCAGATTGTGCATAAACAGATCGAAGGTGGAAAACACCCCGGCCCTCACCTCGGTTACGCCCGTGAGGTCCTTAGCCGCATGCGCTGTGGGCGTGGAGCCAACGCTGACGACCGGGCACGGGATCCCTGCGGCACGGATATGCTGGGCAGCGGTAATGGCAGCCTGGCACTCTTGCTGCGCCGCCCGCTGAATGTCTTGCGGCGTGCGGCAATGGTAGGACTCGCCCGCGTGGGTCATTACCCCTTCCACCACCATCCCGTGCTGATGCAGATGACCGGCAATCTCGATCAACGTCCCGTCGTCAGGTCGAATGCCGCCGCGATGGCCATCGCAGTCGATCTCAATGAAAACGGAAAACGTTACCTGATGCTGTAAAGCGTAATCGCTGATGGCCTGCGCCTGCGCCATGCTGTCCAGCAACACATGCACCTGTTTGCCGCTGCACCGCAGGGCGGCAATACGCGGCAATTTAGCGGGCGCAATGCCCACGGCGTAAAGCACATTGCTGAAGCCAGCGGCGACAAAGGCTTCGGCCTCTGCCAGGGTAGAAACGGTGGCAGGTGAAGAGGATGCTTTGAGCAGATAAGGCGCAGACTGGAGAGTGCGAAGCGTTTTCAGATGCGGGCGAATCTGACAGCGTTGCCCTTCGATTCGCTGATACAAGCGGTTGATATTGCGTTCAAACTTAACTTTATCTAACAGCAGATAAGGCGTGGTTATGGTTAAGTGATTGAGCATCGTCGAATTCCTGTAAGGTTTTATTGATGCTCTCATCGTTTAAATCTGTTTAAAATGCCGTCAGGCCCAATTAATGATTAGGTTTGAACCTAATGATCAACAGCGAAGATTTACGTTTTTTTCAGGTCATTGCCCTGCATCCGACGCTGGCGGCGGCGGCGCGCCATCTGGATATCACGCCGCCTTCCGTGACGCAGCGCCTGCAAAGTATTGAACAAAAGATCGGGGTGAAGCTGATCCTGCGTCCGGCAAAACGCATCATTCTGACCGATGAAGGCGAAGCTCTGCTGGGTCGCGCCCGGGTGATTTTGCATGAGATAGACCAGTTGCAGGATGTGATCGATCAGACGCGAAACCGCATCAGCGGAACGCTGAGAGTGCTGGCCCCGTTGGGCTTTGGTTCCGAACACATTGCCCCGCTGCTGGCGGAGTACGCCGACAGCCATGCCGATCTCAGTATCGATCTCACCCTCTCCGATAACCCTGACTGGATGCAGGCCGATAAGTGGGATGTGGTGATCTATATCGGCCATCTGCGCGACTCCACGCTCTACAGCACCCGGCTCGCCGCCAATCCGCGTTTACTCTGCGCCTCGCCGGCTTATCTGCAGCAGCAGGGTACGCCGACGCATCCTGATGCGCTGCAGCACCATCACTGTCTGGTGATACGGGAAAATGCGGAAGATGTGACGCGCTGGACATTCAGCCACAACGGGGACGAAACGACCGTAAGGATTACGCCACGTCTCGCCAGCAATGATGGTCGTATCATTAAAAAATGGGCGCTGAGCGGTAAAGGGATTATGGTGCGCTCCGCCTGGGATGTCAGCCGCGAGATCCGCCAGGGCCTTCTTGTTCCCTTGCTGCCCGCGTTTACCCTGCCGTCTGCCGATATCGTCGCCCTGACCAGCCTGCAGGAAAAAAAGCGCCTTCCCCGCACTCAGGGCTTTATCGACCTGATGAAACACAGCTTCAGCGCACCGCCGTGGGAGATCGATTAGGCCTCCCTGGTGTTGCACCGGCTGAACAGGCGTTGCTTACGATAAAAATTCGTGCTCTGTGACCTTCTCAAGCCAGGTCACCGGACTGCCGTTAAGGGATTCCGCGATGGCAATATGCGTCATTGCATGGCTGTCGGTGGCGCCGTGCCAGTGACGAACATCCTCAGGTATCCAGACGATATCGCCCTGATTAATCGTCTGCTTCTCTTCGCCTTCACACTGAATCCATCCCTGACCGGCGGTGACGATCAGCGTCTGACCCAGTGGATGCGTATGCCAGGCCGTACGGGCACCGGGCTCAAAGGTGACGATAGCGCCGCCAACCCGTGCCGGGGCCGCTGTGCTGAAAGGCGAATCAATGCGGACCTGGCCGGTAAAATACGCCTCAGGACCTTTCGCTGAGGGAACGGCGGCATTTTTGATGATTTTCATTATCGGCTTACCTTTGATGTCGTGTGACAGAGGACAGGGACGGACGTCTCTCATTCTGGCCGCTGCTTGCCTGTGCGCACATGGCCGAAAAACACGCGCAGGCTGATGAATTGGGCAGGCTACGCGCAGGGTTAAAAATATTTAATTTTTTCTGCATCCACTTTCGTCCCCCTACTCGTATATCTCATTGAAAGCCACTTACTCCACGCTCTAATGAGGATTTACGATGAAAAAGCTAATCGCTGTGACTGTTGTATCAAGTGCATTACTGTTTACCACTGCCTCTCTTGCCGCTATGGAGTCGGGTTCTGTCATGGTAGGCGGTGCCGCCATGTTCCCGCAAAAAAATATTGTTGAAAATGCGGTTAACTCAAAAGATCACACCACCCTGGTGGCTGCGGTAAAAGCAGCCGGTTTGGTTGATACCTTACAAGGTAAAGGCCCTTTTACCGTGTTTGCTCCAACTAACGCGGCGTTCGCTAAGCTCCCTGCAGGCACCGTAGACAGTCTGCTCAAACCGGAAAATAAAGCGAAACTGACCAGCGTACTCACCTATCACGTGGTTGCCGGTAAGTACGATATGAAGGCGCTGGAAGCCAAAATCAAACAAGGTGGCGGTCATGCCGAGCTGAAGACCGTTAACGGTCAGCCGTTATGGATCATGAACAATGGCCCCCACAATATTCAGCTGAAAGATGGCCAGGGCAACGTCGCGAATATCAGTACCTATGACGTCAACCAAAAAAATGGCGTGATAGATGTGATTGATACCGTATTAATGCCGAAGTAATAATTTATACTCGAACGGAAACAGATCATTCGGGACGCTTATGGACAAGGTGCAGGCAGTGGAGCAGGTGAAATTGATGCAGGCAATCGCCGACGGCGATCGTCAGGCATTTGAACAACTTTACCGGCTGACATCGCCTCACCTTTTTGCCATCGCGTTGCGCATGTTGCAGCATCGCCCCTGGGCTGAGGAGGTGCTGCATGATTGCTACATCACCATCTGGAGCAAGGCGGAAACCTATAATGCCGCGCTGAGCTCCCCGTTGACCTGGATGACCCACATTGTTCGTAATCGGTGTATCGACTGGCTCCGCAGCGGACAGGCACGCCTTGCCAGCGCGGAAGAAGCCCATAACGATGACCTACTAGCCGCTGAACATGACGAACTGCATAACAGACAGGATGATGCACAAGCCGCACGCTTACAGCGCTGTCTGGGAAACCTCAGCAGTGAGCAGCGCCAGAGCATCACGCTGGCCTACTATCAGGGCATGTCCCACGGCGATATTGCTCACTGGCTCCAGCAGCCGGTTGGATCGGTGAAAAGCTGGATCCGCCGGGCGATGGCGCACCTTCGGGAGTGTGTCGGACTATGAATAAACGCCAACGTGACGACGCGCTCTCTGCGGAATACGCGCTGGGTACGCTGCGCGGCAATGCGCGGTTACGCTTTCAGAAGCGTCTGCAGAGTGAGCCGGAACTGACTGAGCAGGTAGCCAAATGGCAAACCTTGCTTGCCGGACTGGATCGCAGTCTGATGCCTCAGATTCCACCGGAATACGTCTGGAAAAAAATAACGTTAAGTCTGCCGACAAAGATAACGCCGCGCGTCAGGCGCGGTTATGTAGGCTGGCTGGTTGCCGCAGCCCTTGCCGCGCTGACGCTGGTGTCGTATCAGGTTATCAGAACGCCCGACTTTACCCCGCTGACCGTAATGCGGGGCGCGGAGCAACAGGGGCAATGGGTGGTCAGTGCAGATAAGGCGTTGACGCAGCTGCGTGTAACACCGTTGCAGCCGGTCGCTATTGGCGCAAACAACAGCCTGCAACTGTGGCTCATCCCTGCCGGTCAACAGCCCGTTTCCTTGGGGCTGCTGAATGCCCAGGAGACCACGCAGCTCAAACTTGCCGCACGTGATACGCTGAAAAACGCGGTGATTGCGGTCAGCCTCGAGCCCCAGGGCGGTTCACCCACCGGGCAGCCTACCGGCCCGGTGCTTTACAGTGGCAGGACAGGATAAAACCATTCGGGCGGCGGGTTGAGCGGGTAGGACGATGGCATGCCTTTATCCCGTGTTATCGCCCCACCCGCCGCACAACCCTAAAAACGTTGCCAGTTATCTTCCTGCTTAGCATAGGCCGCACGAGCCTGAACAAAGGCGGAAGAAACCCGTGCGGGGCTGGATTGGGCAACAGGCGCGGCATCGGTCAGCACGAACGTGGCGACGAGCTGATTCAGTGCTGAGGCCTGATCCATGAGCGAGCGGGATGCCGATGAGGCTTCCTCCACCAGCGCCGCATTCTGCTGTGTCACGTCATCCATCTGATTGACGGCCTGATGCACCTGACCAATCCCCAATGACTGCTCCTGAGACGCGACGGCAATTTCGTCAACGAGGTCGGTTACCTGTCGCACCGCGTCCTTCATTCGTCCGATATTGTCACCCACCTGTTCAGCCTGATTAACGCCGGTTTCCACATAGCGCATCGAGGATTCGATAAGTTCTTTAATCTCGCGCGCTGAAGCCGAAGAACGCTGTGCCAGGTTACGCACCTCACCGGCGACAACGGCAAAACCTCGTCCCTGCTCGCCAGCCCGGGCGGCTTCAACGGCAGCGTTGAGCGCCAGAATATTGGTCTGGAAAGCCACGCCTTCGATCAGGCTAATAATGGCGGTGATTTTTTCAGAACTCTGTTTAATGTCGGTCATGGTGCCGAGCATGGTGTGAACTTTCGTGGCGCTGTCGTCCGAAATGTCCCGGGCGTTTTTCGACAGCTGGCTGGCCAGTCGGGTGTTTTCAGCCGTCTGGCGCACGGTTTCACTCAGCTCTGACATACTGGCAGCCGTCTGTTCCAGCGAGGCCGCCTGCTGCTCGGTGCGTGAAGAGAGATCTTCGTTGCCGGCCGAAATTTGCGAGGTGGCAGAACTGACAGAATGGGCCGAACGTTCAACGGACGACAGCGAGTGGGCCACATTCCCGATAAGGTTGTTAAACGCTTTGGCCGTAAGACCAATTTCATCCTGACGGGAGTCATCCGCACGCAGGGTAAGATCCAGCCGCTCGCTGGCACGTTCCATGGTGATTCGCATACCGTTAAGGTGCCTGCGGATCCCCAGAATCGTTCTGACGGAGAACGCGCCCAGCAGCAGAATGATGGCGGCCGAACCGGCAATTAACCACACCAGCGTTTGCCGGTAAACCCGGTTGTTATCTTTTTCAAATGCCGCCCCTACCTCCACATTAAACTGTAACTGTTTCTGGTAACTTTCAATTAAATCGCGAATAGACTGCCCGACCCCGCTATTGCCCTGCAGATCGGCCAGCGCAGCGTCGTCATGCAGACGGGAATTCGCCATAAAACCGGGCAAACGGTCTTCCATCTGCTTAATCAGCGCTAAGGCATGCTGACTCAGCCTGATGTCCTGATCGTTAGTGGTTTCATTTTTCAAATAAAATTCAGTCAGCGCTTTAACGGTATCCAGCCGCGTTGTTATTTCCTTTTCGAACTCGGCCTGTTTGCCTTGATCTTTTGCACTCAAATGTCGGTAAAGCGAGACGTTAAGCCGGTTACTGCCATTGACCATTTTATCCAGGTCAACCAGTGAAGGCAGCGTATTGGTTTGTACGTATTGAAAGCGCGACTGGAAGCCGCTCAATACCATGATGACGATCACCACCATGGCAATCATCGATGCCGAGAGCAGTGAAAACGTCAGGAAAAGCCGCTGAGTAATAGTCATATTAAATTCCCCGAATACTGTGTTCGTTATTCATTACGTTATGCTGAAGCACGCTAGCCATAAAGATATCGACAGGGCGTGAATGAGCATTAATGCGCTGAATGGTAAATCCGCTGAATAATGGGGGCGGACGCTGCATTACCGTTAAAAAGCATTAGCCCGTTGAATGCATAAATAAAGACGTAGGGATTTATGACTCAGAAAATACAAATGGATTTAATGGATGGAGGAAAGTCAATTTTTATTTAAGAGGAGGGAAATAATCTTTATTCAAAATGGCGCGCGCGTTTAATTAATAAAATTTCGCTTAAGGCCAGCTTAAAATTGTGCCTGAATATACCGGCTGCGCCGTTGTTTAATGCCGCCGTTTTTGAAATAAATTAACGCTGCAACAAACGCGAACGAATTAATCATAAGTAAGGACTATTTTAAAAATTTTTTTATTTTTTTTGTTAACGCCGGGACGTTCTTCTCCATTCGTTCGGGCCGGGCGTTAAAAACCAGCATAGCGCTGGCTTCCCTGTATCCGCCGCGACACAGCCTTGTCATTCGCCGCATTCACGCCGCGGGTCGGCATGGCTGACAAAGCAAAAGACATAATTTGGCTTAATGCAACACGCTGACTAAACCGGTTTTAAACAGCCTGCTCGTTACGGCGGATTTACGCCACTTCTCGCGCGAAATAACTGCTGAGTTAATCGACAGTCGTGTAAAAATGTCGTAAAAAAAAGGTACAAACCTGTAAAAATGCAGTTCATAACTTAACCACCTACTCCCTAACTCACGCTAAACCGCGTAATCTCGTGCTGATCGCTGACCGGATAACCTTTCCGGCGAAGGTGGATAATTACGTGAAGCAAAACAGGATATTAAATGGCGCAGTCTGAAAAACAGTCTCTTCCTGCAGGCATGCTGGCGGCAGCGGGGATCGTATTTGGTGATATCGGCACCAGCCCGCTCTATACCTTAAAAGAGTGTCTGTCTATTCTTCCCTCTGGGGCGGTGACCGAAGAGGCGGTCATGGGGTTTCTTTCTCTGATATTCTGGGGACTGACGCTGATTGTGACGGTGAAATACGTCATCTTTATCATGCGTGCAGATCATGATGGCGAAGGCGGAATACTGACGTTGATGTCCCTGGCCCGGCAAAATGTCGGCGCGCGGCTCAGCCGCATCATCGTACTGGCAGGCCTCACAGGAGGAGCCTTCTTTTACGGTGACGGCATTATCACCCCGGCAATCTCGGTGCTTTCCGCCGTTGAGGGGATTGAAGTCGTGGCCCCGGCGCTGGATCGCTTTATTGTGCCGCTGGCCATGGTCATACTGGCGGTACTCTTTGTGATCCAGAAGCACGGCACCGAGCGCGTCAGCCGCGTTTTTGGCCCGATCATGCTGGTGTGGTTTATTACCCTGGCGATACTCGGTGTGCGCGGCATCGCCATGAATCCGCACGTTTTACATGCGCTCAATCCGGCCTTTGCCCTGACCTTTTTGCTTCATCATGAAGCCCTGTCATTTGCCGCGCTCGGCATGGTGGTGCTGGCCGTCACCGGTGCTGAAGCCCTGTATGCGGATATGGGACATCTGGGCAAAACCCCTATCAGGCTGGCCTGGTTGATCATTGCCCTGCCCGCTCTGGTGCTGAACTATTTTGGTCAGGGCGCCCTGGTGCTTGCCGAACCCAGCGCGGTGCAAAATCCGTTTTATATTCTCGCGCCCGTCTGGGCACAGATCCCGCTGATTGTCCTGTCAACCCTGGCCACGGTCATTGCTGCCCAGTCAATCATCAGCGGCGTTTACACGCTGACGCATCAGGCCATTCGCCAGGGGTTTCTGCCGCCGATGCGAGTGATCTTTACGTCTGCTACGGAATCAGGGCAAATCTACATCCCGGTCGTAAACTGGCTGCTGTTTGCCGCGGTAACTGTCGTCATCCTGGCTTTCCGCCAGTCCTCAGCGCTCTCATCCGCTTACGGTATTGTGGTGACGGGCACGATGGTGCTGACGGCCTGTCTGGCCGGTATTGTGGCGTTTAAAAACTGGAAGTGGCCATTGCCGGTGGCGTTGGTTTTTCTGCTCTGCATGCTGTTAATTGATGTGCCGCTGTTTGCCGCCAATCTGATGAAGCTCCTGTCTGGCGGCTGGGTGCCGGTGCTGCTGGCGATGACCATGCTGGTGCTGATGCTTATCTGGAGCAGTGAGCGTTCCCGGCTTATCCGCCGTCTCACTGACGATCCGGTGCGGCTGAAAGCGCTGATTAGCTCCCTGGAAGCCTCTCCGCCGATGCGGGTGGGGGGAACGGCTATCTTCCTGACGCGTAAAGAGTATGAAATTCCGCAGGCGCTGCTGCATAACCTGAAACATAACCGGGTACTGCATGAGCGCACTGTCTTACTGCATATCAAAACGGTCGATCTGCCCCGCGTACACAATCAGCAGCGCATTGCGTTGCGCCAGATGTCCCCGTCGTTCTGGCAGGTGACGGCCACCTATGGCTGGCATGAGCGTCCGTCGATGCAGGATGTCCTGCATCTTTGTGGGCTGGAAGGCTTTGGCTGTACGTTAAATGAAGCGTCGTTTTTTACCTCGCACGACACGCTGGTGATGAAAAAGCGCCGCGGTCTGGCCCATGCCAAAGGCGTTATCTTCCACTTCTTCCAGCGCAATGCACTACGCGCACATGAGCAGTTCAGAATCCCGGCTAACCGGGTGATCGAACTGGGCGGGCAAAAAGAGTTCTGATAAGGGCGTTTGCGGCAGAGCGCGTCACGGGCTCTGCCGTTTTCTTTTGTCAGGATGCCCGCGTGTTCCCCGCTCGCGTTCTGCACCCTTTCACCACCCGTCGTAACGGCCTTCTTCACGCGTCTCGTGGATCTCGTCAGGCTTTGCCAGGCAAAATGTATGCTCATACAGGCATAACGGGACAGCAGGCGCCGCTGTGGCGCAAGTACCGCCTGCCGCGTTATCCCGTCAATAGTGCCCGTTGAACTCAACGCTGACTTGCAGAACGGCCCTCATCAGCGCACCAAACGCAGGATGCTGAAGAAAAATCTGTAGGCTGCGGGATCCCGTCTGGTGTCTTTGACCTTAACCCGTCACAATACCAGCCGGGATCCCCTGTTTTACCTGTGCCACCAACGCTTCATCCCTGTCACCTCCCCAGAGGTTGCAGGATGAAAAAAGGAGCAAATCATGTCTGATGCGACATCGGCTCAGTGCCACTGTGGCGCTGTAGCGTTTAACGTAAAACTGCTGGATGGCCTGAACACGGCCCGGCGCTGTAACTGCTCTTTCTGCCGTATGCGCGGCGCGGTCGTGGTGTTTGCGCCCGTCTCGGGGCTTGAGGTGGTGAAAGGCAAAGAGACGCTAAGCGAGTACCGTTTTAATTCGGGTGAGGCAGTCCACTACTTCTGTTCCATTTGTGGCATCTACACGTTTCATCAAAGCCGGTCCAATCCTGAACAGTACGGCGTGAATGCCGCCTGTCTGACGGGCGTTTCGCCTTTCGATTTCGCCTCCGTGCCCGTCACCGATGGCAATAATCATCCCCGGGATGGCGGCAAAGGCGGCGTAGTCGGCCATCTTAACTATGTTGCAGTAAAACCCTGACATTGCAGTAAAACCCTGGCGCCGGGCACCAGAAGGCCATTAACCTCAGATCGCCTGGCGCACCCTTTCCAGCATCATCATTGCGTGGCTGAAAACCGCATCGGCGAGCGTCAGGGGATAATCATCGGGCAGGCTGTCCCGCACCTTAATAATCGCGGCAGGCAAGCCCGGAATAAAGGCCGCCAGTATCTGCCGCATCGCTGCCTGACTGAACCCCACGCTCCCCGCAAGGGCAAGAAAATGCGCGGGCCCAATCGCGTCAATGTGATGCTGTTTGCCCTCAGGGCCTGTCAGGCCCATCCCCAGCTGGAAATCTCGTCTGTCTGTTGTGCGCAGAGAAAGGCCCGGGCAGGCGGAAAGGAGATGCTTAAAAGGCGCGAGCCGGAAGCTGCCACCGCGAGCAATCAGCAGCGAGAGATGTTTAGCGTTGACGCGCGTGATGCCCGTCAGCCACTGAAATACCAGACAGCGCATCAGATCCTCACGGTCTTTCATGGCGGAGCTTGAGCCCATCAGCAAGGCCATGATGTCATCAATTCCCGGACCGCCCTGCTGCTCATCGCGGCCAGAGAGCGGCACGCCGAGCGCCTGACACACGTCTTCTTCAGGAAGATGATAAAGGTGTTGTCCGTCGTGACGCCAACGGCGATCGTATCTTTCTGTTCTCAATTTACGGATGCCGTTCTCATGAACTAACACGGCATCCGGCACCGGGATAGTCAGCTCCCGGGCCAGGGACAGACACAGATACGCATTATCGATATCGAACTGCTGTGCCTCATCTGCGGGGCTGACGACGCTGTGCGTTGCCTGGTCCGGCGCGACGGGCTGCCGCTTTGCCGGCAGCAGACTGAGCGCCCCGGGTAATGTGTGTCCCACTTTCTGCAATGTTGCAAACACCTCACAGGATTTTATCGGGTGAGTCGGGTAAAAATCCTTTTCGATCAACGTACTGGGAAAGAGAAGGTTTTCGAAAAAGTGCACGACTTTCTCAGAATGCATCGCGGCGCGCTGTAAGGGCAACGAAAGCGAGAGAGGTCTGGCAAGCGGATGCTGAAGCCAGTTGGCGTCATACTGGAAATGCAGCGCGCCGTTGTGATGCAGCGTCAGCGTTCCCGTACGCTCGCCGTTTATCCAGGCAATGAGCTTTGCCATTACCAGGCATCCTCAGCCGGGGCTGAGGATGCGCTGTTTTCATGAAGCGACAGAGCAAGATCGAGCGCCTGTAAGATTTTGAACAACGTTGCCAGTGAGGTTGTATCCGGGGCATTTTCGAAGTGAGACAGGGTTGCCTGTTTCAGGCCCACTTTTTTCGCCAGTTCGACCTGGGTCCAGCCGTTTTGCTGCCGCAGTAGCCTGACCTGATTTGCCAACTGGCGGGGACTGTAAATCATGCGGTATGCTCCCTGATAAGTGAGGATTTATCCCCGTTAGAGGATATTATCAGACTTGCTGCTCTTTCGCCTGATAACTTAATTATCCCCGATAGCGGATATTTTGGAGGTACAATGACCAAATGTAACTTTCCTCTGGCCGTCACGCGGTCTTACACCGAGAACGATAAGCAGGATTTACTGGTCGGGCTGCGCGCCTATAACAACGCGTTCATCGATACTTCGACATGGGGGCCGCTGGCGGTATTTTGTCGTGATCCGCAGGGAAAATTGCTAGGCGGACTGATTGGTAGCCAAAAAGGACACTGGCTTTGTATTGAGTTTCTCTGGGTGAGTGAATCCGTGCGCGGTTCAGGCCTTGGCCAGCAGCTGGTTCATGCAGCCGAACAGGATGCTGTCACGGCGGGTTGCCAAAGTGCTCTGGTGGATACCTTTAGTTTCCAGGCGCTGCCCTTCTACCAGAAGCAGGGTTATGCCCGACAGATGTCGTTAACGGATTTCCCTCAACCGGGCATGCAACGTCATTATCTGACGAAAGCGTTAAGCGCAGCGCGCTGATCTTCACGCTGCAAAAACGCAAGGGTTGCCCCTGTCCATCTCTCAATGGACAGGGTTAAGGCATCAGATGATATTGACCTTGCAGTCGCTTAACATGCGCCAGTGGCAAGGCAGAACACGCGTTTCGCCTCTTACCGTTACCGTGCTGACGCCATGAATATCGCGACAGGACGACCCGACCTGGAGCTCAAACTCGCCCGGCTCAACAATGCGCTTGCCATCGCGACGGGTAAAGTTGAGCATATCGACGGGGAGCGTAAAGCACAGCTCAGCCGTTTCACCCGGTTGTAACGTGACGCGCTGAAAAGCTTTGAGCTCCTGAAGCGGGCGCACCATGCTGGCGACCTTGTCCCGGATATAAAGCTGAACCACTTCACTGCCCTGCCGTTGGCCGCTATTGGTTAGCGTCATTCTGAGGCGGATTTCGCCGTCAATAGCGACGCTGTCCTGCTCGGACTGGAGCGTCCCCCAACTAAACGTTGTCCCGCTCAGACCGTAGCCAAACGGATAGCGTGCGCCAAAATGGAAGGCGATTGGCGTGCCGCCGCTTTTCAGTTTGTGGTTGTAATAGAACGGCATCGCACCGACGTTCTTCGGAACGCTCACCACCAGGCGGCCCTGCGGCTCTGCGCGGCCGGTGAGGATATCCGCTATCGCCCAGCCGCCCTCCTGTCCCGGTGCCCAGGCCAGCAGAAAGGCGGCGACCTTGTTCTCCAGGCCCTGCAGGTTATAAGGTCGCCCACCGGTCATGACCACGATCACCGGTTTTCCGGTGTCCACAAGGGCCTCCAGCAATAACTGCTGCACGCCTGGCAGATTCAGGCTGTCGGTATCAGAACCTTCGCCCACGGTGCCGCTCTGGAACAGGCCCGCCAGATCGCCTACGCAGGCAACAACGACATCGCTTTCTTGTGCCACGCGAACCGCCTCCGCAATCAGATGCGTATCCTGTGAAACAGGCGACTGCTGCACAGGTTTCGCCCCGCTGTCTCCGGGGAAAACGGGAGCGCCTGCCGTGCGTTTCTCAATAATATGGCAGCCTTTGGCATAGCTGACGTTTTGCTGCCCCAGCGTATGGCGCAGCGCGGCGAGCGGCGTCGTTACCTGCGAGGTTTCCTCCAGCATATCGCTAATGATCAGGTGAACAGGAAAACTGTAGCCACTCAGTAGCGCGAGTGGATCGTCTGCACAGGGGCCCACAACCGCAACGCGACTGGCTTGTTGCAGCGGCAGAATGCCGTTGTTTTCCAGTAGCGTGATCGACCGCGTGGCAACCTCCCGGGCGACCTGACGGGTTTCCTCGTCCTGCAGTGAAATCGTCTCTTCATTAATGTAGGGCTGCTCGAACAGGCCCAGACGAAACTTTTCGGTTAAGATGCGGCCAACAATTTCATCCACCTTCTCCATCGACAGCAGATTACGTGATACGGCGTCCGCCAGATGGCGAGCGCAGTCATCTTTGGGCAGTTCGACGTCCAGCCCGGCGTTAAAAGCCAGCGCGGCAGATTCTGCCGCATCCTGCGCCACGCCATGATGCTGATGAAGCAGGCTGACGCCGCCGTAGTCAGCGACGACAATGCCGTCGAATCCCCACTGCTCCCGCAAGACCTCCGTCAGTAAAAAACGATCGCTGTGGCCGGGTTGATTATCGATGTCATGGTATGCCGGCATGACTGAACCCGCATTCGCCAGCTTGACCGCCATTTCAAACGGCAGTAAGAAGATATCGTTTAACTCGCTGAAACCCAGGTGTACCGGCGCGTGATTACGGGCGCCCTCACTGAATGAGTGGCCAACGTAGTGCTTCAGCGTGGCTAACAGATCGCGCGTGTCGCCCTGCAGGCCCTCGACGTAGGCGGTGGCCATGACGCCCACCAGCCAGGGATCTTCCCCGAAGGTTTCTTCCGTCCGGCCCCAGCGGACATCGCGGGACACATCCAGTACTGGCGCCAGCCCCTGCTTACAGCCAACAGAACGCGCCTCTGTGCCAATGCGCTGTGCCGCCCGCCTGATGAGTTCAGGATCCCAGGTCGATCCATAGTTGAGCGATGAGGGAAACAACGTAGCGCCTTTGCAGAGCAAACCGACCAGGCACTCTTCATGCAGCAGCGCCGGGATGCCCAGGCGTGAGCCTTCAGTCACGTCGCGCTGTAGGCGATTCGCCGCCCGAACGCCAGTCAGCGCGTCAACGATATGCGTTCCCAGCGGACGGGTAATCTGACCTATACCGCGGGTTAATCTTTCTTTCAGTGCTGTCTGGGCACTGACGCCAGTAAACTCATCGCTTAAATCTGTGCGTTCCTGGTGATTGCCCTCTTCATCCAGAATGAGCCAGTAAGCATGCATCTGCGCGAACTTTTCTTCCGCCGTCATGCGCGGCAGCAGATCCGCGACGCGTTCAGCGACCGGACGATGAGGATCCTTATAGATTGCAGTCATGTTTCACTCCTTTATGCAGATTTCAGATAGTCTTGCTGGCGTCCATTTTCTCTTCAGCGGCGCGCTTCGCGGCCAGCTCAAGGGCGATAGCATTCACCCGCGCGCTGTTCAGTTTGTAGAGAAAAAGCAGCAGCAACATGCAGGTAAACAGAACGCCGGGAATAATGTTGTGCATCAGGTTGATGGTGATGATGACGCGAGGTGTTTGTGCGGCCACGCCGGGCTGGTAATGAACCAGTCCCAGAATCCAGCCCACGACAGCCCCGCCCATGGCAAGGCCAAATTTGATGGCAAACAGCGCCGTTGAAAATACGAGGCCGTCCAGTCGTCTTCCGCTGCGCTGCTCTTCAAAGTCCACCACATCCGAGAACATGTTCCATTGAATGGGCGTGGTCAGGTTCTGAACAAAACCAAAAACAATATTCACGGCAATGATCAGCCAGACCTGAGAAGGCGGAATAAAATAAATCGTGGTGACAAAAAAAACAAAACTGGCAAGGCAAATCTGATAAGTGCGCACGCGATCAAATTTTCCCAATAACCGCTCTGAAAAAAAGGCCCCGCACAATGCCGCTATCATGCCGGTAATTATAAAAGTGAATACGAGGTCAGGACGCAATAAAACGTAGTTCATGTAATAAATGGTGGAGGAGCCACGGGTTACCACCGCCGTGAGCAGCAGGATGTTAAAAATAACAATGATGCACCACTGGCTGTTTTTACTCAGCGCCTTGAGGTCGGACCACATCGAGTTTGCGCTGTCACTGCGGGGTAAATAACGTTCCCGGGTCATAAAGAAGCAGCAGTAGATTAAAACCACCCCTAAGAACCCCATGAAGCCCATGGCAAAAAGGTAGCCTTTTGCCTTGTCACCCTGACCTAACAGATCCACCAGCGGCAGCCCGATGACGGTCACCACCAGCCCGCCGATAAACGCGCAGGCAAACCGCCAGGATTGCAAAGAATGGCGTTCGCGAGGATCGAGCGTCAGTGCACCGGGCATGGCGCAGTAAGGGACGTTTACCGCAGAGTAAATAAAGCTGAGAATCGTGTAAGTGACACAGGCATAGACGATCTTCGCCGTGGGGCCGACATCCGGAACATAAAAGGTAATGAGACAACTGACGCCAAACGGAATCGCAAACCACATCAGCCAGGGCCGAAAACGACCGTGCTTGGTTCGGGTGCGATCGACCAGCGCGCCGATACAGGGATCGACAAAGGCATCGGCCAGACGAACCACCAAAAACATCGTCCCCATAATGGCGGCCGGTAACCCAAACAC
The DNA here is from genome assembly GCF_049892805.1 of Pantoea sp. EEL5. Taxonomy (NCBI): domain Bacteria; kingdom Pseudomonadati; phylum Pseudomonadota; class Gammaproteobacteria; order Enterobacterales; family Erwiniaceae; genus Pantoea; species Pantoea sp. EEL5. The sequence goes on from NZ_JBNDNJ010000001.1 coordinate 1,339,612, forward strand.
ATCTGTGTAAAAGTAGGCGAGGAACAAGGTGGCGGTTTGCCACACCATTGAACTGGCGGCATCACCGATGCCGTAACCCATTTTATCTTTTGTCGTGAGCACAGAGGATACAGAGGATATAGTCATTGTTATGAGCCTTATAATTAGGTGAAAAACCTGTTCAGTCAGCTTTCCACGCGCTGCCTGTACAGGCAGGCCAGGCTCAAGTATTAGTAGTCTGGAGGAGTAGCAACAATTCCAGAAATTAACAGCCAATTTATGATATTTAGTTTTTTTGCGGGTTTGTGATGCAGTGCATATTGATAACTTATCGATCAATACATTTTTGACGAAATATTTTTGACACCAGGTGGGGTTACTTTGTTATAAGCCTGTAATGTTCTCATATAAAATCGCTATGACATGGCGAATATGCACGCTTGAAATAGTACAGCCTTGTTACTATTTGTATTGTTTTCTGTTGCGTTATGGCAAATAATATCTCTTCAGGGAGAATTTTACCGCCCGAGATGCGTTATCCTGCCCACTGAACGACTGAGCAGCCCTATTTTCAGATGAATAAAATGTTATTTAGCTGAACGTCAGAGTGAAAAGTTAGTAAAATCAGTACAGGATAGCCGTGAGGGCTGCAGTAACTTTTAGAGGAAATGGAATGCTTGAACTGTTTGACGTCAGTTATGAAGAGCTGCAAACCACACGTTCAGAAGAACTTTATAAGCTCAGAAAAAAAACTTTTAGCGACCGCCTGGGATGGGAAGTCGTGTGCAGTCAGGGCATGGAGTCAGATGAGTTTGATGGCCCAGGAACGCGTTATATTCTGGGTATCTGCGAAGGGCAGTTAGTATGCAGTGTCCGCTTTACCTGTCTGGATCGCCCCAATATGATTACCCACACCTTTCGTCACTGTTTTGACGACGTTCCCCTGCCCGCTTACGGCACCGAGTCCAGCCGTTTTTTTGTTGATAAAGCCCGCGCGCGCGAACTGCTGGGTGAGCACTATCCTGTCAGCCAGGTACTGTTTTTGGCTATGGTTAACTGGGCGCAGAACAATGCTTATACGCATATCTACACGATAGTCAGCCGGGCAATGCTGAAAATACTGAAACGGTCCGGATGGCAAATCAGCGTGGTCAAAGAAGCTTTTCTGACGGAAAAAGAGCGTATTTATCTGCTGACGCTGCCAGCCGGGGAAGCCGATAAACAGCAGTTGGGTGGGGATATTGTTGCACGTACGGGCTGCGCGCCCGTCGCCGTAACTACCTGGCCGCTGACGCTGCCGGTCTGATAAGATCTAACTCAACACCCAGTCTGATAGCCTGTCGGGCGTTACTGACGCCCAGTTTAACCACCACATTTTTGATGTGAAATTTTACAGTGCTGACAGAAATACCGGTAATGGCGGCAATCTCAGAGTAGGTTTTCCCCATACTCGCCCAGTACAACACTTCATTCTCACGCGAAGAAAAGATGGTTTTATCGGCGTTTTGATTCACCGTCGGTGCTCTTTCCGCTTCTGCGCCAGCCAGTCGATACATCTGCTCATTAAAATCGATCAGCAACATCTGCATCGTGCCCTGCTCTGAGGCAAGACGCTGTTCCAGTGCGGCCTGGTCGTTGCCTTTAATGATGACCGATAGCAACGCCAGGTTGTTCATATGGTCGTGGAGCACGTAGGTAAAGCCATTAACGATGTTGTATTGCTTCGATAATGAGAAAATTTTAGTAAACCGGAGATCGGACATCAAAGTGATGTTCTCGTCCCAGGCAAAGGGTGAGGTGCGTTTAAAGGCGGTAAGGATAACCGGATCGGTTAACTGAAAATTATTGGCGCGGTATAACCTAACCCATTCGTCAGGATAACTGGAAATAATCAGAACATTTGAAGGATTTTTTTTGCTCACAACAGTGTAAGCGTACTCAGGACTGCCAAACGAAGATAACTTTCTCTGTATGTAAGTCTGAAGCGTATCCGTTATTGTTTGATTTTCAAGAAAAAAAGAAAACATTCAGGCTCCATGCTGCTTCTTTTACTTAACGATGACATAACCTGCACTTTAGTACAGGTAAGATAATACTTAAGAATAACTTACAATGATTCAGCCAGAGGTTACAATGGGTTCAGTTGTTTAGCGGTAAAAAAAAACCTGACCTGCAAGGCCAGGTCGCTGAAACAGCCAACACCAGGGAAAAACTTTCCGGCCAGACTTCACAAACTATAAAGTGATGCTGGCCGGGACACTCAGAGTAACATCCCAGAAACATTTGTACAAACATTTACCTTCGCTTTCCCACACCTGATTGTCCTCCTTTATCATATGCAATGATCTCCCCTCTTCTTTCATGCCATAAGCGCCTTTTATTCAATGCGTTAGCCTTCACCTGTGCGTGTCGCCAGGAAAGAGGATGCGCTCTTTTTGGCCTGATGGCGCTCCCCCTTAAGGAAAAATCAACATATTCTGCTACTTCCGCTGCGCTTATCTGCAATATCGTCGGCAAACCCTCGCCATAAAGCCTGTTTTCATCTGCCAGTACGGATTAAATAAGCATTTGAATGTGACAAATATCACATCTGTGCCAGGCTTAAACTCTCTGACCACCCTGTTCAAGGAGTTCACTATGACGACGTCAAATAACCACATTCAAGACCCGGATCGCTTTCCGAAGCCGCCGTTCAGGCAGCAGCCGCAGCAGGCACCCGGATTAGCCAGTGAAATGGATCCTGCTCCCGATCATGGTGAAAAAAGCTATCGTGGACATGGTCGCCTTACCGGCCGTAAAGCGCTGATCACCGGCGGCGACTCGGGTATTGGCCGTGCGGTTGCAATCGCCTATGCGCGTGAAGGTGCAGATGTGGCCATTAACTATCTGCCGGAAGAAGAGTCCGATGCGGTTGAAGTGATTAAACTGATTGAAGCCGAAGGGCGCAAAGCTGTGGCCATCCCCGGCGATCTGCGTTCTGAAACCTTTTGCCAGACGCTGGTTAACGAAGCGGCCGAGAAGCTGGGCGGGCTGGATATTCTTGTCAATAACGCCGGACGTCAGCAGTTTAATGAATCCATCCGTACGCTGAGCACAGAAGATTTCGATGCCACCTTTAAAACCAATGTCTATGCGCCATTCTGGGTAACGAAAGCCGCGCTGGCGTATTTGCCGCGCGGGGCCTGTATCATTAACACCTCTTCCGTGCAGGCCTTTAAACCCAGCGATATCCTGCTGGACTACGCGCAGACTAAAGCCTGCAACGTCGCCTTTACCAAAGCGCTGGCTAAACAGCTCGGCCCGGAAGGGATTCGCGTGAACGCGGTCGCACCGGGTCCGTACTGGACGCCACTGCAGCCGAGCGGCGGTCAGCCGCAGGAGAAAGTGGAACAGTTTGGCGCAGACGCGCCGCTGGGCCGCCCCGGCCAACCCGTAGAGATCGCCCCACTCTACGTCACCCTTGCGTCGGACGAGTGCAGCTTTGCCTCCGGGCAGGTATGGTGCTCTGACGGGGGAACCGGAACCTTGTAAGCGTTTTTTAATACGCCATGGCCGCACTGCGCGGCCATTTTTTTGCCTGCTTTTCGGCATTACTGTAACGCGTCGAGAATCGCCACGGCCGCCTTAATGCGTTCCGGATTGGGATAGTTTTTATTCGCCAGCATAACGATGCCGCTGTTGAGCTGAGGAACAAAGGCAATGTATGCCCCAAACCCGTTTGTGGAGCCGGTTTTGTGGATCCAGCTGGCGCGGTCCGCGGCTTTTACCGGGTTCACCAGCGTGGCAGGCTGAGCCTCCAGCGCGGTTTTCGTGTCGCTGGCGTCGATGAGCGTTTGCTCCTTCACCGGCCATGGATAGATTTCCCATCCCAGCCCCTGAGAAAGTTGACCTGCCGTTAAATAGTGCGACTGTGCGGTGAGTATGCCGTTGCGTAAGACCGTATTGCCGGACGATAACCCGTTGGGATTCGCATTGGCCTGCATAAAGGTCATCATGTCGCGCGCGGTGGACTTCACTCCATAGGTTTCTGCCGACAGCATTCCGGGAGAGACGCGCACGGGCTGACCGTCTTTATAGCCCCACGCATAGTCGAACATCATGGACGCGGGAACGGTATAAAAAGTGCGCGTGAGCCGCAACGGTGTAAAGACGTTCTTCTGCATGGCTTCTTCAAACTCGCCCTTTACCATGAGATAACCCAGCAGGCCGAGGCTGACATTGGAATATTGCCGCTGAATGCCCGGCGCGACACCGGGCTGCCACTGCTGCGCGTAACGGAGTAAGGAATCCTGATCGACCACGCTGGCAGGAAGCTGTAACGGCATGCCACCTGCGCTGTAGGTGGCGAGGTGCACCATCCTGATCGCCTGCCACTGCGGGCCTTTTAGCGCGGGCCAGTACTTTTGTACCGGATCGTTCAGGCGAAGTTCGCTGTTACGTATCATCACGCCAGCCAGTACGCCGGTAAAGGTTTTGCTGACGGAACCAAGTTCGAACAGCGTATTTTCCGTCACCCGTCGATCGGTTGCGGTATCCGCTACGCCAAAGTTCAGGTACTGCGGGCGGCCTTTATACAGGACCGCGACAGACATGTCAGGAATCCCCTGCTCCGCCATTAATGGCGTAATCACGTCCTTAACCCGCGAGGCAATCTCCTGTGAGGATAAATCCGTCGCGCTGCTGCTGGCGCTAAGGGCGACGAGTAATGCAGTAAAATATATTTTCATCAGCACTCATTCAGGTGACAGTTCATCAGTTTGCGCGTAAGACTTCGCCCAATCGGGCGGAGATATAAGCGCGCGACCATGATCGCGACATTAACGCGGCCCGTAATAGAAAAGCTGCCGGGCAGGCAGTGTTAGCTCACGGAGAGCCTGTAAATTCCAAATCGCTTAACGCCGTTCAGGTTCGGCTCGGTGAAGTGGGAATCCTCGCCCAGGGCGGGGAGCCGTCAATGACACTGAGCAGCGCATGATTGCACGCAAAGCTGCGCCTGGGTACTACAGGCACCGGAATTACGCGTATTACAATGAGATTGCTCAACATAACAGCGAGTCTGACAGCTGGAGAGATCACATTTTGCGGCGATGGGCATCAGTTGAGGAAGCGGCGCGCGCACCGGAAAGCTGTGTGCGGGTTGTGCCAGTGCGCTGCTGGCCATCAGGCAGGACAGCAGCAAAGCAAAAAGACATTTCATAACCGATCTCCAGAGATACGCGTCAGTTAAGTATGGTAACTCTGACGCGTAACGTCTGATAAATCTTGTTAAATTGAGAGCGCGGGCGGATGTTCAACACATTCCACAACGCCGCGACGATAAATATCGTTAAGTCGGACGCCGTACTGACGCGGATCATGCTGCTGTTTAATGCGTAAAATTGACCCTTCTCCCTTTTCCGTCAGGCAGGCCGGGTGTGCCAGAATGTCCAGCAGGGTCGATTTTATGCCGTCGATCAGCGCCCGGCGCAGGCGATCTTTATCGGCTTCGCTGTTGACCTGATATTCACGATCGTCATTCAGCTCGCCGCCGATCGTCCAGCCTGCACTGGCCGGGTTGATTTCCGGCAGAGCACGCACATTACTGGTTAACACCGGACAGCCGCTCGCCTGCATCTCCAGCACGGAAAACCCGTAGGTTTCCTGCCAGGTCGGTAACAAACCGAGGTCACTGTTCTGGAACAGTTTCAGGAGTGCCGAGTTTGCCATCTGCGCATGATGGGTGACGAAGCTCAGGCGGGAGATACGATCCTGGATATTTCGGTAAAAAGTCTCGTCGTCCTGGAATTTACGGTGTGCCACGTTATGACGCTTAGTCAAGTCGCCGATAAGCTGCACGTCAAGCTGGGATGCATCGATCTGACCCGCTTCGACAAGCTCACTCAGCGCCAGCACAATTTCGGCCCCGCCCTTGCGATAAAACTCATTGCCGACAAAGACCAGACGGATTTTGTCGCTGTGACGTGCGCTTTTCTGCGGGGTAAACAGCGTTTGTGGCGGATGCATCACCAGCGTTTTAGCCCGAATTTTTGCCGCCACATCCGGTTTAAACAGCTTCATCTGGATGTGCAGCGTCGCCTCTGAAATAGCAATCAGACCGAAACAGTTATCTTTCAGCAAATAAGGGATCAGCTGTTTCAGCTCTGGATTGTCGTGTTTGGCCACGCCTGCTACCGGCAGAACGCGCGGCAGCTCGGTTTCAAACGTCGCGACCCAGTTCATTTGCGTTATTGCCACTTCATTGAACAGATGGAGAATGTCGGGCTTCTGCCCCATTGCAAACGGGACAGGTAAGAAGACGAAACGTTTATTTTTTTTCAGTAAACGCGTACGCAGCGGATTGAGGAAATAGAAAACGTTACGTTTTTTCAGGTTAATGTAGTCGTTTTCCGGATTGACCAAAATATTGCGCTGCTCCGGATAGTGATTATTACTTATGCCGATTTTCATGAAGGGTTCCGAAGTCGTAGTGAGTGCGAACGTGATCTATATCACGCTGAATATGAAACAGATCATAGGTAACATCTTAAAAACATGTGATTACTGTGGTTTACAGATTTCTCTGCACCCGACAGGTGCAGCCTGTTGCACAGCGACCGTGCATCTGCGCCATTTTCACCCTTCATGCCCCCATTCAGACGCGCACACCGCGCGTCGCGCTTCTGGTACAAAAGTTGCAAATAACTGATATGTGCACAGGAGATAACATATGAAAGCGATCGTCATTGGTGGCGGGATGGGTGGCATGACCGCCGCGCTGGCTCTGGAACAGGCAGGTTTCGACACTGAGGTTTTTGAGGCGGTCAAAACGATACGTCCCGTTGGTGCGGCCATTTCCGTCTGGCCTAACGGGGTGAAATGCCTTAATGCATTGGGACTGAAAGAAAAAGTGCGCGCCCTGGGCGGCAACATGGCCTATATGGCCTATAAAGAGGCCTTTTCGGGTGAAACCCTCACCCGTTTCAGCCTTTCCCCCCTGGTGCAGCAGGTGGGCGAGTTTCCCTATCCCATTGCCCGCGCCGAGCTTCAGGCCATGCTGCTGGATGCTTACGGCCGCCATCGGGTGAATTTTGGCAAGCGTATCGTGCAGGTGGAGCAATATGCCAGCGGCGTGATCGCGACCTTCGAAGATAACAGTCAGGCCCAGGGTGACTTTCTGGTTGCGGCCGATGGAACGCATTCGGTTATTCGTGATTACGTACTGGGGGAAAAACTGCCCCGCCGCTACGCAGGCTATGTGAACTGGAACGGCCTGGTCAGCGTTGATGAGTCCATCGCGCCTGCCGATCAATGGACCACCTTTGTAGGCGAGGGTAAACGCGTCTCTCTCATGCCGGTCAGCGGCAACCGCTTCTACTTCTTTTTCGATGTGCCGCTACCCGCCGGGCTGGAGCAGGATCGATCAACGATGCGGCACGATTTGCAGCACTACTTCAGCGGCTGGTCTGAACCGGTTCAGAAGCTCATCGCGGCAATTGATGTGGAAACCACTAACCGCGTGGAGATTCACGACATCGAGCCTTTTCACCGCTTTGTAAAAGGCCGGGTGGTCTTACTGGGCGACGCAGCACACAGCACCACGCCGGATATTGGTCAGGGCGGTTGCGCGGCAATGGAAGACGGGATTGTACTGGCCTCTGCATTGTCTGCACATTCGCTTGGCATTGAGGATGCGCTGTTACGTTACCAGATGCGCCGCGTTGAACGCGTTAAGGATCTGGTGTTGAAAGCGCGTAAACGCTGCGACATCACGCATGCTAAAGATCCCCATCTGACATCGGCATGGTATCAGTCGCTGAAAACGGAAACGGGTGAACGGGTGCTGGCGGGACTGTGCGAAACCATTGAAGGCGGACCGCTGGGATAGTCAAAAAGGGCGGTATCACCGCCCTTTCGCTTATTCGGCTAAGCCGCGATTTTTTAGCATCGGCTCCAGTTGAGGCGCCCCGCCGCGCCAGGACTCATACAACGCTTTAAGATCGCTGCTGTTGCCCCGCGACAGGATTTTTTGCCGAAAGATGTCGCCATTTTCCCGGGTTAATCCGCCGTGTTCGACAAACCACTGGTAGCCATCGTCTGCCAACATCTGGGTCCAGATATAGGCATAATAGCCGGCAGAATACCCCCCGCCCCAGATATGCTGAAAATAGCTGGAACGGTAGCGCGGTGGTACGGCGGCCAGATCAATATCATCGCTGCGTAAAGCCTGCTGTTCGAACGCGTCGACCGACTGCACCGGGGTTTTCCCCTCCAGGCTATGCCAGTGGAGATCCAGTAACGCGGCCGCCAGCAGCTCGGTCATCTCATAACCTTTATTGAACTTGCCTGCTCTGATGATTTTTTCATGCAGGGCCGCTGGCATGGCCTCCCCGGTCTGATAATGACGGGCGAAATGACGAAACACCTGTGGCTCACTGGCCCAGTGCTCGTTGATCTGCGATGGAAACTCAACAAAATCACGTGGCGTTTCCGTGCCGGAGAGGCTGGGATAGCGCTGGCTGGCAAACAAGCCATGCAACGTATGGCCAAACTCATGGAACAGCGTAATTACGTCATCCCAGCTCAGCAGTGCAGGCTCGCCGTTGGCGGGTTTGGTGTAATTACAGACGTTGTAAATCACCGGTTTCTCGTCCAGCAGCGTGGACTGGTTAACAAAGTTGCTCATCCATGCGCCGCCGCCTTTGCTGTCGCGCTTGAAAAAATCGGTATAGAACAGCGCCATTCCGCTGCCGTCGGTATCAAAGATTTCGTACACCTGGACATCGGGGTGATAAACCGGCAGGTCGTGACGTTGGGTAAACTGGATGCCATAAAGTTGAGTCGCGGCCCAGAATACGCCCTTTTCCAGCACGCTGTTCAGTTCGAAATAGGGTTTAATCTGGCTTTCATCGAGATCGTACTGCGCCCGCCGAACCTGCTCCGCGTAAAAGTTCCAGTCCCACGCGCCAAGGATAAAATTCCCCTGCTGGCTGTCGATGGTTTGCTGAATGGCCGTGGCTTCCCGCTCGGCCCGCGCACGGGCCGCAGGAACGATATTGCGCATAAACGCAAAGGCGGCATCGGGGGTTTTCGCCATCTGATCCTGTAGCTGCCAGGCGGCAAAGCTGGCAAATCCTAATAGCTTCGCCTGCTCTGCCCGCACCTGTGCCAGGCGCAGCACTAACGCTCGCGTGTCGTTGTCATCATTTTTCTCACTGCGCGTCATGGCGGCCTGGAACAGCGCCTGGCGCGTCGGGCGATCTTCCAGAGACTGCAGTGCAGGCTGCTGCGTGGTGTTTTGCAGCACCAGCAGCCAGGCATTCTCCAGGCCTCGTGCCGCCGCCGCCGCTTGAGCAACGGCCAGATCGGACGGGCTCAGCCCCGCTAACTGCTGCACGTCATTGACCACTAAACCGCCCGCCTTGGTTGCAGCAAGCAGCTTATTAGTAAATTGCGTACTCAGTCGTGCAGCCTCCTGATTCAGCGCCTTTAACTGCTGCTTCTGTGTTTCCGGCAGGTTGGCACCCGCCAGTTGAAAGCGCTGCCACAGCACCTCAACCAGGCGTTTCGATTCAGCATCAAGCGGGTTGCGCTGCAAATAGACCTGGTCGATGCGTGAAAACAGCGGCCGGTTCAACATTATTTCGTCGTTGAGCGCGGTGAGCTGTGGCGCAATATCCTCGTCAACCTGCTGTAAATAGGGGCTGGTGTGGGCGGAGGTCATGGCATTGAACACCAGGCTCACACGGGTCAACAGTTGACCGCTTTTCTCCAGGGCCTCGCAGGTATTCAAAAAGGTTGCCGCTTCCGGATTGGTGGCGATGGCCAGAACTTCCTGGCGCTTTTCTTCCATTCCGGCCTGAAGCGCGGGCAGAAAGTCGGTTTCCTGAATCTGATCAAAAGGTGGCGTGTGATAAGGCAAGCTGCTGACGTTAAAAAAAGGATTTTGACGGGCGTTCATAGGCGCTCCTGGTGAACAACACAGAGTCTCATAGTGGCAGGTTGCCTCTTACAGAACAACCTGACCGCGTTGTTGCTGATACACCGCAATGATTTCCCCGGCAATCGCAACGGCGATTTCGGCAGGCAGTTTCCCTTTTACATCGGGCAGGCCCATGGGGCAGCGTAACCGCGCCAGCCGGTCTTCGGCAATGCCTTTGCCTTCCAGCCGGTAGCGAAAACGCTGACTTTTCGTTTGCGAACCGATCACGCCCACGTAGCGGAAATCACCGCGCCGCAGAATAGCCTCACACAGCGCAAGATCCAGCGGATGATGGTGCGTCATCACAATATAATAGCTCCCCGCCGCCGCCGCGGCCACGCAGTCCAGGGGATCGTCGGGCTGTTGCACGCTGACGCCGGGTAGCACAGAGGCAAACTGATTGTCCCGACCGTCAATCCAGTTAACGTGACAGGGTAACGTAGCCAGCAGGCTGACCAGCGCCTGACCGACGTGGCCCGCGCCAAAAACCAGGATTTCCGGCTGCGCCTGCATCAGCGGTTCAAACAGAATGGTGGTCATCCCGCCGCAGCACTGGCCTAACCGGGCGCCCAGGCTGTAGTCTTCGGTATGAGGACGACGCTCTCCACTTTCCAACAGCGCGCGCGCCTGCGCAATGCACTGAAACTCAAGATGGCCGCCACCGATGGTCAGAAAACTTTTGTTGGCCGTCACCACCATCTTCGCGCCGCCGTCACGCGGGACTGAACCCCGATCGCGCAACACGGTGACCAGCACGCAGTGTTGCCGCTTCTGGCGCAGGTCGTGCAAAATTGCTATCCAGTCATGATAAATCATGGGTGCCTCCCGCCATGCGCTGGACGCCCCAGAATACTCGCTCCGGCGTAGCGGGCGCGTCCAGCGCCGGATGCAGTCGATAGTCGGCGACGCTGGCTACCGCATCCTGTAACGCACACCAGGCGGCTATCCCCAGCATAAACGGCGGTTCACCCACGGCTTTGGAATGAAACACCGTGTCCTGCGGATTTTTGCGGTTTTCCACCAGCGTAACCCGCATATCGGCCGGTACGTCAGCAATCGCCGGGATTTTGTAGCTGGCGGGGCCGTCGGTCATCAACTGGCCCTTGTCATTCCAGACCAGTTCCTCACAGGTCAGCCAGCCCAGCCCCTGGACAAAGCCGCCCTCTACCTGGCCAATATCGATGGCCGGATTCAGCGACGCGCCCACGTCGTGCAGAATATCCGCCCGCAGCAGCCGGTATTCGCCCGTCAGCGTGTCCACAATGACTTCACAACAGGCCGCGCCATAGGCGAAGTAGTAAAAAGGTTCGCCGCGACCGGCCTGACGGTCGTAATGGATGCCGGGGACGCGATAATAGCCCGTCGCCGATAGCGGTACCTGATTCAGCCAGGCAAGCTGCGCGACCTGGGCGAAGGTGTAATAGTGCTCGGCAGCCCGAACGATACCGTTACTGAACATCACCGCCTCTGGCCCGCATCCGTGCAGCGTACACAGCATGGTCGTCATGCGATCACGTAATATCTCGGCGGCATTTTGTGCCGCTTTGCCGTTGAGATCTGTGCCACTGGACGCTGCCGTGGGCGAAGTGTTAGGGACTTTCCCGGTATCGGTGGCGGTGATTTGAATACGATCGACCTCGATTTGCAGCACCTGCGCCACAATCTGCGCCACCTTGGTGTTAAGCCCCTGACCCATTTCCGTTCCGCCGTGGTTGAGCTGCACCGTGCCGTCGGTGTAGATCAGAATCAGCGCTCCGGCCTGATTGAGGAAGCTGGAGGTAAATGAAATGCCAAATTTAACCGGCGTCAGCGCCAGTCCACGTTTCAGTACGGGACTGCTGGCATTGAAGGCTGCGATCGCCGCGCGGCGCGCATCATAGTCACTGCTGGTTTCCAGTTGCGCCGTAATCTCATCCAGAAGGTTGTCTTTCACCTGCTGATGGTAATGGGTGATATTGCGTTCGTTCTTGCCGTAGTAGTTGCGTTTTCGCAGCGTAAGCGGATCCAGACCGCGCTCGCGGGCGATGTGATCCATGATCTGCTCGATCGCCACCATGCCCTGCGGCCCGCCAAAGCCGCGAAAAGCGGTATTTGACGCGGTATTGGTGCGACAGCGGTAGCCGGTGATGCGCGCATCACCAAGATAGTAGGCGTTATCGGCATGAAACATGGCCCGATCCACTATCGATCCGCTCAGATCGAGCGAGTAGCCGCAGTTACCGGCAAGATCGATTTTTACCCCACACAATCGGCCATCGTCTTCAACGCCCACATCATAGCGGACGTAAAAAGGATGTCGCTTGCCGGTTATCCGCATGTCATCGCGTCGGGCCAGGCGCATTTTAACCGCCCGGCCGGTCAGGCCTGCCGCGACGGCGCACAGGCAGGCCACGCCCGCCGCCTGGGTTTCTTTACCGCCAAAACCGCCACCCATTCGGCGCATATCAATCGTGACCTTGTTCATGCTGATGCCCATGACCTCTGCCACCAGCTTTTGGACCTCCGTGGGGTTTTGCGTGGAGCAGAACACCTGCAGCGCGTCGTCCTCACCCGGGATCACCATGGCCGTCTGGGTTTCCAGATAGAAGTGTTCCTGCCCGCCAATATGAAACGCGCCCTGTATGCGGTGCGGCGCACGGGCCAGCGCCGCCTCGACGTCGCCGCGCTGGTGGATATGGGGCTCCTGCACAAAACTGCCCTGCAGCAGTGCCTGTTCTACATCCAGCAGCGCGGGTAATACCTCATACTCGATCACCGCTGCCATCGCGCCCTGTCGGGCCGCATCCGGCGAGTCGGCCAGCACGGCAATAATAATTTGCCCAACATATTCGACGCAGTCCTGAGCCAGCAGCGGGTCGCCGGGCTGCAGCGGGCCGACATCGTTGACGCCGGGCACGTCCTGCCAGGTGAGGACGCGGACGACACCGGGAACGTCGTAGCACGGCTGGACATCAACGTGAGTGATACGGGCATGGGCATGATCGCTCAGGCGAGGACAGAGATGCAGCAGACCGGGCTGCTCCGCTTTGTCATCGATATATATCGCCTCGCCGGACACGTGTTTATCGGCGCTTTCATGCTTATTGCTGCGCCCCACGCCGCTGCTGATGTCGCGCGCATGAGCAATGGGTAATGCTGAATCGGGCAGAGCCGGACGATTATGGGACATAGCGGCTTACCTCAGTCAGGGACAATCCGTTGAGACGGTAAAAGTAACGGCGCAGCAGGTTGCTCGCCACCTGCAGGCGATAACCGGCGCTGGCGCGGAAGTCGCTGAGCGGCTCAAAGGTCTCTTCCAGCGCCTGACAGGCCGTGGCTATCGTTTGTGCGGTTAAGGCCGATCCAATCATGGCCTGCTCACACCCTGTGGCGCGCACCGGCGTTGCCGCCATCCCGCCAAAGGCAATGTGTGCCGCTGTCACAATGCCGTTATCGGTTTGGATATTGAAAGCGGCAAACACGGCTGAAATGTCGTCATCCAGCCGCTTCGAGACCTTCCAGGCAACAAAATCAGGTGACACCGTCACTTTTGGAATAATGATGGTATGGATAAACTCACCGGGTTGCAGCACGGTCTGCCGGTAGCCGGTAAAAAACGCGCTGAGTGGCAAAGTGCGTTGCGTGTCGCCCTTCTGCAGCAGCAGAGAGGCGTTTAATGCCAGCAGCGTTGGCGATGCATCGCCAATCGGGGAAGCATTAGCAAGGTTACCGCCCAGTGTGCCAAGCTGGCGAATTTGCAGCGAGGCAAAACGCGTCAGCATCTCCGTTACTCCCGGAATGCGCGTCGCCATAAACGCTGCGATCTGGTCGAGCGAGGCGGCGGCACCTAAGTGATAGGATGCGTCGTCCTCATAACAGTGTTTCAGTGCATCCACCTGCCCCAGCGCAATCATCACTGGAATGCCCTGGTAGCGTTGGGTAATCAGCAGGCTCAGGTCCGTGCCGCCCGCCAGTAACGCGGCATCGGGGTGCGCGACACAGAGCGCAGCGAGCTGCGCGACGGTGGTGGGAAGGTAACAGTGACGGCCTTTGTCCTGAATTACCCGGACCTCCTGATTCTCCAGCGCGCGCAGGCGCTCAACCACGCCCTGCTCACACCGATCAAAGCTGTCCGGCTGTGCCTGCGTCACCAACTGTTCGGCCGCCGCCATAATGGAACGATAACCGGTGCAGCGACACAGGTTGCCGGCCAGCGCATGCTCTGCCTGCTGCCGGTCCCAGTCGCTGTGATTTTTTTGCAGACTGAACAATGACATCACAAAGCCCGGCGTGCAGAAGCCACACTGCGAGCCATGACAGTCCACCATCGCCTGCTGAGCCGGATGCAGGGTTTTCCCCTCACGTAAATCTTCGACGGTGATGAGCTGCCTGCCCTGTAATCCACTGACCAGCATCAGGCAGCTGTTAACGGTCTGATAGTGCAACCTGCCGTCCACCACGCTCCCCAGCGTGACGCTGCAGGCACCGCAGTCGCCGGACGCACAGCCCTCCTTGGTGCCACAGCGACGCTGATGCGTGCGCAGATAAGAGAGTACCGTCAGATTGGGATCGATACGTTCTTCTGTGACGAGCTGGTCGTTAAGCAGAAACTGAATCATGCGGCATTCTCCTTTGTGGTGGATTGCCAGACCGGTCGGCCATTAACCCACGTCTCTACGATGTTTCTGTCATCACCCAGCGTCATCAAGACGAACAGTTTTTCCCAGATATCCTTGCAGTTCCCCATACGCAGCTTTTGCAGCGCCGATACGGCGGGATCCAGCACGACAAAGTCAGCTTCTTTACCTGGTGCAAAATTACCGATGTGCTGGTCAAGATCCAGCGCACGGGCCCCGCCCAGCGTGGCATGGTAAAAGGCTTCTGCAGCACTCAGCCTGTATTGCTGTAGCTGGCCGACCTTGTAAGCCTCGCCCAGCGTTTGCAGCATATTAAAGGTGGTTCCGGCGCCAACATCGGTGCCGATGCCCACTTTGATGCCCTGCTGCCAGCTGCGCTTGATATTAAACAGGCCGCTTCCCAAAAACAGGTTTGAGGTCGGGCAAAAGGCAATGGCGGAATCCGTATCGTGCAGACACTGCCATTCATGATTTTCCAGATGCAGGCAGTGTGCAAAGACGCTTCGCCGGCCGGTCAGCTGATAGTGGTGGTAAACGTCCAGATAGCCATTGCGTTCGGGAAACAGCGCGTTGACCCAGGCTACTTCCTGTGGGTTTTCGCTGAGGTGCGTGTGGAGCCAGACATCCGGGTAAGCCGTGCGCAGCGCCTGCACTTTCTTTAACAGGTCGGGTGACGAGGTGGGCGCAAAACGCGGCGTCAGGGCATAGCTCAGTCGGCCGCGGCCGTGCCAGCGCTCAATCAGATCGCGGGAATGTTGATAGCTTTCCTCCGGCGTTTCGGTGAGGTAATCAGGCGCATTGCGATCCATCATGACTTTACCGGCGATGATGCGCATCTCAAGCGCTTCGGCCGCGCTAAAAAGCGCCTCTACCGACTGCGGATGCACCGTGCCAAAAACCAACGCACTGGTGGTGCCGTTAGCCAGTAGCTGATGGAGAAAAAACGCTGACATTTGCGCGGCATGCTCGGCACAGCGGTACTGCCTCTCAACCGGAAACGTATACTGATTCAGCCATTCGAGAAGCTGCTCACCATAGGCGCCGATCATTTCTGTTTGCGGGTAATGAATGTGGCAGTCGACAAAACCCGGCAGGATCAGCTTACCGCGCAGATCGATAACGCGCTCTGCTGCCTGACTGCTGCTGACATCACACCAGGGGTGCAAACCGACTACGCGGCCCTTACGCAGAATGAGCAGACCATCTTCGATATAACGCGCCTGAGACAGAATAGCCTCAGGCTCGTTCGCCACCGCGGCAAAATCAAAAAAACTGGCACGAATCGCCGTGTCCTGGCATGTAGACATATCGTTTCCTCTTACCGGGCGCCTGATGTTGTCGCCCTGTTCATCTCCTACTCTCTTTAAACACTCTGCAAGACGCATGCCAGATCAGAGCCTGATAAATCACTTTATTATCAGTCACTTATGAATATCATCCTGTTGCGCAACGCTTTCGCTGACAAAATCGCCACGCAATCGGTTGCTCATCCAACGCAATCGGTTGCCAGTAAAAATGCCCCCTGCCACGTTACCTTGCTGCCCCGTTCTCTGCACGATTTCGGGGCAGCGTGCGCTAAAAGCGCGCAAAAGCGCCTCCCCGCGGAATTCAGCGGACACAGGCTAAAATGCCGTGATAAGGTGAGGAGACATCACGAAACTGGAAGAGGGAAAAGTGAGATGATTATTTTTGTTACGGGAGCCACAGCCGGTTTTGGCCAAAGCATTACCCGCCGATTCATCGAAACAGGTCACAAGGTGATTGCCAGTGGACGTCGTGCTGAACGCCTGAAGGCGCTGAAAACGGAGCTGGGTGAGAATCTGTACACCGTACAGTTAGATGTGCGTAACCGGGCATCGATTGAAGAGGCCATCACACAGCTACCTGCCGAGTGGCGCAATATTGATGTCCTGGTGAATAACGCCGGTCTGGCGTTGGGCATAGAACCCGCGCACCGGGCAGATGTGAACGACTGGGAAAATATGATCGACACCAATACCAAAGGGCTGGTCTATATGACGCGCGCGGTTTTGCCTGCCATGGTAGAGCGTAACGTCGGTCACATTATCAACATTGGTTCGATTGCCGGCAGCTGGCCTTATGCCGGGGGCAACGTTTATGGCGCCACCAAAGCCTTTGTGCGTCAGTTCAGCCTTAACTTACGCACCGATTTACACGGTACGGCCCTGCGTGTGACCGATATTGAGCCGGGCCTGGTCGGCGGCACGGAGTTTTCTAACGTGCGCTTTAAAGGGGACGATGGCAAGGCCGAACAGGTCTACGAGGGCGCCACGGCCCTGACGCCTGAAGACGTTACCGAAGCCGTTTACTGGGTGGCCACGCTGCCGAAGCACGTCAACATCAATACGCTTGAGATGATGCCCGTCAGCCAGACGCTGGCAGGGCTGAAAGTGCATAAACCCTGACCGATAAGCCAGCCGCAAAGGCTGGCTTTTACGCTTTGCCCCATCCCGCTACGATAATCAGCATGCCGCTCAGCGCAATCAGCGCACCACTCCAGTCCCATGCGCTCAGCTTGACACCTTCGACCACGCGCAGCCAAAGCATGGCCGTCAGCACATAGACGCCGCCGTACGCCGCGTAAACCCGGCCGCTGGCCGCAGGATGTAAGGTCAGCAACCAGACAAATAACCCGAGACTCAATGCGGCAGGCAACAACAGCCACATGGACGCCCCCTTCTTTAGCCACAGCCACGGCAGAAAACAGCCGATGATTTCCGCCAGCGCGGTGATAAAAAACAGCAGCGTGGTTTTAAGCAGCACAATAATCTCTCTGACAGGTAAACAACATGCACACAGCTGGTGAGCAAGTAATCGGCAATGGTATACTATTCTCATTTGATGCAATAGTTTTACCCAAGAGTAAAACAGTGTTAACCGAAGGATATTACGATGAAAAAATTGGTTCCGGTTCTGATGGTGGCCCTGCTTTCTGCCACCGCGATGCGTGTCAGTGCGAACACCGAACACGTGATTATTGAAAACGGCAGCAGCGCATTGAGCAACGAAGCGGCACGTCAGAGTAAAGAGCAGTGGAATGATACGCACATGCTGCGCAACAAAGTGAACAGCCGGGTTGAGAAAGAATTCGATAAAGCCGATCGCGCATTCGACACGCGCGACAAATGTGAACAGAGCGCTAATCTGAATGCCTATTGGGAACCCAATACGCTGCGCTGCTTAGACCGCCGCACGGGCCGCCCGGTATTGCCGTAAATTTCGGCTATAGTAATGACTGACGCATGACAAAAGGAAAGGGTTATGAAGATCAAGAGTGCATTACTGACAGCGACGTTTTTAGCCTTCCCCCTGCTGGCTCAGGCATCCTGCGAATCTGTAAAAGCGGATATCAGCCAGAAAATCATTCAAAACGGCGTGCCTGAATCAGGCTTTAGCCTGGATGTGGTCGCCAACGATCAGGTTGATCAGGCTGGCGGTCAGGTCGTCGGCCATTGTGATAACGACACACAGAAAATTGTTTATAAAAAGCTGGGCCGTGATGAGGGCGCCTCCGTGCCCGACAGCGCAGGCAGCTCCCAAGACTCCTCTACACAATAATGTTCAGGGCGACGATGATGTCGCCCTGTCTTTTCCTGTCTTTTCCTGTCTTTTCCTGTCTTTTCCTGCCTTTTGCTGGCCCTTCTCTGCCCATCACGCCTGAGGTTTCAGCGCACTATTCCGTTTGTTGCGGCTGCTGACGCGGCATCTTCCACGCCACCCACAGGGTGAGGAACGCAATGACCAGTGCCACAATAAAGACCCAATGTAGCGATGCGGCTATTGCCTGCAGCATAGGCTGAAGCACGTCCGGTGCCAGGCGGTCGCGCGTTTCCTGCGACATGATTTGCTGAACCGGATCCTGCGCATGGGGCAACCGCCATTGCAGGTTCAGGTTAAGCACCGCGCCCATCACCGC
The DNA here is from genome assembly GCF_049892805.1 of Pantoea sp. EEL5. NCBI lineage: Bacteria > Pseudomonadati > Pseudomonadota > Gammaproteobacteria > Enterobacterales > Erwiniaceae > Pantoea > Pantoea sp. EEL5. The sequence goes on from NZ_JBNDNJ010000001.1 coordinate 1,358,102, forward strand.
TGTCCCCAGCGCCGATCCAATCATACGGCTAAACATGACCGACGCTGTACAAATGCCTTGCACGTTAAAGTCGGCATGATTCTGGACAGATACCAGAAATGTCGTGCTGGTCATTCCCATGCCGGTTCCGATGACAAAGGCGGTGAATCCCGCCTGGAACAGCGTGCTTTCTGTGTGCAACAGCAGTAGCAAGGCGCTGCCGCCGATTAATAACAGTGCGCCCAGCTGCGCGGTAAAACGGTAGGAGGTCAACAGCATCAGACGGCCACTTAGCGTACTGGCCAGCGGCCAGCCAACAGACATCATGGCCAGCGCAGTTCCGGCCTGAAGCGGCGATCCGCCGGTTACGCCCTGAATCCAGGTCGGCAGAAAAGCGCTGACGCCCATCATGGTTGCACCAATGATGAAGTTGCCGAGATTGCCCGCGATAATCAGTGGGCTTTTCCACAGGCTGAGCGGGAACAGCGGCGAGCGGGTGCGCTGCTCATGACGGGTTAACTGCCAGCCAGCCACCAGGCCAATGGCTAAGAACAGCAGCAGCCAGTAGCCAAGCTGTTCCGCCTGCAGCAGCGCAATCAGAACGGCGCTGATACACAGCGTGAGCCAGCCGCTCCCGGTCAGATTCAAAGACTGGGAGGGTTGTGTCTGCGTATAGGCAGGCAGCAAGGCTGCCAGCATCAGCATGCTGATGATGCCGATCGGTACGTTGACCCAGAAGATGACGGACCAGCTAAAGTGCTGGACCAGCCAGGCACCGGACAGCGGACCGACAATCGCCGCAACGCCCCAGACGCTGGACAACCAGCCCTGCACGCTGGCGCGTTCCCGGGGGGAATAGATGTCTGCCACGATGGTGGAGCTCAGCGGCATGATCGCGCCCGCCCCCAGCCCCTGAAATGCCCGGAAGACAATCAGCCAGAGCATCGTGTGGGCGAAACCGCAGAGCACCGACCCGGTAAGGAAGATCGCGATGCCCAGAAACAGCATTTTTTTGCGGCCCCACAGGTCCGCCAGCCTGCCATAGAGCGGCACGCTCACCGCCTGGGTAAGGAGATAGACAGAGAAAACCCAGCCAAACTGCGAAAAACCGCCGAGATCGGCCACAATGGTGGGCATTGCGGTCGCCACAATCGTGACTTCAATCGCAGCCATAAACATGGCAAGCATACAGGCAAAGAGAATCCAGTGGCGACGGCGTGGTGCGGAGGTGCTGTTGGTCATGATGCTCCCTTTTTTGTTCCCTAAGGCTAGCGCATATTTCACCAGACAGGAACCGATTCAATCCAAATTGTGACACTGTCACTTAAAAAAGACCTTTTCAGGTCGTTTCACTCTGAAACCTGTTGCTGTAAGGGCTGAGGCGTTTTTTGGCTCATGCTATCTTCCTGATTTTTCCGATAAAAGCTGGCGCGCTCCGCTTACCGCTGCTATAGAAATAAAGCGCTATTTTCCGCACTTGGTGAAATTACGCAGAAATTCACTGCGGTTTGCCGCATTTAGCGACCGGCATGGTTTTGGAAGGGGCGCTGACGATAGCCACTTTTGTCATGCTGGTTTAGGTAGCTATAACAACAGATCTGTAAACAGGGAGAAACCGTATGCATAACGCTTCACTGGCCAGGCGTGCCGGTCTGGCACTGCTGGCTGTGGTCGCAGTGGCAGGTGCGCTGGTATGGGGGCTTGGCTGGGATACGCTGGTCGCCCGCAAAGACGATCTGATTTACCTCGGACAGCAGCACCTGTTTCTGGTGTTTTGGTCGATGCTGTTCGCCCTGCTGGTCGGTATACCCAGCGGTATTCTACTCAGCCGCCCTTTTGCCCGGCGCTGGGCGGAATATGTCATGCAAATCTTTAACGTCGGCAATACGCTGCCTCCTCTTGCCGTTCTGGCGCTGGCGATGGTTGTCATTGGCATTGGTGATAAGCCCGCCCTGGTCGCGCTGTTTCTGGCATCACTGTTGCCTGTCGTCCGTAACACCTACTCCGGACTCAGCGCCGTACCGCCTTCGTTGATCGAAGCCGCGAACGGCATCGGTATGACTAAATGGCAGCGCTTACGTCAGGTTGAGATTCCTAACGCCCTGCCGGTTATTCTTGCGGGCGTGCGCATTGCCACCGCCATTAACGTGGGCACCGCCCCACTCGCTTTCCTGATTGGCGCCAGCAGCTTCGGCGAACTGATTTTCCCCGGCATTTATCTTAATGACTTCCCAGTGCTTATCCTGGGTGCCGTTGCTACGGCGCTGGTTGCACTGGTGCTGGATATGCTACTGGCGTCATTAGGGCGCTACCTTAGTCCGCACGCTGCGGCATAACGATAAGGGGTTTGTAATGCTAACGCGCTGGATTAAGAGCTTTACCCTGGCACTGGTGGCCTCAATGGCACTCAGCCAAAGCGTACAGGCGGCCACGCCGCTGGTGCTCGCGACAAAAAGCTTTACCGAGCAACATATTCTTTCGGCCATGACGGTTATGTGGCTGCAAAAGAAAGGCTTTGAGGTCATCCCGAAACGCAACATCGCCACCACCATTAGTCGTAATGCCATGATTAACAAGCAGATCGACATGACCTGGGAATATACCGGTACCTCACTGATCATCTTTAACCATATTAATAAACCGATGTCCTCCGAGGACGCCTATAAAACCGTGAAAAATCTGGACGGCAAACTGGGTCTTATCTGGCTCAATCCCGCCCCGATGAATAACACCTATGCCTTTGCCATGCAGCGCGCGCGCGCGGAAAAAGAAGGTATTTCGACGCTGTCGCAACTGGTGGCCAAAATGGATCAGGTGCGTAAAACAGATCCGAAACATAACTGGCGACTCGGGCTGGACCTGGAATTTTATGGCCGTTCAGACGGCATGAAGCCACTGCAGAAGACCTACAACCTGACGCTCGACAGGCCTCAGATTCGCCAGATGGATCCGGGGCTGGTCTATAACGCCGTGCGCGATGGTTTTGTGGATGCCGGCCTGATCTACACCACGGACGGGCGCGTGAAAGGTTTCGATCTCAAGGTACTGGAAGACGATAAACACTTTTTCCCCAGCTACAACGTGACGCCGGTTGTGCGTCAAGACGTGCTGGCGAGCCATCCCGGTCTTGAAGCCGCCCTGAATCAGCTTTCCCCGCTGATCACCGATGAGGCCATTACCGAGATGAACAAGCGCGTGGACATCGATCACCAGTCGCCTGAACAGGTGGCGCGCGATTTCCTTCAATCCAAAAACATGCTGTAAGGAGGCATCGTGGATACCCTTCATTACATCATTGATAACTGGAATAACCTGCTCACGCTGACCTGGCAACATACCTGGCTGGTGCTGGTTGCAGTAGGATGCGCGATTGTTATTGGCGTACCCCTTGGGATTTTAATTGTGCGCTTTAAATGGCTGGCCACGCCGGTGCTCGGCATTGCCACCGTTGTACTGACCATCCCGACGATTGCGTTGTTTGGCCTGATGATTCCGCTTTTCTCGCTGATTGGGAAAGGGATTGGTGCGCTACCGGCTATCACGGCGGTCTTCCTGTATTCATTACTGCCGATTGTGCGCAACACGCATACCGCATTGGAAAATCTGCCGGACGGCCTGCGTGAAGCGGGTCGTGGCATTGGCATGACGTTCTGGCAACGCCTGCGTTGGGTTGAGATCCCGATGGCGCTTCCGGTGATTTTTGGTGGTATTCGCACCGCCGTGGTCATGAACGTTGGCGTGATGGCTATCGCGGCCGTGATTGGTGCTGGCGGACTGGGCATGCTGCTGCTGGATGGCATTAGCGGCAGTGATATTCGTATGCTGATTGCCGGGGCGCTGATGATTTGCCTGCTGGCGATTGTTCTTGACTGGCTGCTGCACCGTTTGCAGCTGGCGCTGACTCCTAAGGGAATTCGATAATGATAAAACTTGAAAATCTGACGAAAACCTTCAGCCAGAAAAACGGCACGCTGATGAAAGCGGTGGACAATGTGAGTCTTGAGGTTCCTGCTGGCGAGATGTGCGTGCTGCTTGGGCCTTCGGGCTGTGGGAAAACCACCACGCTGAAAATGATTAACCGCTTAATTCCCTCTACCAGCGGGCGGATTCTCATCAACGGGGAAGACACCAGCACTCAGGATACCACCACCCTGCGTCGCAATATTGGTTACGTGATCCAGCAAATTGGTCTGTTCCCCAATATGACGATTGAAGAGAACATCACCGTGGTGCCACGCATGCTGGGCTGGGATAAAAAGCAGTGCCGCGAGCGGGCAACGGAGTTAATGAGCATGGTGGCGTTGGATCCGAATAAGTTTCTGCATCGCTACCCGCGTGAAATGTCCGGTGGACAACAGCAGCGCATTGGGGTGATTCGCGCGCTGGCGGCTGATCCGCCGGTACTGCTGATGGATGAGCCTTTCGGCGCGGTTGACCCAATTAACCGGGAAGTTATTCAGAATGAGTTTCTGGATATGCAGCGTCAGTTAAAGAAAACGGTGATGCTGGTCAGCCACGACATTGATGAAGCACTCAAACTTGGCGACCGCATCGCGGTCTTCGGCCAGGGCAAAATTGTCCAGTGCGCCAGCCCCGATGAGTTGCTGGCGACGCCGGCTAACGATTTTGTCGGCTCCTTTGTTGGCCAGGACCGTACGTTGAAACGTCTGCTGCTGGTACAGGCAGGCGACGTGACCGACCAACAGCCCACCATCACGGTAAAACGCTCGACGCCGTTAACGGAGGCTTTTGGCACCATGGACGAAAACGACATGCGTTCCATCACTGTGGTTGACGACGACGGCAAGCCGTTAGGATTTGTAAAACGCCGTGAGGCGCGTCACGCGAGTGGGCGCTGTGAAGAGATGCTGCATACGTTTAAAGTGACCGGCAAAGCAGAAGAAAACCTGCGTGTGGTTCTGTCGAAACTCTATGAACACAACACCGTCTGGATGCCGATTGTGGACGAAGATGGCCGTTACAGTGGCGAGATTTCCCAGGACTACATTGCTGATTATCTCAGCTCCGGGCGTACCCGTCGCCGCCTGAATCCATAATGAATCAGGGCCGCACGTTGGTTGCGGCCCACTTAATCCTGCCTCTCATTCCGTATCACTGTTGGTCAGTTATCTCTGATGAATGGTACCGTCGCGCGCGTGGCGCCATCCTGCTCTGGTTCTCTCAGGCTGTTTTTGTCCGAGCGTAGTGCAGGTTATTGCTATTCAGCAGGGAGATATCCAGATAACGGGACAGATCGCGCTGCTCTGCGCGGGGCAAATAAGGCAACTCACCGAGAAGCGGTGCCGTAATCTGTTCACGCAGGACGGAAATGATATCGGCATAGTGCGCCAGCCCCGGATTAATACGATTAGCCACCCATCCGGCCAGCGGCAATCCGTCGGCCTGGATCGCCTGAGCGGTCAGTAGCGCATGGCTGATACAACCTAACTTAATCCCGACCACTAAGATAACGGGCAGTTGCTGCTCGATCACCCAGGCCGACAGCGGCTGGGCATCGTTCATCAGGCTGCGCCAGCCCCCGGTGCCCTCGACCACCACGCGATCGGCAAGCTGATTGAGATGCTGAAGCCCCTGCGTGATTTTCGCATAATCGACCTTATTGGGCGGATAGCCGCAGATTTCTTCTTTCTCAAAAATGACCGGATTCACTGCCTGATAAGGCAGCGCAAGGGAAGAGGCGCTCTGCAAAAACAACCCATCCTTGTTTCTCAGGCCCTCTTCTGTTTTGACGCCCCAGCGGGCAACAGGTTTGTAGCCCGCAGCCCGCTCGTTCGCCTGGGTAAAACTTTGCAGCAGGGCGCGTGCGACCACGGTTTTCCCCACTTCGGTATCGGTTCCGGTAATAAATAGCGTTTTCACTCTACTTCTCCTTCACAAGCGGTGTCAGCTCACTGACGATTCGGCTTTCATGCGAATGATCATTCTAAGGAAGGAAAAGGGGGAGCAGATTGCGTTAGCGCAAGGTTAGTGTTGCTTAACCTTGCAGTAACTTAATTAACAGGTAGCCGCTGTAAAGCGAATCCTTGATCAACGCGGCCGCACCCAGCGTACCTGGCTCAGTAAATTCAGTGGGTGCAAGCTGAATCACTGCGCTGTATGCAGGTAAAGACTGCTGGTGAATGGTATTTTGTACTGCCGGAAAGAGAACATCTGCCGCCTGATTTAGCGGAGAACCGATAAGAATTTGTTGAGGATTAAAGATATTGACCATCATGCCGAGGATCCTGCCAACATGATGCCCCACTGTCGCTATGGCATCCCGCGCCAGCCTGTCGCCGCTCTGTGCTGCCTCACAAACGGCAGAAAGCGTTAAGGGCTGATGGTGTAACAGGCTGTCGGGCTGACCCGGAAGTCGGTGCGCAATCAGCGCCAGCAGGCTGCCGGTACTGGCGACTGTTTCAAGACAGCCGTGATTGCCGCAGTAGCATTGCTGGCCGTAAGGATCGACCTGTGTGTGGCCGACTTCCACCAGCGCGCGTCCGCTTTTGTGCAACAGCTGACCGCCAGTGATCACGCCAGCCCCTACCGTTTCGTCGATCACAATCTGAATCACGTCCTGCGCACCGCGTGACGCACCAAACAGCGACTCGGCAAGCGTCCAGGCGGAGATATCGTGCTGGATAAATACCGGCAGGCCGGTCCGCGCCGCCAGGGTGCTGCCCAACGGCATATCATGGCAGGTATAGCCGGGTAAACGGTGCACCACACCGGATGCGGCATTAATCAGCCCCGGTAGGGTGATGGCAATGGCGGTCAGCCTTTCCAGCCGTTTCTGATGACGGATAAAAAACGCGTCAACATGGTCGGTCAAACGCGTCAGCAGCGGCTCCGTGGCGTCATCAATGAGCGGCAGGTTGTCTTCGACAAGCGCCCTGCTGCTGAGGTCACGCAAGGTCAGCGTCAATATGCCACGGTGCAGACGAATCGCCAGATAGTGCCAGGCGTCCGTATCAAGGATTAAACCAATCGCCGGACGGCCGCGAGCGCCCGGCTCCTGAAACTCGGTTTCCTGAACCAGGTGGGCATCCAGCATTTCCCGCACGATTTTGGTAATACTGGCAGGCGCCAGCTGGGCCCGTTTGGACAGTTCAATACGCGAGACTGGCCCATGCTGATCGATTAACCGGTAAACGACGCCAGCATTAATTTGTTTAATTTGGTCAATATGGCCAGGTTGACTGTCCGAACTCACACCCTGCTCCGGTTATTTTCGCGCTTCTAAATAAATATCCGCTATGGTGCGGCAGATTCACTTTTTGCGGCAAATATTTGCTTAGATATGTGATTTAACACACATAATTTTTCCGGCTTTGGCGGATAAATTGTCACTCACGGCGCAGTAACGCCATCATATGCGCCATCTGCGCACTCATTTCGCGTTCGCCCGACCAGACCAGCCACATCTCCGACTGCGCATCAGGCTCCTCCAGCGGTAACCACACCACGTTCGCCAGACGCGCGTGGCTGAAGGAGGCAGGCAAGATAGATACACCCAGCCCGGTCGCGACCAGTCCGAGAATAGTCATGGCCTCGCCCACTTCCTGGGTAATGTAGGGCCGGATCTGATAGCGCTGAAGCAAATCCAGGATTTCGCTGTACAGTGCCGTTCCCACCTGAGGATCAAAAAACACAAAGGGTTCCCGCGCCAGCGCCTGCAAGGTGATCCGCCCTGCCGTCGCCAGCGGATGGGCTTTATGCACCACGGCGCACAATGGCTCGCGCAGCAAAAGCTGATGATGCAAATCGGCGGGGAGCGGCGTGTTGCGCATGACGCCGAGGTCCAGCTTGCCCTCATGCAGCGGAGCCAGCTGCTGACGGGTGTTAATTTCCTGCATCTGAACATGTACGTTGGGCCAGCGCTGGCGAAACACATAAAGCGCATCTGACATCACGCCAATAAAAGCCGCAGAGGAGGTAAATCCAATGCGCAGCTCTCCTTCTTCACCGCGATGCAGACGCGCGGCGCGCTGGGTTGCCTGCTCGACCTGTAACAGGATTGCCCGCGCATCCTGTAAAAACTGCGCGCCGGCCGGCGTAAGCTGCACGCTACGGTTGGTGCGGTTAAACAGCTGCGCGCCGGTTTCCGCTTCAAGCTGCATGATTTGCTGACTCAACGGCGGCTGGGAGATGTGTAAGCGCTGGGCTGCGCGGCCAAAATGCAGCTCTTCCGCAACGGCAATAAAATAGCGCAGGTGACGCAGTTCAATATTCATAGGTTAAACGTCTTATTTAAGATGATTAATATATTAGACAACCTAATAGACCTTTTCTACAGTAACACTCTGTTTTTACTCATAAGGATCCCCTGTGAATCGCTCTTCACCTGCGGTGCCGCTGGACAGCGACATGCCTGCGCAGTCTGAGGCTTCCTCGTCTGACTGGATTGTGCGCGGCACCCGGCCTTTTATGCGCGTCACGCTCGCCTTGTTTTCTGCCGGGCTGGCCACCTTTGCCCTGCTGTATTGCGTGCAGCCTATTCTGCCGGTGCTCTCTGCACAGTTTGGCATTTCTCCCGCCGCGAGCAGTATTTCGCTTTCCATTTCCACCGCCATGATGGCCCTGGGATTACTGGTGACAGGCCCGCTGTCCGATGCCATAGGACGGAAGTCCGTGATGGTAACGGCGCTCATGCTGGCCGCAATCTGTACCCTGCTCTCTGCCACTATGACCAGCTGGCACGGCATTTTACTGATGCGGGGCTTGATCGGCTTATCGCTGAGCGGTGTGGCCGCGGTGGGCATGACCTATCTGAGTGAAGAGATTCATCCCAGTGTGGTGGCCTTTTCGATGGGGCTGTACATCAGCGGAAACTCGATTGGCGGCATGAGCGGCCGCCTGATAAGCGGTGTATTAACCGACTTCTTTTCATGGCGCATAGCCATTGCGGCCATTGGCTGTTTTGCCCTCGCCGCTGCCCTGATGTTCTGGAAAATCTTACCGGAATCGCGCCATTTCCGTCCGGCCTCGCTGCGCCCGCGCCATCTGACCATTAACTTCCGTCTGCACTGGCGCGATGCGGGATTGCCGCTGCTGTTTGCCGAAGGCCTGCTGCTGATGGGCGCCTTTGTGACGCTGTTCAACTATATCGGCTATCGCCTGCTGGGCGCGCCGTGGCATTTAAGTCAGGCTGTGGTGGGCTTGCTGTCGGTGGTTTATCTGACCGGGTCATGGAGTTCCCCTAAAGCCGGCGCGTTAACCAGCCGGTTTGGGCGCGGCCCGGTTATGTTTGGCTCGACCTTTATTATGCTGATGGGGTTACTGCTGACGGCATTTAACGGTATCGTGCTGATCTTCATTGGTATGATGCTGTTTACGGCAGGATTTTTCGCGGCGCACTCCGTGGCGAGCGGCTGGATTGGCCCACGCGCTCGTCGGGCAAAAGGTCAGGCTTCTTCGCTCTATCTGTTCAGCTATTACGTCGGCTCAAGCGTGGCGGGTACGGCTGGCGGCTTTTTCTGGCATCAGTTTGGCTGGGGCGGCCTGACACTGTTTATCTCCGCTTTACTGCTCTTAGCGTTGTGGGTTGCCTGGCAGCTGCACCGCCGCAAACTCTAGCAAAACTTAATGAATATTCCGGGTGTTTGACTGCCCGGAATGCGGTCCGTACAAGAATTGTCCGTATTATCAGTATGATTGCCTAAAGCACGCGTTTCCCCGCTATAATCGGTTTGATCCCAAAGATTAATGTCATCTTTGAATTCACAGCAAGGGGGAGACCTAATGGCGCGATACTATTACGTCAACAAACAATCAGGCTACAACGATAATCACGTGGTTCATGCAAGCGGCTGTAAATATCTTCCGGATTTGGAAGGTCGGCTGTTTCTCGGCACATTCTATTCCGCAACCGCAGCCATTCAGCAGGCCCGTAAGTACTATCCCGGTTCATTAGGGTGCGATGCGTGTTGCCCGGTTGCCCCGGGTAAAAATGTGCACACTCAGGACAGTGTGGCGCTTAAGCACGGCGTGGATTTCTGATTACGCAACGCCCGTTTGACGTCAGTATGGCGGTTGCTGGCCGCCATTCTCAGCCCAGCCCGTGTGCCGGTTATCCTCGCCCTCTCTGCCCCCGATTCTGCTGTCTGCGGTTGGTCTGTCATCCCACAGAGTCGTCATTTCGTTAAGCTTTTTCATTTTTTTCCGTTATCTTAGAACCCTTACTTTCATACAGGGCTCTACCATGCGTAATAAATTCGCATCGTCTCAAATTGCGCTTCACTGGCTTACTGTTCTGCTGCTCATCATTGCCTATGCCACGATGGAGTTACGCGGCTATGTCGAGCGGGGTTCATGGCAGCGCTTTGCGATGATGGTGACGCATTTCAGCGCCGGGGCGACGATTCTGGTGGTGATGCTGTCGCGATTACTGTTGAAACTCCGTCATCGTAGTCCCGCCATTGTTCCTCCGGTGCCGCGCTGGCAAACCGGGCTGGCTCACCTGACGCATACGCTGATTTATGCGCTTTTCATCACGCTTCCGGTGCTGGGACTGGCATCGCGTTATCTGAAAGGTCGCGAGTGGCAGTTATTTGGTATACCGATGCCGGTGGCGGCCGAACCTGACTTTGATCTGTCGGATACGCTGACCGACTGGCACGAAACGCTGGCCCCACTTGGCTACTGGCTGATTGGCTTACATGTGGCGGCGGCGCTGTTTCATCATTACGCCCTGAAGGACAATACGCTGCTGCGGATGATGCCCGGGCAGCGTCATCGCGAGCCGTAAACGCCATACGGCCGTATCGGGCAAAAAAATTTCATCTTAATCTGCGCCTGGTGGTTCCACCCGGCGCGTAATTCCTCCACAATAACCGCTAAAGTGTGACGCAGGTCACTATCATGGGGTGATCGCCCTGACTCCTTTTTGACGCACAGACTGATTTAACTTCTCATGCCATTAACAACTGTTTCCCGTAAAACGGCCTGGCTACGCGTGGTGCTGTTGGCCATCGCCGCTTTTGTGTTCAATACCACCGAATTTGTGCCGGTCGGTTTACTGTCCGATATTGCCGCAGGCTTTTCGATGAAAACGTCTGAAGTGGGCATTATGCTGACGATCTATGCCTGGGTGGTGGCCTTACTGTCACTGCCTTTGATGCTGCTGACGCGGAATATTGAACGCCGGCTCCTGTTAACGGTTCTGTTTATCGTCTTTATTGCCAGTCATGTGCTTTCTACGTTTGCGTGGAGTTTTACCTCCCTGATCGTATCCCGTGTGGGAATTGCGTTGTCCCATGCGGTGTTTTGGTCAATTACAGCATCGCTTGCAATTCGTGTTGCCCCCGCAGGTAAAAAAACTCAGGCACTCAGCATGCTGGCAACCGGCACCGCGCTGGCAATGGTTTTGGGCGTGCCGATTGGACGCGTGGTCGGTCAGGCGCTGGGCTGGCGCACAACGTTTGGCGTGATCGGGCTGTCCGCCCTGGTGCTGATGATTATGCTGGCGCGTATCCTGCCACGGTTGCCCAGCGAGCACACGGGTTCGCTTAGCAGCGTTCCCCTGCTGTTCCGCCGACCGGCGCTGGTCGGGATGTATCTGCTGGTGACGTTAATTGTGACCGCGCACTATACGGCCTACAGCTATATTGAGCCTTTTATGCAGCTCGTTGCTAATGCCAGCGAGGGGTTCACCACCTTACTGCTGCTGCTGTTCGGTTCGGCGGGCATTATTGGCAGCCTGTTATTCAGTTCGCTGGGGAAAAAATTCCCCTCTGCGTTGCTGATTGCCGCTATCGCGCTGGTGACGCTGTGCATGGGACTGTTAATCTTCGCCGCAGTCCGGCCCGGCGCAATCATTACCCTGTGCGTGGTCTGGGGAATGGCAATGATGATGATTGGCCTGGCGATGCAAATCCGCGTGCTGTCTTTAGCCTCGGACGCGACGGACGTCGCGATGTCATTAATGTCCGGTATTTATAATATCGGTATTGGTGCGGGCGCGCTATTAGGCAGCCAGGTCAGCGCTTACATGAGCCTGTCTGATGTGGGTAATGTGGGAGCGATCATCGGACTCGCGGCGCTGTTATGGTGTATTTATATTTTCAAACGTTATCCGCAACTGCGTTCCAACGGATGACAACAGCAGGCTTCGTGATGACGGAGCCTGCTCTGGTTTATTCCTCACAGACACAATGCGTGAAAACAGCCGCTCGGCTACCGGCACCGGGATCATGCCGCCGCGCGTTGGCGGTTATCTGCGTCATCGATCACGCCGCGTCACCAGCCTGCCCGGCGTTAGCCAGCACGAGTCAGTGAATTAAGGTCACAGACAACCCTAAACATTAAATAACGGAACACGCGCTGCCCCCTGCGTTTTTAACGTCGTAACCTGAGACAGCGTATTGGCCGGTATAAAATTGGCACGTGTAAATTGGTTATTTAAGCCGCATCGTTAAGGTAAAAAACGTCTGGGAATTCGCCTGCCGTTAATAAGCTAAAAAAGTTCGTTAAATATCACTACCCTATTCTCAACACTTCCATTACCTATGTTTACCCCGTATAACGGAGAAAATCGTTAACGTCAGGTGTCATAATGACGAGGAAGTGGTTAACTCTTTATTTGTCACGCAGCGTCAGCCGGGTCATGCTGGATGATATTCGGGCAATCTTGCCCACTGATGGGGTGAAAATTTTTCTCAATGACTTAGACGATGCCTGCCATGCCACAGTAGAATGTGTGCAGGCAGAGAATACCTGCGCGCTTGTGGCCTCGGCGATTGTTGTGTGGCGTCAACTGGGTCATATCCACACAATGATTTACACCAAAGGCGAGATACGGCGTGCGGTAAATGAGGCGACCCAGTTTGAACTCTTTACGTTGCTGAAGAACCATCACGCCGTGTTACGGCTGGCTTAATCCCTGAATAGACTCACAGGATAAACATGAGAATTGGTCTGTTGTTCCCCATTGCTATCATCGTGGCCGGCATCGGTTTTCTCGCCTGGTTCATCGGCAGCGGCCTGGCCATACCGGGATCATAAGTCAGCGAAGCTGGCTGTCTTTACTGCCGCGACGGTTGTAAAGGCTGGTTTCTTTTTGCTGCTTATCGATTTTTTCCTGACAGGTGACACAGTAGCGCACGCCTTTCAGTGCCTGACGGCGCGCCGCCGGTATCGGTTCGCCGCACAGTTCACATTCCGTGGCGCTTTCGCCCTGACCGATCGACTGGCGCACGCGTTCAATCCCGTCGTTAACGGTACTGTCGATCTGTTCCTGAACCGCCCCTTCTGAAGCCCAACCGTTCGCCATGTTATTTCCCTTCTGAACACCAAACACACTCTTAACTGTACAACATATCTGACATTTTGCAGGCAAGGCGGCACACGTCCCTGTGAGCCGCCGCATCATGGATTACGGCTTGATATCGACCTGATAAAAAATATGCTTGCCGAAGGGATCCACTTCATAACCGCTGACCGTCGTGCGTATCGGTTCATAAATGGTGGAGTGGGCAATCATGACGGCGGGCATCTGGTCATGCATGATCTGCTGCGCCTGCAGGTACATTTGAGTCCGTTTGCGCTGATCCGGTTCGGCCCGGGCTTGGGTGATCAGGGTTTCAAACGGCTGATAGCACCACTTTGATGAGTTTGAACCGCCTTTCGCCGCGGTGCAGGTATAGAGCGGTCCGAAAAAGTTATCCGGATCGCCCGTCGCCGTTGTCCAGCCCATCAGAGCAGCCTGATGTTCACCGTTGCGCACGCGTTTGAGGTATTCGCCCCATTCATAACTCACGATGTTGGCCTTGATGCCGACTTTTGCCCAGTCGGCCTGAATCATCTCCGCCATCCGGCGCGCATTCGGATTATAGGGGCGCTGAACCGGCATCGCCCACAGCGCGATTTCCGTTCCCGGTTTCACACCCGCTTCGGCCAGCAGGGCTTTAGCCTTTTCCGGATCGTAATCGTAGTCTTTGAGATCCTTGTCTGCGCTCCAGACGCCAGGCGGAAGAATATTTTTGGCGACCGTGCCCGTGCCTTTAAAAATGGCCTCAATAATGGCGGGTTTGTTTATCGCCATGGCCAGCGCCTGACGGACTTTCACATTATCGGTGGGCGCTTTAGTGGTGTTAAATGCCAGAAAACCGGTATTCAGCCCTGCTGCCTGTTTAAGCGTGATCGCCTTGTTCTGTCGCATTTTGTCCAGGTCGGCCGGATTAGGGAATGGCATCACCTGACACTCATTTTTTTCCAGTTTGGCGTAGCGCACGGCGGCATCCGGCGTGATGCTGAAAATCAGCCTATCCAGTTTGGCTTTCCCCTGCCAGTAGTCAGGAAACGCCTTATAGAGAATGCGTGAATCTTTTTGATACTGCACTAACTGGAAAGGTCCGGTGCCTATCGGGTCCATATCCACCTTCTCTGGCGTGCCGGCCTTTAGCATCTTGTCCGCGTATTCCGCTGAATGGACAGAGGCAAAGTACCAGGCCAGGTCGGCCAAAAACGGCGACTCCGGATGGGCCAGGGTGAAGCGAACGGTGTGATCGTCGATGCGATCGATATGGGTGATAAGCGTCGCCAACTGCAGGCTGTCGAAGTTGGAATAATTGCCACCAGAGACCGCATGATAGGGATTTTTGCTGTCCATTTGCCGCATAAACGAGAAGATCACGTCATCTGCGTTAAAATCGCGGCTGGGCGTAAACTGCTTATTGCTCTGAAATTTGACGTTGTGCCGAAGATAAAAGGTATAAACCTTGCCGTCCGGGCTGATATCCCAACGTTCTGCCAGGCTGGGAATCAGTTCGGTCGTGCCCGGTTTGAAGTCCACCAGGCGATTGAATACCGGTACAGCACTGGCATCCACGCTGGTTCCCGAGGTGTAAAGTTGCGGATTAAAATTTTCAGGGGAGCCTTCGGAGCAGTACACCAGCGTTTTTGCATGGACGCCGCCCGCCAGAGCCACACCTGCAGTAAGCAGTGCCAGGGTCGTAAACCTGTTTCTCATTATTGTCCTCGCTTTCTGTTGACTTCCGTTAGTCTGAATATCTAAATAAATGATTTAGCGCTTTGATAGATAGCATGAATCACCACCATAGCGAACCCCGCAGTACGTCAACTAATAAGGATTAGTGATGACCGACAAACTTCAGGCGCAACTCATTACGCGTTTTTTTCGTTACCTGGCGGTAAGCAGCCAAAGTGATGCAAAGTCCAGCACCTTACCCAGCACCCCCAGCCAGCACGCGATGGCGCAGCTGCTGGCGGACGAATTACGTGACCTTGGCCTTGAGCAGGTTGTGATTGATGAACATGCCACGGTAACGGCGCTGAAACGAGGAAATTGCCCCGATGCGCCGCGCGTGGGGTTTATCACCCATATCGACACGGTTGACGTGGGGCTGTCCCCTGACATTCACCCGCAGATCCTCACCTGGCAGGGTGAAGACCTTTGTCTGAACCCACAGCAGGACATCTGGTTACGTCGGGATGCGCACCCGGAGATCGCGCCCTATATCGGCCAGCAGATTATTTTCAGCGACGGCACCAGCGTGCTGGGCGCCGATAACAAGGCGGCCGTGAGCGTCGTCATGACGCTGATGGAGAATTTGCAGGGCAAACACGGCGACGTCGTGGTGGCGTTCGTGCCGGATGAGGAGATCGGGCTGCGCGGCGCGAAAGCGCTGGATCTCGAAACCCGTTTTAATGTGGATTTCGCTTGGACAATTGATTGCTGCGAGCTGGGCGAAGTCGTTTATGAGAACTTCAACGCGGCCGCAGCAGAAATCCGCTTTACCGGTGTGCCGGCGCATCCGATGTCGGGCAAAGGCGTGCTGGTCAATCCCTTACTGATGGCTCACGATTTTATCAGCCACTTCGACCGGCAGGCGACGCCGGAACATACCGAAGGTCGCGAAGGCTATATCTGGTTTAACGAGATGCAGGCCAACGCCAGCATTGCCACGCTTAACGCCTCGATTCGCGATTTTGATCTGGCAGGCTTTGCTGCACGCAAACAGCAGTTGCAGGCGGTCAGAGATATCATCGCCGCGCGCTATCCTACGGGCAAAGTTGAGCTAACCCTTCGCGATATTTACAGCAATATCAGCAATGCGATGGGCGAAGATCGTCGGGCGGTTGATCTGATTTTCGCCGCCCTGCAAGCGCTGGATATTGCGCCTAAGGTGATCCCCATGCGCGGCGGCACCGATGGCGCGGCTTTGTCGGCGAAAGGTCTGTTAACACCCAACTTCTTTACTGGCGCGCATAACTTCCATTCGCGCTTTGAGTTCCTGCCCGTGACCTCCTTTGTGAAGTCATACCAGGTGGCAGAGAAGCTGTGTTATCTGGCGGCGGAGTGATGGGATACAGGCAGTAAAAACCGCCTTCGCGAGGAAGGCGGTGATCAGATGCGGGTTTAGAAAGTTACCCAATCGCCGTTATCCGCCGCCGCGGCTTTAGGCTGGAATGAGGTCGTTGGGCTGGCCGGCTGTGAGGGCGGCTTCCGCGTTGACGTCGTTGCCAGGGGCGCATCGCTGGAAAGGCGGAACTGTGCGACAGAGGCCTGCAAGGCTTCCGTCTGCAGCGCCAGCGCACTGGCGGCGGCGGAGACTTCTTCCACCAGCGCGGCGTTTTGTTGGGTTACGCTGTCCATTTCCGTTACCGCCGTGCCAACCTGCGAAATGCCTTTGCTTTGTTCTTCTGAGGCGGCCGCGATTTGCTTCATGATCGCGTCAACATCCTGCACCGATTTCAGAATACCGCTCATGGTGCCGCCGGTCGTGCTAACCAGTTGCGCCCCCTTTTCCACACGCTCAACGGAATCCGCAATCAGGCCAGCGATCTCTTTTGCCGCACCCGCACTACGCTGGGCCAGATTTCTGACCTCACTGGCCACAACGGCAAAGCCACGGCCCTGTTCCCCGGCGCGGGCGGCTTCTACTGCGGCGTTAAGCGCGAGGATATTGGTCTGGAACGCAATGCTGTTGATGACGTTAGTAATCTCTGCAATTTTCTTCGAACTGTCAGAGATTCCGTTCATCGTGGTGACCACTTCACCGACAAGACTACCGCCCTGTTTGGCCGTGATCGTTGCGGCTTCGGTCAGGGTACTGGCCTGACGCGCATTTTCCGCATTGAATTTCACGGTCGCCGTCAGTTGTTCCATACTGGCTGCGGTTTGCTCCAGCGCGGCAGCCTGCTCTTCCGTGCGTGAAGACAGATCGTTATTCCCAATCGAAATCTCAGCGGCTCCGCGTGAAATGTTTTCCGTGCCGCTACGAATCGCACTGACGGCTTCGCGCAGGCTGTCCTGCATGGCGCTCAGTAAGGGCACCAGTTTGCCGACGCAGTTACGACCCATATCTTCAACCGGCTTGCTGAGATCGCCTTTGGCGATGACTGAAAAATGTTCGCGAATTTTTTCCAGCGGCTTAACCAACATTTTTACCAGATAACGGTCGGTAAACAGCAGAATCAGCAAGCCAATCACCACGGTGACTGAAATCAGGGTTTTGGTCATCGCGGTCATGCGATCGACTTCAACCCGCGTTTGACCCAGTTTGACACTTGCCACTTTATTGAAGTTTTCAGTACTGGCACCAAAGGCACGGCTCAGCGCAGGGGTGACGTCATTTGCCTGTTGGCGATAGCTGTCCAGCGAATCCTGGCGGGCACGCTGAAGCTGAACCGTCACGCCCTGGTCGAGCAGTTTTTGCCATTTATCAATAACGTCATTGGCAACGGCTGCATCCATTGGGCCGGGAGAGAGCTGTTTGAACAGGGTCAGTTGCTGAGACATACTGTCCAGTGCCTGCTGTACGGGCGCGAAAGCCTCATCGTTTTGCGCTGTGCCTGCCGCTTTTTTCTCCATGACGCGCGACAGGCGCGTAATCATACGAAAGTACTGATCGTTGCCCTTACTCAACGCGGTCATCTGCTCCACGATATGGCGATCGACATCGTTGCCGTCACTCAACGAATTGAGCGAATGAATACTGAACAGCCCGATTCCGCTCCACAGCAGGCAAAACAGCCCGAGTATTGTCAGCATTACCGCGCGAATTGTGAAATTTTTAAGCATACCCATACTGAAATCCCTTAAACGTTAACCCGTGACACCGGGCGTATGGGATATATCGGCAGAAAGGCCGAAAATGTAACAGCGCTGTTAAACTTTTTTATGCTGGTGCACTGCCTCCGCGACAGATCATCGTTCCAGCAAAAATCAGCCTGGAGGGCGCGCAGGATGGCACCCGGCTCGAGGGCTGAGGGCTAAGGGAGCACTACAAGCGAACCATACGCGACATCATCAGGCGAAACAGCGCCAGCCGCCGACGCATAAAGCGCGGCATGAGTCTGAGCCCCGCTTTTCCCTCGCACCCGAGTGACATTGTCACGTCATTATTCGCCTGCCAGGCAGGCCAGGGCAAGATCCCGTCCAGTTGCGTCGTGCTGGTGTCCACGTCGCGGGCAAAGAGAAACCAGTAGTCACTGACCTGCTGCGCAAACGCGTAATCGGCGGCCGTAAAGCGGCGATCGTCGCTGACAGCGGGCAGGTTATGCAGCGTATTCATGACGTAGGGGATTTCGTTACCGTGCCAGGTGCCGTGCGGAAAAAGGTCCCGCGAATGTTCAGATACGTAATCAAACCAGTAGCGCCAGCCCGGCATAGCGACTTTTTGCTGCGCCCGCATCACCAGCCAGGGAAGCAGGCTAAACGTCATATCCCGTGCCACGGCACGTCCGAGCAACGCATCCGTCTCAAGCGGATAAATCCATTTCAACAGCTGATAGCTGAACCGGTTTTGACGACGAAGCCGGTCTACCACCGTGGCGGCATCGACACCGAAATACGCCAGTACGCTGGCTTCGTCGCTGTTGCTTCCGGCCATCAGCGGCAGACGATGCTGACGTCCGGCCATAAACGTCTCCAGTACCGGCGCGGGAAGGACCGCATCGCCCGCGATGGCAACAGGACCCAGCCCGTAGCTGCTGTCCAGTGACCAAAAGGCCTCAGCAGGCAGCGCGCGCAGCTGTTCCATGCTGGCATCAGCGGGCAAACCTAAACGGCTGGCCACCTTCACGCCTTTCTCAAGCGCCGTGGTCCGCGTCACGTCTGGCAGACTATAGGCACTCTGCACAATTCCCTTGTGGAACAAACCGGCTGACAAGGGCGAACAGCACAGCGATAACAGGCTACGTGCGCCAGATGACTCGCCAAACAGCGTAACGTTACGGGCATCGCCGCCGAATGCGTGAATATGGCGCTGAACCCAGCGTAAGGCCGCGATCTGATCCAGCAAGGCAAAATTGTGAAGCGTCCCGGTCGCCGACTGCTCTTTTTCCATGGCCGGATGCGCAAAAAAGCCCAGATGGCCCAGCCGATAGTTAATCGTGACGATAACCGCGCCGCGTGAGGCCAGCGGTTTGCCGTTGTAGGGAGCCAGCCCGCCGGAACCGAGGGTAAATCCGCCCCCGTGCAGCCATACCATCACCGGCAGAGGCTTATCGGGCTGCAGTTCAGGCGTCCAGACATTGAGATAAAGACAGTCCTCGCTGAAATCGCCGGGATCGCCGCCGCCAATCGCAAGGCAGTATTCGCGGTTCTGCCAGCTCGCGGCAGAAAAATGCAGTGCGCTTCGCACGCCCTGCCAGGGGATGACGGGCTGGGGCGCGCGCCAGCGCTGGTCCCCCACCGGCGGCGCAGCGTAAGGAATACCTTTAAACACAAAGATCCCGTCATCGATGCCGCCTTGCAGCTCACCGTCCGCGATAGCGATCTTCAGGCCGTGTTCATTTTTCATGCATTATTCCTTGTCTGCGTAGGCGGTCATTATTTCAGGCCATCTGTCATTGTCCAGAAACACAGCGGGTAAAAATACCGAAAATGTGCTGCGCACGTCCGCCGGGATTGACCGCTCCCGGCGAACCTGTTTTTAGTACTGCATGTCGTTTAATGCGTGAGAGGAATAGAAAATGTTCAGTGGCATCAATCAACTTTTTGTTCGAACGACCGATCATCCTGACCTGGGCAAGCTGTTATTGCGTCTGACACTGGGTGGACTGCTGCTGTTTCACGGTGAGTTCAAGCTGGTGCATGGGGTGGGCTGGATTGCCCAACTGCTGCACCAGCACGGCCTGCCAGGATTTCTTGCCTGGGGTGCCTGGATCGGGGAAATTATCGCCCCGCTGATGCTGATTGTGGGGCTGATGACGCGGCCTGCGGCGTTCATTGTGGCGGTGAATATGGTGGTGGCAACGCTGCTGGTCAAAACCGGGGCACTATGGCATCGCACCGGCGTGGGCGCCTGGTCGCTGGAGACCGAAGCGCTGTTTCTGCTGGGCGCGCTGGTGATCATGCTGCTGGGCGCGGGAAGATTCACGCTGATACGTGATTCACGGCTGCAATAGTCGCGCAATCCGGGGCAATCACGCCCCGGTGGGTTAGCATGCCAGGCCGCAACGTTGTAATGAGGCTTCCTGACGCTGGGCATACAGCGCCATTTCGTCCAGTACTGCGCAGCCCAGTGCGGCTTCAAAGCTGCTGCGGCTTGCCTGGCCTGACGAGCGCGCCTGGGTGTGATCCCCGAGGTTAGACTGAAAAATCCCCGCCGCGCTGACCGGTAGAAAATCCTCATAAATAATGGGATCGGCCAGAATGCGGCCCTGTTCGATCAGGGCGTCCAGCGGTTCACCGGGCTGAGGCGGTTCAGCCCGGCCTTTATCACTCAGGCGATAATGAAACCAGGCCAGAGCCTCCCGGCGTAGATCGGTTTCGTTATCCGGAAAAGCCTGAAATACAGCAGACAACCGTTGCTGATGCTGTTGATTGTCAGCGCCGCTTCCGGCCTCAGTCAGCAGCCGATCGTAAAGCGCGCGCCCCTCTGGGGTTAAGGCTGCGCCGCGCTGTTCTATCTCACCAAATCTTGCCGTATGGGTGCCCTGATAGCCATCTTTGAAAACGACAGGTTCCTCCAGCGCTTTAAAACTGGTCTGGCGTAATAAAATCGGCACCTTGCGCCGAGGCGGGCCTTCAATAACGTTTTTGGGATCGATGCCACGTTCGGGCATTAAGGCCTGAACGCGATCAATGTCCAGGGTTCTCGGTGTCAGGTGGTTGATATGACAGGCAGGAAAACACACGACGTCCGCAATTAGCCGATGTTGTTGATTAAGGGCCTGATAGGTGTGGCTTTCAACGAGGCTATGCGAGTGCCAGCGAAAGGTTTCTAACGCCTCGGTAATAAAGCGCTGCGCTTGGGTCTCAGTCAGACCGCCCTGCTGTTGATGCTGTTGAATTAATGCGCGACAGCCTGCGGTGAAAATGTCCCGCGAGGCCAGGATTGCGGCAGCTTCATCGCGCAGCGCCGGGTCTTCAACCAATTCAAGCCGCAGTAATGAGGTAAAAATACGGAACGGATTACGACGCAACGCGTCGTCGTCAACAGGGCGAAACGCGGTTGAGTGTACCGGTACGCCCGCCTGAGAAAGGTCATAATAGCCGACCGGGAACATGCCCATAACGGCGAACATCTGACGCAGCATGGCCAGCTCTTCGGCGCTGCCGACGCGGATTGCACCGTGGCGTTCCAGGCTTAAACGGCTCAGCTCATCGGCTTGCGCCAGGCGCTGCTGCAGGGCGCTGTCCGCCGCCAGCGAGGCCTGATTAACGTCTTTGACCAACTGCATCAACGTGCCGTACAGCGGCACTTCCTGCTGATACATGTCCGACATTGCCTTTGAAAAGCCCGTACGGATGGCATCCGCACTGATAACGTTATCCATAATCACCACCTGAAAGCATGAGCGTTGCAGCTACTGTAATCCAACGCGTTGCCGTCAGCGGAAAAAATCATGAATTTGTGATCGGCTTAAAACCATAACGGTTTTTAATCACCAGCATCGCTGTCGTGAGGACGGCCGGAATCGCCAGAAGCAAAAAGATCAGGTTAAAAGACCAGCCGAGCGACAGCATTTCTGCTCCCACAAACGCGCTGAGGATGGCACCGATTCGGCCCACGCCATGCATCCAACTGGAGCCGGTCGCGCGGGCATGGGTAGGATAATAGCTGGCTGATAAGGCATTCATGCCGGTATTAGCACCGTTAAAGCAAAAGCCGCTACAGAAGGCTATGCTGCTCATGACGGTGACCTGCGCCGGTGAGAAACCCAATGCCACAATGGCAATCCCGCCACAAAAATAGATGACGGCCAACGCCAGGTTGGCATTAAATCTGTCCATCAACCAGCCGGCAAATAACGAGCCTAGGGTGCCGCCCGCCTGATACATGGCGGTGATAATGGCGGCCTGGGTCACGGTCATCCCCTGTTTACTCACCAGCGAAGGCAGCCAGCTACCTATCAGATAAACCAGAAAGAGCCCCATAAAATAGCCGCCCCACAGCATCAGGCTGCCGGTACGGTAGCGGGGAGAGATAACCGTGGCGATTGCGTTTTTGTCTGGCTGAGTGGCGTCCGCTTCGGAGGATTGAAACTGACTGTGCGGGTTCGTACTGCCCGGAATCATACGCTCCAGAATGGTTCGGATGCGTTCTGCCGGCGCACCACGGCTAATTAAGAAACGCACTGATTCTGGCAGTTGCCGTATCAGCACTGGGAGCACCAGCAGCGGTAAAATACCGCCCAGCAACAGAACAGAATGCCATTCGTAACGCGGTAACAGCCAGGATGCCGCAAAGCCTCCGCTGGCTGCGCCAAAGGTAAAGCCGCAGAAAACCACGGTGATGATGAATGAGCGACGGCGCTCGGGGGCATATTCTGCGACCAGGGTGCTGACGTTCGGCATGGCTGCGCCCAATCCGAGCCCGGTCAAAAAGCGGAACAGGATCATCTGCTCAATGCTGTGCGAAAACGCGGTGACCAGCGTCCATAAGCCAAAAAACAGCACGCTGAATATAATCATTAAGCGACGACCAAAGCGGTCGGCCAGTGGACCGGCGATCATGGCGCCCAGCGCCAGGCCAATAAGCGCCGCACTGATGACGACGCCTAACTGATGGTTCGTGACGTTCCAGGACGCTTTCAGCGAGGGCGCGATAAACCCCATGATGGCGATATCCATCCCATCAAGCGCCACGACGATAAAACAGAGTACAATCAATCGAATTTGGCCACCGCTCAGGGCACCCTGATTGATTAACCGGCGAACGTCTACCGACTCAACGCTGCTCACGGACGTACTCTCCTTAACGAAATAACTATCAGTTTTGGTAAAAAAAACGGCGCTTATGATAGCCGATCGTTAACGATAAAACGCGTGAATTTTACACGAGAATAATAATCATTCAAAAAATGGTTAGTTAAGTTAATGATTTTTCAGTCACGACTGGCGGCTGCGTTATCCCACGATAGCGCCTCAAGCATTATTTATCAGTAACTTAAATGAAAACCCGATAAAAAGTACACATTGTTAATAAAAATTTGCAGCAAAGTTAACAAAATCCAGCTTAAATAGTTGCCAGTTACCTGGCAATGTCATTAAGTTTGGGAAATGGAAAAAAATATCCTTTTCAATCAGCGCATTCGCTTGCGTCATTTACATGCCTTTGTTGCCGTTGCGCAGCAGGGAACGCTGGGGCGTGCAGCCGAGACGTTAAGTCTTAGCCAGCCTGCACTCTCTAAAACCCTTAACGAACTCGAGGAACTGACGGGCGTCAGGCTGTTCGAACGCGGCCGACTGGGCGCACAGCTCACCACCATGGGAGAGCAGTTTCTGACGCATGCGGTAAAGGTGCTGGATGCACTAAACCATGCCGGTCAGAGTTTTAACGAACAGATCAACGAGCGTCCTGCCGTGATTCGGCTTGGCGCGCTTACGACTGCCGCGATGGGCATGTTGCCACAGATTCTCGATCGCTTTCATCAACTGCGTCCTAACACCACCATTCAGGTTGCCACGTTGCACAACAATGTCTTGCTGGCCGGACTGCGCGCGGGCGAATTTGATATCGGCATTGGTCGTATGGCTGATAAAGAGATGATGACCGGCTTAACCTATGAACTGCTGTTCCTCGAATCATTAAAACTGGTTGTCAGGCCGGAACATCCCCTGTTAAGTGACAACGTCACCTTATCCCGCGCCATGCAGTGGCCGGTAGTGATTTCCCCCGAAGGAACGGCTCCGCGCCGCCTGGCCCAGCAGATGCTTGACGAGCAGGGCTGCTGTTTACCGCCACATTGCGTTGAAACCTCTTCCACCTCGCTGGCCCGCCAACTGGCGCTACGCTATGACTACATCTGGTTTGTGCCTTCAGGCGCCATTAAAGAAGATCTCAGTCACAACGCCGTCTTCTCGCTGCCCATTACCTCTCCAGGCCCTGGCGAGCCGGTCGGTATTATCACCCGGACCGGCGATACCTTAAGCCTGAGCGCTGAGGTTCTGATGAGTACTATTCGTAAATTTCACAGTTAGCGACTGCGTTTTGCATGTCGCTCCCAGTTGTCCTGACGCGCTTTCTCGGTCTTGCGTAATCCGACGTAAAGCGCGCCCGCCCCGCCGTGCTGCTTTTGCGCCACACAGAAGGTCTGCACCTCATCCAGCTCCCGTAGCCAACGATCCAGATAACTTCGTACGATGTTGGCGTGGGATTCACTGTCGCGCCCTTTACCGTGAATGATAAGCAGGTTGCGAAACCCGGCTTGCCGCACCTCACGAATGAAATTAAACAGGTTCTGGCGACAGACCTCTACAGGCTGACGCAGTAAGTTAAGGCTGGCGTCCAGCGTATACTGTCCCTTGCGTAGCTTATCTAACACGCCCTGCTGAATGCCCTCTGCTTTGTATTCCAGAGGCTGATCCAGCGGGATAATATCCAGATAACCGCGCGTTAAGATGTTTTCATCTTCCTGTTCTGGCGGCAGTTGACGTGCTTTTTTACTGGCGGAGAGAGGATTCCACCGCGTGTTGTCCGCATCTCTGAGTGGCGTAACGTCATTCATCGCGTCACGGAACAGATTGTCATCGTCAAGGTTCATCGCTCGCCCCTGTAAAATGATATGACGCAAAATAGTGCTTAACCCGAATAGTAGCAAAATCGGGAAAGTCTGCGCTAACCCCGTTTTTAACCCTTATTCCCGGTCTTAAGATAAAGAAAGATCCTGTCTGAAATCATAAAACCGTAAACATATATTGACGGCCGTTACACTTTGACATCAAGAAAGCCAGTAATAACAGCCTTCAGCGAAGTGTAACAGACCACACTTTTTGTATGCCTAAAAACTGCTCGGATGAGTTCCTTTGCGAGCGAAAAATGGTAAAATTGACCGCAGTCAATTATCGTCGAGCAAACCACTATGTTCCCTGAAAAACGTATACAGTCAGGCGGTTGTGCGATTCACTGCCAGGATTGCAGCATTAGCCAGTTATGCATCCCTTTCACACTGAACGAACATGAGCTTGATCAGCTAGATAACATTATTGAGCGAAAGAAACCCATTCAGAAAGGTCATACGCTGTTTAAAGCCGGTGACGACCTCCGCTCCCTTTATGCTATCCGTTCCGGCACGATCAAAAGCTATACCATCACTGAACAGGGCGATGAACAAATTACCGGGTTCCATCTGGCGGGTGATCTGGTCGGTTTTGACGCCATCATGAATGCCAGCCATCCAAGCTTTGCCCAGGCGCTGGAAACGGCGATGGTCTGTGAAATCCCCTTTGATACGCTGGATGATTTATCGGGCAAAATGCCGGCCCTGCGTCAGCAGATGATGCGTCTGATGAGCGGCGAAATCAAAGGCGATCAGGATATGATCCTGTTGCTGTCCAAGAAGAACGCTGAAGAGCGGCTGGCGGCCTTTATCTGGAACTTATCCCGCCGTTACGGTCAGCGGGGGTTCTCACAGCGTGAGTTCCGTTTGACCATGACGCGTGGCGACATCGGCAACTATCTGGGATTAACCGTTGAAACCATTAGCCGTTTGCTGGGGCGTTTTCAGAAATCAGGCATGCTGGCGGTGAAAGGGAAATACATCACTATTGAGAACCACGCCATGCTGGAAGGTCTGGCGGGCCAGAGCCATCAGGCAGCCTGATGGTTAAGCCGGGTTAATAAATGTTATTTTATTGATCCGGCTACATCTTTTTCACTTTCTTACTGCGTTGAACATAGGCTATCTTTAATCCAGTCGCTTTGGTTTAAGGAGAGTAGCCTATGTCCCAGTATCAAAATATTCTGGTCGCCATCGATCCTCAACAGGATGACCAGCCCGCGCTGCGACGTGCGGTATATCTCAACCAGCTTATCGGCGGCAAAATCAAAGCTTTTCTGCCTATCTACGACTTCTCATATGAGATGACCACCCTGCTCTCACCGGATGAGCGCACCTCAATGCGTCAGGGCGTGATCTCTCAGCGCTCAGAGTGGATACGCGAACAGGCCCAGGCCTATCTGGATGCAGGCGTGGATATCGATATCAAAGTGATCTGGCATAACCGTCCTTACGAAGCCATCATTCAGGAAGTGCTGGCTCATCAGCATGATTTGGTGCTTAAGATGGCGCACCAGCACGATCGGCTGGAAGCGGTGATCTTTACGCCGACGGACTGGCATCTGTTGCGTAAATGTCCTTGTCCGGTATGGATGGTCAAAGATCAGCCCTGGCCCGAAGGTGGCAAAGCCCTGGTGGCGGTTAACCTCGCCAGCGAAGAACCTCACCACGATGCCCTGAATCAGAAACTTATTCGTGAAACCGTTAAACTGGCAGAAAGCGTAAACCATACCGAAGTTCATCTGGTGGGCGCCTATCCCATCACACCGATCAATATTGCCATTGAACTGCCCGACTTTGATCCCAGTGTGTACAACGACGCGATTCGTGGCCAGCACCTGGTGGCGATGAAAGCGCTACGGCAGAAGTTCTCTATCAGTGAAGAATTCACTCATGTCGAGAAAGGTTTACCGGAAGAAGTCATACCCGAACTTTCAGGGCATCTGGGCGCGGGGATTGTGGTACTAGGCACTATTGGCCGAACCGGACTGTCGGCCGCTTTCCTGGGCAACACGGCGGAACAGGTGATCGATCACCTGCGCTGCGATCTGCTGGCGATAAAACCGGATGACTTTGTTTCGCCGATTACGCTTGAAGAGGATGACGAGCACGACTAATCAGGCGAGGTTCGCAACAAGGGCGACACATTGTGTCGCCCTTGTTTATTACAGCGCTTTAAGAATATTTTCCACGCTGGCTTTGGCATCACCAAACAGCATTTGGGTGTTTTCTTTGAAGAACAGCGGGTTTTGCACACCGGCATAGCCGGTATTCATTGACCGCTTAAACACAATCACGTTTTGCGCCTTCCACACTTCCAGCACCGGCATACCGGCTATCGGGCTGCCGGGATCGTCCTGAGCGGCGGGATTGACCGTATCGTTGGCACCGATCACCAGCACCGTATCCGTGTCGCTGAAGTCATCGTTAATTTCGTCCATCTCCAGTACCACGTCATAAGGCACTTTTGCCTCAGCCAGCAGGACGTTCATATGGCCGGGTAAACGCCCAGCGACCGGATGAATACCGAAGCGTACCTTGATGCCACGGGCGCGCAGTTTTTCGGTGATCTCGGCCACCGGATACTGTGCCTGTGCCACCGCCATCCCGTAGCCGGGCGTGATAATGACGCTCGTGGATGACTTCAGCATTTCTGCGGTGTCTTCCGCACTGATCTCGCGGTGTTCGCCAGCCTCTTCGCTGTCCGTTACCGCGCTGCTGTCGCTGCCAAAGCCGCCGGCAATGACGCTGATAAACGAACGGTTCATCGCCTTACACATAATGTAGGAGAGGATGGCACCCGATGACCCCACCAGCGCGCCGGTTACGATAAGCAGATCGTTGCTGAGCATGAAGCCTGCCGCCGCCGCCGCCCAGCCTGAATAGGAGTTCAGCATAGAAACGACGACCGGCATGTCTGCCCCGCCGATGGAGGCAACCAGATGCCAGCCGAAAGCCAGTGCAATGACCATCATGACAAACAGGGCAAATCCCTGCGCGCCGCTACTGTCTGTGTTGACGAACCACAGCAACAGCAGGAATGACACGATCAGCGCCAGCAAATTCAGCTTATGCCGGTGAGGCAACATCAGCGGTCTGGACGACAGTTTCCCGCACAGCTTACCGAACGCAACCAGCGATCCTGTAAAGGTGACCGCACCAATAAAGATACCGATAAACACTTCGCTGAGATGGATATTTTCCATGACTGCGGGCAGTCCGGGGGCATGATCGATATAGCTGTTGATCCCCACCAATACCGCAGCCAGCCCGACAAAGCTGTGCAGAATGGCAACCAGCTCGGGCATTTCTGTCATTTCAACCCGTCTGGCTAACCGGATGCCGATGGCCCCGCCGATCACCATGGCCAGCAAAATCCAGACGACATTGCTACTATCGGGACCAAAAATGGAGGCGATGAGCGCAATTGCCATGCCGCTGATGCCAAAGAGATTCCCTTGTCTTGAGCTTTCATGTTTAGAAAGCCCGGCAAGGCTCATAATAAAAAGTATTGCGGCAACAATGTATGCTACTGTCACTAATCCGCCAGACATGTGTTACCCCTTACGAAACATTTTCAGCATGCGCTGCGTGACGGTGAAGCCACCGAAAATATTGATGCTGGCGATCAATACGGCAATAAAAGACAGGAAGCTGACCCAACCGCCATGTCCCATTTGCAGCACAGCGCCTACCACGATAATGCCGGAAATGGCATTGGTGACAGACATCAGCGGTGTATGCAACGCATGGCTCACGTTCCACACCACGTAGTAACCCACTACGCAGGCGAGCGCGAAGACGGTGAAATGTGACAGGAATTCACGGGGTGCGACGTTCGCCAGGCAGGCAAAAAGCACGATGGCCAGCGCCAGCAGCAGATAGCTGCGTCGTGGCGATCCCGTCGCAACCTCACTCTTTTTCTGCACCGGTGCAGACGTGGTTGTGGCTTTAGGTGCAGCCGAGACCTGAATCGGTGGCGCAGGCCAGGTCACCTCGCCATCGCGCACGACGGTAACGCCACGGATGACAACATCGGCGAAATCGATAGCAATTTCACCGTTTTTCTCTTTGCACAGCAACTTCATCAGATTAACGAGGTTAGTGCCGTAAAGTTGTGAAGACTGGGTGGGTAAACGGCTCGGTAAATCGGTGTAGCCAATGATTTTCACGCCGTTGGCGGTGACGGTAACCTGATCGGCAACCGTCAGCGCACAGTTGCCGCCGGTTTGCGCCGCGAGGTCCACAATAACGCTGCCCGGCTTCATGCTGGCCACCATCTCTTCGGTGATGAGCGTTGGTGCGGGTTTTCCCGGAATCAGCGCCGTGGTGACGATGATATCGACCTCTTGCGCCTGCTGAGCAAACAGCGCCATTTCAGCTTGAATAAAGGCATCGGACATCACTTTGGCGTACCCATCGCCGCTGCCCGCGTCCTCTGCAAAATCGAGTTCAAGGAATTCCGCGCCCATACTCTGGACCTGCTCTTTGACCTCAGGACGCGTATCAAAAGCGCGCACAATGGCGCCAAGGCTGCCGGCTGCACCAATCGCCGCCAGGCCAGCCACGCCGGCACCAATGACCATGACTTTTGCCGGTGGCACTTTACCCGCCGCGGTGATCTGCCCGGTAAAGAAGCGGCCAAACTCATGTGCGGCCTCGACGATCGCACGATAACCGGCAATGTTCGCCATGGAACTGAGCGCGTCGAGCGACTGGGCGCGGGAAATACGGGGAACGGCGTCCATGGCCATCACCGTGACATGTCGCGCGGCGAGCTTTGCAAGCAGTTCGGGATGCTGAGCGGGCCAGATAAAGCTCACCAGCGTGCTGCCCTCGCGGGTCAGACCTGTCTCGTCATCATCGGGTGCGTTCACCTTCAGCACGATATCGGCCTGCCAGACCTGCTGGCGGTCAGTCAGCGAGGCACCCGCGGCAAGATAGCTGTCATCATCAAAGCTGGCGCGCTTACCTGCATCATGCTCTACAGCCACGCTGAAACCCAGCTTGATTAGCTGTTCAACGGTCTTGGGCGTTGCAGCCACACGTGACTCGTTAGCCAATCGCTCTTTGGGTATTCCAATTAACATAGTTTTCCCTTTCATCGATTAAAGGAGGATGATCCTTGCGGTACACATTGCCGTGCCGATACCAACCATCAGGCAATGTGATAAAAAGCAATAACCTAATCGTTTCTAAAGCTACTGAAATTGTTACGGACGATCTACTGCACAGGCGCAGTTATGTCACATTCGCCGTAATATCCAGCCGGAGTGACACAATTCCGCATAACCTCACTGTATAGGGACATTAGCAGCAAACAATCTGCTGACTGTTGCGCGCTTCACCCTGATATTCCTTTTAAAAAAAGCTAAAATTAACAATGCATTAACTATTTTCGTACTGTTATCACAGCGCATTTCATCTTATTGTCTTAAGCGTAAGGCAAAATCGCGCGGCGCGCGGTCAGGATTGAATAATCTGGCTCACAACAAGAGATATATCGCAAAAAATGGCTGCGACAGCGTGTTTATAACATGTAATAATCAGCGGCTAATCTGTTATACATCAAGAGTCCAGCACGTTTTCGTACTCATTTTGCGTAAGGCGAAGGATCATTTTTATGAAGCTGAAGAACACTATTCTGGCATCTACCCTGTTATCTCTGCTGGCGGCAAATGCATTTGCGGCTAAAGAGCTGACGCCAGAACAAGCGGCCGCGTTGAAGCCATTCGAACGTATTAATATCACCGGTCGTTTCAATGCAATTGGCGATGCGGCCGATGCCGTTTCAAAACGTGCTGATGAACTGAATGCAGATTCTTATTACATTCAAGGCATTAACGACAGCAACGGTAACAGCGGCAACTGGCGCGTGACCGCAGACCTGTACAAGGCCAACGCGCCTAAAGCCAGTCAGGAAACTGAATACCGGATGTTCAATGGCCTGAAAGAGCTGCCCAAGGCAGAGGCTTATCGCCTGGAACCCTTCGATACCGTGACCGTCAACGGCTTCTTCCCGAGCCAGCCTGATGTGAATGACGCGATCTCCAAAGCCGCAAAAGAAAAAGGCGCAGCCTCCTTCTTTATCGTGCGTCAGGTTGATGCCAATACCGGCGGCAACCAGTTCATTACCGCGTACATCTATAAGGCCGATGCGAAACAGCGCGTGGTGCAGAGTCCGGACACCATCCCGGCAGACTCTCAGGCGGGCAAAGCAGCGCTGGCGGCAGGCGGTGCAGCCGCTAAGAAAGTGGAAATCCCCGGCGTCGCCTCTTCAGAAACCCCTAGCAACACGGTAGGCCGCTTCTTTGAAACGCAGAGCTCAACCGGTAAACGCTATACGGTGACCTTGCCGGACGGCAAAGAGATCCAGGAAGTGAATGCGGTCACGGCAGCACAGATGCAGCCGTTTGATACCGTAACCTTTAGCGGACATTTTGGTACGCCAACCGAGGTTTCACAGGAAACCGCGAAACGCGCTGCCGAGAAAGGGGCTAAATTCTACCATGTGACGCGTCAGTGGCAGAACCAGAGCGGTGGCAACCTGACCGTGACAGCCGATCTGTTCAAATAAAATACCGCAGGGCGGCGCCCGCCGCCCTGTTGTCTGTTTGCATAATTCCTGCCCGATTTTGCATAGCCACGCATTGCCATCCTTCACCGCACTCCGTAAAATCCTCCGCCTGTTTTTCAGAGTATTTAACGCGCTATACGTAACACAATGACGATATAACGTTGTGTTTATGCTGGTCATCCAGCCACTTATGCTAGCAGGAAGAACGTTTTGGAGAAAAAATTAGGCCTCAGTGCCCTGACAGCGCTGGTTCTCAGCTCTATGCTGGGCGCAGGTGTTTTCAGCTTGCCGCAAAATATGGCGGCGGTCGCCGGTCCGGCGGCGCTGTTGATCGGCTGGCTGATCACGGGCGCGGGGATTATCTTCCTCTCGCTGGCGATGCTGTTACTGACGCGGCTGAAACCTGAACTGGACGGCGGGATTTTTACCTATGCCCGCGCCGGATTTGGCGAACTGACCGGATTTTGTTCCGCGTGGGGTTACTGGCTGTGTGCGGTTATCGCTAACGTCTCCTACCTGGTTATCGTTTTTTCTGCGCTGAGCTTCTTTACGGATACGCCTGATCGGATCATTTTTGGCAACGGTAACACCTGGCAGGCGATGCTGGGCGCATCGGTGCTGCTGTGGCTGGTTCACTGGCTGGTGCTGCGCGGGGTGCAAACCGCTGCCAGCATCAACCTGCTGGCAACCCTTGGCAAACTGGTTCCACTGTTGCTGTTTGTTGTGCTGGCCGTACTGGCCTTCAATTATGACCGGTTTCACTTCGATTTTTCCGGACTCAGTTTGGGCGTCCCCTTGTGGGAACAGGTCAAGCAGACCATGCTGATCACGCTGTGGGTGTTTATCGGCGTGGAAGGCGCGGTGGTTGTATCCTCTCGTGCAAAGCATAAAAAGGATGTCGGACGCGCGACGCTGTTGGCGGTGCTGGCTGCCCTGCTGGTCTATTTGCTGGTGACGCTGCTGTCACTGGGCATCGTTCCCCGTGCGGAGCTGGCGGAAATGCGGAATCCTTCCATGGCGGGCCTGATGACGCGCCTGACGGGGAGCTGGGGTAACGCCATTATTGTGGTGGGCCTGATTATTTCCGTGTGCGGGGCTTACCTGAGCTGGACGATCATGGCGGCTGAAGTGCCCTTTATTGCCGCACAGCAGGGTGCGTTTCCACGCAGTATTGCCCGGCAGAACGCCCGCAACGCGCCTGCCGCCTCGTTATGGCTGACAAACGGCAGTATTCAGGTTTGCTTGATCCTCATTGCCCTGACCGGCGCAGATTACAACACGCTGCTCATCATTGCCTCTGAAATGATTCTGGTGCCCTATCTGCTGGTCGGACTTTATCTGATTAAAGTGGTGAAAGGACAGCAAAAACCTTGGGCGCTTGCCGTCGGTGTGGGCGCCAGCCTGTATGGCATCTGGCTGTTGTATGCGTCAGGCCCGCTGCATCTGTTTACGTCAGTGGTGCTCTATGCGCCGGGTATTTTACTGTTTATTTTTGCGCGCCGTCGCGGGCATGAGGTGGCATTGAAGCCGGTCGAACGGGTTGCCATGATGCTGATCGTGGCGGCAACCCTTCCTGCGATGTGGGAACTGCTTGCCTAGTGCGCCTGATCCAGTACGACACACAGCAGGTCATCCTGCTGTGTCAGTGCTACAGGCTTAGGGTATTCTTCATGAATAGCCTCAAGCTGCTTGTCTGACAGCGGGTACGGAAGCTGAATATCGAAGCGGGAAATGTGTTGCTGCTCGGCAAGCGTGATCAAACGGGCTATGTTGATTTCATCGCTGACCTGCGTTGAAATGATTTGTAATGCTAATTCTTTAAGCTGATCTTCACTCGCCTGTAAGCTGTGCGCAGATTTGCGTGTCACCATGCCAAATATAGGCAGTACGCCGTAGATTGCATCCACAAAGCTCCATCGTTTTTTACAGGATGCCGACAGGAAATCACTGTAATTAAAGCAGATGCGATCGCGGTATACCGCTGATGCCAGCTCTTTATCAAACACTTTGGCTCCTCAAGGTGATCACAATGAATCCGGAACACACGTTAAACGCAGGGTTAATGACTGTCTATTTTGCGGAATATATCCCAGTTACTCAAGGATATTTCGTGTGATTGCATAGAGCTCTGCGTCAGGAAAAGTTATGCTTTACCCCTCCTTTTTACGTTAGAAAGCATCATGCACAAAATCGTTTACGTTGAAGATGAACCGGAAGTGGGCTCGCTGATTGCCGCTTACCTTGGACGACATGATATTGAAGTGATTGTGGAGACGCGCGGCGATCGGGCGGAAGCCACTATTGTCGAGCAGCAGCCCGACCTGGTCATGCTGGATATCATGCTGCCAGGCAAAGACGGTATGTCAATCTGTCGTGACTTACGCGCGAACTGGCAGGGACCGATTGTCCTGCTCACGTCTCTCGACAGCGACATGAACCATATTCTGGCGCTGGAGATGGGCGCCCAGGATTATATCCTGAAAACGGCGCCCCCTGCGGTGTTGCTGGCCCGACTGCGCCTGCATCTGCGCCAGTCCCAGCAGGGCCAGAGCGAAGAAGCCCCGACGCCAGCGAAAAACAATCGCATGTTACGCTTTGGCTCTCTGACGATTGATGCGCTCAATCGTCAGGTCGTGCTGTTTGACGAAAACATTGCCCTGTCTACCGCAGATTTCGATTTGCTCTGGGTGCTGGCGAGCCATGCCGGGCAAATTCTGAACCGTGACGCGCTACTAAAAACGCTGCGCGGCGTCAGCTACGACGGGATGGATCGCAGCATTGACGTGGCGATTTCGCGCCTGCGCAAAAAGCTGCACGACAGCGCCACCGAGCCATTTCGTATTAAAACCATCCGTAATAAAGGCTATCTGTTTGCGCCACAGGCCTGGGACACGCGTTCGGTATGAAAAAACTTTTTATTCAGTTCTACCTGCTGCTGTTTGTCTGTTTCCTGGTGATGTCGCTAATGGTCGGGCTGGTTTACAAATTTACCGCCGAGCGTGCCGGTCGCCAGTCAATGAACGACCTGATGGCCAGTTCGCTCTATCTGATCCGCAGCGAACTGCGTGAGATCCCGCCACGGGACTGGAATAAGACGATTAAGAGTCTCGATCTCGGCTTGTCGTTTGAGCTGCATATTGAGCCAATGAGTAAGTTTGAACTGGATGAAAATGAACTGCGCCGGCTGCGCGCAGGCGAAATCGTGGCGCTGGATGATAAATACACTTTCCTGCAGCACATTCCCCGCAGCCACTACGTTCTGACCGTTGGGCCAATCCCTTACCTGTTTTATCTGCACCAGATGCGCCTGCTGGATATGGCCCTGGTGGTGTTTATCGGGATGTCGCTGGGGTTGCCGGTTTTTATCTGGCTACGTCCGCACTGGAAAGAGATGCTGCGGCTGGAGCACGCGGCTCAGCGTTTTGGTCAGGGACAGCTTGATGTCCGCACGCACTTCGACAGCACCTCTAGCCTGTTCAGGGTCGGCGTGGCTTTTAACCAAATGGCGGAAAACATTAATACGCTGGTCGCCAGTAAAAAACAGCTGATTGACGGCATCGCCCACGAACTGCGAACGCCGCTGGTACGTTTGCGCTATCGTCTGGAGATGAGCGACAATCTGACCGAAGCGGAGTCAGCGGCATTGAACCGCGATGTCAGCCAGTTAGAAAGCCTGATTGAAGAGCTGCTGACCTATGCCCGTCTCGATCGGCCCCGCGTCGATCTTAATTTGCAGTCGCTGGATCTGGCGAACTGGTTACGTGAGCGCATGGAAGATTTCCGGGCGATAAACCCGGAGACACAGATCGATCTTGATTTACCCCAGCGTGAAAACTACGGGATTTCAGATACCCGACTGATGGAGCGCGTACTGGATAACCTGGTCAATAACGCACTGCGTTATGCCGGTCAGCGCCTGCGGGTTAGCCTGTGGTTTGATGGTGCGCTGGGGAACCTGCAGGTCGAAGATGATGGCCCGGGCATTCCCCTTGATGAACGTGAACGCGTATTTGAACCTTTTGTACGACTCGACCCAAGCCGTGACCGCGCCACCGGGGGCTGTGGGCTTGGCCTTGCCATCGTTCACTCTATTGCCCATGCATTAAGTGGCAGGGTTTCTATTGAAACCAGCCCGCTTGGCGGGGCCAGCGTTCGCTTTTGCTGGCCGCTGGATCTTCCCTTTCGGGAACTGCCACGACGTTAACTCATTCAGGAGCATTATGTGACTTCAGCTTATCAACAACTTTGTGCCACTTTTCAGCGCCTGTCGCGTTTCAGCCACGTCAGCGCCATCGCCGGATGGGATATGCAGACCACGATGCCACCAGGCGGCAGTGCTGCGCGGGGTGAAGCGCTGGCGGAGATGAGTGTTTTGCAGCACCAGATCCTGACAGACAAGCGCCTGGGTGACTGGCTTGAGCAGGCAGAACAGCAATCTCTCAATGATGTAGAGCGCGCCAACCTGCTCGAGATGCGTCGCGCCTGGACCCAGGCGACCTTACTGCCTGCCGAACTGGTCGAAGCAAAATCCATTGCGGGTTCGCGCTGTGAACATGCCTGGCGCAGCCAGCGTCCCGCCAATGACTGGCAGGGCTTTGCCACAAATTTGAAAGAGGTGGTGCGCTTAAGTCGTGAGGAAGCGCAACTGCGCGCGCAAGCCAATGGCTGTTCCCGGTACGATGCCCTGCTCGATGTTTTTGAGCCGGGGATGACCAGCGCCCGACTGGATGAGACGTTTGGACAGTTAAAAACCTGGCTACCGGCGCTGTTGCAACAGGTGGTGGAAAAACAGGCGCAAGAACCCAAGTTAACCCCTCAGGGGCCATTCCCCATCGAGGCGCAGCGCG
This sequence comes from Pantoea sp. EEL5, assembly GCF_049892805.1. NCBI lineage: Bacteria > Pseudomonadati > Pseudomonadota > Gammaproteobacteria > Enterobacterales > Erwiniaceae > Pantoea > Pantoea sp. EEL5. The sequence goes on from NZ_JBNDNJ010000001.1 coordinate 1,394,477, forward strand.
AGCTGGGGCTGAGCATTATGGCCGAGCTGGGCTTTGATTTTAACCATGGTCGGCTGGATATCAGTGCGCATCCTTTCTGCGGCGGCGTCCCCGACGATGTGCGCATCACCACCCGTTACAATCAGGATGAATTTCTGAGTGCCATGATGGGCGTGATCCATGAAACCGGCCATGCCCGTTACGAGCAAAACCTGCCCAAACAGTGGCGGGGCCAGCCGGTGGCACTGGCGCGCTCCACCGCCATTCATGAATCACAAAGTCTGTTTATGGAAATGCAGTTGGGCCGCAGCGCGCAGTTCCTGCAACGCATCCTGCCGCAGGTGATCGCTAAGATGGGGGCGCAACCGGCACTGCAGGCTGATAACTTTGTGCGTTTAGCTCAGCAGGTAAAACCCGGATTGATTCGCGTGGATGCCGACGAGCTGAGCTATCCGGCCCACGTGATTCTGCGTTATGAAATTGAACGTGCGCTCATCGAAGGTGAGATTGAGGTCGAGGATATCCCCGCACTCTGGGATGAGAAAATGCAGCAGTCTCTGGGCATCGATACGCGCGGGAATTACCGCAACGGCTGCATGCAGGATATTCACTGGACCGATGGCGCGTTCGGCTATTTCCCGACCTATACGTTGGGCGCGATGTACGCGGCTCAGTTGTTCCAGGCTTTGCAAAAAGCGATTCCACAGTCGGCAGAGCTGATTTTGCATGGCGAACTGCAGCCCGTTTTTGACTGGCTACAACAGAATATCTGGCAACACGGCAGCCGTTTCTCTACCGATCAGCTGATGCTTAATGCCACGGGAGAGGCGCTGAACCCGGACTATTTCCGCAAACATCTTGAGCAGCGTTACCTGAACAGTTAAGGTAGCAGGCGGTCTGAAGGCCGCCTTTCACTTCCCCCCGCCCACTTTGTACAATCGGTTACACGGCGATACCAATGACCCACGGACGCGCCTGTTATTTTCTCATATAGTCATTTCACCGGCCCCGCAGTGGGCTACACATGAAAAAATAGTCCGAGGGTTTTGCAATGAAAAAATTATTTGCACTGGTAATCGCCGCTGCCATGGGTCTGTCTTCAGTTGCTTTCGCTGCCGAGACAACTGCTGCTCCAGCCGCTGCTGCTACCACTACTACTACCGCTGCACCTGCTAAGACCGAACACAAAGCTGCCGCTCACAAGAAGCACCATAAAGCTGCACAGAAAGCTCAGGCTGCTAAGAAAAAAGCAGTGAAGAAAGACACCGCGCAGAAAGCTCAGGCGGCTAAAAAGAAAGTCGCTAAGAAAGATACCGCTCAGAAAGCGCAGGCCGCTAAAAAGCATCACAAAGCTAAACCAGCCCAGAAAGCCCAGGCTGCTAAGAAACACCACAAAGCTAAACCAGCCCAGAAAGCTCAGGCTGCTAAAAAACACCACAAAGCTAAAGCAGCCCAGAAAGCCCAGGCCGCTAAAAAACACCACAAAGCTAAACCAGCTCAGAAAGCCCAGGCTGCTAAAAAGCACCACAAAAAAGCCGCTAAAAAATAAGGTCACCCTTTAGGGTTCCGAGTAAGCGTTAATAATTAAAACACCCGGTTCTGCCGGGTGTTTCTTTACTGGAGTGGCTAATATGGTCCGTCGCTATCGCTTCGAAATTATTCTGATTGTGATGATCTTATGTGGCGTTATCGCGGCCAGTTTTTTTATTTAGTCGCTGTCGCGTACTGATTAACTGAAAAGACTCCCTTTTTTACCGCTCACTGACTATAGTTATGTCACTTCAGTAATAACAAAAACGTTTTCTTTTTCTCGCTATTGAGAGTTCTATGCGCCTGGCTACCCTGTTAATCGTTGGACTTTTCAGTTTCACCGCCGTTGTTCATGCCGATGATAATGATGATTCACCGACGCCTGCCGAAATAAAAATGCTGTTTTTTGGTAAGGATCATCGTCAGGCGATTACCGACGTCAGCGACGCGCCCTGGGATGCGATAGGTCAACTGGAAACCGAAAGTGGTAACCTGTGCACCGCAACGCTTATTTCACCACATCTGGCACTGACCGCAGGCCACTGTTTACTGACGCCACCGGGCAAGTTTGATAAACCGGTCGCGCTGCGCTTTATGTCGACCAAAAAAGGCTGGCGCTACGAGATCCACGACATTGATGCCCGCGTTGAACCTTCTCTGGTCCACAGGCTAAAAGCCGATGGCGAAGGATGGATCGTCCCCAGCAGCGCAGCACCGTTCGACTATGGTCTGGTTATTTTACGTAATCCCCCTTCTGCCATTACGCCGATTCCGCTGTTTGATGGTTCACGCAGTGATTTAACGGACGCGCTTAAAGAAGCCGGACGTAAAGTGACTCAGGCTGGCTACCCTGCCGATCATCTTGACAGCCTGTATTCACACAGCGACTGCCTGATCACCGGCTGGGCGCAGCGTGCCGTGTTATCGCACCAGTGTGATACGCTGCCGGGTGACAGCGGTTCGCCGCTACTGTTGAAAGGCGATAAAGGCTGGCAGCTGATTGCCGTGCAGAGTTCGGCACCTGCCGCAAAAGATCGCTATCTTGCGGATAACCGGGCGATTGCCGTGACCTCCTTTAAAGACCGGCTTGAAGCGCTGGCCCAGTAGGTTGCCTGAGGGGTTACACGATCTGAACACATAAAAAAGCCCGCATCCATCAAGGTGCGGGCTTTTTTTTACGCGAGCTGTCTCGGCAACTAGCCTGCGATTTGCTCCATCGCCTGCAGGATGCGTTTATCCGAGATCGGATAAGGCGTTCCCAGCTGTTGCGCAAACTGGCTGATTCGTAGCTCTTCAATCATCCAGCGGATATGCTGCACGTCCGCGTCATCCTGACGCTGCGGCGGCAATTTATTCCACCATGCCTGCCTCGCTTGCTCGACGGCCTGCACTTTGAGCATTCGGGCGCGATCGCTATGAGGATCGACCGGCAACTTCTCCAGCCGTCGCTCAATGCCGTGCAGATAACGCAGCGTATCTGCCAGATGCTGCCAGCCATTCTGGGTGACAAAACCCCGGTAAACCAGGCCGTTCATCTGCGCTTTGATATCCGCCAGTGCCAGCGCCAGCGTCATATCTACCCGCCCTTTCAGACGTTTGTTAATCGAAAATACCGCTGTCAGAATCTGCTCAACCTGCTTTGCGATCTCTACCACGGTATCATTGAGTTCGGCGCGCACTTTTTCCCTTAGCGCTTCAAACTGCGTTTGCTCCCATGCCGGGCCACCGGCTTCCGCGATTAACTTGTCAACGCCGCAGGCAATGCAGTCATCAATCAGCTCCATGACCTTGCCGTAAGGGTTAAAATACAGCCCCAGCTTGGCTTTGTTCGGCAACTTTTCATGCAGATACTTCACGGGGGACGGAATATTCAGCAACAACAGGCGGCGCTGACCGCGCCACATCATTTTCTGCTGCTCGTGCTCGCTGTCAAACAAGCGGATGCCCACGCTGTCCTTCTCGTCAACCAGAGCAGGCCAGGCTTTTACCTCATAGCTGCCGCGTTTTTGCTGGTAACTGCGCGGTAAATCGCCGAAGCTCCAGAGGTGCAAACCGCTCTGCTCCAGGCCATCGTCCGCCACGTTAGAGAGCGTTTCCTGCACCTTTCCTTTTAACAGGCGTTTCAGCCCAGCAAGATCTTTGCCTTCCTGAAGTTTGCGGTTGTGCTCATCGACAACCCGAAACGTCATTTTCAGATGATCGGGCACCTGTTCCCACTGCCAGTTGTCTCGCTCCAGCGTCACGCCGGTCATGCGGCGGAATTCCCGCGACAGCGCATCCAGCAATGGCATCTCCATGGCGGTAACACGGCCCAGAAACGCCTCAGCATAGTTGGGTGCAGGCACCAGGTTGCGGCGCAGTGGCTTTGGTAACGATTTGATGAGGGCGATGATCAGCTCGCGCCGCACGCCGGGGATCTGCCATTCAAAACCCGCTTCCTCCACCTGGTTAAGCAGCGGTAAAGGTATATGGACCGTCACGCCATCGGCATCCGCACCGGGTTCAAACTGATAACTCAGCTTGAGTTTAAGGTTTCCCTGATGCCAGACGTTGGGATAGTCGAGCTGGCTGACCTTATCCGCGCCCTCTTTGATCAGCATCTGCTTATCAAAGTTCAGCAGTTCAGCATTGGTTTTGCTGGCCTGCTTCCACCACGTGTCAAAATGGCGGGCTGAAACGACATCCTTGCCCACGCGCCGATCGTAGAAAGCAAACAGCGTTTCATCATCCACGAGAATATCGCGGCGACGGGATTTATGTTCCAGATCTTCGACTTCGCTGCGCAGTTTCTGGTTAGCGCGGAAAAACGCATGACGCGTCTGCCAGTCGCCCTCAACCAGCGCATGGCGAATAAACAGCTCGCGGCTGAGCGTGGGATCGATGGTGCCGTAATTCACCTTGCGCGCAGCCACAATCGGCAAACCGTACAGGGTAACCTTTTCGGTGGCCATCACCGCGCCCTGCGATTTCTCCCAGTGCGGTTCGCTGTAGCTGCGTTTGATCAGGTGCTGCGCCAGCGGCTCAATCCACTCGGGATCGATGCGCGCCGCCATGCGGCCCCACAGCCGGCTGGTTTCCACCAGTTCAGCGACCATTGTCCATTTAGGCGGCTTTTTAAACAGTCCAGAGCCGGGAAAGATAGCAAAACGGGCGTTGCGTGCGCCGGTAAACTCTTGTTTATCGGCGTCTTTCTGACCGATATGTGACAGTAAGCCGGTCAGCAAGGCACAGTGAATCTCTCTGTACTCCGCTGGCTCGCTGTTAACGGGAATGCCCAGTTCGCGCACCACCTGACGGAGCTGAGTATAGATATCCTGCCATTCGCGCACGCGCAGATAGTTTAAATAGTCTGTTTTACACTGACGGCGGAACAGGTTACCGGACAGCGCTTTCTGCTGTTCGCCCAGGTAGTTCCACAGGTTCACAAATGCCACAAAATCTGACTCTTTATCCGCAAAGCGTCGGTGTTTTTCATCCGAGGCCTGCTTTTTGTCGGCGGGACGTTCGCGCGGGTCCTGAATCGATAAGCCGGCAGCGATGATCATCACTTCCCGCACGCAGCCGTACTGCTGTGCTGCCAGCACCATGCGCGCCAGGCGCGGATCGACAGGCAACTGCGCCAGCTGGCGGCCGGAGCCGGTGAGTGAGTAATGTCCGTCGTCATTGAGGGTTAATGCCCCCAGCTCCTCCAGGAGCCTTACGCCATCCTGAATGTGACGTTTATCCGGTGCTTCCACGAACGGGAAGGCCGCGATATCGCCCAGCCCCAGCGCGGTCATCTGCAGAATAACCGAGGCCAGATTGGTACGCAGGATTTCAGGATCGGTAAAGGCAGGACGGCTCAGGAAATCGTCTTCGGCATAGAGCCGTATGCAGATCCCTTCCGACACGCGCCCGCAACGTCCTTTACGCTGATTCGCGGAGGCCTGCGAAATCGGCTCTATCGGCAGGCGCTGCACTTTCGTGCGATAGCTGTAGCGGCTGATACGCGCCGTGCCGGGATCGATAACGTATTTGATGCCCGGTACGGTCAGCGACGTTTCGGCGACGTTGGTTGCCAGCACGATACGCCGCCCGCTGTGCGACTGAAATACCCGGTTCTGCTCGCTGTTAGACAGACGGGCATAGAGCGGCAACACTTCGGTATGGGGCAGATCGCGCTTCATCAGCGCGTCGGCGGTATCGCGAATTTCGCGCTCACCGCTCATAAAAATCAGGATGTCGCCCCGGCCTTCACGCCCCAGCTCATCGACCGCGTCGAAGATGGCCTGAAGTTGATCGCGGTCAACATCCTCCGCCTCTTCCACCACCGGACGGTAGCGCACTTCTACCGGATAGGTGCGGCCCGACACCTCAATCACCGGCGCGTTGTTGAAATGACGAGAGAAGCGCTGGGGATCGATGGTTGCTGACGTAATAATCACTTTCAGATCGGGACGACGCGGCAGTAACTCCCGCAGGTAGCCCAGCAGGAAGTCGATATTTAGGCTGCGTTCATGAGCCTCATCAATGATGATGGTGTCATACTGCATTAGCATGCGGTCCTGCTGGATTTCCGCCAGCAGAATTCCGTCTGTCATGAGTTTAATCTGGGTCGTTTCGCTGACCTGATCGTTAAACCGCACTTTGTAACCCACACAGCCACCGAGCGAAGTTTCCAGCTCGTCGGCGATGCGGTTGGCAACGGTACGTGCCGCCAGCCGACGCGGCTGAGTGTGACCAATTAAGCCGGTAATACCGCGACCCAGCGTCAGGCAAATTTTGGGCAACTGGGTGGTTTTGCCCGATCCGGTTTCACCCGCGACGATAACCACCTGGTGTTCACGAATCGCCTCTGCGATGACCTGCTGCTTCTGGCTGACTGGCAGATTTTCCGGAAACGTGATGCGCGGCGTCGCCGCAACACGTTGTGCAACGCGGCGCTCTGCAACAATGATATCCTGCTCAAGCTCGGCGGCGATGCTTTGCTGAGCGTCGGGATTTTTGATTTTTTTGGCGCCATGTAACCGACGCTGCAAGCGTTGACGGTCACGCAGCATTAACGCATCAAGCCGCGACCAGAGCGGCGTTAATGGGGATGAAACCGGAGAAGACATAGTAGTGACGTACCTTACTCAGACGGTGTGGATTCAGCGTACAGTGCTAAGATAACCCGCTGATTAACGCTAATAATTGCGCCTAGCATAGCACATTCCCTTTTACGCCGTGATGGTTGGCAAAACCGGCTTGTTCAATTAATTCGAATATAGCTCTCGAAATATTGCGCTTTCACCCTAAGGCCGATGTTTGTAAAGTGTAAACCATTGAGCGGAAAGCCTTCCGCATAACAGACAGGAAACTACTATGAGCAAAGTACTCGTTCTGAAATCAAGCATTCTTGCGGGTTATTCTCAGTCAAGCCAGCTGGCAGACTTCTATATCGAGCAGGCACAGGCTAAGGGCGACCAGATCACCGTGCGCGATCTGGCTGCTAACCCGGTTCCGGTACTGGACGGTGAGTTAGTTGGCGCACTGCGCCCTTCTGATGCGCCACTGTCACCGCGTCAGCAGGAAGCGCTGGCACTGTCTGATGAACTGATTGCTGAGCTGCAGGCGCACGACGTTATCGTCATGGCGGCCCCAATGTACAACTTCAACATCCCGACTCAGCTGAAGAACTATTTCGACCTGATCGCGCGTGCTGGCGTGACCTTCCGTTATACCGAAGCGGGCCCGGAAGGTCTGGTGAAAGGTAAACGTGCGGTGATTCTGTCGAGCCGTGGTGGCATTCATAAAGACAGCCCTTCTGACCTGCTGACCCCTTACGTCAAGCTGTTCCTGGGCTTTATCGGCATCACCGACGTTGAGTTCGTGTTGGCTGAAGGCATCGCTTACGGCCCGGAAGTAGCCACGAAAGCAACCAGCGAAGCCAAAGACGCGATTAAGCAGATTGCTACTGCGTGATAATGCTGTTTGACGCGGAACCGGGCATCAGCCCGGTTTTTTTATGCCTGCATCGCCCTGCTCAATAGGGCTATTTATGCAACCACTGCCCGTTAATGCCCTGAACGTATTCCCCCGTCCCCGCCCGCGTGACCAGCTTTTGTCCAGCGATGCGGGCCACCTCATCGGTTTTCAGGTTGTTCTGCCCGGCAAGACGCTGGTACTCTGCGCGCCGTCCGTCATTGATGCGTTTAACCAGTGCGAGGGTTTCGCTGTCGTCTGATCGAGGGGCAATATAACCGGACAGGGTTTCGCCGACCCGGCCCGACTGACGGGCCTCATCAAGCGTCAGAGCCCAGGCCGGCTGGCTCATCGTCGTCGCCAGTAAAAGTGCAAGACCAATGCGTTTCATGCTGGCTCTCCTCAGAACAGGCCGCTCTGGTTTTTCAGTAAGGCTTCGACATCCTTGTCCACTTTAATGTGGATCTCATGCTCAATTTTCACATTCATATTAATAGTAATGGGGTCTTTTGGCGCCGCCACTTCGATGCGTGGCACACAACCCATCAGCGGTAGCCAGGCTACCATCAGCAGTAAGGCCCTGAGGCTCATGGTGATTGATCCTTTTTTGACGGCAAGGTGGCATTTTGCTCCACCCAGGATTGCAAATTATCGCCAAAGCGCAGGCTGCGCCACAGCTGGAACAGGTTTTCCTGATGACGATAATTTAAATTAACGGTCTGATTACGATTACTGAAGCGGCTGGTGCCTTTTACCTGGGCTTCCATCGTCAGTTCCCCGAGATTGTCCAGATTAAGCGTGGCCCATGACCGCGAAATCTCCATGTAGCGCAGCCAGTCCATCGCCGCACCGGCGGCGACATTGTTGCGGGTAATGGCATCGGCCATATCTTTATCCATACGGAAAGTCAGCGGCCCGCTGTTGGCAATCCAGCCATTTTCAATAATCCAGTGGGGATTACTGATCCACAGCGGTAACTCGCCATTCACGTTTCCAGACATGGCAAACTGTTTAGGTTTAATGGCGCTGACGAGCTTGCTGAGGCTTATGTCACGGAGCGAAACGCGCGCCGGGCTGTGCTGAGGCAGGCGCAGGGATGGCAGGGTAATGTGTCCGCCCAGTAGATCCATACTGACATCCTGTAACCACAGCGGATCGTTTTCACGCCAGGGATAAGCGCCCTGCAGGTCGGCCCGAATGTTCTGCATCGCAAACTGATTTTTAATCTCGGCGATACGTAACGAAACCGGCCCGCGTAACCCGAAATGCCACTGTTGATTTTGCAGTCGGAATGGCAGCGAAAAATCCACCCCGTTGACCTGGCTGTCCGGCGTCCAGACGCTGCCGTTTTTCACCGTCCAGTGACCGCCAGCCTGAAAGCCCTGTCTGGCGGCGGCAGAAAAAGCCACCTGAGCGCGTAACTCACCTGACTGAATCTTCATTTTAAGTTCAGGGCTGAGGAGCGGCTGGAATACCGTCAGCGACTGCGTTGGCCACCAGGCCTGTCCGCGTAAACGCTCGCCGTCCCATCGGCCGTTAACACGTACCGGCCCCACCTTGCTCGCGTTCAGCTGTCCGCCCCAGACGAAATGCCCGGGATCGCTGCCCGTCGCACCGAAGTCCAGCGTTGAGGCCGCCAGCCTGCCCCCGTAGCTGAAGCGCGTTTCTCCTGCCTGCATCTTGAATTGGCCGGTAAATGACGGGTGGTGCGCATCACGCTGCCAGTTCACCGGCGCCGTGAGCGTTAAGCGCGGCTTCTCTACCCGAACGCTGCCGTATTCCAGCTGATTGAAACCTGTAGACAGGCTATCCAGATGAATCAGCGTATCGCGCCAGCCGCCCGTGCCATTGACGTCCCACTTTGCCTGTAAGGGACGCATTTCTCCCTCGCCCCAGTAACGCCAGTTCCAGACGCCTGAATCCGGCCAGAAGTTATGCGCGCCGCCATCCAGGTGCAGCGTAAAGCGGCCAAAGCTGGGATCGTGAGCGCGGAGAATGGCCTGCAGGCGTCCGGAGATGCCTTGCGAAGATAAGCGCACGCCGGCCAGCGGCCAGCGCGCTTCATCGACTTCCAGCGTGGAGAGCAAACGCCCGCGCAGGCGCAAAAGTGCTTTGGGTTTTATCGTCAGTTGCGGATTGAGCAACGAGCCGTTCAGCTCGCCGGGAATGCTGCCGTAAAGCTGCATCGCCGCGAATTTGCTTTCGCCCGTCAGTTGCAAAGGCAGCTGGCTTTGCGTAAGGCTGAGGTGACCCGGCCCCATCCCCAGCACCACGTTACCTTTACCGCCCCGGCCCTGCGTGAGCATATTGAGACGACCGACGATTTGGGTCGCCTCCAGCCCGTCCTGCCAGTTATTCAGCGTCAGATTGACGAAACCCGACAGCGGCTGCGAGGCCAGTGGCCAGTAATATTCACCTTTTTCGATATCAATACGGGTTCGGCTGGCCTGCCAGGGAAGATGGAGTAAAGGACGATCGCTGCCCCCCGTGGTGACATTAAGCAGACCACGTTGATGCGCCCAACTGAGCGCAGCGTCCACAGGTTGCGGGAATGCCGCCAGCGCCAGCGTGCCGGTAATTTCACCGTTCACCGGCAAGCCGTTGGCATATTTGGGCAGTTCGAAGTGGCCATTAAGGCTGAGCGGTTCGGGTAAAGCGGGATGCGTCACCGTCAGTTGACTAATATTGAGCTGCTGTCCTTGTAATGTGGCGTCGAGCTGCAGGTTATCACCGCGGTAGTGTAACTGCTGTCGCGATTTATCCAGCGTCAGATCCAGCCCGCCAGCATAATCCTGCCAGGGGGAAACGGTCAGTTTACCAATGTGAATGTCGGCGCCCGGCAACATTGCCTGCCACTGGGCCAGAGTTTTGGGCGCGGCCGTATCGTTTTGCGTTTCAGGTAGCTGTTGCAGACATTCAGTTTCCAGCGTGACCTGATCCGCATTGAGCGCCCAGCGCGCGTGATGCCAACCCAGCGCGGCGTTTTTGAAACTCGCCAGACGACAGTCATCCGCCAGGTAATGGATGTTGGGAAACAGCACCTGCGCGTTCCGCCAGCGTGGCGCGCCCTCCAGCTCGACGCGCGTACCTGCAGGCAGCCAAATGCCCACCAGGCGCGGCAGCCACTGTGTGATCGTCAGTAGTAATCCCAGCAGCAATAAAATCAGCGCCAGAACAGCGGCGAGACGTCGACGGAAAATCCGCGGCATGAAAACAAGCATCCTTTTTTTCTCACTATCCTGAGAATAATGATGGCACGTAACGTCCGGAAGGTGAAGGTTTCACCGCGAAAGGTAAACAGCGACCAGCAAAAAGCAACAGAAAACGTTATTCTTGTTGCATTCCCTTTTCAGGAGCACAACGATGAAAATCGCCGTATACAGTACTAAACACTATGACCAGAAGTACCTTGAACAGGTCAACCAACAGTATGGTTTCGAACTGGTCTTTTTTGATTTTTTACTCAGCGAAAGCACGGCGAAGACGGCGGTAGACTGCGATGCGGTATGTATCTTTGTGAATGATGACGGCAGCCGCCCGGTGCTCGAAGAGCTGGCGGGGCTGGGCGTCCGCTACATTGCCCTGCGCTGTGCGGGATTTAACAATGTCGATCTCGACGCGGCAGCCGAGCTGGGGCTTCAGGTCGTCCGCGTGCCTGCCTACTCCCCGGAGGCCGTTGCCGAGCATGCGGTGGGGCTGATGATGACGCTGAACCGCCGGATTCATCGCGCTTACCAGCGCACCCGCGACGCCAATTTTTCGCTGGACGGCCTGACCGGTTTTAACATGCATAACAAAACGGCCGGTATCATTGGCACCGGCAAAATCGGCATCGCCACGCTGCGCATATTAAAAGGGTTCGGAATGCGTTTACTGGCGTTTGATCCTTATCCCAGCGAGCAGGCTTTAGCGCTCGGCGCGGAGTATGTCGATCTGAAAACCCTGTTTGCCGAGTCGCACGTCATCAGTCTGCACTGTCCACTGACGGCGGAGAACCATCATTTACTCAACGCACAGGCTTTTTCGCAGATGCGTGACGGCGTCATGATCATTAATACCAGTCGGGGCGGATTAATTGATTCTCAGGCTGCGATTGATGCGTTGAAGCAGCAAAAAATAGGCGCGCTGGGCATGGACGTTTATGAAAACGAGCGGGATCTGTTCTTTGAAGACAAATCTAATGATGTGATTCAGGATGATGTATTCCGCCGCCTGTCAGCCTGTCATAACGTGCTGTTTACCGGTCATCAGGCGTTTCTCACCGCCGAAGCCCTGACGGCGATATCAGACACCACGCTGGAAAACCTCAGCCAGCTAAACCGCGGCGAAACCTGTCAAAATCGGGTTACCGCCTGACGTATCCGGCCGGTGTTATCCGGCCTGAACCCGTTAGCGTGCGCAGTTACCGCCGATTAGCGCTTGTTCGCTGCAGCGGCGGCCGTTAACTAACTGGCACATCCCGATGCGCGATCCGTCCAGCTGACTTGAGAACGCCAGTGTCCCTCCTGCATTGGCACAGTTTGCCTCTGCCATTGACGACATCACCACGTGTGGCTGAACATGGGCGGCAGTAGCTTGTTGTGGTGGCTCGTTGTCATCGCTGTTACTACTGCAGGCAGACAGTATCAACGCGGCACCAGCCAGCAGAAAAGTAGCGGCTTTCATCAATCAGACTCCGGGAAGGTGAGTTAAAGGCTTAGCAAGAATATGTCAGCCCTGACGCGGGGTCGATAGAAGAAACAGCTTTTTACAAAAAACCTCACAGCTAATTGCAAGCAGAATTATCCTGTTATCACACTGTCACGTAACTGCACTTATCTGAACATGATGATTACCGGAGAAAAACAATGTTAATGGATATGCTGATTCGTATCGCGCTGGCCGGCATTTTAGGCGGGCTGATTGGCCTGGAACGCCAGATGCGTGCCAAAGAAGCCGGGTTACGTACCCATATCCTGGTCGGTATCGGCAGCGCCATGTTTATGCTGGTTTCGAAATACGGTTTTGCCGACATGCTGATGAAAGATCATGTGGCGCTCGATCCCAGCCGCGTTGCGGCGCAGGTGGTAAGCGGCATGGGCTTTCTGGGTGCCGGCACCATCCTGATTCAAAAGCAGGTGGTAAAAGGCCTGACCACGGCGGCCGGACTCTGGGTTACCGCCGCTATCGGGCTGGTGATCGGGAGCGGTATGTATGAGATTGGGATTTACGGCACGGTGCTGGCACTGGTGGTGCTGGAGGTGTTCCGCCGCCTGAGCCATTTATTAATTGGTAAACATCATACGCTGATTGTTTACCTCAAAGCCAAGAGCGTGCCGCTGGTGTTACTGGTGATGCAACGTGAAGGCATCCGCTACGGCAATATTTCGGTGATTAACCGGGATGAAGAAAGCGGCCAGTGTGAATTAAGCGTGCAGGTTACCTTATCGCGCAAATCCAGCGATGCGCACCTGTATGACAAAATCATGGAAGTCAAAGGCGTGCAGTCGCTGGAAATGATGTGATCAGGGCCTGAATAAACGGGACGCTATGGGAATAAAGATGCCCTGCCGGGCGAATGATGAACCGCGCCAGCATCGAAAATGACAGAGGCCTGACAGACCTCTGGATGGTGGCCTGACCTTTGCAGGCAGAATAGCCAGGTCTTCCTGTTTATCGTTATCGCCAGACAGGGCTAACGGACCTGTCGTGGCTGAATCGTTAGCCTTGAACTTTCTGCTGCACGCAGAAATTGATATTGGAAATTGAACGCGTAATCCGTACCATACGCGGCATACTTTTGTCCGCTGGTTTTTACTGCCGGCGACAAGCCGTCATAGAGAGCCAATCAAAGGGGCGCGGCAGTGCGTAAAAGGTTTGTGCGCATTGACCCACGGGGCCAGGGCCGGGTTAACCCGCACACTGACTCTGTGAACTTCCCTTTTGATGACTGAGAAACCGCGTAATGCAACAAAATCAAGAAACGAGCAAGAAAGAGCAGTACAACCTCAACAAGCTTCAGAAGCGTTTACGCCGTAACGTTGGCGAGGCTATCGCCGATTTTAATATGATTGAGGAAGGCGACCGCATTATGGTTTGCCTGTCAGGCGGCAAAGACAGCTATACCATGCTGGAAATCCTGCGTAGCCTGCAAAAAAGCGCGCCGGTGTCATTCAGCCTGGTGGCGGTGAATCTTGACCAGAAACAGCCGGGATTCCCGGGACACATTCTGCCTGAATATCTTGATGCTCAGGGTGTTGAGTACAAAATCGTTGAAGAAGACACCTACTCAATCGTTAAAGATAAAATTCCCGAAGGTAAAACGACCTGCTCTCTGTGCTCACGTCTGCGTCGGGGAATTTTGTATCGCACCGCTACGGAGCTGGGCTGTACGAAAATCGCCCTTGGCCACCATCGTGATGATATTCTGCAAACGTTGTTTTTGAATATGTTTTACGGTGGCAAGATGAAAGGCATGCCGCCCAAGCTGATGAGTGACGATGGTAAACACATCGTGATCCGTCCTCTGGCTTACTGCCGCGAGAAAGATATTATTCGTTTCTCAGAAGCCCGTCAGTTTCCGATTATCCCGTGCAACCTGTGTGGTTCTCAGCCGAATCTGCAACGTCAGGTCGTCGCAGACATGTTGCGCGACTGGGATAAACGTTATCCTGGCCGTATTGAAACCATGTTCAGCGCCATGCAAAACGTCGTGCCCTCTCACATGGCAGATATCAAACTCTTTGATTTTAAAGGTATTCAACACGGTGATGCCGTGGTCGATGGCGGCGATCTGGCCTTTGATCGCGAAACGCTGCCGGTCACACCGGTTGGCTGGCGCGCCGAGGAAGAAGAAACGCCTGACCTCAGCGAACGTCTTAACGTGCTGGAAATTAAGTAACGCTTATCTGTTCGATGAAAGTAAAGGGCACGCATTAACTCGCGTGCCCTTTTTTTATACGTTGCGGTGAGGGGGCGGATCCATTACCGGCGGAAACTCCGGTTCCGGTGGCGGATCGGGCTGCGGCTGCGGAATGGGGGGCGGATCCGTTGGAATGGGCTCGCTGTTGTGAATCGCCATCATGCCGTTCTCCTCTTATGCGAATGGATTTTAAGCTTAGGAAAGAATTGACATCTCAGCCAGCGGGCAAAAAAAAAGCCGGCTAGTTAGCCGGCGTATTTCGAATTAAATATGCTATGCAATAATTCAAAAAAGGAAGTAAGACAATATGGAGCGCAACGCCCATCGCTTGACGTTGCATTCACCTGCGAGAGAGATTTTGCGCGGTTTGCGTCTGGAAGATATTGACGTCGATCAGCTTTAGTCCTGTTAATGGAATTTTCCTGACTGACGCCCTGCTCCTCTCCCATGCCTTACAGCCAGCGTCGCTTGCGCAGATAACCAGCCACGCCTAACGCCAGTACCACGAGTAAAAGACAAAAGACGCTAAAGCCATAGCGCCATGCGCCGCCGGGGATCCCGCCCAGATTGACGCCAAACAGGCCAGTCAAAAAGGTCGCTGGCAGAAAGATCATGGCCATAAGCGACATCGTGTAGGTTCGGCGGTTCATGGATTCCGCCATGACCGAGGCCACTTCGTCTGCCAGCACGGCGGTTCTGGCTACGCCGGCGTCCAGATCGTCCAGGCCGCGGCCCAGTCTGTCAGCAATTTCCTGCATACGGCGGCGCTCGCTGTCGTCCATCCACGGCAATTTTTCACTCGCCAGGCGCGAGAAGACATCGCGCTGCGGTGCCATATAACGGCGCATTACGATCAGCTGTTTGCGTAACAGTCCCAGCTCACCTCGCGGCGGAATACGTTGATCAAGTAAGGCATCTTCCAGCTCAATGATTTTATCGTGTAGGTCTTCGATAAATTCGCTGGTGTGCCCGGTTAAGGCATCGCAGACTTCAACCAGCCAGCTGCCACAGTTCACCGGACCGTTGCCGTTTTCGAGATCGGTCAGCACTTCATCCACGGCAAACACTTTGCGTCGGCGCGTGGAGACAATGAGCTGATCGTTAATGAACACCCGCATTGCCACCAGCTGGTCAGGACGTGCATCGCTGTTATGGTTGACGCTGCGCAGGACAATCATAAAACCGTCCCCCAGCCGGGAAACACGGGGACGCATGCTTTCACCAGCCAGCGCATCGCGCACGGCATCCGGAATTTGAGGCGTAGACTGCAGCCATTCGGCGCTGCGAGGATGGGTATAATTAAGATGCAACCAGCAGGGATGCTCGTCGTGCAGCACCTGCGTTTCATCAATGGGGATCATGCCACCCTTGCCATCCAACTGGCAGGAAATAATGGCATCTGTCACCTGAAGCGCTTTTCCTTTTACACCGTCCACACCGTTACCCCGCTATCAAAATCAATACGATACAGTCTAGCGTGGCGCTGTTGAGTTGCAATCCTGAGCCTGTGTACAAAGATGTCAAAAGACGGCCTGATGTCAGGCCGCTGTGACTTAGTGTTTCTCAATCCACAATTCCCGGCTGTAGGCAACGTCTTCGGGGTTAGTAATCGGGTAACCTTTGACCCACGGCTTAATGAGCCGGCCATTGGTGTACTGATAAAGGGGCGCGATTGGGACCTGGTCAGCGATAATCTGCTCTGCCCGGTTATAATCCGCATTGCGCGCCTTATCGCTGGTTTCCATACTTGCCTTGGCAATGACGGCATCGTATTCGGCATTACTGAAGCGCGGAATGTTGCTGCTGTTGCCTGAGGTGAGCAGATTCAGGAACGTCGAGGGTTCGTTGTAATCCCCTACCCAGGAGGCGCGGATAACGTCAAAGTTGCCACTGTTTCGGCTGTCTATATAGGTTTTCCACTCCTGGTTTTCCAGTTTCACATCCACACCAAGGTTTTTCTTCCACATCGACGCCACCGCAATCGCGATTTTCTGATGGCTTTCAGAAGTGTTGTACAGCAACGTCAGCTTCAACGGCTTAGCGGGGCTGTAACCTGCGGCTGCCAACAGGGCTCTGGCCTGCGCATCCATCTCTTTTTGATTGTGCTGTTGCTGTAGGGCGGGCAGCGGTGTGAACCCGGCCGTGACGTCAGGGGTAAAATGCCATGCCGGTTTTTCCCCTGTGCCCAGGACTTTTTCGGCGATAACGGCGCGATCGATACTCCACGACAGCGCCTTGCGCACGCGTACGTCGGCCGTTGGCCCTTTCTGGGTATTAAACGCGTAATAGTAGGTGCCGAGCTGATCCGGCGTATAAACCTGGCCGGGCAGCGTTTTCTTCAGCAACGCATACATGTTTTTGGGGAAAGATTCGGTGATATCCACATCGTTAGCGCGGTAGCGCTTAGTTGCGCTCGATTCTTCGTTGATGGGCACAAAGGTCACTTTGGTTAAAACGGAGTGGGCGTTGTCCCAGTAATGGGGATTGCGCACCAGAACGATTTTTTCATTCACGACGCGTTGGCTGAGTTGATAAGCCCCATTGCCCACCAGTTTGCCCGGCTGGGTCCAGTCTGCACCTGCGTTTTCAACCACGCCCTGCGGTACTGGATAGAACGCGACGTTAGAGAGCATCGCAGGAAACCAGGGAACCGGACGGGTCAGCGTAATCTTCAGGCGATTCTTGTCCAGGGCGGTGACGCCCAGCTTATCCGGTGTCATTTCGCCTTTGGTAATCGCGCCCGCGTTGCTCATGCCGCTCAGTGCGATAAAGGAGGCCTGGGGCGATGAGGTTTTAGGATCGACAACGCGCTGCCAGCTGTACACAAAATCCTGCGCGGTCACCGGTTTGCCATCAGACCAACGGGCATTATTACGTAAAGTAAGTATCCAGACCTTATTGTCACTGCTGCTCCAGCTCTGCGCGACACCGGGCACAATTTTGCTGTGGGCATCCTGACTGGTCAGCCCTTCATACAAATCGCGCATCACCTGGATTTCAGGCAGGCCCACGGCTTTGGCCGGATCGAGGGAAGCGGGTTCATCTTTGATATGGCGGACAATCTCTTGTTTCGCGGCGAGCTGTGCACCGGCAGGAACCTCGGCGGCCAACGCGGGCACAAACGCGTTAAGCAGGCTCAGGGCCGTTAGCGTTAATGAAAAGCGGATTACCATTATCACCCCTTTGCAATAAAGACGCGCTGGATCAGCGCATTACTGACTCAGCCTGTTAACGGCCACTTTATCGCAAATTGCTGATTGATAAATAGCTATTTTCCCCGACCGGCTTTTCCGCTACTTTTAAATAAACTCAGGAGAACGTCACTATGTCATCCATTCATCCGCGACCGCTGCGCGGCAAACTGGCTATTTCCTGGCAGCAGTATGGCCGCTCTGTTCTGGGCGCCCCGCTACTCTGGTTTCCCGCCGTGCAGGCGGACGGCGACAGTGGCCTGATTCTGGCCGGCACTCACGGTGATGAAAACGCGGCGATAGCCGCCCTTTCCGCTGCGCTGCGGACCTTGCCGAAGGCACAGCGTCGGCATCATGTGGTGTTGGCGATGAACCCCGACGGCTGTCAGCTGGGCCTGCGTGCCAATGCGAATGGCGTGGATCTGAACCGAAACTTTCCGGCCGCCAACTGGCAGTCGGGCGAAACGGTTTACCGCTGGAACAGCGCGGCAGACGCGCGGGACGTTAAGCTGTCAACGGGGACACATCCGGCATCGGAGCCGGAAACCCAGGCGCTGTGCGCGCTCATTCATCAGCTTAAACCGGCCTGGGTCGTCTCGTGGCACGAGCCTCTGGCCTGCATTGATGACCCCGAACAGACAGACGTTGGCGCCTGGCTGGCGGCGCAGACCCAATTACCGCGGGTGAGCAGCGTGGGCTATGCCACGCCGGGCTCCTTTGGCAGTTGGTGCCACGACCTGAGTCTGCCCTGCGTCACTGCCGAGATGCCGGCTATCTCGGTGGACGAAGCCACAGAAACGTATCTGGAGACGATGCTTACTCTGCTGCGCTGGCAGCCGTCATTAACGCCCCGTCATGTACCTTAAGCGCCGGTTCAACATCCACGGCCAGCCACGTTGCGCCATCAAGATCGGCAAAACGCACCAGCGGCACCAGCGGCAGCGCCGCGCGAATCGCTCTTGAGGTACAGATCATACAGCCGGACATCAGCGTAAAGCCCTGCTGCAGCGCAGCATGTGCCAGGGCAAGCGCTTCAGTGAGTCCACCCGCTTTATCAAGCTTGATATTCACCATCTCATAGCGTCCACGGAGGGCAGGCAAACTTTCCCGCGTGTGGCAGCTTTCATCGGCGCAGATCGGAAGAGGATGGATAAAGTTCGCCAGCGCCGCGTCTTCACCTGCCGGTAACGGCTGTTCCAGCATGGCCACGTCCAGATCGGCTAACAGCTGGCAACGGGCTGCCAGCCCTTCGGCATGCCAGGATTCATTCGCATCCACAAGTAATGTCGCGTCGGGAACAGCAGCGCGAATCGCCATCAGGCGCTCGGTAATAAAGTTATTGTCCATTTTGATTTTGAGCAGGGTTGCGCCATGTTGCCACAACGCCTGCG
This sequence comes from Pantoea sp. EEL5, assembly GCF_049892805.1. Classification (NCBI taxonomy): domain Bacteria; kingdom Pseudomonadati; phylum Pseudomonadota; class Gammaproteobacteria; order Enterobacterales; family Erwiniaceae; genus Pantoea; species Pantoea sp. EEL5. The sequence continues at coordinate 1,413,412 of NZ_JBNDNJ010000001.1, forward strand.
CGCTGCTGGCCATCGCTTCCGGCGTATCGATGCTCACCGTGTGTGCAGTCACAACAGACTGGGTCGGTTCCGCGCCCACTAACTGCTCCAGCGTCACATGCTGCTGGCGAGCGGCAAGGTCCCAGAGAGCACTGTCGATGGCGTTTCTTGCCGCACCGGCAGGCAACAGGCTCTGCAAGGCTTCACGCGACAGCCCTTGCTGTAGTTGAGGCATAACGGTCGCAATTTGTTCCAGCACCAGGGCTTCGCTTTCGCCGTAGCGCGTGTAAGGCGTGGCCTCGCCGATCCCTTTCACGCCCTCTTCTTCGATTTCGACGACAACGACCTTGGCTTCGGTGCGACTGCCACGAGCAATGACAAACGGCGTATGCAGCGGCCATGCTTCGGGATAACATTTTACCGTTCTCATTACCTCTCCTTTTCTCTGGGATTCATCATCGCCATTTAACTTTAGGCAACAAATGCTCTCGTAAACCCTTAAAATTTATGTCATAAACAATGGCTATACCTGTACTGACGCTTTCTTTTCTGTCAGATAACATCATTAGAAGGAATTCTTATGTCTCAGACTGTTCACTTTCAGGGCAACCCTGTAGCGGTTGCAGGTCAGTTCCCGCAGCCGGGCGATAGCGTTAACGCTTTTACCCTCGTGGCGAAAAACCTGTCTAACGTTTCACTCTCTGAGTATGCAGGAAAACGCAAGATTCTGAATATTTTTCCCAGCGTCGATACCGGCGTGTGCGCCTCTTCGGTGCGCAAGTTTAACCAGTTAGCGGGCGAACTGAATAACACGGTGGTGTTATGTATTTCCGCCGACCTGCCCTTTGCTCAATCGCGTTTTTGTGGCGCAGACAACCTCAACAACGTGGTTACGCTGTCAACGCTGCGCGGCGGGGAATTCAAAAAAGATTTTGGCGTGGAAATTGCTGATGGTGCCCTTCAGGGTCTGACGGCCCGTGCCGTTATCGTACTGGATGAGCATGACAAAGTGCTTTACAGCCAGCTGGTGAATGAGATCACCACTGAACCCGATTATGATGCCGCACTCGCTGCGCTGAAATAATGGCCACAGCGGATAAGCCAGACTTATCCGCTGCGTTTTATTCGTTGTCGCCGCGCTTCTGCCCCAGACCGTACTCTCGCAGTTTATTGGCAATGGCGGTATGGGAAACCCCCAGTCGTTTTGCCAGTTTGCGCGTGCTCGGATAAGACAAATATAACCGCGTCAAAATAGATCGTTCAAAGCGGCTGGTGATCTGATCCAGCGTGCCTTCCATAGCTTCTTCTCCCAGTGACACATCCAGCGCCTGTTCCGGCAAGACGATATCCTGCGGCCGTAACTCATGGCCTTCCAACTGGGTTAATGCACGATACAAGGCATTTTTTAGCTGCCGCACGTTTCCGGGCCAGTTATAGCGCATCAGAAAAGCATTCAGCTGTGAGGAAAGACGCGGCCGTGGAATGCCCTGTTCATCGGCGAAACGCGCCACGAACATTTCCGTTAGCGGCATAATGTCCTGAACGCGCTCGCGCAGCGGCGGCAGATTCAGCGTAAGCACATTCAGGCGATAGAAAAGGTCTTCCCTGAACTCGCCGCGCTGAACCAGCTCAAACAGGTTCTTCTGGGTGGCGCAGATCACGCGGACATTCACGTGTACCTCATGCTCCTCACCGACGCGGCGGAAAGTGCCATCGTTCAGAAAACGCAGCAGCTTCGTCTGCATGGTGGGTGACATCTCGCCAATTTCATCCAGCAGCACCGAGCCACCGTTTGCCTGTTCGAAAAAGCCTTTTTTGCCCTCCAGCGCATTGGGATAGGCCCCGGCTGCGTGACCAAAAAGCTCACTTTCCGCTACGTCATCCGGCAGCGATGCACAGTTAAGCGCCAGAAAGGGCATCTTTCCGCGTGCGCTGCGTAAATGACAGGCCCGCGCCAGCATGTCTTTGCCCGTGCCGGTGTCGCCGATAATCAGCAGCGGTGCATCGTGCATCGCGAGCTTGCGCGCCTGTTCCACGACCTGCCGCATCCTGGGCGTAACGGCGACAATATGATCGAACTCGGTTTCATCGGTCACCACCAGGTTCTGCAGTTGTCGCCCCATACGGGCAGTAGACTTCAGCATCACCATTGCGCCGACGAGCTGGTCGGCCTGGTCGTTGTCCTCTGACAGGTAAATCGGGTGTGCTTCCATCAGGAAGTCGCGCCCTTCTATCACCACATGTTGCGCCTGCGCCTGAACGCGTTCGCTCTCCAGCCAGCGCGCAAAATTAAAACCGTTAATCAGGTGGTCGGCGGTAAAATTGCGGATCTTGTTTTCATCAAGATTAAACAGGTTTTGCGCCGCCGGGTTCGCCAGCTCAACCTTCGTTCTCAAATCAACCGAAAATACCGGCTCTGGCATGGCAACCAGCAAGGCGCTGAGTACCCGATGTTCACGTTCAGACGGCATATAGGGGACCGTGCGGACATCGGTGACGCCGGGTGTACGACGGATTTCCGCCATCAGATTACTGAACTGTTCGAATTCAAGCGTGGAGAAATTGAGATAGATACGGCCTGAGGCGGCGACTTCAATGCCGCGGAGATCGATACTGCGCGCCACCAACAGGTCGAGCAATTCACGCGCCAGTCCGATACGGTCCTGACAAAACACTTCTAAACGCATTGCGTGGGCCTTAATCCGTTTGATATGTCGCGATAATACGCTAAACAGCCCGTCCGCAGAAAGGGGGCTGTCAGGAAAAGTTGACAGTGTTAACGCAAGCGCGTTTTTTTTAAACGTCCGTCGCGCGCAGCGCGCCATAATACCTTGAGTTTTCGACGTCTTTCGCAGTTAATCTTCCCAGTATCCCGGAACGGTCCCCCGCAGATTTGGCGCGCTAAACAGGGGACGTTAAATAACGGCCCCCATCTAAAGTCAGTTTTGTGGATGTTTATTCCCGCCCTTTTGTAGCGCGTCTTTCAACTGCCCTAACAGCTCCCGGCGGTAATCGCCGAGACGAGGTTTATCATTTTCCAGCCAGGGTAAAGGCCGACACAGTTCCATCGCTTTGATACCCAGCCGGGCGGTGAGCAGCCCCGCACCAATGCCCTGCGCGGCACGCGTCGACAGGCGGGCCGCGATGTCCTGCGACATCCAGTCCATTCCGACCTCGCGCACCAGCTCTGAGGCCCCGGCAAACGCCATGTTAAGCAGCACCAGTCGGAACAGGCGCAGTCGACTAAAATAGCCCAGCTCAATACCGTAAATGGCCGCAATGCGGTTGACCAGCCGCAGGTTACGCCAGGCGATAAAGGCCATATCGACCAGTGCCAACGGGCTGACGGCGATCATCAGCGCCGATTCGGCAGCATGGCGGCTGATTTCCCGCCGGGCCTGGCGATCAAGAACCGGCTGCACCAGTTGGGCATAGAGCCGGACCGTTTCACCATCATTGTGGGTTTCGTGAAGCGAGGCATGCCAGCGTTGCAGCGCTGGATGAGCCTGATCCAGTTCGGCCTGACGCGCCAGTTTTTCACAAAAAGCCCGCCCCTGGCCCACGCCGTGGCTGTTGAGCAGTTCCCGGCCCCGATCGCGCTCTTCCGCACGCTGCCGCAGTTGATATAAGCGGCGCCATTCCTGGGTCAGCGCGCCCACACCGGCCAGAACAATCAGTCCGCCGGCGACGCCGCTGCCCAGCGCAAACCAGTCCTGCGCCAGCCAGGCATTGTGGCTCCACTGCACGCCCTGCGCCACAACACTGACGCCAAACAGCGCCAGGCCTGCGCCCACCATTTTGCGCCACAGGCTGCGTTTAGGTTTCAGCGCAGCCTCGACGGCTCTTTCCCCTGCGCTTTCTTCTTCAACCGTCGCGTCGCTGTCTTGCACAGCCAAAAAAGCGGCCTGGGCATCGTCTTCAAACGTTTGAGCAGGCCGCAGCACACTTTCGGGCTTATCCTCCAGCGGGTGGGCAAAATCGATACGCGGTTTTAACGGATCGCTCATCGCAATTTATCTCCCAGTAAAAATTCCAGCGCCGCATCCATGCGGATATGCGGCAGTGGGCGATCGATATCCAGCTGCTGTGGGCGAAACTGCTCAAACTGAAAGCCTTGCTGCTGCCAGAACGCGCGGCCCGGTAGCCGGGGCGGAACGTCACCCGGATAAACGGTTAATGCCTCGCCATCCTGCAGGCGATGACCGCGAAGTGCCGGGATTTTTTCGCCACGGTGATCGACCAGCCCGCTTTGTGTGGCCTGAACCGAGGCCAGGCCAATACAGTCCATGCTGATGCCTTCGAACGCGGCGTTTTGCCAGGCGTCCTGCACAAGCTGCTGCAGCAAAGAGACCATATTGCCGTGCTGGTCGCTGGTGATGTGATCGGCTTTGGTCGCGGCAAATAACAGCTTATCGATGACGGGTGAAAACAGTCGTCGGAACAGCGTACGCTGCCCATAATGAAAGCTCTGCATCAGTTGCGTTAATGCCAGCCGCATATCATTAAACGCCTGCGGCCCGCTGTTGAGCGGTTGCAGGCAGTCCACCAGCACGATCTGGCGATCAAAGCGCAGAAAATGATTTTTATAGAAGTCTTTTACGACATGCTGGCAGTAGTAATTGAATCGCTGCTGCAGCATGGCAAAGTTACTGCCTTTATCGGCCTGCGCCAGCTTCGCCGCCTGAGCTTCATCGTCAGCTGGCCAGGGAAAAAACTGTAGCGCTGGCGCACCGGCCATATCGCCAGGCAGAACAAAACGTCCCGGCTGAATGAAGTGCAGCCCTTCCGCTTTACACCGATGCAGGTAGTCAGTCCAGGCCGCAGCGATGTCGGCCAGGCGGTTCTCATCCGCCGGAGCAAAAGGATCAAGCGTTTGACTCAGTGCACGCCATGGCGCGGCCCAGTTGGCGCGATCGCCCTGTAATAAGCCGTTCATCTGCCGCGACCAGGTCAGATAATCCTGTGCCAGCATAGGCAGATCGAGCAGCCACTCACCCGGGTAATCGACGATTTCAAGATAGAGCGTGGCGGTGTCTTTGAGATGGCGGAGTAACGAATCGCTGGGGCGATAACGCAGTGCCAGGCGCATTTCACTCACGCCTCGCGTCGGGGTTGGCCAGGCGGGCGGTGTGTTGTAAAGCTGCGCCAGCCCCTCATCGTAGGTAAAACGCGCCGTGCCCATGTCCCGCTGGGGGACGCGTTTCACGCCCAGCAGGCGCTCATCGCGCACCACGGAAAACAGCGGCAGCCGGGCACCGCTGTGAACAGACAGGAGCTGGTTAACCAGCGAGGTAATGAAGGCCGTTTTACCACTGCGGCTTAATCCGGTTACCGCCAGACGAAGATGGCGATCGACGCCGCGGTTCATCAATGCCAGCAATTCAGTTTGCAGTCTTTTCATCTTTCTCCTTGATGAAGCGTGATGCCACAGTGTTCATCACGCGTTTCAGCAGTGGCTCAAGCGCCAGTCCTAACAGAATACGCAACGGACGACGCGCCACCGATTTCACCGCCCAGCCGGTCACGCCCGCAGGACCATAAGTTATCGCATTGATAATGATAAATTTAGCGGCGGACTTCAACGCAGGTGTTGCACGATGACGAAAAGCCGCAGTGCGTGAAACAGTCATCACTTCCTCCAAACGGTTCACAAACGGGCCAGACACTGGCCCGCTGCAGAACAACGATTAAATCTGACGGAAACGACTGCGCACGCTGAAGGTTTCAGAGGTGACGTAACGTTCAATATCCCGAACATTACGCTCATCCTGTTGCAGTGTCGTTTCCAGTTGGTCCAGCAGTTCACCGGCGCTGGGCGCGTATTCCCCGTTATCCACGTCGGCCGGTTTAACGTCCAGCACAAAACCCAACACGAAATAGGCGATCACGGTAAACACAAACAGACCAAAGAACAGTGACAAGACGACGATGATGCGAAGCAGTCGTACCGGAACGTCAAGGTATTCGGCTAAACCGGCACACACGCCCATCAGCTTCCCTTCGTCAGGCTTACGCCATAACTTGCGGCCTTTCATCATGGCTGCCTCCAGTTAGGATGTTCAGCATCGAGGATGGCTTCAAGCGCTTCAATGCGCTCCCGCATGCGCTGGGCATCTTTGGTTACCTGTTGCAGGCGCTGCATCTGACTCTGCGACAGATCGGTGCCCCCGTTGCGTTTGTTACTGTAGTGTAGCCATAGCCAGACGGGTGCCACAAACAGCACAAATATCGTTAATGGAATGGCTAAAAATAATGCGCTCATTGACTCTCCTTAATCCTGTCCAGCAGAAAGCGGCGTCTTATTCGCTGCGGTTCATTTTGGCTTTCAGCGCGTTCAGTTGCTGACTGATTTCGTCATCCGCTTTCAGATCGGTAAACTGCTGATCCAGGGTTTTCGGTTTGCCAAAACCGTGGCTCTCTGCTTCTGCTTCCATGTGATCGATGCGACGCTCAAAGGATTCAAAACGCGCCATCGCTTCATCAATTTTACCGCCGTCCAGCTGACGGCGGACATCGCGTGAAGACGATGCCGCCTGGTGGCGCAGCGTAAGAGCCTGCTGGCGTGCGCGGGTTTCGCTCAGCTTTTTCTCCAGCTCGGTGATTTCGCCTTTCATGCGAGCCAGCGTCTCTTCAACCTGGTCAACTTCCTGTTTCAGGGTGGCGATCAGATCGGTGAGTTTCTGCTTTTCGATCAGCGCGGAGCGGGCCAGATCCTCTTTGTCTTTACGCAGAGCCAGTTCAGCCTTGTCCTGCCATTCGGCCTGCTGAAGCTCTGCCTGCTCAATCCGCCGTGCCAGCTGTTTCTTCTCTGCCAGGGCGCGCGCAGAGGTGGAGCGGACTTCAACCAGCGTATCTTCCATTTCCTGAATCATCAGGCGCACCAGCTTCTGCGGATCTTCTGCACGCTCCAGCAGGGAATTAATGTTGGCATTAACGATGTCAGCGAAACGCGAAAAAATACCCATAATGATGTTCCTCTTGATTGTCATAGTTTCAACTTGCTGAACGGATTAATTCAAGATGCGTGCCAACTTTTATCTTATTGATTTTTATTGTATTGCTGGCTTTGCAGTTTCTTTTATCTGTTCTAAGATAGTTAAATTGATTAATCAGTGGCGAAATTCATCATGTCTCCTAACAACGATAACCTGCTGGGCGAATCGAACAACTTTCTGGAAGTGCTGGAGCAGGTATCGAAACTCGCACCGCTGGAAAAACCGGTTTTGGTCGTGGGCGAACGCGGTACCGGTAAAGAGCTGATCGCCAGTCGTCTGCACTATCTGTCCGATCGCTGGCAGGGCCCTTTTATCTCGCTCAACTGTGGCGCGCTGAATGAAAACCTGCTGGATTCGGAGCTGTTTGGACATGAGGCAGGCGCCTTTACCGGCGCGCAAAAGCGTCACCTGGGCCGTTTTGAACGGGCAGACGGCGGCACGCTGTTCCTTGATGAGCTGGCAACCGCCCCGATGCTGGTTCAGGAAAAACTCCTGCGGGTTATTGAATACGGTCAGCTTGAACGCGTAGGCGGGAATCACGTTTTTCAGGTGAATGTGCGCCTGATTTGCGCCACCAATGAAGACCTGCCCGCGCTGGCCGCCGCCGGGAAGTTTCGTGCCGATCTGCTCGATCGTCTGGCGTTCGATGTGGTTCAACTGCCGCCGCTCCGCGAGCGCCGTAGCGATATTCTGGTGATGGCGGACCATTTCGCCATCCAGATGTGCCGGGAGTTGACCTTGCCCCTGTTTCCCGGTTTTACTCAGCAGGCTCAGCAAACCTTACTGGAACACCCGTGGCCGGGTAACGTGCGTGAGCTAAAAAACGTCGTTGAGCGGTCGGTCTATCGCCATAACACCAGCGATGAACCTCTGGATAACATCATTATCAACCCGTTTGAACGACGCACCGCCCCCGAAGATGCCCCGCCGCCTGCCCTGGTGCCGGATGCGGCATCGGCCCTGCCTTCTTTACCGCTTGACCTGCGTCAGTGGCAGAATCAGCAGGAGCACGATGTGGTAGAAATCAGCTTACAACAGGCGAAGTACAATCAACGTCGTGCCGCCAGCTTACTGGGTGTGACCTACCACCAGCTCAGAGCGATGATGAAAAAGCACGGGATTCAGGCGCGAGACGGACAAGCATAAAGGATCTGGCCGGTTCCGATACGTGGCAAGGCATTGTTTTTCTGCGGCATTTTCCGCGGGCGATTCTTTGATACGACTGAGACAAGAGAGTGAGTCAGAAAGCGGGCGGGAGCCTAAAAAAGGGCCCGCCGAAGCGGGCAACTGGAAGCAATGTGAGCAATGTCGTGCTCTTCTTCGGTAGAGCCACCGTCGAAGCGCAGCTGAATAATAATCATTCCTGTTCGCATCTGTAAAGCCTTATTGAGAACTTTTCTCATTTCCACATCAACGCTATGCCTTTATTTTTCACGCAACTCCGCGTGCTTACGCGTCATTTGCGTCTCTGCGTAAATAGACCATGTCACGTAACTGTACGCCCTCTTCGATAATCGGTTTGTCATCATTGTCCGTGAAAAAATCCTTGATCCAGTGTGACTCGCGAAACCGCTTGTATGATAAAAACGGAGTATGCCTGGCACGTCCCCGGTGTCGACGTACATCGTCTTTCACGCTTTTAAAAACGTCTCTGCAAGATAAGCCAGCATCGCGCGTCCATAGCCTTTACCCTGATCTGCCGGGCAGGTCGCCATATTTTTAAGCTCGCATTCCGTCTCGTTTAAACGCGTCACCACGGCAATGCACTTCACTCCGTTATCCCACAGCCTGAACATGCGTCCGCTGGCAAGATAGCGGTCAATCATATCTTCCTGTTCATCGGCCAACAGCAATAGCGGCAGGTAGATTTTTTTATTTTCCGTCACTTCATCGATAGTCATGAGTGCTTTCCTCCTGTGCCATCGACACAAACAGGTTCTGCCTGGGTAAAAACTGATCGCGATCGGCAGCGGCAGCCAATCCCACTTTTACGCTGGTGCGCGCGCAAAGAGCTGGCAATCGCTGATGCGTATTTGGGGCCAGGCCCGCTTTGCGATACACTCTGCCTAATGCCTGAGAATCGTTGAGTTCTATGTTAAAACTAATTCCTTCGCTGTTACTGAGTCTCAGCGTGTTGAGCGCGCCTGTGTGGTCTGCGCCGACGCTGGCGGGTGATATCCGTCAAAGCGGATTCGTCTATTGCGTTAACGGCACGCTGAATACCTTCAATCCGCAGATGGCCAGCAGTGGTTTAACGGTGGATACGCTGGCTGCGCAGCTGTACGACCGCCTGTTAGATGTGGATCCTTACACCTACCGGTTGAAGTCCGATCTGGCTGCCAGTTGGGACGTGCGTGATAACGGTGCCACTTACCGTTTTCACCTGCGTCATGGGGTGCAGTTCCAGCACACCGCAACCTTTAAACCCACCCGCGCCATGAATGCGGATGACGTGGTATTCAGCTTTGCCCGCATGTTCGATCGCAAACATCCCTGGCATAACGTCAACGGTGGCTATTACCCCTATTTCGACAGCCTGCAGTTCGCCGATTCCGTTCAGAGCATTAAAAAAATCGATAACGATACCGTCGAATTCCGTCTGAATAGTCCGGACGCCTCTTTTCTCTGGCACCTGGCGACGCACTACGCGCCCGTTTTGTCGAAAGAGTATGCTGACAGCCTGGATAAAGTGGGCCGCCAGGAAGAGCTGGATCGTTTACCTGTCGGCACCGGTCCTTTCCAGTTGAGTGAATACCGCAGCGGGCAATATATTCGTCTGGCGCGTAACCCGCATTACTGGAAAGGCGTGCCGCGCCTGCAGCAGGTGGTTATCGACCTCGGAGCCGGCGGAACAGGCCGTTTATCGAAGCTGCTTACGGGCGAATGCGACGTGCTCGCCTATCCTGCCGCCAGCCAAATATCCATTCTGCGTGACGATCCCCGACTGCGCATGACGCTGCGGCCCGGGATGAACATCGCCTATTTAGCATTTAATACCCGAAAACCGCCGCTCGACAGGCCGGAAGTCCGTCACGCACTGGCGCTGGCGATGAATAATGAGCGTCTGATGGAATCTATCTATTACGGCACTGCCGAGACGGCTGCATCCATACTGCCTCGCGCGTCCTGGGCTTACGATACCGATGCCAGCATTACCCCTTACGATCCCAAAAAGGCCAAAGAAGCGCTGGAAGCCGCTGGCGTCCACGATCTTCATCTGCGCCTGGTCGTGCCCGCGGCCTCGCAGTCCTGGAACCCTGCGCCGCTGAAAACGGCAGAGCTTATCCAGGCTGACCTTGCGCAAATTGGCGTACAGGTCACCATCGTGCCGGTTGAGGGGCGTTTTCAGGAGGCGCAGCTGATGGCAATGAACCACGATCTGACGCTGGCGGGCTGGGCAACTGACAGTAACGATCCCGACAGCTTCTTTCGTCCGCTGCTCAGCTGCGCCGCCATCAGTTCGCAGACCAACTATGCTCACTGGTGTTCACCCACGTTTGACGACACGCTGAAAAATGCCCTGTTGTCACAGCAGCTGTCGGGGCGTATTGAAAATTATGATAAAGCCCAGCAGATTCTGGCGCGCGAGCTGCCCGTTCTGCCGCTGGCTTCATCTTTGCGTCTGCAAGCCTATCGGCATGATATTAAAGGTCTGGTTTTGAGTCCGTTTGGCAATGCGTCATTTGCCGGCGTGTATCGTGATGAGCGAGAGGAACGTTAAGTGGTCATCTATATCCTGCGTCGCCTGGTATTGCTGGTGATTACCTTGTTTTTTCTTTCGCTGGTGAGCTTCAGCCTGAGCTATTTCACCCCTAACGCGCCGCTGGAAGGCGCATCGCTGTTCGATGCTTGGTGGTTCTGGTTTAAAGGCATGCTGCAGCTGGACTTTGGGGTTTCCAGCACCAATGGCCAGGAAATTGGCGTACAGCTGCGTGAGGTGTTTCCCGCTACGATGGAGCTGTGCCTGATGGCCTTTAGCTTAGCGCTGATCGTCGGGATTCCGCTGGGCATTTGCGCCGGTGCGATGCGGCATAAATGGCAGGATAAACTGATCAGCGCTCTCGCCCTGTTAGGGTTCTCGATTCCTGTGTTCTGGCTTGCCCTGCTATTTACGCTGTTTTTTTCGTTGACGCTGGGCTGGCTGCCGGTTTCCGGCCGCTACGATTTGCTCTATCCGGTCCAGAACATTACCGGCTTTGCCTTGATCGATGCCTGGCTCAGCCCCTCGCCGTGGCGGCATGAAATGATGATTAGCGTGCTGATGCATCTGATTTTGCCGGTGACCGTTCTGGCCATGGCGCCAACGACCGAGATCGTGCGTTTATTGCGTATCAGCACCATCGATGTCGTGGATAAAAGCTATGTGAAGGCGGCCGCCACCCGTGGGTTATCCCGTTTTACCGTGATTCGCCGCCACGTTCTGCATAATGCCCTTCCGCCCGTCATTCCACGCCTGGGTCTGCAGTTTTCCAGCATGTTAACGCTGGCGATGATCACGGAAATGGTCTTCAACTGGCCCGGCCTGGGGCGCTGGCTGATTAACGCTATCCGCCAGCAGGATTATGCGGCGATATCGGCCGGTGTGATGGTGACCGGCGGCGTGGTGATTGTGGTGAATGTGCTATCGGACATTGTCGGTGCGGCGCTGAATCCGCTGAAACATAAGGAATGGTATGCCCTACGATAACATCTACGCCGAAAAACGCCTGCCGAGCGCATTTCGTCAGAGCTGGCACCATTTTTATAGCGACATGCCTGCGATGATAGGTCTGTACGGCTTTGGCGCACTGCTGCTGCTCTGTCTGTTTGGGCATTTCCTGGCACCTTATCCCATCGACCAGCAGTTTTTGGGCTACCAGCTGTTACCGCCCTCCTGGTCACGCTACGGTGAAGTGTCGTTCTTCCTTGGAACAGACGATTTAGGGCGTGATTTACTCAGCCGTCTGCTCAATGGCGTGGCCCCGACAGTGGGTTCAGCCATTGTCGTTACGCTGTTTGCCACTTTCTGGGCACTGGTACTCGGTATCGTGGCGGGCATGACGCACGGCGTGCGCTCTGCCGTGCTGAATCACGTGCTGGACACGTTACTGTCAATTCCTTCTCTCCTGCTGGCCATCATCGTGGTGGCCTTTCTCGGCCCACGCCTTGAACATGCGTTGCTGGCGGTCTGGCTGGCGCTGATGCCAAGGCTGGTGCGGGAAATTTACAGCGCCGTTCATGATGAACTGGAAAAAGAGTATGTGGTGGCGGCGCGTCTCGATGGGGCGACCAGCATTAATATTATGTGGCATGCGATTCTCCCTAACGTGTTACCGATGCTGATCAGCGAAATTACGCGTGCGCTCTCCATGGCCATTCTTGATATTGCCGCCCTGGGATTTCTCGACCTTGGCGCGCAGTTGCCCTCACCGGAATGGGGCGCGATGCTGGGCGATTCCCTGGAGCTGGTCTACGTGGCCCCCTGGACCGTGATGTTGCCCGGTGCGGCGCTTATGCTAAGCGTATTAGTGGTTAACCTGCTCGGTGATGGCATTCGTCGGGCCGTCGAGGCGGGAGTGGAATAATGCCGTTACTGGATATTCGTAATCTGACGATTGAATTTATGACCGCGGACGGGCCGGTTAAAGCGGTCGATCGCGTTAATTTGTCCCTCAGTGAAGGCGAAATTCGCGGTCTGGTCGGGGAGTCCGGTTCGGGTAAGAGCCTGGTGGCCAAGGCGATTTGCGGCGTGACTAACGACAACTGGCGCGTTACCGCAGACCGCATGGTCTTTGATGACGTTGATCTGCTGCGTCTGTCTGCCCGTGAGCGCCGCCGCATCGTGGGTCATAACGTATCGATGATTTTTCAGGAGCCGCAATCCTGTCTCGATCCCTCTGAAAGTGTCGGGCGTCAGCTGATGCAGGCGATTCCGCGCTGGACCTATAAAGGCCCGTGGATGAAGCGTTTTTGGTTCTGGCGTAAAACCCGGGCGATTGAACTGCTGCATCGGGTGGGCATTAAGGATCATAAAGACATCATGCGCAGCTTTCCCTATGAGTTAACCGAGGGCGAGTGCCAGAAAGTTATGATCGCCATCGCGTTGGCGAATCAGCCCCGCCTGCTGATTGCGGATGAGCCAACGAATGCGATGGAGCCTACAACCCAGGCGCAGATATTCCGCCTGCTGAGCCGTCTTAACCAGAACAACAACACCACCATTTTATTGATCAGCCACGATCTGCGCACGATGAGCCAGTGGGCTGACCGCATTAACGTCATGTACTGCGGCCAGACGGTCGAAACGGCGCAAAGCGAAGACCTGATGACGACCCCGCATCATCCCTATACTCAGGCTTTGATTCGCGCCATGCCTGATTTTGGTCGTCCGCTGCCGCACAAAAGCCGGCTGAACACCTTATCCGGCGCGATTCCGTCGCTGGAGAGCCTGCCGATTGGCTGTCGCCTGGGACCACGCTGTCCCTACGCGCAGCGTAAGTGCATTGAAACGCCGCGGCTGACGGGCACCCGCTCGCACCTGTACGCCTGCCACTTCCCGCTTAACGTTGAGGGCCAATAACATGGAAACGTTGCTGGAAGTCCGCAATCTCAGCAAAACCTTTCGCTACCGCACCGGCCTGTTTCGCCGCCAGCACGTTGAAGCCGTTAAATCCGTCAGCTTTACGCTGCGTGAAAAGCAGACCCTGGCGATTATCGGCGAGAACGGATCGGGTAAATCGACCCTGGCGAAAATGCTTAGCGGCACCGTTGCCCCCAGCGACGGGGAGATCATCATTGACGATCATCCGCTCAGCTTTGGTGATTACGGCTATCGTAGCCAACGCATTCGCATGATTTTTCAGGATCCGTCAACGTCGCTCAACCCGCGCCAGCGCGTGAGCCAGATTCTGGATCTGCCGCTGCGCCTGAATACCGGGCTGGATGCTGAGGAACGGGAAAAACGCATCATTGCAACGCTGCGTCAGGTGGGATTGCTGCGCGATCACGCGGGTTACTATCCCCACATGCTGGCACCGGGCCAAAAACAGCGCCTTGGGCTGGCACGGGCCTTGATCCTGCAGCCCAAAGTGATTGTGGCCGACGAGGCGCTGGCCTCTCTGGATATGACCATGCGCTCTCAACTGGTCAATCTGATGCTGGAACTCCAGGAAAAACACGGCATTGCTTATATTTATGTGACCCAGCATCTTGGCATGATGAAGCACATCAGCGATAAAGTACTCGTCATGCATCACGGTGAAGTGGTGGAACGCGGCGGAACGGCAGACGTGCTCGCCTCGCCGCTGCACGAGATGACCAAACGCCTGATCAACAGCCATTTTGGCGAGGCGCTGACCGCCGAAGCCTGGCGGCGTGAGCGTTGATTTTGCGGCATATTGTGGAAAACGCTGAGCGGTTTTCCTGATTTCAAGCAGACGTGCTAGAATCCGCACGTCGATTAACGTCGGTCGTCTATTATTTAAACAACACGACCGCCAACTACCATGACCATAAGGATTACAGCTATGGGTTTTCTTTCCGGTAAGCGCATTCTGATTACTGGTGTTGCCAGTAAACTTTCCATCGCCTACGGTATTGCACAGGCGATGCGCAAACAGGGCGCAGAACTGGCTTTCACCTACCAAAACGACAAACTGAAAGGTCGTGTGGAAGAGTTTGCCAAAGATTTGGGTTCTGACATTGTGCTGCCATGTGATGTTGCAGAAGATGAAAGCATCAAATCCCTGTTCGTTGAGCTGGCAAAAACCTGGCCGAAATTTGACGGTTTCGTGCACTCCATTGGCTTCGCCCCTGGCGACCAGCTGGATGGCGATTACGTCAATGCCGTAACCCGCGAAGGTTTCAAAATCGCACATGACATCAGCGCCTACAGCTTTGTTGCAATGGCAAAAGAGTGCCGTGCGATGCTGAACCCTAACTCCGCCCTGCTGACGCTGTCTTACCTGGGTGCAGAGCGCGCTATCCCTAACTACAACGTAATGGGCCTGGCGAAAGCGTCCCTTGAAGCAAACGTCCGTTACATGGCGAACGCGATGGGTCCTGAAGGCGTGCGTGTTAACGCCGTGTCTGCGGGTCCAATTCGTACCCTGGCGGCATCGGGCATCAAAGATTTCCGTAAGATGCTGGCCCACTGTGAAGCGGTCACCCCGATTCGTCGTACCGTCACCATTGAAGACGTAGGTAACTCTGCGGCCTTCCTGTGTTCCGACCTTGCGGGTGGGATCACCGGTGAAATCGTTCACGTTGACGGCGGTTTCAGCATCGCTGCGATGAATGAACTGGAACTGAAATAAGTTTCCTCACGGGCGAGCGTTGCTCGCCCTGCGCGCCCCCTGTCCGATCCCCGCGTTATTCCTTATCGCTATTAATTATCACCGATTGGTCTTTTGCCCTGACCTGCCCGTGGGCGACGATAAGTCAGCCCTGCGGCCTGCGACTGAATCACCGCATGCGCCGCATCAGATTTTGCAAAAGGACTGATGATGCAACAACGCCGCTATCCCGGCCAGGACCACTGGTTTTATGAAAGTCAGACCAGTCCGCGCAGCGTACAGGCTGCCCCGCTTTTTCCAGAAGCCGCCCATGTCGATGACCGGTTTTTGCTGGGGTTAGCACAGGACGCTTCTGTTATTCAGCCTTTACTTCAGGCCGACCAGCCCGCCATACAGATCGCCCATCACGTTGTTGACCAGCTGTTTCCCGACCAGATTGAAACCACACTGACCCATACGCTTACGCTGTATGACCGGCTAAGCACCGCCTTGACGGTGGCTCAGGTGGCAGGCATTCAACGTCTGTGTAACCACTATTCCGCCCGCCTCAATCCCCTGCCGGGTCCTGATTCCTCTCGTGAAAGCAACAATCGCCTGACGCAAATTACGCAATATGCGCGCCTGCTGGCGATGCAGCCCGCATTAATTACGGCGGAGAGCATCCGCGCGCTGCATGCGGTAGGGCTGAGCGAAGCCGATATCGTCACACTTAACCATCTGGTGGGCTTTGTCTGCTATCAGGCGCGCGTCATCGCCGGGATTCATGCTCTGCTGGAACGGCCGGTGCGCTGGATGCCGGGTATGTCACCGGCTCCTGACGCCGATGTGGCGACGTTTGCCCAGCCCTGCGCGTGGCAGCCTGTGCTGACGCCGCTGGAGCCGCGCTATGCCAGCGAGGCGCAACATGCCGCTGTCGCCGCGTGTCAGCATGCGCCGGTGCTTAAAGATACAGTCTGGCTGCTGGCTCACGCGCCTGCGCTGCTGCAAAGCTGGTTTGCCCTGCGTCAACAGCTGCAAGATGGCGCAAGCGCAAGCGTGGAGGCGACCGCCGCCCGGATACTGGGCAGCCGCTGGGTCTGGCAGCATGCTGCAGATGCAGATGCAGAGAAGCGAATGAGTCAGGCGGACGAGGCGAAAACCGACAGTGAGCAGCAGGCTGTCATTACACTAACCGCTCAGCTCACCCGCCAGCCAGAGCGCGTCAGTGCGCTCGATCTGCAACCGCTGGCGCAAGCTGGCTGGTCGCATGCCAGGCAGTTCAGCGTGATACAGGCTATCGCGCTGGCCAACTGGAACAGCCGTTTGTTTTATGCCTGCGGTGAAGCCAGCTAACTGGCAAGATAGCTTCGCGCTTCGTCATAAAAATGCTGTGCGAGCGGCGTGGCCCGGCCAGGCTCGGCGATCACCAGCGCGGCCTGACGCGCCATTTTTGGCATCGAAATAGTGCGCTTTTCCAGGCCGTGTAAGGATTCAGGCAGCAAATGGCCCCGTGGCGAGATCAGAACACCCAGACCGACCTGGGTACACTGCAACAGCTGCATGACAGAGGCGCTTTCAACCACCACGCGCGGCACCAGCGCAGCATCGCGAAACGTCATATCCAGATAGCGGCGAAAATAGCGGGTTGGCTCCGCCAGACACAGCGGCTGCTGCGCCAGCGTTGGCAGGTCAAGCGTTTCATGGGCGCATAACGGGGGGAAATGGGCGGGATGAAAAACCGCCTCAACGCCGCTATCCGCCAGCAGCGATGCCTGAAAATGCAGTTCCCGCAGCGTCGCCATTTCAAAAAAGCCAATGCCGACATCAACCGTGTGGCTGTTCAGCGCGTCCAGCAGTTGATCGGCACTTAACACGGCAATGCGGTAATCCAGCTGCGGATAGCGAGCCTGCACCGCTTTTAACAGCTCTGCCAACGAAACGCTGCACTGCGGGACCACACCGAGGCGAAGCGTACCGTTCACGCCGTGTTTTAACGACTCGACCTCCAGCTTCAGCCCCTGATAAACCGAAACGATTTCCCGTGCCCATGCCAGCACCCTGTCGCCCTCCGGCGTGAAACCGGCAAAGTTGTTACTGCGGTTGATCAACGACAGGCCCAGTTCACGCTCCAGGTTTTTTAACCGCATCGATAAGGTTGGCTGGCTGACAAAGCTGGCTTCGGCGGCACGACCAAAATGGCGTTCGCGTTCGAGATTACAGAGATAGATGAGTTGCTTGATATCGATTTTCTTTTACCCGCCGTCACACCGTTCTAATGAACACCTATTATGTGCCGATGGGTTAACAGATTGCCAGTCGGAGATAGCATTGTGGTAAAGAGATCGCGGGCGCTTGCGGTTTCGTGCATGCGGCGTAGTGTGGAAGCGCTATTAAGACGGCGGTACATCAGACAATCAAGTGGAGAACGCCCCATGTGGGCAATAGATTGGGGTTATTGTTGATCTTAACATTGCATTATTTGTAATTTTTATTGGTGTTTCCCTGGTATTGCGACACTCACTTCGTGGGATACGGCCAGGCGTGATCAATCCCTGTGGAAGACAGGACGCCGGTAGCCAGTAAATAAATCACCACCAACGCAAAGAATATAATTGCTGATATTTCAAAGATTTTAATCAGACTATGTTTAGCCATTAATAACCCCCTTTTGATTGCGTGTATTTGACCTTCACCTCTTACCTTAGAGTGTTACCGGTAAAGTACAAGCCCCGTTCACAAAATGAAACATAAAGCCCTGCTTATATATTGTGACCAGTTTGTTACAAGCGTATGGATTGTCGCGGAGGCGCGCTTTAAGGGGACAGTGGACAGTGAGCAGGAAGGCGGGCAACGCACAGGAGTGACAAACGGCAAAGGCACCGTGCTCGCACCTTTGCCGGGTGAAGGGGGATTATCCGACGCCCAACGCTGATTTCACCTCTTGTGCGATTTTCTCAACCTGTGGGCCATAAATCACCTGCACATCCTGTTCGCTCACGCGGTTAATACCATTCGCGCCGGTACGCATTAACGTCTGATCCACCACTTCTTTCATGTCTTTGACGCGAACCCGCAAACGCGTGAAGCAGCAATCGACATCCTCTATATTGGCCGCCCCGCCCAGTCCACTGATGATCACGTTAGTGCGCTCGCTGGCTTCAACAAGCTGGGGTTTTTCATCGTCCGTTTCCCGCCCGGGCGTTTCGACATGCATGCGCGTAATCACATAACGAAACGCGTAGTAATAAACCGGTGCGTAGATTGCCCCAAGCACCAGCGTCCACCACCAGTGGGTTTTACTGCCACCCAGCACGCCGAAGACCACCAGATCGATAATGCCGCCCTGCACATTACCAATCATCAGATGTAGCATCGACATCAGCATAAATGACAGGCCCGTTAGAAATGCATGCAGCAGATAGAGCACCGGCGAAACAAAAATAAAGCAGAACTCCAGCGGTTCGGTGATCCCGGTGGTAAAGGACGTCAGCGCGCCGGCCATGACCAGCGCCTTAACGCGCTGTTTATGCTCAGGCCTTGCGGTGTGATAGATCGCCAGGGCCGCGGCCGGCAGGCCAAACATCATGACCGGTATTTTTCCCTGCGCCAGAAACTGCGTGGCGGTGCGGAGCGTCGCATCAGGAATCATCCCGGGATGGGTCAGCGAGGTATTGAAGATATTCAACGCACCAACAATCGTCTGCCCGTCCACGATGGCCATACCGCCGATGGGCGTAAAGCGTACGGTTTCATTCAGGATGTGATGCAGGCCCGTCGGGATCAGAATACGTTCTGAAGCGCCCAGCAGGAACGCACCATACTGCCCGCTCCGACCGATCATCTGTCCTACCCAGGCAATACCTTCACCGATAGTGGGCCAGACGAGCGCCAGAAGCACGCCGATCAGCGGCAGGAAAACCACCGTCACGATGGGCACAAAACGGCGTCCGCCAAAGAAACTGATCGCTGTGGGGAGTTGCTGCGTATAAAAGCGGTTATGCAACATGACGGTAAGCAGTCCGGCAATCACGCCGCCCAGCACGCTCATGTTATAGGTGAAGATGCCCAGCATCTGGATATATTCTGCCGAGGTCATCATGGCCGTGGTTTGATCCATTCCGGCCTGCTGCAGCGCCTGAGGTGTGGTCGTGGCGGCGGTAATGCCCCTGGCGGCCAGCGTGGCGTTAATGCCGACATTCATGGCGATATAGCCGATAACTGCGGCAAAGGCTGCCGTCGGCTTTTCCGCTTTTGCCAGCCCGATGGCGCTGGCCACGGCAAAGAACAGCGGCAGATTAGCAAAGAGCGCGCCTGCGACTTTGCGAATAAACCCGATGATAAGCTGGGCAACCTGCATCTGTGCGAAGGCTTCACCAGTGACGGCGGGATTCTGCATGGCGGCTGCCAGCCCCAGAAAGATGCCGGCCGCCGCAATCACCGAAATCGGCATCATCAACGCCTTGCCAAACGCATGGATCTGGCTGGTCAGTTGTTTCATGGTGTCGCGCCCTTTTCTGTTTTAAACAGCAAGTATTAGCGCGATGTGCCGATAACACCCGTTATGGCAAGGTTACGAAAAGGTAAAACATGAACACCATCACACTTGGCGTGCCCCACGATAAACGCCAGCTATCGCACCATTAAGCCAATCAATTAGACAAGCTTTGTCGTGAATAGCACACTAATCTTTACCATCAGGATATATCCTTGCAACATTCGTCCAACATAAAAATAAGCCTGCACACATGATGAAATTTAAGCGTCAAATTAAGCCATACCGTGCCGCAGCGGGCGGCTGGGGTTCACTGGAAGCCACCACACGTTTTGTTTTCGACAGTAAAGCTGCGCTGAAAAATTTGCGTAACCTCATGCGCATGAACAAAGCACGCGGCTTCGACTGCCCGGGCTGTGCCTGGGGCGATGACAATAAAAGTACCTTTAGCTTCTGCGAAAACGGTGCGAAAGCCGTCACCTGGGAAGCCACGCGCCGCGTTGTTGATACCGACTTTTTTGCCAAACACAGCGTGGCAACCCTGTATGCACAAAGCGACTATTTTCTGGAATATCAGGGCCGCCTGACACATCCGTTGCGCTACAACGCCGAAAGCGATCATTACGAACCCATCAGCTGGGATGATGCCTTTGCGCTCATCGCACAACATATTAAAGCGATGGATAACCCGGATCAGATGGAGCTATACACCTCTGGTCGCGCCAGTAATGAAGCCTCCTGGCTTTATCAGCTGTTCGGCCGCATGTTGGGCACCAATAACTTCCCGGACTGCTCCAATATGTGTCACGAGGCAAGCGGTGCGGGCCTGAAACGCAGCATCGGCGTGGGTAAAGGCACCATCCGTCTTGACGATTTTGACCATGCCGATGCCATTTTTGTCTTTGGCCAGAATCCAGGGACAAACCATCCGCGCATGCTGCACAGCCTGCGTCACGCCGCCGACCATGGCGCAAAAATCGTGACCTTTAACACGCTACGCGAGCGCGGTCTGGAACGTTTTGCCGATCCGCAAAAGCCGCTGGAAATTGTCACGTCTAAAGCGGGCACCATCAGCTCTGCCTATTACCAGCCGCATCTGGGCGGTGATATGGCTGCCGTTCGCGGCATGGTCAAAGCCCTGCTGGAAACGCATCGTGCACGCCTTGCGGCGGGCGAAAGCGGCCTGTTCGACCAGGCTTTCCTGAATGCCAAAACCCATGGCGTTGAGGCCTATTTTGATGCGGTTGATAACACCGACTGGATGCAGATTGTGGCGCAGTCCGGCCTGACAGAGGCACAAATCCGCGAAGCGGCGGCAATTTATCAGAGTGCCGATCGGGTTATTTGCACCTGGGCGATGGGCATCACCCAACACAAGCATTCGGTTGATACCGTGCGTGAAATCACCAACCTGCAGCTGCTGTTTGGGCAGTTAGGCAAAAAAGGGGCGGGCCTGTGCCCTGTTCGCGGTCACAGCAATGTTCAGGGTAACCGCACCATGGGCATTGATGAAAAACCGGCTAAGCCTTTCCTCGACGCGCTGGGTCAGCACTTTGGCTTCGAACCCCCGCGTGCTGCAGGCCACAATACTGTTGAAGCGCTCAACGCCATGCTGCGTGATGAAATCAAAGTGCTTATCGCGCTCGGGGGCAACCTCGCAGCGGCGGCACCGGATTCTCCGCGCACCGAAGAAGCCTTGTCCCGTTGTGGTCTGACGGTGCACATCAGCACCAAGCTTAACCGCAGCCACCTCGTGCCGGGTCATGAAGGACTGATTCTGCCTACGCTGGGCCGCACCGAGCGCGATCTGCAGGCTACGGGTAACCAGTTCATTACGGTCGAAGACTCCTTCAGCATGGTTCATGCCTCTGAAGGCGTGGGGATTCCGTTGGCGGAGACGCAGCGTTCTGAAACCTCAATTGTGGCGAGTATTGCTCACGCGGTTCTCGGTGATGACAAGGTGAAGTGGTTAGATCTGGCGGCGGATTACAACCTGATTCGCGATCATATCGCGGCAACGATTCCGGGTTTTGCCGACTTCAATACCAAATGCGATCAGCCTGGCGGGTTCTATCTTGGCAACGCGGCGGCAGAACTGCGTTTTAATACGCCGACCGGCAAGGCTGAGTTTAGCCCTGCTGCGCTGCCCCACTCGCTGTTTCCGCAGTTGGATCAGGACGTGCCCTTCACGCTGCAAACGCTGCGTTCGCACGATCAGTACAACACGACGATCTACGGTCTCGACGACCGCTATCGCGGCGTTTACGGTCAGCGCGAAGTCGTCTTCATCAACCCCGATGACATGGCTGAATTAGGGTTCAGCGAAGGGCAGAATGTGGATATTGAAACGCTGTGGAATGATGGCGTCACGCGTCGCGTCAGCGGCTTCAAGCTGGTGCCTTATAACATTCCTCGCGGCAACCTGGCCGCCTACTATCCTGAAACCAACCCGCTGGTTCCGTTAAACAGCTTCGGTGATATCAGCGGCACGCCCACCTCAAAATCCGTGCCGGTTAAGCTCGAACTGACGCAGGCGCTGGCAACCCAACGCATCGCCTGATTCAGGCTTTTCTCCAGGCAAAAAGCCGGTTCGTCCGGCTTTTTGCCTTGCCGCGAGACCCCGATTCGCGTAAAACTGTCAGCCGCTATTAGGCCACGAAACGTAAAAATCATGTTCCAGGATAATCCGCTGCTTGCGCAGCTTAAAGAGAAGCTTCACTCGCAAACGCCCCGTGCAGAAGGCGTTGTTAAAGGCACCGAAAAGGGATTCGGCTTTCTGGAAGTCGATGCACAGAAAAGTTATTTCATCCCGCCGCCACAGATGAAAAAAGTGATGCATGGCGACCGTATCGTTGCCATCGTCCACAGCGATAAAGATCGCGAAAGTGCCGAGCCTGAAACGCTGGTCGAGCCCTTTCTGAGCCGTTTTGTTGGCCGCGTGCAGAAAAAAGATGACCGCCTTTCTATCGTGCCCGATCATCCTCTGCTCAAAGACGCGATTCAGTGTCGTCCGGTCCGTGGACTGAGCCATGATTTCCAGAACGGCGACTGGGCCGTGGCAGAAATGCGTCGCCATCCCTTAAAAGGCGACCGTGGCTTTTATGCCGAACTCACCGAATTTATCGTTAAAGCCGACGACCACCTTGCACCGTGGTGGGTGACACTGTCACGTCATAATCTGGAGCGCGAAGCGCCAGAAATCGGCTTTGGCGAGATGCTGGACGAAAGCCTGACGCGTGAAGACCTGACCGCGCTGGATTTTGTGACCATCGACAGCGCCAGCACGGAAGATATGGACGATGCGCTGTATGCTGAAGCGCTGGACGATGGCGCCCTGCGTCTCACTATCGCCATTGCCGATCCGACCGCTTATGTTGCCGAAGGCAGCGAGCTGGATAAGCTGGCGGCGCAGCGTGCCTTTACCAACTACCTGCCGGGCTTCAATATTCCCATGCTGCCGCGCGAGCTGTCTGACGATGTCTGCTCGCTGCGCCCTGACGTGCGTCGGCCGGTTCTGGCCTGCCGCGTGACCGTGGCTCAGGATGGAAGCCTGGCGGACGATGTGCAGTTCTTTGCGGCCTGGATCGAGTCCAAAGCCAAGCTGGTGTACGACGAGGTTTCAGACTGGCTGGAAAACAGTGGCGAATGGCAACCACAGAGCGACGCGATTGCTGACCAGATTCGTCTGCTGCACCGTCTGTGCCTGTCACGCGCCGAGTGGCGTCAAAACCACGCGCTGGTGTTTAAAGATCGCCCGGACTATCGTTTCCTGCTGGGCGAAAAAGGCGAAGTGCTGGAAATCGTCGCCGAACCGCGCCGCATAGCGAACCGGATGGTTGAAGAAGCGATGATTCTGGCGAATATCTGTGCCGCCAACGTCCTGCGCGAAAAGCTGGGCTTTGGTATCTACAACGTCCATGCCGGTTTTGACGCAGCAAACGCCGAACAGGCCGCCGCTGTCCTGGCAACTCACGGCATCACGGCCGATCCGCAGGCGATCACCACGCTCGACGGTTTCCGCGTACTGCGTCGTGAGCTGGATGCGCAGCCTACTCAGTTCCTTGACAGCCGCATTCGTCGTTTCCAGACCTATGCAGAGATCACCACCGAGCCGGGCCCGCACTTTGGTTTGGGGCTGGAAGCCTATGCCACTTGGACCTCACCGATTCGTAAGTTTGGCGATATGATCAACCATCGTCTGCTGAAGGCGATCGTGCGCGGCGAACCCATCGGCCGTCCGGACGATGCGCTGACAGTCACCATGAGCGAGCGTCGTCGTCTAAACCGCATGGCCGAGCGCGACGTGGGTGACTGGCTCTATGCCCGCTATCTGTCGCCGTTTGCCGCAACTGACCGCAAGTTTAGCGCAGAAATCATTGATGTATCGCGTGGTGGCATGCGGGTCCGTCTGCTGGAAAATGGCGCCGTCGCGTTTATTCCTGCGCCGTTCCTGCATGCGGTGCGCGATGAGCTGGTGTGCAGCCAGGAAAGCGGTACGGTACAGATTAAAGGTGACGTGGTTTACCGCGTATCCGACGTGATTGACGTGACCATTGCGGAAGTTCGCATGGAAACACGCAGCATTGTTGCACGTCCTGCCGCCTAAGACACCACCGTCGGGACAGCACAGCCTGCTCCGACGGTCTTTTTTCCTCCGCCTGCCCCTGTATCTTCGCGTTAAATTTGCTCCACGCTTCACAGTTTTATCTTTATTAACTTCCACTTACATTACATTACATTAACGTTAGCTCGTTGTATCCGATCGCCTTCCATTCGGTCTCTACAAGGAGTGAGTTATGAAGAACGTCAAAAACGGCGTGCTCTGGCTGGCAGTGGCGTTAATTGGCGCGGGTGCGTTCGCGATGCTGGCGCTTAACCGCGGCGAGCACGTCAACGCAGTCTGGCTGGTGATTGCCGCCGTAGCCTGTTACAGCATCGCTTATCGTTTTTACAGCCTGTTTATCGCCCGCAACATTTTTGAACTGGACGATCGCCGTCTTACCCCCGCCGAGCGCCTCAGCGATGGTCTTGACTATGTGCCCACCAATAAGTGGGTGCTGTTCGGTCACCATTTTGCGGCGATCGCGGGCGCCGGGCCGCTGGTCGGCCCTATTCTGGCGGCCCAGATGGGCTTTCTGCCAGGCACGATCTGGATCCTGATTGGGGTTATGATGGCGGGCGCGGTGCAGGACTTTCTGATCCTGTTTATCTCTACGCGACGTGACGGCCGTTCCTTAGGTGAAATGGCCCGTCAGGAGCTGGGCGCCTTTGCCGGGGTTATTACCATGCTGGGTGCGCTGGGCGTGATGATCATCATTCTCTCCGCGCTGGCGCTGGTGGTGGTTAAAGCCCTGGCGAACAGCCCGTGGGGGCTGTTCACCATTGCAGCAACGATTCCTATCGCCCTGTTTATGGGCATTTACATGCGCTTTCTGCGCCCGGGTAAGATCGCCGAAGTCTCCTTGATCGGTTTTGTGCTGATGATGGCGGCCATTATCTACGGTGGTGATGTGGCTCAGCATCCTTACTGGGGCCCGTTCTTCACCCTGAAAGGCACCTCTCTGACCTGGGTACTGGTCATCTATGGTTTTATCGCCTCGGTGCTGCCGGTCTGGCTGCTGCTGGCTCCCAGAGATTACCTGTCTACTTTCCTGAAAATCGGCGTAATTGTCGGGCTGGCCGTTGGCATCGTCTTTGCCATGCCAGAACTGAAAATGCCCGCTGTGACCAAATTTATTGATGGCTCAGGCCCGGTTTTTTCCGGCGCCCTGTTCCCGTTCCTGTTTATCACCATTGCCTGTGGCGCCATCTCCGGCTTCCATGCGCTGGTCTCCAGCGGCACCACGCCGAAGCTGATTGAGCGTGAAAGCCATATTCGCTTTATCGGTTACGGCGCGATGCTGATGGAGTCGTTTGTGGCAATCATGGCGCTGATATGCGCCTCCGTGCTGGACCCAGGCGTTTACTTTGCGATGAACGCCCCTGCTGCACTGATTGGCACTACGGTAGAAAATGCCGCTCAGGTGATTAACGGCTGGGGCTTTGTCGTCACACCTGAAATGTTAAGCGGTATCGCCAGAGACGTGGGAGAAGCCTCAATTCTGTCACGCGCCGGGGGCGCGCCAACCTTTGCGGTCGGCATGGCGCACATCATTACGGAGGTGTTCAACAGCCGCGCGATGATGGCCTTCTGGTATCACTTTGCCATCCTATTTGAAGCCCTGTTTATCTTAACCGCCGTGGATGCCGGTACGCGCGCTTGCCGGTTTATGGTGCAGGATCTGGTCGGTACGGTTGTGCCTTCACTGGCCAATAACCGCTCATGGCTCGGCAACCTTTCCGGCACGACCGTCGCCGTCGCAGGTTGGGGTTTCTTCGTTTATCAGGGCGTGATCGATCCACTGGGCGGGATTAACACGTTGTGGCCACTGTTTGGTATTGGTAATCAGATGCTGGCATCGATGGCGCTGATTCTGGGCACGGTCGTGCTGTTTAAGATGAAAAAGCAGCGCTATGCGTGGGTGACGATTCTGCCCACTATCTGGCTGTTTATTACGTCGATGACAGCAGGTTGGCAAAAAATTTTCCACGAAAAACCGTCAATTGGTTTTCTTGCTCAGGCCAATAAATTCCGAAAAGGCCTGGATGATGGCGTGATCATCGCCCCCGCGAAAACCGTGGCCGATATGCAAACCATCGTATTCAGTAACCAGATTAATGCTGCCCTGTGCGGGTTCTTTATGCTGGTTGCCGTTACGATGCTGATTGCGGCCTTCTTTGTCATTCGTCGCGCGCTGCGTAGCGATGTGCCCACTACGCATGAGTCAGACATATCCTTACGTAAGGAGCTTCGTCATGGTTGACAGCATCCATCGCGTAGCGCGCCCACAGGGTCGCTGGCATATAATGCGCTGCACGTTGCTTTCCAGGCCAAAACCCGTGGGTTTTCGCTGGCGAGCGCTGTGGCAGGGACTTCAGCAAAGTTTTCGTTTGATGGTCGGCGTGCAGGATTACCCGAAATATCTGCAGCATATGCGGCAACATCATCCTGACATTACGCCGATGAGCGAGCGGGACTTTCATCGTTATTGTCTGGATGCCCGCTTCCCCAGCCAGGCCGGAAAGCTGGGAAAATGTCCGTGCTGAACAGAAAGTGTGCCCCGCTTCGGCGGGGTTTTTTCTGCCCGTTTTTTCTGGAAAGCAAAATAAATACAGTTTCGTCTTGTGCTGGCGTCAGTTGATGAATACTGTTGCTAAAATAACGAGATAACGCCAGCAATGTACTTCCTGGAGGGAGTGACCATGACCGATGAACAAGGGCAATCGTTGTTGTATACCTTGTTTGGTACAACCAGCCCTCATTGGCGATTAACCGCAGACAGTGATGCGCTGCTTTTTGCCTTAGATGAATCATCGAACACCAGCGTTGCTGTGCCACTGACGCCCGGCCAGTGCAGTTTATTGCGCGCGATGCCCGTTATTACTTCCAGTATTAATCTGACGTTAACGATTCACGGCGAGCAGGTCGCCATGCATTTTGTTGGCCGGCGGATCAACCAGTCCGTGTGGGCGGGCACCGCTTCGGCATGGGGCGATACGTCGGCGGTGGCGCGCGACCTGACGCTGGGCCTGTCATTTGCTGAACAGGTCGTGTCGGAGGCCAACTCGGTCATCGTTATCCTTGATCAGCGCGGCAACATTCAACGCTTTAACCGCCTCAGCGAAGAGTATACCGGCCTGTATGAACAGGATGTGATCGGCCGTAATGTTTTCCAGCTGTTTATGACCAAACAGGAAGCCGCGGCCTCACGCAGGAACATCGCAGGGTTCTTTCGCGATGGAAATTCCTACGAAGTGGAACGCTGGATCAAAACGATGAAAGGACAGCGACTGTTTCTTTTTCGTAATAAGTTTGTTCACAGTGGCAGCGGTAAAAATGAAATTTTCCTCATCTGTTCAGGAACGGATATTACGGAAGAACGCCGTGCGCAGGAGCGCCTGCGCGTGATGGCCAACACCGATGGCATCACTGGCCTGCCCAATCGCCACGCGATTCACCAGCAAATCAGCCATGCGCTGGAGCGGGCTGAGGGCAGTGAAACCGGCGTGGTCTACCTGGATTTAGATAATTTCAAAAAAGTGAATGATGCCTACGGTCATATGTTCGGCGATCAACTGTTGCAGGCCGTTTCCCTGGCGATTCTGAGC
Organism: Pantoea sp. EEL5; assembly: GCF_049892805.1. Taxonomy (NCBI): domain Bacteria; kingdom Pseudomonadati; phylum Pseudomonadota; class Gammaproteobacteria; order Enterobacterales; family Erwiniaceae; genus Pantoea; species Pantoea sp. EEL5. The sequence goes on from NZ_JBNDNJ010000001.1 coordinate 1,441,338, forward strand.
TGTCTGAGCAAGAACCAGACGCTTGGACGGCTGGGCGGTGACGAGTTTGTGGTGCTGGCTGAGCACACCAGTCAGGCTGCGCTGGAAGCAATGGCTACGCGCATTCTCGATCGCCTGCGTCAGCCTTTCCGCATCGGCCTCATCGAGGTTTACAGCGGCTGCTCCGTCGGGATTGCCCTGGCTCCGCTACACGGAGAGGACCGTGAGTGTCTGATTCGTAACGCTGATACGGCGATGTATCACGCCAAAGAGAACAACCGTGGCAGCTATTGTGTTTTTGCCGAAGAGATGAACCGTCGGGTTTTTGAATATCTCTGGCTCGACACCAACCTGCGTAAAGCGCTGGAGCAGGACCATTTATTAGTGCACTACCAGCCCAAAGTGGATGCTGACGGTAAAGTGCGCAGTGCGGAAGCGCTGGTTCGCTGGAACTCACCCGAGCGCGGGCTGGTTTCACCCGGGGAATTTATTCCCTACGCGGAAGAATCCGGGCTGATCGTGCCACTGGGTCGCTGGGTCATGCTTAACGTGCTGAAGCAAATTATTGCCTGGCGGGAGCAGAATATTTATCTGCGCGTCGCGGTTAATGTCTCGGCGCGCCAGTTACTCGACCAGACAATCTACAGTGACCTGAAACAAGCCCTGACGGATGCCGGTTTAACCGAGTGCCCGGTGGATATCGAACTGACGGAAAGCTGCCTGATTGAGAATGAAGCCGAAGCGCTCAAGCTGATGCGTAAATTTCAGGAACTGGGTGCCCAGATTCACCTTGATGACTTTGGCACCGGTTATTCCTCCCTTTCACAGCTGGCTCGCGTCCCTATTAATGCCATCAAACTGGATCAAAGCTTTATCCGTAATGTGAATAAACGTCCCGTTTCTCAGTCACTCGTCAGGGCGATTGTTGCGGTAGCGAAGGCGCTTGATTTGCAGGTGATTGCCGAAGGTATTGAAACCGTCGATGAAGAAGCCTTTGTGCTAAAAAGCGGCGTCGATGGGCGGCAAGGCTATTTTTACGCAAAACCAATGCCCGCCGATCAGTTTGGGCACTGGCTGGCTCAGCATCCTGCCCGCGTGTAATTATCTAACCCGCTTTACGCAGTGATGCGCTGTGGCGGTTTTGTAACTGGACTAAACGTTCCATATAGGCAATATCCTTCGCTTCAAGCGTGAATGCATAATCTACCCAGTCCTCGGTGATATCCATCAGTTCCGCGCGTGACAGCTGCAGTACCCGCTGGCGCGCCTTTAGCATGGCGCGTACGCCATTCAGCTTAGGTCGCAGCGTATCGATAAAGGTGCGGGTGGCGCGGTAGCTGTCGCCCGGCTGGAAAACCTTATCGACCAGACCACGGGTTTCATACCATTCGGCACTGTGCGATTCGCCTTCCATAATCAGCTCTTCAGCCAGTTTCATGCCCGAACGCCGCGCGACTAATGAGTAGCCGCCCATTCCGGGAAACAGGTTAAAGGCGATTTCCGGAAACCCCATCCGCGCATTGTTTTGCGCCAGAATAAAGTGATGGGCCAGCGCGGCTTCAAAACCGCCGCCTAACGCACTGCCTTCAATCATCGCCAGCGTTACCGCGCCGGTGTCAAATCCGCGCGCCGCCGAGTGGATGCAGTCAACGCAGGCACGGGCATAAGCACGTAACGCTTCGCGCCGGTTGTTGCGGATACATTCCACAAAAAAGCGCAGATCGCCACCGGCATTAAACATTTGTGGGACTAACGAGCCGGTGACCCAGAAGTCGATAGGTAAGCCCGATCGCTGCGCCGTGTAACTCAGATTCATGATCTCTTCAATCAACTCATGATTAAAACTGGGTCGTGGCTGGGCGCGCAACATCATCCACATGGTGCGACGTCCTTCCTCGTAATAGGCAACTAACTGCGTGGTTTGTCCGGCTTCGGAAAACAGTCTGCATGTGGGTTGGTTAATCACGGTCATTGTCTCATCCTCTATTATTTTGATGCGCTAATTGCGCCACATCAGCCTAATCCAGAGTGAGGCCAGACCAAATGAGAGATTGATTTACAACATAAATTCCAGAGTGATCCCCGATGCACCACCTTTAAATGATTAGTAGACTTTCTTGATATCCGCAGCCTTTACCACGGAAAGGCGCGAACCTATAACCGGCATTGATGGGACTTTCCTTCCCTTAAGGCTCGCTCATCACGAGCCATTTCGGGACGCAGGCACCGCTGCGCCCCAGGCATTATTTCTGGCCGTACCAGGCATTTTCACCGTGTTTGCGCAAATAGTGCAGATCAAGCAGGGTCTGCTGAATGGGAGGCAGCCCGGCCGTGAGCTGCTGGCTAAACAATCCCATGTAAGCCACTTCTTCCAGTACCACTGCACTGTGGACGGCCGCATGTGCGTCTTTGCCCCAGGCGAAAGGCCCGTGAGAATTCACCAGCACGGCAGGAATGGCCGAAGGAGAAAGTCCGCGCTCGGCGAAGGTTTCAATGATCACCTCCCCCGTATTCCACTCATACTGATTTTTGATTTCTTCATCGCGCATGGCTCGGGTGCAGGGAATCTCACCGTAAAAGTCGTCCGCGTGGGTGGTGCCCCACGCGGGGATGGCACGTCCGGCCTGCGCCCAGATAGTGGCATGACGTGAATGCGTATGGACGATTCCGCCAACCTCAGGCCAGGCGAGGTAGAGTGCCCGGTGCGTAGCCGTATCGGATGAAGGCCGTTTTTCGCCTTCCACCACATCGCCGGTCGCCAGGTTGACCACCACCATGTCCTCCACTTTCATGACATCGTAACTGACGCCAGAAGGTTTAATCACTAACAGACCTTGCTCACGGTCAATCGCGCTGACGTTTCCCCATGTGAAGGTGACAAGGTTGTATTTGGGGAGATCCAGGTTGGCTTCCAGGACCTGTTGTTTAAGGTGTTCCAGCATTTTTTTCTCCTGCTGAGAAGGGTTTTCATAGTGTGCGGAGCAGGCAGAAAAAACGTTATGGAGCAAATAGCTAAAAAGCAGCGGAAAATAGCTGTGAATGAAAAATTGTGTCGCGAATTAAGAATTTTCCATCTTCGGAAATTCTGCAAAATGAATAGAATTCTGTCAGGCATCAGACAGGTCCATCTGTTAATGATGCTTTTCAGCCGCTACAAGCAGATTGTCCATGGTGTCTGGCATTTTTATACTGAAAGGATGCGGTAATCATGCCTCACAGGCGGCCTGAAAAAATTTCACAGCTATACTTACTGTGTTGCATCTGCATACACAATAAAGGAGAAGTTCATGACAATTACAATGAAAAAATTGACCGCCGCTGTCCTGGCGACCACGCTGGTTGTGGCGTTAAGCGGCTGTTCGAACTGGTCTAAACGCGACCGTAACACTGCGATTGGCGCAGGTGCCGGCGCAATTGGTGGCTCTGTATTAACCAACGGCAGCGCGCTGGGTACCGTGGGTGGTGCAGCTGTGGGTGGTATTATCGGTCACCAGGTTCACTAAGCACGCTATAACAATAAATCACGGCTACGCAGCGCATCTACATAATAAAAAACCGGACTACCTTGTAGTCCGGTTTCTTCTTTCAACCCCCAGCCAGTTTTACCTTCATCCCTTTGGCCTCCAGCAGGCTTTTTAATAAATCGCGCTTGTCGCCCTGGATTTCGATCACGCCCTCTTTCACCGACCCGCCACAACCGCATTTTTTCTTCAGTTCAGCGGCCAGCTGGTTCAGTGCTGCCTCATCCATATCGACGCCAGAAATCAGGCAAACACCTTTGCCTTTGCGTCCGCTGGTCTGGCGCTGAATGCGAACAATGCCGTCGCCTTTGGGCCGTTCCGCCTTTTGTTCGGGCTGAGTGATACGGCCAGCGTCGGTTGAATATACCAAGGGATTATCGCGACTCATTTTACGCTCTCCAAATCCTGCAACAGCGCCTTAAGCGTCGCTGCGGGGTCCGCTGACTGCGTAATGGGACGTCCTATTACCATATAATCGACGCCAGCAAGGCGGGCCTGCTGTGGCGTCATAACGCGGCGCTGATCGCCCGCGTCGCTTCCCTGAGGCCTAATGCCGGGAGTAACCAGCTTAAAATCATGGCCGATCGCCTGTTTGAACCGCGCGGCTTCATGTGCGGAGCAGACAACCCCATCAAGACCGCATTCGCGCGTGAGTTTTGCCAGGCGTTCAGCCTGCTCTGCGGGAGACAGCGCTATGCCCAGGCCCAGTAAGTCTTCGGCATCCATGCTGGTCAGCACGGTGACGGCAATCAGTAACGGCGCCTGCTCACCATAGGGAAGAAGCGCTTCACGGGCGGCATTCATCATGCGTGCCCCGCCGCTCGCATGAACGTTCACCATCCAGACGCCAAGATCGGCGGCAGCAGCGACCGCACGGGCGGTGGTATTGGGGATATCGTGAAATTTCAGGTCGAGAAAGATCTCAAATCCACGCTGTTGCAGGGTTTTTACCAGCTGTGGGCCGAACAATGTGAACATTTCTTTGCCCACTTTCAGGCGGCAGCTGCCCGGCTCTATCTGATCGACAAAATGCAGTGCGCTGTTCATATCGTGGTAATCAAGCGCCACTAACACCGGTGAAGTCTGGGATAAGGCCATGCTATTTCCTCTGCGGTAGGCACCTGCTGGCGCGTTAGACAAACGGCACGCATTCTACCTGCCCGCTTTTCGCATCACAATCCCTGTTGCGCTGCCAGGCGATAAACGCACGGAGGTCAGGCAATTTCTGCAATTAACAATTTTAGTATGTTGTAACTAAAAAGCATTTAAAACCGAAGACAATAACCAACAGGTTATTGCCCATCCAGTCCGCGAATCGGTTTGACTGATGACCAGGTCCGGCATGACGGACAGTGCCAGTAGAGCGCATGAGCCGTAAAGCCGCATTTCTGGCAGCGATAACGTGGTTTCGTGCGGATTTGCTCGCCGACCAGATCGCGCAGCACCATCAGGCTCTCTTTAGCACGACCATCCTCCGCTTCATGCAGGTGAAACTCCATCAGACGATGGAATACGCGCATGTTGGGGTGACGCTGTAACTGGTTATTGATGTAGTTTTGCGCCGCTTCCGCGCCCTGCTCCTGCTCCAGAATCGCGGAAAGATACAGTTCCGCCGCGGCGCCGGTGTTCTCTTCCACACAGCGTTTAAGAAATGCGGCCCAGGCGTCGGGCTGATTAAGACGCTGAAAACAGGTTTCCAACATCGGCAGCGTTTCACTGACCAGCTCTTTATCCTGATCCAGAACACGCTGCAGATGCTCGATAGCTTTGGCGTGCTCCCCTTTCTCCATCAGGATGCGCCCCATCATAATCGAGACGCGTGCGCTCTGACGATCGGCTGACTCCCCCTTTTTCAACAGGGTCATCGCCCTGTCGAGATCGTCGCTGCTCATGGCCTGCAGCGCGAGTTCGCAATAAAAATGGGCAATCTCACCCTTCTGCTTGTCTTTGCCCAGTTTCACCAGCCGCTCAGCCACCTCGATAGCCTGAACCCAGTCGCTGGTTGCCTGATGAATAAGCAACAGCTGTTGCAGTGCACCGATCCTGAAATCTGTCTCATCCGTCAGCTGTTTGAACATGTCTTCGGCGCGGTCATAAAGACCTGCTGCCATATAGTCACGCCCCAGTTGCTGGATGGCCAGCAAGCGTTGTTCGTAGCTTAGCGACGCGCTTTCCATTAAAGACTGATGAATTCGAATGGCGCGGTCAACCTCACCGCGCGAACGGAACAGGTTGCCAAGGGTCAGGTGCGCTTCAACCGTGCCGCTGTCTTCCTTGAGCATGTCAAGAAACAGATCGACCGCTTTATCCTGCTGGTTGGAGAGTAAAAAGTTTACCCCTGCGACGTAGTCACGAGACAGGCGGTTTGATTCCTGTTGCTTATCCTGCTGCGCGCTTCGGCGGCCCATGTACCAACCATAGGCAGCGGCGACAGGAAGTAACAGAAACAGCAGCTCTAACATGGAGACTTATTCCTGCGCGGCCGGCGGTAGCGGTTTACCGACAGGCGCTGGCGTGCTCTGATCAATCTGTGTCTGCAGGCGCTTAACTTTACGTTGTGCATTGGCCAGAGAGACCCGAAGGCGTAACCAGAAGAGTCCGCAGATAACCCATCCCAGCAAAAAACCGACGCCGAAAAGCGTCGCCAGTAACGTAGAGATACGGAATTCACCCTGCGCCAGCAGATAGTTAAAGGTGATAACCTGGTCGTTGTGCGCGCCAAGGGTCACGGAAATGATAAAAATGACCAAAACCACTAAAAAAATCAGCAAATATTTCACAGTGCATCCCGTTGTGAGGTTGTCGAATAGAATTATGCCAAAATTACGGCAAAAATACTGCTCCCGGCCGCATCAGACGAAGAGCTTTTGCTCAGTTTCAAGATAAAGATATGGTGCTGAACGGCGCAATTACAATCCTTGTTCCCGTTCAGCCACCTCCTGCTTCTCTTCCGGTGGCAGGCTGAGCGGCCCACAGAAGCGTTGAGCGAGCCAGGTTGCCACCACGACAAACACCCAGGAAATGAATGTTGCCACGGCCAGATCGCGCGGCCAGTGCATGCCCAGCAGCAGGCGACTGCCCATGACGCCTGTCGCCCAGAGTCCGACAAGCACAATCGTTTTGTAATGCCGGCGTGGCCAAAGTAAACCGATGACCAGTAAGGCCCAACTGGCGGCAAACATCGTGTGTCCGGACGGGAAGGCAAACCCTGTTTCAAAGGCCCAGTGCTTTTTCAACCAGCCCGGAATATGGGATTCATCCGCAATCAGCGCCGTGACGCGCTGGCCACGTTGCTCACGATTCAGTTGGTAAAAGGTCTTGTCGTCCAGCCCGTGGGTTTTCTCCAGCCAGACGACATAGGGCCGGGGTTCCTGCACCTGCTCTTTGATAAAGGATTTTGTGTATTGACCGGCCAGAATGGTGGCATTCATGATCACCAGGAGCAGCAGCGCCGGTTTGAGCCTGAAACGCAGGCACCACAGCACCCACGCGCTAAAAATCAGGCTGGTCAGCATTCCCCACGGCCGTGTGACCGTTTCGGTCATCCAGAACAAGACCTTAAGAAAGGTATTACTTTCGCCAGGCTGCCATTGCCAACCGGACAACCATACTGCAACCGGCATAATAAGCAGCAGCAGCATTCCCGCCAGCGTCCGTTGAAAGATTTTAATCATCCCTTTTCCTTTTCCCCGGTAAAAACCTGTTGCGAAAGCATAACTTTAGCTTAAAAAAGAATAACATAACCTTTTAAGATTAGATAATCGTGCTTTATCACAACAATCGTTTACACAGATTAACAGCCTGCCTCGCGGTTGTGGCACAATATTCCACGTTTGTCGGGCCGCATCGGCCTGTGCACTATTATGATGATAGTGCATCCTTTGAGGGTTCTGGAGAGTCACATGCAGCTTAAACGGGTGGCAGAAGCCAAACTGCCCACGCCATGGGGAGATTTCCTGATGGTAGGTTTTGAAGAACTGGCAACCGGTCATGACCATGTTGCCCTGGTCTTTGGCGATATTAACGATAATCAACCAGTCCTGGCTCGTGTTCATTCCGAGTGTCTGACTGGCGATGCGCTGTTCAGCCTGCGTTGCGACTGCGGCTTCCAACTTGAAGCGGCCCTGAATGCCATTGCTGAAGAAGGCCGCGGTGTACTGCTCTATCACCGCCAGGAAGGTCGTAACATCGGCCTGCTGAATAAAATTCGTGCCTATGCGTTGCAGGATAAAGGCTACGACACCGTTGAAGCCAATCATCAGTTGGGCTTTGCCGCTGACGAACGTGACTTCACGCTGTGTGCCGATATGTTTAAGTTACTGGGCGTAAATGAAGTTCGGCTGCTCACTAACAATCCGCGGAAAGTGGAAATTCTGGGTGAAGCCGGGATCAATATTGTTGAGCGGGTGCCGTTGGTTGTCGGGCGCAATCCTGAGAATGCGCACTATCTTGATACCAAGGCAGAAAAAATGGGTCATCTTCTGCCGAAGTCCTGAATGAAACAGCCGGGTTTCCCCGGCTGATTTATCAGTTCAGCATGTTACGAATTACGTAGTGCAGAATACCGTCGTTTCGGTAATAGGTCAGTTCATTACCGGTATCAATACGGCAACGCGTATCCAGCTTCTCCTGACTGCCATCTGCGCGCGTTAGCGTGACAGAAACGGTGCATCCGGGTTTAAGCTGTGCCAGGTTTTCCACATCTATCGCCTCATCCCCTTTCAGACCTAACGTTTTACGCGTCACGCCCTGAGGGAACTCCAGCGGCAAAATCCCCATACCAATCAGGTTGGAACGGTGAATACGTTCGAAGGATTCCGCAATTACCACGCGGACGCCTTGCAAACGCGGCCCTTTCGCCGCCCAGTCACGGCTCGATCCTGAACCGTACTCTTTACCCGCAATCACCGCCAGGGGAATGCCGTCAGCCTGATATTTCATCGCCGCGTCATAAATGGCCAACTGCTCACCGCTGGGGTAGTGTTTGGTGTAACCCCCTTCCACGCCGGGCACCATTTCATTTCGAATACGGATATTCGCAAAGGTCCCGCGCATCATCACTTCGTGGTTGCCGCGCCGTGAACCGTAGGAGTTAAAATCATTCCGCTCCACGCCGTGGGACAGCAGATAGCGACCGGCCGGACTTTCCGCTTTGATGCTACCGGCTGGCGAGATGTGGTCAGTGGTGACCGAATCGCCAAGAATCGCCAGCAGGCGCGCGCCATGAATATCCTGAACCGGCTTAGGTTCTTTTTCCATGTCGTCAAAGAAGGGCGACAGGCGAATGTAGGTTGATCCTTCATCCCAGTCGTAGGTAGCCGCTTCACTTACCTTAATGGCCTGCCACTCTGGCGTGCCGTTAAATACCTCAGCGTACTCTTTGTGATACATATCGCTGGTGACCTGCTGGACGGCGGTCGCAATCTCTTCAGGTGAAGGCCAGATGTCTTTCAGAAATACCGGCTTGCCCTGATGATCGTGACCGAGCGGGTCGGTTTGCAGGTTGATTTTCATATTACCTGCCAGCGCATAGGCGACGACCAGCGGTGGCGATGCCAGCCAGTTGGTTTTAATCAGCGGATGAATACGGCCCTCGAAGTTGCGGTTACCGGACAGGACGGCCCCTACCGTTAAATCCCCTTCTTTGATGGCCGATTCAATCTCATCCGGCAGCGGACCCGAGTTACCGATACAGGTTGTACAACCGTAGCCCACAAGGTTAAAACCCAGTTTATCGAGATGAGGTGTCAGCTGCGCGACCGCGAGATAGTCGGAAACCACTTTAGAACCCGGAGCCAGCGACGCTTTGACCCACGGCTGGCGTTTTAATCCCCGCTCAACCGCTTTTTTCGCCAGTAACCCTGCGGCCATCAGCACGCTGGGGTTAGAGGTGTTGGTACAGGAGGTAATCGCCGCAATCGCGACCGCGCCATCGGTCAGCGTGTGGCTCAGGCCGGTCTCGCTGTCGGTATAGTCGACCTGCTTATGCGGTTTCTGTGCATGGTTCACTTCCAGCTCATTGCTGGCATCGAAAGCGGCGGGCACATCACCCAGCGAGACGCGATCCTGCGGACGTTTCGGTCCGGCCAGGCTCGACTCGACATCATTCATATCGAGCGCAAGGCTACTGGTGAAAATTGGTTCATCGCCGGCATTACGCCACAGGCCCTGTCGCTTAGCATAGTGTTCCACCAGTGCCACCTGCTCGGCATCGCGTCCGGTTAGCGTCATATAGCTGAGTGTGACTTCATCAACCGGGAAAAATCCGCAGGTTGCGCCATATTCCGGTGCCATATTAGCAATGGTGGCACGGTCGGCCAGCGGCAGATCAGCCAGGCCATCACCATAGAACTCGACAAACTTCCCGACAACGCCATGCTTACGCAGCATTTGCGTGACGGTAAGTACAAGGTCGGTTGCGGTGATGCCCGCACGCAGTTTCCCGGTTAGCTTGAAACCCACGACGTCGGGGATCAGCATAGAAACCGGCTGGCCAAGCATGGCGGCCTCTGCCTCAATCCCGCCCACGCCCCAGCCGAGTACACCCAGGGCATTGATCATGGTGGTATGAGAATCGGTTCCGACTAACGTATCAGGCCAGGCGTAACGTTCACCGTTAATGTTCTGCTGCCAGATCGCTTTGCCCAGGTATTCCAGGTTCACCTGATGACAGATACCTGTGCCTGGCGGTACCACCCGAAACTGATCAAAAGCCTTTTGGCCCCAGCGCAGAAAAACGTAGCGTTCATGGTTGCGCTCCATTTCCAGCCGCACGTTTTCTTCAAATGCGTTATCGTCACCGAAATGGTCAACCGTGACAGAGTGGTCGATAACCAGATCGACCGGCGACAGAGGATTCACTTTGGCGACGTCGCCGCCAAGACGACTCACCGCCTCACGCATGGCGGCCAAATCCACCACGGCAGGCACGCCAGTGAAGTCCTGCATTAATACACGCGCAGGGCGATAGGCAATTTCCCGATCGCCATGGGCCGTTTTCTGCCAGTCGACCAGTGCCTGGATATCCTCTTCCGTGACTGAATCACCGTCCTGCCAGCGCAGCAGGTTTTCCAGCAGAACTTTCATGGATTTAGGCAAACGATCAATGTTGCCGAGATGTTGTGATGCGCGAGGTAGACTGAAGATGTGATAGTTTTGATTATCTACCTGCAGTGTTTCCTGACTCTGCTCGCGTAGGGTTGACGACATAGCTCCTCCTTAATAATCATGGTCTTTAAACCTCAGAGACAACAAGGTTTAGCTTAAAGATAGACCACTTTTCTGTTAACGTTTTGATTACAACACCAATTGCTACAATCTGACGCAAACAAAAATGCCCCGTAAAATTACGAGGCATTATTTATTAACAGGAAACGATATATTACAAGGCTGCCCAAAGTGCTGCCATCCACACGCTAAAAGAGAAAGCATAGGCACTGAACCAGGTCATTTTAATCATATTCATAAGATCACTCCTGCGCCGAATGGGCAATAGAAAGCCGCACTACCAACCGTTTTAACGGATGACATCTTTTATGCTACGTGTGAAAGGCTTTTTTAAGCAGCCGAATGACAGAAGATGTGTCGAAAAGAAAAGAACGATAATTAATTATTTTACTTTCGGGTCCAGAAACGACTCGATGAAATTGCGTTGATGTTCGTTGAGATCCCAGCTTTCCGGGATAGACACTTTTTCCGCCTTTGCAACCGGCTCTTTAGCTTTGTAGCCAGAGAGGCGATGCTGACGAGTGGTCATTGTGTGCTTATGGCAGAGTGCGTTTGCCCACATGGCTTAACCCCAGATGCGCCAAATCATTAACGCTACAACAACCCAAAACAGCGCTGAGGCAGCAAATACAGTTAACCAGGCGTTGCGACGAGTGTTACCGGAGCGCTTAACCTTGGTGCTTTTAGCCGGGAAACCCGGGTCTACAGTCAGTCTCGTAGTCATAGTTTTTGATAATCACTCTCAACAAAACGATTGATAACATCGATTAAGATTTAGGACGAATCCTAAACCCGTTAAGGCCAAAAATCCAGTAATTTTTATTGCACAAAACGATTAACGCAATTTATCAAAATGGTAAAAATTACTTAAGTGATGATTAATGACTTATTCCAAATAAACGTAAACGGCAGTGACAAAAATTTGAGTTAATTTAACTTTAGATCCAGTCATTACTAAACCCGTCTTTTAATCACCCCCTAATTAACGCTTCTCCATCAAGGCTTAACTGGAGTATGGGAATTATCCTGGCAGCCCGCAAAGATATCGCGTCAAAAATGTGTTGTGTTTCGCATTTAAGATACAGCAAACATTAAACATGTGATCGACGCAGCATTAACAAAAAAATAATAAAACTTATCAACCTAAGCATGGCGCTAACATTCAAACAAAAAAAAGGCTGCACAAGGCAGCCTGAGACTAAGGGATTGGACATCTCTGTTACTTAAACGGCAGTTTGATATCTTTAAACATGGCTTCAATATCTTCGTTTGAGCGTAGTGCGACAGCCGTATCAACGACATCTCGCGTCAGATGAGGCGCAAAGCGCTGGATAAAGTCATACATGTAGCTACGCAGGAAGGTGCTGCGACGAAAGCCAATCTTGGTCGTGCTGTTGGTGAAAATTTCAGAGGCTTCGATTCTGACCAGGTCTGGATCGGCAACGGGATCGACGGCCATGCTGGCGATAACGCCAACCCCTAACCCCAGTCGGACATAGGTTTTGATAACGTCCGCATCCGTCGCGGTAAAAACGATACGCGGCGTTAATCCCGCCCGCATAAACGCGGTATCCAGCTCCGAGCGACCGGTGAAACCAAAGGTATAAGTGACCAGCGGAAAATCGGCCAGCTCCTCAATCGTTACCTGCGCTTTAGCTGCCAGAGGATGATCGGGCGTGACAACGATGGCGCGGTTCCAGTGATAGCACGGCAGCATGATCAGGTCGTCGTACAGATGCAGCGCTTCCGTAGCAATGGCAAAATCCGCATTTCCCTTGGAGACCGCCTCGGCAATCTGCGTTGGGGAGCCCTGATGCATATGCAGTGAAACACGGGGATAGCGCTCGATAAATCCTTTGATCACGCCCGGGAGGGCATAGCGAGCCTGAGTATGGGTAGTCGCCACATACAGGGAGCCCTTATCTGGCCAAGTATGTTCACCGGCGACAGACTTGATTGCGTCGACTTTAGAGAGGACTTCGCGGGCAATACGAATGATTTCTTCACCGGCCGGCGTCACCTGGGTGAGATGTTTACCGCTGCGGGCAAAAATCTGCACGCCCAGTTCGTCTTCTAACATACGCACCTGTTTGCTTATGCCAGGCTGCGAGGTATAAAGACCTTCCGCTGTCGAAGAGACATTAAGATTGTGGTTCACGACTTCTACGATATAGCGCAACTGCTGTAATTTCATATCTTTTTTTATCCTGGTCGGTTACAGAGTCGCATCCCCGGATGACGTACTGTCGCCCCGGCCGGTGGAGGAGTGCTGAGCAGCAAGAAGGGTTCGGAAATGCTATAACCACTATAGCATTTTAAGAAACAATGTAGAACGGATTGATATAAGGCGAGAAAAAAGGCCAGCGTGTGCTGGCCTCTGAGGATTACTTTTTCGCTTCCTGCCACTTGCCGTCAATGTAAAACGCTGACCAGCCCGTCGCTTTACCCTCTTTTTCAGAGGCAACGTACTGTTGTTTCGTTTTACGGCTAAAGCGCACCAACGTTTTATTGCCTTCCGGATCGGTTGCTGGCGCTTCGGCCAGGTATTTCAACTTCTCAGGCAGGCGATCGTGGAAACGTTGCAGTTCCTCCACCAGCGGTGCACGGGTTTCACGTGACTTTGGAAAGGTGTTAGCGGCCAGGAACACACCCGCCGCACCGTCGCGCAGCACAAAGTAGGCATCTGACTTTTCACACGGCAGTTCTGGCAGCGGCACCGGATCTTCTTTCGGTGGTGCCACATCGCCATTACGCAAAATTTTACGTGTATTCTTGCAGTCATCGTTGGTACAGGCCATGTACTTACCGAAACGCCCCATCTTCAGGTGCATTTCAGACCCGCACTTTTCGCACTCAACCACCGGACCGTCGTAACCTTTGATTCGGAACTCGCCCTCTTCGATTTCATAGCCATCGCATTCAGGGTTGTTACCACACACGTGCAGTTTGCGTCCGTTATCAATCAGGTAGCTGTCCATTGCCGTGCCGCACTTCTGGCAACGACGACGTGCGCGTAACGCATTGGTTTCCGCATCGTCCCCTTCCAGAATATTCAGCACTTCATTTTCTGGAATCAGGTTAATGGTTTGCTTGCAGCGCTCTTTCGGCGGCAGTGCGTAACCTGAACATCCCAGGAAAACGCCGGTACTGGCCGTGCGAATGCCCATTTTGCGGCCGCAGGTGGGGCAGTCAATGGTGGTTAACACCATCTGGTTTGGCTGCATGCCGCCTTCTTCAGGATCTTTCTCCGCTTGTTCCAGCTGCTGGCTGAAGTCTGAGAAGAAGCGATCAAGCACCGCTTTCCACTCCGCCTGATTGTTGGCAACCTGGTCGAGGCTGCTTTCCATATGCGCGGTGAAATCGTAATTCATCAGTTCGCGGAAATTTTCTTCCAGGCGATCGGTGACGATTTCACCCATTTTCTCGGCATAAAATCGGCGATTCTCAACCCGGACATAGCCCCGGTCCTGAATGGTGGAAATAATAGCGGCATAGGTCGAAGGCCGGCCAATTCCACGTTTTTCCAGTTCGCGCACCAGCGAGGCTTCGCTGAAGCGAGCCGGTGGCTTGGTAAAGTGCTGGCTTGGCAGCAATGCCTGCAGGCTCAGTTCGTCACCCACGTTCACCGGCGGCAAGGTGCGATCTTCATCGTTCTTGCGCAGGGCGGGCATGACCTTAGTCCAGCCGTCAAAACGCAGCGTGCGCCCTTTGGCCTTCAGTTTGTAATCCCCCGCTGTTACCGTCAGCGTGGTTGAATCATACTGAGCAGGTGTCATCTGGCAGGCAACAAACTGACGCCAGATGAGCTGATACAGCTTTTGTGCATCCGCTTCCATATCTTTGAGCTGCTCAGCCACCACATCCACGTCAGAAGGACGAATCGCTTCGTGCGCTTCCTGTGAATTCTCTTTGCTGGCAAAGGTATTGGCGTTGTCTGGCAGATACTTTTTACCGAAATTCCCTTCGATATAGCCGCGCACCATGGAAACCGCGTCCTGACTCAGATTGGTCGAGTCGGTACGCATATAGGTGATATGACCCGCTTCATAAAGTCGCTGTGCCATCATCATGGTTTTTTTGACGCCAAAGCCCAGGCGGGTACTCGCGGCCTGCTGCAGCGTAGACGTAATAAATGGCGCACCGGGTTTACTGCTGGTTGGCTTATCTTCGCGATCGGTAACGGCAAAGCGGGCTTTTTCAAGCAGCGCCAGGGCGGCATGCGTCTGTTCGTGATTGACCGGACGGAAAGGTTTATCACCCGCGTGAGTCACGTCCATCGCCAGGTCATCGCCCTTAGGCGTGGTCAGGTTAGCGCTGAGTTCCCAATACTCTTCAGGAACAAACGCTTTGATCTCGCGCTCACGCTCAACCACTAACCGCACGGCAACCGACTGTACGCGGCCCGCGGATAATCCCCGCGCGACTTTTTTCCACAACAGCGGCGAAACCATGTAGCCCACAACACGGTCCATAAAGCGGCGTGCCTGTTGCGCATTAACGCGGTCAATATTCAGTTCGCCCGGCGTATCAAACGCCTGACGGATCGCATTTTTGGTGATTTCGTTAAACACCACGCGGCTAAAGCGTTTGTCGTCGCCGCCGATGACTTCCCGCAGGTGCCAGGCAATGGCTTCCCCTTCGCGGTCAAGGTCGGTTGCGAGATAAATGTGGTCAGCGTTTTCAGCCAAGGCTTTGAGTTCAGCGACCACCTTCTCTTTATTTGGCAGGATTTGGTAGTCCGCTTCCCAGCCATGATAGGGATCAACGCCCATACGGCTGACCAGCGCGGCCTTCTCGTCCTTCTTTACTTTTTTGACTTTTTTATCTGTCGAGGTTTCAGCACTTTTTTTGGCGGTTGAACCACTGGTCGGCAGATCCCGGATATGGCCCACGCTGGATTTCACCACGTAGCCACTGCCCAGGTATTTATTGATTGTTTTGGCCTTTGCCGGGGACTCAACAATAACGAGTGCTTTACCCATATTTACCTTTACCTAATGAATACGTCCTGCTCTACGGGAGAGGATTGGATGCCCAAAAACCCACGGGGTTCAATATTGCTACGCCTGTTTTTTATTTCAGGACGAGGGGCTCAATCTCTGGTCAGTGATTACAGTCCAATGCAACTTTATGATAAAAATCGCTTTTTCTGCCTGACTTAATCGCACTTCCCGGTGCAATATCCCTGGAATCTGAAACGCCCACACTGTACCTGATAAAATCTGTTACGCAACTTAATTAGCATCTGTTGTGAGTAAAGCCCCTTTTTACCCCTGCAGCCGTTTGTCGAACGATGCGATACGCAAGTAATATAGAAAGAATTGTCAGACTGTCAAAAAGGAGCCGACACATGCACAACCCGACTCAGGGTATTTCGCCCCAGGCACTACTGGAGATTGCCAATGCTCTGCTCAGGCAACATGATGATTATTTAGCCGGTGTCTCGGTGGAGGCGGTCAGTCAGCAGGGTGATGTGCTGGTCTTCCGTGGCCCGCTTTTTTTGGATGAAGAAGGGTTGCCAACGGCAAAAACCACCGCGGTCTTCA
Organism: Pantoea sp. EEL5; assembly: GCF_049892805.1. Lineage (NCBI taxonomy): Bacteria > Pseudomonadati > Pseudomonadota > Gammaproteobacteria > Enterobacterales > Erwiniaceae > Pantoea > Pantoea sp. EEL5. The sequence continues at coordinate 1,457,611 of NZ_JBNDNJ010000001.1, forward strand.
ATCTCTTTAAACACCTGGCGGTTGAGCTGTCTCCCCGCTACCACCTGCAATAACAACAAACCCGGCCGAAGCCGGGTTTGTACTCATAACATCGGTTTATCACCGCGTTGCCACCACTTTAGCAGCAGGCGTTCAAATACCTGTCCTGAACTGTGGGTCAGGCGATCGATTCTTGAACGGCGACGCACGTAGTTCACGCCCAGCACGGTAAATTTATCCATGTGCTGAATAATCAGATCGTCACTGGTTGAAATACGATCGATCAGGCCTAACGTCAGGGCCTGGCGTCCGTACCAGTGCTCACCGGTGGCGACACGGTCGATGTCCAGTGACGGGCGCATTTCGTGAACGAACTGCTTAAACAACAGATGTGTTTCATTCAGATCCTGCTGGAATTTCTCACGCCCTTCCTCCGTGTTTTCACCAAACAGTGTCAGGGTGCGTTTGTACTGGCCCGCCGTGTGTAGTTCAACATCGATATCGTTGCGCTTGAGCAGGCGATTGAAGTTAGGAATTTGCGCGACAACGCCAATTGAACCTATGACCGCAAAGGGTGCCGCCACGATCTGGCTGGCAACACAGGCCATCATGTAACCGCCGCTGGCCGCGACCTTGTCAACGGCAGCCGTAAGTGTTAATCCGGCGTCACGCAGGCGTTGCAACTGAGAGGCGGCGAGACCATAGCCGTGCACCATGCCACCCGGGCTTTCCAACCGCAGCAGGACTTCGTCACCGGGCTGGGCCACTGCCAGTACGGCAGAGACTTCTTCACGCAATGATTTCACTTCGCTGGCATCTATGCTGCCGTTAAAGTCGAGCACATAAAGCGTCGGCCTGGCGGTCTCAAGGCTGCCCTGCTTCACTGCGCGTTTCTCTGCTTTAGCCTTTTGTTTCTCGGCTTTCTTATTATTTTTTAACCACAGCTTTTGTGCCTGAGGTTTCATTTTCTCAAGCTGCAGATCCTCTTTCATTTTGCTGTAGTCATCACCGAGGTGGGTTAAACGGAGTTGCCCACCCTGGTGACGTTTGCGCTGTGCGGCGTTCACAACGATCATGACGATCGCTGCAATGGCAATCACCACCGTCACCGCTTTTGCTAAAAACAGTCCATAATTCAAAAGAAGTTCCATCGTGTCGCCTTATTAAACAGAGGATTACTGACAAAGGGTTAGTTTAACTGGTTTATTTTGGCTCGTCGCCTGAAATGCCAGCACCTGGCACAGAATGTACCTGTTGCTAATTGCGTCATGCCCTGAATTGAGGCATAAAGCGTGAAACCCTCACGTTGCGGGAGGCTCCCAACATGCATTACCAACCCAAAAATGATTTACTTGCGAATCGCCTGATTCTCGTGACCGGTGCCTCTGACGGCATTGGACGGGAAGCCGCGTTAACCTATGCCCGCTTTGGTGCGGAAGTCATCTTACTGGGGCGCAGCGCCGAAAAGCTGCAGCAGACAGAAGAGGCGATTAATCAGTTAAACAAATGTCCGGCACACTCGGTCGTATTTGATCTGTCTGAGGCCACGCCGGCGCATTGCCACCAGCTGGCCGGGCAACTGGCACAGCGGTTTTCACATCTGGATGGCGTCTTACATAATGCCAGTATTCTGGGTGACATCATGCCGCTGGCCGAGCTTGATCCCCTGGTGTGGCAACAGGTGATGAAGATTAACGTTGATGCGACTTTCTTCCTCACCCAGGCCCTGCTGCCGCTGTTGTTAAAATCAGATAGCGGCTCGCTGGTCTTCACCACGTCTAGCGTAGGCCGCACCGGCCGGGCAGGCTGGGGAGCCTATGCGGTATCGAAATTTGCCACCGAAGGCATGATGCAGGTGCTGGCAGATGAGTATAAAAATCATGGGTTGCGGGTCAACTGTATCAATCCCGGCGGTACGCGGACTAAAATGCGTGCCAGTGCGTTTCCGCAGGAAGATGCCAGCAAACTTAAAACCCCCGCCGATATCATGCCGCTCTACCTGTATTTGATGGGCGACGACAGTCGTCGCAAAACCGGTATCAGCTTTGATGCCCAGCCTGGCAGAAAACCCGGAGCGGCCGAGTAATGACGGATGAACGCCACCAACAGCGACAGCAGCGTTTGAAAGAACACGTCGATGCCCGCATTGCCGCAGCCAGTGAAGTCAGGGGCATCCTGATGGTGTTTACCGGCAATGGCAAAGGTAAGACCACGGCGGCGTTTGGCACCGCGCTCCGCGCCTGCGGGCATGGTAAGCGTGCCGCAGCCATTCAGTTTATCAAAGGCGAGTGGCCAAACGGCGAGCGCAATCTGCTGGAACAGCATGGCGTGGAGTTTCAGGTGATGGCTACCGGCTTCACCTGGGAAACGCAGAATCGCCAGACCGATACCGATGCCTGCCTTGCCGTGTGGCAACATGCTCAGCGCATGCTGGCCGATCCCCGGCTGGACCTGGTGATACTTGATGAAATCACCTATATGGTCAGCATGGATTATCTTCCGCTTGAGGCGGTGGTAACGGCCCTGAAACAGCGACCGGTGCATCAGAGCGTTATCGTTACTGGCCGGGGCTGCCATCGCACGCTGCTGGATATGGCCGATACGGTAACGGAAATGCGCCCCGTCAGGCACGCTTTTGACGCCGGTATCCAGGCCCAACAGGGCATAGACTGGTAGCGTTAATTAACACAATGCCATAAAGGTCAGGCGTGAAACCGTCTGACCCGCCTCTTTTTTGTCTTAATCAAATTATCAATCTGTTATCACTTTGCTCTAGCTGTCATCCCCATCCCTTGCTCAAACGCGAGATGACCCACCACGCGCCCTTCCCTGTGTCGCGTTAAGGTTGTCGGGGCAATTTGGGCAGGCTGCTCACGGCCTTACCCCATTCAACTGGCGATCAATGTCATTTTTTCGCTTAGGTTTTACGCGCCCTTTCCAGTTAATGATGCCTGAAATTAACCCTTTCCCGCGCCAGCATTCATTGATCACAGTCACATTGTGCCGGGCCAGTCGGGCCGGAAACCGATCGGGATCACCCTTTTATGTTAAAGAAATGATAAAAATAATTTAGCTTTAATATCATCTCTATGTGCATGGTTAATCAAAACAACAGGTTAACTATTAACACGCTAAGTAATTCCATAAATTATTACCTTACTTACTCACAATTGAATAACTTTTTGCCAATAAGAGGGCTGTTATTTTGCTGACCATACTGGGTTTTACGATGGTTGTTTGTTTCATGTATTTAATCATGACCAAACGCATGTCAGCGCTGATAGCGCTAATTCTTATTCCCACACTGTTCGCCCTGATAGGGGGATTTTACCAGGGTCTGGGTGCCATGATGCTCGATGGTGTGAAAACGCTGGCTCCAACGGGCGTGATGCTCACCTTCTCTATCCTCTACTTCGGCCTGATGATCGATGCGGGTCTGTTTGACCCCCTGGTGCGGTTTATTTTGAAAATCGTACGTGGCGATCCGCTTAAGGTTCTCGTCGGAACGGCCGTGTTAACGTTGCTGGTCTCACTGGATGGTGACAGCTCAACGACTTACATGATCGCGATTGCCGCGTTTCTTCCTCTTTACCGCAAGCTGGGTATGAACGTGCTGGCAATGACCTGTCTGGTTAACCTTGCAAGCGGTATCATGAACCTTTCTCCCTGGGGCGGCCCGACGGCCCGTGCGGCGGCGGCATTGCGCATTGACGCGCTGGACATTTTTATTCCCATGCTGCCGGCCATTTTTATCGCCTGCGTGGCCCTTGTCGGCCTGGCGTTTCTGTTTGGCCTGCAGGAACGTAAGCGCCTGGGGGTCATGAGCATCAACGATCACCATCTGGATAATATTGAGCTGGGCCTGGGCGATGCGGAAGAGTGCGCGGCGAATCGTCGACCCAAAATGTTCTGGCCAAACTTTATTCTTACCACGGTGCTGCTGGTTTTGTTGGTTATTGGCGCGATGCCTATCCAGATTCTGTTTATGCTGGCCTTCGCGATTGCGGTAATGCTGAATTACCCTACGCTGGAAGAGCAAAAGGCGCGTATTGGTTCCCATGCCAGTAATGTGCTCGCCGTAACAGCCCTGATTTTTGCCGCAGGTATTTTTACCGGCATCCTTTCCGGAACCGGCATGGTGGATGCCATGGCGAAGAGCCTGTTGGCGTTTATCCCCCACAGCTTTGGCCCCTATCTCGCGGTATTTACCGCATTAATCAGCCTGCCTTTTACCTTTTTTATGTCCAACGATGCCTTCTACTTTGGCATCCTGCCGGTCATTGCCCAAACGGCGGCCAGCTATGGGATTTCTGCTGAGGAAATTGCCCGCGCTTCGATTGTGGGTCAGCCTTTCCACCTGCTCAGCCCGCTGGTTCCATCGGTTTATCTCCTGGTCGGTCTGGCGAAAGTCGATATTGGTGACCACCAGCGTTTTGCCATTAAGTGGGGCATTTTAATCAGTCTGGTGCTAATGGCCGGGGGATTAATTACCGGCGCGTTTCCACTGTTCCACCTCTAAACCGGCTCAGATCACCTCTCCCTGACAGCAAAAAGCCGCAACGATCACGTTGCGGCTTTTTTATTAATCCGGCGCTTCAGCTCAGCCTGATATCAGGTCGCGTTGCGTTTGCTGCCCGGATTACGACGCGCAGGTCTGCCACTGGTCTGGCTGTGGCGTTTAACGGCACGACGGATCTGGTTGGCTTTGGTGCGGCGGCGATCTTTTTCGACAGCCAGCTTGGTGACGGTCTCATCGTCCATTCCCACCATATTGCGCAGATAGTTAACAGCAGGGAGATCAAGCTCCATCCAGCCACCGCGTGGTACGCCTTTTGGCAACGTGATATCGCCATAGCGAACACGCATCAGTCGACTCACCTGAACGCCCACCGCTTCCCACAAACGACGAACCTCCCGGTTGCGTCCTTCGGTCAGGGTTACGTTATACCACTGGTTAATCCCTTCCCCCCCGGCAAAGCGCAGTGTTTTAAATGCCGCGGGGCCATCTTCAAGCTGCACACCTTTACTGAGCTGACGAATTTTGTCGTCATCAACCTGACCAAACACGCGCACCGCATATTCACGTTCAACTTCACGGCTGGGGTGCATCAGGCGGTTAGCCAGTTCACCATCCGTTGTGAACAGCATCAATCCACAGGTATTGACGTCAAGGCGGCCCACGGCGATCCAGCGCGAACCGCGCAGGCGCGGCAGTCGGTCAAAGACTGTAGGGCGCCCTTCCGGATCGCTGCGGGTACAAAGTTCACCTTCAGGTTTGTAATAGGCGAGAACACGGCAGACTTCTGTTGCTGATTCAGCAATCGACACCAGATGACCGTCAATACGGATCTTCAGGGCTTTGCTGTTTTCGATACGATCGCCGAGAGTGGCCAGCTTGCCGTCAACGCTCACGCGCCCGGCAGCAATCATCGCTTCAATTTCACGACGCGAGCCATGACCGGCACGCGCTAAGACTTTTTGTAACTTTTCGCTCATGGAGCTACCTCATTGTCGCCTTCCCAGGCGTCGGATGGATTAGGAATTTAACCTTAAAAATCAATGGTTTATATTTTCCTGTTGGCCCCATTATACAGGATGTCCCTCTTAATGTAACCCGTATTATGGCATTGCCCTGATGCGCGCCGCAGGTAAGTAAAAATCAGCATGAAAACAGATGAAACCAACCGTTCATCTGTTACGCCTCAACGCGGCTGAAGGCAAGGTAAGCGAAGCCTGTCCTTTATTATAATAATGAAAACGTCGTCTTTGAAGCCGGGCTCGCGCCACACCTTGTCTGCATAATTATCAGAAAGGCGCCTCCTCAGATCCTCAGCATACTGTCGTCTGGATTCACGGCTGTCCGCGCTCTTTTCTGTAACAGGTTCCCGGCAGAGATTTATTTGTCCTCAACGCAAAATGTAACGCTTTGTTACTTAATTTTATCTAATGTTTCTCAGATGAGCGACTATAAAACTTCACGCGTCATCTGTTTTTAAAAATGGCTATAAAACAGATTTGTATTTAATGATTTCTGTACTATAGATTTACCGTCAAACAATTTAAGCAGATCGCTAACGGCTTCTGCGGTGACAACAAAAGTTCCATGAGGAAGGTTATTTAGCGCACCCCATTTAATTTGAGTTAAATAAAAATCAGGCAAAATTTCACTTAACTCAAATAACCGCGTGGCCATTAAGCCTGTACAGGAATGCGCGAAATCCAACCATTTCTCGCCGGACAGCTGCGTTTTTTACCTTGTAAAACAACAGCAATTGCATGACAAAGCTATACAAAGATAAAAAAATTGTACAATTTTAATTATTGTCCGATAATACCCTTGTGTTGACCTCATTGGGTTGGCCTGCTGCTCATGTAGTCGTTCTGTCAATAAAGCAAAAGTTAATTAAAAAAATTGGGCTAATACGAATTTTAGCCGATAACCCTTATACGACCTTTCTGGCCGTCTAATTCTGAGAACCTTACAGGCTTCGGTATCTTTATCGCAGCAGTATGAAACGACAGCTAACTGGTTGTTATTGAATATTTATAAACCGGCGCATCAGGAATATTGCGTTAATACGGCTCACGATGAGCTTTAATTTGCATGTCTTGAATCTTCACCAGGGATTTTACTGACATGCTCACCTGAAGACATCATTATGCAAAAACAGTTTTTATGCTTGGCGCTTATGACGCTGGCGCTAAGCGGTTGTTCTGTGGGTCACACTGAGTACAGCCGTACGGCAATGCAACACGTGGATATGAGTGTGACAGGCATCCCTACCATTCTCGGTTTAGGGACGCTGGGCACCAGCATTCCTCTGACGCCTGACTACAGCCTGACTGCCGCGCACGTGGCTAAATTTGCCGTGCAGCGCGTGAAGTCCTACCACCCTTATTGCGACCTTGCGATTATTTATCACAAGAATCCCCCTAATACGCTGACCCAGTTCCGCAGCACCGATATTGGTGATGCGGTGAAAATGTACGGATACAGCTATATCTCCGCCATGCCGGTGGAGTCGAAAGGGGTAAACCTGGCGCGCACAGCCATTCGTAATACCTGGAATAAAAGCCCTTGTATCGCGATGGCGTCTAACGCCGGTGTGGTTCAGGGCATGTCCGGCGGCGGTGTTTACAACAGTGATGATACGCTGGGCGGGGTTATCGTAGGTTATTCAGATGCCATTAAAAATGGCCGCAGCGGAAAAGTGATTTTAAAAGACGTGTCACTGTATATCCCTTACGGCCAGTTTAAAAACTGGTTACAGGCGACCCTTCCGGCCACCCGTAAAACCTGAGTGTATTACAGAAAAGGCGTAACATCCCCCACACCTTCACGGACGACTTCAGGTGCATCGCTGGTCAGATCGATGACGGTGGTGGGCTGCTGTCCTAGCGTGCCACCGTCAATAATCAAATCGACCAGTTTGCCAATACTCTGTTGAATATCTTCCGGATCGGATTCAGTAAAGTCATTACCCGGCAGAATTAACGAGGTGGACATCATTGGCTCGTTTAGCGTCTCAAGCAGCGCAAGCGCGACCGGATTTGAAGGTACGCGTAATCCAATCGTTTTACGCTTATCATTCATCAGACGACGCGGCACCTCTTTGGTCGCCTTGAGAATAAAGGTGTAATTACCTGGCGTGTTATTTTTAAGCAGCCGGAAGGCGCTATTACCGACCTGAGAATAGACTGACAGCTCAGATAAATCACGGCACATCAGGGTGAAGTTGTGATGGCCGTCCAACTGACGGATGCGGCAAATTCGCTCCATCGCCCCTTTCTCTTCCAGCCGACACCCCAGGGCATAACCCGAATCCGTCGGGTAGACAATAACGCCACCTTTATTCAGGTACTCTACCGCCTGATTAATCAGGCGCGGTTGCGGATTATCTGGATGAATATGAAACAGTTGACTCATAGAAACCTCTTATCCCCTTTCCGTACATTCGACTGCGGGTGCCAGCGCGGGAAAACGTTCCCACACCGGTTCAACCCCCGCGGGCAGCCACAATTTGCGGCCAAGTTCGATCCACGGGCAGGGTTGATGAAAATCAGAACCTTGCGATGCTGCCAGGCTGTTATCTCGGGCGTATTGCGCTAACGTCGTTCGCTCATCAGGTGCCTGCTGGCACTGCGCCACTTCGATAGCATCCCCCCCCGCGGCGCTAAAAAACGCGACCAGGCGCTTTAGCCATTTTGCCGATAATCCATACCGTCCCGGATGTGCCAGCACGGCACATCCACCAGAATGGTGAATAGCATCAATAGCTTGATTAATTGTACACCATAGGGGCGGGACGTAGCCGGTTTTGCCTCGTGCCAGATAATTTTTAAACACCTGGGCCATATTGTTGGCCTTTCCCACCTCAACCAGGTAGCGGGCAAAATGGCCACGCGTAATCATTCCGCCATCAGCCAAACGCATAGCCCCAGCCAGCGCATCCGGGATCTGGGCCTTTTCAAGCCGTTCAGCAATGCGATGTGCGCGTTCCAGCCGCGTCGCATACTGACCGGCAAGGAACTGAGTCATGACCGGATGCTGAATATCAATATTGAGGCCGACGATATGAATCTCATGGTTTTCCCACAGCGTGGAAATTTCAACACCGGCTAAAACGCTAATGGGCAGTTGCTGATCCCGTACGGTCTGCTGCGCCTCGGTCACGCCCGCAACGGTGTCGTGATCGGTAATGGCCAGCACCCCGACGCGCATGTCGACCGCGCGCTCAACCAGCGCCTGCGGCGACAGTAATCCGTCTGAAGCCCGTGTGTGACTATGAAGATCGTAAAGCGGAAAACGGGCGATATCGCTCAAAACAACTCCTGCTGGCTACTGCTCGGGTCAGCATAATAACGATTTTATCGGTCACTGAAAAAGTGTATTGACATTTTTGTCGCGAACCAGTTAACTAGTACACAAGTTCACCGCAAACGGGTATTTGATCATGAAAACTGTTATTACGCTTTTGATGGGTTGGTGGCGCAATGTTTCCCAGTACGGGCGACGTTGTCGTGCACACCTAGCGTAAACACTGTGCAGATACCTGAGCCCGCCACCGAGCGGGCTTTTTTTTGGACGATATTCAGAGAAATCATCATGCTCAATGCAAAACCTACAGTGAAGTTAATTACCGGCAGCGCGCCCTATCGGGAAGATCCTGCCGCGGTGTTTCACCAGTTATGCGGTGCGCGTCCGGCCACCCTGTTACTCGAATCGGCGGACATTGACAGCAAAGAAAACTTACAAAGCCTGATGATTGTCGACAGCGCCCTGCGCATTAGCGCGTTGGGCAATCGCGTCACCTTTCAGGCGCTGTCTGACAATGGTCGGGCACTGCTGCCGCTGCTGGATGACGCGTTACCCTCTGACATTCTGAATGAACCGCGTCCTGACGGCCGTGTTCTGACCTTTCCTGCGCCTCAGGATCAGCAGGATGAAGATTCCCGCTTGCGCGCCCTGTCGGTATTTGATGCCCTGCGTCTGATCCCGCAGTTGGTGAATTCACCCAGTGAAGAGCGTGAAGCCGTGTTTGTTGGCGGGCTGTTCGCCTATGACCTGGTCGCAGGATTCGAAGATTTACCCGAGCTCAGCAGCGAGCAACGTTGCCCCGACTACTGCTTCTATCTGGCGGAAACGCTACTGGTGCTGGATCACCAGACGCGCAGCGCACGCCTGCAGGCCAGTCTGTTCAGCGCTTCCACCTCTGAATTTCAGCGTCTGCAGCGCCGTATTGAGCAACTGCATGGGCAGATGTTACAGCCTGCGCCGGTATTGCCGGTTCAGTCTGTCGAAACCATGACGCTGACCACCAGCCAGAGTGATGATGAGTATTGTGAGGTGGTGCGAAAAATGCAGGAAGCCATTCGCGTTGGCGAAATCTTCCAGGTTGTGCCCTCACGCCGCTTTTCGCTGCCCTGCCCATCTGCGCTGGCGGCTTACGACACGCTGAAACGCAGTAATCCAAGTCCTTATATGTTCTTTATGCAGGACCAGGACTTTTCACTGTTTGGTGCCTCGCCTGAAAGTTCGCTGAAGTACGATGCCGCTTCACGTCAGATTGAAATTTACCCCATAGCCGGTACGCGTCCACGTGGTCGTCACGCCGACGGCTCCCTGGATCGCGATCTCGACAGCCGTATTGAGCTGGAAATGCGCACGGACCACAAAGAGCTGGCAGAGCACCTGATGCTGGTCGATCTGGCGCGCAATGACTTAGCCCGTATCTGTCGCCCCGGCAGCCGCTATGTTGCCGATCTGACCAAAGTGGACCGCTACTCTTTTGTTATGCATCTGGTCTCACGCGTCGTCGGCACGCTGCGCGATGATCTTGATGTGCTGCATGCCTATCGCGCCTGCATGAACATGGGCACCCTTAGTGGTGCGCCAAAAGTCAGAGCGATGCAGTTGATTGCCGAAGCTGAGGGCACCCGTCGCGGCATCTATGGCGGCGCAGTGGGCTATTTCACCGCTAACGGTGATTTAGACACCTGCATCGTGATCCGCTCAGCCTATGTGGAAGACGGCGTGGCAACGGTGCAGGCCGGGGCCGGTGTGGTATTGGATTCAAACCCGCAGGCCGAAGCGGACGAAAGCCGTAATAAAGCCCGCGCGGTGTTGCGCGCAATTGCCACTGCTCATCACTGCAAGGAGATTTTCTGATGGCTGACATCCTGCTGCTGGACAACATCGACTCTTTTACCTACAACCTCGTCGATCAGCTGCGCACCTTCGGGCATAACGTGGTGGTTTATCGCAATACGATGCCGGCGTCGCTGTTGCTCGACAGACTGCACAGCATGAATAATCCGGTGCTGATGCTCTCTCCCGGACCCGGCGCACCGAAAGATGCGGGCTGTATGCCAGCGTTGCTGCGCGAGGTTCGCGGAAAGCTACCGGTTATTGGTATCTGCCTTGGGCATCAGGCAATTGTTGAAACCTACGGCGGCCACGTCGGCCAGGCGGGCGAAATTCTGCATGGTAAAGCCTCTGCCATCAGTCATGACGGTGAAGCGATGTTTGCCGGGCTCAGCAATCCTCTTCCCGTTGCCCGTTATCACTCACTGGTTGGCAGTAATACACCCGATGAGTTGACGGTGAATGCCAGCTACAACGGTATGGTGATGGCGGTCCGTCACGAGAAAGATCGCGTTTGCGGGTTCCAGTTTCATCCGGAATCCATTTTAACCACGCAGGGCGCACGTCTGCTTGAACAGACGCTGGCCTGGGCGCTGGCGAAGTAACAGGGAGCAAGGTATGAACACGATTCTGGAAAAACTTTACCAGTCGCACATCCTGACGCAAGACGAGAGTCATCAGTTGTTTAGCGCCATCATCACCGGTCAGCTTGAACCTACTCAGCTGGCCGCCGCGCTGATTGCTATGAAGGTGCGTGGCGAAAACCCCGAGGAGATTGCCGGGGCGGCCTGTGCCTTACTGGAAGATGCTAAACCCTTTCCTCGCCCGGATTATGCCTTTGCCGATATTGTCGGCACCGGTGGCGATGGCAGTAACAGCATTAACATTTCCACCGCCAGCGCGTTTGTCGCAGCAACCTGCGGCCTGAAGGTGGCGAAACACGGAAATCGCAGCGTATCCAGCAAATCAGGTTCTTCCGATCTGCTGGCGGCGTTCGGCATCGATCTTGATATGCCTGCGGCGCGGGCACGCAAAGCGCTGGACGATCTTAATGTCTGCTTCCTGTTTGCCCCCCAGTACCATACGGGCTTTCGTCATGCCATGCCGGTGCGCCAACAGCTGAAAACCCGCACGCTGTTTAACGTGCTGGGGCCACTGATTAATCCTGCACGTCCCCCGCTGGCCGTGATTGGGGTTTACAGCCCCGAGCTGGTGTTGCCCATCGCGCAGACGCTAAAAGTTCTGGGTTACCAGCGCGCGGCAGTGGTACACGGGGGCGGCATGGATGAGGTGGCCCTTCACGATGTCACCCATGTAGCGGAGCTGCGTGAAGGTGAGATTACCCGCTATCAGCTGGCGCCAGAGGATTTCGGCTTTGGCTTCCATCCTAAAGAGGCGCTGGCCGGCGGCACGCCCGAAGAAAACCGTGACATTCTGACACGTTTACTCCAGGGTAATGGCGAGCAGGCCCACGCGGAGGCGGTTGCCGTCAACGTGGCGATGCTGCTCAAAGTGTTTGGTAATGAAGATCTCCGTGAAAATGCACAGCGTGCGCTCAATGCCATCCGTAGCGGTCAGGCTTATGAGCGCGTGGTGGCTCTGGCAGCAAGAGGATAATCATGCAGGGTACAGTGTTAGATAAAATCGTGAAAGACAAAGCCGTTTGGGTTGAGGCGCGTAAGCAGCAGCAACCTCTGGAGAGTTTCCAGCAGCGAGTGGCGCTTTCCAGCCGTAGTTTTTATGACGCACTGCAGGGCACCCGCACTGCCTTTATTCTGGAATGCAAAAAAGCCTCTCCATCCAAAGGGCTTATTCGTGATGATTTTGATCCTGAGATGATAGCCGGGGTTTATCGCCACTATGCCTCTGCCGTTTCCGTATTAACGGACGAGAAATACTTTCAGGGTGACTTCGCCTTTTTGCCCGTCGTCAGCGCGGCCATTACGCAGCCGGTCCTGTGCAAAGATTTTATTATCGATCCGTATCAAATTTACCTGGCGCGTTACTACCAGGCGGATGCCATCCTGCTGATGCTCTCTGTGGTTGACGACGAGCAGTATCGCCAGCTGGCCGCCATTGCGCACAGCCTGCAGATGGGCGTCCTGACTGAAGTCAGTAACGAGCAGGAGCTGGAACGCGCGATTGCGCTGGAAGCCAAAGTGGTCGGCATCAACAACCGTGACTTACGCGATCTCTCCATCGACCTTAACCGGACCCGTGAACTGGCCCCGCGCCTGGGCCCTGGCGTCACCGTGATCAGCGAGTCGGGCATCAACAACTATCGGGATGTCCGCGAGTTAAGCCATTTTGCGAATGGTTTCCTCATCGGCTCTGCGCTAATGGAAGAAGAGGATCTTCATGCCGCCGTGCGCCGCGTCACCCTGGGCAGCAATAAAGTCTGCGGTCTGACCCGTCCTGAAGACGCCTGCGCGGCCTGCGAGGCAGGTGCCATTTTTGGTGGTTTGATCTTTGTTGAAGGTTCACCGCGTCAGGTTGATACCGAGCGTGCACGCGCGGTCATGGCTGGCGCACCGCTAAAGTATGTTGGCGTGTTCCGTGATGCCGCTATAAGTGACATTGTCACAAAAACAGAGGCGTTACAGCTGAGTGCCGTGCAACTGCATGGCGATGAAGACCCGGCCTATGTGGCTGAGCTTTATCAGGCGCTGCCAGAAAACGTGCAAATCTGGAAAGCGCTCAGCATCCAGACGGCCCTGCCCGAACGTCGCTGGCCCCATGTTGACCGCTATGTCTTCGATAACGGCAACGGTGGCTCGGGCCAGACATTTGACTGGTCGCTGCTAAAAGGACAGGACCTGAAGAATGTTCTGCTGGCAGGAGGACTGAGCGCTGACAACTGCGTCGAAGCCGCTCAGTTAGGCTGTGCAGGGCTGGATTTCAATTCGGGCGTGGAAAGCGAGCCGGGTATTAAAGACGCCAGCAAAATTGCCTCGGTATTCCGGACGCTTCGCGCCTACTGATTGACCTGGCCCGTGTGTTGACGGGCCAAAAAAAAGGATAGCAAAACATGACCTTACTTAATCCCTATTTTGGCGACTTCGGCGGCATGTATGTGCCGCAGATTTTGATGCCGGCCTTGAAACAGCTAGAAGAAGCTTTTGTCAGCGCGCAAAAAGATCCGGAATTCCAGGCTGAATTTACCGATCTGCTGAAAAATTATGCTGGCCGCCCCACAGCCTTAACCCTGTGCAGTAATCTGACCAAAGGGTCGAAAACCCGCCTGTACTTAAAGCGCGAAGACCTGTTGCACGGCGGCGCGCACAAGACCAACCAAGTGTTAGGGCAGGCTCTGCTGGCTAAGCGCATGGGCAAAAACGAAATCATTGCCGAAACCGGTGCAGGCCAGCATGGCGTCGCCTCTGCCCTTGCCTGCGCGCTGCTGGGCATGAAATGTCGCATCTATATGGGCGCCAAAGACGTAGAGCGGCAGTCGCCGAACGTCTTTCGTATGCGCCTGATGGGCGCCGAGGTCATCCCGGTGCACAGCGGCTCTGCCACGCTGAAAGATGCCTGCAACGAAGCGCTGCGCGACTGGTCAGGCAGTTATGAAACCGCTCACTATATGCTGGGCACTGCGGCGGGTCCGCACCCGTTCCCGACGATTGTGCGTGAGTTTCAGCGCATGATTGGTGAAGAGACCAAAAAGCAGATTCTGGAAAAGGAAGGTCGCCTGCCGGATGCCGTGATCGCCTGCGTCGGCGGGGGCTCCAATGCCATCGGTATGTTTGCCGACTTTATCGACGAAGAGAAGGTGAAGCTGATTGGTGTTGAACCGGCCGGACACGGGATTGAAACCGGCGAACACGGTGCACCACTGAAGCACGGCCGCGTCGGCATTTACTTCGGTATGAAAGCCCCGATGATGCAGACTGACGAAGGGCAGATTGAAGAGTCATACTCAATTTCAGCCGGACTCGACTTTCCTTCCGTCGGTCCTCAGCACGCTCACCTCAACAGTATTGGTCGGGCTGACTATGTTTCGGTAACCGACAATGAAGCGCTTGCTGCCTTTAAAACGCTGTGCCGCGCCGAAGGTATCATTCCTGCCCTGGAGTCGGCGCACGCGCTGGCCCACGCGCTGAGAATGATTAAGGCAGAACCCGAGAAAGAGCAGTTGATTGTCGTCAACCTTTCGGGTCGCGGTGATAAAGATATCTTCACCGTCCACGATATTCTGACTGCGCAGGGAGAAATCTGATGGAACGTTACGATCGACTGTTTTCACGTCTGGCAGAGAAGAAAGAAGGCGTGTTTGTGCCTTACATTACTCTGGGAGATCCTTCTCCAGACCTATCACTACGCATTATTGATGCCCTTGTTGAAGGTGGCGCTGATGCTCTTGAGCTCGGTATTCCCTTCTCTGACCCGCTCGCTGACGGACCAACTATTCAGGGCGCAGGCCTTCGCGCCTTTGCCGCTGGCACCACCACAACACAATGCTTTGAGATAATTGCAAGCGTACGCCAGAAATACCCTGAACTGCCGATTGGCTTGCTGATGTATGCGAATTTAGTCTTTAACAATGGCATCGAAGAGTTTTATACACGCTGTGAACAAGCAGGGGTTGATTCCGTATTAATTGGTGATGTTCCCGTAGAAGAGTCTGCCCCATTCCGCCAGGCTGCCATGCGCCACAACATCGCCCCTATTTTCTTCTGCCCGCCAAATGCAGATGATGAACTTCTGAGACAAATATCTTCACATGGTCGTGGGTACATTTATGTGCTTTCACGAGCTGGCATTACCGGTGCTGAAAATCGCGCCAACCTGCCTCTAAAGCATTTGATCGATAAAATGCGTGAGTACAATGCGCCGCCATCCTTACAAGGTTTTGGCATCTCCGAACCTTCTCAGGTGAAAGAAGTCATTGATGCAGGCGTGGCTGGGGCGATTTCAGGTTCTGCCGTAGTAAAAATTATCGAGAAAAACCTGGCTCAGCCCGAAGTGATGCTGAATGAATTAAAAGACTTTGTCTCAAGAATGAAAGCCGCCACCCGCTAATTCCCCACATGCCTTACCGCCCGGTAAGGCATGATTTCCCTGTTTTTTTTCATTCCCGGTTTGCTAATTTCGGATTTTCTGCACCACAATTAACAGGCGCCGTTATGGTAACGTCGCATCCAATTTGTGACAGGGAGAGAAGCAATGAAATGGTTTAAAGTGCTGGCAAGTGCCATGGTCGCGGCTGTTGTTGCATTAACACTGAGCGCCTGTGCGCCAACGCCAACTAAAGAAGGCACCGGCGGTTACATTGATGACACCGTCATCACCACGAAAGTAAAAGCAGAACTGTTAAAAGATGAGTCGCTGAAATCGACTGAAATCAACGTTGAAACCTTTAAGGGTAAAGTGCAGCTCAGCGGTTTTGTCAGCTCGCCGCAGATGGCTAACCATGCCGTACAGGTTACCCGCAGCGTGGCAGGCGTAAGATCCGTCGTTAATAACATGCAAATTAAATAACGTCGGTTAAAAAATCTAGGGCCACGTTGACGTGGCCCTTTTTTTTATCAGAAACGGTAACCTGCGCCAAAGAAGAACACCCAAGGATCCACGCGCATATGGATATTCTGCTGCTGATCGCCCGCTTTGAATTTCACCTGCGTATCAATATCCATGTACCACAGGGAAGCGTTCAGCATCCAGTCGCGGTTGATCTGGTAATCCAGCCCCACCTGCCCGGCAACGCCCCACGAATCCTTCAGGCTGAGATCGCTCAAGCCCGCATCCCGTCCGGTCTGGTTAAAATCGGCATCATAGAAGGTGGTGTAGTTAACGCCGATGCCCACATAGGGACGCACCTGACTCTGGCTGTCAAAAAAGTAGTACTGTGCCATCAGCGTGGGCGGCAGCTGACGTACCGTCGCCAGGGTGCCGGTTGGGCCCAGCCCGACTTTATGACGAAACGGCGTGGCGGCCAGAAGCTCAACCCCGATATTATCAGTGGCCATATAGGTAAAGGTTAAGCCCAGCTGAGTGTCGTTGCTTGCGCTAAATGACCCCATTCCCAGCACATTGTCTGAGCCTTCGGTGGGTCGGACTGTGGCACTTCCTGCACGGACAAAGAAATCGCCCGCCTGGTGAGCCAACGCAAATTGCGGTAATGCAAGCGCCAGCAGCATGGCGCATTTAGCCAGTTTCATATTCACTCCTGTGAGAAATTGAATGCCTGCACTGAATCATTTTTTTGTCCGCACAGATTTAGCGCGATTCATTGTCAATTGCATCTAAATCAACCCGGAAAAATGATTTAAAAAACAATGAATTGATTCAAATCAATTTTGCGTGCTCTGGTGGTCGCTAAATATCCCTTGCCGAAACCGTAACGCCGCATTACTTTGCTGATCTCCCCAGACTGTTTTGCTTCGATGCCTCAGAGGTGGCGGGCGATCAAATGAGCGATACTCTCAACCCTTGTATTAGCTGTGGTGCCTGTTGTGCCCACTTTCGCGTCTCTTTTTACTGGGCAGAAGCCGATGACGCCGGGGGGCTGGTGCCCACGGAATTAACGGAGCCCCTGAGTCTGTTAATGCGGAATATGCGCGGGACGAACGATCGCACACCGCGCTGTGTCGCGCTCAAGGGCGATATTGGCGGCTGTGTTTCGTGCAGTATCTATGAAAACCGGCCTTCGCCCTGCCGTGAGTTTGAGATGTCTGGAGAACAGGGGATTTGGAACGAAGGCTGCGACCGGGCCAGAGCGCGCTTTGGCCTTCCCGCACTTTTTCACCCATCTTTACCTGATATGACAGAAAGTTATCGGGTTGCGGGTGCCAGCGAGCCGTCAGAACATGTACAATCGCCGGGTTAATTAACCCGGTTCTTTCAAGGAGAGTACATGTCTATCACGGCAAGCTCGTTATACCGTGACACTGGAAATTTTTTTCGTCATCAATTGTTCACCCTGGTGCTGATGTCGCTGCTGACCGCGTTTGTCACGGTCATGCTGTTACACGTTCTGACGCCCGGTGACGATCAATTGGCGATATTGCAGCAAGGCGAAATTAGCAGTACCTCGCTGTTCGATATGGTGCAGAGCATGTCACCCGAACAGCAACAGGTGCTGCTGCGCGCTTCTGCAGCGGGAACGTTTGCGGGGCTGGTGGGGAATACGCTGCTGTTGGGCGGTATGCTGTGCCTGATTCCGTTGGTTTCGTCAGGCCAACGCGTAAGTGCGCTGCGAGCGATTGGCGCCTCTGCACCCTTGCTGCCAAAGCTACTACTGCTGACGTTTCTCGTTACCCTGGTGGCGCAGCTGGGCTTTATGGTACTGGTGGTTCCGGGCGTATTGCTGACCATTGTGCTGTCGCTGTCGCCAATCATTCTGGCGAGTGAAAAACTCGGCGTTATCGCCGCAATGCGCGCCAGCATGCGAATGGCATGGAAAAACGTGAAGCTGATTGCCCCTGCCATTATCGTATGGTTACTGGCTAAGCTCGCCGTGATGTTTTTCTTTACCTCATTAACCCTGTTGCCCATGAATGTTTCAACGGTGATTTTCACCGCCATTGGTAACCTGGTTTCGACCCTGTTGGTGATTTATTTGTACCGGCTTTATATGCTGTTACGTTGATTGTCCGTGCGCCTTCCGGCGCACTGGCAGGCCATGCAGCCTTAACTGGAATGACTATGAAGCAGCTACTCGACTTTCTCCCCCTTGTTGTTTTCTTTATTTTTTATAAGTTGTACGACATTTTTGTGGCGTCGGGCGCGCTGGTTGTCGCGACCGGACTGGCGCTGGTCGCGAGCTGGGTGCTGTATCGCAAGCTTGAGAAAATGACGATTTTCACCTTCGTTCTGGTGGCGGTCTTCGGCACGCTGACGCTGGTTTTCCATAATGATGAATTTATTAAGTGGAAAGTCACCGTCATCTATACCCTGTTTGCCCTGGCGTTACTGTTCAGCCAGTGGTTCATGAAACAGCCGTTAATACAGACCATGCTGGGTAAAGAGCTGGAACTGCCTGACCACGTCTGGCGAAATCTCAACATCGCCTGGGCGCTGTTTTTCTTGATTTGTGGCCTGGCAAACATATATGTTGCGTTTTGGTTACCTCAGTCAGTCTGGGTTAACTTCAAAGTGTTTGGACTGACCGGCCTTACGCTGCTGTTTACGCTGCTGAGCGGCGTCTATATCTGGCGTAAGATGCCGCAACAAGAACAAAAATAAACCTGTTGTCCGCTCAGGCGGGCAACGTCTCTCTCAGACTTAAGAAACCAGAGCAATGGACGATAAACATAAATTGCCCAAGGGCGAAATGGTGATGCGCACCCTGGCGATGCCAGCGGATACAAATGCTAACGGCGATATCTTCGGTGGCTGGTTAATGTCACAAATGGATATGGGTGGCGCGATCCAGGCTAAAGAGATTGCTGAAGGCCGCGTCGTCACCGTACGCGTTGATGGTATGACCTTCTTAAAACCCGTCGCAGTGGGCGATGTCGTCAGTTGCTATGCGCATTGTATCCGCACCGGCAACAGCTCGATGACGATTAACGTTCAGGTATGGATCAAGAAGGTGTCATCTGAACCTATCGGGCAGACATATTGTGCTACCGAAGCCGTGTTTATTTACGTCGCGGTGGACAACGAGGGGCATCCTCGCCAACTGCCAGCAGGACGGGATAACCAGTCCTACCCTGCCTGATAACAGGTTTTCGGTGCTGAATCTGCCCTGCAGATAATTCCCTGTTGCCGTGAGCGAAGCGCAGGTTGCGATCGCTCACGGCGCCACAAGCGCCCTTCAGACAGCCTTTCTCCGGCTATTCGATGCTGGCCCCGCCGTTAATTTTGAATACGATATTCATCGTCAGGCCGCTGCCCGGTTTTCCACTCTGATAACGCCACGTTCGCATGGCCTGCTTAACGGTACGTTCGAACATATTGCGCGGTTCGGCAGAAAGGATTTCGATATTATCGACCCGGCCGTCGCTGTCTACGTCAAATTTTACCCTGACGCGTCCTTCAACGCGCAAGGCCGCCGCCCGTGGCGGATAAGACGGCTTGCTGATATTAAGCGCTTTGGGCCCGGAGGAAACACTTTGCGTGGGTGCTGCCGACGGCGTACTTTTTGGCGCGGTCGCAGGCTTGCTTTGGGTGGCGGCCGTATCATGGCTGAACGGATTTGCCTGCGGTTTCACGTCCTGACGCGGTTTCACCTCGCGCTTGGGTTGTTCACGCTTAGGCTCGTGACGGGGCTTTGGCTTAGGCTTAGGTTCAGGTTTGGGGATCGGCACCGGTTCGGCTTTTGGCGGCTCTGGCGCAGGTTGAGGCTCCGGTAAGGGTTCCGGTTCTGGCTGAGGCGTCGGTTGCGGCGCGGGTTGGGCGATTGCAGGTTCTGGCTGAACGGCCGGTGCAACCATCGTCACGCTAATCGGCTGTGATGCTTTAGGTAACTCAATGGTCTGATGAAAAGACGCATAAAGAACACCCGCAATGACTGCACCGTGCAGTGCAACAGACAAGATCATGGCGACAGGCGTGCGTTTCGGTAAGGGCATAGTCAGCGTGGTCATAGCAATCGCAGTAGTGAAATCAAGTCACGATTTTAAATGCAAATAGCAATCAGTTTCAATAACCTCCTTGTTTTGCGGCTAAAAAAGCCTGTTTAGCCCAATATGCTGCAGAGGCCATTGACGCAAGGTTTCGTTTGCACTCTACTTAACTATCCCTTACCGTGTTGCCAAATTTAAGAGTTAATGGGAGCGCCCAATTGCTTTACGTCATTTATGCTGAAGATAACGCCGATTCTCTGGAAAAACGCAACGCCGTGCGCCCCGCTCACCTGGCACGTCTGAAGCTGTTACATGAAGAAGGTCGGTTAATCGTCGCCGGTCCTATGCCTGCGGTCGACAGTAACGATCCGGGCGTTGCGGGCTTTACCGGTTCCACCGTCGTCGCCGAATTCCCGTCGCTGGAAACGGCGCAGGCCTGGGCTGCAGACGATCCCTACATCGCCGCCGGTGTTTACAAGCAGGTTAGCGTTAAGCCGTTTAAGCGCGTCTTCTGATTTAACTCCGCAGCCAAAAAAGAGCTTCCGGGCAGCCGCTCAGAAGCTTTTTTTTCGAGATGATATTTTATGCAATCGATTATTATCACCCTGTTGCTGGTGATTATGCTGTTAGTAGGTGCGGCGCTTTATCTGTGGCGAAAACACGGCTGGCGGAATAAAAAGCACCTGATCGTCATGCTGATCGTCCTGGCCGCTGCGGTACAGCTGGTGAACGTCAAGTTATTGATGACCGGGCATTAATGTCTCAGCCGCGCCGGGCGGCTGATCGATTACAGATTTTGTGTGATAAACAGAATCGAACGACGCTGCTGCTGCGCCAGTTGATGACGAATTCCGTGAATCCGTTTATAGCGACGTGACTGCCCCTCGAGCCAGCGTGAACGTCTGCGCTGTACCTGACGTAACATTCTCCAGCGGGCCACTTCGTTTCTGCTTCGTCTCATCACTTCCTCTCTGGCATCAAACTCACGCGCACGCATTATAAAGATCTCTGAGCGAATGCCAAATCGGATCTCTCATCGAAACGCCGCTATTATTAAGGGTTTCGCTCCCCCTCATCTCCACGTAAACTTCTCTGACTCAAGCGCGAACAGGATGTCCACTTAATGACCACGTTTTACACGCTTATCAGTTGGTTGCTGTTGTTTGGTTACTGGTTACTGATTGCCGGGATCACGCTGCGCATCCTGATGAAGCGACGGGCCGTTACCTCAGCGATGGCATGGCTGCTGATTATCTTTATTCTGCCGCTGGTTGGCATCATCGCGTACTTGTCCTTTGGCGAATTACATTTGGGTAAGCGCCGCGCTGAACGCGCACGTACCATGTGGCCTTCCACCGCTCGCTGGTTAAATGATTTAAAGAAACGCAGCGAAATTTTTGCGACAGATTACAGCGACGTCGCACGATCGCTGTTTCAACTGTGCAACAACCGCCAGGGCATTGCGGGCGTAAAAGGCAATCAGTTGCAGCTTCTGACCAGCTCTGATGACGTCATGAAAGCCTTGATTCGCGATATCCAGCTGGCTCGCCACAATGTCGAGATGGTGTTCTATATCTGGAATCCGGGCGGTCTGGCGGATGAGGTCGCCGAGTCGTTAATGGCCGCGTCACGCCGCGGCGTTCACTGCCGCCTCATGCTGGATTCAGCGGGCAGCGTGGCGTTTTTCAGAAGCCCCTGGGTGGGCATGATGCGCAATGCAGGCATTGACGTCGTTGAGGCGCTCCAGGTGAGCCTGCTGCGCGTATTCTTGCGCCGTATGGACCTGCGTCAACATCGTAAAATGGTGCTGATCGACAACTATATTGCCTACACCGGCAGCATGAACCTGGTTGATCCGCGCTTTTTTAAACAAGAGGCCGGCGTAGGCCAGTGGGTTGACCTGATGGCGCGCATGGAAGGTCCGGTTTCCACCGCCATGGGAATTGTCTACAGCTGTGACTGGGAAATTGAGACCGGTAAGCGTATTTTGCCGCCGCCGCCAGACCGCAATATCATGCCGTTTGAACAGGAAAGTGGGCACACGGTGCAGGTTATCGCCTCCGGTCCCGGTTTTCCGGAGGATTTGATTCATCAGGCCCTGCTCACGGCGGTGTATTCAGCGCGTGAGCAGCTTATCATGACCACGCCCTATCTGGTGCCGAGTGACGATCTGCTTCATGCCATTTGCACGGCGGCCATGCGGGGCGTTAACGTGAGTCTTGTGGTTCCCCTTCACAATGACTCTTTGCTGGTCGGCTGGGCCAGCCGCTCCTTCTTTGGCGAGCTGCTTGAGGCAGGAGTAAAAATCTACCAGTTTGAAGATGGCCTGCTGCATACCAAAAGCGTGCTGGTGGACGGTCAACTGAGCCTGGTGGGAACCGTTAACCTGGACATGCGTAGCCTGTGGCTGAATTTCGAAATTACCCTGGCTGTCGATGATGCCGGATTCGGCAGCGATTTGGCCTGCGTGCAGGATGACTATATTGCCCGTTCGCGTCTGCTCGATCCCAAACGCTGGGCAAAACGTGCCTGGTGGCAGCGGATTGTCGAACGACTGTTTTACTTCTTCAGCCCTTTACTGTAAAACGAGCGAAATTACGAACTGCCCTTAGATAAACGGGACTGAGCATGGATCTGAATAACCGCCTGACAGAAGACGAAACGCTGGAACAGGCCTATGACATTTTTCTTGAACTGGCTGGCGATAATCTTGATCCGGCCGATATCATTCTTTTCAACCTGCAGTTTGAAGAGCGTGGTGGCGCAGAGCTGTTTGACCCTTCCGATGACTGGCAGGATCATGTGGATTTCGATTTGAATCCAGATTTTTTCTCAGAAGTGGTGATCGGTCTGGGCGAAGCGGATGGCGAACCTATTACTGATGTTTTTGCGCGCGTGCTGTTGTGTCGCGAAAAAGATCACAAGCTGTGCCATATTTTGTGGCGTGAATAGCGTAACACCATGAATATAAAGCCGGGCGATTGCCCGGCTTTTTGTTTTACAGCGGATCCACCTTCAGGCAGGACACCGCATGGCGGAAACTGCCTTCAAGCAGCGGTCGGGTTTTCGCACACTCAGGGCCGGCAATCGGACAGCGCGTCCGGAACACACAGCCGGAGGGCGGATTAATCGGTGAGGGTAATTCCCCTTCCAGGAGCTGGATTTGCTTATTCTTCTCCAGGTCCGGATCGGGAATCGGCACCGCCGACATCAGCGCTTTGGTATAGGGATGCTGCGGATTGGTATACACCTCGTCGTAGGTGCCCAGCTCCACGGCGTGCCCCAGATACATCACCAGCACGCGGTCGGAAATGTGTTTAACCACCGCGAGGTCATGGGCGATAAAAATCAGCGACAGGCCCATTTCACGTTGCAGTTGCTGCAGCAAGTTCACGACCTGAGCCTGAATGGACACGTCCAGGGCCGACACCGGCTCGTCGCAGATAATCAGCTTAGGCTCAAGTATCAATGCGCGCGCAATACCGATACGCTGGCACTGTCCACCCGAGAACTCGTGTGGATAGCGGTTGATCAGGTTAGGCAGGAGCCCTACCTTCATCATCATGGTCTTGACGCGATCTTTGACATCCTGACGCGACAGCTCCGGATGATAAGTGCGTAACGGCTCTGCAATGATGTCGCCGATTGTCATACGCGGATTCAGCGAGGCCAGCGGATCCTGGAAAATCATCTGGATATCGCTTCGCGCCTTACGCCACTCTTCTTCACTCTGCCCCAGCAGGTTACGCCCGAGCCATGAAACGCGGCCCTCGGTGGCTTTTACCAGGCCAATAATGGCCCGCGCCAGCGTAGACTTGCCGCAGCCGGATTCCCCGACGACGCCCAGGGTTTCACCTTCATACAGGCGCAGGCTGACACCGTCCACCGCCTTGAGAGATTTTGGCGGCTGCCAGAACCACTGCTTGCCATCCCTGATATCAAAATGGACTTTCAGATCGGCGATTTCGAGTAACACTTTCTTTTCTGCCAGGCTGCTCATACGAGTTCCTCCACCGGCTTAAAGCAGGCGCGCAAACGCCCTTCTGCAAAAGGTAACAGCGGCGGTGCGTTGGAGCAGATATCCATGGCGTGAGGGCAGCGCGGCTGGAAAGGACAACCCTGCGGCAAACGCAGCAGGTTAGGCGGATTACCCGGTATCGTCGTCAGACTTTCCCCTTCCGCATCCAGTCTGGGTACAGCGTTCAGTAAACCAATAGAATAGGGATGTGCGGGCTGATAAAACACATCACGGGCGCGGCCATACTCCATGGTGCGTCCGGCATACATCACCAGAACTTTATCGCAAATGCCCGCAACCACACCCAAATCGTGGGTGATCATAATGATCGCGGTGTTAAACTCGCGCTTAAGCTCATTCAGCAAGGTCATGATCTGCGCCTGAACCGTGACGTCCAGTGCGGTTGTCGGCTCATCGGCAATCAGCAGCTTAGGCCGACACATCAGGGCCATCGCAATCATCACACGTTGACGCATCCCACCCGAAAACTCGTGGGGATACATTTTCATACGTTTACGCGCTTCCGGCATTTTAACCGCATCCAGCATTCTTACTGACTCTTCAAATGCCTGTGCATTGCTCATCCCTTTATGCAGCTTCAGCACTTCCATCAGTTGCTCGCCGACCCGCATATAGGGGTTCAGTGACGTCATGGGATCCTGGAAGATCATGGCGATTTGCTCGGCACGCAGTCGGTTCAGCTGTTTCTCGGGCAGATTCAGGATCTCTTTACCGTTGAATAACGCCGAACCACCGATGCGCCCGTTGCTGGCCAGCAGCCCCATTAACGCAAAGGCGGTCTGGGATTTACCCGAACCCGACTCGCCCACAATCCCTAAGGTTTCACCTGCCCGCAGTGAAAAGTTGAGATCGTTAACGGCGGTGACGTCACCGTCGTGCGTGCCAAAGGTTACGCGTAAATCTTTCACTTCAAGCAGCAGTTCGCTTCCCGCGCGCGCAGCCTGAGCAGGCTGAAATTCATGAATAGTCATCGGGAAACTCCTTAACGATCTTTGGGGTCGAGGGCATCACGCAGGCCATCGCCAATAAAGTTGAAACAAAACAAGGTGACGACCAGGAACGTCGCCGGAAACAGTAACAGCCACGGCGAGACTTCCATGGAGTTCGCACCATCGCTGAGCAGTGCGCCCCAGCTACTCAGTGGCTCCTGCGTTCCCAGCCCCAGAAAGCTCAGGAAAGATTCAAACAGAATCATACTGGGCACCAGCAGCGAAGCGTAAACCACCACGACGCCCAGAACGTTGGGGACGATATGGCGCGTCACAATTTTCCAGGTGGAAACACCGCCAACGTGTGCAGCTTCAATAAACTCTTTGCGCTTCAGGCTTAATGTCTGCCCGCGCACGATACGCGCCATGTCCAGCCAGGACACCATGCCGATAGCGGCAAAGATCAGCAGAATATTGCGGCCAAAGAAGGTCACCAGCAGGATAACGAAGAACATAAACGGGAAGGAGTTAAGGATTTCCAGAATACGCATCATCACGGAATCGGTTTTCCCGCCCAGATAACCCGCGATTGAACCGTACAAGGTTCCCACGATCACGGCGATCAGCGCGGCAGCAATCCCGACCATCAGTGAAATGCGCCCGCCAATGGCTACGCGCACCAGCAAATCGCGCCCCGAGGAGTCGGTGCCAAACCAGTGTCCCGACGTGGTATCGGGCGGTGATGACATCATTCCCCAGTCGGTATCGAAATAGGAGAATTGCGACAGCATAGGCGCGAAAATCACAAACAGCGTGATGAGCATCAGCACCATCAAGCTGATTAATGCGGCGCGGTTATGAATGAAACGACGACGGGCATCCTGCCACAGGCTTCGCCCTTCAACTTCCAGTTTTTCACTGAATGCATCAAGAGCTTCGCTATTTTTCTTACTTAACATCATGGCGAACTCCAGAATCAGTAGCGGATTTTCGGGTCGATAACGGCATACAGCACATCGACGATCGCATTAAACAGGATGGTCAACAGCCCCACCAGGATGGTCAGGCTCAGCACCAGTGAATAGTCACGGTTAAGTGCACCGTTCACGAACAGCTGACCAATACCCGGCAGTCCGTAAATCGACTCGATGACCATAGAACCGGTAATGATGCCCACAAAGGCCGGCCCCATATAGGAAATGACCGGCAGCAGCGCAGGCTTCAGTGCATGACGTAACACGATACGACGCAGCGGCAGCCCTTTCGCACGCGCGGTACGGATAAAGTTGGAGTGCATAACTTCAATCATTGAGCCGCGGGTGATGCGCGCAATACTGGCAATGTAGGCCAGTGAGAGCGCCACCATCGGCAGCAGCATGTAATTCCATTGACCGCCATTCCAGCCGCCACCCGGCAGCCACTTAAGCGTGATTGCGAACACCAGAACCAATAGCGGTGCTACCACAAAACTCGGTATCACCACGCCGGTCATTGCCACCCCCATCACAACGTAATCCCACAGGCTGTTCTGCTTCAGCGCAGCAATAACGCCCGCCGTGACGCCCAGAACGACTGCCAGGATAAAGGCAGCAAGGCCGAGTTTGGCTGAAACCGGGAAGGCATGGCCGACCAGGTAATTGACCGAATAGTCTTTGTACTTGAACGAGGGCCCGAAATCGCCATGCGCCAGTTGAATCAGATAATCAACGTATTGCTTACCGATAGGATCGTTGAGGTGATATTTCGCCTCGATATTTGCCATGACCTCTGGCGACAGGGTGCGCTCGCTGGTAAAAGGGCTGCCGGGCGCCAGTCGCATCATAAAGAAGGAAATGGTAATCAGAACGAAAAGCGTCGGAATTGCTTCAAGCAACCGACGCAGAATGAATTTTAACATTGCCGTACCTACCAGGCTGGTGCTTCACATTGCATTAAAAAAAGTACTGGCGGCGCGTAACGCGCCGCCGCTGTTCTTGGTGTTTTATTAGTGCTTGATGATGTACAGGTTTCTGTCTGCTACGTTATCCAGCGGATCCTTACCGGTATAACCGCCAACATAAGGTTTCACCAGGCGCGTGTTAACGTAGTAGTAAAGCGGCACGATCACAGAGTCTTTATCCAACTGCTGCTCTGCCTTCTCGTAATCAGCCGAACGCGCTTTATCGTCTGTAGTGGCCAACGCATCTTTCATCAGCTTGTCGAAAGCTGGGCTCTTATAGTGCGCGGTATTGTTGCTGCTGTCAGACAGCATGGTGTTCAGGAACGATGTCGGTTCGTTGTAGTCTGCACACCAGCCTGCACGCGCAACGTCAAAGTTGCCCTGGTGGCGGGTATCCAGGAAGGTTTTCCACTCCTGGTTCTCCAGCTTGACTTTCACACCCAGGTTTTTCGTCCAGATAGACGACGCGGCAATGGCCAGTTTCTTATGCAGGTCAGAGGTGTTGTACAGCAGATTAAAGGTCAGCGGTTTTTCTGGCGTATAACCGGCTTCGGCCAGCAGCTTTTTCGCTTCGGCATTACGTTTTTCCTGTGACCAGGTAAACCACTCAGGCTTCGCCAATTCCATACCATCTGTCGCTGGCGGCGTGTAGCTGTAAGCCGGTTTCTGGCCCTGCGCCAGGACTTTGTCTACGATAATGTCGCGATCGATGCCGAGCTTAAGCGCAGCGCGAACGCGCGGATCGTTAAATGGCGCTTTCTGGTTGTTGATTTCGTAGTAGTAGGTACACAGATACGGATCAACATGCAGCTCTTTACCATTGTCACGCTGCAATTTTTTAAACAGCTCAATAGGCAGGTTGTTATAGGTCATGTCGCTGCCGTTATCAGAGAAGTAACGGTTTACATCGCTGACTTCCGACGAGATTGGCAGGAAAGTGACTTTGTTCAGCACGGTATGCGCGTTATCCCAGTATTCAGGGTTACGCACAACGGTGATACGTTCGTTGATGACGTGTGATTCCAACTTAAACGCACCGTTACCCACCCAGTTTTCTGGCTGAGTCCACTTGTCACCGAATTTTTCGATTGCAGCTTTATTAACTGGCGACATTGAGGGGTGAATGAGTAATTTATAGAAATAAGGCACCGGCTCGCTTAAGGTCACTTGCAGTGTATGATCGTCAATCGCCTTTACGCCCAGGTCTGTTGGGGGCTTCTTGCCAGCGATAATATCATCAACGTTAGCCAGATGGCCGTATTGCAGATAGCTGGCATAAGGCGATGCGGTTTTCGGATCGGCCAAACGCTCCCAGCTGTAGACGAAATCCTGAGCAGTGACAGGTTCACCATTTGACCATTTTGCATTTTTACGCAAGTGGAAAGTCCAGACTTTAAAGTCTTTGTTATCCCAGCTTTCAGCCACACCAGGAATGGGATGACCATCCGTATCGCTGATGACCAGACCTTCCAGCAGATCACGACTCACGTTAGATTCCGGAACGCCTTCGATTTTATGCGGATCCAGTGACTGAACCTCGCTACCGTTTCCTTTAACCAGCTCCTGCTTCGCGGCCAGTTCTACGCCGGCAGGTACTGTGGCTGCCATAACGCTGTTCGCTGCGAGCGCACTCATCGCTGCAAAGACGCTGGCAGCAATCAAGGTTTTTTTCGTGATGTTGTTCATTCTTAACTCCAGTTTTTTATTTTCACTGAGGGTGTTTGCGACCTCAGCGTTCCCCGTATTCGGGTCCCCGGTGTTTGCCACCTGGGGCGTATTGACCCTGTTGTGTGGTCTGCACGGCCACGCCCTTCCCGACTGTGCCGCCGGTTAAGCGCGTGACTCAGTGTTTTTTAATGAAATAGTATTTCAGGTCTGTCATGTCCTGCGGATCGTGGCCAGTAAAACCGCCAACCCAGGGTTTAACCAGGCGCACGCTGACGCGATAGTAAACTGGCACAATTGCTGAGTCTTTGTCGAGTTGTGTTTCTGCCTGCTGATACAATGATGCGCGGTCCGCTTCATTTTCAGCCGTTAATGTTGCGGCTAACAGACGGTCGTATTCCGCACTGTGGTAAAACGCGGTATTGGTCGACGACTGGCTCTGGAACATATTCAGGAATGTTGAGGGCTCATTGTAATCCGCACACCAGGTGGCGCGCACAACGTCATATTGTGCCTGATGCCGGGTTTCCAGCAGGGTTTTCCATTCCTGATTCTGCAACGTAACCTGCGCGCCCAAATTGCGTTGCCACATGGACGCGGCGGCGATGGCCTGGGTTTTGTTTTGATCGGATGTGTTATAGAGCAGCGTAAAGCGCAGCGGATTTTTATCGTTGTAACCCGCCTCGGCCAGCAGTTTTTTCGCAGCCGCGTTTCGCTGCGGCTGTGTCCACGCCATCCAGTCTGGGGAAGATAACGCAGCGCCTGCGATGTAAGGCGGCGTAAAGCTGTAGGCCGGAATTTGCCCTTGCCCCATGATCTTACGAGCGATGATATCGCGATCCAGCGTCATTTTGATCGCAGCGCGCACGCGGGCATCGGTGAACGGCGGTTTTTTGTTATTAATTTCGTAATAGAAGGTGCAGAGCAGCGGACTGACTTTAACCTCATCACCCATATCTTTGCGCAATTTAGCAAACAGGTCGGGCGGAACCGCGCTGTTGGTCATATCAATGCCACCGCTGCGATAGCGATTGATATCACTGTTTTCCGAGCTGATGGCCAGAAACGTTCCCTGCTCAATAACGGTCTGAGCATTGTTCCAGTAAAGAGGATTACGCTTCAGAACAATTTTCTCATTCACCACCCAGTCATTCAGCGTATAGGCGCCGTTACCGATATAGTGACCGGGTTGGGTCCAGCCCTCACCCCACTTTTCGATGGCAGGTGCGTAAACGGGTTTCATCGCGGTGTGCGCCAGCATGGCCACTAAATAAGGCACCGGTTCGGTCAGGGTAATTTGCAGATGGCGATTGTCCAGGGCTTTCACGCCCAGTTGATCGGGGGCAACTTTACCGGCAAGAATCGCATCGACATTCGCAATATGGACAGCCTGCAGATAGCTGGCATAGGGCGACGCAGTTTTAGGATCGGCAAGACGACGCCAGCTGTAAACGAAGTCCTGTGCCGTAACCGGCTCCCCATTGCTCCATTTGGCATTGCCGCGCAGGGTGAATGTCCAGATTTTACCTTGCTGGTTTTCCCAGCGCTCAGCCACACCCGGCACCACATTACCGTTATTGTCCGTGTTAACCAGCCCATCCAGCAGGTTGAGGATGATGTTTGACTCCGGTACACCTTCGACTTTATGCGGATCGAGCGAGGCAACTTCCGAACCGTTATTAATCACGATTTGCTGGACGGCGGAGAGCGTCACGTCTGATGGCACGGTGGCAGCACAGGTGGGCAATGCGGTTAAGGTTAGTGCCAGACAAGCCAGGTAGTGCTGCGCGTTCATTTCCCACACCCTTGTTAAATGCCAATTTTTATTCTGATATCCCAGCATCAATAAGGAATAAATCTTTTGCTTTTGACGTTTGGGAAAACATTATTAATGCGCCGAAAATTAGCAGATGCTGCAGAGGGGCGCCAAAACTAAATCGCTAAAATGTTACCTGTTTCTCTTTTATCATGAGATTTTTCCCAGTGGAAGTGTTAATTTTTGCCCTAAAAATAGCTTAACAGACTGATTAATAAACAATCTCATCACTTTGATGTCAATTTAACCAAAAAACAACATTTAGACCCTGGCGTTGCGTTGTTGTAGTGTTAATACACACCGTCACATCATTTAAAAAACGGTTTAAACGACGTAGACCAGCATTAATCATGCCAACTTCCGCTGCGAAAGCAGAATATAGTGTGAATATAGTGACATGCCGCGATGCCAGCACTGGCGCTGCAGCGAAGGTTATTAGCGGAAGTGATAACTGAAGAAGGATGTGAAGAGAGATAAATAATTGCATCAATACGGTGCAAAAAAATCGTCTTTTGCACCCTATTGGTTCATTTCTTGTTAAATGCGATTAAATAAGTCGGTTTACCCAACCAGACCGGGAAAAATTGCCTTGATGCCGGTCACCACAAATTCAATACCTAGCGCCATTAACAGCAATCCCATGATACGGGTAATCACGTTAATCCCTGTCTGCCCTAACAGCCTGACCATTAAAGGCGCAGCGCGGAACAGCAGCCAACAGCTAAAGGCGAAAACAGCAATCGCAACGGTAAAACCCAGAAGGTTGAGCCAGTTGTTATAACGCGTGCTCCAGACGATAGTCGAACTGATGGCGCCTGGACCCGCCATGAGCGGCAGCGCAAGGGGAACCACGCCAATACTTTCCCGAATTGCCGTTTCCGTTTTTTCCTGCTTATTTTGCTTATCCTCGCCCAGCTTGCCGCTAATCATCGACATAGCGATGGTCACCACCAGAATCCCGCCCGCAATGCGAAACGAGTCGATAGAGATACCGAAGACATGCAGGATTGCATCGCCCAGAAACAGCGAGGTCCAGAGAATAATCGCCACCGCGAGGTTGGCCGTCAGGTTGGTTTTATTGCGTTCTGCCACGCCCTGATAGCGGGTCATGCTAATAAATACCGGAATGATGCCGATGGGATTAACCAGTGCAAACAGGCCTACGAAAAACTTGATATAGCCAGACAGATCTAATAACGCAGGATTCACGGTTAACTCCCCATCCCAGATGAAAAACGCGCCTAATGTAAGTGAAAAAAGCCGTGGGCGCCAGATGCCTAAGCAGTTATTTATGCTGTTATTTTACTTACAATTTAGTGGCTTTAACCACGCATTAACTATCTTGTGGAAGATGTTACTTTTACGCCCCGTTTATTATCCCCCAGCCCGGCCCCCCTGAATGCAGAGCTGAAAGGAGTCAGCTTGGGTTTAAATTGATCTAAATCATCATTGTTCTCTCCCAAACCCGATACTCTTTCTCTGTCAGTAACGCAGGTCTCATTATTTCGAAACAGAGAGAAGCTCTTTTAGTAAACAATTGAAAAACCGCTGCTTTATTCCCGTAAACCGTGCCGTTTGCACCATGGCTATACTCAGGGATTCAGGCTTGTTTACTAAAAAAAGTTTAACTTCCTCAGGAGAGCACAATGGCCGTTACTAATGTCGCTGAACTCAATGCACTGGTTGAACGTGTAAAAAAAGCCCAGCAAGAATTCGCCAATTTTTCTCAACAACAGGTCGATGCCATCTTCCGCGCAGCCGCACTGGCCGCCGCGGATGCCCGAATTCCACTCGCTAAAATGGCGGTGGCAGAATCGGGCATGGGCATTGTTGAAGACAAAGTCATTAAAAATCACTTCGCTTCTGAATACATCTACAACGCCTATAAGGATGAGAAAACCTGCGGCGTACTGGACACCGATGATACGTTTGGCACCATCACAATCGCTGAACCCATCGGCCTGATTTGCGGTATCGTCCCCACCACTAACCCTACCTCCACCGCGATTTTCAAGGCACTTATCAGCCTTAAAACCCGCAACGGGATTATCTTCTCCCCCCATCCTCGAGCCAAAGATGCGACGAACAAAGCGGCGGATATTGTCCTGCAGGCAGCGATTGCCGCTGGCGCGCCCAAAGACATTATAGGCTGGATTGATGCACCTTCTGTGGAACTGTCCAATCAGTTGATGCACCATCCTGATATTAACCTGATTCTGGCGACGGGTGGCCCCGGCATGGTCAAAGCCGCCTACAGCTCAGGTAAGCCGGCGATTGGCGTGGGGGCCGGTAACACGCCCGTTGTCATCGATGAAACAGCTGATGTTAAACGCGCCGTTGCCTCCATCCTGATGTCAAAAACGTTTGATAACGGTGTGATCTGTGCCTCTGAACAGTCGGTTATCGTGGTAGATGCCGTCTACGACGCCGTGCGCGAGCGCTTCGCCAGCCATGGTGGCTATCTGCTTCAGGGACAGGAGCTGAGTGCGGTACAAAATATCATTCTAAAAAACGGTGGGCTTAACGCCGCCATTGTGGGCCAGCCTGCGGTGAAGATTGCGGAGATGGCCGGCATCAGCGTACCTGGTGAAACCAAAATCCTGATTGGCGAAGTTGAACGGGTCGATGAATCAGAGCCTTTCGCTCATGAAAAACTGTCGCCGACACTGGCGATGTACCGTGCTAAAGATTATCAGGATGCCGTCAGCAAAGCGGAGAAACTGGTGGCGATGGGCGGTATTGGTCATACGTCATGCCTGTATACCGACCAGGACAATCAGACAGCGCGCGTGCACTATTTTGGCGACAAGATGAAAACAGCCCGCATTCTGATCAACACGCCAGCTTCTCAGGGCGGTATTGGTGATTTATATAACTTCAAACTCGCCCCTTCTCTGACACTGGGTTGTGGTTCCTGGGGCGGTAACTCCATTTCTGAAAACGTGGGGCCCAAACATCTCATCAACAAGAAAACCGTCGCTAAGCGAGCTGAAAATATGTTGTGGCATAAACTTCCGAAGTCCATTTACTTCCGTCGCGGCTCTTTACCCATTGCGCTTGAAGAGATCGCCACTGACGGTGCCAAACGCGCGTTTGTGGTGACTGACCGCTTCCTGTTTAACAACGGTTATGCCGATCAGGTCACCCGCGTTTTAAAATCTCACGGCATCGAAACCGAAGTTTTCTTTGAGGTTGAAGCGGATCCCACCTTAAGCATCGTGCGTAAAGGTGCAGAACAGATGAACAGCTTTAAGCCAGACGTGATCATCGCCCTGGGCGGCGGTTCGCCGATGGATGCAGCCAAAATCATGTGGGTCATGTATGAGCATCCAGAAACCCATTTTGAAGAGCTGGCACTGCGGTTTATGGATATTCGCAAACGTATCTATAAGTTCCCTAAAATGGGCGTGAAAGCGCGCATGGTGGCCATTACGACAACCTCAGGCACAGGTTCAGAAGTGACGCCTTTTGCCGTGGTAACGGATGACGCGACCGGACAGAAATACCCGCTGGCCGATTATGCGCTGACGCCGGATATGGCTATCGTTGATGCCAACCTGGTCATGGATATGCCACGTTCACTTTGTGCTTTCGGCGGTCTGGATGCGGTGACGCACGCGCTGGAAGCCTATGTGTCGGTCCTGGCCAATGAATACTCCGATGGTCAGGCCCTGCAGGCGCTTAAGCTGCTTAAAGAGAACTTACCGGCGAGCTATGCAGAAGGTGCAAAAAATCCGGTTGCCCGTGAACGTGTACATAATGCCGCCACCATCGCCGGTATCGCCTTTGCGAACGCCTTCCTCGGGGTTTGTCACTCAATGGCGCATAAGCTTGGCTCTGAGTTCCATATTCCTCATGGACTGGCTAACTCGCTGCTGATTTCCAACGTTATTCGCTATAACGCCAATGACAACCCTACTAAGCAAACCGCATTCAGCCAGTACGATCGTCCCCAGGCGCGGCGTCGTTATGCTGAAATTGCGGATCATCTTGGTCTCACCGCGCCGGGCGACCGCACTGCCCAGAAAATTGAGAAGCTGCTGGTATGGCTGGATGAAATCAAAACGGAACTGGGTATTCCGGCCTCAATTCGTGAAGCCGGTGTGCAGGAGGCTGACTTCCTGGCGAAAGTCGATAAACTGGCGGATGATGCCTTTGATGACCAGTGTACTGGCGCGAATCCACGTTATCCGCTGATTGCCGAACTCAAACAGCTGATGCTGGACAGCTACTACGGACGCAAATTTGTCGAGCCGTTCGCCAGTGCCGCCGAGGCTGCCCAGGCTCAGCCTGTCAGTGACAGCAAAGCGGCGAAGAAAGCTAAAAAAGCCTAATCCGCTCCGCGCCCGATGAACGGGCTGCCGAAACCCCTTGTCTGGCCCGTGCCTCAAGGGGTTTTTTATGGCGGATTTATCGCTTTGATAAACACTGCTGCCTGGTGCATCAGCGTAGTGAAGAGAATATCGACCTGAGCCGGACGGGAAAAGGGATAAAGTCCGTGATCACATCGCCTTGCGCCCTTAACGAGCGCCATGGAAAAGCAGCCTGGCGCTGGTTGAGGGCTATTTAGTCCCCCACGGGGGTTTGCGCCCCATGGATGGCCTGCAAACAACCCTGCTCTATCGCCTTTTTATAATGCTTACGGCATACGGAGATATAACGTTCGTTGCCGCCGATGACGACCTGCTCCCCCTCTCTGAAAGGTTTACCGTCACTGTCCAGACGCAGCACCATGCCCGCTTTACGTCCACAATGACAGACCGTTTTCAGCTCTACCAGCTTATCCGCCCATGCCAGAAGATACTGGCTACCGGTGAAGAGTTCACCAAGAAAATCGGTACGCAGCCCGTAGCAGAGTACGGGAATATCCAGATTATCTACCACGTCAGACAAGGCCTTAACCTGCTCACGCGTCAGAAACTGGCTTTCGTCCACCAGTACACAGTGAACGGGTTGTCGCGCATGTTCCTGGGCAATTTCCACATCAAGCTGGCTGGCTGCATTATAAAGCACCGCAGGAGAAGATAATCCAATACGCGAGCTCACCTTGCCTGCGCCGAAGCGATTGTCGATCTCAGCGGTATAGACGAGCGTGCGCATCCCGCGTTCCTGATAATTGTAGGATGACTGCAATAATGCGGTTGATTTACCGGCGTTCATTGCCGAATAGTAGAAATAGAGTTGAGCCATTTGCGCCGATTCTCGGATACGATGAAAAAACAGGGCCGATTTTATCATATCTACAGGTTGCTGCTGGGGGGATTTTCACCTTATGCTGTTCAGATTAGCATCACTCATTGATGATGCAGCGGTTAATATGATGCGGCATTGGGTCTTCAAGTCAGGATAAATATTAAAGCACATGTGTGATTAAACATTATTTTTATACCGATAATGTATCAGCGCATTTTCAGCTAAGATCTTAATCTTTTCATTGATTCAACCCACCTGACATCACACTTCATCGGGGTGAATTAATAATTTATTAAATTCCTCGCTTACTCTTTTTAAGCTAAAAATTAATTTAATGTTGAACTTATTTTTCTCCACCACTACTATTAGCGGGCAGAACAACTCTCCTATTAATTATTCAGAGATCAGGACAATGAGCGAAGCACTTAAAAATCTTAATAATATCCGCACGCTGCGTGCCCAGGCCAGAGAGTGTTCTTTGGAAACGCTGGAAGAAATGCTGGAAAAACTGGACGTCGTGGTAAATGAACGTCGCGACGAAGAGTCAAACTCTAAAGCTGAAAACGAAGAGCGTGCGCGTAAACTTGAGCAATATCGCGAGATGCTGTTAGCGGATGGTATCGATCCCAACGAATTATTCAATACCCTGTCAGAATCAAAAACGGCTGGCAAAGCCAAACGTGCTGCCCGCCCGGCTAAATATCAGTTTGTAGATGAAAATGGCGAAACCAAAACCTGGACGGGTCAGGGCCGTACGCCAGCAGCAATCAAGAAAGCCATGGAAGAACAAGGTAAGCAGTTAGACGACTTCCTGCTGTAATGCATAGCCTGTTTCGCTTATTGTTGGCTTTACTTTAGTTTTACGATTATCCGCACCAGAAAAAAAAGGAAGCGATCGCTTCCTTTTTTTATTTTCAGATTGAATAGAAATTTCGATACCAGTCTACAAAGCGCCTTACGCCTTCATCAACACCGGTTTGGGGTTTAAATCCAATGGTATTAAATAATGCGGTTGTGTCCGCGCTGGTTGCCAGCACGTCCCCCGGTTGCATGGGCATCAGATTTTTATTTGCCTTCACACCCAACGCTTTCTCAATCGCTTCAATATAGTGAATCAGGCTCACCGGCTGGCTATTGCCAAGGTTATATATGCGATAAGGGGCAGAGCTTGACGCGGCAGAACCCGTTTCCACGGTCCAGTCTGCGTCCGCCTGCGGGATAACATCCTGCAAGCGAATAACCGCCTCTGCAACATCATCGATATAAGTAAAGTCGCGCTTCATTTGCCCCTGGTTATAAACATCTATCGCCTCGCCTGCAAGCATTGCGCGGGTGAATTTAAACAACGCCATGTCCGGACGTCCCCACGGGCCATAGACCGTGAAAAAACGTAAGCCAGTGGTAGGCAATTGATAGAGATGTGAATAGGTATGCGACATCAGCTCATTGGCTTTTTTCGTCGCGGCATACAATGACACGGGATGATCGACGCTGTCTTCTGTTGAAAATGGCATCTTGTTATTCAGGCCATAAACCGAACTGGATGAAGCATAAAGCAGATGCTCGATTTTATGGTGGCGGCAGCCTTCAAGAATATTCAGGTGCCCAATGACGTTTGCATCGGCATACGCATGGGGGTTTTCGAGTGAGTAACGCACCCCTGCCTGAGCGGCCAGATGAATAACGCGCTGAAAATTGTGCTGTTCAAAAAGTGTGGCAATAGCCTGACGATCGGCCAAATTGGCTTTAATAAAGGTAAAGGATGGATTGTCACCGATGATATCAAGGCGAGCTTGTTTAAGGTTTACATCATAGTAGTCATTCAGGTTGTCAAGACCGACAACCTGGTGACCGGCGGCCAGCAGGCGTTGACTGACATGAAAGCCAATAAAGCCTGCTGCGCCGGTTACCAGAAAATTCATAAATCCCTCGTTAATCACACAGCCTGGATAGATGCTCCGCGGCCGATTGCATAATAAACGAAGCCGCGTTTGCTGATACGCTCTGGATCATACAGGTTACGTCCATCAAAAATCACGGGTTCTTTCAGTGCGCTCTTAATCACGTCAAAGTCAGGTGCACGGAAATTTTGCCATTCCGTACAAATCACCAGGCCGTCTGCACCGTGCAGCGCCGCTTCTTTGGTTCCCATCAGCTTCAGATCGTCGCGATGACCATAGATGCGCTGCGCTTCGTCCATGGCTTCCGGATCGAACGCCTGAACAGAGGCACCCGCTTCCCATAACGTTTCCATCAACACGCGACTGGATGCTTCGCGCATATCATCTGTGTTGGGCTTGAATGACAGGCCCCACAGCGCAAACGTTTTACCTTTCAGATCGTCACCGAAGTGGCGTTTAATGAAGGTGGGCAGCTTTGTCTTTTGGCTGTCGTTGACGTCTTCCACCGCCTTCAACAGGCGCGGTGTATAACCAATAGACTCCGCTGTGCGGATCAGCGCCTGAACGTCTTTCGGGAAGCAGGAACCGCCATAGCCGCAGCCTGGGTAGATAAAGTGATAGCCGATACGTGAGTCAGAACCAATCCCCTGGCGCACTTTTTCGATATCCGCACCTAAACGTTCTGCGAGATTGGAAATTTCGTTCATAAAGCTGATTTTCGTCGCCAGCATGCAGTTAGCGGCGTACTTCGTCAGTTCTGCACTGCGAATATCCATCAAAATCATACGATCGTGGTTACGGTTGAATGGCTCATACAGCTCACGCAACAGCTCCACCACGTCATCATTGTCGGTGCCGACAACGATACGCTCAGGGCGCATACAGTCGTTAACGGCCGCGCCTTCTTTCAGGAACTCTGGGTTGGATACCACATCAAAGCTGATGTTGGCATCGCGCGCCTGCAGCGTTTCTGTCATGACAGCACGGACTCTGTCAGCCGTTCCGACCGGTACCGTTGACTTATCAATCACGACTTTGTGATCGGTCATGTGCTGAGCAATGGTACGCGCTACGGCAGTAACATATTTCAGATCGGCCGAGCCGTCCTCATCAGGCGGCGTGCCGACGGCGATAAACTGCATTACACCGTGGTTCACGCCCTGAGCAGCATCAGTGCTGAACTTCAGGCGACCCGATTCGTAATTCGACATAACCAGCGGCGTCAGACCCGGCTCAAAAATTGGGATCTTGCCTTTTTTAAGGTTCTCGACCTTGTTTTCATCCACATCAATGCAGAGAACGTCATGTCCGACTTCGGCCAACACCGCAGCCTGAACCAGACCGACATAGCCGATACCAAATACAGTGACTTTCATTGAGCTATCCTGTGTTTAAAATTACTTTTTATCGCTAACAGTATTGTTGAGCCATTCAGTGAACTCTTTACCCAATACCGGATGGCGGACACCATATTCAACGAAAGCCTGCATATAACCCAGTTTATTACCACAGTCGTGGCTTACCCCTTTCAGGTGATAGGCTTCGACGGTTTCTTTATCCATCAGCATGGCAATGGAGTCGGTGAGCTGAACTTCGCCACCGGCACCTGGAGGCGTTTTCGCCAGCAGTGGCCAGATATCCGCAGACAGAACGTAACGACCGACAACCGCAAGGTTGGATGGCGCTTCAGACGCTTTAGGTTTCTCAACAACCCCGACCATAGGCGCGCTGTCACCAGGATTCAGTTCTGCACCCTGACAATCGACAACACCGTATGCCGTCACATCGCTGACGGGCTCAACCATGATCTGACTACGGCCAGACTCTTCGTAACGGCTCAGCATTTCTGCCAGGTTATCTTTGGTTGGGTTAGATTCGTATTCGTCGATGATCACGTCAGGCAGGATGACCGCAACAGGTTCATCGCCGACCAGAGGATGTGCACACATGACCGCATGGCCCAGACCTTTCGCGATGCCCTGACGGACCTGCATGATGGTCACGTGAGGAGGACAGATGGACTGAATTTCGTCCAGCAGCTGGCGCTTGACGCGTTTTTCCAGCATAGACTCCAGTTCAAAACTGGTATCAAAATGGTTCTCAATGGCGTTTTTAGAGGAGTGAGTAACCAGCACAATCTCATTAATACCCGCAGCAATACACTCGTTAACGACATACTGAATTAACGGCTTATCAACCAGCGGCAACATTTCTTTTGGAATCGCTTTGGTAGCAGGCAACATACGTGTACCCAAACCCGCTACTGGAATTACCGCTTTTTTTACTTTGGTCTTATAGGCAGACATCAAAATACCTCTCTT
Organism: Pantoea sp. EEL5; assembly: GCF_049892805.1. Classification (NCBI taxonomy): domain Bacteria; kingdom Pseudomonadati; phylum Pseudomonadota; class Gammaproteobacteria; order Enterobacterales; family Erwiniaceae; genus Pantoea; species Pantoea sp. EEL5. Next base: position 1,497,550 of record NZ_JBNDNJ010000001.1, read on the forward strand.
ATAGGCCGTTCAAGTTTTAATGCTTGATATGTCGGTTTAAATTCGGAAATGAGTATATCAGTTAGTCGTGAACGGATTTATCCTGGAAGACCGCTATCCGTAGAATTTAAGACTATTACCCAAGTGTAAAGCTAACTTCTGGCCCTGTCTCCCATCAGATAATAAACTATCCATTCGGGTTTACTGGTCAGACGATAACATCAGTCGTATGCGGCCTCCGGCCCCCCAAATATGGCATTGCCAGTCATCAGCGCGCTGGCTTATTTGGTTAGTATGTGTACTGCCCATAGTGCCAAGTGGCACACCGTTACTGAGTTGTATTTGATGGGCCTGAACGTGCAGCGTTGCATTTAATCCGGCTGAAACCAGTACCAGATTTTTTAATCCGCGGTGATAGTAGCCCACCAGCAACGGGAACTGACCGGTCAGATTTGCCTGGCGCAGCAGCAAATTAACCTGTCTGAGCAGACTGCTCAGCTCAGGTAAGCGTTGTTTTTGGCCAGATAACTGTTCCTGAAGGAGTCCGTTAAATAAGGCGCGCAAAAGCAAGGCGGCCAGTACGCCGTTGTCGCCAGCGCGAGTAACGTCAAGACAATAAAAGGCGAGATCTTTGTCTGAAAGCGCCGCGATATCCAGCACCAGACCCGGCTGCTCGGCCATCGTCAGTTGCCGATAGTTGATCCGACAATTAGCAATGCGTTGTTGTACGGGTGGCTGAAGTTCTTTAAGGAGTTTTGCCGCCGCAGAGGGATCGCGAACCAGAGCGTCCCAGTCCTGAAACAGCTGCTCGTCTTCCTCCACCTTTGAGGTAAACATGGAGGGATAGAGGCATTCGTAAACCGCTTCACGAAAACGCTCAAAGTTTTTTAGCGGCTTAAGCAGCACATCCTGTACGCCAAGACGCAAAACCTGAGCAATATCGGACATATTTTCTGTGGCGGAAATAATCAAAATCGGGACGCTGTTACCGCGGCTGCGCACATGTTCAACGAATTCGATACCGCTCATGCGCGGCATCTCAAGATCACAAATCACCAGCTCCACGGCATGCTGCTTCAGTTGCTCAATAGCCTCGAGGCCATCTTCTGCCTCAACTGTGACAGCCCCCATTGATGACAGAAATTGGTTTAAAAGCGAACGGAAAACGGCCTCATCTTCGACAATGAGTATCTTTTTGCCGATCAGTGGTTTTTCCATTCCATCCCCCTGCGTACCCGATAATTCAATAGTGGTTCATAAAACGCAGTTGCGCCTTTCAGAATAGACCGAAGTAACATCTGTGCGTGAACAACCAGATTATCTTCTACGGACCAGCGGTAATAATTCATCCATTTGTTTCTCAACGGCAACCTTCCCAGCCGCAATAGCTTCTTCTGCACGATGAAAATCCAACGTGGATATTTGTGGACAAAACGGCTGGATGAGCACATCGGGCGGATCGCCTGCCATCCTGTTTCGCTTCAGGCGATTTTCCAGGACCTGAATGGATGTTGCCATGATCTCCATCGCGCCCGGCACTTGTGATGCCCGTCGCTGGGTAAAACTGACCAGCCTCTGGCGCAGCTTTCCGCGCCAGTCAAGATTCAGTGCGACAGCCGCGGCATGTTCTTCAGAACTTTGCGGCGTCAGCACCATTGAATCAGGCTGCATCAGGTGCGCATCGTGTTGAAGATCGACGGCAATAACCACATCAGCGCCCAGTGCGCGCGTTAGCGAAACCGGCACCGGATTCACCACGGCACCGTCTACCAGCCAATATCCATTGTAGCCGACCGGTGGTAATAAACCTGGCATACTGCAGGAAGCGCGAACCGCCTGATGCAATTCTCCCTCAGTGAGCCATAATTCACGCCCGGTGCTCAGGTTGGTCGCCACTACGCCAAAGGGCTTATGGCATGACTCAAGCGCATCATTCGTGATGAGCTGGCGGACATGGTTAAATACGCGTTCACCGCGCAGGAGTCCGCCGCGCTGCCAGGAGAGATCCATCAGGCGGATCACATCCCAGTAGCTAAAAGCGCTGACCCATTTTTTCATGTGGGGCAACCGGTGATTGACATAAGCCGCACCGACCAGGGCACCGATTGAACACCCGGCGACTACATCAATTTCAATGCCTGCGCTTTCCAACGCTTCGATGACGCCGATATGCGCCCATCCTTTGGCGGCACCGGAACCCAGAGCCAATCCAATCTTTTGCTTTCTCATCTTGCTCGGTTCCTGGCGTCAATACGTAGCGTCATAAGCATGGGTCAGATAAAGTAAACGATATCATCAACAACGACTGTGATTAACAGGAGAAAGTGTGTCCGAATCTTGCCCTTGCTGTAGCGGCAAGCAGTATAGCCTATGTTGTCAGCCCTTTGTTAAAGGAGCAGAAATTCCCTTATCAGCTGAACAACTTATGCGCTCTCGCTACTGCGCTTATGTCAAACATGACGTCAACTACCTGGTGTCTACCTGGCATCCTACCCGGCGCGATCCGGCACTTGCGGGACTGTTGTCTGAAAGTTTTGCTGGTACTGAATGGCTGAGCCTGAACATCACGCAGCGTGAACCGGGGCGCGATGATGACGAATCGTTTGTGACTTTTTTCGCCCGTTATCGTGAAAACGGCGCCGATCGGGCAATGTACGAACGTTCACGCTTTCTTCGCGAGGATCAACGCTGGTACTATGTAGACGGAGTGACGCCCGCTATTGGGCGTAACGATCGCTGTCCTTGTGGCGCCGATAAAAAATACAAAAAATGTTGCGGCTAAGGCAGTTGCCTGCGTAACGGTTTTACCCTTAATGCTTTGACAGGACTCTGATTGAGATGCAAGCGCAAACCATGCAAAGAAAAGTTTTACGAACCATTTGTCCCGATGCAAAAGGTCTGATCGCCAAAATCACCAATATTTGTTACAAGCACGAACTGAATATCGTGCAAAACAATGAGTTTGTTGACCATCGCACCGGGCGTTTTTTTATGCGCACAGAGCTGGAGGGGATTTTTAACGACACCACCCTGCTGGCCGATCTCGATAGTGCCCTTCCGCAAGGTTCCGTGCGTGAACTGCATAGCGCAGGCCGTCGCCGTGTTGTTATTCTCATTACCAAAGAAGCACACTGCCTTGGCGACCTGCTGATGAAGAGTGCGTTTGGCGGCCTCGATATGGAAATCGCCGCCGTTATAGGTAATCACGACACGTTGCGTTCGCTGGTAGAGCGTTTCGATATTCCGTTTGTTCTGGTCAGCCACGAAGGCTTGTCGCGCGAAGAGCATGACAACCGCATGGCGGACGAGATTGATCGTTATCAGCCCGATTATGTGGTGCTTGCCAAATACATGCGCGTGCTGACGCCGGGCTTTGTGCAGCGCTACCCAAATCAGATTATTAACATTCACCACTCTTTCCTGCCGGCCTTTATCGGCGCACGGCCTTACCATCAGGCTTACGAACGTGGTGTGAAAATCATTGGTGCAACGGCACACTACGTTAACGATAACCTTGATGAAGGTCCGATCATCATGCAGGACGTGATTAATGTCGATCACAGTTACACCGCCGAAGAGATGATGCGGGCCGGACGCGACGTCGAAAAAAACGTGCTGAGCCGCGCGCTGGATAAAGTATTGGGCCAGCGTGTTTTTGTTTATGGTAACCGCACGATTATTCTTTAAGCGTAAACGGCGCTGGATTGGCTGACATTCCAGCGCTACGGGCAAAAAGTGGGCAAACGATTCACCTTTTGCCAGTCGTCGCTTTACAGTCATGGCGCATTTGGTATGATGCGCCCCGCTTCAGAGCACAACAATTCAGTCCCTGGTGGGATTCCCGAGCGGCCAAAGGGAGCAGACTGTAAATCTGCCGTCACAGACTTCGAAGGTTCGAATCCTTCTCCCACCACCATCTGAACCTGCTGCCTGAACACACATATCATCCCCGGTGGGATTCCCGAGCGGCCAAAGGGAGCAGACTGTAAATCTGCCGTCACAGACTTCGAAGGTTCGAATCCTTCTCCCACCACCATCTCGTATATTGCACGCCCTCCCAAATAAAGACATTTATTACCATCTTCTTCGGGGAGAGGGATGAGAACCTTCGACTAAGGTTCGAGTCGAGCATCGCGAGACAACGCGCGTCAGCGCGGCCCGCAGGGTGAGGCGCAACGCGCCGAATAATCCTTCTCCCACCACCATCACGTATATTGCACTCCCTCCCAAATAAAGACATTTATTACCATCTTCTTCGGGGAGAGGGATGAGAACCTTCGACTAAGGTTCGGGTCGAGCATCGCGAGACAACGCGCATCAGCGCGGCCCGCAGGGTGAGGCGCAACGCGCCGAATAATCCTTCTCCCACCACCATCTCGTATATTGCACTCCCTCCCAAATAAAGACATGTATTACCATCTTCTTCGGGGAGAGGGATGAGAACCTTCGACTAAGGTTCGAGTCGAGCATCGCGAGACAACGCGCGTCAGCGCGGCCCGCAGGGTGAGGCGCAACGCGCCGAATAATCCTTCTCCCACCACCATCTTAAATATTCTCCTGATCTGCCCAAGATAATCTCAATCACCATATTCTTCGGGGAGAGGGATGAGAACCTTCGACTAAGGTTCGAGTCGGGCAACGCGCGTCAGCGCGGCCCGCAGGGTGAAATCATCCTCTTGAACCCGCTTCCCGCTTTCTGACTGAGCCTGTCCACCACTCGCTGAAATTGCCCTGCTCTGCCATGACTTTTCCTGTAAAAATCGCTACCATCCTGCCTATCATTCGCTGAAGGTCATCTCATGAAATTTATTTCATTCAACATTAACGGCTTGCGGGCTCGCCCTCACCAACTTGAAGCGCTGGTAGAAAAACATCAGCCGGACGTCATCGGACTGCAGGAGACCAAAGTTCATGACGATATGTTCCCCTTAGAAGACGTGGCTAAGCTGGGCTACAACGTGTTTTACCATGGTCAAAAAGGGCACTACGGCGTGGCGCTGCTGACAAAAGTCCAGCCGGTATCCGTGCGACGCGGCTTCCCGGGCGATGACGACGATGCTCAGCGTCGGTTAATCATGGCGGAGATCCCCAGCCCGATTGGCGATATTACGGTAATTAACGGCTATTTCCCCCAAGGCGAGAGCCGTGACCATCCGACAAAATTTCCGGCGAAAGAGAAGTTTTATCGCGATTTGCAAAGCTACCTGAGCGACAGCCTGGCGGCCGATAAGCCGGTGCTGATCATGGGTGATATGAATATCAGCAGCACCGATCTCGATATCGGTATTGGAGAAGACAGTCGCAAGCGCTGGTTGCGTACCGGTAAATGCTCTTTCCTGCCGGAAGAACGTGAATGGATGGATCGCCTGCTCAGCTGGGGCCTTGTTGATACCTGGCGGGCACAAAACCCTGAGATTAACGATCGCTTTTCGTGGTTCGACTACCGTTCAAAAGGCTTTGATGACAATCGCGGTCTGCGTATCGATTTGCTGCTGGCCAGCACCGGGCTGGCCTCACACTGTATTGAAACAGGCATCGATTACGAGATTCGCGGTATGGAAAAACCGTCCGATCATGCGCCGGTCTGGTCAACCTTCCACTTCTGACAGGATCCTGACGCGTGGTGAAATGCCACGCGTCCTTATTTCACTATTTTCCAAATCAGATTATTGGTTCCCAACGACTTCTCATCGCGCGCGCACTGTAGCAGGACACCTTCCGATTTCACCACAGCGCCTTCTGTGTAATTTCGGTTTTCAAAAATACAGCACTGCAGACAGTTTTGCTGACGGTTTTGCCCCTGCGTCCAGACTTCCGGTGGCATATCCACGATCACATCGGTATTGGTGCCACCTGCCGCGCCCTGCTGATGATAGTTAGCATGCGCGGGGCTGCAGGCAGCCATTGCAACCAGAATTAGCCAGGCTGATTTACTCATTATTCAGTTTCCTTCGTTTTACGCCCTGCTTTACGCGGTGGACGTTTTTGGCCGGTGGACGGTAAACCACGAAACGCCTGTCCCGAGGGCTGCTGTCGCGCCTGCTGAATAAGCCCGCTCAGCGTCTGCACCAGGGGTTGCATAAATTCATCATAGCGACAGGCCTTTTCACTGATACGCGTCAGGGTTGATTCCCATTGCGCCGTCATGTCCGGCCTGGCGGCGAGATCCGGTAGCGAGTGGATCAGCGCTTTGCCTGCATCAGTAGAATGAATATAGCGCCCTTTCTTATGCAAAAACGAACGACGGAACAGTAATTCAATAATGCCTGCGCGCGTGGCTTCCGTTCCTAAACCATCGGTCGCACGCAGCACTTTCTTTAATTCTTTATCCTGCACAAAGCGCGCAATGCCGGTCATGGCCGAGAGTAAGGTCGCGTCGGTAAAATGGCGTGGCGGTTGTGTCTGTTTCGCCAGCACCTCACCCCGCTCGCACAGCAGCTCATCGTCTTTCGCTACAACAGGCAGCGGCATGCCATCGTTTTCTTCATCGCGCTCTTTGCCACCCAACAGCGCACGCCAGCCCGCCTCCGCCAGAAAGCGCGCTTTAGCCACAAATTTACCGCCCGCGATATCCAGATCGATGGTGCATTTGCGGAACACGGCATCCGGACAAAATTGCATCAAATACTGACGCGCAACCAGTCCATAAATCTGCTGTTCGTTTTCATTAAGTTTCACTGCGCTGGCGCGCGCGGTAGGAATAATGGCGTGGTGCGCATCCACTTTTTTGTCATCCCAACAGCGATTTTTTCGATCTGCATCAAAGTCTGCTGGTGGAGTAAGACCGGGTTGATGGGACTGGATCGCATTGAGCACCGCATGACGGCCGGCAAAATGCTCATCGGGTAAGTAGCGACTATCAGAACGTGGATAGGTGATCAGCTTGTGGGTTTCATATAACCGCTGGCAGATGTCCAGCACCGCCTGTGCACTCAAACCAAAGCGCTTTGCCGCCTCGATTTGCAGGCTGGAGAGTGAAAACGGCAACGGCGCAATGTCGTTTTCTCGCTTGTCACTGTAGGCGGTAACGATAGCGGGCTGACCGCTGATGCGCGCCACCACATGTTCCGCCAGTGAGCGTTTCAGCAGGCGACCTTCTTCATCCTGCCAGGGTTCACAGGCTTCACTGGGGATCCAGTTCGCGGTAAACCGGCTCTCATCCGGCGTGACGATGTGCGCTTTCACTTCAAAGTAATCCTTCGGGACGAAATTCGCGATCTCTTCATCCCGTCGCACCACCAGCCCCAACACCGGCGTTTGTACGCGTCCAACGGACAACACGCCATCATAGCCCGCATTCCGGCCCAGCAGCGTCCAGGCGCGGGTCATATTAATACCGTAAAGCCAGTCGGCACGTGCTCGCGCCAGCGCGGACACGCAGAGGGGAATAAATTCGCGATTCTCACGCAGCCGGTTGATAGCCCGCTCCACAGCCTGTGGGTTGAGATCGTTAATCAGACAGCGCTGCACTTTACTGCGTTTCTCAGCGGGAAGCTGAAGGTAATCCAGCACTTCATCCACAAGCAGCTGGCCTTCCCTGTCCGGGTCGCCGGCGTGCACCACTTCATCGGCCTGGGCCAGTAAGCCTTCCACCACTTTGAGTTGTTTTGCCACCGAAGGACGCGGCTGCAAACGCCATTTTTCAGGAATAATCGGCAGATCGACCAGCGACCAGCGCGCATAGCGGCTGTCGTACACATCAGGCTGCGCCTGCTCCAGTAAATGCCCCACGCACCAGGTGACTATCTGGTCATTGCCGCAGGCGATAAAGCCCTCACCACGCCGGTGCGGTTTAGGCAGTACATCGGCAATGGCCCGTCCAAGGCTGGGTTTCTCTGCAATAAACAAACGCATTAAATCGGGTAATCCTTAACGTCAGCAAACAACAATGATGACAACGCACTACCGGTCAACAAACAGTCGGCAACATGATGCCTGCGCCTCAGTCCAAAGAACGGTTACATCATGCGCACAGGCTGGAAGAGAGTATGCGCTGCCAGATGAAGCAGCGCTATGGTAGCCTGGCGGCGCGCGGCTGATAAGCGCGCCGGGTTCAATGCTGAACTATTCGCACAATAACCGCGCAAACCCGCTCAGGGGCGATCAGAAATAGCGCACGAACGGCGCAGTGTCGGGATGTATCACGGTGGTGCTGGATTTCAGCTGGGGCGTGCCTAAATAGAGAAAGCCCACAATCGCGTCCTGCTCACGGCAGCCAAAGGCCTCGCGTACCTGGGGATCGTCAGTCCAGGCCCCACTTCGCCAGATACCATTAAACCCCTGTGCGACCGCGGCCATTTGCATAGCCATCACGGCACAGCTTGCAGATGCAATTTGCTCCCAGCGTGGCACCTTGTGGTTCAGTTCACAATGGGCCACAACCGTAATGATCATTGGGGCACGATACGGGGCCTGGCTGGCTTTATTGATGGCCTTATCATCCAGTTGATTGTCACGTGCCGCTTTTTCCAGAAGCTGGCTTAAGCGATCGCGTCCACTGTTTTCAACTATGATAAAGCGCCACGGTTGTAAGGTGCCGTGATCGGGCGCGCGCATGGCTGCGCGCAGAATGTTATCCAGCGCCTCGCCGCCGGGAGCCGGATCCGCCAGACGGGAAGCCGAACGGCGATTAACCAGTAATTCAAGTGCATCCATGTTTTTCTCCAGTGGGGTAAAAGCATGCGTAATCCTGGCACAGGTGGATTTTTTGTAACAGTCCAGGGTGATTTCCTGCTGACTTTTGTTTCGCCGCTCTTTAGGATGAGGTCGTCAACGGAGACCTGGACCGCTAAGCGGCGATTTCCGGTTATATTAATATGGAGAGTGTGATGCGCACATTGTGGCGAATAATTGCTGGCCTGTTCCGCGGGATCTGGCGAGTGCTGAACTTTATCAGGGAATTAATTCTTAATTTGTTCCTGATTTTTTTAATTGTCGTGTGTGTCGGGATCTGGCTTCAGGTCAGTGGTTCAGGCAGTCATTCTGCTCCCATACAGCAAGGTGCGTTAAAAGTTGACCTGACCGGTGTGCTGGTCGATAAGCCTTCCGTCAGTAATCGCCTGAGCAAAATTGGCCGTCAGCTGTTAGGCACCAGCAGCGACCGACTGCAGGAAAACTCCCTGTTTGACGTGGTCGATGCGATTCGTCAGGCAAAGGATGACAGTAATATCAAAGGCATGGTGCTGGACCTGCGTGACTTTGCCGGTGGCGATCAGCCCTCGCTGCAGTATGTGGGCAAAGCGCTGCGCGAATTCAGGGAAAGCGGTAAGCCGATTTATGCGTTGGGCGACAGCTACAGCCAGGCTCAGTACTACCTTGCAAGCTATGCAACAAAAATCTACCTCTCGCCTCAGGGTACGGTTGACCTGCATGGTTTCGCCACCAACGGGTTGTACTACAAAACGCTGCTTGAAAAGCTGAAAGTCAATTCACACGTCTTCCGTGTTGGAACCTATAAGTCTGCCGTTGAGCCTTTCCTGCGCGACGATATGTCACCTGCAGCGCGCGATGCGGATACCCGTTGGGTTGGCCAACTCTGGCAAAATTACCTGAACACCGTATCGGCTAACCGTCAGATTACGCCTGAGCAGCTGTTCCCTGGTGCAACGGCCATTATCGCCGGCCTGCAGGCCGTTAAAGGTGATACGGGTCAATACGCGCTGGATAACAAACTGGTCGACGTTCTGGGTTCACGGGCCGATGCCGATCAGATGTTAATCAAGACCTTTGGTTTCGATAAGCAGAGTAGCGATTATCGCAGCGTCAGTATTTATGACTACAACGTGAAACCGGACGCCACTCAGCAGAAAGGCAATATTGCCGTGATCATGGCCAGCGGCGCCATCATGGATGGCGATGAAACGCCGGGCAACGTCGGGGGCGATACCACGGCGGCGCAGATTCGTGATGCACGCCTGGATCCGAAAATCAAAGCGATCATTCTTCGGGTCAACAGCCCGGGCGGTAGCGTGACGGCCTCGGAGGCCATCCGTGCCGAACTGGCTGCAGCGAAAGCGGCCGGGAAACCGATAGTGGTCTCAATGGGCGGCATGGCGGCATCCGGTGGATACTGGATTTCAACGCCAGCCAGCTACATCATCGCCAGCCCGAGTACCCTGACGGGCTCTATTGGCATCTTCGGCGTAATTAATACCCTGGAGAACAGTCTGGCCAGTATTGGTGTGCACACGGACGGCGTGGCGACATCGCCTCTGGCGGACGTCGCCAGCACTAAGGCGCTGCCCCCCGAAGTTCAACAGCTTATGCAGTTGACCATCGAAAACGGCTATCACAACTTTGTTGGTCTGGTTGCCGCCTCGCGTCACAAAACGCCGGAGCAAATTGACGCCATCGCCCAGGGACATGTGTGGACCGGCAGTGATGCGAAAGCCAATGGCCTGGTCGATGCGCTGGGGGATTTTGATGACGCAGTGAAAAAAGCCGCTGAACTGGCGAAGGTTTCCCAGCCGCAGCTTGACTGGTACCAGGAAGATCCCGGCTTTATTGATTTGATGCTCAATCAAATGAATGCCTCCGTGCAGGCTGTTCTGCCTGACCCGATCAAAGCCTGGCTGCCTGCGCCGATGTTCGACGTAATGAGTGCAATGCGACGTCAGCCTGGCCTGTTCGACCATCTTAACGATCCACAAAACCGCTATGCCTTCTGCCTGACCTGCGGCGAAGTGCGATAAACCTCTCAGCCCGACCGCTGGTCGGGCTGCTTTTCCCTGCCATTGCCCTTATACTGCGCGTTTTACGGCAAGTCTGAGTACACCTATGCAAAAGAAAAACATTTACGTTGCCTATACGGGCGGTACTATCGGTATGCAACGTTCCGCTCAAGGTTATATTCCGGTTTCAGGTCACCTGCAGCAAGAGCTGGCAAAAATGCCGGAATTCCATCGCCCGGAAATGCCTGACTTTACGATTCACGAATATCAGCCCCTGATCGACTCGTCCGATATGACGCCTCAGGACTGGCAGTCAATTGCCGAAGATATCCGGCGTAATTACGATCGCTACGACGGTTTTGTGATTCTGCATGGTACAGATACCATGGCTTTTACCGCCTCTGCCCTGTCGTTTATGTTGGAGAACCTGGCCAAGCCTGTCATCGTAACCGGCTCGCAAATCCCCCTGGCAGAACTGCGCTCGGACGGTCAGCAAAACCTGCTAAATTCACTCTATGTCGCCGCTAACTATCCGGTTAATGAAGTGACGCTGTTTTTCAATAACACGCTCTATCGCGGTAACCGCACCACAAAAGCGCATGCTGACGGGTTTAATGCCTTTGCCTCACCCAACCTTTCTGCGCTGCTGGAAGCCGGCATCCACATTCGTCGTCTGAACACGCCACCCGCGCCACAGGGGAAAGGTGAACTCATCGTTCATACCATTACGCCACAGCCTATTGGCGTGGTTACCATTTACCCCGGCATTTCCGCCGATGTGGTGCGCAACTTCCTGCGCCAGCCGGTTAAAGCCCTTATTCTGCGCTCTTATGGCGTGGGTAATGCGCCGCAGAACGCTGAGTTTCTCTCTGAACTGCAGCAGGCCAGCGAGCGCGGCATTGTGGTCGTTAACCTGACGCAGTGTATTTCCGGCAAAGTTAACATGGGCGGCTACGCGACGGGCAATGCGCTGGAGCATGCAGGCGTGATCAGCGGTTTTGATCTGACGGTAGAAGCGGCCCTGACCAAACTTCACTATCTGTTAAGTCAGGATCTTTCAAGCGAGCAAATCCGTGCCAAAATGCAGCAAAACCTGCGTGGCGAACTGACAGAAGACTAAAACGGAGCAAACGGGAATGAAACGGGCACTGATCATTATCGATATTCAGAACGACTTCTGCCCCGGCGGCCCAATGGCCGTGAGAGAAGGCGATCACACCGTCGCGGTAGCAAATCGCTATGCCCGTGCCTTTCATGAGAAAGGCGAATGCGTAGTGGCCTTGCAGGACTGGCACCCGGCCAATCATGGCAGCTTTGCTTCTGTCTCGGGCGAGCCGGTTTATACCCTGGGTGAGCTCAACGGTTTGCCTCAAATCTGGTGGCCCGATCATGGTGTTCAGCATTCGGCGGGCGCTGATTTTCATCCTGGTCTCGATCGCAGCCTGTTTGATGCTGTTTTTCACAAGGGCCAGGATCAGGATGTCGACAGCTACAGCGCTTTTTTTGATAACGGCCATCGCCGTAAAACGGAGCTGGACAGCTGGTTGCGTGAACGCGGCATCAGCCATCTGGTTATGCTGGGGCTGGCAACGGATTACTGTGTGAAATACAGCGTTCTGGATGCACTGGAACTGGGCTATCAGGTGGACGTGGTCGCCGAAGGCTGCCGCGGGGTGAATTTGAATCCTGAAGACAGCGACATCGCACTGGCCCAGATGGCCGCCCAGGGTGCGGTCATTGTCTGACGTGCTCCGGGCTGGCAGCGTGCCAGCCCGTCATCCACGCTAAACGCTTCTGTCAGCACCCTGACAGAAGCACTTTATCAGACTTAATGCAGGTTGATACGCGTGACGTCTGGTTCGATACCAAACTCTTCTTTCAGCTGCCTTTTCGATTTGGTGACCATCTCACCGTCTTTTCCGATGGTCATATGCTGAGGTGCATCGTTATGACGTGCCTGCCACATCATCACCAGTTGCAGGCTGTTATCACGCTGCTGCTGGGTAAGCGCTACGCCGTCCGGCCATTTTCCGGTTTCCACGGCCACAACCAGACGCTCATAAATTTCAGGCGTCAGGGCTTCAAGCATGGCTTCAAGTTGCTGTTTCATGATTATCCTTGGGTCTCCTCACCTTGCTGATCTGTAAAGTTCAGCGAGGCAGAATTGACGCAGTAACGCTCGCCTGTCGGCTGGGGGCCATCCGGGAAAACATGCCCCAGGTGCGCATCACAGCTGCCACAGCGGATTTCGATGCGCTGCATACCATGGGAATTATCTTCCAGATAGCGAATGGCCTCATCGCTTACCGGCTGATAAAAACTCGGCCAGCCACAACCTGAATCGTACTTGGTATCAGACAAAAACAACGGCGCATTGCAGACCAGGCAGTGATAAATCCCTTCCTGCTTGTTATGCAGCAGGGCACCGCTGTAAGGCGGCTCCGTTCCTCGCTGTTGAGTCACATAGCGTTGCATCTCAGTCAGTTGGGCAATTTTTGCTTCGGGTGCGGTTTCTTTAGGCATTTGAGCAATTCCGGGATGTCATTCTGTAAAAATCGACTAGTATTCTAACAAACGATCAACATTAATCGGGTCTTTTTTTGTGCTCAACCCTTCAGTCAGTATCTCACAAGGTGGATTTGTGAACTCGATCACCTTTTCTCTGGTATATCCCTATATATTCGGCGAAGGATTCAACAGAGCACGCCGTTTACCGCTGAGCGCAAGCGGTTGCGGCCCCAATAATTCCTGTCTGGTGGATTGACCTGTCGCAACAATTGACACGATTCCGCTTGACGCCTGGTAAGGTTTTTGTAATTTTACAGCCAACCTTTTATTCACTAACAACTAGCTGGTGGAATATATGACTATCAAAGTAGGTATCAACGGTTTTGGCCGTATCGGTCGCATCGTTTTCCGTGCTGCTCAACAGCGCTCTGACATCGAAATCGTTGCTATCAACGACCTGCTGGACGCTGATTACATGGCGTACATGCTGAAGTACGACTCTACTCACGGCCGCTTCGACGGCACCGTTGAAGTACAGGACGGCGCTCTGGTTGTTAACGGTAAGAAAATCCGCGTTACTGCTGAGAGAGATCCGGCTAACCTGAAGTGGGATGAAGTCGGCGTTGACGTTGTTGCTGAAGCAACCGGTATCTTCCTGACCGACGAGACTGCACGTAAGCACATCACTGCGGGTGCTAAGAAAGTCGTTCTGACCGGTCCGTCTAAAGATGACACCCCAATGTTTGTTCGTGGTGCAAACTTCGACAAATACCAGGGTCAGGACATCGTGTCTAACGCCTCTTGTACCACTAACTGCCTGGCACCACTGGCTAAAGTGATCAATGACAAGTTCGGTATCGTGGAAGGTCTGATGACCACCGTTCACGCAACGACTGCAACGCAGAAAACCGTTGATGGCCCGTCTCACAAAGACTGGCGTGGCGGTCGTGGCGCGTCTCAGAACATCATCCCTTCTTCTACCGGTGCGGCCAAAGCCGTAGGTAAAGTGCTGCCAGAACTGAATGGCAAGCTGACAGGTATGGCGTTCCGCGTTCCGACGCCAAACGTTTCCGTTGTTGACCTGACCGTTCGTCTGGAAAAAGCCGCATCTTACAAAGAAATCTGTGCAGCCATCAAAGCAGCAGCAGAGGGCGAAATGAAAGACGTGCTGGGCTACGTTGAAGACGACGTGGTTTCTACCGACTTCAACGGCGAAGTGCTGACTTCAGTATTTGATGCGAAAGCGGGTATCGCGCTGAATGACAACTTCGTTAAACTGGTTTCCTGGTACGATAACGAGACCGGTTATTCAAACAAAGTTCTCGACCTGATTGCGCTGGTTTCTGCTAAATAAGGCAGCCAGACACTAGAGAATAAGGGTGACTTCGGTCACCCTTTTTTTGATCCCTTTCGTAAGGAGTCGGGCATGCAAGACAAACTTTTTTCTCTTCCCGTCATTAAACAGATTACGCCTTACCTGTCACAGCGTCAGGTGGGCGAACTTCCGGCTATCGTCGTCAGTCATCCCCGCGTGCGGGCCGCCATCACGTTACAGGGCGCGCATCTCATCGCCTGGCAGCCCAGCGGGGAGAAACCTGTCCTGTGGCTAAGTGACAAAAGCCCCTTCTCACCAGGCAAAGCGATTCGAGGCGGCATTCCCATTTGCTGGCCCTGGTTTGGCCCCGCAGGTGAACCCGCACACGGTTTTGCCCGTAACCAGTCGTGGACGCTTTCCGCCCATGACGAAAACGAAGATGGCGTTATCTTGACGCTGGTGCTGGAAAGTAATCCGCAAACCTTAAAGCTGTGGCCACATGAATTCACGTTAATCGCCCGTTTCCGCCTGGGGCAGCACTGTGAGATCGAACTGGAAGCCTATGGCGACTACACGTCCACCGCCGCCCTGCACAGCTACTTTAACGTGGCGGATATCAACGGCGTAGGGGTGTCGGGTCTGGGTGAGCACTATATCGACAAGGTTAACGACAATCAGCCAGGCACGGGCGACGGCAAACAGCGCTTTACCACCCGGGTTGACCGTATTTTCACCTCGGCCAATGACTGTTCGGTGATTAACGATCAGGCTGGAAAGCGCCAGATTGAAGTCTATCACCACCATCATAGTGACGTTGTCACGTGGAACCCCGGCGTCGAACTCTCCTGCAGTATGACGGACATGCCCAACGAAGGGTATAAAACCATGGTGTGCGTGGAAACGGCGCGAATCAGCAAGCCGTTACGCAGCGCGGGCGAAAAACCGGCCCGGCTGGCCACCACGATCCGTCTGAAAGGGAAAGTGAATTAACGCTTAATTCACACCACGTCCAGGGGCATTTTATGCCGCGGTGGCGGGAAAGCCTTGTCGATCAGGAAACACGCCTCATCACTCAGGGTGATATCCAGTGCCGCGGCATTTTCCCGGACGTGCTGAAGGGAACTGGCTTTAGGAATAGCCATCACGCCGGGAGCGCGGATTACCCACGCCAGAAGCAGCTGTGCAACCGTCACGCCTTTCTGCTGAGCCAAAGCGACCAGCGTGGGCTCAGAAAACAAATGGCTGCGCAGCCGCCCTGCCTGTGCCAACGGACAGTATGCCATGATCGGCACAGCACGCTGCTGACACTGCGGTAACAGGTCGTACTCAATACCGCGAGAGGCGAGATGGTAAAGGACCTGATTCGTCGCACATGCTTCGCCACCGGGTTCCGCCCAGAGCTCGTCCATGTCATCGCTGTCAAAATTTGAAACGCCCCAGTGAACAATCTTCCCCTGCTGCTGGAGCCTTTGCATGGCGCGAATCGTCTCTTCCAACGGGACGCTGCCGCGCCAGTGCAGCAGATAGAGATCAATACGGTCGGTTTGCAAACGGCGCAGGCTGGCTTCGCAGGCCGCTATCGCATCATCTTCACCGGCATTCCATGGGTAGACTTTCGATACCAGCAGCGCGCTATCGCGGCGCCCTTTTAATGCCTCGCCGACCACCTCTTCCGCTCTGCCATCGGCATACATTTCTGCCGTATCGATAATTTTCAGGCCTGCATCCAGACCCGCCTGAAGCGCTGTGACTTCCTGCTGACGGCGAGCGCTGTCCTCGCCCATGTACCAGGTTCCGAGGCCAATAGCCGGGATGCCCTGGTGACCCGCAACATCGAGACGTTGTGCCATTTGACTCTCCTGCACTGTTTTAGAGCAGACAAACGATCAGAGGGCAACGCCTGCCCTCTTAGGGTGCAAATCAGAAGCTGTAACTAACACCGGTCCAGATTGTGAACTGCCCACTTTTATCGACCATAGGGCTGTCTTTGATTTCACTGGCAAAACGCGTATAGCGACCGGACAGGTTGGCATTCCACTGCGGCGTAATACTGTAGCTGGCGTTCAGCTCAGCATAGGGCGACCAGCTGTCATCAGGATGGTAGCGGCTGATGCCGGTGCGATCGCTCTCATTGCCGGAAACACCATAGTAGTAGCGGTTTTGGTTCGCGCTGTTCCACATCGCCCCGATGCCCGGTGTCAGGGTAAAGTCACCGAAGTTGAAGCGGTAGAGATAGGTCAGGTCCCAGATGATCCCGTTGCTGTTGTTGAGCAGGTCGCCCAGCAGTGAGGTACGGATAATCCCCCAGTCTGCAGTATGTCGGTAGGTTGCCCCGCCCATCAGCGTCATACGGCGCTTATCCAGCCCTTTCATATCCCCCAGATCGTTATCACCGGGGTCATACTCCTGGGGCGAGCCGAGCAGGGTCAGAGACAGCTGATCCTGCGGGTCTTTCCACAGGTAATAGCCGCCCTGCAGCGTGTTAAACCAGAAGTTTTCTCCTTCATAATTGATGATGGGCACCGGCAAATAGCGGTCCTGCCCACCCCGGTAAGGCGACTGGGCATAAATCACTGATGCGCCAAGCGATAAAGGTGCGGCCTGTACTGAATGCCCCAGAAAATAACAAGGGATAAGCGCGATAAGCGTGTTAAGTTTGAATTGGTTCACAATTTATTCATTCCATAAATATAACAATCACTCATACAGTCTAACGCTTTTTACAGACTGAATTAACCTTATATGAAAATCATCTACCGCATTTATGGCGGAATGTGGCATAACCGGGTTGGAGGCATCACAAATTCGCCATTACCCTGTCAAAAAGGTTTCGCAACAAAATGATTTTGTTATTGATATGTGGCTCACTAATCAAAAATCTATGATGAAATTTTCTGAATGCCTTCTACAGTTAAACTTAATACCCGAGGTTTTGTTGCAAGAGTGTCGTCATAAATGTTGTGCATCCCGATAACAATGATCAGGTTGGCATAAGGGTTGCTGTACTAACAGATAATATCTTCCGGGAGCTGTACGAGCACTGATTATTGCTCCTTTACCTGTGCTAAAAACGAAAGGACGGGCATCGCTATGAATATATTCGATCATTATCGTCAGCGTTATGAAGCTGCCAAGGACGAAGAGTTCACACTGCAGGAATTTCTGACAATCTGTAAACAGGATCGCAGTGCATACGCCAACGCCGCAGAGCGACTGTTAATGGCAATCGGTGAACCCGTGATGGTGGACACCGCTCAGGAGCCACGTCTTTCCAGAATCTTTTCTAACCGGGTAATGGGCCGTTACCCGGCGTTCGAAGAGTTTTACGGTATGGAAGAAGCGATTGAACAGATCGTCTCTTATTTGAAACACGCGGCACAAGGCCTTGAAGAGAAGAAACAAATTCTCTATCTGCTGGGTCCGGTCGGGGGCGGTAAATCCTCGCTGGCGGAACGTCTCAAATCTTTGATGCAACGCGTTCCTATCTATGTGTTGAGCGCCGATGGCGAACGGAGCCCGGTTAACGATCATCCACTGTGCCTGTTCAATCCTCAGGAAGACGCCCATATTCTGGAGAAAGAGTACGGCGTGCCGCGCCGCTACCTTGGCACCATTATGTCGCCATGGGCGGCTAAACGCCTCCATGATTTCGGCGGGGATATCACCCGCTTTAAAGTGGTGAAAGTGTGGCCGTCGATTCTGGAGCAGTTAGCTATTGCTAAAACAGAGCCGGGCGACGAAAACAACCAGGATATCTCCGCGCTGGTCGGCAAGGTGGACATTCGTAAACTGGAAAACCATGCGCAGAACGATCCCGATGCTTACGGCTACTCGGGCGCGCTGTGCCGGGCTAACCAGGGCATCATGGAATTTGTGGAGATGTTTAAAGCACCGATTAAAGTGCTACATCCCCTGTTGACCGCCACCCAGGAAGGTAACTACAACGGTACCGAAGGCATTTCCGCCCTGCCGTTTAACGGTATCATTCTGGCCCACTCGAACGAATCGGAGTGGGTGACGTTCCGCAACAACAAAAACAACGAGGCGTTCCTTGACCGTGTGTATATTGTTAAGGTGCCTTACTGCCTGCGCGTGTCCGAAGAGATTAAGATTTACGAGAAGCTGCTGAACCACAGTGAGTTGTCTACCGCGCCTTGCGCACCAGGCACCCTGGAAACGCTGGCGAGATTCTCTATCCTTTCGCGACTTAAAGACCCGGATAACTCCAGTATCTACTCAAAAATGCGTGTGTATGACGGTGAAAGTCTGAAAGATACCGATCCTAAGGCGAAGTCCTGGCAGGAGTATCATGATTACGCCGGCGTCGACGAAGGGATGAACGGGCTGTCAACGCGTTTCGCCTTTAAGATTCTGTCCCGCGTCTTCAACTTCGATCACACTGAAGTGGCAGCCAACCCTGTTCACCTGTTTTATGTGCTGGAGCAGCAAATTGAACGCGAGCAGTTCCCACAGGAGCAGGCGGAAAAATACCTTGAGCACCTAAAAGGTTATTTAATTCCGAAATACGCTGAGTTTATTGGCAAAGAGATTCAGACGGCTTATCTGGAATCCTATTCCGAATACGGTCAGAATATTTTCGATCGCTATGTTACCTATGCCGACTTCTGGATCCAGGATCAGGAATATCGTGACCCTGACACCGGACAGCTTTTTGACCGCGAGTCGCTCAATGCGGAACTGGAGAAAATCGAGAAGCCTGCCGGGATTAGTAATCCTAAAGACTTCCGTAATGAAATTGTCAATTTTGTGCTGCGTGCGCGTGCGCACAATAACGGTCGCAATCCAAACTGGACCAGTTATGAGAAACTGCGTACGGTGATTGAGAAAAAAATGTTCTCGAATACCGAGGAGCTGTTGCCGGTTATTTCGTTTAACACGAAAACCTCTACGGATGAGCAGAAGAAACACGATGATTTTGTCGATCGCATGATGGAAAAAGGCTATACCCGCAAACAGGTTCGCCTGCTGTGTGAATGGTATCTGCGCGTGCGTAAATCGTCCTGATCAGAGTCTGTAAGCAAACCGGTGCGGGATAGCACCGGTCTCTTAAGGTCGGGACAACCCGGCCTGCTTGCAATGTAGTTTGGGGGAACATCATGGCCTATTTTATCGATCGCCGACTAAACGGTAAAAACAAGAGCGCGGTCAACCGCCAGCGCTTCTTGCGTCGTTACAAGTCTCAGATTAAGCAGTCGATCTCCGAGGCCATTAACAAACGCTCGGTCACCGACGTCAGCAGTGGCGAATCCGTTTCTATTCCGATTGATGACATCAACGAACCGATTTTCCATCAGGGACGCGGCGGGCAGCGCCATCGCGTCCATCCCGGCAACGACCACTTTGTGCAAAATGACCGCGTGGAGCGGCCGCAGGGCGGCGGTGGCAGCGGTTCAGGCCAGGGCAACGCCGGTCAGGACGGTGAAGGTCAGGACGAGTTTGTTTTTCAGATTTCTAAAGACGAATATCTGGACCTGCTGTTTGAAGACCTGGCCCTGCCCAACCTGCGTAAAAACCAGCATCGCCAGCTGAATGAGTATAAAACCCACCGCGCCGGTTTTACGTCTAATGGTGTACCGGCCAACATCAGCGTGGTACGCTCGCTACAGAACTCGCTGGCGCGCCGTACGGCGATGACCGCAGGTAAGCGCCGCCAGTTGCATGAGCTTGAGGATGCGCTGACGACGGTTGAAAAATCTGAACCGGCTCAGTTGCTCGAAGAGGAGCGCTTACGCAAAGAAATTGCCGAGCTGCGAGCACGTATCGATCGGGTGCCCTTCATTGATACGTTTGATTTACGCTATAAAAATTTTGAAAAACGCCCTGAGCCGTCCAGCCAGGCCGTGATGTTCTGTCTGATGGACGTTTCGGGTTCAATGGACCAGGCCACCAAGGACATGGCAAAACGTTTTTATATTTTGCTCTATCTGTTCCTGAGTCGAACCTATAAAAATGTCGAGGTGGTCTACATTCGCCACCATACTCAGGCGAAAGAAGTTGATGAGCAGGAGTTTTTCTACTCACAGGAAACCGGCGGCACTATCGTGTCGAGTGCCCTTAAGCTCATGGATGACGTGGTGAAAGAGCGTTACGATCCGGCACAGTGGAATATCTATGCCGCGCAGGCCTCCGATGGCGACAACTGGGCCGACGATTCCCCCCTGTGCCATGAGATTCTGGCAAAGAACATTTTACCGGTCGTCCGTTACTACACCTACATTGAAATCACGCGTCGCGCGCATCAGACACTGTGGCGCGAATATGAACATCTGCAGTCTGTATTTGATAACTTTGCGATCCAGCACATTCGCGAGCCGGAGGATATCTATCCGGTCTTCCGTGAACTGTTTCACAAGCAGGCGATGGAAGCCTGACACATCAAGCCGACGCTCTGTCGGCTTTTTTTTTGCGTAATAACCTGTTAAAACATGGCCTTTCCTGCAACAACTCCTCCAACTCCTCTATTAATATCGTTTAACCGGATTAACCAAGGCATTAGCAATTGATATAAATTGCAAAATGACCATGACAACTCATTGATAAAACATTATCTTGCAGAGATAGCATGGATGTTTCTACACATTAGCTGACATTGACTGCCGAATCTCAGGAGACCGCGTTTGAACCACACTATTGTTTATAGTCTTTTTATTATTGGCTCCGTGCTGGTTGCGTCGAGTATCTTACTCAGCTCTTTTTCATCCCGTCTTGGCATTCCTATTCTGGTGATATTTCTGGCACTGGGCATGCTGGCCGGCGTGGATGGCATTGGCGGCATCGCCTTCGATAACTATCCCGCCGCTTACCTTATCTCTAACCTTGCTCTGGCGATTATCCTGCTGGACGGTGGGATGCGTACCAAAGCCAGCTCCTTCAAGGTGGCGCTGGGGCCGGCCCTGTCACTGGCAACGGTAGGCGTAATGATTACGGCTGGCCTGACCGGCGTGGCCGCGGCCTGGCTCTTCAGGCTGGATATGATGCAGGGCTTTCTGATCGGTGCCATTATTGGCTCTACCGATGCGGCAGCCGTTTTTTCACTGCTTGGGGATAAAGGCCTGAACGAACGCGTCAGCTCAACGCTGGAAATTGAGTCAGGCAGCAACGATCCCATGGCCGTGTTTCTCACTATCACGCTGATTGAAATGATCGAGCAGGGCAAAACCGGTCTTGACTGGATGTTTCTCGTGCATCTCATCCAACAGTTCGGCCTGGGCATCGTACTTGGACTGGGCGGCGGCTGGGCCCTGCAGCAGCTCATAAACCGCATCAACCTGGCACCCGGCCTGTATCCCTTGTTGGCACTCAGCGGCGGGATTCTGGTGTTCGCCCTGACAACGGTGCTGGAAGGCAGCGGCATTCTGGCCGTGTATCTGTGCGGCTTTTTACTGGGTAACAGCCCCATCCGTAACCGATTTGGCATTCTGCAAACCTTTGACGGTATGGCGTGGCTCAGTCAGATAGGGATGTTTATCGTGCTGGGCCTGTTGGTCACACCTTCCGATCTCTGGCATATTGCGGTTCCGGCAATGATCCTCTCCCTGTGGTTGATTTTGGTTGCGCGCCCCCTCTCCGTGTTTATCGGCCTGTTGCCCTTCCGCGGTTTTACAGGCCGTGAACGGATTTTTATCAGCTGGGTAGGCCTGCGGGGCGCGGTTCCGATCATCCTGGCGGTATTCCCGATGATGGCCGGACTCGAAAACGCATCACTCTATTTCAACATCGCCTTCTTTGTCGTGCTGGTCTCCCTGATGCTGCAGGGCACCTCGCTGGGCTATGCGGCAAAAAAAGCCAAAGTGGTGGTACCGCCCACGGCATCGCCTGTCAGCCGAATTGGGTTAGATATCCACCCGGAAAATCCCTGGGAGCAGTTTGTTTACCAGCTCAGTGCCGACAAATGGTGCGTGGGCGCTGCGCTGCGTGATTTACAGATGCCGCGTGAAACCCGCATTGCTGCCCTGTTTCGGGATAATGTGCTGATGCATCCCAACGGGGCGACACGATTAAAAGAAAACGACGTTATCTGCGTGATTGGACGCGAGCGTGACCTGCCTGCGCTAGGAAAAATGTTCAGTCAGTCGCCGCCCGTCGCGCTGGATCAGCGTTTCTTTGGTGACTTTATTCTGGATGCCGACGCGCGCCTGAACGACGTGGCGCAAATTTACGGCCTTGAACTGGACGAACAGACCAATGCTCAACAATCGCTCGGGCAGCTGATGCTTGGCATGCTGGGTGGCACGCCCGTCGTGGGCGATCAGGTTGAATGGAATCAACTGACCTGGACCGTGGCGGAAAAAGAAGATAATCAGATTGTGAAAATTGGTGTGCGCCCAAGTGAAGACAAAGAATAATCTTACTTCGCTGGCGCGTTAAATGGGCTGAATTGCACTACGCTTTTATAACATTCAGTGAAAACGGGAGTTATCCATGGGTCACGTGGTTAAAATTGGTCGCTACGAAATTGTCGATGCAGAATTCAGCAGCGAAAAACCGCTGACAGTGAGTATTCCCTGCCACACCAACCCCGGACTGAGCTATCAGCTCGACGGCTGGGATCACGACACCAGCGTTCCGGCATGGATCGACGATAAAGAGGTCATTTTACATATCGCTCACTACGATAAGCAGCAAGACCGGTGGGTATTAAAAGAACCGGCCTGAGCCTGAGTATTACCGCCAGTCAGTTGATTTGGCGGTAATTCCTAAAAAGTGGCCCTGGCCGCACGGCTTATAGGTTATACTTTTAAAATATTATTTTCCAAATCAGCCATTTAAGCCAATTCTGCGCAATTTTCACCTGGTTTTTTAAGAATTCTTCCGTATTAACTCCGTCAAATATCTCCTGCATACTCTCTTTCAGTGCTGCAATTTTACGTGACTCAAATCACGCTTAGTAACGGTTTATTTGTAGCATCAATGGCTCTAATGACTGTAACAAACTGAAAACATCCCGGTTTCGGGTTTTCAGTCGTTAACCCCTGAACGCGTACTTGATTCTGGTCAGGCCATCTTTTACTTAATTAAGAGAGCAGGTTTTATGGCAAGTACAATGGTAATAAACAATGCGAGTCGCTCATGGAGCGGTCTTCGTAAGAATATTCTGGTAAAGTTTGCACTGAGTTTTTCAGACCTTATTGCGCTGAACCTGGCGCTGTTTCTCTCTGCCGCTACCGTGCAGGGTATTTGGGGAGATTTGGATGCGTTTATTCCGCCGCATCAAATTGAAAACCGTTTTATTGCGCAGTTTATTATGTCGGTATTATGTACCG
Source organism: Pantoea sp. EEL5 (assembly GCF_049892805.1). Classification (NCBI taxonomy): domain Bacteria; kingdom Pseudomonadati; phylum Pseudomonadota; class Gammaproteobacteria; order Enterobacterales; family Erwiniaceae; genus Pantoea; species Pantoea sp. EEL5. Next base: position 1,521,306 of record NZ_JBNDNJ010000001.1, read on the forward strand.
GCTGGTTTTGGATGCGCCTGCGTCACTACACCTACCGCAAACCCTTTTGGTTCGAACTGAAAGAAATTGTGAAAACACTGGTTGTTTTCTCCCTGCTCGATCTGGCATTAATCGCGTTTTCTAAATGGGACTTCTCCCGCATGGTGTGGGTGTTCAGCTGGAGCTATGCCCTGCTACTGCTGCCGCTGCTGCGCGCAGGCGTTAAAAGTGCCATTAATAAAGCCGGTCAGTGGCAAAAAGAAACCATCATTATTGGCTCTGGCCGTAACGCTACCGAAGCCTATGCGGCCTTACAAAGTGAAGAAATCCTGGGATATAACGTTCAGGCATTTATTTCCGTAGAAGATGCGCCGCTGCAGCAGAGCGTGAATGGCGTACCGGTCATTTCTGCCAACGATATTAACTGGAGCACCATCGATCGCGACAACGTGCAGTTTATTGTCGCGATGGAGTACGAGCAGCAGCCGGAGCGCGATCGCTGGTTGAAGTTTCTGTCAAAAATGAACTGCCGGTCAGTATCGGTGATCCCAACCCTGCGTGGCGTCCCGCTTTACGGCACGGATATGTCGTTTATCTTTAGCCATGAAGTGATGATTTTGCGCGTCAGTAATAACCTGGCAAAGCATTCGTCACGTTTCCTGAAGCGCAGTTTCGATATTGTTGTGGCGTCGTTACTGCTGCTGTTCCTGGCGCCGGTCTTTGCCCTGCTCTGCTATATGGTCAAGCGTGATGGGGGCAATGCCATCTATGGTCACGAACGTATCGGGCAGGATGGCAGAAAGTTCAAGTGTCTGAAGTTCCGCTCAATGGTGACCAATTCCAAAGAGGTGCTGGAAAGCTTGCTGGCAACCAGTGAAGAAGCGCGTCGGGAATGGGACAAAGACTTTAAGCTCAAGAAGGATCCGCGTATTACCCGCATCGGCGGCTTCCTGCGTAAAACCAGCCTGGATGAGCTGCCGCAGCTGTGGAACGTGATCCGCGGGGAGATGAGCCTGGTGGGACCGCGTCCGGTAATTGAGGCTGAACTAGAGCGCTACGCCGGCGATGTGGATTACTACCTGATGGCGAAACCGGGTATGACTGGGCTATGGCAGGTCAGCGGACGTAACGATATCGATTACGACACCCGCGTCTATTTCGACTCCTGGTATGTTAAAAACTGGGCGTTATGGACAGACATCGCCATCCTGTTTAAAACGGCCGGTGTGGTTTTCCGCCGCGACGGCGCCTACTGATTTAGCATGCGATGCCTGTTTCAGCAGGCATCGCCATTTGCTCCCGGTAATTTGCTTTCCTTTTTCGCTGTTAATCATTACCCTCTTTCCTCGCTTTATCGAACGTTTACCCTCTGGTTGCTATGCAAAAATATACCTTATTGCTATTGAGCCTGGTGCTGCTGGCACCTTTAGGCATTGATCTCTATTTACCCACGCTGCCGCAGATTGCTGAAGGCTTATCGACGCCCGTCGCCCTGGTACAAACCACGATCCCGCTTTTCTTACTGATTATGGGGCTGGGACAGTTGGTCAGTGGCCCGCTGGTGGACAACTATGGCCGTAAGCCCATCGCCTTACTGGGCCTGGCGCTGTACATCGCCGGCAGCGTCATTGCCGCGACGGCGACCACTTTCCCGCTATTTTTAATTGCCCGACTGGTTCAGGGCTGCGCGGTCTGCTGCAGCGCGGTGGTGGCTTTTAGCGGCGTGCGTGACCGACTCAGTGGTGATGACGCCGCCCGGGCTTACGGCTTCCTGAACGGGGCACTGAATATTGTGCCTGCTCTGGCGCCGTTGCTGGGTGGCATTCTGGCCAGCGCCTTCGACTGGCGCGCGCCGTTCTGGTTCCTGTGTGCCTATGCGGCAGTCGTGATGCTAATGGTCATCATCTGGCTGCCTGAAACGCGTCCGGCGGATACGCTGCGCGTGAAGGGCCTTCCGATAAACCAGTACGCCGCGATTCTCCGCCAGCCGCGCTTTTTGGCGTTTGCCTTTGCCAATGCCGGCGCGCTGGGGATGGTGCTGACCTATGTCTCGCTGGCCCCGCAGGTATTAATGACCGAAGGGGGACTTTCGCCTCTGGCCTTCTCGTTTGCCTTTGGTGCAAATGGTTTTTGGATCATGCTGGTCAGCGTGGTGGTGAATAAAGCGATTCGCAAAGCGGGCCGACCATTTTGCCTTGCCATCGGTTTTATCACCATGTTGACGGGTGCCGTTCTGCTTGTGGCGGGAATGACCTTGTTGCCTGACAGCCTGCAGTTCCATTGGGCGCTGTATATGTTCCCAGTGGCGGTCGCCGTAGCCGGGCTGGCTTTCACCGTTGGGCCAGCCACCAGCTATGCGCTGGAACCCTATCAGCAGCAGGCAGGCGTGGCCTCGGCGCTGCAGGGATTTATCCAGATGGCGGGAGGCGCAGCAGGCAGCCTGATCGTGGTGGCTCTGCCGGTAGCGGAGAAACTGTCATTAACGTTGATGATGCTGCTGGGCGCAGCGCTGGCCTTCCTGGCCTGGCGCTGCAGTAAGAAAATGCAAAGCCGGATTACCGCCGTTAACTGATTTTAACCGGAACGCGTGGGGCCAGCGCGCACATCAGCTCATAGCCCACCGTTCCGGCTGCTTTCGCCACCTGATCGATTTTGACATTTTCCCCCCATAACTCCACGGACGAACCAATGCCAGCCTGCGGGCACGGCGTGAGATCCACCGTTATCATATCCATCGAAACCGCGCCGACAACCTGCGTCATTATCCCGTCAACGGCAACCGGGGTTCCTGTCGGCGCATGACGTGGATAGCCGTCCGCATAACCGCAGGCAACCACGCCGATACGCTGCGGCTGGGTTGCATGATAGCGATAGCCATAGCCGACGCCATCACCGGCCTGCAACTGCTGTACGCCGATAATCTCGCTGCTCAGCGTCATGACCGGTTTTAGTCCGCTGCTGGCGATATCCTGCCAGTTCCCGCTTGGCGAAGCGCCATACAAGATGATGCCCGGACGTACCCAGTCGTAATGCGCTTCAGGATGCCACAACGTGCAGGCCGAATTGGATAATGACACCGGACTGTCCAGCCCTTCCGTAGCCTGTGCGATGCGTTTAAGCGGCTCGACGAGCCCGTCAGGATTTTCCGCATCGGCAAAGTGCGCCATCAGGGTAATGTCTCCGACATTTTCGAGCGCACGCAGCTTATGCCAGATTCCGTTGACCTGTTCAGGACGAAACCCCAGCCGGTTCATGCCGCTGTTGATCTTGAGATAGAGATCAACGGGCGCAGAGAGCGTGGCGTTTGCCAGGGCGTGAATTTGCCAGTTGCTGTGCACGCTGGTCGTCAGCCGGTAGCGATCAATCAATGCCAGATCGTCAGGGTGAAAAAAGCCTTCAAGCAGCAATATCGGCTTCTTCCAACCCTGCTCGCGCAGCAAAATGGCCTCTTCCATGTTGAGTAGCGCGAAACCATCCGTGGCGGACAGGCTTTCCCATACGCGGGCGATGCCGTGACCGTAAGCGTTGGCTTTTACCACTGACCAGACGCGTGACGTCGGGGCCGCCCGGCGCACAATCGCCAGATTATGTCGCAACGCCTGTTGATCGATGGTCGCGACAATTGGACGTGACATATTCCTCTCCCTGAAGGCTTAACGTACTGCGTTAACGTTACGAAGCGGCGATCGGGTCGCCGCAAAACCGGGTAAATAACGAAAGACGGTAAGATCGTCCGCGGCTATCGCGGATGAGGTACCGGATATGACGTCAGCCAGTAACTGACCGGAGCCGCACGCCATTGTCCATCCCAACGTGCCGTGGCCGGTATTCAGGAAAAGATTCGAAAGCGGCGTGGCACCGACTACCGGCGTCCCGTCTGGCGTCATGGGACGCAGACCGGTCCAGAAGCTGGCCTGACTGACATCTCCTCCCTCAGGATAAAGATCTGTGACCACCATCTCCAGCGTTTCGCGACGCGCCTCCAGCAGTTTGGTGTTAAAACCCACAATCTCCGCCATACCGCCGACGCGAATACGGTTATCGAAGCGTGTCACCGCCACTTTATAGGTTTCATCGAGGATCGTTGAAACCGGGGCGGCATCGGGATTGGTCACCGGTATGGTCAGGGAATAGCCTTTGAGCGGGTAAACAGGAATATCGACGATGTTTTTCATCAATGAGGTTGAGTAGGATCCCAGCGCGACCACATAGCTGTCACCTTTGATCACTTCCTCACCGCACTTCACCCCATAAATACGATTACCGTCACGCAGGAGCTGATCGATCGGCGTATTAAACCGGAAGACAACGCCAGCCTCTTCAGCCATTTTGGCCAGACGCTGCGTGAAAAGCTGGCAATCGCCGGTTTCATCGTTAGGCAGGCGCAAGCCGCCAGTGAGTTTATGCTGTGTTGCTGCCAGTGCCGGTTCCACGCTGGCCAGCTGGTGCGCCTCCAGCAATTCATAGGGCACACCGGCCTCGCGTAGCACCGCAATATCTTTGCTGGCGCTGTCGAACTGCTGCTGGGTTCGAAACAGCTGCAGCGTGCCGCCCTGACGACCTTCATAGGCGATGCCGGTTTCCGCACGCAACGCTTTGAGACAGTCACGGCTGTATTCGGCCAGGCGGACCATACGGCTTTTATTTTGCTGGTAGTGACGCATATCGCAATTGCGCAGCATGTTCCACATCCATTCGAGCTGGAAGCGACTGCCGTCCAGACGGATAGCCAGCGGCGCATGGCGCTGAAACATCCACTTCATCGCTTTAAGCGGCACGCCCGGCGCCGCCCAGGGGGCAGCATAACCGGGGGAGATTTGCCCGGCATTGGCGGCACTGGTTTCCATCGCAGGCTGAGGCTGACGATCGATCACGGTGACCTGGTGTCCGGCACGCGCCAGATACCATGCGCTCGTTACCCCTACTACGCCACTCCCAAGAATCACTACGTGCATAAGTCCCCCGCGAAATTAAAAAGCATAATCCACTGTGCAATGGTTTACATTCAGTGTGATCACAAAGTGGAAACATCCTCTAAACAATTCAACTATTTCACCTCTTTTTTCATCCGTAGGTAACTAAAATCATTTGACCCACTTAAATTCAGAGAGTTATGCGCCAATAGTGAAAAAATCAGGCATAAATGACATTGTCTATAGTTAATTCCACCACTTTCAGGAGAATCATTCAAAGCGCGCCTTTTGGCCCAATTCCAGAATATTGTGCTAATAAATACCTGCAATGTAGTCGGTAGAGCTATTTAATCCCAACCCCTTAAACCTGAAATGATTTTTCTGCCAAAGAATTCGTTTGAGTTCCCGGATCGGATAAGCGACAGTGAACTATCATTGATATGTTCACTCAGTTTTTTTGGGTTCCCTTTCTCAGGAAGAGCCTTAAATAAATCGCAACGGGCAACCCCACCGCGTGAGTCCGTTCGCCAAAACAGAGGTGCGCTATGACAACAATCTTTGACGATTCACTCATGGACAGCAAACGCATCAGCGATGGACCCGACTGGACCTTCGACCTGCTCGATGTCTATCTCGCTGAAATCGACCGCGTAGCCAAACACTACGGTCTGGATACCTACCCGCACCAAATAGAAGTGATCACCTCAGAGCAAATGATGGACGCCTACTCAAGCGTAGGGATGCCCATTAACTACTCGCACTGGTCTTTTGGCAAAAAATTTATTGAGACCGAGCAGCGCTACAAGCACGGCCAGCAGGGCCTGGCTTACGAAATCGTGATCAATTCCAATCCCTGCATCGCCTATCTGATGGAAGAGAACACGATGACCATGCAGGCGCTGGTGATGGCGCACGCCTGCTACGGGCACAACTCCTTCTTCAAGAATAACTACCTGTTTCGTAGCTGGACCGATGCCAGCTCCATCGTGGATTATCTGTTGTTTGCAAAGAATTATATTTCTGACTGCGAGGAGCGTTACGGGGTTGAAGAAGTGGAACGCCTGCTTGATTCCTGCCACGCGTTGATGAACTACGGCGTTGATCGCTACAAGCGTCCCCAGAAAATTTCGTTGCAGGAAGAGAAAGCGCGGCAAAAAAGCCGTGAAGAGTATCTGCAGAGTCAGGTGAACACGCTCTGGCGTACGCTGCCGCGCAAAGAGAAAGAAGCCACGCTGGTTGAGGCCGCGCGTTACCCTTCAGAGCCGCAGGAAAACCTGCTCTACTTTATGGAAAAGAACGCACCCCTGCTCGAATCCTGGCAGCGGGAGATTCTGCGCATAGTGCGTAAAGTGAGCCAGTATTTCTATCCCCAGAAACAAACCCAGGTCATGAATGAAGGCTGGGCCACCTTCTGGCACTACACCATCCTGAACCACCTGTACGATGAAGGCAAAGTGTCCGAGCGCTTCATGATGGAGTTTCTCCACAGCCATACCAACGTCATCTATCAGCCACCGTATAACAGCCAGTGGTATAGCGGGATTAACCCCTATGCATTAGGTTTTGCGATGTTCCAGGACATCAAGCGCATTTGCCAGTCGCCAACCGAAGAAGATCGTTACTGGTTCCCGGATATTGCCGGTTCTGACTGGCTAAAAACCCTGCATTTCGCGATGCGGGAATTCAAGGATGAAAGTTTTATCAGTCAGTTCCTGTCGCCAAAGGTTATGCGCGATTTCCGCCTGTTTACCGTACTGGATGACGATCGTAATAACTTTCTGGAGATCGCTGCCATCCACGATGAGGCGGGCTACCGTGCGATTCGTCAACAGCTCTCCGCTCAGTACAACCTGAGTAACCTGGAGCCCAACATTCAGGTTTACAACGTCGACCTGCGCGGCGATCGTTCCCTGACGCTGCGCTATGTCCCGCAGAGCCGTGCGCCGCTGGACAAAAGCCGCCGGGAAGTTCTTAAACACGTGCAACGACTATGGGGATTTGACGTTATTCTGGAACAGCAAAACGAAGACGGGAGCGTTGAGCTACTGGACCGTAATCCACCGCGCAACGCCCCGCTTTAAGCGGAATAAAAAAAACCGGACGCCATGTCCGGTTTTTTATTAACGTTTGCTGCCTAAATCGTCCGGCAACGTTTTTTGCATCGAATGCCAGATATCGCCACTCTGACGACCATAGCGACGGACACATTCAACGATTTCGTCCTGGGTAGGCTCTTTGTCACACAGGTTGAGCAGCGTTTGATAAAAATCGCGTGCCACCTTACGCGCTTCCGGGTTAGAAAAGTAGTGGCGTCCAACGCGGGTGTAAAGCCCTTTCAGCCCATTCAGGATCAGGCCATAAATTGGGTTGCCTGATGCGAACGCCAGCCCGCGAAACACCCGGTAATCCAGTTCGGTATAGCTGTCTACCTGGTCTTCAGCACTGTTTACGGCTTCCAGCACCTCGCGTGCCTTCTCTGGATAATGGCGTAAGGCGCGACTGATAAAGATCGAAGAAATATTGGTTCGGACAGATAACAGGTTATCGATCAGGGCGGGTACGCTGTCATGATCGAGACGCGCCAGGGTTTCAAGAATATTAAGACCCGAGGTTTCCCAAAAATTATTCACGCGAGTAGGTTTGCCGTGCTGAATCGTCAGCCAGCCGTCACGCGCCAGACGCTGCAGCACTTCGCGCAATGTGGTACGTGTTACACCAATCAGTTCAGAAAGCTCACGTTCAGCAGGAAGAATAGATCCAGGCGGAAAACGGCTGTTCCAGATGCTTTCAATTATATACTCTTCAGCAAATCCGGCTGGACTCTGCGCCTTAATAACCATAACTGTGTGTTCTCATTGCTTTCTGGATCGTAATGGGGACTCATCATACCAGACGCCCTATAGCGGATACAGACTGCACAACGATTAAAAGCGCGGTTTAGCACAAAATTAAGACAGATTACCGCGATCATTATGGCCGTATTTACGCCAGCCTTACCTCAGCGTTTTGGGCGGGCGCATTGCCACCACGCGGTTCCCTTGCTTGCGGGATGTGACGCGCAAAAGAACATCAATATCACGCGGTTATCAGAATTTTTGTTAAGTCATTAATCTGGATCAGTGCCAGGTCATGTTTGTACATAATTTTTACCCAACGCAGGATGGCGCGCAGCGACTTTTGGTTTACACTGCGGGGCATTAACGTTTACAGGGAATGCAATATGTTGCGATATTTAAACCAATGTTCGCGTGGTCGCGGGGCCTGGTTATTACTGGCCCTCTCTGCACTGGCCTTGGAGCTTACGGCGTTGTGGTTCCAGTATGGTTTGGGCTTCAAACCCTGTGTAATGTGTATTTATGTGCGCTGTGCGCTGTTTGGCGTAGTGGCTGCAGGGCTTATCGGGTTACTTCTACCACGTTCACTGTTACGGCTGGTGGCCATTCTGGTCTGGATCTACAGCGCCTGGGAAGGCCTGCGGCTGTCTTACGAACACACGATGATCCTGCTGCATCCCAATCCTTTTGTGACCTGTGATTTCGCGGCCCGTTTTCCAACGTGGCTGCCGCTGGATAAATGGCTACCGTCGGTGTTCGTCGCCAGCGGAGACTGCTCAGATCGTGGGTGGGAATTCCTGTCGCTCAGCATGCCACAGTGGATGATCGGTGTTTTCGCTGCCTATCTGTTGGTCGGCATTTTGGTTCTGATCGCGCAGCCGTTAAAACCTAAGCGCCGGGATCTATTTGGCCGCTAACGTTAAAAAGGCTGCCACTGGCAGCCTTTAATGTATGTGCATCAGCCGTTACGATCCGGCCGATCAATAATGTGATCTTCCCAGTCACGCACTTCGCTTTCCCGCACCGCAATATAACGCACCGAAATACGTTGAGCATGCATCTCGGTTTTGGAGCCCGCGCGCAGCGGATGCCAGGCCGGGAGCGGCTTCCCCTCGCCCAGCAGCCGGTAGGCGCAGGTACGGGGCAGCCAGTTGAAGGTGGTCAGGTTTTCGCGCGTCAGCTTGATACAGTCTTCTTCAAATTCAAACCGACGTTCGTAATTGCGACACTGACAGGTCTTTATATTGAGCTGATTACAGGCGACGTTGGTGAAATAGATTTCATCCGTATCGGCGTCCTGTAATTTGTTCAGGCAGCACTGGCCACAACCATCACACAAGGATTCCCATTCCTCATCGCTCATTTGTGCCAGGCGCTTATGTTGCCAGAAAGGGGTTTCAGTCATGATGATTGTCCAGATTTAGCCTAAACCGCACCTTATAAAGATATTGACGCGATGATGCAAGTTTTAGAGTACGCGCGTGCTGATGCCGTGGCCCGCAACAGAAACCTCAAGCGTATCGCCCGAGCGCATCGGCCCCACGCCTTCAGGCGTGCCGGTCAGGATGACATCACCCGCATGCAGGGTAAAATACTGACTCATATGTGCAATCAGTGGCAGAATTTTGTGGATCATATCGGCGGTGTTGCCCTGCTGGCGAACCTCACCGTTGACCACCAGCTTCAGCTCGGTATTCTGCGGGTCGCCTGAGAACTCAGCGACCGGAATAAATCCCGACACCGGACAGGCGTTATCAAAGGCTTTCGCTTTTTCCCACGGCTGCCCGGCTTTTTTTAAGCCTGCCTGCAGGTCACGCAGGGTTAAATCCAGCGCCACACCGTAACCGGCGATCGCTTGCGCCACGTGCGCTTCTGAAGCCTGCTTCAGGGTGGTGCCTATCAGTACGGCCAGCTCAACTTCGTGGTGCACTTCACCAAACGCATCGGGAACAGATAAAGGCTGGCGCAGATCGCACAAGGCCGTTTGCGGCTTAATAAAAATAACCGGCTCGGTCGGTGTCGCACTGCCCATTTCTTTGATGTGTTTCGCATAGTTGCTGCCCACGCAAACCACTTTGCTCACGGGATAATCTAACAAAGCGCCTTGCCAGTTACGATGCTGATACATGCTAATCCCCTGCTTAGAGTGCCGAAATGCCAGTCATGTCGGCGGATTGACGTTACTGACAGACAACACCTAAAGCCAGCCTGCCAGCTATCACTGAGATGCATAAACCTGACAGATGCGCGAGAATTGTCAATAAGTCAGCCAGGCTATTTGTGCGTCGCCGCCTTCATCTGACCGGTCAGGTTGCAAACAGCGCGCCGCAGCGGCGCGACTGTGCAATTATTATTCAGCCTCACGGGAATATAAATTTGCTGATGACGGCCCTGCAAAATTTATATTAAAGGAACAATCCGAGTTAATCTTTTCTATCCAGTTCGAGATGCGTTTTTAACAAACTTTCGATGGGTGGTGGAATTTGCAAATAATATCCCTGCTCGCTTAACCCCTGCTTCACTTTATTGATGTCCGCATTGGCCAGTTTGTCGCGCTGGGCCAGGTTCACCACCATCGCTAACTGAGGCTTACCAAAGCCTTTTAGCAGGGCCTCAGGAACGCGCGAAAAATCGTCTTTTTTTTCAACGTAGAGATAAGTCTGGTCGCGGACGGGACTTCTGTAGATCACACAAAACATATTTTTTACTCGAATTAACCAGCCGTGAGGCTTGTTTGAATATAGCGGTAACTATAACATGCTTGCAGTACTTCGAATATTCGCCGATCGCGCTTTAACGATGCTTTTATGATCGCTTAGCACAGGGTAGTAAAACAGGACTGAGTCGGGACAGATGCCGCAATCGCCAATCGAATTTAAGGGAAGCAGTTTTACCTTGTCCGTTGTTCATTTGCATCACCATGAGCCAGAGGTGATCCGCAAAGCGCTACAGGACAAAATTGACCAGGCTCCAGATTTCCTGAAAAACGCACCCGTGGTGCTGAATGTTGCGGCCCTTGATGCGGCCGTAAACTGGAAACAGATGCAGCAGGCCGTCAGCGCAACGGGGCTCCGTATCGTCGGCGTCAGTGGATGCAAAGACGAGGCGCTGAAAAAAATGATCGCCCGCGTCGGTCTTCCGGTGCTGGCCGAAGGTAAAGAGAGCCACAAGCGCGAAGCGCCGGAGCCGGAGTCAAAACCCGTTGCGACGGAAGCGCTGGTGGCGAAAACACGCATCGTTAACACGCCGGTGCGTTCTGGTCAGCAAATCTATGCCCGCAATGCGGATTTGATTGTCACCAGCAGCGTCAGCGCCGGCGCGGAACTGGTTGCCGATGGCAATATTCATATCTATGGCATGATGCGCGGCCGCGCGCTGGCGGGTGCCAGCGGTGACAGAGATTGCCAGATTTTTTGCACCAACCTGGCAGCAGAGTTGGTTTCTATCGCCGGGGAGTACTGGATCATGGATCAAATCCCCGAAGCGTTTTTTGCTAAAGCGGCACGCCTCTGCCTTCAGGACGGCGCGCTGACTATCCAGACACTTAATTAGGCCCCTTTTCTTTCGTTAAGGAAATCAACATTTATGGCACGCATTATTGTAGTTACATCCGGTAAAGGGGGCGTTGGTAAGACCACGTCAAGCGCGGCCATCGCCACCGGTTTAGCGCAGAAAGGCAAAAAAACGGTTGTCATCGACTTTGATATCGGCCTGCGTAACCTTGATTTAATCATGGGCTGCGAACGCCGTGTGGTTTATGATTTTGTTAATGTCATTCAGGGTGATGCCACGCTGAACCAGGCATTGATTCGTGATAAGCGCACAGAACAACTTTATATTCTGCCTGCCTCGCAGACCCGCGACAAAGACGCCCTTACCCGCGAAGGTGTTGAGAAGGTGCTGAACGATCTGGCAGAGATGGCGTTTGACTTCATCGTTTGTGACTCGCCGGCCGGCATCGAAACCGGTGCGTTAATGGCGCTCTATTTTGCCGACGAAGCCATCATCACCACGAACCCGGAAGTTTCCTCTGTACGCGACTCTGACCGTATTCTCGGTATTATTTCTTCCAAATCCCGCCGTGCGGAAACCAGCCAGGAACCGGTTAAAGAGCATCTGCTGCTGACCCGTTACAATCCTGGCCGCGTGAATCGTGGCGATATGCTGAGCATGGAAGATGTTCTGGAAATCCTGCGTATTCCTCTGGTCGGCGTCATCCCGGAAGACCAGTCGGTTCTTCGTGCCTCTAACCAGGGTGAGCCGGTAATTCTCGATGGTGAGTCTGATGCTGGTAAAGCCTATGCCGATACCGTTGACCGGTTACTCGGTGAAAGTCGCCCCTTCCGCTTTATTGAAGAAGAGAAGAAGGGTTTCCTGAAACGCCTGTTCGGGGGATAAACCATGGCATTACTTGATTTCTTTTTATCCCGGAAGAAGAACACTGCCAACATAGCCAAGGAAAGGCTACAGATTATTGTGGCAGAACGGAGAAGGGGCGACAGTGAGCCCCACTATCTTCCGCAACTTAAGCGCGACATTCTCGAAGTGATTTGCAAGTACGTGAAGATTGATCCGGACATGGTGACGGTTCAACTCGACCAGAAAGGGGATGATATCTCCATTCTGGAACTGAACGTCACGCTACCTGAAACGGAAGACGTGCCTAAATGACGTCGACCGTTTCCTGATTTTCCCCTGCGCTGTACTGGCAGGGGAAATTTCTTACATCTCGGCAAGGATGGTCATAATGCCGGGTTTCAGCACGTCGCCTCGCCAGCCTGTTAACAGTTCAGGTTCGCGGTTTTGTGGCTTCAGCCCCCAGTGCTGACTCAGTACCTGATTGATCTGTCGGCGCGATGCCAGCAGCTCCTGACTAAACCCGCTCTGCTCACTTACCTGCTGCACCAGTGCTTTGATCGCTTTAAACGCCCGCTTATAGTTCACATGATCGACCAGATTGCTTAACGGCGGCGGCAGCTCGCTTTCAGCCAGTCCGGCTGCGTCTGCGACCTGCGCCAGCATCGCCCTGCCGTGAAAACGAATCTCATGGCCAGATAAGCCCAGGTGATCTAACTCACCCTGCGAGCCCGGCATGAAACGGGCGACTTTCCACAGATTCTCTTCCCGCACCACAAAATTCACTGCCATGTCTTTTTCTCGGGCAACCTTGAGCCGCCAGGCCGCCAGACGTTGCAGCGCCGCCAGCTGGCGCGGACGCAGCTGCCAGGCATTGGTGATATCGCGCCAGGCATCTTCCGGCGCTAAGCTATCCAGCCGACGCTGGCACAGGTTTTCACATTCGCTCAGCGCCGCCGCCATGTTCCCTGCCTGCTCAACCTGTTGCATGAGTTGATGAGCAATCGGCAACAGGTAATGCACGTCGGCAGCGGCATACTGGCACTGCCGTTCCGTCAGCGGACGCGCCAGCCAGTCCGTGCGCGCCTCACTCTTATCTAATTCGACCTGGGTAAAGTGCGCCACCATGGAGGCAAATCCCCAGGAAAGCGGTTGACCGCTAAAGGCCGCCAGAATCTGTGTATCAATCATCGGCTGTGGCAGTACCGCAAAACGGTGCAGGAAGACTTCCAAATCTTCGCCGCCCGCGTGCAAAAATTTCGTGACGCGGGTATCCGTTAACAGTTCGATAAACGGTGACCAGTCACGGACAGGTAACGGATCGATCAACACCAGCTGTTCGCCATCAAACAGCTGAATCAGTCCCAGCTGTGGATAGTAGGTACGGGTACGGACAAATTCCGTATCCAGGGCGACGGCCGTATGCTGGCGTGCTTTGTTGCACACCTCGGCCAGGCGATCATCGTTATCGATCAGGGAATAGTTCACGTTCAGTTTTCACCGCAGCCGACAACGTGCGGTGCTCCATGTTAAAAGCAATAAAAACGCCGGACAGAGCCGGCGTTCAACCTGAATCCTGACGGTGAATCAACCCGTGTGGGTTTTCACCTCGTCGCGCAGTTCACGACGCAGAATTTTTCCTACATTCGTTTTGGGTAGTTCATCGCGGAACTCAACGATTTTCGGCACTTTGTAGCCGGTGAGCTGACGACGACAGTGATCGAGCAACTCTTCTTTGGTCAGCGAGGGATCTTTCTTCACCACACAGACCTTCACCGCCTCGCCCGACAGTTCGCTGGGCACGCCAATCGCAGCCGCTTCGCGCACTTTGGGATGCTGCATCAGAACGTCTTCAATTTCATTCGGATAGACGTTAAAACCTGACACCAGAATCATATCCTTTTTGCGGTCCACGATACGGATAAATCCTTCGTGGTCAACGGTAACAATATCCCCGCTGTGGAGCCAGCCATTTTTCAGGACTTCTGCCGTGGCCTCCGGATGCTGCCAGTAGCCATGCATCACCTGCGGACCCCGGATACACAATTCGCCGGGCTCTCCGGTTGGCACTTCATTGCCGTTTTCATCCAGAATGATCACGTCCGTAGAGGGCACCGGTAAGCCAATACTGCCCGTGTGGCAGCTGATGTCATAAGGATTGACGGAGACCAGCGGAGAGCACTCGGTCAGACCGTAGCCTTCCAGTAAATAGTGGCCGGTGAGTTTTTCCCAGCGCTCAGCGACCGCCTTTTGCACCGCCATGCCGCCCCCGGCAGAGAGGCGCAGGGTAGAAAAATCGAGTTTGGTAAAGCCATCGTCATTAAGCAGCGCGTTGAACAACGTATTTACGCCGGTAATGGCGGTAAACGGATATTTGGCGATCTCTTTAACAAAACCGGGAATATCACGCGGATTGGTGATCAGCAGATTCTGCCCACCCAGCTCAACAAACAGCAAGCCGTTAACGGTCAGCGCAAAGATATGGTAAAGCGGTAACGCTGTGACAACGCACTCCTTGCCATCCCGTAACAGCTTGCCGTAGGTGGCTTTCGTCTGTTCAAGGTTTGCCTGCATATTCCGGTGCGTCAGCATGGCACCTTTCGCCACGCCTGTCGTGCCGCCCGTGTATTGCAGAAACGCCAGATCCTCATTACTGACATCCGGGCGCTGATACGGCATTTTCTCTCCGGCTTCCAGTACGTGGCGAAACGCTATCGCACCCGGCAAATGGTACTTTGGTACCAGTCGCTTCACATACTTCACCACAAAGTTCACAAGGGTGGCTTTGACCGGTGCAAGCTGGTCGCCCATGCGGGTCAGAACAACGTGTTTGATCGCGGTCTCGCTGACGACTTTTTCTAACGTATGCGCAAAGTTAGAGACAATAACGATCGCGCTGGCACCGCTGTCATTAAGTTGGTGTTTTAATTCGCGCGGCGTATAGAGTGGGTTGACGTTGACCACGACCATTCCGGCCCGCAAAACGCCAAAGAGCGCAACCGGATATTGCAGCAGATTAGGCATCATCAGGGCAACTCGGTCGCCCTGTTTCAGTTTCAACTCATGTTGCAGATAGGCGGCAAAGGCCCGACTTTTTTCGTCCAGTTGGCGATAGGTCATCTTTTGACCCATGTTGTAAAAAGCAGGTTGCCCGGCGTAACGGGAAACGGCCTGCTCAAACAGATCAACCAGAGAGCGGTAACGATCAGCATTAATTTCGGCAGGGACGTCTGCCGGGTAGCGTTTTAGCCAAACCTTATTCAAGGATTCACCCCGATAATCTTGTTGTGTACTCATCGCCGCCTCGACAATCGCATTTGTTAACAATATTTTAACTGATTGTACCAGTTTGCTCTTCTTGTCATGTTGAGGTTGCGAAGTCCATCACTAAATTTCGTCTTTGCAGACAATACAAATAAAAAGCCCGGCAGCGAGCACCGCTACCGGGCTGAATAAAACAGGTAATGCTTACTGTGTCAGGATAGTTTCAACCTGTGCGGGCCCGCTGTTATACATTCCCCAGTACGGGTTAGGTCCCCAGTAGCCCCCACGATGGCGCGTCGGGCCATACCAAATCCACGGGTCAATGGGCTGCGGAGGCGCAACAATCTGGCGCGTCAGATGCCAGCGCTGATAGCCACGAACGTCGATGACCACAAACTGATAGGTGGCCTCGCCAATTTTGCCCTGCTCCGTGCCCTTAATCGTACCGAGCACCGTAACGTACTGATCTTTGACATCCGTCGGATCGACGAAGCCGGGAATGTCGGCATAGATGCGACCCACAGAGCTGGCGCCCAGTACGGGACGCGCGCCCTCATCCAGCGGCTGCGTCGCTATTTCCAGCCGGGTTTTGCCGTTACGGTTGAACACGTTAACCACCTTGCCGCCAAAGCGCGATTCCTGACCGACATAGATGGCCGGATCTTTCATCACCCGCAATAAGTCCTGCTGGGGCATGGCGGAATTGCCCTTAATATTATCCGGCACTGAAACACAACCACTTAAAACCAGGGCGCAGGCCAGTAGCAGACCGGCAACACCGTGACGACGAATTGACATGGGTATTCTCCTGAAAGTTGCTGTTTAGAGTGCTCCGATAACAATAAGTTGCGTCTCGTTTCAGCGTCCAGGCAGTTTTTTCCAGGCCACCTCGTTTCTCAGATAGGTGGGTTCTGCGTTTTCAGGCAATACCGTCGCGCCCTGCTGCAAAGCGGCGACGGCCAGCGGCAACATATCTTCTGCCGCAGGCAGTTCCACATGGCTGTTAACCAGCTGAAGGGCATGGCCCTGCTGCAGATCTGGCCAGGCCTGCCAGCCGGTTCCGGCAGTAAACCATTCGCCCTCCAGCGCCTGCATCCGCGTCAAGGCCGCGGCGGGCGACAGTACGCTCTCGCTCGCTTCACCCTGCCAGTGACCCTGCTCATCACGCTGATACTCGGCCCAGTAGACTTCGCCCATACGGGCATCTATCGCGGTTAATACCCGCGTGGCGCCGTGCAGCCGCCAGGCGCCCTGCGCCAGCGTGGCCAGCGTAGAGATGCCCGCCATGGGCAACGCCGCACCCAGTGCCAGCCCCTGAGCGATCCCGATACCAATACGCACGCCGGTGAAGCTGCCCGGACCGCGGCCAAATGCCAGCGCATCAAGTTGTGTTAGTTCCAACTGCTGAGACTGCAGCAGTTCTGCCACTAAGGGTAAAATTCGTTGGGTGTGATCGCGCGGCGCGATCTCAAAGCGCGCATCAATCTGCTGCCCGTTGAGCAGGGCTGCAGAACAGGCTTCTGTCGCTGTATCCAGCGCTAAAATTCGGACCGACATAACGACCTCAGAGGATTCAAAAACGGCGCGCATCTTAGCATAAAATTACGCGTCAGGTTGCTGACGAATAAAGGCAATAGCCTGCGCGATATCCCGCGTGCGTGGAGTGGGCGGCAGGCTGTTAAGAAACAGCGCGCCATAAGGCCGGGATACCAGACGCTGGTCGCAAATCACCAGCACGCCACGATCGTCAGTATCGCGAATCAAACGGCCAACGCCCTGTTTCAACGTAATCACGGCGTCGGGCAGTTGCACGTCACTGAAGGGATCGCCTCCCCGCAAACGGCAGTCTTCCATGCGGGCTTTTAACAGCGGATCCTCCGGTGAGGTAAACGGCAGCTTGTCGATGATGACCAGCGACAGCACATCGCCACGTACGTCCACCCCTTCCCAGAAGCTGCTGGTTGCCACCAGCAGAGCATTGCCCTTTTCGATAAACTGTTTCAGCAGCTGCCCTTTACTGGTTTCGCCCTGCACCAACACCGGCAACGTCATGGAGGCGCGGAACTCGGCCGCCAGCTCACGCATCATCAGATGTGAGGTACATAAGAAGAAGCAGCGGCCTTGGTTTGCATCGATCAAGGGCTTCATCATTTTAGCCAGCTGACGTGCGCCACCAGGACGATTCGGTTCCGGCAGATTGCGGGGAACGCATAGTAATGCCTGCTGTGAGTAGTCAAACGGACTGCTGAGAATCAAACTCTTCGCCTTGCTCACGCCTAACCGTTCGGCGAAATGGTCCATCTTTTCATCGACGGCCAGGGTCGCTGAGGTGAAAATCCATGCCGCTTTGCGGTCATCCATCATTTCCCGGAAGCGTTCGGCCACGGATAACGGCGTTAGCGCCAGCACAAAGTGACGCGATGTGCATTCATACCAGTAACTGAATCCCGGTTCGCTGATGGATCGTATGCGCTTCAGTCGCGTACGGTAAAGCGCTGCGCGTTCAAAGGCCGCATCAAGCAGCGCAGAACGCCCGAGAGAGAGTTTAATGACGTCATAGCACAGTTCCAGGGCATCATCGAGCAGCGTGAACATGCGCATGATGTTGTTATCACTGAGTAAGTCCCGCAGATTTCCGCGATAGCCGGGTTCGCCCAGCGCCAGCCGAAAATCCTGAGCGCACTGAGCCAGCCTGTCGGCCGATTTTTGCAGCTGCTGAACGTCACGCACTTCGGTGCGATAGGCAATAATGATGTCTTTCGCCAGATCGGCTAACTGACGGCTGGAGATCTGCTGACCGAAATACTGGCTGGCGATATCCGGTAACTGATGGGCTTCATCAAAAATCATGACGTCCGCTTCAGGGATCAGCTCACCGAAGCCCCCCTCTTTCACCACCAGATCGGCAAGAAAAAGATGATGATTGACGACGACGACATCGGCATCCATAGCCTTCTTGCGCGCTTTGACGACAAAACACGCTTTATACTGCGGGCAATCGCTTCCCAGACAGTTGTCGTTGGTACTGGTCACCAGCGGCCATATCGGACTGTCTTCCGTCACGTCTGCACAGGCGCTGATATCGCCGTCGACGGTATGTGAGGCCCAGGCGCGCAGCGTCACCAGGTCGGTAAGCGACTGAACGCTCAGATCGCCGCCGGTGGCAGACTGCTGATCCATCCGCTCCAGGCACAGGTAGTTAGATCGCCCTTTAAGCAGCGCCGTTTTACCGGTAAATTTTAGCGCGTTAGCGATGGTGGGCAAATCGCGAGCATAAAGCTGATCCTGCAGGGCTTTTGAGCCCGTGGACACAATCACTTTTTTATTGGCGCGTAACGCCGGTGCCAGGTAGGCATAGGTCTTGCCCGTCCCCGTGCCCGCTTCAACAACCAGCTCACCGCTGCTCTGCACGGCCTCGGTGACAGCCTGGGCCATTTCACGCTGTGCTTCACGCGGTTTGAACCCCGTAATACGCTTTGCCAGCGCGCCATCTGATGCAAAATCGTCTGCCACGTATCCTCTCAATTCCGGCAAAAAACACTGTATATTATGTCAGTCTTTCCCGCCTTAAGGAAATTGCTGACGCGGGCGTCTCCATTATGCTAGCTGGATGCAGGGAATGCCGCTAATGACTGATATAAAGCGCACCCGCCGCCAGGATCACCCATAAAACCGCCAGCGTGATAAACCCCTGTCTGGCCGTACGCGACATGCCCACAAAAGTTGACACCACCACAGACAGCAGCGCCAGTGCGCCAAACATCACCCAAAACAGATATTGCGTATTCACCATGCCTTCTTCCTAGGAGTCCTGAACTGATAAGCGACGTTTTATACCATTTTTCCGGCCACGATGCGCGACCGACGCCCGCAGGCGTTTGCAATGGATGACAATGGCATCGTGAATATGTCAGGCTAGGCGTCCAAAAAATAAGGAGAAGATGATGAGCATTACGCGCATTGATCCCGAACATCGTATGTCCGAAGCGGTTGTTCATAACGACACGATTTATTATACCAGCGTGCCTGAAAACCTTGATGCGGATGCCGAAGCGCAAACCGCCAATGCGCTGGCGGTGATTGACGCCCTGCTTACACGCGTGGGCAGTGACAAAAGCAAAATCCTGGATGCCACCATTTTTCTGGTCGATAAAGCTGATTTTGCGGCAATGAACCGCGCCTGGGACGCCTGGGTTTCACCCGGCAATGCCCCAGTGCGCTGCACGGTTCAGGCAGCCTTAATGAATCCGAAGTATAAAGTCGAAATAAAAATTATCGCCGCGCGTTAACCCCGGTTCCGGGCGTCAGCCTTCGTCGTCTTCATCTTCGAAGCGCGCCCGAATCAGTTCTCCGGTGTGACTTTCACGAATTTCCTGCGCCACCAGGGTTATCGCCTCGCCGCTGGACATGCCCTCTGCCATTAACTTTTGAATGCGTTCTACCGCGCGTTGCTGCTGGTCGTGTGAAAGTGCGGGTAATCCTGTAATCATGTTTCACTCCTGCTTTAGGGCTGCCATTATTTCATGGGGAACAAACAGGTGCCAGTCAGGAAAAAATATGTCAGTCTAACGGCATTTCTGATGTCAGATTTTGTGCTCAATGAACGTTCAAACTCATAACCTACGTTATTCTCCTGACGCCCTTACGCACTATTTTTCCCGTATTGCGCATCTGCCATGGGCGATGCTGCTGTCGTCAGGGCACGCCGATCACAGCGATAACCGTTTTGATATCCTGACCGCCGATCCCCTTACCACACTGACGACGCGTGGCAGGATAACAGAAATTCGCCATGCACATGGCCATGAAAACAGTGAGGACGATCCTCTCTCTCTCGTGCAGCACTACTGCAACGCGTTGGGCATCCCCCCAACACGCCATCCGGATTTACCCTTTGTGGGCGGCGCGCTGGGGCTGTTTGGCTATGACCTGGGACGGCGCTTTGAGCAGTTACCTCAGATCGCCACCGCCGATCTGCAGACGCCGGATATGGCGGTGGGCATCTACAACTGGGCATTAATTGCCGATCATCATCGTCAGACATTGACCCTGGTTGCTGTAGAGGATGTTGCGCAGCGGCTCAGTTGGCTGGAAGGCTGGCCCACACGCGAAAGTGCGCCGTTTTCACTGACCAGCGAATGGTCCGCTAACCTCAGCGTTGATGACTACGCGGAACGTTTTCGCAAGGTCCAGGCCTATATCCAGGCGGGTGACTGCTATCAGGTCAACCTGTCACAGCGCTTCGAGGCCGGTTATCAGGGTGACGAATGGCGTGCGTTCTGCTTGCTGAATCAGGCTAATCGCGCGCCTTTCAGCGCTTTTTTACGCCTGCCGGAGAGCGCCATTCTCAGCCTTTCCCCCGAGCGCTTTATGGCGCTGGATCAACACGTCATTACGACCCGCCCGATTAAAGGTACGCGACCGCGTGACAGCGATCCGGTGCAGGACGCCGCCCAGGCCGAAAGTCTGCGGACGTCCGCCAAAGACCGGGCAGAGAATCTGATGATTGTCGATCTGCTGCGTAATGATATAGGCCGGGTCGCCGTGGCCGGTTCCGTAAGCGTACCCGAACTGTTCGTGGTGGAGCCCTTTCCGGCAGTGCATCATCTGGTCAGCACCGTTCGCGCCACGCTGCCCGAAAATCTGCAGGCCTGCGATCTGTTACGCGCCTGCTTTCCCGGCGGTTCGATCACGGGTGCGCCGAAAATTCGTGCAATGGAAATTATCGATGAACTGGAACCGCAACGCCGTAACGCCTGGTGTGGCAGCATCGGATATCTGAGTGTGTGTGGTCGCATGGACACCAGTATTACGATTCGTACGTTGATTGCCGAAGACCATCACCTCTACTGTTCGGCTGGCGGCGGTTTAGTGGCCGACAGCGAGCTGGAATCGGAATATCAGGAAACCCTGGATAAGGTCAGCCGCATTTTGCCCGCGCTGGAAAAAGGGGCCTGAATGGCGTTGACCCTGGCGGATTTCCGCACCCGCTTTCTGCTGCAGCCCCCTCAGCAACCTACGCAGCCGCTTTCTGGGCGCCATGCGGCGGTGTTAATTCCCATTGTTGCACGTCAGCAGCCCGGTCTTCTACTGACCCAGCGTTCACACGGGCTGCGTAAGCACGCCGGTCAGGTGGCCTTTCCCGGTGGCATGCAGGACCCCGAAGATGGTTCGCTGGTCGCTACCGCTTTGCGGGAGGCGCAGGAAGAGGTGGGCATTTCACCCGCTCAGGTGGAGGTTTTGGGCTGCCTGCCTGCGGTGACCAGCAGCACAGGATTTCAGGTCACGCCTGTGTTAGGCATCATCCCGGACCGCCTGGCGCTGCGCATCAACCCCGATGAAGTGGTGAGTACTTTTGAAATGCCCCTGACCGAAGCGTTGCGCCTCAGCCGCTACGCAGAACTTGACTACTACCGCGCCGGTATTCGCCATCCTGTGTGGCTGTCGCGCTATCAGGATTACCTGGTCTGGGGCATGACAGCAGGCATTATTCGTTCACTGAGTCAGCAAATTGCGTTTTAGTTGACGCAGCTTTCATTTTTAACCCTGTTTACGGGCTTCCGCGCGATCTCACACTATAATTTTTTTTCGTGGTTTTAATTAGTTTATTTCATGCGAAAAGCAGCGCGTTCATCCTGCTTCGCCGTTTACTATTAGCGCCATAAACTGCCACGGCAGGGTAAGTTTTTTTTGTGAGGAGTGTCACCCATGATTTCGGTTTTTGACATGTTTAAAGTGGGCATTGGCCCATCCAGTTCTCATACGGTCGGTCCGATGAAAGCGGGTAAGCAGTTTGTGGATCTGTTGTCTGAACAGGGCAAACTGCATGAGGTGACACGCATCGCCGTCGATGTCTATGGTTCCCTGTCATTGACCGGTAAAGGTCACCATACCGATATCGCTATCATCATGGGCCTGGCGGGTGAGTCACCTGACAGCGTAGACATTGATTCCATTCCTGCCTTTATCAAAGACGTGCAGCAGCGGGAACGTCTGCTGGTTGCGAAAGGCGCGCATGAAGTCGATTTTCCTCGCGAAGGCGGCATGGTCTTCCGCAGCGAGAACCTTTCTCTGCATGAAAATGGCCTGCGCCTGCTGGCGTTTTCGGGCGATCTGCTGGTGTTGTCAAAGACCTATTACTCCGTTGGCGGCGGCTTCATTGTCGATGAAGAGCATTTTGGTCAGTCTGCGCTGGATGAAGTTTCGGTTCCCTGGCCTTTCCACTCGGCAAAAGAGTTGTTGTCGCACTGCCGTGAAACCGGGCTTTCCCTGTCAGGGCTGGTGATGAAAAATGAACTGGCACTGCATTCGCGTGACGACATTAACGCCTATTTCGCAACAATCTGGCAAACCATGCAGGCCTGTATCGATCGCGGCCTGAATACCGAAGGCGTGCTGCCCGGTCCCTTGCGCGTGCCGCGCCGCGCCGCGTCACTGCGCCGCCTGCTGATCTCCTCTGCCAAGCACTCTAACGATCCCATGGTCGTTATTGACTGGATTAACATGTTTGCTCTGGCGGTAAATGAAGAGAATGCCGCCGGGGGGCGCGTGGTCACCGCACCAACCAACGGTGCCTGCGGCATCGTGCCAGCCGTGCTGGCCTACTACGACCACTTTATCGAACCGGTCACGCCCGATATCTTTATTCGCTATTTTCTCGCCTCCGGCGCGATCGGCATTCTTTATAAAATGAATGCCTCTATCTCCGGTGCCGAAGTGGGCTGTCAGGGCGAAGTGGGCGTTGCCTGTTCTATGGCTGCAGCCGGTCTGGCGGAACTGTTAGGTGCCAGTCCAGAGCAGGTCTGTGTCGCTGCGGAGATCGGCATGGAGCACAATCTGGGTCTGACCTGCGATCCCGTGGCGGGTCAGGTCCAGGTGCCCTGCATTGAACGCAATGCCATTGCCTCCGTGAAGGCCATCAACGCTGCACGTATGGCCATGCGCCGCACCAGCGAGCCGCGCGTTTCGCTGGATAAGGTCATTGAAACCATGTACGAGACAGGAAAAGACATGAATGCCAAATATCGCGAGACCTCCCGCGGCGGACTGGCGATAAAAGTTCAGTGTGACTAATATTTTTTGAGATTTGTTTCTAACTTTCTGCTTTTTAACCAGTGCATTAGTCAGCCCTGCCTGCTATAAATATTAACAATGTTAAAGCGACCTTCGGGTCGCTCTCCTTTTTTTATGACCTTTCATTTTACGCTCAGGTCCTAAATTTGCTTCGGGCCGTGCCGATAACAACCCAGCTATATCTATTTTCTGGTTTTGGGAAGGTGATTCTTGATGTTCATGGCCCAGCAATATGTTGGACAATACAGACGTAAGCGATTGCTTATTGCGCTGGTGATTGCTTCGATTGTTCTTACATTAACGCTGGCTTTTCGCTATTTTGAAGAAAAATCACGTATTCAAAAGCGAGCAATCAGCTTTGCCGACACGGCGATCACGCGTTTCGATCGCATGTTTTCACCTCTCGACGTCTCAGCGAACAACATGCTGGGCCTGGTGGGTATGCCCTGCCAGGATGCCCGTTTTCCATTAATTGAAAAGATTTCGTCACTACAAACGGTGCGCGCTGTTCTGTTGGTCGATGGGGACACGCTCTACTGTTCCAGTATTTTTGGCACCCGGGACATCTCATTTAGTCAGACCTACCCCGAACTGGCCCTTAACGATCGGCGCATGGTGTTATCCACGGATGAGTATCTGCTTAAAGGTTCACCCGTTTTATTACTGTGGACGCCAACGACGCTGGATAATCGTTCTGGCATTCTTCAGGCCATTAATATTGAATTAATGAGCAGCTACCTGCTGGAGCCGCAGGCACCCTGGGTTGAACGGGCCATTTTCAACGTCAACGGTAAAAGCCTGGAATACGGTAATCCGTTGATTGAGTCCACGCAGCCTTCTGAGGATGAAGTCACCTATACCGAGGCTTCACTGCGTTATCCTTACACCGTGACGCTCTATGGTCCGTCACCTTCCCGCCTGGCGCTGGAATCTTTACCCTCGCAGTTGCCGCTGGCGCTGATGCTGAGTTTACTGATTGGCTACGTGGTCTGGCTGGCGACCGCCAATCGTATGAGTCTGAGCTGGCAGATTAGTTACGGCATTACGGCCAGGGAGTTTATGGTTTACTGCCAGCCGTTGATCAATGCTCGTACGTCTGAGTGTGAAGGCATTGAGCTACTGTTGCGTTGGCACAATCCTCGGCAGGGCTGGATTCCGCCTGACGTCTTTATCCCTCTTGTTGAGCGTCAGAACCTGATTAAGCCGTTAACCCGCTTTGTACTGAACCGCGTTGTCGAAGCCTTACCCGACCTTCCGCATAGCCCTCATTTTCACATTGCCATTAACGTGGCTGCCAGCCACTTCCGCGACCGCGCCATTCTGGAAGACCTGCAAACGCTTTGGTGGCCCGCCGAGCCCGTTCCCACGCTGGTTGTTGAATTAACCGAACGTGATGCGCTGCCCGTCGTCGATCAGGCCGTAATTTCTCAACTGCACGACATTGGGGTGCGTCTGGCGATTGATGATTTCGGCACCGGGCACAGCTCGTTGTCCTACCTGAAAGATTTGCAGCCGGACGTGTTAAAGCTGGATAAAATTTTTACCGCGTCAATTGGCACAGATGCCATCAACGCCATCGTGACGGATATGGTGATTTCTCTGGCACAGCGCCTGAACATCAGTCTGGTTGCGGAAGGCGTTGAAACCGAGGAACAGGCCCACTATCTGAGGGATCGGGGCGTGGAACATTTACAGGGCTATTACTTTGCCCGCCCCATGCCGCTGGAGGACTTCCCGGAATGGTTGCGTCAGCACCAGCTTACCCTCGGCCTGTAATGCGATAAAAGTGTGCCATCGCGTTATTCCGCGCAAAAAAAACGCATCACTCCGTGATGCGTTTTATCTTCAGGTGTGGCCTTAACCTTCTTCTTCGTCGTCGTCACGCTGATCTTTGGTTACCCGGACCAGATCAATGCGGTACTCCGTCGCGTCAATAATCTGGAAGTGCAGCGGTTCGATATCGATCACGTCGCCGGGCTTAGGTAACTGCCCTTTTTGCGCAATCAACAAGCCAGCCAGCGAAGCATGATCTTCCTCCGGCTTCACCAGCTCATGGAAGTCCAGAAGCTGCTGCAGAGAATGCAGGTCAGTGCCGCCTTTTACTAACCAGCCGTCGCCATCCATGATGATATCCGGCGTTTCATCTTCATCCGGGAATTCACCGGCAATCGCTTCCAGCACGTCCAGCGGCGTAATTAAGCCCTGCACCACACCAAACTCGTTAGTCACGATCACGAAGCTACCTTTGGCACGACGCAGCACGCCGAGCAGGTTAATTGGGTCAAGCGTTTCCGGCACAATAATCGTCGGTGTGCTGGCGGCAAAGGTCGCGACGTCAACGCCGTGACCCAGCGCCACCAGCAGCTCTTTGGCCCTGACCACGCCGATGATCTCATCCAGTTCCCCCCGACACACCGGGAACAGGCTGTGCGGCGTATCCAGAAGTTGAATACGAATTTCATCCACAGGACGGTTGGCATCCACCCACGAGATATCGCCGCGCGGTGTCATAATGCTGCGGATGGAACGTGACGCCAGCGTCAGTACGCCGTTAATCATGTAGCGCTCTTCATCTTTAAACGCTTCCTGCGGCATCGCGACGGCAATCGCCTGCTCTTCAGTGCTCGCAGGTGCGCTCTGCACCCGGTTACGTCCCCCCATCAACCGCAGAATGGCCTCGGCGGTGCGCTCACGCATCGGACGATGGGACTGATGACGAATGAAGTTGCGACGGGCAATCTGATTGAACAACTCGATAAGAATCGAGAAACCAATCGCCGCATACAGATAGCCTTTCGGAATATGAAAGCCAAAGCCTTCAGCCACCAGTGACAGGCCGATCATCAACAGGAAACTCAGACACAGCACCACAACAGTAGGATGCGCGTTAACGAATTTGGTTAGCGGCTTGGAAGCCAGCAGCATCACCACCATCGCAATCACGACCGCAGTCATCATGACCGGCAGGTTATTCACCATCCCTACCGCAGTTATCACGGCATCCAGTGAGAAGACCGCATCCAGTATGACAATCTGGGTCACCACCGCCCAAAAGCTGGCGTAGCTACGGTTACCGCTGTTTTCCAGCTGACGGTTTTCCAGCCGCTCATGCAGTTCCATGGTGGCCTTAAACAACAGGAATATCCCGCCCGCCAGCAAAATCAGATCGCGTCCGGCAAAGCTAAAATCCCCCACGCTGAACAGAGGGCGCGTCAGGGTTACCATCCAGGAGATAAGTGACAACAGCCCCAGGCGCATCACCAGTGCCAGAGAAAGACCAATTAATCGCGCTTTATCACGCTGCTTAGGAGGCAACTTATCCGCAAGAATGGCAATAAAGACCAGGTTATCAATGCCGAGTACGATTTCCAGCACGATGAGCGTGAGCAATCCCGCCCAAATTGAGGGGTCGAACAGAAATTCCATTAGTGACTCCAGAAAAAGGATGTGATTACGCTAACGCATGCCCGCGTCGAAGGACGTGACAGAGAGAAGCCCGGAAAAGCAGAGAAAACGCGGTCTGGCGTAAATTGGCGCGCTGAAGAGCGCAAAGACAAGGTTAAGCAACGTCGGTGACGATCCATAAGGGTGGGCTGCTGCCCGCTACTCCTGAATAATAAACAGATCGCTAATGTATCAGTTCGTACCACGAGGTCAAAAAATTTTCCTGTTTTTACATTTTCGCCAGACGGCATTGAGTGACATAAAAACTCAACTTCCCTCTTTCATGCTGCAAATAACCAACCAATGTCACAAAATTTATTTTTTCGGACACTAAAATAAATCCGGCATCACGTAGTGAGTTAGTTATCCCTGCAATGTTGAAGTCAGGTTAAATCACATTAACAAGATTTGGATATTGTTAACGCGATAATTCTTAACGGTTCCTCAGGTTCTGAGGAACTAACAAGCGAACGGAGGTAGCACGTGACCATTGCTCTTGTAATTGGTACACACGGCTGGGCAGCGGAGCAGCTGCTAAAAACGGCAGAGATGCTTTTAGGCGAACAGGAAAATGTGGGATGGATTGATTTTGTCCCGGGAGAAAACGCGGACACGCTGATTGAGAAATATCAGGCAAGACTGACAGAACTGGACACCTCACAGGGCGTGCTTTTTCTGGTTGATACCTGGGGCGGCAGCCCTTTCAATGCAGCCAGCCGGCTGGTCGTTGATAAAACACATTATGAGGTGGTCGCCGGGGTAAACATTCCCATGTTGGTGGAAACCCTGATGGCGCGGGATGATAACCCCTCTTTTGACGAACTGGTGGCCATTGCGGTAGAAACCGGTCGCGAAGGCGTCAGAGCCTTAAAAGCACAACCTGAAGAAAAACCCGCAGCGGTTGCCGCCTCGCCCTCCGCCCCGGCCAGCGCCCCGCATGCCAGTCGCCCTCTCACCCCCGACGACCATATGAATATTTGCCTGGCGCGCATCGACGACCGCCTGATTCATGGGCAGGTCGCTACACGCTGGACCAAGGAAACCAACGTCAGCCGCATCATCGTTGTCAGCGACGAAGTGGCCAACGACAACGTGCGCAAAACGCTGTTAACCCAGGTGGCACCGCCGGGCGTCACCGCGCATGTGGTGGGCGTCGATAAGATGGTGCGCGTCTGGAATAACCCCAAATATGCCCGGGATCGGGTCATGCTGCTGTTTACCAACCCGACGGATGTCCTGCGGATTGTTGAGCAAGGGGTTGATATCAAGAGCGTTAACATTGGCGGCATGGCTTTTCGCCAGGGTAAAACCCAGGTCAACAATGCCGTCTCGGTCGATGAAAAAGATATCGCCGCATTTCGCCAACTTAACGCGCGCAACATCGAACTTGAGGTGCGTAAAGTTTCGGGCGATCCAAAACTAAAAATGATGGATCTGGTGGCAAAGGTGAGCGCATAACGCGCCAGCCGTCTTTTTCTATCCTGTAGAGGACAAGCAGTATGATGGAAATAACCACACTTCAAATTGTATTAATCTTTATCATTGCCTGTATTGCCGGGATGGGTTCGATCCTGGATGAGTTCCAGTTTCACCGTCCGTTAGTCGCCTGTACGCTGATTGGCATTGTGCTGGGTGATATGAAAACGGGCATCATCATCGGCGGTACGCTGGAGATGATTGCGCTGGGCTGGATGAACATCGGTGCTGCGGTTGCCCCGGACGCTGCGCTGGCCTCGATTATCTCCACCATTCTGGTTATTGCCGGTGGACAGAGCGTCGGTGCCGGTATCGCCCTGGCTATTCCGCTGGCGGCAGCCGGTCAGGTGCTGACTATCATCGTGCGTACGCTGACCGTAGCCTTCCAGCATGCCGCTGACAAAGCGGCGGAGAAAGGCAACCTCACGGCCATCTCATGGATCCACGTTTCCGCCTTACTGCTTCAGGCCATGCGCATCGCGATTCCGGCGCTGATTGTGGCTATCTCGGTAGGAACGGATGCGGTTCACTCCCTGCTCAGCTCTATTCCGGAGGTGGTCACCAACGGCCTGAACATCGCGGGTGGCATGATCGTGGTGGTGGGTTATGCCATGGTTATTAACATGATGCGCGCAGGCTACCTGATGCCGTTCTTCTATCTGGGTTTCGTTACTGCCGCGTTTACCAGCTTTAACCTGGTGGCACTGGGCGTGATTGGCGTGGTGATGGCGGTGCTCTATATCCAGCTCAGCCCGAAATATAACCGCGCAGCCGGTGCGCCTGCGGCATCACCGTCAGCTAACGACCTCGACAACGAACTCGATTAAGGAACAGGTGACAACATGGTTGATATAACAAAAGTCGAAAAGAAACTGACGCCGGGTGACGTACGCGCTGTGTTTTTACGCTCAAACCTGTTTCAGGGCTCCTGGAACTTTGAACGTATGCAGGCGCTGGGGTTCTGTTTCTCAATGGTGCCGGTCATTCGCCGTCTTTATCCTGAAAACAATGACGATCGTAAGCAGGCGATCAAACGCCATCTGGAGTTTTTTAATACACATCCTTACGTCGCCGCGCCTGTGCTGGGCGTGACGATGGCAATGGAAGAGCAGCGCGCCAACGGTGCCGCGATTGATGACGGTGCCATCAACGGCATCAAAGTGGGCCTGATGGGCCCGCTGGCTGGCGTAGGTGACCCGATTTTCTGGGGAACCGTTCGTCCCGTATTTGCGGCATTAGGCGCGGGGATTGCAATGAGCGGCAGTCTGCTCGGTCCGCTGCTGTTCTTTATCCTGTTTAACCTGGCGCGTCTGTTAACCCGTTATTACGGCGTCGCTTATGGTTACCGTAAGGGGATTGATATCGTCAGCGATATGGGCGGTGGCTTCCTGCAAAAACTGACCGAGGGGGCATCCATACTCGGCCTGTTTGTCATGGGGGCGCTGGTCAATAAGTGGACGCACGTCAACATTCCGTTGGTGGTTTCACGCATCACCGATCAAACCGGAAAAACCACGGTGACAACCGTGCAGTCGATTCTGGATCAGCTGATGCCGGGGATCGTACCGCTCCTGCTGACCTTCGCCTGTATGTGGCTGCTGCGCCGTAAGGTCAATGCCCTGTGGATCATTGTGGGCTTTTTTGCTATCGGTATTTTTGGCTACTGGATTGGTTTGCTCGGGCTCTAACCGGCATCACATCGGGAGCTGCGGCTCCCGATGTTTTCAGATTGTGGTCGCGTGACTCACGCCCGGCTTTAATCAGTAAAGGAAGAAGAATGTCATTGACCGACATCGTCATCGCCCTCTGCATCGCTGCCCTTCTGTTATTGGCTATTTACGTTGAAGCCGTGCTACCACGTCGTCATGGCCCTGCGCTTTTACGTGTCCCGCTCCAACGCCAACACAAAGCAGACAGCCTGATTTTTATTGGCTTACTGCTCATTCTGTTGTGGAACAATCTGACCCATCAGGGGCCGAAACTCACGACCACGCTTTTGATGGTGCTGTGCTTTTTATCGTTCTGGCTTTTCTGGGTGCGCCGCCCCAAATTGCTGATGAAAAGTCAGGGGCTGTTTTATGCCGGCAGATGGACAACGTATCCACAGATACAGAGCATCAATCTTTCCGAGGACGGTATTTTGGTGATGCAGCTTGAGCAGCGGCGGTTGCTTATCGCCGTGCAACAGCTTGACGATCTGGAACGCATTTACCAGACCCTGGTGGAGGCACGCTAATCGCGTTGCCACAGGGTGATCATAAAGTCTGCGTCGCAGGGAAACTGCGTACTTTCCGCTAAGCTCTGCCACACATCAGGTCGCGCGCGCCAGGCAAAGGGCGTCATCTGCAACAAGGTGGTGGCAGACTGCCCGCTCAACGTCATTGGATACGTTAAACGATGCTGGGCGAGTTGACGAAATCCCTGGTAGCTTTTCTCTTCCGAGGCGTGGAGTTGAACGTCGCGGTATATCAGCGCCTTAAGCTGCTGAAGATGATGAGGCCCGGGCGTGACCGTGAGTAAAAAGCCTCCCGGTTTAATGACCCGGCTGAGCTCAGTCTCGTTACAGGGCGCATAAATGCGGACCACCGCATCCAGCGAAGCATCACCAAACGGCAGGCGGTGGCTTGATGCCACGCAAAATAAAACCTGGGCGTAACGCTTTGCCGCCAGCCTGACGGCCATCTTCGCCACATCCAGACCATAAACCTGGCCCTCAGGCGCGAGCTCGCTGGCCAGTGCGCCCGTGTAGTAGCCTTCTCCACAGCCGATATCCAGAATCTGCGCAGCCGGTTGGTTCAGATGCTGGTTAAGGACGGCAACCACGTTGTCCCGCAAAGGCTGGTAGTGACCGGCCTGCAGAAACGCACGTCGCGCCTGCATCATGTCTGCACTGTCGCCCGGTTCACGTGAACCTTTATGTTGAACGGGCAGCAAATTGACGTAGCCCTCTTTCGCCTGATCGAACTGATGGCGATTTTCACAGCGCCAGCTGCGGTCAGTCAGGGTCAGGGGGAAGTGACAAAGTGGGCAGTTCAAAGACATCAGGCGCTCCGGCAAAGATTAACGCGCGGAAGTGTACTTGACGGGAAACAATAGCGAAAGCGTAAAAAAAGCCTCGGCCAGTTGGCCAAGGCTTTAATATCTGAGACTGTGGTGCATGGCACCCGTCTGAGGCGAAATCAGATAGCAGTAACGTTAACCGCTGCTGGGCCTTTCTGGCCGTCCTGGATTTCGAACTCAACGTTTTGGCCTTCGGCCAGCGTTTTGAAGCCGTTGCCCTGAATAGCAGAGAAGTGTACGAATACATCTTTGCTACCGTCAGCTGGAGTGATAAAACCGAAGCCTTTAGACTCGTTGAACCACTTAACCTGACCTTTAATCTTTGCCATTTTACTAATTCCTTAAAGTGTTTATTTTGCCCGGAGGCTAACCTACAGATAAAACAGAGACATTACTGAATGAGGCACTGATTAAAGTTCGGCAAGGAAGCGGTATTCAACGTCAACGTCTTTACTCGTAACTTCTTTACTGAAGATGCCATACATAAACAGAACTGTACCTCGTTTAACCCACGAATTGTTATCACATATCCGCTAAATAATGGCAAGCCATTTTTATAAACACGGTCGGCGCTTTTCACATATTTGCAAGACAGCTCCCAGAGAATGTACTTTCTGGTACATAAGCCTGTGTACTGAACGCCACTAATAGTCACAACAACCCTATAATATAATGCTTTTCTGCCCAGACAGGGTGATATCTGACGCCGTCTCGGCCGTCCAGCCAGAGGGATAACATTAAAAAAATAACATTGCACTAATATGGCAAAGTTGCACCAAATAAAGGAGCCGATAAGTGAAGCGCGGGTAAACTATTGCAGCAGGCTTGTACAATAAATTCTATTTCGTACAAATATACATTTTATTTCCAGTAAAATCATAAGTTGAGCGTTAACGCAATCACTTACAGCTTGCATGCAGGCGTTTTTTGAATTACGCCTGCCGGGGGCCGTGAAGGAATATTGATTTCAATCAGAATCCCGTGGCGTCAGAAGAAAAGGTTATTACCTCTGACTACGCCTAGTCGATATAGCTCAGGCTGCGGCTCTCGCCTATCTGCCAGGGCGTAAAATGCCTGCTTGCTTCCCCACGTTGTTGTAAGACCCGCAGCAATTCTGCGGGGGGCGCATCCAGCGATTCATCAGCAAGTTCAAAGACGCCCCAGTGAACAGGGATCGTGAGAGGCTGCCCTATTGCATGCCAGAGCGACACCGCCTGTTGAGGATCCATATGTTGCCCCGCCATAAACCAGCGGGGTTCATAGGCACCGACGGGCAGCGCGGCAAGATTAAACGGCCCGAGACGCGCGGCGATTGCATGAAGGTTTTCAGTGTAGCCACTGTCCCCAGAGAACCAAAAGCGCAGCGACGCGGTGTGGATGACCCAGCCGCACCACAATGACCGGTTGCGGTCAGTTAACGTGCGCATACTCCAGTGGCGGGCCGGAACCGCATGAAACTGAATACCCTCGAAGGCTTTCTGCTGCCACCAGTCAAGCTGATGTACCTGCTTCACGCCACGGCGTTGACACCAGTAAGCCAGACCAAGCGGAACCACAAAAACCGCCTCTGGAAAGTGGCGTACGATCTGCTTGATGGTCGGCTTATCCAGATGATCGTAATGGCTGTGGGAGATCAGCACGTAATCCAGATGTGGCAACTGGTCGATCGTCAGCGGCGAAGGGGTTTTGCGTTCCGGCCCCAGAAACGGCAATGGCGATGCCCGCCGGGAAAGTGCGGGGTCAATCAGAATATAGCGTTGATTCAGCCGCAACAGCAGCGCAGCATGGCCCAGCCACCAGATGCGATCGTCGTCACCGCTCAGGTCGGCGGGTTGCCACCACTGCGCCCTAAAACCATCATAGCCCTGCTGAGGCGGATGCGGTAATCCCTGCGCTTTACGTTCCTTACGCCAGCGCTTCAGGTCACCCTGTTGGCGCATATCAGGTTCAGGGTTGCGAAACCCCTCCGGCGTATGATGGGGTTTACTGCTGTCATACCAGGGATTTTTCCAGGCCATCCGGCCTCCATGCAGGATTTAACGTTCCGGGATCAGGCGAATAAAATCATTGCTTTCCGCCTGCTCTTCCGCTTTTTGCTCGGCGGCACCCGTTTGCCTCTCGATCAGCCGCTTAAGCAGCGCGTTTTGTTTCTTTTGCTCTTCTAACAGTGACGCCAGCAACGCAATCTGTTCATTTGCCCGAACGCTGGCGCGGTTAACATAGAACCATAGCATCAATGCCACAATCAGCACGATTCCCATCACGCCAAAGCTGACCACAGGACCCGCATTAGCGGCTAACTCATTCATAACTGCCTCAAGATACCAGGTGAAATCACAATAAAGGGGACGACCCGCCATTCTACCCTGTGGCGCAGTAAAAGATAATGGTGACGTAAATGATGTGTATCAATCTGCTTCTTTCAGTTATCTCTGATCGCATCCCTTTTAAAAGCGAGGCATGCTGCCCCTGTACATCATGTTAAGCAGCAGTCACTGGAACACTGCGTTGGGTATCATAAGGAGATACAATGAAACTGTTCATTCGGGCAATTGTTGTTGTGGGAATCATCTGGCTGGCCATGCTGTTTACCGGATATGGCGTGCTGGCCGGAAGTAACAAGAATGCCGCAGGTCTGGGCCTGAAGTGTAACTACCTGACCGCACGGGGCATGATCACGGCACAATATCTGCACACCGACAGCGGCGTCGTGGGCGTTACCGACTGCCCGCTGTTGAAAAAGAGTGGCGACGTGATTGATAACTGATCGCACTGAAGCGGGCCACGGCCCGCTTTTTCAGTTTAAAGGGTAATCGTGGTAACCAAGCTCAGCGGAAAGACGGCGTCCCGCCTCATGCAGCATTGCCACGTAAGTGTGCTTGTTCGATGCCGGGAAGCGCAGCGTAGGAAAAGAGATACTCAGCCCCGCGACGGCCACGCCGAAACGATCGAAAATAGGCACGGCGATGCAGCAAACGCCCTCTTCCTGCTCTTCATTATCCTCACCATAACCCTGCTTCCTGACCTGACTCAGGACGTCAATAAGCGCGCCGGCGTCAGAAAGCGTATTCGCGGTATTAATGGTAAAGGTTATCCGCTGCAAAATGTCGTTAATGTCTTCCCGACTGCGCCACGCCAGTAACACTTTACCCAGCGCGGTTGAGTGCAGCGGATTGCGGCGGCCAATACGTGACGACATGCGCAGGTTATACAGCGAATCGATCTTATGGACATAGACAATACTGTCCTCGTCCAGCGCGCCCAGATGGATCGTTTCTTTGGTTAACCGGGACAGTTCACGCATCTGCACATCGGCACTGCGGATCAGGTCAATGTTCTGCAGCGCTTTCGATCCCACCTCAAACAGTTTTAACGTCAGTGAGTATTTTTCGCTTTCCCCTTCCTGGGCGACATAGCCCAGTGATTTCATGGTTTGCAGGAAACGGTAAACGGTGCTTTTAGACATCATCAGCCGCTGAGCCAGTTCGGTAATACCGTGATCGCGCTCTTCGCTTAAGGCCTGCAAAATGCCAAACACCTTTTGCACCGAAGAGACAGAATCAGGTTGTTTGTCCTTTGAATCAGGAACCATTGCTCACCTTGAATACGTGTTTCAAAAAAAACGGAACGGGGTTGCAGTATAGATTGCGGCGCCTCGCTCCGGCAAACTTTCAAGGTCTGTAACATCTGTAAAATATATTTTTCATTCCGGCGCGGTGCATTTTGTCCGCCAATTGATTAGCATGATGATATTCACACTCTTTAATATTAGCCTCTATGTCACTCTCTTCTTCTGACGGCGGACTTCCTGTGCCACAACGGTACTGGGCTATTCTGACAATCGCCATTGGCCTCATCATGGCGGTGTTAGACGGCTCAATTGCCAATGTGGCTCTCCCAACCATTTCACGTGAGCTGCAGGCCAGCCCGGCCCAGTCGGTCTGGGTCATTAACGCCTATCAGATCGCGATTGTGGCTTCACTGCTGTCGCTGTCCTTTTTGGGCGATATCGTTGGATACCGCCGCGTTTATCAGTTCGGCCTGGTGGTCTTTGCCGCGACATCGGTGTTCTGCGCGCTGTCATCCACGCTGACAATGCTGACCGTTGCGCGTGTCTTGCAGGGGCTTGGCGGTGCTGCGGTCATGAGCGTTAATACAGCGCTGATACGCATTATCTATCCTCCTCGCTATCTGGGTCGGGGCATTGCCATCAATGCACTGCTGGTGGCGATCTCAACCGCTGCCGGTCCCACCGTCGCGGCAGCCATTCTTTCTGTTGCCAGCTGGCGTTGGTTATTTCTGATTAACCTGCCGCTGGGTGCAGTGACACTCTGGTTGGCGTTGCGTTATCTGCCCGATAACCCACAACGGGCAAAAACCCAGAAGTTCGATATCACCAGTGCGGTGATGAATGCGCTTTTTTTCGGGCTGTTGATTTCGGCTCTGGGGGGATTTGCGCAGGGACAGCCCCACTGGCTGATCGCCAGCGAAATTGTGGTGATCATCCTGGTCGGTTATTTCTTTATCCGTCGTCAGTTAAGGATGGAGGTGCCGCTGCTGCCGGTTGACTTGCTGCGTATTCCCATTTTCGCGCTGTCGATCTGCACTTCCGTCTGCTCTTTCTGTGCACAAATGCTGGCGATGGTCTCTCTGCCTTTTTATCTGCAAAGCGTACTGGGTCGCGATGAAGTCGCAACAGGCCTGCTGCTGACGCCCTGGCCTCTTGCTACCATGCTGCTTTCACCCATTGCGGGCCGTTTGATTGAGCGAGTCCATGCCGGTCTGCTCGGCGGCATTGGTCTGGCACTGTTTGCCAGCGGGCTGTTCCTGCTGGCCCGGCTGCCTGCCCAACCTGACGACATGGATATTATCTGGCGCATGATGCTGTGCGGAGCCGGTTTTGGCCTGTTTCAGTCGCCAAACAACCATACAATCGTCACTGCTGCGCCGCGCAACCGCAGCGGCGGTGCCAGCGGTATGTTAGGCACGGCGCGATTACTGGGCCAGAGCAGCGGCGCGGCGCTGGTCGCGCTGATGTTCAATCTGATGGGAAATGGTGGAACCCATGCCTCGCTGTTATTAGCGGGAGGATTCTCTACCGTCGCTGCCCTTCTCAGCCTGTCACGAATGAAAGCCTGAGTTCAGCGATAAAAAAAGGCGACGTTGCCGTCGCCTTTTTCGTGAGGGTTACTTCAGGTATTCACCGCTGCGCAGCGCTTCGATACGTTTATCTAACGGTGGATGCGACATAAAGAGTTCGCTAAATGATTTTCCTTTTCCGTTAATACAAAACGCCATCATGCTGCTGGGTTCCTGCGGCTCATAGCTGGTTTTCAGACGCTGCAAAGCCGCAATCATTTTTTCGCGGCCCACCAGTTTGGCCGAGCCGGCATCGGCATGGAATTCACGATGACGTGAAAACCACATCGTGATGATGCTGGCCAGAATACCGAATACCAGTTCAAGCACCATCGAGACAGCAAAGTAGACCAGCGGATTTCCGTTGCTGCTCTCCTCGCCATCACGGTTGCCGGACATAAAGCCCGCCGCAATCTGTGCCAGGATACGCGACACAAAGATAACAAAGGTGTTCACCACACCCTGAATCAGCGTCATGGTGATCATGTCGCCATTCGCAATGTGCGCCACCTCGTGCGCCAGCACCGCCTCCGCTTCATCACGACTCATGTTTTGTAGCAGGCCAGTAGAAACCGCCACCAGCGAGGCATTACGTCGCGCACCGGTTGCAAACGCGTTGATATCCGGCGCGTGATAGATAGCGACCTGGGGCATAGCAATACCGACCTGCTGTGCCTGTCGGCCAATCGTGTCAATTAACCAGCGCTCGGTTTCGTTGCGCGGTTGCTCAATCACTTCACCGCCAACTGAACGTAGCGCCATCCACTTCGACATCAACAGTGAGACAAACGCACCGCCGAAGCCAAACAAGCCTGCCATTATCATCAGGCCCTGAACACTGCTTGACTGGATTCCTGTCAGGCTGAGAATCAGCCCGAATACCAACATCACAGCCAGGTTGGTCAGCAGGAAAAGAGCAATACGCATCATAACGGTTAATCTTCCTCAGTAGTTCATGCGCTCATGCGCGGATACATATCCTATGAGCATTGTGCGGGTTTTCAAGCGACCTTAACGTTTAAGTGTCTAAAAAGACATAACTTTACAATATGACACAACCTTTCGCGCAACCTGTCGGAAACCGCTCAGACGAACACATTAACGACGCTTATCACTGCCAAATTAATGATAAAAAAAAGCACCGCGCTGGGCGGTGCTTTGGATAACCCGGGTTATGCCGTTAGTTGGTTTTGGCTGCCGGTGCCTCAGGTGAGGATTTCTCCAGCTGCGCCAGGTCATTGGCAATTTTTACCGTTTCATCCAGATAAGGATCGGGCTCTTTATAGTCTTTCGGCAAATCATCAAGGCTCTTCAGCGGCTTTTTACCTTCAGCCTGATAGCGCGCGTTAATGCGTTCCAGACGTAGCGCATCTTCCTCGTGGTTCTCTTTCTCGCGCTGGGCAAGATTGAGCGACACAATGTTGCGCTTGTCTTTCATGGCGTTAAAGCGGGCGATGTCCTTCATGATGTACTGGAACTCGCGATCCTTAGCGATGCGCTCATCGTGCTCTTTGGTCAACTGTGGCGCCAGCGCCTTGACATCACCTGTGCGGGTGTAGGTCGCGGCCGTAATGCTGTCCCACGGTAACGCATTGTCCTCGAACTTCTCGCCCGTTTCCGCCGCTTCAACACCGGTTGGCATCAACAGGTCCGGCGTCACGCCTTTGCGCTGCGTACTGCCGCCATTGATACGATAAAACTTCTGAATCGTATACTGCACCGAACCCAGCGCAGGCCATTCCGGACGCAGCATCTGATCGTAAATGCGGTTCAGTGACCGGTACTGTTGAACGGTGCCTTTACCAAAGGTGGGCTCGCCGACGATCAGCGCACGACCATAATCCTGCATTGCCGCTGCAAAAATTTCTGATGCAGAAGCACTGAAGCGGTCAACCAGCACCACCAGCGGGCCTTTGTAATAAACAATGCCGTCGTTGTCGCTATCCTGACGCACGTGGCCATTGTTATCACGGACCTGAACAACCGGGCCACTTGGAATAAACAAGCCAGAAAGCGAAACCGCCTCGGTCAGTGCGCCGCCGCCGTTGGTGCGCAGATCGATGACGATGCTGTCAACGTTCTGCTTTTGCAGCTTCTGCAACTGCACTTTGACATCATCGGTCAGGCCAACGTAGAAGCCAGGAATATCGAGCACGCCGACTTTTTCTTTACCGACAGTGTGAATGCTCATTTTAACCGCGCGATCTTCCAGACGGATTTTCTCACGCGTTAAGGTCACAATACGGGTCTTAGTGCCTTTGCCAGCAGGCAGAATCTCAAGGCGAACCTTGCTGCCTTTCGGCCCTTTGATTTTGGCGACCACATCATCCAGGCGCCAGCCGATAACGTCTTCCATTGGCTTGCCAGGCTCACCGACGCCGACGATGCGGTCGCCAACGGTGATCGCTTTACTTTTCGCCGCCGGACCACCGGCCACCATAGAGTTGATAACGGTATAGTCATCATCCATCTGCAACACGGCACCAATCCCTTCGAGCGACAGGCTCATTTCGGTGTTGAACTGCTCCGTATTACGCGGTGAAAGGTAGTTGGTGTGCGGATCGATTTCGTGGGCAAAAGCGTTCATTGCCAGCTGGAATACATCTTCACTGTTGCTTTGCGCCAGACGACGGATGGCAAAGTTATAACGTTTGGTCAGCACTTCACGGATTTCTTTTTCGTCTTTACCGGCGAGTTTAAGGCTCAGCTCATCGTATTTGACCTTGGCGTCCCACAGCGCATTCAACTCACTCTGGTCTTTCGGCCAGGGCGCTTTAGAACGGTCAATATCGATGGTGTCATTGCCGGTAAAGTTCATCGGACGCGCCAGCACCGTAAGCGCATACTGATAGCGCTCAAAGCGGCGTTTTTGCGCCAGATTATAAAGATCGTAAAAAATATCCAGCTTACCGCTACGCAGCTCATCACCCAGTTGGGTCTTCTTGCTGGCAAACTGTGCAACGTCCGACGCCAGCAACACGTTGTGGCTGTAGTCGAGCATATTGAGATAGCGGTCAAAAATCTTGGCCGAGAAGGCGCCGTCAAGATCGAACTGACGATAGTGAGAACGGGTAAAACGCGACGTCACGCGCTCGCTTACCGTCGCATCCTGCGGATCTTCATGCAGCTGTGGAATTTGATCGGCACGTGTAATGTTCTCGGCCGCAAAGGAAGGGCCTGACAACAGCAGGCCCGCAATCAATCCAACTTTTAAAAGGGTGTTCATGCCGGGGTCAGCCTCCGTTTCAGAACTGCAAATGTTCTGCGCGCACAATCATTGCCATGCCGGAAGCGAGCTGTACCCGGACGCCGTCTTTCGACACTTCCAGAACGGTTGCGTCCATCGCACTTTTGCCTGCTTTAACTTTAATACTCTGGCCGGGTTGCAAAGTTGAGGTATCAGTGATGGGTTTAGCCTGCTGCTCCGGGCGTGGTGCCGGTTTGCGATTCTGCGATGCAGTAGGACGCTCAGCAGACTGTGGACGCGGCTTACGCGCGGCCTCACCTTCTGCCGGTTTACGCGGAGCAGGCTTGCGTGGGCGACGTGGTGCGCTGGCACCCTCTTCGCCTTCACCGGCTTCGCGACGAGCGGCTCGCTGCTGGTCGCGCTGTGCCTGAACACGCGCTTTGGCATCTTCGAGTTGCTTACGGGCATGCTCCACGTGCTGCTCATCAAGAACACCACAGGGGTTTCCATCGAGATCCACACGGGTGGCACCCGCTTTGATACCGTACAGATAGCGCCAGCTAGAGGTATAAAGACGCAAGGCCGAACGCAACTGCGTCTTGCTCAGGTTCATTTCGCCCTGAACGCGCTCTACCAGATCCTGAAAGATACCGATTTTGAGCGGACGCGCTTCGCCTTCAGCGCTAAAGCAGTGCGGAAAGCGCTCCGCCAGAAAGCTAATGACTTCTTTACTGCTATTCAACTTAGGTTGATTTTCCATGAAATTTCCTGATTACTACGGGTTTGCCGACCAGAGCAGGCATGAACAGGCGACATTATAATGACAACATCGCCAAATGCCATGCAATCCAGTCGATTAGCTACGCGTCAGCTGCAAATATTTTTCTAAGTCACTGTTCGCGAGCACGTCGCAAAGCCCGTTAGTCAAGGCGACCAGCCCTTTTTCATCTTCACTATCAAAGCGATTGTATTCCACACTGTCGATATCCAGTACGCCGACAACCTGACCGTTTATTTTCAGAGGAATCACAATTTCTGCATTACTGGCGGCATCGCAGGCGATATGGCCAGGGAAAGCATGGACATCATCAACACGCTGCACCTGTTGTTGCGCCAGTGCGGTGCCGCAAACCCCTTTGCCCAAGGGAATGCGCACGCAGGCGATTTTCCCCTGGAACGGGCCCAGAACCAGCGTATCGGCTTCCGTTAGCAGGTAGAAACCTGCCCAGTTCACGCCTTCGAGACGTTCATACAACAGCGCGCTAAAATTACCCATTGCAGCGAGGAACGCCGTTTCTCCCGCCAGTAAGGCGCGCATATCGCGATCTAAATCGGCGTAAAAGGCAGTTTTGTTCATTATTCAACCGTTACCAGTGACATCCGAGCGGCTAACCACTCCGCTTGTTAAAAATAAGCACTAAAAATCCATAGCCATAAGGTGAATCATAGCGTTAGTTACTATAACCTTAACATTCTGTGGATCGAAGCGTGATACCCGAGACAGGTACCCAGGCGATGTCTTACTGACCCTTTGCGTTAATCACAATAAGCGAAACATGCACTAATTTATGAAAATTCACGCTATCAGCCAGACATTGCCTCAGGCACGTTATCAGCGTTGTCCGCAATGCGATACCCTTTTTTCCTTACCAGATGTGAAATCGTATCAGTCAGCCCACTGTCCCCGCTGCAACGCGCAAATTGTGAGCGGCCGCGACTGGTCAATGACACGTCTGCTGGCGATGGCGGCCACGATGCTGGTGCTGATGCCTTTTGCTTTTAGCATGCCGCTTATCGACATTCGCCTGCTGGGCATGCGCATTGACGCCAGCGTACTGGAAGGTATCGTTCAGATGACGCTACAGGGCAATGTCCTGACCGCCTCGATGGTGGCGTTCTGTACTATCGGCGCGCCGGTGACGCTGGTGGCAGGCATTGGCTATCTGGCCCTGGGTGAGCGTTTAGGGATGAATCTGCGCCCGGTGCTGCTGATGCTCGATAAGCTCAAAGAGTGGGTGATGCTGGATATTTTTTTGATTGGCATCGCCGTCGCCTCCATAAAAGTCCAGGATTACGCCGACCTCGAATTAGGCTATGGGCTGGTCGCCTATGTGGCGCTAACCGTGCTGAGCGTCATTACGTTGATTCATCTGAACATGGAGCAGCTTTGGGAGCACTTTTATCCCCAGTCGCACCAGGTGACGCGGCGTGACGATCTTCAGGTCTGCCTTAACTGCCACTACACCGATATTCCTGACGCCCGCGGCCGCTGCGCGCGCTGTCATACGCCGCTTGATTTTCGGCGCCGCCACAGCTTACAAAAGTCCTGGGCCGCCCTTATCGCGTCAATTGTGCTGCTGATTCCCGCCAATCTGTTGCCGATTTCGGTGGTGTACCTGAACGGATCGCGCCGTGAAGACACGATCTTCTCCGGCATCCTGTCTCTGGCATCCGGTAACGTGCCCGTCGCAGCCGTGGTGTTTATCGCCAGTATTCTGGTTCCCTTCACCAAAGTGCTGGTGATGCTGGCGCTCCTGCTCAGTATCCATTTCCGCTGCGAACAAGGCCTGAAAACCCGCATTCGTCTGCTACGTTTTGTGACCTGGGTTGGACGCTGGTCTATGCTGGATCTGTTTGTCATTTCACTAACCATGTCGTTGGTCAATCGCGATCAACTACTGGCTTTTACCATGGGACCCGCTGCGTTTTATTTTGGCGCGGCAGTGATCCTGACCATTATGGCCGTTGAGTGGCTGGATAGCCGCCTGCTCTGGGATGCACATGCAACAGGAAACGCCGACTACACCGACTAATGCTACGCTGCGCAACAAGCGTAAAATTTCACCTTTTTGGCTTCTGCCCATTATCGCAATGCTGATTGCGGGCTGGCTGCTTTGGACCAATTTTCAAGAGCGCGGCACGACCATCACCATCAATTTCCAGACGGCCGATGGCATCGTGCCCGGCCGCACGCCTATCCGCTATCAGGGCGTGGAAGTCGGTACTGTGCAGGGCATCAATCTTAGCGACGACTACAAAAAGATTCAGATCAAGGCCAGCATTAAGAGCGACATGCGCGATGCGCTGCGTGAAAATACGCAGTTCTGGCTGGTCACGCCAAAAGCCTCACTGGCGGGGGTTTCCGGTCTGGATGCGCTGGTGGGGGGGAACTACATCGGCATGATGCCAGGCGATGGTAAAGAAAGTGACACCTTTACCGCGCTGGATACCCAACCGAAATACCGCGTGAATACCGGTGAGCTCATGATTCACCTGCATTCATCCGACCTCGGCTCGTTGAACACCGGCTCTTTAGTGTATTACCGCAAAATCCCGGTGGGCCGGGTCTACGATTACAGCATTAACAATCAGAACAACGGCGTGTCGATTGACGTCCTGATTGAGCGGCGCTTCGTGAACCTGGTGAAAACCAGCAGCCGCTTCTGGAATGTGTCAGGAATGAATGCAGACGTCAGCCTGAGCGGGGCCAGAGTACAGCTTGAAAGCCTGTCAGCCTTAGTCAACGGCGCTATCGCCTTTGACTCGCCTGAGGGCGCGGAAGCCGCCAAAACCGATCAGAACTATCAGCTCTATCCCGACCTGGCTCACAGCCAGAGGGGCGTGCTGATATCGCTGGATCTGCCCAGCGGGGATAATCTCTCAGCCAACCGTACGCCCCTGATGTATCAGGGCTTAGAAGTCGGCACCCTGACCAAACTGAATCTACAGGATGGCGGTAAAGTGACCGGTGAGATGACGATCGATCCCTCTGTCGTGGGACTGATGCGTGAAGGCACGCGTATTGAGATGCGCAGCCCCAAACTCAGCCTCACGGATACCAGCCTGAGCAGCCTGCTGACCGGTAACACCTTTGAGCTGGTGCCTGGCGATGGTGCACCGCAGCAGCATTTTACGGTGGTCGCACCCAATAAAACGCTGCTGCAGCAACCCAATGTTCTCACCGTGAAACTGAGCGCCCCCGAAAGCTACGGCATCGATGCCGGCCAACCCCTGATGTTGCATGGGCTAAAAATTGGTCAGGTGATTTCCCGGGATCTGGATGCAAACGGCGTTAATTTTGTTGTCGCGGTCAATCCTGACCAGCGCCAACTGGTCCACGGCGACAGTAAATTCATTGTGAACAGTCGCCTTGACGTGAAATTCGGCCTGGATGGCATGCAGGTGCTGGGCGCCAGCGCCCGCGAGTGGGTCGATGGCGGTATTCGTCTGGAGCCGGGTAAACAAGGCGCACCTAAGACGGCCTATCCCCTCTTTGCCGATGCTGAACGCGCGGAAGAAGGCATTACCGGCGATGGCCCATC
This sequence comes from Pantoea sp. EEL5, assembly GCF_049892805.1. NCBI lineage: Bacteria > Pseudomonadati > Pseudomonadota > Gammaproteobacteria > Enterobacterales > Erwiniaceae > Pantoea > Pantoea sp. EEL5. The sequence goes on from NZ_JBNDNJ010000001.1 coordinate 1,565,353, forward strand.
CACCACGCTGATGCTGACGGCGAAAAGCCTGCCAGACGTTCAGGCCGGCTCGATTGTGCTCTATCGTAAATTCCAGGTCGGTGAAATTACTCAAGTCACCCCGCGTGCTGATGCGTTTGATATCGCGGTCCACATCAAACCGGAATACCGCAAACTGCTCTCTGCTGAAAGTGTGTTCTGGGCAGAAGGCGGCGCACGCGTTCAGCTTAACGGCAGTGGGTTAACCGTGCAGGCCTCGCCGCTAAACCGGGCGTTGAAAGGCGCCATTAGCTTCGACAACCTGACGGGCGCGAAAATTGATAAAGGCGCGAAGCGCGTGCTTTATCCGTCTGAAACGGCTGCACGGGCCGTGGGCAGCCAGATTACGTTACATACCTATGACGCCAGCAAGCTGTCCGCCGGAATGCCCATTCGTTACCTCGGTATCAACGTGGGACAAATCGAGTCGCTGTCGCTGAGCGATGACAACAATCAGGTGGTGGCGAAGGCCGTACTTTACCCTGAATATGTGCAGAGTTTTGCCCGCGTCGACAGCCGTTTCTCGGTGGTATCGCCAGAAATTTCTGCCGCAGGTGTAAATCATCTGGAAACGATCCTCCAGCCTTATGTCAACGTCGATCCGGGTAAAGGCCGTGGCGCGCGCACCTTTGAGCTGCAGGAAAGCACCATCACGGATTCACGTTACCTTAACGGCCTGAACATCTATGTGGATGCGACCGAAGCGGGTTCCCTGTCGCTGGGTACGCCGGTGCTGTTCCGCGGGGTAGAAGTGGGCACGGTGACCGGTACATCGCTGGGGAATATGGCAGACCGCGTACAAATCGCGCTGCGTATCAGTAAGAAATATCAGCACCTGGTCCGCAACAATTCGGTGTTCTGGCTGGCCTCGGGCTATAACCTGGACTTTGGCCTGATTGGCGGCGTGGTGAAAACCGGCACCTTCCAGCAGTTTATCCGTGGCGGTATTCAGTTTGCTACGCCGCCGACCGTGCCGCTGGCACCTCAGGCAACGTCAAACAAACACTTCCTGCTGCAGGATGAACCGCCTAAAGACTGGCGTAACTGGGGAACGGCGATCCCCGACCCGAATCAACCTTAAGCCATACGGGCAGCCCAGGCTGCCCGTTTTCTTTTGGCGTGCTACACTGCCGCCTTTGCCTCAAAGAGAACTTATCCGTGTCCGACTCCGCCTCACGCTTCCCTGCCGAATTCCTCGATCTGATACGCCAGAGCTTGCCCGATGATACTGACCTGCAGCAGTTTATTGACATCAGCCTGCAGCCACTACGTCGCAGCCTGCGCGTTAACACCTTAAAGATCGGCGTTAGTGACTTTCTGACACAAACCGCGCATTACGGCTGGCAGTTGACGCCGGTTCCCTGGTGTGCGGAAGGATTCTGGATAAATCGCGAGGACGAAAGCCTGCCGCTGGGGAGCGTTGCGGAGCATCTGAGCGGCCTGTTTTATATCCAGGAAGCCAGCTCAATGCTGCCGGTGACAGCACTGTTTGCGGCCCAGCCCGATGCCATGAGCGTCATGGATATGGCTGCTGCCCCCGGCTCCAAGACCACCCAGATTGCCGCCTGCATTCACAACCGGGGCGTTATTCTGGCCAACGAGTTTTCCGCCAGCCGGGTCAAAGTGCTTCATGCCAACATAACCCGTTGCGGCGTAACCAACAGCGCCCTGACCCACTTTGATGCCCGCGTCTTTGGGCCTGCGCTGCCGGAACAGTTTGATGCCATTTTGCTGGACGCGCCCTGCTCGGGTGAAGGCGTCATGCGTAAAGATGCTGATGCCCTGAAAAACTGGTCGCTGACCAGCACGCAGACTATCGCGCAGACTCAGCGCGACCTTATCGAAAGCGCGTTCCACGCACTCAAGCCCGGCGGTACGCTGGTTTACTCTACCTGTACGCTTAATCAGATTGAGAACCAACAGGTTGTCGCCTGGCTGCTGGCGCGCTATCCGGACGCCGTTGAAATCGCCCCATTGAATGGGTTATTTGCCGGGGCGGAGCGGGCAGCGACGCCTGAAGGTTATCTTCACGTTTTCCCGCACCTGTTCGACAGCGAAGGGTTCTTTGTCGCCTGCTTGCGTAAAACCGCCTCTGTCACACGGCTACCTGAACCGACCTATAAAGTGGGTAAGCTGCCGTTCAGCCACGTCAGTCGCAAACTGGAAAGCGAGATTGTACAGTCGGCGGCGCAGGTGGCGATTCAGTGGGATGACAACCTTCAGCTCTGGCAGCGCGATAAGGAGATCTGGCTGTTCCCGGCCGGTGTGACACCGCTGTTAGGTAAGGTCCGTTTCTCGCGGATTGGCCTGAAGCTGGCCGAAACCTTTGCGAAAGGCTATCGCTGGCAACACGAGGCCGTCATTGCCCTTGCCTCCCCGCGCCCCGATCAGACGTTTGCGCTAAACGAAGCTGAAGCCGAAGAGTGGTATCGCGGTCGCGATATTTATCCTGAAAGCGCCCCCACGCGGGATGAAATGATAGTGACCTATCAGGATCAGCCGCTCGGGCTGGCTAAACGTGTTGGCAGCCGTATTAAAAACAGCTATCCCCGCGAGCTGGTACGCGACGGCAGGCTGTTCCGGTAATCGCCCCACTCGCCTTTTGTGACACTGTCACCAAATGATCCCATTTTCACCTTGCAAAGGGGGTGATTCGGGGAGGTTAGCGGGCAAGACAGCCGGTAATGAGAACGGAAGAACGCCGGCAGAAGCCGGCGTTGTGATGTCACGACCTCAGGCGGGACGCGTTTTGGCCGGGTGCGTCAGCAGCTTAGCGGCAGGCCGGACAGGACGCCGGACCAGTTCACCGCCACAGTTCGGACACCGCCCTTTAAGGTGCTGCTCAGCGCAGGCGGCGCAAAACGTGCACTCGAACGAACAGATGCGCGCATCGTGGGATGCCGCAGGCAAATCAATATCACAGCGTTCACAGTTAGGGCGCAGTTCCAGCATGGCATCTTCCTCGGCGATTTCGGCTTTCAGCGTGACAAAACCCGCGCACCTTGTCGAGGATTTTCATCGTGCCAGCGGCACGTTCAGGGCCGTTGTTCATCGGGGCGGAGATGACTGAGTCAGCGTCTTATTCGTGGCAGGGTCGTCATCATTCTCGTCCCCGCCATCATCTTCGCCGCCTTCCTCGTCCTCGTTTATCTCATCACTGTTGACCATCGCCGCCTGAATCGCCTCGTCTTCCAGCACCGGATTAAGCGCCGCGCCTAAGGGCGATGTCGCCAGGCTGTCTGGCAACACCACGTGCGGCAGGGGTACTTCGGTGGTGGGTAACGGCTGCGGCGTTTTCATGAAGCTCAGTGCGGCAATCAGCAGCGTACACAGGGTGAAGAACAGATAGAGCAGATTGCTGCCGAAGGGCTGCATCAATGTACCCACCAACAAGGGACCGATGCTGGCCCCGATGCCAAATGCCATCAGCAGACAGGCCGTCAGGGAAACGCGCTGCTCGGCAGCCACCTGATCGTTAGCCAGGGCAACCTGTAGAGGATAAAGCGCAAACTGCACCATGCTGGCGACAAACGCGATACCCAGTACCCAGTTAAAGGGAAGATTTGGCAGCAAGACCAGCGGCAAACAGGCCAGCATCAAAACCAGTGAGATATAAAACAGCAGCCGCTGACGGTCATAGCGATCGGACAGCCAGCTGAGCGGAAACTGCGAGACGAGTCCGGCGAAGATGGTCAGGCTCATAAAGATACCGGTCTGCGCGTCGCTGAACCCTTTGCTGCTGGCATAGACCGGCGCCAGACCATAGAACGCGCCGACCACCATGCCGGTTAACAGGGTGGTACTGAGCAACTTAGGAATGGTGCGAATAAAATAGCCCAGCTCCATCGGTGCAGGCGACATGGGCCGGACGTGCGTGCGCGTCGTCAGCGCAATGGGCACCAGACAAAGCGCAAAGCAGAGCGCCACGATCAGGAGCGTGTTAATACCGAACCCGCTTTGCAGCGTCAGCACCACCTGACCGCTGCTTAAGCCAAGGTAGGTCGCCACCATATAGAAGCCAAAAATCAGGCCGCGCTGGGAAGATTCCGCCTGGTCATTGAGCCAGCTCTCCAGCACCATGTACTGACACATCATGCACAGGCCGATAATCAGACGCAGGAAAACCCACAGCGGTATAAAGTCCGTCAGCCCGTGCCCTATTACCGAGGCGGTGATAATCCCGGCGCAGGCGACGTAAGCGCGAATATGGCCGACGCGGGCAATCAGGTTGTGTCCCACTTTTCCACCAATCACCAGGCCAATGTAATAGGCGGCAATAATCGCGCCGATTAAGGCACCGTTTACCGCTTCATGCGCCAGGCGAAGTGACACATAGGTGGTCAGCAAGCCCGAACCCAGCAGCATTAACAGCGTCGTGGTATAAAGCGGCAGAAATGTTCTGAGTATTTTTCGCATACGACTCCCTGTCTACCCCGTTGGTCGGTGTCCTGTCAGAGTTAACCATAGTTGATTTTGTCACGGTTTAGGTCGGGACAATTCCGACTCTAAAAAAAGCCCGTAAACCACATGGCTTACGGGCTGCTGACTCAGGCGTTGGGGAAGGTAATACTGTTTCCCGGTGCCTCACGATGAAGATGGATAAAGTTAAGATGGCGTTCGTATTGATCGAGGATATCAATAATCACCTGTTCTTTGCTGTAGTCCATCAGGTCATTGCCCTGACTGCCTTCCAGCAGGAAGGTTTCCAGCCGGTAATAGGTCGATTTTCCGCTACGCGCGCGGTAGGTAAAGCCCGGTATAGAGTACTGCTGAGGCCAGACCTGATAGAGGAAATCCTGCTCCTCGCCCAACTGCACCCGCAGGTCCAGATAACCCAGGGGATGTTCGTCATTGGCCGCAACCCTGTCCAGCGTAACCTTAGCTCCGCGCAGCTCCAGCTCTTTCGCCACTTCCTGCATGGCGGGGAAGAGAGTTTCTTCCATCATCTTCAGCGTGTAACGCGAGCCAGGATAGTTCATCAGGCGCGACAGGCGTTTTTTCCAGGTCAGACGATCGGTCGCATGGGCCAGATAGGGTGCAGTTTCCCGTGAAGCACTGGCGCGGCGGTAATCTTCAACCTTAAGTGATTTATACAACCCCGCCATCACAAAGAAGATCACGAAGCTAAATGGCAGCCCCATGATAACCGTCGTGTTTTGCAGCGCGGTAATGCCGTTGGTCATCAGCATACTTAACGTCAGGACGCCGATGGCTACCGACCAGAAAATACGCAGCCAGTTGGGGGCATCACTGTTAATGTCTTTCAACTTTGAGGTGAAGTTACCTAACACCAGCGATCCGGAATCCGCTGAGGTGACGTAGAACAACATGCCGGTAATGGTGGCGACCGATGCGCTCAGCTTAAACGCCGGATACTGCGCCAGCAGGCTGTAGAAGCCACGTTCGGCGTGCGTCATGACTTCCTGTGCAAAACCGGCGTCGCCGTGAATAATTTCATACAGGGCCGCGTTACCGAATACGGACAGCCACAGCAGCGTAAAGGTAAAAGGAATCACCAGCGTACCCAGAACGAATTCACGGATGGTACGGCCGCGAGAGATACGCGCCAGGAACAGGCCGACGAACGGAGACCAGGCAACCCACCAGGCCCAGAAAAACAGCGTCCAGCTGTTCATCCACTGCGTTGGCCGGTCAAAGGCAAAGGTGTTCAGCGTCATGCCCATAAAGCGGTTGATGTAGTCTCCCACGTTAAGCACCAGCGCATTCAGCAGGAAACTGGTGTTGCCTGCAAACAGAACAAACAGAATCAGGCAGAGCGCCAGGGCGACATTCAGTTCCGACAGAATACGGATACCTTTGTCCACACCGGAGGTCACTGAAATGGTGGCGATAACCACCGATAAAATGATCAGCGCGGTCTGGGCAGTTAACCCTTCCGGAATATCAAACAACACTTTCAGCCCGTAATTGAGCTGCACAACACCGATGCCAAGCGTGGTGGCGATACCGAAAATCGTGCCGATAACGGCGGCGATATCAACCGTGTGCCCAATCGGCCCGTTGATGCGCTTGCCAAAAATGGGATACAGCGCCGAACGAATGGTGAGCGGCAGATTATACCGGTAGCTGAAGTAGCCAAGCGCAATCCCCATCAGGGCATACATTGACCACCCGGTTAAGCCGTAATGGAACAGCGTCCAGACCATCGCCTGGCGGGCCGCCTCCATGGTCTGCCCTGCACCTTCCGGCGGCTGCATATATTGCGAAACAGGTTCGGCTACCGAGAAAAACATCAGGTCGATACCGATACCGGCAGCAAACAGCATCGCCGACCAGCTCAGCACACTAAACTCTGGCTTTGACTGCTCCGGCCCCAGCTTGATTGAGCCGAAACGGGAACAGGCCATGTAAATCACAAACACAATGTAGAGCGTGGCCGCCAGCATATAATACCAGCCGAACGCGGAAGATACCCAGTTGACTGCCTTGAGGATCCAGCCTGCGGCTTCGTTACTGTACAAAATGGTGATGAGTGAAAAGGTCAGAATCAATCCCGCCGATGTATAAAACACTACAGGATTGATTCTGTCTTTTTCACTACTAGGTGGACTCGTCATCGTTTACCTCTGGTTGTTGGCGTGTAAATTTTGCAAGGGATCATCCTGTTTGGATAATCCGGCGTCCCGGCGTCGTGTGTTTTTACGCTTCGTTTCCTGCTGTTACATTCTGGTCAAAACTAGCAAATCTGCCACACTTACCGCTTCACTTACTCAACTTTTAGGACACATCATCCTAACAAGGATTCTATTTATATTGAACATCCAATCAAAAAAAGTTTAAATAGGGGTTCGGTTTCAGGCTGGAGTGAGAGTCATGCCAAAGGTAGGGATGCAGCCAATACGACGTCGGCAGCTGATCGATGCAACGCTGGGAACAATTAATGAGGTGGGTATTAATGATGCCACCATTGCCCAGATTGCACGGCGCGCAGGGGTTTCAACGGGCATCATCAGTCATTACTTCAAGGATAAGAACGGCCTGCTGGAAGCCACCATGCGCGATGTGACGCGTCAGCTACGTGAGGCGGTCGCGAGTCGACTGGCGTCCCTGACAGAGGCCTCCGCAGAGGTCCGGCTACGCGCTATCGTTGACGGCAACTTCGACGAAAGTCAGATCGAACGTGCGGTAATGAAAGCCTGGCTTGATTTCTGGTCGAGCAGCATGCATCAGCCGCAGCTCAAACGTCTGGAACGGGTCAGCCATCGGCGGTTGTTTTCCTCTTTAGCGGTTGAATTTCGCCGCCAGTTACCAAAGGAAAAGGCCCGTCTTGCCGCGTACGGGCTGGCGGCGATGATCGACGGTCTGTGGTTACGCGCCGCGTTGAGTGGCAAGCCGTTTGACGCCGCCACCGCCCGTACACTGACCACCCAATTCATTCGTCAGCAGTTAGCTGGCGAACACGAGTAACGGAACCAGGAGAAATTATGTCCCGATTCAACGAGCAACAACTCTACATCAATGGTACCTACGTTGCCGCCACCTCTGGAGAAACCTTCCAGAGCATCAATCCGGTCAACGGTGAGGTTCTGGCTGATGTTCAGATCGCCGGACGCGAGGATGTCGATCGTGCCGTCGCCGCTGCCAGAAAAGGACAAAAGATCTGGGCAGCGATGACCGCAATGGAACGCTCACGCATTCTGCGTCGTGCGGTTGATATCCTGCGCGAGCGCAATGATGAGCTGGCTGAGCTGGAAATGCTTGATACCGGTAAGCCGTTCAGTGAAACCTCCAGCGTGGACATCGTGACCGGTGCCGACGTACTGGAATATTACGCTGGGCTGATCCCTGCGCTGGAAGGCCAGCAAATTCCGCTGCGTGATACCTCGTTTGTTTATACCCGCCGCGAACCGCTGGGCGTTGTTGCGGGCATCGGTGCCTGGAACTATCCAATCCAGATCGCGCTGTGGAAGTCAGCGCCTGCTCTGGCCGCCGGCAACGCCATGATCTTCAAGCCCAGTGAAGTCACGCCACTGACGGCCCTGAAACTGGCTGAAATCTACACCGAAGCGGGCGTGCCGGATGGCGTGTTCAACGTGCTGCCGGGAACCGGCGCGGTGACCGGTCAGCTGCTGACCGAACATCCCGGCATTGATAAAGTCTCGTTCACCGGCGGTGTCGTCAGCGGTAAGAAGGTAATGGCGAACGCGGCCGGTTCTACGCTGAAAGACGTTACGATGGAGCTGGGCGGTAAGTCACCGCTGATCATCTTTGATGATGCCGATCTCGATCTCGCCGCGGATATCGCCATGATGGCTAACTTTTACAGTTCAGGCCAGGTGTGTACTAACGGCACGCGCGTGTTTATTCCCGCCGGGCTGCAGTCGGCGTTTGAAGCCAAAATTCTTGAGCGCGTTGCGCGCATCAAAGCGGGCGACCTGCGCGATCCTGAGACTAACTTTGGTCCGTTGGTCAGCTTTAGCCACCGCGACAACGTCATGCGCTTTATCGCCTCTGGCGTTGAAGAAGGCGCACGTCTGCTGTGTGGCGGAAAACGCTTAACGGGCGAAGGCTTTGATCAGGGCGCTTGGGTTGAACCCACCGTATTCAGCGACTGCCGTGACGAGATGAAGATTGTCCGTGAGGAGATCTTTGGTCCTGTGATGTCAATTCTGAGCTACACCTCTGAAGACGAAGTGATACGTCGGGCCAATGACACCGAATTCGGTCTGGCTGCCGGCCTGGTCACGCAAGACCTTACCCGCGCGCACCGCGTGATCCATCAGATTGAAGCCGGTATTTGCTGGATTAACACCTGGGGTGAATCTGCCGCCGAAATGCCGGTTGGTGGCTATAAGCACTCTGGCGTGGGACGTGAAAACGGCCTGATGACGCTGCAAAATTACACCCAGGTGAAGTCGGTTCAGGTAGAACTGACGCGTTTTCAGTCTGTATTTTAATCCCCCTACCTGAGGAGCGACGAATGGAATTTGATTACATTATCATTGGAGCCGGATCCGCAGGGAATGTCCTGGCTACCCGACTGACCGAAGACAGCAATGTGAATGTCTTACTGCTGGAAGCGGGCGGCCCCGACTATCGTTTTGATTTCCGAACCCAGATGCCTGCGGCACTGGCTTACCCTTTGCAGGGAAAACGTTACAACTGGGCCTACGAAACGGAACCTGAGCCTTACATGAACAACCGCCGGATGGAGTGTGGCCGAGGCAAAGGCCTGGGCGGTTCATCACTGATCAACGGCATGTGTTACATCCGCGGTAACGCCATGGATCTGGACAACTGGGCGACCATGCCCGGTCTGGAAAACTGGAGCTATCTGGACTGTCTGCCCTACTACCGTAAATCAGAAACCCGTGATACGGGCGCCAACGATTACCACGGCGGAGAGGGTCCGGTCAGCGTGACCACGCCGAAGAAAGGCAATAACGTTCTGTTTGAGGCGATGATTCAGGCAGGCGTTCAGGCCGGCTATCCGCGTACCGATGACCTTAACGGCTATCAGCAGGAAGGCTTTGGTCCAATGGACCGCTTTGTCACGCCTGAAGGTCGTCGTTCAAGCACCGCGCGCGGCTATCTGGACAGGGCGAAAAATCGTGCCAACCTGAAAATCGTTACGCATGCCACGACCGATCGCATTTTGTTTGAAGGCAAGCGTGCAATAGGTGTCGAGTACCTGATCGGCGACAGCAATACGCTGCATACGGTTCACGCCCGCCGCGAAGTCTTGCTGTGTGCAGGAGCCATTGCCTCCCCTCAGATCCTGCAGCGTTCCGGCGTGGGTTCAGCCGAGTTGCTGAACCAGTTCGATATTCCGGTGGTACATGACCTGCCAGGCGTGGGTGAAAATCTGCAGGATCACCTGGAAATGTACCTGCAGTACGAGTGCAAAGAGCCGGTCTCGCTCTATCCGGCGTTGAAATGGTGGAACCAGCCTAAGATTGGCGCGGAATGGCTGTTTAACGGCACCGGCGTCGGGGCAAGCAACCAGTTTGAGGCAGGCGGATTTATTCGCAGCCGCGAAGAGTTTAGCTGGCCGAATATTCAGTACCATTTTCTGCCGGTCGCGATTAACTATAACGGGTCAAATGCGGTAGATGCGCACGGTTTCCAGTGTCACGTTGGCTCTATGCGGTCGCCGAGCCGGGGTCATGTGCGCCTGAAATCGCGCGATCCACGTCGCCATCCTGCGATCCTGTTCAACTATATGTCGCATGAGCAGGACTGGCACGAATTTCGCGATGCCATCCGCATTACGCGTGAGATCATTAATCAGCCGGCCCTGGATAAATACCGCGGACGTGAAATCAGTCCGGGCATTGAATGCCAGACCGATGAAGAACTGGATGAGTTTGTCCGTAATCATGGCGAAACCGCCTATCATCCCTGCGGCACCTGTAAAATGGGCAATGACGAGATGTCGGTCGTTGACGGTGAAGGCCGCGTTCACGGACTCCAGGGATTACGCGTTGTCGATGCCTCAATTATGCCGCTGATCATCACCGGTAACCTGAATGCGACCACCATTATGATCGGTGAAAAAATTGCCGACTGCATTCGTGGACTTGATGCTCTGCCACGCAGCACGGCTGACTACTATGTGGCGGGCGAAGCGCCCGTTCGTACGGAACCCGCGCGCCCAGCGTAAGGTTTTCTACGACATCAAAGCCGGACTGCTGTCCGGCTTTTTTTTTGCCGAAACGCAACTGTGCCTAAACCCCAGCAATATTGACCTGATATTTGTCAAAAACCCGAACAAACAGGCTGTGCCTGGGGCGGTTTTAATGATATAACGCTACTGTGTTCATTACCGGAGGCTTTCCCCGTCCACTGAAGAGAAGCAACAACGTGGATGCATTGTTTAATTATGAGCAGGATGTTCATTACTCTTTTTAACCCCCTTTTTACCCTCGCACCTGTCAGCGTTAACGCCGTCGATCAGCACTGGCGCAGCGCCCTTTAGTCCCCTTTCTGCCAGCCAACTTCTTTTCTGCCGTTGCGTTACGCATCACGGTAAATCATGACGTCGATTGATGGAGAAAACCCATGCGCGCCTGGGGATTATTAGTACTCGCTATTGTTACGGAAATTATAGGTACCCTGACCATGAAATGGTCCAGCCTGAATCAGAATCAGCTGGGTTATGTGGTCATGCTGGGGATGATTGCCTGTTCTTATTTTTTTTTGAGTTTCGCCATCAAGCGCATTGCGCTGGGTGTGGCTTACGCGCTCTGGGAGGGCATTGGCATTCTGCTGATCACCTTATTTAGCGTGCAGCTTTTTGATGAAACCCTGTCGTTAATGAAAATCTGCGGTTTGATCACGCTGATGACGGGCATTCTGCTCATTAAAGTCGGCAGCGGTGAGGTGAAGGAGGCAGAACATGATCCTGCCTGATGTGATCCATTTTGCCTGGCTGGCACTGGCGGTCCTGCTGGAGATAGCCGCAAATATTTTGCTTAAGTACAGCAACGGCTTTAAAAAAATCCTCCCGGGAATGCTGTCTCTGGCCTGCGTGCTGCTGGCGTTTAGCGCGCTGTCTCAGGCGGTTAAAGGCATCGATCTGTCGGTTGCTTACGCCCTGTGGGGCGGCTTTGGTATCGTCGCGACCGTGGCAGCAGGATGGATACTGTTTGGTCAGCGGCTCAACCTCAAGGGCTGGGTAGGGCTTGTGCTGTTATTGCTGGGCATGATCATTCTGAAACTGGCCTGATAACAGGGGGACGCTGACGTCCCCTTTTTCATCTTTATCCCTGGATTCGCAAAAACATGCCCGCACGTTCTGGCAGCAATGCAGGTTCGAAACCATAACGGGCATAAAAACCCGGCGAGCCATGACTGGCAATCAAACTGATGTAGGCGGAGGGCGGCGCATGGCGCGCTATCCAGGCCATTAACGCCGTCATAATACGATCGCCCACCCCCTTTTTATGATGTTGTGGCAGCACAGCAATATCGGTAATGACAAAAAAGCAGCCTCCGTCGCCAATCACTCTTCCCATGCCAACCGGCGCGTCCTGATGGCAAACCACCACGCTGTACAAACCGTTTCTTAACCCCGTCTTTGCGGCCTGTTCCGTTTTGTCACTTAATCCTGCGCTCACTCTGATGTGGCGATAGGTTTCTACAGACGGTATTTCTTCCCGAATGATATAGTACACGTTACTGACCCCCTGGTAATATAAACGGCCAACCCTTCTCGGTTTGATTGATATTAATGGTGAAAAAACGCGAGATATAACGATGATTTCTGCGCCAAACGGTGAGTTAAACTCACCTGTACCAGGCAACCGCCTGCCCTCGTTAATGGCGCTGCGCTGTTTTGAAGCGGCGGCGCGTTTCGAAAGCTTTGCCCGTGCAGCAGACGAACTGCATCTTACGCCCGGTGCTGTCAGCCGGGCGGTGCGCGTACTTGAAGAGGATTTAGGTGTTGCGCTGTTTGCGCGTCGTAACCGGAAAGTCTGTCTGACAGAAGCAGGCGAACAGCTGGCTGACGCGGTCAGTCACGGCTTCGCCATGATCTCCCGCAGCGTAAACCGCTTACGCGCGGGAACGCGCCAGCGCGTGCTGTCATGTGAGCCCACGTTATTAATGCGCTGGCTGATTCCACGCTGGGGCGATTTTGAGGCGCGCTTCGGTAAAAATGAGATCCATCTGGTCGCGGCCAGTGGCGCATTCTCGTTTGATCAGGGGATTGATTTTGCGCTGCGCCGCAATGATTTTACTCACGTATCGCCCTGCCATATCGAACACTTGTTCAGGGAAAAGGTGGGGCCGGTCTGCCGCCCCGATCGCGTCACGGCCTGGTTCGACAGCGAGCGTCCGGGTTTGAATCCGGACGCGCCTTTACTGCTCTCCAGAAGCCGCCCGGAGGCGTGGCAGGTCTGGGCGACGGCGATGCAGATACCGGCTCCCGTTAACGTGCAGCAGTGTTTCGAACATTTTTATTTTAGCCTGCAGGCGGCGGTAGCCGGGATCGGCGTAGCCATTGGACCCTGGCCGCTCGTTAAAGATGATATTCAAAGCGGCATACTGGCCGCACCAATGGGGTTTGTGGAAGATGGCTCAGAGTATTGCCTGTTCTCGCCTGAGGTCGCAAAGGCAGGAACGCTTGAGCGCGACCTCACAGACTGGCTGCACGAAATCAGTGGAACAGCGTAATCGTCGCTCGCGTTGTCGCCTCGCGCCTGGCCGGGGCTTAGCTGTATTGCACCAGCATCTGCAATGCCTCATCAAACTGCCCTTTCGCTTCGGCCTCGCGAAAGTAGCGCACGCGTTCCACACAGACTTCGGTGGGCGTTGTGCCGCTATGCAATAACGTCATAACCTCATCGGCGAAGGCATCAAGCGGCATGCTGTCAGGATCCTGAGACTGCCCGGGCGCTAACTCGGTTTGCACCTGTGGCGGGATAATCTCAATCACCTCAACCTTCCCTTTTAACAGCGGCCGAAGGGCTGCGGTATAGGAGTGAAGTGCCGCTTTAGTGGCGCTGTAGGTCGGCGACGCAGGGAAAGGGACAAATGCCAGCCCGGACGACACGTTAATAATAGCCGCAGCGGGCTGAGCGCTCAGGTGATCGATTAGCGCATCAGTGAGCCTGACGGGCGCAATAAAATTGGTTTCGGTCATTCTCACAACATCGCTCAGGTCGCGGCGTGAAGTGATGTCCTCAGGGCTAAAGACGCCAGCATTGTTGACTAAAACATTCAGGTGCGGATACGTCTGGAGCAGCAGAGGAATGGCGTGACTGACGTCATCCGCATCGGTGACATCTAAAACCCAGGTCGATATGCCTTCTCGTCCGGCCGCCGCTTCGTCCAGCGCGTCCTGACGACGCCCGGTAATAATCACCTTGTTCCCGGCGTCATGCCAGCGATGCGCCAGTGCGCGCCCAATGCCCGTTCCCCCACCGGTGATCAACAATGTATTGCCGTGCTTATTCATCTTGCGTGCTCCCGTTTAAACCGCCATAAATAATCAGCGAGCGCATTATCTCGCCGATTAATTATTAACCACAGCGTCAGAATCCTCTCACTTTTTTCTCAACGGGTGGACTTAACCACCACGTTAGGGCTTAGTTACCGCCTTAGTGCAAGTATAACTAACTGATTAACGGGGTTTTACCATGTCTGCGACACGAGGTTGGTCCACGGAACTGGAGGGGTTACGCGGCATCGCTTCTCTTTGGGTACTGCTGGGACACATAAGTCTGCTTATCCATTGCCATATTACCTTGATCTCCTCACCCGGCATTGGCGTGGATCTCTTTATCCTGCTTTCGGGCTATCTGATGGCAAAAAACTATGTGGAACGCCAGCACAAGGAGCCCTGGCAACGCGCGGAAACCATTAAAAAATTCTGGTTACGCCGTTTTTTCCGCATTGCCCCGCTTTATTATCTGCTGCTGGCGGTTGCCCTGATCTATGGCCCCTGGTTTGGTGAGATGCGCGATACCATTGCCCAGTTTTATTCCGGGACCGCAACAGAATCTTCACGCTATGCGGATCAGTCGTTCATGAACGTGCTGACGCATCTGTCATTCCTGTTTGGCGTGCTGCCCGCCTATGGATTCAATACCACGCTGCCTGACTGGAGCATTGGGCTGGAAATGCAGTTCTATCTGCTGTTTCCGTTTATGATGCTGGCGGTGATGCGCTTCGGTTACGCGACCGCCCTGCTAAGCATGATGGCGCTGAGTTGCGCAGGCCGTTACCTGCTGCCCGACTACTATGAAGCCTTTGAAATGCCGTCAATGATTCTGATTAAACTGAATATGTTTATTTCAGGCATGCTGCTGGCTGAAGCGGTACGCCGTAAATCCCTGCTGTACGTGCTGTTTGCCCTTGCCGGACCGGCCGTAAGCGTGCTGATTGGGCTGGGTGCCATTAAGCTGCAGGTGATGCTGGAAGCCTTTATGATTATCGGTATGGCGGCCGTGCTCTGGCAGTATCAGGAAAGCAGCCTGATGGCAAAACTGATCCGCATTCCGCGTAAGGTGTTAAACAACCGTCTGAGTACATGGCTGGGCGATGTGTCGTTTTCGGTCTACTTGCTGCATCTGCTGATCGTGATCCCGGCCATTGCGCTGTTGCTCAATCAAACGGACATTGAGTATCAAAATGATCTGACGCGTTTTTTGATTGTTTGTGCCGTATCGATTCCGGTGACCTACGCGCTGGCATCATTACTGTTTAACTGTGTGGAAAAACCGGGAATAAAACTGGGCAAGAAGTTTCTGGCGCCCAGGCCTGCACGCTGATGAAAAGATGGCTCGCACTGGCGAGCCATTTTTTTACTTCACAATGCTTTACCCACGTCGTGCTGCCTCTCCCTTACATGCTCATCCGGTGATTCCGGCGTATCTGCGATGCTGCTGTGCGTCTTTAATCCCGCATAATGGGCGGGATCGGCCCTGCTGTGCGTCAGACTTTGCGCCGTTGCGCCGAATGAAATGATCAAAAACAACCAGGCCACTGCTAACGGTTTCCTCATTGTGCTTTCCCATGCTGTGAATGGAGTCGCTATAGTGAAGAAACTGGCGTAATGAACTGTCTGATAAACTTAAAATTCATGTCAAGATTGTTACCCCGATCACATATTTATCGGACGTATACGCGCTGTGTTCGTCGCACAGGCACACCTTACCCAACGCCGTCACTTCAGGGTTTGATCTGTTGGGTAGCGTGACGGGATAACTGATGAGCAACAGAGTGGCGAGCGCAGATCCAGGCCCGCTACGAGGTCATGTCTGCCCTTCGCTGCCCGTCGATCCGGGCTAGTGGCAACCACCATTTAAATTTATGATTTAATAAAAAACGCCCCCTCAACCTGACTCAATACATCAACCCATTGCATATTTTTCGGCCATTACCTTACGATATTCAAGACATAACAAAAATATCGTCATCTATTGATTAAGATCATTTTTTAAATTCAAAATAATAATATTAACGATACTTATGTAAATTTTGGCCTTTTTGTTAATCATTTTCCTGACGCGTGCCGATAGTGAACAAAACAGCAATCCATCGGGAACATATTTATGAAAATCTCCACTCGTCTTGCAACCGGTTTCGGTTTGTTAATTTTGCTTTCCATTATCTGCACCTCTGTCTCACTTAACTCGCTGCATAACGCTAAAACCGGAATGGATGAGGTCGTGAATGTCAAAATGCGGAAGTACCAGTTGATTCTTGATATGCGCGGCGAACTCAGGGATTTGGCGATAGCCGTGCGAAATCTGGCCTTGTTGAGCGACGTTAAGGAAATGCAGCCTGAATGGGAGCGTCTTGAAGCGCAAAAAAAACTGTTCGCGGAAAACCGTGAAACGCTCGAGGTGATCATGCAGAGCCAGTCCACGGCTGAAGAACAGGCTGCCTTAAACCACATTAAAGAACTGGAAGGCACGGTGATGAGCGCTTTCGAAGCTGCCGGGCAACTGGGGCTGAAGAATGAGCGAGATGAAGCGACGCGTTATCTCATGGAGACCTTGCGCCCCTTGCAACGCAATATGCTGGATGCGCTAAACAAAACCACAGAAATTCTCATGCATAACAGCCGCAACGCGGTGGAAGTTAACAGCGTGGCAACCAGCCGGGCGTCCTTGACGCTGGTGTTTTTATCCGTGCTTTCCGTGCTGTTCTCCATCGCCACCGGCTATGTCATCACCCGGGTGTTAATGCGCCAGTTGGGCGGTGAGCCTGCCCAGGCCCAGGAACTGGCGGCCGCGATTGCCTCGGGCGATTTGACCGCCAGCGTCACGCTCCGCCGTAATGATTCCACCAGCCTGCTGGCTTCACTGGATGGTATGCAGGCTAAACTGCGTGCTCTGGTGTCAGAGATCAAACAGACCTCGGGTAACGTTGCGCTGGCAGCGGAAGAGATCGCCCAGGGGAACACGGAGCTGTCCTCCCGGACCGAACAGCAGGCCGCCGCCCTGCAGGAAACCGCAGCCAGCATGGAACAGCTCACCGCCACGGTGAAAAGTAACGCCGCCGGTGCGCAAAGCACTGCGTCAACTGCCCGTGAGACCGCCGTGCTGGCGCGCAGTGGCGAAAGCGACGTACACCGGATGTCGGAAACCATGAACGACATTTCGCTGAGCGCGTCTAAAATTCGCGATATCACCGGCGTTATTGAGGGCATCGCCTTCCAGACCAATATCCTGGCCCTCAATGCCGCGGTAGAGGCCGCGCGTGCTGGCGAACAGGGCCGGGGTTTTGCCGTTGTCGCAGGTGAAGTCCGCACCCTGGCCCAGCGCAGCGCGACCGCAGCAAAAGAGATTAAGTCGCTGATTGAGCAAGCGGTTGAACAGGTTGGCAGCGGCGTCAAAGTCGCCAACGGTACAGGTGAAAGCATCCTCAAAATCGTCAGCATGGTCGGCGACCTGGCCAGCGCGATGGATGAGATCTCACTGGCCTCCTCCGAACAAATGCAGGGCATTTCTCAGGTGAGCGTCGCCGTCAGCCAGATGGACAGCGTCACCCAGAACAACGCGGCGCTGGTTGAAGAGTCATCCTCTGCTTCTCAGTCCCTTTCTGAACAGGCCCACGCATTACGCGGCATGGTAGAAGCGTTCCGGGTATAAGCCTGTCAGCACACGGCAGAAAGGCGTCGTCGCGCCGATCAGAACGCTGCCAACGCGTGACGGGGGCTGGGCCAGAACAGTGCGGCCTGGCCCCATCCCGCCTCATCGCGTCCGTCTGACTGCCAGACTTCGCCATCGTAGATAATGAAGCTTTTGCCCTGCTTATCGACACGCGGTCCGCTGTAGCCGGTGGCAATGCCATCGCGTCTGACAATATCCAGCAGGCGCTGTCGTGCTTCCCTGTCGAAAGGCCCGGCACTGAGTCGTGACGGCAGTTGCCGTATCTCTTCCGCACTGTATTTGAAGCAGTTCAGAGCACAACGATTGGCATAGACAAACACGGGATCGGCTGCGGTACTGTGGGCAAGAATGCTGTACGGCGCCTGTTCATGCAGCCACTGATAACGGTCATCAATATCATGAGGACAGTAAAGCCCATGTCCGGTGAGCGATCGGTAGCGTTCATCAATACGCTTCAGTAAGGTCAGTGGGGGTACAGTCGACACGATCATCTCCTTTGCAAGCGGCAGGATACGAGGCGCTAATGTGGCGGGATGCGTGCTGAAAATCAAGCACGCGCAACGGTGGAGAGGCATGACGCGGCAGTGCAGTCCCGGCACGCCGAGCTCAGGACTGCACTGCCGCGCAATGCACACTGGAATATTGACGACTCTCTCGCGCGATCCACAGGGTTATCCCTCACGGCATTCGATTCTCCTGGTTTGCCCTGTCTGCGCTAAAGACAGCCAGCCTGAACGCGAACCCAGGCTGGCTGACGGGCGCTCTAGCTCAACGGCGGCCAGAAGGCTTTATTTGCCTCGATAAGATCGTCGAGAATCGCTTTTGCAACGGTGGCACTTGGTACCGTTTTAGATAAGGTAATGGCCTGCCATAACTTATGCCGGGAGCGCTGGTCCCATGCCTCCACCACGAGCTTTTCGACCGCAACCTGCTGACTCATTAACCCCTTCTGGAAAGTCGGAATGTCGCCAACCTGAAGGGGTTCCGCACCGTTGCGCCCAACCAGACAGGGAATTTCCACCATAGCGTCCGCATCAAAGTTGGGGATAGCGCCCTGATTAGGCACAATGAGCAGCATACGCTCTTGGGTATTGAAGGCGATCGCGGTCGCCAGATCGACAATATAGGAAGCATGTTCGTCTATTTCCAACTCTCCGGCGGATGAATGCCCGGCATCGGTGATTGCCCTGCAGGCGCTGAACACCTGCTTTTCACGATGCTCCATGACCTCATTAGCGCGGGTGCGTTCAGGGTTGGAATGCGCGACCACATAATCTGGGAACAAATAATATTTCAGATAGGTATTGGGCAACGTCTGGGGATCCAGCGCTTGCACATCGCGCGCCTTCAGGAAAGTATCCTTCCAGCTGGACTCCACTGATGACGATCCAGAGGGCGGAACATAGCCGTACTTTGCCACGTACTCACGCAGCTGTGGCATTAAATCATTCCCCTTCAAATCTTCAACAGCGGTCCACCAGCCAAAATGATTGAGCCCGTAGTAGCGCACCCGCATTTGCTTGCGGTCTTGCAGACCGACAATTTTTGCCATCCGACTTTCAATACCAATCGGCATGTCACAAATATTCAGGATTTTAGCCTCAGGTCGCAGGCGTCGCGTTGCCTCAGCCACGATGGCGGCCGGGTTGGAATAATTCAGCATCCAGGCGTCGGGTGAGTACTGTTGCATATAATCGACAAGCTCAAGGACGCCGCCGATTGAGCGCATGCCATAGGCAATACCACCCGGCCCACAGGTTTCCTGGCCCAGAACACCATGACGCAAGGGGATTTTTTCATCTTGCTCACGCATGGGATATTTACCCACCCGAATATGCGCCATGACAAAATCGACGTCACTGAATGCTTCCTGCGGATCGGTGGTATAGCTGAACACAATGTCAGCTGCCTGTTCCTGCAAGATAATCTTACAGGCCCGGGCAATGGTTTCCTGACGGGCCGCGTCATTGTCGTAAAACTTCAGCTGGCGTAAAGGAAAGCGGTGCCGGTTCGCCAGGAGCATTAGCACAATACCCGGCGTAAAGGTGCTACCGCCGCCCGCAATTAAAACTGAGAATGTCTTCATAAAGGTTTCTCCATGGTAAGTGTTGCTTCAGACCGGGCCGGGTCTTTCATTTGGCTTTCAAGTTGCTCGCGCACCTGGGGGACCTGTAAGCCCACAATGACCTGAATACTGTTGCCACGCCGGACGACACCGTGGGCGCCCAGCGCCATAAACGCGGCATCGTTCTGCGTTTTGGCCTCATCGAGCAGTGTTATGCGCAGGCGCGTGGCGCAGTTGTTGATGCTGGCTATATTGCTGGCCCCACCCAGCGCATTCAGAAAACCCCAAGCCTGATCGCGTTGCGGGTTATGCCCGCCCGGGGAAGCTGGCGCTGCTCGCGCTGCCCGATAGTCGGCCTTGTTGTAAAGCCTGACGTCACTGTCCTCCCGACCGGGTGTTTTCAGGTTCAGCCGCAGGATGAGTTGGTGAAAAACCACGAAGTAGAGCCCCGTGAAAACCAGGCCTATACCGATTTGGGTAAAGATCATGCCGGCATGGTTAGGGAACATTGGGATCCAGTTTTGCGGCAGAAACTGGTCCAGTAAGCCGCCACCGTAGTTCCCCACCACACCGCACATATACATTGCTGTCGCCATGCTGGCGGCCAGCACAGCGTGCACCGCAAACAGCAGAGGCGAAATAAACAGGAAGGTAAACTCCAGGGGTTCAGTGATGCCGACCAGAACGGCTGTCAACGTGGCCGGAATTAACAACCCTGCGACTTTGACCCGGTGACGCGCTGAGGCTGTCGAATAGAGCGCCAACGCAATCCCCACTGCGCCGAAGACTTTTGCGTTGCCATGAAGCGCGAAACCGCCCTCAGGAAACAGTTGTTTGAGTGGTTGCGTACTCTGGCTGAAGGCCTGCAGATGCTCTGCCCAGTAAACCTGGATGCCGCCTTCAACCACTGCCGGGCCAAAGATAAAAGGCCCATAAATAAAGTGGTGCAGTCCTGTCGGGATCAGGATACGTTCCAGAAAGGTATAAACCCACACGCCAACCGCGCCCGCATCGCGTAAAAACTGTTGAAGCGACTCGATGCCCATTTGAATTTTGGGCCAGCCAAACAGCGTTAACCAGGCACAGGGGATCATCGCTAAGAAGGCAACAATGACGACAAAAGATGAGCCCTGAAAAATACCCAGAAAAACCGGAAGCGGTTTTTCAAAAAAACGATTGTGCAGAGCCGTCACCAGACCGGCAATGACGATGGCACCGATGATGCTGGTATCCAGTGTTTTTATCCCCGCGATTATGGCCAGTCCGCTTCCGGCTTCTGTTCCTTTGGAAAAATCGACGGCAAAAAAATCGCCCCAGGTGCTGCCCATGGCATTAATTAAATAATTCCAGGTTAAAAAACTGACGACAACGGCCAGACATGCTCGCCCCTGAGCCTGTTTTGCCAACCCCACCGGGAGGCCAACCGCGAATATTAACGGCATGTTTCTAAAAACCGTCCATCCGCCCTCTTCAATAATGAAGACAATTTGATTAAATAAACTCTCTGGATGCGTTAATGCTTCCCCTAAAAATAAAGGGTTGCTTAACATAATGGAAAGACCAACGATAATGCCGGCGAAGGGAAATAATAATACCGGCGTAAACATGGCGCCGCCAAAGCGCTGTATTTGACTGAGCATTTAAGTTCCTCACGTAACGATTCTAAGGATATATCGTTAAAGTCAATGTAAACGCAGCCAAAATAAGGCAGTCACGCCTCTGGCAGAGTGGGACATTAACGACTTCGTGAGCGCCCTCATGGTTTTAATTTTCATCATGACGTCTATTTTCATGGCAATAACTAGACATCTCACAGCGCGGCTAAAGGAAATAAAAAATTTATTTATTTATCCCCCTGCACGCATTAACTTTATGCCAGGCCTGTTGACGGTTATGTCTCCCTCTCAGGAGGTACAAAAGTGATCTATAAATTTATCGCTGACAAACTGCGTCTCCGGCTAAATTCGCCCTTTGTCGCGGTAGGGAGTGCTATTCCGGCTGAAAAAGTGCTCGCCACAGAGTTTGGCGTGGCGAGAATGACCTTGCGTAAGGCAATAGATTTACTGGTCAGAGAGGGGTTGCTGGAGCGACGGCATGGCAGCGGAACCTACGTGTCCGCAAAGGATATCAGTCATGAAACCAGTTCGCTCACCGGGCTGGCAGAAGTCTTACGTCTGCAGGGAAAAGAGGTGATCAGTAAGGTACTGGCGTTCGAGTTAATCGCCGCCCCTCGCGCCATAGCCGATCAGTTACGCATAAACAGTGGTGAACGCCTCTTTTTCTCACGTCGGTTACGTTATGTTGATGAAAAGCTGCTGATGCTCGAAGAAAGTTATATGCCAGTGAAAATATTCCCTGACCTTAGCCTGGCCCATTTGGAAAAATCTAAATTTGACTATATCGAGCAGGAGTGTGGCATTGTTTTAGAGGGCAATTATGAGTCATTAAGACCGGTTTTATCCGATAAGCGCCTGTCGCACCTGATGGATATCGCTGAAAAAACCCTCCTACTCAGAGTCGACTCGCTTTCATACAGCAATACGGGCTCTTTTATCAACTACGCCGTGATGTACAGAAACACCCACGATTATCAGGTTAACTACCATCTACGACGCACGGGTTGAGTGATCAGAGATGTCAGTACGCTTCATCAATGCGCCAGAGCGCTTCTCAGGTGTAATATAATCGCCCGTTCGAATCACAGGTGCCTTGCGTGAGAGTGAATCTGGCTAACACCCTGCAGCAGGACGCTATATTTATTGGGGACGGGTGAACGTGTCGTCTTATCTGTGCATTTACGAAAAACGCCACACATTAGGAAAATGACAAGACTTATTTCAAATTAAGGTCAGCGCAGTGCTGCCCTCGCCGTTCATATATCGCGCCCAGCGCGCTGCTGTGTTTACTAAAAGCATTTTAAATATCAATTACCCTCTCCTGATTACCTGCACTCAATTGATTAATTGAACTTATAAGTCCTTTTAAAGGACCATTACTCTGGAAACTTCCACCCTGCTTGCGGAATTTACTGTTTCAGAAATATGTCTATTTTATTAATTTTTTACACGTCTTTTGCCGATAAGAACGCTGAACTTAACTTTCAGGAATTCTAAGATGAAAATCTCCACGCGTCTGGCAATCGGTTTTGGCCTGTTAATTCTGCTTTTTATTATCTGTATTACTATTTCTTTTAAAGCACTGCATTCCGCCAGCACCGGTATGGATGATGCGGTCAATGTTAAGATGCGAAAATATCAGCTCGCCGTTGATATGCGAGATGAACTGAGAGACATGGCGATTGCCGCGAGAAACCTCGCGCTTCTCAGCGATGCGAAAGCCATGCAGCCAGAGTGGGAGAGGCTGAAACTGCAAAAAGCAGCTTACTTAAAAAATCGTGAAGCGCTTGAAACAATCATGCGTGAGGATTCCACGCCCGCCGGACGTGCTGCGCTGGAAAAACTTCAGGCCAATGAAGCGCAGGTGATTTCCGGTCTGGAAAAGGCCGGTCAGTTTGGCCTGGATAACCGTCCTCAGGAAGCCACAAATTATCTGATGGTGACGGTGCGTCCTGCTCAGCGTGCGTTACTCAGTTCACTTGGTGAAATGACCAACGTTCAGTTGAATAACAGTCGCAACGCGGTGGAAGAGAATAATCGTTCAACCCGAACCTCAACACTCGTTTTGGTTATCCTGGGCCTGCTTTCCATCGTTTTTTCTGTCGCCACCGGATGGATGATTACCCGTTTACTGATGCGCCAGTTAGGGGGCGAGCCTGCTCAGGCCCAACTCATTGCGGCGGCCATTGCTAACGGCGATCTGACCTCGGCGGTGCACCTACGTCCTAAGGATACGTCAAGTCTGCTGGCATCCCTTGACGGAATGCAGGCTAAACTTCGCGGCCTGGTTGTCGAAATCAAAGATTCTTCAGCTAACGTTGCGCTTGCCGCCGATGAAATCGCGCAAGGAAATACCGAATTATCGTCCCGTACCGAAGAGCAGGCTGCCGCGCTTCAGGAAACCGCTGCCAGCATGGAACAATTAACCGCGACGGTGAAGAGTAATGCCTCCGTGGCACAGCATACAGCCACATCAGCCCGCGAAACGGCCAATCTGGCTCAACGCGGCGAAGCAGATATGCAACGGATGTCGGCAACCATGAAAGACATTTCAGACAGTGCTGCGAAGATTCGTGATATAACCGGCGTGATTGAAGGCATTGCTTTTCAGACCAACATTCTGGCGCTCAATGCTGCCGTTGAGGCCGCGCGTGCCGGTGAGCAAGGGCGCGGGTTTGCCGTGGTGGCTGGCGAAGTCAGAAATCTGGCCCAGCGGAGTGCTACCGCCGCGAAGGAAATTAAAACCTTGATTGAACAGGCCGTGCAGCAGGTTGAAACCGGCGTAACCGTCGCGAGTGGAACCGGTCAAAGTATCCTGAAAATTGTTAACATGGTGGGTGAACTGGCAACGGCTATGGATGAGATCTCGCTGGCCTCTTCCGAACAGATGCAGGGGATTTCTCAGGTGAGCGTCGCCGTGGGCCAGATGGACAGCGTTACTCAGAACAACGCCGCACTGGTTGAGGAATCATCGTCCGCTTCACAATCCCTTTCTGAGCAGGCACACGCGCTGCGCGATATGGTAGAAGCGTTCCGGGTGTAAACGCCCTTTCGCACAGGAAGAAGAAACGCGATCGCGCCGGTTTCGTTTCTGCCATCCTGTTGCGTGAGCCGGGCCAGTAGCGTGCGGCCCGGTGAACACCATCCCCGCTGTCTGGGCCGTCATGGTGAGCGTTGAAAGGCAAAAAAAGACCGAACACGATTCCTGTATTCGGTCCAGGGAAATGGCTCTCAAGGAGCCGTGCGCTAAAAGTTGGCATTAATAGAGGCTTTCGCCTTGCTTCTAAAGCGTAGGACAACGCGCCAGATTTTCCAGCCAGCGCCGCGGCTCAGACCATAAACCCGACAGGTTTGTGACCCGTAAGACAAATTTGCGCACTCTTGCCTGCATCGTCTTATTTTGTGCACAGCGCCTGTGCACGATCCACGACAGGTTGCAGACTCATCATCCGATCCGGATGCGCTTTATCCGGCGCCTGAATCACGCTGATGGGCTGTGCCTTCACCCGCTTAGCGTTGACCTGAGCCTCCGCCTTCTCATTAAGCGGGTACTGCATCAGCGTGCTGGGATTGATGGCAAACAGCGATCCATCTTTCTCACAGGTCAGCATCACCTCTTCACGATTAAACGGCCACTTGTCTTTACCAATTTCGAAACGGCTGACGGTGATGATTTGTGCCGCTGCTGCCTGACCAGCCAGCGTTAATAACAGCAGTGTGGGGATCGCTTTCTTCAGCAACATAACTTACCTTTATGGGGTTTTCATCATTCAGGTTGGTGACAACGTAGCAAACACGCTGACCAACCCCACTACGCCGCATGCCAGCACAATTTCCAGCTGGGTCATGCGAATAAACAGTCGTTGTGCGGCAAGGCCCGCAATATGAAAGCGCGGCACCAGCCAGTAACGATTCCAGAGCGCAATCAGTACCATAAGCATGACCAGCCCTGCTTTGCACAACAACAGTACAACATAATCGTTGAGATGCCAGTTTGCTGGCGCCCCGGCAATCAGCAGGCTGTTAACGACACCGGTAATTATCGTTAAGGCGACGGCAACGTGACCATAACGGGAAAAACGCATCATGGTGCGGATTGCGGCTGT
Organism: Pantoea sp. EEL5; assembly: GCF_049892805.1. Taxonomy (NCBI): domain Bacteria; kingdom Pseudomonadati; phylum Pseudomonadota; class Gammaproteobacteria; order Enterobacterales; family Erwiniaceae; genus Pantoea; species Pantoea sp. EEL5. The sequence goes on from NZ_JBNDNJ010000001.1 coordinate 1,590,743, forward strand.
CCGGTATTCGATGTTACGCGCCATGCGCATCAACACCAACACAGGCACTAACCCGCCCGCCCAAAAGGCGGCGGAGAGAAGATGTAAGGCCTGGTTACTTTGTTGCAGGAGCCCGGCGATACCCTCGCGCATGGCGGCATGGCCCGTTAGCGCCAGACAGCCTGTCTGTAGCAGGCCAGTTAACAGCCAAACCTGCTGACGGGGGCGGTCACGCATGACAATCGCAGCCACGCTACACAGCGAAAAGAGGAGCTGCCATTGCCACACGGAGCCCCAGCGGGTTGAAAATACCGCCAGCCACACAGCCGTCTCTGACAAATTGTGCCAGTCACCACTCATCAACACATTTTGTGTGGCCAGCATCGCCAGTGCCGACAGCAGGGCCAGCCATGTACTCCACTTCATTAGCGGAAATAATCGCGCGGCCAGCGAGGTTCGAAAGGCAACCGGTGCCAGCAACCTGCTGTAAAAGGCACTGCCAACCAGCAACATTAATGCCGTGAAATGCAGTGCGCGCAGCACCAGCCACAACAGGGTCACGGTTTTATTTCACGGTGAAGATATAGCTTCCGTGCGTTTTGTGCCCGTCAACGGACAGCACGTGCCAGTTTACCTGATAAGCGCCCTGCGCCAGCGGCTGGGCAAAATCAACCCGCAGGCGGTCGTGCTGCTTGCCATCCAGCCGGGCCTTTTCACCCACGGCTTTATGCTGTGCATTCATGACGTCAACGCCACTGAATGCGGCTTCAACGTCTTCGGTGAAGCTCAGCGTAATGTGTTGCGGCGCAGGCGTTACCGCCGCGTTGGCTGCCGGCACCGACGACGCTAAGTGGGCGTGCGCCAGTGCAAGCTGACTAAACACCATTGTGCCGGTGGCGATCAGAGCCAGCACCCCACGTGAAATCGCGGTTTTTTTCATCTCTTCATCCTGTTAACGGCGGCAAAGGCCACGAACGTGGCGCAAGAATACGCCGCTGAAATTTAACTGTCGAGGCCAGCAATGCTATCCTGTCCCTTGCGCCAGGAGGAGGAAAACATTACTTTTGGTCACGCTTATCGGGAGAATATCATGAGTCACAACCTTGCCTTGCTGTCGCAGGAAGAGAAAGACAAAGTCAATGTCGATCTGGCTGCAGCAGGCGTTGCTTTTAAAGAGCGTTACAACATGCCTGTCGTGGCAGAAATGGTCGCCAACGAACAACCTGAAGCCCTGCGGGACTGGTTTCGTCAGCGTTTAATGCATTACCGCCAGGCCTCTCTCAACCTGTCACGCCTGCCCTACGAGCCTAAACAGAAATAATGATGCTACGCGTTATCGATACGGAAACCTGCGGACTGCAGGGCGGCGTGGTTGAGGTTGCATCGGTAGATGTGATCGACGGCCAAATCGTCAATCCAATGAGCGATCTTGTCTCACCCGATCGCCCCATCAGTCGTCAGGCCATGGCCGTACACCGCATTACTGAAGCCATGGTGATGGGCAAACCGCCCATTGAAGAGGCCATCCTGCGCTACCACGGCAGTCCCTTTTACGTGGCCCACAACGCCAGCTTTGACCGCCGGATGTTGCCGGAAATGCACGGCGAGTGGATCTGTACCATGACGCTGGCTCGTCAGCTATGGCCCGGCATTAAATACGGTAATCAGGCGCTCCGGCACAGCCTCAAGCTGGATGTGACGCCGCCAGCGGATTTGCATGCTCACCGGGCGCTGTACGACTGCTACGTGACGGCCGCGCTGCTCATTCGAATTATGGAACTGTCCGGCTGGCGTGCGGACGAAATGAGTCTGCGCTCGCAGCCTGCCGCGCAGCGTGATGATGTGCTGCCGTTTGGTAAATATCGTGGTCAGGCGCTGGCCGTGGTGGCCCGAAAAGATCCGGGTTACCTGAAATGGATGCTGGATAACGTGAAAGATTTGCGCCCACCGTTACGGCAGGCGCTGCGCAAGTGTCTTAGTCAGCTTCCGTAAGCGCGGCCGGAGGCAAACTGCCCTGAGCAAGGGCGATGATGAAGGTGAGCTCCAGGGCAACGCCTTCATAGGCCTTGTAGCGCCCAGACTTACCGCCATGCCCCGAGTCCATATCGGTGCAGAGCAGCAGCAGGTTATCATCGGTTTTATATTCACGCAGCTTAGCCACCCATTTTGCCGGTTCCCAGTATTGTACCTGTGAATCATGCAGGCCGGTTGTCACCAGCAGGTGGGGGCAGGTTTTCGCCGCAACGTTGTCATATGGGCTGTATTGCCGGATATAGCGATAGTACTCCGCGTCATTCGGATTACCCCACTCGTCATATTCCCCGGTCGTCAGTGGAATAGACTCATCAAGCATCGTGGTGAGCACATCAACAAAAGGCACCTGCGCAACCACACCGTGATAGCGCGTGGGCGCCAGATTCATGACTGCGCCCATCAGCAATCCCCCTGCACTTCCTCCCATCGCATAGAGCCGGTCCGGGTGCCCGAATCCACGCGCCACGAGCCCGTTTGTCACGTCGATAAAATCGGTGAAGCTGTTCATCTTATTGAGCAGGCGGCCACCGTCATACCACTGCTGCCCCATCTCCCCGCCGCCTCGCACATGCACCAGCGCATAGATGAACCCGCGGTCCAGCAGGCTGAGCCGACTGACGCTAAAGTCAGCGTCCATGCTACTGCCATAGGCGCCATAGCCATACACCAGCATGGGGTTCTGCCCTTTCTGAAAATGGGTGCGGTGGTACACCAGCGAGACCGGCACTTCTGTGCCGTCAGAAACGGTGATCCAATGGTGCTCGCTTTTGTACTCATCCGGATTGAAGTCTTTGACCGCACTTTGTTTTAAGATCCGACGTTCCCCCGTATCCATATCCAGTTCAAACAGCGTGGCGGGCGTGGTCATGGACGAATAGCCATAGCGCAGCTTACTGGTGCGCGGCGTAGGATTGTAAGCCAGCCAGGTAACGTAAGTGGGATCGTCAAACGCAATGCCGCTGGTTTCTCCCGTCTCCCAGTTGATTTGCCGCAGGCTGGTCAGCCCACGCTGGCGCTCCTCTACCACCAGCCAGTCACGAAAAAGCTGGAAATCCTCCATTACGATATGGTCGCGCGCGGGGATCACGGTTTGCCAGCGCGCTTCATCCAGATAATGGCTACGGTAGAGTCCGAAATTTTTACCCTCGCGATTCGAGCGGATGAAGAACGTGTGATCATAATGATCAAGACTGTATTCATGATCGCGCCGCCGGGGCAAAAAAACCTGCGGAAGGGCGTCCGGGAAATCCGCATCGATCAGCTGAATCTCGCTGCTGCTGGTGCTGTATAGCACGATCAGGATGAACTGTTTCGACGTGGTTTTATGAATGCTGAGGTGATAGGTATCGTCTTTTTCTTCGTACACGAGCCGATCGTCGTGCTGGGGCGTACCCAACTCATGCCGCCATAGCTGATAAGGCAACAGGGTTTGCGGATGTTTACGAACGTAATAGAGGGTGCGTGAATCATTCGCCCACGCAAAGCTAGACGAGGCATCGTTAAGCACTTCCGGATACCAACTCCCACTGTCCAGATTGCGAAAACGAATGCCGTACTGCCGCCGGGAAAGGAAGTCCTCTGCCACTGCCAGCACCCGGTTATCCGGGCTGATGTGCAGTGCGCCCATAGTATAAAAATCACTGTGTGATGCGCGCTGATTCGCATCCAGCAGCAGTGTCCACGGGTCGCTCTCATCGCTGTCAGCGGGCTGTCGGTAATAGGCGGCATATTCATTGCCGCTTTCATACCGGCTTTGATAGCGATAACCATTTTTCACATAGGGTACTGAGTGGTCCTGCGGCGGCAGGCGATCGATAATCTCACGCAGAATGCGATTCTGTAAGGGCTGTTGTGAGCCCATGATTTTCTGGCCGTAATTGTTCTCAGCGCGTAAATAGTCCAGCACCTCGCTGTTTTCACGCCTGTCGTCACGTAGCCAGTAATAATTGTCGATGCGCGTTTCGCCATGCAGCGATAATTCGTAAGGGATTTTTTTTGCGCTCGGTGCTTTCATGTCATCCGTCCCGCTGAATGTAATGAACACTAAGCGTGGCACTAATGTAAAGAGATGCCAAGTAAAGTGAAGGTAATGTGAGGTTGTGCAGGGCCATATCGCTGGCCCTGTGCGGGTTAGCCCGCTTTCTGCTGCAGGATATCCTGCTGAATGCCGTCACGCACATCCTGCGGGATTTTTAGCGCATCGCCCAGGGCGGAAAGATAGCTGCGCTCCATGAAGTGGTCCACATCAATGGCGGCGCAGCTCAGAAAATAGAGTTCAAGCGCCTCTTCTTCATTTTTGACGTCCGCCGCGAGCCACTCGGGGTCCAGCGGTCGCTGCATGGCTTGCTGGATGAGTTTTTCGGCATCCTGACCATAGCCAGCCTCGTGAATATTATGTTCAATCGCCGCGCGTTCCCGATCGTCAATATGGCCATCGCTTTTAGCAGCAAAAACCAGCGCGGTCACCAGCCGCTCCGCCCGCTGATCCACTGGCGTTTGCAACTCACCAAAGCCGGGATCGTTTTGATGCGTTTCGCGTACCCGCTGCTTATATTTGTTCCACAGCACGGCACCCGCCGCGGCCCCACCGCCGATAATCAAAGCCTGACCGCCATATTTCGTTAACAACTTTCGGGATGACTTACTGGCCACCAGCATGGCTGCCAGCCCGCCTAAAGCCCCCGGCGCCAGCATATCGCTTAATGCTCCGCTGGATTTACCCTCGCTGCTTTTTTTAGCCAGTACCGATTGAATCTGTTGCAGCCAGTTATTCATCATCATCTCCCTTTACCATTCAGAAACAACATCATTACCAAAAAGATGTCAGGAAACGTCAGAGCAGGAAAAGTAGCGCAAACCCAGGCAAACAAGCTGAAGGGTGAGAACGCAAACGTTTTCGTATATACTGCGCGCGCATTTTGACTGCTTCGATTTTAGGGGAATTTATGACGACTCTTGGAACTGCGCTGCGCCCTGGTGCAACGCGTGTAATGCTGTTGGGCTCCGGTGAACTGGGGAAAGAAGTTGCGCTGGAATGTCAGCGCCTGGGTGTGGAAGTGATTGCCGTTGACCGCTACGCTGATGCACCTGCCATGCATGTTGCTCATCGCAGCCACGTGATTAATATGCTGGATGGTGACGCGCTGGCCGCGGTTATTGCGCAGGAAAAGCCTCACTTCGTCGTACCCGAAATTGAAGCTATTGCGACTGAAAAACTCCTGGAGCTGGAGCAGCAAGGCCAGCACGTCGTGCCGACCGCCCGCGCGGCGCGCCTGACCATGAACCGCGAGGGCATTCGCCGTCTGGCAGCAGAAGAGCTCGCGCTTCCCACTTCCCACTACCTTTTTGCCGACAGCAAAGATAATTTCGTGTCTGCCGCCGCCGAAATTGGTTTTCCATGCATCGTGAAGCCAGTGATGAGCTCTTCAGGTAAAGGTCAGAGCTTTATCCGGGATGCCAGCCAGCTGGAAAAAGCCTGGGACTATGCGCAGCAGGGCGGCCGTGCGGGTGCCGGGCGCGTTATCGTGGAAGGCGTGGTGAAGTTTGATTTTGAAATCACCCTGTTAACGATCAGTGCTGTTGACGGCATTCATTTCTGTGCCCCCATTGGTCATCGCCAGGAAGACGGGGATTACCGTGAATCATGGCAACCTCAGCAGATGAGTGAGCTGGCGCTGCAGCGTGCGCAGCACATTGCGGAAACCGTGGTGAAAGCGCTGGGTGGCTATGGGCTGTTTGGCGTAGAGCTGTTTGTCTGCGGCGACGAAGTGGTGTTCAGCGAAGTCTCCCCTCGCCCGCACGATACCGGCATGGTGACGCTGATTTCACAAGATCTGTCTGAATTCGCGCTTCATGTGCGTGCGTTCCTTGGCCTGCCGATTGGCGCCGTTCGCCAGTATGGTCCTTCCGCGTCAGCCGTTATCCTGCCGCAGTTGACCAGTCAGAACGTGCAGTTCGTCAATGTGGAGGCGGCATTGGGTTCAGGTTTGCAGCTGCGCCTGTTTGGCAAACCTGAAATCGACGGTCAGCGCCGTTTAGGTGTTGCCCTGGCCTGTGCGGATACAACTGAAGAAGCCGTTGCGCGTGCCGTTGCCAGCGCGGCGGCTGTCAGTGTTCAGGGATAGTGCCATTGCGGTGAGTCAGTGACTCACCGCTCGCGTTTGACTTCCCGCCGGAGATTACTCCGCGCCAGCGACAGCGTCGCGCGCCAGTTGCGTGATTCGCTGCCAGTCGCCCGCTTCCAGTGCATCGTTTGGCACCAGCCAGGAACCGCCGATACAGAGCACGCTTTTGAGAGCCAGATAGTCACGGTAATTTGCCGGTGAGATACCGCCCGTCGGGCAGAAGCGTACCTGAGGGAAAGGCCCGCCGATGGCCTGCAACGCTTTTACTCCACCGTTCGCTTCCGCAGGGAAAAACTTGAATTCCCGCAAACCATAGTCCATGCCGGTCATCAATTCTGACACGGTGCTAATGCCGGGAATCAGCGGAATCGGGCCTTCAACGGCGGCCTTAAGCAGAGACTCGGTAATCCCCGGGCTAATGACGAACTGGGCACCCGCCTGCGTGACTTCCTGCAGCTGTTGGGTGTTAAGCACGGTGCCGGCTCCCACAATGGCGTCAGGTACGTTTTTAATGATGGCGCGCAGGGCATCCATCGCCACAGGGGTGCGCAACGTGACCTCCAGTACCTTGACGCCACCGGCGACCAGGGCCTGAGCCATGGGAACGGCATGTTCCAGCTTGTTAACCACAATCACCGGTACGACCGGTCCGGTTTTCAGAATCTGTTCGGCACTCGTTTTCCAGTTTTTCATCACGTCCCCTGATGGATAACATTGGGAGCAGCACGGCGAAGACATCGCCAGGCCAGCCCGGTTAACAGCGCTACTACCATACAGGATCCGCCGTTTGCCCGTCTATGACCGGGAAAGATTTTTAAAACGGCAGTTCATTTTTGAGAGTTGGTGCAAAAAAAGCCCGCTCGCGGCGGGCTGGGTGGTTATTCAAATTCGTTCCAGGAGCGGCCATCACGGGTAATCATTGCCACAGAGGCCACCGGCCCCCATGTTCCCGCCTGATAAGGCTTGGATGAGTCGCCGTCGGCTGCCCAGGCATCGATGATGGAATCCACATAGGTCCATGCCGCTTCCACTTCATCGCGACGCACAAACAGCGCCTGGATACCGCGCATGGACTCCAGCAATAAGCGCTCATAGGCATCGGCCAGATGAGACTGATTGAAGGTTTCTGAGTAGCTCAGATCCAGCTTGGTGGTTTGCAGTTTGTGTTTGTGATCAAGACCCGGCACTTTGTTCAGGATCTCAATATCCACGCCTTCATCAGGCTGCAGACGAATAGTGAGTTTGTTCTGCGGCAACTGGGAGTAGGAATCCTTAAACAGGTTCATCTCCGGGTTTTTGAAATACACCACGACTTCTGAGCATTTGGTCGGAAGACGTTTACCGGTACGCAGGTAGAACGGCACGCCTGCCCAACGCCAGTTATCGATGTCCACGCGAATAGCCACAAAGGTTTCGGTGGCGCTGGTCTTATTGGCACCCTCTTCTTCAAGATAGCCAGGCACTTTCTTGCCCTGAACGAAGCCAGAGGTGTACTGACCACGTACCGTTTTCTCGCGGACGTTGGTTTGATCGATAGGACGCAGCGAGCGCAGCACTTTCACTTTTTCATCACGAATACTGTCGGCGCTGAGATCGGAAGGCGGTGACATGGCGATCATCGTCAGAACCTGTAACAGATGGTTCTGAATCATATCGCGCATCTGGCCCGCTTTATCAAAGTAGCCCCAGCGTCCTTCAATACCCACTTCTTCCGCCACGGTAATCTGCACGTGATCGATCGTGCGGTTATCCCAGTTATTAACAAAAATGGCATTAGCAAAGCGCAGCGCTAACAGGTTAAGAACCGTTTCTTTGCCCAGATAGTGGTCAATACGGAAAACCTGACTCTCATCAAAGTACTCACCCACGCTGTCGTTAATTTCTTTTGAGGTTTCCAGCGAGGTACCGAGCGGTTTTTCCATGACAACACGCGCGGGTTTAGCGTTCAGCTTTGCCGTGCCCAATCCCTGACAGATCGCACCGAAGGTGCTGGGCGGCATGGCAAAATAGTTAATGGTGGTACGGCTTTTCTGGTCCAGCATCTTACCCAGGCGTGGGAAGTGCGACGTATCGTTTACATCAAGGTTACAGAAATCGAGACGGTTGCTGAGCTTGTCCCAGAGTGCTTCATCGATTTTTTCCTTCATGAAGGTTTCTAACGCCTCACGCACCACTTTGGTGTATTCGGCTTTATCCCACTCGGCACGGCCTACGCCGATAATGCGGGTTTCTTCATGAATCTGGCCCGCTTTCTCTAACTGATACAGCGAGGGCAACAGTTTACGACGGGCGAGATCGCCTTTGGCGCCGAAAATTACCAGATCGCATGCCTGGGCTATTTGTGTTACCGCCATTTTCCTCTCCTCGTTGCAGGATTGTCCCGGTGGCGTTGCGTCCTGAGCACCGGGTCCAAGTTGTCATTTTCTTTCAGCACAATGTACTTTTTTCCCCAGGCCAGGTAAACCAGCCTGCGGCGTCACGACGCTAACTCTGCACCCAATTAGCGTCTGGGGTATGTTGACACGTGCGCTTTCAGTTATTTTTCTGTGTCAAATATTGTCTGGCTAAAATCCAGTACGGGCCTGATTATCGCAAAAAAAAGGGCCGCAAACTTATCAGACCTTGCGCCCACCTCGGTCAGGCGGGGTATATTCTCCGTGAATTTCCTGTAACAACAGTAATTATTCATATTAACAGATATTCCACGCTTATCAGGTCAGGACTATGTTGGATAAAATTCGGGTGCAGATGAGTGCGCTCAGTAAGTCAGAGCGTAAAGTGGCACAACATATCCTTGCTTCTCCGGAGCAGGCGATACATTCCAGTATTGCTACGCTGGCACGGGCGGCGGAAGTGAGTGAGCCCACCGTCAACCGGTTTTGCCGCCATCTTGGCACGGCGGGTTTTCCCGACTTCAAGCTTCAACTTGCTCAGGCGCTGGTCAAGTCCCCTAACTGGCTCAGTCGGGACGTACAGGAAGATGACAGCGTTGAGCGTTACAGTGAGAAAATATTCGATTCTGCCCTGGCCGGGCTTCAGCGGGTGCGGGAGCATCTCGATCTTGCCGCGCTGCAGCAGGCCGTGAGCCATCTGACGCATACCGATAAAATCACTTTTTTTGGTTTAGGTGCCTCCGCTGTGGTGGCACACGACGCCTTCAACAAGTTTTTACGCTTCAACCTGCCGGTTATCTGGTCAGATGATGTGGTGATGCAGCGAATGAGCTGTATCAACAGCCGCGACAAAGAGGTGTTTGTTTTGATCTCTCATACCGGCCGTACCCGCAACATGGTTGAGCTAGCGCAGATGGCAAAGGCCAACGGCTCGACCGTTATCGCCATTACCTCAGCCGGATCGCCACTTGCCCATGAAGCCTCGCTGGCGCTGCTCGTCGATGTGCCCGAAGATACCGATATCTATCTGCCGATGGTGTCCAGGCTGGCTCAACTCACCGTGATCGACCTGCTGGCGACCGGTTTTACCCTGGAACGGGGGCCCGCTTTCAGGCAGAACCTGAAGCGGGTAAAAGAGGCGCTAAAGTCATCTCGTTACGACAAACCCGCCATTGCCGATAACGATAGCGTCTGATCTCTGTGCCCTGAGTTCATTTTCCCGATACCGCGTAAAAGCGATCGGAAAAGTGACATCATATGCGCCTGGTCAATTAAGCTTTCGCTAATGCCGTGAGGGGGATGACTTCCTTGATGAGTCTCAGTATTGTATCTAACAAAATCGCCCTTTCTCGACAGGGTTATGGCGCAGTGCCACAGTTCTGACACACTCGAATGTATAATAATACCTCTGTGTGGTAAGCAGTACCTGATGGGCTAACACCTTAAAATGTAACGATTCAGCTCAGTTCCAAACTCCAAAGGAATCCCTATGTCTCGACGTTTAAGAAGAACCAAAATCGTAACTACCCTCGGCCCAGCCACTGACCGCGACAACAACCTCGAAAAAATCATTGCAGCTGGCGCCAACGTCGTGCGTCTTAACTTTTCTCACGGCACGGCTGAAGATCATCAGTTGCGTGCTGATAAAGTCCGTCAGATTGCCGCAAAACTGGGACGTCATGTTGCCATTCTGGGCGATTTGCAAGGCCCTAAGATCCGTGTCTCGACCTTCAAAGAAGGCAAAGTGTTCCTGAACGTCGGCGATCGTTTCCTGCTGGACGCGGCGATGGGTAAAGGCGAAGGCGACAAAGAGCGCGTGGGCATCGATTATAAAGGTCTGCCTGAAGACGTGGTGCCTGGCGATATTCTGTTGCTGGATGATGGTCGCGTACAGTTAAAGGTGCTGGAAGTTCAGGGCGTAAAAGTCTTTACTGAAGTTACGGTAGGCGGCCCGCTCTCCAACAATAAAGGGATCAACAAACTGGGCGGCGGGTTATCAGCCGAAGCCCTGACCGAAAAAGACAAAGCAGACATCATCACCGCAGCCAAAATCAATGTGGATTACCTGGCCGTTTCTTTCCCGCGCTGTGGTGAAGACATGCACTATGCGCGCCGTCTGGCGCGCGACGCAGGCTGTGATGCGCTGATGGTGGCGAAGGTAGAACGTGCTGAAGCCGTTGCCTCGCAGGAGGCGATGGACGACATCATTCTGGCCTCAGACGTGGTCATGGTGGCCCGTGGCGATCTTGGCGTTGAAATCGGCGATCCGGAACTGGTGGGTATTCAGAAGGCGCTTATCCGCCGCGCCCGTCAGCTTAACCGTACCATCATCACGGCAACCCAGATGATGGAATCCATGATTACCAATCCAATGCCCACCCGCGCTGAAGTCATGGACGTTGCCAACGCCGTGCTGGACGGCACCGATGCCGTGATGCTCTCTGCTGAAACCGCCGCAGGCCAGTACCCGGCTGAAACGGTCGCGGCGATGGCAAAAGTGTGTCTGGGTGCAGAAAAAATCCCCAGCGTGAACGTCTCTAAACATCGCCTTGACGTGCAGTTTGACAACATCGAAGAAGCCATCGCGATGTCAGCCATGTACACGGCCAACCATCTGCAGGGCGTGACCGCCATTATTACGATGACGGAATCAGGCCGTACGCCGTTGATGACCTCGCGCATCACCTCTGGCCTGCCGATTTTCGCCATGTCGCGCCACGAGCGCACGCTGAACATCACGGCGCTGTTCCGTGGCGTGACGCCGGTATTCTTTGACAGCAATAATGAGGGCGTAGCAAACGCGCACGACGCGGTTAATCTGCTGCGTGATAAAGGCTTTCTGCTGTCGGGTGACCTTGTCGTGGTCACCCAGGGTGACGTGATGGGCGCAACCGGAACAACCAACACAGGTCGTGTGCTGCGCGTCGATTAATTCCGCCTTTTTCTCATCACCTGTATTACCATTGGAAACGCGACTGCCCTGCAGTCGCGTTTTTGTTTTTTCACAAGGAGGCCAGATGGCCCGTTACCAACCCATCAGCCAGCTTACGGGGCGCATAATGCTGTTCCCACTGGCTATGGTGCTCTACGAGTTTGCAACCTATATTGCGCACGACATGATCCAACCCGGCATGTTACTGGTCACCGCCGAATTCAACGTTGGCGCAGAATGGGTATCAACCTCTCTGACGGCCTACTTACTGGGCGGCGTCGTGCTCCAGTGGTTACTCGGCCCGCTATCGGATAAATATGGCCGCAGGCCCGTGTTGCTATTCGGCATTCTCTTTTTTGCGTCCGCCTGCATTCTCACAACCTGGGTAAGTGATATTCAGCAGTTTGTCAGCCTGCGTTTTGTGCAGGGCATCAGTCTGTGCTTCATCGGCGCGGTGGGCTATGCCGCCATTCAGGAAGCGTTTGAAGAAGCCTTAGCGGTGCGGATCATGGCACTCATGGCGAATGTGGCCCTGCTCGCCCCGCTCGCCGGACCGCTGGCGGGTGCAGCCTGGCTAACGGTAGGCAGCTGGCGCAGTATGTTTTGGCTGTTTGCCGCCTGTAGCGCCGTGGCTTTTCTCGTTTTATGGCGGGTGATGCCTGAAACCGCAGGCGATCGCACTCAGTCTGTTGCGCTGCCCGTGCTCGCACGTAATTACGGCCGTCTTTTGAAAGATCGCCAGGTGATGTATGGCTCCTTTGCTATCGGGCTGGTATTCATTCCCATTCTGACCTGGGTTGCCTTGTCACCCGTGATTTTAATGCGCGATGAGGGCCTTTCCCGCATGCAGTATGCCCTGCTCCAGCTTCCGGTTTTTCTGGCGATGATTGCGGGCAATGTGACGCTGAGTAAGGTGGTAGGCCGCATGCCGATAGAGCAGCCAGTAAAGTTTGCGGCATGGCCGATACTGCTGGGCCTGAGCCTTGCCCTGTCAGCTACCCTGATTGACGCGCACAGCTATCTCTTTATCACGGCGGGACTAAGTTTGTATGCCTTTGGCGGCGGCATGGTCAATGCAGGACTTTATCGTCTGACACTGTATGCCAGTGATGAAGGAAAAGGCAGCGTGGCGGCCATGCTGGGCATGGTCAGTATTCTGACCCTGGCTATCGGCATTGAGTTAGCGAAGCACTTCTATTTCAACGGCGGGGTCATCTGGTTTAGCCTAATCAACTTTATCAGCGGCGTGATGTGGTTTGGGCTGGTGCTGATGTTCCTGCGTGAACGTAAACGTCACGCAAAAGTAACGCCTCTCTGAAGCTTTCAGGCCGCAATGCGGCCTGATGATTATTTACGTGGATAAAGCTCGTCGCGCGAGTAAGGTTCGATATCACCTTCTTTGCGAGTTTTCAGCAGCTTGAGTATCCAGGTATATTGTTCCGGATGCGGACGCACAAACACCTCCACCTCCTCATTCATCCTGCGCGCCAGTTGGCGGTCATCCGCGTCAAGTAAGTCGTCCATGGGAGGGCGAACATAAATTTCCAGTTTGTGACTTTCACCGTTATAGACCGGAAACAGTGGTACAACGCGGGCACGGCAGACTTTCATTAGTCGCCCCACCGCGGGCAAAGTGGCTTTATAAGTCGCAAAGAAATCGACAAACTCGCTTTGCTCCGGACCGTGATCCTGGTCAGGCAGATAATAGCCCCAGTAGCCCTGACGAACCGAACTGATAAACGGCTTGATGCCATCATTGCGCGCATGCATACGGCCACCAAAGCGGCGACGGACACGGTTCCAGACATAGTCCACCAGCGGATCGCTCTGATTGTGGAACATGGCTGCCATCTTTTGGCCCTCTGAGGCCAGCAGCATAGCAGGAATATCGACAGCCCAGCCATGTGGTACCAGAAAAATAACGTTCTGCTTGTCGGCCTGCAACTGGTCAATAATTTCCCGACCGTGCCACTCAACGCGCTGACGAATTTGTGCCGGATCGCGCATCCCTAACTCAGCCATCATGGCCATCGCCTGTGGCGCAGTGGCAAACATCTGATCAACGATCGCATCGCGTTGAGATTCGCTTAATTCAGGCAGGCAATAATAGAGATTAATCAGCGCACGACGACGCGCGCCTTTCGCCAGTTTTCCGGCCATTTTGCCCAGCCGCCCCAGAAGCGGATCGCGCACGGTGGCAGGCATCAGGGCGATGCCTGCCAGTGCACCAATACCCAACCAGCTGCCCCAGTATTTAGGCTTTAAAAAAGATCGTTCAAAAACGGGAATAAATTCGCTGTTATTTTTTTTACGGGTTTCCATGCACTCGCCTCAATCAATGACGGGCTAATGATAGTGGCGACGAGTAAATTTGCAATCATCCTGCGCCAGAGATAAAAAAATCGACGGCAATGCCGTCGATTTTAGCGAAAAACTTACTTTAGCCCCAGCTGAGGTAACCAGCCTTTCACCTGGGTAAGGTACTGCGTCCGTTCTTTACCGGTCAGGCCTTCCATACGCGGTAGCTTAGCCGTTAAGGGATTAACCGCCTGGTTATTAATCCAGATCTCAAAGTGCAGGTGCGGGCCAGTAGAACGGCCTGTGTTGCCTGACAGCGCAATGCGGTCGCCACGCTTTACTTTTTCACCGGGCTTCACCAACACTTTCTTGAGGTGCATGTAGCGCGTCATGTACTGACGACCATGCCGGATAGCCACATAGTTTCCGGCGGCGCCGCCGTTTTTCGCCACCACGACCTCACCATCACCGACCGCCAGCACAGGCGTACCGATCGGTAAGGCGAAATCAACGCCTTTGTGCGGCGCAATGCGACCCGTCACAGGATTAAGGCGGCGGGGATTAAAGTTAGAGGACACCCGATACTGTTTGACGGTGGGGAAGCGCATAAAGCCGCGCGCCAGTCCTGCGCCGCTGCGGTCATAGAACTTGCCGTCATCAGCACGGAAGGCGTAATAATCTTTACCGCCACTGCGCAAACGCACCCCCAGCAACTGGCTTTGTGCGCTCTTGCCGTCCATCATTTCACGCGACATCAGCACGCTAAACTTATCGCCTGCCCGCAGCTTACGGAAATCCATCTGCCACTGCATCGCTTTGATCACGCTGCTGGCTTCGCCACTGGTTAAACCGGCCCGACGGGCACTGGCGGCAAAGCTGCCATGTATCTCACCCTGCATCACGCTGTTGCGCCATTCGCCCTGCTGCATCTGCGACTGCATTTTGAAGCCGCCGCTATCCGTGCGCGTATAGGTGCGGGTTTCACGACGCGAAATTTCCCAGCTAAAGGTGTTCAGCGCGCCGTCATCGTTTAATGTCCAGCTGAGCTGCTGCCCGACCTGCAAATTACGCAGATCGCGATCGCTGGAGACCAGGGCGTTAATGTCCCCCATATCGATGCCGTACTGATTAAGTGCACTGCTCAGGGTATCGCCAGAAGAAACCGTGTATTCATGCGTGCCGGCACTGTCGGCGACGTCCTGATCGACATCATCTGCAGGGAGTTCTTCATCCGGCTCTGGAGTACTTTGGTCGATGGGTTCACTGGCTTCGGGAAGCAGTGTACGAAATTCGTTTTTGTCCAGTTCGATGGTTTTGACGATGGGCGTCACATCATTACTGGGATGGTAGACGTAAGGCCGCCAGACGGCGACGGCCAGAGTCACTACGGTTAACGATCCCAGCATAACGCGGTGGGGGCGCGGCAAATTATTAAATGCGAGGGCGACAGAGCGGGCTATCTGCTGCACGTTGAACTATTCCTCTATGCTCCTTTCAGGCAGGTCTCATACTGGCTCGACAGCTGTGAGAGGAATTTCACATAGCTGTCTTTTCCTAAGCTGATGTCTGTACCCAGCGGATCAAGCGTGCCTTTACGCACCTGGGTTCCACGGGCAACAGCATCGATGACCGCCGGCCTGAATTGTGGCTCAGCAAAGACGCAAACGGCCTTTTTCTCAACCAACTGTGTTCGAATTTGATGTAAGCGCTGTGCACCCGGCTGAATCTCAGGGTTAACGGTAAAATGCCCGGTGGGCGAGAGACCGTAGTGTTTTTCAAAGTACGTGTAAGCGTCGTGAAAAACGAAATACCCTTTATCTTTAACGGGGGCAAGCTGTGAGATAATGCGCTTATCTGTGTCCGCTAATTCTGCCTCAAAATGCTGCAGGTTGGCGTCAAGTTTGGCTTTATCCTGCGGCATAAGTTCCAATAATTTTCCGTGGATTGCAACCGCGGTTTTTTTCGCTATCTCTGGTGACATCCACAAGTGCATATTAAACTCACCATGATGGTGATGATGCGCTTCATCATGATCGTGCTCTGCGTCATCATGGTCGTGATGATCATCGTCTTCACCTCCACGCAGTAGCAAGGGTTTTACGCCGGAAATTTGCACGATCTCAAGATTCTTTTTTTCCGGCAGAGACGCCGCAGATTTTGTCATGAAGGCTTCCATTTCAGGGCCAACCCAAACAACTAAGTCCGCGTTTTGTAAGCGTTTTACATCAGAGGGGCGCAGGGCATAATCGTGTTCGGATGCGCCATCCGGCAGCAAAACCTCCACGGGTGTGACGCCGTCAGCAATGGCCGAGGCAATAAACCCAACGGGCTTAATGGAGGCCACAATATCGGCGTGAGCGGGTAAGGCAGCAGAGGTGGCGAAAGCCATCGCCGTCAGGGTCAAAAAGCCCCCTTTTTTATTATGTAACATAATGCGTCATTCCTTCGTCATCAACAGATTGGATGTGATATTATAACATTCGAAATTCTGTGCAACCTGTAAATCTTATGCCATCACTTGTCACACTTGAAAACGTATCCATCAGTTTTGATCAACGTCAGGTCTTATCTGGCGTGAGTCTGGAACTTCATCCTGGTAAAATTTTAACCCTGCTCGGTCCTAACGGCGCGGGCAAATCGACGCTGGTTCGGGTGGTGCTTGGCCTCCTTGCGCCCTCCTCCGGTCGGGTCAGTCGCAGTGCGGGCTTACGCATCGGCTACGTGCCACAGAAGCTGCATATCGATCCCACGCTGCCGGTCACGGTTGAACGTTTTATGCGCCTGTCGCGCGGTGCGCGCAATCAGGATATTTTGCCTGCCCTGAAACGCGTTCAGGCGGGTCACCTGTTGACCTCGCCGTTGCAGAAACTGTCGGGCGGCGAAACGCAGCGCGTGTTACTGGCTCGCGCCTTGCTCAATCAGCCTCAGTTGCTGGTGCTTGATGAACCGACGCAGGGTGTGGATGTCAACGGGCAGGTCGCGCTTTACGATTTGATCAATCAACTGCGACACGAGCTGAACTGCGCCGTGCTCATGGTTTCCCATGATTTGCATTTAGTCATGGCGAAAACGGATGAGGTCCTGTGCCTTAACCATCACATTTGCTGTTCAGGTACGCCTGAGGCGGTGTCGCAGCATCCCGAATTCATTGCCATGTTCGGCCCGCGCGGTGCGCAGGAACTGGCTATCTATCGTCATCACCATAATCACCGTCACGACCTTCAGGGACGTATCGTATTACGCAAAGGACCGGGTCCATCATGATTGAATTACTGCTTCCGGGCTGGCTGGGCGGCGTGATGCTGGCGCTGGCGGCGGGCCCCCTGGGCTCTTTTGTCGTCTGGCGCAAGATGTCGTATTTCGGCGACACGCTGGCGCATGCCTCACTGCTCGGCGTCGCCTTTGGTTTGCTGCTCAACGTCAACCCTTACTATGCCGTGATCCTGGTCACGGTCTGTCTGGCACTGGGTCTGGTCTGGCTTGAGCGTCGCCCGCATCTGGCGATAGATACACTGCTAGGCATCATGGCGCACAGTGCGCTTTCGCTCGGACTGGTCGTGGTGAGCCTGATGTCGAACGTGCGGGTGGATTTGATGGCCTACCTGTTTGGCGATTTGCTGGCGGTAACGCCCAGCGATCTCTGGGCCATGGCTGCAGGTGTGATATTCGTGCTGGCCGTTATGGCCTGGCAGTGGCGCGCACTGCTGTCGATGACAATCAGCCCTGAACTGGCACAGGTTGACGGCGTGAATATTCAACGCACCCGGCTGATGCTGATGCTGGTAACCGCATTGACGATTGGTGTGGCGATGAAGTTTGTTGGTGCGCTGATCATCACATCGCTGCTGATCATTCCGGCTGCCACCGCCAGGCGCTTTGCGCGTTCACCCGAAATGATGGCGGCAGTGGCCGTACTGATTGGCGTGATTGCCGTGACCGGCGGCTTAACCTTCTCGGCGTTTTATGACACGCCCGCCGGCCCTTCCGTCGTGCTGTGCGCCGCCATCCTTTTTCTCTTCAGCATGGTGCGCAAACCGGCGCTGTGATCAGGCTTCTTTGGTGATACCAAAGTGGCGATAGGCATGCTGCGTGGCCATCCGGCCGCGCGGCGTGCGCTGAATAAAGCCCTGCTGAATTAAAAACGGCTCAATCACGTCTTCGATGGTTTCCCGCTCTTCGCCAATCGCTGCCGCCAGGTTGTCCAGCCCGACCGGCCCACCGGTGAATTTATCGATAATGGCCAGCAACAGTTTTCGATCCATATAATCGAAGCCTTCGCTGTCCACGTTCAGCATATCCAGCGCCGTCACCGAGACATCACCGCTCAGTACACCGTTCGCGCGCACCTCAGCAAAATCCCTTACCCGACGTAACAGGCGATTGGCAATACGTGGCGTTCCGCGTGACCGGCGGGCGATTTCCAGGGCGGCTTCTTCACTGAGTGCCAGACCAAGGCAGGCGGCGCTGCGTCCCACAATGTGCTGTAAATCTTTTACCTGATAAAACTCCAGACGCTGCACGATGCCGAAGCGATCGCGCAGGGGTGACGTCAGCGAGCCTGCCCGCGTGGTGGCGCCAATCAGCGTAAAGGGCGGCAGATCCAGTTTGATGGAACGCGCAGCCGGGCCTTCACCAATCATAATATCCAGCTGATAGTCTTCCATAGCCGGATAAAGTACCTCTTCCACGACCGGTGAAAGACGATGGATTTCATCAATGAACAGCACATCGTGAGGTTCGAGGTTGGTCAGCATCGCGGCCAGGTCGCCCGCTTTTTCCAGCACCGGGCCGGAGGTCGTGCGCAGATTAACGCCCATCTCGTTGGCCACAATGTTGGCCAGCGTCGTTTTGCCCAGCCCGGGAGGGCCAAAAATCAATAAATGATCCAGCGCATCACCACGCAGTTGTGCTGCCTTGATGAAAATTTCCATCTGCTCACGCACCTGCGGCTGGCCCACATATTCGGTCAGCATCTTAGGACGAATGGCGCGGTCGAGGCCCTCTTCTTCGTTAATGCTGGCAGCGGAGATCAGGCGATCGGCTTCAATCATGAATTACCTCAAATAGCGGCGCGGAGCGCTTCACGGATCAACGTTTCGCAATCCGCGTCAGGACGGCCAACTTTGCTGATCATGCGGCTCGCTTCCTGCGGTTTATACCCCAGCGACACCAGCGCTGCAACCGCTTCCGATTCTGCATCGTTGGTCTCTGGCTCCGGGCCCGGCGTGGTCAGCGTAAAGGCCGAATCGCCGCCAAACAGATCGCCATGCATGCCTTTAAAGCGGTCTTTCATTTCCACCACCAGACGTTCAGCGGTTTTCTTGCCCACGCCCGGCAGTTTAACCAGCGCGGCAATCTCTTCCTTTTCAACCGCCGTCACAAACTGCTGTGCCGACATGCCCGACAGAATGGCCAGCGCCAGCTTAGGCCCAACGCCATTGACTTTAATCAACTCACGGAACAGTGCACGTTCCTGCTTGCTGTTAAAGCCAAACAGCAACTGTGCATCTTCGCGCACCACAAACTGAGTAAAGATCACCGCCTCGTGATTAAGATCGGGCAGCTCATAAAAACAGGTCATTGGCATATGGACTTCATAGCCGACACCGTGCGCCTCCAGCAGCACCAGCGGTGGCTGCTTTTCCAGAATAATGCCCCGTAAACGACCAATCACCTGAAGCCTTCCTTATCCAAAGTATGTGGCGGAATTTATACCATAAAAAAGGCTGGATGAATATCCAGCCTGATAGCGATGACGACGTAAGGGTTGTTAACTCTGACGCAACCGGCCGCGGGTCAGCACCAGCTTGCTGTCACTCATGCGCGCCGCGTTTTGGGCCACGTGACAGTGCGTGATGGCGATAGCCAGCGCATCGGCGGCATCGGCCTGGGGATTCGCCGCCAGTTTCAGCAGCGATTTCACCATGTGTTGCACCTGACTTTTTTCTGCGCCACCGGTGCCAACGACCGTTTGCTTGACCTGGCGCGCGGCATATTCAAACACCGGCAGATCATGGTTAACCGCCGCCACAATCGCGGCCCCCCGCGCCTGCCCCAACTTCAGGGCAGAATCGGCATTCTTCGCCATAAACACCTGCTCGATAGCAAAAAAATCCGGCGAGAACTGCGTAATGATTTCGCATACTCCGGCATAGATCAGCTTCAGACGCGCAGGTAACTCTGTTGTGTTGGTACGAATACAGCCGCTGCCCAGATAAGTGAGCTGGCGGCCAGTCTGACGAATCACCCCATAACCGGTCACGCGTGAGCCAGGGTCAATCCCTAAAATAATCGACATGACGCGTCTCCAGCCTGAGCGTGTAGCGGTACAGCATTAAAGCGTTTCCGCCACCTCGTCGGAGATTTCGCCGTTATGGTAAACCTCCTGCACGTCGTCACAGTCTTCCAGCATATCGATCAGGCGCAGCAGTTTAGGCGCGGTTTCCGCATCCATTTCGGCTTTGGTCGAGGGGATCATGGCCACTTCCGCGGAGTCGGCTTTAAAGCCCGCCGCTTCCAGCGCATCGCGCACCGTGCCCATCTCTTCCCATGCGGTAAACACGTCAATCGCGCCGTCATCGTAACCGACCACGTCTTCTGCGCCCGCTTCCAGCGCCGCTTCCATCACCGCATCTTCGTCATGACCGGGTGCGAAGGAGATTACGCCTTTTTTGCTGAACAGATAGGCGACGGAGCCATCGGTACCCAGGTTGCCACCCGTTTTGGTGAAGGCGTGACGCACTTCGCCCACGGTACGGTTACGGTTGTCGCTCAGGCACTCAATCATAATGGCCGATCCGCCCGGACCGTAACCTTCATAAATGATGGTTTCCATGTTGGAGTCATCTTCGCCACCTACGCCGCGTGCAATGGCACGGTTCATGGTATCGCGCGTCATGTTATTAGACAGCGCTTTATCCATTGCCGCACGCAGGCGCGGGTTGGAGCCCGGATCGCCGCCGCCCAGTTTGGCAGCCGTGACCAGCTCACGAATGATCTTCGTAAAGATTTTACCGCGCTTGGCGTCCTGAGCGGCCTTACGGTGCTTGGTATTCGCCCATTTACTGTGTCCAGCCATGTTGCATTTTCTCCGATCTTTTACTGGGTGCAGGCTATCTTACGTGCGAACGTGTCCCCAGGCCGTGCCCGCAATTCCCACATACAGAAGTACGATCCGTTGCGGTGCGCTGGCGGTGGACACCCTCGCGGCGCCGATTACGCCTGACTGTCGATATTGTTCGGTGCGTTCATTGAAAACCCACCCGATTCATAAAACCTAATGCCTTCGCCACGGGAAAAACGCGCAGCGGCGAGCATTCAGATAAATTCTTCAATCGCCTGGCGATTACTCCAGGATTTCGTGAGGGCAGCGGCGGCGGCGGGATCGAGCCAGCGCGCGGCAAGATGCTCGGTGAGCAGCAGATCACGCTCTGTAGGCAAGGCCAGCCTGAACCAGTGTTCACGGTTGTGCGTCGTGCCCGGCGCATAACGATGACGATAGTGCGGGAAAATCTCAAAGTCGATTTCACGCTGACAGTCTTCAATCGTTAGCTGCTCGGCCTTTACATCAATCCCCAGCTCCTCACCGACTTCTCGCTCGGCCGCCTGCAGCGGACACTCATCCGCTTCCAGGCTGCCGGTGACCGATTGCCAGAAATCCGGGTCGTCACGGCGCTGCAGCATTAACACCCGGCCACTGTCCTGCGCCACAATCACCACTAACACAGAAACCGGATGTTTATACGGCATTACTTCGTCTCAGGCTTGTCTTTCTTGACGACCTGAATGCCTAACTCAAGCAGTGACGCCGGATTCGCTTCGCTTGGTGCTTCCGTCATCATGCAGGCCGCTGCCGTGGTTTTCGGGAACGCAATAACGTCACGAATATTGTCGGTACCGGTTAACAGCATCGTCAGGCGATCCAGACCAAATGCCAGGCCTGCATGCGGCGGCGTGCCGTACTTCAGTGCATCCAGCAGGAAGCCGAACTTCTCACGCTGTTCATGCTCTTCAATGCCCAGAATGCTAAACACGGTCTGCTGCATGTTACCGTTGTGGATACGCACAGATCCGCCGCCGACTTCATAACCGTTGATCACCATGTCGTAAGCATTCGCTACGGCCTGGGTCGGATCGGCTGCCAGCTGTTCCGCACTCATCTCTTTCGGTGCCGTAAACGGATGGTGCATGGCAGCCAGCCCACCTTCGTCATCTTCTTCAAACATCGGGAAGTCGACAACCCACAGCGGCGCCCAGGCTTTGTCGTCGGTGATTTGCAGGTCACGTCCCACTTTCAGGCGCAGTGCGCCCAGCGCATCGGCCACCACTTTGGCACGGTCGGCACCAAAGAAGATGATATCCCCATCCTGCGCGCTCGTGCGGCTGAGGAGGGTTTCAACGATATCGGCATTAAGGAATTTCGCTACCGGGCTCTGTACGCCCTCCAGGCCCTTCGCACGTTCGTTTACCTTCATCCACGCCAGGCCTTTGGCACCGTAAATCTCAACAAATTTGCCGTATTCATCAATCTGCTTACGGCTCAGCTGCGCGCCGCCGGGAACACGCAGCGCGGCAACACGGCCTTTCTCGTCGTTAGCCGGGCCAGAAAACACCTGAAACTCAACGGTTTTCAGCAGGTCGCCCACGTCCACCAGCTCCATGGGATTACGCAGGTCGGGTTTGTCTGAACCGTAGCGATGCATGGCTTCGGCAAAGGTCATCTGCGGAAACTCACCCAGATCCACGCCCTTCACGCTCTGCCAGAGTTCGCGAATCATGCGCTCCATAATTTCACGCACCTGAGGTGCGGTCAGGAAGGAAGTTTCCACATCGATCTGCGTAAATTCGGGCTGACGGTCTGCGCGTAGGTCTTCATCACGGAAACATTTAACAATCTGATAATAGCGATCGAAACCCGACATCATGAGCAACTGTTTAAACAGCTGCGGTGACTGAGGCAGCGCATAAAATTTGCCTTTGTGCACGCGGCTCGGCACCAGGTAATCGCGCGCGCCTTCCGGGGTGGCTTTCGTCAGCATCGGCGTTTCGATATCCAGGAAGCCAGCGTCATCCATAAAACGACGGACAAAACTGGTGATCTTAGCGCGAGTCTTTAAGCGCTCAACCATTTCAGGACGACGCAGATCCAGATAACGGTACTTCAGACGTGCTTCTTCGCTGTTGGTCTGGTTAGAATCCAGAGGCAGCGGTTCAGCACGATTGATGATGTTCAGCGCGTGGGCAAAGACTTCTACGTCACCCGTGGCCATGTCGCTGTTTCTGTTTTTTTCGTCACGGGCACGCACGGTGCCGGTAATCTGGATACAGAATTCGTTACGCAGTTCAGATGCCAGTTGGAAAGCGTCTTGATGATCGGCATCGAAAAAAACCTGTGCGATGCCTTCACGGTCACGCATATCGATAAAAATCAGGCTTCCCAGATCGCGACGACGGTTGACCCAGCCGCAAAGCGTGACTTGCTGACCTACATGAGACAGATTGAGCTGTCCACAATACTCTGTACGCATAACACTATCCTTTTAACTTCGCCGCTGCAGCTGACAGCACCAGGCCGCGTCACCTTGTGGGGTGCTGTCGCAAAAAAGGCCGCTATTATAATGGAAAAAGGCAAACAGGATAAGTGGAGCCACGTTAAAGCGCGGCATTTCCTGTTCGCTTTTCACCTGTTTGCGTCAATATACTGCCTTACAGGATAATTACCATCACACTCAAAGGCGGGAATCAGGCGTGACACTTCGTATTGGTTTGCCACAATGGCATCACGCGCACTGGAAGCGATGGGGAATCGAAACCCTGGCTGACTATGCGCGTTATTTCGGCACGGTGGAAGGCAATACCACATTGTATGCGCTGCCTGATGCGGAAACGGTCCTGCGCTGGCGGGATATGACGCATGACCAGTTTCGTTTCTGTTTTAAATTTCCCAGCAGCATCAGCCATCAGGCCGCCCTGCAAAATACCGACGACTTAGTAACGGATTTTTTTCGCCTGATGGCACCGCTCGCCGACCGCATGGGTCAGTACTGGCTACAGCTGCCCGCCAGCTTTTCCCCTGCGCAACTGAACGATCTCTGGCGCTTTCTGGACAGCCTGCCCACCCATTTCTCTTACGGCGTCGAAGTCCGCCATGCCGCCTTTTTTGCCAAAGGCGAGGCTGAGCGCGCGCTGAATCGCGGCCTGCTGCAGCGCGGCGTCAATCGTGTGGTGCTGGACAGCCGTCCGGTTCATGCCTCAACCTCGCAAAGCCCGGCGGCACTTCACGCCCGCCAGCAAAAGCCTCGCGTTCCGCCCCATGCACTGTTGACCGGGTCGCGCCCCATGATCCGTTTTGTCGGCAGCGACAACCTGGAAGAAAGCCTGCCACTGTTTCAAATCTGGCTGGCCAAGCTGGCCGAATGGCACACGCAAAGTGACCCTCTGGTGTTTATCCACACGCCCGATATGGGACAGGTGTTTCCGCTGGTGCAGGCGCTCTGGCCGGCATTACAAAAAATTGATGCCAGCATCGGTCCCGGACCTGACTGGCCGCAACAGGATTCGCTATTCTGATAGCGATGGGCAGCCTCGCCCCCTCTGGTGATATGAATAAAAAAGGAATCCATGATGATTAGCGCGTTATATGTGGTTATCGGTGCATTACTGATAATGAAGTTCACCCTCAATGTCGTCCGCTTTCGGCGTCAACATCACGTTGCTTTTGGGGATGGCGGTCATCACGACCTGAACAGGGCCATCCGCATTCATGGCAATGCCGTTGAAACCATTCCCCTGGCGCTGCTGCTGCTGATAACGCTTGAGATGAACGGGGCGGATGTCTGGATGGTTCACCTGACGGGCATCGTGTTTTTTGTTGGCCGTTTTTTGCATGCTTATGGCCTGCGTAATGACGTGATGAGTGGACGCAAATACGGCATGATGCTGACCCTGTTTGGCCTGAGTGGAATGGTGATTTTTAACCTCATCTATCTCCCCTGGCAACTGGTGCTCAGCCTGCATTAATGTTGCGGCTTAAAGGGTGCAGGCCGCGGCAGTTTCTGCCAGAATAGCGCCCTTTCCGCCGTCTCTTCGGATTTTCGATATGTCTGATCGCGATCAACTCTTTTCTGCGCCCATTGAAAAACTGGGCGACTGGACCTTTGACGAACGTGTCGCTGAAGTGTTTCCCGACATGATTCAGCGCTCGGTGCCCGGCTATTCCAATATCATTTCGATGATTGGCATGCTGGCAGAACGCTTCGTCCAGCCCAACAGCCAGGTGTTTGACCTGGGCTGCTCACTCGGTGCCGCCACACTTTCGGTGCGTCGTAATATTCACGTGCCAGGCTGCCAGATTATCGCCGTAGACAACTCTCCGGCCATGGTCGAACGTTGCCGCCGCCATATCGATGCCTTTCGCGCCGACACGCCGGTTACCGTGGTGGAAGCGGACATCTGTGACATTGAGATTGAAAATGCCTCTCTGGTGGTGCTCAATTTCACCCTGCAGTTTCTTGAGCCGCCTGCCCGTCTTACGCTGCTCAGTAAAATCTGGCAGGGGCTGAATCCCGGCGGAGCCCTCGTTCTCTCGGAGAAGTTCAGCTTTGAAGATCGTGATGTCGGCGAACTGCTGTTTAACATGCATCATGACTTTAAGCGCGCCAACGGCTACAGCGAACTGGAGATTAGCCAGAAGCGCAGCATGCTGGAAAACGTCATGCTGACCGACAGTGTGGAAGCGCATAAGGCTCGTCTTAAGCAGGCGGGCTTTTCGCACGCTGAATTATGGTTTCAGTGCTTTAATTTTGGTTCGTTGGTGGCATTAAAATGATCGACTTTGGCCGTTTTTATCAGCAAATCGCCGTTGGCCCCCTGGCAAAATGGCTTGACGTGCTGCCTGCACAGATTAGCGACTGGCAGCGGGAGAATCTGCACGGGCACTTCCGTGACTGGTACAAGTCGCTGGAATACTTACCGCTGCTGGAACCCCAGCGGCTGGACCTGCTGAACAGCGTAAGCGCCGATCGGGATGACATCAGCGATCGTCATCGTCAGGGCATTGAGAAACTACTACGCAATTTGATGCCGTGGCGCAAAGGCCCTTATTCCCTGTACGGAACGGAGATTAACACCGAATGGCGTTCTGACTGGAAATGGGAGCGCGTGCTGCCTCATATTTCCTCGCTGGCCGGACGAACCGTGCTGGATGTCGGCTGCGGCAGCGGCTATCACATGTGGCGGATGATCGGTGCGGGTGCGCATCTGGTTGTGGGTATCGATCCCATGCAGCTGTTTTTATGCCAGTTCGAAGCCGTGCGTAAGCTGTTGAATGATGACCGTCGCGCCCATTTACTGCCGCTGGGCATTGAACAACTGCCGGCGCTCCAGGCGTTCGACACGGTCTTTTCGATGGGCGTGCTGTATCATCGCCGTTCCCCCCTTGACCACCTCCTTCAGCTAAAAAATCAGCTGGTCAGCGGCGGCGAGCTGGTACTGGAAACGCTGGTGATCGAAGGCGATGTGAACCAGGTGCTGGTGCCGGGCGAACGCTATGCGCAGATGCGCAACGTCTATTTTATTCCCTCTGCCGAGGCGCTGAAAAGCTGGCTGGAGAAGTGTGGCTTTGTTAACGTGCGCATTGTCGACTTTGCCCTGACCTCGACGGAAGAGCAACGTCGTACCAGCTGGATGACCAGTGAATCACTGGCCGAGTTTCTGGATCCCGACGACAGCAGCAAAACCATTGAAGGTTATCCCGCACCGCTGCGCGCCGTTCTGGTTGCCACCAAACCCTGACCCTCAGCGGCGAGACAGCGCCAGTTTCGCCGCAAAACCAATAAAGACGCAGCCCGTTAAACGGTCCATGATTTTGACTATTCGTGGCCGTTTTAACTGCTCAGCAAAATAGTGGCTGCTGCCGATCAGCACCGTGCTCCATGCCAACCCCACCAG
This sequence comes from Pantoea sp. EEL5, assembly GCF_049892805.1. Taxonomy (NCBI): domain Bacteria; kingdom Pseudomonadati; phylum Pseudomonadota; class Gammaproteobacteria; order Enterobacterales; family Erwiniaceae; genus Pantoea; species Pantoea sp. EEL5. The sequence goes on from NZ_JBNDNJ010000001.1 coordinate 1,617,451, forward strand.
CATGTGCGTCAATGCCATCAGGCTGCACCAGATCGGGACAGAGGCGCCCTGCGGAATGAACTGGGGCAAAAAAGTCACATAGAAAACGCCCACCTTGGGATTCAGCAGATTCCCCAATAATCCACGCGTGAAGCAGGCAAGATGACGTTGCTGAGCCGCGGCCTCGGCATGCATTGACACGCTTTGGGCGCGCGGATGCCACAGCAGCTTAATGCCCAGATAGAGGAGGTAAGCGGCGCCAGCCCACTTCAGCAGGTTATAAGCCATCTCCGACGCCAGCAGCAGCGCGCCTAATCCCAGCCCTACCGCAATGCCCCAGAGCAAACAGCCGGTTGCCACGCCCAGCGCCGTGGCACTGGCACGCTGCCAGCCCTGTGCGGCGGCCGATCGCAGGATCAACGCCGTATCAAAGCCCGGCGTCAGGGTCAAAATAATAATAGCCAGCAGGAAAGAGAGCAACGAAGCCGTCATAAGCGTATCCCCGGTAAACATCCGCTCACAATAACAAGCGGTTTTTTGTCTGTACAGCCAGCAAACCCCCATTAGCTGCTACCCTTTTAAGGGCTTTATCAACGGGCCGATCACGGCCATGATTTATGCAACCAGGAGCAACGTTTATGAAATTTATTTTCTCGTCACCGCGCAAATATGTGCAAGGTGCAGGCGTACTCGATGAACTGGGGAGCTACGTCACCGAACTGGGTACTCAGGCTTTTGTGGTCGCGGACGATGTCGTCTGGGGACTGATCGGTGAACGGGCTCAGGCCACGCTCACAAAGGCGGGCGTGAACGTGGTGCGCCAGCAGTTCAATGGCGAGGCGTCCAGTAATGAAATCACCCGGTTGAGCCAGCAGGCGCAACAGCAGAACTGCAACGTGGTCATCGGGCTGGGCGGCGGTAAAACGCTGGATACCGTTAAGGCAGTGGCTGATGAGATCCAACAACCGGTGGTGATCGTTCCCACGATTGCCTCTACCGATGCGCCCTGTAGCGCACTCTCCGTTATCTATTCTGACAGCGGCGTGTTTGAGAGCTATCGCTTCTACAATAAGAACCCCGATCTGGTGCTGGTGGATACCGCCGTCTGTGCCGCTGCGCCTGCCCGCCTGTTTGCCTCGGGCATTGCGGATGGCCTCGCAACCTGGGTGGAAGCCCAGGCGGTAGCCCGCAGCCATGCCAAATCGATGGTCAATGGCGATCCGACCATTGCCGGGCTAGCCATCGCCCGTGCCTGTGAGGAAACCCTGCTGACCTGGGGTTACAGTGCCTATGTTGCCGTTTCGGAAAAACGCGTGACGCCGGCGGTGGAAGCGGTGGTGGAAGCGAATACCTTGCTGTCGGGCCTGGGATTCGAAAATGCCGGCCTGGCAGCTGCGCACGCCATTCACAATGGTTTTACTGCTATTGAAGGCGATATCCATCATCTCACCCACGGCGAGAAAGTGGCCTACGGTACCTTAACCCAGATGGTGCTGGAGCAGCGTCCGGACGAGGAGATCGCACGCTACATCCGTTTCTATCGCTCGATCAAGATGCCCACCACCCTGAAAGAGATGCATCTGGAGGGCGAAAGCTGGGAAAATCTGGTGAAAATAGGCGCACTGGCAAACAGTGAAGGCGATACGCTGAAAAACCTTAACCCCAACCTGGCACCGGAGCAAATTGCCCATGCGCTGCTGGGGCTGGATGCGTTCAGTCAAACGGTAAAATAACGGCTATTCCGTCACCTCAGCGGGTTTATCCCAGTACTGGTATTTATAGACTGCGCTGAGGTGGCGTTGAATCGTCCCTTTCTCGAACACTTCCGTTTCATTCAGATAACTCAGCGTGCAGTTGCCCTTCTCATCCCAGAACTGGCATTCATCCACGGTGCGCAATGTGCTGACGTCTGTCGTTGCGGTGCCATTCAGGCGCCGTTCCCGCCACTGGTTATCATAGGTGTAGGTATCTTTGCGGCGGGCAGAGGTCGAACGGGTGACCAGACCTTGTGGATTCCACTCATAACGGTATTCCCCGTTGCTGACGGGATCGGTACCTCGCGCAATACTTTTTAGTAAGTGGAAACGTTTATCATAACGGTAAGTCGTATCCGTAAACCCGTCTTTACCCATGCTGATAAATTTATCCGATGCGCTGATGATGTTGCCGTTTTTGCCCTTCTGCCACTGAATGGTGCCCTGACGGTTATCGACCACCACTTCACTGCCCTGCTTGATGACTTTAACCAGATAGGCATATTCCGCAACCCAGCCGTCCTGAACCCGAACCAGGTGCTGTTCCATGCTCAGGATGACGTTACGCTCATTTTTGTCATAGCTGATGTCCGCCACCAGCAGATCGCCACAGCGATCAAACTGCCCCAGTACCCGTTTCTGTGAGTTGACGTCTTTACCAAACTCGCCGGCGATCACCTGACGCACCTGACCTTTGGCACTGCCGCCCAGCAGGATCCAGTTATTGCTGTTGGTCACCGCTTTACTGTATGGCTGACATGAGGCTGCGGCCCAGGCGGTGGGAAAGGAGAATAACGTAATCACAGCGGACAGCAGAACGCATCGCATGGTGTGCACCTCGGACGTCAATGTCGTAAACGGTTTACCCTAAATAGCAGGAACCGACGGATGATGGAAAGCGGAATTCTTCTCTCAGCGCCAGCAGCGACTGAATTCAGCCTCGCGGGCACGACGATAAAGGGCGCTGAAGGAATTTTGGGCAAAAAATACCCCAGCAAATTTACTGGGGTTTGGTACTTGCAAACATCACGTCATCAATCGGCGTGCTGCGCGGCAAAACTGGTCATAAGTCAAGCCACCCGGGCGGTATTCATTTGCATCACACTTTTCATTGCCTCAACGACATCGCCATCGACGCAGTTGCGGCTGAACTCATCAATTTCGGCTTCGGAACACATGGAAACACCCACTTTACGGTAGCGCATCGGGGATGCCACAAGGTGGCTGGCCGAGCTGTGTACCTCGCGAATATCCGCATCCAGAAACTTTTGCAGGTTGCTGAGGCGAACGCCAGCACCGGCCATAATGATTGGACCTGCGCTGTATTCATTAAGTTCCCTCAATAATGCAATTCCGTTTTCCGCGCTTTGTTGCTGGCCAGATGTCAGGATGCGCCTGACGCCAAAATCCGTCAGCACATCAAGCGAACGCTTGGGCCGATGGCACAGATCGAAGGCGCGGTGAAAAGTCACCGCCATCCCGTCGCACAGGGCCATGATTTGTCGCATCTGACTGGCATGGATATTGGCATCTTCATCCAGCATGCCCAGAACGATGCCGGGAAAACCCAGCTCACGGATACGCGCCACGTCTGACTTCATCGTTTCAAATTCACGGCTGGAATAGCAAAAGTCGCCACCGCGAGGGCGAACAATAGGATGCACCGGAACTGAAATGTCACGACGGGCGACCTCCAGCATGCCTGCAGAAGGCGTCAGCCCGCCTTCACGCGGCGCGGCGCAAAGCTCTATGCGATCGGCTCCCGCCTGCTGGGCGGTTAATGCACAATCCACCCCATAGCAACAAATTTCCAGTGTCGTCATTGTCTTCTCCTTTACATGGCTTCCTGTTCACGCCAAATTCGTCAGGTACGCTTATCCCTTAGAACAGTTTACGTGGAAAACTAACTATGACATTCAATTTTGACCAACGGATAGACCGCCGTCACAGTGATAGTCTTAAATGGCACAAATATGCGGGTCAGGATATTCTGCCACTGTGGGTCGCCGATACGGATTTCCGATCGCCTGAGCGTATCATTGAAGCCATTAAAGCCCGCGTTGACCACGGCGTTTTCGGCTATGGCGATAAGCCCCAGGGGTTGATTGCGGCCCTTATCGCCCGCTGTGCATCACGTTATCACTGGCAGGTCGATCCTGAATGGGTTGTTGTCTTGCCCGGCGTTGTCTGCGGCTTAAATCTGTCGGTCCGCGCCTTTACTCAGCCACCGCAAGGTACCGTGGCACCCTTACCGATTTATCCCCCTTTTCGCTCTGCCGCTAAACTGGCGGAACGCGACCAACTGAGTCTGCCATTAATATTACAGGACGGGCGCTGGGTCATGGACCTGAGCGCGGCCGAAGGGAAAATGCAGGACAAAAAGCTGTTGATGCTGTGTAATCCCCAGAATCCTGGCGGTACGGTTTATCGCCGGGAAGAGCTGGAGGCCCAGCTGGCGTTTGCTCAGCAGCACGACCTGATTGTCTGTTCTGACGAAATCCATTGCGACCTGCTGTTAACACAGGGCCTGCAGCACATCCCGTTCGCCTCCCTGAGCGACGATGCCGCGCGGCGCAGCGTCACGCTGCTTTCGCCCTCGAAAACCTTTAACATCGCAGGCCTGGGCGCATCCGTCGCCATCATCCCTGACCCGGCACTGCGTGAACGTTTCAACGCCGTCCGCCAGGGCATCGTTCCCTCGGTTGATATTCTGGCACTGGTGGCCGCAGAGGTTGCCTGGCGCGACAATGATGACTGGCTTGATGCACAGCTGGACTATCTGCGCGGTAATCGTGACTGGCTGGTTGAACAGGTCAATGCGCTCCCCGGACTCTCGATGGTGTCACCAGAAGGCAGCTATCTCGGCTGGATTGATGCCAGCGCATTGCCGGTTGCCAGCCCGGCACTCTATTTTGAAAAGTACGGGCTGGGTTTCTCACCGGGTCGCGATTTTGGCGATGATCGTTTCGTGCGTATCAACTTCGGTTGCCCACGCGCGCTGCTGGAAGAAGCGGCAAAGCGGCTTAAACGCGCGGTTGACGCCCTGGGTTAAGACTGCTCACTGGCCACGATCTCTTCCAGGCTCCACGGGTGAAACTTTATCGTGGTTTCCCCGTCGGTTACTGCGAGGGTAGGATTAGGCAAACGTTCATTTTCCCCTTTTGGCGAGCTGGTCTTGAACGAAATACCGGGTTGGGACAGTGCATGGTCGGACAGCAACGCCATTGCCCGCATCCCAAGCGTTTCTGGCTCGCCCCTTAATACCACTTCCACATGCTCCCAGCCTTCATGGCGATAGCGTTTCTCGCCGGGCCAGGGTAACTCCACCACGTCGATATGCCAGCCGGCAATCTGGAGCGGCTGATGCAGTTTGAACAGGCAGACAGGACGACCATTGATCATCGCTGCCGAAAATTGCTGGCCCATTTTCGCCAGACCCTGCTGCCAACGTTCGGCGGTGGTGTTTTGGTGACAGCGAACCGCGACATGATCGACATCGAGTCCGGCATTATCTAATCCGAGTCGCTGTGAAAAACTTTGTAACCGTTGTTCGAAAGCGGCCAAATCTTCGCGTAAATCGTCCAGTTCTGATGGAAAGGTGGTGCTCACGGTTGCCTCTGCCCCTCTAAAATTTACAGACTTAAATATCGTAACTCATTGTTAGCATTAAATCCTAAACGACATAATGGTGAGATTCATCTTATTTACGTGATTCTTTTCCATTAAAGCAGATAAATTACGCTTTCAATTCAGACTTATCTTCTTTTTAGATCCACCCTTAAGTTGACAAAAACCACCTAACCATCTGTTTAAATTGACGTTAATTAATGCCATAAGACAATTCCCATTTACCGCCAACACGATTGCAGCCGCGTCACCTTTCTTATAAATTTGCATCAATACCATTATAAGGAAAGTTTTTATGACTATGCTCATCGTAGTGGCAACATTGATCGCACTGATGGGATTTGCCCTTGCGCGCCACTGGAAGGTGCGAGATGACAAAAGCGTTAAAAATGCGCGCCGCGCGCGCCGCCGCTAATCCTTTGGGAAACATTCTCAGCTCTGTTTCTCCGCGTTTATCCAGTTACTGACTCAAGCTGACAATTCACGTATACTTTTCCCCTCATTTTTTTCCGTTCTGCCTGGTGATTACTCTGGTTATCGCCTCCGGCAGAATGAGGATGAAGCGCGCTGCGCTGTCAGCGTGCTTTTCTTAGCATATGTAAGGTAACCCGGTGAATATTCAGGCGCTTCTTTCCGCAAAAGTCAGTCAGGCTATGGTGCTGGCTGGTGCTCCCTCCGATTGCGAACCTCAGGTTCGCCAGTCGGCCAAAGTTCAGTTTGGTGATTATCAGGCAAACGGCATCATGGCCGTGGCTAAAAAACTGGGCCAGGCGCCGCGACAATTAGCTGAAACTGTTATTCAACATCTGGATCTTACCGGTATTGCCAGCAAGGTTGAGATTGCCGGACCCGGGTTTATTAACATCTTTCTCGATCGTGGCTGGCTGGCAGAACATGCCAGGAATGCCCTTCAGCATCCGCGACTCGGCGTTGCCTGCGTTGAACCTCAGACTATCGTCGTGGATTACTCTGCCCCGAACGTCGCGAAAGAAATGCACGTCGGCCACGTCCGCTCCACCATTATTGGTGATGCCGCTGTCCGCACTCTGGCGTTTCTGGGCCATAACGTCATCCGTGCCAACCACGTTGGCGACTGGGGAACGCAGTTCGGTATGCTGATAGCTTTCCTTGAGAAACAGCAGAACGAAAACCATGCCGAAATGGCGCTGGCTGACTTAGAAGGGTTTTACCGTGAAGCCAAGCGCACCTACGATGAAGATCCGGAATTTGCTGAGCGCGCACGTCGCTACGTGGTGAAGTTACAAGGCGGCGATGACTACTGCCGTCAGATGTGGAAAAAGCTGGTTGATATCACCATGAGCCAGAACCAGCATATCTATGACCGCCTTAACGTCACGCTGACCCGCAAAGATGTCATGGGCGAGAGCCTTTACAACGACATGCTGCCGGGTATTGTTGCCGACCTCAAAGCGAAAGGGTTAGCCGTTGAGAGCGAAGGTGCGACCGTGGTCTTTCTGGATGAATACCAGAATAAAGAAGGTGAGCCTATGGGCGTCATCATTCAGAAGAAAGACGGCGGCTATCTTTACACCACTACCGATATTGCCTGCGCCAAATACCGCTACGAAACGCTGCATGCCGATCGGGTGATTTATTACATCGACTCGCGCCAGCATCAGCATTTACAGCAGGCGTGGACCATCGTGCGTAAAGCCGGTTATGTGCCTGAATCTGTGCCGCTTGAGCACCATGCATTTGGCATGATGCTGGGTAAAGACGGTCGTCCGTTTAAGACCCGCAGCGGCGGCACCATCAAACTTTCGGATCTACTGGATGAAGCTTACGATCGTGCTTACTCGCTGGTCAGCGAAAAAAACCCGGAGATGAGCGAAGAAGAGCGGCGTGCACTTGCGGAAGTCGTCGGCGTCAGCGCTGTAAAATATGCCGATCTGTCAAAGAGCCGCACCACGGATTATATCTTTGACTGGGACAACATGCTGGCGTTTGAAGGTAACACCGCGCCTTATATGCAGTACGCTTACACGCGTGTCCTGTCGGTATTCCGTAAGGCCGGTATTGAAGCCGACGCGATTCAGGCCGACATCACCCTGACGGACGATCGTGAAGCCCTGCTGGCTACACGCCTACTGCAGTTTGAAGAAGTCATTACTCAGGTTGCCCGTGACGGCACGCCGCATGTGATGTGTGCGTACCTCTATGACGTGGCTGGCCTGTTCTCCGGCTTCTACGAGCATTGCCCGATTCTGGCGGCCGAAGATGAAGCGACCCGTCAGAGCCGGTTACAGATTGCTGCCCTGACCGCCAAAACCCTGAAACTGGGGCTGGACACGCTGGGTATCAAAACCGTCGATCGCATGTAACCTCTTCAGGCGCTGAGTGCCCACCGTGGCCCGGCGCCTGCCTTCGCTGCCTTCCCCGCCGCCGCGTCATGATTTCCGCGACCGTTGTTTTCGCCGCCTGCTCTGCCCACGATATGAATCGGCCCGCTATCGCCTGAAAACCAGACATCATGATGCATAGCAACGGACAAACTGGCCCATGCAGCCATAATGTCCTGTTTATCTGCGTAAGATCATGGGGTTATTCCTTTCTTATGCGCGCGCTCTACTATAAGCCCGCATTTCATCAGGTCTTGACCTGTTAACGAGAAAGGAAACAAAGTTGATGATTAAAAAAGCGTTTGCCGAATTCATCGGCACATTCTGGTTAGTCTTGGCGGGTTGTGGAAGCGCCCTGCTGGCGGCAACCTTTCCGCAAACCGGGATTGGCTTTGCCGGAGTGGCTCTGGCTTTCGGCCTTGCCGTGCTGACGATGGCTTTTGCTGTGGGTCATCTTTCGGGCGGCCATTTTAATCCTGCCGTCACGCTGGGTTTATGGGCGGGCGGCCGTATCGGATATCAGGCCATTTTGCCCTATATCATTATGCAGGTCGCGGGCGGTATCGCGGCGGCGGCCGTGCTGTATGTGATTGCAAGTGGTCAGTCTGATTTTGATGCCACCACCAGCGGGTTCGCGGCTAACGGCTTTGGCGAACACTCCCCCGGGGGCTACAGCCTTTGTGCCGCAGTGGTCACTGAACTGGTACTCAGCGCCTTTTTCCTGATCATTATTCAGGGGGCGACCGATAAACGCGCGCCTGCGGGTTTCGCGCCCATCGCCATTGGCCTGGCCTTAACGCTCATTCATTTAATTAGCATCCCCGTGACCAATACGTCGGTAAACCCGGCGCGCAGTACGGCGATGGCGCTGTTCCAGGGAACCTGGGCCTTGCAGCAGCTGTGGGTGTTCTGGCTGGTGCCGATGGTGGGCGGTGTGGCTGGCGGGTTGATCTCTCGTTTTTTGCTGCGAAGCACAGACTGATTTAATGCGAAAATGACTTCATTATGCAGACCGGCAGCGATCGTGCACGCCTGCACGATCGCTGCCGGTCTGTCTTAACAATGAAATAATCAGGCTTACTGGTAATTAACCGTCACGTCTGTACTGACCACTTTCAGCCCGGGCGGTAAGCTGCCGCTTCCAGCGAAACCAAACACCATATGCAATGTTTCATCCGCGGTCACGCCGGTCAGACCCCGCGTCGCGCCGTTGGCACCGTCCAGTTCGGTACAGCGCTGCGCCGCACAAAGCCGGACCTGCAGGCCCGATGGCGCAGGCCGGGTGAGCTGATAGCGCCAGTTCACCACGGTCATTGCCCCTTTTACGTCGCCCGGCGGCGTTAAGGGCTGTGAGGATTGCCAGCTACCGCGATTGGCCATCAGCGGGCCCGCCGCGCTGGCGCTCCAGGCGCCGTCAGCGGCCTGGGCAGACAGCGGCAGGAGCAGTGCAAACAGCATCATCGATCTCATTGTTTGCCTCCGATGGTGGCGGTCATGCGAATCTGACGATTGTCGCTTAATTCCATGTTGGACAGCACCACCAGCTGCGGCATGTTGCGACGCAGGAAGCGCGCCAGTAACGCACGTAATGGATGGTTTACCAGTAAGACCGGCGGCGCGCCCATCATCTCCTGACGCTGTAAGGCTTCCTGCGTCTGGGCCAGCAGACGATCGGCAAGCCCCGGCTCCAGTCCACCACCGCCCTGCAGAGCCTGCAGTAACAGGCGTTCCAGCGTAGCATCCAGGCCAATAACCTGAACTTCACCGTTGCCCGGGAACCATTGTTGGGTGATTGCACGACCCAACGCGACACGCACCACGCTGGTCAACTCCTGCGGATCGCTTTGAACCGGCGCGTGCTCTGCCAGCGTTTCAATGATGGTGCGCATGTCGCGAATAGAGACGCGCTCCACCAGCAGGTTTTGCAGCACTTTATGCAGGGTTGTCAGGGTAATGACGCCCGGCACCAGATCTTCAGTCAGTTTAGGCATTTCAGACGAGACGCGATCCAGCAGCTGTTGCGCCTCCTGGCGACCAAACAGCTCGCTGGCATACTGACCAATCAGATGATTAAGATGGGTTGCCACCACCGTACTGGCTTCGACCACGGTAAAGCCCTGGATCTGGGCCTGCTCTTTCAGCGCGCCATCAATCCACACGGCCGCCAGGCCAAACGCCGGATCGACGGTGGCTTCACCCGGCAAGGTGCCCGCTGCGGTGCCGGGGTTAATCGCCATCCAGCGCCCCGGATACGCGTCACCACTGCCAATTTCTACGCCCTTCATCAAAATGCGATAGCGGGCCGGCGGTAATTCCATATTGTCACGGATATGCACCACCGGTGGCAGGAAGCCGACGTCCTGCGCCACCTTCTTACGGATACTGCGGATACGCCCCAGCAGTTCACCGTTTTGATTATGATCGACCATCGGAATCAGGCGATAGCCCACTTCCATTCCCAGGGTATCTTCCAGCTGAACATCGGTCCAGGACGCTTCGGCCGATGCGGGTGTTTCCATAGATTTGGTGAGGCTGCTGGGTGATTCGACACTCTTTTTCGGCTGCATTTCGCGGCCACGTAACCACCATGCCAGCCCCAGTAAGGCCGCCGTAAACAGCAGGAAAACGAAGTTCGGCATGCCCGGCACCAGGCCCAGCAAACCGATTACGCCGCCGCTCAGCATCAGTACGCGAGGATCTTTAAACAGCTGGCCAACCATCTGCTCGCCGACGTCCTGATCGGTTGCCACGCGCGTCACAATAACACCCGCCGCAGTCGAGATAACCAGCGCCGGGATCTGAGCAACCAGACCATCACCGATAGTCAGCAACGTATAGGTTTCTGCCGCATGTCCTGCATCCATGCCGTGCTGCACGATACCGACCAACAGCCCGCCAATCACGTTGATTACCATGATCAAAATGCCGGCGATGGCATCACCACGTACGAACTTACTGGCACCGTCCATTGAACCGTAGAAGTCGGCTTCCTGGGTGACTTCAGCACGGCGGCGTTTCGCTTCATCTTCACCGATCAGACCGGCATTCAGGTCGGCGTCGATGGCCATCTGCTTACCGGGCATCCCGTCAAGAACAAAGCGCGCGCCCACTTCAGCGATACGGCCGGCACCTTTGGTGATAACCATAAAGTTGATAATCACCAGGATGATAAACACCACAATACCGATGGCAAAGTTGCCCCCGACCAGGAAGTGGCCAAAGGCTTCCACCACCCGTCCGGCGGCGGCGGCCCCGGTGTGGCCGTCCAGTAAAATGATACGGGTTGAGGCAACGTTAAGCGCCAGGCGCAGCAAGGTCGAAAACAGCAGGATGGTTGGAAACGCCGCAAACTCCAGCGTGCGCTGGGTAAACATCGCCACCAGCAGCACCATGATCGACAAGGCGATGTTGAAGGTGAACAACAGATCAAGGATGAATGGCGGTAACGGCAGAACCATCATCGATAAAATCATGATGATCAGTACCGGGCCAGCAAGCACCTGCCACTGCATATCTTTGAAGTTGCCCGGTAGGCGTAATTTAGCGGCCAGATTAGCCATCGTTTGTGTTCTCTCCTGCAAAGTCCATCTCTGCCGGGACCGGCAGGTCTTTAGGTTTTACCGGGATCAGGCCACCTTCGCGCTTCCAGCGACGTAGCTGCCAGACCCAGGCCAGCACTTCCGCGACGGCGCCATAGAGCGCACCCGGAATGTGTTGTCCAATTTCAGTATGTCGGTACAGCGCACGCGCCAGTGGCGGCGCTTCCAGAACCGGAATACGGTGTTCCGCGCCCAGTTCACGAATGCGTAAGGCAATATCCCCTGCGCCCTTGGCGATGACCTTCGGCGCGCTCATCTTTTTCTCGTTATATTGCAAGGCAACCGAGTAGTGCGTTGGGTTGGTGACGATAACATCGGCTTTGGGAACATCGGCCATCATGCGACGTCGGGCGGCTGCGCGCATCTGCTGGCGGATGCGCCCTTTCACGTGCGGATCACCCTCTTGCTGTTTATGTTCATCACGAATTTCCTGACGCGACATGCGCAGCTTTTTAAAATGGCTGTACAGTTGCCAGAAAACGTCATAGCCCACCATGGGGATCAACCCGAGCATGACCAGCGAGCAGCAGATGGCAATCATATCCATGCCGTGAATCAGTGCCGTTGTCGGTGATTCGGCAATCAGACGCAGCATATCGGGCCAGTGGCTCCAGACGTACCAGCCTGCAACACAACCGACCAGAATAGTCTTCAGGATGCCTTTAAACAGTTCGGTCCAGGCCTGAGCGGCAAACATACGCTTTAAACCAGACAGCGGGTTCAGTTTGCCAAAATCGACCTTAATGGATTTTCCACTGATCACCACGCCGCCCAGCAGCATTGGCGAGGCAATCGCGACCAGAACCAGCCCGCCCAGCAGCGGGAGCAGCGCCGCAATGGCCTGCATAATCAGATTGCCCACATGCGCAATGATGATTTTGTCATCGGTCACCATGGCATGGTCAAATCGTAATCCGGTTGACACCATCGCGGCCAGCCGGTGGGCCATCATGGCACCGCCGACCCATAAAATCATGATGCCGGCTAACAGCATCAGTAATGAGGTCAACTCGCGCGAACGCGGAATCTGGCCTTCTTCACGTGCTTTCTCAAGTCGGTGGGCCGTGGGCGATTCTGTTTTTTCTTCGTCGCTATTTTCTGACACCACAAACCTCGGTTGGCAGGAATTCTGAGCATAGAATGCCAAATTTGGGTTTGGTTAAAGCGTGGATAAAACGTGAAAAATGCGCGCTCTTTCACGGATGGCAAAAGAGAAAAGAGAAGTGGCCTGTCAGAAACAGGCCATCTTAGAAGGGGCGGCAATCGCCAACCGTTAACGGATCGGCGATGACCAGACAGACTCGCGGTTAGAAACCCAGGCTGTCCAGCAGGTCATCAACCTGGTCCTGATTCGCTACGACGCCTGGCGCAGCGGCATTGACCTGAGGTCCGTTAAGCAGCGTGGTGCCAACCTGACGTTTCTCGGCGCTCACTTCTGGCATGTTTTCCAGCAGCACCATCAACAGCTGGCGCTCGATTTCCTGGATCACATCCATCATGCGCTTGATGACCTGACCAGTAAGGTCCTGGAAATCCTGCGCCATCATGATGTCGAGCAACTGCTTGTTAGTAAAAGAGGTGTGCGTAGGCACTTCCCCTAAATACTCACGCGTATCCGTCACCAGCTCCCGCGCGTCGGCAAGTTCAATTGGATTTTCAAACCACGCATCCCAGCGTCCTTTCAGCGCAATCGCGCCCGCTTCCATTTTGTCCTGGTGCGGTTGCGCTGCTTCGACGCTGTTCAGCGCCCTGTCGGCCGCCTGAGCGGTCTTTTGCACTACATAGTCCAGACGGTCGCGGGCGTCAGGAATGGCTTCAGCAGCTTCTGCAATGGCCTGATCCAGCCCCAGCTCACGCAGACTGTCACGCAGCATGCGGGTCAGTGAACCGATGCGGGAAATGATATCGTGTGCCGCGGCTTGCTCAGCTGATTTCGGAAGGTCGCTCATCACATCTCCTTACATACCCAGTTTTTCGAAAATTTTGCCCAGCTTTTCTTCAAGCGTGGCTGCAGTAAACGGCTTGACTACATAGCCGCTTGCACCCGCCTGAGCGGCAGCAATAATGTTTTCTTTCTTCGCTTCTGCCGTCACCATTAAAACTGGCAGGCTCGCCATGGCAGCATCGGCACGAATAGTCTGCAGCAGTTGCAGGCCATCCATATTTGGCATATTCCAGTCAGAGATAACGAAATCGAAACCACCTGCTTTCAGTTTGCCTAGCGCATCAACGCCGTCTTCCGCTTCTTCTACGTTATTGAAACCAAGCTCTTTCAGCAGGTTACGTACAATACGACGCATCGTATTGAAGTCGTCCACTACCAAAAAGCGCATGTTTTTATCAGCCATATCTACTCCTGTGTTATCTCGCCCGGCAGGACGGGCCTGGTTATATACGCAATGCCTGTCCGGCGCTAATTTTCGCCAGCATGTGCTGGCTGATGTTGCTTAAATCTACTACTTCGCTCACGCCGCCGCTGGCTATCGCCTCGCGTGGCATGCCAAAAACGACACAACTTGCTTCATTTTGCGCGATGGTCCAGGCGCCGGCACGATGCATTTCCAGCATGCCTGCTGCCCCATCGTTACCCATACCGGTCAGGATGACGCCGACGGCATTACGCCCGGCGTTAATCGCAACCGATTTAAACAAGACATCCACTGAAGGTTTATGCCGGTTAACCGGGGGGCCTTCATTCAGCTTCACCACGTAGTTCGCTCCGCTGCGCCCCAGTTCCATGTGCATTGCGCCAGGCGCAATGTAGGCATGGCCGGGAAGAATACGCTCGCCATCTTCCGCTTCTTTCACCGTGATCTGACACAGCTTGTTCAGCCGCTCGGCAAAAGATCGGGTAAAGCCCGGTGGCATATGTTGCGTAATCAGCAGTGCCGGACTGGTGGCCGGTAACGGCTGTAAAACGTGGCGAATCGCCTCTGTGCCACCGGTTGATGAACCAATGGCAATCAACTTTTCACTACTCAGCAACGGGCCGGCTTTCAGCGTGACCGGCGCGGGCATAACGTTACGAACATGCAGGCGCGCCCGGGCCGCCGCGCGAATTTTGTCGCCAATCATCTGGCTGTAGGCCAGCATGCCTTCACGAATGCCTAGCTGCGGCTTCGTCACGAAATCGATCGCACCTAACTCCAGCGCGCGCAGCGTGATTTCTGAGCCCTGTCCGGTCAGGGATGACACCATGACCACGGGCATGGGCCGTAAACGCATCAGTTTTTCAAGAAAGTCCAGGCCGTCCATGCGCGGCATTTCAACATCCAGCGTTAACACCTGCGGATTAAACTGTTTAATCAGATCGCGTGCCACTAACGGATCCGGGGCCGTAGCCACCATTTCCATATCAGGATGACTGTTGATGATTTCGGTCATCAGTTGCCGCATCAGCGCAGAGTCGTCTACGCACATCACGGTAATTTTGCTCATCATCTTTCCTTCGTCAGTCCATACACGGTTTGCCCACGCAGCCAAAACTCTTTACTAATCTGGCTGAAGTTCTCTGAGTGTCCGGCAAAGAGAATGCCGCCGGGCTTAAGCAGAGGAACAAAACGACGTAGAATTTTTTCTTGTGTTTCTTTATCGAAATAGATCATTACGTTGCGGCAGAAGATCGCATCGAACGGTCCCGGTAAGGCCCAGTCATTTGCCAGCAGGTTAAGCTGGGTATAGTTCACCATGTTCGCCAGTTCGGAACGGACACGAACCATGCCAGCATGTGGACCTGTACCGCGTAAAAAGAAACGCTGTAACTGCGCGGGCGACAGCGTACGCAGCTCTTCCTGGCGGTAAACGCCCGCCACGGCTTTCTCCAAAACCTGGGTATCGATATCGCTGGCATGTACCTGGAATTTACCCGGTCCCATGCCTAAGGTTTCAGCCAACGTAATCGCGATAGAGTAAGGTTCTTCGCCGGTGGACGCTGCCGTACTCCAGACGCTAAAATTTCCCTGACGTTTACGTGCATGCTCCGCAAGGATTGGAAAATGATGCGCCTCGCGGAAAAACGCTGTCAGGTTAGTGGTTAACGCATTAATAAACGCCTGCCACTCAGCACTGTTTGGATCATTTTCCAGCAGGGCCAGATAGCGACCAAAATCATCGATATTCAGCGTGCGCAGACGACGAACCAGACGGTTGTAAACCATCTCGCGCTTGTGATCGGCCAGCACGATACCCGCACGCTGATAGATGAGCTGGCTGATACGGCGAAAATGGGTATCGGACAGGGGCAGACGCTGCACCATTTGTGACAGCAGCGTCGTCGCTTCCGGTTGATCTAATAACGTCGATTTCTTCATCTTTGCACCTGGCCTGAACTAAACCTGTTGAACATCTGCTGCTACGCCCAACCGCGTCTCAGCGGCTGGGCCATCCAGGCAATTAAAAGGTTTCCCAGTTCTCATCACCGCGCGGTGATGGCTGGCGAATGCCTTCTGACGGACTTTCTAAACGTAAATTTTTTGCCGCCGTAGTCTTGTTAACGGCCTGCGTGACAATTTCTTTACCAATATTGAAGGCAGAAACCGCTTGTTTTAAGTTACTGGCCTGATCTTCCAGCGCCGCAGCGGCTGCAGCAGACTCTTCCACCAGCGAGGCGTTCTGTTGTGTTACGCGATCCATCTCCGTCACTGCCTGACCGACCTGGTCAATACCACGGCTCTGTTCGTCGGATGCAGAGGCAATTTCACCCATGATGTCGGTCACGCGCGTCACCGCACTGACGATCTCATTCATGGTATCGCCCGCGCTCTCAACCAGCACTGAGCCGGTGTTAACGCGACCAACGGAGTCTTCAATCAGGCCTTTAATCTCTTTTGCCGCCTGTGCGCTGCGCTGGGCCAGGTTACGAACCTCACCGGCTACCACGGCAAAGCCTCGTCCCTGTTCGCCAGCTCGCGCGGCTTCAACCGCTGCGTTCAACGCCAGGATGTTGGTCTGGAAAGCGATACCATCAATGACGCTGATAATGTCCGCAATTTTCCGTGAGCTGCCGGCAATTTCTTTCATGGTCGTGACCACGCCATCAACGACTTTGCCACCCTGCTGCGCGGTTTCAGAGGCATTAAGCGCCAGCTTTGAAGCCTGACGGGCATTTTCCGCATTTTGTTTTACGGTCGCGGTAAGTTCTTCCATGCTGGCCGCCGTTTGCTCCAGCGATGCCGCCTGCTGTTCGGTTCGGGAAGAAAGATCGTTATTACCGACGGCGATTTCGCTGGCCCCGGTATAAATTGCATCTGCGCCGTCTCGCACGGTGCTGACGGTGCGCACCAGAGAACGTTGCATGTCCTGCAGCGAGGTCAGCAGATCGCCAATTTCATTACGTACGCTAATGTTGATGGGCTGCGTGAGATCGCCGCCTGCGATGTGCTGAATATGTTCAATGCTCTCTTTGAGCGGTCGAATAAGCAGGCTGCGCATCAGGTTCCAGACCAGCACAATCACCAACAGCGTGACCAACAGCGTCCCTACAACCAGCATAATCATGCGTTGATAGGCGGCATTGTTGGCATCCACGCCCTGCTGACTGAGTTGAAGGTTGTAGTTTAGCCAGGCATCGTAGTCTTTCTGGAATTTGTCCTGATAGCTCTGCGTCGGCTGGTCTACAAACCCTTTAAAGTTACCGTTGCCAAGAAATACGATCAGTTCCGCGAGTCCGTCATGGAATTGCTTATAGTTTGCCTGCAGCGTCAGTACGTTTTCTGCAGTTTTGCCTTTCTCAGAAAGATTGGCATTGAACATGGCATAGCCTTCTTCCGCACGCTTTAATTCACTATCTGCCAGCGCCACCAGCTCTTTAACGGTGGCACCTGAGCCGGCCATTTGCCCATCCTGCAAATAACGGATCCCGGCGCGGTTTAAGGTATTTCGCGCCTGTACCAGTGCGACCCAAGAGGTGCCCATGGCGCGTTGAAGCGTACTCAGACGTTGGTTATAGGCAAAATTTTCTTTATCTTCTGTCACCGTCTTATAGAACACGCCACCCGAAAAAATTTGCAGTAGCGCGAACAGTGCCAATACACAGAGAAGACCGGAGACAACACGTACTCGACTAAACATAGAAACCTCATTCATTAGCAATTCGATTCTGTTTATCGGCCCGGACGTGCGGAACTTTACGGCCAGCGTGAAGACAGGTTCACGCTGGCCGTAAAAAGAGGTTGGGAAAACTTAAACGCGCGAGATTTTAAAGACGGATACGGCCTGGGACAGGGCGCTGGCCTGTTGCTCCAGCGCGGCGGCCGCGGCGGCTGACTCTTCGACCAGCGAGGCGTTCTGCTGTGTCACACGATCCATTTCTGTTACGGCCTGGCCCACCTGATCGATGCCGCGACTTTGCTCGTCAGATGCAGAAGCGATTTCGCCCATGATATCGGTCACGCGTGTTACCGCGCCCACGATGTTATTCATAGTGCTGCCCGCGCTTTCAACCTGAAGCGAGCCGCTGTTAACGCGTGCCACTGAATCTTCGATTAACCCTTTGATCTCTTTTGCTGCCTGAGCACTGCGCTGTGCCAGACTGCGGACTTCACCCGCCACCACGGCAAAGCCACGGCCCTGCTCACCGGCACGCGCCGCTTCTACGGCAGCGTTAAGCGCCAGAATATTGGTCTGGAAAGCAATGCCGTCGATAACGCTGATAATGTCTGCGATTTTCTTCGAACTGCCGGCAATTTCCTGCATGGTGGTCACCACGCCATCCACCACTTTACCGCCCTGCAGCGCGGTTTCGGATGCGGTTTGTGCCAGTTGAGAAGCCTGACGTGCGTTATCTGCGTTCTGTTTTACCGTCGCCGTTAACTGCTCCATGCTGGCTGCCGTTTGTTCAAGCGAAGCTGCCTGCTCTTCCGTACGCGCAGACAGATCGTTATTCCCGGCCGCGATTTCACTGGCGCCGGTGAAAATGGCATCACACCCACTGCGAACCTCACCCACGGTCGATACCAACGAATGCTGCATCTCATGGATGCCGGCGGCCAGTTGGCTCATCTCATTGCGGCCTTCCACCAGAATGGGTTGCGTCAGGTCGCCAGAAGCAATGGTGCGAATATCCACCAGCAGACGTTGAAGCGGTTGAATCAAGAGCTGACGCAGTCCAAACCAGCAGCCCAGAATAACCACAATCACCAGCACGCCCACCATGCCGAGCATCCACATCATCTGCGTGAAGGCCTGTTGATTCTGCTCTGCGCCGTGTGCGGACAGTTCGCTTTGCTTCAGGCGCCATGCGGAATAGGTGGCCTGCATCGCCTGCTGCTTCTGTTCAATATTTTGTTTAAACATGCCTTCCAGATCTTTCGCTTTCAGGCTGGCGATCATGCCGCGCAGACCGGTCAGATAGGCCTTAAAATCGTTTTGCAGTCGATCGCGCATTTCCGTATCTGCGCCCGGTGTTTCCGGAATCGCGTTAAATTCTGCCAGGTACTGCTCACCTTTATTCGCCTCGTTAACGGCTTTCTCTGTCAGGCTGTCCAGCTGGCCGCCGTTCATTTGAGACGCCAGGCTGGTTTGCAGGCGCAACATTGCGCGGTTGAGGGTGGTACGAGACTGGTTCAGCGCCATATAGGCATCGGTCATCGCCGCAACGTTCCGGGTGGAAATTTGTGACAGTGCAAAGGCCTCTTTATCATTATTCAGCGCTGACCAGAACAGGCTGCCTGACAGCAGCTGCATGGCACCGAAAAGCATCAGTACCGCGATAAGACTGGTCACGACTTTTATTCGTTTTAACATCTTTTTCCCCGAGCATAAAAAGTAAAGTGCAGGGGCTGTATCGGCGGGAAAGAGAGAGGGTTTAGTCAACTTCAGTGAAAAAGCGGCAATTAGGGCTTTTGTAATTATTGATATCAGCTGAGGGTGTTTTTTAGTGGCCCAGGTCACAGACAACAGGGGAAAAATGAGAGGTGGAAGCGATGCGTGGGTTAAGCGGATCACACTAATTCAGGCTGTACACAAGACACAGAACCTCACGGGCCAGCCTGGACTGACCCGTGAAGAAGGATTATGCCGTACGCAGGTTATCGACCAGCGCCATCTCTTCGCTGCTCAGCAGCTTCTCGATGTCAACCAGAATCAACATGCGGTCGCCGAGCGCACCCAGACCGGTGAGGTACTCGGTGGACATTGTCACGGCAAACTCAGGTGAAGGACGGATCTGTTCCTGCGTCAACGACAGCACGTCAGACACGCCATCAACCACGATACCGACGACGCGGTTTTCCAGATTAAGAACGATTACGACCGTATTCTCATTGTACTCAACGTCTGCCTGTGCAAATTTCACACGCAAATCGATGATAGGCACAATCACGCCACGCAGGTTCGTTACGCCGCGAATAAAATCCGGCGTGTTGGCAATGCGGGTTACCTGATCGTAACCACGAATTTCCTGAACCTTAAGAATATCGATGCCGTACTCTTCATCACCCAGCGTGAACACCAGGAACTCCTGGCCCACGGTTTCGCCAGCAATTTTTGTCACGGTTGCCATTCCACTCATGTTATTTACCCTTTCGTTATCAATCAGGCGGCAGCGCCGGCCACACGTTTTTCACGGTTAAGTGACTGCAACGCCGAAACGTCAACAATCAGCGCCACGCTGCCATCGCCGAGGATGGTGGCGGCTGAAATCCCTGGTACTTTGCGATAGTTGCTTTCCAGGTTTTTAACAACAACCTGATGCTGACCAATTAACTGGTCTACCAACAGGGCGTAGCGTTTGCCCGCGCTTTGCAAAATGACCACGATGCCCTGTGTCGCTTCTGTTTTGGCATCTTTCACATCAAAGACGTTCCACAGTTCAACCAGCGGCAGATATTCGCCACGGACTTCCAGAACACATTCGCCACCCGCCAGCGGTTTCAACTCTTCTGCGCGAGGCTGCAATGATTCCATCACCGCATTCAGCGGCAGAATAAAGACTTCATCCGCGACGCGTACAGACATGCCATCAAGGATGGCCAGCGTCAGCGGCAGCAGGATACGGATTGTGGTGCCTTTGCCCTGTTTAGAGGCAATTTCGACATGACCACCCATTTCCTGGATATTCCGTTTCACAACGTCCATGCCCACGCCGCGGCCGGACACGTCCGTGACCTGTTCTGCGGTGGAGAAGCCTGGCGCGAAAATCAACATGCCGACTTCTTCGTCGCTCATGTTTTCATGAACCGGTAGACCGGATGACAGTGCTTTAGCAAGAATACGCTCACGGTTGAGGCCCGCACCGTCATCGGAGACTTCGATACAGATGTTGCCGCCCTGATGTTCTGCGGACAGCGTCAGGTTGCCCGTCGCGACTTTTCCTGCGGCAATACGCTTATCAGGCGATTCAATGCCGTGGTCCAGGCTGTTACGCACCAGGTGCGTTAACGGATCGATAATGCGTTCAATCAGGCTCTTATCCAGTTCGGTCGAGCTGCCGAGTAAGGTCAGTTCGACTTCTTTGCCCAGTTTACTGGCCAGATCGCGAACCAGACGCGGGAAGCGGCTGAATACGTATTCCATCGGCATCATACGAATCGACATCACCGACTCTTGCAGGTCACGCGCATTACGCTCCAGCTGGCCCATGCTGTTCAGCAGCTCGCCGTGCGCCACCGGATCCAGTTCGCCAGAGCGCTGTGCCAGCATTGACTGCGTGATCACCAGCTCACCCACCAGGTTAATCAGCTGATCGACCTTCTCAACGGCAACACGGATGCTGCTGGATTCGCTGGTCTTCGCCGGTGCGGCAACGCGCTTGCTTTCGCGTTTGGCTGCGGCAACGGGCAATTCGGTAACGGTCGCGGTCTGTACTTCGGCCACCTCAGGCTCAGCGGCGCGCGCTGTCGCGGCTGGGGCTGCGTCGCCCGCCTCCGGGAAGCGAATCTGGGATTCATCAATCACAAAACAGAGCACGGCGACGATATCGTCTTTGCCAACGCCCGTAATGTGGCACTCAAGCGAGTTGCTGCCTTTCTTGACATCGCTGATTGTGCCGAGGTTACCCAGCTCTTCCAGCATCAAATCAATGTCTTTTTCTTTCAGATCGACCAGTTGCAGATGAACGCCATCGGCGCCTGCTTGCGCGGACTCTGCCTGACTGACCGGTGCATCAAGGGCAACCACCACCGGCGCTTCAACCGGCAGACCTTTAGCCTCTAACGCCAGCTGGCGTAATGCTTCACAGATATACTTGAAGCTTTCCGCGTTAGGCTCTTGCGCGGTTTTATAAGCATCGAGCTGTTCCTGCATAATATCTTTAGTTTCCAAAAACAGATTGATGATGTCGGTGCTGAGCTGCATTTCGCCGCGACGAGCACCATCCAGAATGTTTTCCAGGATATGGGTTGTTTCCTGTAAAACCGTAAAACCAAAGGTTCCTGCCCCGCCTTTAATGGAGTGGGCGGCGCGGAAGATGGCGTTAAGCTGTTCAGAGTCAGGTTCCTGGGGATCGAGTCCCAACAGGTGTTGCTCCATATCCGCTAACAGCTCATCGGCTTCATCAAAAAACGTCTGGTAAAAATCGCTGATGTCCATGCTCACGGGAATCACCTCTGCTGTGAGGGGGCTGCTGTAGTGACCGCACCAGCCGACGAAGCTGACGGCGCGGAGGTTGTTTTAACCGCACCAGCCGATGACGCTGGCGGTGCAGAGGTTACTGTTATCACCGTACCCGTCGATAAGGCTGACGGCGCGGGAGATACGGTTGTTACCGCACCAGTCGAAGACGCTGGTTGTGCGGACGTTGCTGTTTTCACCGCACCCGCTGAAGACGCGGGCTGCGTGGAAGTGCCTGTTTTCACTGTGCCGTTCGCCGGGGCGGACGGCGAAGACGCTGTCGTTTTCATCGCACCGCCTGCCGAGGCGGACCGTGCTGAGGTTGCGGTTTTCACTGCACCCGCTTTATCTGCTGCTGTACCGATGGAGGCTGAAGGTTCGGTAATTTTCTCAAACGCAGCCGGATCGCTAACCTGCACGGCATCACTTTCAGCATTCTCTTTTTCAATGGCGGCTTCGGTATCGTGGTTCAACACCAGCAAACTAATACGGCGGTTCACGGCATCATCCCCCCCGCGGTTTTTCAGTTTCATCGTGTCAGCCATGCCGACAATACGAAGAATCTTTCCACCATCCAGCCCGCCAATCACCAGTTCCCGACGTGACGCATTGGCGCGGTCAGCAGAGAGCTCCCAGTTGCTGTAGCCTTTATCACCACCGGCGTACTGAATATCATCCGTATGCCCCGCGATACTGATTCGGTTTGGGATGTCGTTCAGAACCGGGGCAATCGCGCGCAAAATGTCGCGCATATAAGGTTCAACTTCTGCGCTGCCGGTTTTAAACATTGGGCGATTCTGACTGTCGATAATCTGAATACGCAGCCCCTCTTCCACCATGTTGATGATCAAATGCGGACGCAGTGCTTTCAGGCGCGGGTCGGCTTCAATCAGCTGGTCGAGCTTTTCACGTAACCGGTTGAGGCGAATCTCATCCAGCTTGCGTTTCTGCGCATCCATATCCACAACCTTCTTAACTTCACCCTCTTTCTTCGTTGGGTCGTCACCGCCACCCGGGATAGGGCTGCTGCTGTCGCTGCTGCGTTGTCCACCCGTCAGCGCCACTTTTAAGGGCGTCTGAAAATATTCCGCTATCTGAATCAACTGCTGTGGGCTGGCGATCGACAGCAGCCACATCACCATAAAAAATGCCATCATCGCCGTCATGAAGTCGGCATAAGCGATTTTCCATGAACCATGCCCTCCTTCATGTTTCTTATGTTTGCGCTTTCTAATCAGCACAATTGGGCGATTGCCATGTTTCATGAGGTCTGATCCGAAGTCTGTTTAGCCGGGTTCTTCGCGTTGCGTACGTGCTCTTCCAGTTCACTGAACGAAGGACGCTCGGCGGAGTAAAGCGTTTTACGGCCAAACTCGACGGCGATTTGTGGCGCATAGCCGTTCAGGCTTGAAAGCAGCGTCACTTTTACGCACTGCATCATCTTGGTTGTTTCTGCACATTTCTGACGTAACACTGACGCCAGCGGCGAAATAAAACCGTATGCCAGTAAAATCCCGAGGAAGGTTCCCACCATTGCATGGGCAACCAGCGCACCTAACTCTGCGGCTGGGCGGTCGGCTGACGCCAGGGCATGCACTACGCCCATCACCGCGGCGACGATACCGAAAGCCGGCAGACCATCGCCCACTGCTGCGATACTTTGCGCAGGAACTTCACACTCGTGTTCGTAGGTTTCAATCTCTTCATCCATCAATGCTTCGATTTCGAAGGCATTCATGTTGCCACTGACCATAAGGCGTAAATAGTCAGTGATGAAATCTACTAACTGTTTATCGGCTAAGATGCGGGGATAATTAGCAAAAATTTCGCTCTGAGCGGGATCTTCAATATCGCGCTCCAGTGACAACATGCCTTGCTGGCGTGATTTCGCCATCAGGCGATACAGCAGCGCCATCAAATCCATATAGACCGCTTTGTTGTATTTCGAGCCACGAAACAGGAGCGGCAGGGCCTTCAGGGTCTTCTTGATCGATTTACCGTTGTTGCCCACCAGAAACGCACCGACGCCCGCCCCGGCGATCATCAGCAGTTCTGCAGGCTGGTAAAGCGCGCCAAGATGGCCGCCCACTAAAGCGTATCCGCCCAACACGGAACCTAATACAACGATGTAACCTAAAATTATCAGCACAAAAAATCCTTACGTCCGTAACGTGTTGGTCGACGTTAAGCCAGAAACCCAGGTGATGTTCACCACGTGGAGGCAAAAAAAAAGCAGCGGGATTAACCGCTGCTGGATGACTTCCACATTGCGAACAAATTTAAACGGCGTGTTTAACCTGTTCATCCAGCAGTTGTGGAAAGATATCGGCAGTATCTGCAGAAAGTTTACGTCTTTTTACGGCACGTGATGGTGGCTGGCACAGGCTGCAGACAAAGCTGCCAACAGGCTGATGTGCATGATTAATAAAGCTGCCGTTGCAGCTTTTACAATCCGATAATTCCAGCATACCGCTTTCGACGAATCGCACCAGGGTCCAGGCGCGTGTCAGCGCCAACAGCGGGCCCTCGTCCGATTGCGGGCACTGCTCAAGATAGAGGCGGTAGGCTTTGATTACCGCATCAATACCTTTGCTCAAACCGGTTTTCAGTAAGAAAGTCCAGGCGTTACAGAACATGGAAGCATGAATATTTTGTTCCCACGTCATGAACCAGTCAGTAGAGAAAGGCAACATGCCTTTAGGTGGTGGACTACCACGCAACTCTTTATACAGTTTAATCAAGCGACCGCGGCTCAGCTGCGTTTCGCTTTCCAGCATTTGTAACCGCGCACCCAGGGTAATCAGCTCCATGGCGAGCTGAATATCGCGCGCTTCCTGAACAATACTTTTTTCACCCATTATACCGCCCTCTTTTTAGTAGGCGCGGCGTCTTTAGACGCGCTGCGTAATAAACGGCTGGATAACAAAATCCCGGTGTGGATCTGTTGCAAATCATCCACGCGAGATTCCTGCGTCAGGCGATTAATAACGGTGCTATCGGTAAAACGAAACTGACACACAAGTTGATTGGTCTCAGCTAATTTTACCATTTCAGGTAAGGTTAATTCTGACAACGCATCTGCCATCTTTTCATCGATCCCGAGGCGAAACATTGCCGAAGCTTTTTCCTGGTTAATTAATCGCTGCGCGAGCAGTAAATATGACAAGTTGATATCGTAAATATGTTTTAGTAATTCAGATGTACCCATTTTTCCATCCTGAGAGACGCGACGTAACTTACCGCAGATAACATCTCTGCGTATCGAGCTGCTGGTTGGTAAATCTAAAGATGGCAAAAATAATTAAACATAAAAGGCAAATGGTTCTGAGTGCTGCTTCTTTTTACGACCCTGTGTTTTGGGTCAGAAGTCAATTTTTTCAGTCCACCTTATTCTTAAGTCTTCAACCTTCTTCCGTGAGGCCTTCATACATTTTTTAAGACTAATCCGAAAACAAGGCAAATCTATATCGTCTGATCCTCACATACAACGACAGTTCAGTGAAATTTTGGATAAAGTGTGACACAGGTCACACTTTTGAGCCTTTTTTCTTCAGAAATACTTTATGATCACATTTTGACTGTGTGTTTTTTGAGCTAAATTACGTTTTTTTTGTATGGATTTGTCCTAACCAGGACTTAATTAGCAACAAAACGGCCGCAAAAGCCAAATCAGACCGTTGAGGTCAGGTTTATGTTCACGAATCCAATTTGTACCCTATTTAGAACCATTCAAAACCATAAAAGCAGTGGAATGTGCTGCCAGCAGAAACAATTATTTGTTTTTAAATTAGTCAGTTAGCGTTTTACTGCAGAGTAAGGGGCAACAGCCATGTCCGGCAGGCGATGGGGATTAGGCGCGTTCTGGCAATCCGTTGTAAAGGGTGACAGCAAGGTGTTTAGAGGGTGATCGTCGATGTAACAAGGAGTTACATTAATAACGTGAATGAATTGCAGGCAAGATAGTTTTATGCACTAAGAGTATCGGCCCAGATCTTCAAAACTTTAGCTTAACCAGGTAAAAATAGTGTTTTGACATTTTAATGGGTCATTTTGACAGCAAAAGTGCCGGAATAGTGTCCTGCCGCGGTACGGGACCGCCTTTGAGTTAAGGGTAACTGATTAAAACATAAGGAGCGTTTGCAGACGGCAAGCGAGGGTCAAATACGACAAACAGCAAGCCATCCCTGGCTTGCTGCGGCATCAGGCGAGTTTTGGAAATGTGGCCACTTTATTCGCCATTCCATGATCGGCGCTACGTGGCGCAATCTTTTCGAGATCGCGTAGGAAGCTTTCGCGCCATGCGGTGATGTCGTTCTTACGCAGAACCGCCATCATATCGTTATAGCGAGAAATTCTTTCCGTGCGCGGCATAGTAATGGCTTTGTCCAGCGCAGCGGCCACCTCATCCCGGTCATAGGGATTCACGATCAATGCCGAGGTCAGCTCATTCGCCGCACCGGCAAAGCGGGACAGTACCAGTACGCCCGGGTCATCCGGGTCCTGTGCCGCAACATACTCTTTCGCAACCAGGTTCATCCCATCACGTAACGGCGTCACCAGCCCCACGTCGGTAAGACGGAAGATTTTCATCAACAGACGACGGTCAAAGTGCTGGTTAAGGTAGTACAGCGGCGTCCAGCCCAGCGTCCCATATTTACCGTTAATGCGCCCTGCTTCGGTTTCAAGCTGATGACGAATATCCTGGTAAGCCTGCACATCACCGCGTGACGTGGGCGCAATCTGAGAATAGCGAATTTTGCCGTGATGCTGAGGGAAGTTTTCCAGCAGCGCCTCGTAAGCCAGGAAACGTTCTGGTAACCCCTTGGAGTAGTCCAGACGCTCACAGGCGATGATGTTGCGGGCATCGCCCAGCTCTTTTTTCATCGCGGCCATCTTCGGTGGCAACGGCCCTTCAGCCATCTCTTTAATGCTGTCGGGTTCAATCCCTATCGGGTAGACCTCTGTCATAAAGGTATTGCCATAGGCGCGGTGTTTCTTGTCACCCTTATTCTGCAACTGGGTCAACTGGCTGACACTGTCGAGGAAAGCCACACGATCTGATTCTGTCTGGAAGCCCAGCAGATCGTATTCGCACAGCATCTCCAGCAGTTCCTTATGAGGAGGCAGCGCGTTGAAAATTTCCGGCGTAGGGAAAGGAATATGCAGGAAGAAGCCGATACGGTTGTTAATGCCAGCCCGACGCAATGCAGCGGCAAAAGGTAAAAAGTGGTAATCGTGGATCCACAGAATGTCATCCGGCTTAATCAGCGGCTTTAATCGCTGCGCGACCGCATCATTGACCTCACAGTAGCCTTCCCAGGCTTCGCGCTGGAACTGAACTAAGTCTAACCGGTAGTGAAAGGCGGGCCAGATAACGGTGTTTGAAAACTGGCAGTAGTAAAGATCGTATTCGTTCTGGCTCAGAGGGAAAGAGGCATATTCAATACCGTCATGTTCCATTACCGATACCGGATTTTCTTCTTCACCTGAAAACTCACTGATCTCACCGTTCCAGCCAAACCAGAGTCCGCCCGTGCTCTTCAGCGCGTCCAGAATGCCGACGGCCAGGCCGCCAGCACCGGTTTTGTTCCCATTTGGCATGGCGATACGGTTAGATACAACCACTAAACGACTCATAACCTACACTCCTTACCAATGTTGTCTTGCTCTAATTGTAATCGTGTTGTTTCAAGCCAGGCATAGACATCCGTAACGTCATGTAAACGATAATGCGCCTGACTGGGGCCTTCCCCCACTTTTATAGAGATTCCCTGCAGGGCATTCACCGCAGCGAATCCTTTTTCATCGGTCAGGTCATCCCCGATAAACACCGGGATACGGCCTGAGAATGGGGCTTCCTGCATAAATTTATGGACGGCTGCGCCTTTATCAATCCCGGAGGGTTTGATTTCTACAACGCATTTGCCGGGTTGCAGCGCAAGGCCGTTAAAACGCGCCACCGCAGCCTGAGCCAGTTGCATGACATCCTGTTCGTGCTGCGGCGCGCGACGGTAATGAAGCGCGAAAGCCATGCCTTTGGCTTCCAACTGCGTACCCGGCCACTGCTCCATCGCCTCCTCAAGCAGGCGTTTGAGCGGACGTTCAACATCATCTGGCAAAGTCACCCGATGCAGTTCGCCTGTCGCATCGCGCCGTTCAGCACCATGCACGCCTGCTGCCGGTGCCCGCATAGGCGCCGCCAGCGCATCCAGTTGTTCGACAGGTCGGCCAGAAACCAGCGCCAGTGCGCCATGGCATAACGATGAGAGCCGTTGCAGTTCTGCGACGACATTTTCTGGAATGAATACAGCATCGGGCTGGGACTGAATCGCTGCCAGCGTGCCATCGACATCAAAAAAGAAGGCATACAGACCGCCGCTCAATGACGGAAATGAGGCATCACTATCTGCCATCTGGGTCACGTGTCTTCTCCTGTAAATAGGTTCATCATCAGGACATCACAGCAGAGGACGTTTCAGCAAGAGGTTGGCTCAAGGCCATGTGAAGTAAGGATACTGCGTGGTAAAACCCTGCAATTCAACAACCCTTTTTCAAAAAACAAATGTGTTTTGATGCTGATAAATCCGCTGGCTGCTATTGTCGCCCCATAAAGTGTAGTCGCTAAATTTCGTTCTGCCAGGAATATGCATTTCCTGTGCCAGCCGTCTCGCTTTCCAATGCCCTGGACTGGCCCGGACCGATCCCTGAGCGCTTACCGTGTTTTTATCAAGCGCTCAACAATGAAATAAAAGTGTAATAAATGGCCCTGTTTAAGGTTTTCTTAATCTTTAATCAGCAGACTGTTTAAAATTATTGTCAACTCATTCGCGCGTACACGGATGGACGGTCTTTTGTTGGTTTCATGAACGCTTTTTAATCGGTGATAATAGTAATTAATGACTTTCCATCCGTCCTGGATTAATAATTCCTTTCCGTATGAAATCATTTTTTGGGCGTCGCTTTCCCCTATTACTGATTACGTCCTTTTGGCAATGTGGCATTTTATGTTTTGCTATATCGCGACAGCTTTATTGCCCTGGCAAGGTTTTCGTCATACGGCGTTGCCATTCGTCTGAATGTGGCATTGCGTCAGGCAGTCTCTCAGCGTTATCACGGCATTCGGTAAAGGTTACGCGTCGTTTGCCATCGATTAATAGGGTGAGATTCCCTGACGCAATAGGCGTTTACGTTGCTTTCGGTCACAATAGCCGGGGCGCTTGTCCTGTTCACCCCCGCGATGGGGACTCAAACACGCTTTATCTGCCTTTCTCACTGCCAGCGCCGATTCGTAAAGGGTTTCAGAACTTATGAAAATATTGATTGTTGAAGACGATGCCCTGCTACTTCAGGGGCTGGTACTGGCACTGGAAGGTGCAGGCTACGTGTGCGATGGTGTTTCAACGGTCCGCTCTGCCGAAGCCCACCTTGCCAGCGGACTTTACAGCTTGGTGGTGCTGGATATCGGCCTGCCGGACGAAGACGGCCTGCATTTACTGCAACGCCTGCGTCGTCAAAAGCAGATGCAGCCCGTTTTAATCCTGACCGCACGCGATACCATTGAAGAGCGCATAGCCGGACTCGATGCCGGCGCTGATGACTATTTGATTAAGCCTTTTGCGCTGGATGAGTTGCTGGCACGGATTCGCGCGCTGATCAGGCGTCACGTTAACCAGGGCGATTCCCGCCTCGAAGTGGGTAATCTGTCACTGGATATGACCCACCGCCAGATTCATCTGGATGACGTGCTGCTCGACCTGACGCCCAAAGAGTTTTCCATTCTGTCCCGGTTGATGTTGAAAGCAGGCCATCCGGTTCACCGTGAGTTGCTGTATCAGGACATCTACAACTTTGATAATGAGCCCTCCACCAATACGCTGGAAGTCCATATTCATAACCTGCGCGACAAGGTGGGCAAAGCCACGATCCGAACGGTTCGCGGTTTTGGCTATGCCTTATCTCAGCCGCGCGCAGAAAACGAGTCATCACCCGAATGAATCCCTACCGTTCTGGCAATACCATGCGTTTCCGGCTGATGCTCACGATTGGCATGATCATGCTGTTTTTTCAGTTGATCAGCGTGGCCTGGCTCTGGCATGAGAGTAAAGAGCAGGTGCAGTTTTTGGTGGAAGCCAACCTGCTTAACCGCAACATGGATAAGCACGTGGATAAAGAGGTCCGTGAAGCCATCCTGAGCCTGGCGCTGCCCAGCCTGGTCATGATTAGCCTGACGCTACTGCTGTGCTATCAGGCGGTAAGATGGATCACGCGCCCGCTTTATCAACTGCAGCATGAGCTGGAAAGCCGGAGTGAGGTGAACCTCGAGCCGATTATCTTTGAAGGCTCCGTTCAGGAGATTGATGCCGTCACGCAGTCCATTAACCGACTTGTTGCGCGGTTGACCGCCAGTCTTGAACGCGAACGCCTCTTTACTGCCGATGTTGCTCATGAACTGCGTACGCCGCTCGCTGGGCTGCGTTTACATCTTGAACTGTTACAGCGCAACCAGGCCGTCGATACACAACCGTTATTACAGCGGCTTGATCAGATGTCTGGCAATGTCTCTCAACTGTTGCAACTCACGCGTGCAGGTCAGCAGTTCACCTCTGGCAGTTATCAGAATGTTGAGATAGTAGAGGAAGTCATCCTGCCGATGGAGGCTGAGTTGAGTGCAATGCTGGAGACGCGCGAGCAGACTCTGACCCTGGAGGTCGAGGACATGTTCCGGGTGAAGGGCGATGCCATCTTGCTGAGAATGCTACTGCGTAACCTGGTAGAGAATGCTCATCGCTACAGTCCATCGGGGGGAAACATTACGGTGCGCAGTGAGGCAACAGCCGGGCTGTCGCTCATCATTGAGGATGAAGGGAACGGCATTGATGAAAGTATGCGCGGTGAACTGAGTAAAGCCTTTGTACGCATGGATACCGGCTACGGCGGCATTGGCCTGGGGTTGAGCATTGTCAGCCGGATTGTCCAGCTCCATGGCGGACAATTCCTGCTGGAAAATCGCCCAGATCGTTCAGGCTGCCGCGCCAGGGTAAACTTTGCTACTGCGTGATTTAGCCGTTGAACCAGCAGACCAGAAACGCAATCACTGTGCCGGCGGCAATAAGCACGGCAAGATATTCGCTGAGGCTGCGAGACGGAACAGAACTGACGGATACGGTGGGGGTTTTCATCGATCTCTCCAGTGATGTTTTATGCAGTATCGCTTCCTTATATTAAGGAAACATTAACCTGCCGCGCTTTCAGGCTGCCCGCCAGGCGCAGGCGATCGATCCCTGCTACGCTAAATCATTCGTCTCACGCCATGCCATCACCCCGCTAAAACCTGGCAACGGCCTGAAATGCCTTGTGTGACGTTGAAAACGATCGATCTCATCCCCACCTCTTTCCTTCAGACCAGACAGGAGTAATTTTATGGCTATCCAATATGCAGTGATCGCAGGCGGCTGTTTCTGGTGTACAGAAGCGGTCTTTAAAGATGTGATCGGCGTTGAGTCAGTGGAAAGTGGTTATACCGGCGGTGCGCGCCCTAATCCCACCTACGAGCAGGTGTGCAGCGGCGCAACCGGTCATGCCGAAGCCATTCGTATTGGTTTTAATGCTGAAAAGATCAGCTATGGCGATTTGCTGGACATCAGCTTTGCGACCCACGATCCGACCCAGCTCAATCGTCAGGGCAATGACATCGGTACACAGTATCGTTCCGCGATTTTTGTTGAGACGCAGGAGCAGGAAGCCGAAGCCAAAGCGGCCATCGCGCGTGCCCAACAGGATCATGCTGAGCCTGTTGTGACCACCATTGAACCGTTAAAAGCCTGGTATCCCGCTGAAGGTTATCATCAGGATTACTGGGAAGGCGCCGGTCAGCGCAACGGTTACTGCATGGCGGTGATTCCCCCCAAACTGCAAAAGCTGCGCAAGAGTTTTGCCAACCGCGTAAAAACCGCGCAGTAAGCTCAGGCAACTCAGCGAATCTCCCCTTCTGTTACGCTGTGCAATATCGCGTTTTTGGCGCCAAAAAACCGCGATTTGCGCAGCCTTAACGCGATTCGTTCAGAGCTTAAGCGAATAGAAAAAAAGAGAAAAATAGTGCTTGACCGTTTCAGGCCGACTCCTTATAGTAGCGCCCCGTTGACCCAGCGCGGTCAGCAACAATTTGCGGTGAGGTGTCCGAGTGGCTGAAGGAGCACGCCTGGAAAGTGTGTATACGGCAACGTATCGGGGGTTCGAATCCCCCTCTCACCGCCATCTTCAAAGAAGAGTCCAGACTAACCTCTGGACTTTTTTTTTTGCATATTCTGCGCCGAGGGGGATGAGAAGCCCCGACCGGGGTTCGACAAAACGGCCCGCCGTTTTGCATGGCCGTCAGGCCACCCGCAGGGCGAGCGCAGCGAGTGAATCCCCCTCTCACCGCCATATTCAAAGAAGAGCCTGAACTCACGTTCAGGCTTTTTTTTATATATTCTCCGCCGAGGGGGATGAGAAGCCCCGACCGGGGTTCGACAAAACGGCCCGCCGTTTTGCATGGCCGCAAGGCCACCCGAAGGGCGAGCGCAGCGAGTGAATCCCCCTCTCACCGCCATCTTCAAAGAAGAGCCTGAACTCACGTTCAGGCTTTTTTTTACATATTCTCCGCCGAGGGGGATAAGAAGCCCCGACCGGGGTTCGGCGTCTAGATACCTTGATGCTTAGAGGTAAAGAGTTCAGGGCCGTTATCGCGAAGGAGTTGTAGCATCCGCATCACCGGTGGGCTCGGTGTGATTTCACCTCGCTCCCATTTCGATACGCTATCGACCGTCATGCCAAATGAGAGCGCCACAAGCGATTGCGACATTCCCCAACGCATGCGCACGTCTTTGATTTCAGTTGCTGTCATGGGCTTTACTGATGCAATACGGGCACGGAGTTCACGATTTTTTGCGCGCTTTGCTATGGACTCCACTTCTTCATCTGTTGCCAGTCCTAACGCGTGAAACGCTTTCGCATCTTCAAGTAGTTCACTCAATTCGGCGGGTTCAGTTTTCATTACATTTAACCTCTCTGACCATTCCGCTTCTGACGAGCAGGCTCATCACTTCACTATTTGCACGGAAAAACATTCTTGCCACATCCCTGTAGGTATCCAGCTGATCTTCATCGATTTCCCTGGCGTATTTCCTCGACAAGTTTTTGACCCATCCATCGTAATAAACCAGGTTGGTGCCTTGTCTGAAGAAGATGACCGTTCGCGCGCCGCCACGCTTGCCTTGGTGAAGAGCAAGACGCTTTTTAATAACGCCACCGCCTAAGTCAGCCTCAAACACGCCAGTAAAAACGTCACCTGCTGCGTAACACAGGACGCTGTCTGTCAGACACGTTTTTTTAAACACTCTGTCAAAACGTTTATGAACATAAAGCGTAAAAACCATGAAAAGTCCCTTTTCGTTATGGCGAGAATTATAGTAATGATTACTACACTTCACAAGCCAAAGGCCCCTGGTCTTACGTCCAAATGGATCTGAAGCTATTTGTAAAAAAGCAAGAAATCCAATCGGTGCGCATCGCCATTACCGCTGGCCATGAATAACACCCGCCCACACTATCAGCGATTCAGATTCCCCACTCACCTGTTCACGCCTTGCGTACGCGAAGTGCGAGCCGCTCCCCAAAAAATTACGCGCTACGAAATGTATCCCCTACCAATACAAAGGGCCGGCCGGTGTACCCGGCAGGCCCTTTAACACATTCACCCGTTACTTTTTATCCAGCGACCATGTCGCGCTGCGGACATCGACCTTCACCGGCAATAAACCGATTTGTGTAAATTTATCTGCCAGTGCCTGCTGCTCTTTGAAAACATCCGGCGTCATGCGCTCGGCCCCTAAGGGCATTCTTGCCAGCGCGCGCTGCCAGATAGGTTCGGGCAGGCCAGTCGAGCCAGACAGAATTTTCGCGGCTTCGCCCTGGTTTTTATTGGCCCAGCTGCTCAGCTTTTGCAGCTCTGAAAGAACCTCTTTGGCCTCGTCTGGATGACCTTCCGCAAATTTGCGGCTGGCCAGATAAAAGGTGTAGTGCGGTACCAGCCCCTCGGCATTTTTAAGCAGCCGCGCGCCGGCGGTGGTTTCTACTTCCGCCAGGTAAGGGTCCCAGATGACCCATGCATCTACAGCGCCTCGCTGGAAAGCCGCTCGCGCATCAGCAGGAGGAAGATAAACCGGCGTGATATCCTTGTATTTTAGCCCCGCCTGCTCAAGGGCTGATACCAGAAGATAATTCACATCCGATCCCTTGTTCAGGGCGACGCGCTTGCCTTTTAAATCCTTGACACTTTTTATCGTCGAATCCGCAGGCACCACTATGGCTTCGGTTTGTGGATTTGCCGGTGAATGGCCCAGATAAACCAGGTCAGCCTGCGCGGCTTGCGCAAAAGTTGGCGGCGCATCACCCGTTGCGGCCAGATCGATGCTGCCTATGTTGAGCCCTTCCAGCATTTGCGGTCCCGCCGGAAATTCCACCCAGTGCACGGCAATCCCCTGCTTTTTGAATTCACTGTCGAGCGTGCCCCGGTATTTCAGTAAGGCAAAAATGTTGGCTTTCTGAAAACCGATATTCACTACCCTGGGTTTCTCTTCTGCGTGTGCCGTCACGATGCTGCTAATGTGCGCGACCGCAAGCAGTGCGCTGAATATGATTTTTTTCATGTCTCTTTCCTGAGTGGTGTTGTCGTCAGCGCAACATAGCAAATCAGGCCTCAACGCCTTAATGCGTAAAACTTCTATCTTTAGTCATAAAACGTCATTGCGACCACACCGCGTCACGTACGTTAATCGCGCGGGGAAACAGGCCCAGCGCGTAGAAACGATCCGCGATTCTTTGCTGCTCACGAATGATCGCCAGATTCATTGGTTGCGTCTGGTGGCTCCGCCGGGCCAGCGCCAGGCGCAGCGCGCGATCAGACATCCCCAGCTCCCCGGCCAGCAGCCCGGCGGCCTCTTTAGGATGGGCATCAATGTAGCGCCCCGTCTGCTCCAGCGCAGTTACCAGTATTTCTAATAGGTCTGGAGACTGGTTCGCGAAGTGGCGATCGGCAAGATAGAACTGATGGTTATTCACCCGCCCTACGCCGTCGGCAATGACCCGGAGCTGTTCCCCTTTTTCTGCCTCGCTCAGCAGAGGATCCCACATCATCCATGCATCAACGGCATTCAGATCGCTGGGCGTGAGCGGGTATTTAGGCGGCGCGTACACAATCCGCACGTCCTCTGGCGTCATCCCCGCCTCATCAAGGATTTGCAGCAGCAGAAAATGCACGTTGGAACCTTTATTTACGGCAATACGTTTGCCTCTTAAGTCTGCCATCTGGTTTATCTGACTGTGCTTAGCCACCAGCAGCGCCACGCTTTGTGGCGCGGGCGGCTCCCAGGCAACGTACACCAGAGAACAGTGACTGGCCTGGGCAAATAACGGCGGCACTTCGCCGGTGGTGCCAAAATCAATTTCCCGATTGCTCAGCGCGTGCAGCAGCTGAGGCCCGGCGGGAAATTCGCTCCACAGGATGCTGACGTTTTGCCCGGCCAGCTGCTGTTCAAGCTGCTGGCGCGCTTTGAGGATGCCAAGGTTGCCAAACTTTTGATAACCAATGCGCAACTCGCGCTCCTGCGCGCCCGTTGTTGACGCGGTGCGAAGGGTTGACGTCAGGCTGCGACGCGGCTTGATGATGCCGTAATGGCCAAGATGCGTACGCAGGCTGTTACGGCTAATCCCCAGCAACGCCGCGGCCTGTAACTGGTTGCCCTGGCTTAGTTCATAGGCATTTCTCACCAGTGCCTCAATGACGCGGGGATAAAGTGGCGTGTCACTGCACTGGATCTGCTGGCGAATAAAATCATCAAGCGCATCCTGCTTTTGTACCCGCCCCGTGCCCGTCACCGTGCCCAGCCGCAGCTGTTGTGGTTCTACCTGCGGTGTTTCACAGAGCAGCACCGCGTTGTGTAATGTATTTTCCAGTTCCCGTATATTCCCTGGCCAGGAATGGGCCTTGAGCGTTTCCATTGCCTCGTCGCTCAGGCGCAGCTGCGGTCGCCCCAGTCGGCGCGCATAGCTTTGCAGAAAATAGTTAGCCAGAACCGGGATATCCTCACACCGCTGGCGCAGCGGCGGCAAGGCAACGCTGGCGACGTTTAACCGGTAGTAGAGATCCTCGCGAAACCGCCGCTCGGCTATCGCAGTCGTCAGATCGCGGTTCGTCGCAGCAATCACCCGGACGTCAACCTTTACTGCGCGAGAAGACCCCACGCGGGTAATTTCCCTTTCCTGCAGTACGCGAAGCAGTTTGACCTGAAGCGGCAGGCTCAGCTCGCCGATTTCATCCAGCAGTAACGTCCCGCCCTGCGCGGCCTCAAACCAGCCACGATGACGGTCGGTCGCGCCGGTAAATGCCCCCTTCTCATGACCAAAGAGTTCTGATTCTGCCAGGCTCTCCGTTAGCGCACCGCAGTTCACTGCCATAAAGGGCGCATGGCGGCGCGGGCTGTGATGATGCAGATAGCGCGCCATCACCTCTTTGCCCGTGCCGGTTTCACCAATGATTAATACGGTCGCGTCCGTGGGCGCCAGCTGATCCAGAATATGCCTGAACGCCAGGGAAGCAGGGTCAATTAAATCGGGGCCAGCGTGCTGCATAGCGCGTTCCTGCTGAGTGAGTGAGAGAGCGCTAAAGATATCCCTTGTTGCGGCCAGAAACGAGCCGCTGCCCAGCGTGAATTGCTGCAAATACAGCAGCATCCGTCACACATTGCTGCATTTGCAGCAGTCGCCGCCGCCGCAATAAAAATCTATCTTATTGATATTAAAAAATAAAAAACACTTAACCTGTTGGCACGTATCCTGCTTAAAGCTATATAACTGAAAATTAACTTTCTAATTGCCAATTTCAAATATCGTTATAAAGGAATCTACTAATGCCTGATACCGCTGAAAAAAACATCAATCTTTTTTGGTTCTTACCGACACATGGTGACGGGCGTTATTTGGGAACCACCCAAGGCGGCAGAGCGGTAGACCTGCCCTATCTGCAACAGGTAGCCCTTGCCGCCGATAATCTGGGTTTCTATGGCGTTTTAATTCCCACTGGAAAAAGCTGCGAAGATGCCTGGCTGGTAGCCTCTGCGCTGGTGCCGATTACCAAACAGCTGCGTTATCTGGTAGCCGTCCGGCCGGGATTGCAGCCACCCAGCCTGGCGGCGCGCATGGCGGCTACGCTGGATCGTCTGTCTGAAGGACGTTTGCTGATCAATGTGGTGACCGGCGGCGATCCGGTTGAAAACAAGGGCGACGGCATTTTTCTCAGCCACGCAGAACGTTATCAGGTCACCCGTGAGTTTCTTGATGTCTATTCCCGCCTGCTTAAAGGAGAGAAAGTGGACTATCACGGGGAACATATTCACGTGGAAGGGGCTGAAATTCTCTTTCCACCGGTACAGGCCGAAGGTCCACCGCTTTATTTCGGTGGCTCATCCGATGAAGCGGTTGACGTTGCAGCCCGTCAGGTTGATACCTATCTGACCTGGGGCGAACCCTTAGCGCAGGTTGCCGCTAAACTTGAAGGGGTGCGGAAGCGCGCAGAGGAACGCGGCAGGACGCTTTCCTACGGTATTCGTCTGCACGTCATCGTGCGGGAAACCGAGGAAGAAGCCTGGGCCGCGGCGGATAAGCTGATCGCACATCTGGATGAAGACACCATCGCCGCCGCCCAGAAAATCTTT
This sequence comes from Pantoea sp. EEL5, assembly GCF_049892805.1. Lineage (NCBI taxonomy): Bacteria > Pseudomonadati > Pseudomonadota > Gammaproteobacteria > Enterobacterales > Erwiniaceae > Pantoea > Pantoea sp. EEL5. The sequence goes on from NZ_JBNDNJ010000001.1 coordinate 1,655,067, forward strand.
GCCAGGATGGATTCGACCGGACAGGCTCGCATGAGCGCACTCCACGGTGGCTCGCGTGATGGACTGCGCATCGGTCCCAACTTATGGGCTGGCGTCGGTCTGGTACGCGGCGGCGCGGGTACCGCGTTGGTGGGAAATCCGCAGCAGGTCGCGGAACGGATTCGGGAATACCAGGCGCTGGGCATTGATAACTTTATTCTGTCCGGTTATCCGCATCTCGAAGAAGCACACCGGGTTGCCGATTTGCTGATGCCGCTGTTGCCGCTTTCAACCCCTGCGGGAAATAAACAGCGCACGGTTAATACCGGTCCTTTTGGCGAAACCATCGGAGGCGACCGTCGTCCCGAAAAACAGGCCAGTGCAAGCTAATCAGAGAGGCAGTGTATGTCCGAGCAGCATATTGTCATTGTGGGTGGAGGATTCAGCGGAACGGCGCTGGCCGTTCATCTTGGTCGTCTGGGCGGCCCGGGCCTGCGCGTCACGGTCATCGAACCCCGCGCGCAGCTGGCCCAGGGCGTAGCTTACTCGACCACCGATCCGGCGCATCGCACCAACGTCCCCGCCTCGCGTATGCAACTCGCCGGCGACGAGGAAGGCAGCTTTGAGCGCTGGTTCCGTGCCTCTGCCGCATTTGCCAGGGATGCGGCGGCTGAATGGCACGACGGCACGGTTTTTCCGCAGCGCAGGCAGTTTGGCCAGTGGGTCAGTGAACAGTTTAGTGCAGTAAAACAGCATTCCCCTGTTGAGCTGTTGCATGTGCAGGACCGCGCCGTTGCGCTGCGACAAGGTACGGTCAGCACCGCATCCGGCGCACATCTCGATGCTGATATCGTGGTACTGGCCATCAGCCATCCCGCGCCTCAACTTCCCTCAGCCCTGGCCTCGCTGGCACCTCACCCGGCACTGATTGCCGATCCCTGGCGGGAAGGTGCCCTGTCACAGATTGCGCCTGACGACCGGGTTGCCATTGTGGGTACCGGCTTAACCATGTCAGACATGGTTGCGACCCTGGACCGTCAGGGACATCGCGGGCCAGTCACCGTCTTTTCCCGACGCGGTCAGCTTCCGCGTTCCAGCCTCACTGAGGACAATTTCAGCTGGCATCTTGGTATTGATTTCAGCAAACCTCTGGGCGTTCGCGCCTGGCTACGCCGGATCAGACAGGAAATTCACCAGGCGGCGGCCAGGCACATCCCGTGGCAGGTGGTGTTCGATGAGGTCCGTCACAACGGTCAGGCGATTTGGCAAAGCCTGTCGCTGGATGAACAACGGCGTTTCCTGCGGCATCTGCGGCCATGGTGGGACGTTCACCGTTATCGGATTGCCCCCCAGGTTGGGCAGGTGTTAAAGCACCACCAACGCAGCGGCACACTCCGCGTGCTCGCCGCACGACTGACCGCGGCGGCGGCGTTGCCCTCTGCCGTCAGGCTCAGCCTGCAACCGCGTTTCGGCGGCGTACAGGCGCTGGAGGTGGACAAGATCATCGTCACCACCGGTCCTGCGCATGGCGCGTTGATTGAGCGCGATGCGTTACTCAACCAGCTGGCTCAGGATGGCGTTATTCAGTCCGATCCGCTGGCGCTGGGAATTCATGTCAATGCCCGGTCACAGACGCTAAACCCCAAGGGCCAGGCGAATCCTCATCTGTATGTGGTCGGGCCTGCGGCGCGCGGACGTTTTGGTGAATTAATGGGCCTGCCGCAGGTTGCCACACATGCTGAGGCCGTCGCACGCCAGTTGCTCAACCTCACTGATGACACGCGTCATGAGCGATGTCCCCTTTCTCTGACTAATTAATTTACCCCCCTTTTTCATCCCAACGAAGTGGGCGGCCCGACAGTGCCGCATCCGCTCAGGAGTTTGCTATGCCTAAACAACGTGAAATCCGCCTTAATGCGTTTGATATGAACTGTGTGGGTCACCAGTCACCTGGCCTGTGGGCGCACCCTCGCGACCGCTCGTGGCAATACAAAGATCTGGAATACTGGACAGATTTGGCGGTCCTGTTGGAACGCGGTAAGTTCGACGGCCTGTTTATCGCCGACGTCTTGGGGATTTACGATGTTTTCAACGGGAATAATGATGCTGCTCTTCGCAGTGCCGCCCAGGTACCGGTCAATGACCCGCTGGCTCTGATTACGCCGATGGCGATGGTGACAAAGCACCTCGGTTTTGGCCTGACCGCATCACTCTCTTTTGAGCATCCCTATCCGTTTGCCCGGCGCATGTCGACGCTGGATCATCTGACCAAAGGTCGGATCGGCTGGAATATCGTTACCTCCTATCTGGAAAGCGGAGCCCGCAATCTGGGACAGGTCAGCCAAACCAGCCACGATGCGCGTTATGACTACGCCGACGAATATCTGCAGGTGGTATACAAGCTGCTGGAAGGCAGTTGGGAGGATGATGCCGTGATACGCGATCGCCAGCGTCATATTTTCAGCGATCCCAATAAGGTGCATCCCATTAATCATCAGGGAACGTTTTTCCAGGTACCGGGCATTCATCTGTGTGAGCCTTCGCCCCAGCGCACGCCTGTGCTGTATCAGGCAGGCGCATCCAGCCGCGGTAAAGCCTTCGCCGCACAACACGCCGAGTGCGTATTTGTTGCCGCGCCGTCTAAAGTGCTGTTGAAGAAAACCGTGGCTGATATACGTCGTCGTGCAGAGGAGGCCGGTCGCGATCCGCGCAGTATTCTGATTTTCAATATGCAAACGGTCATTGTGGGGGAAACCGATAAAGCGGCCCAGGCCAAGTGGCAGGATTACAAACGCTATGTCAGCCATGAAGGCGCACTGGCGCTGATCTCCGGCTGGACCGGCATCGATTTCAGTCAGTACCAACCCGATCAGGTTTTTAAGCATCTGCATACCGATGCCATTCAGTCTGTTGTAGAGAGCTTCTCCACAGCCGATCCGCAGCGTGAATGGACGGTGCAAAACATGGCCGACTGGGTGGGCATTGGCGGCTTTGGCCCCCTGCTGGTGGGCAGCACAGAAACCGTTGCCGATGAACTGCAAAGCTGGGTGGAGGAGACGGACGTGGATGGCTTTAATCTGGCCTATGCCCTCACGCATGAAACCTTTGCTGATGTCGTCGATCTGCTGGTGCCGGAACTGCAAAAACGTGGCGTTTATAAACAGGATTACCAACCCGGTACGCTGAGAGAGAAGCTGTTTGCTAAGGGCGCCCGCCTTGAGCATCCTCATCCCGGCGCAGGATATCGACGCACAACCTCGGTATCAGGCCGGGTTGTGCCTGCGGAGGCATCATGAGGGGATTTAACGATCTGTTCGGATAGCCCGTCTGCCGCTGAGCAGACTGACATCACGTCCCCTTGCCCGCTAATTTTACCGGATGCGTCACAGCGCACCCGGTATTTCCCTTATCTACAAAAATCAAATTAACTTATTGAAATTAAAGTAATAGTTATCACTTTTTGTTGTTTGTTTACATCGCGATTCCTGCATATAAAGGCGTCACCTGTACAGACAATAACGAGGATAAAATGAGCACATTAAATATCGATGACGATGCCGCGATCCCCTTACCTCACTCAACGCCCATTCGCTCCGTCAGCGACGTTGCAAAGTTGATTAATACGCAAAGTGAGAAAAACAGCTACGCACGCTGGATCGTGTTTCTGGCGTTAGGCGGCGTATTTCTGGATGCCTACGACCTGACCACCCTGTCTTACGGCATTGATGATGTCGTGAAAACATTCAGCTTAACGCCCACATTAACCGGACTGGTCACCTCATCCATTATGATTGGCACCATTGTCGGTAATCTGGTCGGGGGCTGGCTGACGGATAAATATGGCCGCTATTCCGTCTTTATGGCGGACATGCTTTTTTTTGTGGTGTCCGCTATTGCGGCCGGCCTGGCGCCGAACGTCTGGGTACTGATTGGCGCGCGCTTTTTGATGGGCGTTGGTGTGGGCATCGATTTGCCTGTCGCGATGGCCTATCTGGCCGAATTTTCGAAATTCTCCGGAAAGGGGAATAAAGCGTCGCGGCTCGCCGCCTGGTGCCCCATGTGGTATGCCGCGTCTTCGGTGTGCTTTCTGATTATTTTTGGCCTTTACTTTCTGCTGCCTGCAGAGCACCTCGACTGGCTGTGGCGCGCTTCATTGCTGTTTGGCGCAATGCCTGCCCTGCTCATCATTGCTGTGCGCAGCAGGTTTATGAATGAGTCTCCGCTGTGGGCCGCAAACCAGGGGGATTTAAGCGGCGCAGCGCGAATCCTGCGCGATTCGTACGGCATTCACGCGCACGAAGATAAGCGCGCTGAGCCGGCGGCCAAACCCGTCGCCCAGGCGGTCAGTTTTCGCGTCTTGTTTCAAAAACCTTACCGGGAGCGCACCGTTGTGGCGGCGGTGATGAACGCCTGTATTTCATTCGAATATACGGCGATCGCCTTTTTCCTGCCCTCTATCCTGGCGCAGTTTCTGGGGGCGGGCGTCTTTGAAACGATCTCCGCCTCGCTAGGACTTAACGCGCTGTTCGCCTTTACCGGTGGCCTGCTTGGCATGCGTCTGGCCTGGCGATTTCCGTCACGCCATGTTGCGATTGCCGGATTTGCCCTGCAGTTTATTGCGCTGATCTCACTGGCTCTGATTGGCCATCCTGTTGCAACCTACGGCGTCGTATTTGCCATTTTACTGCTGGGGCTGTGGTTGTTTGCTGAGGGCTTTGGGCCAGGAGCGCAGTTAATGATCTATCCCGCCCTCTCCTATCCCACGCACATTCGGGCCACCGGCGTCGGTTTTAGTCGTTCCGTCTCGGGCATCGGGAGCGCGCTGGCGCTGTTCATTCTGCCCATATTGCAGGCGGCTTATGGCACCAATATGTTCTGGATCGTGTCACTAGCCGCCCTCATTCCCATCATTTTCCTGTTAGTCGTCCGGTTTGAACCCACTCGTCACGATATCGATGACCAGTCAACACACGGAGAACACCATGTCTGAGCCCGATTACACCTCACTGGCGGCGCGTTTCCGCCCCATCTTTGCCCGCATCGCCGAAGGCGCTGCCGATCGCGAACGGAATCGTACCCTGCTTCACGAGCCGGTTCGCTGGCTGAAGGCGGCGGGTTTTGGCACGCTGCGTATTCCACAAGCAAACGGCGGATTGGGTGCCTCGCTGCCACAACTGTTCCGCTTACTGACCGAGCTGGCAGAAGCGGATTCTAACCTGCCTCAGGCGCTGCGCGCGCACATGGCCTTTGTCGAGGATCGTCTTAACCAGCCCGACAGTGAGGCGCGCCAGCGCTGGTTTAATCGGTTTATCGACGGTGATATTGTCGGGAGCGGCTGGAGTGAAACAGGCAGCGTTCGATTAGGAGACGTGAATACGCAGGTGTCGCCCGCCGCCAACGGCTGGCGGCTTGAGGGCGAAAAATTTTACAGCACCGGCACGCTGTATGCCGACTGGATTGATGTCTACGCTAAGCGTACGGACAACCAGCGCGATGTCATTGCGGTGGTCAGTACACATCAGGATGCGGTAGTACGGGAGGATGACTGGGACGGATTTGGTCAACGTCTTACCGGTAGCGGAACCACGCGTTTTCATCAGGCCGTTGTGGAACCTGCCCATGTCTATGATTTCAGCGAGCGCTTCCGATATCAAACCGCCTTCTATCAGCATGTCTTACTGGCGACGCTGGCCGGGATCGGCCGGGCTATCGTGCGGGACGTGTCACAGGGCGTAGCAAACCGAAAACGAATCTACAGCCACGGTAATGCCCGTCACGTCAGCCAGGACGTGCAGGTCTTACAGGTGGTGGGACAGATCAGCAGTTGGATATGGGCAACAGATGCCGCCGTGCAGCGGGCCACGCACGCGCTGCAACAGGCTTTTGATACGCACATTCAGGGACAAGATGAAACGCAGATTCATGCCGCCAACGTCCAGGCAGAAGTGGAGGCTGCGAAGGCGCAGGTCGTGGCCGTGGATTGGGTGACGCGTGCGGCCAGTGAGCTGTTTAACGCGCTTGGCGCGTCAGATACGCGAGTGAGTAAAGCGCTGGACCGTCACTGGCGCAATGCCCGAACGATTGGCTCGCACAATCCGGTGATCTATAAAAGCCGTAACGTGGGCGACTGGGAAGTCAACGGGCGCGATCCTACCTTTATCTGGCAAATCGGCAGCGGCGAATAGCGCCCCATAACGGAGATAAAAAACCCGGCCGAAGCCGGGTTTTGGTCGCTACATGACTCAATCGAACGCTAGCTGTAAGCATGCAAAGTGCGCTGACACAGCGCGGAACGCACGCAATCCTCTTTGCCAAAACGGACAATGCCCACCATCTCGTCCTCTTCAAAACGCGCCAGCGCGTCCGCGAGACCAGAAGGCACCCCAGCGGGCAAATCGCACTGGGTTATATCGCCGTTAACAATCACCGTGACGTTTTCGCCAAGGCGGGTCAGAAACATTTTCATTTGCGCAGCGGTAACGTTCTGCGCTTCATCGAGAATCACCACTGCATTTTCAAAGGTACGACCGCGCATATAAGCAAAGGGCGCGATTTCAACTTTGCCAATTTCGGGACGCAGACAATATTGCATAAAGGATGCGCCAAGACGTTTAACCAGAATGTCGTAAACCGGGCGGAAATACGGGGCGAATTTTTCTGAGATATCCCCGGGAAGGAATCCCAGATCTTCATCCGCCTGCAGCACCGGGCGCGTAACGATAATCCTGTCGATATCCTTATGAATCAGGGCCTCTGCCGCTTTCGCAGCACTAATCCAGGTTTTGCCGCAGCCTGCCTCGCCGGTAGCGAAGATAAGCTGTTTTGATTCTATGGCGTTGAGATAGTGCGCCTGAGCTTCATTGCGGGCTTCAATCGGAGCACGATCGCGCACATCGCGCGCCATGCCAATCGAGTCCAGCCCACCCATTTGCACCAGCGAAGTGACCGATTCTTCTTCACGCTGACGATGACTGCGGGAGTCATTGCGAAGCACTCGTCTTGCTTCTCGACGCGCTTTGATCACTGCTTTCTGTCTTCCCATAGTGGCACCTTACAGTTGGTTTCATTTCCCGCTCAGGCAACAAGCCCGATGCGATTACGTGAACGCTTTAGAGGTTTCAGTTGGCTTCCTTTAGAGCCGTGACAGGCCATGACGATTGATATCCGGCAGCAAAACAGCCAGGCCGTATACCGGTAAAAAAGGAGTGAGGTTGAAAAGAGAAAACACATTGCGGTGTAAAAGCGGTTGAGGAAGAAACCTCCTCACGGGTAAATGCGATATTTTTTACTGCTGAACGGCTGTAAAAACATCTATCCATGCGCGAACTCCAGTGTGAGACATCAACACGCCCGATTACGCTTTCATAGTAAAGTGAACCATCTTATTGGTATTTTGCAACAGTATTTTCACTTTATTGAAAAATAAATATTCAACCCTGCGTTAACGCCAACCTTACTTAAATTAAATTACGCAAGTATTACAGAGAGTTAGTTTATTTTTCAATGCGGCATCAACGGTTTAAAACGGAGCGCGAAAACACAGGCGGGGGATAAAAAACCTGAGACAGAAATACGGCACGCTGGGCGGTCAGGCACAGAATGCCGTGATTAAAATTTAATCAGCTTTCAAGTAAGGACTGGCCCAAATAATGATTTTCATTGATAACGCCGGGTAATACAAAAAAGTATCCGCCGCCAAAGGGACGTATATACTCTTCCAGCGCTTCACCATTCAGACGGTTTTGTACGGTCAGAAAACCCAATTCTAAATCATGTTGATAACAAACAAACAGCAAGCCCATTTCCAACTGGCCTGACGCTGAAATACCCGCCGAATAACTGTAGCCCCGGCGCAGCATCAGGCTGCTTTCGGTCGCAGGCGTGCGCGGGTTCGCCAGCCGAATATGCGCATCCAACGCAATGACATCGCCATCAGGATCCTGGCGATAATTTGGCACGTCGTGCTCGTTTTTCATGCCCAGTGGTGCGCCGCTTAATTTCTCGCGACCAAAGATCGTTTGTTGCTCACCCAATGGCGTGCGATCCCACATTTCCACATGAAAACGGATCAACCTTACTGCCTGATAACTGCCGTGACGGGCCCACGCGGGTTCCGCCTGCTCTTCCGTTACCCACAGCAGCTTATCCATCAACGCCATGTTATGCGTATCGGGATTGGCCGTGCCGTCTTTAAAACCCAGCAGATTAATAGGCGTTTCTTTTCCCGCGCTGCGCGCGGCATGATCGGAAATAAAACCTTCCCGTCGCCAGCGAATGCCGAGCAAATCGGGCGTATGTTTCACCACATCACGGAGTGCATGAATCACCGTGTCCTGCGTGTTAGCACAGATTTGCAACAGCAGATCGCCGTGGCACTGATTTGCATCCAGAGAGTCGTTAGGGAAACGGCTCATGGCCTGCAGTTTAGCCGGCTTAAGCGCCGCCAGACCAAAGCGCGAATCAAACAGGGAATGACCGACGGAAACCGTCATCGTCAGGTTGTCCGGGGCAATCTCGGCGCCCAGAATGCCTGAATCCAGCGGCGGCAGCTGTGGGTTGGTCACCGCGGGCGCCATCCCGCCCCGGGTCAGAAACGCGATGCGCTGCGTAAGCAGTTTGAACAAACGCTGCAGTTCCTGCTTATCGCGGGTCAGCACATCGAACGCGACCAGCATCATTGACGCCTGCTGTGGCGTCGTAATGCCGGATTGATGCACGCCATAAAAGGGCTGCACTTGCTGACGCGCGTTCGGCGTTACCGTGCCGGGCGAAAAGCTGTCCGGGTTTTCGGCGGCCGCGGCATGAAACGGACAACCACCGCTGACGGCCGCCGCGCCGCCCAGCATCCCCAGTCCTTTCAATAAACGGCGGCGCGATGGCTGGCTTAACGCCTTATCCTTATCCATCATCAATCCAGGCCTAAGGTGCCACGCAGCAGAGAAAGATCTTCCGCCAGGGCAGTAATCGGCCCTTTCAGCGCGGTTCGATCGGCTGGCGTCAGTTTTTCATACGATTCATAACCCTGACCGCTGCGGTATTTATCCAGAATCGCGTCAACTTTCGCGAAATTGGCATCCACTTTTGCCAGAAGCGCTGGATTTGCCTGCTTCAGGACTGGGCGCAACAGCTCGACAATTTTTTGCGCGCCATCCACGTTCGCCCGGAAATCCCACAGGTCGGTACGGCTGTAACGATCTTCTTCGCCGGAGATTTTACTGGAAGCCACTTCTTCGATCAGCCCTGCGGCGCCGCCCACAACCTTGGCCGGTGGGAACGCCAGCTCGCTAACGCGTTTCTGCAAATCGCGCACGTCGTTGTTTAACTGCTCGGCATAGCCCGCCATATCTTTGGTGCTATTATCGGCAAACAACGCTTTCTCAAGCCGGTGAAAACCGGTGAATTTCGGGTCTTCAGCCTTTTTCTCATAATCATCTTCACGGGCGTCAATGCGACCATCCAGATCGGAGAACAGCTCAGCTATCGGCTCTATACGTTCGTAATGCTGGCGCGTGGGGGCAAACAGCGCTTTGGCTTTTTCGATATCTCCGGCTTTCACCGCATCCGTAAAGGCCTGGGTTCCCGCCACCAACTGGTTGACTTCGTCCGTCACGTAGGCTTTGTAGGCGTTGATTGGCCCCGCCAGCTGCATCAGTTCTGTTTTACCTTTCTGCACGTTTTTGCCCGCGCCGCCCTGGACAATCAGCTTGCCTTTCGGGTTCGTCAGCAGGCCGCAGGTCATTTCATATTCGCCCGCTTCAAGGTTGGCGGTCAGTTTTTGACTGAAGCCGGGCGCAATATTTTCGCGCTCCTCAACCACCATCACCCCTTTCAGGATTTCCCATTCCAGCGCCTTTTGGCTGTTGTTTTTGATCAGAAACTGAGTCTTGCCCGCCTGGACCGTCAGTGACATCGGTTCACACTGCTTGTCCGTGACACTCACGCTAACCTGTGGAATGGCTGCAGCCAGTGTGGAGCCGGAAACCGCCAGCAGCGAAGCCAGCACCGCGTGACGACGAAAACGCTTCTTCATATTTTTCCCTATTCAGTCAGAGGCGCGCCTGACGCGCCTGGTAAACGCGTTAGCGCGCAGCGGCTGAGGTTCCAGCACGTGCAGGCATAACAAACAGTAATAATGCCGGAATCAAATAAAGCAGCCAGACGGCCACTTCACTTACGCTGGGGGCTTCCTGATAACCCAGAATGCCTTCAAGCAGCGTGCCAAACAGTGAATGGGTCGATAAGGTGTTACTCATATCGAAGGCCACCTGCTGAAAATGGTTCCACAGCCCGGCTTCATGAAAGGCACGGATAGCGCCAGCTGCCAGCCCCGCGGCCACCAGAAGAATAAAAAGGCTGGTCCAGCGGAAAAAGTGCGCCATATTCAGACGAACCCCGCCCCAGTAGATCAACATGCCCAGCACAACGGCCGTCGCCAGGCCAAGCACGGCCCCCAGCGGCGGTGCATAACCGACGTCCTGAGTGAAGGCGGCCAGTAAAAAGAACACTGACTCCAGCCCTTCCCGGGCGACGGCAAGAAACACCATCAGGACCAGGGCCAGGCCGCCCCCGGCTGATTTCTGTAAAGCCTGATCGACCGCCTGCTCCAGTTCCAGCTTGATATTGCGCGCCACCCGGCGCATCCAGAACACCATTGAGGTCAGGATGACGACCGCGACCACCGCAACAATGCCTTCAAAAAGCTCTTGCTGCTTCTGAGGAAACTCCCCTGTGGTTTGGTTGATGACGATGCCCAGCGCAAGGCAAAGCGCAGCGGCAATAAACACGCCCGCCCACATTGCAGGGAACCATTGTGTGCGCTGCGTCCTTTTCAGGTAGCTGGCAATAAGGCTCACGATGAGCGCTGCCTCCAGGCCTTCACGCAGCATGATGAGAAAGGGAACAAACATCGCCGACCTCTTGAATGTTAAGCAGCGTAAATGGGACGTAAATTTACGTAAAAACGAACGATACCGATTATCATTACCACTCAGAAAAAAACAAGTTCCTCCGTGAAATAATTTCGTAACTGTCTGTGCCAGACGCAGGCCAAAAAAAAGCCCGCCCTTTACAGGGCAGGCTTTTCAACACGTTCACGCCTTATTTAGTCTGGAATTCTGCCTCGGCAGCATCGAAGCGTTCAATGGCCGCTGCAGAAGGTTCCCGGCCTGCCAGGCTGAAGACCACAATGGCGATACTGGCAAAAATAAAGCCCGGAATGATTTCATACAGGCCGAGCCAGCCATACTGTTTCCATACCAGTACCGTGACCGCACCGACAATCATTCCCGCCAGCGCACCGTTGCGGTTCATGCGTTTCCAGCACACGCCAAACAGGACTACCGGTCCAAATGCCGCGCCAAAACCGGCCCATGCGTAGCTGACCAGGCCTAACACCCGATTTTCGGGATTCGACGCCAGCGCGATGGCCACTAACGCTACCAGCAGCACCATGAGGCGCCCTACCCAAACCAGTTCTTTCTGGCTGGCATTCTTGCGTAAAAAGCCTTTGTACAAATCTTCCGTCAGCGCACTGGAGCAGACCAGCAGCTGGCAGCTGAGCGTGGACATGACCGCCGCCAGAATGGCAGACAGTAAAATACCGGCAATCCACGGATTAAACAGAATACGTGCCAGCTCAATAAAGACGCGCTCTCCATTCTGTGAAACGCCCGCAGCCAGAGAAGGATTATTGTGGAAATAGGCGATCCCAAAGAAGCCCACGGCCACCGCGCCCGCCAGACAGAGAATCATCCACGCCATGCCGATACGGCGCGCGGTACGAATGGAACGATGTGAATCCGCCGCCATAAAACGTGCCAGGATATGAGGCTGACCGAAATAGCCCAGTCCCCAGCCCAGCAGTGACAGCACGGCCACGAAATTCAGGCCTTTGAACATATCCACGTTTTCAGCGTTTTTGGCCTCAATCACCGCCATCGAATCGCTCCAGCCACCCACGGCGATGACCACGATGACTGGCGTCAGGATCAGCGCGAAGATCATCAGGCTGGCCTGAACGGTATCCGTCCAGCTCACCGCCAGGAATCCGCCCACCAGGGTATACAGAATGGTGGCGGCGGCACCGGCCCAGAGGGCGGTGGAGTAATCCATACCAAAGGTGCTTTCAAACAGACGCGCGCCCGCTACCACGCCTGATGCGCAGTAGATAGTGAAAAACACCAGAATCACCACGGCAGAAATGACCCGCAAGATTTTGCTGCGATCTTCAAAGCGGCTGGTAAAGAAGTCAGGCAGCGTCAGGGCGTTATCATGATGTTCCGTCTGAACCCGTAAGCGCCCCGCGACAATCTTCCAGTTAAACCATGCACCAATAATCAGGCCAATGGCGATCCAGCTTTCAGAGATACCGGAGAGAAAAATGGCACCCGGCAATCCCATTAGCAACCATCCACTCATATCGGAGGCTCCAGCGGACAGCGCAGTCACGACACTGCCCAGGCTGCGTCCGCCCAGAATATAGTCGTCGAAGTTTTTCGTTGAGCGCCAGGCAATAAAACCGATCAGCACCATCCCAAGGATATAAATTAAAAAGGTCACCAACATTGGCGTACTTACTGTCATTTGTTTCTCCGTTATTATCCGATCTCTTGAGAGAAATCTTTTTCCTGCCCCCCTCGGAACGTGAAGGCGTCAGGCTGTTACCGCATCAAGAGAAAGCGATTTCCCTTAAGGCGCGGTATCCTGCCGTAAAGGCACGGCGCACACAATGCATTTAACACATCCGTCACATCAGTTTCACCTCTCAATCCCTTTTTAATGCTCACAGGTTGCGCCCGCTCACAATAAAGTTGCACCTTTGCAATGATTTCACCCTTTAAATTGAATGGGGTTGCAACTTTGGCGAGTTTTTTGCAGCAAGATTTGTGCCGCTTTTAAATGTTAATTAAAAAAGGGGTTTCAAAGTGTGCAACCGAGGTCACATTTAACCTGGTTGCACAAAGTTGCAACATGGGTAATAGTGCAGCCCATGCTCTGGTCAAAACCGTTTTAAGGAAGAGAAAATCATGGGAACAACAACCATGGGGGTGAAGCTGGATGAAGCCACCCGCAACCGTATTAAACTGGCGGCGCAGAAACTCGATCGCACGCCTCACTGGCTGATTAAACAGGCGATCTTTAATTATCTGACCCAGTTAGATGCGGGTGAAACGGTGGATGAGATCCCCCTGCAGCTTAACGACTCAGCGTCCGATGAGCTTGCCCCGGAAGAGATGGTTCAGCCCTTCCTTGAATTCGCCGAAAACATTTTGCCGCAGTCGGTCGCCCGCTCTGCGGTGACAGCCGCCTGGCGCCGTCCTGAAACTGATGCGGTTCCCATGTTGCTTGAGCAAGCGCGCCTTCCCGCCGCACTGGCAGAAAAAACGCAGCAGCTGGCGCACCAGCTGGCCGACAAGCTGAGGCACCAAAAAGGGGCGACCGGCCGTGCCGGCATGGTGCAAAGCCTGCTGCAGGAGTTTTCACTCTCCTCTCAGGAAGGTGTGGCATTAATGTGCCTGGCCGAGGCTTTGTTGCGTATCCCGGATAAGCCCACCCGCGATGCGCTGATCCGCGACAAGATCAGCAACGGTAACTGGCAGTCACATCTTGGCCGCAGCCCGTCACTGTTTGTGAACGCCGCGACGTGGGGATTACTGTTTACGGGCCGTCTGGTCTCAACGCACAATGAAGTCAACCTGTCGCGCTCGCTCAACCGAATTATTGGCAAGAGCGGCGAGCCGCTCATCCGGAAAGGCGTGGATATGGCGATGCGCCTGATGGGCGAACAGTTCGTGACCGGTGAAACCATTGCCGAAGCCCTGGCCAACGCCCGCAAGCTTGAAGAAAAAGGCTTTCGTTACTCCTACGATATGCTGGGTGAAGCCGCCCTGACGGCCAGCGATGCCAAAGCCTATCTGGTTTCTTATCAGCAGGCGATTCACGCCATTGGTAAAGCCTCAAACGGTCGGGGCATCTATGAAGGCCCGGGCATTTCTATCAAGCTGTCCGCACTCCATCCGCGCTACAGCCGCGCGCAGTATGATCGGGTGATGGATGAGCTGTATCCGATTCTGAAGTCGCTGACCCTGTTGGCCCGCTCTTACGACATCGGCATTAACATTGATGCGGAAGAGGCCGATCGTTTAGAGCTGTCTCTCGATATGCTGGAGCGGTTGTGTTTTGAACCCGAGCTTGAAGGCTGGAACGGCATAGGTTTCGTGATTCAGGCTTATATGAAGCGTTGCCCGTTTGTGATTGATGAGCTGACAGATCTGGCCCAACGCAGCCGTCGTCGTCTCATGATTCGCCTGGTGAAAGGCGCTTACTGGGACAGCGAGATCAAACGCGCCCAGGTGGAAGGGCTGGAAGGCTATCCGGTTTATACCCGTAAGGTGTACACCGACATTTCTTATCTGGCCTGCGCCCGTAAACTGCTGGCAGTACCCAATCTGATCTATCCGCAGTTTGCCACACATAACGCGCACACGCTGGCCGCGATCTATCAACTGGCGGGCAATAACTATTATCCCGGACAGTATGAGTTCCAGTGCCTGCATGGCATGGGTGAACCGCTCTACGATCAGGTGGTAGGCAAAGTGGCAGACGGCAAACTCAATCGTCCCTGCCGTATCTATGCCCCCGTAGGTACACATGAAACCCTGCTGGCTTACCTGGTGCGTCGCCTACTGGAAAACGGTGCGAATACCTCCTTTGTTAACCGTATTGCCGACACGTCCATGCCGATAGACGAGCTGGTCGCCGATCCGGTGAGTGAAATTGAAAAACTGGGTGCCAGCGAAGGCACCCTGGGCCTGCCACATCCAAAGATCCCGCTGCCGCGAGACTTATATGGCAGCGACCGGGTTAACTCTGCGGGTCTGGATATGGCTAACGAGCACCGCCTTGCTTCCCTGTCCAGTGCTCTGCTGAGCGGCGCGAGTGAGCCTTATCTGGCACAACCGCTTATTGACGGCCCTGCTGGTAGCGGAGAAAGCCAGAATGTGGTGAATCCGGCCGCGCCGTCGGACGTCGTCGGTACCGTTCGCCATGCCTCAGAACAGGAGGTTTCCCAGGCCATTGAGGCGGCGGTCAATGCCGGTCCTATCTGGTTTGCCACTCCGCCTCAGGAGCGCGCGGCCATCCTTGAGCGTGCAGCACAGTTAATGGAAGGTCAGCTACAGCAGTTGCTGGGCATTCTGGTGCGCGAAGCCGGTAAAACCTACAGCAACGCCATTGCCGAAGTGCGTGAGGCCGTGGACTTCCTCTATTACTACGCTGGCATCGTCCGCCTTGATTTTGACAACGAAACGCACCGCCCACTGGGACCTGTGGTCTGTATCAGCCCGTGGAACTTTCCGCTGGCCATTTTTACCGGTCAGGTCGCAGCCGCGCTGGCGGCCGGAAACAGCGTGCTGGCGAAGCCTGCCGAGCAGACGCCGCTGATTGCCGCGCAGGCCGTTGAGATCTTACTGAGTGCCGGTGTCCCGGCTGGCGTCGTGCAACTGCTGCCGGGCCTCGGTGAAACCGTGGGCGCACAGCTCACCGGAGACGAACGCATTCGTGGCGTGATGTTCACCGGCTCCACGGCGGTCGCCACCCTGTTACAACGTAATCTGGCAGGCCGGCTGGATCCCCAAGGCCGCCCCACTCCGCTGATTGCTGAAACCGGCGGCATGAATGCCATGATTGTCGATTCATCCGCCCTGACAGAACAGGTGGTGATCGATATCGTCGCCTCGGCCTTTGACAGCGCGGGTCAACGCTGCTCTGCGCTGCGTCTGCTGTGCGTTCAGGAGGACGTCGCGGAACATACGTTGAAAATGCTGCGTGGCGCGATGGCGGAGTGCCGTATGGGCAATCCGGAGCGCCTGTCCACCGATATCGGCCCGGTGATAGATAAAGAGGCCAAAGCCAACATTGAGCGCCATATTCAGGCCATGCGCAATAAAGGCTTTAAGGTGTTCCAAACGGCGCAGGATCATCCACAGGACAGCAAAGAGTGGGCAACCGGAACCTTTGTGAAACCGACGCTGATTGAACTTGATAAGGTCAGCGATCTGACGCAAGAGGTATTTGGTCCGGTGTTGCACGTTGTGCGCTTCACCCGCAGTGGCCTGCCGCAGTTGATCGAACAGATTAACGCCTCGGGCTATGGGCTGACGTTAGGCGTCCATACCCGCATTGACGAAACCATCATGCAGGTCACCGCAGCGGCCAAAGTGGGCAATCTGTACGTTAACCGCAACATGGTTGGCGCGGTGGTGGGCGTGCAACCATTCGGCGGCGAGGGGTTATCCGGTACCGGTCCGAAAGCGGGTGGCCCGCTTTATCTGTATCGCCTGCTGGCGAATCGCCCGGACAACGCACTCAGCACCACCCTCGCCCGTCAGGATGCTGAGCGCCCGGCCGACCATGCCCAGCGTCAGCTGCTGCTGGCAGCGCATCAGGCATTGAGCGAGTGGGCAAAAGATAAGCCTCAGCTGTCTTCACTGTGCCAGCATTATGCCGAGCTGGCTCAGGCAGGCACGGTACGCCTGCTGCCCGGTCCAACAGGCGAACGCAATACCTTCCTGTTGCTGCCGCGTGAGCAGGTACTCTGTCTGGCGGATAACAAGGAGGATGCTCTGATTCAACTGGCGGCGGTCACCAGCGTAGGCAGCCAGGCACTGTGGCAGGACGATGAGCTGCACCGCGCACTGCTGGGCACCTTACCGGCGGCGGTGAAAAAACGCATTACGCTCTCCAACGATCCCCTGTCTGCGCATTTTGACGCCGTTATCTATCACGGTGATGCCGACCAGCTCCGCAACCTGTGCGAACAGGTCGCGGCGCGCGAAGGTGCCATCGTGTCGGTGCAGGGTTTTGCGCGTGGCGAAACCAATCTGCTGCTGGAGCGTCTGCTGATTGAACGTTCGCTCAGCGTTAACACCGCAGCCGCGGGCGGCAATGCCAGCCTGATGACAATCGGGTAACGTCCTTCAGACCGATCGCTTACGTTAAAGGTTCATGCCCGGGCATGAACCTTTTTTTTGCGCTGAGCATTGGGCGATGCATGGACGGCCCTGGCATGATGAAACGGGTCGGCTGGGCACAGGAGGTGATCATGTTGCGGGGCAACGCCTCACGCGGGCTTGACGGGGTGGAAGGGATTGATCGTATTCACCTGATTCTGGGAGTGACGATTTTTCTGGTGTTTCCGTTTACCCGGCTTATGCACATCTGGAGCGCGCCGGTCGAGTATTTCACGCGACGCTATCAGGTGGTACGCGCGTAACTAAGCCTGACCGCAACCCGTCCCGCTATCAGCGGCCGGCTTCATTGCGCTTTTTACACCACGCCTTTTTCTGTTCCCGCATCCTGCGCCACCTGCCCCGGTTACGCCGCCGGGTACACAGGCCGTTTTATCAGCGTCGGGAAGCGAAACAACGCGCGCCCTATGCCTCGATTTGTCAGCGACCAGACGGCTACGGACGCCAGTGAGCAGAGGGCGACAATGACCAGCGGATAGAGGCAGGCCCACAGCCACGAAAACCATGTCAGCGCAAAGAGCTGGTGGCGCTGCGCAAACAAAATGGCCGTCATGCCGAAATACTCAATAAAGATGCGATGCAGGACGTAAACAGGCAAGGTGTGACGGCCAATCCAGTTGAGCCACGCCATGCCACTGACCTGATTTAACCCGCGACAGGCCGCCACGCTGATGAGGATGGCAAGAACAGATAAGAAGAGGCTTCTGTCAAAATCGAACAGAGCGGGCAGGCCCGCCAGCAGCAGCAGTAATAACCACGGCAGTCCGTTTTGCCTTCGCCACTCGCTTAAACGCAGTATCTGCGAACACCAGAACGTGCCGAGCATGAAGAAAACAAAATATTGCGCCAGACTCTGCGGGCCCCAGTAGGGAATGATTTTTTCAACCGCCAGATAATTAAGCACTGCGGCCATAAGCAATAAAGGCAGGCTGTAACGTTGAAAAAGTTTGGCAAGAAGAAAGTAGATCCCCAAGGCATATAAATACCATGAGGTGCTCATCGCCAGAAACGTCAGCGTCAGGAACTCAGAAAAGGTTCCCGCATAGGCCGCATTGATATTTTGTGAAATACGCTGCCCGGTAATTTCCGTTGAAATGCCCGTAATGGCCCCCCACTGAATGGCTCCCCACAGCAGATAGAGATAAAACAGATTTGTCATCCGGCTGGTCGCGATACGTTTCCAGGGGCGATCAATGATGGCATTTCTGGCCAGTAAACCCGACACAAAGAAAAACGCGGGCATGCGCAGCGGCGATAATAACGTATTAAACTGCACCCACATCTCTGCCACCCATTCACCTGCGGCCAGATCTTTCACCCGACTTTCAAAACCGGGTAACACCGTGTGATACAGGACGACCAGCAGGATACAGATTCCCTTTAGGGTATTAATCCATGCAATATCTTTTTCTTCATTTTTCGTCATCAGGCTTTTTCCGTCGCTGTGTCATGTACAAACAAGTTATTCGAACTGCCGACGTTATCGTTATACGAAAAGTATTCCCTATGCTCGCACTCCTGAATGTAGCGAAAGTCTTAAAGTCCCCCTCCCGGAAGGGTTTAAAACCGTACTTTACAATACAGGATGTTTTCTGACATTTATCCCGGATTTAATTTCAACGCAGGGAATTGTTGTCAGACGACGGAATAAATAAGGTGTTCTTATCTGAATAAATAAGAAATATCCAGGTGTTGGTGCCCGTTAAGCATCAGGTCACTTATTAAATCAGTTGGCCTGGGTCGCGCAGCACAGGCGAGGTATTTTATTCCCTGGCCCTACGCTGTTGCGTGAACGCGCGCTGCAAAAGCCGTGCCGCGCTATGCAGGCATCCTGCCGCAAAGGCCCCAAGGCCCCGTGCATCCTGCCCCAGCAGTGCGATGACTTTATCGTTGCGGCAACAGATAAACGTTTGATCGCGCGATGCCACACCGCACGATGACGTCCCGGCGAATTTTCACACTCAACGCTTGCTTAACCTTATTTCTGGCTTTATGTTAGCTCAGGTGACTCATCTTAAGTACAGGTAACGTTACTGTGTGTATTTGATTAGCGCGAGTGGCTTATTCAGCCAGGTAAAATCGTTCGTTTATGCCCTTTTCGGCTAAATTTTTCCCTGCATTATTGCCTGTATCTTTATTTCAGGTTCGAATATCACCTTAAAAAAGACAGGGCGTGGATAAAACACCGCTAAACGTTATTCGCTTAGGTGTTCCTTTCGGAAATATCGCTGACAGGTGAAAAGTGCATTTTTACATTTAGGTTTAGGTTTAGGTTTAGGTTTAGGTTTAGGTTTAGGTTTAGGTTTAGGTTTAGGGGTGATTTTTTCAATGTCCACTCGGCACGCTGTGTCTGAATGGCTCTTCCAGACTTACTTACCAATGGAATCTCAATATGAAGCATGCGCATTATACGCCCGTTTCCACCACCGCTACCGTTAACAACCAGCAGATACTGGCAAACGACTGGGGCACCCTGACCAAATACGATATGACCTATGTCCGTTCCGATGGCACAGAACAGCGTTTCACGCGTGAAGCTTACGATCGCGGCCACGGTGCGACTATTCTGCTCTACAACCGCGATGACAGAACGGTCATCCTTACCAGCCAGTTCCGGCTGCCTGCGTTTTTGATCGGTCATCACTATGAACTGATTGAAGCCTGCGCCGGTTTGCTTGATGAGCGGGACCCGATCCAGGCAATAAGAAGCGAAGCCGAAGAAGAGACCGGATATAAGCTGAATGAGGTCACTAAGATTGGCGAGATATTCATGAGCCCGGGTTCCGTTACTGAGCGTCTGCACTTTTTCATCGCCCCTTTTACCCGCGAAATGCGGATTAACGAGGGCGGAGGCCTTGCTGCTGAAGGTGAAGATATCAAAGTCATTGAGGTGCCGATTCAAGAGGCGCTTGCGATGATTGATGCCGGCATCATCATTGACGCGAAAACCATTATTCTGATTCAGCACCTGGTCATCAAAGGCATTTGTCTCCCGGCATAACACGGCACGCAAAGAGCAGCCTCAACATGAAGTGTCCCTTCCCCGACCAGAGGCGACTGAGGCTTCTCGCCCTGTCAGCTGACGCGACAGGAACAGGCTAACGGGGGAGAAATGCTTACTCCCTGCGGTGCCCGCCAGAGAAAGGATACGTACCGGGCCAGCATGCTGGCCCGGTACGTCAGGATGATGAGGCTTGGGTTTCTGGCTGCCGTTTACTGATTAAACGTGGATGAATAAACAGCATCCGTCCCGGCCCCCGGTTCAGCAGCGACCAGACCATCAAAGACAGGAGCGTGCAGACTGCCACGCCGGTTAACGGCATCAGCAACGCCCATGCCCAGCTAAAACCCGCGTTGCCAAACCAGCCGTAGTGCAGCGCCAGTGAGATGGCGCTCAGCCCCACCAGTTCGATAAAGATACGGTGCAAAACATAAATCTGCAGCGTGTTACGCCCTATATAGTTCAGCCACGCCATATTGAAATGCGCATTAAGAAAACGGCACAGCACAATACCAAAGACGATGGTCAGCAGGCTGTAGAACGGGTTTTTATATATGCCGCCCAGATGATGGGCAATGCCGATCGCCGCGATTGCGCCCAACCAGAGCCAGTGACGACCTTTTAAACCGCTCAGTTCGATTAACGTTGCGCTAAAAAATACGCCCAGTAAGAAATAGAGATAGTTCTGTGCCACGCTGGCCGGGCCCCATCCGGGGATCAGGCTAAACT
Source organism: Pantoea sp. EEL5 (assembly GCF_049892805.1). Classification (NCBI taxonomy): domain Bacteria; kingdom Pseudomonadati; phylum Pseudomonadota; class Gammaproteobacteria; order Enterobacterales; family Erwiniaceae; genus Pantoea; species Pantoea sp. EEL5. The sequence continues at coordinate 1,675,803 of NZ_JBNDNJ010000001.1, forward strand.
GCGCGGCGTAGTTTGCCGCTATTGCCGCAGCCACCAGCAGCATCTTCTGCCGATGGAAAAGTTTAGTGACCAGAAAAAACCCCGCCAGAGCATACAGGTACCACAGGCTGGTCATCGACAGCATCAGCAGTTTAATAAACTCCATTGGCGAATCCGCATAGGCGGCGTTTTTGCTGCTGGACAGCCGCTCGCCCAAGTGGGTTGAAATGTAGTGGATACTCAGCCACTGGATTACGCCCCACAGCAGATACAGGTAAACGATGTTGCTGAACTTTTTAGTGAAGACCGCTTTCCAGCGTTTATTGATCACCGAGTTACTGGCCAGCAGGCCGGATACAAAGAAAAATGCCGGCATCCGTAAGGGGGAAAGCCAGGTATTAAACGCCACCCACGCATGAGCCGGTACGATACCGGCTGTCAAATGATGAAGCGCTGGCGCGAAGGTTGTAATGATGGAGTGATGCAGTACCACAAGTAAAATGCATCCCCCTTTTAGGGTATTGATCCAGAGGATTTCCTTCCTGGGTTGGTTCATTATGTCTTCCCGATCGTGCAATGAATTTGTGAAGAATTATTAATATTTAGCGGGAAGTCTCAATCAGGCGGCTCTTAAAAGTTACAATCTGTTACCTCAGGACGCGAGATGATGACAAATAACCTTTAAAATCAGTTAATTAAATCTATGCAAAATGTAAATTTTCGGAAGAAACTGAGAAGAATAAAGGTGGGAGACAGCGCAATAAGCGCCGCCAACTTCTGGCGGCACCGGGTTTATTGATTAAGAAATTTATTCAGAAACTGCCGGGTACGCGGCTCCTGAGGATCGCTGAAGAGTGCCTTAGCAGGGCCCTGTTCAACAACACGGCCCTGATCCATAAAAATGGCGCGGTCGGCGACGTCGCGGGCAAAGCTCATTTCGTGCGTCACGATAACCATGGTGCGTTTTTCCTGAGCCAGTGCGCGAATGGTGTTCAGTACTTCACCCACCAGTTCCGGATCCAGCGCAGAGGTCGGTTCATCAAACAAAATGACTTCTGGCTGCATCGCCAACGCGCGGGCAATGGCGACACGCTGCTGCTGACCACCGGACAGGCGCCGTGGGTAGCTGTCTTCCTTGCCATTGAGTCCAACTTTTTCAAGCAGGCTGCGCGCGCGGGCAACCGCGTCCGCTTTCGCTTCCCGCTTCACAATCACCGGACCTTCAATAATATTTTCCAGCACCGAACGATGCGGAAATAAATTGAAGTTTTGAAAGACAAAACCCACCTGCTGACGCAACAGCCGCACCCGCTCTTTCTGTCTGTTCATGCCCAGGCTGGCGTCAATGGTGATATCACCCACTTTAATGCGGCCAGCATCCGGGACCTCAAGGAGGTTGATGCTGCGCAACAGCGTGGTTTTACCTGAGCCACTGGGGCCGATTATCGCGACGATTTCGCCCGGGGCGACATCAAGATCGATGCCGTGCAGTACCGTTTGTCCGTTAAACTTTTTCACCAACTGGCGAACTTCAATAGCACTCATTTCGCCTCCTGATCCTGACGATTAACGTGCGCTTCCAGTCGGTTCTGCAATGCTGACAGTACGGTTGCCATCACCCAATAGATCAGCGAAGCCGCCAGATACATGGTGAACACCTCCAACGTGCGTGAGGTAATCAGCTGCGCCTGACGAAACAGTTCCGGAACCTGGATCGTGGCAGCCAGCGAAGTATCTTTTACCAGACTGATAAAGCTGTTACCCAAAGGCGGGAGTGCGGTACGGGCGGCCTGCGGTAAAACAACCCGACGCAGCGTTTGCCACGGCGTCATGCCGATACTGGCCGCCGCTTCCCACTGGCCGCGCTCGATGGCCGCAATCGCGCCGCGCAGCGATTCTGAGGCATAGGCCGCCATGTTAAGCGACAGCCCAATCATCGCCGAGGGAATGGGATCCAGCTCAATGCCAAACTGCGGCAGACCGTAGTAGATCATAAACAGCTGGGCGATAAGCGGCGTGCCACGAAAGATGGACACGTAGATACGCGCCAGCCAGTTCACGGGCCAGAAGCGGGACAGGCGCATCAGCGCCAGCAAAAAGCCCAGTATCAGCCCGAAAAACATACCGCCAATACTGAGCTGCAGCGTGAACAGCGCGCCCTTAAGAAGAAAGGGTGCTGAGTCCAGCACCAGTTGTAAACTTTCCTGCATTATTTAGTAACGTCCGCGCCAAACCATTTTTCTGACAGCTTTTTAAGGGTGCCGTCTTTCTGCATTTCCGCAATGGCCTGATCGATCGCCTTCAGTAAATCTTCGTTGCCCTTACGCAGCGCAACGCCCGCTTCCAGACGCGAGAATGCCGGACCGGCTACCGCCATGGTATCGCCCGTTTTCTTCACCAGATCCAGAGCAGCCAGGCGATCCACCAGAATCGCATCAACGCGACCAGAACGCAGATCCTGATATTTGGTTGGGTCATCATCATAAGTGCGGATATCCACACCTTTTACGTTCGCGCGCAGCCACTGCTCGTAGTTGGTCCCCAGGCCCACACCGACTTTCTTCCCTGCGAGGTCTTCTGGCTTAGTGATGCTGCCCGCGTTTTTCTTCAGCGTCAGCGCCTGCACGCCAGAAATCGTATACGGCGTAGAGAAATCATATTTCTTTTTACGCTCATCGGAGATCGTCACCTGATTGATGACCACATCGATGCGTTTCGAATCCAGCGCCGCTAACATGCCATCCCACTTGGTTGGCTTCAGGACGGCTTTAACCCCCATATGTTTGGCCAGATCCTGAGCAAACTCCACTTCAAAGCCCGTCAGCTTGCCCTTTTCATCCTGAAAACTGAAAGGAGGATAGGTGCCTTCCAGACCGACGCGCAGCTCGCCTTTGCTTTTAACCTGCGCCAGTAAATCGTCTGCCGCAAACGTTTTAACGCTGAAGCCTGCCACCAGCGCAACCGCCATCATTCCCGTCACCACCTGGCGACGAATCTGTGAGAAAGCCATGTTTACCCCGTTTATTATTTGTAAGTGAGCTGTTGAGCGGCGCATCACGGCCTGCCGCTCTGTCATTATGGGCGTTATTTTACCTAAGGCGTTAAAATAACGGCTGAATTATAACCCTTTTTTGCGCTGCGTCTCAGACCGAAGGGTGATAAGCAAATAACGCGGGCGCGCCGCCTGTATGCACAAACAACAGCGGCCCTTCCCGGCGAAAACGATTCTGGTTGATACCATCGATCAGGCCCGCCATGGCTTTACCGGTATAAACAGGATCGAGAAAAATCCCTTCGAGACGCGCCAGCAGTTTGATCGCTTCCATGCCTTCTTCATTCGGCTCGCCGTAGCGCGGAGCAAAATAGTCATCCCATAGCGTGACCGGTGCCTTCGCCTCTAGGGCTAACTGCGTTGCCAGGGCCTGGCGTAGTGCGTCAACCTTAGGCCGTTGCTCAGCGACGTTACGCGATACGGTTACGCCAACCAGCTCAGTTTCTGGCAGCAGCTGTTCCAGCCCAACCGCCAGACCGGCATGCGTTCCGGCACTGCCTGATGCGACCAGGACTGCCGCAAAATCCACCACCCCTTCGCTCTGATGAGCAATCTCCTGGGCACATTCCACATAGCCCAGCGCCCCCAGCGCATTCGAACCGCCCACCGGCAGAATGTAAGGCCGGAAGCCCTGCGCTTCAAGCCGCTCCGCCTGTTCCGCCAATTGCGCGGCAGGTTGGGTCAGCGCATCGACCATCACCACCTCGACATCCATGAGATCCAGCATCAGGCGGTTGCCATTGGTCAGGTAGTTTTCACTGTGCGTTGCTATCGGGTTCTCCAGCAAGGCCACACATTTCAGGCCGAGTTTGGCTGCAACGGCCGCCGTTTGACGCACATGGTTAGACTGAATGGCGCCAGCGGTCAGCAGCACGTCAGCGCCTTCACGAAGGGCATCCGCGGCTAAAAACTCCAGCTTGCGCAGCTTGTTACCGCCCATAGCCAGCGGTGTCACGTCATCACGTTTGATAAAGATGTCACGACCAAGATAGTCAGATAAACGCGGCAGATATTCCAGCGGCGTGGGCGCGCCCAGAAGTTCGATACGAGGAAACTGATGGATAAGATGTAAGGACAATGCGGCCTCCCGTTGGGCACAAGGCAGTGATCTTTACAGTGTTACAGAAGATGCGGAAAGGATCATCCTGAATTCAAATGCGGGGGAAAAGAGAGGGCAGCCTGCTGCAGCGCAACATCCCCATTTTCCCCCGCGAAGTGGGAAAAATGGGGGTGGGAGACATCATGTCAGTGGCAACGCTCTCTGACATTTCACTGTGTCCCTTAACGTTGCTGCCAGCCTAAAAACTGGTCGTACTTTCGCAGCGCAATACGATAATTATTATTGCCAGCATCAGGTAAGTCTTCTTCCAGGCATTGATGCCAGCTATTGCCTGTCAGTTTTTCAGCCGGAAAGTTTCTGGCTTTCAGCATATCGTCAAGCCGACGTAAGCGAACCACGTATTCACGAATCGTGCTCGGGCTCATTTCCGTCTGTTCGAACAGATATTGTTTAAACGCCATAATGTCAAAGTAGTTAGGATGTGTATTACAAAAAATATCGCTGCAAAAACGGCAAAGCGCCGTTAATTCAGGCTGAAGTTTTAGCCAAAGCGGCTCATCAATCATTTGGTCCATGCGTGCGATGGCCTCTTTATTGATGATCTGACCTCGGAAGACCAGCGCCATACGATCTAAAACTTTGCCACAGTGTGAACAATTGGTTTGGCTGTGTTTGTAGTCTTTAAGATAACGACTTAAAGGTCTGGCTTTGGTTTTGGCTCCCACTGTTGAGTCCCCGATTTCTTATTATTTATAGATCGCCAGGAACTGAGCCTTCTAGCGCGCTCCCGTAAGTCGGGCACGCAAGCGTTTTATCGCCTGACTGTGCAGTTGGCTGACTCGGGATTCCCCCACGTCAAGAACCGCGCCAATCTCTTTCAGATTCAGTTCTTCCTGGTAGTACAGTGTCAGCACCATCTTTTCGCGTTCGGGCAAGGCCTCGATCGCTTCAATGACGCGTTCACGCAGACTCCCTTCCATCAACTGATGAAGTGGATTGGCCTCTTCGTGCCCTTCCGTCACCAGTTCCGCACTGTCACCGTGTTCTTCCCGATACTCGTCGTACGAAAAGAGTTGGCTGTTGTTGGTATCCAACAGAATCTGCCGGTACTCTTCTATCGAAACATTCAACTGTTGCGCGACTTCCTGCTCAGAGGCAGCGCGGCCCAGCATCTGTTCAACCTGATGCATGGCTCCCGCAACCTCGCGAGCATTTCGTCTGACGCTACGTGGTGCCCAGTCCCTGCTGCGAAGCTCATCAAGCATGGCTCCACGGATGCGCTGTACTGCATACGTGGTAAAGGCGGTACCCTGGAGTGCGTCATAGCGCTCCACCGCATTCAACAGACCAATGCCCCCGGCTTGAAGCAGATCGTCAAGTTCAACACTGGCTGGCAGGCGGACCTGCAAGCGCAGTGCTTCATGACGTACCAGTGGTACGTAGCGCTGCCAGAGCGAATGTTTGTCCATCACGCCTTCGGCGGTATAGAGATCGTTCACGTTGACTACCCTGCGTTAATGAAGTTATCGGCATGATTATGCAATTCTGTAGGGCTTTTGATTGGCAGAATAGGCGGGATAAACCGAGGTTATTTCAAATTTGTGATGTTTCAGAGCGGAAGTCTCCGCTCTGTACAGGAAGGCTAACGTAATGTCAGCAAACGCTGCCGTGTGGCTACGGGAACGTTTTCCCATAGCGCGCAAACCCGCCCTTCCATCTCCTGATAAAACGGGCTAATGCTTTCACGTGTTTTATCATCCGTGTGAAAACGGACCTGCCCGGAATCACCATCAATACTAATCATTCTGTTGATGAAAAGCCGCTGTAAGTCGCTGCGCAGGAACAGCCCATTATCCACGCTATTGTCTGCGAGAAATCCCTCTTCGTTTTCGCGCGTATCGATATGGCAGGCTTCGACCCAAGGCCATTGATGCTGATCGAGAAGGCTGGTTCCGGTAATGATACAGGCCCCATAGCGCGCCTTAACCGCCGCCATAAACTCTGACTGGCTGGCCTTCTGCAACACTTTGGCTTTCACCCGCCGCCCGACTTCCGTACCAGGCATGACTGCAGCGGGCGTTCTGTGCTCAGGCGTGCTTAGTACCACAATAAACTGGATACGGCGTGACTGTGGAAAGCAAGGATTAGACTGAACGTTGAACAGCTGCCACCAGGCATCCTCTTCGTCCTCGCGCATCAGAACCAGCTTATAGCCCCGGCTGTTGATCAGGTTTTGCGCCTGAGCGGAGTGCGGATCGACCATCGCATAGACGTAGCTCTGCCCAATCACTTTCCACCGGTTGTTCTCTTTATCCTCGTGTCCCCGACGAAAATAGTGAAAAGGCTGCTGCTGTTTCAGATAGTGCTCAAAACGGCGCAGATAATTTTTTCGTTCGTTATCGTTGGCGATGAACAACAGGTCTTCCAGCGGACTGTTACTCTCTTCCTGAGCAAAGACAGCGCGAATTTTTAACGTCCGATAGCTGGTTGAAGGACTCAGCAACGCACGCGCGGTCAGTTCTTTCTCATCAGGGTATTGTTGTGCATAACGTAGGGCGATCTCTTCAAATGAGAGACGTTCGCCCGGTAGCAGGTCATAGTTAAAGCGCATAACCACCCCAGAACATGAAAAGTAATATCAAAATTAGAGCCATTCTGAAGGGAATTATCGGCATAGCGGAGATGAACTGTAACGCTGAGTTCACTTTTTTATTGTTTACGGCCCAGACCAAAATCCGTTCGTTTTGCCCTGCTACATTTGCATTAGTGCAACACAAAACACGCCTGTTTGTTTTATCTCCCTCTCTGTTCAGGGGCGCGCGGCGTTCTTATCCTTTACTTTACCTGCTTTTTTATCGGTTATTCTTGCCATTAATTTCACTTGCACACTCGTATTCTTTCACCATCACTCTGCAGATGCAGATCGGGTATAGAGGAAGTGAATGATGAAAGGCATAGTGCTGGCTGGTGGAACAGGTTCTCGATTACATCCTGTAACCTGCGGCGTCTCCAAACAGTTACTCCCCGTCTACGATAAGCCCATGATCTATTACCCGCTCTCGGTGCTTATGCTCGCAGGGATTAGAGATATCCTGGTCATTACCACTCCAGAAGACCTCGCAGGGTTTCAACGCTTACTCGGTGATGGCTCACATTTTGGCGTCAATCTTCAGTATGCTGTGCAGCCATCGCCAGACGGTCTGGCGCAGGCCTTTATTATTGGTGAGTCGTTTATCGCTGGAGAACGCTGCGCACTCGTGTTAGGCGATAACATTTTCTTTGGTCAAAGCTTCGGTAAAAAGCTAGAAGATGTTGTTACTCGTGAGCTCGGTGCCACCGTATTTGGTTATCAGGTAATGGACCCTGAGCGTTTTGGTGTTGTCGAATTTGACAAACAATTCCGTGCACTTTCTATTGAAGAAAAGCCCACAACGCCAAAATCAAACTATGCGGTGACGGGCCTGTATTTTTACGACAGCAATGTGAGCGCCATGGCCCGACAGGTTCGCCCTTCTGAACGCGGCGAACTGGAAATCACTACGCTAAACCAAATGTACCTCGACGATGGATTATTAAACGTCGAAATACTGGGCCGTGGTTTTGCCTGGCTGGATACCGGCACGCATGAAAGCTTGCTTGAAGCGTCACACTTCATCCACACCATTGAAAAGCGTCAGGGCTTTAAAATTGCCTGTCTTGAGGAAATTGCCTGGCGTAAAGGCTGGACAGATCACAAAGCCCTGTTAAAACGCGCCCAATATCTTGGGAAAACGCAGTATGGCCAGTATTTAAAAATGTTGGTGGAGGAATAGCGTGAAGGTCAAAGCCACTAAAATTGCCGATGTTAAAATCATCCAGCCAGCGGTTTATGGTGACGATCGTGGTTTTTTCCTGGAAACGTTTGAAAAACGTCGCTATCAGGAGTTACTTGAAACCCACCTCGAATTTGTGCAAGACAACTATTCGCGCTCAGGCCGACATGTATTACGCGGCTTACATTTTCAGAAAACAGAGCCCCAGGGCAAGCTGGTGCGCGTCGTGCGGGGCGAAGTATTCGATGTTGCAGTCGACATCCGTCCCGGTTCTCCGACCTTTGGTCAGTGGGAGAGTATTCTGCTTTCTGAAGAAAATAAAACGCAGCTGTGGATTCCCCCCGGACTCGCGCACGGTTTTGTCGTCCTTTCGGACGTCGCTGACTTTGAATACAAATGTACTCAATATTACAACCCTAAGGATGAAGCCTGCCTGATGTGGAATGACCCTGATGTTGCAATTCAATGGCCTGTAGAACAGCCGATATTGTCGGTAAAAGATCAACAAGGACTATCACTGCAGGAGTTGGTGTAATGCGCGTTTTACTTACAGGGGCTTATGGCCAATTAGGGCGTTGCTTGCTGGATCGTTTTCCCGCTGACTGGATCACGCTGGCGTGTGGTTCGGCAGAACTGGATATTACTGACCGCTGTGCGGTTATGCGCGTCGTCAAAAAATTCAAACCTGATGTCATCATGAATGCTGCGGCCTACACGGCCGTCGATAAAGCAGAAACCGATCGTACCCGCGCGCTGAAGGTGAATGCGATTGGTCCTGAAAATCTGGCACAAGCAGCAAAACTGGTCAACGCACGCCTGATTCATATATCGACTGACTATGTTTTTGATGGGTTAAAGAAAACGTCTTATAGCGAAAATGATCCGCCCTGCCCGATTAATTTCTATGGCTTAAGCAAGTGGGAAGGTGAAAAGCGTGTATTTGAGGCATTGCCAGAAGCCATTGTGATTAGAACCTCATGGATGTTCAGCGAGTATGGCAATAACTTCGTCAGTACCATGCTTCGTCTGGCGCAGACGCGTTCCGAGTTACATGTGGTGAACGATCAGTATGGCTGTCCGACCTACGCGGGTGATTTAGCGGAGGCGATGATTCACCTTGCTGGTTCGCCAGAAAATATGGGTATTTATCATTACTGTGGCGATATTGCGGTGAGCTGGTGTGAATTTGCTCAAGCCATCTTTGTTGCGGCAGAAAAAGAGGTTAACGTACGCGGAATAACCAGTTCACAATATCCTTCCGCAGCAACGCGGCCCGCACGGAGTATATTGAACACAGAACATATTACCTCTGCAGGAATAACTGCATCCGACTGGCAGGAGCAACTGATAACCTGTTTAAAACCTCAGTCAACTCCTTTTTCATATGCCAGCATTTTGTAAGGATTAAAGCCAATGAAAGTCGCCACCATTGGCAACTGCCAACTTGAAATTGTCGGCCAGTTGCTAAGTAATTATTCTGATCTTCATCGCGGTGCCATTAAGCAGGTGGTAAATACGCCCATTTATAAGCTTGATGCGCAACGGGATGTTATCAATCTTATGCATGAACTTGAAAGTTGTGATCATATCTATATGCAGTATCACTCAGAACGCTGGGGGATGCTTTCAACTGATAAGCTGGCAGCGTATTTCGACATCCGTATTCTGCCGACGATGGAGTCCCGTGTATCCACCCCTCAACTAGGTTATTTTCCTGCGCCTGTCCCGGAGTTAATGGTCTATGTAGATTATCGCTTCCTGCATCTTTATTTAACAGGCCATCAGCACGGGGATGCAGTTTCTCAATATCATAAAGTGAGTTATGATAATCAGAAGCAGCATAATATGGTCATTGAAGACGCAAAGCGTTATCACAAACTTTTTCAGGAAGAGAAAGTCGCATTTGACTATTCCCACTTTTATCAGGAATCACTGCTTAAAAATAAGCAGTGCTATAGTACCGTTAGTCATCCAAACAATAAGCATCTGAGCGTTTTTTTGAGTGCTATCTTTTATGATCTTTTCAAAGAAAATAAAAACTTTGATCTCAATGGTAACGATTTACTCAATAATTATTATGCCCCTGAGATTGGAAGTGGTGACCAGAGTTATCTGATGATGCGCGACACAGGACTTTCTCTGGCGGGTAAAATCAACTACTCATTTTTCTCTTCCCAAAACGATGAGATATTGAAAAAATCTTTGCTAAAGTCGGCCTATTATCAGGGATTACAGGCTGAATTCCAGAATGTTTAATTACGGCTTATCCTGATTCGATAATGTTTTAGCGTATTTCGCGTGTTGCACACTACAGGCCATTGCATAAGAATATCTGCCCTGAGGCGAATCAAATAATCGCCCTCTGAGTAACAACAGATTCAAAAAATATGGGTAACTACAACACGCCATTGTTAATAATATAAAAGGTGCTTTATTAGCACCTTTTTACCATACAACCCGCGCAGTCTTGTCAGCTGGTTACGTACGTTATGAATGAACCCACAATATAAAAGATTCAAACATTAACAATGCGTGTAAGCATATAGATTAAATCAAAGCCATCCCACTGCAAGGTGAATTGAAGAGCCTGACCTATTTCGACAAGGCGATCTACGCCTGCTGGCCTGTACGCCATGATAAATTCAGCCAGTGCTGCAGATTCCATTCCATAATATGACAGCGTCTGGCAGGTCCCGCTACACAACGGTAAAATCTCGCACAACGTGTTAATTTGATATTCAAGAAAATAGCCGCACGTCCCGCTGTGAGATAAACTTTCTGAAGACAACGCAGGAAGCTCAACACGCATCAACCGATTATGGCTCAACGGGTAGCGTTTTACCCCGTCAACTTGCGCGCTGAGCAGGCAGAATTGCGTCAACTTCTGAACTGCACTCGCCGCTTGCAATGTGTATCGCTCTTGTACTATTCGGTCAAAATGTTTCCAGAATATACGTTGAGCTTGCTCGCGAATCTCTGCATTCTCACCCAGCCAGACGACTAATCCAGGTGAAGAGCAGGCATTTTGATCGCTGTGTAATGTGTCATTGTAAAAATCACTAGCAATGCGTTCTTTATTGACAGCATCAAGATACCCCTGAGCTCCAATAACACAAAACGAGTGTCGATTGGCGAAAGTGATGTCCAGCGCTCTTGGGCCCAAAGGGGACTGACGCAGCATCGCTATCGTATTATCCCCTCCCCAAATTAACCTTGTCTGACAGAGCAGTGAAAGCGCATCATTCACGTCTTTCTGTTTATCGTAGCGCACCAGCACGATATAGGGTGCAATATGGGGATGGTCATTTAGCGCCTGCCTGAGGGCCGTGCAGATCATCGAAATCTGGACAAAATCTTTACCTGGAAGACGAACGACATTGGCGTTTCCCGCCAGTAAGCCCACAAGCAGTGAATAAGCAAAATTCACTGCAACATTCGCCGGCGCGATGTGAAATGCCGCCCCTCTGCCTAACCGGTGCTCAAGGCCGGCATAGCGGGATTGCATTTGACGTAGCGAGGCCGGTCGACACCAGAATGCCAGGCTTGCGACATCACTCCATTGCTTAACGTCCGGTAACTGAAAAAGATATTGAGAGAAGGCGTCAATAAACCCCATAATTTCTGGCGCAAATGGCTTATAGGCCGACACTTTATTAAGCATTGCCAACCGCTGGGCATCGCCAATCAGGAATGTGACCTGTTCGAATTTATCCGCCATAGGTATCACTGCATCCTCTGATCTCAGCATTTTTAAGACGCCCTAATACCTGAAAATATTTCCCCATACGACCACAGGAACAATCATCCTCTCCCAGCAAAATGCCTTCATCTTCCGTAAGCAAAGAGTGTCCCGGGTAGGACTCGGGCAGCGCAGACAGAACCTGAATAATGCCTGCCTGCCCAACAGGACACACTGAAAAATCCTGCGGATCGCGAATAATAACGTCGGAAAAAAGGCTGGCATGAAGATGACCGTATTCACACTGCATATAGATACAGCCTGTTTGCTCAACCATGCCGTAATAGTCACTAACGCGGGTAATGCCGCACACTGAATTTAAGCGCTGCGCAAACGCGGACGCAGAAATGGCCTGGGCCTGTAGCTTTTTCCATCCCCCACCGTGTATAAGTGTGGCCTGAGATAAATCATAACGGCCAGCGCAGGCCTCAAGCGCTTTATAAAAATGCTGCCAGATCATAAACGTGAAGCCAAACAGCAACAACGGCTTACCGGCATGCTTCTGCAGAAAGGTAGCCAGCACATCGTGATTGAGATTCATCTCTTCATCCAGCGCGTAGGCCCTGTCTGCTCCAAACATGGAAAACCCCAGAATGCCGGCCCCTCGAGCAGAGAACATGGCGCGATCTTTCATCACAGCAGGTGAGTCAATTATCAGCATCGGTAAACGGGCGGCGCCAATGAAATCACTGACAATCTTTATCAACACCTTCTGTTGAAGTGCCGCCGTGCTTTTATCGAGATAGATGCGTGATACTTGCTGGCCACTGGTTCCAGAAGAGGTCATCGTTTTAACGATATGGTCCTCTGGCACGCTACTCAGAGTAAGTTGTTTGAAGAGTGAAACGGGTAAAAAAGGCAAAGCATCGGGTTCAGATAATGATGCGAGATCGCACTGCTGCGCGGCCAGGATGCGCTGATAGGCCAGACAATCTCGTTGATGATGGACGCTTAGTTCATGCAGTCGCTTAAAGAGTAACGCCTTTTTCTCCGCTTTGGGTAATGAAAACGGCGCAGGGATAAATCCCTCTTCAAATCCCGGTTTCATCAGCCATGAGCCTCTCGTAATGGGTTTTACCTGAGGATGTTTTTACCAGGGTGTCGACGACATTGATTTTGAAGGCAGAGGTATGAAGTTTTGTCACCTGTGAGGCAAAACGTTTTACTTCATCTGCCAAATCGGGTTGGGTAATGAAAACGGTAAGTTGATCGTCACGTCCCACGCAGGCGCAATCAAGTCCAATAAAATGCGTTTTGAGGAGCTGCTCCATCTCATCTAAGCCAACGCGATTACCAAATATTTTCAGGAACCGTTTTTTTCGCCCCACAATATAAAAGCAACCATCCGCGTGCTGGGTGGCAATATCACCTGTGATTAACAGCCCGTTGAGATCATCACCTCGGTGAAGGTCGTCTCCGTCCGAAGCATATCCCATCATCACATTATCGCCATGGTAATAAAGCTCACCTTGTTCACCCATAGTGGTAATCAGACTCCCATCTTCGCGATGAAGTGTTAATTTCCCTCCCGGGATGGCAAGACCAATTGAGCCACATTTTGACTGTGCAAGCTCAGCAGGCAACCATGCCATACGCGCTGTCGCTTCTGCCGCGCCATACATCACGACAAACTTTTTACTGTGCTGCTGTGCATAATCGGCAAAAAATTGATGCATCGCAGTTGAAAGCTTACCACCTGCCTGAGTCAGCGTGCGTAAGGCAGGAAACGACATACGCGAAAAGCGCAAGCGATGCAGCATTTCAAACGTATAGGGAACCCCTGACAAAGAAGTCACGTTTTCAGACGCCATCTGCTGCCAAAACTCACGCTGCATAAGACCATAGCGCGTCAGTATCAGCGTCGCTCCCACCAGTAAATGACTATTAACAACAGATAAACCAAATACGTAATTGAGCGGCAAATGGACCAGAGGCTTTTCAGTTTCATCCAGTGCCAGGTATTCACTGATACTGGTGGCGTTGCTTTGCAGGTTTTGCTGACTCAGACGAACCAGTTTAGGGCTTCCTGTTGAGCCTGAGGTCGTAACCAACAGGGCGAGTTGAGGATGTAATTGCTGAGGGGCCTTACCTGTCGCAGTGAGCTGATAATCCAGCGTTTGATAATGGCTTTCACCCTGAACTTGACCAGTGGGAGCCCAAAGAAACGCCGGCCGGTAAGTGGTAATCAACTCAGCAAGATGCGTGCTATCCAGGTCCGCATCAAGCAGTAAAGGAACCGCCCCACATCGCAGACAAGCCAGATAGCCAATAAGCGTTGCAGTGGTATTCCGACACAGAATGAATATCAGCAGTCCAGACTTAAGTCTGCCTTCCATTTGCGTCACTTCCGTTAACAGCTCAGCGTAACGCCAGCGTAAACCGCTATCGTCAATCACAGCGAGTTGCCGGGGATCATGTTGTTCAATACGCCAGAAAGACATTGGCTTACCTCAGTTCCGTCTGAATACGGTCAGTGATCTGTGCTGCCGTCAGTCCGGCCTGCTCAAGCATCCAGTTGTAATCCCCTGCATGTGGATAACCCTGCGGTATACCGATAATAAGTTGAGCGGGTTTCGTGCTTTTAGGTGCGAAATATTCAGCAACGGCACTGCCTAAACCGCCAATTTCACTGTGCTCTTCAAGGGTAACAACAAGCTTGTTATTCAATAAATGATCAAGTGTTTCAGTATCCAACGGCTTGATGGTATGCATGTCAATAACGGCCGTATTAATCCCTTTCGCTTGCAGTTCATCTGCAACCTGCAAGGCAACACTCACCATCGTGCCCGTGGCAACCAGCGCTACCTCATCACCCATTTTTAAGGTAATGGCGCGCCCAATCTTCAGGTCAAAATTTTCTTTATAAACAATAGGTGCACGCATATTGCCGGTCAGTCGGAGATAGACAGGGCCCGGATGGTGCAAAGCGGCTTCCGTCATTTTCGCGGTTGCAGTACAGTCAGCAGGTGACAGAATGGTGATATTTGAGACAGCGCGTAGAGCCGCCAGATCTTCTATACCATGATGCGTGGCTCCGAACATACCTGTCGCCAGGCCTGAGGCCAGTCCGACCAGTTTGACATTCTCTTCCATGTAGCCAAGATTCAGTCGCACTTGTTCAGCGGCACGAAAAGTCAGGAAGTTCGCAAATGAGGTGACAAAAGGTACGTATCCACCCGCAGCAAGTCCACCCGCCACACCAACCATATTTTGCTCAGCGATGCCGGCATTAAAGAAACGGTCAGGATAGGTATTTGCAAAACGATCAAGCCCAGACGATTTGCAGAGATCGCCTGATAATGCGACGATTTTAGGATGGTCGGCTGCCAGTTCAAGCAGAGCAAGACCAAAGGTACCGCGGGAACCTAGCATGGCCCATGAACGCACTGAGACGGGTTTAATGTTCAGCATGGTGCCTCCTGTTCAAGTTCGCTTAATGCCTGCTGCATTTGTTGCTCATTTAAACGGTTGCGATGAAAGTCTTTATTATTTTCCATAAATGAAACGCCCTTACCCTTCAGTGTTCGGGCAATAATCACTTTGGGCTTACCTTCATGAGGAGCATTAAAAGCATCAATAAGCGCCTGATAATCATGACCATCACATTCCAGCGTTTGCCAGCCGCAGGCGGACCACAAGGCAGGAAGGTTCATTCGCATAATATCCGCAGTGAATCCATCTGACTGCAGGCCATTTTGATCAACAACGACCGTCAGATTATCCAGCTTTTGCTGTGCAGCCATGAAAGCGCCTTCCCAAATCGCCCCTTCATTGCACTCACCATCCCCCACGACGACGAACGTCTGCCACGGTTGCTGTTGCAAGCGACGACTTAACGCCAAACCTATAGCAAAACTCATTCCCTGCGCCAGGCTGCCGGCTGAAAAATCAATACCAAAGGCTGCATGCCGGGTAGGATGGACCTGTAACACGGAACCATTGATTTCAAAGCTATTCAGCTGCTGTTCAGTAATGATTTTATGATGGTGCAAAGTGGCATAGAGCCCAAGTGCGGCATGGCCTTTACTCAAAATAAAGGTGTCGCGTTGTTTATCTGTGATTCGATCGGGTTGATAGCGCATAACAGTGCTAAACAGCACGGTGAGCACGTCCGTCATAGACAGCGCTGGGGAAATATGTACGCCATCACTTGGTGCCTGATACGCGGCTTTAAGAATAGTAATGCGGGTAGCCGTCGCGGTTTTTTTTAGCTGCTGGATGGACATATTCATTTCAGACCGCCATCAACGCGAAGCGTTTGCCCGGTGATATAGCTGGATAAATCGGAAGCGAGGAACAACGCCGTTTCAGCGATTTCGGCAGGCAACCCTTGCCGGCGTAAATCGGTGCTTTGACGTGCTGCTTCAACGATATGTTCGGGCATGGTTAGCAGCATGTCGGTATCGGTGATACCGGGCGCGATAGCATTCGCGCGAATGCCATGCTCACCCAATTCGGCGGCCACAGATTTTGTCATCGCGATCAATGCCGCTTTAGAGGCGCCATAGGCTGACTTGCCTGGGTTGCCATCTTCCCCGGCCGTAGACGCGATATTCACCAGACTGCCTTTTTTATGGCGCATCATCAGCTTGACCATAAACTGGCTGAACAAATACACCGCAAAGAAGTTAACTTCAAACTGCTGGCGTAACTGTGCTTCAGTTGTCATTTGAAAAAGGCTGTTATGGGTAATACCGGCATTGTTAATCACGGCATCCAGGCAGCATTTATCAGCAATCAGCCGCTTTACAGCTAGCTTCATTGCGACATGGTCTGTCATATCAAAACATAATGGCCATATGTTCACCTGATACTTCTCGGCTAATTGCGCCATGTCAGCCAGAAACTCAGCCGTTTCTGCTCTGGCATGCGCATAAATGTCTGCGCCATTGGCCGCAAAAATTTCAACCATTGCACGTCCCATACCGCGACGGCAGCCGGTAATTAATACCGTTTTATTTTTCATCAACATGCTAGTGCCCTCAACCCATTCCGCCGTCGACACGAATGACCTGTCCTGTTACATAGCTTGCATTATCGGATGCAAGCCATAGCAATGTATTGGCAACTTCGTCAGGCAGTCCGGGACGTTTTAATTCGCAGCGGGCCATCTGACGCGCCATGACCTCTGTCGGTAATGTTGACGTCATTTGCGTGCTGATGACGCCCGGCGCAATGGCATTCACTCTTATACCCTGTGGACCAAGCTCCGCCGAGAGTGTTTTCGTTGCTGCTAACCACGCCGCTTTTGAAGCGGAATACGCCAACTGGCCGACATTTCCATCAAGTGCTGAAATGCTGGAAATATTAACGATGCTGCCTTTTTTATTACGCAGCATCAGACGCGTGATGTATTGGGTAAACACAAGCTGAGAAAACAAATTGATGCTAAATGTTTTATGAAGTTGCTCGTTCGTCATCATGGGAAAAAGCGCATCAAAATTAGCACCGGCAATATTAATTAATATTTCAACAGGCTTTTTGGCTTTCTGAATCTGTTGTGCCGCGGCCTTAACCGACTCATCACTCAGTAAATCAAAATAAACAGGGACAATCTCAACGTCGTTTTCATCCATTAACTGCTTGATGAAAAACATGAAATCAGGATCTTCATGCTGGCAACAGGCAAAAACTGATGCGCCTGACGCGGCGAACGTCGCAAGCGTTGCCTTGCCGATACCTTGCAGACATCCCGTTATGACTGCCCATTTTCCAGCAAGAAGCATAATAACTCCTATAATTCTACGTCGTATTTTTTCAGGATTTCTTTGCCTTCAGACCAGGAAGAGAAGGCAATAATATCTTCGGTATCCAGCATGATATCGAAGGTATCTTCGAGTGCGGCGATCATGCTCATGTGCCCAACGGAATCCCAGGATGGTGTATCCTGATATTTGTAATCCGGCAGGATGGATGCATCGACTTCAAAGGTTTCTACAAAAATAGCATTGTAACGTTCGATATTAGACATAGTATTTCTCTCATTATCTTTTTAGCGTACTTTGTTAATATGGCAAGGCGTAAAGAACAAGGTCATATGCATATTTACGGTGATGCCAACGCAAACAAAAACGATAGTCGTCATGCAAAGCTTTAATGTAGGACGGGATAATAAACAAGTCGTCCAGCCGATGATAAAAGCTAAGTGCAAGTAATGGTTTATGCTTTAAAATCGTGGCCTCGGCACCTTTAAGCGCTTGCTGTTCAGCACCCTCAATATCCATCTTTATAAATGTAACAGGTTCATCATTTACAACACGGTCAATACTCGAGACTGAAATTTTATGATGACTGCCCCCTTCAACAATCCCTGAATTCTGGTCACCACTTTCATTAAAACTCAGTTCGTCATTCTTCGACCACACGCCAGAATGAATACACGAAACATTTGACAGATGATTAGTATTGCTCACCAATTTCTTAAAGTTTTTTGAGTCAGGTTCAAATGCATAAATTTTTCTCGCTGGTGCAAGGTTGAGTTCGCGTAAATTCTTTACAAACGAAAGGACTGTATCGCCATCATAAGCACCGCAGTCAACAAAAATCTCATCGTTCCCAAGTGTCACGAGTTCATCATTAAAGTAAGCATTATCGCTATGATAAGGGAGCAGATGACCAACCTGACCGCAAATTCTTTGATTAAGGTAAGCTGTAAATGTTTTCCGTGAAAAATCATCACCGAACGAGTCGTATAAAGCCTGAAGGCTGTCACGATTATCAAAACAAAAATCGTAATCAATCATGCCTGCACTGAACATTTCGATTGAAGAAGGATCACAAATTATCAATTCTTCAGCATTTTTTTGTAGCTTTTCTATCAAAAAATCAGTACAGGTCTGAAAACCAATTATATAATTAAATCGCTGGGGTAGGTCAACCAGCTCTTCAATAGCGCGGACTTCAATGTGTTCATGTTTTTCGTTAGGCATATACTCAAGCGTTAGCGCTGAGCAATATAAACTCACACCCTGCTTATCTAAAAATTTCTTAAAAACATTGGCGACATACCCATTACCGCAAAGCACAACAGGAAGGCCATTTTTGCGGAACCGCGCGATAGCAGATAAAAAATAGTGTTCTCGTTCTGTAATTTCTGACAAAAAATTCATTCTTACCTCAGAGTCTGTAGCGCAGTTCACAGTGATTTAAAAACCCGCTTTTCATCATTATTGCGCATCACCCGAGCTGGATTCCCCAACGCAATACCTTCTTCACGGATATCGTTAAAGACGACGGCACCCATACCGATAATAGCGTCATTGCCTACAGTAATTTTCTGCTGTAAGACCGCACTCATGCCAATAAATACGCGATCGCCGATCACGACATTGCCACCAGTCGTAACAAACGTAGATATCACAACGTGATCGCCCACCTGAGCGTCGTGCCCCACGCTGGCGTTAGGTTGCATATAAACGTTACTGCCAAGCGTCACATCACAGGAAAGATAAACGCCTTTTGCGAGCACACAACCAGGCCCAACGCGGGTACATTCGGTAACGGTAACATCGGGATGAATAAGCGTGGCAAGTGCCAGGTGATGAGAGGCAGTTTTATCAGCGAGTTGCGCACGGAGTGACGGCTCGCCCACCGCAATAACCACTTCAATGTGCTGCGTCAGCGCCTGGTCAAAACTAACAACCGGGATACCTTTAACATCACGATTGGGCGAAATATCATCAATGAAAATCAGACCATCCCAACGATGAGCCTGTTTTTCAATCTGCTGAGCAAGAAGTAAGACTTCTCTTCCCAGTCCACCCGCACCATAGATCGCTAATTTCACTGTCTGCTTTACCTAACTCAAACTGAATAGCACTAATTTACCAGACCAGATTCAAGTTTCTGGCTGGGAATACCGTACGTTTTCTGTCGTTAATTAAGACATTGAATAATTCAGGAGGCAGTGAAAAGCAGGTACTCAATGCATGGCTTTGCTGACAAGGCTGGGGAAAGAGTGCTGTGATGCTGAACAGAATGATCGTGCTGCTCAGAAAATGGTGTTGTGCTGTCGCATCTGGCATGTGAGAAAGAGGGTCAACGTTCTGTCTGTCCCCTTTAAAAATAGTCTGGACGTAGGTATCTAATCTCCAGCCGGCCCTGTTGCTCAGTTGGGGTAAAGGAGACAAACATGCCAGATACGCGCACCTCTGGCATGTTTATTTATTAACATCCATAACTGCTGCTGAATCAGGCCACCGTTTTCATCTGGCTAACAGACAGGATGATCTCAATAATTTTGTTTTGATCGTCGACACTGAGGCTCGGATGTATCGGCAAACAAAGCACCTGATGAGACAGGCGCGTTGCCTCAGGCAGATTGCCAGGATGTGATGAAGCATAACTTTTATACATTGGAAATTCTGAAATGAGTGGGTAGAAATAGCGACGAACATAAATATCTTGTTGCTTAAATAATTGATACAGCGCATCGCGGCTCATTGGAAAATACTGCTCGTCGATAAACACGGCACAGTATGAGTAGTTCCATGTTAATCCTTGCGGAAGATGACTGAACGACAGCCCTTCCACCGAACCCAATGCCGCGACATATTTTTCGTAAACATCAGCCCGACGAGCAAATGCATTATCAAGATGCTTGAGCTGTAACAACCCAAATGCGGCCTGAACTTCATTCATTTTGCCGTTTATACCCGGAGCCACTACCGTAGTTTCGTCAGCGAAACCGAAATTTTTAAGAAAATCGATGCGGCGTTTAACACTTGCATTAGGGCAAACGATCGCCCCACCTTCAAATGTGTTAAATACTTTAGTGGCATGGAAACTAAGGATAGATAAATCACCATGATTCAGAACGCTTACTCCATCCTGCTTAACGCCAAAACAGTGAGCAGCATCGTAGATCACCTTCAAGCCATAATTGTCCGCGATACGCTGAATACCCTCTACATCGCAAGGAATGCCATAGCAGTGAACGGGAAGAATCGCACTGGTATTAGGTGTAATGGCGGCCTCAATTTTTGCCGGGTCCATGTTGCAGGTGACAGGATCAATATCGACAAAAATGGGCTTAATGCCGTTCCACAAAAGCGAGTGTGATGTCGCAACAAACGAATAGGGTGTCGTAATCACTTCCCCCGTCACACGTAACGCCTGTAAGGCGGTGACCAGCGCAAGTGTACCGTTAGCAAACAGGCAAATATGTTCAACACCCAGATACTCGGCGAGCGCTTTTTCTAACTCCTGATGGTAAGGCCCCCCATTCGTTAGCTGTTTGCTCTGCCAAATTTGTTCCAGATAGGGTAAAAACTCTTCAAGCGGCGGCAAAAGCGGGCTTGTTACGAGTACATTTTTCGATTGGCCATTATTTTGCATACTGTAAGCACCCGCTGTTAATTTTGCTTCATATAAAGAACCCGCCTCGCTGACTTACCGCTGTGGCACAGGTTCTTGTTATCCGTTATTTTTTGCTCAACCCTAATGCTTTAAACCAGCACGCTTTAGCGTCCTCGCTGTCGATAAGCGCAGAAAGTGAGGCCTGTAACTGGCTTGCAGTCTGTATGGTTTCGTCTGGCGCCTCACATCGCAAATGAATCGCCTTTTTCCAGGCATCTGCATTGTTTTTAACTTTCCAGCCCGGTAGTGCACACGCTAAAGAAGGCACATCACTGCTTACAGCTGGAATTGAGCACGCGGCTAACTGCATCAGGCAAAAATTATCTTTAAAACGGTTTTCATCAATGCTACTTCGCGGTACGACAGCGAAATCAATTGAAAGCGATGCCAGTTGCTTAACCAGACGACGCTCATCAAAATAACGATGTGTTTCAGCAATATAGGGCAACCACGCCTTGGGCGAGTCGCCCAGTATTATCCAGTCAAGTTGGTCTGAATAACTTACAATCGCAGCATCAAGCAGCTGGCAATCTTTTTCTTCCAGATAATGGGTGATACAAAGCACACGCGGTTTTGCGCTATGTTGCTGGTTTTCTCTATCATGACATTGCTCTGAAAGAATATTAGGCAGAATAACGGCCATTTTATGCCGCTTTTTGAGCCAATTGACATAAGCGCTACTTGACGTCAGCCAGGTGCTGATGAGTTCATTTTCAAATAGAATTTTGAGATTAAATCTGTTGATGTCATCACTGAGGGCATAGCTTATCTGGCAGGCGCTATGCTGTTTGAACTGTTTTACGCACTGGCAAAGATCGTTATTCACTTCTCCCGCGATCAGCAGCACATCGGGCTTTAATCTGTACAACTCAGGTGCCGTTGGAACACGTTCAAGCAGTAATAAATGAAGTACGCACGCTGACGCAAGCATTTCCAGCGTTAAAATCAGACGTTGCACAGTAGCATCTTGTTGCCCACCGACAATCAAGACCACATTAGGTACGCCGTGGTGATGCAACGGATTCCAGCTGGCACTCAACGTTGTATCTGGCTGAAAGAGCCGTTGACTCAAGCTGTACCCAAGGCTGTAAACGGGATCTTGGGCAATAACCGCCAACCAGCGTTGGTAAAAAAGAGTGAGTTCTGATGAAGGTTGAGGCAAACACTCGGACGGATAGCCTGTGATGACATGATCTTTTGCTACCACACTGTAAGGCGTACAGATCGATAGATGCCCGGTTTCGCGAATGCGCAGCCCTAAGTCAAGACTGGCTAACAAGGGCTGAGTAAACTGTGTGTCAAATCCGCCAGTTTGTTGCCACAGGCTGTTGCGGATCAGTAAACAATCTTTACTCAGTGCCGAATAATCGCAATCGCTGAGCAGCCGGGAAAGGTTACCTGCACGGCCCCAGTTCTCACCATATCCCATCGGAAAAGCAAGGCCATTTATCCCTAAAAGATAACCCGCACAGACTATCTGATTATCAAAATTGATCAGTTGTGGCGCCACGCAACCGACTTCTGGACGAAGAGCGTGGTTTACCAGTGCCGTAAACCAGGTACTGCTGACGAAGGCGGTATTGGCATTGAGCAAGAGCAGGTATTCACTCGTTGCATGCTGACTCGCCCTGTTAATCGCCATCATGTCTGACCTTTCATGGCTTTCAACAATGTGGATTACGGCCGTATTGTTTTTTACCAGCCAGTCGAGCCAGGCTCGAATCTCGTCAGACGTGTGCGGTTGAACGACAACGCGCATCTCAAATGCCTGGGTTGGCATTTGCTGATAAAGTGTAGTGAAGCAGCGCTGGAGAGCGGGCAAATTATCTCCCGCTACCAAAATCACTGACAGTGAGAGCGTGATGTTCCTACCATATTGTATCTGCCACGGTTTGCCTGGCTGAGCAGTAGCACTTCCCTGATCAAATCCTCTCTGCAAAAGGTAACGCTGAAGCAGTTGCTGTTGCTCTTGAGACGCAGTAGCAGTGCAGACCTCTTTCGGTATCAGCGCTATGACATCCGATAAATGTCCGATAGCGCCAATATCAAACCGAATGAGTAGCTTTAAAATCGCATCAAGTTCAAAACAACGCTGATAGTCGGTGTCCAGACCGCCAATGGCCATAAGGGCTTCACGATGAAAGAAGCCGCGTTGCAAATAGAGATGTGGGGCGCTTAAAAAAAGATCCAGATTGAAAGCAGGTTTAAAGTGCGGGCTCAGCACACCATTGACTTCTTTAATCGCTTCGTCGGCATAGACCAGGGCCAGATGATGGATATCCTGTAATGCATCAATAGCCAGTCTTATACCCTGAGCACTGTAATCACATCCCGCGGGAATGAACTGAACCCAGTCAAATGCGTTTTGCTCTGCCAGGCTGTTAACGACGGACAGTAAACGTTCAGGAGGGCAATAATTTAAGGGCGAGTTCGGTTTAGTATTAGCTGAATCAGAGGAAACTATCACTATCTGACTGCCAATAGCGTGTTCAAATTGAGGCAGCAAAGTATTAAGTGTTTGCTGTATGTCACCGCCCTCATGCTGCTGTATAACAATCAGTAAGCGGGGGATGTTCTCAGGTGTTGCCGGCCATAATGTTTGCGGCACGCTGCGATGCTGTAACCAGTGGGTCAAACTGTGTTGCTGTTTTTCTGCATCCTTTTGCGCGGCCTGCTGTTGCGTCAATGCGACGAAACGCTCAAACTGACGCTGCCCCGTCTCCCGGCGCGCCAATATATTTTCCCGCATTTTGCCGAGGGTTTGACGCGCACGGGCAATCCCTTCCGCTGAGTTTTCTAGCGTGATACCAGCACCATCATTATCACGTATCGTGATCGTATTGATAGCAAGGTGCTCATAGCCTGCAGCCCTCAGTGCTACAACAGGGCTTCCGCACAAAATCGCCAGCGCACAGGTTCCAGACGACTCATAAGAGTAGAGAACGTTGGTCCGTTTTAGTAACTGTGCAAGTTCCGACAGGGTGAGCGGATTTTCCATTGACAAAATCTGTATGTCTGCTGGAAGCTGGCTGAAATCAACAGCCGATTTCGGGATGCGATTCAAATAAAGAACGTGCAAATCTTTATGCGGATTATCGTCACGGAACACATCAAGATCGTAAGCTTCAAGACACAGAATTTCAGGATTAACGGCTTTCTCTGCAAATTCACTGCGATACCAGAAAAAAAGATCGTCTGGGCCGGCTTCCAGCCTGTTTTTCATGATGATCCCTTCCCTGTTCAGCATATAACGAACACTAACTGGGGCAGATAACGGATTTCCGGAGGTAACTTCTGGATAAACGGCTATCCAGGGTTGGCCACTATTCTGAATATCATTCCATTGTTTTTCGTCCAGGCGCGGCGTATTCCATTCAGGATTAACTTCACAGTTCACCATCCAGGCTTTACCGCCTTGCTCATTTATCATATGACAGAGTCGATGCATGACCTGAATACCCAGTGAAGATTCACGATAATCAGGGGACAATAACAAGTAAGGGTAGGTAAATTTATCCATTCTGGTTTCAACCTGTACGGCGCGGTAACACTGTTAACGATATTGAAGGCACCTAAAGCACAATGACGCTTGCTGACTCTGTCATTGGCGATAACGCGGTGCCTGTTTATTCGGATGTTAAAACGCTACTGCGTTAACCAACCCTTTTGCCATTCATTCAGTCCATGCTCTCGCAGATACCAGTCCTGATGGACCGCCGCGCGAAGTTGATCGCCCAGATGATAAGTGGCCTCCATGTCGCCTAAGTGCGAGCGGATAGCGCCCATCCAGTCTTTAAACCGGTTTTCAACCAGGGTCACAGGCAATCCACAGCGATAAGGCTCGATACTGGTCGCGATAATGGGCACGCCGCAGGTGCCAATCTCCAGCAGCCTAAGGTTACTTTTGCATTCATTAAACTGGTTGATTTCAAGAGGAACCAGCGCCAGATCCAGGTTGAGGCTGGCGAGTTTTTCTGGATACATCTCAAAAGGCACGCCTGGATGGAATTCGCAGTGAACGCCCCGGGGCTTCATCCCCATGAACACCCATTCAACCTTATCTTCCAGCTCCTTGATAATTGGCAATAAAATTTGCAGATCGCCCGTGTGCGTGCTGCCGCCTGCCCAGCCGATACGCACCTTACGCCCGACACCACGTTGACTCAATAAGTGCCCCCACTGTGCTTCCGCCAGTCGGTTTTGCGCGATCCGTATATCGGCGTGAAAGCGGCTGTAAGCCTCAGCCAGTGGCGCCGTGGAAACGACAACCCAGTCTGCGGACTCCATCACTTTGCGAAGATTTTTGACGATCTGCTGGGGAAAGTGGTTGCGGTTGCCATTTTTTAACGGCACGTTCAGCAGGAAATCATCATATTCCACCACGATCTTCGCGTCGCTGACGTCCCGATACTGCTTCATAATTGAAGGGAAGCGGCTTCCACTTAATGACTCCAGCAAAATGATGTCTGGTTGCAGAAGCGCCACTTCCATGACGCCGGGAATCTGCTGGGTCATACCGCCTTCTAACAGCAGATTACTTTCCAGCGCTTTAAATGGCTGGACGATACGGTGATTGCCACATCCCTGCCAGTCAACGTGATGCGCTAACACAACCGGCAAGGGGCGCCCCGGTAACGGCTGCTGGAAACGCGCCGTTCCTGCGCCAAGCGTGAACGCTTTACCTGCCCGCTGCATTTGTTGATTATTGCTGGGATCCCGCAAGAGCATCGATCGCCATTGGCTGCGAAGCTTGCTGTAATCGTGAAGAAAAGGTCTTTCCTGCACATGGAATTTTTCCGTCATCAGTCGGGTTGCTCCGCCCATATGACGAACGCGCGACCATGGTGTCCAGACGTTCAGGTAACCTTGCTGTAAAGCGCGTAGGCCCAGATCAACATCCGCGAAATACAGGGGATACTCTTGTTCAGCAAATCCACCCAGACTAAAAAAGACCGATTTGCGAACCATCATGCAAGATGCGCTTACCGCGGCCAGGTTGTGCTCAGTTTGCAGATAACGCTGGAAGCCTCTGGCTTCACCATCAACCCCATCCCAGGGGCTGTCTACACCATTCTGTACGCCGAGCAGATAGCCGCCATGCTGTATCCGGCCATCCTGATACTCCAGACGAGCGCCCGCCAAGGCAATTTCCGGACGCAAGGCATGTTCGAGCAGTGCATCAAGCCAGTCCGGATGGGTAATTTGGCAGTCGTTATTGAGAAACAGCAGTATGTCGCCTCGTGCCTGTTCCGCAGCACGATTATTTATGGCTGCAAAGTTGAACGGCGCGTCGTAGCGTAGGACCTTGATTTGTTCAATATTTAATTTTTCAAGATCGTTAAGAAATGCACACGCCTGTTCGTCCACTGACTGGTTATCAACAATCAGCAATTCATAATAGGGATAGCGCGTTTTCTCCATCAACGTATCAATACAGGTACGTAATAAGGCGGCGTGGTCGCGGGTGGGAATAATAATTGAAACCAGCGGTTTAGCATCCCAGTGATAACGCACCCGCATCGTGCCCAGATTCATCCCGGCGTCAAGTGATGCCGTGATCCCTAAACGTTGTAAATGTGCTTTAACAACGTCCTGATAGGCTGCGCTGTAATGGCTTTCCTCGAACCAGCGGCCGTTATCTTGACTGCTCTTTACCACCACTTCTGACAGATGACCAAGTGCACCCGGCCCTTGCTGTTCAATGCATTGCCAAAGCAGTTGATAAAGTCCGAGGGGATTCATTTCATCGGTGATCCCCCCTGCTGCCTGCGCCTTATGTTTGTCAAACATCAGCGTGCGGCCCACGTAAGGCGTGCTTCTTAACAGATCGATATTAGGCGCGGGTCGCAGTATGACGCCGGGTTCATTGTTTTCATCGTTAAAGCTCTCATCGCAATACCAGAAGGCGGTATCAGGATAGCGCAAACGGTGTTCAGCCATGAGCAACAAGGCATCCGGTAAAAGCTCATCTCCTGCCATGACAACAATAAATGCGGAAGGGGCGCTTGTGTCTTTGAGCAATTGGTTAAGTTCAGCCAGCCAGCCCTTTTCACATCGCGCAAAAGTTCCTTCATCTAAAACGACATCATCATCGCTTAATAAGCTTATTGTCGAGGGCGGCAGTGTTTGCTCCCTGACCGCAGCCAGAGAACGTTTGCAGTCAGCTGCGTTGCCTTTTTCATTAACGATGACGACGCCGATGTGACCATTTTCTGGAACGGCTCCAATAAACGAGAGTAATGCTGACCGACGGGCGTCCGTAATACGCCTCTCTTTAAGCCACTGCTCTATAGAATAGTTTTTGTCTACCCATGACAACACTGACTGGCCATGGAAACGCAAAGCGTGATGCGCGCGTTCATCCATAGACCATTTTTTGGCTACAAGTGGCAGGCTAATGATTTTGTCGATGGCACAAGACAGGTCCCACTGATTCCGGAAGCGGTCTTCATTTGCAAGCGTCCACTGCAGTGCATCCTTGAAGCCACGTTTGAGTAATTCAATCCATTCATCCGCATCAGGACAAAACTGCAGGTTAACGACAGTAAAATGTGATTTATCGAACTCACTAAAATTATGCTCGCCTAAATAGCCTTCAACATAATTTGTAGAGGCGAGAAACACAGGAATACCGAGGATGAGTGATTTCGCCACAATCTCATCACTACCGATAACGGCATCATAATTATTGAGCCACTCAGGCTCAATACGGCTAACAGGCTGGCTGCAATCAAACCATTCCAGGCTAATTGCTTGTGCTTTGAGCTGCTGCTGCAGTTCATACATTTCAGCAGAAATATCAGGCGCAAAATAAAGCACCTTTTTCAATTCTGTGCGAATCCTACGCTGCCCGAATGCATTGAATGCAGGGGAGAAAGTATAGGGTAAAACCTCTACCTGACCGGGTAGAAGGCCGTTCTGGAGTAATCGCTCAGAGATCGCCGGCGACAGGCTGAGAGAGAGTGAAGCAAGCTGATTCTCAAGCTCAACGCCCCATGGCATATAAACATCGTGATAGTCGTAAAAATGCCGGAAAATAACGGGCGCGGTTCTGGAAAATAACGCAACAGAAGACAGGAGTTTCTGGCTAAAAAAACCTTTGTAAACCAGGATAAGCCCATACTCATCGGCCAAAGTGCCCAGCTTTTCGCTGATGATGCGAAAGTCTGGATTCTGTCTGAGCCTTTCCAGTTCAAATGACACCGTCTTACCGTACGTACTGGTAACAACGTCAACCTGCCATCCTAAGGACAAAAAAACATCAATGATATCGAGCGCTTCATTAACGTGAATGGAAAAGTGCTCGAATCTGTCGATGCTAATTAAAAGCCTGCTCATCTGATATCCTCTGGTTGTGCATCAGCAAAATCTGCACGCACATAGATCACCCATATCAGACTATTGTAGAAGTGTAAGCGACTAACTTAGCGGGACATTAGCTACAGTAAACCGGGCTAATTAAAGCGATTAAGCAAAAAAACGCCCTCAGAAATGAGGGCGTTTTTATTAATACAGGTTTTGCGGCGATTAACGCAGCAGAGACAGCATGGTCTGTGGTACCTGGTTGGCCTGGGCCAGTACAGAAGAACCGGCCTGCTGCAGGATCTGCGCACGGGACATGTTCGACACTTCCGTTGCGTAATCCGCATCCTGGATACGGCTGCGGGCCGCGGTCAGGTTGGTTACGGTGTTGTTCAGGTTGCTGATGGTGGACTCAAAACGGTTCTGAGACGCACCCAGCAGGCTGCGCTGGTTATCGACTGCTTTAATGGCAGCATCAATATCGGCCAGCGGCGCACCATCAGTGCTGCCACCGCTTGTTACGGTACCGCTCAGTACGTCAAAGCCTTCTGCAGCGGTAGTACGGGCGTTGCCATTGATAGTCTGACCTGTAGTCTGAGACGTCGCACCAGAGGTATTGAACAGGTTGAAACCGTTACTTGCGCTGATGGTGATACCGATGGTTTCACCGTCTTTGGCGCCAACCTGGAAGTTGTAGGTGCTGCTGCCTGAACCGGTGTTCAGCACTTTGATGCCGTTGAAGTCGGTCTGCTTGGTAACGCGGTTGATCTCTTCCATACGCTGGTTAACTTCAGCCTGGATTGAGTCGATATCAGACGCTGAGTTAGAGCTGTTCTGTGCCTGAACGGTCAGGTCACGTACGCGCTGCAGGTTGTTGTTGACTTCGGTCAGCGCGCCTTCAGCGGTCTGTGACAGCGAGATACCGTCGTTGGCGTTACGGGCAGCAACGGTCAGGCCGTTGATGTTAGAGCTGAAGCGGTTGGCAATCGCCTGACCCGCTGCGTCATCTTTTGCACTGTTGATGCGCAGGCCGGAAGACAGGCGCTCAATCGCAGTACCCAGTGATGACTGAGATTTGGTCAGGTTATTCTGCGTAACCAGAGACAGGGTATTGGTATTAATAACTGCCATAATAATTATCCTTCATAAAAGAATTATAGGGTTCGGATTTGGCCTGCGGCTTCATCGCCTTCAATATTGTTATCGCCCTCCTGGCTTAAAACTTTATGCTTTAGTCTTTTTTTTTACCAAAGAGGACAACTGAAATTTGTTTACAAAAGGCTTCCCAGGTCAAGGTCGGGACGTACTGAAGCGTAAACTTACCGTATTCCTGGCAGCAGGCGCTCCCCTGCTCACTTTCCCCTGTATTAAAAAACGTTATTAAATAGGCGGTTATATTTTTTCGCCTATTTATTCCGTATTAAAACCTTTCACTTACTGGTTTTATTGAAAAGTGTCTCCGCTTTAATATGATGCCACCACCGAGACAAAATGTTATTTCTGCAATAAAGAAACATCGTGATATCTCAGTGCCTGTTCGGGCAACCTGTTTCAGCATTCCATCTTCAATAATCAACTCCCAGAAAGGCGTGATAATAACATTGCGTTAATAATTGCTATTCATCATCTCATGTCAAACCGCTTCCCTTTTAAAAGCCAGTCGGCCTGAACATGAACTGATATAACGCAAGATGTCATAGCCGTGCCTGCCAGAACCACTTTCAGGAACGAATCAGCATCAGGATATGCACCTGTTTTAGCCCAGGCCCTCAACGCAGCATATTTCTGTCTATTCCCTTACGTCAGCGTTCGATACTCAACGCTGTGAGCTGACCTGCCAGAGACTCACCGACGTGAAATGCCGTATGAATCCCTGTAACATTCAAGCAAGCGTTTCACTTTTTCACCCACAGCCATGAAGACATCATGTTTTCAGGCAATAAAAAAACGCCCTCATCACTGAGGGCGTTTTTATTAATACAGGTTTTGCGGCGATTAACGCAGCAGAGACAGCATGGTCTGTGGAACCTGGTTGGCCTGGGCCAGTACAGAAGAACCGGCCTGCTGCAGGATCTGCGCGCGGGACATGTTCGACACTTCCGTTGCGTAATCCGCATCCTGGATACGGCTGCGGGCCGCGGTCAGGTTGGTTACGGTGTTGTTCAGGTTGCTGATGGTGGACTCAAAACGGTTCTGAGACGCACCCAGCAGGCTGCGCTGGTTGTCGACCGCTTTGATCGCCTTATCGATATCGGCCAGCGGCGTGGTGCCTGCTGCAGTACCACCGGTACCACCGGTGACAGCACCTTTCAGCACGTCGAAACCGATCGCTGAAGTGGTACGCGCGTTGCCGTTTACAGTGTCGCCCGAGGTCATTGCGCGGGTGTTCTGGGTGGTGCCAGACTGACCGGCTGAGGCCAGGTCAAAACCGTCGCTTGCGCTGATGGTGATACCGATGGTTTCACCGTCTTTGGCGCCAACCTGGAAGTTGTAGGTGCTGCTGCCTGAACCGGTGTTCAGCACTTTGATGCCGTTGAAGTCGGTCTGCTTGGTGACGCGGTCGATTTCCTGCATACGCTGGTTAACTTCAGCCTGAATCGAGTCGATGTCAGACGCTGAGTTAGAGCTGTTCTGCGCCTGAACGGTCAGGTCACGTACGCGCTGCAGGTTGTTGTTGACTTCGGTCAGCGCGCCTTCAGCGGTCTGCGACAGAGAGATACCGTCGTTGGCGTTGCGGGCAGCAACGGTCAGGCCGTTGATGTTAGAGCTGAAGCGGTTAGCGATCGCTTCGCCGGCTGCATCGTCTTTTGCGCTGTTGATGCGCAGGCCGGAAGACAGGCGCTCAATCGCAGTACCCAGTGAAGACTGAGATTTGCTCAGGTTGTTCTGAGTAACCAGAGACAGGGTATTGGTATTAATAACTGCCATAATAATTATCCTTTATATAAAAATTACAGGGTTTGGATTCGGCCTGCGGCTTCATCACCTTCAATATTGTTATCGCCCGTCATGAGCAAAACTTTACGCAGGACACGGTTTTTTTTAATCGTCTGTTGGAAAACCTGTTGAGATGGAATCTCAGGCGTAGCTGAATAACCTCATCAGCAACATAAAGGCCATTGCGCTGTTTCGCATTGGGCTATGAATGCCCGACACAAAAAGCAATGGATGAGGGAAAAGCAAAACGGGAGCAAACACGTTTGAGAAGAATATTTATATGACACAAATGAAAAACGCCTTCATAACTGAAGGCGTTTTTGTTAATACAGGTTTTGCGGCGATTAACGCAGCAGAGACAGCATGGTCTGTGGTACCTGGTTGGCCTGGGCCAGTACAGAAGAGCCGGCCTGCTGCAGGATCTGCGCGCGGGACATGTTCGACACTTCCGTTGCGTAATCCGCATCCTGGATACGGCTGCGGGCCGCGGTCAGGTTGGTTACGGTGTTGTTCAGGTTGCTGATGGTGGACTCAAAACGGTTCTGAGACGCACCCAGCAGGCTGCGCTGGTTGTCGACCGCTTTGATCGCTTTATCAATGTCGGCCAGCGGCGTGGTGCCTGCTGCTGCACCACCGGTGCCACCGGTGACGGCACCTTTCAGCACGTCGAAACCGATTGCTGAAGTGGTACGCGCGTTGCCGTTTACAGTGTCGCCCGTGGTCATTGCGCGGGTGTTCTGGGTGGTACCAGACTGACCGGCTGAGGCCAGGTCAAAACCGTCGCTTGCGCTGATGGTGATACCGATGGTTTCACCGTCTTTGGCGCCAACCTGGAAGTTGTAGGTGCTGCTGCCTGAACCGGTGTTCAGCACTTTGATGCCGTTGAAGTCGGTCTGCTTGGTGACGCGGTCGATTTCCTGCATACGCTGGTTAACTTCAGCCTGAATCGAGTCGATGTCAGACGCTGAGTTAGAGCTGTTCTGCGCCTGAACGGTCAGGTCACGTACGCGCTGCAGGTTGTTGTTGACTTCGGTCAGCGCGCCTTCAGCGGTCTGTGACAGAGAGATACCGTCGTTGGCGTTACGGGCAGCAACGGTCAGACCGTTGATGTTAGAGCTGAAGCGGTTAGCGATCGCTTCACCGGCTGCATCGTCTTTCGCGCTGTTGATGCGCAGGCCGGAAGACAGACGCTCAATGGCAGTGCCCAGTGATGACTGAGATTTGCTCAGGTTGTTCTGAGTAACCAGAGACAGGGTATTGGTATTAATGACTGCCATGATGAATGTCCTTTAATAAGAAAGTCAGGGTCAGGTATTTGGCCTGCGGCTTTATCGCCTTCAATATTGTTATCGCCCGCTCTGGTTGAAACTTTAATTCTTCGTATCGTTTTTTTATTACTTTGCCGTAAAAACCTAAGTCTTTGCTGCTAAAGCGGACATCACTTCGTACAAAAAGAGCCTCAAAACGCTGTTCAATACCTTACCGCGCGCCTAAATCCGTTGAGGTTGTGATCAGCCTGCCGCGGCAATAAAAAAAACGCCCTCATTGCTGAGGGCGTTTTTATTAATACAGGTTTTGCGGCGATTAACGCAGCAGAGACAGCATGGTCTGTGGAACCTGGTTGGCCTGGGCCAGTACAGAAGAGCCTGCCTGCTGCAGGATCTGCGCGCGGGACATGTTCGACACTTCCGTTGCGTAATCCGCATCCTGGATACGGCTGCGGGCCGCGGTCAGGTTGGTTACGGTGTTGTTCAGGTTGCTGATGGTGGACTCAAAACGGTTCTGAGACGCACCCAGCAGGCTGCGCTGGTTGTCGACCGCTTTGATCGCTTTATCGATATCGGCCAGCGGCGTGGTGCCTGCTGCAGTACCACCAGTACCACCGGTGACAGCACCTTTCAGCACGTCGAAACCGATCGCTGAAGTGGTACGCGCGTTACCGTTTACGGTCTGGCCAGTCGTCACGCTGGTGTTCTGAGTAGTACCAGACTGACCGGCAGCGGCCAGGTCAAAACCGTCGCTAGCGCTGATGGTGATACCGATGGTTTCACCGTCTTTGGCACCAACCTGGAAGTTGTAGGTGCTGCTGCCTGAACCGGTGTTCAGCACTTTGATGCCGTTGAAGTCGGTCTGCTTGGTGACGCGGTCGATTTCCTGCATACGCTGGTTAACTTCAGCCTGAATCGAGTCGATGTCAGACGCTGAGTTAGAGCTGTTCTGCGCCTGAACGGTCAGGTCACGTACGCGCTGCAGGTTGTTGTTGACTTCGGTCAGCGCGCCTTCAGCGGTCTGCGACAGAGAGATACCGTCGTTGGCGTTGCGGGCAGCAACGGTCAGGCCGTTGATGTTAGACGTAAAGCGGTTAGCGATCGCTTCACCGGCTGCATCGTCTTTCGCGCTGTTGATGCGCAGGCCGGAAGACAGGCGCTCAATCGCAGTACCCAGTGAAGACTGAGATTTGCTCAGGTTGTTCTGAGTAACCAGAGACAGGGTGTTAGTGTTAATCACTGCCATGATGTTTTTCCTTTAAAAATTGAGCCAGATTAAGGCGTCTGAATTCGGTTTGCTCACCGACAACCTGATTATCGTCAGCCTCTGAGCAACCTTTAGGGAAAAATTTCAGGAATTTTCTGGCAGGCAAACCCGCGAAGACAATTAAAGAAGCGTTCTTTATTGGCGCATTAAATTTATCAAAAACAGGCTAATCTTTTGCCACTCGCTGCCGATACCCAATCTACTTAGCGTATAACCCGTAAAGGATTAACCCATGGCAAGTATAAGTTCACTCGGTGCTGGTACTAACCTCGATCTCAATACTCTGTACAATAGTCTGGAAACAGCTGAACAGACTAAGCTGACGCCAATTACTAAGCAACAGTCCTCTTACAATGCCCAGCTTACCGCCTGGGGCGTGGTGAAAACAGGCCTGTCAAAATTCCAGACCGCTGCTGCGGCATTGCAAAATGCATCGACTATTGCCGCCACTAAAGTGACCAGCACAAACACCGCGTTTACTGCCACGCTGGCGAGTAAAGCCTCCGCAGGTAACTATTCTGTAGAAGTGAGCCAGTTGGCCTCTTCTCAGTCCCTGCTGTCTAAAGCTGCCACCAGTAAAGATACCGATCTGGGCGATCAGAGCCTGGCTTCACGCACCATTACCATCTCGCAGTCCGGTCAAAAATCACCGCTAACCGTGACACTGACGAAGGATCAAACCAGCCTGGCTGATATTCGCGATGCGATTAATAAGCAGCAAGGCAGCGTAAACGCGAGCATCATTAAAGCCGATGATAATACCTATTATCTGTCCCTGACTGCGCGTGACAGCGGCACGGCGAATGCCATGACGGTAAGCTCAAATGATGGCAGTCTGTCGCAATATATTAATTACAGTCAGGGCGGCAGCAGTAACGCGATGACCGAACAGGTTGCCGCAAAAGATGCACAGTTAAAGATTAATGGCGTGTCCATCACACGCAGCAGCAATACCATTACTGATGCCCCCGAAGGCGTCACGCTCAACCTGACGAAAACCACCGCAGCGAATACGCCAGAAACCTTAACGGTGGCCACGGATAATCAGCCCATGACCGCGGCGATTCAGGCCTACGTTGATGCTTACAATTCGCTGCAGACCACGATCGGTAACCAAACGAAATATACTGCCGTTAAAGCGGGTGAGACGCAGAGTACGGGCAATGGGGATTTGTTAGGGGATAACACGCTGCGTAATATTCAGACCAGCCTGCGCAGTCAGTTATCCAGCGCACAGTCTGGCGGCAGCCTGACCACCCTGTCACAGCTGGGCATCACGCAGGATGTCAACGGCAAGCTGACCGTAGACAGCACTAAGCTGAACAACGCCCTGACCAATCAGCCAACAGATGTTCTGAACTTTTTGACGGGTGACGGTAAAACCACCGGTTTTGCAACCCAAACCAATAACAAGCTGACACAAATTCTGGCCAGCGACGGACAGGTACAAAATGCCACCAACGGCATTAATACGTCACTGAAAAAGCTGTCGGATCAATATGACAATGTGAACAGCCAAATCGCTGCAACGATGGCGCGTTATAAAACGCAGTTCACCAGCCTGTCAACGCTCGTCAGCTCTATGACGCAGACCGGCAACTATCTGACCCAGCAGTTCGCTAAACTATAACAGGAGTGGTAAGCATGTACGCTAAGTCCGGTACCCAGGCCTATGCCCAGGTCGGCGTGGAGAGCGCGGTGTTAAGCGCCAGCCCGCACCAGCTGGTTGTGATGCTGTTTGATGGCGCGCTGAGCGCCATGAAAAAAGCAGCTATCTTAATTGAGCAAGGCGATATCCCGGGTAAAGGAAACGCCTTATCTAAAGCCATTAATATCATCACTAATGGCTTACGTGCAGGCCTGAATCATGAAGTAGGCGGTGAGATTTCTGCCAACCTTGATAACCTGTATGAATATATGACCCGCCGTTTGTTACAGGCCAACCTCAATAATGACGTTGAAGCCATTGCGGAAGTCGAAGGCTTGCTGAATAACATCGCCGATGCCTGGAAACAGATTGGCCCTAACTATCAGCCACAGCAGGATACGTTTTAATGAGTCACCCACTCGCGCTGCTAAAAGAGTATCAGGAATTACTCACGCTCAGTAATGCTATGCTGGAAAATGCCAGACAAGGGCAATGGGAGGCATTACTGAGTTGTGAATCCACCTATGTTAGCAGCGTCGAGCGTGTGGCTCGTGATAACGATGCCGGTGTGCTTTCGGCGTTACAACGGGCACAGATTCGCCCCGTACTTGAGCAAATTCTCAATAACGAAACTACGCTGAAAACCTTATTAGGTGAGCGCATGCAAGAGCTGCGCTCTCTGGTCACGACGTCGACGCAGCAACAGAACATCATGACCTCTTACGGTAATATGGCAGGCAATATTCTTTATCCTAAAGAGCAGTAAAGCCCGGCTTTAGCGGGTGGAAACTATATTTTTAATTCACCCGCGTAATTTCTCCACTCTTATCCCATACTTCCAGTTCCCTCTCCTCTGACTGGAAACGCGTCATGCACAACCCAACCCTATTGCAGTTTTTCCACTGGTATTATCCCGATGGCAGCAAACTGTGGCCAGAAGTTACGGAAAAAGCCTCACTGCTCAATGATATAGGCATCAACATGGTATGGCTCCCCCCCTGTTATAAGGGTGAATCCGGTGGCTATTCGGTGGGTTATGACAGCTATGATTTGTTCGATTTAGGCGAGTTCGAACAAAAAGGCAGTAAAGCCACAAAATACGGTGATAAACAGCAATTACTGGATGCGGTAAATGCGTTACGCAGTCACGATATCGGCGTACTGCTGGATGTTGTGGTGAACCATAAAATGGGCGCTGACGAAAAAGAGCAGATTCGGGTCAATCGGGTTAATCCCGATAATCGCGATGAAATATACCCTGATGTTATAGAGTGTGAAGCCTGGACACGATTTAACTTCCCTGCCCGGGCAGGACAGTATTCTAAATTCATCTGGGACTATAAATGTTTCAGCGGTGTCGATCATATTGAAAACCCCGATGAAAATGGCGTTTTTAAGATCATCAACGATTACACCGCAGAGGGCTGGAACGACCAGGTAGACAGCGAGCTCGGTAATTTCGATTACCTGATGGGTGCCAATATTGACTTCCGTAATAATGCTGTGAGCGAAGAGCTTAAATACTGGGCGCGCTGGGTGATGGAACAGGTGCCCTGCACCGGATTCCGACTGGATGCCGTAAAACATATCCCGGCGTGGTTTTATAAAGCGTGGATCGACCACGTTCAGGAAGTCGCCAACGAACCTTTATTTATCGTGGCGGAATACTGGTCTTTTGAAACCGACAAACTTCAGGAATATATCCACCAGGTTGACGGCAAAACGATGCTCTTTGATGCACCCCTGCATATGAACTTTCATCAGGCCTCCAAAGCAGGCAGCGCCTACGACTTGAGCAAAATCTTTGATAACTCACTGGTTCTGGCCGATCCCTGGCATGCCGTAACCATCGTCGCAAACCACGATACGCAACCGTTACAGTCGCTGGAAGCCCCTGTTGAAGCCTGGTTTAAACCGCTCGCTTACGCGCTTATTCTGTTACGTGAGCAAGGTGTACCGACAGTGTTCTATCCCGATCTTTTCGGTGCCAGCTATCAGGATGAGGGCGGTGATGGCGACGTTCACCAGGTCGATATGGCCGTTATTCCTGAACTCGAAGGTCTGATCCGAGCCCGCCAGCTATTTGGCTGGGGCGCACAAACCGATTATTTCGATCATCCAAACTGTGTAGCCTTTAGCCGAAGCGGCACGGCGGAAAAGCCTGGTTGCGTGGTGATCATGTCAAACGGTGAGGCGGGAGAAAAACATATTGCGATGGGTGAAGGCTATGCCGGAAAAGTGTGGCGTGACTATCTTGGGCATAAGTCAGAGACCATTACCACCGATGATAATGGCAGCGCGCTGTTTAGCTGTAATGGTGGCAGCGTGAGCGTCTGGGTTGTTGAAGCATAAACAGAGGTTGCCAACGCCACCAGATTGACTGATTCACCCGTGTGACTATGCTGAGTGCGGTCTCTGGACCGCATTCAGCCAATTATTTTGCTAATGCCGGCCGCATAATTTCAGGCTCGATATTTTGAATAACGTCGGCATTAGGCTGTTTTGCCACTTCCTGCTCTGCTTTCTGGCATTCAACGGTCGGCTTTTCGACCTTGCGCAGGGTAAGACCATCGTATTCCAGCTCACCGTTATCGACGTCCAGCGTCATCACCCGCACCTGACGCGTCACATTGACATAATCGCCATTGAGTTGGGTCAGCTTGCCTGGTTTTGCAATGACACGCTGCCACTGGCGGCAATCCAGAGTGCTGCCATCGGCATTGACGATCAGACTGGCAATCGCCTTATCGCTAATCAGATCGCTTTGTGGCCCTACTGTCTGCCAGTTACCCTGCAAATTTGCCGGAGCAGGCGTTTGCACCGCACTCTCATAACTATTGATTTGTGCGCAGCCACTCAGCGCCAGAGTGGCAATCAGCATCCAGTTTTTCATTTTTTAATCCCTAAAATCCGGTCAATGGCGGCTACGTTATAATTTTTACGGTAAGGTGCGCAAGCTATCTGAATGCTGCCCTCAGCGTAAAACTGCATTTTCTGACGCTTTCATCGCGCACGGGCAACATTTATCAATATCAGCACCGCGAACTGACCGTTTTTCATCCTGCCCCGCTTAGCCTGACAAGCCAGACGCAACAGGCTACACTGTCGCCCTGCACTACCTATCAGGAAACCTGCAATGAAAACTCCAGAAGCTTATTACGCCGAGGCTCGCGCCCTGTTTTTTACCGCCCACGCGGATTTCCAGGCAGCATTAGACGAACTCACCGAGAGCGATGCCCGCGCCGCCAATATGTCACTGCGTGAACTACGTGAATGGCATGCTGAACGCATCTACGCGGCTTTTTTACGCCAGAAGAACCTTGATGGTATGATTTTCTCGATCCAGCTGGCTGAGCCGGATAAAGCCGTCGCTGCCGAGGCCATAGAACGTTATCTCAGATCGCATGCGGAATCACTGGGAATGAGCTGGGAAGAATTCTGTATTAAAAATGAACTGTAGTGAGCAGGTCTTAGCGGGACAATGAAAATACCGCTGATGTCATCGCCCTGTTAACCATCAGGATGGGTTCGCTGAGCCTCTCCTTTTTTCGGCGTCGCTGGCGACAGACAACACACTTATCGCCAGCGTTTGCCATTACTCTTCCTGCGCCATTTTGCCTCTCACTTCAACATACTTAGCGACGGCCAGCAGCCGGTTAATGTGAGTAAGCAGTAAATCAATATCCGACTGCATGAATTCAGATGATGAACGTGAAGCCGTCACTATCGCATCCTGAACCGTTTCGGAGATGGTTAATGCGTTATCTTGTTTCGCCTGGACCAATAAAGCTGCCACCAACAATGACTGTGCTTCTATCTGCGCAGTCAGTTCCTTAGCGTCGACATCCATTTTTGCTAGTTTGAGCAGAATATCTATAACCAATTGTCGCATTGCACTTCTCCTGGTGAGTGAGCGCACTTAGTGTTGTGAACGCACTCAGAGTAAACCAGATGACGGTGCTTTTCTACGCGACGCGGAAAAAACGAATTAAGATAAACATCAGCTTGATACTGTTTTTATTTACAGTAAAATGGCGAGGCGATTTTGCCCTTAAGGGATTGTTAACATGTTTGTAGAGTTAATTTACGATAAACGTAATGTCGCGGGCCTGCCAGGAGCGCGTGAGATGATTTTAGCAGAATTAGAGAAACGGGTGCATCGCGTGTTCCCTGACATCGAGGTTAAGGTCAAGCCTATGGAGCGGAATGCGATAGAGACCGATCTCAGTAAGAACGAGAAGGCGACAATAGCGCGCCTCGTGGAAGAGATGTTTGATGAAGCAGAATTCTGGCTGGTGGCTGATTAATCCGTTAATCGCCACCGCCTCAGTCAGCGGGGGATCGCTTAACTCTCCTGCTCGCTGTGGTTAATTTCGATTTCGATATCCTGAATGGCCGTCTCCAGATCTTCCAGTAACGTACCCTGTTTGTTCAGCAGCGCGTCAATGCGGGCTGCGTTTCCTTCATCTTTATACTCGCCGGCGTCAAAGGCTAACCAATGTGCAGAAAGCGTCTCAGTGTTCGTCTGTGCATAGTGACGCATTTCTTTCAGCTGAGATGCCACGTCACGCAGATAATCTGTTTTGCTTTTGGTTTCGATTGAATCAGTCATGCTGTGTTTCCTTATGGTTGTTTATCCAATGAAAATGTCGCCTGGAGATTTAAAGGTAGAACAATATAGCGACTTTGCATTAGGAATAATCGGAACTCACTAGCGTGAGTGACATGAGCGGAAGACGGTAGGATGAGTAAGCACCATAAAAGCAAAGCGTCAATGCGTAAGCTTAGTCGTTATCATTAAGGGTGCCCATTTTTGAGCGAGCCCCACTGATTGAGGGGAATTGTGACGGTCTGGTTTAGCTGGACTAGACTTAACAGACTCAAAAAGGAGCGAAGCATGCATACACATCACAGTAACGAACAGCGTAAACATGAGGGCGATGTCAGCAAAGGTTTACCCGAAGCGGCACCTAATGCAGGCAATGCCTATGAGGAAGACGATCATCCCGCTAAGGATGCACCTAAGGATCACGGGGAAGTCCCGAGAAAAAATGATGACAGTCAGGATGATAAAAAAGACCCTTTTAAAGCGTCCTGAGTGGTTTTATCGCGAGCATGTTCCGCGCCGGGGCATGCTTTTACCTGCTCAATCAATGCCTCATCATTAAAAAGCACGTCATCGAATACCCTATATTTACATCCGTATCGTCCCTGCAGTAACAGACCTGTATCATTTTTAACTTCGCCTGACGTAATCCTTATCGCCAGGAAATGCATGAAGAGTGAGGCATGCAATTTAGATTACAAAGCCAAAAAAAAGCGCAACGATGTGTTTGCATCCCGTTAGCATGCCATCACGCCTTTTTAAGTAAATACGGCTCGCCGTCACTCAGGATTGTTTATGAAGGTAGTCCACCAGCATTTCAAGATTAACCCGGTGAGGGCCATCTGGATAAAACACGCCCTGCGCCGGTCGGTTAGCATCAAATAACGCCTGCAAATCCAGATCGTCATCCAGTAACTGAATAGAGCCCTTGACCAGCTTATATGAAATCACCCTGCATGTGCCTTCAGGGATCTTGCTTAAAGAGTCAGAGCCTTGAACGTCAGAATAAATCTCATATTTAATCTGCCCCCCGCTATTTGAGTTAGCGAGCAGAGTTTGAATCAAGTATTTCATTTTAACCAAAGGATGGGTGAACAAGGATATTACATTAACGCGGAGCACTTTTTTTAAAAAGTTAAATCTTTTAATCAGATATTATTTCTTATAAACCTGCTCATTCTCACTTTATGCTGACAGGCCGTGCCTGGCTTACTGCTCACGCCCTGCCAGAGCTGCCTTCACAGCGGGATGAGGCAACATGTTCACAGCTTTACCTCTATAGCGCCACCCACATTAACACGGCGTTTTTATCGAAAGGAGTTTAAATAAACCAAGCCCATCTTTCATTCGTACCGCCGCGACCCTTCTTATTTATTATCGAAAAATATCTTTCTGTTCTCAGCGATGCCATCGGATTGAAACTGAAGCAAACCTTATATTGCTGTTCGAGACACCGCGGAAACACTCTTGAAAAATAGCTTGTAACTTAAATGAAAATTAAACAAAACCCTGTGAAGGATAATTATTTTCACTCAGGCGCGTTAATTCCAGTCAGGATAAAAATTCTTTTTTTGCGATAACACGGGTGATGTAAATAAAGGTTATCTCTTACGGAGGCAATAAATTTTAAGGCGTACGTTTGGCGGGTTGTCAGACGTGAGTTAACCGGCTTAGTGGCCAGTATAGGGGTCGGTCAGTCTGTTTTTATCGATTTACACTTTTGAATTTGTTCGCCAGTCAGCCGCGGCAAACTCCTTCACTGAGGGGTTATCAGGTGTATGACGGCGTGGATAAGGAATAAGGATAAGAAAAAGCAGCGCTGGATGCCCTATCACAGACACGCACTCTGCCCTGGCTCTACCACAACCCGAAGTCCACCTTGCACGAACCTGATATTCCCCCGTCAGTGACGTGACTACACCTGCATATTCATGATGTCGGTATAAGCCGAAACCAGCTTGTTCCTGACCTGAATCCCCATCTGCATTGAGATGGATGATTTCTGCAGATCGACCATAACATCATTCAGCGCGATCCCGGGCTTACCCATTTCGAAATCCTGCGCCTGGGTGCGTGCAGAAGTCTGCGTTTCGCTGATTTTATCCAGCGCGGCCTTCATGGTCGCACCGAAGTCGATATGGCTGGTGACGTCGTTACTCTTGTTGTTGGCCTGGAGCGACGTCATTTGTAACTGCTGTAAAACACCCTCGATTGCCTGCACTGACATGGCTGTTACCTCACTGAAAAGAGATGAAGATTTTTGATGTGCGGAGAAGTTAACACATTGTCAATAAGACAAAGCCCCTAAATGGCGCTAAAAACCGTGGCTTATTCACCCATCGAATTTTGCGTTTCATCAAATAATGCCAGGCATTGAAGTGGAAATTTTATTTATGCAGGTCAGGGAGTCTGTTTTGCCATCACAACTAACCCGGTCAATTACGTCAGGCAGGAATCGGTCATGAATGCGAGTGCAGCCGCCACACAAGATCAAGACAAGAAAGGCTTCGGTGACCTTCTCGCTCGCCTGCGTGCTAATCCACGCATACCTTTAATCGTCGCCGCCGCCGCTGCTATTGCAGTGGTGTTTGCATTGGTCCTCTGGGCCAAGACACCTAACTACAGCGTGCTGTTCAGCAATCTCTCAAACGAGGATGGCGGCGCCATTGTCACGCAGTTGACGCAGATGAATGTACCTTATCGTTTTGCCGATAACGGTGGCGCATTGATGGTCCCTGAAGACAAAGTGCATGAACTGCGTCTGCGTCTGGCTGAACAGGGCCTGCCTAAGGGTGGCAACGTCGGCTTTGAGCTGCTGGATAAAGAGAAGTTCGGTATCAGCCAGTTCAGTGAGCAGGTTAACTACCAGCGCGCACTCGAAGGCGAGCTGGCACGTACCATCGAATCACTGGGGCCGGTTAAAACCGCGCGCGTGCATCTGGCCATGCCTAAACCGACCCTGTTTGTGCGTGAGCAAAAGGCCCCTTCTGCGTCCGTAACCTTAACGCTGCAACCGGGTCGCGCACTGGACGAAGGTCAGATTCAGGCGATTACCCACATGGTTTCCAGCAGCGTGGCGGGTTTACCTCCGGGCAACGTCACCGTCGTGGATCAGAGCGGTCATCTGTTAACGCGTTCTGATGCGGTGGGTCGTGACCTGAATGACGCACAACTTAAATATGCTGCCGAAGTGGAAGCCCGTTATCAGCAACGCATTGAAGCTATCCTGAATCCGATTCTGGGCCAGGGCAACGTGCATGCACAGGTTACCGCGCAGATTAACTTTGATACCAGCGAGCAGACAGACGAGAAGTATCAGCCAAATGGCGACCCCAAAAATGCGTCAATCCGCTCACAGCAGACAAGCACCAGCGAGCAGTCTGGCAGCCCTTATCCTGGCGGCGTGCCTGGCGCGCTGTCTAATCAGCCAGCGCCCGCGAATACTGCGCCGGTCAATGCGCCGAACACCAACGCGGCCAACGGGCAGAATGCGAATGGCCAGAATAATGCCGCGAATGGACAGCGTACCAGTACCGCCTCGGCCAGCAG
This sequence comes from Pantoea sp. EEL5, assembly GCF_049892805.1. Lineage (NCBI taxonomy): Bacteria > Pseudomonadati > Pseudomonadota > Gammaproteobacteria > Enterobacterales > Erwiniaceae > Pantoea > Pantoea sp. EEL5. The sequence goes on from NZ_JBNDNJ010000001.1 coordinate 1,719,379, forward strand.
CGTGCCAACCAACTCTCGCCGCGATGACACGGTGAACTATGAGCTGGATCGCACCATTCGCCATACCAAAATGAATGTGGGAGATGTGCAGCGTCTGTCCGTCGCCGTGGTGGTGAACTATCGCGAAGATGATAAAGGCAAAGCGCTTGCACTTAACGAGCAGCAGTTGAAGCAGATTGAAGACCTGACGCGTGAAGCCATGGGCTATTCACAACAACGTGGTGACAGCGTCAACGTGGTGAACTCGCAGTTCAATACCACCGAACCTACTGTCAGCGAACTGCCCTTCTGGCAACAGCAGTCCTTCTTTGACCAGCTGATAAGTGCAGGTAAGTGGCTGCTGGTGGCACTGGTTGCCTTCATCCTGTACCGCAAAACGGTTCGTCCACACGTACTGCGTAAGAAAGAAGCTGAGAAAGCGGCTGCAGAAGCGATGGCTGCCCGTGCTGCACAGCAAAACGATCAGGAAGCTTACAGCGTCCAGCTCAGCAAAGATGAGATGGAGCAGGAACGCAAAACTAATAACCGCATGAGCGCTGAAGTCATGAGCCAGCGTATCCGCGACATGTCTGAAAACGATCCGCGCGTCGTGGCGCTGGTTATTCGTGAATGGATGGGTAACGAACTATGAGTCTGACCGGTACTGAAAAAAGCGCCATTCTGATGATGACCATTGGCGAAGAACGCGCGGCGGAAGTGTTTAAGCATCTGAACCAACGCGAAGTGCAGCATCTGAGCTCGGCAATGGCCAGCATGCGTCAGGTATCCCATAAGCAGCTGACTGAAGTGCTGCGAGAGTTCGAAGCCGATGCCGAGCAGTTCGCGGCGCTGAGCCTGAACTCCAACGACTACCTGCGCTCCGTGTTGACCCGTGCGCTGGGTGAAGAACGTGCTTCAAGCCTGCTGGAAGATATCCTTGAAACCCGTGATACCACCAGCGGGATGGAAACGCTCAACTTCATGGAGCCGCAGGCGGCTGCCGACCTTATTCGCGACGAGCATCCCCAGATTATCGCGACCATTCTGGTACACCTCAAACGCGGTCAGGCTGCAGATATCCTGGCGCTGTTTGATGAACGCCTGCGTCATGACGTCATGCTGCGTATTGCGACCTTTGGTGGCGTACAGCCTGCCGCACTGGCAGAGCTGACCGAAGTGCTGAACAGCCTGCTCGACGGCACCAACCTCAAGCGCGCGAAGATGGGCGGCGTAAGAACGGCGGCAGAAATCATCAACCTGATGAAAACGCAGCAGGAAGAAGCGGTCATCGAAGCGGTTCGCGACTTCGACGGCGAGCTGGCACAGAAAATCATCGACGAGATGTTCCTGTTCGAAAATCTGGTGGAAGTGGACGATCGCAGTATCCAGCGTCTGTTGCAGGAAGTGGAGTCCGAGCAGTTGCTGATCGCCCTGAAAGGTGCAGAGCAGCCTCTGCGCGAGAAGTTCCTCAAAAACATGTCGGCACGTGCAGCAGATATTCTGCGCGACGATCTTGCCAACCGTGGCCCGGTGCGTATGTCTGCGGTCGAGAACGAACAGAAAGCGATCCTGCTGGTGGTTCGTCGCCTGGCAGAGTCCGGCGAGATGGTAATCGGTGGTGGCGAGGAAACCTATGTCTGATGCATTTTCTGCCCGTCCATGGCAGCTGTGGCAGCCGGTTGAGCTGGGGCGTCCAGAAGAGCCCGTTGCCATGTCAGCAGAGCCAGCTGAGGTTACCATCTTTGAATCTGAAGAAGATGAGCAACAGCAGCAGTTTGAACATATGCAGCAGCAGTTGCGTAAAGAGGCGCACGGGCAAGGCTATAGCGAAGGTCATCTGCAGGGGTTTGCTGAAGGCCAGAAGGCCGGTTACGACGCGGGCTTTCAGCAAGGTCTGGCCGATGCACAGCAGCAGCAGGCGCCTTTACAGGCACGCATGCAGCAGTTGGTCACCGAATTCCAGAACACGCTGGAATCTTTGGACAGCGTGATCGCCGCCCGTCTGATGCAGCTGGCGCTGGAAGCCGCACGCTCAGTCATTGGGCAGGCAACAACGGTGGATGGCAGCGCCCTGCTTCGGCAGATCCAGGGCCTGCTTCAGCAGGAGCCGATGTTTAGCGGTAAACCTCAACTGCGCGTTCATCCGGACGATCTGCTGAGAATCGAACAAACCTTAGGTCCGACGCTCGATCTTCACGGCTGGCGTTTACTGGCAGATAACACGTTGCACCCTGGCGGCTGCAAGCTCAGCGCCGAAGATGGCGATCTCGACGCCAGCGTCGCCACTCGCTGGCAGGAACTGTGTCGCCTGGCGGCGCCGGGAGAATTTTAATGACCACACGTCTGAACCGCTGGCTTGGCTCGCTTGATGCCTTTGAGAGTCGTATTTCTCAGGTACAACCGATTCGTCGTTATGGGCGTTTGACCCGTGCCACCGGCCTGGTACTGGAGGCGACCGGCCTGCAGCTGCCCCTGGGTTCAACCTGTGTGATTGAGCGCAACGACGGTAAGAGCATCAGCGAAATCGAAAGTGAAGTCGTCGGTTTCAACGGTCAGAAACTGCTGATGATGCCGCTGGAAGAAGTGGACGGCATTCTGCCGGGGGCGCGCGTTTATGCCCGGGCTACCGGTGAAAACCCGCAGGCCGGAAAGCAGCTTTTACTCGGTCCGCAGCTGCTGGGCCGTGTCCTTGACGGCAGCGGACGGCCGCTCGATGGCTTACCGTCACCGGAAACTGGCTACCGTGCGGCGCTAAATACTCCGCCGTTTAACCCCTTACAGCGCACGCCCATCACTGATGTCCTGGATACGGGCGTTCGGGCTATCAACGCCCTGCTCACCGTTGGCCGTGGTCAACGTATGGGCCTGTTTGCTGGTTCAGGCGTGGGTAAAAGCGTGCTGCTCGGCATGATGGCGCGTTACACCCAGGCCGATGTGATCGTTGTCGGGTTAATCGGTGAGCGTGGTCGTGAAGTTAAAGACTTTATTGAAAACATTTTAGGCGCGGAAGGCCGTGCCCGTTCCGTGGTGATTGCGGCGCCGGCCGATGTCTCCCCGCTGTTGCGTCTTCAGGGCGCAGCCTATGCCACACGTATTGCAGAAGACTTCCGCGATCGCGGTAAGCACGTCCTGTTAATCATGGACTCCCTGACGCGTTACGCCATGGCCCAGCGTGAGATTGCCCTGGCAATCGGTGAGCCACCGGCCACTAAAGGTTATCCACCGTCTGTTTTCGCTAAGCTCCCGGCCCTGGTTGAGCGCGCCGGTAACGGTATCGATGGCGGCGGCTCCATTACGGCTTTTTATACCGTTCTGACCGAAGGCGACGACCAGCAGGATCCGATTGCAGACTCTGCCCGCGCAATCCTCGACGGACACATCGTGTTGTCACGTCGCCTCGCGGAGGCCGGACACTATCCGGCTATTGATATTGAAGCGTCAATCAGTCGTGCCATGACATCACTGATTGATGAAAATCACTATGCACGCGTACGCCAGTTCAAGCAGTTGCTTTCAAGTTTTCAGCGCAACCGTGACCTGGTCAGCGTCGGCGCCTATGCCGCAGGCAGCGATCCCATGCTGGACAAAGCTATTCAGCTTTACCCGCAGATGGAAGCCTTCCTGCAACAAGGCATTTTTGAACGCAGTGAGTACGACGACGCCTGCCTGCATTTGCACGCCTTGTTTGGCTAGTCAGCGCGTTTGATACGAGGACATCGTAATGAAAACAGCCAATGCTATTGACACGCTTCGCGATTTAGCGGAGCAGGACCTGGAGCGCGCCGCCGTGTTGTTGGGCGATATGCGCCGGGGTCAGCAGGCGGCTAACGAGCAGCTCTCCATGTTGCTCGATTACCAGGACGAGTACCGCAATAAGCTGAACAGTGACATGTCCAGCGGAATTGCCAGCAATCGCTGGACCAACTATCACCAGTTTATCCAGACGCTGGAGAAGGCGATTGAGCAACACCGCAGTCAGCTACAGCAATGGAACCAACGGCTGGAACAGGCGCTGGTCAACTGGCGTGAGAAACAGCAGCGCCTGAACGCCTATCAAACTCTGATCACCCGGGCAGAGGAAAATGCATTACGACAAGAAAACCGTCTCGACCAGAAACGGATGGATGAATTTGCCCAACGGGCCGCACTGAGGAAAGGCGAATGATTACGCTGCCAAACACCGCGTTGACGACGAAAGCCATCGGCACTGCTGACACAGCAGGCACCACAGACCTGCCAGGCAGTGGTGAGACGCTGCCACAGGACTTTATCACCGCCCTGGGAAATCAGCTGCTTTCCCTGGCGAAGCTGCACGGTAAAAACCCTGCGGCTACAGATAAAAATGTCACGACAGAGACGGAGCATAAAACGGCCACCTCGTTGAATGCATTACTCTCTTCGCTGGAAACGCCGACTGCGCTTAGTGCGTTGTTTACACCGGAAAAGATTAAAGCCGGCACAAAATCAGCCGATGATAAAGATGAGCTGACAGCCACCGTCCTTAACAATAGCGACATGCAGAATATACAGGCGCTCTTTGCCATGCTACCCGCGACGGGACTGCAGCAGGCGGTGAAAGACAACGCAGCGAACCGTGGTGCGGATTTGCAAGGGGATGCGCCCCGTTCAGCACTGTCAGCGCTGACGCAGGCGGTCACTACGGCACTAACAGGTGATGGCAAAGAGAGCCAAAACACGAAGGTGCAGGACGGCAACCTGGCCAATAAAGCCAGTCTGGTTAGCCAGAGCGTGACCGGCCCAACCGCCGCGACAAGTCATAACACCGCGGTGACGCCTGCGGCTCTGACCACCGACGGCAGTTTTCAGCAGATACTGAGCAGCGTCAGTAAGCAGGACGATCGTCCGTTAGCGGCAGCCAGCGATAACCAGGCCATTCTCAGCGCGCCGGTGAGCAGTACCAGTAGCTTGCTGCAGTCATCTGGCGCCTCAGCGACGATGAACTCACCGTCAACGCCGACGCTGAATGCCCACCTGGGCAGCAACGAATGGCAGCAGGCACTGGGGCAGCAAATTGTAATGTTCAGCCGTAATGGCCAGCAGAATGCAGAACTGCGATTGCATCCTGAAGACCTGGGAGCGATTCAGATCAGCCTGAAACTGAATAACGATCAGGCACAGTTAAATATGGTTTCCAGCCATAGCCATGTCAGGGCCGCGCTGGAAGCTGCGCTTCCCCAGTTGCGTCATGCCCTGGCGGAAAGCGGGATTAACCTGGGTGAGAGTCAGGTAAGCAGTGAGAGTTTCTCGCAGGGACAGAGCTTCCAGCAGCAACAGGAGGCGCGTCGCGAAGGACAGCACGGCAGCTTCTCCCTCACCCAGGACAGTGATAGCGACATTACACCCATTGCCGTACCGCAGTCTCTTCAGGCCCGGTTAACCGGCAAAGGCGCAGTCGACACATTTGCCTGACAGCGACAAACGCTGAAGGTAAGCGTAAAACCCGTGTCTTTTCTTGCCATTGTTTGACTTAAGACACGCGATAATCTGTTCAGGCAAGCCGAGAGGCTTGCCCATAATTCACAGGAAGTTACTGCAAAAATGTCTGATAACGCGAAAGCCAAAGGCCGCAAACGAAAACTTTTAATACCAGTGTTACTGATTGTCGCGCTGGCCGCTTGCAGCGTGGCAGGCTATGCAGTCTGGCGAATGATGAATAAACATGAGGGTGATAAGCCGGAGGTCGCGAAAGTTGAACCGCCTCCCGCCCCGGTCTTTTTTGCACTTGATACATTTACGGTTAACCTGGTCAATCCCGACAACGACCCAGACCGCGTACTGTACGTAGGCTTTACGCTACGTCTGCCGGATGAAGAAACGCGTCGTCGGATGAGTGACTACCTGCCTGAGGTTCGCAGTCGTCTGTTACTGCTGCTGTCTCGTCAGAACGCAGCTGCACTGGCGACGGAGCAAGGAAAGCAAGCGCTTGTTGATCAAATCAAACAGGCGCTGGCACCACCACTGGTAAAAGGTCAACCTCCGCAGGTCGTAGACGACGTACTGTTTACTGCCTTCATTTTGAGGTGAATCAATGGGCGACAGCATTCTCTCCCAGGCTGAAATTGACGCGCTACTTAACGGCGACAGCGGCAGCGCGGAAGAAGAAAAGAAACAAAACGGACCTGAGGGCGATATTCGCCCTTATGATCCGAATACCCAGCGTCGCGTGGTGCGCGAGCGTCTGCAGGCGCTGGAAATTATTAACGAGCGTTTTGCCCGTAGTTTCCGTATGGCGCTGTTTAACCTGCTGCGTCGTAGCCCGGATATCAGCGTAGGCGCGATCAAGATTCAGCCTTACCATGAGTTTGCACGCAATCTGCCGGTGCCAACCAACCTGAACCTGATCCACCTGAAGCCCCTGCGCGGTACGGCATTAGTCGTGTTTTCGCCAAGCCTGGTGTTTATTGCGGTCGATAACCTTTTTGGCGGTGATGGCCGCTTTCCGACTAAAGTTGAAGGACGGGAGTTTACCCATACCGAGCAACGTGTCATTCGCCGCATGCTGAAGCTGGCGCTTGACGGATACAGCGATGCGTGGAAAGCCATTTATCCGTTGGATGTGGAGTATGTGCGTTCGGAAATGCAGGTGAAATTCACCAACATCACCACATCACCTAACGATATTGTTGTGAATACGCCTTTCCAGGTTGAAATCGGTAACCTTGTGGGTGAGTTCAACATCTGTATTCCGTTTTCGATGATTGAACCGCTGCGTGAAATGCTGGTGAATCCACCGCTGGAAAACTCGCGGTCAGAAGATACACACTGGCGCGACAATCTGGTGAAGCAGGTTCAGCACTCTGAGCTGGAACTGATTGCCCATTTCGCCGAAACGTCGCTGCGCCTGTCGCGCGTTTTACAGCTGAAACCCGGTGATGTCCTGCCGATTGAAAAGCCAGAGCGCATTATTGCCCATGTGGACGGTGTGCCCGTTTTAACCAGTCAGTATGGCACGCTTAACGGCCAGTATGCCCTGCGTGTTGAACATTTGATTAACCCGATTTTGAATTCGCTTAACGAGGAACAGCCCCATGACTGACAGCAAGAAACCGTCCGATGATACTATCTCTGCGGACGATCTGTGGGCTGAAGCAATGAATGAGCAGGTTGGCTCCGCTACGACTGCCTCACAGAGTGATGACGTTTTTAAAAGCTTTGAAACGAGTAATGCGTCAGGTTCGTTGCAGGATATCGACCTGATTATGGATATCCCGGTGAAGCTCACCGTCGAGCTTGGCCGCACCAAAATGACCATTAAAGAACTGCTGCGTCTGACGCAGGGCTCCGTGGTTTCCCTGGATGGGCTGGCGGGTGAACCGCTGGACATCCTGATCAACGGTTATTTGATCGCACAGGGTGAAGTCGTCGTGGTCAACGATAAATATGGCGTTCGCATCACCGATATCATTACGCCGTCAGAGCGTATGCGTCGTCTGAGCCGTTAAGATGAATAACCAGAATCATACGCTGCAACCTGCCACACCTCAGGCACCGCCCATTTCGGCAGGTTCAGTATTGACCCAGGTCAGTGGCGTATTGGTCGTCATTATTCTGTTGATTCTGGCATGTGCCTGGCTGGCACGCCGCATGGGTTTTGCCCCTAAGAAAGTGGGCAGCCGTGAGCTGACACTCACGGCCAGTGTGCAGGTCGGCCAGCGCGAACGCGTTGTGATTGTTGATACGCCGGATGCGCGTTTGGTGCTGGGCGTGACAGCTCAACAAATTACTCACCTGCATACGTTGCCGCCAGGTGCACCTGATGAAACCGCACCGGTAAAAGCTGCGCCGCAGGATTTTCGTCAGCTATTACAAAATCTGGTTAAACGTCCCGGAAAAAATCCATGATGCGTCGACTGCTCCCTCTTCTGCCGCTGCTGTTGCTGGCACCGGTTGCCCATGCCCAGTTGCCGGGCCTGGTTAGTCAGCCATTAGCTAACGGTGGCCAAAGCTGGTCACTGCCGGTACAAACGCTGGTCTTTATTACTTCGTTAACATTCCTGCCAGCCATTCTGTTAATGATGACCAGCTTTACCCGCATCATTATTGTTTTCGGCCTGCTACGTAATGCGCTGGGCACGCCTTCCGCGCCGCCTAACCAGGTATTACTTGGCCTGACCTTATTTTTAACGTTTTTTATTATGGCACCGACCTTCGATAAAATTTATCAGGATGCCTACCTGCCATTTAGCCAGGATAAAATCAGCATGGATGTGGCGATCGATAAAGGCGCACAGCCGCTGCGGGAGTTTATGCTGCGGCAAACCCGTGAGGCTGACTTAGCGTTATTTGCCCGCCTGGCAAATACAGCGCCGATTGCGGGTCCGGAAGCCGTACCTATGCGTATTCTGTTGCCGGCTTACGTGACCAGTGAATTAAAAACCGCATTCCAGATTGGCTTTACCGTATTTATTCCTTTTTTAATTATCGACCTGGTGGTTGCCAGCGTGTTAATGGCACTCGGGATGATGATGGTTCCCCCGGCAACAATTGCGCTGCCGTTCAAATTAATGTTGTTTGTTCTGGTGGACGGCTGGCAATTGCTGGTTGGCTCGCTGGCGCAAAGTTTCTATTCCTGACCTCTCTATTGCACAGGAGAAATTCATGACACCTGAATCGGTAATGGTAATGGGACAGGAAGCCATGCGCGTTGCCCTGCTGCTGGCTGCCCCTATGCTTCTGGCCGCGCTGGTCAGCGGTTTACTGGTGAGTTTGCTGCAAGCAGCGACCCAGATTAACGAACAAACGCTGTCTTTCATTCCAAAAATTATTGCAGTGGCCACCACGGGTATCATTGCCGGCCCCTGGATGCTGAACGTGCTGTTGGATTACATCCGCACCGTCTTTTCTAATCTGCCTTATATCATCGGCTGATGATCACTCTCGACAGTAGCCAACTCGTACACTGGGTCAGTCAGTTTTTCTGGCCACTGGTGCGTATTCTGGCACTGCTTGCTACCGCGCCGGTACTGAGTGAAAAAGCGGTGAGTAAACGCGTGAAGATTGGTCTTGCCGCCATGATCACCTGGATACTGATCCCAAATTTACCCCCGGTGAACGTGACGCTGTTTTCACCTGCCGGCTTTATGCTGCTGATTCAGCAGATGCTGATTGGGATTGCCATTGGTTTTACCATGCAGTTCGCCTTTGCCGCGGTTCGTACCGCCGGTGAACTGATTGGATTGCAGATGGGTCTGTCTTTCGCCACCTTTTTCGATCCCGCCAGTCGACTGAATATGCCCGTTCTTGCGCGCTTTCTCGACATGCTGGCGATGCTTTTATTTTTGACTTTCAACGGTCACCTGTGGCTTATTTCCCTGCTGTCGGACAGTTTTCATACGTTGCCTATCGGCGGCGAGCCTCTTCAGGCAAATGCCTTTATGGCTTTGGTGAAATCCGGCAGCATGATTTTCCTTAATGGCATGATGTTAGCGCTGCCGTTGATCGTTTTGCTACTCACGATAAATATGGTCCTGGGTTTGTTAAACCGTCTTTCACCACAGTTATCAATCTTCGCGATCGGCTTCCCGATTACCTTATCAGTAGGCATTCTGACCATCAGCCTGCTGATGCCTCTCCTTGCCCCCTTCTGCGAGCACCTGTTCGGCGAAATATTCGATCTTCTGGCCCAGTTCCTGACAGAACTGTCCCCTGTCTGAACATTAAGTATCTAACTATTATCCTGATTTGATACTTAAGAAACGCATAACTATCCGCACATTTTTCAAACCACATTTCCCAGAAATCAACTAAGGATATTCTGATAAACGTGCGGAAAGTCTTAAAATTATTCTTATTAAACCGCGCTTCGCGTATTTTAGTCAGGCGGTTAACCGAGTCATCAACAAGATTGTTTTGGTGACAAAATCGGCAATGCGTTGAAATTACTAAAGAAAAATTTTTATGTGATTTTTCTTGTCAGAAAATGTTTTTTCCGGCATTGTCAACTCGCTAACCGACTTCACACTTTCGTGAAATAAATGTTTTTAAGATTTGTCCTATCAGAAAACTCTGGGTTTTCAGCGATAGTGACAGCGCTCCCAAAAAACTGCATTTCGCTCAGTCCGACTTTGTATCGACTTATCATGTTGATATCAGGTCAGGTGTGAGGTCAGAGCAACACAAATTTTTTGCAGACCGGGTCAGGGAAGAGGACTTTTATGGGCTATTGCCCATTGCCACGCTGCATCAGCAGAATAAAAAAAAGCGCTTTGGAAATCTTCTCGTACCGCAACGCGTAATTCATCGTTGATTTAAACGGATAACAAATTGGTGAGGGTCGCTAACATGCCAACGATTATTATGGATTCCTGCAACTACACACGCCTGGGATTATCAGATTATATGTCTTCTAAGGGAGTTAAGAAGAAAAATATTACTTCTGTATCTGACATTGAGCAATTACAGCAAAGATGTGAGCAGTTAAAACCTGGCGTCGTCTTTATTAACGAAGACTGTTTCATTCATGAAACCGACTCCAGCGAGCGCATTCGCAGCGTTATTAACCAGCATCCCGAAACATTGTTTTTTATTTTTATGGCCATTAGTAATATTCATTTTGAAGAATATTTGTATGTTCGGAAAAATTTGATTATTACATCCAAAGCAATTAAGCCTTCGACGCTGGATTCATTGTTAAGTACTTATTTGCAGAAAAAACTCAATATGTCGCCGCGTATTTCTTCGGGTCTTGATGTCCACCCTCTTACGCTAAGCCAGACAGAGTCAAATATGCTGAAAATGTGGATGTCAGGCCATGATACCATCCAGATATCAGATAAAATGCAAATCAAAGCGAAAACCGTTTCTTCGCATAAAGGCAATATAAAGCGAAAAATTAAAACGCATAACAAGCAAGTGATCTATCATGTGGTGCGTTTAACCGATAACGTGACGTCCGGTATCTATGTCAACGTAAGGTAACCTCCTCCCCTCTAAGAACTGGCCCAAAAGGCCGGTTTTTTTATGGATTAGCGATCCAGATCTCACTTTCGGGTGTAAACCTTTCTCTTCTTTTGCCGATGTTTTGTTCAACAGAATAACCTCCTAAGAGAGCAAGGAAATGAACACAACGCTGGTTAATGAAGGGCATTCCAAACTTAGTCTTTGGCAAAACATCCGCCTCGTTCCTCTGTTTAGTTTAATATTCGGCGGGATATTGTTTCTGTTCGCACTCTGTATTGCTATCTCAAGCTACTTTCTTATTCTCAGTAATCAGTCTCTTAAAGATGCTACCGATGAGATCCAGGTTAGAAACGGGCTTATCGACAGCTCATCGCACATGCGCTCTGCCCGTTTGAATATCATTCAGGCAGGCGCCGCCGCGCGTATCGGTGAGATGGATGAATTCAACGCCAATCTTGCGGCTACGGCCGATCGTATCAAGCAGGCTGAAGCCGGCCTTAAAATCTATCTGAATCGTAAAAGCAAAACACCAGAAGGCATCAAGCTGGATGAGCAGTTACAGGCGCGTTTCAAAGAGTATGTGACGAAGGGTTTGATGCCGATGATCGAATCGGGTAAACAGGGCAGCTTCGAAAGCATTATTGCTCAGGAAACCGATACGACACGCAAACTGGACAACGCCTATAAAGCCGTTCTGATGGAGGCGATTAAGCTTCGTGATGTTCGCTCCGCTCAGATCAACGATCAGGCGGCAGAGCAGTCACGGATTGGATTTATCGCAATGGGCTCCGCGTTTGTTGCCGCTCTTGTGCTGGTGCTGCTCACCTTTGTGTTTTTACGTCGTGTCGTCATTAACCCACTGCGCAATTCAGTGGCGCACATAGAACGTATTGCTCAAGGGGATTTAACGGCACCCACTGTCCCGCACGGCCGTAACGAAATAGGTCTGTTGCTCGACAACCTGCAACGTATGCAGCAGTCGCTAATCAAAACGGTAGGTACCGTCCGCGAAGGGGCTATCGCCATTTACCAGGGATCAAGTGAGATTTCTGCGGGTAACACCGACCTGTCATCGCGTACCGAGCAACAGGCAGCCGCGCTTGAGCAGACGGCGGCCAGCATGGAACAGCTCACCGCGACGGTGAAACAGAACGCGGATAACGCCCATCACGCCAGCCAACTGGCAGCAGATGCGTCCGGCAAGGCGCGCAGCGGCGGCGATATGGTAAGCGGCGTGGTGAAAACCATGAACGATATTTCCGGTAGTTCGAAGAAAATTGCTGAGATCACTAACGTGATCAACAGTATTGCCTTCCAGACGAACATTCTGGCGCTGAATGCCGCCGTCGAGGCTGCCCGCGCGGGCGAACAGGGCCGCGGTTTTGCCGTGGTCGCCAGCGAAGTCCGTAACCTGGCTCAGCGCAGTGCGCAGGCGGCAAAAGAAATTGAATCGCTGATTGCTGAATCAGTGAAGTTAGTCAGCAGCGGTTCACATCAGGTAGGTGAAGCCGGGACGACCATGAGCGAAATTGTTGAGGCCGTGCGTCGCGTGACCGATATCATGTCGGAAATTGCCGCCGCGTCCGACGAACAAAGCCGCGGTATCCAGCAGGTCAGCCAGGCCGTTACAGAGATGGATAACGTGACGCAGCAAAACGCCTCACTGGTTGAGGAAGCCTCGGCTGCGGCTGCCTCTCTGGAAGATCAGGCTGGTAAGTTGACCAAGGCGGTTGCGGCTTTCCGTTTGCAGGATACGCCAGCAGCAAAACCTGTTCATCAGTCCGATAGCGCACCTAAGGCGCCTGCGCCTGTCTTGCGCCCCGCTGCCGCCACAAGCGGCAATGAGAACTGGGAAACGTTTTAGCCAAAGCAGACCGGTGAGCCAGCGACGTCGCTGAAGCGCATTGCCTGACGGCGCTGTCAATAACACTCGCCCTCTGAGCCAAACAGGCCAGAGGGCGATTTTGTGATGGTCTGGCAGTTAAATATGAAGGTCAGTCGGCAGGATAAGCCTCGACAAACACACCGTCCTGATGACCGCTCTCGTTAAAGAACCAGATGCCCTGCGGGTAATCTTCCAGGGCCACCAGAAACATGGTGCCTTCACTAAATGGCTCAACAGCCAGGATGGTGCCTGTACGACGGGGCCCACCATCCGTTTTCACACTGACGCGATCGTCTACCTTCATTTACCACTCTCCCGATACATTCCTGTTAACAGTTTAATCGAAGAGCCTGGGTAATGCAGGCGTTAGCGACGCGCGATGACCCACACGGCGTGAATGATGCCTGGAATGTATCCACACAGGGTCAGCAGGATGTTAAGCCAGAATGCTCCCCCAAAACCTACCTGCATAAAAACACCAAGCGGGGGGAGTAAGATTGCGATTAGAATTCGAAGTAAGTCCATAACCATTCCTTTAGGTATTGATAAAAAACCGTTTTGTTATCAAATATAGTCCCTTTTTAGCAGATTACTGAGAAAGTCAGGTAAATCTGAGTAATACGCATTTTCAGTTTCCTGACACTTCACTGCGAGACGTTTAACAGGAACAACAGGTAAACTTTTTTTCGTTGCTTTCCTCCCCAGGAAATACAACACACCCAAAGTAACAAGGATCATTTGCCCGCGCAGCGCGGGCTTTTTTTTTCTGTCCCGCCCTCTCATTTTCCGCTAAATTGTATATTTATTACCCAATCCAGCCGATGGAGGTTTGCGATGTCGCTTCCCCACCCAGCCGAAAAGCATGAGCGGGATAAAGAAATGGACGCCCTGCTGCAGGCTATTGAACCCGGTAGCACCGGTGAACTGCAGGACTACTTTTCCCCACACTCGCAGTCAGTGACGGGGGCGGATGCCTCTCGGCCAGGGCTGTGCCGTGAACCTGCGGAGCAGTGTGAAATGGATATTCATGATTGTCGTTATACAGAGATAAACCGATAGGCAGCGCAGCCGCACTGAATTCGGCGCAAAAAAATACCCGGCGCGAGCCAGGTAAGCAGTCAATTCGTTACACCAGGGAATTCATATTGCTCGTTCAGAGTACGCTTCCCGTTCGCCAAAACAAGCCTTTCCCGTGCGCGTTTCACTCATTTCGCCCTATCTCAAACTGGCCACTTTCACCCTGAGCCTTGTTATTTCAGCGATATTCGCTGCACGAAATGACGGCATCGCCGATTTTATCCTTCGGGTTTTAGGAATCCTCCTGGTTATAGGGGTTACGGTGCGCAATGCTAAGCCTGCTGTAGACTCAACTACACTAAAACTAATGTCGAACTGGAGTGAAGGAGATCAGGATGCCGAATCTGAATGAATCGCTAATGATAGTGACCGACCTCGATGGATCGCTGCTTGACCACCACGACTATAACTGGGATGCCGCAGCAGACTGGCTTGATACACTCAACGCGCACGCCGTTCCCTTAATTATTTGCTCCAGCAAAACAGCCGCTGAGATTCTGCCACTGCAGCGTAAGCTCGGTATTGCCGGCACCGCCTTTATTGCTGAAAACGGCGCCGTGCTGTACCTCAACGACAGTAAAAGCGTGCGCATTCCGGACGACAAGATGAACTATGCCGCAATCTGCCGGGTGCTGGCAGCGTTACAACAGCAGTTTCGCTTTACCGGCTTCCATGACTTCAGCGATGTCGATGTTTCCGCCATGACCGGCCTGAGTGAAGCGGATGCCGCCCTCGCCCGTCAGCGTGATGCCTCAGAGGTGATTGTCTGGCGGGATACCGATGAGGCCTTTGGCCGCTTTCGCACGGCGCTGGCCGACTATCATCTTTCCCTGACACAGGGCGGCCGCTTCTGGCATGTCATGCCTGCCAGAAGCGGCAAAGGAGAAGCCTTGCGCTGGCTACTGTCTCACACCGACCGGGAAGGCGTTACCACCCTTGGCCTGGGCGATGGCCCGAACGATGCCCCGATGCTGGATGCAGTTGACTATGCCGTGGTGATCAAAGGCTTCAGTAAAACACCGGTGACCTTACAGCGCGCGGAGGATGCCAACGTATTCCGCACGACACATCACGGCCCTGAAGGCTGGCGTGAAGGGCTGGACCATTTTTTGACTCAGCCATGAAAGGCTGTTGTTCCTCTCGCAAAACCATAAGGATGATGCAATGAGTGATTTCTTTCAGAATGGCGTAATTACCAACTTTCATAATCTTACGCACCGCAGCGTTGAGTCGCTGGAAAAAGAAATGGTGCGTTTTGCCCGTAAGCGCAAAATGGGATTGATCCTGCCTTCCCTCTTTTCCGAGCTGGAAGGTCCGGCGTTGACAAAAATTGTTGATGAACTGGCTAAGGTCCCCTATCTGGATGAAATCGTTATCGGGTTAGATCGGGCTGACCGTGACCAGTTTCTGCATGCCCGCGAGTTTTTTTCCCGACTGCCGCAACGGCACCGCATCCTGTGGAATGACGGCCCCAGACTCAAAGCCATTGACGCGGAACTGGATAAAGAGGGGTTGTCGCCCACCCATCCGGGCAAAGGACGCAACGTGTGGTTTTGTACCGGTTATACGCTGGCCTCGGATCGCACCAGCTGTGTTGCACTGCACGACTGCGATATTGTTACCTACGAACGCGGCATGCTGGCACGCTTGCTTTATCCGCTGGCTAACCCCGCTTTTCAGTATGAATTCTGCAAAGGGTTTTACGCACGCGTCGCTGACGGTAAACTCAATGGCCGCGTGGGCCGCCTGCTGGTAGGCCCGCTGCTGCGCTCGTTACAAAAAGTCTATGGCCACTCCGAATACCTCGATTACCTGTCCAGCTTCCGTTACCCGCTCTCGGGCGAGTTTGCGATGCGCACGCACGTGCTCAACGGCATTAAAATCCCCGGCGACTGGGGACTGGAAATTGGCGTGCTCTCTGAAATTTACCGTAACTACACCACGCGCCAGTCGTGTCAGGTGGAGATTGCAGATCACTATGATCACAAGCATCAGCCGCTGGCAGAAGATGATGGCACCGGTGGCCTTAAGCGCATGAGCAACGATATTGTCCAGTCGCTGCTGCGTAAGCTGGCAACCATGGGCGTGCCGCTGACCAGTGACTCATTCCGGGTATTGAAAGCGACCTATTACCGTAATGCGCTGGATATGATGGAAATCTATAACCATGAGGCGGCAATGAACGGCCTGAAATTCGACCAGCATGTTGAAGAAGCGGCCGTCGAAATGTTCACCCAGTCGATTCTGGATGCCGGTCAGTCCTTTATCGAGCGCCCGAACGACAAGCCGTTTATTCCCAGCTGGAGTCGGGTTCAGTCGGCTTTTCCGGATATCCTGCAGCGTATTTATAAAGCGGTAGAAGAGGACAACGACGGCAACGTCTAACGCTGCAGGCATCGCGCCAGTGAGGATGGAGAGTGTGATAAATCCAGTCAGGCCGCCGTCGTTAACGGCCTGACTGACAGAAATCAGGAAGTAAACTGGGGCTGCGATTCGCTGGAATGGCTGAGCTCATCGGTGCGAAAAGCCTCATTCCGGACCGCATAACCATCGTACCATCGACATTCAACCATGCCGCTGGCATGTCCGGTCACCACCATCGTTTGCCCGCCTTCCTTATGCTGTACTTCATCACTGATTGCAAAAACCATGTTGCGCCCTCTTTGAGAAATGACTGTCATTGAAACCATTTCTTTATAGCATGGTAAAAGAGTTGCTGCTGTTAAGACGCGCATAAAAATGGCGAATTCAGAATAACGTAGAGAGATATGTCGAAAACAAATCAGGCGGATAAGAATTATCCGCCTGGGGCGCTGAGTGGATTAGATTTTGCAGCCTTCACAATCGGCATCATCAATCAGGTCTTCTGGCACTTCGCCCGCCTTTTTTTCTGCCTTCGCTTCGGCCTGCTCTAACTGAGCATCAATATCAAATTCAAACATGTCATCGCTCATCGTTTTCTCCCCTGAACGCGTTAAAGAATGCGCTTTTATACCGATTACTCACGCAGTTTGGCAATAAGGTTAACCACTAACAGCACGATCGACCCAATGATAAAACCAATCACCAGGTTTGCGCCGTTGCTCAGCAGGCCAGCAACCAGGCCGCTGAAGGGTGCGATCGCATTTTCAATCAGATGATGCAACGGCGTCAGGCCGTGGACGATAATGCCGCCCCCGACCAGGAACATGGCCAGCGTACCGACAACGGTCAACACTTTCATCAATACGGGAGCAGCGGCCAGTAATACTGCGCCCAGCGCCTGGGCCACGCGTGACGATTTATCACGTAGCCAGAACCCTAAATCATCGATTTTAACGATGCCGGCGACAATGCCGTATACGCCAATCGTGACCAGAATCGCAATACCTGACAGGATCAGCACCTGATTCAGCAAGGGCGCTTCGGAGACGATACCGAGGGTAATGGCCACGATTTCAGCCGACAGAATAAAATCGGTGCGCACTGCGCCTTTGATCTTTTTCTTTTCGAAATCGCGCGGGTCCTGTTTTGACAGCTTATCCAGGCGTTGCTGACGCGCCTCTGGCGAGTTCTGCTGTTTATCATGCTGCAGACTGTGCAGGACCTTTTCCACCCCTTCATAACAGAGGTACGCACCGCCAATCATTAACAGTGGCATGATCAGCCAGGGGGCAAACGTAGAGATAATCAATGCCAGCGGCACGAGTATCAGTTTGTTGAGGAACGAGCCTTTGGCTACGCCCCATACGACCGGCAGTTCGCGATTGGCTTTCACGCCACTCACCTGCTGCGCATTCAGTGACAAATCGTCACCCAGCACGCCTGCCGTCTTCTTCGCGGCGACTTTTCCCATTACCGAGATATCGTCCAGCAGCGTGGCGATATCATCGAGCAACGTTAATAAACTGGTTCCTGCCAAAGTATTTCCCTTATTCGGTCATCAGCAACGGGTTATGTCTGCATCAGCCGCAACGCGTCATCCTCGACGAAGCGCGTGACAGTGCAGCCCGTCGTGCCTATTCCGGTTCGTTATGTTGACAACATGGGCATCGTTCAATTTCTGTCACGGTCATATCAGCGATGCCCTCACAATCCCATTCGACGCGCACCGCTTGTCCTGCAAGTCCATCCATGTGCAGATATTTACTGACCGGGCTTTCCGTCATGCCGGTTATCTCTTCCGTGGCCACCATCGTTTCCCCAGCATAGATTCTGGCGGTCGCTTTGGTATTCACCATGCGCTCATCACGAATCTGATACAGGCGTTTAACCGTCAGTTTTATGCTGCTCATTGCGGGCTCCCGGTCACGGAAAAGCGTCTATCTAACATTTTATGTTACTGATTAGCAAGGTGGGATCATTCATCCTCTCGGTAATGATGAATTCCCTGATGATCGATTTCAGCGCTGTCATTCATCGCCAGCAGCCACTCTTCGAGACGTTCAAGCAGGGCTTCATCGTCCAGTTTGAGTTTACCGCGTAGCGCGCATTCCCAGATAATCAGCACCTTCCAGCCATTCTCCCGCAGCTGCCGGACATAACGCCGATCCCGTTCTACATTACTGTTTATTTTGCCCGTCCAGAACTCGGTGCGCGTGGCGGGGATCTTAAACAAATAACAGTGGTGGCGGTGCCAGAAGCAGCCATGCACAAAGATAATCGCCTGATGCGAGGTCACGACAAAGTCAGGGCGGCCTGGCAGGTTTTTGTCCTGTACCCGATAGCTGAATCCACGATCTTTGAGCAGCAAGGCGATTCGCTGCTCTATGGCAGTGTCCTGTTGACGAATTGCGCGCATATTTTTACTGCGCGTTTCGCTGGAGTGAACGTCGGCCATAGCACCTCCTTAATAGCGACTTATTCAACTTTAGTCGTCGCCCTGAAAAGTGAAAGTCGGCCAGATAAAAGCAGAGAAAATATTTTCACCGCCAGACCGCGCCGTTTAGATCTGACCCGGGCAATTGTGCCTTTTTGACGCTGGCGCACACTGAAACACCATCCTGACCTGCGCCTGCAGATTTCCTCCTCGGGCAAGGAGTGTTAGCATACGCGCTTCACTGTTAAGGATATTTGCATGCACGCTGTCGCAATCGCTGAACCTCTTCTCCCTGCTGCTCTGCATTCCGATGAACTGAACATGTTACAACAGGTGCTGTCGATCTATTCCGTTAAGGACGTTGTCGCACGTTTGCATCAGGCAGGCTTTCCGCACTGGACGCCGCCACTGCTGAACACTATTCGTCAGGGCAAGCGCGCGTTACCCTCGCTGGCCGCCGCAGAACTGTCGCTGTTGCAGAATTTGTTGCCTGAACGTCCTGCCCATTATGATTCTCCCGATTTCCGCTTTATCGATCTGTTTGCCGGCATCGGCGGTATTCGACGTGGCTTCGAGCGCATCGGCGGTAAATGTGTATTTACCAGTGAGTGGAATAAAGAGGCAATTCGCACCTATCGGGCGAATCACTACAGCGATCCGGCAGAGCACCACTTTAATACGGATATTCGCCAGGTCACGCAGCCAGCCGGCCTTACTGACGAACAGGCGATCTATCAGTCGATTGATGCGGCCATTCCCGACCATCAGGTGCTGCTGGCGGGCTTTCCCTGCCAGCCCTTTTCTCTGGCGGGCGTCAGTAAAAAAAATGCGCTGGGCCGGGCTCATGGCTTTGAATGTCAGGCGCAGGGCACACTGTTTTTTGACGTCGCCCGCATTCTGGCGGCAAAGAAACCGCCATTCTTCGTCCTGGAAAACGTGAAGAATCTCAAGAGCCATGATAAAGGCCGGACGTTTGCGGTGATTATGGAAACCCTGGACGAGCTGGGCTATGACGTGGCGGATGCCCAGGCTGGCGCGCCCGATCCGAAGGTGATTGATGCACGCTTTTTTTTGCCGCAGCATCGTGAACGTATCGTTCTGGTCGGCATCCGGCGGGATATTGCTGGCTCAGCGCAGTTTAGCCTGCGCGACATTCGCCAATTTTTCCCCGCCCAGGTGCCCAGCCTACAGAGCCTGCTGGAGCCGCAGCCCGACGACAAATACATCCTGTCGCCCGTATTGTGGCGTTACCTCTACCAGTACGCTAAGAAGCATAAAGCACGGGGTAACGGGTTCGGCTTTGGCCTGAATGATCCACACAATGTGCATTGCTGCGTGCGCACCCTGTCAGCCCGATACTATAAAGATGGCTCAGAAATTTTAATCGATCGCGGTTGGGATCGGGAAAAAGGGGAAGCCGATTTTCTTGATGCCGCCAATATGGCGCGGCGCCCCCGTCGGTTAACGCCGCGAGAATGCGCGCGACTGATGGGATTTGATAGTGCAGACAGCCATCCCTTCCGCATCCCGGTATCCGATACGCAGGCCTATAAACAGTTTGGCAATTCGGTGGTGGTACCAGTGTTTGCCGCCGTGGCGCAGTTGCTTTCGCCCTATATCCGCCAGTTGAACGCATAATTCCCGCTAAAAGTTGCGCTTAGGCGCAACAATTCCTCTCTTTTCCTGCCGTCCGGCGGGATTGTCACAACGCCGTCATGCAAGCCCAGAATACTGCTGCTTTTTCAATGGATGGGTAGAATGATGTCACCTCTCACTTTGTTGTCGCGGCACGTGCTGAAAAGACGTTCCCGCTTTAGGTTTCCGGCGATCCCCACCTGGCTAACCAGCCTGCGCGGGAACTTTATTTTGTTCGTGGTGCTGTTTTGTTTGCTGCAGTCCATCGGGATTGTTCTGCTGACCGCTCAGGTGAGCCAGAACAAAGTCAACCTCACCCAGGCCAGCGCCATGCGTGACCGGCTGGCCTTGCTGGACCGCGCACGCGTCGAGCTGCTTACGGCCAGTGATAACAGCCACCGCGCCGGGCTGTATTTAATGGAAGATCAGAAAAGTGGATCGGTTGACAGCTGGAAAAGTCTGGCAGAAACAGCCAAATCGTCTTTGCTTCATGCTGAACAGCTTTTTGCTCGCTATCACGCCGCACCCGGCGGCGAACTGCAGCAGGGCTTTACGTTGCTGAAACAGGGACTGGAGGAGCAGCTAAAAGGTCTGGAGGGGAATAACATTGACGCCTTCTTTATGGTACCGATGCAGGCTTACCAGCAGCAGTTCAATAGCGCCTGGTTTAACGAGATTACGCAGACCAATAAACAGCTCACTGCGGTTAACAGCCTGACCCTTCAGACACTCATGGAAAGCCGCAACCTGGCGCTAATGGTGACAGGACTGCTGTTTGTCCTGCTGCTGACCGGCGGCATATTGCTGCTGCGTGGTGTGATCGTCCCCTTACGTCTGGCCAGTCGACAGTTACAGGACATCGCAACCGGTGATTTAATCAACTGCCCGGTTCCACCGCGTTTGCAATCGCTGGAAACGTCCAGACTCTTCAACGCAGTGGCGGAGATGCGCCAGGGGCTGCGCACCATCGTGGCTGAAATTAACACGATTGCGGCAAGCGTGGCCGAAGGTACGCGTGAAATGCAGCATACTAATGAGCAGGTCAGCGAACAGTATCAAGCGCAAAACAGCAGCTTTAGCCATATTTCCCAGCGCCTGCATCGCGTGTCTGAAGAAGTCGAAAACAGCACCCTGTTTTCTCAGCAGGCCTCTGAACAGGCGCATTTCGCCGACGATCTGATGCAGCAATGTACGCTTCAGGTGGATGAGATGGAGGTTCAGATGCGCCATATCGTCGCCTCCTCCGGCGAAATCGCGGGTATCGTTGAGATGCTGGACGGCCTGTCACTGCAAACGCGTTTGCTGGCGCTCAATGCCGCCATCGAATCCGCTCATGCGGGCGTGTATGGACGAAGTTTTGGCGTGGTCGCGAAAGAGATGGGCAACCTGTCAAACAAGAGTGGCGAATCGGCGCAGCAGATCAACGGTCTCGTTAATCATACGCAACTGCACATTTCAGAGGGCTTCAATAAGGTGAAATCGCTTGAGGCGCTGTTTAACCAGATAAGCCAGTCGGTCAGCGCCGTTGTGACACAGTTGCAAGAGCTGCAGGAAAACGCCACCGCACAAAGCCGCCGCGTGACGGGCATTGCTGCAGAAGTGGTGGCGCTGGATAAACAGCTTCAGATGAACGAAAGCCTCACCGCCCGCCAGGGCCGCACGGTCGATACGCTACAGCAGCAGGCCGCGCGCCTGGCCGAAAGCGTGCAGCAGTTCCGTATCACCCTGTAGCCGTTAAGCTTGGGATGTAAAAAAGCCGCCAGTGTTAAAGGCGGCTTTTAATCGTTTTGCGGGGACAAACACCGAATTTTACGATTTCTTTTTCTTGCTCTGCTTCTTCAGCAGCGTGCGCAGCTGCTTGATTTCGCTGGAGCTTAATGCATCCGATGTGTCTTCCTCTGTATTCTGGCTGTCAATGACAGGCTGAGCAGGCGCATTGAGGCTGGACTGAAGCCGTTGCACGATTTCCTGACTCATCGACACCTGATTTTCCAGCGCCAACTGTTTGATGTGTTCTTTCAGTGCAGGATCAATTTTAATCGTTAAATTAACAGTTTCGGTCATTTCATCACTCCTTTATTGTTATTACTGCCACGCTACCGGATGACTGTATCGATTCCTATACTGTCATAAAAATTTAATATTCAGCGTGTATAGGGCTAAAGTCGTGGAGTACTGACTCATCCAGACTGACTAAGTTGCCTTGCAGTTCGGCACACAGCTTGGCCATGTAGTGCACCAGAAAGTCAGCATTGTGTTCTGCCAGCCTGCGCCCTGCTTCGGTTTGCATGGTTTCTGGCAACCGCAGTAGCTTGGTCTGAAAGTGATCCAGCGTCCACTTAACATCATTGAGTTCCCGATCTTTACCGAGCGGATCCTCGCTGTTAAATAAGGGGCGATTCATGGAACCTGCCGTATAAAACACCCGCGCCAGACCGATAGCACCGAGCGATTCCAGCCTGTCGGCATCCTGCACAATTTTTGCCTCCAGCGTTTTTGGCGTAATGGCGGCACTGAAGCTGTGCGCCTGAACCGCATGCATGACCTGCTCCATCAATTCCTCAGGAAAATCGATGAAATCCTGTTGTAAAATGCGCTGCGTTTCACTGGCGGCATAGGTGGATGCCTTGTGACGCTCAGGGTGGTTTTTCGGTAAATTCACCACATCGTGAAAATAACACGCGGTCAGGACCACCAGCGGATCGGCTTGGGTGCCGGCCATAATGCGTTGAGCGCTCATCCATACGCGGCGTAAATGTGCGATATCGTGCGCGCCATCATCATGAATCCAGTTGTTTTCAAACCAGGTCTCATAGCGAGCCTGCCAAACCGTAAGTGACATATTCTCTTTCCTGTTGGGTTGACGTCCGTCCTGACTGACGATGAATTACGCGCTCAGGCCCGACCATCATAGCGAATGGCTAATGACATTTTCTTTACACAGCAGAGGAATATCGCCCTTGCCCCAGGATAATTTCGAAAAAAAATGCGACGCTGATCATTTTTATAGCATTTTGCCGTAATTAAAACGTCAGTTTGCTGCTTTTTCAGCCTTGACTGATTTAATTGCGGGCAGGTTAATTAGTTTAATAAATGTAATGATTAATGATAGGCATTTTCTCGGGGAGTAACAAAAAACATGACATAACCTGTTCGCACTTATCATTAAAATCGGCAAAAGTTACACACAGATAAATCTGAAAAGGTTCCTATTTTTGCCGATATAACGTACTGTATTCTCACTATCAGATGTCCCGGAACGCGCATTGACAACAGCATTGTTGATTTTTTATCCGCCCCCGTTTTTCGGGACAAAAATCACCAATGCTCAGATGACTATGAGACGGCAAATTGTTAAGGGTAATGATTTATAGTTTTTATGATATTGCCACCATTTAGATGCCCTTGTTGTTTTAGCAGTAACCGGGTTCTACTAATAAAAAGAGGTAATCCATGAAAGAGCGGCCGATTCTTTTTTCCGAACAGCGGGTTCGTGCCCTGTTAGTTGGCCAACAAACGCAAACCCGGCGCATAATGAAAACGCAGGCTTTTGGCCCGGGGCAGGATCACCACGAAGGGGTTCATGCTTTTGACGTTCAGGCTAACCACCTGCATGGCGATAAAATGATGTCGATGAATGACATTCGCTATCACTGCCCGTACGGTATGCCGGGCGACGTGCTTTGGGTGCGCGAAACCTGGCGTGGGCCGATTGTGCCGCAGGATGCCCTGGCGGATTACGAGCGCGATCCCGTACCGTTCCGCACGCCGGAATTTTGCCAGTACCGTGCTGACAGCAATGAACTGGGTCAGCATACGCTGAGCGGCCCGGATGACGAGCAGTTTGGCTGGCAGACGGCCATTCATATGCCGCGCTGGGCCAGCCGTATCAATCTGCTCATTACCGATGTGCGTGTGGAGCAGATTCAGGATATCAGTGAAGATGACATCATGGCTGAAGGGGTCCAAACCGACTCGCACTTTCTGAATAACTTTTTCACCATGAATGTGAATTCAGAAATGCCAAAAGAAGCCTATCGCAAGGCATGGCAGAAACAGTACGGTGCAACCAGCTGGCAGGTAAACCCGTGGGTGTGGGTCATTGAGTTTGAGCGCGCCGGGCGTGAGTAAATTTAGCCTGCGCTTTGCGGGCTAAATCACAGACAATCTCCTCGCTAACGGGTTGAATATACCGTCTTCATCCCTGAAGCCCGACAATGCCAGCATGACGTTTCGATGCTGGCATTTTCCTGTCTGGTCTCTCAGGATTCTGCGACAGCAGCATTCAGTGCGGAACTTACGATGTTAAAATGGCCATGGAAAACGCATAGCGATACCGCCGTCACCGAATTGCCCTGGCAGGCCGGTCTGGCACAGCCCATCTTTACCCTTCTCACACAGGATGAACAGCAGTCGCTGACAGAACTGGCCCAGCGCTTTCTGCAGCAAAAAAAGCTGGTTCCGCTTGAAGGCTGCCAACTTGATGCGCTGCGTAGCGTGCGTATTGCCCTGCTGTTCTGCTTACCCGTGTTGAAACTGGGTCTCGACTGGCTGGATGGCTTTCATGAAGTGCTCATCTATCCTGAGCCCTTTAATGTGGCGGATGAGTGGCAGGATGAAAACGGCCTTGTGCATCACGCGCCTGCCGTTCATGCGGGCCAGAGCTGGACGCAGGGCCCGGTGATCCTTAACTGGCTGGATATTCAGGATTCCTTCGATCTGTCAGGGTATAACCTGGTCATTCATGAAGTGGCACACAAGCTGGATGCCCGCGGTAGCGGCTACACCAGCGGCGTTCCACTGATTCCTCTGCGTGGCGTCGCCCAGTGGGAAAAAGACCTGCGTGAGGCCATGGCTGAGGTTGAAAATGAGGTTGAGCTGGTCGGGGAACAGGCCGCCAGTATCGATCCTTATGCCGCCAGCGATCCTGCGGAATGCTTCGCGGTGTTATCCGAGTATTTTTTTACCGCGCCGGTTCTGTTAGCTGAACGCTTTCCCGCGATGTATGGGCATCTCCAGCAATTTTACCAGCAGGATCCGTTAAGCAGAATCCAGATGACTGATCGGTGATTTGTTTACTTCGCGAACGCTTTGCATTAAAGCTAGCCAGTTGAATGCTAAACGCTTTTTTACAGTTGACACCTTGAGGCGACCTCGTTACTATTCGCCTCGTTCACACGATTCCTCTGTAGTTCAGTCGGTAGAACGGCGGACTGTTAATCCGTATGTCACTGGTTCGAGTCCAGTCAGAGGAGCCAGATTTAAGAAGCCTGCTTAGGAAACTGAGCAGGTTTTTTGCTTTTCTGCGTTTACCTTTTACATCTAAAATCTCAGCTCAGAATGGCCTCCAGTCTGGCCACCACTTCATTCACAATAACTTCAGGTATTCGTTCAAGATATTTGCCGTTCCGGGCTTCCATATCAATGGTTCTGGGCTGGTCACAACGAATTACCCCCGTTGTTTTCGTTCCTGCGCCATCCAGTGAAACAGTAAACCCCGCTGCGCGGGCAAAGTTTCCGCCGTTGGTCACGGGAACAACCACAGGTAGCCGCGTAAACTGATTAAAGGACGCCGGAGAAACAATCAGTACTGGACGCCTTCCGCTTTGTTCATGCCCGGCATTCGGATCTAGTGAAACGAGCCAGATTTCCCCTCTTTCCATCTACAGGAGCTCCTTGCCCACCGCAGGCGCATCAATCCATTCCCGACCCTCTTCGCTAATTTCAGCGTGCGGATCGCACTGCGCCAGTAGTTCTTCGAGTGAATAGCGGGGACGTTTTTGAGGTTCAATTATGAGGCAGCCACTATCAATGGTCATGCCCACTTCGCTGTCCATCGACAGCCCCAGCGTTTTCAGCACGGCGGGAGGGACCGCCAGCATGACAGATCCGCCAACCTTTTTCAGACGAGTGGTATACATAGAGCACCTCCGAATATTATATTTTAATATAACATCTGCGGCAGGCGATGCACAATTATTCATCAGATTCATTGTGATTTCCTTAACGTAATAAAGCGTGAAGAAAGTCTTAATCCATCAGAGGACAGATCCGGCAGTTTTCAAAGGCGGCATTGCCGGTAAAACGGCGACCATCCTGATACATCAGGTGCTTCTTTCAGATCATGAAGCACTTCGTGCAGTCAGGAACTTAGTTCATGGTAAGAAGGCCGATAATAGAAAACTGTTTTTGCGGTTCAAAGGATTATGACGGATCAGAAAAACGAAATGCGGCGCAGCTTCCGTATCCGGGCTGCGCCGGAGGAACATCAGCGATAGCGCGAAGGCCAGATTTTTTCAGGCTCAACGTCTAACGTTTCAGCAATCAATCTTTCGCCTTTGGGCCAGCGGCGGGTAAGCGCATTAGCCAGTGTGGAGGACGCTAGCCCTGCCTGACGGGAAACCGCCGCCAGCGACGTTTCCCGTTTTTCAGGGCCGCAATAATGTCGGCGGGATGCCAGTCCTGTTGTGTCATGCCGTCACCTCGCCGATAAACTTCACGCCGTCGGCTGTGCGGAGCCAGCGCGGGGCTTCCATTTCGGCAGCGAAATAGTTGATCAGTTCATACAGCAGGCAGCTAAGGTGCTTCTCCGTTTCAGAGGCAAATCCCAGCCCCGACAGAGTTTGCGTGATAGCAAGGCAGTAACGACAAAGCTCCGTACATTCAGGCTCGAAACGGGGAGTGGTCGCAGGGAGAGTGTCAACGGTAAGGCTTTCAACCAGTTACAAAAAACCATCGAAGGTTTTGCCACGCGTTATAAAACACTTATACAAAAAATACCGGTAGAAACGTTACGCACTAAACTCAAGTTCTGGTTTGTTACGAACCGTCCAGCACTGCATTTCCGACGCGAATCGGCGGACTGTATCCGCCTGGCATTGCGCGTCTAAAAAGCCGGGGCCAGAATGCACACATTCTGGCCCCGTCACGGCTGGCGTTATGAGCCGGAGGGCTGATGTCAGCACGCGCCGGAGGCTATTTCGCGCCCTCTGCCAGCTGTCGCAGCATCTCAATGTGAACAGGCTTATCGTTAAGCGCAGGGATATAGGTAAAGGACGTTCCCCCTGCATGCATGAAGATTTCTCTGTTCTGCTCATCCAGTTCTTCCAGCGTTTCCAGGCAGTCTGCCGCAAAACCCGGGCTAATCACCTGCAGGTTTTTTACCCCTTCCGCAGGAAGATTTTTGATGGTTTCATCGGTGTACGGCGTTAGCCAGGGCTCTCTGCCAAATCGTGACTGGAAGGTCATCACAATCTTCAACGATGGCATGTTAAGGGCTTCGGTGAGCAATTTGGTGG
Source organism: Pantoea sp. EEL5 (assembly GCF_049892805.1). Classification (NCBI taxonomy): domain Bacteria; kingdom Pseudomonadati; phylum Pseudomonadota; class Gammaproteobacteria; order Enterobacterales; family Erwiniaceae; genus Pantoea; species Pantoea sp. EEL5. Next base: position 1,746,971 of record NZ_JBNDNJ010000001.1, read on the forward strand.
TTAACGCACAGCGATCCTGGTACTTATCCCCTTCGTTAGAAAACCTGACCGGTATGCCATGGTAGGAGACCAGTAGCGTATCCGGCACGCCATTGGCCTCGAATGATTCCAGCACAGAGGCTTTTAACGCCTCGATGTAGGCAGGATGATCGGCATAATCGTTTATGAAGTTGATCGCCGGCGTGTAACGGTTTTTCATCGTCTGCAGGTGACGGCTGACGCTGTCCCAGACGGAAGAGACGGTGGACGAGGAAAACTGCGGATACAACGGGATGACGATAATTTTATCGACACCTTTGGCCAGCAGTTTGTCAATGGCGCCGCCAATGCTGGGCTCGCCATAGCTCATTCCTAACTCGACAGGCATGCCCGTCAGCGCTTCGAGTGCGCGAGCCTGGCGAACGCTGTAAACCATCAACGGTGAACCTTCGTCCATCCAGATAGAGGAGTACAGTTTGGCCACGCGTTTGGCGCGCAGCGGAATAATCACGCCATGCAGGATTGGGCACCACAGGATCCTGGGTAAATCGACCACTCTGTAGTCGTGCAAAAATTTAGATAAAAACGTTTTAACCGCAGCAGTTGTGGGTTCTTTTGGTGTTCCAAGGTTAACAATTAAAACACCCTGTTTATTCGTCATTAGCTGGGACCTCTGAAAACCCATGGAAAAAAAGTGCCTGAACACTGTAGCACACTCAAGGACATCATCACCTCCGTCCTGGCCGCTGGCGTGCGCGGAGGCGAAACGAAAACCAGCTTAACTCACCCTTCGGATCGGCACCGACCGCTGAGTCAACGTTCAACGCCCTTTGCTGTCTCCGACACGGCCATATGCCCCGGGCTGTCGGTACAGGCCATCAATGAAAACACGCAAGCGCACCTGACAGTTTGCAAAAAAGTAAATCTGGCTCGCCGCGCTTCAATACATTTTCAGGCAGTGAATACCACCACGCGCAGCGACACCGCCTTTTTTAGTTTTTAACTCTGCGTTGCCTGAGGAGTCAAAAACAGTGGGTCGTATCTTACCATCGCCCTGCTGGCAAACGACCAATAGCTCTGATAAGTCCTGTCGCCCTCCAGGCCGGTTCGTGCTTTTTATCGCCATAACTGATGACAAAACGATCGGGTAATCCCCTGACTATTCAGGGGGGAACTATCACATCTTGTCGATATTTCGATTTATCAAAGTGAATATTGAGCATGCTAATATTTAGACGTCTATGCTCGTGCTGCCCGATTCCGCTTAAGTTCAGAAAGGTCTGGCGAGCGAGTCGGATCATGCAGCACATTCACTGTGCTTCAGCCAGGACAAAATAAGACCGAATACGGTCATGAATCAGACTGATGCAACCACTTTCGCCAACAGGCGGTTCGGGACAGGAATCATTATGCATAAAGGGGTTTCTACAGGCGAAGATGCGTTGCTGCAACACAGGTCATTTGTGGCCTTCTGGCTGGCCCGTACCTGTTCTTCGTTTGGCTTTCAGATGTTTTCCGTGGCCGTCAGCTGGCAAATCTATGCGATTACCCACAGCGCCATGGCACTGGGCATGATTGGCCTGATGCAGTTTCTGCCTTCGGTGCTGTTAGCCTTGCCCGCAGGGCATCTGGCAGATCAATTCGACCGTCGTCGTATCGTGGTGATTGGGCAACTCATTGAATGGGCCGCCCTGCTCGCCCTGGTGGCGCTGACGCTACTGCACTGGGCAGATAAGATTGAAATTTGGGGGTTGGTCTTCCTGATCGCCCTGGCTAAAGCACTTGAGTGGCCTGCTATTACCTCAATGCTACCTGCGCTGGTCCCGCCATCGATTCTGGCGCGCGCCATGGCGGCCAGTTCCGTCGGCGGTCAGGCCGCGGTGATTGTCGGGCCGACGTTAGGCGGACTGCTTTACGTGGCCGGTCCCGAGGTTGTTTACGGGGTTTCAGCGCTCTTTTATTTGCTGTCGCTAATCTTAGTCAGTCGCCTACGTTACGAACGTCCTCCTCAGGAACGTATGCCGATGACCCTGTCGAACATGTTTATGGGCGTGCGCTTTATTCGCGAACGCAAAGACGTGCTCGGCGTGATATCGCTCGACCTGTTTGCCGTGCTACTGGGCGGTGCTACTGCACTGCTCCCTATCTTCGCCCAGGATATTCTGCACACCGGGCCATGGGGCCTTGGCCTGTTGCGGGGTGCGCCGTCGGTAGGGGCGCTGTTGGTCGGCGTCTGGCTGAGCCGCAACAAGCTGGAAAAGCACGTCGGCATGATTATGTTTGGCTCCGTTGCGGGTTTTGGCCTGGCGACGCTGCTGTTTGCCCTTTCCACCAAACTGTGGCTTTCACTGCTGGCGCTGGCGGCGCTGGGCGGTTTCGATATGGTGAGCATGGTGATTCGCGGCGCTCTGGTTCAGTTGGATACACCGGATACGATGCGCGGCCGCGTCAATGCGGTTAACGCCATCTTTATCAATACTTCAAACCAGTTGGGTGAGTTTGAGTCGGGGCTGTTAGCAGCATGGATGGGCGCGGTGCCTGCCGCGGTGATTGGCGGCGTCGGGACGCTGGTAGTGGTCGGGCTCTGGATGACGCTGTTTCCGAATCTGCGCAAAAGGCAGAAGCTTGAGAATGAAACGGTGGGGTGATTGCGATGTTGAAGGCTGCAGCACTGAGAAATGCGCTTATTGACTGGCAAAGCCTGGCTGCAACATTGAATGCTGCAGGCTTTATCGCTATAGCCCAACCGCAAGTAGGGCTAAAATATTAGCAGATACACTGTGTAGTGACAGATAACAACGAAGTGCGCGAGTATTTTAATTTTACTAAGCAGATGATTAAGTAGATTAAGTGCAGGTATATTCAAAGGATCCAACCACACTAAATAATAAAACCGAGTAAGGCTGAGTTCTCTTTCTCGGCTTTATTTGCGAAATAAAATAAACTGAGAAGGTATATACATATTTTCAAACTGGGTTGTTATTGGTAAAATACCACCCTCAAACTTAACTCCACGAAAGTCACATTTTTTTAATTTCGCATCAGTAAAGGTGCAATTAATATATTTCGTTGCTCTAAACTCAACGCGATCAAAAACAGTGCCGGTAAAATCACAATCTACAAATCTTACGCGACGACCACCGTACTCAATTCCGGAGGATCCAGCCACAAGCTTTGCTTTGACAAAATGACTTGCTTCACACACTGCATCATCCACATTGATTACTGGTTTACTTTTTGAAAATCGCATCTTTTTATTTCTGCTTTGCATAAAAGAGCGCTATCTAAACACGCGTTTTCAAAGTCTACATTTGTCAGAATACTATTATTAATACTTCCTGATACTTTCGAATAAGACATATCAGTATTCGTTATCTTTGATTCGAAGAGGTTCACAGCCTTTAATTCATTTAATAGCGTAAAGAGGCCAATTGTCACGCCTGAGAGAAGAGTGAAATTTTGCTACTTAGTGACAGGCGGTGAGCATCCGTATATTCCGGGCTGAACTGGCCTCGTTTTGCTTCAGGTGTTCGATGCACGGGTCAGCAGCAGAATCACAAAAATCCCCCCGATGCCTGCCGTGATAATCCCGATCGGCAGCTCCTGCGGTGCCAGCAGCGTTCGGCTGATGATATCCCCGCCACAGAGCAAAACCGCGCCGCCCAGGCCACACAGCGGTAACAGCAGACGGTGCTTTACCCCTGTGACCGGTCGACACAGGTGCGGTACCATCAGGCCGACAAAACCAATCACCCCGGTGAGGGCGACCAGCATTGAGGTCGTCAGCGCGCAACAAAGAAAGACTTCAATCCGCAAACGACTGACGTTAATCCCCAGCGACAGCGCCGTTTGTTCGCCCGCCAGCAGACCGTCCAGCGAGCGATGACGTATCAGAGCAAAGCCACTCAGCAGGACAACACCGGCAAGCGCAACAGGCAGATTCTGCCAACTGGCCAGTCCCAGGCCACCCAGCGACCAGAACATCACCGAACTGGCCGCTCGCTGATCGCCAGAGAAAATAAAATAGCTGGTGAGCGCGCCAAACAGAAAAGACACAGCCAGCCCACAGATGATCAGGTGTGCTGGGCTGCGCAGTTTTTTGAAGTAGAAAAGCAACATGACCGCAGCGGCAGAACAGAGCCCGCCCGCAAAGGCGGCAACCGGCAAGGTCAGCTCACCTAACCCGTTACCAAAACGGGTGATGACCAGCACCGCACCTGCCGAAGCACCGGAAGATAGACCAAAAAGAAAAGGATCGGCCAGATCGTTGCGGGTGGTGGTTTGCAGCAGCGCTCCCACCATCGCCAGCCCGGCACCGGTCAAGGCTGCAAGCAACGTGCGCGGCAGGCGGAGATCGATCACAATCCGGCTGATCATTTCAGACTGAGGCATGGCGATCAGTTCCAGTGCGCCCAACACCTGCGTCAGGGATAATGCGACCGTACCTTTGGCAACGCTGATTAACATCAGCACTGCCAGCAGAAGGACGCAAAAGCACAAGATGCAAAAAAAACGGTAAGGTGTAGCATTCACGGCGCGGTTCCTGAATACAGGGCGCGCGCCAGTTTCTCCACCGCGGCAATATTAGCCGGGCCTGGCGTCAGCTCAGCATACTGCAGCTTCAGATAACGATGATGTTTGACGGCTGGCGTGAGTTTCATCAGCGGATGACTTTCCAGGAAATGCCGAAGGGCATCCGCCCCGCCGCCGGTTTGATAATCCAGCAAGATAATGAAATCAGGTTCGGTTGCCGCCACACTTTCCCATGACGTGGTGCCCCAACTGATATCCAGCCCCTCCAGCGCATTGGTTGCGCCGGCGGCTTCAATGATGGCGGTTGGCATGGCATATTTTCCGCTAGTAAACGGCTTATCTTCCCCGGAGTCGTAGACAAAGACCTTTAACGGCCGGACCGCGCTGGGCCGTTGAGGAATCATTCTCAGGCGCTCCTTCCAGTGATTAACTAAAGCCTGCGCCTCAGCCTGTTTGCCAAAGATTTTACCTAACGTCAGCTCATCGTGATAAAGCAGATCCATGCTGGCTTTATGCTTGTCCTTTTGGGTAAAAACGCAGCTTTCACTCAGCACCAGCGTCTTGATGCCGTACTGACTTAACGAGGCTGGCGTCACGTCGCCGCCCACCTTCATGCCATAATTCCAGCCGGCAAAAAAGAAGTCAGGATTCACCGCCACCAGCGTTTCCAGAGAGGGATACTTAGGCGCCAGCTCAGGAATGGCCCCCATCGCCTGCTTAAATTCCGGTGTCATCTTGTACCAGCCACTAATGCCCGTCAGCCCGACGATGCGATCCTGCAAATGAAGCGCAAAGGCCATTTCTGACATATTGAGGTCGTTAATGACCGCCCGCTCAGGCGGTGCATTAAAGGTAACCGGCTGACCGCAGCTTTCAATGGTGACCGGGAAATCGGCCGCGAGGGTTTGTCCAACAGGAATGCTCGCCAGCCATGCCGCGCAGCAGAGCCTTAACAACGAATCAGGCACAGTCTGGCACCTCGAAAATGCGTAAATGACTCCCGTTCGCGGGATGCGATACGGTAAAACTGTTTAAACCGAATACCGGCCGGAGATAGCGGGATGACAGGGCGCGAGCGGGCGCATCACATACTACCTGCTCCCCCTGTGACAGAATCAGCACGCGGTCGGCAAACGTATCTATAAGTGATAAATCGTGCAAGACCGCCACGGCCGTGATGCCTTTGTTTTTGATTAACGTCAGCAGCGCATGTCGTCCAAGGGGATCAAGATGATTGGTCGGTTCATCCAGCAGAATCAGCTGTGGCTTTTGGGCCAGAACGCGCGCCAGGGCCGCTCTTTGCCGTTCACCGCCTGATAACGCATCTAGTGAACGTCGCCGTAACGCCGCCAGCCCTGTTTCCTCTAGCACCTCACTCACAACGCGCTGATTGACAGAATGTGGACAGGCGCGCACATGAGGAAGACGACCCAGTGCAACGTAATCCTCAACCGACAGCCTCAGGTCAGGCACGTCGTTTTGCGCCATGACGGCGATACATGTGGCTAACTCCTGCCGTGTGTAAGTTTTGATGCAGCGACCGTTTAGCGTTATCTCATCCTTCTGTACCGCCAGCTCACGGCTCATCGCCCGCAGCAATGAGGTTTTGCCGCTGCCGTTCGGCCCAATGATCGCCAGGCGCTCCCCTGTCCCGATGCCGAATGTGATGTCATTGAGCAGGCAGCCGCCATCGGATTTGTGCAGCGCCCCAATGTTCACCCGCAATATCGATTCACTGGCATGTAATGTCTCTGGCTGCATCATATCACCCCACCTGTTTTTGTTACGTTATAACATAACAATGGCAAGGTAGAATAACAAGCGCTCAGGTGACATAAAAAAAGTGCCGACGACGCGGCACTTAAAGACAGGGATAACGAATGACGGAACAGGCTATTTAAATCGGTTATGCAACAGGCTGGCCGTCATCGCTAACATGCCTGCCCCCAGAGCGCTATGCAGCATCAATGTATTCAACATAACGACTTCCTCGCGTTTACCGCTGTCCTGAGCGGTCACACTGCCTCAGCCAACTTTTCCTCGTTGGCCTCTTTCTCAATCAAGCGCATCAGCAACGATACCCGGCGATCGGTACGCTCTGGGGTATCCGGTGGCAGGTTGTAGCGCAGGGTGTAGAGCTTGCCCTTCTCGTTGTAAAAATCCACCACCAGCACAGGCAGAATTCCGCCTGGCACTTTATTGTAATTCACCGACAAGCGGGTCCTGCCTAGCTGCAGTTTGGCAGCCATGACGGTCTCGCCGACCAGTTTAGGATACAGGCTACGATCTTCGGGCACGCTGATGACTCTCATAACAGCCTCCTGATTCTCCGCTTGATAACATAGTGCGGAGAGCGCTGTTCACGCTCCCCGCTGTCGGGTCAAACTGCCATTAAGCCTGATGTTCAATCGCCTCTGAGGTGCGGTGTTCAATCGGAATGCGGCGAGGTTTCTCGCTTTCTGGCACCTCATGATGCAAACCGACACGCAGCAGTCCATCCTGAAGCCGTGCGGTGGTGACTTTCATATGTTCAGGCACGCTGTAGCTCAGACGGAAGTCTGAACGACTGATGCCCCGATGCAGCCAGCCGCTGTTCTGGCCTTCTTTGTCCGCCTCTTTATCTGTAACCACCTCTTTCTGGCCGGTAACCGTCAGGCGACCGCCCGCCACCTCGATCTCCAGCTCGTGTTCTTGCCAGCCGGGGACACTGACGGTGAGCTCATAGTGCTCATTATCCGTTTGTCTGAGGTCATAAGAGGGTGAAACCGACACGGGCGCATCACCGGTCAACTGGCTGAAAAGCCGATCGATACGGTTGAACCGGTCTGAGAATGCAGAATCTGCAACAGAAGGAAACAGTGGAAAATTACGTAATGCCATGGTGATAACCTCCTGAATTAATCGTTCATTCAAAAGCTCATCTGAGTGGGGACCCTCCCCGTTGCTCACAAAAATTTATAGGATCTTTTTGGATGATTTCAAGGGATGAACATGAAATTTTTTTAGCTGCTGGCGGGCCAGAACCTGGTGCCTTTTTGACGATGTTGAGTGACGCGCCGCGCCCTGTAAAGATGCCATGTCATCTCAACCGGGAGCGGCTTATTGCCTATCAGAAATGGTATTTAAACCGGACGCGTGCCCCGTAACGTTCGTTATCGCCACTGTGCCGTTCGGCATTAATCTGCGACCAGTAAGCGCCAAGGTAAATATCGAAATTTTGCATCTTCATGACATTGCGAAAACGGTAAGAGGAGTGGATGGTATGGATATCATACTTGCCTAAGATGAAGTCACTCAGGCTGGCCCCGCTGATATACTGCATCGTAAAGGCTTTCACATCGTTACGCGCGTAGATATAGCCAAGCTGAAAGTCGCGCCATAGTCCATTCAGCCCAGCACTGAAGTTTTGTTCTTCCGTCGCATCCATATAGGCCGTGCTGAGATTGATGACCGCCCCTGAATCTGGATTCGCACGTTGCCCGTCCCAGCTCAGCGTGGCGCCATATCCATTGCGCTTAGACTGATCCTTAAACTGCCCCCGGTTATCGGTATAACCATAGGCATTGTTCACCACGTTGCTTTCCATGCCGACAGCCGCCGTGACGTCGCTATGGCGCCAGGCGATAACCGGGCGCAAATAAATAACATTCTTTTTATGCTCCAGTGTATTCCCATGGTATTCCCCATTCTGGAACAACCTCGTGCCGTCATTCGCCATGGCATTTAATTCAAAATAAAAACGTTGCCATGTTTTACTTAGCTGAATAGCCCCCGCCGATCCCCGTCCGCGCGCCTCTTTCATCATGTAGATATAGCCATAGCCATCTTCGTAGAAGATCGTTGGCCGTGTTGCCGGAATATTCGATAAGCGTGTCCTGATTGAGCGGAAACATATCGAAGGCTTCATAGCGGCCTACTTGCACTTTCCAGTCTTTTTCCTGACCAAAGAAGAAAGCCGCGTCGTCTAATTCAAGTCCGCCAGAGAGATCGGCCAGCGGTTGCACGGTAAAGCCAGCAAAGGATTGATCCGCCATGCTTCGGTAACCGTCCAGCCCGATTAAAATTCGGCCATTGACGTCCCAGCGTTCCGCTTCTCCTGCCTTCCAGTTTTTATCAGCACGGGTTTTTAATGAGGTAATTTGGCCCGTTCTGCTTGCACCATCGAGATTGAACTCAACATCACCATAGAGTTTCAGCGCGCCTTGTTCTGTATCAAACGTTATCGAGGAAAATGAAGCGGAAGAGATAAAAACCAGTCCCCAGACATAATGCCGGTATTTCATAACCAACTCCTTATGCTAAATAACCCTGAGTGAATAAATTTCTTAAAGGAAGTACTTTTTTGAGGCTGTAATAAATTCGTTATAATTTTTACACTGACTTATTTTTTCTATAATATCGTCATCCAGAATATTGGTGAGGAAGTCATATATCAGCATACTGTCAATGAACTGGTCCTCACTGATGGCCAACATAAAAACAAGTTTTACCTGTTTACCGCTATCCCACTCAATGCCCTCGGGAAAGATGGCGACAGAGACTGCGGTGCGTACCGCAACAGGCCCTAACGGATGCGGGATGGCGATTTTATCATCCAGCAGCGTTGACGCCCGCGCTTCACGATCTAATACCGACGATAAGAAATGATCGTTAACCCGCCCTTGCGCGGTTAACCTGTCGCAAAGAAACGTAATTAATGATGAACGGGTATAATCTCCCGCATTTAATACAAAAAAATTATCAGCAGAAAAATACGTTAGCATCGCGTTGACAGGCTGTGTTTCAGACACCAAATAATATTTTATATTTTCGAGCTGCACTCTCTCTGGAAACGGGGGCAATAAAATAATACGTTTATTCTTCTCAACGATATTGACCAGGCTGATGACAATATCTTCGTCAACCTCAGGCAGCAGACTATATTGCTCAACGGAGATCTGCCTGACGATATCTAACCCCGGGTACATGCTAAGGATTTTTTGACAGACGACTCGCGTCGAGGCCATCCCCTGATCGCTAACCACCAGCGCCCGCATCCCCTGACCACTCTGATGGCTGATACTGTCTTCCAGAATGGCGCCAATATGCATGACCAGATAACCGATTTCATCGGCACTGACGGTCGCCTTGAAGAACTGATCCAGTTCGCTGAGCGCACTAAGCGTTAATTCATACATTAACGGATAGTGGCGTTTTATTTGTTCCAGTAAGGGATTAACAATGGTAATCGCGTTGTTGACGCGAATGCGCATGGCTCTGATATGGCTTAGCAGCGTCGCCTGGGACAGCGCGTCATAATTGACATGAATAAACCACGATGTACTCACGTAGCTCAGGAAGTGATTCATTATCGTGCGTTCAACAGAGTATTGTTCAGAGACCAGATTGTGGCTGGAGGTTGTGGTACAAAAGGCGACAAGATTCATGGCCATGAAGTCAATTTCACTTTGCGAAAACAGCATCGCCGGGTTAGCGCACAAAGACTGGAGTACGGCTTCAGCCAGCGTTTTCCAGCCAGGTTCCGCATCGCAAAATTCAAAATCCCGTAGCCATTTGCCTCGCGCCATCCTCTCTTGCGCAATCCCTGTGATCAGGCTTAAAAAGCGAAGATTCGCGTCACTTATCGCGACCCTTTTCTCTGCAAGGCAGTGGCTCAATGCGTTTTTACAGTCCGGGTATGCCGTAACCGGGCCGACATAACTGTCCTCGTCAGTGGCCTGAGTCAGGCGCAGTCGGTGGTCGTAGATGCAACGCCGAAAGGCAATTTCGCTACCTTTAAGCGTAAAGATGTCCTCACCCTCCGACACAATACGCAATTGATAGAGAGAGACGTGACGCTTCAGCAACGTAATATCATTTCTTAAGCTGTAGATACTGATAAACCACTCGGCTTCCCGCTCAGCAAGCCTCACGCCCTGCTCATCAAACAGCAGTGCCTCCAGCATGGCAGCGCGACGTTGTGCCCCCGAACGTGTTTCATTCCATGGCCGTTGGCACTGATCCAGTAAAACCTGCAGAGCCTCAGGCTCGCTAATCTGTAATGAGAAGCCGTTTTTTCGCGAATAGATAAGACGGTTACCAGACTGGCTGACGATGTCACCCACTTCTTTGAGGTCAGTACGGATGGTTCTTGTTGACACCTTCATCTCTTTTGCCAGGGCGGCCTGCGTGATATCGCCCTGCGCGAGTGTCATGAAGATGTCCCTGACCCGTTTGCTGGTGAACAGTCTCATGGTTATATCCGTTTAATCAGCACCGTCTGCACGTCGTTAGGCTTGAGCGTCTGCCGTGCCTGCATGGGCGTCATCTCATCGAGCATTACGCAGCGCGCGTCCTGCAGAGGCGGAATCACGACATCGGTTTCCAGATGGGGATTATAAAATCTGACGATGATTCCGCTGTGGTCTTCCGCACATTTCACCGCACTGACCAGGGCATCGCGGTGTGTTGCTGGCAGGCTTAGCGCGCTATAAGTTTCGGGATAATCCCGCACCTCGTCATTCAGACAAAAACGCAGTCGTCCGTTCAGGAAGTCGCTGTCCTGATAAACGGGAAACTCGGTCAGCCAGGTTTTCGACACGCGCGCATGTTGGGCCTCATCGAATGTGCCGAGGTAAGTTCGCCAGCCAAATGAGAAGGTCATAGTTTTCAACAGCTGGGCATCGGGCGTTTCTACGATACTTTCACCTGACGCGCGGCCCGGCCGATAAAGCAGATTTTCTTTACCCATAAAGCCAAATGTGCGGAACAGCGTCAGCGAGAGCGTATTGAAATCATCCCCGACGATTTCGTATTCACGCACACCATTGGTGTGCAGCGTAAAGCCGTGCTGCTCATCGTGGAGATTGACGTAGCTTTGCATCGGTTCAATCGAGATCGGTTTTTCCTGCCAGCGCTCTTCTTCCCAGCACTGCAGCGCCTTGCCAAGTTGCACCGGTCGGGTGACCGCGCCAAACAGCTGATCGGCACAGGAAACCCGGGCCGCAATATCAGTGGCAAAGTGCACACAAAGACGATGACTCAGAACGTTGTTATCCACTTCCACATTAAAGCGAATAAGATCGTCATTCTGCAGAACGACTTTTACCTTGAGGTTCAGGGTTGTCGTGGCAGTGCCTGCCGCCCTTTCGGCTAAATCAGCCGGGACCTTGAGCGCGTAGCGAAGTATCAGGCCCTGACTGACGGTACTCTTTTGTTTCTGAACGGTCGTCATGGCGCCCTCAGACGTAATCATCCAGTCGGCCCGAGGCGGCGAATAATTGTATGAATCCCCATCATCACCGTTTTCCACAAACAGCATTTGCCGCGGATAGCGTTTACCGCTCCGTTTATCGGTAATGGTTAACAGGCCATCGGCTTCCGCCTGAATATGGTAAACGTCATTTTCAGCCGTTGTCTCCTGGCTCAGCGCTGGCCTCGCGGCGTTATCCTCGCTGAAATCAATGTACCAGCGGTCGTAGCCCAGTGCCGGTAATACCGGGCTTTTAACGGTCAGACGCGTACGGCAGACTTTTTCAGGTTTATGCCAGGCTTTACCCGGATCGAGGCGAATCGTCTGATTAAGTACGTATTGCGTCAGATCTTCTTCAGACTCGATAACACAGGGGATTGCTTTGCCGTTGCCGTCACGCAAGGTAAACGGCAGCCCCGGCAGCCAGGCCTCAAAGGTTATGTCTGGAGCAATACTCCACGGCAGTGGATTAAAAGCGGTGAAGGTAAAATCATGCTGGCGCGGAATGCGCTGTGTGATCAGTCGGGTATGTAACTCCAGTAAATTCTGCGCCAGCCCTTTGGCTTCTTTATAGCGGAAGAAGACATCCTGATTGGTATCATCGCTGTTACACCCGCCGATGCTGTCATGGGCGGCGTTGTAAAACATCAGTTTCCATATCGTTGCGACAATATGTTTGGGATAGGCATTGCCCAGGCTCTGACTTATCGCCAGCACAGGCTCAAGCGTATTCACCAGCAGCGATTCAATTTCATTGTTTAACAGTTTCAGGTCGGCACGACAGGAGAAGATCGTTTTGTGCACGCGCGAATGCTTAGCTTCGGTCAGTTCACCCTTTAGCGTTCGAGCCTCTGTACCGGCTTCCTGTTCCAGCATCTTAACGACAGCCAGCGGATTGCTGATGAGGTACTCGCGACTATCATCACGGGCATTAAACTGCTCGACTAATTCTGGCAAATTGCGGCGCACGGGAGCCTGGTCGAAGCCATGAGGAAACAGCAGGTGCTGGCGATGACTGCGCGCTTCTATTGCAGCCATCTTCTCATCAAGAAAGGCTTTCATGGTTTCAGGCGTTTCATCCAGCAAGCCGCCGTAGTGATAACCCCACGGCATCTGCAGGGCAAAAACCCGGTCACCGTTATCACCCTGCCAGAAAAATTCTGTTTCGTGCAGCGTATTGTCGGCGATGCCGCGCCAGAATAAGGCGTGATGGATACCGAACTGGCGATAGAGTTGCGGCATATTGCCGCCCTGGCCAAAACAGTCCGGAACATAGCCTAGCTTCATTACGTTGCCATGGCGTTGAGCCACTTCCATACCGTAAAACAAATTCCTGACAACAGACTCCTGATGAATCACCAACTGATCTGTTTGTGTAAACCACGGCCCCGTCAGCAAACGTTCATCGGCGATCAGTTTCGTGAGTCTGGCTCGATCCTCAGGAGCCCACTGAAGATAGCTTTCGATAAGTGAGCTTTGTGCGTCTAATAAATAGCAGGGAAACTCAGGATGGGTTTCCAGTACCTGAATAAGATTTTTAATATGGTTGTACAGGTAAATCCGCGAGCGTGAAGACGTAAAATACCACTCCTGATCCCAGTGCGTGTGCGTATAGAGATGAACTGTCCGCTTTTTCATAGTATTAACCTTACTAAAAACCGCTTTAGTCGAATTTAATTTCAATATCGTCCGGGGAAGTATTGATGCTCTCGCTGTTCGCATCCGTCTCATTAAAATTCACTAAAACGTTAGCGCCTATTGCGATCACTAATGTGCCCACCAGCGCGCCAAGAAAATAGGCCCACGGATTCCCGACGGTAAAACCACCGTACAAGCCCCCCAACGGCGGCATAATGGGATAGGCTTTAAACAGCGCCACCGTCATTGAACCCATGGCGCCCGCCAGTATGTTTAACGGAATTAATCGCGCGGGATTTTTTAACGTAAACGGTATTGCCCCTTCGGATATTCCCAGAATGCCCATAATCACCGAGCCATTACCGGCTTCTTTTAGGGTTTCACTGAAGTTACTTGGCCGGATAAAGCGGGCAGCGGCATAGCCTAATGGCGGAATAATAATCGCGACATTGACCAAAATAGCCGGTAAATAAACGCCACTCATAAACAACACATTTCCCGTGCCCCATGCCGCTTTATTAACCGGCCCACCAAGGTCAAAACAGATCATGCCGCCCAGTACCGCAGCCAGCACAACGGTATTGGTGCCGTCTTCGGTCATGCGCTGCACCCAGGCCATCAGCGAACTGTTGAGCCAGTGCAGGACATCGCCCAGCAGCAACAGCATCACGACAACCTGCAGCCCAACGGTAATAAACGGCAGGATGATTAGGGGCACGGACGAAGCGGCAGAACCGGTGATGCGGATTTTTCGTGATACCCATTCCGCAGAATAACCCGCCAGTAAGCCGCCCAGTATCGCTCCCAGAAAACCGGATCCGGTAACAGAGGCAATCAGCCCCGCCGCAAAACCTGGCGCCAGCCCTTTTTTCCCGGCTATTGAATAGGCAACGTAAGCACCTAATACGTAATTCATTAATCCAATGATTTTGAAGCCGATATTCTGGGCAAGATACAGCCATTTTTCCAGCCCGCTACTGTGGGCAAAGCTGTCCAGATTGGGTTCACCCAAGATGATGCCGATAATCTTAGCCACGGCGACGACTAACGAGCCGGCAATAATGACGGGCAGCGCAAAAGAGATCCCTGTCATTAAATGGTTTTTGATATTGACCATAGTTTTTTTCATAGTGTCACCAATATCACGGGTTACGGCGCGCCTCGACAGCCGCCACGCATTTTGCAATGACCTCGGCTGCATGTCCGACGCACTGACTAATTTTCACCCTAATGACGGTCTTACCGGCAAAGCGCTCTTCTTCTTCAATCGAGCGATCGGCGGCAATCAGCACAAAGTCCGCTTCAGCAATATGTTGCGGGGTTAATTTATCGATCATCCCCATCGCCCCTTGCTGTTCGATATGCACCTGATGGCCCAGCTTTCTTCCCTCTTTCTCAAGCGATTTGGCTGCCATTGGCGTATGGGCTAAGCCCGCAATACAGGACGTGACGCCTACGATATTCATGCTTCCTCCTTAAACTGGATTCGTTGCACCATAAACTGGAACAGGGCATCCCTGTTTTCGAGCGTAAATAAGGCTCGCCTGAAGTCATCATCAACAATCTGGCTTGCCAGCGCGTTAATGATTTTTAAATGCAGAAGACTGGCGCCAGATTTTGGTACCAAAAGTGCGAAGATTATTTTGATGGGTTCGCCATCCAGACTTTGCCATTCAATTGCGTCATTCAGCCGAATAAAAATCACGCCGGCTTTTATTACGTTGTCCGTTTTGGCATGAGGCATGGCGATTTGACTTTCAAAACCCGTGGAATATTCATGCTCGCGCTGCCAGAGATCCGTTTTAATGTCATCTGCACTCAGCGCCCATCCCTGTGCAACCGCGTGCGAAGCAATAAAATCAAAGACCTCGTCTTTGCTGGTAAATGCTTTATTTAAGAATATGCTTTCGCGATCAATAAGCATGTTTTCCCTCTTGCCGGATTGTTCCGTACCTTGATGAAAATCCTAACGGAAACCTAAGGTATGTAAACACAAGTGGTTTCCGGTAAGGGGCGGAAGATGTCTGCGGCAGAGCGGGCCAGAAATGGGAGGCAGGTCTAAATAATAACTTTCTTTGAGATATGGATCACGTGGAGGAATAAGGAGAGGTTTT
This sequence comes from Pantoea sp. EEL5, assembly GCF_049892805.1. Classification (NCBI taxonomy): domain Bacteria; kingdom Pseudomonadati; phylum Pseudomonadota; class Gammaproteobacteria; order Enterobacterales; family Erwiniaceae; genus Pantoea; species Pantoea sp. EEL5. The sequence continues at coordinate 1,762,466 of NZ_JBNDNJ010000001.1, forward strand.
AGAGGTGTTTGTAACGCGGGAATGGATTGGGAATGTTTGAAAGGTGATTTTTTGGGTATGTGAGGGAGGATTCAGGAAAGTGGATACTATTTAACAGGGGATTTATTATTTAACTTAGGATTATAGAGGTGGTGGAAAACGGGATGACAAGATTGATTGTTCTGCAAACATGAAGTTCTCAGATCAGTATCGATTATTTCATTCACAACTTCAGAGCAGCATTCAGGAGGCGTAATGTCTTACAATCAATGGTGAACAGGGCTCAAGTTTCGACAAAAAAACTGAAAATTAATTGTAAACAGTCATACGCATCCCTATAATAAAAAAATTGCTTGTGTAAATAATCAGCGTTTGCTCCGATGATGCTAAGTGGGCGGTGAAGAAAAAACAGAAGTTATTAAGGCGAACATAAATATTAAAAAGTCAAAAGGTACTTTGGTGTTAAACAGCATCTATAGTAACGATGAAACATAGCTTAATTTGATTTATTAAAGTCTTAATCAGAGCGTGATGAATCAAACACAAAAAGCTTAAATTCTAAATACCCCTAGGTAATGATATATTATTGCAGCATCAAATCATTTATCTAACCACCAACTCGCAGCCATTTAGAAAATCGGGTCGCATTATTCGTATCTATAAAATAGTAGGTTACGCATTAGTTGAACATCCATGAAAAATGCAACTTAGCCCCCAATCGCACTATTATAATTAATAATTTAATTTTGATGACCTCAAACTTATGCCCTTATGAACTCCTTTATATCACTCTTACTATTAACGCAGATTAAAAATACATTTTATTACATCACTCTCTTCTTCGCAATTGATATCATAATATTCGGAATTAAAATCTAAAAAACCCCTTGAAATATAATCAGAATCGTCAGGCAAAAAAACAACACCTCTAGTATCTTCTCCTGCACCTATGTATACTTTTCCAGATGGTACATTCAACGCGAATGTGTAACAAATTCTCAGAATCACCTGATAAACTTCTATATTATAATTTCTACCTTCACAAATGTTTAAAAAAATTACATTTATTAATTCCACCTTCATCAATACTCCACCAGCCTGCATTATCATCGATTCTGTGTTTCAGAGAGGCTAAATAAAAAATTGATAATGTTGCAGCATCTTTCATAAATGAATATTTTTTAACATAACTTATAGTTTTGTTTGAATATCATTTCACTGATTATAGGATCTAATTTCAATCAACATTACTAACTTTCATAATACATTATCTTTCAAATGTAGATAATCATCTAACCACTCCATGATTAGACGCTCATTATAAAAAATAACAGTAAAATGTAATTAACCATTTAAACACTTCATCACTGGTATAGCACTAGAATTTAAAGCATCATATAGAGTGATGCACAATTTAGTTTTATTTCATGTATAAACGTTTTCAGTTAAAAAATAACAAGTTTTCCTGAAGGCCATTTGCCTTCCCATCCACAGGGAATGTGACCGTCTTCATAAACCTCAAGCAGAAATTCAAAAAACAGAACACCTTTCAGATATTCTTTATAAGCATCTTCCATTAGATAGTTAACTAAATCCCACTTAACATTATCTAAAATAATATTTTCGTCAATGCCATCAACGATTTTTATAAGAGGAATGATTTCTTTATTAATGATATCTTTTGCTTCTCTCACAAGGGAATTCCATTCCTGATACTCTCTATTATGTTTTTTTGCTAAATAACCTGTAATCTCATTACCAGCCTCAATCGTTGCATTTTCCCAATCAATACTTGTTATGTGCTTGACGAAATCTGATTCATTAGTAACCTTTTTTATCTTCTGCAAATTGGTTGCTTTACCCACATTCACGAACCATTTTACTTTTTGTAAACGACTTACAGCCAATCTGGATATCTTCATGGTTTCACCTGATTTATTCTTCCCGGTATTCTTGGCACATTCTGCCCACCAAGCGCTCCGTGTTCAATTCGATTTTGAATACTATATTTTACCGCAGCCTTTACTTGTTCAGGAGACATCCCCGTAGACTCTAAAGAGTGCTTCAGAGCTTGTGTATATTGAAGATTAGTAGGCACCTCTCTGTAAAGTTCTCCTCCCTTCCTGTATCGATTCCAGAAATTTTCAAGAGACTTATGTGCTTCGTAATGGGGTGTTCCTGGCTCAGTAAAAGCGTTTCCTTGTAATTTTATTGCAGCCCCACTATCACGTGGGATCAAATCCCTGTAAGCAGCATCCTGATTTAGGTGATGAGATTGCCCAGGGCGAGGATCATTTTTTAATTTACCATGAGGGCCTAATGCTGGCTCATCTCCAGCACCTTTGCATTTTAACCCCAACGGATCCACCCAGCCCAGCGCATTCGGCGCATACTGGTAAAGGTTAATCCCGCCCGCCAGCCCTATCGGGTCATGCTGGGTAAACCGGCCGCTGTCCGGGTCATAGTAGCGAAACAGATTATAGTGCAGCCCGGTTTCACGATCCAGGTACTGGCCCTGCATACGCAGGTTCTGCTCCACCACCGGAATTCGCTGGTTAGACTCGCGCAGCAGTTTGCCCCATGAGCTGTTCACACCTTCCCAGGTCTTCTGGCCTTCAACGTCGGTCAGCAGCTCTGGCGTACCATTCGCGGCGCAGTGAAACCAGAATATCTCCGGGCTTTCCACGCCATCAATACGCGCCAGAGGCTCATAGCTCTGGCTGTCGCTGTAAACGTAGGTCAGCGGAATGCCGTCGTGGATCTCCTGCAGCAGGCGGTAGCCTTCCCACACAAAGCGCGTTGTGACGGCGTTGCCAGATGGTCTCCCCTGTAACAGTTGATGGCGGGTTTTACTGATGCGTCGCCCCAGCGGATCGTAGCGGAAGCTCACTTTAGTACGTGGCTTATTGCGGTCCCGCGGTTCGCTAATGACATCCGTCAGGCGGTGCTCACCATCGTAACGGTAGCGCGCCAGCGGGTCTGGCCGTCATCCTTTTCGGTGGTGCGGCCATGAATGTCGTACTGCCAGCGGATACCGTTCAGTTCAGTGACGCGGTTATGCATGATGTGGGAAGCGGCATGGCGATCCAGCGGGTTGCCTGCGCCATCCCAGCGCCACTGCTCATTACCCGGCTGCGCGCCTTCCTGAGACAGCAGCCGACCGGCGTTATTGTTCCTAAAAGCGGATAAGTACTTTAATTACTATACAAAAGCCATGCAGCATAGGAAATTGAATGCATTTTAATCCAGATAATATAACTTTTAAAAAAAAACTTACGATCATACCAACATGATTAAGGTAAAGAGCCTAATTAATTTCATTAGAATACATATTTGAACACAAAACTAATTTTTTGTCATAGACAAAAAGCACCCTCACCTTAACAAAAAAACATAAGAATTAAAAGCTTATGTTTTATTTTAATAACACTAATAAGATTCATATACTTTAAATATCATTAATTCGATCATTGTCAGATATCACAACAATAGAAAACGCCACGACCGCTCTTCAAATATAAAGCAATATCATCGAAAACCCCAGCTAATAAAATTAATTTTCTAAACGATAACTAACTCTTCTGAATATGATTTAGCATAATATTTTTTGATTTTCTCACACAGAAAGTCGACTTCATTTATATTTACCTTATCGCCAGAGTCCCATTTTTTTAAGCTTTTCTTACTCAACATTGAGTCTCTAGCAGATATAACACATATCATGGCTCTGTCTTCAACTTGTAAATACAATCGTTCGCCTCTATAGATAATTTTCATTCGGATGAGTCCAAGTTCATCATCTTGGTATGAATAAGCGGAATCATCATTCTTCAATTCCTTTATATATGCCATTTCCTCTTTGTTCATTTATGCCGCCCCTCTACACTTACGGATGTGACCAAATTTAGATGGCGTACCATTTTTCTTAAGGCGGACCACCTCAGTAATTTTATTATTAGCAATCAAAGCTGGTTTTTCTATTCGCCACCAAGTTCGAATGCTACCAAAATCATTCATTTTTTTTGCTCCAGTACCGAATACATGGACCTTGCCCGATGCATTTTCTGCAAACTTGACAGATGCAGCGTCCCAGATCTCCGCCGCTTGTTTACCTGTCATCCCGCTTCCTTTCCCAAAGAGGTTAAGTCCATCTAAGTATTTTCCTCCTGAGGTTTGCTCGAGGGTCGTTTTACCATTTGAAATAGCCCATTGTTGGGCTGTTCTCATATTTGGACCAGACCAAAATACCGCGCCATCTTTTGTAGTCGAGAAATCAAGATCTCCTCGAGCGATTTTACCCATTAGTATGTCATAACTACTCAACCCCAACGGATCCACCCAGCCCAGCGCATTCGGGGCATACTGGTAAAGGTTTATCCCGCCCGCCAGACCTATCGGGTCATGCTGCGTAAACCGGCCGCTGTCCGGATCATAATAACGGAACAAATTATAGTGCAGCCCGGTTTCACGATCCAGGTACTGGCCCTGCATACGCAGATTCTGCTCCACCACCGGAATTCGCTGGTTAGACTCGCGCAGCAGTTTGCCCCATGGGCTGTTCACACCTTCCCAGGTTTTCTGCCCTTCAACGTCGGTCAGCAGTTCCGGCGTGCCGTTAGCGGCGCAGTGGAACCAGAATATCTCCGGGCTTTCCACGCCATCTATACGGGCCAGCGGTTCATAACTCTGGCTGTCGCTGTAGACATAGGTAAGCGGAGTATCGTCGTGGATTTCCTGCAGCAGGCGGTAGCCTTCCCAGACAAAGCGCGTTGTGACGGCCTTGCCAGACGGCCTGCCCTGTAACAGTTGCTGGCGGGTTTTACTGATGCGTCGCCCCAGCGGATCGTAGCGAAAGCTCACCTTAGTACGTGGCTTATTGCGGTCCCGCGGTTCGCTGATGACGTCCGTCAGGCGGTGTTCACCATCGTAACGGTAGCGCCAGCGGGTCTGGCCGTCATCCTTTTCGGTGGTGCGGCCATGAATGTCGTACTGCCAGCGGATACCGTTCAGTTCAGTGACGCGGTTATGCATGATATGGGAAGCGGCATGGCGATCCAGCGGGTTGCCTGCGCCATCCCAGCGCCACTGCTCATTACCCGGCTGCGCGCCTTCCTGAGACAGCAGCCGACCGGCGTTATCGTAGTGCCATAATGTCTGGCTGAACGGGTTATCGTCGCGCTCTTCACGGATTAGGTTGTTGCCGTAATCGAAGTCCCGCCGACGGGACCAGACGCGCGGCGCAGGACGCTGTGCTTCACCTTTGAAAACGTCACGGCGGCGCAGCCTGCCTAAGCGATCGTACTCACTGCGCGTGGTCAGGCCGCCCTGCGTGCGGCTGAGTTCCCGATGCAATGTGTCACGGGTAAACTCAGTGACCGGCAGGTTGTCCAGCGCGATGCTCAGTAAATGGCCGCTGCCGTAGTAAAGCTGCTTCAGGTTGCGACCATCCGGCAGGGTTAAGGCCGTGCAGTTACCCAGCGCGTCGTAATCCCAGGCCAGCGCGCCCTGTTCACCCTGCTCACCTACGATACGGCCCAGCGCATCATAGGTAAACGCAATCTCCTGCTCGGCCTGCTGGCTCCACTCGGTGTCAGACAGCGGCAGATGCTGCGACACTTTACTTAACTGCCCACCACCGCTGTAGTGATAGCGCGTCTGGCCTTCCGGCGTGGTCCGTGCCAGCAGTTGTCCCGCCCGGCTCCAGTGATAGCGATGGGTAATCGCCTGAGGATGCCCGGCGGCAAAGGTGCGAGATAACGTGCGTCCTGCCGCGTCATACTCGTATCGCGTGGCAACGCCATCCAGCCCAACCTGGGCCAGCAACAGGGAATCTGCGCCCCACTCGAACTGATACTGCTCGCCGTTCTCGTTTTGCAGCGCAGTCAACCGACCACGGCTGTCCCAGCTGCGCTGAACCGTCTCGCCCTGGGCATTACGGTTGGCGATTAAGCGCCCGACGTTGTCGTAGCGGAATTCACTACGTTTACCATCCGCTGACTCGTGGGCCAGTGGCAGGCCGTTGTCGCTCCAGCGCAATCGCTCTTCCCAGCCCTCTGCCCGCTCCAGCAGAACAGGACGCCCCGCAGCATCATAGTGATACCGGGTTTCTTCACCATCCGGGGCGGTCACACAACTGAGCCAGCCAAGGGGATGATAGCGGTAGCGCGTCGTCAGCCCTGAACAGTCTGTTTCGCGGATAACCTGGCCGGCATCATTGAATTCACGACGATAGCTGTTGCCTGCCGCGTCAATCTCTTCGACAACCAGCCCAAACTCATCCCGCTTATAAAAGGTACTCTGCCCGAGCGCATCAGCCACGCGCTCAAGGCCATGATGGGGATCGTAATAGTATTTCGTGGTGGCACCGTCAGCCCCGGCAACGACCGTGGGCAGAGAACGGTGTGACAGCCATTGCACCGCCTGTACACCGCCGTCCGCATCTTTCTCTTCTACACGGTTGCCGAGATCGTCATAGGTGAAGCTCACCGCATTACCCAGCGGATCGATACGGCGCGTCAGAAGTTCGTTTTCATCCCACTCATAGCGCCAGGTCTCGCCCCGCTCATCAATAAAGCAGGTGATAAGCCCTGCAGCATTCCAGTGATGTTCGCGCTGCTGACCGTCATAGGTCGATACGCGCGTGATGCCAGCATCAAGATCATAATGCATGTGACAGCCGTCACCGGTATTGGTGCGGTTTTCAACGACGCGCCAGTGATCCAGCTTCTGCCAGCGATATTCACTTTCCAGCCCGCCCGGCAGTTGATGCCAGATCATTAACCCGTCATCGTTGTAACGGAAGCGCCGCGAGACAACGCCTGCGGCATCGGTGACGCTGGCAAGCTGGCCCTGTTCATTGTAAGTCCAGTGCGTTAATGGCCAGTGCTGCACACCATCAAAATGGCTGGCCGAGGTCGGGCGCTGTGCATGCTGTTTGTCGTCGTAATGCAGGGTGACATCAATAGCCAGCGGCGCGTCATGAATGCGCACCAGGCGAGCCTGTTCGTCCCAGCCCATCTCCAGCGCATTGCCGTATTCGTCGCTCAGTGAAGCCAGACGCAGCACTTGCGGATCAGCGGCCGTACGTCTGTACAGACGCCATACCGCACCGTCGTCGTCGGCAATGGCGATATCACCCAGTTCGTTGCGCCTTACCATCAGCCCTTCGCTGATGCTGTAGAGCACCTCTTTTTCACCAGGAACCGCAAAGCTCAGTTCGCGCCCGTTGTCATCAAACCAGGTCGCCTGATTGCCATCCAGCGTTATATAGCTGTCAAACACCGTCGCCCAGCCCAGACCAAATAATCCGCTGCGCTGGGTCAGGCTGTTATAACTTCGCTGGAAACTGAGCGGGAAGCGACCAGGAAGGGAGAAATCGCGCTCGGCATCATCGTTAAGAACTTTGACGCCGGTGGAGGCATGCACAGGAAACAGCGACGAGAAGGCGGCGTTAATCGCCATATCCGCCATCATCCCGCCCACAGCGCTCGCCAGCGCGCAGGGCATATTTTTCAGGATCTGGCTGGGGCGACCACGAATCAGGGAAAGGCCGATCATCATCACGGCCAGACCTGGCACCTTGCCACTTTTAATCTCTCTTACTGTGACGGTTTCACCACCAATGATGACATTGGGGGAAACATCATCACTCACGGTGGCATCACAGGTAGTTTTATCCTTTGCGCGCACCGCAGGCTGGCCATTGATAAAGACGCTTTTCGATCCCTGCGCCAGATATTGCGGTGCGCTGTGCTTTTCACAGGCCACTTTGTCCTGTTCCAGCGGAGAGGTGCCAGCGTCGGCGGAAGCTACCGTGGGTTGCCACATTGCACTGCCAAACTGACCCACCGCAGAGAGCAGCATACCGCCATAGTCTGCGAAACTCTTGGGCGATTGCGGTTCCGGTGGCGGCGTATCTCCGGGCGTAAGCATCCCGGCCGCGCGTGCAGCTAAAAGACCATTCACGTGAACATTCTCTGATCCGCTGGCGATCACACCGGCTGGAGAAGGCGGGAATATCATGTCTCCCAGCCCATCGGCCGCTTTAGTGATGTCATCCGAAATGCCCGCAGCATTCGCTAATACACCGCCAATAATGCCGCTGAGCAGACAGCTGGAACCAATGGCTGCGACGCCTGCCGCAGCCATTCCTGCCCCCAGCAATGGTGCTGCTGCTGTTGCCGCCGCACCGACCGCCGCACCGATCACCGCGTAGGCTGCGCCCTCAGCGACAATACTGGTGATATCAGCGAAAATGCTGGAATGAATGATCTCATCGCCCACGCGGGCCGCACGGTTATCCATAGCTTATGCTTTCCGTGGGTTGTTCAGACTCAGGCTTTGTTTGAAGGCACTCCAACGCTGGCCGTCTTCTTCATTGAAAGCGCGCATCGCGGAGAGGGTAAAAATCATTAAGATGTTGCTATCCGGAACCCGGGTCGCCAACTGTCGCTGCCACACGGCTTGTCCGTTACGATCGAATGCGGTTTCAACTTCTAGCGCACGCAAAGCGTTATCCGCGCCAGCCGTAACCCGAACAAACTCAGTCTGCTGAATGTGACCCATCTGGCTGCGCAACGTGTCCCACTGGCGCTGAAACTCTTTTTCCGCATCGCTGTCTTCAGGAATCACACCACGGCTCACCACTAATGCCAGTCCGCTGGCGTCATCCCGCAAAATATTCATGGTGGTGTCCTGCCAGGCGGCAGGAAACAGCGCAAAAGCGCCTTCATTAAACTGATAATTCATTGGATGTCCGTTTTATTGATTGTTTGTGGCGGGTGGAACCAGGCTACGATAATCGCCATCCGCGTTATCGGCATTTGTGAGTATCTGTGTGTTATCACGGGCAACTTTGATATCAAAAAGCCGGGGAGAAATATCAGGGTCCCCGCCGCAACTGACGTCATGGTTGTCTTCACGAACCGTGATGATGTAGAACGCCTTCTCACTGGTGTCATCCAGGTCGTATCTCAGACATTGATCATCAAGCGCGGTGAGGTGATAAGTATGAATCGCGTTCGTCGCTAAGGCGATAGCCTGATCAGCGCTGACTTCATGTTGCTCTGCACTCATGGTGGTATTCAACATAATGTGGCTGACTTTTTGCTGGTCAATTTCGAACATCAACTGCTTCTCACCCATCTTATAGATAAGCCACTGCTGATTATCACTGTTATCTTCTTTTCCGGGTCCATAGGCTTTCTGAACCTGTTCCACTCTATCGCCGACGATTATGTTACGAGCCGTCGGCACGCTGGCACCGTCCAATAGGATCTCTGCCAGAATTGCATGGCTGGCGTTTCCTACCGCCGTCGCGCTGAATAACTGAAAGCCTTCATAGGTATGTTGGTAATAGTTGTACCGCTGCTCATTGATGACGACTTCTCCGGCCACAACGGAACTCAGGGCTTTGCCTGCGCGTATGAAGCTTTGGTTGTTCCATGCGTCGCCGGGGGTGAAAGCGTAGTCGTTGAGCAGAACGGAAAAATCTCCCTCATTTAAAGCGGGAGTTACGGTTTCTGCAGTGGATTCAGCCCTGGCAAGGCACGATACCAACATAAGGACAGCCACAAACAATAAGCTGCTGAAAAGACGATTTATGAACATTGTGCTTTTATCATGGTAAAGGCACGAGAGTATCAAATGAAACCGGTGTCGGCATTAGGTTACCATCACGATCTTCAACAAGTTGCCACGAAAGATTTGCCCCTTTTAAGGTGACTCTGGCTTTCCTGCGGTCGGGTTCACCTGACGAGGAAGGGAATGAAAGCATAGCAGTGTTACCGCTCACGCGTCCGTGCAATATATGGGGATTATCATCATCAGGACAATCTATCTGCTCAGTACCATTCATATAACAGTAGGTGCCGGTAATATCATCGCCATGCTGTACCAGCGTCACATTAAGCGTACCGTTCTTTTCGCTCTCTCCATACCAACTGCCCGTTAAAGGTGCTGAAGGAGCTAACTCATCTGCACGATTAATTGTCATTTTTAAATAACAGCGATCGCCTGCAATTAATTCAGCATCCTCGTTTGCTGCGTTAGCAATTTGCGCGTTGCAGTTAGTATCACGATATTTAACCCATTGACGCTGCGCCTCCACATAACGCTGCCTGGCATCTTCACGGCGCGTTGCCAAAAAATGTTGGTAGTTTTGGTTCAGCCGTGCATCCTGACGCTTGATTTCGTTGCGGTAGCAATTACTTAATTTCTCATTCGTTGCGCTACTTTTACTTAAGCAGACCAAGAAAATGCGCCCTTCATCATTAAGTGTGACGTGATTTTTTTCATTAGCCTTGCTGGTGCTACTTATTAGAAAAACAGATAAAGAAAAAATTAAAATTAAAGAAAAACGAGGCATTATCAAGACGCACCGTATAAGTTGAGAATTATCAGGACTTGAGGCAGCAAAAAAATCAATCATGATTAAATTTTAAACAGATTACTACACGTTCGCGCCAGTCACATAAAACCTAACGCCTTCATTAATCAATAAAAAACTTAAATCCTTATAAATATAAAAATTCATATTAATCAAAAAGCATCATCACAGCAAACCAAACAAGAAAACAAGGGTGCTAAACTTTAAGCACCCTTGTTTATTAAATTACAGCTAATTACTCTTTTTTTGCTGAGCATCCTGATTGTAGTCTGGAGCAATACCTTTATGCATATCAATTAATCTGTCTTTTTCAACCCAGCCAGTAACTTGGTCACCGTCATCAGAAAGATACATGACACTGTAATAACCATGATATTCAACGTAGGCATATAGGCTATTACCCGGAATGACGAAAACTCCTTTTTCCAAACATTTCTTATCTGGAGCAGAGTAAAACTGTAACCGGCCTTCCCCACCTACTTTGAAAACATTATCAGTATTATCAAAACTTATGCCTTTCTTTGTTGCCGTGCTATCAAGGTCTTGACAAATATCATTAGCTGAAGAAAAAAAGGGCAAAGCAACAAGTAAAGCAATTAAAGTCCTGGTCATAGGAGGCCTCTACCTTTCATTACTGAAATCAAGCTTTTAGCATAGTTGGGATCCGTTGCATAGCCTTTATCCTGTAATCCTTTGGCCCACTCAACAGGATCCGATGACTGAAACAAACTACTATACCTCTGATTTTTAATCAAAAATTGAGAATGCTGTTCAATACTTTCATCTACTGAGTCATAACTCGCGAATTTGTCTAAAACAGGTACTCGTTTGCCATTTATGTTTTCATGAGTCCATGATTCCACATAATTTGGCGAGCCGTGTGCTTTTACCCCAAAAAGATTATTACTGACCTTATTGGTATTAACGTCAGTCGGCACTCTCTTTCCCCAGTCAGATTCCAATATGGCTTGAGCAGTTGTTACCTGTGCAGGGACGCCTGTCTTTTTCTCATCAGCTTGAGCTGCGGCGTACACCTTATCAAAAAAGGCTTGTTTTTCGGGAGGTAACGGCCGCACTTTCTTTTCAGTTTTATTGTTTACTGGTGTGGAAGGGGATTTCGCATGCTCAACCTTCGCTTTAGGTGCTGCCGGGGCCGCCTGCCCCTTTTGCTTTGGGGGGAAAAGATTCACAACGGCCTGATTGATGTTGCCTTTGTGGCCAGCACCAGGTGCACCCGTACCCGGCTGCGCACCGGATGTATTTAAATTGAGTTTTCCGCCTGATGTAGTGATGTGTCCATCACCGTTCACAAACAGATTGAAGCCCTTACCGACAATATTGATATGACCATTAGCATTAAGTTCGATAGCGCTTTCGCCACATTCAAGCCGTAACTTAGTACCTGAGCCCAGTACATAGGTATCAACAACATTGTCGATTTTCCCTTGTCCCGTTAAACGCTCTTCTCCACCTTTCACGCCATGTACACGGTTGGTTTCAACGCGATAGAGTTCGTTACCGCCTGCATAGTGGCTGTGGTTGTTGGCAACGGAATGGCTGGAATCATTTTTAACATGTGTATCCATGTTCTTCTGCGCCTGGATCCACAAATGCTCCTCGCCCGCCTTATCCTCAAAGCGTAATGCGTTCGCGGTATCCGCAGTGCCGTCTTTCGAGCGACTCAGAAAGCCCATTTGTGTGGCGGCAGCCGGTAGTGCCCATGGCGGCATACTGGCTTCGTTATAAACGCGGCCAATGATCAACGGACGATCTGGATCGCCATTGATGAAGTCCACGACAACCTCATCGTTGACGCGCGGGATCTGCACCCCGCCGAAGCCCTGACCCGCCCAGGCACTCGATACGCGCACCCAGCACGAACTCGTGTCGTCACCCTTCGCCAGACGGTCCCAGTGGAACTTCACCTTCACCCGGCCGTATTTGTCCGTCCAGATGCTCTCGCCTTTCGGCCCCACCACCTTCGCCGTCTGCGGGCCGTGCGTCTTCGGCCACGGCGTCTCCGGCTTCGCACGGTACGTCACCGCCGCCGGCAGCACCGTGAAGTCGATGTTGTGCCGCGTGGCGCCCACGTCGCCGCTCGCGTAGCTGTTCTCTTCAAAGTCGTAGTGCGCCGACGTCACCAGGTATTTGCCGTTGTCGCTGAAGTGCGGCGCGTTCAGCAGCGAAAAAGTGTAGCCCGGCGCGATGCCCGTCGCCGTACCGCTCCCACTCACCATGTGGTGCTCCACCTGCCACACCTCCTGGCGGATACGCGCGTAGTATTCGCCGTGACCGTGCTCCACGAAGCGACCCGGCCAGTCGTACACGTCCACCGAGCCCGGGGTCGGCGACACCGGGTTCTGCCGCGCCTGCAGCATCCACGCGTTCGGCTTGCGGAAGTCGTAGTCGTCCGTGCTGTACATCCCCGGCGTCACGCTTTCCGACAGCGCCCACTGGCTCACGCCCTCTTCCGTCACGCTGCCGCCCGACGGCGTGACGTGGTAGGCTATCGTTTCGTAGCCCGGGAACGCCTGGTGCTGGTCCGGCGCGTCACACAGCACCAGCGTGTGCTTGTCCGCCTCGTGACGGAAGAAGTAGTACATCCCCTCCAGCTCCATCAGCCGGCTGATAAAGTCGAAGCTGCTCTCCTGATACTGCACGCAGTATTCCCACACCCGGTAGCTTCCCGCCAGGCGCGTTTCCACGTTCACTCCGTACTCCTTCAGCAGCGTCTGCACAATCTGCGGCACCGTCTGGCTCTGGAAGATGCGCAGGTTGCGGTCGCGCTTCATCGGCCACAGATCCGACTCCACCGTCAGCCCGTAAACGGCGTAGCGCACGCCGCCCAGCTCCTCGCTGCGCACGCCTATCTGAGTAATTTTGCCGTTGATGTAGCGCGGATTCACCGCGCTCAGCAGACCATCCGTCGGCAGCGTGAACGTGACCGGCTTGCCCAGCAACGACTTACGATCAATGCGCGCGTCGGTGGAGAGCAGCTCCGCTTGCAGCACGAACGACTTGGACAGCGCTTCGCTGCCGCTCAGACGTCGGAACAGCAGTCCCTGGGCGGGAAGTTGTACAGTAATACGTGAGAACATAGACATACCTGTTAAATATGGGGATCAAGTAACCAGACGCCTTGCTGATTAATGGTTAACGTTTGTTCACGTTCGCCACCCTGACCTGTTACAGAAAACGTGTAGTTGCCGGGTGCCAGCTGCAGCGCCGCAAAACCATTGGCTGCCGGAACCACTGCCTGAGGCTTGCCATTCACCTGAACACGCTCGCCGGGCTGGAGCTTAATATAAACCTGCGCCACAGGTTCAGGCGGTGGTGCCACCGGCTCCTGAGGTTTTTCCGGCTCGGCCTGGGCGGTCTGGGTTTGCACAGGCGTTGCAGCAGGTTGTTCAGCCGGTGCCTGAGTGGCTGGGGCCGTTTCGGTCTGTGCGACATTGGCAGGTGCATCACCTTCTTTGTCGCCGCCCGCCATCAGGACACCGACGCAAACCCCCACCAGCACACCTGCAGCGACCAGACCCGGCAGAGCAAAGCGGTTACGCATCAGCTTTTTCAGCGGTGTTGCCGGAGTGGCAGCCGCCTCATCCTCTTCCTGAACCGGTACCAGCATGGTACCCGGCCCACTGTGCTTCACTTCAGGCAGCGGTTCGGGTGCTTTCTCTGGCAGCACCATTGAGGCCGCGAAGGCATCAATGCTCTGTGGACGATCTTCCGGCTTCAGCGCCAGCGCGCGATCAACGGCCGCCAGTAAGGTCTGGCTGTAGCCGGCCGGTGCACGCTGAACCAAGGGTTGATAGTTATCTTCGATGCTGCGCACCACGCTGACCGGCGGCGGTGCGCCGGTGATTAACGTGTGCAACACGGCCCCCAGCGCGTAAATGTCCGTCCACGCGCCCTGCTCGCTTTCATCGTTATCGCTGTACTGTTCAATCGGCGCGTAGCCCGGACGCAGCATGGTTTCACTTTCATCAGAAAGGTTACCGATGGTTTTGCGCGCGGAGCCGAAATCCAGTAATACCGGATCGCCATTGCTCTGGATTTGAATATTATCCAGCGAGATGTCGCGGTGCAGATAGCCCGCATCATGAATGGTCTTGATGGCACCCAGCAGCGGTGGCAGCAGGCGACGTATCCAGTTCTCATCAATCAGATGGGGATGGCGTTCACGCATGTTAGACAGCGTGGTGCCGCTGTAAAACACCGTGCCCATATAGGCCGTATCGTTTTGCACCCAAAAGCGCAGAACGTGAAGCAGGTTCGGATGATTAAAACGTGCCAGCAGACGGGCTTCCTGAATAAAGCTGTTCAGGCCCGCATGGAAAGTTTTACTGAATCGCTCACTCCGCAATACCAGGTTCAGGTCGTCGCTGCGCACGGCCAGCGACGCGGGCATGAACTCTTTAATCGCGATATCGCGCTCCAGTTGGTGATCCCAGGCACGATAGACAATGCCGAAACCGCCACCGCCGATGACATCTTTGATTTCAAACTCATTAAACCGGTAACCAATCGGGAGGGCATTGGGTACATTCTGGTGATTATCATTTTCCGACATATTCGAAAGCTCTCTGATAACAAACGGCTTTAGACAGCAAACTGGCAAACAAACTCGCCCTGATCACAGCTGACCTGCACACGACGATAACGTTCATCACGAGCATGGGCGCTGAGCAGTATCTGGCTCATCTGCGGCAACAGGGTATTTGTCAGGATGGCATCGACCATGCGACCTCCTGACTCCACTTCCGTACAACGCTGCACGATCTGGCTGACGACCGAATCGTCAATAATGGCTTCAATACCGTGGTTCTCTTCCAGGCGGCGAACAATGCGCCCCAGTTGCAGCTTAACAATCTCTGCCAGCATCTCGTCACTGAGGGGATAGTAAGGCACCACCAGCAGACGGCCCAGCAGTGCAGGCGGGAACACCTCCAGTAAGGGTTTACGTAAAGCGGTGCTGAGCGCGTCAGGATCCGGCATCAGTTCCGGATCGGCACAGAGCGCACTGATCAGTTGCGTACCGACGTTAGAGGTGAGGATGATAATGGTATTGCGGAAATCAATGTGGCGCCCTTCTCCATCTTCCATCCAGCCTTTGTCGAACACCTGGAAAAACAGCTCATGCACATCAGGATGCGCTTTCTCAATCTCATCCAGCAGCACGACGCTGTAAGGACGACGACGCACGGCCTCCGTCAGCACACCGCCTTCACCGTAACCTACATAGCCTGGAGGCGCACCTTTCAGCGTTGAAACAGTGTGCGCTTCCTGGAACTCGCTCATGTTGATGGTGATGATGTTTTGCTCTCCACCATAAAGCGATTCGGCCAGCGCCAGCGCGGTTTCGGTTTTCCCGACGCCTGACGGGCCACAGAGCATAAACACACCGACCGGTTTATTGGGATTGTCCAGTCGGGCGCGTGAGGTGCGAACGCGTTTGGCAATCAGATCCAGCCCGTGACGCTGCCCAATTACGCGCTGATTCAGCGTGTCCGCGAGGTTAAGCACGGCGTCAATTTCGTTTTTCACCATCCGGCCCAGCGGAATGCCGGTCCAGTCGGATACCACTGCGGCAACGACGCTGGCATCAACGGCAGCAAACAGTAACGGGGCTTCACCCTGGACCGCATGCAACTTCTGTCGGGTTTCATCGAGCTGCTCGCGCAGGGAAGTTTCGCCTTCGGTCACGCAACGCGCGCGCAGGGCAATCAGCTGTTCGACCAGCTCACGCTCCTGCTGCCAGCGGGCGTCCAGCGCATCGCGCTCTGCTTCCAGGGCAGCGCGCTGGGCGGCAATAGTGGCCTGGCGGGTTTCATCACCCAGCCCCACTTTGACTTCACGTTCGGCGATCTCCGCTTCGATTTCCAGCGCGGCCAGACGGTGCAGGCAGTCTTCCAGCGCGGCAGGCTGTGCGCCCTGGCTGACGGCAACGCGTGCACAGGCGGTATCCAGTAAGGCTACGGCTTTATCCGGCAGTTGGCGGGCAGGAATGTAACGGTGAGAGAGCTTAACGGCGGCGCTGACGGCTTCATCCAGTAACAGCACCTGATGGTGTTTTTCCAGCGCGCTCACGGTGCTGCGCAGCATCAGGATCGCTTTTGCTTCATCCGGCTCCTGCACCTGAACGGTCTGGAAGCGGCGGGTCAATGCAGGATCTTTTTCGATGTATTTCTTGTATTCCGCCCAAGTCGTTGCGCCAATCGTGCGCAACTGTCCGCGCGCCAGGGCCGGCTTTAACAGGTTGGCGGCATCGCCTGTGCCCTGCTGACCGCCTGCACCGACCAGGGTATGAATTTCATCAATGAATAACACAATCGGCGTAGGGCTGGATTGCACTTCGTTAATCAGGGCCTGTAAACGCGCTTCGAATTCGCCTTTCATGCCGGCGCCTGCCTGCAACATGCCAATATCCAGCAGCCACAGTTGCACGTCACGAAGCGGTGCCGGTACATCACCGGCGGCAATGCGCAGCGCCAGCCCTTCTACCACCGCCGTTTTACCCACGCCAGCTTCACCGGTGAGTAATGGATTGTTCTGGCGACGGCGCATCAGGATATCCACCATCTGGCGGATCTCTTCGTCACGGCCCGCAACCGGGTCGATTTTGCCGTCGCGCGCTCGCGCGGTCAGATCCTGCGCATACTGCGCTAACGTGCTGTCGCCCGCCGCCGGAGGGGCGGCAGCATCGCCTGCGGGCTGAACCAGCGCCTGCTGAACTTCTTTACTGTTCGCCAGTAAGGTATCGAACTGCTCCAGTAAAGCATCGGCGTTCACGCGTGAAAACTGGGGGGAAATGCCTTTCAGGACGCTGGCGAGCGTAAAGGTCTTCAGCATACCTATCAGCAGGTGACCACCGCGAATGCGGGTCGCACCGTATTTGAGTGATGCATAAACCCAGGCGCGCTCAACGGCGCTGTCGATGTGTTCTGCGAGATCGGACACCGCACCCGCACCGCGCGGCAGGCGGTCCAGTGCAGCGACGATATCCCGCGTCAGCGCGTTTTCATCCAGTGAAAAATGCTTAATCACCTGCTGAAGATCGCCATCCTGCTGCTGCATGAGCTGATGCAACCAGTGCACCAGTTCAACATAGGGGTTGCCACGCAGTTTACAAAAGGCGGTCGCACTCTCAAGCGAGGTAAATAACAGCGTATCCAGTTTGCCGAATAGCACGGCACGGCTGATCTCTGACATATCGGTTCTCTTTATTGAAAGAAGCGGGCTAACTATCGGGGAAAGCGGTTGGGCTATGACGGCGTAGCTTCAACCTCAAAGGCAAAATCTTCACGATCGACAGGCTGCGGTTGCTGTCCAAGCCAACTGGTGTAGCCCAGCCGCGCCTGACCGCCAAGGGTTACGCCCTTAACGGCATCGGCTGCCAGAATCAGGCTGAGATCCCACTGCATCTCAATACCCAGATAGTGGCGCACCCAGTCACGCACTTCGCAAGCGCCCTGCGCGTTGGGTAAAAAACGTTCGTACTGCTCGGCGCTCAGTGGACCGATGCGCAGACGAAAACGATGCTGTACATCACGAACGGCCACACCGAGAAAGGCCGATTCACCCAGGCGCGGCATATGGCGACCGGCCGACAGACGGGCCTGATCGCGGCTGTCCAGGGATAACCACTGCGGCACGTTCTGTTGCAGCTTAACCGGAACGGCAAAGTAGTGACGCAAAATGCGTACCAGCCCTTCGGCATCGTGACCGTGGCGGCTGAGATGCCCTGACAGCATGAGGCGCGCATGCAGACTCAGCGAACTGGCTTTCTGCTGGGCCGGTAACCCAATACCGGCCACGCAGGCCAGATAATCCTGAAACCGCCGATCGTCGCGGCGATCCAGGGAGCTGGTTGGCTGTGAATTAGCCCAGGCACGGTAGAACAGCAGCGTGGCACGATGATGAAACAGATCGGCGAAAGCGCTCAGGCTGTGATCCTGATGGTGATCGATACGTCCGCGTACATATTCCGTCAGGTGCGTAGGGAGAGGGCCGTTGGGACCAAACAGCCCAAAGCTGTAAATGGAGACGTCGTAGCGTTCGTCCTGCTCACGCGCTTTAACCTGTGACACGGTCGACGGTGCAAAGGCCAGGGATGGCTTTTGCCCAAGACGCACGGCCTCAAATTTGGGCAGTGGCGCTTTACCTAAGGCATAACGCTGCCCACTCTGGGCGTCCAGCTTGCGTAGCAGCTGAAACAGATCATAGCGCCAGGGCGCGGCCATCACGGCCTGCCAGAAACCGTCAGGCAGACGCACCGCCCGCTGTAGGGGAATAACGTGCGCCGTCTCACTCATAGCAGCGCCTTTTTGCCCATGCGCGGCGGCCAGTAGCCCACTTCGCCGCGCTGCTGGCTGCTCAGGGTGAATTCGGTAAAGCTGTTAAGCGCCACAAGGCGAGAAAAGACCCGCTCCAGCACGCTGCCGAACAGCCAGGGGCTGGCACCTGAAAACGCCTGCTCATCCACCTCAAGCGCAATGCTGACCCCGCGCGCAAACACCACGGGTCCCGGCTCGGGCACCCGGCGGTGAACGGCTTTGAGGTTGCAGTGACGAATTCCGTCAATCTGACGCGTTAGCGGCGTTTCGGCCAGGCTGGCATACAGGCTCAGCATCTGGCGCAGTGCCGCAGCCCCTTCGCCATCGCTGCTGTCCATCAGGCTCAGATAGTTCATCTGCAGATGACTGATGAGTCGCCATGCTGAAAGCCCTTCAGCCAGCGCCGGACGCGGTGGGGTCGGGCCTTTGCACAATTTAAGTTGCCCGACAGGGATGGAATCCGGCATCACAAAGTTGGCCTGCTCTTGCTGTAGCAGCATCAAAGGCAGGTCACGGCTGGTGCACATCACTTCCGCAGACAAATAGCGGATATCGCTGTTCCACGGTGTATGATTTTGATCCACCAGGGAGAGAAACACTTCAGAACCGATATAGCCCGTTCGGGTGCCATAGCGCAACGCGTGCTCAGAGAGCGTGCGCTGTTCACGACGCAGGGAGAAATACGCGCCATAATCCCCGCCGTCATGACTGAAGGTGCTCCAGAACGGCCGGAAGATCTGCTCTTCGCGCTGCCCTTCGACAGAGGCAAACAAGCGCTTCACCGAATGGATCTCATAGTCCAGCGGACGAATGTTATCGACCACCAGGTGATACTCGTGCTGACTGTCACTGACCTTAAGCCGCTCGGCGGTTTTCGGGAACAGGTTAATGACCGGCGTGCAGTGCAGGGCCAGATGGGCGCTGTCGACAACGCTTTCCAGCGCCGCATCGGCCTTATCCAGCAGGATGACGATGTCAAACGACAGGGCGTTATCGCAGCGCTGCAGGAAAGGCGCCAGCTGACGCAGGCTGATAAACTGGAAGCGTGCCGGGAATGCAAAATACTCCTGCAGCAGGCGGTAGCCGTCAAAATTACGCAGATCGTCGGGCAGCAGGGCCTGCTCGGTCGAAAAGCCTTCCTGTTGAAGCGCGTCATCCGGCAGAACCTGACGTTGCGGTTTTGCTTCCACGGACTGCAGGATGATTCCGACACGATGCTGCATCAGCAGCTCCATCAGTTTCAGGGCCTGGATGTCGGGTCCGCTCAGGAAAAACATCACATCATCGAGACTGAGCTGGCTTAACGATGAAATGCCTTCGCAGGTGATGCGGATACGGAGGGCGCTGGACGCCGCCGTCGAGCCGCCCGCTTTCAACTCGCCTAACGGGATATCCGCTGGCACGCCACCTAACGACACATCGCTGATACGCAGGGGCTGTAACATCACATCGTGCGCGGTGGTATAGCTGCAGGTGACGCCCGTTTTTTTCAGGTTCTGGCTTTCCATCATTGTGCCGCGCGGCACTAAGAAACCGTTGCTGATATCGCCTTTGCGGCTGTCCGGCGTGAGCTGGGCGATGGCCATCGACGGCGTAGGTGAAAGGTAGCCCGGTGCCACCATTTCCAGCATCCGCTGAGAAAAGCGTGGAAACTCGGCATCCATCTTTAACTGCACGCGTGACGTCAGAAACGCGAAACCCTCCATAAGTCTTTCGACGTAAGGATCGGCGACGTCAATGCCGCGCATACCAAGCCGCCCGGCGACCTTGGGATACTGGGCAGCAAACTCCGCGCCCATCTCGCGCAGATAGGCCAGTTCACGGTTGTAGTAATCAAGCAGCTTGCTGTCCATGATTAACCTGCATCCTGTAGTTCAAAATGGCCGCTCTCTAAATCAACCTGAGTGCGGAACAGAAACTCCAGCGGGTACGGCACGCACCATAACCGGCCTTTAATCTCAATCGATAGTACGTTGTGCAGACTCAGAGAGGTCAGGTCGCTTACGCAGCGAACCTGTAAGCCCTGGGGTAAAATGCGTGGCTCAAAGTGCAGAATGGCATCGGTCATTTTCCGTTGCATATCCTGCCACTCGATGTCCGAGATATTCTGTCCGGCCAGGGGGGCCACGCCAAAATTCAGCACGGAACGCTGGACCTCCGTCAGGTCGCTCAGATCGTGCTGCGCCTCGTTATTGATGGTGTTGAATAACCACTGGAGATCGCGCAGAACATTACGTCGCAGCGTACTGTGGGTAATAATCGAACTGTTGCCTGACTCGGTGGTTTTATCTGGCGCGTCGTCTGTCAGCCTGTCCAGCAGGGACGACTGCAGTTTGTCACGCGCCGTCAGCGTGTCGCGATTTTTGCGCGCACGATAGCCGCCATGCAGCTGCGAATAGCCGTCACCGGACGAATTGTCATTACGACTCATGAGGTAACTCAGTTTCGTTGAAAATAAGCTGCTGCAGCGTCAGTAAGGGATAATCTGCTTCATCGCTGAGCCACATCTTTTGCCCGTGACCGATAAACTGACCGTCATCGCTGCCTGATTCCTGCCACTCCGTTACGCTTGCCCGCAGGAAGCGTTCATCAGCCTTGTCCTGAAGCGGGTAGCGCACCGGAATCTGACAAATTTGCTCACTTCCGTCCACCAGCTGCAGGCGAGTATGGCGCCAGACCAGATCCGTGACGCTTGCCGGAGCCTGAAACTCTATTTCGCTGATGGCAGCAAACGGGATCCAGTAATAGTGTCCATTGGCGATGGCTTCACAGACCGGTCCGAAGCGGCTGTCACCGTCCATTATCCAGGCGAACGGGCTTTCCCCCTCCTGGGTTGTGGCCGTACCGGCGCTCGCCTCTGCGCTTTCCAGCGCCTGAGCACGCAGTGCCGCACCGACGGCCTTATCGCCCGCTATGTCCGCTTTCAGCGCGGCCAGTAAGACCTGGCACCACGGCCAGGCGCTTCCTGGCAGTTGCGGCTCGGCTTCACCGCGCAAAACCGCTGCACGTTTCTGTTCGCCCTCAATAGCCTGTTGCAGCAAGGTCACGGTGGGCTGCGCCTGAGGCAGCATGGCCAGCCAGGATTTCAGCTGTGTCTGCGCCCTGCTCCAGTTACCGTCAAGGCACAGGAGTTGCACAAATGCCGCCCGTAAATCCGCATCAGCCGGATTCGCCTGGATTTGTGCAGTGATGCTGGACAGGTTTTCCGCCAGGGTAGCATTGGCCAGTCGCTGTTGTAATGAGTCCATTCAAACTCCTTATGCCTTAGTTGATGGTGCGATACACGGCTGCGGCCGGATCTTTGAGTTCCGGATGCAGTTTTTCCACCAACTGCACCTTAATGGATGCAGGGCTGCTTAACCAGGGTGACCAGATCTTACGCACTTCCTGCAGGCGCGCACGCAGCGCATTTTCGTCTGCCGCTTCACTGGCGGGCATCTCAACCACCACCTGGTTTATCGCCTGCCAGCCGTTAAACTGCTGGCTAAATGGCAACACCAGCCAGCTGTCGGGTGACTTTTCATCACTCAGCACCATGCGTTCGCTGTTAACCGTGGTAATGGTCAGTTCATCAACCTGCTGTTTATCGTTCAGGCCCGCAACCGGGAACCCCTGCAGAAAACTCACGGAAACGGATTTGGTCGCGTCTTTGCCCGTCTGGGTCAGCGTGCTGTGCCCGCTTAACCAACCATCTTTGCCACAGGTGACGCCCTGTTTAGCCGGCACAAACAGGGCGCTGGCCTGCGAGGGCTGATGCCACCAGGTGCGGAAATGACAACCGTCCAGCAAGCTAAACTGAAGCCACGGTGTGGTATCCGCCGCTGGCGAATTCAGCACGACAGGCGCGGCGGGCGGGCTGACGGGCGCCTGCTGCACCGGCGCCTGTTGGGCGGGCTGAGCCGGTTGAACGGGCTGTGCAGCGGCAGGCGGAGTCACCACCGATTTCCACTGCTGCGCTTTCGCGGCCGTACCATTGGCCAGTGCGCCGCCCTCGGTATCGGTTAATTGCCAGCGCAGCTGCTGTAACGGCTTACATTGTGAGGCCATCAAGCCCGCAACGCGCGGTAGGAAATCACTCAGCACCGACGCATCTTTATCGCCATGCGTCACAATGCGCAGGTTTACGGTGCTCTTACACCAGCTCGACAGCTGGTTATCTTTTACATCATCAATCCAGACATCCAGTTTCTGAGTTGGCGACTGCACAATGCGATAGTTCTCTGCAAAGGCATGTGTACTCAACAGCAATGCAGTCAGGCCCACTAATCCATATTTCATGTTGGCGTTCTCAATCTCGAAGAGGGAAAAACTGCGCCGCATCAGACAGCGAGTGCAATAAGGTGGTGTCTTCTGGTGAACCTACCCACACAGCCATGGCGCTGAAGTTGTCCTGTTGACCCCCCTGCGGTTGGCTGTTTTTGATAATTTGTTGCATCAGGGTCAGCCACTCTTCTGGCGTATTCACCATATGCAATGATTGCTGCATTTGTTCCAGCGTCACGCCATGCCAGAAACCATCCGTACACAGCAAAAAGGCATCCCCATCCTCAATAGGTACCACATCGCTGTAACTGGCATCCCGCTGTTCATCGCCCATGCCTAATGCAAAATAGAGCAGGTTACTGTTAATGCCTTCTGTCTGGTGCCCGGCATCTTTCATTTGCTGAATCAGGCTGTGGTCTGTGGTCACGTGGTAGAGATAGCCCCGACGAAACAGGTAAAGCCGACTGTCGCCTGCATGCGCCCAGTAGGCCAGTTCATAGTCTCTGTCGATAAACAAACTCACCAGCGTGGTGCCCATCCGGCTGTGCTGACTGTTTGCCTTTTGCTGTTGCCGAATGGCGCCATTGGCATAATTAACGTAATCGCGAATGGTTTGCGCATCGAGATGCGCATTGCCATCAAAGGCTTCCATCAGGCTACTGCGTGCAATTTTTGCTGCCACGTCACCGCCGGGAAACCCTGCCACACCATCACACACCACAAAGCAAGCCGAACGCTCGCCGATGCTCTCACCGGTTTGATCCTGATTGCTGGCGCGGTCGCCCTGATTCGACGTGGAAGCAGTAGAGATATTCATGCGTCATCCGTGTGGGTTTGTGAGTCTTTATACTGATTTACTTCCATGTCGTACGCGTGCAAGAAGGCTTCGCCAAACAAGGTATGGAAGTCATCTTCAATTTCACCGGCAGTTTCGCCATAGCGCTGGATAAAATGCTCCCACAGCGCGGCTTTACGGCTGCCGGGTAGTCCAATGCGCGATACGGAACCGTTTTGACGCGCTTCTTCTTCGAGCTGATCGGGGTTAAAGGACTGCAGCATGGAAGCAATAATGGCGCGAATACCGGCAATCATCCCTAACTGGTGCGCCTGGAGGTCAATCAGTGCGTCACGCACGGCCTGGCGTGGCGGCATAAAACCTGGCATACGGCTGCCAAACATCTGCATCAATACGGTTTTACCTGACGGCAGCAGCTTAAAAGGGTTGTTAGCATCATCCAGGATCACGGTCATGTCGGCTTTTACACCGCGTTTTAAAATCGACCGGGAAGACAGCAGTGCCACCGTTCCCTGCGAGAACATGCTGAGCATCTGGCCGAACTGCCGCATCTGCTCGCGATCGAACTGCGGTGTCGGTTGCAGATCCTGCAGGCCCATACCTTCCAGCAGTGCATCCAGCAACTCGCCCTTTAAGGCATCGCCGCTACTGGCGTTGCCACTCTGCTCGGTCCCGCCGCTGTTATTGTGCGAGGCAACCGGATCGATGCGCAGCCGCCCTTTTGGCGTGGGCGAAGGCGTGCGTTGCACCGCCTGCGGTGTTGGCAAGGTAATGCCGCCGTAATCAATCGGGCTTTGCGCTCCTTCAGGCTGGGCAGGCTGCGGTTGAGGATCGAAAGCGGGATCGTGAGTGACCTGCGTTTCAGTGTGATCAAACAGCGGTGAACTGCTTAAATCAGCCAACTCAACCGGTGCAGTATCCAGGATATCTGGCATCGGCTGGTGATTTTCTTGCGGCTGTAATGGCGCCGCTTGATGGAGTTCTTTCTGCTGCAAGGGTGCAGACTGATGGTTTTCTTTCGGCTGCAAGGGTGCAGACTGATGGTTTTCTTTCGGCTGCGATGGCGCAGCCACAGGTTGCGAAACCGGCATATCTGGCTGAGCCAGCGGCACGGCACCGCTCATCATTAACCCCAGCGGATCGTCATGATGACGCGGGTCCGGCGTGGTCTGGCTGCCAAACAGATTTAACGGGTCCACGTCTGTGGAGGTTTCCTCTATTTTGGGCTGCCCTTGCGCATTTTGTTTTGCCGACAAGGTGCTGGGCGTGCGGTCATCAAAAATGCTTTCCTGAGCAAACAGTGCATCCTCTTCATCAAACAGGCTGCTTGTCTTAGGTTGTTGACCGATATCCAGCGGTTTATCGCTCATTAACTGAGCCAGCGGATCTTCGGGATTACGGTTTGCCGCTGTAGAGGTTAACGGATTTGCCTCCGGCATTTCTGGCGCAGCACTTTTACGTTTCGATAAATCATCAGAAATTGAAAACTCTTTGGCAAGGCTGTCCCAGATCTCGCTGGGAATGGCAGCCGTGCTGGCAGCCGGCGCCTGTACAGGGACCGCATTGGGTACGGGCTGCGGCTTAGGTGCGGCTGCAGCGGTCAACGGAGGCTGCTGCGATTGCTGCTCGCCATTAAGATCGTTAACCAGCAGGCGATAGTCGTCGATGCCGAGAATATCTCCGTCCTGCAACTCCACCTGACGTCCACGTTCAAGCGGGATGTCATTCAGCAGCACGCGCGTAACGTTACCGCGGTTGGTCAGGCGACATTCACCCTCTGCAGTAATATGCACGATAGCCTGCAGGCGAGAAATAGTGCGATCGTCGTCGGGCAATATCAGATTATTATCCACGCCTCGACCAATAGTGCCGCCTGGAGGAAGAAAATCGAAACTGATTTGCGGCGGTTCATGGCCGGGTTTAGCGGTTATTATCGTAAAGCGCATCACGGATTCCTGCGGTTAGCTGTTCGACATCTATATCGCGCGTCTCTCGGGGAGAAAGGCGGGATATAGAAGCGTAGTCAATGGTACGGAAGATAAACGCAACCCTAATGTTGCAGATAGCCATCCGTGAAAGTTAATCGTAGGGCATTTCTGATAATTCTTTCGTGCGTAACTCATCAAGCCTGGCGACGCACTCGTTATTAAATACGGTGTGCGCATTGCTGCCTTTATCTGCGGGATGCGCATATAACTGGCACTGCTCGTCACGGTAGGCTAACCAGTGACGCTGGGATTGAATAAACAGGTTCTGGTAGTTCTTTTTAGCTTGAGGTTCACTTTGAAAAACATGTTCGATACGTTTTTTCGTCGCCCCGTAGGCCTGATTTAAATCGTCTTCTGCATGTGCCCGGTTATTCTCGGCACAGCTAAACACATCGGCATCACTGGTCTTTTTAGCGCAGTCATCAAGGGCGTAAACGGCGGAAGAAAAACCAAACATGATAAAAGTCGCACATCCCAAAAAAGATATCTTCATTTTTTATATTGACCTGTTTTAAAGATGTAAAAGCGCATTGTTTAACTGATGTCAGACTACGGTGAGGAACTCGCCTATTAGGGCAAGGCGCAACTCAGGGCATTGTCCTGTAAAGGGTTCGCAGTTCCTTGATCGATTTTGCTCCTGAAGCTCCAATTTTCCTCGTCAGCGGCTCATTGATAATGATCGAGTGATTGGTCAGGTCGACAGAAACGATAATGGCTTCCTGTGCTGTCGTATTGGGAGACGCAACGTCATATATCACCGCGATGATGACTTTATTATCTTTTTCATCGAGCATACCGACAGAGCGAGTCGCATGACATGTTTCCGCTTCCCAGTCACCGAATCCAATTGTTGGTAAAACACGCTCTGCCTGGTGAGCGTTGTTTGACCAGGCGACAAAACACACGTCCTTATCTTGTGAGTCGAAACCCTGCCCGGCAATAAAACTGCCCAGAACTTTGCCTTCATTAACCAGATGAAAACTTTGGTGTGGAACTGGAGAACCGCCCTGAATGCCTTTATCAGACGATAATTTATAAATACTTTTCTGATAGGGCGTATCTGCTATAGGAGCAAGGGAAAGCGCAGCCAATACGTGAAAAGGGGTTAACAGCGATATAAACATTAGTACATAGCGCATAATATTTTATGTATCCATTGACGTAATGACCACTTAAATGATGAAAATATCATTGCACCACTATAACGTCATATCAGCCTGTTAAAAAATCAGTATGGCAGCAGTTTAAGTACGGCCGTAAGCTCAGTATCCATTCTATAAATGCAGAGATTCGTTGTGACAGCATATGGATTACTGCCTTCTTCTGCAGCAAAAGCTTCAAGATGACATTGACCATTCCTGCATTTAAGCCAATTACGCTGCGTATCAACCATAATCCCGGCATACTGCTCACCCAGTTTTTTTTAGGAGCCGTACATTTTTACAATGCGCTCTCTTGCAAGACCCTATTCGTGATTTAACTCTTTTTCAGCCTGGCTTTTGTATTTAACAGAACATTGATATAGCTCGACATCATTACTTGTTTTAGAACACGGTGTTTCTGCGAAGCAGGAAGCTGAAAAAACAGCGATTGAAGCCACGAAAAACGCTGCGTAAATTTTCATTACTCACTCGACTCCGAAAGTTACAGATCTCATCTCATCAACAAGCGTATTAAGGTAAAGAAAGCGCGCTCGCTTATCTTAAAAGACTCACTTAAACAGGCACTGATCATTTCATTGCTTTGCCAACTCAACGAGTTCATCAACACGATCTTGCATTTTTTTCTTAAGACATGCTGGATTAACAGAACACGCATTTCTTTCGTCAAGCCAGCGTTTCTGTGTTTGACGGAGCTCGACTGAACGTGATTTGACATCAACCCCTGTATTCACAATTTGCTTTAACGCCACATTGTATGCCTCGGCCACGCTTACATCCCAGGAGGACAGATCCGAATCATGACAGATGGATTTTTCACTGTCGTTTGTAGCTCTTGCGCAGGCGAACGAAGGTTGCAATTTGGCATTGTTAGCGAGTTTTTTTAGTAAAAGATAAGACTGGTTATCCCAGTTCAGGAATATTGACTCTTCATCAAGTTTTACAAGCCAGTGTTCGCTATTTTCACCCGACAGGGTGATTTTTCCATTCTGACAATGAATGCGATAAGGACGAATTTCTAACGTTCCTTTGATGGGAAGAGCATAGCTTTTAGCCGGATCGGAGAGCTGCCCTTCTGTCGTCCTGCTCATCAAAGAGTTTATTGATGTCACGTCCATGGAATCATAATCTGGCAAGTCACAGTGACTAGCTGTTGGTATTGACGTTTTTATTATATCCGGAGTGAATTCAAAAATACGTTCTCTCAGCGTCGGGTCATCAGAAATTAGCGCCATCAGGTTTGTAGAAGTGGAATCTTCGTTAACATAAACATGTTCAACTTTCCAATTACCATCAAGTTTTAAAACACGTCCCTGTTCAGCAGAACACAGTAACGGCATAACCAGCGAAGCGATAAAAAGTAAAAAAAAGCCGGTTCTCTGCATGATGGACGCCTGAGAGTGAGATACAGAAAAGACATTTATTTTTAAATTCATAATTGGCTGTAAAAAACTTTTTTAGCTTGTTGATTCTTTTTTACCTCTTCATTTAAATAAGTATAAAGCCTCCTTCTGTTTGCTAAAGAGGCTTCATTAAAAAATCTACTTCTGATAAGCCTTACGAAGTTGAGAGAGATTTTTAATATATGAATTTTGAAACTTCTCAGTAGCACCTTGGTCGTAGTATACGCTGTCACTATCATCTTTTAATCCCAAGATGTAGTAATCATTACCATAGTGATCAGGAGCTTCGGTTGTATAAATAACCGCGATTTTTGTAGCAGGATCGTCTTTTTTTGAAATCAGACCAACTGAATCAACTTTATGGCAACCCACAGTTTCCCAATCCCCCTGACCGATTGTCTGAATAAATTGATCAGATTTTTTGCTATCCTTAGTCCAGGCAATAAAACACACAGGTTGAACTTGTCTTATCCATCCTTTGCCTTGCACAAGAGTGCCTAATACTTTGCCATCTTTTACTAAATCGAAGGTTTGAGCTTTATCTAATTCAACTCGCTCAAGGCCTGCATGCTGAGCCTCTTGAACAATACTTTTTTCGTAATCACTGGAATGAGGTTTAGAAAGGGTTACTGAAGCATTTGCTAAAGGACTGATAACAAGTAATGACAGAACTAAATTGATAATTTTCATTTTTTATAAAACCCTTAATTAATTATGTAGAGCCCGGTCATAATTTTGTGATAAGTGAACATCATAGTTATTCTTTTTATAATCACTACCATTATAATGTCTTGCAAAACTTGCCCAGTTTTTAGTACGGATTGCATTCAAGAGCATGGGTGTATGAGAAACATGATTTACAAAAGCGTATACTTGCCCCGGAATAGTATTCATTCCTTTGACAAACTCTTCAATATTCGCATAACCTGAAGTAACATAGTTACTTCCCATAATTTGGAATGCTCCCCAAGAAGCTGACTGAAGTGCAGCTGCACGATCAAGTGCTATGGCTTTATTTAACTTATCGTATTGCTCGCTAAATTTACCGTAGTGATCATATCTTTTCCCCGATATATCAGGGTGAGTTGCATCATATTTGTTATTGGTCAATCTGCTGAAATAATGTCTTTCATATAAAATGGTCGGCCGACCAGATGAATCGAATGGACTTTGCTTCGTCTCCGACATCACTACGGCTTTTATTGCTGCTGGCTCACAATTTAATGCTTTCGCCATACTGATATACATTTCATCAGTCACTGCAGATGCCGTGGTGTCAAGATTTAACTTAATATTGCTGGCTGGAGTGATATTTCCATGCAGTCTACGCATCGTAGGACCTTGGGGAGAAATAATACCGTCAGGGTTACGGAGTCCAACAACCTTCTCCTGAAAAACTTTTATTTTATCAATGGTTTTTTCGCCCATGAAACCATCAACTTTTAATTCATTACCAGGAGAGGTAATAGCCTTATTGGCGTTTAGTAATGATTGAACGGTTTTAACATCTTGTGGTTTATTTGGTTGTCTGATGCCAACACCTTGGCTTATCTGTATTGTAGTCACGTAAAATCCCTCTTGATCCAGCCTTAACAGATCATATGAAAGTGCGCCTCCAGATGGAGGCGCATTCCATTACGCTTCTTTATTCTCTTTGATATTCCAGCCAGCGCTGCTTTCTGCACCTTTGCCACCGGAAGAACTCTGCTCCCAGTACTGCTGTTTCACTTTCGCAGCCTGGAATGCATAGGTTACGCCCAGCGTATCGTCGTGCTCAGAGCCCACGAACTGTACGTTGGTGACCAGCACGTCTTCCAGGGTGATGCGGGTATACTCGATTTGCGTACCGCCAGCCTTGCAAACTGAAACTTCAACCTTAGTGACGTGCTTACCACTGGCACAGTTTTTCAACAGCGCAGTGACAGCCTTGTCGATTTTGGCATTAATGTGCAGGTCGTTGAAGTTTACTTTACCAGCACCGCCGCCGCCGCCCACGCTCATATTACCCGGCTGATTAGCGCCCCAGGAGAAAGAGGTAATATCAATCCAGCCGGTATGGTTTGAATCTTTAGATTCACCAGTAATACCGTCTACCTTCAAATACATATCAATAGCCATAATATTTACTCTTCGTTATGGAAAAAGTTGTCGCTTTCGAAAAAGCATCTATATGGCAAAGAGAAAAGCATGGGGCTGAATAAAACAGTCCATATTTTACTTTTGCCTCGACTCGGGAGGTTGCTACAGGCTCTCCGAAGTATCCCACCACAATTAACCGCTATAGCAGGAGATTTTTTTGCTGTATTCGTATTTCAAATTAATGTCATTGTGCAAAAAGCCATGACAATTATGGGGCAACCCGATTATGTTGCGCACTTTGTTTCAAGAAAATTACTCTGCTGGAACAAAGTCAAAAAAAACGATTAAAGAAGCCCAAATAATTTTCAGCTCGCCAAAGTCGACGTTTTTATATTTTAAACACAGGTCGATCATTATACTGATAAATCTATGATGAAAGCTTCCAGCCATTCGCCAAAGACATCACTTTAGGAAAAGGTTTATTCCGCTTCATCAGCATAATCAAAGTGTGAGGGACGACATACATCAGCCATTGTTTTATATACGGCATGTTTTCATGCTTTAGTGCATTTGCTCGCAACAAGCACGCTCCGAAGAGCGTGCTTAGCGTTTCAACGATTAGTTTTCGTTCGACTTCAGCGAAGGCAGTTTCGATACCAGACGCAGCGAAACGGTTAACCCTTCCAACTGGTAATGCGGACGCAGGAAGAATTTCGCGGCGTAATAACCTGGGTTGTCTTCCTGCTCTTCCACATTCACCTCTGCAGCAGCCAGCGGCTTACGAGACTTGGTTTCCTGAGAAGAGTTAGCCGGGTCACCATCGACATAGTTCATCACCCAGTCGTTCAACCAGCGTTCCATTTCGTCGCGCTCGCGGAAGGAACCAATCTTGTCGCGCACAATACACTTCAGATAGTGAGCGAAACGGCAGCAGGCGAACAGATAAGGCAGCCGCGCTGCCAGACGCGCATTGGCGGTGGCGTCAGCATCGTGGTACTCCGCAGGTTTTTGCAGCGACTGGGCGCCGATAAAGGCGGCAAAGTCAGAGTTTTTGCGGTGAACTAACGGCATAAAGCCATTCTTCGCGAGCTCGGCTTCGCGGCGATCGCTGATGGCGATTTCCGTTGGGCATTTCATGTCTACGCCGCCGTCATCGCTTGGGAACGTGTGGCAAGGCAGATCTTCAACCGCCCCACCCGACTCCACGCCGCGAATGGATGTACACCAGCCGTATTCTTTGAACGAACGGTTGATGTTGGCCGCCATGGCATAAGCCGCGTTGGTCCAGCTGTAGTTGCTGTGGTCGGAACCGTCGGTCTGCTCTTCAAAATCAAAGCTGTCCACGGGGTTGGTGCGAATACCGTAAGGCAAGCGAGAAAGGAAGCGCGGCATCACCAGGCCCAGATAGCGGGCGTCCTCAGACTCGCGCAGGCTGCGCCAGGCAGCATATTCGGTATTCTGGAAGATTTTGGTCAGATCGCGTGGATTCGCCAGTTCCTGCCAGGATTCCATCTGCATTACGCTTGGGGCTGTCCCGGTGATAAACGGACAGTGTGCTGCAGCACCGATACGCGCCATTTCGCCCAGCAGCTCGACGTCCTGCGGGCTGTGATCGAAATAGTAGTCGCCCACCAGGCAGCCAAAAGGTTCACCACCAAACTGGCCATATTCCTGTTCGTAGATTTTCTTGAACAGCGGGCTCTGATCCCAGCCCACGCCTTTATAGCGTTTCAGGGTGCGGCTCAGCTCCTGCTTGGAGATGCTCATAAAGCGAATCTTGAGCATCTCATCAGTTTCGGTGTTATTCACCAGATAGCTCAGACCACGCCAGGCGCTTTCCAGCTTCTGAAACTCTTCGTGATGAATAATCTGGTTAACCTGCTGAGACAGCTTTTCGTCAATCTCAGCGATCAGCGCCTGAATGGTGCGGTAGGCATCGCTGGACATGGTCACGGTGTTTTCCAGCGCCTGCTGCGCCAGGGTTTTTACCGCGCTTTCTACAGCTTCGCGTGCCTGGTCGCTTTTAGGACGAAATTCTTTGTTCAGTAACGCGCTGAATTCATCCTGACTAAAGCTGGCGCCGCCCTGCGATTGTGGTTGTTGAGAAGTCTGGTTCATTACTGCTCCTCCTTACCTTCAGGGGCATCCGTTTGCTTAGGCACGTGTGACAGCGCCTGCAGCAGTGTCGGATCCTGTAAAATCTTGCCGATCAGCTCTTCGGCGCCGTTTTTGCCGTCCATATAGGTCAGCAGGTTGGAGAGCTGGGTACGTGCTTCAAGCAGGCTGTTTAGTGGATCGACTTTGCGGGCAATGGCATCAGGAGAAAAATCGTCCATGCTTTCGAAGGTCAGATCGATGTTCAGTTTGCCGTCACCGTTCAACGTATTGTCTACCTGGAATGCCGCACGTGGCTTCATGGCTTTCATACGCTCATCGAAATTGTCGATGTCGATTTCCATGAATTTACGGTCGTCAACGCTGGCCTGCGGCTCCAGCGGTTTACCGGCTAAATCGGCTAAAACACCCATGATGAATGGCAGCTGAATTTTACGTTCTGCGCCATAGACTTCCACGTCATATTCAATCTGAACGCGTGGCGCGCGATTGCGGGCGATAAATTTCTGCCCACTGGACTTCATTGTTGGCATGGTTCTCTCCATAAATAATGCGCGGGTATAGGCTCGCAGGAGGCGCGCAGGTCTCGCTGCGTAAAGGCTTGACTGTTAGCTTAGTCGCGGCGTCCAAAAATGTTTTCTAACTGATGCACACCATCGGGCGCGAGATCGCGAATGATGTCCATAAAATCGAGTTCGATAAGGCGCTGTACCCTGTCAATCATCAGCGGTGCCGGGTGGCTCGGCTCATGCTGACTAAAGTACTGTTTAACTTTTTCCAGCATAAGTTGGGCTTCTGCCCGCGAATTCAGTTGGGCACTGCGCCAGTCGGTAGCCGCACGTGGTGCAGCGACGCTGGGCTGCTGCTCCGTTGCGGGTGCGGATTGCATCGCCGCCGCCAGGGAGTGTAACGATTCCATATCCGTGGCCTGACAGCGCTCATTCAGCATTGCCATGCTGCGTTGCAGCTGACTCATATCCGGCAAGGCCGTTTCATCCAGCTTTTCAATCACGATGCGGCGAATATTTTGCAAACGCTCGGCAATGTTTTGAATCGCTGCGATGCCCGGTTGTTCCCCTCGTGCCAGTTCGTCATTCAGACGCGGCAGTCCACCCGGATAATCTGGCACCTCTGTTTTACTGCCGTCACACAGCGCCGAAGCATCACGCAGCGTAATACCGTCGGACGCATAGCGCATGAGCCATGACTGACGAACGGCGGCCGTGAGTGCCGACTGGTCGCCCAGCACAGCCAGCGCGTTGATGCGGTAAAACGGGTCGTGCTCGCCGTCTTCTTCAAGGCGAGGCCAGAGCGGTTCCCAGAACTGCAACATCGCCTGTTCAATCAGTTGCAGGCCCTGTGCATAGCCCGGTAACCCTTTCAGGCGCGTCCAGGCATGTGTCAGGGTCAGCATGACACGCAGGTCTTTGCTGCGGCTCATCAGTTCCAGCGCGAGCTTTTCAACTTTGTTCCAGTCCGCTGGCTCAGCCGGAATAATGGTGTTACCGAACTGCTGTTCGGCTTTTCCCACGCTGGCCTGCTCCATCGCCTGAAAGTCCGCGTCGTACTCCAGGTTTTCACCGCACGGATTATCGTGGCTTACCGGTATCAGCAACGTGTCAATATCAATACTCATCCGCTTCGCCTCAGGATTCAAACATCGGGGGATAAAGTCCGTTTCGTCCCGGCTTTGCACCGCCTGCCGGATCAAACAACAGGGAAAATAACTGCGCGGTTAAGTTTCCACTGTGGACATGGGTATAAAGCGGAAAACCGTCGCTCTGATTCGTCCACCAGAAACTGGTCTGGAACTGCGGATCAAAGCTTTGGGACGGCAGATGCCAGCTCAGTGTTGAATCCTGTTCACCGTTGCCGATCACCGCCAGAATATCTGATGACGCCTCATCCTGCTGAGGCTGCGGCAGCGGAATGCTCAACAGCGCCTGATCGAACTGTTCGGGCGTACCGCCATCCTGAACCGCCCGCAATAAGGTATTTCCCATCTGGTGATACCAGTCGCCTGAACGCGTCAGCAACAAAGGCATCCACTCCGCTGGGGTAAAATAGCGGAGGGCACAGAGGGGATAATGACGACCCACGCTATCGCGTGCGGCCGTCAGACAGCCCATTTGAATCAGTTGCGTGCCCAACATCGGTGGTACCACAAAATTCCACACCGGGGCTTTAAGAAAAGCCCGAGAAGGCGCATTTTCGCCTTCAGCACTGGTCTTCCAGTGGTGCAATCCCACCTGAAACCAGTTAGACCACTGGCGCTGCAAGGTATCTGGAAAGCGTCGTTTAACAAAATCACCCGAACTAGGCAGTTTGCCGTACCAGCCAGGTGCTGCGTAATGGGTCATAGTCAGGTCCTGTTTCAGGGACAGCTAAATGCGGGTAGCTGGAAAGGATTACGAATGCTGCCTGGCGTGAATGACAGCGTCACATTATGGCCGTCCACACTAAAGCTGGCTTCGCGAGTCAGTCCACCTACCGACGTCACCCGTGCGCGATCAAAGAAGCGATTAAGCGCCCATGGGCCGCTGGTGGTCAGGGTTGAGGTCGTGCCGTTCGTTAGCCCCAGTTGCATGCGCACCTGACTGGTTCCACCTGGTCCGGGCCAACTCACTAACTGCACTGCCTGTGGTCCATGACTGTAGCGCAAAATCTGTCCATCGACATCCAGCGTCATATTCAGGATATCGTTATCCATCTTCACCGTCCGTAACGTGACGCGGAAGGATGGCGTAGTGGCCCCATTGGCAAAGAAGGCGTCGCGAATCGACTGCGCCTGCTGGAAAGGACGCAGCAAGGCTTCGCCACCTGGCAAGGTTTTGCCATCAATGCCGGGCGTGAAACGCCATGCCGCGCGCGTGGTGTCCACTTTGCTGGCCAGATTATCGCGGAAGAAGCTGTCCATCAGTCCGGTTCCCGGCGCAAACATGCGCGCCAGGTCATCAGGCGTGACTTCGCTGCGTGCATTGCGAACCAGCGGGTAACGGCCTGCTATCGCCTGACGGCAGAAGCTGCCGACTTCCATGGTGATACGCTTGCGAACGTTATCCATGTCGCGACGCTGTGCATCGCTGCTGGCGCCCACTGCCATGCCTGACACCATATTTTGCAGTGAACCGGGCAAACGTCCGGCGCTGGCCTGCAAACGGCTAATGGCATCACTCGCCGGCGGTGGCATACCGCTATTCGCGGCATCCTGCACGGCAGTGAGATAGCGATAGAGATCGTCGATTTGCTTAAGAAAATCATCAACGGCCAGGACCTTACTGCCCTGCTGTAACGGCTGTGCCAGCTCGATGACAGGTGCAAAGTGCGCGGTCACCGCCTGCTCGGGCGTTTGCTGCACCACCGCCTGCTCGCCGTTTGCGCGCGGCGAGGTAAACAGTGCCTGCAGCGTTCGTGTGGCGCTGTTATCCGATGACGCGGCCGTATCTTTGGCATTCTTGTCTTCAGGCTGCGCCCGGGTGAGCGTGAGCTGTTTGCTCAGGTTAATCACTAACTGCCGCAGCGGCGAATGATTCCCTGACAGCAGGCGCGCCGTATTAATACGTTGGGTCAAATCGGCGCTGCTGTTGAGTTGAATATCGCTGAGAAACTGTTCCCACTGGCGGATGTAATCCTGAATATAGAGCTGGCGCACCGCAAGGTCGGTTTGTTTGCTGTCTTCATGGGCCGTCTCTGCACCCAGCACCCAGATATCGTCTTTGTAGAGCGCATCCGTGACCGGCGCGATCTGTTTATCCACATGGTTCCAGTAGCCGTCTGGCGTAAAGAGCCCGGAAACACCTTCATTGACAGACTTACCGCTTTTACGGGAAAACACCAGTTCACTTTGCGGTCCACCCAGCGCGGACAAGGTAACCGGTGACATTGAGCCATCGCGTTCCAGCAGGCGTTTCAGGCGTCCGTAAACGCGCTGTGACAGCGGCATCTGACTAATCAGCGCCTGCTCGCGCTTTACCAGCGCATCATCCTTCGCATAGGGCGAGGACTGAATCTGCGTTTCCAGTAGCTGTTGCAGGTGCCACGCCAGCTGTTTCACCTCAGCCTGAGTCACGTCCTGCGGCAATTCACGTGAGATGTTTAACATCATCCACGCCTGAAGAAACTTACCGTCATAGTGTTTTGGCTGGTACAGCATCTGATAAGCCTTAAGCGCCTCATAGCTGTAGTCAGCGTCACTTCCCGTATCATTGCGTAACCAGCGGGTGATATTCTGCGCAACCTGCGGCATCAGCAGCTGTTTCAGCGCCCTTTCGTACAAGGCCTGGGTCGCATCACTGACTTCCGTTCCGCGATACAGCCCCATCCGGCGCGTGAGCGGCGGATGCTCCAGAGAAAAGGAGGCGCTTTCAGGCAGGTGCAGCAGCGTATTGAGGTAAGGCACCAGTGCAAAGAGGTTGCCGTTCACCTCTTTTTGTAACTTGTCACCGAGCTGCTCGACCTGGGGGCTTTTCGCCGCCATCTCCTGCAGGTAGGTTTTGTTTTTGTTATAGCTCACCAGCCACAGTGCACCGGCAATGAGTACGATAACCAGTAACGCCAGATAACCCGACCACAGGCCCACGCGGTTACGTAGCTCCCACCAGCGGTTACTGCCGGCCAGACCGGACTCCTGGAAGATGACATTTTCCAGCACGCCCTTAAGGAAAAAGCTCTGCCCTTTGTTTTGAGGGATCGGCGCGTCTTTATCCACTTTGTCCCAACTGCCCGACTCACTCTGCTGCTGGCCTGGCAGATGCAGGGCGCGCGTGAGTTCACCCATTACGCGGTCAAAGGGTAAGCCTTCCTGCGTACCGCTGGCAAAGTAGATGCCGCGCGGGGCGAACTGCGTTTCGAAATCGGAACGCGCAAACAGAATATCCAGCGCCTCAGCCAACTGAGGGCGCAATGCCGCAAACTCCTGTGGAAACAGGTAGCTTTCGGCACGTGCCTGGGCATCACTTTCCGCCAGCAGTACATCGGCAAGTCCGGCATCCAGGCGCTGCTGCAGCAGCGAATATTCCTGCTGAAACTGGCTGCTGAGTTCAAATTCAGCCGTTGATGCTTTGGCCCACGGAAAGGTAAAACCCCAAATCTGCTCGCGCTGTGCCTTATCCAGGCTGGCAAAATAGCTGCGGAACCCCTTTAACAGGTCGGTTTTGGTGACCAGGACATACACCGGAAAGCGAATACCGAGCCGATCGTGTAACTCCATCAGACGCTGACGCAGCGCCACGGCCTGATTGCGCATGGCCTCGGGCGACTGTGATAACAGGTCTGCCACGCTCAAGGTGACGATGACGCCGTTAACCGGCTGACGGCCACGGTATTTACGCAGGAGGTCGAGAAACTGATGCCATTCGCCGGCATCGCGCTCCTGCTGGCTCTCCTGCGTGGTATAGCGCCCCGCCGTATCCAGCAGCACGGCTTCGTTAGTAAACCACCAGTCACAGTTACGCGTCCCGCCGATCCCACGTAGCGCAGCCTTACCGAACTTGTCCGCCAGTGGGAACTGCAAGCCGGAATTCACCAGAGCGGTGGTTTTACCGGCACCTGGCGCGCCGATGATCATGTACCAGGGCAGTTGATAGAGATATTGATGACTGAAGCGCTGCGCCCAGAAAGGCGCACCTTTGCTGCTCTGCCGCTGGAAGTGTGCTTTTTTCAGCATCTCAGTCGCTTCAGAGAAGCGGCTGGCCAGCACCTGATCTTCACTGGTCAGTCGCTTGCGGTCTTCTTCCGGCGTATCCGATTTGCTGGTTTCCAGGCTGGACATCAGCTTACGGTTGAGCCAGTAGTTATAGACACGCGGAATCGCCTGGCTCAGGCCCCAGACAACATAGAGCAGCGCAATACTGATTACGCGGTTCTGTTCTGACTCCAACGGACGGGAGTCCACAATCGAGAACACCGGGCCAATGACCCAGATAATAAACGAAAGTGCGGTGATACCGACAAAGCCCCAGGCCAGACGGCTGGTCAGTACCGCAAATAGTACATTCAGCATGGATTAGTTCCCTCTCGCCAGGCCGTTAACTTCAGCTTGCGTCGTATCAGGTGCAACCTGCAGCGTAATTTCAACACGACGATTACGCGCGCGATTTTCTGCACTGGTATTCGGCACCAACGGATGCGTTTCACCCCGCCCTTCCGCTTTAACGCGTGATGGTTTTGCCAGCTGTTTTTGTAACAGCGTCTGAACAGACTGGGCACGGGCCAGAGACAGCTCATAGTTGGAGGCAAATCGGGCACTGCGAATCGGTACGTTATCGCTGTAGCCCACCACCAGGATTTTCCCGCTGACGTTATTCATGGCTTCAGCTACACGCTGGATAACGGCATCATAACGTCCGCGAACCTCTGTCGAACCGGATGCGAACAAGCCATCGCCTTTCAGCGTCACCACACTTTGATCTGCCTCATCGCGCACGGCCACCAGGCCTTCGTCGATTTCAGGTTTCAGGAATGACTTCAGGTTCAGTGACGGCGGCGGCGGCGGTGCCGGATTACGAATCTGCACTTCTGGCAGCGTCGTTTGGTAGATTTTGGCCAGCACGGGCGAGGTGTAATCCCCCAGACGCCAGTTCAGCACGATATAGAACAGGCAGGCAGCCAGGCCCGCCAGAGCCGCACAGGCCCACAGCGGAATCATGGGGCGCCAGAGTTTACGCAGAACCGGCTGATCGGTCGGATGCGGCGACAAGGCGGCGGCAAAGCTGCCCCTGACGCTCCTGATCATCTGCAACAGACGCTGTTTAATCGTATCCAGTTGCGAGCGTCCATTATCCAGAACCCGATAGCGCCCTTCAAAACCAAGCAGTAAGCAGAAATAGATCAGCTCCAGTAACAGGATGTGCTGACGCGGGTTTTGCGACAGTTTCGCCAGCAGCTGGAAGAATTTCTCCCCGCCCCAGGTTTCGTTGTGGAAGGTGACCAGTAAGCCATTACTGGTCCACACGCCACGGCTTCCCCAGGGCGTCAGTGCTGCGGCTTCATCAAGCGCCGTACACAGACAATAGCGCGCGCCAACGATCACCTCATAGCTCAGTCCGGACTGCTGGCAGGCCAGCTCGAAACGGCGGATCTGGTCAATAAGCTGTTGACGTAAACGTGCGGGATCGTCATGGGAGACGGAGTGACGAATCTGTGGAATCGCGTTAATCAGCGGATTCGCTGCAGCCACCAAACTATTCTGGTGGCTAAGATCCTGCTGAAAAGCATCACTGTTCGGTTTATTTTGTTCCTGCATCATGCCTGCTCAGTTTGAATTATTCTGACTGACTGCGAATGGCCCAGAACTCCATGTTCAGGCCCGGAAACTCACCGGCAAGGTGCAGCGCGAAGGCACCCGATCGCTCCATCTCCTGCCATAGCTCGCTGTTCTTATCCAGCTCAAAATAGCTGTATCCTGCGTGCCATGGGATCTGCGGTGGCGCACCCGGCATGGCTTTCAGGGCAAGGCCCGGTAGCTGCAGTTGGACGAGATCGCGAATTTTGGTGACGGGGGCGACTTTCATCTGCGCCGGGAAATGCGTTTTCAGCGCGTCGGCCGGGACGTTTGCTTTTACGGCCAGCACAAAACCGAATTCACGCACCATGCTGTTATCCGGCACGGTCGCCACATTCAGGCCGTGTGAGCGTTGCGTCAGCGGCAACTGAATGGCGCTCTCTTCCATCACCTGCGACAGGCCTTGACGGAGCAATAGCGTCAGGCGGGAGAAGCAGCCCTGCAGGTCGTCGTGGTCATAGAGAGGGAAAGCATCCGGCGTACGCGCCTCTGTCCACGTTGCCAGCTCAGCAGCCAGCTGCAGCCAGTGGCTGTAGAGGGTTTCAGGATGTAATAGCGGCAGATGCTGCAGATGCGCATGAAGGCCCAACTGGCGGTTAAGCAACGCCAGCAGCATAAAATCAACCATATCCGCGCTGTTAAAGCGGCCCGTTCCGGGTGCGCGCTGGCTCAGCTGCTGGCTACGTTGTTGAATCATGCCGTGCAGGTCGGTCATCATGCTCTGAAGCGGACGACTGCCAGCAAGGGTTAACGTGGGAGGGATATAATCATTGTCTAAACGGATATGGTTGTCGCTGCGCTTTTCAACGATCTGAGCAACGCCCATCGCCGTCCATTCCGCCGTGAGATCCTGCTCCAGCATCAAGCGGAGGCGCAGCTTGCCAAACTGAACGGTGGCCGTTCCGACAGCCTGCGCATTGTCATCTTCAACTTCCGCTTCCCAGGCCAGATAGCGAGCCAGCGAATCAGGCGCGTCCTGAAACGTCACCGCCTCGCGACCATTGCGGCGAGCGGGAATGGCCAAAACCACTTTGGCGCGGTCGGTATTGCTGGGGACGTCCAGCGGCGCAGGGCCGTGTTGTGGCTGACTGAAGGCAAAAAACGTTCCATCCGGCAGGCATCCACTGGCGGCGCTCAGTGCCAGTTTACCCTGCCGCAACAGCGCTTCATCAAATTCGAGATCGAAAAATCCCCAAACATAAGGGCGTTGCGACTGGCCCCATTCACGCAGCGAGCTTTGCAGAAAGTTTTCTGCCTGCTGGAAATGGTGAGGACGTAAAAACATCCCTTCCGCCCAAACAACCTTTTCGGCTCTGTTCATAATCATCCTTTGAAGACGGTTTTATTGCTTAACGGGACGCATGCCGGCATCGTCAACGATAATGTTGGCGTTTAACTCACCATCATTGCTTTTCCAGAACTGCCAGAACGAGCTGCTGTCACTGTCTGGGAAAGGCAGCGCAAGTCGCCACACCTTGCCATCCAGCTTTTGATATTCCGCCATGATGCCGATAAAGCGCGCGTCGGGAAGGCTTTTGGCACTCAGCGTTTTACTGAGCTGACCGGACATCAGGAAAAACTGCTGATTGTTGAGTAGCGTATTTCCCAGTGCGGTAGCGGGTTGATTCTGCAAAGTGAAGAAGTCGGCGGACATAAATTCTGCATCAGACGTCAGCAACATCACCCGGACTTTGAGAGGTGCGCCCGAATTGATGGAAGGATGAGCCTGAAAGTGCAGGTTGTATCGCGCGATATCAGGCTTACTGCTACTGCATGCCGTTAGCAGAAGCAGCAGGAAGGGCCAGATCCATTTTGCCAGGCCAACGCGAAAGTAAGTTTGTGCCATTTCTGTCCCTCCCTGCCCCTGACTTAGTTAATGATCCAGGTACCGTTATTCTTGTTCTGGCACGCCTGGCTGTTTCCATCTACAGAAACACAGGTTTTTTTCTTGGCGGCGGCACGCGCACGACGTTTCGGCTGATCGGCTTTAACGGTCTGATCGTACAAATCGCTTTTCACCACGGCGCGGAAAGGGACATAACCAACAACTTTTATCGCGCTGGTTGTGGCCTGAGCCTGTGCCGCTTTGCTGTCAGTGGCTTTGGCATCGCTGGCTGCTGGTGGCGCTTCAGCCTGCGCTTCTTCACCTAATGCCAGCCAGTTATTCTCAACCTGACCCACAACGGTGTAGGTTTCACCTGTTTTCAGGGTTTCGACGACTTTGCCGCCGAAGTCCGGACGCGTCATGACCGATGCAGGATATAAAGCGCGATAGGATTCATTTAATGCGGAGAACTGCGCCGGCGCAGCAACGGCATGACGATGAATCAGGGTTGTGCCATCAACGGTGCTGCTCACCATTGTGTCATCAGTCATTTTTGGCGGTGTTTTACAGCCTGCAACAGCAAAGACAAACATCAGGCTTAATGCAATTCGAAAGTTCACCATTTTCTTCATATTTAGTTCCATTAATACCCAAACAAGTGGCCATTGGCCGGTGTTAAGCAAACCCTGTTGCAGAACGAGCGATGCTGGCTGCCATCTGGAGCCAATACACTGATTAACAACACAATTTGCCTGAATGAGATGAGGTAGTGAGTTTAAAATTTTCTATTCGATGAGAGTGAGCAGGTGTGAAACTGCCCATGAAACCTGATGACCGGAACAAGACGGCTGAATTCGCGGTTAAACATTCAGCAAACTGACAAATTCCTAAACGCAAACGTCATTAAGGCAGCCTGGTTAAGCGTTGTGCAAAACCGATTCATAAAGCTGAATCGTTAAGTTTAATAAGGCTGATTAATCGTTATAAGTGTGGGGAGAATGGCAACATCCTGCTTAAATTCCAGTCGATCTCACACAAATGGCAATAAATCAATGGCTTACAAATTAAACTGCAGCACCATAGCTACCGCACGAGCCTCAACATCCTGCTCGCCTGTGTAAAGTTCTTTTCCATTTCTTAACATCTTACACAGCTTTACATAATGCCTTAAAAAATTCAACACAGCCCCGAGCGAGCTTAAATAGTAAAAATATTAATGTATAGTATTATCTCAAACTTCAGGCACTTGTTAACCAAATGCTATCGAGGCGATAAAAAACCGCGATTTAGCCCTGCCAGCCGCTTCGTTTAGATAATTAAACATTAGAAGTATGAATATTTAATCATGGTAAAAAGGGATAAAACGGCCAGCGAAGCGCCCTAAAGCTGATTTTCTTAAGTCTGAGATCGTAATTAAGTCAAATTTTTAGAAAACACGAAGCGTGTCATTTATTAAAAAAACAATAAATACAACAGGTTAACCATTTGAAGTATTGCTAAATTAAGAATTATCTTAAGTAATATATCGGGGAGCAGTGTTGGTTTTAGCCGCAAGCTGGATCAATAAAAGGCAATGTGAGTGATTTTAATACAGCCAGAGACTAAGCCGCGGTGGATTGCACAAGCGCAGGACGTGCCAATGGCCCGATGTGAACAGCGGTATGGCCTGAAATCACTCAGGCGTTGAATGGCACAGTATTTATCGTCGCCACCCGGGTTAAAGCGGCGACAGAGATAACAAATCAGGAAAAGGAATTAGGATGGCCCGGCTTTCGCGATCATTTTACGGTAATTATTCAGCCATTTACCGCTGGTGAACCTTCCCCAGAAAAACAGCCCTCTCACTGTCCAGTCGAGGAACATGCCAAGCCAGACGCCGATGACGCCCATTCCCAGTTCAATGCCCAGCAAATAGCCAGCCACGACCCTTGCACACCACATACTAAACATAGAGACGTACATCGTGTAACGTGCGTCACGCGCGCCTTTCAGCCCAGCCGGTAAAACCCACGACGCAGCCCAAATCGGCATAAACAAGGCATTGAGCCAGATGAGGTGTTTCGTGACATTTATCACTTCAGGATCGCTGGTATAGAAACGTGCCAACAAGCCCGCCAGCGGAACGGTCAGGGCCGCAACGCACGACAGGCAAATGGTTGCCAGCCAAAAAACATGCTTCGCCTGTCGTTCAGCCTGAAATACCTGGTATTTACCCAGCCGCTTTCCGGTGATGATGGTTGAAGCCGATCCAAGCGCGTTACCCGGCAGGTTAATCAGCGAGGCAACAGAAAACGCAATAAAGTTACCCGCGATCTCATTGGTGCCCATGCCAGCCACAAACACCTGGGTCAGCAATTTACCGCCGTTAAACAGCACAGATTCGATACTGGCAGGCACGCCAATGCTCAGTACTTCATAAAGTATGCTGCTGTTCCAGCGACGAAAATAGCTGGAAAGCGTGATTTTAAGCGAAGCATTAAATCCAATCATTAACACATAAATAATGGCGAAAGCGCCGATGTAGCGGGTGATGGTTAACCCTAATCCAGCGCCGACAAACCCCAGTCCATCCCATGAAAAGCAGCCGTAAATAAGTACGCTACTGATCATGATATTGAGGATATTCATCCCGCCATTAATCAGCATCGGGATCTTGGTATTCCCTGCCCCACGCAGCGCGCCACTGCCGATTAGCGTGATGGCCGCTGCCGGATAGCTCCATGCC
This sequence comes from Pantoea sp. EEL5, assembly GCF_049892805.1. Lineage (NCBI taxonomy): Bacteria > Pseudomonadati > Pseudomonadota > Gammaproteobacteria > Enterobacterales > Erwiniaceae > Pantoea > Pantoea sp. EEL5. The sequence continues at coordinate 1,806,804 of NZ_JBNDNJ010000001.1, forward strand.
GAAACCTGGAGATAGCTCAGCGCCAGCGCTTTTACTTTCGGTTCGGCAGCGCCGGCAATGGCGTCAATAATCAGATGGCCCCAGAACTCAATCGCAATGACCAGAATTAGCGCCAAAATGGTCATCATCGCCAACGACTGCCGCGTAGCGGCACGCGCCCGTTTACCATTACGCCTTGCCAGACTGAAAGCGACCACCACCGTGGTGCCCAGATCGATGGCGGCAAAAAAGGAGATGATGACCATATTAAAACTGTCAGCCAGGCCAACGCCTGCCATCGCCTCTTTACCCAGCCAGCTGACCAGGAAGGTACTGAGCACGCCCATTAACAGCACGCAGGCATTTTCAAAAAAGATCGGGACTGCAAGAGGCGAAATTTCACGCCAGTACAGCGTGCGGTAAGAACGACGTTTGGGATACCACGCCGTGCGCTTAATCGCCTGCACCACTGCTACGCCGGGATTTTGCAAAGGAGTACCAAATATGAAGAAGTCGGGGAAAGAACTCTAATGATGGTAGCCTGCGGGCAAATATGCAAAACGTTTTGCATTCCTGTTAAATCATCGTTACACACTTTTTTTACCTTTTTCCTCACCTCGTTGAATCATCGCGTTGCCGATGTCATCGCACGATCATGCCCGGAAACGGCCCTCTTCTTTACCAAAAAGCGGAGGCAGGCGTCAGGTTTATCTGCATTTTGATGCAAACCCACGCACAAGCGCTAAGCCTCGCCTATAACTGGCGGCAGCAAAATGCGCTTGATCATAGATTCTTCACCAAATCCTGCGTTAAACCCGCTAAGCTTGGGGAAATTGTCGTAAGAACGTTAAAGGAGAGGTTATGCCAGCCCAACGGAAAAATCTGACACGCCAGCAGGCACTTGATACGCTTGAGCAGATGTATGATGAAGCCGTCAACGCTCTGCGCGCATCAATTAAGGCCTATACGGAAGAAGGCTCGCTACCCGATCCCGTTGCCCGCGCGCAAGGTCTGTTTGTTTACCCTGAACTACGCATTACGTGGCAGGGCGACGGGCCTCAGCAGAATCGCACCCGAGCCTGGGGCCGCTTTACCCATACTGGCAGTTACAGCACCACGGTGACGCGCCCTGCTCTGCTGCGCCATTACATCTCTGAACAGCTGGCCATGCTGGAAAAAGAGTACGAGGTGACGATCGACGTCGGTCCTTCGCGTCAGGAAATTCCCTATCCTTATGTCATAGACGGGTCCGATCTGTCGCTGGATCGCACCATGAGTGCGGGGATTGCGCGTCACTTTCCAACGACTGAACTGTCGCAGATTGGTGATGAAACGGCAGATGGTTTATTTCATGCCGATGCGACCTTTCCTCTGTCTCACTTTGACGCATTGCGCACAGATTTTTCGCTTGCCCGCCTGCGCCACTATACCGGCACGGCGGTTGAGCATTTTCAGCCTTTTGTCCTGTTTACCAACTACACGCGCTACGTAGACGAATTCGTACGCTGGGCCATTGAACAGGTTCGCGATCCTTCAACCCCTTTCGACAGCCTTGTGTGCGCGGGCGATGTCGTTCTGACGGCGAGTACAGAAGACAATGAAGCCATGCTGTCTGACCTGGCCTGGAAAAAGCATCAGATGCCAGCCTGGCACCTGACCTCACCCAATCGCCGGGGCATTACGTTGATCAATATCGGCGTGGGCCCGTCCAATGCTAAAACAATCTGCGATCATCTGGCGGTCATTCGTCCTCACGCCTGGCTGATGATAGGGCACTGTGGCGGCCTGCGCGAGAGTCAGCGCATTGGTGACTACGTGCTGGCTCATGCATACCTGCGCGACGACCACGTGCTGGACAGCGTTCTGCCGCCCGACATTCCGATTCCAAGCATTGCCGAAGTTCAGCGGGCTTTGTATGACGCAACCAAGTCCGTGAGCGGTATGCCAGGCGAGGAGGTAAAAGAACGGCTACGCACCGGAACCGTTGTGACAACAGACGATCGTAACTGGGAGCTGCGCTATTCAGCCTCTGCCCTGCGTTTTAATCTGAGCCGGGCCGTGGCTGTCGATATGGAAAGTGCAACGATTGCTGCTCAGGGATACCGTTTCAGGGTGCCTTATGGCACATTGCTGTGTGTTTCGGACAAGCCGCTGCACGGTGAAATCAAACTGCCGGGCCAGGCAAACCGCTTTTACGACGGCGCGATTTCAGAGCATTTACAGATTGGTATTCGCGCGGTTGAATTATTGCGCGCCGAAGGTGATAAGTTGCATTCACGTAAGTTACGTACGTTTAACGAACCGCCTTTCCGTTAAACAATAATGAATGAAAAAGACGGTATTAATGCGAAAACCCTTCCCGTTAATACCGTCTCGTTAATTAAGACGATATTCCGAATCAGGCCGCGTTCAGAACGGCGGTATTGATGAACCAGGCAAACACCGCAAGAATAGCCGGTACCATGAGCGTCCAGATAAGGCGGTTATTAAGGCTTTCAAAGCGTAAATCCAGTTTATCGAAACGTTCATCAATCCTGTCGAATCGCTGGTCCATGGCATCCATTCTCCGGTCCATCGCATCCAGTCGCCGATCGATACCATCAAGCCTGATATCAATACCATTCAGTCTCATATCAATGCCGTCCAGTCTCTTGTCGATGCCGTCGAATCTCTTATCGATGCCATCAAACCGTATATCCATTGCGTCGAGCCGAGCGTCAATGCCGTTAAATCTCACCTCATTAGCAGCGAATTCTTTGTAAACATCATCAAACTTGGCATTGATAATGTTAAAACTTACCTCGATGGCATTAAATTTATTAGTAAAATTGAATAAGATGCCATCGATTGCTGAAAGTTTGCCTTCGATGCTGACCAACCTGCCATCAACATCGTCAAAACGGATGCTAAACTGTTGGACTTTCTCTTCCAGCAGCGTGAATCGTTGAACCATTTCAACATGAAACACCGCCAGTTCCGCACGCAGAAGCTCAAGATCGGCTTTGGTCGCAAAAGCCATAGCCTGCCCGCTAAAAAGCGCCAGGTCGATTTTTATTTGATGGTTGTCTTCTTCAAGCCGCTCAAAGCGCGTCTCAAAATTTTCCATTTTTTTGCCTCCTGTCCAGCGATGACTGAGGGTCAAATGCGGATTATCGCGATTCCGTTTTCCATACAGATTGCCCATGAGCTTTTCCTGACAGGCGGATTAACTTAATCCATTAACGTAAGTCGCAACCTGCTTCAGCATTATTGAAGCAAAGTCTTGCGCAATAAACATTACCTGATTGAATAAAAAGGAAAAATAAAATGGGAATTGTTCTTTTCCTTTATTCACAATGTTGAGTCAAAGAATAAAAGCATGGCCGCGCGAAGAAAAGGGCGTAGATCGATATTCTGGAAGGGTGCGCACAATGATGGAAAATAACAGAGAAAACAACCGCAAACGCTTTTTGAGTTCTAATGTTAAAACCGTTACAGCATATTCAATATGCTGTAACGGTTGGATTAATCAGGCGCTCAGCCAGCCGAGTTTAATCACAAATAATACAGACAGAACAATCAGTGCCGCATTAATCTCTTTGGTGCGTCCGCTGAGCAACTTCACCACGGTCCAGGTAATAAAGCCAAAGGCAATACCGTTAGCAATGGAGTAGGTCAGCGGCATCGTCAGCGCGGTCACGGTTACCGGGGCAGCAGTGGTGATGTCTTTCCAGTCAATTTCGGCCAGCCCGGACGTCATCAAAACCGCAACAAACAGCAATGCTGGCGCGGTGGCATAAACCGGCACGCTTGACGCCAGAGGAGAAAAGAACAGCGCAAGCAGGAAAAGCACCGCAACCACAATCGCCGTCAGGCCGGTACGACCGCCTGCGCTCACTCCGGCGGCAGACTCGACATAACTGGTGGTCGTAGAGGTGCCCAGCAGCGAACCAAACAGCGCAGCCGCACTGTCCGCAACCAGCGCGCGTCCCATTTTGGGCACATTGCCCTGCTCGTCAGCCAGCCCGGCGCGTTTGGTTACACCCAATAGCGTGCCGGTGTTATCAAACACATCCACGAACAAGAACGCGAAAATCACGCTAATTAAGCCGACGTTAAATGCACCCGCAATATCCAACTGCATGAACGTTGGTGCGATTGAAGGCGGTGCAGAAAATACACCGCCAAATTTCGTCAGACCAATGCCCATCGAGATAAAGGTGATGATCAGAATGCCTATTAAGACCGCGCCCGTGACGCGACGCGCTTCCAGTACCACGATGATGATAAACCCTAACATCGCCAGTAAGGGGCCCGGCTTCGTCAGATCGCCAATCCCCACCAGGGTAGCCGGATTATCCACAACGATACCCGCGCCTTCCAACGCGATAATTGCCAGGAAGAGACCGATCCCTGCGGCAATACCGGCGCGCAGCGGCAGCGGAATGCTCTTGATAATCCACTCGCGAATCTTAAATATCGATAAGGCGAAAAAAATCACTGCGGACAGGAATACCGCGCCCAGCGCAATCTGCCAGCTGTAGCCCATGTGCAAGACAACGGTATAGGTGAAAAAAGCATTCAGCCCCATGCCCGGTGCCAGCGCAATCGGGTAGTTGGCAATCAGTCCCATTAACACCGAACCAATTGCGGCTGCCAGACAGGTCGCGACAAAAACAGCCCCTTTATCCATGCCGGTTGCACCCAAAATACTGGGGTTAACAAACAGAATGTAGGCCATCGCCAGGAAGGTAGTGATACCGGCGATGATTTCAGTGCGTACAGTTGTGTTGTGCGCTTTTAATTTAAATAGTTTTTCTAACATCATTATCTCTCGATGATAGAGACGTCACTCAGGTGCGCGTTCTCTTGCCAAGGTTATGGTCATGCTGTTTGTTGTGATACTGAGGGGCCGCCAGTGCTGTCGCATGCCAGCCCGACCACCCGAAATACGGTTTTCGCTTTCCTATGTCACATGAGCAATTGCAAAGGCTAAAGCAATTGCTGTGCCAGCCTGATACGCAATCGATTACCTGGATACACGTCAGCGAGCCTTAAGATAATTCTGAACCAGATCAGGGCGCGATTATGGTGCATTGCCCCCTGAACGCGCAATCGTTTTCCTTCCCCCCTGCCCGGCAAAATTATGCGTTTCCGCACGCTTCAGCATTTTGTCAGGCGACGCTGGTCACGTTTCAGCTGCATCAATCAGCAGGCCATGCTGGAATGTGTAAACTCGCATTTAACCCTTCAGTAACATTGAGGTCACACGATGAAGCCAGCAATTTTGGTGGTGGATGACGATCATGCCGTCTGCGATTTGTTGCAGGACGCACTCAGTGAACATGCGTTGTTGGTTTATCGCTGCCATCAAGGGAAAGATGCCCTGACGATGGTGTGCGAACATCCGGATATTTCCCTGGTTATGCTCGATATGATGTTGCCCGACACCAACGGTTTACTGGTTTTGCAGCAGCTGCAGCGACTGCGGCCTGATATTCTCGTGATTATGTTGACCGGTATGGGTTCGGAAGCGGAAATGGTGGTAGGCCTGGAGATGGGGGCGGATGATTATATCGCCAAGCCCTTTAATCCACGCGTTGTGGTTGCGCGGGCGCGGGCGGCTCTCCGGCGCAGCGGGCGCGTGGTGTTGCCGGAAACTGACCATGAGGGATGGCGCTTTAATGGCTGGCTGCTTGATGAAACGCGCTGCCAGTTGCTTAATCCGCAGCGAGAAACCGTGCCGTTAACGCAGGGTGAATATACCTTGCTGCGCGCGATGGTGCGGCACGCGCGTAAGGTCCTGACGCGTGACCAGTTGCTGGAACTCACCCACAGCGAAACGATGGACGTGTTTGACCGCACCATCGATGTGCTGATTATGCGGTTGCGGCGCAAAATCGAAGCAAACCCCCATCAGCCCGGCCTGATCCGCACGATTCGTGGGCTGGGTTATGTTTTCTCGGCGGACGTGGTCAAACCTGAAGGTTTGCGGCTCTCGACGCAAACGGCCTGAGCCATCCACTGCCGCATGTCGGTCAACGGGCGAATACCGTCGATTGCATTGGCCGCGCGCAAATTAAACCGGGCGCAGGTGTGCGCAAGTTGCAGCGTTGACAGCATGTCATCCCCTTCATGGCTGGCATAGAGTACACCCGCACAAAATGCATCACCTGCGCCAACGCTGCCCACAATCTCGTTGGGTGCCAGCTGCCACGCAGGCTGCCAGATGCCCTCGCCGCCGACTTCCTGCCCCCATGCGCCTTCGGGCGCGTGTATCACCACGCGCTGACGCACCCCCTGCCCGGCCAGCCACTGCGCAGCCAGGGAAAAGGCTGCGGGTGGCTGAATACCGTTATCATCCCGCAAAACGACGCCAGACAACGCCTGGGCTTCCAGTTCGTTAATAACCAGGTAATCTAACCAGCGCAACGCAGGCAATACCTGTGGTCGGTAATCCCCGGCCCGGGACGCCAGGTCGAGCGAGGTAAAATAGCCACGCTGCTGCATCTGGGCCAGCAAACGGGCGCTGCGCGTGCCGAATTCGCTGTCCGCGCCGTCCAGCGTTTCAAGCAACAGTAAATAGCCCAGATGAAAGATGCGCTGCGCATCGTCTACAGCGGCGAAATGCGTTCTGTCCAGCAGGGCATTTGCGCCAGGGGAAAAGAAAAACGTTCGTTGCCCGTCCGGTGCGGTCATCACCTGCGTCATCGCTGTGGGTTTATCGCAGGTACGTTGAACCCAGCGATGATCGATCTGCGACGCCTGCATGATAGCCAGCAGGTAATCACCGTCGGCGTCATTGCCTAGCAGGCCAATCGCCACCAGCGGAAGCTGACACTGCATGCGCGAAAGAGTAAGTAAAACATTCAGCGGTGCGCCGCCTGCCGCCTTTTCGCTATGCTGAACCTCTGCCAGCCAGCCCTGTTCCGGCCAGTGGCTAATACGATGAACGTAATCCACCAGCATCACGCCAGCGGCCAGAATGCCGCGCCGCGCCTCCATTTACGCCTGCCCTACGCTGCCGAAAATCTTCATCTGCTGCATCACGGTTTCACAAATTGCGTTCTCCACCGCCATCAGCAGTTCGGCAAACTCGTCATAGCGGGTGTTGCGTGAGGCCAGACTGCGTTCCACCGCGTCGAGTGCCGCCTGCGACATGCCGGTATAGAAGTTGATTTTATGGATGCCGAGTGAGATCGCCCGCCGGAAATCCGCGTCGCTGATGCCTGAGCCACCGTGCAGCACCAGTGGTACGCCGGTTTGCTCGCGAATAGCCGCCAGCCGGTCAAAGTCGAGTTTAGGCTCCCCTTTGTATTTCCCGTGGGCGTTACCGATAGCCACCGCCAGCGTATCAATGCCGGTTTCACGCACAAACTCAGCAGCCAGCCGTGGATCGGTAAATTTTTCGCTGTCGGCTTCGCCAAATAACGCGCCCCCTTCGTCTCCGCCCACCGCGCCCAGTTCTGCCTCAACCGACACGCCGACGGCATGTGCCGCTTTGACCACTTCACGCGTCTGGCGAATATTCTCTTCATAACTCAGCGTTGAGCCATCGAACATTACCGAGGTGAATCCCAGACGAATCGCCTGCATCACCGCCTCAAAGTGCAAACCGTGATCCAGGTTGAGCACCACCGGAATCGCGTGCTTCACCGCTTCAAACTTTATCGCCTCAACCAGCTGGTCGAGCGTGACGTATTTAAAATGCACTTCCGCAATATTGATGATAAAAGGCGAGCGTTGCTGCTCTGCGGCCGCAAACAGCGCGCGCATAAAATGCGTGTCCAGAGCGTTAAAGGCGCCCAGCGCGTACCCCTGCTTCTGCGCATGGGCCAGCCCCTGTGCCAGAGAGATCAAAGCCATTATTCACTCCTCAGATTGAGCCAGTGGGAATAGTCGTTACAGAGCAGCCGGTGCGGTTCCTGATCCTCATCAAGGGCGTTAAAGCGCGCCAGCGGCGTCAAAAATACGTTATCGTTGTCATCATCGTTAGGCATCGAGACTTCGCCAACCAGCACATCGCCAAAGCCGTTTTCGCCCCAGAAGCTGTGCCAGACGCCGGCGATTAACGTCACGCTTTCGCCCGGAGACAGCCTGAGTTGCGAACCGGCCGCATGGGTTTGTGTGATGCCATCCAGCGATACCGTCACCGGCGAGTTCGCCTTCTCGTTGCCTTCACGGTTATACAGTTCGACGATCAGATTGCCGCCCCCGCGGTTGATGATGTCTTCCATTTTGCGGGGATGATAATGCATCGGCGTGACCTGCCCTTCACGCACGTGCATGACTTTTTCAGCATAAGGTTTGTGCCAGGGCTTGCCGCCCGGCGAGCCGTTGCGCAGCGTAAAGAGCGTCAGGCCGGTTTGCAGAAAATCATCGGCGCCAAAGCTGGTGAGGTCCCAGCCCAGCCGTAACGCGATAATTTCCTCAATGTCGCCCTGCTGCTGACGCCACTGACTGAGGTCGTAATCAGCCCAGGGCGGCAGATGGATATCCTGGCGTGTAAAAAAGTCCCGCGTGTTTTGCAAAAACACATTCACTTCGGAGCGTTGCATCGTCAGCTCTCCCGTTAAAGCGGCACCCGACGATGCCGCGCGCCGGTTTTATTTCACTGTCCAGCCCTTGTAGCTGCTGACGTTATTGCGATCGATTAATTTAACCGGGATCAGCACGGGTTTATCCGGTGCCGGTTTGCCCTGAAGGATGTCGTAACCAATCTCGACGGCTTTGGCTGCCATCACCTGCGGATCCTGGGCTGGCGTAGCGGCGAACAGCGAGTTCTTACGTTTCAGCGCTTCCTCACCATCCGGCGAACCATCCACGCCGACGATAAAGAACTCGTTACGCTGGGCCTGTTTTGCCGCCAAATCGGCACCGATCGCGGTCGGATCGTTAATCGCAAAAACCGCGTCGATTTTTGGATTGGCTGACAGCAGGCCGGTCATCACTTCCAGCCCGCCTTCACGGCTGCCTTTGGCGTTCTGATTAGAGGAAAGCAGCTTAATATCCGGATGGCGTTTCAGTTCGGTCATGCAGCCTTCCACGCGGTTTTGTACGGCAGAGACCGGCGGGCCGTTAATAATCACCACATTGCCTTTGTCTTTCAGGCGATCGGCGATGTATTTACAGGCCATTTCACCCGCCTGGGTGTTATCAGAGGTGATGGTGGCGTTAGCGCCATCTGCGGCGACGTCGACCGCAACCACAACGATACCCGCATCACGCGCGCGCTTGACCGCAGGGGCAATCCCTTTTGAGTCGGCGGCATTCAGGATAATCATGTCCACTTTTGCCGCAATGAAGTTATCAATCTGTCCCACCTGCTGCCCGAGATCGTAGCCACTCGACACCAGCGTGACTTTTACGTTATCCCCGGCCAGCTGACGCGCCTTCATCTCTGCACCTTTGGTGATCTGCACAAAGAATGGGTTAGCGAGGTCGCCTACCGTTACGCCAATCGATTTCAGTTCTTTTGCCTGAGCCACACCGGCACTGAGCAGCGTTGCCGCCAGCAGCCCGGTTACAATCGGATTAAAACGCATAGATCTTCTCCTGCTGTGATTTATCTGCCAACTGCTGAATGGCGCTTTGTTTGCTCTGCGCATGGGGGCTGTCAGCCCACATGATGACGAGTACGATATTTATCGATCAGGACGGCGATGATGATGACCGCACCTTTAATAACCAACTGCCAGAAGTAGGAGACGCCCATTAATGTCATGCCGTTATTCAGCGTGGCGATAATCAACGCCCCAATCAGCGTGCCGGTGATGGTGCCGATGCCGCCGACGAAACTGGTGCCGCCCAGAATCACCGCGGCAATGGCATCCAGCTCATAACCCACGCCCAGATTGCCGTTGGCGCTGTAGAGGCGTGAAGCACTCATCAGCCCGCCCAACCCCGACAGCAATCCGCTCATGCCGTACACAAATATCAGCACCAGGCCCACTTTGATGCCGGTCAGTCGCGCGGCCTGAATATTGCCGCCCACCGCATAGATATGAACGCCCAGCGTGGTGCGACGCAGAATGAACCAGCAAATCGCGATGACGGCGAACGCGATGACGATCAGCCAGGGCACCGGCCCCAGGTAGCCATTGCCTATCCACTCAAAGTTAATATCGGAATTGATCACCGTGGTGCCGTTGGCCAGCAGATAGGCCGCCCCGCGCAGTGCGGTATAGGTGCCGAGCGTGACGATAAACGGAGGCAGTCCGGCCCAGGCCACGAGAATGCCGTTAAACAATCCCATCACCAGCCCGGCGCCCAGCGCCATCGGAATAGTAAGCGACGCCAGCATCGGGTCCAGCGACGTCAGCAGCGCCACCACCGCCGTGGTGCCCAGCATCGAGCCCACGGACAAATCGATACCGCCCGTCAGGATGACAAAGGTCATGCCTGCGGCCAGCACGATATTGATGGAGGCCTGACGCGTAATGTTGAGCAAATTGGCTTCGGTAAAGAAGTTAGGCGTGACAAAACCAAAGACCGCCACGATTAAAATCAAAATCGGTAAAATGCCCACGGTCTGCATGATGTCGCCCATCAGAGCGCGTTTGGCCGTCGGTGGATTAACACGTGCCGTTTGTGTCATTGTTTTATCCTCATACTTCAAGCGGTGATGCGCTGTGCGCACCGGTTGCCAGCGTCATGATGTTTTCCTGAGTGATCGTATCGCCCGCCAGCTCTCCGGCGATGGCCCCCTCATGCATCACATAAACCCGATCGCTCATGCCAACAACCTCCGGTAATTCGCTGGAGATCATGAGAATGGCTACGCCCTGACGCGCCATTTCCTGCATCATGCGATAAATTTCGCTTTTCGCGCCGACGTCAACGCCGCGCGTTGGCTCATCCAGAATCAAAATACGGGGGCCGATGGCGATCCAGCGGGAAATCAGCAGCTTTTGCTGGTTGCCGCCCGACAGGCCCCCCGCACGCACCAGCGCGTGGGGCACGCGAATATTGAGCGAGGAGATCGCTTCGCTGGCAATTTTCCGCGATTTACCGCGATTAAGCATGCCGTAGCGGGCATCACGCTCCAGCGTGGCCATGACGATGTTTTCCTGCGCGGCCATCTCCAGAAACAGCCCCTGCTCTTTACGGTTCTCGGTAAGAAAACCAATGCCGTGCGCAATCGCCTCACGTGGCGAGTGAATATCCACCTTCTGACCATCGATCCAGACGTCGCCCTGTTGAAGCCGGTGCACGCCAAAAATCAGCTGCGCCAGCTCGCTCCGTCCCGCGCCCACCAGGCCGGCCAGGCCGACGATTTCGCCCGCCCGAACCTCAAGGCTGCTGGGATGCACTTTGTCGCCGTCGGACAGATGATTGACAGCCAGCCGGACGGCCCCGCGCGCTATCGTGCGATCTTTATTGAACAAGTCGCTGAGCGGCCGCCCCACCATCATGCGCACCAGCTCGCTGGCATTCAGATTGTCGCGCGTCAGGCTGCCGACATACTGCCCGTCACGCAGCACGCTGACGCGATCTGACAGCTCATACACTTCCGCCATACGATGACTGATGTAAATAATGGCCATGCCTTCGCTACGCAGGCGCTTGATCAGGGCAAACAGTTGTTCGGTTTCACGGTTCGAGAGTGCGGCAGTCGGCTCATCCATCACCAGAATCCGGCTGTTACGGTGTAAGGCGCGCGCAATTTCCACCTGCTGCTGCTCAGCAATACTCAGCCTGCTGACTTTGTCGGTGGCGCTAAACTGCGCGCCCAACCGGTTGATCACCTGCTGCGCCTCATCCGCCATCTGATGACGTTTCACCATGCCTGCACGGGTAATTTCACTGCCCAGAAAGATGTTTTCCGCCACGGTAAGATTGGGCGCCAGATTGATTTCCTGATAGATCAGCGTGATTCCGGCGGCTAACGCCTCTTTAGGGCCTTTCAGCTGCCAGGGTTTGCCATCAATTAGCACCTCGCCGCTGCTGGCCGCATAGGCCCCCGCCAGGATCTTCATCAGGGTGCTTTTACCCGCGCCATTTTCGCCCATCAGGGCATGGACCTCACCGGGATACACCGTGAGATCCACCCCTTTCAAGGCGTAAAAATTACCAAAGCGTCGGGTGATCTCGCGCATTTCGAGTATCGGCTTTGCTGTCATCTACCCGCTCCTGCTGGTTATGGATAGCAGCGAGTTAAGCAGTGTCAGATAAATGGAAAATGTCAGAGGCCATTCATATTTGTCATATTTCGCCTCGCCCTCACTCCTATACTCGGCTCATCGTCGCACGAGCGGAGAGTCTTTATGCAACGCAGTTCACCGTGGCAGGTCGGGGCGCGCGGTCGCCTGTTGCTGTCTCATTTATTGGTGGTGTGCGTCACCTTAATGGTGAGCGTGGTGGCGGTGACCAGTTTTCGCCATGCGGGCACCATTCAGGCCCAGGCCCAGGCGCAAACGCTGGCTGATATGAACGGCAGCCTTGCCCTGGCGCGCGATACCTCCAATGTGGCCATCACGGCAGTGCGGTTGTCCCAGGTGGTCGGTGCGCTTGAGTATCAGAGCGAATCACGACGTTTACAGCAGAACCAACAGGCCCTACAGCACTCACTCTCTATACTGGCGAGCACGCCACTTGCCGCGCGTGAGCCTGAACGCGTGGCGCGCCTGCGTGCGCGTAGCCTGATGCTTGAGCAGTCGGTGAGTATGCTGTTGCGTCAAGGCCATGAACGCCATTTACAGCGCAACAGGGTGCTAAGCGGCTTGTGGCAGTCACAACTGCTGCTTGAACGCATTAATGATCTGACACAGCGCGACGGCATCAACGCACCCGATTTAACGCTGCGCCAGCAAACCGGCAGGCTACTGGATATCGCGATTCGCACGCCGTCATCGACGGCGGTCATCGAGCACCTGCAACAGGTGATGATGCAATGGCGCAGCGTGGTCGCGCCAGGTGCACTGGGCGACAATGTACAGCAGTTGCTGGAAACACAGCGCGGCCTGGTCCCGTTGGCCGCAGAGCTGGAGGAGAGTGACCTGGCGATTGCCTATGCGACTTACCGTATCAAGGCGCTGGTGGCGGCGCTGAATGATGACATTACCGCTTACGTCCAGCAGGTCGCGCAGCAAACGGAAAGGCGTAACATCACCACCCATCATCAACTCGACTCGGTTAGCAGCTTTATCATGCTGTCTGCCCTGCTGGCGCTGGCCATAACCCTCTATACCGGGTACTACATTTACCGCAATCTGGGCTCCAGTCTTACCGCCATTGCCGGTGCGATGACCCGGCTGGCACAGGGAGAGCAGAACGTCAGCGTGCCGGGATTACAGCGTCGGGACGAACTGGGTGAACTGGCGCGCGCGTTTAACGTTTTTGCGCGAAATACCGCCTCTTTGGCCCAGACTTCTCGCCTGCTAAAAGAAAAAAGCACCCAACTGGAGTCAACCTTCCTGGCCATGCGTGACGGTTTTGCCCTGTTTGATAACAGCGGAGAACTCGTGGTATGGAATGCGCAGTATCCGGCGCTGCTGGGCATCGCTCCCCGCGATCTGCATCGCGGTTTGCACTATCAGCACTTGCTGGCGCCGCTTAATGTGCAGTTGCACGATTTAGCGGAACCCCAGGAAGTGAGGCTGGCAGACGGCCGCACGCTGGAACTGCGTTTCAGCCCGGTACCACGGCGCGGAATGGTCAATACGGTGCTGGAGCGCACTTCGCGTAAGGTGCTGGAAGAGGCGCTGGTGCACAGTCAGAAAATGAAAGCGGTGGGCCAGTTGACCGGCGGCATCGCCCATGATTTTAATAACCTGCTGGCCGTTATCATCGGCAGCCTGGCGTTGACCGAGGGGCAACTGGCACCCGGCCCCGTCGCCAGCCGGATTGAACGAGCCCGCCAGGCGGCGGACAGAGCGGCGCTTCTGACCCAACGGCTGCTGGCCTTTTCACGCAAACAAACCCTGAATCCCCACGCGGTTTCCGTGGTGACATTGATCGAGAATCTACAGGGGCTGCTTCAGCATTCGCTGCTGCCCGGTCAGCATCTGATCATCGATGCCCAGCGCCCCGGCTGGCCGGCCTGGATAGATGCCAGCCAGCTGGAGAATGCGGTGATGAATCTGGTGGTCAATGCCAGGGATGCGATGGGTGGCCAAAGCGGCGAAATCCGCCTGCGCATCTGGAATCAGCGGCGAAGCGAGCAAGGGGAAAAACGTGACCGGGTGACCATCGAAGTGATCGATCACGGCTGCGGCATGTCCGACGAGGTGCGTGCTCAGGTGTTCGAACCCTTCTTCACCACTAAGACCACCGGAACCGGGAGCGGGCTGGGACTGTCGATGGTGTACGGCTTTGTCCGCCAGTCGGGTGGACAGGTGGAGCTGGAAACGGCCCCCGGTCAGGGCACAACGGTGCGGCTGTTGCTGCCGCGCGCGCCCGATGCCGCAGCCGCCCGGCCCCCCGTCCCTGCCCCGTCTCACCCCGCGGCTGCAGACGATCGTCTGATTCTGGTACTGGATGATGAACCGGCGGTGCGGCAAACCCTGTGCGAGCACCTGCATCAACTCGGCTATCTGACGCTGGAGTGCGCGACCGGCGAAGAGGCGCTGGCGCTGTTGCACCAGACACCCGATATCGATCTGTTAATCAGCGATTTGATGTTGCCCGGTGAGATAAACGGCGCAGAGGTCATTCGTCAGGCGCAGCAAAAGTGGCCACAGCTGGCAACCTTGCTGATCAGCGGCCAGGACCTGCGCCACCAGCCCGTTACGCTGCCGCTGTGTGAGCGGCTGGCGAAACCCTGGCAGGCGGCACAGTTGGTGGAGGCGCTGCAGCGCGCCTGGCAGCGGAGTGCAAGGCTTAATCGTGCCCGCCAGGCTGCCACAACGGCACCGGTTTCCCAATGATATAACGCTTACGCAGGCGGCTTGAGATGGCATCCATGATCATCACCACGACCACCAGAATCAACGTCAGGAACATCACCACATCCCAGTTCCACAGACGCATATTCTCAGCATAAACCAGGCCGACACCGCCTGCGCCAACAAAGCCGAGCACCGCTGCTGAGCGAGTATTCGACTCGATTTGGTAAAGGCTGAGCGCCAGAAACTGCGGAAACGACTGGGTGAAGATGCCGAAACGGTGTTTCTGCAGGCTGTTCGCCCCCAGTGCACCCAGCCCACGACTCGGGGAACGCTCCACCGCTTCATGTCCTTCCGAATAGAGCTTACCTAACAGGCCAACGTCCTGCAGGATAATCGCCAGCACCCCGGCTAACGGCCCCATGCCGACGGCACGCACAAAGATCAGGCCCCAGATCGCCATATCAATGCCGCGCAGCATGTCGAACAGGCGGCGCATCAGGAAAGCAATCGGTCTGGCAACTTTATCGTGCATCACATTACGCGCCGCCAGAAAGGACAGCGGCAGCGCCAGCAGCGTGGCGGTTATCGTGCCGGCAAACACGATCGCCAGCGTAATCCCGACCTGAGAGAAATAGTAGCCAAAGGGCCAGTTGGCAAAGTCTTGCCAGACAAACATACGCAAAAAATAGCGTCCCAGCTGCTGGCAGCCAACCAGCAGGCGGCCCCACTCGATACCGTAGACCATAAAGAAAAAGACGTAATAAAGCACCAGCGCCAGCGCCAGCATGGCCAGACGGCGCAGATAGCGGTGCTGCGCAGCGAAGAGTTCATGATGCTGCTGCTTCATCGCCGTGATATCCGGCGCGAGAGTAACCATATTTATTCCTCCACGACACGGCGGCGCAGGCGGCCAGAAACCGTATCCAGTAACGACACCACAATCAGAATCAACAGCAGCGTCATGCTGACCTGATCGAAGCGATCCAGCTTAATGTTGGTCATTAACTCCTGGCCGATCCCGCCTGCCCCGACCAGCCCCAGAATGGTCGATGAGCGGAAGTTAACCTCCAGGCGCATAAAGCTGTAAGACAAAAAGGTGGGTTTGACCTGGGGCCAGAACGCAAAGCGCATCCGTTGCAGCTTGCTGGCTCCGCAGGCCGCCAGCCCGCGTACCGGCTTATCCGACGCCGATTCGATGGCTTCATAAAACAGTTTGGTCAGGCTACCGATAGTATGCAGGGCCAGCGCCAGAAAGCCGGGAATCGCCCCGATGCCAAACGCCATCACAAACATTACCGCCCAGGCCAGTTCAGGCATGGTGCGTAAAAATGCGACAAAGGCGCGAATGCCCATGCGCAGGCTGGCGGGCGTTTGCGTATTATCGGCCGCAAAAAACGCCAGGATACCGGCAATCACCACGGCAACCAGCGTGGAGGCCAGCGCCAGCTGCAGGGTTTCCCAGATCAGCGGTAGCTGAATATTCAGACGATAGCCCCAGTAGGCCAGCGACCCTTCCGTTTTGCCATCGGCAAACAGGAGCGGCAGATGCAAAACGGGCATGATTTCACGGATATAATCAAAAAAGTGCGGCAACGACTGCCAGATGGTCACCAGATTGAACTCTGCCATATTGGCCGCCGCCAGATAAATCACGACCAGCACCAAAGACCAGATAAGCGAGTCACGCTTCTGTTGGCGGCGGATACGTTGATAATAGCGTTCGAAGTCGGTCACGTGAGGTGTCTCAGATTGATGTGTTACAAAGCCATCCAGGCAAGGTTGACGCGCAGACTAGCCCGCCGGTGAGGTCGTGCCGCCCCCTTATTCAGGGCGGCACGATGGCTGCAAGCAAACTGCCCTGCCGTTAGCCGCGCGCGCCTTTCATCAGCTCGCGTTTCATATCGATGATGTTCTGGAAGTCCGCTACCGAGGTCTTGCCAATGTGCTGCTGGCCCCCTACGGCTTTGGTGAAACAGGCGTGATCGTCTTTATCCAGTTTTTTGATCGCGGCGATGACTTTCGCTTTGAAATCCGCTGGCAGTTTATTGCTCACCAGGATAGGACCGTTAGGAATTAACGGCGACTGCCAGATAATCCGAATCTGTTTCATCAGGTCCGGATGGTCCATGCGGATCAGGCGGCCAAAGGCACCCGAGGTGTAGCCCGTGTTGTAATCACCGACCATAGAGGTCCAGGTCACCGCGCCGTCGAACTGATTATTCAGCACGCCCAGGATGTCCTGCTCATGACCACCTGAAAAGGTCACGCTTGAAAAGAAGTTGTTGTATTTATTGTCGATGTTGCCGCCAAACATTTTCTTAAACGCCTGGTTTGGCACGAGGAAACCGGATGTGGAATCGGGATCCGCCATACCAAAAGATTTGCCTTTCAGATCTTCCAGCTTCTTATAAGGGCTGTCGGCTTTCACAATCACCACGGAGTGATAACCGCGAGACTGATCTTTGTCATCCACCACAATGCCCACTAAATCGACGGCCTTGGGATCCTGAATATACACGGACGCATACGAGGAGGGAGACATACTCAATACCAGATCCACTTTACCGCCCAGCAGCCCCTGAATCACGCCGGAATAGTCTGAAGAGTTGCGGATTTTGGTATCCACGTTCAGTTCTTTATCAAAGAACGTTTTCACACACTGGTTATCACCAATCTGCTGAGTCGCGTTCTGACCGCCCAAAATACCCAGATTCAGCTCTTTTGGTGCGTCCGCTGCGTTAACGCCAAAGGTAAGCAATGCTGTAGTCAATAACGCGAAAGCTTTCATTTTCATTAGCCTTGTTCTCTTGCTGTGATAGTTAGTGGATCTGGTTAAATTCGTCGCCGTACAGCTGATGCAGCAAGCCGTCGGTAAGTGCGGAAGGATGACCGTCGAACAGCACCACACCGCGCTGAATACCTATCACGCGCGTGCAGTAACTTTTTACTAATTCAATCGAGTGCAGATTCACCATCACGCTGATGCCCTGATCGCTGACCTGACGCAATACATCCATAATACGGGTGGTATTTTTAGGATCGAGCGAGGCAACGGGTTCATCCGCTAACAGAATTTTGGGGTTCTGCATCAGCGCCCGACAAATCGCCACGCGCTGCATCTGACCGCCGGAGAGGTTTTCGGCGCGCTGTAACGCCTGCGGTAGCATGTTCATCCACTCAAGCAGTTGAATGGCGCGGGCGCGATCGGTGTCAGAGAACACTTTGAAAAACGATTTCAGCGTAGAGGTCTGGCTGAGACGCCCCAACAGCACGTTGGTCAGCACATCAAGGCGAGGCACCAGGCAGAAATCCTGAAAGATCATGCCGCACTGGGTGCGCCATTCACGCATCTGGCGGCTGCTGAGATTCACCACATCGCGATCGGCTTCGCCGTGGTGCAGGCTGACGATGGCGCCCTGTGAGGCGGAGATTGTGCCATTCAGCATGTGCAGCAGCGTCGATTTGCCTGCGCCAGAGCGGCCGATTACCGCCACCAGTTCACCCGCATGCAAATCGAAACTGACATTATCGAGGACTTTGTTGTTACCGTAAGCTTTGCTCAGTCCCTGAACAGATAACACTTTTTGCCCGCCTGACTGGGTCAATGACGAGACGTTATCGACCACCGTTTTAAGCAGTGCCTGTGCCATGATGTTCTCCGTTATTGCAGTTTACGTTCTGTACCCGCGCCCCATTAACCCATCTGGTCGGTACTGTCTGGCGTGAGTCATTATCTTGCGTTTGTGGCTCACGCCGCCGGAACCTGACGAGAGACCGCTATATTAAGAACACGGGGGATGAAGGCTGTATTACGGTTAGATGATTAAACTGTGACAGGCAAATCGGCACCCAGAGACAGCGACAAGCCGTCACAGGCTGCCCGAACCCCATCGGGTAAGGCGTGCTCTGCCAGCCAGTTATCCATGTGATGGCTCAGATGAATCAGCCAGGCCTGGTGCGGTTTCAGTTCATCAATGATGTTTAGCGCGGCGGTCAAATCGTTATGATTGCGTCCGCCCTGCCCGGGGGGATCGTTACAGTCTACCAGCAGGTGATCCAGCCGTTGTCCACGCAGGAAATCGGCGGTGTCCGGCGGCAGACCGCAGGTATCGCACAGCCAGGCCAGACGCGATCCATGCCAGTCAAACAGATAGCCGTGAGTCAGTCGTGAATGTTGAAGCGGCAGTGGTGTCACCTGTAATTCACCGAACTGATGTGCCACGTAAGGCGTTAAAGCGGGGCGGAAATCCAGCAGTCCGGGATGCTTAAACAGGTCATCGCAGCCCTTGTCGTCCGGCGGTCCCCACACAGGAATAGATTCGCCCTCACCCCAGCGCAGAGTGAACAGCCCCTGCACATGGTCCATATGATAATGAGTCAGCAAAATTCGGTTAATTTCGCCAGGCTGAAAGCGCTCGGCCAGCAATGGCAAACCGGCATCCAGTAAAATACGTTCGCGTCCGGCCTCAATTAACGCGCTGGTAGGCGCGCGGCGATAGCGGGAAGCGTCGCGGGCGCGCAAACAGGCATGACAGTCACAACCGAACACCGGCGCGCCTGTCACACCGCCGGTACCAAGCAAGGTCAGTTTCATGGGAATTCCGCTAGCAACTGTCGTAACTGTTGTACCGTATCCACCAGCGCACCATCATTGTTCAGCCGCAGGCAGCCCTCTGGCTGATGTTGCGCCGCGCGCGCCAGTCGTTGAACGATCTCCTCTTCACTCTCACGTCCCCGCTGTCGTAAACGCGCGGCCAGCACCAATGGCGAAACCTCAATGCACAGCGGCAACAGCCGTGCGCCGTAACGCGCACGAACCTGTTCCAGATGCTGACGGGAGCCGTTTACCAGCACGTTCTGCCCGCACGCCAGCCAGCCATCGATTTCACTCCCGATACCGTAATGAAAACCGTGGGCCTGCCAGCTGACCGCAAATAACCCCAGCGCCTTGCGCCGGATAAACTCCGCTTCCGTCAGGGCCACGTGGTTTTCGCCCCCCACATCGTGAGGGCGGGTGATATAGCGGTGCGCAATCAGCAGGCCGTCAGGCGGCGCCTCGCGCAGCAGGTCCAGCAGGCTGTCCTTTCCTGAGCCGGACGGGCCGATGAGCCAGATAAGCCGGGCCATCAGTACACCTGCCGGCCTTTGCTCCAGACATGGCGGATGTGGGGATGACCATGTTGGGTATGCGCCAGTACCAGGTCGGCACGGCAGCCTTCCGTAATCACGCCACGATCCTCCAGCCCCAACGCGCGCGCCGGATTACAGGTGACCAGCGCAACAGACTGGGACAGTGACAGCGTGTTTCGCTCATCCGCCGCTAAGCGGAAGGCCGCATCCAACAGGCTGCCGGGATAATAGTCCGATGACAGAATATCCAGCATTCCGTGTGATGCCAGCTCCCAGGCGGCTACGTTACCGGAGTGCGAGCCACCGCGAACAATATTCGGTGCGCCCATTAACACCTGCATATTGCAATAACGTGACGCCTTCGCCGCCTCCAGCGTGGTGGGGAATTCAGCTATCGCGCTGCCCACGCCGTGCGACTCTTCCACGTGCGCTTCGGTCGCATCATCGTGGCTGGCAATCGCAATACCATGATCCCGGCACAGCGCGGCAATCGCCAGGCGGTTGGGCTGTGACCACTCTCTGGCCAGCGCCAGCTGATCGCGCTCAAACTCGTCCATCTGCTCGTCATTGAGCTGATATTTTCCCTGATAGTACTCGCGATACTTTTCCAGCGATGCGTACTGGCGCTGCCCCGGTGAATGGTCCATCAGCGAGACCAGCGACAGCTCTGGTGAGGAGATGAGCGCCTCAAACAGCGGCAGCGTGGTGTGATGCGGCAGTTCGCAGCGCAGATGTAATAAATGCTCGGCGCGGTTGAGCCCCTTGCGGTTACTGTCACGAATCGCGCCAATCATTTTGCTGAGATTTTCCAGCCGGTGCCCCCCATCGCGTACATCACCTACACCGATGGCATCCAGCACGGTGGTGATGCCGCTGGCCACCATCAGCGCATCGTGGCTGCTCATGGCGGAATGGGCCGGCCAGTCAACCTTAGGCCGCGGGGTGAAGAACTTATCCAGGTTGTCCGTGTGCAGCTCGACCAGGCCGGGCAACAGAAACGCGCCCTCTCCGTCCAGCGCGCCGGCGAGCTGGCTGGCGGTTTCGCTAAAGTTCGTAATGCGGTCTTCACGAAACTCCAGCGATCCCTCTACCACTTCGTTTTCCAGCACCAGCTTTACATTATTGATGATCATGCTTCTGCCCCTGTTTTGAAGGGCTGCATCACGTGCAGGCGATCGGCCACACGCTCCCGCACCGCTTCATCATGAAAAATACCGACAATGGCCGCGCCACGCGCGCGCGCCTGTTCAATCAAACTCACGACTGCGGCGCTGTTAACGCTGTCGAGCGATGCCGTAGGCTCATCCAGCAGCAGCACGGGATAATCGGCAATAAAGCCACGGGCGATGTTGACGCGCTGCTGCTCTCCACCGGAGAACGTCGAGGGTGCCAGGGACCAGAGGCGTTGCGGGACATTGAGCCGGGTCAGCAGATCTTTGGCGCGCGCTTCGCAGAAGCTGCGCTCAACGCCGCGTTCCAGTAACGGCTGCATGACGATCTCCAGGGTCGGCACGCGCGGGATGACCCGCAGAAACTGACTGACCCAGCCGATGGTATCCCGGCGAATGGCAATAATCTGGCGGGCGGGTGCCTGTGCCATATCGACCCATTCGCCCAGATGCTGCACCCAGATACTGCCGCTGTTGGCCTGATAGTTGCCATACAGGGCACGGAGCAGAGTCGATTTTCCGCTGCCCGAATGCCCGTGCAGCACCACGCATTCGCCCTCACTGACTTCCAGGCTGGCATCCTGCAGCACCGGCAGAGCCGCCCCGTTCTGATTGTGCAGCACAAAGGTTTTGCACAAATTTTCCACGCGCAGTTGCGTCTTCATAGTCGCTGTCGCCATTAGTTAAGCACCGATGAAACCAGCAGTTGCGTATAAGGATGATGCGGATCATCCAGCACGCGGTCCGTTAAACCACTTTCCACGACCCGGCCCTGCTTCATGACCAGCAGCCGATGCGCCAGCAGGCGCGCCACGTCCAGATCGTGGGTCACAATGATCACCGCCAGATTCAGTTCGCGCACCAGCGTACGCAGCAGGTCCAGCAGTCGCGCCTGCACCGAGACGTCCAGCCCGCCTGTGGGTTCATCCATAAACACCAGTTTCGGCTGGGTCACTAAATTGCGGGCGATTTGCAGACGCTGCTGCATGCCGCCGGAAAACGTCGTCGGCAGGTCATCGATACGGTTCGCTGCGATTTCCACCGCCTGCAGCCAGTGACTCGCCTCGGCGCGGATCTCGCCATAGTGACGGTGGCCGACGGCCATTAGACGTTCACCGATATTGCCGCCCGCCGTGACCTGAGGACGCAGTCCTTCCAGCGGATGCTGGTGTACCACGCCCCACTCCGTGCGCAGTAAGCGGCGACGGTCGCTTTCGCTCATCTGGTAAAGATCGCGCTGCAGGTAATGAATTGCGCCTGCCTGCGGGGCCAGCCGGGCAGACAGGCTCCGCAGCAACGTGGTTTTACCCGAACCGGACTCTCCCACAATCCCCAGCACCTCGCCCGGGTAGAGATCAAAGCTGACCTCTTCGAAACCTTTGCCCGGTGCGTAAAGGTGCGTGAGGTTATTGACCGCGAGTAGCGGTTGTTCACTGTGCATGTTGTTGTTCCTGCTGCTGGTGGCAAAAATCGGTATCTGAGCACACAAACATGCGCGTTCCCTGATCGTCCATCACTACCTCGTCCAGATAGCTGTGACGCGATCCGCACAGCGCACAGGGTTCGTCCCACTGCTGCACGGTGAAGGGATGATCGTCGAAGTCGAGGCTTTTAACTTTGGTGTAAGGCGGCAAGGCATAGATGCGCTTCTCGCGTCCGGCACCAAACAGCTGCAGGGCGGGCATCATGTGCATCTTCGGGTTATCGAATTTGGGAATCGGCGACGGATCCATCACATAGCGATCGTTGACCTTCACCGGATAGGCATAGGTGGTGGCGATGTGGCCGAAACGGGCGATATCTTCGTACAGTTTGACCTGCATGATGCCGTACTCTTCCAGCGCATGCATGGTGCGGGTTTCCGTCTCGCGCGGCTCAATAAAGCGCAGCGGCTCGGGAATCGGCACCTGAAAAATCAGGATCTGATCTTCTTCCAGCGGGGTTTCCGGAATACGGTGACGCGTCTGAATCAGCGTGGCATCCACCGTGCGTTCCGTGGTGGCCGCGCCGCTCACTCGCTGGAAGAAACGACGGATGGAGACGGCGTTGGTCGTATCGTCCGCGCCCTGGTCGATGACTTTCAGAACGTCTTTGTCGCCAATGACGCTGGCGGTGATTTGAATCCCGCCGGTGCCCCAGCCGTAAGGCATCGGCATTTCGCGTCCGGCAAAGGGCACCTGATAGCCGGGAATCGCCACCGCTTTTAAGATGGCGCGCCGGATCGTGCGTTTGGTTTGCTCGTCAAGGTAGCCGTTGTTATAGCCGCTGAGTTCAGCCATTTTGCTGCTCCTGATAGTCCTGACGCAGACGTTTCAGCAGTTCCAGTTCCGCCTGGAAATCGACGTAGTGCGGCAGTTTTAAGTGGGAAACAAAGCCTGCGGCTTCAACGTTATCCGCATGCGACAGAACAAATTCCTCATCCTGCGCCGGGCTGGTGATACGTTCATTGTGCTCGCGCGTCTGTAAGGCGCGATCCACCAGCGCCATTGACATGGCTTTACGCTCTGCCCGACCAAAGACCAGTCCATAGCCGCGCGTGAAGTGCGGTGCGCTTTCCCCATCGTGGGTAAAGCCGTTGACCATTTCACACTCGGTCAGCAGCATTTCCCCAATTTCCAGCTCAAATCCCAGTTCTTCCGGGCAAACGCTGACGCTGACATAACCGGTCCGGATTTCTCCGGCAAACGGATGGGTGCGGCCATAGCCGCGCTGGGTGGAATAGCCCAGCGACAGCAGAAAACCTTCATCGCCGCGTACCAGCTGTTGCAGTCGTGCGGCACGTGAGGCGGGAAAGCCCATCGGCTCTCGGGTGATGTCGGTGGGTTCGCTGCCGTCGTCGCTTTCACGCTCTGCTAAGCCTTCGTCGCTCATCATGCTGAACATGTGCGGGCAGTGTTCGGGCAGCGCCTGCTCGCTGCGCGGCGGCAGAGGCGTTTCCCCGTTAGCCATCAGGGTAAAGTCCAGCAGCCGGTGGCTGTAGTCATAGGTTGGGCCTAAAACCTGACCGCCAGGCAAATCCTTATAAACCGCGGAGATACGCCGCTCGATCCGCATGTTGCCGGTGTCCAGCGGCGTGCTTTGCGCCAGGCGAGGCAAGGTTGTGCGATAGGCGCGCAGTAAAAAAATGGCCTCAACCAGATCGCCGCTGGCCTGTTTAATGGCTAACGCCGCCAGCGCGGGATCGTAAATGCCGCCTTCGGTCATCACACGATCTACCGCCAGGCCAAGCTGCTGCGCGATCTGATCGCAGGATAACTCCGCGACCGCACGGTCGCCCCGACGCAGATCGGCCTGAAGATGATGGGCATTGGCAATGGCTTTTTCGCCCCCTTTAACCGCTACGTACATGAGCACACCTCAACATGAGTTGTCCGTGGCACCGCCATCATCGCTTCGCCACAGGTAAAGATGAGATCCACGCCCTGAGGGAACGGATGCGGTCGGGCACGCAGGTATTCGAGCACGCTTTCCGGCAACTGGGGCGCAATGGCGCGCGCTTCACGCAGGCCCGGGCCAGACAACCGTAGCGCCAGCCCACCGTTCAGTGCGGGCACCTCAATAATCAACGTGGTGCTTTTTTCCGGTGCCAGATTGTCGCCTGCGGCGAAGTCGGCAGGATTGGGCTGAGCGGTCGCGTGGCTGAGCGCAAAGGCTGCGTCATTGCTGTCGGTAAGGGGCGCACCAGTATGAAAACGCAGGTTATCGCGCAGTTCCTGATTATCGACCTGGGGATCCAGCCACAGCGGGCTCTCCTGATCCACCAGCGTCAGCAGCACGGCGGTGGCGGCAGGGGAAAGTGCGCCCCAGCCCTGTTCCAGCGGCAGGGAAACCATCACGCCAGGCTCGCTCATGGCTTTCAGGATGCGGCGGAAGGCGTGCTGCGCATCCGCAACCGGGTGATTAAAACTTGCCAGTAAAGTCATTCATTGTCTCCGCGTACCAGCGTAAAGAAGTCCACTTTGCTGCTGGCGATTTCACGTGCGCGCAGCTGACGCTGCTCTTCACGTGAGGCCGCCAGCGGGATAATCATTTTTTCCTGCAGCAGTTCAGCGGTGTCGGCCTGTTGCAACAGGGCATCCATCAGGGCGCAGCGTTCGGCATGGGCTTTATCCCGGCCGAGCAGATAGCTGTAACCCAGGGTGCCGTCGTTCAGCCGCACCACCGCACGCGTCACGGTGGCATCGCCCACCACAAAGCGTTTGCCGGTGGCGCCCATGCGGGCCTGCAGACGCGTCAGGCCAATCTCGGCCGGGCGAATCAGGGTAAATTCGGGCTTGAGGTTGAGCGGCTGCCAGTACGCGTCAAGCTCGGCTGCGCTGCTGTGTGCCAACACCGAAAGCCAGTGCTGGCGGGCCGTTTGCTGTTTCATTAATGCTCCAGAGTGAGTTCGATCATGTCGCCACGCGTGAGGCTGACGGAGTATTCCGCCATCGCGCCATCGGTGGTTTTATTCAGCGTCCGCACGCACAACAGTGGAGAGTGCAGCGCGATTTCCAGTTGCTTACACTCTTTGGCCTGGGCCCGGCGGGTGCTGATGCGCGTCTGGCTGCGTACCAGCTGCTTACCGGTGTGCTGCTGCAGATAGTCATGAAGTGAGCCGCTGTTAAAGCGCTGCAGCTGTGGCCACCAGCTGAGATCGGCAAGGAAGTGGTTGATCAGGCAGACCGGCAGGCCATTTACACGGCGCAGGGTTCGCAGGTGAATAACGTTATCGCCTTCACTGACGCCAAGCGCGGCGGCCACGTCGGCACTGGCCGGGCGCAGCACCGCCAGCAGACGTTCACTGGTGGGATCGCTGCCCTGCTCCATCAGGTTCTGGCTGAAGCGAGCCTGAGCGTGTAACGGATAGTCGTAGGGGCGCATCAGCACTAAAATGCCGACGCCATGGCGACGCTGCAGCAGGCCCTTGTTCACCAGTTCGTCTACCGCCCGACGCAGCGTGTGGCGGTTCACCGCATAGTGATCGGCCAGCTGCTGCTCAGAGGGTAAATAGTCACCGCTGCGGTAACGTTCCTGAACAGCCTGCTCCAGTTGCGCGGCAACAGCCTGATAGACAGTGGTCGGATGTCTGGATAACTCCATCACAATTAAATCCTCACATCAGTAGAGGGATTTCACAGCGAAGATGCTGCGGGATGGAAACAGAGTGACGGGATCAGATGACAGCGAGGTGACGAGACGGTGACGTAAAAATGAATTTGCGCCAGCCTGTCCCGCTCAGGGCGACAGGCTGGCAGAACAGTCCGTTAAGGCTGACCGAGCGTGTCCAGCAGCGCGGCAGAGGTGGCAACGGCACCAAAGATGCCGCCCTGCATGTGGATCATGCTCAGCGCGGCTTCATGATGGCGTTGCTCTGTGGCGGCACAACAGTCGGACAAAACCAGGCACTCATATCCGCGATCGTTGGCCTCTCTCAGCGTCGTATGAACACATACATCCGTCGTGATACCGGTAATAATTAAATTCCGAATGCCGCGACTGCGTAAGACCAGCTCAAGGTCTGTGGCATAAAAGGATCCTTTACCGGGCTTATCAATGATCACTTCTCCTGCTAAGGGGGCGAGCTCGGGGATAATCTCCCAGCCCGGCTCACCGCGCACCAGGATACGGCCGCACGGCCCTGCACTGCCGATCTCCGCCTGCATCCTGGCCGAACGCCAGCGCTTGTTTGCCGGTAAGTCACTCAGGTCCGCGCGATGCCCTTCCCGGGTGTGAATGATGGGAAACTGAAGCGCCCGCATACGTGCCAGTAACACTTTAAGGGGTTCGACAGGCGCACGCGTCAGGCCAATGTCGTAGCCCATCCTGTCAACGTACCCCCCCGGGCCGCAAAAATCGGTTTGCATATCAATGACGAGGAGAGCCGTGTCGGCCGGACTAAAATGGCCATCAAACGGCCAGGCATAAGGGGTGGAATTCACACTGTACTCAGGCATTGTTCTTCTCCAGTCGCGGCGTGGGGGAACGTAATTTAATAATCAGGGTGTAGCTGAGTGCGGCCGTCACCAGACC
The DNA here is from genome assembly GCF_049892805.1 of Pantoea sp. EEL5. NCBI lineage: Bacteria > Pseudomonadati > Pseudomonadota > Gammaproteobacteria > Enterobacterales > Erwiniaceae > Pantoea > Pantoea sp. EEL5. The sequence goes on from NZ_JBNDNJ010000001.1 coordinate 1,833,901, forward strand.
GATGACCGCTTCGCCAAACTGGGGGAATGCCAGATGCGCGACGACCGCGCACAGACTTCCGAGCGCCCAGGCCGCGAAAGCCGCGCCATGAAAGCGTTGCGCCGGGCGCTGTTCACTCAGCTTTGCCATAAAAATCAGATCAACAATCATGACCGCACCAAACGGCGGCACCACCACGCCCAGCAGAGTCAGCCACTCGAGAAAATATGACCAGACGCCTGCCAGTGCCAGCAGACCGCCGATGGCGCCAAGAATCAGGGTCCAGCGGCGCATCTTGCTGTTAAAAAGATGGCTAAACCCGACTGCACCGTTATAAAGACAGTGCGTACATACCGAGCCAAGGTTGATAAACACAAACAGGAAAGCCACCAGGGTCAGGACATCACCATGGCCCATCAGCATGGGCAGAAAGTTGCCGCCGTTGGTCAGCGGATCGACCGCCGCGCCAACCGAAACGATAACCACGCCAAACAGATAGGCGATCAGATTCGCGACCGGAAAGGCCGAAAAGGCGGCAATGACCGCAGCACGTCCACTCTTCGACCAGCGGGTGAAATCGGCGGTCATGGTGCCGGAATCGGCAAAACCCGCCACCACCATGGTGACCGCCGTGCCCATGCTCATGGCCCCCGCCACCGCCGGGCTGCCTTTCCAGTGAAACATGCTGGAAAATTCATGCGTCTGCCCCACGAAGTACAGCGCGACAAACCCCAGAATCACAAACATCGGCGCAGCAATCATGCCCAACACCGACAAGGCGCGCACGCCCAGGAAGGTCACGGCCGTAAACAGCACCATGGCAAATGCCGTCACCGACAGGGCATTCCAGCCGAAAGTCTCATGAATCACCGTACCGGTCAGTCCGGTCTGAAAGGCGTACCAGCCAATCACCACGGTCGAGAGGAAGCCCGACACGAGGATGTAACCTTTGCTGCCAAAGGTTCTTTTCGCCTGCAGGGCAAAGTTCATACCGGTATTACCGGCAAACCAGCTCAGCGCACCGACGTAGGCAAACAGCACCAGATTGCCCATCACAATCGCCAGCAGCGCAGGCCAGAAGCCAAGGTGCCAGGTGATGATGCCGCCAAACAGCGCATTCGTGAGGATCATAGGAAAACCAAACCAGACGGCCGAAACCGACCGGGTCGGATGGCGATGTGAGAGCGGCACGGGTTCGTGCTCAAACTCCTGTTCTAACGTTGGGGAAGCCTGTTTTTTCATTTGTCAGTTCCTGGTCAATGTCAGTCCACGGGTAGCCGCGTTGGGGCACTGTTTTTCATCCTGTACTCGCCATCGTTATGACGAAAAACGTGCCGTATCGCCGCCGACATGTGTGCATTGCGTGGCGTTGATGTGCCGCCTTGCCGGGGTGTTAATCCGTTTTCCACGCCTGTGTTCTACTGGATAGGGCTTACCGGACAGAAACTGCATGAAGCATGCCAGGAATCGCCGCCGCGACGTCATGGGGCGTGAATGCCTGTCGGGATACGGCCTTGGATACAAGATCGAATTCTTATGATAAGACGCGCTGAACCCCCGGCAGCGTCACGGTGGTTCAGGGCACGCTTGTGGGGCAGACTGCACAACAAATGGGAAACTTTATAACACCATCTGGAAAGCAATTTTCACGTCAGATCGTCACGGGATTGTCATGTGTCATTAACGCTTTGCGGCCACAATACCGGGCCATCATTCGCCCTGAAGGTTTTCATCATGTCTGCTGCTGTTCGTTTTGGCATTTATCTGGCGCTGTTTTCTGGCATGGTTTCGACGCCTGTTTTGGGTCAGGATCGGCCCGCTACCGCACTGCCTGTCCCGCCGAGGGATCCGGGCTTCACCGACAGCGCGCCTGCGGCAGACGTGCCCGCTTTTATCGACAATATCGCCACGAACCAACGTGGTGATGCCCGGTTTGCGACGCTCGACACCAATGCCGGCGTGCGCGTGGTATCCGGCTTTCTTGCCCTGTGGCGCCCACGCACGCTGAAGGTCGATGCGGGAGTTACCGCGCCGGCCCGTGAGGGTTTTGCAGCCATTACGCCTTCTGACTGTACGGGACTGCCTGACAAAGCCCCCGTATGCGGCACAATCCTTAATTCTCACGTCCTGGCCGCGAATGTTCAGTATGTGGTGACAACGACACGACGCCGCACGGCAGCCCAGGCTGAGGCGGCCTATTACGACGACCGTCGTGGCAAAGGCTACAGCGTCACAGATGGCATGGGGCCACTGACGGGCGCATGGCGCAGTGCGGCCCAGCAGGTCACAACCCTGACACGCATTCCGGCTGATGCCACCACCGTGCTGTACGTGGATAAGGGCAACAATACCGGCGTGGGCAGTCAGGAAGGCAATCGCGACTTCGGTCTGGTGGTGGATTTTCTCAATGAAATGGGCAACAACGCCTCGACCGAACCGGTGAAGCGCTTCTATAAATATGCGCGTCCGTATCGCTGGCGTTCGGCGGTGGAGGTTGTTCCTGCCCTTGTGCCTGCAGAAAATCCACAGCCCGCCACCGACGGCGGATTTATCAGCGGCCACACGGCGGAAGCCGTCAGAGATGCCCTTACCATGGCGTGGCTGGTGCCGGAGCGCTATCAGGAGATGGTCAGCCGCGGTATGGAGCTGGGCGAAAACCGGATCGTGGCCGGAATGCACTCGCCTCTGGACGTCATCGGCGGGCGCATGCTGGCGCTGGCGGTGACCACCGCAAATCTGACGGCTTATCATGAGGATGCCAGGCGTGCCTTCACCCAGGCGCATCAGGCATTATGGCAACGCACCGCGACGCAACCAGCCACCTTCTTTGCCTATGCCCATGCCGCGCCGCCGAGCGCCGATCGCTTCGCCGATCCCACCCTTAACCGCCTTCAGGCGCTGCGGCGCATGACCTTTGGTTTCGCCCCCATCGGTCCTCGCCACCGTCCCCCCGTGGTGCCCAAAGGGGCCGAGATTTTGCTGGAAACCCGGTTTCCCTATCTGAGCGCCCTGCAACGGCGCGTGGTATTAAAAACTACCGCGCTGGCCTCAGGCTACCCGATCATGGACGATGCTGAGGGCTGGGGACGCCTGAACATTGTGGCCGCCGCCGACGGATATGGTCAGTTTACCGGCAACGTTAAAGTGGCAATGGACGCCGCTAAAGGCGGTTTTAATCAGTCCGACAGCTGGCGGAATGCGATCGACGGTCAGGGAAAGCTGACCTTACAGGGTTCAGGCACCCTGAGGCTGACTGGCGCGAACCGCTACAGCGGCGGTACGGAGGTTCAGGGTGGCGTGCTGGAAGCCGGTTCAGCCCGCGCCTTTGGCGTGGGTGATCTCTATGTGGGCAATCAGGGCCGCGTGCGCATTGCTGCCCTGTCGCCGGTACAGGTGAAAAGCTACACGGCGCTGCCCGAAGCCAGTCTTGAACTGGATATTGATGGTCAGGGCGGTGGCCGTCTCATCGTGAACGGGCCTTTAGTGGCGGGGGGGACGCTGCTGGTGAAGTTTGTCAAAGGCTATCGTCCCGAAGCGGGCGATCTGATCCCGTTGATGCAGGCAGGCTCACTTGCGGCGCACTTTAGTCGCATCGTTGTCGAAGGCTATCAGGCTCGACCTGTCAGCAGCGCGACACGACTCAGTATTAAGCTGCTCTGAACCTGATAAGCCCTGGCAAGGCGCGCGCAGGGAATGAGGTTGTCAGATTCCTGCGCGCTTAACCAAAAGTCAGACGCCGAACTCCATCGGGTTATGCTTGCTAATCAGTGAGCGCAGCGGCACGCTGCTTTTCATGACGGGTGATTTAATCACGATATAGCTGAAGTACTTATCGATACCAATTTGCGCATCCAGCATCTTCTCAATCACATCCTGATAATGCTCAATGCTGCGGGTAATAAAGCGCAACAGGTAATCGTAGCCGCCGGTAATCAAGTGGCACTCCATCAGTTCATCAACTTCACGCATCGCAGCTTCGAACTTCATAAAGTCTTCGCGACGATGTCCGTTCAGGGTGACTTCGGTAAACACGGTGACGGAATCGGTAATTTTGGTGAGATTAACGTGCGCTTCGTAGCCGGTAATAAAGCCGGCCTGCTCCAGCCGTTTTACCCGCTGCAGGCAGGGACTCGGGGACAGCCCCACTGCATCGGCGAGATTGACGTTGCTGATACGGCCATCTTTTTGGAGTTGCACCAGAATATTGATATCGATGCGGTCGAGTTTCATTAAGCCGTTCATAGCACCCCTCATTGTTTACAGCTGTACTGGATGTTCGCTCCTACCCGGCGATAATCTGCGTACACGAGCGTAAAGCGCACTTTTAGCAATACTTAAAATACGCCACTTTAAAATAACAAGTACGCCACTTTTTTGTAACACAAAAAATTCCCGGCCTGTCACGCTTTGCAAAAAATGCGCCAGCGTTGACCCCGGCTGCGCGCACGCTGGCGGCACTGCCGGGATGATGCCTTTCCAATGAGAGAGAGCGGCTATCCTAAGCGTCCGGTCGCACGCGCCAGCGCAATATCAAAGATATGCAGCGCTTCTTCGAGTTGCGAATCGGTGGTCACTAACGGTGCAAGGAAGCGGATGGTGTTGCGATGCAAACCACATTTGATCAGCAGCAGGCCTTCCTGACAGGCGCTGTCGAGGATCTTTTGTGTCAGCGCGCTGTCGGGTTTATGGGTATCCACATCCAGAATTTCTACTGCCTGCATAAAGCCCACGCCGCGTACATCGCCGATGCAGGCATATTTATCCGCAAGCTGGCGCAGACGCTGGTTTAACTGCTCGCCCAACTGGCAGGAACGCGCCAGCAGGTTTTCCTGCTCAAAGATATCCAGTACAGCCAGTGCCGCCGCACAGGCCAGCGCATTACCACCATAGGTACCGCCCAACCCGCCCGGGGCCGGACTGTCCATGATCTCGGCTTTGCCCACCACGCCGGAAATCGGCAAGCCACCGGCCAGGCTCTTCGCCGTGGTGATCATGTCGGGTTTGATGCCGAGTTGCTGGAAGGCAAACATGGTACCGGTACGGCCAAAGCCGCTCTGAATTTCATCACAGATCAGCATAATGCCGTGCTGGGTAGTAATACGACGCAGCGCCTGCATAAATGCCGGACCTGCAGGTAAGAAGCCGCCATCGCCCTGAACGGGTTCGATGATAATCGCGGCGACGCGCTCCGGCAAAATCTGCACAGAAAACAGCTGATCAAGTGCCTTCAGACAGTCTGCCTCAGTCACACCGTGCAACGGATTCGGGAACGGCAGGCGATAAACATCCCCCGGGAACGGACCAAAATTCTGTTTGTATGGCGCAGACATGCCCGTCAGCGTCACGCCAAGCAGGGTACGTCCGTGGAAAGCCCCGTCAAACGCAATGATGCCCGGCCGTTGCGTATAAGAACGGGCGATTTTCACCGCGTTCTCTACCGCTTCTGCACCGCTGGTGAAAAACACGCTTTTATAGTGCTCGTCACCGCCCACCAGCTTATTCAGACGCTGGGCCAGCTCAATGTATCCCGGATAGGCCGCCACCTGAAAACAGGCATGGGACACCATGCCCAGTTGGCGGGTGACGGCGTTAACCACGGCCGGATGGTTGTGGCCTACGTTAAGGACGCCAATACCGCCCACAAAATCCAGATAGCGGTTGCCTTCCACATCCCATACTTCGCTGCCTTTGGCTCGCTCAATCACCAGCGGATGAGCGGTAATAATGCCACGCGGCACATTGTGATCTCGGACATCCAGCAACTGGCTGTTGTCCGCATAGGTTTGCTGCTCTGCCAGGACATTCTGCATTTTTATACCTCATCCACGTCGTGTTCGGTTGGCTTAAGTATCGCAATCTGTTGGTCAATGACGCTGCCGTAATTCCGTCAGCCGCGGCATTTCGTGTCAAAATCCCACGGATTTCAGCCGGGAAATGTTGCCCCTGTTGCATAACAGGCCAGCGTGACAAAGGCCTGGATTCCGTAGGGTATGAGCGCGTCGTTAAAATCATAGGCGGCGTGATGGAGCGGCTTGCTGGGTGCCGATCCTATCCACAAATAAGCACCAGGCTTTGCCTGTAACATAAAAGCAAAATCTTCTGAGGTCAGCGCAGGCTGAGGGGCCAGCCGGGCTGTCATGCCTGCCGCCTGCAAGGCCGCGAGGGCCTGACTTGCCTCAGACTCGCTGTTGATGGTGGCCGGGTAATAACGCAAATAATTCACCTCGGCGTCCAATCCATGCGCCGCCGCGATGTGCCCGGCCATGTGCCGCAGACGTGATTCGATGATGTCCTGTGCCGCCGGGTTGAACGTGCGTACCGTGCCGGTGATATTGGCTTCCGCAGGGATCATATTGTGGGAAAATCCGCCCTGCATGCGCGTCACGGTCAGCAACGCCGGTTCGCAGGGATCAAGCGCCCGGGGCACCAGGGTGTTTAACTGCACCACCAGTTCACTGACGGCAAGCAGCGTATCGTGCGTGAGATGGGGCTGAGCGGCATGGCCGCCAGGCCCTTTCAGGGTGATATCAAATCGGTCTGCCGCGGCCATGATGGCACCGGGGCGAGTCTGAATTTCACCCAAGGGTAATTCAGGCCAGTTATGCAGGGCAAACACCGCATCGCAGGGGAAGCGCTGGAACAGACCGTCGTCAATCATGGCCTTCGCGCCCGCCAGGCCCTCTTCTGCTGGCTGAAAAATAAAGCAGACCGTGCCGGTAAACTCGACCTCGCGCGCCAGCTTTGCTGCCGCGCCAAGCAGCATAATGGTGTGGCCATCGTGACCGCAGGCGTGGCTGCAGTTCGGCGTCTGGCTGGTCCAGGGCACCTCGCCGTTGTCCTGCATGGGCAGCGCATCCATATCAGCCCGCAGTCCAATCATGCGTGAACCGCTGCCTTTTTTCAGTACGCCCACCACGCCCGTTTTACCGATGCCGCGATGCACCTCAATGCCGAGATCCTCTAAAAACCGCGCGACAATATCGCTGGTCCGCGCTTCATGAAAGCCCAGCTCCGGATGACGGTGCAGATCACGGCGCAATGCCACTAAAGGGTCCATTTCAATATCCTCGTGAACGATCAACGACGCCGACCAGCGGCTCGCCACGCTGAAAGCGACGCAGGTTAGCCAGAAGCGCCTTAATCGCGCTGTCATTCTGCGTCTGGCTGGCGATGTGCGGCGTCAACCACACAGCCGGGTGCGTCCAAAATGCGTGACCGGCAGGCAAAGGTTCGGGATCGGTGACATCGATCACCGCAGCCCGTAACTGGCCGCTGTCGAGCGCATCCAACAGGTCCTGATGATTTAGCTGAGGGCCGCGTCCCACCTGAACCAATGCGGCTCCCGCAGGCAACTGGCCGAACAGCCCGGCATTCAGGCGTCCCTGGGTGCTGGACGTTAGCGGCAGCAGGCACACCAGAATATCGCTGCGCGCCAGAAAGTCGGACAGCTGATCGTCACCATGCCAGCACGGCACGCCCGCAATATGGTGCGGCGTACGGCTCCAGCCGCCGCAGTCAAATCCCATCGACTGAAGCTGCGCCAGCGCCGCGCGGCCCAGTTCGCCCAGGCCCATAATGCCGATGCGACGCTGACTGGCGGGCATCGCCAGATGCGCCTGCCACTGCTGGTGGCGTTGCTGCTGGAAATAGCGTGGCATGTCGCGATGCAGCCCCAGCACCGCAAAGGTGACGTATTCCACCATGCCCTGCGTCAGGCCAGGTTCAATCGTTCTGACCAGCGGGATGTGGCCAGGCAGCGTGGACAGATCAAACTGCTCAGCCCCTGCGCCCACAGAAAACAGGACTTTCAGATTGGGAAAACAGGCCATAAGGTCATCCGGCGGCAACCAGGCGACCAGGGCATCAACCTGAGCCGCATCACCGGTTTCCGGCCAGAGATGTAAGTGGATATCGGGCGCGTGTTCAGCCAGCCAACGCTGCCAGTAGAGGCCGCGCTGGGGTTCAGATTTATAGACAACGTGCATCAGGCCATGGCCTGCGTGGTCAGACCAAACGCCTGCATCCCTTGCGCTACCCAGACCTCACCGCGCACCATCGTGACGGGCGCATCAACATTCGTGAGGCCCAGGCTCTCCAGCCAGGGAGCCAGCGGTAAAGCCGCATCCGTATCCATGCGCAAATACTCGCCCTTCATGCCCTGCATCAGCGCAGCCGTCAGCGCCTGCGCAACCGGAAAATCTTCTGCAATAACGGGACCAATGACCCAGCCACGGCCAAAACGGCGCAGGCTGGCAAAGCCCTTAAGGCGTTGCTCATCATCCTGCAATATCACGGTCTGATTGTCGGTAATCAGATGCGCCACCAGCGCCGGGCGGAAAAGCCCGTGGGCGGCCTGGTCCATGTTTACCAGCGCATCCCGGTCGTCAAGGGTGGCGCTGCGCAACGTCAACCCAGCCGGGATCGCGACCCTGGGCAGCGTCGTCAGGGATGGCGTCTGGTACTGAAGGATCTTACCGCAGGCAACGAAGCCGAGCTTTTCATACAGGCCTTTCCCCATCTCGGTGGCGTGCAGACGCACATTGTAGCCGGGAACTTTCTCTAACAAGGCCAGCATCAGTTGCTTGCCCAGCCCGCGCCCCTGATGTGAGTTTGCGACAATGACCAGACCGATGGTGGCGGCTTTGTCGCCCCAGCGCCAGAGAATCGCGCTGCCAATCACTTCACCCTGATCTTCAATCACCACGCCTTCGCCAAGCTCAATGCCGATCGCCCAGTCTTCATGGCGGTGCGGCCAGTTTAGCGCCTGGCTCATCGCATAAACCTGCGGAATGTCTTCGGTCGTCATGCTACGAATATCAAATGTCATTTTGCTTTCCTTACATCATGCCAGGTGCATCAAGTCCGCTGCCGTCAATAAAACGGCTGTAACGATAAGGGGTGGGATCCACCACCGGCGTCGCGTCCGTCGCCAGTTCAGCGGCGAGGCGGCCCGCGCCGGGGCCAATACCAAAACCGTGTGCGCTGAACCCCGCCGACAGCACCAGGCCAGGCAGTTTTGCCACCGTTGAAATAACCGGAATGGCATCCGGCGTACTGTCAATCATTCCCCCCCAGGCCTGGGCGACTTTGAGATTCGCCAGGGCAGGAAATTCGCGGCGCATGGCGGCCAGTCCGCTTTCCACGACCCAGGCATCGGCAGCCGGATCCAGAATACGCATCCGCTCGAAAGGCGAAACGGCATCCAGATCCCAGCGCCCCATCGCCTCAGGGCCGTGAAAGAACGGCTTCACCCCCAGATTCAGGGTAAGATTTTTACGACGACTTTTGAACGTGGGATAAAACTGACGCAGATATCGCAAGCCCTGAGCACCGGGCTCCAGCCGTCCACGGCCCGATACGGAAACGGTATAGCTGCCATCCAGCTGCGGCCGACAGGCGAAGCTTTCGGTATAAAAAGGAACGGCAATGGCCTGCTCGATGGGCTGAGTCCGAAAGGCGGTGCCAATCACATTCCCCAGCGGCAGATCGACGCCGTGCCGACGGCAAAACATCGAGGTCCATGCACCCGCTGCGCAGATCACGCGGGGGGCTTTGACGACTCCCCGTTCGGTTATCACGCCGCTGACGCGTCCTGCTGAAATATCCAGCCCGCGCACCGCACATTGCTGAAACACCAGCGCCCCTTTTTTCTGTGCGCCAATCACTATACCCGGTGCGGCCAGTCTGGGCTCTGCTGCACCGTCGGTGGGGGCCGAAACGCCGCCCAGCCAGTTTGTAGTGCTGCCCGGCGTCAGGGCTTTCGCCTGCTGCGCATTTAATATGTCGCTGCGTACGCCATACTGTTTGGCCATCTGGCCCCATGTATCCCAGGCGGCGATGTCCGCTTCATTGCGGGTGGCGTAAACCAGTCCGCTGCGGCGAAAACCCAGCTCTTCACCGGTTTCCACACTGAGTTCTTCCCAGCCTCGTAAGGCTTCAATCACCAGCGGCAGTTCACGTTCATCGCGATTCTGCTGACGGCACCAGCCCCAGTTGCGACTGGATTGTTCAGCCCCGACCAGGCCCTTCTCAATCAGCACCACCTTCAGGCCCTGCTTTGCCAGATACCAGGTGGCAGCGGCACCGGCGATACCGGCACCAATCACCACCACATCAGCGGCATCCGGGAAGTCCGGGCTGTCCTGTACATAACGAATCGGTGCAGGCATGACGTCACAACCTCGTCGTGTATTGGGGCAGAATGACCCTGGTTCAGCTGCCCCAAAATGAGTTTTGCTTGCCAAAATGGCGGTGCCGGTTATTCGGCTTTCAGAATCTCTTCATGCTCGTCCAGCCAGCCCTGACGTAGCTCAGGAACCGCACGTTTCAGGCGTTCGAAATAGAGCTCACTGGTCGGTTGATCGTAGTTACCGCGTGCCAGCTGGGTCACGATAGCGCCATTGCGCATCACAACGATCTCGTCACACACGGCACGCACGGCGTGCATATCGTGGCTGATAAACATTACCGACAATCCCAGCTCACGGCGCAGTTCACTGATCAGATCCAGCACCGCCGAGGCCACTACGGTATCGAGCGCCGAGGTCACCTCATCACAGAGAATGACATCCGGTTCTGCCGCCAGGGCACGTGCCAGATTCACACGCTGCTTTTGCCCACCGGACAACGACCAGGGACGGCGCGAGAGTACCGTGCGCGGCAACTTCACCAGATCCAGAAGTTGATACAGCCGGTTCTGCCGGGCGATGCCGCTCAGACCATGAAACAGCGTCAGGGGACGAGACAGAATCCGCTCCACACTGTGCGCCGGATTGAGCGCCGTATCCGCCATCTGGAAAACATACTGAATACGGCGCAGCTCGTTATCCGTGCGCTTTTGCATCTGATCGGCCACCGTGTAGCCATTAAACAAGATTTGCCCCTGGCAGGCCGGATTGAGGCCAGCGATAGCGTGAGCCAGGGTGGTTTTGCCCGAGCCGGATTCACCAATAATGCCGATGGCCTGACCTTTCCAGAGCGTCAGATTGATGTTTTCCAGGATGCGCACTTTGGGTAAGCCATCGCTGCCTTTCGGGCCGTAACCGGCAGACAGATCGCGCACTTCCAGTAGCGGCAGTTCACCGGCTTTCGCCGGGCACCAGTGGCTGGGGCGCTCTTTCTGCTGAGCCGCATCCATCAACAGGCGCGTATAGTCCGCTTGCGGCGCGCCAATCAGGTGCGCAGTGGTGCCGTACTCAGCGATTTTACCTTGCAGCAGAACAAGGATGCGATCGGCCATTTGTGCCACCACGGCCAGGTCATGACTGACATAAATTGCCGTTACGCCGCGCTGTTTGACCACCCGACGAAAGGCTTTCAACACTTCAACCTGGGTGGTGACATCCAGCGCCGTCGTGGGTTCATCCAGAATCACCACATCCGGATCGCTGATCAGCGCCATCGCCGTCATCAAACGCTGTAACTGCCCGCCCGAGACCTGATGGGGGAAGCGATCGCCAATCGTATCCGGGTTAGGTAACGCCAGCTCACGAAACAACGCCAGCGCTTTGGCCTTCGCCGCCTTGCGCGTCATGGTGCCGTGAATCACGACCGGTTCAATGACCTGATCGATAATTTTCATGCCGGGGTTAAAAGAGGCAGCCGCACTCTGGGCAATGTAGGCGACTTTGTTGCCGCGAAAAACACGCAACTGTGCGGGGGTAAGATTCATGATGTTGGTCCCCGCAACATGAATATTGCCCTCGGCTATTTTACATCCGTGGCGTGCATAGCCCATGAGCGCCATCGCAATGGTGGTTTTACCCGAGCCGGATTCGCCAATCAGCGCCAGCACTTCGCCCTTTTGCACCGTGAAGCGAATATCGGACACGATATCCAGTTCATCCCCGTTGTCGTTATGCGCCGTTACGCGCAGGTTATCGACAGATATCACAGGCATTGCCGTATGTTGCGTCACGTTCATGCCCCCTCCTTTGCCAGCGTCAACGGACGCATGCTTTGCAAGCTGTCAATAAACAGGTTAACGGCGATGGTCAGGCTGGCAATGGCCACCGCGGGCATCAACACGGCCGGTGAACCATCAAACAGCCCCTGAATATTTTCACGCACTAATGTTCCCCAGTCGGCATAAGGTGGCTGAACGCCCAAGCCAAGGAAGCTCAGCCCGCTCAGCAGTAAAACGATATACACAAAACGCAGGCCAAAATCGGCCAGGACCGGGTGCACCATATTGGGCAGAATATCGTGGATGGCGATGTACCAGCGGCTTTCTCCCCGCAGTCGGGAGGCGCGGACATAATCCATATTGCGCAAGTTGCTGGCCAGGGCAAAGGCGATACGAAATGCGCCGGGCCAGTAGGTGAATACCGCGGTAATCAGCAGCATCGGCAATGAAGATCCGAACACTGCCACGATCATCAGCGCCAGGATTTTCCCCGGTAACACCAGCATGGCGTCGTTGATACGGCCCAGCAGCTCTTCCAGCCAGCGTCCGGTCACCGCCGCTAACAGCGCCAGCAGGGTGCCAATCAGGCTGGCCAGCACCGCAGCGCCCAGCGCCAGGCCAAGGGAAAATTTCGCCCCGTACATAATGCGGCTGAGCATATCCCGCCCCAGGTAATCCGTACCCAGCAGGTTTTCATGCGTAAATCCCCCCATTAACGGGCCCGCACCAATGTCGTCGAGATTATGGGGCGCCCACCAGGTGCCGAAGAGCGCGATAATCAGCCAGAACAAGGTCACCACCAGGCCTAACTGGCCCGATAAAGACAGTGACTGAAAAATGCGCCAGGGAAGCAATATTTTCATCAGCTCCTCCATTTCGGGTTAAAGGCGATAGTCAGGATATCGGCCGCCAGCAGCAGAAGCAGATAGCAGCTGGCAAACAGCATCACACAGAGTTGAACTACCGGCAGATCGCGGTTGCTGACCGCATCGACCATCTGACTGGCCAGGCCGGGATAGCTGAAGATGGTTTCGATAATGATGACCCCACCAAACAGGTAAGAAAGACTGAGGGAAATGGCGTTAGCGATAGGGCCAACGGCATTCGGTAAGGCATGACGGAGCACCGCCCGCATCGGGGAAACGCCTTTCAGCAAGGCCATTTCCAGATAAGGGCTGTCGAGCTGGTTAATAATGGCCGCGCGGGTCATGCGCGCCATTTGTGCCACCAGGCCGCAGCATAACGTCATCACCGGCAGCGCATAGGCTTTAAGGTAGCTGGCGAAGTCCATATTGGGGCTGCCCAGCGACATGGCCGAAACCCAGTGCAGCTTCACCGCAAAAATCAGGACCGCGACGGTTGCAACCAGAAACTCCGGTACCGCAACCGTTGCCATGGTGCCAATCACCAGGGCACGATCGAGTTTTGAGCCACGATTCATGGCCGCCGCGATGCCAATAATCAGCGCCAGCGGGACACAAATTGCCGTGGTGGTGGCAGCCAGTTCAAAGGTGGCAGGCAAGCGCTGCGCCACCAGCTGTGCTACCGGCAGATGACTGGCAAATGAGGTGCCAAAATTCCCTGTCAGCATACCGCCAAGCCAGGTGAAATAGCGCACCAGCAGGGGCTGATCTAAGCCCAACTGCTGGCGCAGGGCCGCCACGGTTTCCGGCGTGGCGTTTTGCCCCAGGATCATTTGCGCCGCATCGCCCGGCAGCAGGCTGGTGATAAAAAACACCACCGCCGAGACGATAAGCAAGGTCAGGATGCCAGCGCCAATGCGCCGGGCAATCAGGAACATCATGTATCGGTTCATCGGCGAACTCCTTCTTCAGACGATTATCAGGCTGAAAGCCAGGCGAACTCATGGAAGCGATAGCCCATCAGCATGCCCGATGGCCAGGCTTCAAGTCCGTTAACCTTCTTGCTGTAACCGTCCATGGAACTGATAAATGCCGGGATGAGCGTACCGCAGTGGTCATAGATCAGGGTTTGCATATCGCCGTACATCTGCTTGCGTTTGGCTTTATCACGTTCGCCACGTGCCGCAATCACCAACTGATCGAACTGAGGGTTTTTCCAGCCGCTCTCGTTGGTGGATGAGCTTGACAGGTAGAACTGTGAGAACAGCATATCGAGCGTTGGGCGCGGGTTGATCGAGCCGTAGCCCACCGGATCTTTCATCCAGTGGGTGCCCCAGTAGCCTTCATAAGGCACGCGACGCACGTTGACGTTCAGGCCTGCATTGCGTCCTACCTGCTGAATCAGCTGTGCCCCTTCCGTTGCGCCTTCCAGCGGCGGAGAGGTCACAATCTCAATGGTCTGCCCGGTCATGCCCGCTTTGTTGATATAAAATTTGGCTTTTTCGGGATCGAGCGGACGCGGTTTAAGGTCGGCGTTAAACAGCGGATGCCAGGGTGGAACCGGCGTGTCATTACTCACGTCGCCAAAGCCCTGCAGCACGGTTTTCACGATGATTTCTCTGGGCTGCAGATATTTCATCGCCAGCACGAAATCCGGGTTGCTGCCGGGTTTGATATCGGTTCGGATAATCAGGTTGGTGTACATGCCACCTTTGGTTTCAAGCACCGCATGGTCCGGCGTACGGCTGATGCGCATACTGTCCGGCGCTTTCAGGCCCGAGGCCACCTGAATATCGCCCGACAGCAGCGCGTTGACGCGGGCGGCCTGATCGGTCACACCCAGCAGTTCCACTTCATCCAGATGCGGTAGCCCCGGTTTAAAGTAGTTCGGGTTTTTGGTGCCCACGGTATTGACCCCGGGCGTAAAGCTTTTGCACACGAAGGGGCCGGTGCCGATCCCTTTGCTGAAATCTTTGGTGCCATCCTGAACGATCAGGAAGGGAGATGTCGTCAGCATGTAAGGAAGGTCAAAGTTGGGTGCCACGAGAACAAGCTGAACTTCATTGTCGTTGACAGCTGTAAGGGTCTTGAACTGTTCGGCAAGCTTGAATGCACTTGAGGCCACGGCGGGATCTTTATGGCGGTTAAGCGAGAAAATCACGTCTTTCGCGGTAAAGGGCTTACCGTCGTGGAACGTGACGCCTTTGCGCAGTTTGATGCTCCAGGTGATACCGTCGTCAGAATCCACCGACTCTGCCAGGCCGGGCTTAACCGACATTGACTTGTCGACCTCTGTCAGACAGCTGTAAAACATAAACTGGCGCGTGTAGTCGGCACTGTTGCTGCCTTTTGCCGGATCAAGCGTATCAGTCGCAGACGCGTTAGACATGCCGACACGTATTTTTCCGCCCTGAACCGGTTTGCTTTCTGCCAGCGCCATGCCGGGAAAGCCGATCAGTCCGGTGCTCATCACCGCACCGGCGGAAAGCAGCTTCATTAAACTGCGACGGGACAGCGTGCCCTCCGTGATCATCCGCGTCAGAGCAGGATTGGTTACGTCAGATTCTTTATTATCAATTTTACTCATCTGTACACCCTCATTACGTGTTCGAGAGAACATGGAAACATCCCCTGCGTCATTCAGACGGCGCATGCTGGCTGGCCGTTCCGCTGCCGGGCTGGCGAGTCGTCATTCACTGCGCGCCCAGAGCGGCCTGAAAAACAGTGTGAATTTATGAAAGGCGATCCTTTGCTTTGTAGTAGAGCCCGGCGAGCGGCAAAAACCACGGTTTTCCGTGATAGCCCGGCAGTGCAGGCCATGCCTCGCGCTGCCAGGGGTTATCGCGAGATTTCTCACTTATCAGATCGGCCATCACCCGGCCCATCCATACCGACATCTGCGTGCCATGCCCGCTGTAACCCAGCGAATAAAACACCCCGTCCTGTTCACCGGCATGTGGCAGACGATCGGCACTCATATCCACCATGCCGCCCCAGCAGTAGTCGATCTTCGTGTTAGCCAGTTGGGGAAACATTTTCGCCATTGCCGCATGCAGGATGTCGCCGCTGCGTGAATCCGACGTCGGATTGCTGATGGCGAAGCGCGCCCTGCCGCCAAACACCAGACGGCTATCCGCCGTGGTACGGAAGTAGTTACCGATGTTCATCGAGGTCACGTAGTTGCGGTTTTCGGGCAGCAGCGCATGAAGCAGCGCGTTATCCAGTGGCTCAGTGACGACAATAAAACTGCCCACCGGCACAATACGACGCTGAAACCACGGGAACGGGCCTTCGCTGGAGCAGCCGGTTGCCATCAGCACTTTGTCGGCCAGGATTTCGCCCTGGCTGGTGACCACCCGGTGACGATAGCCGTCGAGCCGTATCAGCTGAGTGACGTGATGATGGGTATAGATTTTTGCGCCACTGCGCACCGCAGCTTCGGCCAGGCCCACACCAAACTTGCCCATGTGCATCTGGCCGCCATGCTGTTGCAAGAGTCCACCATGAAAGTCACCACCGCCAATTTCACGCTGAACCTCATCTTTGCTCAGTAACTGGATATCGGGATCCACGGTGCGGCGCATCAGTGTCCAGGCGTCCTGCAGGCCGGAGAAGTGGGATGCCTTGCTGGCCAGTTTGAGCTTGCCGCACAGACGAAAATCGCAGTCGATCTGCTCTTGTTTAATTAACTGCTCAACATAGGTCACCGCATCGTCAAATGCCTTGTAGAAGCGACTGGCCTGGTCAAGTCCGTGGCTGCCAACCAGCGAGGCAAAGTTTTGCGCCACGCCGGTGTTGCAATGGCCGCCGTTGCGTGACGAGGCCTGACTCATCACTTCTCCGCTGTCCAGCACCACCACATTAATTCCGCTACGCGCCAGCGTCAGCGCTGCGGACACACCGGTAAAACCCGCCCCAATCACGACCACATCGGCCTGTGCCGGTAAGGGGGCTTTAGCGGCGGCGCTGAACGACGGGGCGGTGGCTTGCCAGTACGATTCCAGTTTCATGACGGTGTCCTCAAAGACCGACGACGCCAGGCAGGCCGCCAATATCTTTAATTTCGGTGTATTGATAATAGGGATTGGCCGGTTCATGCCCGCGATTGACCCAGACCTTATGCTTAATGCCCAGGTCGTGCGCGGTCATCAGGTCATAACGGAAACTGGATGACACATGCAGAATTTCGTCCGGACGGCAGTCCAGTTTTTCCAGCATGTATTCAAAGCCTTTCATCTGCGGTTTATAGGCACCGGCCTCTTCCGCCGTAATCGCCATATGCACAGGCGCGCCAAGACGAGGAATGTGATGCGGAATCAGGTCGTTCATTGAGTTGGTCAGCAGCACCAGCGGAAATTCTTTCGCCACTTTGGCTAATCCGGCGGGCACATCCGGATGCGGTCCCCAGGTGGCGCAGTCGGTGTAGATAAAATCACTGTCTGCCTGCTCCCATTTCACGCCCCATTTTTTACAGGTGCGCTGAATCGCATTGCTCACCACGTCGTAATAAGGCTTCCAGGCACCCAGCACCTCATCCAGACGATAGCCCGAAAAGTCAGCGACAAAGGCATCCATGGCATTCGCGTCCACCCGCTCCGCAAAACAGCGCTTTGCTGCACCTGCCATATCAAAAAAGATCAGCGTGCCGTAACAATCAAAAGTGATGAATTTGGGTTTAAACAGTGCCATGGAATTAACCTCGTTATTGTCAGGTGTGGTGCTTAAAAATCGATAAGTACGCTTTTCTGGCGCTGGCAGGCCTGGAACGCCTGGCGTCCCAAATCTTTACCAATACCCGAGCCCAGAAAACCGCCGGTTGGAATGATGAAATCGCCGGAGCGTCCATAGCGATTGACCCACACGGTACCGGCGTCAATCGCCCGTATCGCCCGCATGGCCCGTGGCAGGCTCAGCGTATGCACACCGGCACACAGGCCGTACGTATCATGTGCTGCCAGCGCCAGCCCCTGCTCTTCATCGTCGAAGGTCTGAATGGTCAGTACCGGACCAAAAATTTCCTGCTGTACCGCCGGATTATCCTGTTTCACCTGGCTTAACAGCGTGGGTTGCCAGAACCAGCCCTCATCGGTGTCCGCGAAGCGTTCGCCGCCCACCAGCACCTCAGCGCCCTGCGCTTTGGCATCTTCAATGACCGAACGCACTTTATTGCCCTGGCGCGCATCAATCAGCGGTGCATAACGCGAGGTGTCCTGCCATGTAACCCCTGGCCTGGCCTCACGACATAACGCCGCCAGCCGTTCCGTCAGCGCATCGGCAATGCCGCGCTGCACGATTAAGCGCGTACCCGCAACGCAGGCCTGGCCGCCATTTGCGGTGAAGCCGCGCAGAATACGCTGCGCCAGCACCTCAATATCCCCTGCATCATCGAAAACCAGTTGGGGGCTTTTACCGCCCAGCTCCAGCGTAACGGGCTTCATGCCGAACTGTGCGGCATCGCTCATGATGCGCGCGCCGGTCAGGGTGGAACCGGTGAAAGACACTTTGCGCACGCGCGGATGTCTGACGAGTGCGCTGCCCGTTACCGCCCCGCTGCCCTGCACGATATTCAGGATGCCAGCGGGTAAACCAGCCTGAACCGCCAGCTCTGCCATGCGCACGGTAGAAAGCGGCGTGAGTTCAGAGGGTTTCAGCACCACCGCATTTCCTGCCGCCAGGGCCGGCCCGCATTTCCACGAGGCCATCGACAGGGGGAAATTCCAGGGCGTAATCGCCCCGATCACACCATAAGGTTCGGCAATCAGCATTCCCAGGCTGCTATCCCGCGTGGGAAACAGGTCACCGCTGTATTTGTCAGCACATTCGGCATAGAAACGAATGGCTTCGGCGGTGAAGGGAATTTCATGCTGCACCACGTCGGCGATCGGACGCGTTGAGCCAAGTGCTTCAAGCTGGGCCAGCAGCAGATCCTGTTCGATTAAGTCCGCCCAGCGGCGCAAAACCCGACCGCGTTCACGGGGGGAACAACCTGACCAGCCGCTGGTTTTTAGTGCCTGATGCGCCGTCATCACGGCACGATCAACATCGTCCGCCTGCGCTTCATGCAGGGTGGCAAAAACACGACCATCTGAGGGGCGTTTTACGGCAAAAGATTCGCCTTGTGTTTGCACATGTTTCCCGCCGATATAATGGCCTAACGGGAGTGGCACGCTTTCCGGGTCGAAACTCAACATGGAAGAATCCTTATTTGTTACACCCATCACACTCTGGATTGGTTAAATTTCGGCAATGCTTTTCTGAATAAGTAATTAGGTAATGCAGAAAGTATGCCAGCCGTTAAAAAAATAAAAATGCGTTTAAAACGACGCAAAAAAATTTTTCTGCCGTATTAATGACGGATTTATTGCGGAATTGCCGAAGCGTTAAACAGATGATTTACCTCACAAAAAACCCGCATTGCTTTGGTGCATTGCGCATGAAACTTGCACTAAAAAGGAGAAAAGGCGCAAAAACCAGATCTGACGCACAAAAAAAAAGCGCCAGCATAACGATTATGCTGGCGCCTGAATTCAGGTATTACGTCTTAAATTACAAACTGCCGAGATGGAATGTTTTTTGTTCCAGATATTCATCAATTCCGTAACGTGAACCTTCACGACCGATTCCCGATAATTTAACGCCGCCAAAGGGCGCCACTTCTAAAGAGATCACGCCCGTATTAAATCCTACCATGCCAAATTCCAGCGCTTCCGCTACCCGCCAGGCGCGTCGAATATTCTCCGTAAAGAAATACGCGCCCAGGCCATAAGGCGTGTCGTTCGCCATCGCCAATGCCTGCGCCTCATCGTCAAACACAAACAGTGGTGCCACCGGGCCAAAGGTCTCTTCCTGCGCAATGCGCATCTCACTCGTCACCTGCCCCAGAACGGTAGGCTGAACCCAGGTTCCCGCTCCGCTGCTGATGCCGCCCGTTAACAGCGTCGCCCCTTTCTGTAAGGCATCGTCGATATGTGCATTGACCTTTTCAACCGCGGCGGTATTGATCAGGGGCCCGAGGGTGCTACCGGCCGCAAATCCGTCGCCCACCTTGAGGGTGGCCACGGCTTCCAGTAAGCGGGCGGAAAAGCGTTCATAGATGTTGCGCTGTACCAGAATCCGGTTGGCGCAGACACAGGTTTGCCCGGCGTTACGGAATTTGCTGGTCATGACGCCAGCCACCGCGATCTCAATATCGGCGTCATCGAAAACGATTAACGGCGCGTTGCCGCCCAGTTCCAGACTCAACCGTTTTACGCTGTCGGCACATTGTTTCATCAGTAACTGACCCACACGGGTTGAGCCGGTGAATGAAATTTTACGCACCAGGCGGCTTTCAGTCAGGGCGGCGCCAATTTCCGTCGGCATACCGGTAACCACCTGCAAAACACCGGACGGAAAACCGGCGCGCTCTGCCAGTACCGCCAGCGCCAGGGCAGACAGCGGCGTCAGGTCAGAAGGTTTAACGATAATCGGACAACCTGCCGCCAGCGCAGGCGCCACCTTGCGGGTAATCATGGCAATGGGAAAATTCCACGGCGTAATGGCTGCCGCTACGCCGACCGGCTGTTTTAACACGATGATTCTGCGGTCGGACGTGGGCGCGGGAATGGTATCGCCGTAAATGCGACGCGCCTCTTCGGCAAACCACTTAACGAAACTGGCGCCGTACAGGACTTCGCCTCTGGCTTCCGCCAGCGGTTTGCCCTGTTCGGCCGTCATGATGATGGCAAGATCGTCGGCGTTATCGATAATCAACTGATACCACTTTTCCAGCAGTGCGGCGCGTGTGGCGTTGGGTGTTTTGGCCCAGTCATGGCGTACCGACTCCGCATGATCGATCGCCGCCTCGGTTTCTTTCCGCCCCAGCGCCGGAACCGTCGCCAGCGTCTCACCGGTTGCCGGATCGATAACCGGCAGCGTTTCGCCCTGATAACCGTTCTGCCATTGACCCGCAAACAGCGCCTGCTGACGCAACAGCGTGTGATCTTTTAGTTGTATACGTGACATCGCATCCCCCTTTGTTCAGATCT
Organism: Pantoea sp. EEL5; assembly: GCF_049892805.1. Lineage (NCBI taxonomy): Bacteria > Pseudomonadati > Pseudomonadota > Gammaproteobacteria > Enterobacterales > Erwiniaceae > Pantoea > Pantoea sp. EEL5. The sequence continues at coordinate 1,854,675 of NZ_JBNDNJ010000001.1, forward strand.
TTCCACTTTATCGGGAGGGGAGAAGCGCAGGATGTTGTTATTGCCGGCCAGAAAGCGTTCGCTGTGAGGATTTACGGCAGAAAAAAAATTTTATGCCGTTGCGCCAGGGCGCTGGATGTCCGGGGTCACTAAATCTGAAAATCGATGACCGGCTCATCGTCACCCGCGGAGGACAGTGCCTGCTCTTTAATCTCTTCAAGCGATAAGTTGGCGTTGCACAGCTCCAGAAATTGCCAGACATAGTTGCGCTGCAGTTGGCCCCGTTTCAGCCCCAGCCACACGGTATTAGCCTCAAACAGATGCGTGGCATCCAGCCTGACCAGTTCACCGCCCGGTTCGGTTTCACAGGCCTGATCGGCCAGAATACCGACACCAAGGCCAAGTTTGACATAGGTTTTCACCACATCGGAATCCTGTGCGCTGAGCACGATGTCCGGCTTTAAGCCTGCCCCCTGGAAGGCCCGGTCCACACGTGAACGCCCGGTAATCCCCTGGCGATAAGTAATGAGCGGATGGTGACTGAGCGCATTGAGCGATACCGGCTGTTGCTGCACCAGCTCGTGATCGTGCGGCACCAGCAGGGCATGATGCCAGCTAAACCACGGAAACGCCGCCAGGCTGCTGTTATTCACCAGCATCTCACTGGCAATTCCGACATCCACCTCGCCTGCCAGCAGCATGTTCACAATTTCCTGCGGCGAGCCCTGGTTCAGTTCAAGCCTGACGTTGGGATAAAGCTGGCGAAACGCCTTGATGACGGGCGGCAGGCTGTAACGCGCCTGCGTATGCGTGGTGGCGATGGAAAGGATACCGCTGGATTCATTGGTAAACACGTCAGCCAGACGGCGGACTTTACCGGCTTCGTCCAGAATGCGCTCCGCAATGGTTAATAGCGCTTTCCCGGGCTCTGTCATGCCAAGCAGCCTCTTGCCGCGCCGGATAAAGATTTCAACCCCAAGCTCATCTTCCAGATCGCGAATATGGCGACTGACGCCCGATTGCGAAGTAAATAGCGTGCTTGCGACCTCGGTAAGGTTGAACTCCCGTCGTGCCGCTTCGCGGATAATTTTAAGTTGCTGGAAATTCACACTATTTACCTCTCTTTACACAATCTGATAAACAGAGGGTAAAAAGGATTTTCGATAACTGGAAATACTAAAAAAGTTTTATTTATGCATTTGAAGCATATAGAACAGGGCGGGAGAGACGTTGAGCTGCATTCTGATGGACAGTCACAGAAAGGGCAGCGGCGCGATATCTACGCGCCCTGCTTCAGAGAAAGTGGGTCAGGACAGGCGTTCTAGCTGACCAGGGTGAGTTCCCGTTTTTCCGTCAGCGGTTTGTTCAGCAGCGACAGCAGGATATTTTTAACGGCCTGCGCCGGGGGCGATAAAGGTAACCGATGTGAAAGGTTGAGCGATAACGGCAGGCTGATCGTCGGGCTGGTAATACGCGCCATCCATGCCTGGGTGGAACCCACCAGCGCCCGGGCGGCGGATTCCGGCAATACGGTGACGCCCATCCCGCTGGATATCGCGGCGGTCAGCGTGGAAAGCGACTCTATTTCACCAATAATACGCGCACTCAGGCGGCGCAGTGAAAATGCCTCATCAACGCGCTGACGCACGGCACTGTAATCGCGTGGCAAAAACAGGCTCATCTGTGCCACTTCAGCCAGATCCACATTGGTACCCGGACAGGCAGTGGTGCCGACCAGATACAGATCTTCTTTGAGCAGCGGTAGACTGTTGATCCCTGCCGTCGGCGCACGGTCATACAGCACGGCCATATCCAGCTGCCCGCTAATAATGTTTTCATTCAGGGCGCTGCTGCTGTTTTCATGCAGATAAACAATGATATCCGGATACTGTTCCCGTACCGTTTGCAGCAATGGCATCGTCAGCGAGGAGGCGGCCGTTCCGGGAGCCAGTCCAATGGAAACCTGCCCTTTCACCACTTCACCGGCATTCATCACCGCTGACTGTGCCAGCTCACACTGTCGCAGAATAACGCGCGCATGGCTGTAGAGTAATTTTCCGGCTTCCGTAGGTGTTACGCCGCGTTTGGTGCGATTCAGAAGCTGCTGCTCCAGCTCACCTTCAAGCGTAGCAACCTGCTGGCTTAACGCAGGCTGGGCAATATGCAGCACTTCTGCTGCCCGCGTCAGGCTACCGATATCGACGATTTTCACAAAGTATTTCAGCCGTCTTAAATTCATCTTGCCTCCGTTGCTACGTCAAGGTTTCTGGCTGATCCGTATCAACCAGCCTGTATACAGATGAATTGCAATATGCAGACCAGGTTTATTCAGATCGCGAAACATGTCGGGAAATAATTGCTAAGCATCAGAATAAACAGCGTTTCTCTGTACCTCCAAAGAGGTAAGTCGGGGAGCACCGCCGCATTCAGGCGGCGACACAGGGTGAGCTGCACCTCAATAGTGCGAAACATGTCAAACCAGCGTGCAGCGTCGGCCCTGTGCCAGCAAAGGTTATCGACGTGCCAGCGTCCGGCCCGGTTATGCAGGAGAAAAAGCAGAAAGAGAGTGAGATGCGTTGCTAGGTTGCTGCGTGGCTGCGTGGCTGCGTGGCTGCGTGGCTGCGTAAAAGTCTAAGACTGTTGGCTGAGGAGAAACAGGTTTATTGCGTGAGCGGTTGATCGATTCGAAACGTCTTCCCACCTGTAACGCTCAATACGCTAACGGTTTTTTAAAAGGTCAGAAAGGCGACTACGCAAACGCATGTATGTTGTTGCAAGGCGGCGATTCTCTGGCACCAGAGAAAACCCCCACGGGATTCCGTTTAAACGCTTTTTGGTTTTGCTGTCTTTTGTTCACCCCAGCCAGCGAAGTGCGAATACGCAAACGCATGTGTGTTGTAGCAAGGCGGCGCCAGGCGCTTAGGCCCAGGAGCATAGTAAACTATGTGACTGGGATAAGCGCCTGGTGCCAACGCCGCTACGGCGCAAAGGCGGCAGCGTATTTTAGCGTTTAGCGCGATTGCGTCGCATATCGATGGTAACTGCGGCAACAATGATGATGCCTTTGATGATGTCCTGGATATAGGCATCCACCCCAACAAAGGTGAATCCGCTTTTAATCAGACCAAGAATTACCGCACCAATCAGCGTGCCGGTAATACGGCCCACTCCACCCATCAGGCTGCTGCCGCCGATCACCGCTGCGGCAATCGCATCCAGTTCGTAGCCCACGCCCATGCTTGACTGGCCGCTGCTGACGCGTGCCGCCAGCACTACGCCTGCCAGGCCTGACAGCGCCCCCGCAATGGTGTAAACCATGATCAGGTATTTGTTGACGTTAATGCCGGACACTTTGGCCGACGTCATATTGCCGCCGATGGCATAAACATATTTGCCATAACGGGTATGTTTCAGCGCAACGTGAAACACCAGCGCCACAACCAGAAAAATCACCACCGGCATGGCGCCCTGACCAATAGAGGTGAATCCATCGGACAGAAAACTGATGGGGTTACCCTGGGTGTAATACTGCGCCAGACCGCGCGCAGAAACCATCATGCCCAGTGTGGCAATAAAAGGTGGGATGCCGGTGCGGGTAATCAATACGCCATTGATCAACCCGCACAGTAAACCGACGCCAATACCGGCAGCAATCGGCACGGCCGCAGGCATATTCACCAGGGATGGAAACATCGGCGTCAGCGTATCTGAGGTTTGCGCCAGGCTGGCAGCCACCACCGCAGTCAACGCAATCACCGAACCGGAAGAGAGATCGATACCGGTCGTAATGATCACCTGGGTTACACCGACGGCGATGATACCGATGATAGCGACCTGCAATACGATTAAAATCAGGCGGTTCGTGTTCATCAGGAACGACTGATCGCGAACATACCAGCCAAAAATTTCAAAAATTAAGGCAATCCCCACCATTACCACAAAGATGCCGGTATCCTTTGGAACCCGGTGACGCAGGCTTGCCAGGAAAGAGGGTTGTTGCTGAGAAGCCTGAGCGGCCGTGGCTTTCATATTACTCATCGTGGTTTCGCGCCTCATTCGGATGCTAACGACAAAATAGTTTCCTGATCGGCCTCTTCTTTATCGAGGATGCCGGTAATGCGCCCACCATGCATCACCATGATGCGGTCACTCATGCCCAGAATTTCAGGCAGCTCTGAGGACACCATAATGATGGCAACGCCACGGTTGGCAAGCTCACTAATCAAACGATAAATTTCTGCTTTTGCCCCAACATCAATGCCGCGCGTCGGCTCATCCAGGATCAGGATTTTCGGTTGAGCCAATAGCCAGCGGGCGATAAGCACTTTCTGCTGATTGCCGCCGCTCAGGTTATTGATGATTTGATCCATGGTAGGGGTTTTAATATTCAGACGGCGAATTTGATCCATGCAGTCCTGAGCCATTTTGACATGGCTGACAAAGCCGCTTTTGCCGCTGTATTCCGGCATGTTGACAATGCTCATGTTCTCCAGCACCGACAACACCAAAAACAATCCTGACTTTTTACGATCTTCAGTCAAAAATGCCATGCCCTTTTCGATGGCGACCGACGGTGAGTCAATATTCGCCGGGATGCCGTCAATCAGAATTTCGCCGCTGTCAAAATGCGTCATGCCAAACAGGCTTTCCATCACTTCGCTGCGCCCGGCTCCGACCAGGCCTGCCACACCGAGAATTTCTCCCCGGCGCACACCGAAACTGACGTCGGTGAAGCGGTCTTTGCAGCTCAGATGACGAACGGTCAGCACCTCTTCCCCGATGGCATTGTTGAATTTAGGGAAAAGCTGTGTCAGCTCACGCCCGACCATTTTAGTGATCAGAGACTGGCGCGTGAACGCACTGGTGCTGTCGCTGCCCACCCAACTGCCGTCACGAAACACGCTGATCTCATCCGTGATGGAAAAGATCTCATCCATTTTGTGACTGATATAAACGATGGCTTTACCCTGTTCGCGCAGATCGCGAATGATGGTAAATAAATGTGCGACTTCGGTTTCCGTCAACGCGGAGGTGGGCTCATCCATAATGACAATGTCGGCATCCCAGGACACCGCTTTGGCGATTTCCACCATCTGCTGTGAGGCGATGCTCAGTTCGCCTACCATGCGGTCGGCTTTCAGTTTGATATTGAGCCGGTTAAGCAGCGCCTGCGTGTCTTTATTTAGCCGGGCATGATCGACAAAACCAAATTTCATCGGCTCCCGCCCCAGCCAGATATTCTCGGCCACGGTCATGTGCGGCACCAGATTCAGCTCCTGGTGGATCATTGACACACCCGAACGTAACGCATCCATGGTGTCCCTGAACTGCACTGGCTCCCCTTTAATCTTGATGGTGCCCTGATCGGGACGGTAAATCCCGATCAGGCACTTCATTAAAGTGGATTTGCCCGCGCCATTTTCACCCATCAAAGCATGTACCGTTCCAGAGCGGACGCGCAGCGACACATTGTCCAGTGCCTTCACACCCGGAAAGAACTTGCTGATGCCTTCGGCTTCAAGCGCAAAAGCGGTCATACATCACCTCCGTACTGCGGGTTCAGACGTTTATTTTTGGTTCATGCTGGTATATTTGGTGTAGTTGTCTTTGGTGATCAGCTGGAATGGGATATCAACAATCTTCTGCACTTTTTCACCGTTTGCCAGTTTGATTGCGGTCTGAACAGCGCCTTCACCCTGCCCTTTTGCATCCTGGAATACGCTGGCCACCATCTTGCCGTTCTTGATCATCTGCAACGCATCCGGTGTGCCATCCACGCCTGCCACCAGAATGTGTTTATCGTTCTTGCCTAATGCCTGAATGGCACCAATCGCCATTTCATCATTGTTTGACGCGATGGCATTGATATCATCGCCAGCGGTCATCCAGTTGCTCACGACATCTACCGCATCGTTGCGGCTGAATTTCGCCGTCTGCTTTTGCACCACTTTAATATTCGGGTATTTCGCCACTACGGCTTCCACGCCTTTGGTGCGTTCGCGGGTCGATTCGTTAGCCAGATCACCTAATAAAATGGCAACGTTGCCCTTGCCGTTCATCGCCTTCGCCAGGGCTTCCATCTGCAGACGGCCCGCCAGTTCAGAGTCAGAGCCCACAAACGCCATTTTGTCGCCTAGCTGGGCCTGGGGTTTACGGTTAACAAATACCAACGCCACACCGGCCTTGGACGCCTGATCGATAATGGGTTTTACAGCGTCAGTGTCGACGGGGTTAACAATGATGGCGTCAACGCCCTGTCCAATAAAGTTCTGTACCTGCTGGAGCTGCTGGGCCACATCGCCTTTGGCATCTTCGATCTGGCCTTTGACGCCATCTTTTTTCATCTCATTTTGTACAGCGTTACGCACAATCGTCAGAAAGTTGTCATCAAACACCGCCATAGAAACACCCACGGAAATATCTTTCGCCATCGCAGCGGCGGGCAACATGCAGGCTAACAGTGAGGCAACAATCGTTTTTTTGATGTTCATAGGGACCCTTCTTATTTGTTAACTTGCTAGCGATTTACGTTTTGAATGAAAAATATCTTTTACATTCACACCGCCTCGCCGGCGTTTTTATGGAAAATTTGAGGTAAGACGACTACGTTGATGCTTTTGCTAAAATCACCACTGCTTTTCTTATCCGCATGATTTTACTTAACATGCTGACGGTATCGTCCTGGCGCTGGTACGTCCATCCCACTTTCAGGCACCAAGCAGTTTGTTTATTCCATATATTTCTTTTTTGAAATTTTTATCATAAAAGCACTGAAACAAGCGTTTTGATATCGTCAAATAACAAAACTTTGACATGCGTCTAACATCTACTGAGAAATGGCGTTAAAGTGAGATCCTGTTAGCAGTTTGAAAAGCAAGCGAATGTGTCTGATATTCACCAATGCGCTGCTTTTACGAGCACTTAAACGCAAACCATGAAAGAGGGCTTTGACATCCCTAACCGGCGCCGCTACTATTCGCCCCGTTCTGACAATTCCTCTGTAGTTCAGTCGGTAGAACGGCGGACTGTTAATCCGTATGTCACTGGTTCGAGTCCAGTCAGAGGAGCCAAATTCTTGTTTTCAGGCATGCTTTAAAGCCTTTCAATCCGGTTTTATTACGTCTGCGTGAGAAATTTTTCCGATGCGTAGTGGGGTTAACCTGCGCATTCGGCAAAACAGCAAGTCTGATTGGCATCATTCCCGCTCGATAATAGCGTCATAAATCTGTTCCCCAGCCCTACGTGAAAAGCCTCAGCATCCCCCTTGTGATCGCCTTTTATACTGACTGATTCACAGCGTCTTTCTCTGCTTGTCCATCCTGACGGTTCACGCCGCTGTCCTCTCCGAGAGCGCCTCGACCAAAAAGAATCCCGCATTGCATCAGGTGCCCGTCACTGACTCCGTCTGCCATCCGCGCGACGCTATGCGTAACTGGCTGAAAAAGAAGATCAATCCCGCATAACCGCACTAAACTGGAAAAGTTGGTTCAGATTCCGACCTGCAGGCTGGCGCAGTAAAAGGAGGTATCCTGTTGAAAGCTGGGTTTTTCCGCGCTGTTCTGCGCCCGGTTTGGCTAACGTCTACACGGCCAAGGCTTTCTGTTTGTGAAGCGTGGCGCTGTCCGCGACAGCATTGGGCAAGGAAGCGCTACCCATAGCGCTGGCGTGGTCAGGTATGTTTACAGGCAACAGAAGTCTTGAGTCATGTGTTGATATAAAAATAATGGCTTTTATGGCGTCAGCTCCTGCCGATATCCCCTCCGTCTTAAAAAAGCGTCGTTCTGCGGTTTCTGAAAAGGACACTTAGGTTCACTCGTTCTTTGCCGAAAACAACATGGGTACGACAACACCATAACCGGAGAGAATGATGAAGGTATCGACACGACTGTCTGCTGGCTTTGCTTTTTTGATACTGCTTTTCGTCATCAGTTCAGCGGTTGCAATCAGCAATCTGCTTGAGACGCGTCAGAATATTGATGAGATCGTCAACACCAACCTTAAAAAAGTGACTTTGTCTAATGATGCAGGTACGGCGCTGAGAAACATGCTTGTTGAGGTGAGAAACATGGCGCTCTTCTCTGATCAAAAAGCAATTGAGAATGAGTGGGGCCGCTTTGAAACTCAGAAAGGGGTTTATACCCAGAAACGCACTGAGCTTGCATCCATGATCGAACGCGACCATAACCAGCAGGAAATTGGCCTACTCAGGAAAGTACAGCAGAATGAACAGGCCGCGCTCACGACACTCGCGACGGCGGCAAACATGGGCAGGCAGAGACAACTGAATGGCCTCGCAGATTATCTGACCAACGTTGTTCGTCCCCCTCAGCAAATCCTTATCTCCAGTCTCAACGAACTCACGGACATGCAGCGTGCCTTTGCTGAAAACACCGCCGTGGAAAGTAACGCATCCGCCAGCCGCGTTATCAAAACCTTTATTGCTCTCATCATTGCAACCGTCATTTCCGGCGCCCTGATTTGTTTCGTCATCAGCAGGAAGCTGATGCGGCAACTGGGCGGTGAACCTGCACAGGCTCAGGCGCTGGCCGCGACCATCGCTTCCGGGGACCTCACCTCCACCGTGCTGCTGCGTCGCAACGACACCAGCAGCCTGCTCGCCTCACTGGACAGCATGCAGGCCAGGCTGCGCGGCCTGGTATCGCAGATAAAGGATGCTTCCACTTCCGTGGCGCTGGCGGCCGACGAAATCGCCCAGGGCAACACCGAGCTGTCGTCACGAACCGAGCAGCAGGCGGCCGCCCTGCAGGAAACCGCTGCCAGCATGGAGCAGCTGACCGCCACGGTGAAGAGCAACACCGCTGGCGCGCAGCAAACCGCTGAATCGGCCCGCGATACGGCCCGCCTGGCCCGTTCGGGTGAGGCCGACGTTCAGCGGATGTCTGGCACGATGCAGGATATTTCCGTCAGTGCCGCTAAAGTCCGGGACATTACCTCGGTCATTGAAAGCATCGCGTTTCAGACCAACATCCTGGCCCTGAACGCCGCGGTGGAGGCGGCGCGCGCCGGCGAGGAAGGCCGCGGTTTTGCCGTGGTGGCCGGTGAGGTGCGCACGCTGGCGCAGCGCAGCGCCACGGCGGCCCGCGATATCAAAGTCCTGATTGAACAGGCCGTTGAGCAAGTGGAAAGTGGCGTTGCCGTGGCCTCCTCGACCGGGCAGAGCATCATCAAAATTGTCGGGATGGTCGGCGAGCTGGCGGAGGCCATGGACTCCCTCTCTCTGGCGTCCTCCGAGCAGATGCAGGGGATTTCACAGGTCAGCGTGGCGGTGAGTCAGATGGACGGCGTGACGCAGAACAATGCGGCGCTGGTCGAGGAGTCGTCTTCAGCCTCGCGTTCGCTGTCTGAACAGGCGCAGGCGCTGCGCGGTATGGTAGCGGCGTTTCATGTCTGAGAACGGGTTGTGGGTTCATGGTGAAGCATATTTTCTGTTTTCGTAGAGCATCCCGGTTCAACGGGTGCCGGCACAGGAATAAAGCCCTGATCCACAGCACAGAAAATCACAGGGTTCAGGCTGGCATTGCTGCCGTTGTTGCGCACGTATGACAACAATCGCCACACCCGGAGTAGCCCCCCCTTTCACGCTCTCCCGCCTGCTTTTTACAATGGCATTACACAGCGAATCTCGATGAGGTTCGCTGTTCACTGACGCCTCAACGTCGGAAAAAAGAGGATGCTCCCCGCAAGCCTTCGTCTGCATGGGTTTAAAACTCGACGACAATATTGCATTTGGGAATGCTACAGCACGACAAAATATAGCCCTCTTCCACGTCCTCATCTGTGATGCCGCCGTTGTGGTTCATCTCCACTTCCCCTTCCAGGCATTTCACCTTGCAGGTGCCGCAGATCCCCATACCGCACGCCTTGGGAATATGCAGCCCCAGCTTAAGGCGTCAGCCAGTGACGTTTTCTTCGCGTTTACAATAGCTCCGGCCACGTCATAATCAGCTTTGCCTGCACAGGCTCGGCCAGCAGGCTGGGATCGGGCTGCCAGCTGTCCCAGTCGCGAAATGCGCTGAAATCAAGCCCGGTCAGGGTTTCCAGTGAACGAACCGCCACGCGATATTCATCCACCTGCGGCACCGCTTCCGGTTGTAAAAGCGGCAACACGCGGCGAGGCTCATCCAGCAGCTTATCCTGACTGACCAGCAGTGCGGTGGCCTGCGGCGTGCCCTGTGGACCGATGCGCAGAACGACCTTCCAGAACAGCAGCGGGACCTGCAAATCCCCGTACTGCCGATGTTGATCGTTCAGTACCGGGCCGGTCAGTACACTAATTTGCTGTTTGGTTTTTAACACGCCGTATTCCAGGATATAGCGCTCAACCCCTTGCCAGTACTGCACGCTCTGGTTAAAGCGAAAATGCTGCGGGGAACAATTAGTGAAGTGGAACGTGTCTTTATTGGCGCGCACCGCCTCGGCCGCCGTGCCCCAGGTGGGATCGCTGCGGCGGGTGAGATGACCGCGATCGAACCAGCGACTGAACGCGCTATAAAACGACTGACCAGTAACATAGCGGCTGTCGATGCGGCTGTCTTCATACCAGCGGTCACCTTCGGGCAACAGCGAAGGTTGCCCACTGCCGCGGTCAATGTTGATATAGCGTGCCCCATCGATATTGGTGGCGGTAAAAAAAGCCAGCCGTCGTTCGGCATTCATCAGCAGAGAAAAGTGCTCGTAATTCAGCCTGGCATCAGCGCCGTTGCGCCCGTCACGCAGAGGGGCGACTTCCCCTGCACGCGGCGCGATAATCTGTGCCATATCGACAGGATTGTCAGCCAGAAAGTCTGCCTGAAAACCGTCGCGATTAGCGTAGTTTTCATCTGGCGCGGCGGCACTGGACTCAGGCAGTAGCGGTGCATTATCGGCCGTGAGCGCCTGCATCAGGATTGCCTGCCCATGCGGGGACAGCGCTGGCAACTCGCCCTTCAGCCAGTCGGTGAGCGCACTCATGCGAATGCCTTCGTTAACCCATTTTCCGCTGTCTTCTGTGGCGCCATGATGAAGGGCCACCAGCTGCCAGCCGTCGTTGAAGACGGGTGCTCCTGACGAGCCGCCTTCACTGTCGGCCTCATAGTGCAGAAACTGTTCGTGACGTGCTAACAGGGCATTGTTGCGCAGCGTGATTTGCTGTGGCGCACCACCCGGATGATGGATGAGATTGAGGCTGATGCCCAGCGCATGTTTATCATTACGATCGTTAAGTGCCAGCGGCAGCGGTTGCTCACCGCTGTCGGTAAGCGCCTCGCCAAGCGCTATTAACGTACAGTCGAACGCCTCCGTTGGGCTGGAAAGCCAGAAGCTCTCGGCATCCACCGCATAAAGACGTCCTGGAAGAATTTCGCCGGATTCGCCCTGGCGATAACCGAACTGCAGCGTGATGCGGCCCGAAATGGCGGCTTCAGGCAGCACGTGATGATTCGTGACGAAGAGGTTGCCATAGGTCAGAAATCCACTTCCCTTAGGTATGCCATCTTCTCTGACCAGCGCGACGGCGCGGGCTGCGCGTAACCCCTGCTGTAAAAATGACACCGGCAGCAAGTCGTTAGCGCCCATAATGACGCTCTGGCGGGCCCGCTGTTGAAACGCATAGCGCTGCGCTCGTCGTGAGTCCGGTTCCGCCTGCTGGCCCTGGCTGAGCGCAGTGCGCGTCTGCTGCCGTTGCCCGGCCGTGATCGCCAGCCTTGAGGCTATCTGCGCTTTCAGTTGCTCGTTCATTCGCATCTCCATGGTTGGGTTTGCTCTCTTTAACCATAGCTGTTTATCACGGAACAGGCGGCACATTGCGGCGCTGCGACACAGTGGCTAACCTGCAGAAAACATGGTCTCTATAAGACTGTTTCGGCGTCTTAAACTGGCCTTTCCTGACGATTTAAACGGCCCTGCCATGCGGCAAACTGTGGATGAAATAACCAGGCTGCTGAATCCTTCAGCAAACGATCCGAAAGCGGGTAAAACCGCTTTGACTCAGCATGCCGACTCCATTACTATGCGCCCTGTAGCACGATTCCTCTGTAGTTCAGTCGGTAGAACGGCGGACTGTTAATCCGTATGTCACTGGTTCGAGTCCAGTCAGAGGAGCCAGATTAAAAGAAGCCCGCTCAGGGAAACCTGAGCGGGCTTTTTGTTTGCTCTCGTTAGCACATTGCGCAGCCCGGTATGTTGTACCGGGCTTTTTTTCGGTTCATCGCAGGTTAGCGTGAACCAATAGAAAACGGCAGCCAGAACGTTTAGGTTTGTATTCGCCAAAACACACCCTGAACCTTCAAAGCCGCCGTTGCCATGAAGGATTCAGTGTCTCTACATACACTGAAATTTCCCACGACACGTTGCTCATCCGTCTTCAGTCCGCGGCTTCCCGGGCGCCATGTTGCCGCGGGTGTAACCGCAGTACTCCCCATATTCACGATACTTCCCTGCGACGCGTCAGATAGCGTGAACTGCCTGACCGGAAGGTCTGGCTTGATGTTCCCGTCCGCCGTCTGCGCTGCTCATCATGCGGCATTATGACCGAAAAAATCGACTGGTTGCCTGAGCGCCAGCGGAACACAGCCACCCTGTCAGCGTGGGTTGAATTCCTCGTCCGGCTGCTTCCGGTTAAGCACGTCGTCAGCCTGACCGGACTGCACGGGCATACCGTTAAACATATTGATTACCGGAGGCTGCAGCGTGAGGTTAGCCGGATTGATTGATAGAGGATCCTCTGCCTGTGCGGGTAACTGGCAAAAAAGCAGACCCGTAAGACACAAAAATCGAAGAGAGGATAAACTTAACGCATTGCCATAATTCACTTTTACCTGCCTTTTCCTGTGGTTTCAGGCAGTAAACAGACAGGGATGAGTAAGCACACTCCTCTCCCATACCTATTAGCATTATTTATTACTGGCAGCCATAGTTAACCAGCCGTTTACAAATACAAAAGCGAAATATGCAGGTAAAATTACGCGAAATTGCGGCATCGGTTTGCTCGTCCCGCCTGCGAGCCGGATGAAAAAGAACGTCAACGACACGACCATCGTGACCCAATATATTATCCTCGGCCAGAGATGAGTCAGGCGTTTCAACCCAGATTTTTAACGGGGAAAGATGTCAGCGGTTTAATCTCTTTCAAAACAAACATACTTTGCATCTCTTTAATGCGCGGCAGCCTGCGCACCACCGACATGGCAAACTCGGCGTAAGAGTCAAGATCGCTCGCTACCACCTGTAAGAGAAAGTCGGCGTCGCCCCCAATGCTGTAGCAGGCCACAACATCCTCTAGCGCGGTCACCTGCTGCTCAAACTTTTCCGCTTCAGCTTCGCTGTGGCAGTCAATGACCACCCGAATAAAAACCATAACGCCCGAGCCGGTTTTCTTACGGTCCAGCACTGCCCGATAGCCCTTTATCACGCCCTGCTCTTCCAGTTTGCGGACTTTGCGCCAGCAGGGCGAGGCAGACATACCGATCTTATCGGCAAGCTCCTGATTGGTCATCCGGGCATCATCCTGCAAGATGCTTAAAATTTTCACCTCTGTCTTATCAAGCGGCATATCAGTTATATCCTTTCTTTTTAACCTATTTTACAGGCAAATTATTGCCATAATTACGGCACAGAAGCGAGATTCAGACAACGTATTTCTGCCCAGCTCAGGCATACTTTAATCAGGCTGTATTGCGCAGCAGAGGAATGGCATTAAACGGCACAGAGCAGGTTCTTATGCTCAGAAGCGGGATGAGCAAGCGGCATCGCATTCTTTTCAGAATGCACGCTCTGTTAACGCAATCACGCCTGTAAACAACGTTCTTATCCCTATTGAATGAAGGAAACATCATGTCGCTTCAAACTGAATTACTGCCTTATATTTTGGCGCTGGGACTGGCGGCCGCGATTCCGGGCCCCGGGATGACGACGATCGTCGCGCGTAGCATCAATGGGGGTTCCCTGGCGGGCTTTGCTGCGCTTATCGGCGTGATAATGGGCGATGTGTTTTATTTAACCCTGGCCGTATTTGGTCTGGGCATTGTGGCCAAGACCTACACCGCGCTCTTTACGTTGATTAACTGGGCGGCGGCGCTTTATTTGGGCTATCTGGCCTGGCAGTTCTGGTCTTATCAACCCCGTGCTATCAGCATTGACCAGAAGGTTACCCGTCAGCAACTGGTCTCCGCCTGGCTGTCGGGGCTGAGTATTACGCTGGGCAACCCCAAAACGATTGCCTTTTATCTGGCAATACTGCCGCTCGTTATTTCCCTGGAGGCAATTTCACTGAAATTCTGGGGCGCCGTACTGGTTCCCGTTACCGCTGCCGTATTACTGGCCGTGGGCGCGATGTTTATTTTGGCGGCGGTTAAAGTCCGCGTGTTTCTGACCCGCCCGCGCTCGCTGCGGATCATGTACCGGGTCGTGGGCGTGATGATGCTGCTGGCCGCCATGGGTATGATTGTTAAAACGCTGTAACCAGCGAAATAACAGGTAGGTGACGGCCGCCTTGTGGATAACGGGGCTTCAGAACAGGCTTATTCATCCTGCTTAAAGGGGATTTTACTCCTGTATCCCCACCCGCATGGTTACGCTGTGGTAATATCGCCCCCTTACCTTCTCGTTACCTGGCAACCCACTGAGCACTATGACGGACACGACAAAACGCAAAAACGATCCTGAAGGGCTTAAAAAACGCATTCTGGCTGGCGCACTCAAAATCTTTGCTGAGTTCGGCATGCAGGGCGCCCGGCTGGAGCAAATCGCCGAGAGTGCTCAGACGACGAAACGCATGGTGGTCTACCACTTTGGCAATAAAGAGCAGCTCTATATTGATGTGCTCGAGCAGGTTTATCAGCAGATCAGGGAACATGAAACCGGCCTGAATCTGGCGGCAATGGAACCCGGAAAGGCCATTACAAAACTGGTTGAGGCCAGCTTCGATTATCACGTTTCGCATCCTGATTTTATTCGGCTGATCTGCATGGAGAACCTCTCTCGCGGACGCTACATCTCACAATCCGTGCGGCTGAGCCAGCTTAACCGCAGCGCGCTGGATCTGCTGGATGACATCCTGACGCGCGGTCAGCAGCAGGGGCTGTTTATTCAGCCGCTGGACACGCTGGATGTACATCGCCTTATCAGTAGTATCTGCGTACATCAGGTTTCTAACCGGTTCACGTTTAATACGCTGTTCAGTCCGGACAAAAGTGAAGAGGATATTATCAGCCGCAATCGCCAGTTAGCGGTGACGGCCACGCTGCGTTATATCTGTCGGCAGCAGTAGGCTCACAGGGCGTTGAAAGCGATAGTCTATGCTTAAGGGGTATTCTTAATATCACTTAAGTAAGGAAAGCAGTTTGAGCAAAGACGCCAACCTTTATCCGCTTCGCCAGACCCACCTTGATCCACAAGATGATGCAGTATGGAACTGGGCGCAAAACGCACAGATTGGTGCGCAGCAGCAGGTTAAACGCCCTGCTGACGAGGCCGCACTCCGGCAGTTACTGCGTGAGTCAAGCGGCAAAGTGCGCGTAACCGGTAAAACCTACTCCCCAGGCAGAATGCTGGCCGTGCACCCCGATGATTTGCTGCTGGATCTGAGTGCACTGTCCGGCCTGATCCGCAGTGATGCACACAGCGTCACGTTCGCCGGCGCGACCCCGCTGGAACAAATCTACAGTACCTTAACGGAAATGGATCGTATGCTCGCCTCCTCACCCGGCGTGATTTCGGTTCAGACGCTGGCTGGCGCGATGGCTACCGGCACTCACGGTCAGGGCCTGCACCAGAGTTCCATTGCCGATGAGGCTGAGCACATTCGCATGGTGCTGAGCGACGGCTCGGTCCGTGAGCTGTCACGTGGCGATGCAGATTTTCCTGCCGCACTGGTGTCGCTGGGCGTGCTGGGTATTGTGACCGAAGTGACCCTGCGCACGCAGCCGTTTCGTATTTTCACCTGCCATAAAAATGCGGTGTCGGCGGACAGCCTGGAAAGTGATTTGCTGCGCTGGAATGATGAATACGAACTCAGCAAAGCCTGGTGGTTTGTGGATGACAATTTTATCCACGTCTGGAATGCACATCAGGCCAGCGAGGAGGAGATCCACCATTATGCGCAGAACGATCGTGAGGTGGTGGAACATGCCGATGAAGGCGACGACAGCCTCAACGACACGATCGATCAGACGCTGGAACACATGCATCGCGACACGCAGATTCACGGCAAGGGCGGCAAACAGTTCCGTACCGTAACGCGCTTTCGGGATTTTACCGATGTGACAGGCGACATCTATCAGCTGTTCTGTCGCGGTATCGCCGTGCCGCAGATCAACGTCGAAATTGGTGTGCCGCTGGAAAAAACGCCAGCAGTCATTAGCAAGATTAAACGCTGGTACGCCGACAATCGCCCGCATATGCACTATCCCATCATCCTGCGTTGTACAGGTGCGTCATCGGCATGGCTCAGCCCGGCCTTTGACCAGCCCACCTGCTTCTTTGGCTTTGTGGTGTATTACGCCGACGACGGCTCCCTTTCTGAAGCGGGCCTGCACTTTTTAAGTGAGGTGGAGAAGCTGCTGGCAGAAGAAGGCGGTCGCCCTCACTGGGGCAAGTACTACGACGCCTCGCTGTACCGCTGGCAGGATCTCTACCCGCACTGGGCGTCCTTCCGTGCTCTGCGTGAGCAGTTCGATCCGCAAGGCCGTCTGAGCAACGACTACACCGCTGCACTGTTTAATCAATTCGATAAGGGATGATATGTTTGCCTGGGTAACCTTACTGACGCAACCGGATTATCTGGTCGGCGTAAAAGCGCTGCACCGTTCACTCACTCAAAGCCAAACGCGTTGGCCCCTGGTCGTGATGACAACCGCTGCCATTGATGAGCAAGACTGCGCGATCCTGGAAGAGGAAGGCTGCGTAATCCACCATGTGGAGGGGCTTTATCCGCACAGCGATTTGAACCCGCAGTATGCATCTGAACGTTTTGGTGAAGTCTGGACCAAACTGCGCGCCTGGCAGTTAACCGACTATCAGCGGGTGGTCTTTCTGGATGCCGATATGCTGGTACTTCAGAACATGGATGAGCTGTTCTCGCTGGATCTGGGTGGCCATGCGCTGGCCGCCTGCCACGCCTGCCGCTGCAATCCGAATCAGATCGAGGCCTATCCAGACAGCTGGCAGCCCGAGTTCTGCCACTACACCTGGCAGGAACGTGAGGAGTCGCCGCCCGCACATGTAGATTATTACCTCAACGGCGGCTTTCTGGTGCTGGAGCCTGATAACGCCGTTTTTGAAAAACTTGAAGCGCGCATTGCCGCTATAGAGGACCTGAGCCAGTACGCCTTTTCAGAGCAGGATTTGCTGAACGAGGCTTTTAAAGGTCAGTGGCTGCCGCTCTCCTATGTCTACAATGCCCTAAAAACGCTGCGTTTCCAGCACGATAAGCTGTGGGAATGTGAAGAGGTGAAGAACCTGCATTACATTCTGGATAAGCCGTGGCAGCGCGATCTGTCTCAGCCTGTTAGTCAGCGTGATCGCTATTATGCGATGGATAAACTGTGGTGGGATAAAGTCTCTGCCTGATCAGCATCAAGCGGCCCCGGCATTAAGCCCGGGGCCACATCCGGATCATGGACTGGTTTTGTATAATGTCACTAAAAGGCTATACCGCCATCCAGCGCCTTTCTGCCGCCGACAGCGCGATGGCCTCAAGCACCTTCTGCACCTGCAATCCTTCTGCAAAATCAGGCCACATAGAGTCGCCAGCGGCAATGCCATTAATGAGATCGCGAATTTCTACCGTTTTCTGATCGTTAAAGCCAATACCATGACCTGCAGAGACGCAGAAGTTAGCATAGTCCGGATGCGCAGGCCCGGTCAGCAGGGTTTTGAAGCCCTGCCGCCCCGCCGGTTCATCATGGATATACAGTTCCAACTCGGCCATGCGCTCCTGAGTGTAACGTAGCGTGCCTTTGGTGCCGGTCACGACATAGGTCAATCCCATTTTAGCCCCACAGGCGATACGCGAGGTTTCAATCACACCGTGCGCACCGTTGTGAAAGCGCAGCAAGGCGCTGGCCTGATCTTCATTTTCAACCGGCAACTGACGGCTGAGATCCTTTGGGTCAGGACGGGTGGTAATCACCGTCATCATATCCCCACTGACTTCCGCAATATTGCCCACCAGGTAGTGCGCCATATTGACGATGTGCGCCGCCAGATCGCCCAGCGCACCTAACCCGGCCAGCGCTTTCTGACAGTGCCAGTCGAGTGGCGTTTCCGGCTTTGCCAGGTAGTCTTCGTTGTGCGTGCCGTAAAAGTGCACCACCTCGCCGATTTCACCGCGCGCGATGATCTCTTTTGCCAGCTGACTGGTCGGATTCTTCATATAGTTGAAGCCCACCAGGGTTTTAATCCCTGCTCTATTGGCCGCTTCAACCATTTCCCGCGCATCGGCCACCGTCAGGGATAACGGCTTCTCGGAATACACGTGTTTGCCGTTAGCAATGGCGGCCAGCGCCATCTCTTTATGCAGGAAATTGGGCGCGCAGATGTCCACAACATCAATATTCGGGTCGCTCACCAGCTCGCGCCAGTTGCCCGTAGAGCGGGAAAAACCAAAGGTGGCGGCCTGCTTTGCGGCCAGTTCGGGATTAACCTCTGCCAGCATTTCACGCACGATCTCCCCTTTTAACGCAAACACCGCGGGTGCCTGGGCATAGGCAATCGCGTGGCAACGACCGATATAGCCGCTACCGATCATGCCGATTCTGACTTTGTTCATTTTAACTCCGGGCTGACAGAGAAAGGATTAAATGAAATTTAAATTCCATTTATGAGTATTTCAAATTAAAAATGAAATAAATGTGACGAACATAAAGAACATTCGTGAGGGAATGTCGTGCAAAGCTTTATAAAAATGAAACGGAGATTCTGTTTACTGAATAAAAGGTGCAAAATTACAGCTATTCGATTGCGTCAGTACGCTAAGCGAAACGGTTAAAACGCGGGAGTTGGCGAGTATTTCAGCAATTAGACAGTTTTGTGAAAAAGAGCTTTGACAAGCCTGCGGGACGTCGATAATATGCGCCCCGTTCAAACGATTCCTCTGTAGTTCAGTCGGTAGAACGGCGGACTGTTAATCCGTATGTCACTGGTTCGAGTCCAGTCAGAGGAGCCATCTTCCTGTTTTCAGGCCTACTGAAACGTACCTGCTCAGCCAGGTTGCCGTAAGTTAGCGTGAAAATCTTCCCCGACGCGTATCGACCTACCCTACGCGTCCGGCGAAATGCGTTGTACGATTCCTTTTATTTCATTTCGATAATGGCATGACAAACCTGCACCCTGTCAGCCCTGAAAATCCGTCGTATCACGTCTTGCAAAACCCCTGAACTGACCGATTCTTATGGTCCGTCTCTGCTTGTTCATTCAGGTGATTCACGTCTTTGGTATTCAACTATCGCCTCATCCGAAAAGAGCCCTATATTGTGCGAGTACCCGTCCGCAGGTTTTACTTTGTTTCCGATGCCCGCCAGCAGCGCGAGTTTATCCGTTAACGACTGACAAAGAACAGCTGTCTCGCGCAGCAACACCTGGCTGAAAGCGTCGCCGCGCGAGCGGTAAATGCGTTGAGGCCGTCGCGCAGGCATCGTGCAAAACCCTAATAAACGATCGGCTGGCTACGTTGAACGGCCCTGCGGGTTTAAAGCACAAAACCGTAGTGAGAACCATCCGGCAGTTCAACATCAAGGCGAAGCTTGCCGCCAGTCGCTTCAACATAGCGTTTGAGCGTAGACAGCTTCAGGTCGCGCCCCGGTTTTTCCATTCCTGCAACGGTAGGTTGTTTGATGCCCAGCACCTGCGCCATTTCTACCTGCGTTTTTGTACTTTCTCACGCAGTTCGGCAAGGTGAATATTGAGCAGGATGTCCGTCGCCATCGCCTGAGCTTCATCCACGACGTCATTTTTTTCATCCGCAATAAGCTGTTCCAGCGTTCTGCCCATCGCGTTACTCCTTATTTTTAATGCGTTAAGCCAGTTCGTAAATTCCCGGTCAGCAAGCGGGAGCATCGCGTCGTAAAAACGTTTTTCATTGCCGACCTTATTTCCAGCACAAAGCACAATGCCGGTTCGGGCCGGCTCAAAGGCAAAAATGCCCGTAAAGGA
Source organism: Pantoea sp. EEL5 (assembly GCF_049892805.1). Taxonomy (NCBI): domain Bacteria; kingdom Pseudomonadati; phylum Pseudomonadota; class Gammaproteobacteria; order Enterobacterales; family Erwiniaceae; genus Pantoea; species Pantoea sp. EEL5. The sequence goes on from NZ_JBNDNJ010000001.1 coordinate 1,874,802, forward strand.
TCGCCCCGGCTCTGGATACGTCGTTCTTTCATGTTGCTATAGCGGGAGCCTTTGAGCGTATCGGCATAAGGTCTGGACAAACCCGGCCCCTTCTCCCGCAGGACCAACAATGCTGCAAGCATGTCAGCCCTGTCGATATCGCTAAGCGAGGTAAACCAGCAGTCAAACGTATCCGTTGTTTTAATCGGCCACACAACCCCGGGATATAGGTTAAATGCTATATAGGTGTAAAGCGATAAAGAGAAGTATGGCGCGAAGGAATGAGGGGTTCATGCGGTATTGCTGCAAAGCTGAAAGCGCATTCGGTTGTTTCAGTGAATGGCTACGAGGACATTCAGCGTTTTACGATCTGTATCAATAAACCCGCTCAGGGAAACCCGAGCGGGCTTTATGTTTCTTGCCATTTGGCTAGCGCGCCATGGCTAGCGGGTTTGGTTATGCGCGGTTCGGGATTGTGTCGTTCTGTCCATCAGCTCCCTAAGGCAGAAAAAACATCGGTTTAAGCTCTGCACTTATCGGGCTGTTATCCGCATTAGACGGCATTAAATCTTTCATCGATGCCCACCAGCGCTGGCAAACCTCGGTTTGCGCCACCGCGAGCCAGCGGGCTTCTGATTCAATTTCAACGCTGGCGAACAGCAGGTTACGATCGGCATCCAGCCAGATAGCATAGTGATGGGCGCCATGCGCTTTTAGCGTCTGTTCCAGTTCCGGCCAGATGGGTGAATGGCGACGCAGGTATTCATCGTGGCAGTGAGCATGCACCTGCATGACAAAAGCTTTACGTAACATCGCTGCGCTCCGCATCCAGTGCTGCCTGCCAGGGTTTAACGTTAAAGCGTTCACCCAGCGCGATCAGCTGCGCGGTGGTGATGCTCTGACGAATACCGCCCATAGATAGGGCTTTTACGACAACCTCCGATGATTTTTCAGCGGTGTCGATCAGACCAAAGGTCTCATCAAGATTAGGACCCGCGCCAAAGATGCCGTGGAAGGGCCACATGACCAGGCTGTGGATCGCCATCTCATCGGCCGTTGCCTGACCAATACCGTCAGTGCCCGGCACCATCCATGGCAAAATGCCCACCCCGTCCGGGAACACCACCAGACACTCTGTGCTGCCTTCCCAAAGCAGGCGCGTAAAGCGTGCCGAATCCAGATTTACAACGTAGCTCAGCGCCATAAAGTGGGTAGCATGGCAGTGCATAATCACCCGATCGCTTCCCTGAGTCACCTGCTTGCGTACGCTGTGCGACTGGAAATGCGCCGCCAGTTCAGAGGTCGGCAGCCCACCGTTGCTTAGTCCCCAGTGAATTTTATACGACAAACCCTGGTCATCCACCTGCAGCAGCACCAGACTGTCTGCCGGGTCGAGCTGCACGTTACGAAAAAACTTGCCGGACCCGGTCACTAAAAACCAGTCGTTAGCTAACCCCGGAGCCGGTTTACTCAGTTCAATGCAGCGCGGTTCGGCATAAAAGTCGCTAGCGAAGTCCTGCACTTCTTCGGGAAGCAGGCGCAGGCTAACGTTACCGCCGTTACGCTCATCCCAGCCTTTCAACCACATATCGCTGGTGGCTTTTACCATCCCCTGTACGAACCAGGATGTCAGAATGTTTTGCATGGTTTATCCCTTAACGTTGACGCAAAGTATGTTGTTCGTAATGATGGACGTCGCTCAGCCAGCTGGCATCGGCAGGAACGTCATGGCGCAGGCACCATGCTTCCCACACCGCCTGCCACGGCAGCGACTTTTGCTCTTCCAGCAGGGCCAACCGTGCGGTGAAATCCCCTTCACTCTCCAGCCTACGCAGCCGATCGCTGGGCTCCAGCAGCGCCCGCAGCAACGCTTTTTTGGCGTTACGCGTACCAATGACCCAGGCGGCAATGCGGTTGATTGAGGCATCAAAAAAGTCGAGGCCGATATGCACCTTATCGAAGAGTTTCTGGCGGGCGATCTCATGGGCAATCGCCTGGGTTTCATCATCGAGCAGCACTACATGATCGCTGTCCCAACGTACCGGACGGCTCACATGCAGCAGCAGGCGCGGCACGTACAGCATCGCGGTAGAGATTTTGTCGGAGATCACTTCAGTCGGGTGGAAATGCCCGGCGTCCAGCGTCAACGCAATCTGCCGGCTGCTGGCGTAGCCAAGGCAGAATTCGTTGGAACCCACGGTGTAGCTTTCCGCACCAATCCCGAATAGTTTGCTTTCCACAGCATCAATATGGTGTTGCGGGTTGAGTTGCTCACTGATGATCGCGTCAAGCGCGCTGGCAAGGCGCTGGCGCGGCGCAAAGCGGTCGATGGTGAGATCTTTCATGCCATCCGGCACCCAAATGTTCATCACGGAAGGCGTACCGAGCTGTTCACCAAAGTAAGCCGAAATATGGCGACTGGCTTTACAGTGGTCGATCCAAAACTGGCGAATACCTGAATCGGCGTGCGACAGCGTAAAGCCATCGGCACTCTTTGCATGTGAAAAGCAGGTTGGATTGAAATCCAGCCCCAGCCTGTTGCTTTTTGCCCACGCTACCCAGTTGCTGAAGTGTTTCGGCTCGATGGCATCGCGCTCAACGGGTTGGCTGCTTTCAAGATAGATCGCGTGCAGATTCAGACGTAAGGCGCCCGGAATCAGCGATATGGCTTTTTCAATGTCGGCGCGCAATTCGTCGGCGTTGCGTGCCCGTCCCGGATAGTTGCCGGTGGCCTGAATACCGCCGGTGAGTTGCCCGTTGGGATTTTCAAAACCGCGCACGTCATCACCCTGCCAACAGTGCATCGAGACCGGGATCTCATCCAGTTGCGCCATCACAAGGTCCACATCAACGCCATTCTCAGCATAACGTTGTTTCGCCAGGTCAAAGGCCTGTTCAATCAGCTTTGTCATATGCAAGTTCCTTAGCAGGTTGGAGCAGCGCGGTGAAGCGCGCCTGATGGGCCGCAAACGCGCTGTTGTCGAGCGGTTCAAAGATGTCTGACGGGAAATTACGGCTGATGCAGCGGCGCAAATCCGCGACGTCACGCAGTTCACCTAGCGCGATGAGCTGGCAACCCACATTTCCCAGCGTGGAGGCTTCTACCGGACCGGCAATCACCGGCAGTTGACAGGCATCGGCACACAGCTGGTTGAGTAAAGGATTCTGGCTACCGCCGCCCACGATATGCAGCTGCCGTAGCGGTGTGCCGCGTAGCTGGCCGAGTTCCAGCATTGTCTGACGATATAAGAGCGCCAGACTGTCAAAGAGGGTGCGTGCCAGTTCGGCCGCAGTGTGCGGTATCGGCATCGCCTGTTCAGCACAGGCATGTTGGATTGCCTGCACCATGTTGTCTGGGTTAATAAAGCGAGGGTGGTTAGGATCAATGAGCGAGCGGCAGGCTGGCTGTTTTGCGGCATCCGCAATAAGCAGGGGCAAGTCGCGGATGTTCAGTTCGCTACAGACGCGCTGTAAAAGCCACAGCCCCATAATGTTTTTCAGCACCCGGTAACCTTCCGCGCCGCCTTCATTGGTTATGTTGGCCTGTAAAGCAGTCGCATTCACATAGGGTTGGAGACTTTCAATCCCCATTAACGACCAGGTACCTGAACTGAGATAGGCTGCATCGTCGTGCATCAGTGGCGTGGCCAGCACCGCGCTGGCCGTATCGTGCGTGGCTACGGCAATCACCGGGATCCGCTTGCCGCTGGCGCTGGCCCAGTAACCCACGTTATTGCCCGGTGCATGCGGTGTGCCGAACCAGGCGGAGTCGACGCCAGCCCAGTCCAGCAAGTCACGATCCCACTCACCACTTTGAATATTCAGTAACTGCGTGGTGGTGGCGTTGGTGTATTCCCAGTTCATTTCGCCGGTGAGACGATAGTGTAGATAGTCCGGAATCATCAGCGCATGTTTCACCTGCGACTGCCAGTCCGGCTGCTGCAGATGTAGCGCGCGCAGCTGATATAAGGTGTTAAATGGCAGAAACTGAATGCCGGTGCGCTGGTATATCGCCTGCTGGCCGAGATCGTCAATCGCCTGGGCCATCAGGCCCTCGGTGCGTTTGTCACGGTAGCTCACGGCTTCGCCAACGCGATGTCCGTCTGCATCCAGCAGTACCAAATCAACGCCCCAGGTATCAATACCCATGCTGTCCGGCACGATGCCTTCATCATCCAGTTGCTGCAGTCCGGCGCGAATGTCCTGCTCCAGACGATCCAGATCCCAGCAGTCATAGCCGCCGCGCTGAACCCGCTGATTCGCGAAACGACGGACTTCACGCAGGGCGATTTTCTGGCTGTCCGACGTCCACTGCGCAAGCATGACGCGCCCGCTGGATGCGCCTAAATCAATGGCAACGATGTTACGCATATTCATGGCATGTTTTCCTGAAATGACATGGCTACAGAATAAAAAGCCTGCAGGCCTGCCACCTTAGGCGCAGTGCCAGCAGAGGATCTTCGCTGGCAGGTTTGCAAAGGTGTTCGTGAGACAGCTCACAGAACCGCGTGACGATAGAGTTGTGAGCTTTGCCGCATTTCTATCAATCACTTAGGCGATCTTAAATAATTCGCCATTTTCTTGCGCCGCCCCGTTCAAAATTCAAGGTGATGTCCGCAGCGCCTGCGTAGACTCAGTTGCAACATTGTTAACGGAGAGCAAGCCATGACCGTTCTGCATAGCGCGGATTTCTTTCCCGCCGGAAATTACGCCATTGCCATCGAGCCACGCGTGCCACAGCAGGCTTTTCCAGAGCATCATCATGATTTCCATGAAATTGTGCTGGTTGAACAGGGATCAGGTATTCATGTGTTTAATGGTCAGCCGCAGGCGTTGAGTGCCGGTTGCGTGTGCTTTGTACGCGACCACGATCGCCATCTGTATGAAAAAACCGACAACCTTTGCCTGACCAATGTGCTGTACCGAAGCCCGGGAGCGTTCCGCTTTCTTTCCGGGCTGCAGGCACTATTGCCGCGTGAAGAGGACGGCCGGTACGCGTCGCACTGGCGCATTAATCAAAAAGTGATGGGGCACGCTTTGCAGTTGGTGACACAGATGAAGCAGCAACCTCTGTGGTCACTGGAACGTCAGGCACATCAGGAGCAACTCTTTCTGCAAATGCTGGTGTTGCTACGTGAGGCCGCTCGCAATGACAACGCGCAGGACCAGGAAGCCAGACTGCACCGATTGCTTGACTGGCTGAATGAGCATTACAGTGAAGAGATCGTATGGGAGGCGCTGGCCGACAGCTTCTCACTGTCGCTGCGTACGCTGCACCGCCAGGTGAAGCAGCAGACAGGCAGTACGCCACAGCGTTATTTGAATCGGCTGCGTTTATTGCAGGCGCGTCATCTGCTACGCCACAGCGATATGCGTATAACGGACATCGCCTATCAGTGTGGATTTGGTGACAGCAACCACTTCTCCACGCTGTTCCGGCGTGAATTTGGCTACGCGCCCCGCATGGAGCGTCAACAGATGTGGTAACTGGAGCTTTTAATATGTCGCTAATTCTGTCGCGCGAAGACTACTTTCCAGCCAGAAACCTGCCCATCGCAGTGGCCGAACGTATGCCACAACCCTCTTTCCCGCCTCATCAACACAGGTTTAGCGAGATTGTGATTGTCTGGCGCGGCAACGGGCTGCACATCCTCAACGATCGCCCCTGGCTGATTACCTGCGGCGATGTGTTTTATATTCACGACAGCGACTGCCATAGCTATGACAGCGTTCATGACCTGGCGCTCGACAACATTCTTTATTGCCGCGATCGCTTTCGGCTCGATCTTGACTGGAGCCAGCTTATACCGCCTCAGGAAGAGAATGCTCAGTCCGGTTGGCGATTAACCACCCACGGTATGGCGCTGGCGCGTGGCGTCATCAGCCAACTGGAGCGGGAAAGCCGCAAAAACGATCCCTTGTCCATTCAGCTTTCTGAAGCCTTGTTTTTACAGCTGGCGCTGATTCTGCGCCGCCACGGTTACGCGGCCGATCGTTCCTGGGCGCTACCGGAAGGCGAACAGCTTGATCTGCTGATGTCGTCGCTGCTGGCCGATATCAGCCGTCCGTTTGACCTCGCCCACTTTTGCGAGCAGCACCAACTCAGCGAGCGAGCGCTTAAACAGCTGTTTCGCCAGCAAACCGGCATGACAATTGGCCACTATTTGCGTCAGCTTCAACTCTGTCAGGCAAAATACTTACTGCGCACCCAGGAAAGTTTAATCAGCGAGATTGCTTCACGCTGCGGCTTTGATGACAGTAACTATTTTTCGGTGGTGTTTACGCGTGAAACCGGCATGACGCCCAGTGCCTGGCGGCAACGTTTTGTACCGCAATGCGCCACGCTAACTGATAACGCAAAAGCCTGATACGCGTTAACGCATCAGGCTTTTATCTCTGCGGAGTCAGGCAGCCATGCCAAGCCCGACAATATTGGCAGCGATGATAATGACTATGCAGCCAATCGACAGGACGCTAACCGGACGACGCCCGACAGATTTCCACTCTTTCAGCATCAGTCCGACCAGACCACCACACAGCACATACAGACTCATGTGCAGCATCCAACTGACAAAGTCATATTGCGGTGGAATTTTGGCATGGCCCCATGCATAGAAAAAGAACTGCAGATACCACATGGTGCCGCCAAGAATAGCGAAAGCGATATTGGCAATTAACAGCGGTTTTGCCACGGAGAAGTCCCGGCGGAGGGAGAGCTCCGGCTTAACCGCCAGGCGGATAAAGCAGTACGCCAGGTTAATCAGCGCACCACCGCCCATAATCACCACATAGCTGGGTAGCGCCACGTACAGCGGATTAATACCCAGATTAGCTGCCGCAACATGCATCGGCTTTGCGGCATCCATAGCGAAGGACATGCCGGCCGAGAAAATACCGCAGATAACCGCCAGTATCAGCCCTTTCTTCAGATTGAATTCTTCGGCGTTAATGCCCAGCGCGCGCTCTTTCAGCAAACCTGCTCGCGATACAATTGCCACGCCAATCAGCGCGACCAGAACGCCAAGCAGCGTCATACGGCCACCAGCCGAGCTAAAGAGCGCGACAAAACGGCCCTGCAGCAACGGCGTCATGAGTGTCCCGACGACTAACGTAATGCCGATAGCAATACCGATGCCTAACGACATGCCGAGATAGCGCATGGTCAGGCCGTAGTTAATATTGCCGATGCCCCACATTGCACCAAACAAAAACACAGGTAGCAGCTGTGACAGACTGAAACTACTGTAGTACGCCCAGAAATTCGGCAGCAGTACGGCACTGACTGCCCATGGCAAAATCAGCCACGACATCAAGCCACCTACTGCCCACATGGTTTCCCATGACCATTTTTTGACCTGTTTAAACGGCGCATAAAAACATGCGGCACTGGCGGCACCCACCAGATGCCAGAAAATACCGGCAATAATGGCACTGTTCATTGTTATTCCTTCGCAAGGTTGAGGCCAAACAGGAAACCGACGTTTCCTGATAAGCAGCAGTCTAGAGGGAGCTGCTTTCACTCAGCCTTTGAATGGCTGCCGGAAAACACAGGTCGCTGGCAAAATCCGGTGAATTTTCAACATAAAGATCACAAATTCACATTTAAGGACAGTAACCGGACGTTTTACCTAAACCGCTTATTATTCGAGATATTTTTGTTGTTTGTTGTGTTGATCGGCACAGTTTTAATCTTACTGCCAGCACGCTTATTAACGTGGCAATGAGATAAAGTTGAGCTGCGGGTTCGCTGCAAAGATGGTTTGGCGGACGAAGAGGGAAAACGGTCGGCAGAAAAGGTTTGTGATATGAATCAAGGCTAGTGGGGATACTGTGATCAGCGGGAGATCGCATGATGTTGGATAAGCACTCTACGATTCAGCGCAGTAGTCGCTGCGCATGTTATTAACTGCAGTCACGCAATGAGACGTTTGCGTGGCAGGGCAAACCGAAAGGACAATTGGCCGGGGATGCCTCCCGTCAAAAGCCTACCGCTTCGTCATTGACTGCGCGGGCAGGCACGGGCTTATCGCCATCCCAGGCGTTCCGGCATTTGCTGGCGAATACAGGGTTCCAGCCCGTCGACCCTTTTTATAAGACGCTGACCGCTCAGATAACAAAACACGCCGTGGAAATGCTGGCTTCGTCGTGTCTTTCTTCCCTTCCCTGCCATCTGCAGTGTGGCTTTGGCAAAGATAAAAAGGTGTATCGTCGTAATCTGTTTCACTCTGTTTTCACATAACGTTAACGAGTTAAAAGCGGAGCCCTGCATATGACAACACATCATCAACATTTCATTAATGGTGTTTTTGTGCCTAATCACAGCGATAAGTGGATTGAAGTGATTAATCCTGCTACCGAAGCGCTACTGTCACGCATTCCTCAAGGCACGCGTCAGGACGCCGCAGACGCTATCGCCGCTGCCGATGCCGCGCAGCCGGGCTGGGAAGCCTTACCGGCCGTGGAGCGCGGCAGCTGGCTGCGTAAAATTGCCACAGCCATTCGTCAGCGTGAACCCGAACTCAGCGCCACTATCGTGGCAGAAGGCGGTAAAACCCAGGGGCTGGCAAAAACCGAAGTGCTTTTTACTGCTGATTACCTGGACTACATGTCCGAATGGGCGCGACGCTACGAAGGTGAGATTGTGAACAGCGATCGTCCTAATGAAAATATTTTCGTCTTTAAAAAAGCGATTGGCGTTACTACCGGCATCTTACCGTGGAACTTCCCGTTTTTTTTGATTGCGCGTAAAGCGGCGCCGGCACTGATTACCGGCAATACGATTGCGATAAAACCGAGTGAGTTGACGCCCAATAACGCGGCCCTGTTTGCACAGATCGTTGCGGATATCGGCCTGCCAAAAGGTGTGTTCAATGTTGTTTACGGCTACGGCCCTGAGATCGGTCAGGAGCTGGCTGGCAACGAAAAAGTGGGGTTGGTAAGCCTGACGGGCAGCGTTAATGCCGGGATTGCCGCCATGGAAGCGGCAGCAAAAAACGTTACCAAAGTCTCTCTGGAGCTGGGGGGTAAAGCGCCGGCCATTGTAATGGATGATGCCGACCTCGATCTGGCAGTAAAGGCCATTGTCAGCTCACGCGTCATTAATACAGGTCAGGTCTGCAACTGCGCAGAGCGGGTTTATGTACAGGAAGGGATTTATGACCGCTTTATCAGCGCACTGACAGAGGCGATGCAACACGTGACGTTTGGCAATCCGGCTGAAAAAAACGATATCGATATGGGGCCACTGATCACCGCCGCCGCGCTGGCGCGGGTTGAGCAAAAAGTTGCCAGGGCAGTAGAAGAAGGCGGCAGGGTTGTATTGGGCGGTAAACGGGCGGGTCGCGAGGGCTTTTACTTCGAGCCCACGATTATTACCGGCGTACGCCAAAAGATGGAGATTATGCGTGAGGAAATTTTTGGCCCGGTGCTTCCTGTAATGACCTTTAAAACGCTCGAAGAAGCTATCGCACTGGCCAATGACTGTGAGTACGGCCTGACTTCCTCAATCTACACTCAGAACCTGACCACCACGATGACCGCCCTGCGTCAGCTGAAGTTTGGTGAAACCTACGTTAACCGCGAGAATTTTGAAGCCATGCAGGGATTCCATGCCGGCTGGCGCAAGTCGGGCATCGGCGGTGCTGATGGTCGCCATGGGCTCGAGGAATATCTGCAAACGCATGTTGTGTATTTGCAGTGTTAACGACGGCGGTTTGCGGCCCTGCCGGGTCGCACCCTGAGGAGGTTAAACGGATGGCATTTCCTTATTGGCAACTGAATTCACGCGGTGAAGGAAACCGCGTTATCTGCTTGTTCTGCCAATAAAGTAGGCCAGGCGGTTTTATGCTCACCTGACCTGAATTCAAGGGGCAACCCGCAACGCTGCCTTTGAGAAGTGAGCAATCAATCACACCTTTCCGTTTTATGACTTATCGACCCGCAGCACAATGCATCCTTCGCTAATTTCTGCCGAGACCCGCGTGCCGGTATCAAATCCGGCTTCACGCAACCATTTGCCGCTGATATTCAGCGCAGGCGTGCTGGTGTCGCCAAAATTAGGTACGTAGCCGACTTTGTACCGGCGCTGAGTTTTTGAAATCGCGGAAGACGGTTTCTGAACAAGATTAAGCGTGGTAACAGACATTGAATAATCTCCCTTATTTGATGATGGTGTATTTACACAATGCGCCAGCCATGGCTGTAAAAAATTAAAAGCATATCTGTTAAAAATTTATGCTGGCTGTCTGGCCAGTAGCGTTTTTAGCGTCCCGTTATCTGCTTTTACAAAGCAGATAAAACATAGCGCCTAAAGTAGATGATAACAAGCCAGGTGCTGGAACCCGGCTCGCACAATTTGACTTATGCCCCTTTTATCAAGGATCATTCATCCGGGTTGCCGAAGCGTTAAAATGCACCATCTGGAGGTTTAGATTGACGGGCGCGGAATTAGGGAATATCCATCGCAGTCAGGTAGCCATATTCAATCTTTGTTAAAGTCAATTGCTCATTCTGATTAAAAAACAGCTTCACAAAATTCGCACTATCACCAATGAGCTCGACGCGCTGATACTCTGTAAAAGTAAATTGATTTAAAATATACGACATTCTTTCACGGTGTGCTGCTGGAATAGGGTTTTTAGATATGACCTCCCCTGCAAAAGTCGGCTCTGTGTCTTTGGAGGGTTTAAAATTATGTTTTTTCAACTTTGCCTTCTGAGAAAAAGCAACGAGCGCATCATGCGCGCTGTTAAAATTGTCTGCCAGATTTTTCAAATGCGCAGCTAATTGATTAATTGACAGGGTGCGGTTATTTGAATGGTACGATAAACCAATTCCGCCAAGACTCGCCACAGCAGGGACGATACTTCGTCCAACGATGCTAAATAAACCTGCAGTTGAGGTCCAAAAGATTGCCAATAAGGTGGCTGAACTTAACGCAACGGCTCCCATTGAAGTGGTATTATAATGCTGTACAGGAATGCCGAGTATGCGATTGTTAATATGCTTTATCTCACCATTCGGCCGCCGCCCTGTAGCCTGCTCTGTGGGAGGATTTTTAAAACGACTGTTACTGTTATTTTTATAATCGTTCAACGCACTGGCAATAACACTGGTTTCTCTTTTAGAAAGACTGGCAATTTCCATCGGCTCAAGCGAACTCATCAGAATCAATGATTCTTTGAGAATTTCAGAGGGTAAAAAGCTGCCTGAAGTATCAGAATTTAAACTGGGATTCGTCGTGAGTCCCTCAATCACATGTATGCCTGGAAATGCCATAATAACCTCTTTTTAAGATGTAACAGTTCCTTTGATTAGCTTTCTTTATTTTGCTTGATATCCCAACCCATCTGCACAGAAGCGGCTTTCGTTCCCTGAGAAGCCTGTTCCCAGTATTCCAGCGCAACCTTGCTGGCTTGAAAGGAATACTGCATACCCAGCGTGGACGCGTGACCAATGCCGGTAAAGTCAGTCTGCGTAACCAGCACATCTTCAAGCGTGATGCGAGTATATTCCACTTCCTGCCCGCCTGCCTTGCAAACAGACAGCTGAATTTTTGGCAGATGTTTACCACTTGCACAATATTTCACTAACGCCGGTGTGGCCTTATCGATCAATGCCTCAACGCTTAAATCGCGATAATTCACTTTTCCCGCACCGCCACCACCGCCAACGGACATATTACCTGGTTGCTGCGCGCCCCAGTTAAATGACAGAACATCTATCCATTTTTTATGGTTTGCATTTTGCGACTCACCTTCAATTCCATCTATTTTCAAAAAGATATCAATAGCCATTTTTCACCTTTATTTTAAGGGCGGATTAACTCAGCTCTCTTTATTTTGTTTAATATCCCAACCAGCTTTGCTTTCCGCCCCTTTGGTACCGCTGGCACTTTGTTCCCAGTAGCTGGTAGACACTTTGGATGCCTGAAAGGCGTAGTCCACCACAATGGTGTCACCTTGCCCTACTCCGTTAAAATCCGTTGCCGTAACCAGTACATCTTCCAGCACAATCTTCGTGTACTCAATTTGGTTGCCACCGGCTTTGCAAACCGACAGTTCTACCTTTGAAACATGCTTTCCGCTGGAGCAGTATTTAAGAATGGCAGCAGTGGATTTGTCGATTAACGCTTTAACACGCAGATCGTTGAAATTCACTTTTCCTGAGCCGCCACCGCCACCTACCGCCATATTACCGGGTTGCGAAGCCCCCCAGTTAAATGAGAGCACGTCGGTCCATCCTTTATGATTGCTGTCCTGTGATTCTCCAGTAGTCCCTTCAACTTTCAAATAAATATCAATCGCCATTAATTTTTTCCGATTACGCTGTGATAATGATGAAACGGGTGTTGCAATCCGTTATATTCGGCAGGTTCAGACAGAATTTAGAGCCATTTGCATTAAGAAACAGGCAGCAGCATATCAATGCTGTTGCATCGTGCTAACAGAAATAGTAACGCCTGAGAATTTTCTCAGTAAATATGAATATGTCAGGTAACCAGAATACAGTTAACCTTGAAGGTCTTTATACATTAATAAAATTAACACAACTTCATGTCAATTAATTTACAACTAACAATGTATTATTGAGATAAATCTGAAAGCTGATGTTTTCAGCGGCTGATAGTTTCAGAGGTTAATAACGCTAAACATCTCGCTGCACTGGCCAGCAATATTATCGGCGGGGAATGTGAGAAATATTACAGTAGAAGAGGCATTATTATTTTAGTAAAAACCCCACGCAGCGAGGACTGTGTGGGGTTATTAATCTGGCAAGATCAAGCAGGCTTAACGCCAGCCCAGCTCCGGCGCCACGTACTTCAGAATCGATTCAATGACGTGTGCGTTGTAGTCCACGCCCAACTGATTCGGTACAGTGAGCAGCAGTGTATCCGCTTCGGCAATCGCCTCATCCTCTGCCAACAGTTTGATCAGTTTTTCCGGCTCGGCGGCATAGCTGCGACCAAAGATGGCGCGGGTTTTCTCATCCAGAAAACCGACTGAATCCTGATCCTGTCCACTGCGGCCAAAGTAAGCCCGATCCATATCGTTCACCAGCGCAAAAATGCTGCGACTGACGGAAACCCGTGGCTTACGCGAGTGCCCCGCCGCTTCCCATGCTTCACGGTAGGCGCGGATCTGTTTTGCCTGCTGGATGTGGAACGGCTCGCCGGTTTCATCATCTTTGAGCGTCGAGCTTTGCAGGTTCATGCCCATCTTCGCCGCCCATACTGACGTGGCGTTGGAGCCCGAACCCCACCAGATGCGATCGCGCAGGCCTTCAGACAGCGGCTCAAGACGCAGCAGGCCCGGTGGATTCGGGAACATCGGCTGTGGATTCGGTTTGGCAAAACCTTCGCCACGCAGCGCATCCAGGAAAACTTCTGTGTGGCGACGGCCCATGTCCGCATCCGTCTCGCCTTCCTGCGGCGCATAACCAAAATAGCGCCAGCCCTCAATCACCTGCTCTGGCGAGCCGCGGCTCAGGCCCAACTGCAGGCGACCGTTGGAAATCAGATCGGCAGCGCTGGCATCCTCCACCATATAGAGCGGATTTTCATAGCGCATATCGATAACGCCAGTACCTATTTCAATTTTTTTGGTGCGAGCGCCGACCGCTGCCAGCAGTGGAAACGGCGAGCTAAGTTGGCGGGCGAAGTGATGCACACGGAAATAGGCACCATCGGCCCCGAGTTCTTCTGCCGCTACCGCTAAATCTATAGACTGCAGCAACACGTCCTGAGCAGAACGCGTGGCGGACTGCGATGATGGCGTCCAGTGGCCGAATGAGAGAAAACCAATCTTTTTCATCTGTTACGTCTCCTGACGAAAGAACAATGCTTTCGCGTGATAAACCTCAATGAAATAAGGTTACGCCAGCCGCGCCGTGACGGATAGTGAATATCCTTAAGCGCTACATTCAAGAATTTTGACATAGCTTGCGCTGACCTGACTGCGGTCAGTGCACTATTCTGTGTGGGTGCAGATTGTAATAATGCTTGCGGGCAGATTGGGTTTTAACGCATAACGTAAATCACTGCCCTGCATCTGGGCAGATGCGTTCAATGGAGGAAGAAGGGATGCGTATTTTGATTGTAGGTGCGGGGGCAACCGGCGGCTATTTTGGCGCACGGCTGATACAGGCCGGGCAGAATGTGACCTTCCTGGTCCGTGAAGGCCGTTTTAATCAGTTACAACAAACCGGCCTGGTGTTGCAAACCCGCTCAGGGCAGGAAACGCTTGAACCCCAGTTGGTCACCGCCGCCAGGCTTGACGCGCATTACGACTTAATCATCTTAACGGTTAAAAGTACCGGCCTGGCGCAGGCGATTCACGACATCCAGCCGGCTGTTGGGCCACAAACCCTGATCATGCCGATTCTGAATGGCATGCGGCATATTGACACCTTGCTCACCCACTTCGGTGCCGATCGCGTGATCGGTGGCTTGTGCAAAATCAACGCCACGTTGAACGATAAAGGCCATGTGGTGCAGTTGACGCCCTTACACCAGATCTATTACGGCGCACTGGATGGCAACAACGATGACCGACTGCAGCAGGTCGATGCCGCGCTACGTGGTAGTGCCGTGGAAACGTTTTTTTCCGACAATATTATCGGTGAGTTATGGGAAAAATGGCTGCTGTTAAGCACGCTCGGCGCGGTGTGTTGTCTGGCGCGGGGGAATACGCAACAGATACTGACCCAGGCCGGTGGCGAGATGCTGCTTCAGGGCATTTACAGTGAGGTGCTTCAGGTTATCTGCGCGGAGGGCTATCAGCCCCGCCCTGCCGTTACCGCAAAAATTTATGAATTGCTGAACGACCCGTCGACGCCTATGACCTCCTCCATGTATCGTGATTTGACCCAGGGTTTTGCTATTGAAGCCGATACGATCATTGGCGACCTGCTGCTACGAGCCAGTCGTCATGGTATGACTGTGCCACTGTTGAATGCGGTAAATGTTAACCTGCAAATCTATCAACAGAACCGTTAAACACGGATGTGATGGGAAAGCAGCCGCGCCGTCGCAGGGCGCGCGAGTAACGGAATTTTGTTACACTCGCTGCCTCATCTTTTGGAGGAATAATGACGTCCCGCTCTGTGACCCTTGATGATGTTGCCCAACTGGCTGGCGTTTCCTATCAAACGGTTTCTCGCGTGCTTAACCGCTCTGAGCAGGTTTCCCCCCGCACCCGTGAAAAAGTTGAAGCGGCGATGCAGCAGCTTAACTATGTGCCCAATCGGGTCGCACAGCAGCTGGCGGGAAAAGCGACCCGAACCTTAGGCCTTGCAACCAGTAACCTGGCCCTGATGGCCCCGGCGCAGATTGCTTCGGCCATTCAGCAGCGCGCCGCCAGCGCCGGTTATCACCTGGTGATCGCGATGGACAGTGAGGATAATGCGGAAGCGACAGTGAATGAACTGATGGCCCAGCGCGTGGATGCGGTGCTGATCAATATGCCGTTAGAGGCGGCCGAGGCGGAAAAAATCCGCGTGATGTGCGGTAAAAAGCCGGTGCTGTTTCTGGATGCCGATCCCCATGCTCTCGTATCTCATTGCCAGTATTCAAACGAACAAGGGGCGCGTGCCGCCGTTGCACATCTGATTGCGCTCGGGCACCGGCAAATTGGCCTGCTGAATGGCCCGGTGCGCTCAGTGTCGGCTCGTCAGCGCGAAGCGGTCTGGCGTCAGGCGCTGGCAGAGCATCAGTTATCTCCCTGCTGCGTCCTGCGCGGCGACTGGAGCGCCAAATCCGGCTATCAGGCGATGCTGGCGCAACTCCCGAATGCCCTGCCCCAGGCGCTTTTAGTGGCGAATGATGAGATGGCGCTGGGCGCGATGCGGGCGCTACATCAGCACGGCGTGGCGATTCCGGGCGATATTTCTCTTGTCGGCTACGATGACACGGCAGAAAGCGCCTGGTACCAGCCGCCACTGACCACCATTCGCCAGGATCTTCAGCAGCTCGGCACCCACAGCGTGGATCAGGTGCTGGCCGAACTGCGGGGTGAAGCGGTGGCGTCACGTACCCTGGAGCCGATGCTGGTGATCAGAGAAACCACCGCAGCGCCCGCCAGCCAAAACCTGGACTTATCGGATCTGGCGCGTCAACTCCAGCAGATTGCACGTAGGCTGACCCGCTAAGTCTTCACCGACGTCTCTCAGCCATAAAAAAAGCCCGCCCAACCTGAAGGTTGCGCGGGCAGGTTATCCGCAGCGAAGGGTTTCCGTTATTCGCGCACCCTTACGGCGCTTTGGTTTCACCCACGCCCATGGTCTTGAGCTTTTTAGACAGCTCACGGCGCTCTTTCGAGAGGTCGGCGTTTTTGATGATGTATTCATCCACGCGATCTTCATAGTCCGCACGCATGCTGGCGATGATTTCCTGTATCGCTTCCACGCTCATGCCGGGTTTAATGTATTCGCTCAGGTTGTCCAGCAGCAGAACACGCTTTTGGTTGTCACGAATTTTCTTCTCATTATCGACAATTTCACGCTGCAGTTTGTTCTTGCGGCGAAACGTACGGACAAACTCAAGTACGTCCTGAAATGATTGCTTGGCATTTTCCATGATGGCACCTTTCTTTAAGCCTGCTAAAGCAGGGAGAGAGTCAAAACGATCAGCTTAGCGGCTAGCCAGCCTTAAGGGCAATTCTCACAGCTAAATTCGGACTGGCTCTTATCTTAGCGCAAAAAAACCGGGTTTCGCATTAAGTCATTGTCTGAGGTGATTATTTACGCAGCGCCAGACGCAGTAAGTCCGTCATGCGCTCCAGTTGCTTCGCCAGCTCCAGACTCAACCAGACATAGCCATAAATTGGCGTTTCCTCCAGACGGTCACTGCCGCTGGCGATCAACTGCTTAAGTTCATTGACGATTTCCGTTAACTCATGGTTGGCCGCGATGATGTCATAGGTTTCCCCTTTCACCGCCATCTCCGACAACGTTCGTAGCGCGTTTTCCGTCATCTGCTGAGTACGGCGCAGCGTCGGCGCATTCAGCATAATCAGATGGCTTTCCCTCGATGCCCACCAGGCATTAATTTGCATCTCAATGGTGTACACCATATTACGGTTTATGGTCTGAATCGCTTCAAATACCGATTTAGGAATACGCGTTTCTTTGCTGGACGGCTCCAACAGCGCGCGCATTTTGATGACGCTGGAGAGCAACTTCCCAAAGGGCTTATTCAGTCGCGGCTTTTCCACCAGGTTAGCGGAAAAACCTGCATGATAGATTTTTGCCATCTCGCCCAGCGTATCCGAAAGCTGGATACGCCAGTGAATGTAGGCGCGCTGTGCCCAGACAGCGGTAAATATCAGCGCCAGCAGCGAGCCTAAAATCACATCGCCGCCACGCCACATGGCGACGGTGAAATCCCCCATTGGCGCGCCGACCACTACGCAGAGCGTAATGCCAATCAACAGCGCCATATAGGGATGCTTTCCCAGGGTCAGATAGCCGCTGATAAACATGATCAGCGCGCACCAGGCCAGCATGCCCGGTAGCGAAATCATCTCCAGCTTGAGCGCAATCAATCCCGAAATTGACCCGGCAATCGTGCCGCCAATGCGCTGAATGGCGCGGGGAAACACATTGCCCCACGTGGAGATCGGCCCCATCACCACCACCAGCGTAATCAGCGGCCAGGTGCCTTCGGGAATGCCGGTCATCCGCACAAACAAAAAGGCAAAAAGAAACGCCACCGCGATGCGCAAGCCGTGCACGCTACGGTAATGGCGATATAACCAGAATTCCAGATTAGAGATGGGCTTATCAGAGCGCAAGATAGCTGTCCGCGGGTAAAGAGGTGATTCTACGCGATGCACCGTGTGAGTCCTGGCGCGCCGTCAATATTTTAGTCAATACGTGACACATTGGGCCATTATCACCAACCTGTGGCGGTAAATCAGCAAAATAAACCGTTCAGGTGGCAATAGGGTCCTGCGATGCGAGCCCTCGCGGCACCTGCCCGGCAGGCAGGTGCGCGTGGCCTGAGATTAAAACTTACGTTTCAGATAGTCGGAGAGGCGGCTAAACATGCCGGCTTCGTTAACGGCACTGAGCGCCACCAGCGGATAACTGGCAATCTGCTTGTCTTTATCCATAACCTGAATCTCACCAATGTTCTCATTGGCTTTCAGCGGTGCTTCCAGATCGCTACGGTTAATCACGTATTTGGCTTTCACGTTCGGAATTTCACTGCGCGGGAGCGACAGGTAAACATCATTTGCCGTGCCCACCTCAACCTGATGCGGATTGCCGTACCACACGTGTTCGCTGCCGATCTTCTTGCCCGCATGGAACAGTTGGACCGTATCGAACGTATTCTGGCCCCAGACCAGCAGTTTACGCGCCTGCTCTTCGCGCCCTTTCGCGCTTTTACCGCCCATCACCACGGCAATCAGGCGATGCTGACCGACCACATTTGAGGCGATGATATTAAATCCTGCGGTTTCGGTATGACCTGTTTTCAGACCATCCACGTGAAGACTGTTATCCCACAGCAGACCATTGCGGTTGTTCTGAGTGATGCCATTCCAGGTCAGGGTTTTCTCACGGTACATGGCATAGAAATCCGGCTCGCCGTCGATGATGGCGCGAGACAGCTTTGCCATGTCCAGCGCACTGGAGAACTGTCCTGGCGCATCCAGACCGTGGACGGTTTCGAAATGGGTATTGGTCAGGCCCAGTTTCTCCACGTAATGATTCATCAACTTCACAAAGTTGTCCTGGCTGCCCGCGACATAATCGGCCAGCGCCACGCAGGCATCGTTACCCGAATCGATAATGACACCGCGGCTTAAGTCGCGCACGCTCAGCTTATCGCCCGGTTTCAGGAACATGAGCGATGAACCTTTAAAGACCGGATTGCCTGCGGCCCAGGCGTCTTTCCCCACGGTGACCATATCGTCGCGCGTAATTTTCTTTTGATCGATGGCGCGGTCAACGACATAGCCCGTCATTAACTTGGTCAGGCTGGCCGGATTGCGGCGTTCGTCAGGATTGCCCGCCGTAAGCACCTGCCCCGTGGTGGCATCCATTAGCACCCATGATGCGGCATCGATCGCCGGCGGCGTCACGGGAAACGGCATATCGTCGGCCTGTGCCAGCGAAGCCCAAAAAACAGTTACGGTAATTAACAGACGCCTTTTCAACACTTCATCCTTAGTTGCACAAATAAAACAGACGGGAACAGCCGGACGTTTTACGGCAAAAGCCTTAAGAAGGTTTAATTAAATTGAAAAAAAATATGAACTGCCGGGTGCCACCACGCAGCTTTGGTCAGTACGGTTGTGCTGGCGAGCGCAGAAGACTATCCTGAACGTTGATTTTTTTGCAGACAGGACAGCGACGTGCCCGCCTCTGAATTCACTTTCTTATTCCATGATTACGAAACCTTCGGCACCAGTCCGTCACGGGATCGTCCGGCGCAGTTTGCCGGGTTACGTACCGACAGCAACTTTAATCCGGTTGGCGAGCCAGAGGTGTTTTACTGCCGTCCGCCGGACGACTATCTGCCCCAGCCTGAAGCGGTAATGATTACCGGTATTACGCCGCAAATTGCCGCCTCGCGGGGCGTCAGCGAGGCCGAGTTTGCCGCCCGCATTCATGCCCTGTTCACCGCCGAACAAACCTGCGTGGTGGGCTACAACAACGTGCGCTTCGACGATGAAGTGACACGCAATATTTTCTACCGCAACTTCTACGATCCCTATGGCTGGAGCTGGCAAAACGGTAACTCTCGCTGGGATTTGCTGGACGTGATGCGTGCCTGCTATGCGCTGCGGCCCGAAGGCATCAACTGGCCCGAAAATGAAGACGGTTTTCCCAGCTTCCGGCTGGAGCACCTGACCAAAGCCAACGGCGTAGCCCATGAAAACGCCCACGATGCGATGTCGGATGTCTATGCCACACTCGCAATGGCGAAACTGGTGAAAGAGAAACAGCCTAAGCTGTTCGAGTTTTTGTTTACGCATCGCAACAAAAACAAACTCATGACCCTGATCGATATTCCACAGATGAAGCCGCTGGTGCACGTTTCCGGCATGTTTGGCGCAGCACGCGGCAATACCAGTTGGGTGGTGCCGCTTGCCTGGCATCCGGATAACCGCAATGCGCTGATCGTGGTCGACCTGGCCGGCGATATGACGCCGCTTTTAACACTGGATGCCGACAGCCTGCGCGAACGTCTCTACACGCGCAAAAGCGAGTTGGGCGATCAATCAGCCATTCCCGTTAAGCTGGTGCACATCAATAAGTGCCCCGTGCTGGCTCCGGCGAATACCCTGCGGCCTGAAGATGCCGGGCGGTTGGGCATCGATCGCAAGTCTTGTCTGGATAATCTGGCGACGCTGCGTCAGCATCCTGAAATACGTGAAAAGCTGGTGGCGATATTTGCCGATGCGGAACCCTTTACGCCGTCGGATGATGTGGATACCCAGCTCTACGATGGCTTCTTTAGCGATGCCGATCGGGCGGGCATGAACATTATTCGCCAGACGGCGCCGGCTAACCTGCCCGCGCTGGATCTGACGTTTGACAGTCCGCGCGTGGCGAAGTTGCTGTTTCGTTATCGGGCGCGGAACTTCCCCGGCACCCTGGATGATGCTGAACAACAGCGCTGGCTGCAGCACCGTCGCGAAGTACTGAATCCGGATAAGGTGCAGTCGTTTTTGATGGAGCTGGAATCGCTGGCCAGCCTGCATGAAAGCGATCAGGAAAAGCTGGCCCAGTTAAAAGCGCTGTATCTGTATGCGCAGGAACTGGTGTCCTGACGCTCAGACTGGCCGGGAAACGCGAATCGCCTTTCCCGGCCAACATATCAAATCACAAACCACAGCGCCCACGTCAGAACAAAACCGGTCATCCCCATCAGGGTTGTCAGTACCGTCCAGGTTTTTAATCCATCCGCTACCGACAGGCCCAGATAGCGCGTCACCACCCAGAAGCCCGCATCGTTGACATGAGACAGCCCTAGCCCGCCGAAGCACACTGCCAGCGTGACCAGAACACGGTGCATATCATCAATGCCGGTCACGGCCTGCGTCAGTAGGCCGCTGGTGGTAAGAATCGCGACGGTAGCCGACCCCTGCGAGGCGCGCAGCGCCAGCGACAGAATAAAGGCCGCGGGGATTAATGGCAGGTGCAGCGTTTCCAGCGCTAGCGCCAGCGCTTTACCGACGCCGGACTCCACCAGCACCTTCCCAAAGGCCCCACCCGCGCCCGCCACCAGAATCACGCTCGCCGATCCGGGGATGGCCCGGCCGGTCAGATCTTCCAGCTTATCTTTGCTCCAGCCACGGCGGATGCCCAGTAGCCAGGCGGCCAGGCCCAACGCAATCAGCAGCGCTATGGGCGGTGTGCCAATCACCGTCATGATTTTACCTGGCAGGCTGTCCTGCGCCAGCAGCGAGTGAGACAGCGTACCTAATACAATCAGCACAATTGGCACCACGATCAAACCGCTGATGGTCAGCGCACCCGGCGGTGCAGGTTCATTTTTCTTCTGCGCGCCTTCCGGCTTCGCCATCTGCAGCTGCTCCAGCACCTCGACCGACAGATGATACTGGCGACGGTTCATCACCTTTGCGACGTAATAACCTAAAATGCCGACCGGCACCGAGACCAGAATCCCCAACATCATCAGCCAGCCCATATCGGTGTGCAAAATGGCCGCAGCGGCCGCGGCACCCGGATGGGTGGGCAGCGCCACGTGTACCGTTAACATCACACCGGCCATTGGCAGGCCAAACTTCAGGGGAGAAACCCGCGCCACTTTGGTAAAGCCGTAGATCAGCGGGATAACAATGATAAAACCCACTTCAAAAAACACCGGGATGCCCAGAATAAAGGCGGCCATGGTCAGTGCAGCAACAGTGCGTTTCAGGCCCAGCGTTTTGCTGAAGCGCTGCGCCAGCGACTCGGCTCCGCCCGAAGCTTCGATAATCGCCCCGAGCATGGCTCCCAGCACGATAATGATGGTGATGTGTCCCAGCAATCCCCCCATACCGCTGATGATGGTTTCCATGATTTTTTCAGCCGGAATACCGGTGGCGATCGCCACCAGCAGGCTGACAATCAACAGGGCGACAAAGGGATGGACTTTGGCTTTAATGACCAGCAACAGCAAAATCACAATGCTGGCGGTCGCAATGGCTAACAGCAACGCAGTCGTCATAGTAAACCTCTGGAATAGTTATCTTTTTTAGCGTTTTTTGGCTACAGCTCTACCTGGTGCTGGTCCGTTTTAAAGACGACCAGAACTGCACCGCTGCCGCAGCACCGGTGTGATTTTTTAACCTTAACTCAGCGGTGTTTCGCCCAGGGCGCCAGCCAGCTCAGCCCTTCCACGGTGTCCCCGCGCGGGAAATATTCGCAGCCGATCCAGCCCTCGTAACCCACCTCATCAAGCAGGCTGAACAGCCAGGGATAGTTGATCTCGCCCTCGTCAGGTTCATGACGACTGGGCGCGGCGGCGATTTGCACATGCTGATAACGCCCGGCGTAGTGGCGAATGAGGTGGCTGAGATTGCCGTCCACCATCTGGGCATGGAACAGATCCAGTTGGGTAAAGACGTTGGGACGATCGATGAGCTCAACCATCTCCAGCGTCTGATACTGGCTGGCATAGAGATAATGGGGTTTAGTGGTGGGATTTAACGCTTCGATTAACAACCGGATGTTGTGTGGGGCGAAGCGTTCTGCTGCATAACGCATATTACCGATGAACGTCTCAACATACTGCTGGCGATCGGCACCGGAAGGGACGGTTGCCGCCATGATGTGCACCTGTGGGCAATCCAGCGCCAGCGCGTAGTCCAGAGCCCTGTCGATATCGGCTCTTGCCTCCGCTTCCCGGCCGGGAATGGCTGAAACCCCCCATTCCCCCGCAGCCACGTTGCCCGGTGCGGTATTGAACAGCACCAGTTTAAGCCCGTTGTCATCGAGCAGCGTTTTCAGTTGCTCAGCCGGATAGTCGTAAGGAAACAGAAATTCAACCGCGTCAAAGCCCGCCTGTGCAGCGGCGGCAAAGCGCTGCAGAAAGGGCACCTCATTGAACTGGGTAGATAAGTTAGCTGCAAACGTTGGCATTATCGGCTCCTGAGTTCGGCGACTTCGTCGGCGGTAAGATAGCGAATGGCCCGGTCGCCCAGGGTAAACATCAGGCGTGCGGTTTCTTCCAACTCTTCGGTATTGTCCGCGGCTTCCTGCAGGGATTTGCCCACCACCACCGGACCATGGTTCGCCAGCAGGAAAGCACGGTAGCGCGGCGCCAGAAGAGCCAGATCTTCCGCCAGTCGCGCGTCGCCGGGTTTATAGTAGGGCACCACCGGCACATCGCCCACCCGCATTACCACGTAGGGCGTAAACGGGCGGATGCAGTTCTGGCTGTCCAGATTTTGCAGGCATGAGAGCGCGGTCAGATAGTGGCTGTGCAGATGAACCACTGCCCGGCAGTCGGGGTTATTCAGGTAGAGCGCCCGGTGAAAGGCGATCTCTTTTGAGGGTTTATCCCCGGCTATCCACTCCCCCTGTAACGTCACTTTAGACAGGCGCTGGGCATCCAGTTCGCCCAGGCAGGAGCCGGTGGGCGTCGCCAGCAGGGTGCCATCGTCCAGCAGCAGCGAAAGATTACCGGCCGATCCTGTGGCATAACCGCGCTGGAAGAAAGATGCGCCCAGCCTGACCATCTCTTCACGGGCCTGTTGTTCAGTCATGGGAAAACTCCGTTTGTGCGCGGCGGAAAAACTGTTCATCACCAAAATTGCCTGACTTCAGCGCGAGTGACAACGGCTGCCCGATATCTCTCACCCAGGGCACGCCGGGCGAAATCACCGGACCAATATGGAATGCAGTCACGCCCAGGCTTTGGGCGACCACGCCAGAGGTTTCGCCGCCTGCGACGATAAAGCGCTGCCAGCCCCGGGACTTCAGCGTGCGAGCTATCTGGGCAAACAGCTGCTCCACCGCCTCACTGCTGCGCTGTGCGCCATAGTGCTGTTGAATCGACTGCAGCTGTTGCGCATCCGCTGTGGCATAGAGCATGGGTGCGAGGGGCTCATCAGCATGCTCTGCGACCCAGTCGCATAACGCCTCGGCGTACTTTTCGTCGCTGAGGCAGCGCGACACGCTGATCTCCTGGGCGGATGCCTGCTGGCGATAGGCATTGACCTGGCGGTTGGTCATTTGTGAGCAGGAGCCCGAGAGCACTACCGCCCGTTGGCCCTGTGGGTAACCCGCGCGCTGTGCTTGCGGGTCATCGCGGTGGGTCGTTGACCACTGGCGCGCCAGGCCAATCGCCAGCCCGGAGCCGCCCGTGACCAGCCGCATCGAGGTGAGTGCTTCGCCCTGGTTCAGCAGATGTTGCTCAGTAAGCGTATCAAGCACCGCGTAATTCACCCCCTGAGCACGCAGCTGCTCAAGTTGCCGTGATATCGCGCCTGCACCCTGCTCTATCGTGGTCGCAGAGATGAGCCCGGCTTTTCCCGTGCTCTGGCTCTCCATCAGCCGTAGCAGGTTACTGTCGGTCATTGGCGTGACCGGATGATGGCGCATGCCGGAATCCGACAGCAGCTGTTCACCCACAAACAGATAACCCTGATAAACGGTGCGCCCGTTCACCGGCAACGCCGGGCAGATCACCGTCAGCGTCTCATCCAGTGCGGCCATGAGCGCATCCGTCACCGGACCGATATTGCCCGAGGAGGTGCTGTCGAACGTGGAGCAGTATTTAAAATAAAAGCGCTCACAGCCTTGCGCCTGCAGCCAGCGCAGCGCGTCAAGCGACTGGCTGACGGCCTGCGCGGGCGGGCAGGACCGCGATTTCAGGCTGACCACAATGGCCTGTGCATCCGGCACAGCGGCCTGTTTCGGGATGCCGTTAAACTGAAGGGTAGAAAGCCCGTTCTGTACCAGAAAGCTGGCAATGTCGGTTGCGCCGGTAAAATCGTCGGCAATGACCCCTAACCGCATCAGATTTCCCCCTCGCGTTGAGGCAGCGTAATGCCGCTGAAGATTTTAATGACCGCACTGTCATCCTCACGGCCATAACCGGCATTGCTGGCCTCGGTGAACATATTCAGTGCGGTGGAGGCCAGCGGCAGCGGGAAATGCAGGGCTTTCGCCGTCTCGGCGACCAGGTTGAGATCTTTGACAAAGATATCTACCGCGGATGTCGGTCGGTAGTCGCCATCGACGACATGGCGCATACGGTTTTCGAACATCCACGAGTTGCCGGCCGCATTGGTCACCACCTCATACATCGTCTCCAGCGGGATCCCGGCGCGGGCGGCCAGCGCCATGGCTTCGGCCCCGACGGCAATGTGCACGCCAGCCAGCAGCTGATGAATAATCTTGACCGTCGATCCCTGACCGATTTCCGTGCCGACGCGATAAACCTTCGCGGCCACCGCATCCAGTACCGGTTGCAGGGCAGCAAACGCCTCGTCGCTGCCGGACGCCATCACGGTCATCTCGCCGCTGGCGGCTTTGGCCGCCCCGCCGGATACCGGTGCATCCAGCATCAGGAGGTGATAGTCCGCCAGTTTTGCGGCGATCTGCTGTGCATCCTGCGCGGACAAGGTGGAAGAAACCATTACCGCCGTGCCTGGCTTCAGCCTGGCGGCCAGCCCCTGCTCGCCAAACAGGATCGTGTTAACCTGTTTGGCATTCACCACGAGCAGCAGCACAGCATCAAGCTGGCTGGCAAAGGCATGCGCCGACGTCTGAGCATCGCGCGCGCCCGCCTGACGCAGCGCATCCAGCGCCTGCGGATTCAGATCCACGCCCCAGGTTGACAGCCCGGCACGAATGCAGGACTGCGCGGCGCCCATTCCCATTGAGCCTAAGCCTATGACACAAATATGTGAAACTGGCATCGCTGGCCTCCATTGTTAATTTAAGTGAATTTTTGATTTCTGTTGTTAATAGTGCCAATAAACGACGCGCAAAACCGTGTTCTTATTCACATAAATTAACTCACAGAGGCCGCTGTAAAACATTTTTTCACATCACTCACCGCTTGCTACTCCCACTCACGGGCGGTTAATGCGCGGTTTTTCAGGAAAAATGGAGTCAAAATTTCCATGTTTCTTCACATGACGATGCTCTACAATGTGAAAAAATGATAAAACGAGGTGGTTATGATTCCGGTTGAGCGTCATCAACAGATTCTGGCTCTGGTGGCAGAGCGCGGCGTAATGAGCATTAACGAGCTTACGGAGCGTTTTGGCGTGTCACATATGACTATTCGCCGGGATGTGCAAAAGCTGGAAGAACAGGGCGCGGTACTCTCGGTGTCGGGCGGTGTTCGTTCCGCTAACAGGCTGGCGAGCGAGCCCTCACATCTGACCAAAACGGCCCTGTTCAATGAAGAAAAAAAAGCCATTGGCAAGTTAGCCGCTCAGCTTATTCCGCCAGACAGCTGCATCTATCTGGATGCCGGCACCACCACGCTGGCGCTGGCGCGGGAAATTGCCGATCGGGAGGATCTGCTGGTCGTCACTAATGATTTTATGGTGACCAATCTGCTGATGGAGGCGAGTCGCTGTCGGGTGATTCACACCGGCGGTACGGTGTGCCGGGATAACCGCTCCTGCATTGGCGATGCGGCGGCACGTCACCTGCGTCAACTTGCGATAGATATCGCCTTTGTGTCCACCTCAAGCTGGGGGCTGCGCGGATTGTTTACACCGGATGAAGACAAGGTGGCGGTTAAACAGGCCGTGTGCGAGGTCAGCAGCAAAAGCATCCTGCTCAGCGACAGCTCTAAGTACGATAAAATCGCGACGTGGCTGGCCTTACCGTTGGAGAAGTTTGATGTGATCGTGACGGATGATCAATTGAATGCCGCAGGACGAAATGCGTTACAGGCAGGAAGTTGGGAACTGATGATGGCCGGAAAAAGCGAATAAGAACAGCCCTGCTCTGTCACGTTATTGGGCACAGAGCAGGACCAGGGGGATTACACTTCTTCGCTAAACTGGGGAACCGGATTGCGGAAACTGCGGGTCACAAAGGCCAGGTAGAGAATACCAATGGCGGCCCAGATCAAGCCCAGAACCATCGAGCTCTGCTCCAGGTTAACCCACAGCGCACCAACGGTCAGCGCGCCCAGCATCGGTAGAACCAGATACTGGAAGTGATCTTTCAGGGTTTTGTTACGTTTTTCACGTATCCAGTACTGCGCAATCACCGACAGGTTAACGAAGGTAAACGCCACCAGCGCACCAAAGTTAATCAGCGCAGTCGCGGTAACCAGATCGAAGTTAATGGCCATCAGCGCGACGGCACCGACCAGAATCACGTTCAGTGACGGCGTGCGCCATTTCGGATGGATATAGCCGAAGAAACGCTCCGGGAATACGCCATCACGGCCCATTACGTACATCAGACGTGATACGCCCGCGTGCGCCGCCATGCCGGAAGCCAGTACGGTGACCACGGAGAAGATCAGGATACCGACCTGCAACGCTTTGCCCGCGACGTAGAGCATGATCTCCGGCTGTGAGGAGTCCGGCTCTTTAAAGCGCGAGATGTCCGGGAAGTACAGCTGCAGGAAGTAGGAGGCCACGATAAACATCAGGCCACCAATCAGCGCGGTCAGGAAAATCGCACGCGGAATGGTACGTTCTGCATCTTTCGTTTCTTCCGACAGCGAACTGATGCCGTCAAAACCCAGGAAAGAGAAACACAGGATGGTCGCTCCCGTAATCATCGGCACCACGTGGGCGTTTTCCGACCAGAACGGTTTGCTGCTTACCACTGTTCCTGCACCTTCACCGTGCGCCACACCGTAGATCACCATGGCAGTAATACCGACCATCACCACAACCTGCAGGATCACGATCACGCTGTTGAAGTTGGCGACGGTTTTGATTCCCTTAAGGTTGGAGAGCGTCATAAAGCCCACCAGCAGCACCACGAAAATCCACGAGGGGATACCTGGCACCAGGGTTTCAAAATAGTTTTTTGCCAGCAGGATGTTGATCATCGGCATGAACAGGTAGTCCAGCAGCGATGACCAGCCCACCATAAAACCGACGTGCGGACTGATTGCCTTTTGAGCGTAGGTATAAGCGGAGCCCGCAGATGGGAAGCGGCGTACCAGCTTACCGTAACTCACGGCAGTGAACAGAATCGCAATCAGGGCGAAAGCATAGGCGGTGGCAACGTGACCATCGGTCAGGCCCGACACAATACCAAAGGTATCGAACAGGGTCATAGGCTGCATGTAGGCTAAGCCCATCATGACGACCGGAAGTAAAGTCAGCGTTTTTTTCAGTTGGGCACGTTGTGGTGCAGCAGAGGTATTAAGCGACATGCTTCAGTCCTCCTTGCGCAGCAACCTGACTGGGTTGATTCACAAGGATACTGCGCATTAAGCGACAGGGAGTAAGGTTTGCGGCAGCGGCGCCGTAGTCATCACGAAAACGTGTACCAGCCTGCGCTGGCAGTGTGTTAAACAACCCCATCTTTACATCCTCAATCTCACGCGGGTGCGTGTTTTCAGTGTTTATCTATCCGGGTACGCGCCCGGCCTCGTTTGTGTCAGTGAAAATTCACTCTGTTGTAACATGCAAAAAAATAACCGACGCGGTGAGCGTCGGTTATGTTCTGAATTTGCAGGAGGCGTATTTTGCCCCAACCCAACGCATTATTTCAAGACGTTGTCGCAGAGAATGCAAAAAATTAATCAGGCATTCTTTAACATCCAGTCGATTTCTGTGGCAGTGATTAACCTTTCAAACTGCATTAGCTCATAATTTTTACAGCTAAACCACACTTTGGCAAATTTCTCACCCAGTAATTTTTGTAAAGGATAGCTGCTTTCAAACTCGGTAAGGGCATCACTTTGACGGATGGGTAACGCTAACCCTTCCGCCTCGTGACCATTGCCTTTAACCGGCTGCGGCAAAGGCAGTTGCGTATCCAGACCGTGCAACATGCCAGCTAAAATCGCGGACATCACCAGATAGGGGTTAGCATCCGCTCCCGCCACTCGATACTCGATTCGGCGGCTTTCAAGATCCCCACAGGGAATGCGCAACGCCACCGTGCGGTTGTTATGGCCCCACGAGGCCTGCAACGGCACGTACGCCTCCGGGACAAAACGGCGGAAGGCATTGACGTTAGGGGCTAGCAACGCCATGGAGGCCGGCATTAAATCGATCATACCGGCCAGGGTTCGCTTCAGCAGCGGAGAGTCGCTGCCGTCGTCGCAGGCAAAGGCGTTGTGATCGGCCGCGTCCAGCATACTGATGTGTACGTGCATCCCACTGCCCGCATAGTCTTCATAGGGCTTCGCCATAAAGGTAGCGGTCATACCGTGATTCTCAGCCACCTGCCGGATAAGGCGCTTAAGCTGAATGGCATGATCGCAGGCGCTCAGGACATCCCGGGTGTGATGCAGGTTAATTTCAAACTGCCCCGGTGACGCTTCCGCCAGCGCGCCGTCGGCAGGAATGCCCTGCAGGCGGGCCAGGGTATCGATATCCCGTAAGACTTCAGAGAAGTGATCAAGATTGTCCAGGGAATAGACCTGGCTCTGCATATTGCGATCGTCGCTGCCCGGTGCGCAGGGCGGCTGAATAAAACCTTCCGCGTCGCGCTTTTTATCGACCAGATAGAACTCCAGCTCTACCGCTACCACCGGAAACAGTCCACGGTTACGCAGCTGTTGCCACAGCCGGTTCAGGACATTTCGGGGTTCAACGTCAAAGGGAGTGCCATCTTGGTTGCACATGGTTAGCAGCAGTTGTGCAATGTGTTGCGGATCGGCGGCGGAGGGAACGAGCGTGCCGGGAACAGGAAGGCAAAGATTATCGGGCTCACCGAGGGATTGTCCCAGTCCGGCCTCTTCAACGGTGTTGCCAAGAATATCCATGGCAAAGACCGAGGCGGGAAAGTAGCAGCCCTTTTCCAGCTTAGCCAGCGCGGAGACGGGAATACGCTTACCGCGAAAAACACCATTTAAATCATTAAGTAAAATATCAACGTACTGGGTTTCAGGGTGGCGCTCCAGCCAGTTTTTAACCTCTTGCTGGAACGCGCTGGTTCGTCTCTCTTCACTGTGCAACGTGAAGTCTTCTACTTCTACCAGGTTAGTCATGATTTCATCCGCCTTTAACCACAAAATGGGAGTGCGTAATGCTCAAAAAAACCGCCACACCTCTAACATAGCGCTAACACAAAAAGTGTGCAAATGTAACAAATCTGTTTGAAGATCCGGCAGTGGGTTGCTAGATTGACAAAATATTGCACACTTAACCATCAGATATGCCCTTTTCGTCAAATATTTCGAACAGCTGTTGAGGGGGAAAGATGGGCATTATTTTTGACAAGCCGTTGATCGGCGTAGTGATGTGTCAGACGCATCATCACGGGCATCCGGTTCAGTCGGTGCACAATAAATATCTTGATGCCGTCGTTACCGCCGGTGGCGTGCCGCTTGCGCTGCCTCATCAGCTTATGGCTGCCCCTCATCTATCAGAAAACGCTATGGCTGCGCTGGACGGAATTTTGCTGACCGGCAGCCCCAGCAACCTTGAACCCTGGCTGTATGGTGAAGCAGGCGAAGAACCCGACGCGGATGTCGGACGGGACAGGCTGGCCTTTAATCTGATCACACACGCCGTGGGTAAGCAACTCCCGCTCTTTGGCATCTGCCGCGGCATGCAGGAGCTGGTGGTAGCCAACGGCGGCGCACTTTACCGTCATCTTAATCAGCATCCACAGTTTCAGCGCCATCACGACGATGACGCTGCCCCGCTGTCGCAACAGTACGCACCTGCCCATGATGTGAATATTGAACCCGGAGGGCTACTGGCCGCGCTGCTCGGCCCGGCGCCGTTAATCGTGAATTCCGTTCATCATCAGGGGATACGCGAAACCGGGCCACAGCTGCGCATTGAAGCCCGGGCGCCAGATGGCCTGATTGAGGCGGTCAGCCTCAGCCGGCATCCTTTTGCGTTGGCAGTACAGTGGCATCCCGAGTGGCAGTTGAAACCCGCAACGCCGTCCTTTGCGCTGTTTAACGGCTTTATTCAGGCCGCGCGTCATTATCAACGGGAAAAGCAGCAATGAATGATGCGAATCAGGCTCCCGGACGTCGGCTGTCGCAAATTCGCCAGGCGATGGGATTATCTCAACGGCGCGTCGCTGAACTGGCTGGCCTGACGCACAGTGCCATCAGCACCATTGAGCAGGACAAGGTCAGCCCGGCGGTCAGCACGCTACAAAAACTGTTGAAAGTTTATGGTCTGTCGCTGTCGGAATTTTTCTCCGAACCTCACAGCCAGGATGCGCCCAACGTGGTTGTCCGGCCCGAGGATCTGCTGGAGATCGGCAGCCGGGGCGTTTCACTGAAGCTGATTGATAACGGCACCCCAAAGCGCGCCCTGGGCATGCTGCTGGAGACCTATCTTCCCGGTGCCAGTACCGGGGAAAAACTGCACCACGCGGGCGAAGAAACCGGTACGCTGCTGGAAGGTCAGATCGTTCTGGAGATAAACGGCCAGCAATTTCACCTGTCTGCCGGTGAGAGTTACGTCATTGATACCGGCCTGCCGCACAGCTTTACCAACCTTGCCGATGTGCCCTGCCGCATCGTCAGTGCCCATACGCCCGCCAATTTTTGATGGGGGCCGTCTGCCAAGGAGCTAAATATGAATTATGTGGAAAATTACTACACCGCAACAATGAATCCACATGCGCCCTGGCCAGTATTACAGGAAAGCATTCAGTGTGACGTCTGCATTATCGGCGCGGGCTTTACTGGCCTGTCAGCCGGTTTGTTTTTAACCGAGGCGGGCTATGATGTGGTACTGCTTGAAGCCGCACGGGTCGGTTTTGGTGCCAGCGGTCGCAACGGCGGACAGGCAGTGAACTCCTACAGCCGGGATGTAGATGTGATTGAACAGCGTTATGGCAAAGACACCGCGAAAATGCTGGGCAGCATGATGTTTGAAGGCGGGGATATTATCCGCGATCGTATCGATCGTTATGCGATCGCCTGCGACTACCGCCCGGGTGGCATTTTTGCCGCCTTTAATTCTCGTCAGATGGCGCATCTGGCGAAACAAAAAGCGGCCTGGGCGCGCTATGGCAATCATGAGCTGGAACTGCTGGACGAACGGGGCATTCGGCGGGAAGTCGCGACAGAACGCTATGTCGGCGGATTACTCGACAAACGTGGTGCGCATCTGCATCCACTGAATCTGGCGCTGGGCGAAGCCGAAGCGATTCGTCGTCACGGCGGACGCATTTATGAGCATTCTGCTGCGTTAAGCGTTGACTATGGTGCGCCAAACCGGGTGAAAACAGCACAAGGTGAAGTGCGTGCCACTTTTCTGATCTTCGCGGGTAACGCCTATTTACCTTCGGAGCTGGAACCACGCCTGAGCCGGAAAAGCATGCCGTGCGGCTCGCAGATTATCGCGACCGAACCGCTGTCACGGGATCGGGCGCTTGCGCTGTTACCCAATAACTATTCGGTCGAGGACTGTAACTATCTGCTGGATTATTTCCGCCTGACCGCAGATAACCGCCTGCTATACGGCGGCGGCGTCGTTTACGGCGCGCGGGAACCTGGCGACGTGGAGAAAATGATCCGTCCCAAGATGCTGCGCACCTTTCCGCAGTTGCACAACGTAAAAATTGATTTCGCCTGGAGCGGCAATTTTTTGCTGACGCTGTCGCGCATGCCGCAGTTTGGTCGGCTGGAAAACAACGTTTATTTTATGCAGGGCGACAGCGGTCACGGCGTCACCTGTACTCACCTTTCCGGCAAGCTTATCAGCGAAGTGCTGCGCGGCGATGCGGAGCGCTTCGACGCCTTTGCGAAGCTTCCGCATCTGCCCTTCCCTGGCGGACGGCGGTTTAAAGTGCCACTGACGGCGATGGGCGCCGCATGGTATGCGCTGCGCGACAGGCTCGGCGTGTAAATACCGGGTTGCGCGTGCAGGGCAGCGCCAGCGTTATTCCAGCGGCATTTTTTGGGGATCGTCGTAGCGGTACTCAAAACCCAGCTCATGACAGATACGCGAACCGTCTATCAGCTTACCGCTGTCGTCACTCGCCTCGGCGGCGAAAGTCGGCGGCGTCATGCCGAGCTGGCGTGACACGCCGGGATAAAAGTGCGCGCGGGACGGATGTTTCAGAGAGCACAGGTTAAAGGTCCGGCCGCCCTTGGGCGTTTGCAGCAGCAGCATGATCGCTTCCACCACATCATCAAGGTGAACCAGATTGACCCCGTGGGAACCGTTGGGTAGCGCCTGCTTACCGGCCAAAAAACGTCCCGGATGACGCTTAGGCCCCACCAGCCCCGCCAGACGCAGAACATCCACGCTGGTACCGGGCAGATCGTGCAGCCAGTTTTCCAGATCCACCAGCGTTTTGCCCGCTGTGGTTTCCGGCTGCAGCAGGCTTTTTTCCGTTTTGATCCCCGAACTGCCGCCGTACACGGAGGTTGAGCTGGTGAAAATAATGCGCGGTACGCTATGGGCCAACGCCGTGTCTACCACGTTTTGTACCGCCTGAACGTAGGCGTCCCCGCCCTCTGCCGTGCGACTGGCGGGTAAGGTAACGACCAGGGCGTCAACGTCGAACAGCACATCCAGATCTTCAGCATCGCAGATAAGGTCGGGCGTCAGTTCCAGTTGAAACGCGTCTAACCCGCAGCGACGCGCCGCTTCAACGCCATCCGGCGTGGTTTTGCTGCCGGTCACCTGCCAGCCTCGGGCGCTCAACGCCATGGCTAACGGCATGCCCAGCCAACCCAGTCCTACTATTGCGACCTTTTTCATGTTGTCTCCTGCTGCAGACTCAAAGATTCTCCCATCTTAAGCTCCCCCTGAGTTGCAAACCAGTTCAAAGTGTTTCGGCGCTTTGCGAATATCAACATTAAAAAAGAGTTGCCAATTTCAACTATCTTCGTTAGGTTAATTCCACACAAATGAATAAGATTTCATTAATCGAGAATTTTATGACACGCGTTCAGTTCAACCATCATCACCACCATCACCCTGACTAGTCTTTCAGGCGATGTGTGCTGGAAGACGTCTAGGATCTTCCAGTGGTGCGAACGCAAGAGAACCCCCGGAAGATCGTCTTCCGGGGGTTTTTTTATGGGCTGACGCAAATCAATCATTCAGGACAGGTCAATCAAGGGGACAGGAACGATGTTAGACAATAGCCGTTTACGCATAGCTATGCAGAAATCAGGTCGATTAAGCGATGATTCACGCGAGCTCCTGGCGCGCTGTGGTATCAAAATTAATCTTCAGCAACAGCGTCTGATCGCCTTTGCGGAAAATATGCCTATTGATATCCTGCGGGTGCGCGATGACGATATTCCGGGACTGGTGATGGACGGCGTAGTGGATCTGGGCATTATCGGCGAGAACGTGCTGGAAGAAGAGATGCTGGACCGCCGCGCGCAGGGCGAAGACCCGCGTTACTTCACGCTACGTCGCCTGGATTTTGGCGGCTGCCGTCTGTCGCTGGCAATGCCGGTTGATGACGAATATACCGGCCCACAGTGCCTGAATAACGCCCGTATCGCCACCTCCTATCCTCACCTGTTAAAGCAGTACCTCGACAAGCAAGGCATCAATTTTAAATCCTGTTTATTAAACGGCTCGGTCGAAGTGGCCCCGCGTGCCGGTCTGGCCGACGCCATCTGTGATCTGGTGTCCACCGGCGCGACGCTGGAAGCGAACGGCCTGCGCGAAGTCGAAGTCATCTATCGCTCGAAAGCCGTGTTGATTCAGCGCGACGGCGAGATGCCAGCGGCCAAGCAGGAGCTGATTGATAAAATGATGACCCGTATTCAGGGCGTGATTAAAGCGCGAGAATCCAAATACATCATGCTGCACGCGCCGAGTGAGCGTCTGGAAGACGTGATCAGCCTGTTGCCTGGCGCCGAGCGCCCTACCGTTCTGCCGCTGGCGGGCGATGTCAGCCGCGTGGCGATGCACATGGTAAGCAGTGAAACGCTGTTCTGGGAAACCATGGAAAAACTCAAAGCGCTGGGTGCCAGTTCAATTCTGGTGTTGCCAATCGAAAAAATGCTGGAGTAAACGATGAGCAGAATCATGACGCCCGTGAACTGGGAAGCCTGCAGCAGCGAGGCGCAGCAGGCGCTGTTGGCACGCCCTGCGCTCGCCTCGTCTGAGAGCATCAGCCAGATCGTGCGCGATGTGTTGGTCAGAGTGAAAGAGGAAGGCGATGCGGCTTTACGAGAATTCAGCGCGCGCTTTGACAAGGTTGAAACAGACGACCTGCGCGTTACGCCACAGCAGATGCAGGCGGCCAGCGATCGCCTTGGTGACGAGCTGAAACAGGCGATGGCCGTGGCCATTGGCAATATTGAAACCTTTCACCGTGCGCAGATCCTGCCGCCGGTGGATGTGGAAACGCAGCCCGGCGTGCGCTGTCAGCAAATTACGCGCCCGATGAAATCGGTGGGCTTGTATATTCCGGGCGGTTCTGCCCCGCTGTTTTCTACCGTTCTGATGCTGGCTACCCCGGCGCGGATTGCGGGCTGTGGTCGCGTGGTGCTGTGCTCGCCCCCGCCGATTGCTGATGAAATTCTCTACGCGGCCAAACTTTGCGGTGTGGAAGAAGTGTTCCAGGTGGGTGGATCACAGGCGATTGCCGCCCTGGCCTTTGGCACCGAAAGCATCCCTAAGGTAGATAAAATTTTTGGTCCGGGCAACGCGTGGGTTACCGAAGCCAAACGTCAGGTCAGCCAGTGCCTTGATGGCGCGGCGATTGATATGCCCGCTGGCCCGTCGGAAGTGCTGGTGATTGCCGATGAAGGTGCCACACCGGCCTTCGTTGCCTCTGATCTGCTGTCGCAGGCGGAACACGGCCCTGACTCGCAGGTGATTTTACTGACGCCTTCGCTGGCGCTGGCCGAGCGCGTCGCCGAGGCGGTGGAGGATCAGCTGGCCCAGTTGCCACGTGCGGCGACAGCCCGCCAGGCACTGGAAAGCAGCCGCCTGATCGTCGCCCGGGATATGCAGCAATGCATTGCGATCTCCAACCGCTATGGTCCGGAGCACCTGATTCTGCAAACCCGCACGCCACGGGATCTGGTGGAACAGATTACCAGCGCCGGTTCGGTTTTCCTGGGCGACTGGTCACCGGAATCCGCAGGAGATTATGCTTCGGGCACCAACCACGTGCTGCCGACCTATGGCTACACCGCGACATGCTCCAGCCTGGGCCTGGCCGACTTTCAGAAACGCATGACGGTACAGGAGCTGACGCCGCAGGGCTTCCTGAACCTGGCGGCGACCATCGAAACCCTGGCGGCCGCTGAACAGCTGCACGCCCACAAAAATGCCGTCACGTTGCGCGTTGCCGCACTCAAGGAGCAAGCATGAGTCAGGAAATTGAACAGCTGGCACGCGCCAACGTGCGTGCGCTGACGCCCTATCAGTCAGCTCGCCGCCTGGGGGGCAATGGCGATGTCTGGCTGAATGCCAACGAATTCCCGCTGCCGGTGCCCTTCGAGCTGTCGCAGCAAACCCTGAATCGCTACCCGGAGTGCCAGCCGAAACAGGTTATCACCCGCTATGCGGCCTATGCCGGGCTTACGCCAGAGCAGGTACTGGTCAGCCGTGGCGCAGATGAAGGCATTGAGCTGCTGATGCGTGCCTTCTGCGAGCCGGGCAAAGATGCCATTCTTTTCTGCCCGCCGACCTACGGCATGTACAGCGTCAGTGCCGAAACCATCGGCATTGAATACCGTACCGTTCCGGCGCGGGAAGACTGGCAGTTAAACCTGCCCGCCATCGCCGAACAGCTGGACGGCGTGAAAGTCGTCTATATGTGCAGCCCGAATAATCCCACCGGTAACCTGATCGATCAGGACGCTATCCGTCAGCTGCTGGCTATGACCGCCGGAAAAGCGCTGGTGGTGGCGGATGAAGCCTATATTGAATTCTGTCCCGAGGCGACGCTGGCGGGCTGGTTAAAGGATTACCCGCACCTGGTGATCCTGCGTACGTTATCAAAAGCCTTCGCGCTGGCGGGCCTGCGCTGTGGCTTTACGCTGGCCAATAAGACGGTTATCGATCTGCTGATGAAAGTTATTGCGCCCTATCCGCTTGCCACCCCGGTCGCCGACGTGGCAGGCCAGGCACTGAGCGAAGAAGGCATTGCCCTGATGCGTCAGCACGTAGCCGAGCTGAATGCCAATCGCAGCTGGCTGTTTGAGCAGTTACCGCGGATTCGCGCGGTCGAGCAGGTATTTCCCAGCGAAACCAACTATATTTTGGTGCGCTTTACTGACTCGCCCAGGGTATTTAAAACCTTGTGGGATCAGGGCATTATTTTGCGTGACCAAAACAAGAACCCCGGCCTTGCAGGCTGTCTGCGTATCTCTGTAGGAACCCGAACAGAGTGCGAGCGCCTGATCGCCGCGCTGCAAGCCTTATCTCTGGAGTAAGCATGAGTCAGAAGACCCTTTTTATTGACCGCGACGGCACGATTATCTCTGAACCTCCGCAGGATTTTCAGGTAGATCGGATGGATAAGCTGGCGTTCGAACCTGATGTTGTCCCCGCCTTACTGGCATTACAGGACGCGGGCTATCAGTTGGTCATGATCACCAATCAGGACGGCCTGGGCACGGACAGTTTTCCTCAGGCCGATTTTGATGGCCCGCATAATCTGATGATGCAGATTCTGGCTTCCCAGGGCATTCGCTTTAGCGATATTTTGATCTGTCCCCATAAGCCAGAAGATGACTGCGACTGCCGCAAGCCAAAAACCAAAATGGTGGAAGCCTGGCTGGCAGAGGGCGCTCTCGACACGGCTCAGAGCTATGTGATTGGCGACCGTCAGACCGATATTCAGCTGGCCGAGAATATGGGCATTCAGGGTATTCGCTATGGTGCAGAAGGTCAGGACTGGAAGGCCATTCAGCAGCAGCTGACGCAACGCGATCGTTACGCACTGGTGCAGCGCAACACCAAAGAAACCCAGGTTCGCGTTGAACTGTGGCTGGATCGCGAAGGCAGCAGCAAGATTAACACCGGTGTGGGCTTCTTTGACCACATGCTGGATCAGATTGCGGTGCACGGCGGCTTTCGCATGAATATCGAAGTGAAAGGCGATCTGTATATCGACGACCACCACACGGTTGAAGATACCGGTCTGGCGCTGGGCGAGGCATTGCTGAAAGCCCTGGGCGACAAGCGCGGCATTGGCCGTTTTGGTTTTGTGCTGCCAATGGACGAGTGCCTGGCGCGCTGCGCGCTGGATATCTCTGGTCGTCCACATATCGAATTCAAAGCCGAATTCAGCTACCAGCGCGTGGGCGATCTCAGCACGGAGATGGTGGAACATTTCTTCAGTTCGCTGTCCTACGCCATGATGAGTACCCTGCATCTCAAGACGAAAGGTAAAAACGACCATCACCGCGTAGAGAGCTTGTTTAAAGCCTTTGGCCGCACGCTGCGCCAGGCCATTCGCGTTGAGGGAAATACCCTGCCGAGCTCGAAAGGAGTGCTCTGATGAACGTGGTGATCCTGGATACGGGCTGTGCCAACCTGTCGTCGGTAAAATGGGCTGTTGAGCGTCTGGGCTACGCGCCGGAAGTCAGCCGTCATCCTGACGTGGTGCTGCGCGCCGATAAGCTGTTTTTGCCGGGCGTGGGCACCGCGCAGGCCGCGATGAACCAGCTGCAGGAGCGCGAGCTGATTGAGCTGGTCAAGGCCTGTACGCAACCGGTATTGGGTATTTGTCTGGGTATGCAACTGCTGGGCAGCCACAGTGAAGAGAACGGTGGCGTGCCGACGCTGGGCATTATCGACCATCCTGTCTCGCTGATGGATACACAGGGATTACCGCTTCCCCACATGGGCTGGAACCAGATTACCGCTCAGGCGGGCAATCATCTGTTTCGCGGCATCGACGAAGGCAGCTATTTCTATTTCGTCCACAGCTATGCCATGCCGGTGAATGCCAGCACCATTGCCCAGTGCCACTATGGCCAGGCCTTTACCGCCGCAGTGCAGAAAGATAACTTCTTTGGCGTGCAGTTCCACCCGGAACGCTCTGGCAAAGTGGGCGCACAGTTGCTGAAAAACTTCCTGGAGATGTGATGATTATCCCCGCTTTAGATTTAATCGATGGCAAGGTCGTGCGCCTCCATCAGGGTGATTATGCGCAACAGCGTGATTACGGCAGCGATCCGCTGCCCCGGTTGCAGGACTACGCCGGCCAGGGGGCAACGGTATTGCACCTTGTTGATCTGACCGGTGCCAAAGATCCGGCTAAACGCCAGATTGCCTTACTGAAGAAGCTGCTCAACGGCGTTGAGGCGGTCGTGCAGGTTGGCGGCGGTATCCGTAACCGGGATGACGTAAAAGCGTTGCTGGATGCCGGTGCCAGCCGGGTGGTGGTCGGTTCGACTGCCGTCAAACAGCCTGAGGAAGTCAAAGCCTGGTTTAACGAATTTGGCCCGGACGCCATCGTGCTGGCGCTGGACGTGCGCATCGATGCGGCGAACCGCAAAGAGGTCGCCATCAGCGGCTGGCAGGAAGCGTCCGGTATCACGCTGGAAGAGGTCATCGAACAGTTTCAGCCCGTTGGCCTGAAGCATGTTCTGTGCACAGATATTACCCGTGACGGTACGCTCAGCGGCTCTAACGTCGACCTGTATAAAGAAGTGACCGCACGTTTTCCGCAGATCGCGTTTCAGTCTTCGGGCGGTATTGGTGAACTCAGTGATATTGCCGCCTTACGCGGTAGCGGCGTTCAGGGCGTGATTGTCGGACGTGCGCTGCTGGAAGGCAAATTTACAGTTTCGGAGGCAATAGCATGCTGGCAAAACGGATAATTCCCTGTCTTGATGTACGCGACGGTCAGGTGGTTAAGGGCGTTCAGTTTCGCAACCATGAAATTATTGGCGATATCGTGCCGCTGGCGCAGCGCTATGCGGAAGAAGGTGCCGATGAACTGGTGTTTTATGATATCACCGCCTCATCGGACGACCGCGTTGTAGACAAAAGCTGGGTTTCACGCGTGGCGGAGGTTATCGACATTCCTTTCTGTGTGGCCGGCGGCATTAAAACCCCGGAAGATGCGGCCCGGATTCTGGAGTTTGGCGCGGATAAAATCTCCATTAACTCCCCTGCTCTGGCCGATCCTTCGTTGATTACCCGCCTGGCTGACCGCTTTGGCGTGCAGTGCATTGTGGTGGGCATTGATACCTGGTTCGATGATGCCAGCGGTAAATATCACGTTAACCAGTATACGGGCGATGAATCCCGGACGCGCGTCACCCAATGGGAAACGCTGGACTGGGTACAGGAAGTGCAAAAGCTGGGCGCAGGCGAAATTGTCCTGAATATGATGAATCAGGACGGCGTACGCAACGGCTATGACCTGGTGCAGCTCAAGAAAGTCCGTGACGTGTGCAAGGTGCCGCTGATTGCTTCTGGCGGAGCCGGTACCATGGCCCACTTCCTTGAGGCCTTTGAGCAGGCCAACGTTGACGGTGCCCTTGCGGCCTCGGTGTTTCACAAACAGATTATTAATATCGGCGAGCTGAAACGCTTTCTGATCGACAACGGTGTGGAGATTCGCGCGTGTTAACTGAACAACAGCTGTCCCGGTTAGACTGGGAAAAGACCCAAGGCATGATGCCGGTTATCGTCCAGCACAACGTGTCGGGTGAAGTTCTGATGCACGGTTATATGAATCAGGATGCGCTGAATAAAACCCTGCAGGACGGTAACGTGACGTTTTTCTCACGCACCAAAAACCGCTTGTGGACCAAGGGGGAAACCTCAGGCCACTTTTTGCAGATCGTCAGCATCACGCCGGACTGCGACAACGACACGTTGCTGGTGCTGGCGAACCCGATTGGCCCAACCTGCCACTTAGGCACCTCCAGCTGCTTCTCGCCTGCTGCACCGGACTGGACGTTCCTTTATCAGCTGGAACAACTGCTGGCCTCGCGCAA
Organism: Pantoea sp. EEL5; assembly: GCF_049892805.1. Lineage (NCBI taxonomy): Bacteria > Pseudomonadati > Pseudomonadota > Gammaproteobacteria > Enterobacterales > Erwiniaceae > Pantoea > Pantoea sp. EEL5. The sequence goes on from NZ_JBNDNJ010000001.1 coordinate 1,915,768, forward strand.
AAGTGCCGATCCGGACAGCTCTTACACCGCGAAACTCTATGCCAGCGGCACCAAGCGCATCGCGCAGAAAGTCGGTGAAGAAGGCGTGGAGACCGCACTGGCGGCGACGGTGAACGATCGCGAAGAGCTGACTAACGAAGCCTCGGATCTGATCTATCATCTGCTGGTTTTGCTACAGGACCAGGATTTAGATCTCAGCACGATCATCAGTAATCTGCGCGCCCGTCATAAATAACGGTGCAATATACTGCTCAGAATTCCACTTTTATGCGGATTCTGAGCAGTATCCTTCTCAAAAAATTAATTAAACGCTATTATTGAGCATAATGTTGCTCAACAGGAGTTGTCATGCTCACACTCCAGCTGTTTATTAAGGGCCGCTGGCATGATGCTGCCCAGCTCAATATCCAACATCCCCACCAGGGACGTGAAAGTCCCGCTTTACTCGCCTATAACTTTGACTACGCTGTTGAATATCTTGATCGGAATGATTATGCCAGCTGCAGTCTGAATTACCCGGTCATGCTTATTGGCAGCTATGCGGCTCGTCCGTGGTTTACCTTTCTGGATGACATTATGCCTGCAGGTGCCAGTAGACGTTACTGGATTCAGCAGCTTGGGTTACAGGGAAAGTCTGCCGCTGAGCAGGATTTCTGGTTGCTGAAATCTGGCACAATTGCACCAGTGGGAAACCAGCGCATCAAAGAGTCGATACCCGCGTTACCCGCGCAAAGTCAGCTACGTGACCGACGTTTTCCGTCTGAATGGGCCATCGAACGTGACAGTGATTTTCTGGCGTACGCTCAGCAAATGGGTGCAGCCAGCGGTGGAGCGACCGGGGCTGGCGGTGAAGCGCCAAAACTCTTATTGCGCTATACGCTACAGGATGAGGTATGGATAGATACTTGGCAGGATGATGTACACAATCAGGATGTGCATTATCTGGTGAAGTATCCGCGCGGTGCGCGCAGCGCGATCGATTGCGACATACTTCGCGCCGAATACCACTACTATCATGAATTAGCGTCGATGGGTTTCGACACCATTCCCTGTGAAAAAATGAAGTTGTGTGAAGGTAGCCGTTATCCTTCCTTATGGTTACCCCGCTTTGATGTGTCTTACATCGCGGGCGAAAAAGTGATGTATGGTCTGGAATCTGTCTATTCAATAATGCGAAAACCGCCAGGCAGCTATCTCAATCATTTTGAGGTAATTAGCACGCTGATTACACACCTTAATCCTGACAGACGCGCGCAAGAGGCGTTCGTCATTGAGTGGGTAAAACGTGACATGCTGAATATTGCGTTTGGCAATTCTGATAATCATGGTCGTAACAGCGCGATTCTGAAAAAGGATACCGGCATGTGGCTTGCACCCATCTATGATTTTGCGCCGATGAAAGCGGATCCTGAAGGCGTGGTACGCACGACGCAATGGGGGGCGCCTTTTGAGGAGGGGGGACAATATCAATGGCAACAGATTGCTGCCGCATTGGATGACCTGGTGCCATCGGACAGATTACTGGCTGAGCTGGCCGTACTGGCCCGACAGCTTATCGGACTCAAAGAGCGTCTGCTCCAGCGAGGTATACCAGCATCAATTCTGACTATGCCGGCTCTTGGCTTTGATTATCTGGATCAGCGTATTGAAGGCTGGCAACTATGAAGAAAACGCTGTCACCGTTTGAACGTGAGGCAATGCTGCTAAACCTTCTTCAGCAGTTTCTTGAAGAAAAATTGTCACAGGGTGAACTCCTGATGCAGCTTCGCAAAAACGTGCTGGGATTTTCACAGGAACGCTATGCAGCGCTGGCAGGGATTAGCCGCCGGACACTATCAGATATCGAGCAGGACAGAGAAAATACGACCCTGAGTACGCTCAACCGGGCCTTAAGACCGCTGGGTCTGAAAACTGGCGTGCTACCGCGTCAACCACATATGCTGCAGACACTGATGCTGCAACTCACTGCTCAGGAAGAGAACCGTGACTACTCATGAAAAATTAATTGCCCTACTCGACCAAAATCGCGCACGTTATCGCCTGATGCAGCACGAAGCGACCGGCAAATGTGAAGCGGTGGCAACGATTCGTGGCACGGAAATCGGTCAGGGTGCAAAGGCGTTGGTGTGCCATGTGAAAGGCAATGGGATCAAACAGCATGTTCTGGCGGTACTGCCCGCCGACCAGCAGGCCGATCTCAGTAAAGTGGCCTTAGCGGTGGGAGGACGTCGGGCATCCCTTGCCTCGCCTGCGGAGGTCGATGCGCTGACGGGCTGTGTATTTGGTGCGATTCCCCCGTTCAGTTTTCATCCTGATTTGCTGCCGATAGTCGATCCGCTGCTGTTTGAACGTTACGATGAGATTGCGTTTAATGCAGGCGTGCTGGACCACTCAGTGATCCTGAACATCAAGGATTACCGTGCACTTTGTGGGGCTAACACTGTGAAAATCATCCTCTAATTGCCATCATCCCGGTCGAAAGGTACTCTGCGTAATACAACATTACGACAACAGAAGATCTGAACTATGGCAACGAAAACCCTCAAAATTCGCCTGCGCGCTGCGCTTGCACTGGCCGTGCTTGCTGGTTGCGCATTCGGCGCACAGGCAAAAATCGAACAGGTCCGCTTCGCCGTCGATCCCACCTATCCGCCTTTCGAATCAAAAACCCCGCAGGGCAAACTGGTAGGGTTCGATATCGACTTAGGCAACGCCCTGTGTGCACAAATGCAGGCGAAGTGCGTGTGGGTGGAAAGTCAGTTCGACGGCATGATCCCGGCACTTAAAGCCCGTAAATTCGATGCCATCCTGTCTGACATGGGCATTACAGAAGAGCGTTTGAAGCAAATAGACTTTACCCAGCCGCTTTACGATACCCACGCTCAGCTTATCGCACGCAAAGGGTCTGGCCTGTTACCGACGCCAGAGTCGCTGAAAGGGAAAACGGTGGGTGTTGAACAGGGCACGGTGCAGGAACGTTATGCCCGCGCAAAATGGCAGCCGCATGGCGTGACTGTGGTGCCTTACGGCGATCAGGCTCAGGTGGAAAGCGATTTAGTGGCCGGACGCCTTGACGCGGTCTTTACCGACGCGGCGCAGGCCGCCAATGGTTTTCTGAAACAGCCGCAGGGCAAAGATTTTGCGCTGGCAGGCCCGATTGTTCAGGATCCGATTATTGGACCGGGCACGGCGATTGGTCTGCGTAAAGGGGATGCCGAGCTGAAGACCGCGCTGGATACAGCCTTTGATGAAATTAAGAAAAATGGCACCTTTGATAAGATTCAGAAGCGCTATTTCTCAACCGATATTTCGATTCAGAAGTAACGTCACGGTGGGCTTTTTCGCTCTCCTGCCTGTGCAGGGCTATACTCAATGACTTTATGGGCGGCCCTTGTCGCCCTGAACCGACAAAAGGACATTAACACGGTATGTACCAACAACATCACCCCTTGTTAAGCGCCTCTCTCGGCACCCAGCGTGAAATTATCAGTTTTCATTTTGGCGATGACGCTACGCGACAGGTTTATATCCAGGCTGCCTTACATGGCGATGAAATACCTGGCATGGCGGTTGCGTGGTACCTGAAACAACGTCTGCAAACGCTGGAGTCAGCCGGACGGTTAAAAGCCTCTTTCACCCTGATCCCGGTTTCAAATCCTCTTGCGTTAGGCCAGCACTGGCATGGCACCCATTTGGGACGCTTCCATACGCAGACTGGACAAGATTTTAACCGTAAGTTTCCATCACTCGGCACCACGCTGGCTAACGATCTGGCTGGCGTACTGACGCCAAACGAAACCCAAAACAAGCGACTGATTCGTGATGCAATCGATCGCTACTACCGCGATACCGTACCGAAAACGGAGCTGGAAGCGCAGCGGTTCACGCTCATGCGCATGGCGAGCCAGGCGGATTTAATGATCGATCTACACTGCGACTGGGAAGCCCTCCCGCACCTCTATACCACACCGCACGCATGGCCTGCGGTCGAACCGCTGGCACGCTGGTTGGGTAGTGAAGTTCAGCTGCTGGCACAAGTTTCCGGCGGGGAGCCATTTGATGAAGCCTGTTGTGAGCCCTGGCTGACGCTGGCAGAACGTTTTGCCGAACAGTTCCCCATGCCGCAGGGTTTATTACCCGTAACCCTTGAACTCCGTGGCGTACGCGACGTGTCGCCAGAGCAGGCGGAACAGGATGCCGATGCGATTATCAGCGCGCTACAGGAATCGGGCTATATTACCGCCGATGAGGCGGCCGTTTCTGTAGAGGTCGCGGCACCGGTGATTGGCGGCGATGAGCTGGTATCCGTCGCCAGCGGAGGCGAAGATTTAGTCGGCGTTGATGAGAGCGGTACAGGACTCGGTGCTCCGGGTCTTGCTCAGGCTGCCGATGAAAGCAGGATTATTAAGCAGCGTCACACCGAGGGTACGTCAGCATCATCACCTGCGCTGAAAAATCCGCCCACCCCGCTTGCCGGTTGCGAATACGTTCACTCGCCGGTGTCGGGACTGATTCTGCATCGTAAACCGCTGGGCGCCCTTATCAGGCCGGGTGAAGTGGTCGCGGAGATTGTCGATCCGGTAACGGACCATATCACGCCACTGGTGGCGGAGTTCGGTGGGATACTTTACGCCCGTCACTGGGCCAGATTTGCCACGGCAGGGATGTTGGTGTTGAGGCTGGCGGGAGAGAAGTCGGTGCGGAGTGGGGATTTGTTGGTGGGGTAAAAAAAGGCTTCCCGAGGGAAGCCTTATAGCGCTTTAATGTCAGATGATCAATCTAACCACTCTGTGTGGAACACACCGTCTTTATCAATACGCTTATAGGTGTGGGCACCAAAATAGTCACGTTGTGCCTGGATCAGATTAGCCGGCAGAACCTCTGAGCGATAGCTGTCATAGTAAGCAATCGCAGCTGAGAAGGTTGGCGTTGGAATCCCGTTCTGTACGGCATAAGCCACAACATCGCGCAGCGCCTGTTGGTACTGGTCAGCAATATCTTTGAAGTAAGGCGCCAGCAACAGGTTAGCAATACCTGCATTCTCTGCATACGCATCCGTAATTTTCTGCAGGAATTGCGCACGGATAATACAGCCCGCACGGAAAATCTTCGCGATTTCACCATACTGCAGCTCCCAGTTGTTCTCGTCTGATGCGGCACGCAGCTGTGAGAAGCCCTGTGCATAAGAAACGATTTTACCCAGGTATAAAGCACGACGGACCTTTTCAATAAATTCAGCTTTATCACCAGTAAAGGCTTTAGCCTGAGGACCGCTCAGAACTTTTGAGGCAGCAACACGCTGAGTCTTCAGAGAAGAGAGATAGCGTGCAAACACCGATTCGGTAATCAACGACAGCGGCTCACCGAGATCCAGAGAACTCTGGCTGGTCCATTTCCCTGTACCTTTATTGGCCGCTTCATCAAGAATGACATCCACCAGGTAGTGACCCTCTTCATCTTTCTTAGTGAAGATGTCCTTGGTGATATCGATCAGATAACTACTCAGTTCACCGTTGTTCCACTCGGTAAAGGTTTCTGCCAGTTCTTCGTTATTCAGACCGAGCGCGCCTTTCAGCAGAGCATAAGCCTCAGCAATCAGCTGCATATCGCCATATTCGATACCGTTGTGAACCATCTTAACGTAGTGACCCGCACCGTCTGGACCAATATAGGAGACGCAAGCCTCACCGTCTTCAGCACGCGCAGCAATCTTATCGAGAATCGGCGCAACCAGTTCGTACGCTTCTTTCTGACCGCCGGGCATGATAGATGGACCTTTCAGAGCGCCCTCCTCGCCACCGGAAACGCCGGTGCCGATAAAGTTAAAGCCCTGATCAGAAAGTTCTTTGTTGCGACGAATGGTATCTTTGTAGAAGGTATTACCACCATCAATCAGGATATCGCCTTTATCAAGATGCGGGGTGAGTGAGGCGATAGTCTTGTCAGTCGCTTCACCTGCTTGCACCATCAGCAGAATGCGGCGTGGTTTTTCCAGCGAATCAACAAACTCTTCAACGGTATAGAACGGCGCAAGCTTCTTGCCTTGGTTCTCAGCGATGACTTCATCGGTCTTCTCGCGCGAACGGTTGAAGACAGAAACGGTGTAACCGCGGCTCTCGATGTTAAGAGCCAAGTTGCGGCCCATCACTGCCATACCTACGACGCCGATCTGTTGCTTGGACATTTTTTACTCCTGTCTGCATAAAAGCGAGTTAAATGATTCTGGTAAAATGTAAATAGGATAAGCGTAAATGGCCCTATCGTACATTAAATAAAGGAAGATTGATAATCAAAGAGCACTTTAGTATAAAAATGGGAGTTACAATTCAAAGGGTAAATATTAGCTCATTGAAATAAATTTAATGTAAAAGAATTATATAAATCTTCAAACACGAGGCAACTCAATTAAACATTTTCTGTTTAATATATCTCGTTCTTTATCGATAAACCAACCCCACTTATTAAAATATCGTACAGCTGATTTTATATGATAAATAAGAAATTTGTAGCTAGTGTAAGAGCGCCTTTGAGACTCATGAATTACATAAGAGTTTGGGCAATAACGGACATTCAAACCAGCAGATGAAACTCTTCGCGAAAAATCAACATCTTCGAGATACATAAAATATTGAGTATCAAAACCCTTTGTGACCGCAATAGCTTTACGACTTATGAGCATAAAGCAACCAGACATAGATGGCGCAAAAAAAGATTTAGAGTAATCAGCCTCGACTAATTCATACACGCTATTCTGTTTGAAACAAAATCTAGCGAGAAAGCGCCTTGCAAACAATTGTGTAGGAGTTGGCAAAAGCTTACAGCTATGTTGAATATTACCATCTGGATATAAAATCTTAGGCGCGGATAGAGCTATATTTGATTGACTGCTAAAATCTATAAGTTTGTCAACCTCTCCTTGTTCGAAGGATATGTCAGGATTACATATTAAAATGAAATCAGCCTCATCTCCAAAGCGTTCAATTGTTGCATTGTGCCCAGCACCAAAGCCATCATTTGATTCTAAAGCAACTAGATTTAACTTTGTACTTTTTAAACTACTTAGCCAGGCACAGTGAGAACCATTATCAACTATGACGACCTTGGATATTTTTTTTTCAAGCAAAAGACAATCAATAGTTTTCTTGACATCATTATAAGCGTGTTTATATAACACAAGAGATGCGACGGTTATCACAGATAAACACCTTAAAATTTATTTAAAATCACATAAAAAAAATTAGTTAGATTTCCAATAACAGTTTGATGATAGAATTTATTATTAAAATACAAATGAAGTCTTGAAAAAAAACTTGAATTACGCATCAGTTTTATTGCTGCAATATTTTTTTTAGCTTCATCGGTAAGTTCTATATCAAGACAGTTAAGCAAATTTATATTAATGTCATTCCAGTTAGCAGTGCGACCGTTCATAGCAGAGCAGAAATTCTTTAAACGCCGTAAAGGGCTCATACCATTGCCGATTATATTATTAGAGTGCTGGCGATACAGTACCATTGGCTCCTGATCATAATAGACAACACCACCACAAGCAGTAACAACTTGATATAAAGACCAATCATGGGCGATCATAGGCTCATTTTGTAACTTAGCGAGCAAAGTTCGAGCTTTATGATTAAAAATCATTGTATTACCGCTGGCAATATTTTGTAGTAAAGAATTTTGAAAGAATGCGGGCTTTTTATATAAAGGAGAGCATCCAATTTTTTTATTATCGCCATCAATTAATATTGAACGAGAGCAATAAACTGCTGGCATATGCGCTGGCACTTTTTTTAAAAAAGCAACTGCAGAAGAAAGTTTATTTTGACACCAAATATCATCTTGATCTGAGAAGGCGTAATAGTTTGCAGAAATAGAGGGGTCAACTATCAGTGACATGAAATTTTGAGCAAAGCCCTTCCCTGGGCCGTGATGTATTTTTACATTTCTATTGCTTAACGAAAACTCTTGTATAATTTTTAAAGTGTCATCGGTTGAACCATCATCAGAAACATAAAGACTCCATGATGAATGACTTTGTGTTTTAAAAGAATCCAGTTGTTGATTTAAAAAAGCACCACCATTGTAGGTAGCTAGAAGTATGGCTACATTTTCGTTAGCAACACACATAATATATCCTGAAAACATAATTATATCAGTAAGCTGTTTAAATAGCACTTACAAAGCGACACAAGCCATCAACGACTAATGGAATATAATAAAATCTAAAACGGCACAAAAATGCCTTCGAAAACTCAATCATACTTCTTGAAGTTTATTTCAAAAAAGATTTTAGCGTCCATTTCATTTTACGAAGTAATGAAAATAATCCGGGATGATCACGATGTAATTTACCAATAACTTTCTGCCGGAATATTATATAGTTCTTTTTGATTTTAGGTACGTTGGGCTGTTGATTAACTTGTTGATGCAAAGATTGTTCATAAAAAGTCCAAAACCTATCTGACTGAGCTTTTAGTAATATTGTAGAAGTAGTAATGCCTGAATGAATAATATCCTGACATACAGTAGCAAATTCACTAGAACTACTCTCCCAGTCGGGCCATTTCTCAGCAGTTAAAAGTGCGTTCTTTTTAAGAGTATCTAATTTTTCAGGGTTGTTTTTAAGATGGTTTAAAAAACCAATAACTTCATTATCATCACGATTAAAAGAAATTAGTCCGTTAAAATCATGTTCAATATATTCATCATAACCTGTCACATCATAGCTAATAGATGTTCCACCTGTATGGTACATCTCCAGTGGTGGCCCAAACATGCCCTCAACAGTAGATAACTTAACCAAGACGTCGCAAGAAGCATAGATGCTTCCTATTTCAGAAATAGGGATTCGGCTAAATAAACGGTCTATGTTTGGATAAGCACCAATTTCAGTAGAGGTTACAAACCAAATTTCGTCTGCATTTGATTTTTTGCAAAGATTTAAAGCCAGCTCGGTATTCTTGAAACTTACATTAAGGGGGCCTTCAACCAGCACTCGTAATTTGCCTGGTACCCTAGCACTTTTGGGTTCGATTGTACTATTAAAGTATGATTTGCTGATCCCGTTACGCACTAAATGAGCATCTTGATCGTAATACTTTTTTAAATGATCTTTTATCCATGTAGCTTCAGTGATGAAATTAACTTGCAAACTATATGTCAAATCGACAAGAGTACGTAAAGTAACTTCATTTTCTGGATAAAATCGAGATTCAATCGACTGCACAAAGAATGCATACTTTTTTGATTTAATTTTATTGAGATAAAAAACAGTCCGCCACCATGTCGCAATCACTAAGTCAAACTGCAAAATTTCTGCTTCTGAATAAGTCAACCAAGTTAGTTTTTCAGCACCTGGAAACCATTCCAACCTGGACTTGTTGGGTTTATCATCAGTTATTATGGTTATTTTGTTTCCCATTGCTAAGAGTCTGGTAGCATGCTCAAAAATGACATTAGTACCACCACTAATGTCAGGACTCCATAACAAAAAAGCAATATTATTCATCATTTATGACTCTTGAATTTTAGAAATTTAACAGAACAATAGATATATTTTAAATATCCAACACCATTAGCGTGAAAATCTAAAGGTTTCCACCATGAAGAACCTATTGTAAATCTTGGATTTTTAAAAAGATTTTTGTAATATTTGAAAGAGGATTTTTTATTTATACCGAAAGAACTGTAATCGAATACACCAAAATTTTCATAATGCTGAATTGATGAAAATTCATCTCTTTCGTCTCGACTTGGCAGCATTACACCATTGAAATAATCATTTCTAACAGCTTCTGATATTTCATTATCCGAAACAGAGTATGTATTTATAATTTTGTTAAATTCATCAAATTGAATTAAGGCTTTATGCTGAAAGGGTGCTATTCTTTCATTATAAATTCTCATTTCAGTTTCATTGTTGTCAAATATGAAGTTTTTGATCGAATCATTATAGCATTTCAGGCTTCCATGCGATGCTCCCATTAATACTTCAAACCCAGCACGAAACTCATTAAAAACATCATTGCCAGCGCGTTGCCCCCATTGGTGATCAAAGAGAAGTCCGTCTTTTATATTAACGTTGCTACATTCAGCTCCTTCATGAATTCCAAAATAATATCCGAAAAATTTCCTTCCTGTAGCTTTCGATATATTATCCTGAATACTCCCTTTCCAACCGACATCAACAACATAAACAAATTCTTCGTTTCTTTTGTCCATTAATGAATTGCAGTAACTATTTAAATAACTATTTTGTTCATTACGTTCTATATCGTAAATTTTTTTGAAATCACTATTTTCAATTAGTGACAGAAAAGCAGCACTCTCGCCAAAATTAGGATACGGCACGTTGAAATCATATTCAATAAGAACCTGCTTAAGAAAGCTTTCGTACTTATCAAGATTAATACTTTTAAGAAAAGCGCTGATACTACAAGTTTGGTATTGGTATAACAATTTATTAAATGTCTTTTTATTTAACGTTCCTAAAGATGGTAAATAAGTTGCTCGCCTTGATACATACATATAATGGGTCTTAACTTTCCAAAATGTAGATGGCAAAGAAGACTGATACTTTTCAAAGGCTTTTTGTAAAAACTCACCTTCACGTGAGAAAAAGTACACGTTTAGAGCCCTGTTAGTAGCTAGAGCCCAATATAAGCGATGTGTAAATAAGTAAATAGCACTACTTACCCAATTAAAATTATATTTATAATTCTTAGTTATATCTACAATTTTTTTCTGAATTAACTTTCTCTGAAGATCTTGCGCAAGGTTTGACATATAATCACTTTGATCAACCGACAAATGATATGCCATCAGACCTCGGCTTTTTGGCATTGCTACATCACTGTGAGCGTTATCACCAAGCATGATCGTATTTTTAGTATTAAGCTTTAGTTTATTAATTACCCAATCAAATGCACGACCTTCCCTTTTAGTTCTTTTATATTCACTTGAAACAAAAACATCATCAAAAATTTCATCAATACCATGATGAATTATAAATTTTTTAATAGAGTTAACATCAAGATAAAAATCTGAGAGCAAATAAATTTGTTTATTTTTTCTTTTCTCTGACCTCAATAACTCTATCGTAGATAAAATTGGTTTTTGTACTGATAATTCGATTGCCATTTCTAAGTCGTAGCAATGACTAACAAAACTCGCTAAATCTGGAATTCGACATATTATTCCAGATCTTTTTAACTCATAATAAAGTGCCGTTGACATTTCTTTGTAGCGAAACTCGGCATCATCACCATGCATCTCGCTCATAGCACATAAACCAGCTTCAATTCTTAAACGCAATTCATATAGGCAGTCAACAGTGAGATTTATTCGATATGAGTTAATAATAAATGCCGACCACTTTCGTTTTACAACTTCAGGATGACATGTACGCCCAACTAAAGTATCAAAAAAATCAACTAATATAGTAGTAATATTATCAGAGATAGTAACTTTCATTTATAAATACTCATTGGGAATTCTGATTTAGCGGTTTTTAGTCAATTTCATCTCAAGATCTAAAATCTTTTTCTGTGCTTCAGATAATGTTTTATCACGATCTTGTAAAGCGGCTTCTGTCTTTAAAATGGCATTTAGTCTCTCTTCAGAGATGCGCTCAGCCTGTTCTTTGTAAAAGACAAGTTCATTCATTCTCTGTTCCGCTTCAAGTAATAAATCCCAACGTTTCAAGGCCAATTCTTCAGCATAAGCCAGACTTTTTCGTACAGGCGCTACTAGCTCTTCGTCGTATTCAATACGGCTTACACCGGTAAAGACACTTTTTATATGCTTTACTTCTTTTTCGTTTGAAGCAAAAGCAATAAATGAACCATTTGTATTATCTTTATTTTTATCAGGATACAATAAGACCAAATCCTTATCGGTATTATTATCAATTTCCTCATTTAAAGTATGAATTGCTGATACAATTTCCTGCGCCATGATAGCTATGTCAACATATTGAAAATATTTTTTAAGCAAATTGCTTAAAGCATTTAAACTAAATGATTGAAGGTGAAATGGATTAGGTCCGTAGAGCTTTGAGCAAAATGCTTCATAACTTTCAGTAGGAACAGAACAGATAAAAATCCCATCAGGTTTCAGTACACGTTTAATTTCAATCAAGGCATTTTCAGGATACTCCAAATGCTCAAGTGTCTCTAATGAAATAAAAGTATCAATACTCTGATCTTCGAATGGCAATGACATGATAGAGCCATAATCGAATTTGGCACGTTCGATGTTTTGATTTTGGGCATATGATATAGCATCACGGTCAACGTCAAAGCCATAATAATTTTTAACTTCTGGGTTAGTCAATAGAATTGATGCTGAATACCCTATTCCACATGCACAATCCACTACAGTACCTTTTGCAAATTGTGATACATATGTATAACGATGATGATGCTCATCTTGAAGAAAGCGAAGTTTTAAAAGCTCATTTTCAATTCTTTCCATATTTAAATCCTTTCTTCTACTTTCCAAGAGTGTTCGATTTCATAAATTCCTACTGCACGAAATTCATCTGCAACAAAAAATTCACACACAGGTAAGGCTTCAGTAATAATTTGTATTCCATCTTTGTCATTTACTGCCACTCGCCAGTTATATACTCCCGATAAGAGTTTTAATGATGGAAAATCAACCGTGACTTTAAATTTTTTACCTACTTGATAAGGACCAAGCCCTCGCATTGCTGTGGTTGTTCCACATATATACACTCCATCTTTTCGATAAAGGTTGAATACGAAACTTAGACCTTCAAATTCATTTATATCACTGTCAAATGTACAATCAAAAGATAACTGAACATTTTCACCACTTGTTATTTCGGTTATCAATTTACCATCTGAATTCTTCAAGTAAACATCATCAATAACTATTAATTTCTGACACACTTCTTTTTCTGTTTCTTTTTTAAAAGCAATATTATCTCCGTTGGTAGTGTTTTTTTGTAAGTCTGATAAATAATGCTGCACTGCGATATCGGCATTGCCGAAATAACGTTGCACACCTTTTTCTAAATATAAGGCACTGTTACAAATGTTTCTGACTTGATAGTCATCATGCGATACAAATAGGATTGTACACCCATCATTCCTTATATCATTAAACTTTTTTACACACTTGCGCTGAAAACGAGAATCGCCCACTGCTAATATTTCATCAACAATCAAAATATCTGGTTCTACATGTACTGCCGTTGCGAATGCTAATCTTGCGAACATACCGCTTGAATATGTTTTAACTGGTCTTTCCAGAAATTCGCCTATATCAGCAAAGGCTGCTATATTATCAAAACGTTCATTGATTTCTTTTCTAGTCAAACCTAATAGTGAAGCATTAAGATAAACGTTTTCTCTTCCAGTAAATTCAGGATTAAAACCTGCACCTAATTCTAATAAAGGCGCAATACGACCTTTAGTCATAACCTTACCACTAGTTGGAGATAAGGTACCGCAAATCATTTGTAATAAGGTTGATTTTCCTGAGCCATTGACACCAATTATACCAACCGTCTCACCTCTCTTTATTTCAAAGTTGGTAGACTCTAGGGCAACAAACTCTTTACCCCTGGCTTTAGGCAGACCCAATAAGGAACCCAAGCGTTGCATAGGACTTGAATATATTTGATAAACTTTCCGCAAGTTTACAGCAGAAACAATAATATCAGAGGACATCGGCAAATCCCCTTTTAACCTTATTAAACCACATTACAGCTAACCCATGAACAATCAAGCAGACTAACCAATATATCGAATAGCCCTGAAAGCTAAACATCTTCCCATAAATAACAACATCTCTTAACGATTCAACAATGAATGTTAGTGGATTGAGATATATGAACATTCGATATTTTTCAGGTACAGACGAGACAGGATAAAATATAGGTGACATGAAAAGCATGAGTGCAATAATTACTGAGACTATTTGGCCCATATCTCTCACATACACACCCAAGGAAGATAAAAATAAAGAAACACTATAAGCTAAAAAAACTAAGGGCAACATCACTAATGGGACTAAAAGCACTGTAATTGTCACTGGCTGATGGAGTATCACGCAAAAAATTGCAAACACAAGGCATCCCATTAAAAATTGAAATAATGAGCCTAACACAGTTACCCAACACAATGTTTCGAGAGGGAACAAAACTTTTTTAACATAACTAATATTATTTACATATATACCTGTCGCTTTCCCAATGCATTCGGCCATAAATCCATGTGTAAGCAAGCCAGCAAACATTATTAATGAATAGTTTTCTGTGGTTGTCACACCCCATTTAGCTTTGAATACAAAACCAAAAATAAAACTGTATATCGACAGCATGATTACTGGATTTAATAATGACCAGACAATACCCAAACTCGTACCGCGATAGCGGCTTTCAATATCTCGTTTGGTTAGATTAAAAACCAAACCGCTATTTTTAAAAAGTGTTAACATAATTTATTCGTCAATTAGTAAATAAGAATCACCAGAAAAAGACTTACTTCTTAATAGATAAAACTATCTTTTCTATATAAAAGATAATTCTTTGCTTCCAACTTTCTGGTGTAGAATTTCGTATGGCGCTATCATAATAATAAATTCGCAATAATTTTTTGTGATGACTGTTTCCATAATTGACGTTCTTAAAAAAAAGAAGCTGCAATGTTGTATGAATGATGTAGTTAAGATTTATAACCGTTGGGATTGTTTTTTTGCCAGTTCCATGAATCACGCATCATAACATTAAGATCGCGAGTTGCTTTCCAGTTCAGTTTTTTTTCAGCCAGCCCAGGATTAGACCAACACTCGGCTATGTCGCCATGACGTCGCCCTACGAACTCGTACGGAACTGTACAACCAGAAGCTTTTTCAAATGCCTGGAGCATTTGAAGAACTGAATAACCATTTCCTGTGCCTAAATTATAGACATTGAAACCTTTATGATTACTAATGTGCTGGATTGCTCTCAAATGCCCCTCAGCCAAATCCATTACATGGATATAATCTCTTACACCAGTACCATCAACCGTAGGATAATCATTACCGTAGATAGTTAATTTGGGTAGTTTACCCACAGCTACTTGTGTAATGTAAGGTAGAAGATTATTTGGAATACCCGATGGATCTTCACCAATCATACCTGATTCGTGTGCTCCAACTGGGTTAAAATAACGCAATGCAATAATAGACAAATCAGGTTCAGCTTTTGCATAATCTTGCAGTATTTGCTCAACCATTAATTTTGATGTTCCATAAGGGTTAGTTGTTCCCCCTACTCGAGAAGTTTCAACTAATGGAATTTCCTCTGGTGTTCCATAGACCGTAGCTGAAGAACTGAATATGAAGTTTTTAACTTTAAAACGCCTCATTTCATTCAGCAGGTTAATCGTACCTATTACATTATTATCATAATATTCTAAAGGCTTAGCATTAGATTCACCTACTGACTTTAGACCCGCAAAGTGAATAACAGAATCTATTTTATGGGATGAAAAAACATCATGTAGGGATTCTTTATTCAGGATGTCTGAACCATAAAATTTTATATCTTTACCAGCCAACTTACCCACTCTTTTTAAAGACTCATCGCAGGAATTCACCAAGTTATCTATAACAACAATATCAATATCGTTTTTTAAAAGTGTAAGAACCGTATGAGAACCTATATAACCAGCACCACCTGTAATTAAAACAGACATTATTCTTCCTTTTTTGATACGTATTAAGTCATAACGTTGATTTAGTTTAGAATTAAAACAAACCACTAAGTCATTAAAAATTTAGAATGATATTAACTGTCAACTAAAATACATAGCTTCTTTAAAATAATCTCCATTATTATCTTTGTTTGATAACAACGGGTGGGCCTTGTCATTTAGTGGCCACTGGATATTAAGATCAGGATCGTTCCATATAATCGAACATTCGCTTTTGGGATTATAATAATCTGTACATTTATAAATAAATTCAGCATGGTCACTTGTAACATAGAAACCATGAGCGAACCCTTCAGGCACCCAAAGCTGATTTTTATTTTCGGCTGATAATATTACCCCTACCCATTCACCAAAGTTTGGTGAAGATAGTCGCAGATCAACCGCAACGTCAAATACCTCACCTTTTATCACACGAACTAATTTTCCCTGCGTATTTTCACTCTGATAATGTAATCCCCGCAACGTACCAAATTGAGAATAAGAATGATTATCTTGTACGAATTTTCGTTTGCAAACTAGCTCATCAAATTTATCTTGCTGCCATGTTTCCATGAAAAAACCGCGCTCATCTTTATAAACATGCGGCTTTATAACTTTTACATCTGGAATTTTAGTTTCTATGACTTCCATTAAATTTTGCCTTCATATAAATCCATAAGATATTTACCGTAGTTATTTTTCATCAAAGGTTTCGCTAGCTCTTTGAGTTGTTCCGCGGTGATGAAATTCATTCTATAGGCAATTTCTTCTGGACAGGCGACCTTAAGACCTTGTCGTGTTTCAATCGTTTGTATGAAATTATTTGCTTCAATAAGACTTTGATGAGTCCCCGTATCTAACCACGCATGTCCTCTACCCATCAAAGAAACTGAAAGTTCACCTTTTTCTAAATATAAATTATTAATATCTGTTATTTCAAGCTCTCCTCGCTTGGAGGGCTTTAAATTTTTGGCCATTTCAACCACACTATTATCGTAAAAATACAATCCAGTAACTGCATAATTACTTTTGGGAAATTTTGGCTTTTCAACTAATGAAACAACCTTCCCAGCCTTATCAAATTCAACTACGCCGTAACGTTCAGGATCTTGGACATGATAAGCAAAAACTGTTGCACCATGATCTTCGTTCGAAGCTTTTTCTAATTGTTTATAAAGATCATGTCCATAAAAAATATTATCACCCAAAATAAGTGCACATTTATCCTTGCCAATAAAATCCTCACCCAAAATAAAAGCTTGAGCGAGACCGTCTGGATTTTTTTGCACCATATATTTAATACTTAAACCCCATTGTGATCCATCACTTAAAAGATTTTCAAATCTTGGTGTATCTTCTGGAGTGCTAATTATCAAAATATCCTGTATTCCAGCAAGCATGAGAGTGCTTATTGGGTAATATATCATTGGTTTATCATATATCGGCAACAGCTGTTTACTGACGGCCATAGTCACTGGATAAAGGCGAGTACCTGAGCCACCAGCCAGAATTATTCCTTTTTTATGCTTAACCATGTGAACCTCAAATTAAAAACTACACGAACATTTCATCTAAAACTCTTAACACTCCATCTTTCCAAGATGGAAGATTTAATCCGAAATTTTTTCTGAATTTAGATGTATCAAGTCTAGAATTTATTGGCCGTTGTGCCGCCTGATTTAATGTTGCAGTTTTTGTTGGATTAATTTTACTTATCTTCAGAAGAGCATTTTTACTTTTCATAAAATCAGCTATAAGGCAGGCGTACTCGTGCCAAGTGGTGGCGCCAGATGCTGTAAGATGATATATACCAGTTTTAGATCGATCAGCAAGCGTCATTTTTATGGCATGCGCGGTGCAATCTGCAATTAATTCAGCTCCTGTTGGAGCACCAATTTGATCATCGACTACTGAGATAACCTCTTTCTCTTGGCTTAAACGTATGATAGTTTTTATAAAGTTGTTGCCTTTGAGAGAATATACCCAACTAGTTCTGAATATAAGATAATCAGACATGTTGTTTATAATTTCATTTTCTCCACTTCGTTTACTTTTACCATATATATTTAGTGGCTTAGTTTTGTCATCTTCCTTCCATGGCAACGTTCCTACTCCATCAAAGACATAGTCAGTTGAATAATGAACGAGTAAGGCTTCAATTTCTTTTGCAGCACAAGCTAATGTTTTTACTGATGTTGTGTTTATCAACTCTGCAATTTCTGATTTAATCTCTGCTTTATCAACAGCAGTGTAAGCAGCGGCGTTGACAATTACATCAGGCATTATTTTTTTTACTGTTTGCTTGATTCCGTCAGGATTACTTAGGTCACCACAAAATTCTCTAGACGAACGGTCCAATGCTATTATTTCACCTAAAGGTGATAATGATCGCTGTAACTCCCATCCAACTTGACCATTCTTTCCCAGCAGCAGTATTTTCATTTATTGCGCTTCTCATAGTTATCATGAATCCAGTTCTTATAGGCTCCGCTTTTAATTCTTTCAACCCAATCCTGATTATCAAGATACCATTGAACCGTTTTATACAATCCCGTTTCAAAACTTTCTAAAGGTTTCCATCCCAGATTATCTTCTATTTTTGAGGCATCTATTGCATAGCGTCGATCGTGTCCCGGACGGTCTGTAACATAAGATATTAGCTCTCTGTAAGAATGCTTTGCAGGGCATAATTTGTCCAGTATGTTGCAAATCTCAATTACAACCTCGATATTTTTTTTCTCATTATGCCCGCCAATATTATAAGTCATACCATTTTGAGCGCGTGTAATAACCGTATATAAAGCTCTGGCATGATCATCTACATATAGCCAATCGCGTATTTGATCGCCTTTTCCATAAACTGGTAAAGGTTTGCCTTCAAGCGCATTACTGATAATCAGCGGAATGAGTTTTTCCGGAAAATGATATGGGCCATAATTATTCGAGCAATTAGTTACTACGATCGGCAAACCATATGTTCTCCCCCAAGCTCGTACTAAATGATCGCTTGCAGCTTTGGTTGCAGAATAGGGACTACTTGGTGCATAAGGCGTTTCTTCTGTAAAGAGAGGGAGTACACCTTTTTCATCTTCGGGATGAGGAAGATCGCCATATACCTCATCAGTAGATACATGATGAAATCGAAATAATCTTTTTTGGTGTAAAGTCTGACGCATCCAATACTTCCGACTAACTTCAAGAAGCTCGTACGTCCCCAGCATATTTGTTTCAACGAACTCACGTGAACCTATGATTGAACGGTCCACATGACTTTCAGCAGCCAAATGCATGACCATATCTGGTTGATATTTGTCGAATATTTTTTCTAAAGCCTTCCTGTCACATATATCAACTTTTTCGAAATGATAACGGGGACTATTACTAACAGTCTTTAAAGATTCAAGGTTACCTGCATAAGTCAGCTTATCAATGTTTATAACTTCATCGTTTGTGCTGTTGATAACAAAACGAACGACTGCTGAACCTATGAAACCGGCGCCTCCAGTAATCAAAATTTTCATAACGCTCTTATCCTGAAAAGCTTTACCACCTCACTATAAGAGGTGAAGTGTAGATATCAAGTTTTTAACCACGCTACCGCCCCTGGCTTGTAGCTACCAGTACACTCGAGGTAAAAACGAAGTTGTGAGAGGTCTACACCTTCGAATTACTGTTACTAAAATGTCTAAAGCTCGTAAATCTGTATAAATGGTAATACTACAATTTGCGATGAAAAATTGACACGGTTATTGTCTTTTTAACGTATTTTCACATTCAAAATGGCTAAAAAACACACTAAATCAGACCCATAACTGTACCGATTATTGAAAATCACTATAGCAAATCCTTTTCATTCATGTCTTTTGCACAGGTTGTCTTTATTAGGCATCAAGAATGTTTGATAAAAAATTTTCATAATTATGCTTAATTTCATAATGTATAGAATGCCATAATACGCAAAAACCCGGCCTCAGCCGGGTTTTTAACTGTCACTCTTGCTTACCTAAACCCTTCCGGATTCTTCGACTGCCAGTTCCACGTATCACGCATCATCGCATCGATACCACGCGAAACCCGCCAGTCCAGTTCCTGGTTGGCCAGCGACGCATCCGCCCAGAATGCCGGAAGATCACCGTCACGACGCGGCTTGATTTCAAACGGAATGGGCTTGCCTGAGGCTTGCTCAAACGCCTTGATCATTTCCAGCACAGAGAAGCCTTTCCCACCACCCAGATTATAGGCTTTATAGCCTTCAATTTTATCGAGGTGGTCCAGCGCTTTCAGGTGGCCTTCAGCAAGGTCAACGACATGGATGTAGTCACGCAGACAGGTGCCGTCTGGCGTATCGTAGTCACCACCAAACACGCCGAGTTTATCCAGACGACCTATAGCGACCTGGGCAATGTAAGGCAGCAGATTGTTAGGGATACCGGTTGGGTCTTCGCCAATCTCGCCCGACTCATGCGCACCGACCGGGTTAAAATAACGCAGCGCAATGGTTTTGAACTTCGGCTCAGCTTTGGCGAAATCCCGAATGATAAATTCGACCATTAGCTTAGAGGTGCCATATGGGCTGGTTGTGCCGCCAATCGGTGTGGTTTCCACGTAAGGCACCGGGGCATTGGCACCATAAACGGTAGCGGAAGAACTAAAAATGAAGTTCCAGACGCCCGCGTTGCGCATCTCTTCAAGCAGTACGACCGTACCGGATACGTTATTTTCGTAGTATTCCAGAGGCATACGCGTGGATTCACCCACCGCTTTAAGAGCGGCGAAGTGAATCACGGCAGAAATGCTGTGGGAGGCAAACAGGTCACGCAGGCAGGCGCGGTCAAGAACGTCGCCTTCGATAAACGTTGCTTTCTTGCCGGCGAGTTTCTCAACCCGATTGATGGCCTCACGCGAGGCATTGCACAGATTATCCAGTACCACCACATCATCACCGCGCTCAAGCAGTGCCAGCACTGTGTGGGAGCCGATATAACCTGCCCCGCCCGTTACCAAAATAGCCATCTCTTCTCCCTTTCTGCCGCGTTAGCCGCGGCGAATGATAGTTGATTACTTCGCCAGAATTTTCTCGATCGCTTCGCGGAAGTCGCGGCCCTGTGCGTTATTGCGCAGACCGTAGGAGACAAATGCCTGCATGTAACCCATTTTACGTCCGCAGTCGAAACTGTGACCCGTCATGAGTGAGACATCGACCGTTTTTTTCTTACTCAGGCTGGCGATAGCATCCGTTAACTGAATACGGCCCCATGCGCCCGGTTCGGTACGCTCCAGCTCAGCCCAGATATCGGCTGAAAGCACGTAGCGTCCCACCGCTGCCAGGTCTGAGTTTAACTCGGCCGGGTGCTCAGGTTTCTCAACGAAGTCAGTAATCGTGCTGACATCACCTGGGTTTTCCAGCGGCTGCTCAGTCGTGATCACTGAGTATTCAGACAGATCGTAGTCGGTGAGGTGTTTTGCCAGCACCTGGCTGTGACCGGTCTCTTCAAAACGCGCAACCATTGCCGCCAGATTATATCGTAAATGGTCAGCGGTGGAATCGTCCAACAGCACGTCAGGCAGGACAACCACAAAAGGATTGTCGCCGATCATAGGACGCGCGCAGAGAATAGAATGCCCCAGGCCCAGTGGCTGCGCCTGACGTACGTTCATGATGGTCACGCCCGGCGGGCAGATTGACTGGACTTCACTCAGCAGCTGGCGTTTAACGCGTGCTTCCAGCAGGGCTTCGAGTTCATAGGTGGTATCGAAGTGGTTTTCTACCGCATTCTTGGACGCATGGGTGACCAGCACAATCTCTTTGATCCCTGCTGCAACACACTCATCAATGATGTATTGAATCATTGGCTTGTCCACGACAGGCAGCATCTCTTTCGGAATGGCTTTAGTCGCCGGAAGCATATGCATACCGAGACCCGCAACCGGGATTACTGCTTTAAGCTTGGTCATAGTTATTCCATCTAATGAAGTGAAGACATGCGTCAATTATGCCGGATGGACCGGAAAAGGAAGTATAATCTTTATCTGAAAAGCCGACACTAACTCGCTGTGAAATCTTACAAATTCGGGATTTTACCTAGAGTAAACATCCCCATAAACTGAGTTAACACAAACAGTAAAGGCCGACCACATGAGCGGCAGAGAAATTGACGTCGCCGTTTTTGGTGCCAGCCATAAAAAGAAACGGGCGACCTGAGTCGCCCGTTGTTATTGGCATCACAGCCACTGTTCAAACCATTCTGGCATCACGAAAAGGTCAAAGTGATTTACCAGCAGCATCAGCCCCACAAACAGGACCGATACAGATACCCACTGTCGGGCATAAGGGATGAAGCGAATACCAATAACCGGCTTGATAAAGAACGGATGCGCCAGCGCTGAAATCAGCACCTGTGAGATCGACAACGTCAGCGCGACGTAGAGCACGTTTGGCCAGATAAAGGTGGTCGCAAGCACGGCCATGACGACCAGGCTGGCCACGATGTTCCAGTAGAACTCCACGTTGGTTCGGCCATTCGCCTGTGAAATGGCACCGGTCAGTCCACCCATCGGACGCAGCATGCCAAACAGCAGCATCAGCGGGATAAGATGATAAACCTGCTCGTGAGACGCACCATACAGAATGCGTACGATGACCGGAGACAAGATACCGATAGCAAGGTACATGGCACTGCTGAAGAGCATAATCACCAGCGTGCCTTTCAGGAACAGCTTCTTCAACTGCTCGGGATCCTGCTGTTTTTCCGCGAAGCGCGGTAGCGCCAGACGGTTAATCACCGGCGAAACCAACTTCAGGGGCTGTAGCACCAGCTCTTTCGCCAGAGAATAGACGCCGAGCATTTCTGCCCCCATCACTTTACCTACCACCAGCGCATCGGCCTGAGTACGAAGCTGGTTAATGGTCTGCGAACCCAGTTGATAGATACCGTAACGAATCGCACTAAAGAAAGTCTGTTTATCGAACTCCCATGTGGGACGCCATGACTTCTCACCCAGCGCGATCATGCACAGGATGCGGGTAAAGGCGTTAATAAACAGCCCCAGAATCGCGGCGGCCACCGTCAGCGAGGTAAACTCCAGCATCGCCACTACGCACAGGAAGGCAAACAGTTTGGTGCCCATTTCGATCTTCGCCAGCGACACCATGCGTTTGGTTTTAATGTAGTGGGCCTGATATTGCGAAAGATGCCCCAGCACCAGAAAGTTCAGGCTGGTCAGCATAATCAACCCTACCAGTTCCGGCAGATGATAGAACCAGGCAACAGGCCAGGCAATCAGCAGCATGACAACGCCGGTACATAAGCTGAGCGAGACGTTGACCCAATAGATGGTGCTCTGTTCGCGTCGGGTAATATTCTGGCGATGGACCAGATAACTGCTCATGCCCATGTCCTGCAGCACGCCCGCCACCGCTAAAATAGCGTTGATGATCGCCAACAGCCCCAGCTCATGGGTTTCGAGTTTACGGGCGAGAATACTCAGTTGAGCAACCTGTAATACCGCAGAGAAACAGGTACTGCCAAACAACCAAATCGCCTGTGACTTTATTCCACTCAAACCATTTGCTCCAGAATCTGTGCCAGCTCGCGATACGCGATGTGCTGATTAAACTCGGTTTCAACTTTATGTCTGGCTGCGGCAACAACCGGTGCCACGTCCACCGCGCCTTCTGACAATTTCAGCAGCGTCTCGGCCAGCGCCTCGGCGTCATCTTCCTTCACTAACCAGCCAGAAACGTTATTTTCGATCAGTTCCGGAATGCCGCTGTGGAAGGTGGAGACCACCGGCAGCCCTACCGCCATCGCCTCCATCAGCGCAACCGGAATGCCTTCCATGTCGCCATCTGCAGCCGTTTTAGAGGGCAGCAGAAAGATATCGGCTTCGTTGAGGGCCTGACGGATCTCTTCCTGAGGTTTGAAACCCGGCATCGTCACGCAGTCGTCCATCTCTTCGCGCGCAATAAAGTCACGCATCATCTGATCCTGATCGCCATTGCCGATGATGGTGTACTGGAACTGGCCACCGCGCTGTTTCAGAATGGCGCTGGCTTTCACCGCCACATCCAGTCCTTTCTTTTCGGTCAGACGGGCAACGGAAACAATGCGCAACGGCGTATGGAAGGCATCACGCGGCTGGAAATTGAATTTTTCAGGTTCAATTCCCATGCGGGTAACGTGAATTTTTTCAGGCGGGCAGCCCATTTCAATCAGCTTGTTCTGCCAAAGATGGCTGATGGGCAACATCAGCTCACTCTGCTGAAACAGATTACGGTAATCCTGCTTATGCTCGTCGAGGATGTGACGACGAGAGATATCCGCCCCGTGAAACACCGTTGCCTGTTTGCCCTTCAGGATACCCAGTTCACGCAGTTTATTCGCCAGCGCCCCGGCATAGCCGAAATGCACCAGGAAAACATCCGCGACATAGGTCTGACGCGCATTGGCAACGATCGCCGGCAGCAGCAGCTTACTGGACTGTGCGCCATAGCGGCGCACGTTTAGGGAACGGAGTAACGACACTTTGGTGATTTTGGGCAGAACCAGTTTCAGCCGCTGTCCCAGCTTGTCCGTCAGGGAAATTTTTTCTTCGGGTAACAGGTAATGCGTCTTTGCCGCCAGACCATATTCGTCAAATGCGCCGTGGCGGTTGACCAGGTCTCCCGGAAATACCGAGATAATCTCAACGTCGTAACCGGCATCAATAAAATGAGTGACCTGGTTGAGAACAAAGGTTTCAGAGGCAACCGGGAAACGCATCGTGAAAAAAGTCAGTTTCATCACATCATCCTATTACGTTTAGAATCTCTTCAGTGATTCTGTTACCTACTTCCCTTTCATGCGCCACGGCGGTTTCGACGTTTTGCTTGATCGTGTCGTAGTCGGCCAGGATAGCCTGAACTTTATCAATCAGCGAACCGTCCATCAGGCTCTGAACATCGGTAGCCATTTGCGGCAGACCTAGCTGATTCATGACGCCCATGGATTTGTGTTCATAGTTGATGGCGACCGCTGGCGTACCAAAGTTCATTGAGATGATGGCAGAGTGCAGACGGGTTCCGATGGTCAGGTGACACTCGCTGAGGAGGACACCTAATTCGAGGTCATTAAATTCATCCATTACAACGTGGTAGTGCTCTGGCTGCTCAACGCGATCGCGCAAAGTGAGCGCCACCATACGGTCATCTTTGGCGTAGCTGTCGATGCCCGTACAGGTAGATAAGGCGACGACCTGATAACCGCTGGCGATCATGGCGTTGATCACGCGACCAAAGGCGGCTTCGTATTCCTGCTGCGTGACGCCCAGACGCTTATCAAACGGCGCCAGTTCACGGACCGTAATCGCGATGGTTTTGCGGGTGCGAATCACGCTCTGCCAGTGCTGCAGACTGTGGCTGGGGTTTTCAACGTGACGTGCACGTACCAGGAAGGCCGTATCCACACCGGGCATCACCTTTGAGCTGGTCACGCCATCGCGCTTCATCAGGTCAAGGCTAACGGACTCACGCAAGATAAGGCGGTCAACCCGGTCAAACACGAAGTTGGCCAGTTGATTAGTGCGGGCGTTCTGGAAAGGTCCAACGGAGTGGCCAATCAGGTAAAGCGGCTTCTTAGCCAGCAGCGCGCAGAGCGCATGGTCAAACTGAGTCACGCCATACAGATCGACAAAGAATGAACCGCCCACCTGAATGACTGCATCGTACTGCGCCAGACTTTCCGTGAAGGCTTTGAGGTGTGGCGGCACGGAGAAGGATTTGTAGGGTCCACCCTTGCCCAGATGCGCCATCATGATATTCGGCATCAGTCGGTTAGCGACTTTGCGTTTAACAGAGCCAATCAGGCCCTTACCCGAGGAGTTGTTGTGCAGGAAGAGCTTATCCTGCTGAATATGTTGCTGAAGCAGATAACCGGAGCTGGTTGGATAACGGCTTATCACATCAATATCCACATCGTTGCGCGCGGCCTGAATTGAATCAATCAGTCCACGCAGAATCGCGCCATCCCCACGATTCCCACAGGTATGGTTACCCACCAATAAAATCTTCATAAAAACTCCGAATAATTTTTTCTAATTCAAGCAACCGCCCAGTTCCGAAACGGGCAAAATGAATAGGGAGAAAAACAGCAAATAAAAATCCTGCACCAACATCCCAGATGCTGTTGGTGTTGGCTGCCGTATCAGGGCAGCCCTCTCTGACTACGATTTAATCGCAAAATACGGTAAGGCGACCTGCTTACCATTAATAACGACAGACACGAATCCTTCAGGTTTGCTGGTATCCACCTTGTCATCAGACAACGCGCGGGAGGCCAGCAATAAATCCCCCTGCTCATTCGCGCCCACGCCCGCTTTACCGTTATGCAGGCTAAAGCGCTGCGGCGCGGCATGACTGCCGCTGTCCGGCGCAGCCTGGGTCATTTTGGCATCGACCCGCGCACAGCGGCCGGTGACAAAGCGATCTTTCGCCGTGCTCTTGATCATCACCGCTGCCGAAGGCGTCCAGCCTGCCAGCCTGATGAAAACCTGCGTGTCGGTATCGGTTTTAGCGACGTAGCGTACATCCACTACCGGGCTGCTGCCTTCCGCCGACCAACTGGCTTCAGCATGGTCTTTCTTGCGTTGAACGTGAATAACCGCCCGGCCGCCGGTGTTTTTCCCACTGATGAGGTTCATCAGCGGCTCACCGTCCGTGCCGTTATTGAACTGCGACTGTCCAAAAATTTCGATTTCCCACGAGTCGCCAACGGTGGGGGAATAAAGATTGCCCAGTTCAAACCACACGGCCTGATTGGTGTTGTTTTCCAACAGCCAGCGTGAGGTCAGATAGTTATATTTCAGGCTGCCATCGATCGCGACGCCGTAGGACTCAACGCGGGTCGATCCCATTTCCCAGGCGCTTAGCCAACGATCGCCCTGCTCTGAGTTGTCAATCCAGCTGCCGGATTGCAGGTTGGTCTGACGCGTATTCAGGCGAGAGTGCCAGGCAATCAGCGGGTTCTTGCAGTCCTCAAGGCTTAAGGCATCGATAATCCATTGACCGTTTGAGATATCGCCGGGATTATCACAGTGCTCAATCCAGCCGTTGTGAATCAGCGACTGGCTGCAGCGCGGCAGGTTAAGAACTTTGCCGCCTTTACAGTGCTGGGCGTTAAAGTTTGACAGCTCAATCGCGGTACTGTGGTCCCAGTTCCCCTTTTTCTGACCAGACCAGCCGGCCTGAATCACGTCGCCCGTACAGGCTGAGGCGTACCACTGGTCAATCTTACAATCCAGCGTATCCAGCAGGCTGAGCGCGGTGCCGCCAACCTGGTTGAAGCGCAGGCAGGCACCACGGAAAAACTGTCCGCCTGGGCAGGTATTACGGAACAATCCCTGCTTATTGGGATGCGTATCCGTATTGCCGTTAAAAATCAGGTTAGAGATTTCCACCCAGCGGGCGCTGACCTCGAAAACAAACGGCGATTTGCCGTCGGAGACGATGCTGGTCGCCGGGAAATACCCAAAGTTGACCATCGCACCGGAGATGCGGAAGAAACGGCGCTGCTCCTCACCGAAGTTACAGGCGGAAACGAAGAACGTGCCCGCAGGGAACTGTACGCAGATAGGCTGATCGCTCTGCTGCGACCACTGATACATCGCTTTAATCGCCGGCGCACTGTCGGTTTTGCCGTCGGCGATAGCGCCAAAGTCAAACAACGAGAGTCGGTTATAGTCATCGACTACGCGACGCCAGTGAAAACCGTCGCCGCTGAAAATCACCCCCTGATCGTCCTGCGCCGGCTGGAAACTGCCGACGAATTCGCCGCCCCCCACTTCCAGGCCGGGGTGCCAGCTTTTGAGCTTGATCTTCGCGCCTTCAAACAGCGGTCGCGTCTTGCGCAGATCGTCCACCGAGGGGATCTCACCGATTAGCTGATAACCCGCAGGCTGTGCCAGACGCTGACTAAAGGCAGCCTGGCCCGGCTGGCTGACATCCGGGATGTTAAAGACCATCTGCCCGTTGCTGTCTTCCAGCGCCATAGAGTGAGACGGATTCGCGATCAGCGCCGCATTATCCTTTACAAACTGGTCAAAATTTCCCTTATTCAGGGTAATCGGCTGGGTGATTTGTGCCAGCTTGCCGCTGGCATCGCGCAGGAACACGGGGATCTGGTTACCCGCCTGGCTGGCATCGCTTCCCGACTTACCGATCCACAGTTTTCCCTGGAAGTTTTGCCAGAACTGCGGCGGCATCGCGTAGACATTTTCAGGCGTCAGAATCGGAACATCGCCTTTGGGTACCGCGCTTGCATCAACCGACTTGAGCGCCAGGCCAGTGTTTTTGGCCGCGTAGCTGGAAAAGGTGCTCACGGAGAGCGCGCCGACAAGGGCGGAGGCTGCGGTTTGCAAGACTTCTCTTCTTTTCATGCAATTAATCCCGTCGTCATGAAGGCCATAAACTCAGCCATAAAAGGTGTCCCATGAGGCACATCAAAAGTGAGCGTCTTCAGCCCTTACACCAACGCCAGCCAGCTTTGTTTAATCTGTTTACCGTCAAACTTCAGCGCGGTTTGCTGGGTTTTTTCGCTCATGGCATAGAACAGTGCATCGTCGCTGGCCAGTTGTTCCATCCGCGCCAGAAATTCGCTTTTCTTGTTCATCGGCACCAGGAAACCGTCTTCGCCGTGATTAATAATCTCCTGTGGACCTGTCGGACAGTCGTAGGCCACCACCGGCAGCGACCAGGATTTGGCTTCCAGCAGCACCAGCGGCAAACCTTCGTAACGGGAGGTCATCAGCGCCATATCGCTGTCGCGGTAGTAATCGTTGATATTGCTGACCTTACCGACGAACTTCACGCTGGAGGTAATGCCCAGCACGGCTGCCTGATCCTGTAGTTGCTGGCGCAACTCACCGTCGCCGGCAATCACCAGCGTCCAGTCAGGATGTGCTCTGGAAAAGTCACGCCAGATATCCAGTAACAGGTCGAACCCTTTCTGATTGTCCAGACGGCCCACCGCCAGCGCCTGACGATGGCGCGTGGTACGGTGCCAGGATTTGTACACCACCGGATTAGGAATGGCCTGACTGGGGATGTGCCAGCGCTGAAAGACCTGATGATCTTTATCCGTCAGGACAATGACGCGGTCGTAGAAGCGCAGTAGCAGGAACTTGAGGAACTTAATGGGTTTACTGAAGGAGTTGATGGCAACGTGCTCACAGGCATAGGCCTTGAAGCGCTTCTTTTTCAGCGTCATCAGGTTCCAGAAAGCAAACATCACGCTCAGACGGCCCATGCTGATTAAAAACACGGTGTCGAAGCCTTCCTGCTGAATACGCGCCACGGCACGTTTGATGGGGTTACTTTCACCTTCGAAGCTGACGATCTGCTTGACCTTGTCGAAAGGGTAAAAGGGTTCGCCGTGCCCCTCCAGTGAGTAGATGGTGACCTCATGTGCATCACCAAG
This sequence comes from Pantoea sp. EEL5, assembly GCF_049892805.1. Classification (NCBI taxonomy): domain Bacteria; kingdom Pseudomonadati; phylum Pseudomonadota; class Gammaproteobacteria; order Enterobacterales; family Erwiniaceae; genus Pantoea; species Pantoea sp. EEL5. Next base: position 1,944,929 of record NZ_JBNDNJ010000001.1, read on the forward strand.
ACATTCCGACATAAAGTTACAGATATTTTCGGTGCCCGCATACGAGTAAGCGTCTTTGATCACCAGGACGATTTTTTTCATGAAACGTTATCCACCTCAAATTTATACACAATCCTGCCGATCGGCTTAACGGTGTTTCAGGCTAAACAGCACACCATTCACCATATACCAAGCGTAATAGTAATAGATTTTTAACGGATTGTTTTTATAGATAATTCTTAATAGTTCGAGGTGCCATTTGGCGGCTTTGTTTTTATTACGCGACAGGGAATTCCCTAACTCGTAATAATTCACCAGAATACTCTGAATTACGCGGGCCTGTTTGTAGCGATTAAAGAGTTCGTAGAGGAAAAGGAAGTCTTCGTGACCTTTTCGCTCAAATAAAATCCCGCCTGGCGGACGGCGGAAACAGACGGATGAGAAGCACACCCGATACTGCTTTTTGACATAGCTGTCCTGCTTAAGGTAAGGCTTTGTATAGCGAATATCGTGGTCAGCTTTGCGGGTTTTGTAATGGTATTCCGTGATGACCAGATTGTCCCCATCGGCGATAGCCTGCATCTGCTGGCGAAGCTTATCACTGTGCCATTCGTCATCGCTGTCAAGAAAAGCGATCACCTCTTCTTGCGAAGCACGTAATCCCACATTGCGGGTTTCGGCCGCGCCCATATTGACCGCATTGTCGAGAATCGTAATACGCGGATCCTGGCACTGCTCGCGCACCCACGCGAGTGAATCATCGGTGGATTTATCGTTGATCAGATACAGGTGCCAGTCCTGATAGGTTTGATTGATGACGGACTGTACAGCGCGTAATACCGTCTCGCGGGCATTATACATAGGCATGACAATGCCGACGGTACCAGAGTGATTATTCATTTTCATACCTGAATAAATAAAATAGACGGGGCCACCAGATAACCTTCCGGTAGCGTTAAAACGTCACGACATTCAATAGAATCAGGAGAGTGCCTTTTCGCCACCCAACCGCGCTTTCAGTTTGTCTTTCACGCGGTTCAGGAAGTAAGTGCGATTATCTTTATTGGTGAGCAGGAAGTAGCGCGCGAAGCTGACGCTCGCCATCAGCGAGTTACCGTCCATTTTGTAGCGCAGGGGCAGCTTGAATGCTTTGTAGGTGTGAATATCTCGTGCGGTAAGGTGCGGTTTCATCGTATCCAGCCAGAACAGGGAGTACTTGACCGATTCACCTTTGTGTTTGGAGCCAAACTTCGTCACCAGGTGGTAGTTGGCCAGCGGGGCGGCGATCATTTCAAACCGGTAACCCATGCGGTCGGCACGGATGCAGAAGTCATAGTCCTGATGGCGGATAAAACGCGCATCGAACTGAATTTTAGCGGCATCTTCGCGCTTCAGCACGATGGTGCTGGTTTGAATAAAGCCATAACAGCCAAACAGATACTCTGCGACAGTTTCATTTTTTGCCGGAGGCTGCATCGGCATAACCTTCAGGAACGCACCGTCCTGATAGATATTTACCTGGCTGAAGATAATGGTATTGTGCTGACCCTGCGCCTCTAGCTCCGCAATCTTTTCACTGACCTGCAGAAGCTTGTCGGCATGCCACTCGTCATCGGCATCCAGAAAACTGACATAGTCGCCCGTTGCCAGCTCAATGCCTTTGTTACGCGCGCCGGCACCGTTGAGTTTAACCTCAGACAAGACCAGATTGATGTCCAGGTCCTGATAGCGCTCACTGCGCACCACTTCCGCCAGCGCGGCGGCATCGGCAGATTTGTCATCCACGATGATGACTTCGAAATGGCGATACGTTTGTGCTTTAACGCAATCCAGCGTCGTGACAATCGATTCTGACGCGTTATAAGCCGGAATTACGATGGAGAAACGAATGTCCTTCATTGCCAGCACCTCATTAAAGTATTCAAAAATAAACAATTCAATCGACAAACGCCGAAGAAAAACCTGTGTTGTTACAGGCGACCGCCCCGCGAAGTGAAGCCGTTCACTGGGGGCGCGCCGCCGGGTCCGTTACCGAATCAGCCAGAACTCCTGGGCCACTTCGTACCCTACAACCGCCTGCTTGGTTGAGATGGTGTTGTAGTAGAGGTAATAGAGCAGGAAGAAAAACAGCATGCCAAACAGCGCCGGCTTCCAGACGCGTCTGGCCTGATAGATAAGCGAGGTCAGAATGATGGGTTCAACCTGTTGCAAATAGTTGGAAAGACGCGAACCTGACGGGAAGTTATACAGGAAGATGCGGATCGCCCCGCCGATAGCAAAACTTAAAATCAGCAAGTAGTTCAGACGATACTGGGCATAGTTTTCGCGCTTCAGTTCTTCAGTCAGCATGAAATAGAAGAAAATAAACACCAGCATGATGTTCTTCAGGTTCGAGACTGACAGGATGCTGCCATCCATTGCATAGGAGGGATCGTTGTTATAGCCCGATGCCCTTTCCCCCAGCGATCCGAGGTGTCCGGCAATCAGGGCGATGAAGCTTGAACCCCCGACGACCGAGAGCGGCAGGCTGACAACGATGATCACCACCGGCCACCAGCGCCAGTCACGAATAAACAGGAAAGGCACCAGCGTTATCACCATAACGGCGGTGTTGTGACTCATGAACGACAGGATAAAAAAGGTAAAGGCCCACCAGTAACGCTTCAGGTAGATCGTCCACAGCACGCCGAGGAACAGGGCGGAGCTTAAGCCAAAACGTATCTGGTTGATGTCTTTGTTAATAAAGATGTGCGCCGAATACAGCGCCAGCGCCAGTACCGGATAAGGCGACATCTTTCTGAAAAAGAAGGCGTTAATGGATACCGCAATCGCACAGAAGACGAACAGAAACACGCTGGCGTTATGCGAAAACAGACTCGTTATCCACGCCATCGCAAAAATCAGCGGTTCGTAGCGGAAAAACGCGACGGTATTGAAAAAACCGTTGATCTGAATGCGCCGTACAAAGTCCTCAAAGAAACTGCGGTACTGGAAGTCATCCATGCCGGTGCCGAGGCCACGAATCCCCCCGAATACGATCAGAATAATAGCCGCAAAGCACAGCAGCCAGGTCAAAATATAATTTGTGCGTTCGTCTTTTTTCACCAGGATTTCGAACAGCGAAATCAGCAGCAAAAACCCTGATATATACCAATATGGAGCCATGGTGTGATTCCTTAAATCCACAAGTTCTCATGCCAACAGTGGCCAGTGCTGATTACCTTCCGGGTTGATCTCTCAGCAGGTCTGCGCCGACATCGCGACAGACAAAAGCGTGTTGATGATGAATTCTGATGATTGACGTTAGATCGTCGCTTATTGTGCGTTGTATCCAGAATCACCTGTGCAAATCGTTACGTGTCGTTATCTTGAGCCAGGGATCAAAAGGGGCGGTCAAACCCGCCCCTTTTCTTTCAGCTCTTAGCTTTTCGTTGGTTTACCGTACTCGTAGTCGTAGTAGTCATAACCATAACCGTACGAGTTAGCCGCTTTACGTACCACGGCGTTCAGGATAACCCCTTTGATTTCGATACCGTTCTGCGCGAAGCGTTTGAAGCTGACATCCACTTCTTTTGTGGTGTTGGTTTCAAAACGCGCCACCATCAGCGAGGTACCGGCCAACTTACCGATGATGGACGCATCCGTTACGGCCAGAATCGGCGGTGTATCAATCAGGACTAAATCATAGTTTTTGCTTGCCCACTCCAGCAGCTCACCCATGCGGCGGTGCATCAACAGCTCTGACGGGTTCGGTGGAACCTGTCCGCGCGGCAGGAAATCAAAACCGTATGGCCCTTGCTGAATCATGGTCGGCGTAAACTCGGTTTTGCCAGACAGGACGTTAGACAGACCGGATTTATTGTCCGCCCCCAGCAGTTCGTGGGTGTAACCGCGGCGCATGTCACCATCGATAAACAACACCTTCTGACCGGCCTTGGCCACCAGGGTAGCGAGGTTAACGCAGATAAAGGTTTTACCAATACCCGGGCTGGCGCCGGTGATCATCAGAATGTTGTTTTTCGCTTCCATCATGGCGAAGTGCAGGCTGGTACGCAGGCTACGAATCGCTTCAATAGAGAGGTCGGTTGGATTACCCAGAGCCAACAGCGTCTCATGCGGATCGGTTTTGCCTTTGTGACCGCGACGCGCCAGTGCTTCGGTATCCTTCTTACGCTGCCACTCAGAGAGCGGTACGCTGGCATAGACGTTCATGCCCAGCTCTTCCAGCTGTTCCGGGTTTTCGATTCCGTGATGCAACAGCGCTTTAAGCAGAACCACACCGACGGACACCATCAGCCCCAGAATCAGGCTGGCTGCGATGATCAGCAGCTTTTTCGGCGCAACCGGCGAGTTTGCCGTGGCGGCCTGATCGATGATGCGAACATCACCTACGGTGCTGGCCTTACTGATGCTCAGCTCTTGCTGACGATTCAGTAACTGCATGTAGATTTCCTGGCCTGACTGCACATCGCGGGTCAGACGCAGAATCTCCTGCTGAGTTTTCGGCATCTGCGCAATTTTCTTGTTCAGCTGCGCCTGCTCATCTTCCAGCGTTTTACGCTTTTCTAACAGGGCTCGATAGGTAGGGTGATCTTTGGTGAACAGCTGCGAAACTTCGGCTTCGCGGAACGTCAGCTCGTTAAGCTGGCTCTGCACGCTAACGGATGAATCCAACGCAGACTTAGCTTCAAGCGACAGGTCAACGGACTCGTTCTCACGGCGGAAGGCGTTAAGTTTGTCTTCCGCCTGATCCAGTTTGCCACGCACTTCCGGCAGTTGCTGTTTCAGGAACTCCAGGCTTTTCTCGGCCTGTTCGGATTTACGCTGCACGTTCTGCAACAGGTAGTTATTCACGATCTGGTTCAGAACTTTGCTGATCTGCTCCTGATCTTCACCCACATACTGCAGTCCCAGTACGCCGGTGTCTTTCCCTTTGTCTGCAACGGTCAGGTTAGACAGGATGCTGTTAATTGCCTGCAGATCGTTGAGTTTGGTGACGGTAAACGTGGTGCCCGGCTCCGCATTGATATCGCTGACCAGCATGCTCACATCGCCGTGTTTTTCGAACTGCCCCACTTTGCCTTTGAACAGCTCATCGCCATCGGCAGAAACGGTATAGCTGTCTTTACCCGTAACCTCGAGCTCAACACTGCGCTTCTCGATCGTACGCGGAATCTCCAGACGGGAGATCGCAACATTGCCAGGCTTGTTGCCCATCAGGCGCGACAGACCTTTGCCGATAACCGGGAAATAGTTCTGTGAAACCACTGCATCCAGGCCAAGATCCTGAACGGTTTTTCCCAGCACCATGCGTGATTCAAGAATCTGGATTTCGGTATCCGATGCTGGCGTCGTGGGCATCAGCGTCTGTAATTCATTCAGGACGGTGCTGGTATTCTTCTGCTCCACCTGAACCATGGCATCGGCGCTATAAATAGGCGTCGCAAACAGTGTGTAGAGCGTTGCTACCAGCATGAAAAAAGCGGTGACAGCGACGATAACCCAACGGTGATCAATAAGCTGTCCCACAAGATGCGCCAGATCCCACCCATTCGATTCCTCGCGCGGCGCGGTCATGACTTTGTTTTTTATATTCATGGATAATCCCAACTATCGGCTTAGTACGCTGACCCATTTCTGAGTGGCGTGTTCCAGTAACCCGTAAACCTCTTCAAAGGCCTCACGGCTTTTTCTGTACGGATCCGCAATTTCCTTCTGATTGAGCCAGTGCCCAAGCAGCATCGTTTTGCCGCGTGCAGCCGGATCGATGCGGTTTACCTGTTCAATGTGGCGCTTTTCCATCACCAGAATCAGGTCATACTCCCGGCACAGGCTGGCCGTTAGCTGCTGAGCCTCATGACCTTCCAGCGATAAGCCTTTTTCGGCTGCCACCTCCGTCGCCGTTTTATCCGCCGCGTGCCCAACCAGGGCGCCGAGTCCGGCGGAGGCCACAGGCAGGTGCGGCAGCGCGCGTTTGAACAGGCGCTCTCCCGTAGGAGAGCGGCAGATGTTGCCTACGCAGACGACTAACACGGACTTAATCATGGCGAAACCTTAGTTCGACCAGTTGCGGATGCGCTGTGCAGCCTGCGTCGCATCGTTAACACCGGCTATGGTTGGTATCAACTGCGATATCACGCGGTTCCAACGCGTCAGCGGCGTCGATGTCACGTAGACGATATCGTAAGGTTCAAGTTGGAATTCGGTACCCATCACCATGGATGCCGCATCTTTGGTATTCAGCTGGTAGATATTGGCGATTTTGCTGCGATCGGAGCCGCGCGTCGGTCGGATAACAAAGACCCCGGTCGCGTCGGACGTGGTTTGATCCATGCCTGCCGCATTACCCAGCGCTTCAGCCAGGGTCATACCGCTGCGGTCCATTTTCAGGGTGGCCTGCTGTTTCACTTCGCCCATGACAAACACTTTCAGGTCGTCATTACGCGGCACATACAGGATGTCACCCGGATAAAGCAGGTGGTTCTGGCTCAGATCGCCGTTCTGCATCAGGGCCTGCAGTGACACGCGCTGCTCACGGCCGTTGTGGGTCAGGATAACGTTGCGCCAGTCTGCGTCCGCCGCTAAGCCGCCCGCTGCGTTAATCGCATCCAGGATGGTCAGCGGTACGTTGGTGATAGGCTGCTGGCCTGAGGTCGTCACGGCACCGGTCACGTAAGTCTTCTGTGACTTAAACGAGGCAATGCTGACGTCAACCTGGGGGCTTTCGATGTACTGCGCCAGACGACGCGCCACTTCATTACGCACGTCACCTACGGTACGGCCGGCAACACGGACGCGGCCGATGTAAGGATAGAAAATCGTGCCGTCAGAATGGACCCAGTTACCGGTGTCACTGGCGCTACGGTACTGACCGGCAGGCGTGGTGAGTTCGGGGTGATCCCACACGGTGACGGTGAGAACATCACCGATGCCGATGCGGTATTCGTAGTTCTGAATTTCGGTTTGTAACGACGGATTAGCCTGTGCCACAAGTGGCTTAGGACGCATTTTCTCCACCAGGCCTGGCGTTAACGGATAAACGTTAACGTACTTGTCGATGTCAAAATTGCTGTCCTGCTGCTCAATGACATCTTTTCCCGAAGTGGATAAATTTTGCCCCGGCACGACAGTACACCCGGCCATAAAAGTTGCAGATACCAGAACAGGTATCATCTTCATTTTCATTGTAATCATTTAGATCTTCGCTATCAGTTAATGTTTGATAGAGGCGAATACGCCGCTGTGTAAGCGCTCGAAAAAAGTAAGCTATCCTGACTCAGGCCCTGAACATGTCGTTCATTATTCTTAGCTCCTGTCTTGTACCCATCACGCGCTTTACCCGGAACGGAATAAAGCAAAGCAGAACATTTCGGTTTATCAATGCCGTACCGATTTTTTTTAGAGAAATCTGCCCGCCGGAACCTGAAGTGGCACTTCGGCGCGCGGCTGACAGAAGCTCTTTTGCGGCTAGTAAGCACCATCACGTTTCAAAACCACACCCACGGTTTTGAACAAAATTGCAATGTCGTTCCACAGCGACCAGTTTTTTACATACCATGAGTCGAAGTAGACGCGCGTTTCATAATCCACATCGTTACGGCCGCTCACCTGCCACAATCCGGTCATACCCGGTTTTGCCATCAGGTAGTAATCGACATCGCCCGCATAACGCGCCAGTTCGTCTTCAATAACCGGGCGCGGCCCGACCAGGCTCATGTCGCCGCGTACGACGTTCCACAACTGCGGCAGCTCATCAAGGCTGGTTTTACGAATAAAGTGACCGACTTTAGTAATACGGGGATCGTTTTTGAGTTTAAAATCTTTATCCCATTCAGCACGGGCAACCGGATCGGTTCGCAAGACTTCCTCAAGCACTTCTTTCGAGTTGATCACCATTGAACGGAACTTAAGGCATTTAAATTTACGCCCGTTCAGGCCGACGCGTTCGTGACCATAAATAGGCGGCCCGCCATCACGTCCCACCAGGAATCCCAGCACTAGCAGCGCCGGTAACAGCATCAAAATGATGGAGAGTGCCCCGAAGATATCGAACGTGCGCTTCAGGAAGCGTGAGGTACGTTTGGCCAGGTTATTCTGAACACGCAGGATCATGACTTCATGGCTGAAGATATAAGCCATGTCAGTGCCGTACAGCGGCACCCCACGTAAGGTAGGAATCACTGAAACAGAGCGGCAGTTATGCATCGCCAGCGATTTCAGCCACATGTCACGATACTGACTTTGCTCAAACTCAACCGCCACAATGAACTGGGTTTCACTGTTAGTGAGCCTCCACAGCGCCTGCTCGTCGCGCAGCACCGGAATACCCGAAATCAGCTCTTGTGGGCAGGATCCGTCCACGTCATAGAAGGCAATAACCTCAAAGCCCATAACCTCTTCGCTTTGCAGAGCCTCCCACGCTTCCTGGGCATTTTTATTGCTGCCAATAATGATGGTCTGCTTCTTCCACAGGCCGTATTTATTCAGCAGGCGTTTGGACAGTGCGCGGCACACCGGCATTGCCACCAGGGCGATAAGCCACGTTAACAGCCAGACAAAGCGCGACATCTGCCATTGAGACAGGGCCGTGATCGACAGTTCAATGACGGAAAAAATGAGAATGGTACGAAAAATTTCTTTTAATTCGAACCAAAACGGTTTGCGGTAGGTGTAATGGCGCAGTCTGACCCAAAACCAGCCCACGCAAATTACTGACAGACAGATGTGTGTAGCAACTTTTAAATTAAATTCCCGATCAGACATATCCGATAACAGTGAAGGAGATGTCATATTAATTAGCATCATCGCGATAAATAATGCCGCGTTGAAACATATTAAATCAGAACAAGCCAATAATAATTTGGTGATAAGACTTTTAAACGTAAATTCATTATCGCGCATATTTAACTCTTTATTTTATTTCCTTAACCCACCACACCAGACGCTTAAGTAACCAGCATTGTCTCTTAAGCCCGAGCGTTTCTGAGGGGAGCTCCTGCGGCATTTACGCCATTGTCATTGACTATGAAACCAATAATACCGTGCACAATACCAACAGATTACTCTGACTTTATCAGCAATGTGCTGATTAAATATCAAACCGAAGCGGTGACGCAGACACGCTACCGCCCTTGGCTGTCGCTGCCAATACCGCCCTGATAACCTCTGTTTCTCCCTGCGCCGCGCGCGATTGCGCACAAAGCGTCCTTGTGCAGAATGCGTTGACATTCTGCTGCGTACCGAGGCGGTTGATTGCGCAAATTACAGATTCGGGCGCAGGCGTTGTCTAACTCGTTGCTATACTAGTTATTACTGGCATGTTTACAAGTAGACCCCGCCATCCCCGGACTATTTTAGGAAAAAGACTACCAGTAATAAGTATTGAAGCCGCTCATTTTCAGCTTTCAGGTAGGAAAAAATCAGATTTATTCCATGTTCGCACCAGGAATAATCGCATAAGAAATTCCTCTGAATGAGAAATACGGTGACATTAATCTGCAACCTTTATGCGCTACCTTCACTGCCGCATTAATCAATCTGCTGAAGAATTATCCTGTAATTAATGTATGGGCTATTCAATTAAATCGTAAAGACCCTGTAAGCTCGCTATTTGTCCCAAGGCCATCTCTCCACTATCATCAGACAAAGCTTATTTTTAGACATTCAGGTGAATAAAGCATGCTGGAGGTATTGGCCGATCCCTCGCTATGGGCAGGATTAGTAACGCTAATCGTTCTTGAACTGGTACTGGGTATCGATAACCTGGTCTTTATCGCTATTCTGGTCGAGAAGCTGCCGGCAGCCGCACGCGACCGCGCGCGGGTGATTGGCCTGCTGATGGCGCTGGTGTGCCGACTGCTGCTGTTAGCCTCCCTGTCCTGGTTGGTCACGCTGACGCAGCCATTGATTACGCTGGCTAATCACGCTTTCAGCGCGCGCGACCTGCTGCTGCTGTTTGGCGGACTGTTTTTGCTGTTCAAAGCGACAACCGAATTGAACGAACGGCTCGAAGGCCAGGACGAGGAGAACGCTCAACAAAAAGGCGGCGCTAAATTCTGGCCTGTCGTGGCGCAGATCGTGGTGCTGGACGCGATTTTTTCGCTGGATGCGGTGATTACTGCCGTGGGTATGGTCAACGACCTGCCGGTCATGATGGTGGCAGTTACCGTGGCGATTTTATTGATGCTGCTCGCCAGTAAACCCCTTACCCGTTTCGTCAACAGTCACCCGACCATCGTTATTCTGTGCCTGAGCTTTTTACTGATGATTGGCTTTAGTCTGGTGGCTGAAGGCTTTGGCTTTGTTATTCCTAAAGGCTATCTCTATGCGGCGATCGGTTTCTCCGTGCTAATCGAAGCCCTGAACCAGCTGGCACAGTTTAACCGGCGCAAGGTGCTGTCGGCGGGTCGTCCGTTACGCCAGCGCACCGCCGAAGCGGTATTACGTCTGTTACGCGGCGAAGCCGAACAGGCGGAACTGGATGCAAAAACCTCGTCAATGATTGCCGATGGAGAGGCTGTCGCGCTGTTTAATCGCCAGGAGCGCGTGATGATCGCCAGAGTGATGGGGCTTGGGCAGCGTCATGTCAACACCATCATGACGACGCGTCACGATGTTCAGCACATTGATTTAAGCGACGATCCGGCGGAGATCATGGCTAACCTTGATCGTAATCAGCATACGCGCATCGTTATTACGGACAACAGCAAAGAGCCGCTCGGCATTGTGCATGTTAACGATCTGCTCCATCAGTCACTGCATCACCACTCCCTTGATTTACGCAGCCTGATTCGTCAGCCCCTGGTGTTCCACGAGCACATCACCTTGTTACAAGCGCTGGAGCTGTTTCGTCAGGGTCACACACATTTTGCATTTGTGGTCGATGAGTTTGGTTCGGTAGAGGGCGTGGTCACGTTGAGCGACTTAATGGAAACCATTGCGGGAAATCTGCCAAATGAAGCAGGCGAAACCGATGCCCGCTATGATATCCAGCCTAATGGGTCGGGTGGCTGGATTGCCAATGGCCAAATGCCGCTGGAGGATCTGGCGATGTACGTGACGTTACCGCTGGATGAGAAGCGTAATTATCATACGCTGGCCGGATTAGTGATGGATCGCCTGCAGAATATTCCCCAGGAAGGTGAAGAGATCCTCCTGGGGGATTACCGCTTACGTACTCTGCAGGTTGAACAGCACCGGGTTCAGAAGGTTGAAATTCTGCCGCAGCCTGACATGCAACAGCATGCCGCGCCTTAAGGGCGTGCCGAATCTGGCTGCGTGGCGTTATTTCCTTTTAATTGCTGACGATCAAGCCATTGATTCAGGCGCGATTTCGCCTCATTCTGCAGCTTCTCGCGCAGCATATCGTCAACCGGCAGCGTATATTGCGGATTCTCCCAACTGCCGTAAAGGCGAAACGGGATCACCTGATCGGATAAGGCCGCAACCAGTTTTTCATCCCCGTGCCAGCCGCTCAGCGTCAGGCCCAATGTAACGTCTAATTGCTGCTGCACCATGTTGACGCTCCCATCGCCACGTAACGTCAGCTGCTTGCTTTCGCCGCTGAGATGGTTAAAGGACAGGAGGCCGTTCTTCAGCGCAAGCTGACCGCTGATGTGATCGATTCCCTGTCCCAATACCTGATCGTCGCTGCTAACGCGATCGCTCACGCGCGCCACCGCGCGACGGACCATCTGCTGTAAGTCGATTTGCGCCAGTTTCAGATGGCTCACACGGACATCCGCCTTGCCCTGCCAGCTCTGTTTCGCATCCTCAAGGGTGAGGTTATCACCGGCCAACTCGCCGTTAAGATCAAGGGTTCCCTGCAGCGACTGAGGCAGTGCCAACGCCTTCAGTAAAGGCTGAAGATCAACCTGACTCAACACGGGTTTGAAACTGACGTGCGTAACGGGCTGACGAATATCAATGCTGCCGGGAACGGAGAAACGCCCCTGCCCCACCGTTCCTGACAAGGTATTAAATGTCATCAGTCCCTGTTGGTTAACCGCATCCACAGCCAGTTTTGAGAGCGTAAGACCTCGCCAGACCGCGCTGTCCGCCTGCAGTTTTATGTCCAGATCGATATCGTTGAGCGGCGAGTCCGCATTGGTGGGTTCGCGCTGGTCTGCAATCACCGGCGCAGGGGCAATCTGGCTGCTTTGTCCACTCACCTGCTGAGTTAACGAAGAGATAAAAAGCAGGTTATCCATATCCAGTGAGGTCGCATGAAGATCCAGAGACAGCTTTTGCGGAGCCGTAAGATCGCCCTGCGCGCTGCCGCTGAGAACACTGTCGTTGGCGTTAAGCTTAAGATCGGACAGGGCAACGGTATTTCTGTCGCCATTCCAGTTTCCCTGGAAGCTCAGCGTACCTTTAATGCCCTGCGGTGGCAGGCTGGCCCCGGACAACGCGTAATCCAGTTGTTCGAGCTGACCACTGAGCTGATGGGGATACTGCGATTTATCAAATTGCCCCTTCAGATTGATCATCGCCGTGCGCTGGTTGCGTGTCAGGCTGGTGCTGAGATTGACAGTTGCCAGGCTCGACTGATCCTGCTCCATATTCAGGTTGAGATTACGGAAGGTGAACGCATCGCCGCCAGGCTGTTGCCAGATAAACAGGCTGTCCATCAGCTGGAGTTTGCCGATATCGAAAGACCATCGGTCTGAAGATGCAGGCTCGCTGTTGTGCGGACCGCGCGGGGCATTTTGCGGTACCTGCGCCGTGCTGTCTGGCGTGACCCGCACCACCGCGTTTTTCAGCATCACCTGGCTCACGCTCAGCTGATGTGATAGCAAGGGCAGAAGATTCACATCCAGCCGCATATTGTCTGCAGAGACCACGGGCTGGGCTGCACCGGGCGCGGTCAGGCTCATGCGCCCGGCCAGAATGCTGAGTTTAGGCCAGACGTGCCAACGCAAATCGCCATTGATAGTGAGTTGATAACCGCTGCGCTGTTCGACCTGTTGCACCATATAGCTGCGAAAGTCGTTGGGGTTGACCAGCATAACCAGGGCTGTTAATCCCGCTACGACCACCACCAGTAAGATGGCCAGCGTGGTTATCACTCTTCTCATCACATCCTCATGAATTAATCTTTGTCGATACGACTGGCATCAGCACCCTGCTGGCCACGATATTTAGCATTTTCACGGCGATTATAAGGACGCGCGGCAGGTCCCGAAAGCGGTTCAAAGCTTAGCGCACCAATCAGCATTCCCGGGCGCAGTGCCAGAGGCAGTTTGCCAGAATTATAGAACTCCAGCACGATACGGCCCTGCCAGCCCGGATCGATACGATGCGCGGTCACGTGGACCATCAGGCCCAGGCGGGCAAGCGAGGAGCGCCCGTCCAGCCAGCCAACCAGATCGTCGGGAATGGTCACAGATTCCAGCGTTACCGCCAGGGCCAGCTCGCCGGGATGGAGAAAGAATGCTTCTCCCTCGGGGAGAACGATCTCATCACTCATCACGCGATCCAGGGCCGCGCTCACTTCGTGCTTCGGCCCGCTCAGATCAATAAACGCGGCGGTATGTCCGCTGAATGTCCGGAACTGATTGCCTAAACGTACGTCGACCGTTGCACCGTTGATCCGTTCCACCGGTGGCCGTGGCGTGATCGCCAGTTTCCCGCTATCCAGCCAGGCTTCAATATCGCGGTCGCATAATCTCATTACGGTAACTCCATGAAGTAAGTGTAGCGAACAGGCGGCATCTGTGCTTTTAACCTGCTCGCGTCACGTCCTTTGAGACGTAAACTACTCGAAGAACTGGTTAATTTTGGCTTTAAGAATATCAATAGCAATACGGTTTTTACCACCGCGCGGCACAATGATATCTGCGTACTGTTTAGAGGGTTCAATGAACTGCAAAAACATGGGGCGGACCGTTTTCTGATACTGACTCATGACGGAATCCATTGAACGCCCCCGTTCATTGACATCACGTTTCATACGTCGCATCAGGCAAATGTCGAGCGGCGTGTCCACGAAGATGGAGAAGTTCAGTTCCTGGCGCAGACGCGCATCGGTTAACAGGAGAATGCCTTCAAGAATAATGACTTTTTTAGGCTTAATTTGCAGCGTTTCCTGAGTACGCGTGTGCTCAACATAGCTGTAAACGGGCAACTCAATGTCCTGCCCTGCCTTTACCGCACGTAAGTGCTGCAATAACAAATCATGATCCATCGCGCTGGGATGGTCATAATTGGTTTTAACCCTCTCTTCCATGGTGAGGTGACTTTGATCTTTGTAATAGGCATCTTCAGGGATAACGCCGATGTGCTCATCGCCGACCTGGTCGCGAATTTCACGATAGAGCGTACTGGCGATTAAACTTTTACCGGATGCAGATGCACCTGCAATGCCAACGATCACGCACTGATGGGACTTGTCAGTCATACTTTTAAAAACCTGATACTGGAGCCAGAAACTGTACGCAAACTGCGCACCCAGTTAATGGGGCTGAACGGAGAGGGTGAGTTGGCGCTCAGTATAGGGATTTCGGCCTTTTGATGCCAGAGAAATGGCACCGCCCCCCTTTTCAGACTTTCCCCTTTTAACCTGAAAGGTTTCACCGATAAACTAGCCGCTTCACACAGAACAACGCCGCACAGCACCTGTCGGGCTCGGTATAGCCGATGAATAAGGGCATTTTGCTCAAGAAGAAGAAAGGAAGATTATGCTCTGGAAGACCCTCACCTATTTTGGTGACAGCATGTTATTGATTCCCACGGCGGTGATTATTGCCCTGATTTTACCGTGGAAAAGCGATAACCATCGCGCCCTGTGGTACTGGCTTCTGGCCTTTGGCCTGGCCGGGCTGGTGGTCAGCGTGTCAAAAATACTGTTTCTTGGCTTTGGTATTGGCAGCGCACGCTTTAACTTCACGGGATTTAGCGGCCACAGCGCGATGTCAGCGACCCTGTGGCCGGTTATGCTTTGGTTAATTTCAGGGCGCTGCTCAAGCCTGTGGCGCGGCCTGGCGATTGGCGTGGGCTATGTGATTCCCTTAATGGTTGGCGTTTCGCGCCTGGTTATCCATGCGCATTCCGTCA
Organism: Pantoea sp. EEL5; assembly: GCF_049892805.1. Lineage (NCBI taxonomy): Bacteria > Pseudomonadati > Pseudomonadota > Gammaproteobacteria > Enterobacterales > Erwiniaceae > Pantoea > Pantoea sp. EEL5. The sequence continues at coordinate 1,959,962 of NZ_JBNDNJ010000001.1, forward strand.
GCGAGGTCATTACCGGTCTGCTGCTGGGCTTTACGCTGAGTACCGCGTTTTTACTTTCCCAGCGCGAGACGGCACTTAAAGGGTTCAGCTTGCCGCAAATCGCCGCTGCGCTGCTGGTGCCGGTTCTGCTGCTGGGTCACGGTCGGATTGCCACCACACAACAGTTCCTGGCGCAGTTTTCTGCCCGTCTGGCTGGCATGGAAAAACCTTACACCCGGGCCGATCTTTTCCGGGAATAATGCACATGGTGGCTCGTGCTTCCGCGAGCCATTCAATCCAACGAATAACGCAATTTAATGATTTCCCCCCTGTTTTTTCTATCAAATGTGCTAGCATTCTTCGAATGACAATGGCGATGCAGCGCATGCCATTGCACTATTTTGCCCTCTGCTGGATCGATTAATGATCGTTGAGACACTGGCCTCGTCAGATAAATCACCTAAAAAGTGGCTAAACGCCTGCTGGCTTGGCCTGGCTTCCTTCGTCCTGACGCTATTTTGCCTTGAGCTGATTGTGGTTAGCGGTAAAATTTCACCGCTCTGGTTCTCGACGGCACTGATGACCATCGTGGTGTTTCGCAGCACGTCTCGCCAGCTCCCCCTGTTACTCATCGCCTGCCTTATCGGTACGGCACTGGCGAATGCCTTCATTATCGGTCCCGCCCTCTCTAATTTAAAATTTGCCCTGCTTAATCTGCTGCAGGCCATACTGGGCGGGCTGTTATTGCGCGCGTTGCTTGACCGTGAGGCGCCGCTGGTTTCGCTCAATGACTGGATCCGCTTTGTTATCGCTACCGGCCTGATTTCGCCCCTGGTTGGCGGCGTACTCGCGCTGTGGATACTGCAGGTTGGAGATCAGGCCTCATTTGCTTTCTTTTACACCTGGGTCATTTCGGAAATTATCGGCATGTTAGCGCTCGGGCCGGTTTTACTGTTGCTGACCTGGCCGCTGTCGCAGAATGGCCTGAAACGCGCGTCTCTGGTGGAGACGCTCATCACGCTGGCCCTGACGCTTACCGCCAGCTACCTGTCACTGCGGTTTTTACCCTGGCCTTTTACTTTTATTTTAGTAGTGCTGTTCTGGTGTGCCGTGCGGTTGCCGAAGGTGGAAGCCTTTGTGCTGTTTTTTGTTAACGCCAGCTTTATGGCACTGCTGCTGTCACTGGGCTGGATTAACGTCACGCCAACGGCCGCCAGCACCTATGCGGTGATAAGCAGCTGGCTTCCGTTTTTGATGGTCTTAATTCCCTGTCATATCATGGCATTAGTGATGGATGCCTTTCGGCATGAGAAGCGTCATATCAGTGAGAGCGAAACCCGTTTCCGTCATGCCATGGAGTATTCCGCGATTGGCATGGCGCTGGTTTCTGCTGAAGGCCGATGGCTTCAGGTTAATAAATCCCTGTGTGACACGCTGGGCTATCCGGAACATGAACTGACTCAACTGACGTTCCAGCAAATCACTCATCCGGATGATCTTTACGACGTCCAGGGCCGACTGGAAAAGCTGCTGCAGGGCGAGATTTACTCTTATACGCTGGAAAAACGTTATTTCCGCAAAGACGGCGAAATCGTCTGGGTACGGCTAACGCTTTCCCTGGTGCGCGATCAGGCGCAGCAACCACTCTATTTTATCGCGCAGATTATTGATATTTCTGAGCTGAAACAGAGTGAGCAGGTGAACAAACGCCTGATGGAACGCATTACCCTTGCGAATGAGGCGGGCGGCATCGGCGTATGGGAATGGAATCTGACCAGCGGCGAAGTTCTGTGGGATAAACGCATGTATGCGCTGTTTGGCATGAAGCCCCATGAACTGCCCAGCTACGATCTGTGGGTCACGCTGGTTCATCCCGACGATCGCGAACGTTGTGTGCTCACCATTCAGGGTGCCATTGAGAAAAGCAGTTCCTTCCAGATGGAGTACCGGGTGGTACGGGAGGACGGGCAGCACTGGATCCGTTCTCAGGCAAACCGCCTGCTAAGTAAAGAAGGCCGTATCGAACGCATTTTGGGGATCTCTCAGGACATCACCTCATTACGGAACCTGAATGAGGCGCTGTTTCAGGAAAAAGAGCGCATGATGATCACGCTCGACTCGATCGGAGAGGCCGTTATCAGTACCGATCAGGACATGTGCGTGACCTTTATGAACCCGGTCGCGGAAAAAATGACAGGCTGGTCACAAGAGGCGGCGGCGGGCAAACCGGTAAACGAACTGCTGCATATCACGCACGGTCGTCATGGCCCTGAAGTCGATAATCTGCTGCTGTGCCATGTGCCGTCTGAAAAAACCGCGCCCTATCTCTCTGAGGAGTGGGTGCTGCACACGCTCAATGGCGAGCATATTGATATTCATTACAGTATAACGCCGCTGAAATCTGAATCAGGTACCGAGCGTGGAGCGGTGATGGTGATTCAGGACGTCAGTGAGTCACGTAAAGTGATGAAGCGTCTGAGCTACAGCGCACTGCACGATACGCTGACCCGGTTACCTAATCGTGCCAGCTTTGAACTGCAGCTCAAGCGGTTACTGTCCGACGCCGTCGAGCATCAGAATCAGCACGTTCTGGTCTTTATCGATCTGGATAAATTTAAGGCGGTGAACGACAGCGCTGGCCACGCAGCCGGGGACGCCCTGTTGAGCGAACTGTCGGATTTAATGCGCCATCGCCTGCGCGGGAGCGATTTCCTGGCCCGCCTGGGCGGGGATGAATTTGCCGTGTTGATGCCCGAATGTTCGTTGGATCAGGCTCGCGACGTGGTGCAGGACATCGTTCGCGCGGTCGGTGACTACTGTTTTGAATGGCTGGGGCGCGCCTATCAGGTCGGTGCCAGCGCAGGCATAACCCAAATCAACGCGCAGAACTGTCAGAGTAGCGATGTGCTGTCTCAGGCAGATATTGCCTGTTACAACGCCAAGCGGAGTGGGCGGGGTCGGTATAAGGTGTATGAGCAGCATGCGCTGGCGCTCATGGGAAGCCATCACTCCGTGGATCTCGCGACCCTGGATGTCTTACAAGTGGACATGCAGGTATGGGCCGTTGCGCCGCCTGGCAAGCCGCATTCCGCCAGCGTCTGGCTGGTTGAGGTTCAGCTATTTTCGCCAGAAGGGTTACTCATTGATGAGCATCTGCTACGTAATAACCTGACTGACGATATGCTGAAACGCCGGCTTGAAGACAATATTGTTAATGCCTTCTTCCGCCAGCAGATTGCAACGATGAGCCAAAAAGGTATCGCACTGATTTTGCCTCTCGATGTGCACGCACTGTACGATCCGGCTTTCGTTGACAATCTCTGCCTGCGCTTCGCCGAATCCGGTCTTGCCCGCAGCCATAGCGGGATCGCGCTTAACGCCTCCAGCGTGCTTTCCAGCGGCGATGGCCTGATCGGTGCATTGATGAAACTGCGCCAGGCGGGCTGCCGCATCGTGTTGCAGCATTTCGGCCGCAATCTGGATGCCTTTAACCAGTTGACCGGTAAAGTGGTGGACTGCCTGATCCTGTCCCCGGAACTGGTGGCTAACCTGCACAACAATTTGATGGATGAGATGCTAATCTCCATTATTCAGAGCCAGACCAGCCAGCGTGATATCACCCTGCTTGCCGGCCCGGTGTCCGTTCCCGCGGTGCTCACCACGCTGACCAGCCTTGAAGTGGACGGCGTTTGGGGCAGTGCCGTTGCGGAACGCCAGCCAATGAGCAGACTTGCGGAAGCCCCCCTTTTCGCTATTCGCTAATTCTGCCGCTCACCGCTTGCCACGACCGATCAGCTGCGCTAAAGTCGCCCCCTTTTTTCCGGCCTGGGGGCGAAAAATGTTCATTGGATTTGATTACGGTACGGCTAACTGCTCAATTGCAGTCAGTGAAAAAGGCGCGCCGCGTTTGTTAGCGCTGGAGAATGGCCAACGCCTGCTGCCGTCCATGATTTGCTCCCCAACGCGTGAAGCGGTGACGGAATGGCTTCACCGCCATCATCAGGTTGCAACACCGGAACAGGAAAGCACCGCGCTGCTGCAGCGGGCCCTGCGCTACAATCGTGAAGAAGATATTGATGTCTTACCTGACAGCGTGCAGTTCGGCCTGACCGCACTTCAGCATTACATGGTCGATCCAGAAGATGTCTGGTTTGTTAAATCCCCCAAATCCTTTCTGGGCGCAACCGGCCTGAAACCGCAGCAGATTGCCTTTTTTGAGGATCTGGTGTGCGCCATGATGCTGCACATTCGCCAGCAGGGTGAAGCGCAGACCCAGCAGCCTATCGACCAGGCGGTCATCGGCCGTCCGGTCAACTTTCAGGGATTAGGCAGCGAAGACGCGAATCAACAGGCACAGGGCATTCTGCTTCGTGCGGCCAAACGCGCCGGCTTTCGGGATGTCGAATTTCAGTTCGAGCCGGTCGCGGCGGGCCTGGATTTTGAAGCGACACTGGAAAAAGAGACCCGCGTACTGGTTGTCGATATTGGCGGGGGCACCACCGACTGCTCAATGCTGCTGATGGGCCCGCAATGGCGCAACCTGTCAGACCGGCGTGAAAGCCTGCTGGGTCACAGCGGCTGCCGCGTTGGCGGTAACGATTTAGATATTATGCTGGCGTTTAAAGCCCTGATGCCCCTGCTCGGCGCGGGCGGCAACACCCAAAAAGGCACCGCCCTGCCTGCCCTGCCCTGGTGGAATGCGGTGGCGGTGAACGACGTGCCGGCACAAAGCGATTTCTACAGCGCCGCCTGCGGCAAGCTGCTGCGTGATTTAGTGCGCGATGCAGAAAATCCTGCCGCCGTGGCTCACCTGCTTAAAGTCTGGCAACAGAAGCTGAGTTATCGCCTGGTCCGTACGGCGGAAGAGAGCAAGATCGCGCTGTCTGAGCGCCCTGCGTTTGCGGCGTCACTGGATTTTGTTACCTCCGGCTTACAGGCCGAGATCAGCGTCGCGACCCTGCAGGAGGCGATCGGCCAGCCGCTGGAGAAGATTCTGGAGCAGGTTCATCTGGCGCTGGCGACCAGCCATATCAAACCCGAGGTGATTTATCTCACCGGCGGCAGTGCCCGTTCCCCACTTTTGCGCGCGGCGCTCCAGCAGGCCCTGCCAGACACACCGATAGCGGGAGGAGACGACTTTGCCTCAGTGACCGCTGGCCTGGCGCGCTGGGCAGAGGTTATGTTTGCCTGACCTACCGGCACAGGCGGAACCGTCCTCTGCCAGCCATGCCTTTTGCCCGCCTCCCTGCGGGCAAAAGGCAGGCGGATGCCCCCGCGCATCACTATCGCCTGGCGAACATTGCCTCTCTGACGTTTACCCGTGTTGCCCTTCATCAAATTTCAACGTGTTATTTCCTGACAACAGCGGCTCATCACCCGTTATCCTGTGGCAAACTTTATGAAACGCATTCTGTTGACGGACGGCAATTAAACGGCCACGTCTGTTCAGAAAAAGAACATAATTACGCTGTGCTGACAGATATCCTTAATTCCTTCAAATTTTTACCGTCAGGGACGACTACAATTCGTGGTTTGCAGGCTACCGTTTAAGCCCGCGCCCTGGAAAGACATGGCTGGAGAGCAACAACAACAATGAACAACCGATACCCTGTTATGAAAAAAGGTCTGATTGTGCTGGTGGTCATTGCCGTAGCCGCAGGCGGCTATTACTGGTGGAAACATCCGGCACAGCCCAGCAGCGACGGTGACCTGTCTGGTCAGTCAGCACATGGCAAAAGAGGCAATGGCGCGCACAAACCGCTGGCTCCCGTTCAGGCGGCCAGCGCGGTGACAGAAAGTGTGCCGCAATACCTTAACGGGTTAGGCACCGTGACGGCCGCCAATACCGTGACGGTCCGCAGCAGGGTTGATGGAAACCTGATGTCCATCCACTTCACGGAAGGTCAGCAGGTCAAAGCCGGGCAGTTGTTAGCGGAGATTGACCCGCGCCCCTATCAGGTTGCGCTCATGCAGGCGCAGGGCCAGTTGGCACGCGATCAGGCAACTCTGGCTAACGCACGCCGCGATTTAGCCCGTTATCAAAAACTGGCGAAAACGTCGCTGGTGTCTCAGCAGGATCTGGACACGCAGAACGCCCTGGTCAGTGAAACCCTGGGCACCATTAAAGCCGACGAAGGCAGTGTTGCCAGCGCCCAACTGAATCTGACTTACAGCCGCATCACCTCGCCGATTGATGGCCGTGTAGGCCTGAAGCAGGTTGATATTGGCAACTACATTACCAGCGGCGATACCAATGGCTTAGTGGTGATTACGCAAACGCATCCGGTGGACGTGGTGTTCAGCGTCGCTGAGAATAATATTAGTCAGATCATGCAGGCGCAGAAAAGTGGTGAACCCTTGCTGGTAGAAGCCTGGGATCGCAGCAATCAACATTTAATCACCCGCGGTAAGCTGCTCAGTCTGGATAACCAGATCGACGCCACGACCGGTACGATCAAAATCAAAGCGCGCTTTGATAATCAGGATGACCTGCTCTTCCCGAACCAGTTCGTTAACGCCCGGCTGAAGGTGAATACCTTGCAGGATGCAGTGGTTATTCCTGCCGCTGCGCTGCAAATGGGCAATGAAGGCCACTTTGTCTGGGTGATCAACAATGAAGACAAGGTCAGTAAGAAAAGCGTAACCGCCGGACTGCAGGACAGCCAAAAAGTGGTAATCAGCGCCGGACTCAACGCAGGCGACCGCGTTGTTACCGACGGGCTGGACCGCCTGACGGAAGGGGCAAAAGTCGAAGTGGTTGCCGCGCAGAGTCGCGCCACAAAAGAGACCCGTGCCAGCTTGCCGTCAAAAGGGGAATCTGAGTAATGCAGGTTATGCCTCCTGACCACAGCGGAGGGCCGTCACGCCAGTTTATCCTGCGTCCGGTCGCAACGACCTTACTGATGATCGCCATTCTTCTGGCTGGGATTTTGGGTTACCGCTTTTTGCCGGTCTCCGCCCTGCCCGAAGTGGACTATCCCACCATTCAGGTCGTTACCCTCTATCCCGGGGCCAGCCCGGATGTGGTGACCTCTTCGATTACCGCGCCCCTTGAACGTCAGTTCGGCCAGATGTCCGGACTCAAGCAGATGGCATCACAAAGTTCTGGCGGCGCCTCCATCGTTACTCTGCAGTTTCAGCTGACCCTGCCGCTCGACGTGGCAGAGCAGGAAGTGCAGGCGGCGATCAACTCCGCCAGCAACCTGCTGCCCAACGATCTGCCTAACCCGCCGGTTTACAGCAAAGTGAACCCGGCCGATCCGCCGATCATGACCCTGGCCGTCACCACCACCAGCATGCCATTAACCCAGGTGCAGGATATGGTGGAAACGCGCGTGGCACAGAAAATATCCCAGGTCACGGGCGTTGGTCTGGTCACGCTGACGGGCGGTCAACGTCCCGCCGTGCGCGTGAAAATGAACACCCAGGCGCTGGCCGCTATGGGGCTGACCAGTGAAGCGGTACGTACGGCCATCACGAATGCTAACGTTAACTCCGCGAAAGGCAGCCTGGATGGCCCTACCCGCTCGGTCACCCTTTCCGCCAATGATCAGATGAAATCCGTGGAGGATTATCGCCAGCTGATCGTCAGTTATAAAAATGGCGCCCCGGTGCGGCTGGCCGACGTGGCGACCATCGATCAGGGCGCAGAAAACAGCTGGCTGGGGGCCTGGTCTAATCGTGAACCGGCTATCGTGCTGAATGTGCAGCGCCAACCCGGTGCCAACATTATCGCCACGGCCGATAACATTCGTGCCATGCTGCCGTCGCTGATTGCCAGCCTGCCTAAATCCGTAGACGTGAAGCTGGTGACAGACCGCACCACCAATATTCGCGCGTCGGTCACTGACACACAGCATGAACTGATGCTGGCGATGGGGCTGGTGGTGATGATTATCTACCTGTTTCTTCGCAACGTCCCTGCAACCATTATTCCGGCCGTGGCGGTGCCGCTGTCGCTGATCGGCACCTTCGCCGCGATGTACTTCCTGGGGTTTTCGATCAACAACCTGACGCTGATGGCGCTCACCATCGCCACAGGCTTTGTGGTGGATGATGCCATCGTCGTGATCGAGAACATTTCACGCTATATCGAGAAAGGCGAAAAACCCATGACCGCCGCCCTGAAGGGCGCCGGCGAAATCGGCTTTACCATTATCTCGCTGACCTTTTCACTGATTGCGGTATTGATCCCGTTACTGTTTATGGGCGATGTGATTGGTCGTCTGTTCCGGGAGTTTGCGGTTACGCTGGCGGTGGCGATTCTGATTTCGGCCGTGGTGTCGCTCACCCTGACGCCGATGATGTGTGCACGAATGCTCAGCGCCGAATCACTGCGCAGGCAGAACCGCTTTTCCCGCGCCAGCGAAGCGATGTTTGATCGTATCATCGCGGTTTACGGCCGGGGGCTGAGCCGGGTGCTCAATCATCCCTGGCTGACGCTGTCCGTGGCGCTGGGAACCCTGCTGCTTACCGTGCTGTTATGGATCGCCATTCCCAAAGGGTTTTTCCCGCAGCAGGACAACGGCATTATTCAGGGCACCCTGCAGGCCCCGCAGTCGGTGTCCTATGCCAGTATGGCGGAACGCACCCGCGACGTCGCCTCGGTGATTATGAAAGATCCGGCGGTGCAAAGTCTCACCTCGTTTGTGGGCGTGGACGGCACCAATCCATCCCTTAACAGTGCCCGGTTGCAGATAAACCTTAAACCGCTGGATGCGCGCAGCGAACGTATTCCTGAGATTCAGCAACGCCTGCAACAGCAAGTCAACAAAATCCCCGGCGTGACGTTATGGCTGCAGGCGGTTCAGGATTTGACAATCGATACCCAGGCCAGCCGAACGCCCTATCAGTTCACGCTGCAGTCCGGGTCGCTGGACTCACTCAGCACCTGGGTGCCCGCGCTGGTAAGTGCCTTGCAGAAACTGCCCGCGCTGCGTGATGTCAGCAGCGACTGGCAGGATCAGGGCCTGGAAGCCTATATCAAGGTCGATCGCGACAGCGCCAGCCGGTTGGGCATCAGCATGGCAGATGTGGACAATGCGCTCTACGACGCCTTTGGTCAGCGGCTGATCTCCACCATTTATACCCAAGCAAATCAGTACCGCGTGGTGTTGGAACAGGACAACAGCGCGATCCAGGGCCTGCAAAGTCTGGATGGCATTCGCCTGACCAGTACCGATGGCGGCAGCGTTCCCCTTAATGCTATCGCCAGTATTGAGCAACGCCATGCGCCCTTAACGATCAATCACCTGAGCCAGTTTCCGTCTGCCACTTTCTCGTTTGATGTGGCAAAAGGCTACTCTCTGGAAGACGCAACAAAAGCCATCATCCAGGCCGAGGAACAGCTTGGCATGCCGTCAGAGGTGATGACCCAGTTCCAGGGCAGCACGCTGGCCTTTGAGGCCGCATTGACCAGCACGGTGTGGCTGATTGTGGCGGCGGTCGTGGCGATGTACATCGTCCTGGGCGTCCTGTATGAGAGTTTTATCCATCCCATTACCATTCTTTCAACGCTACCTACTGCGGGCGTAGGTGCGCTGCTGGCCCTGATGATAAGCGGTAACGAGCTGGATATTGTGGCGATCATCGGCATCATTTTGCTGATTGGTATCGTGAAAAAGAACGCCATCATGATGATTGACTTCGCCCTGGCCGCCGAGCGGGAACAGGGCATGAAGCCCTATGATGCCATTTACCAGGCCTGTTTGCTGCGCTTCCGCCCCATTCTGATGACCACCCTGGCGGCGCTGCTGGGGGCGTTACCGCTGATGCTCAGCACCGGCGTTGGCGCAGAATTACGGCAACCGCTGGGGATTGCCATGGTCGGCGGCCTGATACTGAGCCAGGTTCTGACCCTGTTTACCACACCGGTGATTTATCTGCTGTTTGACCGTCTGGCGCACAATCTGCGTCGCCGCATCGGTCACACGGAGGAACCGTCGTGAAGTTCTTTGCGCTGTTCATCCATCGGCCGGTAGCCACCACGCTGCTCACGCTGGCGATTGCGCTGGCGGGGATACTGGGGTTCCGCCTGCTGCCGGTCGCGCCGCTGCCGCAGGTGGATTTTCCGGTCATAATGGTGTCGGCTTCTCTGCCCGGAGCCTCGCCGGAAACCATGGCCTCCTCGGTTGCCACGCCGCTGGAGCGCTCGCTGGGCCGCATCGCGGGCGTGAGTGAGATGACCTCCACCAGCTCCCTGGGATCGACCCGCATCATTATGGTTTTCGATTTCGATCGTGACATCAATGGCGCGGCGCGGGATGTGCAGGCGGCGATCAATGCCGCGCAGAGTCTGCTTCCCACGGGAATGCCTTCGCGCCCGACCTACCGCAAAGCGAACCCGTCTGATGCACCGATCATGATCATGACGCTGACCTCAGACCTGTACAGCCCGGCTCAGCTTTACGATTACGCGTCCACACAGCTGGCGCAGAAGCTGTCGCAGATTAACGGCGTGGGCGATGTGACCGTGGGCGGCAGCTCTTTGCCCGCGGTGCGCGTGGCGTTGAATCCGCAGGCGCTGTTTAACCAGGGCGTTTCGCTGGATGCAGTACGGCAGACGATTTCCAACGCCAACCAGCGCCGCCCACAGGGCGCGGTGGAAGACGGCCAGCAGCGCTGGCAGCTGCGCACTAACGATGCGCTACAAACTGCCAGTGAATATCAGCCGCTGGTGGTGCACTACAACAACGGCGCGGCGGTGCGCCTGTCGGATGTTGCCACGGTGCAGGATTCAGTCCAGGACGTGCGCAACGCCGGGATGTCGCGCGGTAAACCGGCAGTGTTACTGGTGATACGAAAAACCGCCGATGCGAACGTGATTGAAACGGTGGATCGCATTCGTGCCGAACTGCCCGAACTGCACGAGATCATTCCGGCTGCCATCAACCTTGAGGTGGCTCAGGACCGCTCCCCTACCATCCGCGCCTCTCTTGAGGAAGTGGAGCAGTCGCTGATGATTGCCGTTGCGTTGGTCATTCTGGTGGTGTTCGTGTTTTTACGCTCCGGCCGCGCCACGCTGATCCCCGCCGTTGCCGTGCCGGTATCCCTGATCGGCACCTTCGCCGCAATGTATTTGTGCGGCTTTAGCCTGAATAACCTGTCGCTGATGGCCCTGACGATCGCCACGGGTTTTGTGGTGGATGATGCGATTGTGGTGCTGGAAAACATCGCCCGCCATGTGGAAGCCGGGATGAAACCGATGGCGGCCGCACTGAAAGGGGTGCGTGAAGTCGGCTTTACCGTGCTGTCGATGAGCCTCTCCTTAATCGCGGTCTTCCTGCCGCTGCTCATGACAGGCGGATTGATTGGTCGCTTTTTTGCCGAATTCTCAATCACCCTGTCGGTCGCCATTCTGATTTCCCTGTTTGTCTCGGTCACGCTCACGCCAATGATGTGTGCTTATCTGCTCAAACCCCACGCGCCGCGCAGTCAACCTCAGCGACGGGGCGTTGGACGGCTGCTGCTGGCGGTTCAGCGCGGTTATGCCCGCTCGCTGACCGTTGTGCTCAATCATGCCCGCTGGGTGCTGCTCCTGCTGGTGGGCACCGTGGCTCTGACGGTATGGCTGTTTATCAGTATTCCCAAAACCTTCCTGCCCGAGCAGGACACCGGCCGCCTGTCTGGCTTTATTTCGGCCGACCAAAGTATTTCGTTCCAGGCGATGCGCGGCAAGCTGGAAGATTTCATGAAAATTGTTGGCGCCGATCCGGACGTTTCCAGCGTGGTAGGCTTTACCGGCGGCATGCGCACCAACATGGGGTTGATGTTTATTTCTCTGAAACCCCTGTCTGAACGGAAAGACACGGCGCAGGCGGTGATTGCCCGCCTGCGTGCCAAACTGGCGAACGAACCCGGTGCCAATCTGTATCTTAATGCGGTGCAGGATATCCGAGTGGGCGGTCGCGAAGCCAATGCCAGCTATCAGTACTCGCTGCTGTCAGACGACCTTGCTGCGCTGCGCACCTGGGAACCTAAAATCCGTCAGGCCTTTACTGCCCTGCCGGAACTGGCTGACGTCAACTCCGACCAACAGGATAAGGGCAGTGAAATGGCCCTGACCTATGACCGCGCCAGCATGGCCCGGCTGGGGATCAACGTTTCAGAAGCCAACGCCCTGTTAAATGATGCCTTTGGGCAGCGGCAGATTTCCACTATTTATCAGCCGCTGAACCAGTACAAGGTCGTCATGGAAGTGGATCCCCGTTACACCCAGGACATTAGCGCCCTGAATCAGATGTTTGTGATCAACAGCGAGGGCAAACCGATTCCGCTCGCCTGGTTCGCCAAGTGGCAACCGGCTAACGCACCTTTGTCGGTCAACCACGAGGGGCTGTCTGCCGCATCGACCATTTCCTTTAACCTGCCAGAAGGCGTGTCGCTGTCGCAGGCGTCGGAGGCCATTGAGCGCACCATGACCGCGCTGGGCGTACCCTCCAGCGTGCGTGGCAGCTTCGCTGGTACCGCGCAGGCTTTCCAGCAGTCACAGAGCAGCCAGCTGTGGCTGATGCTGGCCGCCATTGCGGCGGTCTACATTGTGCTGGGCATTCTTTATGAAAGCTATGTGCACCCGTTAACCATCCTTTCAACCCTGCCTTCGGCGGGCGTCGGTGCGCTGCTGGCACTGGCGCTGTTTGATACGCCGTTCAGCCTGATTGCCCTGATCGGTATTCTGTTATTGATCGGGATCGTGAAAAAGAACGCCATCATGATGGTGGACTTTGCTCTTGAGGCAGAGCGCAACGGTAACCTGAGTCCGCGCGATGCCATTTTTCAGGCCTGCCTGCTGCGTTTCCGCCCTATTTTAATGACCACTCTGGCAGCGTTGTTTGGCGCACTCCCGCTGGTGCTGACCAGCGGAGATGGCGCGGAACTGCGCCAGCCGTTAGGCATTACTATTGCGGGTGGCCTGATCATGAGTCAGTTGCTCACCCTGTATACCACGCCGGTGGTGTACTTAATGATGGATAAACTGCGTCGTAAAAAGCGCACCCAGACGATCAATGCCACTCAGCATTAAGGGGTCACTATCATGCAGAGCGTAACTGTCCGCTGGCAGTTATGGATTGTCGCCTTTGGCTTCTTTATGCAGGCGCTGGATACCACGATCGTCAACACGGCGATCCCGTCAATGGCTCAGGAGCTGGGCGTGAGCCCGCTGCATATGCATTCGGTCATTGTCGCGTATGTGTTAACGGTGGCGGTGACGCTGCCGCTGAGCGGCTGGCTGGCCGATCGGTTTGGCGTCAGAAATATCTTCTTTAGCGCCATCGTTCTGTTTAGCCTGGGGTCGCTGATGTGCGGGTTATCGAACACGCTGGATCAGTTGCTCGTCGCGCGGGTACTGCAGGGCATCGGCGGCGCCATGATGGTGCCGGTGGGTCGCCTGACGGTGATGCGCATTGTGCCGCGCGATCAATATATGTCTGCAATGACATTCGTCACCCTGCCCGGCCAGGTGGGTCCGCTACTGGGTCCGGCGCTTGGCGGAGTGCTGGTGGAATATGCCAGCTGGCACTGGATTTTCCTGATTAACATCCCGGTTGGTGTGATCGGCGCCATCGCCACCTTAAAGCTGTTACCCAACTACGCCATGCCGCCACGACGCTTCGATTTTCTGGGTTTTATCCTGCTGGCAGTCGGTATGGCAACCCTGACGCTGGCCCTTGATGGTCAGCGCAGCAGCGGCGGCTCTGCGTTGTTGCTGGCGGCGATGATTCTGACAGGAATGGGGTCACTGCTGTTTTACCTGTTACATGCGCGCCATAACGACGATGCGCTGTTTAGCCTGAAGCTGTTTGATAATCGGGTGTTCTCTATTGGCTTACTCGGTAGCCTGGCGGGCCGCATCGGCAGCGGAATGTTGCCGTTTATGACGCCGCTTTTTTTACAGATCGGCATGGGTTTCAGCCCGTTTCATGCCGGTTTGATGATGATTGCGATGGTGCTGGGAAATATGGGCATGAAACGCATCGTGGTCCGTATCGTTAACCTGTTTGGCTACCGCAACGTGCTGGTGGGATCGACGGTGGGCCTGGCGCTGGTGGTCTTACTGTTTCCGCTGGTGGCGATGCTGGGCTGGACGGCCATGTTGCCGCTGGTGTTGTTTCTGCAGGGCATGGTGAATGCCATTCGCTTCTCCTCAATGAATACGCTGACGCTAAAGGAGCTGCCGGACGAACTGGCCTCCAGCGGCAACAGTCTGTTATCCATGATCATGCAGCTATCCATGAGTATCGGCGTTACCGTTGCGGGCCTGCTGCTGGGCGCCTTCGGCCAGTCGGCGCTGGGGCACCACGGGCTAAGCCATCAGGCCTTTATCTACGTTTATCTCTGTATGGCCCTGATTATTATTCTGCCTGCGTTGGTGTTCTGGCGCGTTCCGAAAGAAGAGAGTAAAAGCGTCGATCTGCGGCGCCGGAGAAGTGAATGAGATCGTTTCTGCGCGTTGGCATTGGTGCCAAGCTGTTTATGGCTATTTTTTCCACCTGCATGCTGGTGCTGATCACCATGCACTGGGGCGTCAGGCTGAGTTTTGAGCATGGCTTCGTGGACTACATTAAACGTGGTAATGAACAGCGACTGAATTTGCTGGGTGCAGCGCTGGCCGATCAGTACGAGCAGCATGGTAACTGGGACTTTCTGCGTAATAATGACCGACTGATTTTTACCATGCTGCGATCGCTGGAACAAAATCCCGACAGCAGTAATCAGCTTCCGCCGCACGGCTGGCGAACCCAGTTCTGGGTGCTCGATCAGCAGTACAAAGTGATGGTAGGCCCACGTTCACAGGTGCCGCCAGAAGGCATACGTCATAACATCACCACCAGCAACGGCAAAATCGTGGGCTGGATAATCAGCTCCCCGCCTGAACGCCTGACGCGCAGTACCGATATTAATTTTGACCAGCAACAGCGACGAACCAGTTGGTATATCGTTGGCCTCTCTACCCTGCTTGCCGCGCTGGTGACCTGGCTGATGGCGCGGGGCCTACTGGCGCCGGTCAAAAGGCTGGTGGACGGCACCCATCATCTTGCCGAAGGTAATTTAGCCACCCGGGTTGAGGTCAGCAGTCAGGATGAGCTGGGTCAGTTGGCCCATGACTTTAACCTGTTAGCCCGTTCGCTGGAAAAAAATGAGAGTATGCGCCGGGCATTTATGGCCGATATCTCCCATGAGTTACGCACGCCGCTGGCTATTTTACGCGGTGAACTGGAAGCCATGCAGGATGGCGTTCGTAAGCTGACGCCCGACGCCATTACCTCATTGCAAAGTGAGGTTGCCCTGTTAACCAAGCTGGTTGACGATTTACATCAGCTTTCTCTTTCTGACGTCGGCGCGCTGGCCTACCGCAAGCAGGCGACGGATCTGGTGCAGCTTATTGAGGTCAGCGCAGGCAACTTTACTGAGCGCTACCGGGCTCATGAGTTAACGCTGCATCTGGACATGCCTGAAGAAGCTCCTTTCTTTGGCGATCCCGATCGCCTGATGCAGTTGTTTATCAACCTGCTGGAAAACAGCCTGCGTTACACCGATGCCGGTGGCGAGGTCCGGGTACGTCTTTGGTATGACGCGCCCGACTGGCGAGTCATCATTGAAGACAGCGCACCCGGGGTGGATGGCGAGCAGCAGGCCAAAATTTTTGAGCGTTTTTTCCGTACCGAAGGTTCACGCAATCGCGCCAGCGGCGGCTCGGGGCTGGGCCTGGCTATCTGTAAAAACATCGTTGATGCGCATGGCGGCACGATAACCGCGACGCACGCTGATTTAGGTGGACTGAAAATCGCGCTACAATTGCGTTATGTTCCTCCCGTTTAGAAGACTATGAATCAGGAAAACGCGTATCCGCTGATCCTTGTGGTTGAAGATGAACCCAAGCTGGCACAACTGATGATTGATTATTTACAGGCATCTAACTACCGGACTCATCACCTGGCGCACGGCAATGAAGTACTGGATTATGTTAACCAGACGCCGCCCGATCTTATCCTGCTGGATTTGATGCTGCCAGGTAAAGACGGGCTGACGCTGTGCCGTGAAATCCGGCGCGACTCTGAACTGCCGATTATTATGGTGACCGCGCGTACGGAAGAGATCGATCGCCTTCTCGGCCTTGAAATTGGCGCAGACGACTATGTCTGTAAGCCGTTCAGCCCGCGGGAAGTGGTTGCGCGCGTCAAAACCATTTTGCGTCGCGTCAAACGCTCGCCAGAAGACGCGCCGGTCGCATCGCTGCTGAAAGTGCACGAAAGCCGCTTTCAGGCCAGCTGGCGCGATGAGCCGCTCGATTTAACCCCTGCGGAATTTCGTTTGTTAAAAACGCTGTCCCTTGAGCCGGGGAAAGTCTTTTCCCGTGAGCAACTGTTAAACCATCTTTATGATGATTATCGCGTGGTCACCGACCGCACCATCGACAGCCATATCAAGAACCTGCGCAGGAAGCTGGAAAATCTGGACAGCGAGCAGCCCTTTATCCGCGCCGTGTACGGCATGGGCTATCGCTGGGAAGCCGATATCTGTCATTTGATTTAGATTGATTCAGATCAATTTACTTCCTTTTTCTCACTGCCTACAATTCCGCATCTTTTGCAGGGTTTAGCCCTGCACGTGCCGCCCAGGCGGCATGCTGACCTGATATCAGTGAGTTCATCATGAAACCAGAATTGCTTTCTCCAGCCGGGACGCTGAAGAATATGCGTTACGCCTTTGCCTACGGCGCGGACGCCGTGTACGCCGGCCAGCCGCGCTACAGCCTGCGCGTGCGTAACAACGAGTTCAGCCATGAAAACCTGGCGAAGGGCATTAATGAAGCCCATGAACTGGGTAAAAAGTTTTACGTCGTTGTGAATATTGCCCCGCATAACGCCAAGCTGAAAACCTTTATCCGCGACTTAACGCCGGTGATTGAGATGCAGCCGGACGCGTTGATTATGTCCGATCCCGGATTAATCATGCTGGTGCGTGAGGCGTTTCCGTCCATGCCCATTCACTTATCCGTTCAGGCCAATGCCGTTAACTGGGCAACGGTGAAGTTCTGGCAGCAAATGGGGCTAAGTCGGGTGATTTTGTCACGTGAACTGTCGCTGGAAGAGATCGCCGAGATTCGCCAGCAGGTGCCTGAAATGGAGCTGGAAGTGTTCGTACACGGTGCGCTGTGTATGGCCTATTCCGGGCGCTGCCTGCTTTCCGGTTACATGAATAAGCGCGATCCTAACCAGGGAACCTGTACCAATGCCTGCCGCTGGGAATACCAGTTGCAGGAGGCTAAGCAGGATGAGGTGGGGAATATTGTTGAAATCCATCAGCCGGTTACCGTGCAGGACGTCACGCCAACCCTGGGCATCGGCCAACCCAGCGACAAGGTGTTTCTGCTGGAAGAGAAGATGAAACCCGGTGAGATGATGAGTGCCTTTGAGGATGAGCACGGCACCTACATTATGAATTCGAAAGACTTGCGTGCCGTGGCGCATGTTGAACGGCTCAGCCAGATGGGCGTTCACTCATTAAAAATTGAAGGCCGGACCAAATCCTACTATTACTGCGCTCGCACCGCTCAGGTCTATCGCAAAGCCATTGACGATGCCGCCGAGGGCAAACCCTTTAATCCCGCTCTGCTGGAAACGCTGGAGGGCCTGGCGCATCGCGGCTACACCGAAGGCTTTTTACGCCGTCATACCCATGACAGCTACCAGAATTACCAGAACGGCTATTCCATCTCGGAACGTCAGCAGTTTGTCGGCGAATTCAGCGGCGAGCTGCGTGATGGCTGGGCGGAAGTGGTGGTGAAAAATAAATTTGCCCTGCACGACAGCCTGGAGATCATGACGCCCGCCGGCAACCTGATTTGTACGCTGGATGCCCTGCAAAACAGCCGGGGCGAGCCGACGGAGGTGGCGCCGGGAGACGGACATCGCGTCTGGATGAAGGTGCCGCCTGATGTTGACCTGCAATTTGCGTTGCTGCTGCGCAACTTTACTGCGGGTCAGGATACACGCGATCCGCACGCCACGCGCGTGCCAGCTTGACACATTTTGACAAAAGCAAGAGTAGGATCACAGACGGCTTAATTTTGCTGTTCTATAGTGCTGCCTGCTACCAATGAGTAACAATTATCAGCAGCTGTAACTGGATCCACCTCATTCACCCGCCCGGCTCCCCCGTGCGGGTTTTCTTTTTTCTCCTTTTCGCCAATCATTTTTCTTCTCCGGCTATGCTATAACCACTCACTACGCTTTAGATCTCCAAGGAACAGATAATGGACAAACAATCGCTTACGCTGCTGATCCTGAACGGTAAAGGCGCAGGCAATGATGATCTACGTGAAGCGGTCACTAAGCTACGCGATGAGGGCTACAACATTGCCGTGCGCGTGACGTATGAAAAAGGCGACGGCGAGCGCTACGTCGAAGAAGCCCTGGAATTACAGGCTGAAACCGTGGTGGCAGGCGGCGGCGATGGCACCGTCAATGAAATCGCCACCGCCCTGGCGTCCGTCAACGTCGCCGACCGTCCTGTCTTAGGCATTATTCCCCTGGGGACGGCCAACGATTTTGCGACCAGCGTCGGCATTCCTGAAGAAATCGAGCCTGCGCTGCGTCTGGCGATTCAGGGCAAAGCCTACGATATCGACCTGGCCCGGGTAAATCAGCATCACTACTTTATCAATATGGCGACCGGCGGCTTCGGTACACGTATTACCACTGAAACGCCGGAAAAACTGAAGTCGGCCTTGGGTGGCGTTTCTTACTTCATTCACGGGCTGATGCGCATGGACACGCTCAAGCCCGACAGCTGTGAAATCACCGGACCTGATTTTAGCTGGCAGGGTGATGCGCTGGTCATTGGCATTGGTAACGGCCGTCAGGCTGGCGGCGGTCAGCGTTTGTGTCCCGCTGCGTTGATCAACGACGGCCTGCTCGACATCAGCGTGGTCACCGCGCAGGAGTTACTGCCTACCCTGCTGCACTCACTGACCGGCGGCGATGAGGACAATCCCAGCATTATTTCCACCCGTCTATCGTCCCTGACGATCCGCTCATCGCATGAGATGACGTTTAATCTGGATGGCGAACCGCTGTCCGGACAGGAGTTTACGATTGATGTTATGCCAGGTGCGCTAAGCTGTCGCCTGCCACCGCAGTGCGCGTTGCTGAGCTAAGTTAACCGGGAGTGAAGACTCCCGGCTTAGATGTAAACAGTTCGTGATTGCATTCACAATTTCGTCACGCCAACTTGTATGGTAGTCGCGGGGCGCGTAATTTTTCATCCTTACCGCCGGAATGGCCTGTCGCTCCCTCCGCCACAAGGATGCATGATGCTGCAAACTGACCACCTTCCCGCTGATGTTAAGCGCCCCGCCTACGACCGTAGCCAGCTTAAGACCCGAATGATACACATCGGGTTTGGTGCCTTTCATCGCGCCCACCAGGCGTTATGTAGCGATAAGCTGGCTGAATTGGGCAGCGACTGGGGTTACTGCGAGGTGAATTTGAACAGCGGCGCTCTTATTCAGGCGCTGCGGGAACAGGACCTGCTCTACACGCTGACAGAAAAGAGCGACGATGCTGTAGAAACCCGTGTAATCGGCATTATCACGTCCGCGTTGCATGGCAAAACGGACGGTATCGAGGCCGTCATTGAGGCGCTGTGTCAGCCTGACGTGGCGATTGTATCAATGACCGTGACAGAGAAAGGCTACTGTCATCTGCCCGCCAGCGGCGACCTTGACGTTCAGCACGCGGATATTCAGCACGATCTGGCGCAGCCGGACCAGCCGCACTCTCTGCCGGGTCTGATTGTCGCGGCAATCCGCCGCCGCCGTGAACGGGGAGTCGCGCCATTTAGCGTGATGTCCTGCGACAATATGCCAGAAAACGGCCGCGTAACCCGTAATGTCGTGATGCAGCTGGCCCGGCACTACGATGCCTCCCTGGCTGACTATATCCAACAGAACCTCACCTTTCCCTCCACCATGGTGGATCGTATCGTGCCCGCCATGAATGACGCGGCATTTGACGCCCTGCAACAGCGCATCGGTTCACGGGATCCGGTCGCCGTTGAAGCTGAACCTTTTTTCCAGTGGGTGATCGAGGACCATTTTGTCAGCGGCCGACCGGACTGGGATAAAGCGGGCGCTCAACTGGTGCAGGATGTTCTGCCGTTTGAGCAGATGAAGTTGCGCATGCTCAATGGCAGCCATTCGTTTTTAGCTTACCTTGGCTATCTTGCCGGTTACGAACACATCAGCGACTGTATGGCTGATGACGCGTTTCGCGCAGCGGCACGGGCGCTGATGGTCAATGAGCAGGCACCTACGCTGACCATTCAGGATGTCGATTTATCCGCCTATGCCGATGCGCTTATCGCCCGCTTTGCCAATCGGGCGATTAAGCATCGGACTTATCAGATTGCGACCGACGGGACCCAGAAGCTGCCCCAGCGCTTTCTCGACAGCCTGCGTTGGCATCTGGACCACGGCACGCCGTGTCCCTTGCTGCTGCTGGGCATCGCGGCCTGGATGCGCTATGTCAGCGCAGTGGACGAAAAAGGCGAGCCCATCGAGATCCGCGATCCGCTGAACGCACAACTGGCCACTTGCGTAGCGGAAAGTGATGACGGTGAAGCTCGCGTGCGGGCGTTACTCAACATCAGCAGGGTATTTGGCGACGATCTTGCTAAAAACGATGCGCTGGTGAAACAACTTACCGCCTGTTACCTGCAGCTTGCCGCTCAGGGAGCCCGTGCCAGCGTTCAGCAGGCCATTGCCGGTCCTGAGGTCTGATACGATCGCCTGATGCCAGGCCGAAGATAAAACGGACAGCGATATGACACTTTCTTACACCATTACCACCAGCGAACCGGTGAATCAGCAGGTTTATCGCTATCTGCGCCGCGATATCGTGACGTGCGTAATTCAGCCGGGCGCACTGCTCTCGGAAAAAGAGGTTTCCGCCCGGTTCAACCTCTCACGTCAGCCGGTGCGGGAAGCCTTTATCAAGCTCGCGGAGGCCGGTCTGGTTCAGATCCTGCCGCAGCGCGGCACCTTTGTGCGCAGGATCTCGGCTAAACGGGTCGAAGATGGTCGTTTCATTCGTGAGGCCGTGGAGATTGCCGTGGTCCGTCGCGCTGCTGAGGAAATCGAAGAGTCAGGGCTGATGGCGCTGGAGCATAACCTGCAACTGCAACGCATCACCGCTGCCCGTGGCGATAGCCAGATGTTCTTAAGCCTGGACGATGAGTTTCATCGCCTCATCGCTGAGAGCATCGGCTGTCCGCTGGCGTGGGAAACGGTTGAAAACATCAAAGCCACCATGGATCGGGTACGCTATTTAACCCTGAATGACGTTGCGCCCGCCGAAACCCTGATAGAACAGCATGATGCTATTTTTGCGGCGCTGAAGGCAAACGATCCCGTCAAGGCTGAGGCGGCGTTGCGCCATCATTTGCAGGCCATGATGTTTTCGATCACCCCAGTCATCAAGCAAAACAGCGCCTGGTTTGAAGAGGATTAACGCCTTGCCAGTCTGCAAGGCGAAACACGATGGGCTACCACCACTGATGGAAATGGTGCACCGGCCCAATCCCGTTGCCCACTTCCAGCGAATCTGCCGCCAGTAATGCCTGCTGCAGCCAGGCTTTCGCTTCACTGATCGTCGCTTCCCAGCTGTCATGCCGGGGACGTAAGGCCGCGAGCGCGGCGGACAGCGTACAGCCAGTGCCGTGCGTATGACGCGTGTTTACCCGCACGCTGCTAAAGCGCTGACGCCCTGCCCGGGTCAGCAGCCAGTCCGGGCTTTCATCACCATCGAGATGACCGCCTTTCATCAGCACTGCCTGGCAGCCCAGCGCCAGTAGCGCTTCGCCCTGGGTGAGCATCTCATCTTCATTGAGGGCAACCTGGCATCCCAGCAGTGCAGCGGCTTCGGGCAGGTTTGGCGTAATCAATGACACCTTTGGCAATAAACGCTCTCGCACACAGGCAATCGCATCCGGATTCAGCAGGGCA
This sequence comes from Pantoea sp. EEL5, assembly GCF_049892805.1. NCBI lineage: Bacteria > Pseudomonadati > Pseudomonadota > Gammaproteobacteria > Enterobacterales > Erwiniaceae > Pantoea > Pantoea sp. EEL5. The sequence goes on from NZ_JBNDNJ010000001.1 coordinate 1,981,947, forward strand.
TCGCCGCTTTTAGCCACCATCACCGTATCCAGCACCACAAAGGGAATTTCCCGCCGCTGCAGGCCATGGGCCACCCGCTCGACAATTTCTGTTTCAGACAGCATGCCAATCTTCGCACTGTCGATGCGCACATCATCCAGCACCGAGTCCAGCTGGGCGGTCACAAACTCTGGCGCAACAGGGTATACCGACTGCACGCCGCAGGTATTCTGCGCCACCAGCGCCGTGATCACACTGGTACCGTAAGCGCCCAGTGCAGAGAAGGTTTTCAGATCGGCCTGGATACCGGCCCCGCCGCTGGGATCGGTCCCCGCAATCGTCAGGGCATTAATGCGTTTCATCAGGTGCCTCCAGCGTCCAGAGTGCATCCAGGAAAGCAGGCGCAAAGCTACCCGGTCCATCTGCATCCTGCGCGGCCTTTTCTCCAGCCAGCGCCATCACCCGACAGGCGCAGGCGATGTTGATCAGTCGGTCACCTTGCAAACAGGCAAAGGCCGCAACCACCGCTGAAAGCGCACAGCCGGTGCCGACCACCCGCGTCATTAACGGCGAGCCGCCCGTAATCGCCCAGGTGCGCTGCCCATCGGTGACATAGTCTACTTCGCCGGTCACGACGACACAGGTATGAGAGGCTTTTGCCAGCTGTTGGGCTGCCTGCAGTGCGGCTTCGGCCGAATGCAGGCTGTCAACACCGCGTCCGCCTTCTGCCTGCTGCGCCAGTGCCAGAATCTCTGAGGCATTGCCGCGAACCACTGCAGGCGACTGCGCGAGTAGCTGCTTGCAAAACGCGGTGCGCAGCGTCAGCGCGCCGACCGCCACCGGATCCAGTGTCCATGGCGTGCCCGCCTGATTTGCTGCAAGCACCGCAGCCTGCATCGCTTGCTTACGATCGTGGGTTAGCGTACCGACATTGATAAGCAGCGCATCGGCAATCGCGCTAAACTGCGCCGCTTCTTCAGCGTCGATGACCATGGCCGGAGAGGCATTAAGGGCGAGTAAAACGTTAGCCGTTAGCGTTTGCACCACATCGTTGGTCATACAGTGCACCAGCGGTGACTGACGGCGAAACTGTTGCAGAATGGGCGCGCATTGCGCATCAGAAATGTGTTGCGGTTGATGTGTCATCATAACTCCCAACCGGCGGACAAGAAGGCGAATGCGGTCAGGCATCAGACTTCCCTACGCTGGCATTATCCAGATCAGGTAATACGGGTTTTTCTCAGCCTTCACAAAGAAGGGCACCCCGAGTCGTCAGGTAAATTCACTTTACCCGTCATCAGCATAAGGTTGAGCCACTGGCAAAGCAACCTTGCCCGCATCAAATCAGATCGTTTAATCCGGGTTTATATTCAACACGCCTTCTTGGGCTTATTCTCGAGATAACAATTATTTACTCAGAGTATCCTGATGAAAACTGGCTTCAGCCTGGTCGCATATTTTATAAAACTGGCGTTACTCATGTCAGGATTGATGCTGGCATTTCAGGCGAGTGCCGCCCCCAGTTTTTCATGTGCGCATCCCAGCGCAATCGAAAAGGTGATTTGTCAGAGCCAGACGTTATCGGCAAAAGATCGGTTAATGGCGCATTTTTTTGATCTCGCGAAAAAAAACGCCACGGCCGGACCTTCGGGGCTCATTACCGCACAACGGCAATGGTTAAAAAACCTGACTAAAATGTGTCTCACTGACCCTCAAGAAAAACGCATTGAAGGATACTACGATCAACGGCTTTTTGAACTCGCTGTCATGGTTCTTTATACCCATCATGGCGAAGCCATTAAGCAAATCCGTAAAACAAATCCCGAGTTAGTGAACATATACGAAGCGATTTATCAGTTTACTTCTCTTCCAGCAGGTTCAACCAGGCATAATAAGGTCACCGAACTCATTCGACCCGCTTTCGAAGTAACAGATAACCACATATTCGAAGATAAAATTCCTGATGCAGAAAGCGCAGCAGAAAATACCAACAACTTCGGCATGTTTCTCTGGCTCATTGCCGAAAATAATCCAGAATCACTTATTATCCCCTGCGAGGCATTTTTACGGCATCCACAAAATATCGTCTGGCTGGAACCGCTGGCCGGTGGTGCAATTGACAGCCGAACCCCCATCAGTGACTGCGAACAAACTCAACCCACACTGCCGTTGTTTAAGCAATTTATTCATCTGGCGGAAGATGCCACCCCTGTTAGCACAGGGACCATTCGTTTTACAATTTATGCCATTACGCGGGCGGAAATGTCGGCCACGTTAAGTCACAGCATGAAGTATTTAAAGTCCATCCAATACGGAAAAAATAGCTTATCTGACGACGCACAGCAGTTTATCAAGCAGCATACTGAAGGCTACCAGAATAGCCTTATTGAGCTGGAACACTACTACCAACATGCGTTTAACATGCCGGCGGATACGGCGAATAGCGAAGCCAGACGTTCAATCACGATCCTGCTGAATAACATTACCGATGATGAGTAATAAAAAATGCAAAAAAGCGATGAAGCGCCATCTAATATCAAAGGCTTAATTAGCTTACCGCTGATTGTGGATTATTGCACTTCTGATAATTATGGCTTATACATCTGTGTCTTCTGGTACATTTATCTTTTCTTTAATAGGGGGCACTTTAATATTAATAAGTTGGGCAATGTGGTTAATATGCGAACTTGTTGCATCTATTTGGGAACGCCGTTGGAAAGATGTCGCGAAAGTTATTTCCCTGCCATTCATTTTCGCTGGCTTACTGTTCCTTTCTCTCACAGAAATTAACTATATCAAGCTCTTTTTTATTTACCCCAGTTATTATCCCCTTTTTGATATTGCACAATACTACACTCATCAGCCAGTCATCATAAAATGGGATGAGTTTAATGAGGGATTTACCGATCTCGTCTATGCACCTGAAGGTCAGTGGCAAGCCGAGTGCATTTTTGACCGCTGTTCAAAAAACGTGATCCCGAGCTTAGTATCGTGACCCAACCGTTGATTGGCCACTTCTATCTTCAGGATACGTTATGGCGTTAACGCCTGTTCAACTGATCAGGGTCGTCATCACCTTATGGTTTCTCTCTGCAAAGCTTTGCGTTGATATGAAAAATTCTCTGCAACCTTTTGCATGATCTGGATCAACTCCCTTCCCTACAAAAAAAGGCTTAATGCTGCGGGCTAAAAATTCTCAAGTAATAGCAGTAGAGTTATTAACACTATTAAGTAATATTTTTCACCATTATTACATCGCCCGGAAATTAACAAGCCTGCCTACAACATCGCAACAATAAATATTCAAATAATATAGTTAAAAATTACCAGAACACTTCATCCTTTACAGGAAGCATGATGCGATTCTTAGCGCTTATTCCTCATCGTCACCGATGGACCGACATTAGTATCACCCGTCAGGGTGCGGTTTCTCCTTCTGGCCGATATTATTATTCCACCTATCTTTCTGCCCGCTGCCAATGTTGCGATACGGTTATCCATCGGGTTTATTACCGCGATATCAGTGATGATCAGGCGCGTCGCTGGCTGGGATGATCTGGCTGACCGCGCGCCCTGTTTTGCCAGGTTACGTGGTTGAAGCAATTTGATAGTCTTGCGGTTACTGAGTCACTGGATTGCTTACACTTATGCCATTCCTGCTGGATACACTAGGACACCAGATCTACCTTTCCGCCCCGTTGTTTATCCTGATTTTTCTGGGATTCTGCCTTATCCGGTTTGGCAGATGGCCCGTTACCGTCAGCGAAGGCATGAACCGTTTTGTGTTCAATGTCGCCCTGCCCTGCATGCTGTTTCGCATCATGAGTGATTTTTATAACAGTCCACCGGTCGATGTACGCCTGCTGCTGGCGTTTTTTGGCAGTTGCCTGTTGGTCTTCATTGTGGGACGGATTGTCGCATCGCGCCTGTTTCAGTTGGATGGCGTAGCCGGATCGGTTTTTGCCCTGGGCGGCGTGTTCTCGAACAACGTGATGCTGGGGATTCCGGTTGCTACCGTCCTGCTTGGTCAAGCGGCACTCCCCTCCGTCGCGCTGGTGCTGGTGTTTAACAGCCTGATTCTCTGGACCTTGCTGACGGTATCGGTGGAGTGGTCCAAACAGGGCAGTTTCTCACTGGGGGGGTTTAAACGAACCTTGATCAGCGTGCTGAAAAACCCATTAATCATTGGTATTTTGTCCGGCACGACCTGGAGTCTGCTACAGCGGCCGCTTCCCGTTATTGCCGCTGAACCCCTACGCATGCTGGCATCGATTGCCGCGCCTCTGTCCCTGATTACCCTTGGCATGAGCCTGGCGCACTACCGGATTCGGGAAGGCTTAAAAGAGAGTTACACCATCTGTGCGTTGAAACTGATTCTGCAACCGCTGTGCGTCTGGGCTATTGCCTGGCTTACCGGGTTACCCGCGCTGGAAAGCAAAGTGGTGGTGCTGCTGGGATCCATGGCGGTGGGCGTGAACGTCTATCTGATGTCGCAGAAATTTAATGTGATAACCGGACCGACGGCCGCGAGCATGCTGTTTTCCACGCTTTTTGCTGCCATTACTACACCGTTATGGATGATGCTGATGACGCTGGCCGGATATTAAAAAGCCCCGCAACACAGGTTACAGGGCTTTCGTCTTACGCGTAAAACTTAGTGCGCAGGCTGGGTGCGAATCAGGTAATCAAACGCGCTCAGTGAGGCTTTTGCTCCTTCACCGCTGGCGATGATGATCTGCTTATAAGGAACGGTGGTGCAGTCCCCTGCGGCGAAAACGCCTTTCAGGCTGGTTTCGCATTTCGCATCGATCATGATTTCGCCCATCTTGTTGCGCTCAACCGCGCCTTCCAGCCAGTTGGTGTTAGGCAGCAGACCGATCTGCACGAAAATGCCCGACAGCGCCAGCTCATGAGTAGTCTGGTTAGTGCGATCCAGATATTGCAGGCCCGTCACCTTACTGCCATCGCCTTTCACTTCCGTGGTTTGTGCATTCAGAATCACATCCACGTTTTTCAGGCTGCGCAGTTTGTCCTGCAGCACTTTATCTGCACGCATTTCACTGGCGAACTCCAGCAGCGTCACGTGTTCAACAATGCCCGCCAGATCGATTGCGGCTTCTACGCCGGAGTTACCGCCGCCAATGACCGCCGTGCGTTTGCCTTTAAACAGCGGGCCGTCGCAGTGTGGGCAGTACGTCACGCCTTTGGTGCGATATTGCTCTTCGCCAGGCACGCCCATGTTGCGCCAGCGCGCACCGGTGGCAAGAATGATACTGCGCGATTTCAGCACCGCGCCGGAGGCCGTTTCAATAGCGTGCAGGCCGCCTTTCACCGCTGAGGGAATCAGTTTAATCGCGCTCTGGCTGTCAATGATGTCAACGTTGTAATCATCCACGTGAGCGCGCAGGGCACCGGCCAGTTTGGCCCCTTCCGTTTTCTGTACGGAAATGTAGTTTTCAATATCGACTGTATCCAACACCTGTCCACCAAAGCGCTCGCCCAGTAACGCGGTGCGAATCCCTTTACGTGCGGAGTAGATAGCCGCGGCGGCACCCGCCGGACCGCTGCCCACGATCAGAACCTCGTAAGCCTCACGCTTGTTCAGCTCTTCTGCGGCACGCTTATCTGCATTGGTGTCGACTTTGCTGACAATCTCCGCCAGGCTCATGCGGCCCTGACCGAATTCTTTGCCATTCAGATAGACAGCGGGCACGCCCATCACATTGCGTTCCTGAATTTCATTCTGGAACAGGCCACCGTCAATGGCGGTGTGACTGATACGTGGGTTTAACACCGCCATCAGGTTTAATGCCTGCACCACATCCGGACAGTTGTGGCACGACAGTGAATAATAGGTTTCGAAATGGAAATCCCCATCCAGCGCCGCAATCTGGTCGAGCAGGCTTTGCGCTTCTTTAGAGGGATGCCCACCGGTCTGTAGCAGTGCCAGTACCAGTGAGGTAAATTCATGACCCAGCGGCGAACCGGCAAAACGCGGCCCCTGATCAGCGCCTGGATTAGTGATTAAAAACGAGGGCTTACGCACCTGACGATCGTTCTCTTCACGAAAGCTGACCTTGTCAGACAGGCTCGCGATATCGACCAACAAATTGCGAATCTCCGTTGATTTCGCGCCATCATCCAGCGTCGCAATCAACTCCACAGGCTTGGTGAGTTTCTCAAGATAGGCTTTGAGCTGTGTTTTTAAATTGGTATCAAGCATAGTGAGTTCCTGGTCAAAAAATCGGGTGCCGCAGCACCCGATGAGAAAATGATCGACGTATCGATGCGAAATTAGATTTTGCCAACCAGGTCCAGAGACGGTGCCAGAGTGGCATCACCTTCTTTCCATTTCGCCGGGCACACTTCACCTGGGTGAGACGCCACATACTGTGCCGCTTTCACTTTGCGCAGCAGATCAGACGCGTCACGGCCGATACCTTCAGCAGTGATTTCTACTGCCTGGATCACGCCCTGTGGATCAACGATGAACGTACCACGATCCGCCAGACCTTCGTCTTCGCGCATGATGTCGAAGTTGCGGGTCAGCGCGCCAGTTGGGTCACCAATCATCGCATATTTGATTTTCGCGATGGTGTCGGAAGAACCGTGCCAGGCTTTGTGGGTAAAGTGGGTATCGGTAGACACGGAATAGATGTCCACGCCCATTTTCTGGAACTCTTCGTAGTGATCCGCTACGTCGCCCAGTTCGGTTGGGCAAACGAAAGTGAAGTCAGCAGGATAGAAGAAGAAAACACTCCATTTACCTTCAACGTCTTTCTCGGTTACATCAATGAATTCGCCGTTTTTGAATGCGCTGTTTTTGAACGGCTTAATTTTGGTATTGATAATGGACATGTGATGGCCTCCTTTAGAATATGTGATGCAGATTACAAATTTTTCGGGCCAACATCTAATAAGCCCTCGTTATCAATAAAATAAACGAAAGCTATCAAACGCCGATCGTCTTGATCTTTCAGGGAAAAAACCGACTTTACGGCGGCAACGCTCGCTGCGAAATCACGTTTTACTTGCTTATGCGTGAAATCCAGCGCCTGAAATTCACCACCCGTTCCTGTCTCCCCGAAAGGCACCGCCCAGCAGTGTACAGTGAAAGAGATGACATTTGTTCTGCTTTTGCTTTTTTGGCAATCCCTGCCATGTTTGTTAAAAAGGATTAATGGAGCGCGATGTGCATATTCGACTGTTTACTGAGGCCGACCGCCCTTTTTTGCGAACCTTGTATCTGGCGGCGCGCCGCCATAACTGGGACTGGATTGAAAACGAGGACTGGCAGCTTGAAGATTTCGATCAGATCATCCCCGGCGAGACGGTTCTGGTTGCAGAACTGGACGGTCATCGGGTGGGGTTTGCCGGGCTGATGGAAAACGATAATTTTCTGCACAGCCTGTATGTCGATCCGGCTTATCAGGGCCGTGGCGTGGGCAGCGCGCTGCTTAATGAGGTTCAGGGGCGCTTCACCTCGACGGGCGCGCTAAAGTGCCTGGAAATGAACAAAGCCGCACAAACATTTTATTTGCAGCGCGGCTGGAAAATCATTTCGCAGGGTGAGAGCGAACAGGGGAATTATGTGCTGATGCACTATCCTCAGCCATCGCTCTACACCAGCGAGGCCAGCGGGCGTTAAAGCGCGCGAAACGCGATATCGCCCGGAATCACCTCGCCCTGCCAGTAGAGCTGAGCCGCCACCCGGCCGGCAAGCTGGCGATAAAGTGCCGCGAACTCGCTGTGTGGACGACGGATCACAGTGGGTTCGCCATCGTCGAGGTCTTCACGCAGGTGAATATGCAACGGTAGCTGCGCCAGCAGCCGGGTACCATAGTCATCCACCAGCCGTTGCGCGCCGCCGGTGCCAAAGATTGGCTCGTGATGGCCGCACTCGCTGCAAATATGGATACTCATATTTTCCACAACGCCCAGTACCGGCACGTTCACCTTCTCAAACATTACCATCCCCTTACGCGCGTCGATAAGCGCAATATCCTGCGGCGTGGTGACCACCAGCGCGCCGGTGACCGGTACGCTTTGCGCCAGCGTAAGCTGAATGTCGCCGGTGCCCGGCGGCATATCCAGCACCAGATAATCCAGCTCTGGCCACTGGGTTTCGGTAAGCAGCTGCATGAGCGCTTTACTGGCCATCGGGCCGCGCCAGACCATCGCATTATCATCTGTTACCAGATAACCGATGGAGTTGGTTGCCAGCCCGTGCGACATAACAGGGGCCATATGCTTACCGTCTGGCGACGTTGGCCGCTCTTTTTCACACCCCAGCATGTTGGGCACGGACGGGCCATAAATGTCGGCGTCCAGAATGCCTACGCGTGCCCCTTCTGCGATTAACGCCAGGGCCAGATTAACTGCCGTGCTCGATTTACCCACGCCGCCTTTGCCAGAGCTGACGGCAATAATGTTCTTCACGCCGTTAACGCCGGGATGATTTTTAACCCGCTTCAGTGTGGCGATATCATGACTGAGACGCCAGTCGATAGCCTGCGCGCCACTGAGGCGCAGCAGCTCAGCACTGGTTTCAGCTTTCACCTCTTCAAACGCCCCGTTCCAGGCGAACGGCATCAGGAGTTCAATGTGCAGCGTGCCGTCCAGCAGGGCCACGTGGTGTAACGCCTTGAGAGCAATGAGGTTGCGTTGAAGCGTCGGATGTTCAAAGCCGTTCAGTACGCCGGCCACAACGGCGCGTAAAGCTTCTGGTGTATGCGGTTCCCGGGATTGCGCTGTCATCCCCACTCCTTTTTCTGCTAGGCCTGCGCTGTGTTTCAGCGATGTACTAACAATACTATCAGATGCCGATCGTTTCGCGGGCTGTCGCGCACGGGAAATCCCTTATGTTTACGCGGCTGTGCCCATCGGTTACCATCTAAGCCCGTTTTTTTACTTAACTGAAAGCTACGCAAACTATGACTCAAGTCGCTAAAAAAATTCTGGTAACCTGCGCCCTGCCTTACGCAAACGGCTCAATTCATCTCGGCCACATGCTCGAGCATATCCAGGCGGACATTTGGGTGCGTTATCAGCGAATGCGTGGCAATCAGGTTTATTTCATCTGCGCCGATGACGCTCACGGTACGCCGATCATGCTGAAAGCCCAGCAGTTGGGTATTGCGCCGGAGCAGATGATTGCTGAAATGAAGCAGGAGCATGAAACAGATTTCGCCGGTTTCAACATCAGCTATGACAATTACCATTCCACGCATGGCGATGAGAACCGTGAGCTCGCCGGGCTGATTTACGGCCGCCTGAAAGAGAACGGTTTCATTAAAAACCGGACCATCTCTCAGCTGTACGATCCGGAAAAAGGCATGTTCCTGCCTGACCGTTTTGTTAAGGGAACCTGCCCAAAATGTAAGTCACCTGACCAGTACGGCGATAACTGCGAAGTGTGCAGCGCGACCTACAGCCCGACTGAACTGATCGATCCGAAATCTGTGGTGTCGGGTGCAACACCCGTGCTGCGTGATTCCGAGCATTTCTTCTTCGATCTCCCCTCGTTCAGTGAGATGTTGCGTGCCTGGACCCGTTCTGGCGCACTGCAGGAGCAGGTCGCGAACAAAATGCAGGAGTGGTTCGAATCCGGTTTGCAACAGTGGGATATCTCGCGCGATGCGCCGTATTTTGGCTTCGAAATCCCTGGCGCGCCGGGCAAATATTTCTACGTCTGGCTGGATGCGCCTATCGGCTACATGGGATCCTTTAAGAACCTGTGTGACAAACGTGGCGATATTAACTTTGACGAATTCTGGCAGCAGGATTCCACCACGGAGCTGTATCACTTCATCGGTAAAGACATTGTCTACTTCCACAGCCTGTTCTGGCCGGCCATGCTGGAAGGCAGCGGTTTCCGCAAGCCGACTAACCTGTTCGTGCACGGCTACGTCACCGTCAACGGTGCAAAAATGTCGAAGTCGCGTGGAACCTTTATCAAAGCCAGCACCTGGTTACAGCACCTGGATGCCGACAGCCTGCGCTACTACTATGCGGCCAAGCTCTCTTCACGCATTGATGACATCGACCTGAATCTGGAAGATTTTGTTCAGCGCGTTAACGCCGACATTGTTAACAAAGTCGTCAACCTGGCCTCACGTAATGCCGGTTTTATCACCAAACGCTTTGACGGCAAGCTGTCAGCTGAGCTGGCCGATCCGGCGCTGTATCAAACCTTCCTGGACGCATCTGAGAAGATTGGTGAGGCCTGGGCCAGCCGTGAATTTGGCCGTGCCATTCGTGAAATCATGGCGTTGGCCGATCTGGCTAACCGCTATGTGGATGAGCAGGCGCCGTGGGTGGTGGCGAAGCAGGAAGGCCGCGATGCAGACCTGCAGGCCATTTGCTCGATGGGCATTAACCTGTTCCGGGTGCTGATGACCTGGCTGAAACCGGTCATGCCTTCGCTGAGCGCGCGCGCCGAAGCGTTCCTGAACACTGAGCTGCACTGGGATGCCATTCAGCAACCGCTGCTGAACCATCAGGTTGCGCCGTTCAAGGCCCTGTATGGCCGAATCGAAATGGCGAAGGTCGACGGCCTGATTGAGGCGTCAAAAGCGGATGCGGCAGACGCCAATAAACCCGCGGCGACCGGCCCGCTGGCCGATGCGCCGATTGGCGATACCATTACCATTGATGATTTTGCCAAAGTCGATATGCGCGTGGCGCTGATTGAGAAAGCGGAATTCGTCGAAGGCTCGGACAAGCTGCTGCGTCTTGAACTGGATCTGGGCGGCGAGAAGCGCCAGATTTTCTCCGGTATTCGTGCGGCCTATCCCGATCCGGCGGTACTGGTTGGCAAAATGACCATTATCGTGGCTAACCTTGCGCCGCGTAAAATGCGGTTTGGCGTGTCAGAAGGCATGGTGCTGTCTGCCGGTCCCGGCGGCAAAGATCTGTTTGTCCTGTCCGTAGACAGCGGCGCGGTGCCCGGCATGCCGGTGAAATAGTCCGTTGGCCATCCTCTGCAGTTTACCGCCGAGGATGGCGGCTTCAGCCACACCGCTGATTGCTGGCGGGCCTGACCGTTAGTGCGTATGATAAACCCCGTTAAAAACAGGAGCCTGTCATGCACACCGTGCTAACGATGAGTTGGCGTTATCTGCGCGCTTTTATCATTATCTATCTTTGCTTATATGCCGGAAACGGCGTGGCCCTGCTGCTGCCCATCACCCTGCCCGGCAGCATTATTGGCATGCTGATTCTGTTTGCGCTGCTTGCATCGCAAATCCTGCCCGTGCGTTGGGTCAAACCGGGTTGCCATCTGATTATTCGCTATATGGCGCTGCTGTTTGTGCCCATCAGCGTTGGCGTCATGAATTACACCGATATTCTTACCGCGCAGTTCGGTCCTGTTGTGGTCTCCTGTCTTGTCAGTACCTTCTCTGTCCTGGCCATTGTAGGGTTAAGCGCGCATAAGCTGCATTCGCGCCCCGTGATCAAAGGGGGCAACGATGAGTGATATCTGGTGGTCATTGCCCCTCACTGTCGGGGCTTTTTTGCTGGCGCGCAAGCTGGCGGCAACGCTGAAAATTCCCTTGCTGAACCCGCTTCTGGTCTCCATGGCGGTGATTATTCCCCTTCTGCTGTTACTGCACATGCCTTATGCCCGCTACTTCGCAGGCAGCGAGATACTGAATCAACTGTTGCAGCCCGCCGTCGTGGCCCTGGCACTGCCGCTGTATGAGCAGATGCATCAAATTCGCGCCCGCTGGAAATCCATTATTGGCGTCTGCGTGATCGGCAGCCTGACGGCGATGATTTCAGGCACCGCCATCGCGCTGTGGATGGGCGCCACACCAGAAATCGCCGCCACGATTTTGCCGAAATCAGTTACCACGCCGATCGCCATGGCGGTTTCAGCCTCACTGCACGGCATTCCCGCCATCAGCGCAATTTGTGTCCTGATTGCGGGCGTGCTGGGCGCCGTGTTTGGTCATATGTTGCTTAATCTGCTGGGAGTGAAAAGCAAAGCCGCACGCGGGCTGGCGATTGGCAATGCCTCGCATGCGTTGGGAACGGCCAGGGCAGCGGAACTTGATTTTCAGGAAGGTGCCTTCAGCTCGCTGGCGCTGGTGATCTGCGGCATCATCACCTCGTTGCTCGCCCCCTTTATTTTCCCGCTGCTGCTGCACTGGTTTGGCTAAAACTTTGGGAGAGATCTCGCAAAGTTGAAAACTGTAAGACATGTTGCATTGTCAGAGAGACAGAGATCACATATAAACCGATGTCTGGCACATTGCCCTGATGATTGAATGAGGCTTCCATGCATCCACGTTTCCACTCTGCCTTTGAAGTACTTCCAGCCACTCTGCAAACCGCGCTGCGTCCGGTGCTGAGCGAGCCGGGATTTGACGCGATGCTGCAGGCCGATCAGGTCACCTTGTTGCAAGAGCAAACTCAACTGGATGCCGATGCGCTGGCGCTGGCGCTGCTGCCGGTTGCCGCTGCCTGCGCGGTTGCCACGCTTTCACATTTTAACGTCGGCGCGATTGCGCGCGGCGTCAGCGGCAACTGGTATTTCGGCGCCAATATGGAATTTGTCGGCGCGACCATGCAGCAAACCGTTCATGCTGAACAGAGCGCCGTCACCCATGCCTGGCTGCGCGGTGAATCCCGTCTGGAGACCATTACTGTCAATTACACCCCCTGCGGTCACTGTCGCCAGTTTATGAATGAACTTAACAGCGGCACAGATATTCGCATTAGCCTGCCGCAGCGCGCGGTGCATACGTTGGCGCACTATCTGCCTGACGCATTCGGCCCAGGCGATCTGAATATCACCGAACGCCTGATGGATGATGTGGACCAGGGTTATGTTGCAACGGGAGATGCGCTGTCTCAGGCCGCCGTTAAGGCGGCTAATCGCAGCCATGCGCCTTACAGTCGGGCGTTCAGCGGGGTGGCGTTACAGACCGCCTCCGGCCGGATTTTCAGCGGACGCTATGCAGAAAACGCCGCCTTCAATCCCAGCCTGCCCCCTTTGCAGGCCGCGCTGATTCTACTGAATATGGCGGGGGAATCCTGCCACGATATTCAGGCCGCCGCATTAGCCCAGACGCCGCAGCCAGCCCTGGATCAGTTCTCTGCAACTCAGGCCACCCTGCACGCCCTGGGTTGCGATAACCTGACGCACCTTACGCTGGCAAAAGCGTAAGGTGAGGCACGGTTTTAAACAGTTTCTAAATCTTTTATTTACAAAAGCTGTACATCGGCCAGAAATTTCATAGGATCTGGCGCCAGGTCTTCGTCATCACAATAAAACTGGCGTCACCCTACTCTTTGATTATTGCGCCAGGAAAACTTGCAACCGGAGCATGACTGCATGGAACTCGAATACGAAAGTAAACGCCCGCTATATATTCCTTATGCTGGCCCTATATTGCTGGAATTTCCGCTGCTGAATAAAGGCAGTGCCTTCAGCATCGAAGAGCGCAATGAATTTAACCTCAATGGCTTACTGCCAGAAGCGGTAGAATCCATCGAAGAGCAGGCAAAACGCGCATGGCGTCAGTTTCAGGACTTCAAAAACAACAACGATAAACATGTCTACCTGCGCAACATTCAGGATACCAACGAAACGCTGTTTTATCGTTTGCTGGACAACCATCTCGAAGAGATGATGCCGATTATCTACACGCCAACCGTCGGTGCCGCCTGCGAACACTTCTCAGAAATTTATCGCCGCGCGCGTGGCGTGTTCATCTCCTATCCCAACCGTGCGCACATCGAAGACATGCTGCAAAACGCCACCAAACAAAATGTGAAAGTGATTGTGGTCACTGACGGTGAGCGCATCCTTGGCCTGGGCGATCAGGGCATCGGTGGCATGGGCATTCCAATCGGTAAGCTGTCACTGTACACCGCCTGTGGCGGCATCAGCCCGGCTTATACCCTGCCGGTGGTGCTGGATGTGGGCACCAATAACCAGCAGCTGCTCAACGATCCGCTGTACATGGGCTGGCGCCATCCCCGTATCACGGGCGAAGAATATGACGAGTTTGTAAACGAGTTTATTCAGGCCGTGAAACGCCGCTGGCCAAAAGTGCTGTTGCAGTTCGAAGATTTTGCACAGAAAAACGCCATGCCACTGCTGGAGCGCTATCGTGACGAAGTGTGCTGCTTCAATGATGACATTCAGGGTACCGCTGCGGTCACCGTTGGCACCCTGATTGCCGCGAGCCGTGCAGCAGGCAGCCGCCTGTGCGAGCAGAAGGTTGTCTTCCTGGGCGCGGGTTCAGCCGGTTGTGGTATTGCCGAACAGATCATCGCACAGATGAAATCGGAAGGTCTGAGCGACGACGAAGCCCGTCGTCGCGTCATGATGGTGGATCGCTTTGGTTTGCTGACCGACAAACTGCCTAACCTGCTCGATTTCCAGAGCAAGCTGGTGCAGAAAAGCGACAACCTGAAAGACTGGGATACCTCAAATGATGCGATCTCACTGCTGGACGTGGTGCGTAACGCACAGCCAGACATCTTAATCGGTGTGTCAGGTCAGCCTGGGCTGTTCACAGAAGAAATCATCCGTGAGATGCACAAGCACTGCAAACGTCCAATCGTGATGCCGCTTTCTAACCCAACGTCTCGCGTTGAGGCCACGCCGGCAGACATTATTGCCTGGACCGATGGTGCCGCCCTGGTCGCTACCGGTAGTCCGTTCTCACCGGTTTCGTGGAACGGTAAGACCTACCCGATCGCGCAGTGTAATAACTCCTACATCTTCCCTGGCATTGGCCTGGGCGTGATTGCGTCTGGCGCATCGCGTGTCACCGATACCATGCTGATGACGGCCAGCCGTGCTCTTGCGGATTGTTCACCGCTGGTGAACGATGGTGAAGGCCCGGTTCTGCCTGAAATTAAAGATATTCAGGGCGTGTCGAAGATTATCGCGATGGAAGTGGGCAAAGCTGCCCAGCTCGCGGGCGTCGCGGTGGTGACTTCAGAAGACGTGCTCTCACAGTCTATCGCCAATAATTTCTGGCTGCCTCAATACCGCCACTACCGCCGTACCTCTATCTAAAAACTCGGCGCTGGATCCCTGCGGATCCAGCGCTGCTTAAATTTACACCAGCCAGACGGGGTAAACTTGCTTAGCGGGTGACGCTCAAGTAGCCTTGTCCCACCCAAACTTCGGATCTCGAGTGCTCAGGCGCATGTTGAAACGCGTTTTCATTGCTCTGCTTTTCATCATCTTAACGATGGTGGCGACGGCGCTCGGCCTGGACCGCTGGATCAGCTGGAAAACGGCACCCTATATCTATGACAACCTTGCATCCCTTCCCCACCGTCAGGTCGGGGTGGTACTGGGCACGGCCAAATATTATCGCACCGGCGTGATTAACCAGTATTACCTGTACCGCATGCAGGGCGCGCTTAACGCCTATAACAGTGGAAAGGTGAACTACCTGCTGCTGAGCGGGGACAATGCGCAGCAAAGCTACAACGAACCCATGACTATGCGGCGCGATCTCATCAAAGGTGGCGTCGATCCTGCTGATATTGTGCTGGACTATGCGGGCTTCCGTACGCTGGATTCTATCGTCCGTACGCGTAAGGTATTCGACACCAACGACTTTATTATCATTACCCAACGTTTTCACTGCGAACGGGCGCTGTTTATTGCCCTGCACCTGGGGATTCAGGCGCAGTGCTATGCGGTTCCGTCTCCTAAAAATATGCTCAGCGTACGAATGCGTGAAGTCGGTGCGCGGCTGGGTGCGCTGGCCGATCTGTTTTTACTGAAGCGCGAACCGCGTTTCCTTGGCCCGCTGGTGCCGATCCCGGCTGTACATGAAGTTCCTGAAGATGCACAGAGCTATCCTGCCGTGACGCCAGAACAGCTACTGGAACTGGAACAGAAACGCCGTCAGTAATTCATCCCGTTTACCCGCGTTTCAGTAACAGATGAGCCCGGAATGGCTTATGGCTCCCCCGCCCGCCTGATGCTGCTGTCAGAAATGAAACGGGAAGGCTGCGGCGACGTCCGCCAGCCAATTCAGGGTTGCGCACCGTGACGTTGAGCCTGTGCCATGAAAGAAACAGCGCCCCGACGATGAGCGAACCCCACAACACCGCGTAAAAGGGCGCAAAAAAAGCGGCCCTGAGGCCGCTTGCATCATTGCCACTGCTGTTATTTTTTACGCGAGTACTTCAACGAGTCGAGCGCCACAGCGAAGATAATGATGCCGCCCTTGATGATGTACTGCCAGTAAGGGTTGATACCGATATAGGTCAAACCGTAGTTGATGACGGTGAAGATCAGCACCCCGGTCACCACACCGGCCACCGTACCGACACCACCGGCAAAGGACACGCCACCGACTACGCAGGCTGCGATAGCATCCAGTTCATACATGAAACCGAGGTTATTCGTGGCTGAGCCGATACGACCCGCTTCCAGCATACCGCCGAAGGCATAAAACACGCCTGACAAGGCATAAATCAGGATCAGGTTCAGGTTAACGTTCACACCTGACACTTTTGCCGCTTCCGGGTTACCCCCGATAGCAAAAATGTTTTTACCAAAGCGCGTTTTGTTCCACAGAATCCAGACAAACACGACAGCAATCGCTGCATAGAAGGTGATGTAAGACAGTTTGAAATCACCGAAACGAAGGAAGCCTTGTGTGAAAGTTGAGAAGCCATCATAGAAGCCCGCAATCGGTGAGGCCCCAACGAAGTCGTAATACAGTGAGTTAATGCCATAAACGATGATCATGGTACCCAACGTAGTGATAAAAGGCGTCACTTTCAGATAGGCAATAATGACACCATTCACCAGACCAATAACGGCACCAATCACACAAACAATCAGGATAACGACCGGAATCGGCACGGTTTCCAGATGCGGAAACACTTTGTTGACGTTATCCATGGATTGCAGCAATGAGGCGGCCACAATGGCGGCCAGCCCCACCTGACGCCCGGCAGACAGGTCAGTACCCTGGGTCACAATCAGCCCCGCCACGCCCAGCGCGATAATAATACGCACCGAAGACTGGGTCAGAATGTTACTCAGGTTCATTAAACTTAAAAATGTCGGATCCTGGAAAATAATAACAGCCAGTAGTACCAGCAGTACGACATAAATGCCGCCCTCTTTCAGCCAGGTTAGCGCATTCTTTTTTGTAGTCGCTTTCATGTTAACAGCCCTTACTTCATTAAAGGTGTAATGACGCTAAACGCAATATTTCGTTCTGCGTGGTCGTTTTCGTATCAACAATGCCGGCGACCAGACCGTTACTCATTACCAGAATACGATCGGTGATGCCCAGCAACTCTGGCATTTCGGAAGAGATAATAATGATGCCCTTTTCCTTCTTCGCCAGCTCAGCCATCAGCTGATAAATTTCGAATTTGGCCCCCACATCAATACCGCGCGTGGGTTCATCAAGCATTAAGATTTCAGGCTGAGTCAGCAACCAGCGACCAATAATGACCTTCTGTTGGTTACCACCAGAAAGTGAACCAATTTGCGTATGATGCCCTGGCGTTTTTACCCGCATAGCGTCGATAACCCATTGGGTATCGCTTTTCATGCGTTTATTATCCAGCAGACCAATACTGTTCTTATATTTTTTGATATTGGATATCAGGGAATTAAATCCAATATCCAGAAAAGCGTAAATACCGGTAGAACGACGCTCTTCAGTTACCAGCGCAAAACCATGGTTAATGGCTTCATTGGCGGTATGATTGTTAATCGTTTTACCATGCAGTTTAATTGTGCCGCCCGATTTTTCGCGAATGCCAAACAGCGTTTCAACGATATCGGTACGTTTTGCACCCACTAACCCGGCAATGCCGAGTATCTCCCCTTTACGTAAATCAAAAGAAATATCGCGAATTGAGGGCTGACGCAGCGAGGTCAGATTGCGCACCTCCAGAATGGTTTCACCCGGAACATTGGTGCGATCCGGGAAGCGCTGACTGAGAGAGCGCCCAACCATCATGGAGATGATCTTATCCATATCCAGCCCTTCAAGCGGCTGAGTCACAATCCACTGGCCATCACGCAGGATGGTAATTTCATCGCACAGCTGGAAAATTTCTTCCATTTTATGCGAGATATAAACAATTCCGCAGCCGCGATCTTTGAGCTTACGAATAATCGTGAACAGATGATTAACTTCTTTTTCGGTTAACGAAGAAGTCGGTTCATCCATGATCACGATTTTGGCGTCATAGGAAAATGCTTTGGCAATCTCAATCATCTGCATTTGCGAGACGGAGAGATGGGCGACTTTATCACGCGGATCGATATTAATATCCAGCTCGTCGAAAATCGCTTTGGTATCACGGTACATTTTGTCCTGATCGACAAAAAAGCCTTTGCGTGGATAACGCCCAAGCCACATGTTGTCCATCACGGTACGCTGTAATACCAGGTTTAATTCTTGGTGCACCATCGACACGCCGTTTTCCAGCGCTTCTTTGGAGCTTTTGTAATCTATTTCCTGCCCTTGAAAAAGAATGCTGCCTGTATCTTTTTTATAGATACCAAATAAACACTTTAACAATGTCGATTTACCAGCGCCGTTTTCACCCATTAGTGCATGAACGGAGTGAGGCCGCACTTTTAAATTAACGTTGTCGAGAGCTTTCACGCCGGGAAATGATTTACTGACGTTGGTCATTTCCAGCAGATATTCGCGCTGCGCGGTCGTATTATCACTGGCCATAATTTACCTGGCTACAAAACGGTGATGACATAAAAAAGGCGCAGCAGCTGCCGCGCCCGTCTGCAAAGAGTTATTTCTGGAACTGAGACAGGTTTTCCTGATCAACTGGTACATAAGGTACGCGTACGATCTTATCAACCATCTTGAAGTTGGTGCCTGCCGTCGCCGGTTTGCCATCTGCAAGGTTCTTGGCCATGTCGATGGTGGCTTTCGCCTGGTTTTCCGCGTCATTCAGCACGGTACCGGCCATTGCGCCTGACTTAACCAGCGCCAGTGCTTCAGGTAACGCATCCACACCGAAGACAGGGATGGAAGACATGTTGTGTGCTTTCAGCGCTTCTACGGCACCCATTGCCATGGCATCGTTGTTGGCGATAACCACTTCGATTTTCTTGGCGTTAGGGCCTGACAGCCAGGCGTCCATCTTATCTTTCGCCTGAGCGGTATCCCACATTGCCGTATCCATCGCTAACTGCTGGGTTTTAACACCGTCTTTGTTCAGCGTATCGATAACGTATTTGGTACGCGCTTCCGCATCCGGATGACCCGGCTCGCCTTTCAGCAGAACGAACTGAATCACACCGTCTTTATTCAGGTCCCAGGCCGGGGTTGCTTTCCAGTGCTTCTCAATCAGTTTGCCCTGAATCACACCAGACTCTTTTGAGTCTGTCCCCACGTAATAAGCTTTGTCATAGCTGGCCAGCACTTTCGCGTTTGGCTCTTTGTTGAAGAACACCACGGGAATGTCGTTAGCACGGGCTTTCTGGACAACCACCGCGGCCGCCGCCGGATCGACCAGGTTAATTGCCAGCGCTTTCACGCCTTTTGCCATCAGCACGTCAATTTGATCGTTCTGTTTAGACTGGTCGTTCTGCGAGTCATTCATCAGCAGCTGAATACCGCCCAGCGTCTTGGCTTCTTTCTCGATATCTTTACGTACCATCGACATGAAGTTGTCGTCGTATTTGTAAATGGTTACGCCGATACGCGTGTCAGCGGCATGCGCCGTTGCACCAAACATCATGCTGGCAACCAGTGCTGTGAGCGTGAAAACCTTCTTATTCATGGTATCTCCGGTTTTTTTGCAGGGTCTTTTTTTGTTCTGCCGCGCAGATGGCGTTAGAACATCAGGTAGAATTATTCGGCGAGGCAGGATGCGCTCTCTATCAGGCTGAGCCACTGCTGTGCCATGCAAAACTCAACTTCCGTGACTTCCGTGTAGGCTACTGCATCCATAGTGCGTGTCATGAACCATGTAAACCGGCGACCAGGCCGGTGCCCTCAACAGGAGAGTGGCGTTACATAATGTTTCAGTACTGTAAGACGCTGCCATCATAGTGATAGCAATGTTAATTAACTGTGAATACAATCACAGATTGAAAACGGTTACATCGTGGAATCGCCTGAATTAGTGACGGACTCCACAATTTGCTTTTGCGCTACGGAATGGCGGCGTACCAGCGTCGGCATAAAGATGTGTTTTGCACTGCTGTCGATACAGCCCGCGGCCCCCTGAAGCGCCAGTTCGGTGGCAAGTTTTGCCATTGAAACAATGGGATAGCGAACGGTGGTCAGTTGCGGATCGGTGTATCGGGAAATCGGAATATCGTCGAAGCCCACTACGGAAAAATGCTGAGGGACCTGAATTCCGTTGTCTTTAAGGGCCGTAAGCGCGCCTGCCGCCATGCTGTCGTTATAGGCGAATATGGCGCTCAGATTGAGATTACGCCCCAGCAGTTCAACCATTGCGGCTTCGCCGCCCTGCATGTCGGGTTCGGCGCTGGCTATCCAGCTTTCCTGCGGACGAATCCCCTGCTCTGCCAGGGCCTGCAGCCAGCCTTCACGCCGCTGTGTAACGTCTTCAATGGGATGACTGGAACACAAATAGCCAATGCGGCAATGCCCCTGTTGCAGCAGCATTCTTGAGGCCATCAATGCGCCCGTTACATTATCAAGGCTGACACAGCGATGCTCGAAACCCGGCACGCTACGGTTAATCACCACCATACCGGGCACCTGGCTCATAAAATCGGCCAGTTCGGCGTCTGAAAGCGTTTTCGCGTGCACCACCAGCGCATTGCAGCGTTGGCGTATCAACACTTCAATGGCGTGGCGTTCTTTTTCTTCATGGTGCCAGGAGTTACTGATCAGAACATGCTTGTGCACGCGCTGTGCCACGGTATCTACCGCCTTCACCAGCGCGCCGAAAAAGGGGTCGGAAACATCCATAACCACCACCCCGATGGTATCACTCACCTGGGTAGCCAGCGCCTGAGCGTTGGCGTTTGGGCGATAGCCCAGAGCGTCAACCGCCTGTAACACGACGTCACGTGTTTCAGCGGTGACCGCGCTGCTGTTATTTAGTACGCGCGAAACGGTGGCCACTGACACACCGGCCTGACGCGCAACATCACGAATCGTTATCATGCAGCACTTCCAGAGAGATAAGGCATTACGCCAGTTACAACACCGGCGCTATTTTGTCAGGGAAGATCGCCACACAGCGTGAATTACGTCACATCAATGAAAACGGTTACATACAATTCTGTAACCTTTGTGATGGCGGTCATTATCTTTCAGAGGGGGAAGTGGACGGTGCGCCTGCGGCAATCAGCGTCAGACGACGCCAGATCCATTCGAGGGGGCCCTGCGGGAAGTAACGCAGCCACAGCACGGAAAACAGCAGGTTAACGCACCAGATGACTGGCACCAGCATCACCAGCTGCAGGCGTGAGAAATGCATAAACTCGCCGAAGCGATAAAAGAGCGTGGTACAGATCAGGGATTGCAACAGGTAGTTGCTGAGCGCCATTCGACCTACGCAACGAATGGCATAGCTCAGCCGCCAGCGCTGGACAGAAGACCAAAAGCCGAAACACAATGCCGTATAGCCGAGGCTGATGAGCGGACTGGCCAGATCGCGCGGCAGTTGCAGATAAAACGCGCTCCAGCGGTAGTCCCAGTTAACCCACCACTGTGCGGCAACGCCCGCCGCCGCCATCAGCAAACCCAGCGGCAGCAACAGCGCGGCAACGCGTCGGTAGTGCTGTAGCGGAAAGGTTCCTTTCAGCCATCCGCTGCGCACCAGCGCCGCCCCCAGCATCATCAGTCCCGCCAGTTGCCAGCCGTACTGGGCCACCAGCGCCATCAATCCCGAAGAAAGGTGATCTAAACGAATCTGCACGGCGGCCAGACCGCCCGTGAGCTTCCAGAACTGCTCGTACTGGATCTCTGCAGCGCCCGGGAGCCATGAGGGCGACGGTTCAGGGCTGGAGATCAAGCCAAATACCAGCAACACGGCGCATCCCATCAGATAGAGCAGAATTCCGGTGTTAATTAACCCCCGGGTAGAGGGAACATCGCGCAGCATACGCCAGATAACCAGCCCGATAATGCCGTAATCCAGCAAGATATCGCCTTCCCAGATAAATACGCTGTGAATCAATCCCAGCATCACTAACAGGGATAAACGGGCAGTCAGCCAGCGGCTACCGCGTGACAGCTGCATCTGCAGGCCTGCTCCAAACAGCAGAGCGAAAAGCGTCAGGAATTTAAGCTGGGCAAAGACATCGGAAATAGCCCACGTCCAGGCATCAGAAAGTGTGATGCTGCCCTGCCAGGCAGGATTAAGGTAGGCAGCAGAAGGTAAACCAAAGCCAATAATATTTAACAACAGAATGCCGAGAATGGCACAGCCCCGAATAAAATCCAGCACGAGGTAGCGTTGCATGTGGGATCCTGATGTCTCAGGCGGGCGACCGTCGCGCCCGCCCGTCAGATTTAGTTATGACGCACCGCGCGCAGGAATTCCTGACGGGTATTTTGACTGGATTTAAACAGCCCACCCAGCGAGGTCGTGGTCGTGGCGCTGGTGGCATCCTTCACGCCGCGCGCTTTCACACAGTAGTGAACGGCATCGATCGAAACGGCAACGTTATTCGTTCCCAACAGCGTTTGCAGCGCCAGCAGGACCTGCTGTGTTAAACGCTCCTGCACCTGAGGCCGCTGCGCGAAGAACTGCACGATGCGGTTGATCTTGGATAAGCCGATCACCTTATCTTTAGGGATATACGCGACGGTGGCTTTCCCGTCGATAATCACAAAATGATGTTCGCAGGTGCTGGTCAGCGTAATGTCGCGAACCGTCACCATCTCATCCACTTTCATCTTGTTTTCGATGAGCGTGATTTTGGGGAAGTTGGCATAATCGAGACCGGAAAAGACCTCATCGACATACATTTTGGCGATGCGATGCGGGGTTTCCATCAGGCTGTCATCTTCAAGATCCAGATTCAGCAGCTGCATGATTTCCGTCATATGGCCTGCAATCAGGCTCTTACGCGTTTCATCGTCTATTTCACGCGTGGGTGCGCGCAGCGGCGTTTCCAGCCCACGCGCCAGCAGCGCTTCGTGGACCAGTGCAGCTTCCTGACTCAAGGTGCTCATCTTACTCTTCTCCGACAGGTGTTGCGCCCGCCGTCTGTTGCCAGCGGGTCATATTTCTGAGTGCGTATTGTGAAACTTTCTGTGCAGGGAATCCAGCAATCAATCCGATTGGAGATGAAAGCTTTTCACGCCTCCCGCCGCCAGACCAGAAGCCCTGCGACGATCAGACTGGCCCCTGCCACCCACAGTGCGGGTTCGAGACGATGAAGAAACAGCGTTGACAGCGAGGAGAGCATGGGCCCTGCCAGTTGCCCAACTGCGTAGCCGGTTGTCAGCAGGCCGGCCATATACCGCATATGCTGCGGTGCCAGTTCACGGGCACAGAGCAAAGACAGCTGTACCACACACAGAAAGCCGCCCCCTACCAGTAGCGCACCAATAAGCAGCCCGCTGAATCCCGGTAGCAATGCGGCCGCCAGCACACCCAGCGCCTGTGCCCACAGGGCCACCGCCAGGCGGGCATGACTGCTCCCCGTCTTGCGCGTGACAATGCCCAGAACAATACCGATGACCGCCGCACCGCCGAATATCGGCCAGACAAACTGTGCCATGGCACTGCCTGGAAAACGCACTGCAGCCATTTGTGAAAGAAATGTCGCGGGGAGAATATAGCCAAAGCCCGCCAGGCTGTAACTCAGGACCAGCCGCCGGAGGTTACGGGTCAGCACCAGCGACGGCGGTGCCTGCTCCGGACGATGTAGCTCACCCTTGCGCGGCAGATTTCGGCTAATGAGCGCCACCAATAGCGCCGCCAGCGCGGCATAAACCCACCAGGCCAGCGCCGCTGAGACCTGATAACTGTGCAAGCTCACCGCGAGCAGACCGCTGATAAAAATGCCTGCACCCGGTCCGGCAAAGACGGCTGCCGACAGCCCCGGACGACCATACTGATGCAACTGCTCGTTGCTCCACGCCGCCGCCAGCACCAGGGCGCATCCACTGGCCCAGCCGATGGCAAAGCGAATAACGCCATGCCACCACGGCCCGTCGGCAAAGGCCGACAGTGCCGTCAGCACCACGGCACCCCACGTTCCGAGTTGCAGACGCAACGCGACCTTATGGCGTGCGCGCATGGCATCGAAAGACCCGCACAGGTAGCCCAGATAGTTTAACGCCGCCACCAGGCTGGCGCTGGTCAGCGTTAACTGGTGCGCCTGAATCATCAGGGGAACCTGCGGAGTGAAGGCAAAGCGCCCGATTCCCATTACAACAAACAACGTCAAAAATGCACTTATTGCCACGCGAAACGCCATCTGCCACCTCAGTTTTTTACACAGAAACTTGCTTATAGCATGAACGATGCTTAAACTCACAAAAAGTGAATAATCTTAAGCAACTTGTTTACAGGAAGAGAACACTATGGATTTAGTTCAGTTACGTATGTTCTGTTCCGTGGCAGAAAGCGGTTCCCTGGCCCGTGCTGCGGAACAACTGCATCGGGTTCCCTCCAACCTCACGACGCGTCTGCGTCAGCTGGAAGAGGAACTGGGTGTCGATCTGTTTATTCGCGAAAAACAGCGCATTCGCCTGTCACCCATGGGCCATAATTTCCTTAACTACGCCCAGCGTATTCTGGCCCTGAGTGATGAAGCATTAAATATGACCCGAGCGGGTAAACCCGGCGGGAATTTTGCACTTGGCTCGATGGAGAGTACCGCCGCGACGCGCCTGCCGGGCCTTCTGGCTGCCTTCCATCAGCGTTTTCCTGCTGTCGCCTTATCGCTGATCACGGGCACCTCAGGGGAAATTATTGATCGAGTACGTGAAGGCACGCTGGCCGCGGCCCTGGTCGATGGCCCGGTTCAGCACGACGATCTGAATGGCTGTATTGCATTTCGCGAGGAGATGGTCTTGATCACCGATCTTGATCATATCCCGGTAACCTGCGCGCGCGACACGCAAGACGATACTCTGTTTGCCTTTCGCAACAGCTGTTCTTACCGGGTTAAACTTGAAGCCTGGTACCGCGACAGCCAGGCCGCGCCTCACAGCGTGATGGAGATTCAGTCTTACCATGCCATGCTGGCCTGTGTCGCAGGCGGCGCGGGCGTGGCTATGATTCCCGCGTCGGTGCTGAAACAGATGCCAGACCGCGCCCGTGTTCAGGTACACAGCCTGCCGGCTGAATATCGCAACACCGCCACCTGGCTGATGTGGCGACGCGATGCCTTCACGCCCAACGTTGAGGCGCTAAAGTATCTTATTATTGAACAATTTCACGATCGTCCGCTCAATGACGAGCTGATGCATCCATTGCAGGCGGCGGAATAGAGTTTCCGCGCTATTTTTAACTTATCACGACCATCCAGACGCCACATCGCGTCACAATCTGACTGGAAGAGGGATTGCATGAACATGATCAAAACCCGTGCCGCCGTAGCCTGGGCCGCAGGTGAACCGCTAAAAATCGAAGAAGTGGATCTTATGCCGCCGCAGAAAGGGGAAGTGCTGGTACGTATCGTCGCCACCGGCGTCTGCCATACGGATGCGTATACGCTGTCCGGCAGCGATCCTGAAGGCGTGTTCCCGGCGATTCTGGGTCACGAAGGCGGTGGCGTTGTTGAAGCGGTCGGCGAAGGCGTGACCAGCGTTGAAGTGGGCGATCACGTGATCCCGCTTTACACGCCAGAATGTGGTCAATGTAAGTTCTGCCTGTCCGGTAAAACGAATCTGTGTCAGGCCATCCGCACCACGCAGGGCAAAGGTCTGATGCCTGACGGTACCACGCGTTTCTTTAAAGACGGCAAGCCGATTTTCCACTACATGGGCACTTCAACCTTCTCTGAATATACCGTCGTGCCTGAAATCTCCCTGGCGAAAATCAGTAAAGAAGCGCCACTGGAAGAAGTGTGCCTGCTGGGTTGTGGCGTAACCACCGGTATGGGCGCAGTGATGAACACCGCCAAGGTTAAAGAAGGCGATACCGTTGCCATCTTTGGGTTGGGCGGCATTGGTCTGTCGGCGATTATCGGCGCGAAAATGGCCAAAGCGGGCCGCATTATTGGTATTGATATCAACACCAGTAAGTTTGATCTGGCGCGTAAGCTGGGTGCCACCGATCTGATTAACCCGAAAGACTATGACAAGCCTATTCAGGACGTGATTGTTGAACTCACCGACGGCGGCGTGGATTATTCCTTTGAATGTATCGGTAACGTCAATGTGATGCGCTCTGCTCTGGAGTGCTGTCACAAGGGCTGGGGCGAGTCGGTGATCATCGGCGTTGCAGGCGCAGGTCAGGAGATTTCAACGCGTCCATTCCAGCTGGTAACCGGCCGCGTCTGGCGTGGCTCTGCTTTCGGTGGCGTGAAAGGCCGTTCACAACTTCCCGGTATCGTGCAGGATTATCTTGATGGGAAATTCGCGCTGAACGATTTCATTACCCATACCATGCCGCTTGAAGAGATTAATGACGCCTTTGATTTAATGCATGAAGGGAAATCGATCCGCTCCGTCGTGCATTTTAACAAGTAACCGGGGGCGCTATCTATGACATCTACTCTGGAGCTGCTGGAAGAGCATCGTATTTTTGGCGGCTGGCAGCAGCGCTGGCGTCATCAGTCTCAGGTGCTTCATTGCCCGATGACGTTCAGTATCTATTTGCCGAGTCCGCGCGGTGATTCCCCGCCGCCGGTGGTGTGGTTTTTGGCGGGCCTGACCTGCAACGACGAGAACTTCACCACCAAGGCTGGCGCACAGCGTGTCGCTGCCGAGCTGGGCCTGGTGTTAATCATGCCGGACACCAGCCCACGCGGTGAGCAGGTTGCGAATGACGAAGGCTATGACCTGGGCCAGGGCGCAGGTTTTTACCTCAACGCCACGCAACAGCCCTGGGCGGATCATTACCGTATGTTCGACTACCTGAGTGACGAGCTGCCTGAGCTGGTTGCCGATAACTTTAAGGTCAGTGAACGTCAGTCGATAATGGGCCACTCCATGGGCGGACACGGTGCGCTGATGCTGGCATTACGTCTGGGAAACCGCTTTGCGTCGGCTTCCGCCTTTGCGCCCATCGTTAACCCTTGTGAGGTTCCCTGGGGCCAGAAAGCATTCACGGCCTATCTGGGGGACGATCGCCAGGCCTGGCTCGCCTACGACAGCTGCCAGCTGATGCGGGAGGTTCAGCATCGTCTGCCGTTGTTGATCGATCAGGGCGACAGCGATCAGTTCCTGGCGGATCAACTGCAGCCGGAGCGCTTAGAAGCGATCGCGCAGGAAATGGGCTTCCCGTTGACCCTGCGCATCCAGCCTGGCTACGATCACAGCTACTTCTTCATTGCCAGCTTTGTCGAAGATCACCTGCGCTTCCATGCGCAACACCTGCTGGTAGGGTGATCTCACACAGGGGATTGCCAGTGCAATCCCCTGATTTCAAGACAGTCCTTCCTGTACCAGCCCGTCAATCATGACCTGCGGTGTACCGCGTGAACAGTGCTCAATGCGGCCCTGTACGCCGTAAACCTGCGCCAGGGTTGCTGGGGTGATAACGCTATCCGGCGTGCCTTCGGCAATTAACCTGCCCGCTTTAAGCATCACCGCATGCTTAGCGTGGCGTAAGGCAATATTGATATCGTGCACCACCACCACCGTGACCATATTGCGCAGCGCGGTTTCACGCCGTACCAAATCCATCACGTGGAACTGGTAGTTTAAATCCAGCGCGCTGAGCGGTTCGTCCAGCAGCAGCAGCGCAGGCCGACGAATCAGCGACTGCGCCAGGCCCACTAACTGTTTCTGTCCACCGGAGAGCTGGTCAAGGTAACGCATGGCCAGATGCGCAATGCCCAGTTGCTCCAGCAGCGCCATCACGTCCGCCTCGCTGGCGGCGCTATGTAAACCACTGGAGGCGCGCTGTGCCACGATAATGGACTCCAGCACGTGCAGATGAACGCCAGCCGGCAGCGACTGGGGCAGATACACGACCTGTCTGGCACGCTGGGCGAAAGGCTGGGTCATCAGGTCTTCCCCGTTGAGCCACAGCTCGCCCTGCCCTTTATTCAGTCCGGCCAGCGCACGCAGCAGCGTAGATTTGCCACAGCCGTTCGGTCCTAGCAGAACCGTAATTTCCCCACGCGGCAGGCGCGCCACATTCAGGTTTTCAATGACCTGGTGTTTGGGATAACCGGTCGTGAAGCCGCGCAGGCTTAATCCTTGCTCCCTCATACTGTCCCCCGGTGACGCAGAATAATACTCAGGAAGAACGGTACGCCAATCAGCGAAGTCACAATGCCCACCGGCACGATGGCGCCGGGAATAAGGTTTTTCGACGCCACAGAAGCCAGCGACAACACCAGGGCACCGGTCAGCGCGCTGGCCGGCAAATAGAAGCGATGATCTTCACCAAACATCATGCGGGAAATATGCGGTGCCACCAGCCCAATAAAGCCAATCGGTCCGACGAAGGCGACGGCCAGCGCGGACAGTACGCTGATACGGAGCAGCGTGGCCAGGCGTAAACGACGAACATCAATACCAAAACTGATCGCCCTGTCTTCACCCAGGCGCAACGCGGTAAGTTTCCAGCTGCTGAGCATAGAGAAGGGAACCAGCAGCGCAAAGGCCGCACTTAGTACGCCCAGCTTTTCCCAGGAGGCGCGCGCCAGGCTGCCCATGGTCCAGAACACCAGCCCCTGTAACGTATCTTCGCTGGCAATAAACTGCATCATTGAAACCAGGGCGTTAAAAGTAAACACCAGGGCGATACCAAACAGCACCACACCGGACGATGACACCTGAGTCCATCGCGTAATGCCATCCAGCATCAACGCGGCAAACAGGGCAAACAGAAAGGCGTTGGCCGAGATAAACCACTGCCCGGAGATGCCCGGAATCCCTACGCCTAGAATAATCGCCAGTGCTGCACCAAACGCCGCCGCAGAAGACACGCCCAGCGTGAACGGACTGGCGAGCGGATTATTCAGGATCGTTTGCATTTCGGCGCCGGCGAGGCCCAGCGCCAGGCCAACAACAATCGCCATCAAGGCATAAGGCAGGCGAATATCCCAGACGATTACGCGGGTACCTGCATCGACGCTCTCAGGAGAGAGCAGCGTGTGCCACAACACGGACAAAGAGAGCCCTGCCGGACCGAGCGTAAAATCAAGAACGAGTGAGGCGAGTATCGCTATCAGCAGCGCACCCAGCCAGAAGATTCGGCGGCGCACAACCTGATGATAATTTTTTAATGTGTGCTGATGATCCGCTTCAGCACCGATCAACGAGGATTCCGTTGTCATGATTCAACCCAGTAATGGCTCCAGAATTAAAAACGCAGCCACAATAGTGCAGGTGATAATAATTATCAATTCATGGAATGTTAACAGTGATGACGTAAGCTTAAAAAACGCCCGGCGTTCACCGGGCGCTTTCAGGCATTGTTACTCTTTATAGACGGGAAATTCCATTTCAGTATATTTGACGATCCGACCGCCCCGCACCAGCCTGTAACCCAGCCAGATCAGCAGGAACAGAGGCAGACCGATATAGGTAGCCGCCACGCCGTACCAGTCGATTTTATCCTGCAGGAACGCCTGATAATTCTGGCCCAGAGTGATAATCAGACAAAGGACAAAAGCAAAAATCGGTCCAACGGGAAAAAAGCCGGAACGATATGGCAGCGCAGTAAGATCGTGGCCCTGCGCAACGTAACCCCGACGGAAACGGTAGTGGCTGATTGCAATACCGAGCCAGGCGATAAAGCCGGTCATGCCTGAGGTATTCAACAGCCAGAGATAGACTTCCTGATTGCCAAATTTCGAGGTTAAAAAGCACAGAGCAGCCACCACCGTGGTCGCCCACAGGGCATTACGGGGGACGCCACCTTTTGACAGGCGGGCAAAGATACGCGGTGCTTTGCCTTCGCGTGCAAGGTTATAAAGCATGCGCGTTGAGGCGTACATTCCGGAGTTACCCGCGGACAATACCGCCGTTAAAATGACCGCGTTCATCACCGCCGCCGCTGACAGCAGACCGGCATTTTTGAACACCAGCGTAAACGGACTGACGCTGATATCTTTAATATCATTGTGTAACAGCTGCGGATCGGTATAAGGCAAAATCAGGCTGATGATCAGGATAGCCAGCACATAGAAGAGCAGGATACGCCAGAACACCTGACGTACTGCGCGAGGAATATTCTTCGCCGGATCTTCTGATTCCCCCGCCGCAATACCGATGAGTTCAGTGCCCTGGAAGGAGAAGCCGACAATCATCGCCACGCCGATCATCGCGGCGAAACCGCCCGCAAATGGCGCGTCACCGACCTGCCAGTTATGCCAGCCCGCATTTTCAGCGCCGCGCATAATCCCGACAATCATCAGTACGCCAACCACGATAAAGATCACCACGGTGACAACCTTGATCAGCGAAAACCAGTACTCCGTTTCGCCGAAGCCTTTCACCGAGATGTAGTTGATCAGGAACATCAGGCTCAGGAACAGAGCGCTCCAGATCCATCCTGGCGTGTCCGGGAACCAGTAATTCATCACCAGTTGGGAAGCCACCAGGTCAACGGCAATCGTAACCGCCCAGTTGTACCAGTAGTTCCAGCCAAGGGCAAAACCAAAGCCTTCTTCGACGTATTTCGCACCGTAGGTAGCAAAAGAACCGGATACCGGCATAAATGCCGCCAGTTCACCCAGGCTGGTCATGAGGAAATAAACCATCAAACCAATAAGAACATAGGAGAGTAACGCGCCGCCTGGACCGGCCTGAGAGATGGTGGCACCTGATGCCACAAAGAGGCCTGTACCGATTGAACCGCCAATGGCGATCATGGTGAGGTGACGCGCTTTTAGATCGCGTCGTAACGCAGGTTGTTGTGTTGTTTTTGTGTCATTATGCATGTGTAAACATTACGCTGGGTAAAAATAAGGCGCGATTGTAGCAGCAAAGGCCGCACTGTATAGCGAATGCTGCGTTGATATAAGTTACCTTCATGATAGGCGGCAGATTATTAGCGGCAGCGCCTGTCTCCCTGAATTTCAAGGGGTTGAACCGCTTATTTCATCATCAGCCTCCCCCTGCGGTTATTCCCGGCAGTAGGACAAAAACCGTGACAGCGCCTTTGAGATATGTTTTTGCCGGTGATGAATACGGTAAAGCGTACGCGTCAAATTGGGCAAAGGCGTATTCAGCTCAATGAGCGTTCCGGCACTGAGCTGGTCGGCAATAACCCGACGGGATAAACAGCTAATGCCCATGCCGTGACGCACGGCATGTTTGATCGCTTCGGAGTTGCCCAGTTCCATGCCCAGTTGGAAGGTCGGCAGATGAGACAGCAGCAGGTAATCAACGATTTCGCGCGTCCCTGAACCCCGTTCGCGAAGAATCCAGGTGGCCTCCGCCAGCGATGCCAGCGTCACCGGCTGCTGTAAAATGGCAGCATCCGGCGCGGCAAACACCACCAGCTCATCGTCAAGCCAGGGCTCGCTTACCAGTTCCGTCATATGACAGGGACCTTCGATTAACCCGACATCAACCCTGAATTCAGACACGGCCATGATCACGTCCTGGCTGTTTCCCACGCTCAGCTCTAAAGGTAAGGTCGGGAAATCACGGCGGTAGCCGGCAATCATCCCCGGCAACAGGTAATTCCCGATTGTGCTACTGGCATAAATTCGGATAGCCCCGTTATCTTCTTTAAACAGCTGTTCGATTTCCGTCGCCTGTTCAAGCAGGCCCACGGCCCGCGGGTAAAGTAACCGGCCGTGTTCATTCACTACCAGTCGCTTACCTACACGGTCGAAAAGCTGAACGCCAAGCTGGTTTTCCAGATCGGCGAGTGCCGCACTGACGGCTGACTGGGACAAGGCCAACACCTGAGAAGCCTGCGTGGTGGAGCCGCTTTTCAGCACTTCGGTAAAAACGTCGATTTGTCGCAGTGTAATGTGCATGGAGACTCCTGAATCTAACGCTGTAAGAGGTAAACCATCAGGGCTATCCACAGCAGAAAAACCACACCCAGCACACCGAACAGGGTTTTACCGCGTGCACGCTGCTGCCGGGCACGCTCTGCGCTGCTGGCGCGCACTTCCGTGGGTAACATTTTCAGCAGCAACATGACGCCGGTGGGAATGATCACTGCATCATCGAGTAGCCCGACGACCGGGATGACATCAGGGATCACATCAATGGGGCTGATGCCGTACGCCATGAGTCCCACGGCCGCGCCTTTACACCACAGCGGCGTTCGGGGATCGCGGCAGGCATAGGCGAGCGTTAAAACATCTCTTTTGATGAGCGTGATGAAGCGCCCCAGTCGTGCGAACAGCATATATCCTGCCTTATCACTTATAGCGGTAGATTATAAATATATAATCAATTTCACTTTTAACAAACCTGGCGCGATGATGCGTGCTCAACCAGGAGCGTAATCATGGCCGACATCAGCATTTCAAAATCTCACACTGTGCAGCAATGGCTGCCAGGCCTGTTGCTATGCGGTACCCTTGCCAGCGTCACGGCGCTGCTGGCGCAGGTACCTGCCGTCTCGCGTCTGGGGCTGGGTTCGTTAACTCTGGCCATTATGCTGGGCATCATTATCGGGAACAGTGTTTATTCCCCGATGGCCGGTCAGTGCGACGCTGGCGTACTGCTGGCCAAACAAAAACTGCTCCGGCTGGGCGTGATACTGTTCGGATTTCGCATCACCTTACAACAAATCACGGATGTCGGCCTGAGCGGCGTCGTTATTGATGTACTGACCCTGAGCAGCACGTTTTTTATAACCTGCCTGCTGGGCAGGCGCCTGCTCAGGCTCGATCGTGACACCGTGTGGTTAATCGGTGCGGGGAGCAGCATCTGCGGTGCCGCTGCCGTACTGGCCACAGAGCCAGTCGTGAAAGCGGCCCCCTCAAAGGTGGCGGTGGCCGTGGCAACGGTCGTGCTGTTTGGCACCCTGGCGATCTTTGTTTATCCCTTGCTGTGGCCATGGGTTCATCATCTTTTCCCTGCCGTCAGTCTGACACAGTTTGGTGTTTTCACCGGTTCGACGATCCACGAAGTGGCCCAAGTGGTCGCCGCCGGACACAGCATTGCGCCCGAAACCGAGAGCAGCGCAGTCATTGCGAAAATGCTCCGGGTGATGATGCTGGCTCCGTTTTTACTGTTGCTGAGCGGTGTACTGCGACGTGAACAGACAGCACAGCATAGCGCACAGCCGGTCACCTTTCCGTGGTTTGCTTTAATGTTTGTTGCTGTCGCTCTGTTCAACTCCCTGCACTGGTTGCCGGCCGGGTGGGTTAACACATTAAATACCCTCGGCGGGATCCTGCTGACCATGGCAATGGCAGCGTTGGGCTTAACTACCCGCTTTACTGCCCTGCGCGCTGCCGGATTTAAGCCTGTGCTGTTAGGAGCACTGGTATTTGTCTGGCTGATTGTGGGTGGCGGTACTATTAATCTGCTGGTCCAGCACCTCATGGCGTAAGCACGCAGCCCGTATCCTTATTCCCTCTGTTGGCTCGATGAATTTGCCCGATCGGACATCGCGAGCGCACTGTACACCACGGCTTTCCCTTTGGTTGATGTGACGATTATCCCTGACGAGGAGATTGCACACCATCGCAGCATGGCCGCCTTAACCTTACTGCAAAAGCATATCCACCAGCGAAACCTGACAGCCCTGATTGACAGCCTGGTCAGCCTTCTTCTGCATAAACATCTCTCTTCATCGCTGGTGATATCGCTGGTAAACTACATGATACAGGTGGGCGAAGCTTCAGATGCGCAAACCTTTGTTCATAAGCTGGCACAGCGGGTGCCGCAACACGGAGAGGCTCTGATGACCATTGCAGAACAGCTGGAACAAAAAGGCATTGAAAAAGGCAGGAAGGAAGAAGCGCTGAAGATTGCCCAGACCATGTTAAATAACGGCCTTGATCGCCCGACCGTGATTAAAATGACCGGCCTGACCGAAGACGAATTGGCGAAACTCCGCCACTGATCCGCTGCGTTGTCTTCTTCCGACAGACAAGGTCGATTCGGCACCGGCCGGTTTCGCCTCACGCCCGGCCCCTTTTCTGAGACTTTTCGCGTATTCGGGTGAAAACAGCGAGCCCTTTGTGGCACGGCTGTATTCCTGATAATGCCCCCTCCTGACCTCGCTAAAAATTTCCTGCGCACCGCGCTTTGCCACAGCGCCATCGTGTATCATGCCGTTCAATCTGAGTTAAATCCTTCAGGAGAACGGCATGAAGTATATTGGCGCGCACGTCAGCGCATCGGGTGGTGTGGATCAGGCGGTCCTCCGCGCCCACGAACTGGAAGCCACGGCTTTTGCGCTGTTCACGAAGAACCAGCGTCAGTGGAAAGCCGCCCCGCTGTCAGACGAAACCATCGCCGCCTTCCGCGCTGCCTGTGAGAAATATCATTTTGGACCGGGCCAGATTCTGCCGCACGACAGCTATCTGATAAACCTGGGGCATCCGGTCATGGACGCGTTGCAAAAATCGCGCGATGCGTTCGTAGATGAAATGCAGCGCGCGGAACAGCTGGGGCTGACGCTACTGAATTTTCATCCGGGCAGTCATTTACAGCAAATTGATGAGCTGACCTGCTTAAAGCGCATCGCCGAGTCAATTAACATCGCCTTGGATCAAACCCACAGCGTGACCGCCGTTATCGAAAATACCGCCGGTCAGGGCAGCAACCTGGGGTTCCGCTTTGAACATCTGGCGACCATTATTGAACACGTCGAAGATAAGTCGCGCGTCGGCGTTTGCATCGATACCTGCCATGCCTTCGCGGGCGGATACGATCTGTGCAGTGAAGCCGCCTGCACGGAGACCTTTGCCGAATTTGAGCGCGTGGTGGGTTTTAACTATCTTCGCGGGATGCACCTGAATGATGCCAAAAGTACGCTGGGCAGCCGGGTTGACCGTCATCACAGCCTGGGTGAGGGGAATATCGGTAAAACCGCCTTTAGCTGGATGATGAAGGATTCGCGTTTCGATGGTATTCCGCTGATTCTGGAGACCATTAATCCGGATATCTGGAAAGATGAAATTGCCTGGCTTAAGTCAGAACAACGTTAAGAAATAAGAAAAAGGAGCCTTGCGGCTCCTTTGTCGTCTTACCTGTCAGGCTTTCGCCAGCTCTTCTTCCGGGCGCTTCAGTACTGCATAGCCTAATCCGGCAATCGCGGTACCAATCAAAATCGCCATCAGATAACCCACGACCGGCGTAATCGCCCCCGGGATTAACAGGACGAACAGGCCACCGTGCGGTGCCATCAGCTTGGCACCAATCGCCATGGAAACGGCACCGGTTACTGCGCCACCGACGATACAGCATGGCAGGACGCGCATCGGGTCACGGGCCGCAAACGGAATCGCACCTTCTGAAATAAAGCACAGACCCAGAACCAGCGCGGCTTTACCGCCTTCCTGCTGACCTTTGTTAAATTTACGACGCGCAACCAGCGTCGCCAGCCCCATCGCCAGCGGTGGCACCATACCGGCAGCCATAATTGCGGCCATAGGTGCGTAGGTTTGTGAACTCAGCAGGCCGACGCCAAATGCGTAAGCAACTTTGTTAACAGGACCACCCATATCGGTACACATCATGCCACCCAGGATAGCGCCCAGCAGGATTGCATTCGCGGTACCCATGTTAGCAAGCCAGCTGGTCAAACCGCTCATGATGCCCGCGACCGGTTTACCTACCACGTAGATCATCAGCAAGCCGGTGATCAGGCTGGCAAACAGCGGAATAATCAGGATAGGTTTTAGCGCTTCCATACTCTGTGGCAACTTCACCTTACCGCTGATCAGTTTGGCCGCATAACCCGCAATAAAACCGGCGATGATGCCGCCAAGGAAGCCCGCGTTGATGCTGGTGGCGATCATACCGCCAATCAGGCCAGGCGTCAGACCAGGACGATCCGCGATTGAGAAGGCAATAAAGCCCGCCAGAACCGGAACCATCAGTGCAAAGGCACTCCCGCCACCGATTTGCATCAGGGCAGCGGCCAGCGTACCGGGCTCTTTAAAGGCCGTGATACCAAACGCAAAAGACAGCGCGATACTCAAGCCACCCGCCACCACCATGGGCAGCATGTAGGAGACGCCGGTCAACAGGTGACGGTAAGCCCCCGCGCCGCCCTCTTTTTTCTCTTCCTGAGAACTGTTTTGCGCGCCAGAAGGTTTATAAGGCTTCGCTTCTGCCACGGCTTTATCCAGCTCCTGCGCGGTCTTTTTCAGTGCCAGACCAGTTGAGGTGCGGTACATCGGTTTACCCGCAAACTTAGCCAGATCCACTTCGATATCCGCGGCCACGATAACCAGATCGGCTGCGGCAACTTCTTCAGGGGTGATCGCGTTACCGGCCCCTACAGAGCCACGGGTTTCAACTTTAACCCACCAGCCGCGTTTGGTCGCTTCCGCCTGGATTGCCTCGGCCGCCATAAAGGTATGCGCAACGCCCGTTGGGCAAGCGGTCACAGCAACCACACGTTTTGGCCCATTCGCTGGCACAGCGGCAACGGCAGCAGGTGCTGCCACGCTGGCTTGCCAGGGTTTCGCTTCGGCTTTGGCACGATTCAGGAACAGTTCAGGTTCACTGACTGCCTGCTGCACATCGCCCAGCCACACGGATTTCCCCGTCAGCGCGGCATCCTCTGGTACTGTTTTACCGGTGACGATCACCAGTTCGGCCTCGGCCGGGTTTTCGGTTAGCGTTATACCAGCCTGAGCAGCCGCAGCGGCCAGACGTTGTTTTGCCATGTAGGCAGAAGCCAGTCCTGTTGAAGGATCTTTTATCAGCAGCGTTTTCACTATCGCTCTCCTGCTGTCAGTTAACGGGTTGTAAGTCGACGCGCGCCATCATTGCGGCCAACTGGGTACGATCGGTCACGCCGACGTTGCTCTGGCTGACAGCCATCGCGGCTACCGCAGTAGCCAGACGCAACGTATGTTCACTGGATTCACGCATTAACAGGCCATAAATCAGGCCACCTACCATGGAGTCACCTGCGCCAACGGTGCTGACAACTTCGCACACCGGCGGTTTAGCTATCCATTCACCTGAGGCATTGACCCAAAGTGCGCCTTCAGCACCCAGAGAAATCACCACATGTGCAATGCCCTGCTCACGCAACTCGTGCGCTGCGTCAATCACGTCCTGGAGTGCAGGTAGCTTGCGCCCTGCCCAAATCTCAAGCTCGCGACGATTAGGTTTAACCAGCCAGGGCGCGGCTTTCAGGCCCGCCACCAGCGCTTCGCGGCTACTGTCAAAGATGATGCAGGGACAGTGCGTACGCAGTTCAGTCATCCAGCGGGTAAAGGCATCCGGATCCACCCCCTCCGGCAGGCTGCCACTCACGCACACCATATCGAACTGGCCCAGCCAGGTTAATGAGTCGCTGGTAAAGCGATCCCAGTCCTGAGCCGTCACCTGAAAACCGGAAAAGTTAAGATCGGTCACATCACCGGTTTGCTCAGTCAGCTTGACGTTAATGCGCGTGCGGCCATTCACGACCTGAAAACGGTTGGCGATCCCCAGTTCACTAAAGAGCTGCTGAAAACCATCCTGATTGTCTTTACCCAGAAAGCCACCAACGGTTACGTCGATACCCAGGTCTTTCAGCACTTTCGCCACATTGATGCCTTTCCCGGCAGCATGTAAGCCAGTGGTTTTCACCAGGTTCACTTCACCACGTTCAATTTCAGGCGTATAACCGACCAGATCGTACGCAGGATTCAACGTGATGGTTGCAACACGTCTGGTCATGCCGCCCCCTCACCTAAGCCACTGTTGATGGCTTCTTCGATAGCCGTCAGCGCCTGTTGGGCATCTTCACCACTGGCAGTAAAACGCAGGCGATGACCTTTTTTCACACCCAGCGCAACGACTTTCATCAGGCTGCGTCCGTTTGCAGGTTTACCGCTGCCATCCAGGTTGGTAATCGTAATGTCGCTGTTGAACTGTTTAATCACGCTCACCAGGGCGGTCCCCGGACGCGCATGTAAGCCATGCTCGTTGCGAATAGTAAATTCAGCCGTCAGTTGGTCTGCCTGCTCGTCAACTTCGCTGGTTAGCAGGGCATAAACACCTGCCGCATCGGCTTTCAGCAAACGGTCGGCTTTGTTGCCATGCAGCAGTGCGCTCAGGTAACCCAGTACCTCCAGCGGGCGGTCATCGACGGCGGCCACGCTGACTAGCATTGCCACGGATTCACCTTCATGTTCAAAGGCTGTCGTCGCGCGGCTGACGGCCACACCGCTTTGCAGATTGCCTTTGCCGCTGTCGCTTAACCAGATGCCCTGCCCCAGACTCAGCGGTTTACTGGAAACCACCTCAGCAACATAGCTGGCATCAACCACACCCGCAGCCTGTAAGCGGCCGGCATTGACGGCCTGCAGCGTTATCAGGTCACGTGCGCTGACATCCAGGGAAATTAGTGAAGTATCGAAGCTGAATTCAGCTGACTGCTTCTCACCCATCAGCAGCGCGCGCAGATCTTCAGCAGAGGCCGTTTTAAGCTGTTCGGCGATGCTGTCGTCACTCAGTACGTGCGTCAGCTGGCGCAGCAACGTCAGATGTTCATCAGATTTCGCGGCAATACCAATCGCGACATAGGCCGTTTGATCGTCGCCCCAGGCAATTCCCTGAGGAAACTGAAAGACCTGAACGCCGGTTTTCAGCACCAGATCGCGCGTGTCGGTGGTGCCGTGAGGAATGGCGATGCCATTACCCAAAAAGGTTGAGGTTTGCTGCTCACGCGCCAGCATGCCGTTGACATAACCTTCCGCCACGTTACCCGCAGCGGTAAGTGCCGCCGCAACCTGACGAATCGCATCTTCTTTATTTTGGGCGCTGGCTCCGGTATGGATGGCCTGCAATTCGAGCTGGAACATAATTCTCCTCGCTTGCTGATTGAATCGTTTCAGCTCAATGGTGTTGAATCTTGCTGTTTGACCTGGTGAAGGTTGTCACAGCAACGCTGAAACGTTTCAGGGATTGTTATTCAGCTTGGCTTTGCAGGCAAGAAAATGCGTAAACGGCATAACAGATCTTTGACATTACGCACAATTCAGAGAGGTTACGGAATTTTCTTAAAAATAGTGCTGAAGTCTGGACGACACGAGGCCGATTTTTTTGAGCGTGATTTCAGCAGCGTCAGCAGACGCTGCAAACAGGGTAACGTTAACCTCTCAGAGGCACGTTGCCAGACAGTGATAATCCACCAGCACGGGCTTCACAGCATGGCGGCAAAGGGGCTTAGCCTTTTACCCTCATGATGTCCTTAAGGTTAGAACAGCCTTGCTAAACCTGCTGCAAAAAGCATCGACAGACCGGTAGCCAGCAGGCCAGGCAGGATAAATGGGTGATCGATTATCCGTCGGCCAAGGCGGGTGGATCCCGTATCATCCAGCGCAACGGCGGCCAGCAATGTGGGATAGTTCGGTAAGATAAACAGGGACGCGGTAGCGGGAAAACAGATAACAAGCGTGGCGGGCGCAATGCCCATACTTAAGGCCATCGGAAATAAAATTTTGGTCGATGCCGCCTGAGAATAGAGAAAACATGATGCCAGTACGATAATCAACGCCAGTAACCATGTGGAATCCAGAAAATAGCTCGCCACCCTATCCTGCAACCACAGACGATTGCTCTCCATAAATGTGGAACCCAGCCAGGCCACACCCAGTATGCATATACAAGACGTCATTCCGGTTTTAAACACCGACGATCCCGGAATTGTATGCACATTCACCCGACAGAACATGACGATAGCCATCGCCACCGTTAGCATTACGGCAATCCGTGCCTGTCCGCTATTGAGAACGGGGCGGGTAATGATCTCCATTTTAGGGCTGCTGATAATGGCATAAATCAGCACTGTCACCAGGCCGACAATAAAAATCAGTACTGAACGTCTGCCGTGGAGAGCGGAATGCGAATGCTGTACGGTGTTTACCGCATCATCCTGATGCTCAAGCTGGTCTGTGTGACGTAAGCGATCCCACCACAGGTAAAACAAGGCGGAACAGAAAAGCGCCATGAAGGTGGCGGGAATGGTCACGGCAATCAGTTCAATATAGCCCCAACCATGCGGTCCCTGTTCCAGAATCCCAGAGAGAAAAATCACGGCGGCAGAAATGGGCGAGGCCACAATGCCCAGTAAGGATGCGGCAACGGAAAGCGCTAATGCGCGGGTTGGACGAAGGTGATTATCTCTGGCCACAGCCACAATCACGGGCATACAGGCAAAAGAGACCTGCCCGGTACTGGCCATCATGGTCAGTAACCAGGTTGAGAGCGGTGCCGTAATCACCAACAACCGCGGATAGCGACGTAAGGCACGTTCTGTCAGTTGCACCAGATAATCAATGCCGCCTGCCTGTTGCATGGCCGATATGGCGACGATCACCACCATAATAAATACCATTACCAGCATGGGCAGATCGCCAGGCGTGGCACCCAGCGCGCACAACATGATTACACCCGCCCCACCTGCAAACCCCACACCGATACCGCCAATACGCATTCCCAAAAACAGAAAAAAAAGCACGGTCATAAACTGTAGTAGTAGCATGATCCCATTCCTTCTGACTGCGGTTTACACCGTTCCAGCCCACACTCAAGGCCGGTACAGGCTTCCTTTCACTCCGCAAGGTTGCAACGGGTTATTTGTCGGTATGTCCTACAGAGAAATGGCACGCGGCTAAATAACCGTTTTCTGCGTATCAGGTGCACTGAGGGTGTAAATTCTTTTCGCGCTGATGCCTTTTTTCTCTGGCTGGCTGCCGGTCAGTAAACCGGGTTATCCCAGAGATACGTTGAATAGCCTTAGGCCGCGACGACAGGCAGTTCCCACATGAAGGCGCCCTGCCTGCCAGACTCGCCCGTTTTATTTCACCCGGCCCAGCTCAGCAGAACGCATTGCGGCATGAATCTCTTCGGCCGCTCCCTCACCCAGCGGTAACAGCGGTGAACGGACAGTGGCATGTTCCAGAATGCCACGCGCAACCAGCGCATGTTTGAGTGCGACAGTGCCTTCCATATGTGAGCCACGATGGTAAACCGCTTTAGTCACAGGCATCAGTCGATCATGTAAAGCACGTGCTTTCTTATAGTCCTGCGCTTTACCTGCGTTAATCATTTCAATCAGCGGCTCAGGGGCAATATTGCCGTAGCCCACCAGGAAGCCATCAACATCAAAAATGGTATGCAGCAGATATTCATCGTGGCAGGTCAGAATCTGTAGATCGGGACGTTCACGGCGGATGACGGGAATTTCAGTATCCCACCGCCGCATATTACGCACGCCATTTTTCATCGCAAACACGCCGGGTTGCGCGGAAATATCCAGCAGCGTTTTCAGGTTATAGGTGGCTTTGGTCACATCCGGGTACTGGAATAAAATAAGCGGTAAACCACTCTCTTCATACACGATCCGGTAGCGATCCTGGGGTGCGCCGTCCTGGTACCCAAAACGCAACCAGCCGTGTGAGGGATAGAGCAAACCGGCAGCCGCACCGGCCTCGACAGCGCGTTTTGCCTCACGCGCCGCGACTTCGGTGCCTTCCCCGGTAATACCGGCAATAACGGGGATTTTGCCTTCGACCGATTTTACAAATGCCCGAATCACGTCGGCCTGTTCATCCTGCGTCAGAAAGGTGCCCTCGCCAGCATGCCCCAGGACCACCAGCCCCTTTACGCCGTCGATACTTCCCAGCCAACTGCCCAGACGTTGAATCGCGTCAAAATCCACTTGCCCTTCGCGCGTGAATGGGGTGACAGGCGCAGGGGTTAAACCTCTGAGGTCGATATTAATCATGATTAACTCCTTGATGTGAAATACTTTTAGTCACAGGTTCAGTCAAAGTGAACACAATATGAAAACGTTACTGCAATCGTTTTCACATAAGATAAATTGGCAATCTAATTTCATCGCGTCAACCAGCGGCGATTGATAAATGAGGCAGTTATCACAAAACGCTTTGGGAGACGAAGAGAGTTTGCGATCGGGATCCCAGCGGGTTAATGACCACATTACATTCGCAATGCGGTCATTAAAGGAACGATTACTGATGAGGAGAAGACGTGGATTTTCGCGGAATCAACGTAGGAATAATGGTCGATAAATGGGGTTCATGCCTGCCATGGATAAGCATATCTACAGCATTCCCGGCAATATGTTCCAGCGGTGTTCGCACTGAGGTCAATGCGACAGGCAAGCGGCTGACAAGGGGGATATCGTTGTATCCGACCAGTGACAGGTCTTTACCGATGGTCATGCCTGCACGATGCGCCGCAGCCATGACCCCAATCGCAATCTCATCATTGACGGCAAAAATTGCGGTAGGCCGCGAGGGATGGTTCAACATTGACGACCCCACATCTTCGCCTGACTTGATATTAAAGTCAGACGAACGGCACCATTCTGGCCGAACAGGCAAACCGGCTTCACCCATTGCCCGTTCAAAACCTTTTCGACGATTCAACGCATTGGACGCAAAATCCGGTCCACCAATCATCCCGATTTTTTTATGGCCTAAATCGATCAGATGACGCGCTGCAAGGTAGCCGCCCATTTCGTCATCGCCAACGGAAGAAGGACTTACGCCATCCGTACGCAATACCAGCACGTGCGGTATTTCGCGCTCCCGCAGGGTCTGGGGAAGCGGATCGCCCAGACGACAGGTTGAAAGAATCAGGCCGTCAACGCGTCTGTCCAGTAGTGATTCTGCGGACGCTTTTTCCTGTTGCGGATCGTCACCACAGGTCGCCACGATGGCAAAATAGCCGCGTCGTGAAGCTGCTGTCGCGATAGCCTCAAACAGCATCGCCGTCACCGCATCCGTCATACGCGGAACCAGAACGCCAAGCGTGCCGGTATCGCCCCTGCGCAGGCTGGAGGCAACATAATCACGCCGATAGCCAAGTTCACGGGCAACCTGGCGAACCTTTTCAGCTGACGCGCTTTTTGACTGCGGAAGCCTCTCATCCAGAATTCGCGATACGGTGGAGATGCTTACGCCCGCGGCATTAGCAACATCACGCATCGTTATCAGCCTTTTATCCGACTGTTCCTTTTCCTGGCTTTCCTGATCCATATATCACTCCGAGGATTAATGTGGGTGGCAAAGATCCCTCTGCAGACGGCAATACTATACAACAGACGCTATAACAACGGGATACGCCCTTAACATGCACTGCCTAGGGGCGGCATTTCTCTTTGTCGTCACGCCTGAAGAATACGATTTTCAACGCTTAGGCTCTCATTGTTCTCCCCAGCCTGAGCGTCCCCATAAAGGCTATTGAAGAGAGTATGACCTGTTTCACGCTTTTTCGATTGCCTGAGAGCGGAATGTGAACACGTTAACAATTAATCAAGCCGCTTAATTGACGCAGCGGGATATTAAACCAACGATAACTCATGTGAAAACGATTGCATTAACGTTTTCACACTATCCGTTTTGCACAGGTTTTATGCAACCACCGTCAGTGAGTGGGCTGCAAATGCATGGCTCAGGAACGCGCGTCGTCTTGCATGTTTGCCCCATATCCATCACGCAACAGGGTGTAACTATGTCAAC
This sequence comes from Pantoea sp. EEL5, assembly GCF_049892805.1. Classification (NCBI taxonomy): domain Bacteria; kingdom Pseudomonadati; phylum Pseudomonadota; class Gammaproteobacteria; order Enterobacterales; family Erwiniaceae; genus Pantoea; species Pantoea sp. EEL5. The sequence continues at coordinate 2,025,619 of NZ_JBNDNJ010000001.1, forward strand.
TCAGGTTATCGCTTGCCACGCTCATCCCGCCGACGCATCAGTATTACTGGCACGGCTTGAGCGATTGCCCATCACACGCCGGTTAATGGCGATTCGTGTTGTGGTAGGGCTGTCCACTTTTTTTGATGCCTATACCATTATTGCCATCGCGTTTGCCCTGCCACAACTGACGCAGGAATGGGGGCTTACGCCGACGTTCGTCGGTCTGATCATTGCAGCCAGCTATATTGGGCAACTGGTGGGAGCGCTCTTTTTTGGTACGCTGGCAGAAAAAATTGGCAGGATTGGTGTTTTACGTATCACCATCGTGATGTTTGTGATTATGGATGCCGCCTGCCTGTTCGCCTGGAACGGCTGGTCAATTCTGATCATTCGTTTTTTGCAGGGACTGGGCATTGGTGCTGAGGTTCCCGTTGCCAGTGCCTATATCAACGAATTTGTCGGTGCAAAGAAGCGGGGTCGGTTTTTTCTACTTTATGAAGTGATCTTTCCAGTCGGCATGATGTGTGCTGGCCTTATCGGATTCTTTCTGGTGCCCATTTATGGCTGGAAAATCATGTTTCTCATTGGTCTGATCCCTTCAGCTCTGGCGGCGCCTTTGCGTTGGTTTATGCCAGAGTCTCCGCGCTGGTTAGTCTCTAAAGGCCGCCATCAACAGGCTGAAAAAGTCGTTCAGTCGTTTGAAGCAGAAGCCCTACGTCGCGGTATGTCATTGCCCGACCCCGTAATAAAACCCGTACCGGTGATGCCCGCCTCGTCCAGCGGCGTAAAGGCGCTGTTTTCAGGTATCTACAAATCCCGCACGTTTATGCTGTGGGGATTGTGGCTCACGGTTTATACCGTTAACAACGGCATGATTACCTGGTTTCCCACTATGTACAGAACCTTGTTTCATCTGCCATTAGAAACCAGCCTGGCCTATGGATGGATTACCTCTACCTGTGGCGTTATTGCCTCTGTCATTTGTGCCTTTAAGATCGATCAAGTAGGCCGTAAGCGCTGGTACACCTGGGCATTTATGCTGGCCATTATTCCGCTCATCGTGCTGTGTGTACTGGGTGCCAATACGCCATGGCAGATACTGATATTGGGCAGCATGGCCTATGCTATTTTGCAAACAATTGCCTTTTCACTTTATCTCTATTCTGCCGAACTGTATCCGACCAGACTTCGCGCGACAGGTACTGCCTTTTCCAGCGCCTGGCTGCGCGCCGGGTCGTCTGTTGGGCCGCTGATGGTGGGTTTCATTGTATCGGGATTTGGTATCCGGTTTGTTTTCATTGCGTTCGCCGTGATTGCCCTAATCGGCGGAGTGATTACCCTGCTCTTCGCCATTGAAACCAAAGGGAAATCGCTTGAAGAGTTATCGCCTTAGCCAGGCAAAATTACGGTGCTAATCAGGTGAGACCGATAGCCATCATCTGACGGGTCTTTCTCTGGCTCGTCAGATTTGCTCTGCAAAACAAAATGTTACCGACTCTGGACAGCGGATCTGGCGTTGAGTCTTGCCGTTTACCGTCCGGGCGTACGCTGAAGTCGGCTGGACGCAATGAAGTGAACGCTCCGTTTCTCGCTATTTAAACTCTGAATGGTGGAGCTTAAAACAAGGGCGATTAAAGCGTACCTGACAAACGCTATGGCAAAGATGGAGGGTAATGCGTAAGAGCACAGTTCAAAAGTGATGAACTTAAGAATCGGTTATAGAAGGAGAATCTGCAGGATTATCTATAAAATGATATTGTACCGTTGCATCGTGATATCCCCACAAAGCGCCAGCGATAATCGTTATGAGAAGAGTCCCCAGCAACACTGATTTTTTTGAGCGTTTCCTGACCTCATAATCAAAATAGAGCAGGCTAAATGCCGTTACCATACACTGGTATGCGAGTGTTAAAAAATATCTCGTGAAACTTATACCATGCTGATAGGGCGGCACCCAATCCGCTCCGACAAAACTAAAATTGGTGGGCGTCAGGTAATCATAGCTATACCAGGTCACAATCGTAACCAACGGCGTCGCCAGGGCGACGAATAAACAGGAACGGCGACCAAATGCTGGATACAGTTTTCGCAGCATAATTACCTGAATAGCCTGTGAGAGTGAAAATACAATAAAGACGCCAATTATCGCTATAAAACCCATTATTAATGGAAAAATTTCCATCATAGAAACAGCATTACTTTTGCTTCTGTGTGGATTTCCATGGATAAAATCAGTGAATATCAATGAGACAATAATCGATACTGCCTGTGACAGGGCCACAAAAATCCCCGCCCAAATCAGACTCTTGATAAAAAATTGTCCATACGCGTAAGTGTCTCCGTTCATTCTTTCCATGAACCACCTATAAACAGAACGCCGCGGCTTCAGGGCGTTATAGAATCAAATCTGAAGATTGGCCAGATCTAACGACTCAGAATCAAACGAAGGTACATCCCGTTTAACAGGAAATCTCAGGATGTTCTGACCAGGTTGGTTTTTTTAAGATCACTGACTCAGGTATACAGAAAAGGTATTGCTTTATACATTAACGGTAATTCAATACATCGTTAAATCAGCGCTATCGCTTGTGCGTTACAGCGAAGCATTAAGCTCACTGCTCATCGTTTTGCACAACTGAAATTCCTGGCGTTGTCGCTCTCTCCAAATCACCAAGCCAGAATATTGCCTGCTCGCGATTATCGCCACACATCGCAGTACTCGGCTGTAGCGAGCCACAGACGCGAGGACGGTCAGGATGACCGAAAATTTTGCACCGCATGTTTTCATCGAGCTGAACACACTTATGGCCAGCTGGCTTCCCGTCGGGCATACCAGGTATGGGTGAAGAAATGCTGGGTGCAATACAACATGCACCACAGCCTGAACGGCATTCCATCTTGAATTTCTCTGTATAGTGTCAAAGGTGGACGATAGCAGAACGCTTAAAGCGTCGAAATCCCTTGCCGCGTAAAAATTTTTTCCTGCCACGGCTAACGTGCTTTCGCAAGAAGCGCGATGCCCAGAGAGCGAGAGGCTTGAGTCACTTCATCCTGCCTGAAGATAAACGCCCGCCTGCACTGCCACTGATCCGCGACCACAAAATTTTTCGCGCTATCTTGCCTGTTCACGACCGCGCGAGTAACGTTGCGCGCACTATTACTCTGCAAGTGAGAACAGCAATGCCAAAGGCGAATGAAATCAAAAAAGGAATGGCCGTTACCCACAATGGAAAACTGCTGCTGGTAAAGGATATTGATGTCCAGAGCCCCAGCGCGCGCGGTGCGGCAACGTTTTATAAAATGCGTTTTACCGATGTTCGCACCGGTATGAAGGTGGAAGAACGCTTTAAGGGCGACGAGATCATTGAGGCCATCTCCCTGAGCCGCCGTAGCGTTACCTTCTCCTATATTGATGGTGATGAATATGTCTTTATGGACGACGAAGATTACACGCCCTATTCCTTTAAAAAAGCGCAAATAGAAGAAGAGCTGCTGTTCATCCCGGAAGGTGGCATTCCCGGCATTCAGGTACTCACGATGGATGGCCAGGTGCTGGCGCTTGAGCTGCCACAAACGGTGGACATGGATATTGTGGATACTTCACCCGGTATCAAAGGCGCATCGGCCAGTGCCCGCACTAAACCGGCGGGAATGTCTACCGGTTTGATCATTCAGGTTCCCGAGTACCTCAGCAACGGCGATCGCATTCGCATCCATGTTGCCGAGCGTCGTTATATGGGACGTGCCGACTGAGAACGCGCGCTGTACGCCGGGTTGACAGGTAGTGTTATATTATAACACCGCCCTCTTTCTCTACAGGAGTCACTGGCATGACACGCGTTAACCTTCTCACCGGATTTTTAGGCAGCGGAAAAACCACCACGCTGCTTCATCTGCTGGCGCACAAGCCCCAGAATGAAAACTGGGCTGTGCTGGTCAATGAATTCGGTGAGATTGGTATTGATGGCGCGTTACTGGCCAACCGTGGCGCGACGTTAAAGGAGATCCCCGGCGGCTGCATGTGTTGCGTTAATGGGCTGCCCATGCAGGTCGGGCTAAACAGGCTGCTTCAACAAAACAAGCCCGACCGCCTGCTTATTGAGCCCACGGGACTGGGCCATCCGCGCCAGCTGCTACAGATGCTGACGTCGTCTGTTTATCAACCCTGGCTGGAACTGCAGGCCACGCTAACCCTGCTGGACGCCCGCCAGCTCGCCGACGCGCGTGTAACGGAAAATGAAAACTTTCGCGATCAGCTGGCCGCGGCCGACATTATTGTCGGCAATAAACGCGACTGCTGGCGCGAGGCCGATCGGCAGCGCCTCCAGGCATGGCTTGCCGCCCATCAGGACGATCGTGAATTTGTTACTGCCGAGTTCGGTCAGATTCCCCTGGCGTTACTTGACAGTCCGCGCGGGAAACCGCGCGCCCTTCCGCATCCGGTCCACCATCATCACGCTGCGGCCCCGGGCAGCGGTATCGCAGCCTTGCGACTCGACGGGCGCGCGTCGTGGCGTCGGGCGGTGAATGAGGGTCAGGGTTATGTCGCCTGCGGCTGGATTTTTGACCACGAAACGGTGTTTGATAGCCTTCCTTTGCTGGAATGGGCGCGGCTTGCCCCCGTCGATCGGGTTAAAGGCGTGCTGCGCATCCCTGAAGGATGCGTCAGCATTAACCGTCAGGGAGAAGACGTGCAGGTTGAAATTCTCGCCGCAACCCCACCTGACAGTCGCATTGAGATGATTCATTCCTCATCTGCCGACTGGAATAGTTTACAATCTGCTTTGTTGAGGTTTCGTTTAAGCTGACAGGATTAAGGTCGGCGGTTATTTTTTACTAGGGCAGAATTATGCACGCAACACGCCTTGTCACCATCCTGTTGCTTAACGCACTGGGACTGGTGCTGTTTTTTTCATGGTATTTACCGCCCCATCACGGGTTTTGGTTTGATATCGATAAAGGGATTTTCTTCGCGTTTAATAATGAAATGGTGGATCACCCAGGGTTTGCCCTGCTGGTCGCCATCACTAACTTTCGCGGTTTTGACGCCGTGTCGTTGCTGGCGATGGGGTTACTCTATCTGTGGCTGTGGCGGCGGGAAACGCCTGCGGGCCGCCGTCGTATGTTTGCCATTGGCATTACGATGTTGCTGACAGCGGTCGTTTTGAACCAGGCGGGCCATTTGATCCCAGAAAAACACGCCAGCCCGACGCTGTTCTTTGAGAACGTTCACCGCGTCAGTGAGTTAACGGGTATCCCAGCCAAAGATGCGTCAAGCGACAGTTTTCCAGGCGATCATGGCATGATGCTCATTATCTTTGCGGCATTCATGTGGCGTTATTTCGGCTTACGTACGTTTTTAGTGGGTGTTGTCATTGTGGGGCTGTTCTCGCTGCCACGCGTCATGGCAGGCGCGCACTGGTTTAGCGATATTGCAGTCGGATCGCTTTCCGTGGCGTTAGTGGGATTAAGCTGGTGGCTATTAACGCCGGCAAGTGATTATCTGGTTAATTGGTTTTATCACAAATTACCGGGTAAAAATAAACCCTAATAGTAATTAATTAGCGAGGGCGGAATTATGATTAAATTATAACCCGCCCTCACTTATAAAAAACCCATGGAAATAATTAGCAAGCTAACCAAAAAAGACATCCGAACCCGATGATAATGCAGGACTTCTCTTCAGCCTTCGACGACAGTTACTCTGCTGACCTTCTCCCAGCCCGCACTAAGCCTGGAATTAGCGCCAGATCACCCCTTTCCTCCTGTTATCACCTTGAATAACTGTTGATAAAGTGAACAAGTTATTTAAGTTTGATAAGTATCAAAAAAACCTATCAGAATTTGATTAAAAGCGCTCGCCACGGCCTCTGGAATCGGTTAATCTCGGTCGCAGTGAGAAAAGAAGACGCGGTATTAAGCATTCTTTAATAGATAAAATGTGGTGATTTACACATTTTTATAATTAAAGCATTGTCTTGTTCTGACTGGCTTATTAATCTCATTCCGTTTTGTCATCTGGCTGGCGACAATCTTGTCGTAAGGACTTCGAAGGAAAACCCGAATAATGGTCAAGTCTCAACCAATACTGAGATATATCTGGCGGATTGCGCCCGCTCTGGCGCTGGCAACTCTCCTCTCAGCTTGTAGCAGTACCCATAACACCGTTAAAAACGAGAATCATGAAGTTAACAACCAGAATGGTTTTTTACTTCAAGCGTCTCAGGATGAGTTCGAAGAGATGGTGCGCAACGTTGATGTTAAGACGCGCATCATGGATCAATACGCGAGCTGGAAAGGTGTTCGTTACCGTCTTGGCGGTGATACCAAGCGTGGTATTGATTGTTCCGCTTTCGTTCAGCGTACGTTCCGCGAACAGTTTGGTCTGGATCTTCCTCGCTCAACGTCCGAACAGCAGGGAACGGGAAAAGAGATTTCTCGCAGCAGACTGCGACCGGGTGACTTAGTTCTGTTCCGTGCTGGCTCAACGGGCCGTCATGTCGGTATCTACCTCGGCAATGACAACTTTGTTCATGCTTCGACCAGCAGCGGTGTCATGATCTCCAGCCTTAATGAAGATTACTGGAAAAAACGTTATCGCGAAGCGCGGCGGGTCTTAAGTCGCAACCCGAGCTAATGCCGCTCCCGAATGTCCTCTCAGCCAGAGAAAAACAGAACGCTGCCCAGGCAGCGTTTTTTTTTAATCCCTCGAATCCCCCTAAAAATACTTGTTTATCAAAATAATAACGAGACATTATTAACAGACTCGTTATATTCTCAGACGCAAATATTCGGGCGATTGCGCACCAGTAAGTTTTATATTTTGATCAGGGGAAGCACTTCATGCCATTGTCGCGGGCGCTGATACGCCAGGCAACTTATCCTCGTCAAATCGCGTGGAATAGCGCGATTATTGGCAGTCTGTTTTTTTTGTTGTTAACCTCTGTTTTGCTCATCGAAACCCAACATCGTCGGGAAAGCCAACATAAACAGTTGCTCATCGACAGTAGTAACGACTTTCAACGTAGCGTCCAGACGCTTATTTCGGACACGCTTTCCCCCCTGCTTCCATTCGTTCAGTCAGAATGCTATATCGGTAATCATGAGTTAACCGCGCAAGCCGCGTTTGCCGGCGACATACGCGCCATTATTTTAGTTAAAGACGGTAACGCGTTTTGCTCTTCCGCAACCGGAAGCTTTTTTCAGCCGCTTAGCGCGCTCTCAGCCCGAACGGATAGCACACGTGACAGGGACATTCGGTTGTTGCCGGGTACGCCGATGCAGCCGACAAAGCCGGTGCTAGCCATCTGGATTAAGCAGCCCGGCACCCTTCAGTCCGGCATTTTTACGACATTGAATCTGAGCCTGGCAACGTATCAGCTAAAAGCGTCTTCTTACCCCGAAATCACCGGGATTGCCTTACTCGCCCATAAAACTGCCATGACCAGTTGGCAGCCAACGCTGGTACGAAATCGTCAACTCCCGCCGCCGCTAATGCAAACGCCCCTGGAAGGCCTTCCTTTCCAGTTTGCTCTCTACGGTTCAACGCTGTCAGCAAGTGACTATCAGACCATCATGCTGAGCAGCCTGCTGATTTCATTAATCGCCAGCTGTGCCTTTTGGTTTTTGCTGACCCGCTTTCAGCGGCCTGGCAAAGAGATCACCCTGGGTATCCGACGAGGGGAATTTCATGTCGAGTATCAGCCTTTAGTTTCGGCCCAGGATGGCAAATCTTATAGTATGGAGGCACTGCTACGCTGGACACATCCTTCGGGTGAAACGGTCCCACCCGATATTTTTATCAGCTATGCTGAAGCACAACGCCAAATCGTCCCCCTGACCCGACACCTGTTTGAACTGGTCGCCCGCGATGCACATCAACTCCGTGATAGCCTGCCCAAAGGAACCTGCATCAGCGTAAATATTTCCCCTCTGCATCTCAGCGCCTGCAGTTTTCGTGACGATGTCCTGTACTGGCAGGACAATATGCCTCACGATCATTTTCTGTATGTTTTTGAAATTACCGAGCGCGCAGTCGTCGAGAACGCGAATGCGGCCGAACTGTTTCACTGGCTACAACAGCGAGGCATTAAAATCGCGGTTGATGATTTTGGCACCGGGCACAGTGCATTAATCTATCTTGAGAAGTACCATTTTGATTACCTGAAAATCGATCGTGGATTTGTGCAAAGTATCGGAACGGAAACGATCACTTCGCCGGTGCTGGATACGGTGTTACAACTGGCTAAACGGCTCAATCTGATGAGCGTGGCCGAGGGCGTTGAAACCGACGAACAGGCCAGTTGGTTGATCGACCGTGGCGTCACCTATTTACAGGGCTATTTTTATAGCCGTCCGTTACGCCCGGAGCAGATCAAAGACTATTTTCAGCGTCAAAACAGGTAACCCATGCTTTAATTGCCGTAGATTATCGCTGCGGTGCAAGACACTCACAGGAGAGAACATCCCTTATGCAGCTCCGCTTCGCCCTTCTGCTGCTGTGTAGCTTGCTTACCCTTCCGCTGCACGCTTCCCCGGTTCAGACAAGCTACGCGTTTGCTCAGGTTGGGACGCCAAAGTATGCGCAAGACTTCAGTCACTACGACTATGTGAATCCTGCCGCGCCCAAGGGCGGCAAGATCGTCTTGTCCGTCATTGGCACTTACGACAATTTCAACCGCTATGCCTCACGTGGCAATCCCGGTGCCGGTACCGGGCCCCTGTATGACAGCTTATTCACGACGTCGGACGATGAAACCAGCAGTTATTACCCACTCATTGCGGAATCTGCTCGTCATCCCGCGGATTTCAGCTGGATGGACGTTACCCTTAATCCCCGCGCCCGGTTCCAGGATGGTTCACCCATTACGGCGGAGGATGTGGCCTTTACCTTCCAAAAGTTTATGACTGAAGGGGTTCCGCAGTTTCGGATATTTTATCGCGGCATCACGGTCACCGCCCTCAACCGCCAGACCGTGCGTATTAGGTTACCGGCCCCGGATAAAGACCTGATGCTGGGATTGCTGACGCTACCGGTGATCTCACAAACCTTTTGGCAGACGAGAAAATTTAACGAGCCGCTCAGCCAGCCCCCCTTGTCGAGTGGGCCTTATCGCATCAGTAAGTGGAAGCTGGGCCAGTTTATTGAATTCAGTCGCGTGAACGATTACTGGGCGGCAGATTTGCCGGTTAACCGTGGCCGGTTCAATTTTGATGTAATGCGTTACGACTATTACCTGGACGACAACGTGGCATTTGAGGCATTCAAAGCCGGGGCCTTTGATCTGCGGGAAGAGACGTCGGCAAAGAAATGGGCCACGCAGTATCTGGGGCGTCATTTCGACGATCGACAGATCGTGAAAGAAACCACACCGAATACCGCCTCAATTGATACGCGCTGGCTGGCGCTGAATAATGAAAAAGCCCTGTTTAGCGATCGTCGGGTCCGGCAGGCGATGGCGCTGGCTTTCGATTTTGAATGGATGAATAAAACGCTTTTCTATCAGGCTTTTAAGCGCACAGGCAGCTATTTTCAGAATACCCACTATGCCGCACGGGGCCTGCCCGATGCCGCGCAGCTGCGCATTCTGACGCCGTTCACAGCACAGTTACCGCCTGAAGTCTTCAGTGAAACCTATGTGCCGCCACAAACTGACGGCAGCGGCTACGATCGCACCAACCTGCTCAAGGCAATGTCCCTGCTGAATCAGGCGGGCTGGCACATCAGGAATCAGCGCCTGATTAATGATAAAACCGGGCAGCCCTTTAGCGCAGAGCTGCTGCTGCCCGCAGGCGCAAACAGTGAATGGGCGCTTCCTTATCAACATAATCTGGCGCGGCTGGGTATCACGTTAACGCTACGCCAAATTGACAGCTCGCAGTACCTGCGCCGCCTGCGCAGCGGTGACTATGATATGGTCAGTAATCTTTATCATGCGATGCCAACCCCCTCACGCAGTCTGCAGGCCAACTGGCAATCGGACTATATTCAGTCCTCCTGGAACACGGCCAGGGTCAAGGACCCCGTTGTCGATAGCGTTGTGAAACAGATCATCGCCCATCAGGACGATGCGGACGCCTTGCTGCCGTTGGGCCGGGCGCTGGACCGTATTTTACTGTGGAATGCGTATATGATCCCGATGTGGTACAACGCCGAGCAGCGACTTGCCTTTTGGGACAAATTTTCCCATCCTGCGGTTAAACCTGCCTACAGCACAGGTCTGGATAACTGGTGGTATGACGTGAATAAAGCCGGGCGACTGCCGGCCGACAAACGCTGAGGAGAGGCAGGTTGGCAAGTTACTTTTTACGTAGACTGTTACTGATTATTCCTACCTTGTGGGCCATCATTACGCTCAACTTTTTTATTGTACAAATTGCGCCAGGCGGCCCGGTCGATCAGGCGCTGGCGAATATCCAGTTTGGCCAGACCAGCGGGCTGCCTGGTGCGGGCAGCGGTGAAGGCGGCGGCACCCAGGCCAGCCTGCATCGCGTCACGCCAGGGGATAATCAATACCGCGGCGCGCGCGGCCTGGACCCGGAGGTCATCGCAGAAATTGAGCGACGTTACGGCTTCGATAAACCTATCGGGGAGCGCTATCTCACCATGCTGTGGAACTATCTGCGCTTTGACTTTGGTGACAGCCTGTTTCGCAGTGCTTCCGTATTGCAGTTAATCAAACAGAGCCTGCCCGTCTCTGTCAGCCTTGGCCTGTGGAGTACCTTAATTATCTACCTGGTCTCCATCCCGCTGGGCATTAGAAAGGCGGTGCGTAACGGCAGTACCTTTGATGTCTGGAGCAGCACCTTCATCATTATTGGCTACTCCATTCCGGCGTTTCTGTTTGGCATTATGTTGATTGTTCTGTTTGCCGGCGGCAGCTATTTTGACTGGTTTCCCCTGCGCGGTCTGACGTCTCCACAGTTTGATTCGCTGCCTTGGTACGCCAGGGTAACCGATTATCTCTGGCACATTGCGCTACCGGTACTGGCGACGGTGATTGGCGGTTTTGCCACCTTAACTATGCTGACCAAAAATGCATTTCTGGATGAGATTCGCAAACAGTATGTGGTCACCGCCCGGGCTAAAGGCCTCTCAGAGCGGCGCATTCTCTACCATCATGTGTTTCGCAACGCAATGCTGCTGGTGATCGCCAGCTTTCCCGCCACCTTTATCAGCATGTTTTTTACCAGTTCGGTATTGATTGAGGTGATGTTCTCTCTTAATGGCCTGGGCCTGCTGGGTTTTGATGCGACGATCCAGCGCGATTATCCCGTGATGTTTGGCACCCTGTATATTTTCACCCTGATAGGTTTGCTGATGAATATCCTGAGTGATTTGACCTATACCCTGGTGGATCCCCGTATTGATTTTGAGGGCCGGTGATGCGTCTTTCTCCCCTAAATCAGCAGCGCTGGCAGCGCTTTCGTCATCACCGCCGTGGCTACTGGTCGCTGTGGATTTTTCTGTCTGTCTTTATGCTTTCCCTGTGCGCGGAATTCATTGCCAATGATAAACCGCTGCTGGTGCATTATCAGCAGCGCTGGTACGCTCCGCTGTTTTTTAACTATAGCGAAAGCGATTATGGTGGCCCGTTTGCCACGGCAGCGGATTATCAGGATCCCTGGTTGCAACAGCGCATTGAAAATCACGGCTGGGCGCTTTGGGCACCCATCCGTTTCGGTGCCAACAGTATTAATTTCGCTTCTCAGGTGCCCTTCCCTTCGCCGCCCTCCCGGCAGAACTGGCTGGGCACGGATGCCAACGGCGGCGATGTTATGGCGCGTCTGTTATATGGTCTGCGCATTTCACTCCTGTTTGGGGTGCTGCTGACGCTGTTTTCCAGCGTGATTGGGATCGTCATCGGTGCCATACAAGGCTACTTTGGTGGCAAGGTGGACCTGATAGGTCAACGCCTGATTGAGGTCTGGTCCGGGATGCCCTCGCTGTTTTTGCTGATCTTGCTTTCGAGCGTGATTCAGCCCAGCTTCTGGTGGCTGCTGCTGGTTACCGTGCTGTTTGGCTGGATGAGTTTGGTCAGCGTCGTACGTGCCGAGTTTCTGCGTACCCGTAACTTTGACTATATTCGGGCCGCGCAGGCGCTGGGCGTCAGTGACGGACGTATTATGCTGCGTCATATCCTGCCCAACGCCATGGTGGCAACCCTGACCTTTCTGCCTTTTATCCTGTGTGGCTCTATCACCACCTTAACCTCGCTCGATTTTCTCGGGTTTGGTCTGCCCATCGGCTCTCCCTCTCTGGGAGAGCTGCTGCTGCAGGGGAAAAATAACCTGCAGGCCCCCTGGCTGGGTTTATCGGGCTTTTTTACGCTGGCGATTCTGCTGTCGCTGCTCATTTTCATTGGCGAAGCCGTGCGCGACGCCTTTGATCCCAGTAAAGGAGTCTGAATGAGCACCCCGCTGCTTGCTGTTAACCATCTCTCCATCGCCTTTCGTCAGGGCAAACAGCTGTATCAGGTGGTGGACGATGTCTCGCTGCGTATAGAGGCAGGAGAAACCCTGGCCCTGGTGGGCGAATCCGGTTCTGGAAAAAGCGTTACCGCCCTGTCGATCATGCGGCTGCTGCACGCGTCCGCCGTCGCCTATCCTCAGGGCGAAATTCTGCTGGCAGGCGAAGACCTGCTCAAGGCGTCGGCGCAGCGACTCCGCGGCCTGCGGGGTAATCAGATGGCGATGATTTTTCAGGAACCCATGGTGTCACTCAACCCTTTGCACAGTATTGAAAAGCAGCTATATGAAGTGCTTTCTCTACATCGCGGCATGCGACGCGAGCCCGCGCGAGCGGAAATCCTGCGCTGCCTCGATCGCGTGGGTATTCGCCAGCCGGCCTCCCGCCTGAACGCTTTTCCACATCAGCTCTCCGGGGGCGAGCGCCAGCGTGTGATGATCGCGATGGCCCTGCTGACCCAGCCGAGGCTGCTGATTGCCGATGAACCGACCACCGCGCTTGATGTCACCGTTCAGGCGCAGATCCTTGGCCTGCTGCGCGAACTGCAACAGGAACTGAATATGGGCATGCTGTTTATTACCCATAACCTGAAGATTGTTCGCCAACTGGCAGACAGCGTCAGCGTGATGCGCTCTGGTCGGGTGGTTGAGCATAACGCCGGCCAGCGCCTGCTAACACAGCCTCAGCACGCCTACACGAAGCAGCTGCTGGCAGCCGATCCGGAAGGTCGTGCAGTGCCGCTCCCTGCGGATACGCCGGTTATTCTTAAGGTGGACAACCTGCGCGTCAGTTTTCCCCTGCGTCAGGGCCTGTTTAAACGTAAAACAGGCGAAAAAATTGCAGTAGAGAATCTTAGCTTTAGCCTGAAACGAGGCGAAAGTCTGGGATTAGTAGGCGAGTCAGGCTCAGGTAAAAGCACCACCGGTATGGCGTTGTTGCGTCTTATTGCCGCTCAGGGGGAGGTCTGGTTTGACAATCAGCCGCTGCATCAGCTGTCGAGAAAAGCGCTGTTGCCGCTGCGTCGCCGCATTCAGGTCGTTTTTCAGGATCCTAATTCTGCGCTGAATCCCCGAATGACTGTTCAGCAGATCGTTGCCGAAGGTCTGGCCGTGCATTATCCACACCTGAGTGCCGCACAACAGGACGAACGGGTTAAAGCGGTCATGACCGAGGTCGGGCTGGACGCGGAAAGCCGCCATCGCTATCCAGCTGCGTTTTCCGGCGGTCAGCGTCAGCGAATCGCTATTGCGCGCGCCCTGATTCTTGAACCGGAGCTGCTGATACTGGATGAGCCAACCTCCTCACTCGACCGCTCCGTACAAAAACAGATTCTGACGCTGCTGCGGGGATTACAGCAGCAGCGTCAGCTGAGTTATCTGTTTATCAGTCACGATTTGGAAGTGGTGCGCTCGCTCTGCCATCAGCTCATCGTACTGCGTCAGGGCGAGGTCGTTGAACAAGGCGACTGTGAGACACTCTTTGCCACACCTGCACAGGCTTATACCCGCGAGCTGCTCGGCTCCGTTTCGCTCAGTGACCGATGAAGGTTTCCGCAATCGCCACGCCTTGATTTTTCAGGCAGCAGTTCGTGGCGCTCTCATCACAACGGCGGATAAAAAGGCAGGGCTGCCCTTCGCACTCGGCGATTTTGCCGTCAACCTGAATGGCGGCCAGCATGTCTTTCAGTTCCCGCAGAATCTCCCATGCCGGAACACCATCATGGCTTATCAGCCGGAGCGCAATAACGTCATGCTCTTCTGAGCCCGCATCGTCGGTTTCAATCACGGCATGACGATCGCTAATCCAGCGAAACCGCTGCGGCAGGCGATGCACAACCGAAAGTTGCAACATAGTGATCCCTATCTCCAGAGAATGAAGCGCAATTCACAACCAATGGTGTCAGCCTGCAGAGTGGGTAAAGTCTGCTTAACGCGCCGATCCGCAATCGCCCGGTAGAGCAAATTTGCGAGTTAAATCTCACTTTGGGCTATATGTACCGCGTTTAATGATAACTAACAATCATTTTAGTCCCAATACGATTACTTTATTTGCTATTTTTTTTCACAAATAAGAAACATTTTTGACTAAGCGGAAAAAGAGGATGGCAGACGCCCGCTTAGCGGGCGACGGTACGCGGACGTGAGGCGTAGAGAAATAACGAAACGGAGATTGTCGCGCACAGTGCAATGGTTCCCACCATGGGCCAGGCACTGTTGAAGCTGAACAGGGAGAGCAGCGCCCCCGCCAGCGCACCCACGCCAAAACGCAAGGTGCCCGCCAGAGAAGAGGCCGTACCGGCCATATGCGGAAACTCATCAAGGATAACCGCCATAGCATTTGACGACACCATCGACACGCAGCCGATGAACATTGCAATGCCTAATACCAGCGGCAGGAACCCCAGATCGAAAGCGCTGACGATCAACAGCCAGATGCCCATAGCAAACTGCACCAACAACCCGAAGCGAAACAGGACCACGGGGCCAAAACGGCGCACTGCCCGGCTGTTAATCAGCGTCATGATGAACAAAAACACAATATTCAGACCGAAGTAGTAGCCAAAACTCTGCGGTGAAATGTGATTCAGTTCGATGTAAACAAAGGGGCCAGCGTTGAGAAAGGTAAACAGCCCCGCAAACGAGAATCCGCTCGATAACATATAGCTGAACGCGCGCTTGTGGCGAAACAGGATAACGAAGTTACCCAGCGTGGTGCGCAGGTTAAAGCGCTGTCGCTGCTCAGGTTTAAGGGTTTCGCGAATCTGGGTTGCCACCAGCACAGTCGTTATAACCGCCGCTATCGACAGCGTCCAGAAAATGGCGTGCCAGCTCCAGACTAACAGCAGCCAGCCGCCGATGATGGGCGCCAGCAGCGGTGCAATGGTGGTAATCAACATGACGAACGACATCATGCGCGAGAAGTCCTCTTTCGAGTAACTGTCACGCATCAACGCATTGATCACGACGCTGGCCGCCGCTGCCGCCAGACCGTGTAAAAAACGCATCGCAATCAGTTGTTCAATCGACTGCGAAAGTGCGCAGGCTGCCGCTGCGCAGGCAAATATCAGGGTGCCGAGCGTAATCACCGGCTTGCGGCCATAGCTGTCGGCGAGCGGACCGTAGATCAACTGACCGATGGCAAAACCCAGGATATAAAGATTGAGCGTCATCTGAACGCTACCGGCGGACACGGCAAACTGGCGCGCAATTTGTGGCATTGCAGGCAGATACATATCTATCGACAACGGCATCAACATCGCTAACAGGCCGAGGATGACGACCAGCCCCATTGGCGAATTCTTTTCCTTACGCACCAGGTTTCTCGCTATTTTTGTTTAAGTTCATCCGGTAAGCCAATGCTGGCTATCTCTTCTTCCGTTAACGGGCGGTATTCACCCGGTTCCAGCGCCTCGTCCAGCACAATCTCACCAATGCGCTCGCGGTGCAGGCCAACGACCCGGTTACCCACGGCTGCAAACATGCGTTTGACCTGGTGATAGCGGCCTTCGCTCAAGGCCAGCAGCACTTCCGTGGGGGTGATGACCTCAAGCTGAGCGGGTTTAGTCAGGCTTTTTTCATTATGCAGCTGCACCCCGGCGCTGAACTGTGCGGCCGTGTCATCGCTCACCGGCGCTTCCAGCGTTACCCGATAAGTTTTCTCACAATGGTGGCGCGGTGAGGTAATGCGATGTGACCACTGACCGTCGTCCGTCAGCAGGACTAAACCGGTGGTATCAATATCCAGTCGGCCCGCGGCATGCAGCTTAAACGCCATCGGTTCTTCAATGAAATAGACGATGGTGGGATGATCGGGATCGTCCGTTGAGCAGACATAGCCCTGAGGTTTGTTCAGCATAAAGTAGCGCGGCCCGGTCTGCATCTGCAATACATTGCCGTCATACTCAACCTCATGATCGGGCTGGAGTTTGAAAGCGGTGTCGCGCACCACATCACCGTTAACGGTAACACGTTGACCACGGATTTCACGTGCGGCGATGGCACGGCTGATTTCCAGTTGCTGAGAGATGAATTTGTCGAGTCGCATGAATTCGTTTTGCCTGTTACTGCGGAGGGAAACTAAAACGGCATTTTTAACCGTTGAAAAAGTAGGGGAAGTATAGCCTGATCTGCGCCTCGCTGACAGCGCGTTTATTGTGGATTCGTGGCATAATTGCGGCAGGTTTTACAAAAGTGAACAGCATGTCTTTTACCTTACGCCCTTATCAACAGGAAGCGGTCGATGCCACCCTCGCCCACTTCCGTCGTCATCCTGAACCTGCCGTGATCGTTCTGCCCACCGGGGCCGGAAAAAGCCTGGTGATCGCCGAGCTTGCGCGCCTGGCTCGAGGTCGGGTGCTGGTGCTGGCGCACGTCAAAGAGCTGGTGGCGCAAAATCACAGCAAGTATCAGGCTTACGGACTTGAGGCTGACATCTTTGCGGCAGGATTGCAGCGCAAAGAAAGCCAGCGGAAAGTCGTGTTCGGTAGCGTCCAGTCTGTTGCACGTAATCTCAGCCTGTTTGACCGCGCCTTTTCGCTGGTGATTGTAGATGAGTGCCACCGCATTGGTGATGACAAAGCGAGCCAGTATCAGCAAATTTTTAATCACCTGCGCCAGCATAATCCTCAGTTGCGTCTGCTCGGCCTGACCGCAACACCGTTTCGCCTGGGCAAAGGCTGGATCTACCGTTTTCATTATCACGGTATGGTTCGGGGCGACGAGCAGGCCCTGTTTCGCGACTGCATCTATGAACTGCCCCTGCGCTATATGATCAAGCATCAGTTTCTGGTGCCGCCGGAACGGCTGGATATGCCGGTGGTTCAGTATGATTTCAGTCGCCTCACCGCTCAGGCAAATGGCCTGTTCAGCGAAGCCGACCTGAATCGGGAACTCAAACAGCAGCAGCGGGTGACGCCCCATATTATCCAGCAGATTGTGGAATTTGCCGAGGATCGCCACGGCGTGATGATTTTTGCCGCCACCGTCGAACACGCGCGCGAAATTTTGGGCCTGCTGCCTGAAAACAGCGCGCTGGTATCGGCAGAAACTCACGCGAAAGATCGGGATGCGCTAATCGCGGCGTTTAAAGCCCAGCAGCTTAAGTTTCTGGTCAACGTTGCGGTGCTAACCACCGGCTTCGATGCGCCGCATGTGGATCTGATCGCGATCCTGCGCCCTACCGAGTCAGTCAGCCTGTATCAACAGATTGTCGGACGCGGTCTGCGCCTGTCGCCCGGCAAAAAAGACTGCCTGATTCTGGACTATGCCGGTAATCCTCACGATCTGTTTACGCCTGAAGTAGGCGCACCGAAAGGGAAAAGTGACAATCAGCCCGTGCAGGTATTTTGCCCGGCCTGCGGCTTTGCCAATACCTTCTGGGGCAAGGCCACGAGCGATGGCATGGTGATTGAGCACTTTGGCCGGCGTTGTCAGGGCGTACTGGAAGACGACGAAGGCGGGCGCGAGCAGTGTGACTACCGCTTTCGGTTTAAGAACTGCCCGGCGTGCAACGCGGAAAACGACATCGCCGCGCGCCGCTGCCGCGAATGCGACAAGATTCTGGTCGATCCTGACGATATGCTTAAAGCCGCGCTGAAGCTGAAAGATGCGCGCGTTCTGCGCTGCGGCGGCATGACGCTGGAACAGGGCCGCGACGACAAAGGCGAATGGTTGAAAGCCACCTATTTCGATGAAGACGGCACCAGCGTCAGTGAGCGGTTTCGTCTGCAAACGCCCGCACAGCGCAAGGCGTTTGAACACCTGTTTATGCGCCCGCATCAGCGCGCGCCCGGCGTGCCGCTGGGCTGGCAAACCGCCGCCGATGTGCTGGCCCTGCAGCCTCTTCTGCGCCATCCCGATTTTGTGGTGGCCCGTGCCAAAGGCCAGTTCTGGCAGATTCGCGAAAAGCTGTTTGACTACCAGGGGCGCTTTCGCCGCGCTAATGAACTGCGCTAAGCCTTATTAGCGTTTGCCCCTGTAGGGGATTACCGCTATAATGCCGCCCGCTTTTGCATGTGCATAAGCGGTGTTGAATAACCCTTCTGTTACTGGGTCGCCTGTAGCAGAAATCATAAAGAGACGTATTAATGTTCACTATCAATGCAGTAGAACGTAAAGAGCAGGGTAAGGGTGCGAGCCGCCGCCTGCGCGCAGCAAACCGCTTCCCGGCCATCATTTATGGTGGTTCAGAAGCCGCTGTTGCTATCGACCTCGACCACGACCAGGTGATGAACCTTCAAACCAAGCCAGGCTTCTACGAAGAAGTGCTGACTCTGGTGGTTGACGGTAAAGAAACCAAAGTTAAAGTGCAGGCTGTTCAGCGTCATCCGTTCAAGCCAAAACTGCACCACATCGACTTCGTTCGCGCTTAATCGCCGAATGCGTTGAAAGTAGAAGGGCCGGTTGCGAAACCGGCCCTTTTATTTTGCCTGTTATCCGCCAGAACGCCGGATCGGGCAGATGCTTATTTACTGCTGGTGCGGCGTTGCAGTTGCTCACGCAGGTTAGGCGGTGTTCCTTTGATGGTCAGCGTATCGGTGACCGGATCCCAGAAAATGCGCTCGCCAAGCAACAGGGCATCGAAGTTCAGGGTCAGCCCCCCACCGCTACCGGCAAACTTGGTTAACTGACGTAACGTACTGCGATCTGCCGGGAAATGCTCTTCCAGGTCATAGCCCTGCTCCTGAGTAAAGGCTTCAAACGTCTTTTCACCCAGTGGTGGCAGCTCACCTGATAACGCTTTCAACGCGATCTCTTCCCCAGCCTGAAGCTGTTCATTACAGTAGCTGTAAACCTGCTGACGGTAGTTTTGTCGTTCATTCTTATCCAGATTCGACTCGTCACAATAGTCATCTACCGCCTGTAACAGCCCCCGGTTCTGCGCCTTGGCATCCAGTCCGACTTCCGCCCCCAGAAAATCCATGAAGAAATCAGAAACTTTTCGCCCTACCCGTCCACGCAGGAAGGTGAGGTAACGCGTCGATTCAGGGCTGGTTTCCCACTCGGTAAGATCGATTCGTGCCACGATATCGGCGTGATTGATATCCAGATAGTGGGTACTGCTGATATCCATCTGTTCGTTGACGCGCATACTCGACTGGCTGTTTAACACCGCCACCAGCAAGTATTCTACCGCCAGATAGCGGTACTGGATAAACAGCACCACGCCGCCTTCGGCGAACGGATATTTTGCCAGTTCATCACGCAGGCGTCCGGTAGCAGCCCGGCTAAAAGCGAGAAAATCATCGTTACCCTTGCGGCAGTTGCGCAGTGCATCTGCCAGTTCGCTTTCAGCATTAAACAGCCCGTAAGCTTTACTTTTTGCACTGTATACACGGTGCAGCTCTTCCACCATCGCCTCGACGGTATTGGTGGCCGGCAGTAACGAATCACGAAGCACCAGCTCTAACTGATTTTCATCACGTTTGATTAACTGGTGCAAGGCAATCTGGTCGATATCCAGACTCATGGTAAACTCTCCTAATAGCACAGGCGCGTATTCAAACACCGCCAGCAGCAGCTTTCAACTCCATGCACAACCCGAACACCGCGCTTTCGATAAATTTGCGGAAAAAAGTGCGCTGTTCCGGTACTATATCGCCTTTTGAGACGAGATAAGTTTTCGCTATGCCACAATCATCCCGTTACAGCGACCAACGCGTTGAACAACTCCTCGCGGAAATGGCGCAGGTTTTGCAAAAAGACCAGGCGCCAACCGACCTTTCCCTGATGGTACTGGGGAACATGGTAACCAATCTGATCAACAGCGATGTTGCTCCCGCGCAACGCCGCTCTCTGGCCCGTTCTTTTGCTGATGCCCTGCAGGCGTCGGTAGACGACAGCGCCCATTAATTCGCTAATCTGACGTCAAACTATGGTAACCAACCGACAGCGCTACCGCGAAAAAGTCTCCCAGATGATTAGCTGGGGACACTGGTTTGCCCTGTTCAATATCTTTTTCGCGCTTATTCTGGGTAGCCGCTATCTGTTGGTTGCCGACTGGCCTGCTTCACTGGCTGGGCGCATTTATGCGTACAGCAGCTGGATTGGTCACTTCAGCTTTATTGTATTTGCCGTTTATCTGCTGATTATCTTCCCGCTGACGTTTGTCGTGATGTCGCAACGTCTGATGCGGGTGATTTCGACGGTGGTCGCCACCGCCGGTTTGACACTGCTGATGGTCGACAGCGCCGTCTTTAACCGTTTCCATTTACACCTTAATCCGGTGGTGTGGGAACTGGTGATTAACCCCGATCAAAGTGAGATGGCGCGCGACTGGCAGCTGATGTTTATCGGCGTGCCGCTCATTTTTCTGGTGGAGATTCTGTTTGCCACCTGGAGCTGGCAGAAGCTGCGTAGCCTGAACCGCCGTTCGTTTGGTAAGCCGCTGGCCGCCCTTTTTATCAGCGCCTTTTTTGCCAGTCATTTGATGTATATCTGGGCGGACGCTAATTTTTATCGCCCGATCACGATGCAACGTGCGAATCTGCCCCTTTCTTATCCGATGACCGCCCGTCGCTTTCTTGAGCGTCACGGCTTGCTGGATGCGCAGGAATATCAGCGCCGTCTGGTGCAGCAAGGCGATCCTGAGGCTGCGGCAGTGCAGTATCCGCTCAGCGATATCACCTTTGCGGACAAAGGCTCACGCGATAACCTGTTGGTCATTACGGTGGATGGTCTGAACAGTGCCAGTGCCGATAACGCCCTGCCGGCGTTGAACCAGTTTGCCAGCCAGAACGTGCGTTTTACCCAGCATTTCAGCGCCGGGGACAACGCAGAAAAAGGCCTGTTTGGCCTGTTCTACGGCATCTCCCCGAGTTATATGAACGGTGTTCTGGCACAGCGGACGCCGTCTGCCCTGCTTACTGCACTGAGCACCCAAGGCTATCAGTTTGGCCTGTTCTCGTCAGAGGGGTTTAGTCAGCCGCTGTATCGTCAGGCGCTGCTGTCCGACTACTCTCTGCCCCCCAGCGAGGAGCAGCACAATGCCAGCACCGTTTCACAATGGCAAAGCTGGCTGAGTGCCCAAAAAGGCGATGGTACGCCCTGGTTCTCCTGGGTGGCGCTGAACGGCCCAACGGTAAGCGGTGATAACGACAAAGCACGTCAGCGAAGCTATATGCGGCAGGCTCCTGCCCTCAATGAACAGATTCAGGCCATCCTTACCACACTGCAACAACGTGACTTACTGAAAAACACCGTGGTGGTCATTACCGCTCAGCATGGTGTGGCGCTGGATGGCAATCCGGACAACGAAGGCAATCGCCAGACCTTGCAGGTGCCACTGGTTATTCACTGGCCGGACACGCCCGCGCAGACGGTGACCCGGCTTTCCGATCATCAGGACGTGATGGTGACCCTGATGCAGCGCCTGCTGCATGTGCGCACTAATCCGGTCAACTATGCTCAAGGCGAAGATCTGTTTGCTGCTCAGCGTCGTCATGACTGGGTCACCAGTAGCGAAGATAATAAGCTGGTCATTACCACGCCTAAAATCACGCTGGTGCTGAACAATAACGGCAGCTACCGTGCTTACGACGCCAGTGGAAATGTATTGAAAGATCACAAACCGGAACTCGCGCTCTTGTTGCAGGTGCTCACAGAAGAGAAACGTTTTATCGCTAACTGATTAATAATGAGGCAGTTAGTTGCCTGATCGCTTGCATTCGTGCAGAGAATCAGTAGACTAGCTTTCCAAAGTTCGGCACGTAGCGCAGCCTGGTAGCGCACTGTCATGGGGTGTCAGGGGTCGGAGGTTCAAATCCTCTCGTGCCGACCAAATTATCCCTTAAAAAACCAACCTTTACGGTTGGTTTTTTATTGCCTGCGATTGGAGAGGGTAAAAAAATGGTAAAACCAGCCATCATTTTGCTGTGATCAGATATCAGAAGCGCGTGGCATGAGAAAACGCCGCTTCGCACATCATCGTCCAGTACATTTCTGCCCTCGCGCCCCAAAAACGTCCCACGCCCGCACCCAGCAAAAGCGCAGGCTCTAGCGTCAAGATGCCAAACGGCGTCAACGTCTTTGCCGGAAACGGACCGCGCTTTGTCATTGAAAACAGCGTCATGACAAATTCCCTGCGATATCTACAGGACCACCGGTTTACTGCTACGTATCTTGTTATCGTAACCTCAGGATGCCGGAGAGGATCTCAAACGCGAGATCACGTTTGATGATGAGCCTGGCCGTCAACAGGCGACGCCAAAGCCAGCAGTGCAAAGCTGGCAAGCCAGTGGCCGCCGCTGTAATGGCTGCCCACCACGTGAGGGAGACTGGCTGTCAGATGCCGTTCGGCTGCGGCCTGAAGCAACGAGACAGCGGGATGAGCATTTGGCAATGCAACAGCAAGATGCCTAAAGCACCAGGCTCTGCTGAGATTCAATCCGTCAAGATGTGTGATGGTGGGATCGGTACGATCGCTGACCTCTGCAGGCTGCATCAGCGCGGTCTTACTGGCGATATCAGGTAGAAATGCATCGAACCAGTTGGCGAAGTTAACGGTGACTTTACTCATTAACATGGCTTCCGTTAATGCACCAGAAAGGTATTCGTCCCCACCGGGTTCATAATGTGCTGGATAATCAGTGTCCTCGCGGTAAAAACGTTCTGCGACATTAACGATGACGTTTTCCAGCAAGCTGTCCTCTAAAGTGCGTGCGTAATCCAGTGCTAACATCAGCGCGAAGGCAGAATTGGTATGGGTCCCGACCCGAATAGCGTAGGTCAGCTTACTGAAGTAGTCGATAAAGCGACTGCGAATGTCCTGCGTCAGTGGCTCAAGCCTCTGATACCACTGCGCAGCCTGCGGCAAGGCAGATTTTTTCAGCTCCCCGGATAAGCCAAGCAACCATGCATAACCGTAAGGACGTTCGAACGCCGTGCGAAACGGTACGGTAAAATAAGCACGTTCCTGCGCGATATTTTCTTCAGTAAAATGCGCATGAAAAACAGCAATGATTTCATCACGGCATGACAACGTGGGATAAAGGCTCAGGGCACGGAGCAACAGCCAGTAACCGTGTACCGCAGAGTGCCAGTCGTAGCAGCCATAGAAAACCGGATGCAGTACACGTGGCGACAAGGCATCACTGTCATCAAGCATTAAGTGTACAAGATGACTGGGATATTCCTGGCGCAAATAGGTTAATGGCATCCGGGCAAATGCATCAGTCCAGGATGGCGTTAATTTCATCATCATTCCTTACCCGAGAAAGCGTTAACCGTCTCAAGATTCCCCTTACCGCCAGTCAGTGACGGCAGGTTCATTTTTGGCTTATAAAACACATGATCGCTGCGGGCTCTGGCGCGTCCGCAGCGCGCGCAAACGCTGGCATCGACATTTGAACAGCGGTCAGCCCACCCGTAGCGTCCGTCAAAGCGACAAGCGCCACAGACCGGTTTCGTCGGATGATGACCTCATCGCTGGCGCGTGCCGCCAACGATGAGGTTATCCACTTTAAGCGTCGGTTGCCCTACGCCCACTGGAACATTTTGTCCCGATTTCCCGCAGGTGGCGACGCCACGATCCAGAGCCAGATCGTTGCCAACCATGCTGATCTGCTGCAGCGTTTCCGGTCCCTTTCCGGTCAGCGTGGCGCCTTTAACCGGTGTTGTAATTTTGCCGTCTTCGATCAGGTAGGCCAGCGCGCTTTGAAAGCTATATTGGCCACTGACGATATCCACCTGTCCGCTGCCCAGGTTAGCCAGATATAATCCACGTTTAACAGACGCAATGATCTCCTCAGGTTCATACTGGCCATTACGCATAAAGGTGTTTGTCATGCGCGGCATAGGAAGATACGCGTAGGACTGACGTCGGCCATTGCCAGTGGGGGGAAGTTTCATCAGACGGGCACTCAGGCTGTCGTGCATATAACCTTGCAGAATACCGCCTTCAATCAATGAGGTGCACTGCGTCGGGTGCCCCTCATCATCTGTATTGAGCGAACCCCGGCGCCCCTGTAGCGTGCCGTCATCGACGATATTCACCCCAGGTGGTGCAACTCTCTCTCCGATGCGCCCTGCGTAAACTGAGGTACCCAGCCGGTTATAGTCACCTTCAAAGCCATGCCCCATGGCTTCATGCAACAACATGCCGGGCCATCCGGCGGCAATGACAACAGGCATTCCGCCGGACGGGGCCGCAACCGCCTCTAAATTTATCAGTGCCGAATCCACCATCGTGCGTAAAGTCTGTTGCAGCACCTGATCGTTGAACATGTTGAAATCGCCGCGCCCACCTATGCCGGTCGTGGCCGACTCACGGACGCCACGCTGCTCGACGATGACGCTGACCTGCAACAGCAGCATCGGACGAATATCTGCAGCCTGATAAAAATCATGGCGCAGAACATAGTTAACCGAATGGGACAATCGAAGGCTGGCCGTGACCTGAATCACCCGTGGGTCAAGCGCACGAGTCATTTGGTTGATTTTTTCCAGCAGACTGATTTTCTCTGCCGCCTCCCATGCCACTAAGGGATCGCGGGAGCCGATATGCGTTGACTCGGGCCGGGCTTTAACAGGTTCAGGCAGGGCGAGACAGCAATGCTTAGCGATGGTCCGTACCGATCGCGCGGCTTCGCGCAAATGTTTGAGATCAAGATGCTGAGAATAAGCGAAGGCGGTCTGATCGTACTCTACCGCACGCAGGCCGAACCCCTGATCGACATCAAACGATCCAAAGTTCACCACGCCATTTTCCATTGCCCAACTTTCATGGCGAAGACTCTGCACATATAAATCGGCGTAATCGACCCGATGGACGAGAATCCGTCCCATGATGTCCTGTAGCAGGGCATCGCTCAGGCCGTAGGGTTCCAGCAATTGCTGTTTGGCCTGTACCAGGCGAGTGGTTGTGCCTGTTTGACTCATAGTAAAACTCCTTTGGCTCAGCGTCCTGCCACCTGAAGGTTATCAATTAATACAGACCCGGAAGTCAGTGCGCCCTGGGTTATCACGTCAGTCCCGATAGCCACAATGTTGCGGAACATTTCGGCCAGGTTACCCGCCACCGTAACGCCATCAACGGCGTACCGTATTTGCCCGCCTTCAGCCCAAAAACCCCGCAGGCTTCGCGAGTAATCACCGTTAATCAACCGTGGCCCGCCGCCGCTGAAACTGGTCACGATCAGCCCGGTATGAAGTTTTTTTACCATCGCGTCGAAATCATCGCCCTTCTGCGTCAGGCTGCTGGTCAGAGACAGGTTTCCCGGCCCCCAGCCATTCCCGGTCGGAGCCATATCAAGATGGCGCGCGGCATAAGCTGAGAGGAAAAAACCCGCCAGAATCCCCTGATTAACGATCTTGCGGGTTGTGCCACCGATACCGTCGCCGTCGAATGACCGGCTGGCGAGCCCCTGCGGCGCGAAGGGATCTTCAGTGACGCTGACGTGGTCGCTGAAAACCGTCTCGCCCAGTCTGTCAGCGAGGAAGCTGTTACGGTGATACAGCACGCTACCGCTGGTTGCCTGAACCAGATGGTCAAGCAAAGACAGCGCACATTTAGCGTCAAACAAGACCGGACAGCGCTGGCTGCCCTGAAGCGGGGCAGTATCCAGCGCCGCTATCGCGCCATTTCCAGCCCGGCGTCCAATCTCTTCCGGTGCCATGAGTGACTGGGCGTGGCGGGCAACAGAGAAATGGAAATCCAGCAGGCTGCGATTCTGCTTACGGGCCAGCGCGCGGGCTGCCATCAGGTGATTGCTCTGGCGTTCGCTGCAGCTAAATCCATGACTGTTCATGATGAAGCAGTCCGAGTGCCCGGTGTGCACGGTAACACCGTCGCTAATCACGTCGTCTCCCGCTGAAACAATCCCGGCCTCTATGCGCTGTGCCAGTGCTGTCGCATCGACTTCGTCGAGGTTCCAGGGATGCCAGAGGTCCAGTTCGTCCGATGCACGGCAAAGAAAGCGTGCCTCCGCCAGTCCGGCGAAACGATCTTCGCCGGTGTAACCTGCAATACGGCATGCGGCCTGCACCGTTTCACGCAGGCTTGCAGACGAATAGTTCGTTGAGCTGGTCGTTCCCTGATGATGACCTCGGTAAACGGTGAGAAACAGGCTGGATTGACTGGCGCGGGTGCGCGTTTTTAACCGGCCCTGACGCATTTCAAGTAGCAGTCCTGTGCTTTCGTTAAACATCACCTGCGCATCGGAAGCCCCTTCCTGCAAGGCCATCCTGATAACGCTGTCAGCCAGGTCCGACAGCTGAACCCGGCTGTGCGCCAACGTATTTGCCATAGCGGCCTCCTGTTTATGCATCATTATTAAAGGTCCGGTGCCGCGGCAAGCAGGCGATTCAAAACCGCCTGCGATGCTGTGCTTATTGGCAGCGCAAGCTGCAACAGGTTTTGATGAAGCGCGTTTTCTTTACTAATAAATTCACCATTTAGCGACTTCCATTCATCTCTGAGCTGGGCGATCTCCCCCTGAGTGAGCTTGCCCGTCGGCGTTTGACGCTCTTTCGCCATAAACCAACCCATTCGCTTCTCTGGTGTGGCGCGATCGTCGTCGCTCCAGCCTGAGTGGATTTGCATAATGTGGAAATGCGCCCAGTTCATATTTTTCGTGATGATGTCCCACCGTTCACCGTCGGTCGTAACAGGAAACGGTGAAAGATGTTGGATCAGCATGGCGACTATCTTTTCCAGCTGTCGGTCTGACGTTTGGAAGCCAGACAACAGGGAAGATGCCAGATTGCCAATATCGGCCCAGGCCTGCGGTGTCGTTTCGCGTCCGGCAAACCGGTCGGCGCACAGTGTTTGCCACTGCGCCAGTAGCGTTATTAGCTCGGGCGCACGCAGATGATTATCCCAGGGGAAGAACCCATCGCTCAGCCACCACTGCATAAACGCTGATGGCACCAGTCGGTAATCTTTACCTGCCCGTAACGCCCCAAACAGGCCTTCCACCTGTTCCACCGTGAGATATTCACAACGGTCAAGCAGGCAGCCCAGTGCAGCGGAAAGCCCGGTGATACGTTCAAATGCATTACTGTCGGGTTGATGGACCATCGCCGCCGCAAGGGTGCCTTTACCCTCGATCCAGTAGCGACTCTGGCCCGTGGTAATCTCTCGCTCGCGGGCATGTCGCAGCACACGTGCCGCAATAAAAGCGAACAGTTCGTCATCCCCATAGAAACTGCCCCATTCCAGACTTTCGTCCTGCTGTAAGTGCACTGTGGGTACCGAGATGTTGACATGATGGTTGGCAAGCCATTCGTTGAGCTGAGCCAGAGACTGAGCGCCCACTAACCGAACCGGGTCCTGAGCCGGGTTAAACAGCAATAAGGTGGGAATGCCCCGCACGCTAAAGCGCTGCATGATGGAAGGATATTTTTCGACATTAAGTTTGGCGACCAGTAAATGTCCCGCCGTGTTGCGGGCCAGCTTATCGATAATCGGCGACATCGCTCGGCAAGGCGCGCACCAGGGGGCCCAGAGATCGACGAGAACCGGTAACTGAGCATCGGCCAGAAAGACATCAAGCTCAAGATCGGTTAATTCAATGGATTTATGCGTCATAGTGTTTCCTTTGCAAGCGTTAACGCTCATTAACGGGCCGTGAGCGTGAGAATATGAGGGTGGAAGTGTTCAAGCTCTTTACGGTGTGCCACGCTGATAAGCGTACAGTTGGGCAACTGGTCGATAAGCGCCTGATAAAGTCGGTTTTCTGTCTGCGGATCGAGTGCGCTGGTCGCTTCATCAAGAAACAGCATTTCGGGTTTGTGCAACAGCACCCGGGCCATCGCCAGCCGTTGCTGTTCGCCGCCGGAGAGCACCTGCTGCCAGCGGTCAAATTGTGTTAACGAAGCGGCGTGAGCCTCCAGGCAGCAGTCAATTAACGCCTGTTGGCACTGCTGATCGGTAAAAACGTCAGGTTCAAGCGGATAGGTCAGCGCACTTTTTAACGTGCCTACCGGGATATAGCTTTTCTGGGGTAAAAAAAGCGTACGAACAGACTCGGGGGCAATAATAGTGCCTTCGCCATAAGGCCAGAGCCCGGCACAGGCGCGCAATAGCGTGCTCTTACCACAGCCCGAACGGCCGCGAATCACCCAGCGCTCGCCCGCCTGTACCTGCCAGTGCGGCAGATGGGACAGTAAGGAACCATCTGGCTGCCGAAGCGTCAGGTTCTCGCACTGCAGGCGCGTCCCCTGGTGCTTCAGTAAAATTCCTGAGGGCTTATCGCGCGCTTTATTTAACGCCCAGAGCAGATCACGAAGTCGGTTGGACAGCGCCATCCAGTTGGTAAATGACTGATAAGCCTGTGGGAAAAAAGAAAGCGTGCTAAGCAAGGTTCCGTAGGCCATCGTGATCTGCGTCAGGCCGCCCATCGTTATTTTTCCCGACAGTAGCAACGGGAGTGCCAGCAGCGTGGGTAAGGGCGAAAATACCTGCGAAAAAAAGCTCTGGAAAAAGTTGAGTCTGAACGTCTTACGCATCATCAGCAGGGTATTTGCGCGCACCCGTTCAAAGCGCGAAAATAGCCGCCGCCGTTCACGCTCTCCACCTTCAAAAAAAGCAATTTGCTCGGCGTTTTCCCGAACCTGCATGCCAAGGAAACGAAAGTCAGCTTCCACCGTTTGTTTATTCATATTCACGCCGATCAGGACTTTACCCAGCCAGTGCGCCAGCGCGAGATGGGCAACAGAATACAAATAGACGACAATCACCATGTAACCGGGAATAGATAATGTCGTGCTGCCCAGGCTAATGGATAACGCGCCTGATAATCCCCACAGCACAATGGTGAAAGTGACCATGTTGACCAGCACATTAATAATGTTGGTCGATAAATTGATTGTGACGTCGGTAAAAAGATTGATATCTTCCGCAACGCGTTGATCGCTGTTGCTGATAACGTTGTCCCGTTCTAACTGATAATAAGCAGGATGTTCTGTCCAGCGTTCCACAAAGCGAGCGGTCATCCATGTCCGCCATCGCAACGTGAGATAGTTTATCGCCAGTACACTTATCAAAGGCAATACCGTGGTTAACGCGCCGATAATCAGGCTTTCAATCATGACATTGCTGATTACCGGCCAGTTTAGTGCGACCAGTGCATCGGTTAATTTTCCGTGTAGCCTGTTCAATGCGACAAAGGCATAGGTCGTGGTAAAATTAATTGTCAGGATGACAGCCAGTAATAATATAGCGAGCCATTTCTCTGATGATATCCAGAAAGGATAGATTAATTGCCACGTACCCGGACGGTTATCATCCGATGGGATTTTATTTACCACGTTAGTATACTCTGGTGATTTACATGTATCAGAACGAATAAGTCAGCGTCAGACGTGCTGTCCTGTCAGGTTTCACACTGATAAACTGAGGGGTTGAGGTGTAATAATAGAGCGTGCGATTAAATATATTATTCACGCCCAGCGTCACCGTATATTTAGGCTGATGATAGAAAACGGAGGCATCCGTTTGGGCCCAACCGCCCTCTTTAAAATAGTTGTTTCTGTAACCGTTCCAGGTACTGCTTGCTGCCTGTACCCCGACACCCGCACCCAGTCCCTGTAATTTCCCTTGCTGTATTTCATAGGTGGTCCAGAGGCTCGCGGTATGTTTTGGCTGACCCACAACTTTGCTTTGGTAACCGATAAGTGCCGCGTTGTCGGGATCTTTTGACTGAGAGAAAGTATAACTGGTGGTGATATTCCACCCCGGCAATATCTGACCATTCAAATCGAAATCGAAACCTTTGGTTTCCCTTCCTTGTGTCCCGACTGGTTGACCGGCAAAATTCGTAATGATGAGATTTTTTTGAATAATGTCAAAGGCTGACGTCGTAATCGTCAGGTTATCGTCGAGCAGACTGAATTTAAAGCCGGCCTCCTTCGATTTTCCTGTGGAAGGTGCAAATGCACTTCCGGTCCGGGGGTCCAGCAATCCACTTGTCTGAAAACTGTTGAGTAAATTAGCATAGACGGTGACCTCAGGCGTAATGTCATAACTCACACCGTAGCTGGGCACCCATTTCGTTTCATCTGAAAAGGTAATTAAAGTGCGCGTCGGTGAAACATAGGCTGTCGATTTTGACGTCCATTGCGCTCGCTTGGCGGACAATTGCAGATGCAGCTTTTTCCAGAAATCAATCTGGTCCTGAAGAATAATTCCCTTTTGTTGTTCGAGCGTATTATAGTTTTTAGCGGTTGGATCGGGTATTGGCGGAAAAGAAAGGCTGTCAGGATTGTTATAATTTCCCGTCGTGAAGATTCGCCCTTGAGCCAGTTCCCAGTCGGTGGTCTCTGTATGTTGGTAATCATAACCCACCAGAACATTATGGGTTAACGGCCCGGTATCGAATTTGCCCCGGATATCGTTCTGCAGGCTTAAGGACGTGGTGTCCTGTCTGATACCCAGCTCGTGGCTCAGTAAATTGCCATTGCGCGCAGCATTGTAAACTTCATGAACGCGGAAATTATTCACGCTGTCCACATAAGCGGCTTTACTGTTAAACGACCAGTTATCTGACAGATCCTGCTTCAGTTCATAATAGGTAGTTTTAGAATCAAGAGCGAAGTGGTCATCTTTATCACCCAGTCGGTATTCAGGCAGTTTTAAAATATGGCCGTTACTATAAAGAGTTGCTGCAGGGCCTGATTTTCGGGTATTGGTAAATTCGGCGCCCACTTTTATATGTGTTTTTTCCCCTTCCCATGCGAGAACCGGTGCAAGGTAGTCGGCACGATTACCATTAAAATCCGGGAAGCTGTTATCGGAGTGCATGGTGGATGCATTAAGGCGGTAGCGGAACGTTTTATCGTCGTTTAATGGTCCGCCGAGATCGATTGCGGTTTTGACTTCACCATATTTGGCCACCTCGACTTTTATTGTATGCAGTGGGTAAGCCGTCGGCGCTTTACGGACAACGTTAACCGAACCCGCAGGTGAGCTGTTTCCTGCTAATACCGCCTGTGGTCCTTTTAATACCTCAATACGCTCAACACCATCAATACTGGAGTAACCTAAAGGGCTGCCGTTTACCGCGTTGCTGGGATTGGATACGCCGTCTGTGGAACCTGAGGTGATGGCAAAACCTCGGATGCTAACGCCATTTTGTCCGCGATTACCGGTACTAAGATTGACCCCTCCTACGTTACGCAGCGCATCTTCCACAGAGGTGGCCTGCTGATCGTCCAGCACTTTGCGGCTGATGACCTGAACGGACTGTGCCGTATCCTGCAGGGATAAATTGGTGCGCGTCGCAGAACTCGACATTGATGGATTATATACCGTTTCATCTTCGCTGCGTTCTGCCTCACCGTTAACGGTAATCGTTGGCAGAGTCTGACCGCTGTCCTGCGCAGCTTGCAGATCTGAGGCGGGTTTAACCGGCGAGGTGGGATTCATCGCATAGATAGTCAGCGTACCATTAGGTGTGGTAGTGACGGAAAGTGGCGTTCCCTGCAACTGTTGCAAAATAGCCTGCTTCAGCGTGAAGTGACCTTTAATCTCTTTAGCCTGGTAAGGCGCCACCAGTTTAGGATCGAACGAGATGGTTTGATGACTTTGACGGGCTATCGCTAATAAACCTTGCTCCAGAGAACCGGAAGGCACGGAATAATTGATTGCCGCAGGCGCTGCAGCATAACCATCCTGCAACGCAAGTAGCGGAAAGGCAGTAATGGCCAGGGCAATATTTACCGCCAACGCCAGACGGCCTTGGGTAAAATACGTTTTCTTTGCATGATGCGGTGCTTCGTTCATTGCTACAGCTCCAGCAGAAAAGGTAAAGGGACTACGTCATATTGTTATGAGTCGATTATTCTTCTCAGTAGGTATGTGCAATGAGATTTAAAAAGTGACACCTCATTAGGGTGTTTGTGTGAAAAAAATCACTTAATTTTAAAACATTAATAATATTAACTATTTAAATTCAAAATTAATTTATAAGTTATTCATCACTGTGTAACCCAACGCCGAGTGAACGGCGACGCATTAGCGCACCATTCTGGTGCTTAATTGGATGTGAGCTTTTACTGGGCGCTCTCTGGTGAATCAACACTCGCATCAATGACGCTTCGCGTCAGGAAGATGAAACGCGTTAATAAAAAAATCATACTCTTGTCTTTCGTTCTGTCTTGTCTCCGCCGTCAGCGACAGATGAACGCAGCACCTTTGCGGTGCAGCCTACTGAGGCTGGCCTTCCAGCGTCAAAAAGATGGCACAAGAGAAGTGAGTGGCAGAGCGTAACGATGCATTTATAACAAGCTGAATAGTAATAAATAAAAAAAATAAACTTAAAAAAGAAAAGTCCGGAAACACATTGGCCTTTCTTTTGCTTGGTAGGCAAAGGTTTTTCCCACAATAAGCTGCACCTTAGCGCAAGGTAGAAAGTGGGTTCCATTTCTCGGTCTTTATTGAGGCGCTGAGAAAGGTGTTAAGTTTTCAGATGGGGGACATTATGCCTGCCGACATGACCGATCGTTCAGATATATTAACGCTTATTTTTCGCAGCGATTATCGCTGGCTGACGGATAAATTACGGCGTCGAATTAGCTACGGCACCATGGCAGAAGATATCGCTTCTGAAGCGTTTTTACGTCTGGCGGCAATTCCGGAACTGCCCCACATTCGCGAGCCGAGGGCCATGCTGACGACACTGGCCCAGCGCGTGTTATATGAAAACTGGCGACGCCGCGACCTTGAACAGGCTTATCTCAAAGCTCTGGCAGATAGCCCGCAGCATTGTCACCCCTCGCCCGAAGAACTGGAGATGGTGATGGAGTCTTTACTGGCTATCGATCGCGCTCTGGATGGCTTGTCCGTAAATGCGAGAAAGGCCTTTTTGCTCAACCAACTGGATGGCATGACCTATGCTGAAATCGCTAAAGAGCTTGGCGTATCAGCCAGTATGGTGCGTAAATATGTGGCTAAAGCACTGACGAATTGTTATCTGGTGGCTCAGGGTCAATCTGACCCGATGGCGGGACATCACAAATGAAACTTACCCAGCGTCCCGACGACGTCGCGCAGGAAGCAATTGAGTGGATGGTACTGTTACGCTCGGGCGATGCCACAGAAGATGACTTCCGGCAGTATGAGCGCTGGCGTTATTCCGACGATCGTCACGACGCCGCCTGTGCAAAAATTGAAGCAACGTTGGGTAAGATTCAGACGCTAAACCACAGTATACCCACAGAAAATCTGCGCCAGACGTTGCTTGCGCCGTCAAGCCGCCGTCAGTTCCTGCAAAAAGCCTGTGGCGTTGCCGCGTTAGGTGTGTTCAGTGGGTTGATATTAAACCAGCGATATCCTTTGCCCTACCTGTTATCCGATGCTTATACCGATACCGGACAGCGGCGCAGGATCCAACTTAACGACGGCAGCACGCTGGATATGAATGCCCGCACGGCGTTGAATATTTCGCTGGATGAAACCTTGCGCAAAGTGGAACTGCGCACCGGTGGCATCATTGCCGAAGTGGTCGACGATCAACGCCCGTTCACCATTGCCACCCACGCAGGGCGAATTCTTGCGCAGGAAGCCCGTTTCCATGTTCGGCAGGAATCGAGCGGTATTCATTTGGCCGTCCTGAACGCGGTGGTAAAAGTGACCAATCGAAACGGTGACAGTCGGCAGGTTCAGGCAGGCCACGGCCTGTGGTTCGATCATCAGTCGTTTATTCCGCTGGGCGTCTCGCCCTATGAGGAAACCGCATGGACGCAGGGTCGCCTGGAAGTGAAAGATGCTACGCTGGGTTCCGTGATTAACTCACTGAAAAATTACAGTCCTGCCGTCATTCGCGTCGCCCCGGCCGTCGCTGACCTGCGAGTCAGCGGCAACTTCCCGCTTGATAATATTCCCTACACGCTCGACGCGCTTGCCCAAACAATGCCGATTGCGATCACTCGTACTACGAATTACTGGATCAGGATCGAGCCGGCTGCGTCATAAAAATTTGCGTTTTTTCTTCCCCGGCCGGTGTCATTTTTTCATTCTCGTTGCACATACAGGATAAGTCTTCCAGAAACTGCTGCTGAGAATCATTGAGCAGTAGCGATTTATCGTGAGGTAGTAGTGAAAGCAGAGCGCCTTATTTTCAAAGATCATCTTTCAGTGCCTGGAATACCAACGGCTCCCCTGATTGCTCCGCAAGGCGCGCAGAGTTCCTGTAAAAAAAATCTGCCAAAGCTGGCGGTGAGCGCGGTGGTTATCTTGCACCTGGCACTGATTGCCATGGCTATTACCCACACCACTCAATACCATCCGCTGAATATTATTAATCCCGCGACCCAAACCAGTATTGAAGCAACCATGGTCGAGGCGCCCGCTGAACCCGTACCGGTTCCGGAGGTCGTCAAAGCGCCACCTGTCCTGACCGCCGATAACAGCACGCGCGAAATCGATCAGGATGACGTCAAGCCGGTTGTACCGCCACCTGAGCCAAAAGTCGTGCCGCCTAAGCCCAAACCAAAGCCAGTTGTTCGACACAAAACGTTAACGGAAAAAACGCACCCGGTCGAACCGGTTAAACCTTCACCCGTGCAAAATGCAAAAGTGGCGGAACGAACGGCGATTCCCGCCACGTCTCAAGGGCAAATGCTGAAAAGCGTACCGAATGCTGCCCCCAGGAATGTCGCCACAGTGGGTTGCCAGGTACCGGCTCCGGACTATCCACGTAGGGCGAAACGGCTTCAGGAACAGGGCGAGGTGCTAATCCGCCTGATCATTAACTCCGATGGCACGGTGAAACACCGCGAAATTGCACGGAGCAGCGGCTTTGACGATCTGGATCAGGCGGCAATGGAAGCCGTTTCCCGAATACGCTGCAATCCTTACATGGAAAACGGCCAGGCGATTTCCGTTATGACGATTCAACCCATCACGTTCAAATTATCCAGCTAGGGCAGGATGATGATGAGCGGGCGCTTTTCTTACTAATTGAGGATGCATTATGAATGAGTTTGGCATTGAACATGTATGGGAACAGGGTGACATCATTACCCGGTCAGTGGCCATTATCCTGCTAATTATGTCGGTCATGTCCTGGTCGGTCATTGTTATAAAATGCATACAAGGCGCGGGCATGAAAAAGATAGCCCACCGCACCAAGCATTTATTCTGGAGTCAAAAGACGCTACCGGCAGCCATTGATACCTTGGGTGCCAACGGTAACAACCCGTTTCGCGACCTTGCCATCGCCGGACACGCGGCCATGTCCCACCAATATACGATTGAAGCAGGCATCAGCAACAATCTGGATATTAGCGACTGGCTGGCCCGCGCCCTGAAAAACAGTATCGACGACAGCGCTGCCAATCTGCAATCAAGCCTGGGGATCCTTGCCTCCATTGGCAGTACGGCGCCATTTGTAGGTTTGCTTGGCACCGTTTGGGGGATCTATCATGCGCTGCAGTCCATCAGCATGGCCGACCAGCCCGATCTGGCTCACGTTGCCGGGCCGGTGGGCGAAGCGCTTATCATGACGGCATTTGGCCTTTTCGTGGCTATCCCGGCAGTTCTGGGGTTTAACACCATAAGTCGTCGCAACCGCGCCCTTCAGCACGCCATCGCGCGTTTTGCCAACGACCTGCACGCTTATTATCTTACCGGCTCACGTATTACGTCTAACGTAGAGGAACTGCACGCTGGCGATAAAGCTCAGTCGAGCCCTGTTCAGCCATTTCGCGCCAGTCAGCCAGTTTAGCGCGGCCTTCTCAGGAGACGTGAAAAATGAGTATGTCAGGTAAATCACAGTTTGAGTCAGATGACGATCCGCTGGTCAATGATATTAATATGACCCCTTTTATTGATGTCATGCTGGTATTACTGATTGTCTTTATGATTACCTTGCCGGTGATCAATCCGGCGGTAAAAGTCAATTTGCCCAAAGCTAACGCCAGCATGGTCGATAAGAACATTAAATCAGTGAATATCTCGCTGACGGCCAACGGGAATATTGCCTGGGATAAAGAAACACTCGATGACGCCGCCTTTGTAGCCCGGCTGCAGGATGCGGCAAAACTGCCTGAACCGCCGCATATCCGTATCTATGCGGATCAGGGAACCCCGTATGGGCGAGTGGCCTTCGTGATGACAAGTGCCCAGAGTGTTGGTTTAACAAAGTTTGATTTTGTGGTGGATAAAAAAGTGCCGGCTGCCTGAGCGTCATTTAACTGCATTTGTCAATAACAGATAAAAAACACAGGCTGTTCGATAGTCAGGAATGACTGTGCCGAGCGGGTTAATCAATGATCAACAGCGAATAAAGGCCAATATGCGCTGTTAAAAAAGCATCATGCCAGGATTTCGTTTAAGGGAAACATTTATTCTGATGCGTAGAACGTCGCCCCGATAAACAGGGTTCATGATTCCGGAAAGGCGCGATAAACAATGATAAAAAACCCACGCGCTGTCAGATTGTCGATTGTCGCTGCGGCCGTATGGGGCGAAGGTTTTTTACTGGAACCTATTAGCAAATATCCGTCATGAACGGGAATTTGATAAAAGGTCAATTGCCTTTATCTCCTCACGTTATATCGTAAATCTGGCCGAAATCCTGGAGTAAGGCGATTGATAAACCCGGCCCAGTTCGGTCAAAACCCACGCGATAGTGGGTTTTGAGTGGCTCCGCCGCTTCATCACCTTCGCCAGAAACATCCGACACTGGCGGGTTTATCCCTGTTCAGCATTGCAGATCGATCAGCACCATGTTCCAGCTGAGAGGCGGGAGCGACACCTGTTTCTGGCGACGCTGCTCATTTGTCAGCGTGCGGGGTTGCGGCACCACATTATCCGGCTGAGAGAAGGTATTTCTGGCATCCAGCGCATGGCCGGCTAACACGATATGTTGTGAGAGTACTCCCTCACCAAACGCATCCAGCATAAACCTGATGTCTGTTGCGTCATGGTCGTGTGTATTGAGCGCAAAGAAGGCAATTTGCTGCCTCTCTTCATTGTACACCGCCGCGCTTTGTACCTGCCGGGTTTCGCCATGCACCGTGTTAACGGTGGGAACGTTGGCAAAATAGCGCAGCGCGTGCCCGCGTCCATACTGGCTCACCATCTGGAAAGGCCAGAAGATGGTCTGGCGAATCACCTCGCCGCCGGGGCGGGTAAAGATGGGAGCAATCACATTGACCAACTGGGCCAGCGACGCCATTTTCACCCGGTCACAATGATTGAGTAATGAACACATCAGCCCGCCAAACGTCAGCGCGTCCAGGAAGGTATAAGACTGCTCCAGCAGGGGCGGCGCTTCCTGATAAAGGTTGTTGGGATCGATAAAGTGATCCTGCCAGGGTTCGCCTTCGATTGACCAGATGTTCCATTCATCAAACGACAGCATCATCTTTTTATCGCTGCGCAGTTTGGCTTTTACATAGTCCGCCGTGGCCGTGATGGTATGAATAAAATCATCCATTCTCTGGAACGACGCTAAGAAATCCTGCGGGTTACCGGTGCTGTTTTCAAAATAATGGTGGCATGAGAGGTAATCGATCTGATGATAGAGCCCTTCCAGAACGATACGATCCCATTCCGGGTAGCTGGCCTGTAACGAGTTAGAGCTGCCACAGGCGACCAGCCTGATATCCCGGTCGACCCAGCGCATGATTTTTGCCGTTTCCCGCGCTTTTTTAACGTAATCCTCCGCGCTCAGCTGCCCGGTTTGCCACTCGCCGTCCATCTCATTACCCAGGCACCAGAGTTTAAAATTATACGGCGTTTCCCGACCATGCTGGATACGCAGATCGCTGAGCGCAGTGCCTGACGCCAGATTACAGTATTCAATAAAGTAACCGGCCTCCTGCGGCGTACCTGTGCCAAGGTTGACGGCGATCATTGGCGTCACCGCATATTTCTCACACCAGGTGGCGAACTCATCGATGCCAAACTGGTTGCTTTCTTTCGTCAGCCACGCGTAATCCAGCCTGACCGGGCGCTCGGCTTGCGGGCCAATGCCGTCACGCCAGTTATAGCCTGAGACAAAGTTACCACCGGGATAACGTACGGTGCTGATCCCCAGATCCTGCACCAGTTCCCCCACGTCCTGCCTAAAGCCGTGTTGATCCGCCGTGGCATGCCCAGGTTCATAGATGCCGCTATAGACAGCGCGCCCAAGATGCTCAACAAAGGAGCCGTAAAGGGCGTCGTCCACCCGGTCGATGTAGTTTTGTTTTTGGAAAAAGTACGTAATCATTTTCTTCCCTTCTGTCTTCATAACGAATTACGGATAAAGGCTTACTCGGGATGCGTTGAGAACAGATCGTCTTCAATGGTTTTCATTTTGGCTGTGGTCAATATGTAGCGCGAACGGACCAGCCACACAGACAGCAGATAACCCACGACGGGAATCCAGACCATCAGCGCATAAATCCCGGCGATGGCGCGGCTGCTTTGCACAGCAATGTTGGCCTGATAACCGGTGACCGACAGGACAGCCCCCACAATCGCGCCGCTGACGGCCAGCGCAATTTTGAGTGAAAACAGGTTGCCAGAGGCACAGATCCCAGACAGGCGCTTGCCTGTTTTCCATTCGCCATAGTCATCAACGTCACCGATAAACGACCACAGGATAGGCGCACCAATCTGATGAATGACTGACAGGATAAAAAACCAGCCAAACACCAGTACCACGTTCTGGGCGGGCAAAAAGAAGAACACCACTGACATCGCCAGCGCGACCGCTTTGCATGCCTGATAAACCTGAACCTTACACCACCGGTTCGTGAAAAACGGGGTAATGTAAGAGCCAAGAATACCGGCAACAATGCCGGTGCTCAGGAACAGCG
The DNA here is from genome assembly GCF_049892805.1 of Pantoea sp. EEL5. Classification (NCBI taxonomy): domain Bacteria; kingdom Pseudomonadati; phylum Pseudomonadota; class Gammaproteobacteria; order Enterobacterales; family Erwiniaceae; genus Pantoea; species Pantoea sp. EEL5. Next base: position 2,064,817 of record NZ_JBNDNJ010000001.1, read on the forward strand.
TGGCGTAGTAATCGTTTAATCCCATCACGTACTTCGCAAAGTAGATACAGGCGGCGCCGCGCACAAAAGAAGGGATACAGTCCAGAAACATGGCAAAGACACAGACGACCCACTGATCGTTTTTTGTGATTTGCCGGATAATAGTGAAAATGGATTCTCCGGCATTGCTCTTGGGTGTAATGCGCTCCCGGGTGGTTGCCACACAAAAAACAAACAAAAACAGGGAAATGATGGCAAAAATGGTGATGACCCAGAAGAAACCGATTTGCCGGTTTCCGTTACCGAAAAAGGCCACCATTGGCAGTAATGTCAGCGTGCAGAACAGGCTGGCGAGCCCGGCGCCCATAAAACGGAATTGCTGACAGGACACCCGTTCTTGCGCGTTGGTAGTGATTACGCCGCCCAGCGAGCAATAAGGAATGTTAACCCCGGAATAAAGCAGCGACAAAATCAGATAGGTAATAAAGGCATACATGACCTTTGCATGGCCCTGTAAATCCGGTGTGTAAAACATCACCATACAGCTAATGGCAAAGGGTACGGCAAAGCCTATAATCCAGGGACGAAAACGGCCCCATCGCGTCGCGGTTTTATCAATATAAGCGCCGTAAAAGGGGTCGAAAACCGCATCGGCAAATCGTACAACAAGAAAGATGGTCGCCACCACGCCCGGCGCAAGGCCAAATATATCCGTATAGAAAAACGACAAGAACATGGTTATCGGATTAAACAACATATTGCAGGCCGCATCGCCGGCGCCAAAACCGGCTTTTTCAATAAAGCCCACTCTGCCCGAGCGCGCCGACTGAACACGACCACCGGGGTGACTGTTAGAGATAGTGTGAGTTTTCATTTTCCACCTTCCTGAAAAGAGGTGGAGATAAGCATATGTTTTTGAGGTATTTTTAACCTACAGTATGCCTCTCATAAGTCAAATTACGGCGATATCCTCCATATATTTAGCGTAAATAGCTATAAATACAGAGTGTAAAACCCGCATTTTGCAGCGCCTTTTTATCAGGCCAACAACATGTCACTAAGAGAAAAAACACACGCCTGAGCGACAGCAGGAACAGGTTCAATAAAATGATGAGCATCGGGAAAATATAACCTTAATTCAATGATGCTCATTTATATGCAGGGAGTTAACGCGCGCATAGCATCCCCGGTTCAATATGACGATACTGATATCTGCCTGTCCTGAATAACCCAAAGGCTAAAGACCTGTTGCCGAAACTGACCGTTATGAGGCGGCGAAAAATACCTCTGTGGCACAGTACAAAGCCGGTTACCCATGCACTGCCCTGGTGAACGCGCCAGCGCTCGCAGGACGCGTACGTGAACCTCAGCACAGGCAGTACAGTCATGGCCTGAACGAGCCAGACTTTCGTTGACTGCCCCGCTCTGCCGCCCCTGTTCACGCGTCAGACAGGCTGGCGATGCCACAGGCGTAAAGTGGCACTATGGCATTATAAATCAACTCAATTAACTTACCCCTCGCACGACGTTCAAACGCACGCTACGCTTATCGCCATTATCAGGTTTGTGATTGAATACAGACAAATTTCCAGGCATACGATTAACATGAATTATTTGAACGACATACAACACTTTATCGAGAACAAACCTGCTCTTTCCATTGCTATTAACATCGTTGTGTTGATTGTCGCGGGCCTGGTTGCGCATCTGATTTGTAAGTTTTTGGTTGTCAAAGTCGTACGTAAGGTGTTCTTCAGCAGCCATAAAAATCAGGTGCCGCTGGACAAAGACGTCAGGCTGTCTGAAAAGCTGTCTAATTTTATTCCGGTGATCACCGTCTACTTCCTGCTGCAGTTTATGCCGGACTTACCCGAGCATCTGCTGATTGCCATTAAGACCATCTGCGGCATTTTGTTTATGGTCTACCTGTCGCTGTTCTTTAATGAAGTACTGGAGATTATTAATATCTCCTACGTAAAAAAGTCGAAACGTAAAAACCATTCCATTAAAGGCTATATCCAGGTCGGCAAAATTCTGGTGCATATCATTTCGGCGATTATGATCCTGGCTATCATGTCGAATAAGTCGCCAGTCATTATTATCTCCAGTCTGGGTGCGGTGGCAGCGGTACTGATGTTGATATTTCAGCACACTTTACTGTCGCTGGTGGCGAATATACAGCTCTCTTCGAATGATGTGTTGCAGCTAGGCGACTGGATAGAGCTTCCGGTCAATAATATTAGTGGAGAAGTAGTGGATATCGCCCTTCACACCATTACTATTCGCAACTGGGACAATACTCTGTCCCGCGTTCCCACCAAAACCTTTCTGACCGAAACCTATACCAACTGGCAGGCCATGTTCTCATCCGGTGCACGCCGGATCATGCGCAGTTTCTACATTGATCAAACGTCCATAAGCTTTGTAAATCACGCCATGCTGGAGCCCATGACGCAGATTCGCGGCATTAATGAACAACTGTCCAAACTTATGGATGGTCGCGAACTGAGTGCCGTCGGCGATCGCTGGTTCGTTGAAAATGGCATGACGAATTTGATGATCTTTCGTCACTATCTCACCGCCTGGCTGGCTCAGCGAGACGATATCCATAAAGAGATGTATATCGTGGTGAGGTCAATGAAGCCGTCTTCTGAGGGGCTGCCCATTGAGATCTACTGCTTTACGTCGTCTGTGCTTTGGGTTGATTATGAACATACCCAATCGGCCATCTTCGAATACGTATATGCCATCGCTAACGTCTTTTCGCTGCGCATTTACCAGCGTCCTGCAGGCAGCGACCTGAGTTTTCTGGCTCAGGAACGTCTTCGCCCTGAGAGTGAGCATGAAGCCCAGACCTGAAAACCTCTGATTGGCCTGCTGCCTGACAGACATCAACAGGACTAAACGATTTCTGTTTGCCGGGCTGTGCTGAACAGCCCGCTGCTGATGGTTGCAATATCAGACTTTCCCGATAAACTGCTAAAAAATCACCATTATTGATATTAATTAATGAGTTAGTGATAAACCCTTAATGTCTAATGCTTCACAAAAATAACAAATAAGACAGCGGTTCATCAAACTGAAACATTTTTGTCATAAAAAAAGCTTATTCTGTTTCCTCCTGAAATCGAGGGTACAGATATGATCATCCAAGCTAAAAACCTGAAGGATGCAGAAAATTTACTGCACTCAGGTATCAATAAGGTGGAGCTGGCATACGACATCGGTTGTGACGATTTCTTTCGTCTGGCAAGTCAGTGGTGCGATCGCGGTGCGCGCATCAGCAAAGGCCAACAACATTTTGTCGTTTCACTGAAAAACTTCTCCATCCCGCCAAACGATTGATTATAACAAGCTACCAACCTCACACCGCGTTACAGCAAAGCAACGTGTGATTTCAAGCGCCAACCAGACCTTTTCTAAGCCGCTCACCCTGAGCGGCTTTATCCTTTATGCATCAACCCTCTGCCCCTCCTCTGAGTGTGGTAGTCAGGCATCGGGCAGCCTCGTCAATCGCGTTCATCAGACATCATAATCCGGTATCAGTCAGCCTGACGGCATCCAGGCTGGCGTGGTCGCGAGCATGGCCGGTTAATTCGTACAGATTACCCTCACGCATTTCCAGCAGACGATCGGCATGAATAAAGTAGTGGTCGTCGTGGCTGATGGCGAATACCGTTTTACCGGCGGCCTGTAACGCCGGCAGTAGTTCACGATAGAAAACCCGGCGGAAATGGGGATCCTGATCGGCTGCCCACTCATCCAGCAGCAGGACATCGCGCTGTTCAGCCACGGCCAGCAGCAACGCCAGCCTTTTACTTTGCCCTTTTGACAACTGCAGATTCAGGATCTTATTCCCTTCAATCTTTAGCTTGTCCTGCATTTTAAGCTTTTCCAGCCACTGCTGAATCCGGGCGGGTGACGCCGGATCGCCTTTGCTGTCAATCAGGCGATCAAACAGATGGACATCGGTAAAGACGGCGGAAAAGTGTTTGCGCCAGCGATCGAGGTCGCCCATATCAACCGGTTTGCCATCGATTAACAGGCTGCCGGACTGAGGGCGATACAGTCCGGTGAGCAGCATGGCCAGCGTCGATTTGCCGCTCCCGTTACCGCCGATTAAAAACACCAGCTCGCCGCGCTGGAGCCGCAAGTTAACCGGTCCGACCTGGAAACCGTTATCGCCGTAGTGAAAGGTCACATCTCGCAATTCAAGCGTCTGCCAGTCGGTTTCGCCGTTAAAGGCGGGAAAGTCAGGTTCATAGGGCGCGAGATCAAAGGTATTGAGCTTGCGAAAGGCGACCTGAGCGCTCAGTAGCGTAGGCAGAGCGCCGACCGCGGACAGCAGCGGCGTGCGCAAAAAAAGCAACGTCAGGGAAAAGGTGGCCGCGACGGCCGTATTGGCCCATCCCAGACTGTTAGCCATGTAAAACACCATCCCGATAGCGCCCAGCATCATGATGTTTGACCAGTTAACGGCACTGAGATGAAAGGTATCGGCACGCACAATATGGTGCCGGTAGGTGTTGGCGTCCTGCTGATAAACCGTTTCATAGATGAGTCTGGCACGCTCACGGTTAAGCTGTAGCTCTTTACGCCCCTCGATCACCGTCTGGTAATCGCGGTAGAGATTGTCTTCGACATCGCGTAGCTTCGCCATATGCTGATAAACCCGCGATACCAGCATCCAGCCGCCGACGATGGTCACCACCAGCCAGCCGCTGGTGACCAGCAGCATTCTGGGTGACAGCCAGGCAAGATACAGCGCTGAACCGAGCGTGATAATGATGCCCTGAATTAACTCAGGCAATCGGACAAAAGCGAGGGTGATTGCCCGGACATCGCTGGTTAATCCCGCCAGCAGTTGTGCGCTACCAATCTGTTCGATGCGCTCCACGCGCGTGTCCAGGATACGCTTGATAAATTCGCCACGCATGCGCCAGACAAACTGATGGCCCAGCCAGGTCAGCGCCAGCTGTGAGGCCAGCGTTACGCCCATCAGCATCACGACCTGGAACAGAAACGCGGGCAGAACAGTCAGGGAAGTATTCACGGCGACGATCATTTCGCTATTGATAAAAGCAATCATGCCAATACCCAATGCGGCACTCAGCAGGGTGAGCAAAATTACACCAATAAACGGCCAGCGATACTGGCAGAAAACCACATTCAACAACGCCATAAAACCTTACCAGACATGAAAATCAGCCTGCAGTTTAATGTGATGGCAAATGATAGCAATAGTTATTCGCACTTTGCGCGGGGGTTAAAAAGCCCGCCTGAATGTCAGATTATAGCGAAAGGCGCCGGTGAGCGGATGGATGCCCGCCTTGAGCGGCAGGATGCCGTGATAGCGCAGTCGCGAAGGCCCGCCCCACACCACCACATCGCCATGTTCCAGCAAAACCCGCTGTGCATGGTCGCCCCGCTCAAAGCCACCAAACTGAAAAACCGCCGCCAGGCCCAGGGACACTGAAACGATGGGCTGGCGTAAGTCTTTTTCATCCTTGTCCTGATGCAGCGTCAGCTTAGCGCCGGGTTCGTAGCGGTTAACCAGGCAGGCATCCGGATTGAAGCCCGGGAAGCCGGCCTCTTCAGCCGACTGCTGCGCTAGCCGGCGAAACGCATCCGGCATTGCCGGCCACGGACGTTGACTGCTGCTGTCCTGTTCACTGTATCGGTAGCCGCGCGCATCTGTCGACCAGCCGAAGTCCCCACAGTTGGTCATCGCAACGGACATGCGATGTCCGCCCGGCGTGATGCGGTGCTCAAACGGATTGCATTCTGCTATTGCCATCATGGCCTGATACAGTTCTTCCGCTTCATCGCGTGCGCGACGGCGTAAAATCACCGCGCCATCAGCCAGGGGTTCTTGCCAGGGTGAGGCATCACTAAACAGATCCAGCATAGCGGTTCTCTCAGTCAGTCAGATGGAATAATAAAAGCAGAGAACTGGGGCGACATCCAGCTGACGAAGCGATCGCCTTCCCGGGTGATTAAATACACCGCCAGTTTCTCTTTAATCGCCAGCGCTTTGGCTTTTTCAGTACCTAACACCATGAGGCCGGTGTCCCAGCCATCCGCTTCCAGCGCCGTAGTGGCAATCACGGTCGCTGACACCAGCTTATGGTCAATCGGGCGGCCAGTCGCGGGATCGATAATGTGTGAAAGACGTTTGCCGTCTAGCTCATAATAGTTTCGATAGCTGCCAGATGTGCTGATGCCGTGTCCCTGCAGGTCTACCCGCGCCTGCACGGCATTTTCACGATCGGTCGGTTTCTGAATCGCCACCCGCCATGGCTGGTTCTGCGCATTCATCCCGCGGGATAACACAGCCCCCCCCACCGAGACCAGATAATTGTTAATCCCCTCCTGTTCCATCAGTCGCGCAAGGTGATCGGTCGCAAAACCTTCTCCCACCGTGGAGAGATCAACATACAAGCCTGGCAGATCCTTCTGTAACCACTGGCCTTCGCCTCCCTGTATGACACGTAAATGTTGTAAGCCGGTCAGGGCTTTGGCCGCGGCGATCTGGCTGTCATCCGGAATATGGTTGGGCTGCTTATCGGGGCCAAATCCCCATAAATTCACCAGCGGCCCGACCGTGATATCCATGGCGCCCGAGGTTTTTTTGCCGATACGCAGCGCAATCGTCACGATATCAGCCATGTTTTCACTCACCGGCTGAGGCGTTGTTGCACGGCTCTGATTAAAACGTGACAGCACTGACGTCGGTTTCCACGTCGAGAGTTCCGCATCATCGGCATCCAGTTGTTGCTGGATGCGCTGTTGTAGTGCCGCTTTGCGTCCAGCCTCCACGCCTGCCAGGCTGACTCGCCACACCGTTCCCATCGTTTTGCCTTCCAGCACCATGGCGTCATGGGCTTTGGATGACGTGTCGTCACATCCCATTAACAATGACATCAAAGCTACAAACAGGAGATTTATCTTAAAACGCATCATTATTTATCCGTAACAGGTCATCTGTGCATATTTCAAAGCACAAACACTAAGTAAAGTAACTTAAACATGGTTGATAAAACTTATTAGGTCGATCACACTGCTACGTTCCGCTCGCTCCTGAGAGCGTCAGAATAAGGAGTCACAGATGATTTATGTAATCCTTGCCGCTGTGCTGGGCCTGTTCGTATTAGGAAGCTATAAAACATGGCAGCAACGCCGTAATCGCAACATGCCAACCACTTACCTGCGCCGTCGTTGATCGCCCCTGCACCATTTAAGGTCATCAGCCCCCTAATTCGCGCGCCATTGTAGCAAAATCACCTGTTTTTCCGTGGCTATGAGAGCGGTTGGGCTGGCACGATTCCTGCACCAGAAACCTTAACTGTGTTGCTGAGAGGTGTGGGATGGATAAGTCGGAAACCGTGATGACTGCGATGCAAAACTGGCTGAGTTTTGCTGCGTTTACACTTTCAGGTGTGGCATTCGAGGGGGCCAGATATGGCAACGTGATCGTGCCACAGGATGATAACGAGCCGGAACACCCGGCAGATTAATAAATCAGGGAGCGCACGGGCGCTCCCTGTGACATTTAGAACTGGTACACCAGTCCTACGCCCACCACGTCATCGGTATTAATGCCGGCGGCCTTGGTAAAGTCGTTGTCATCGAGTAAGTTGATTTTATAATCAACATAGGTCGACATGTTTTTGTTGAAGTAGTAAGTCGCACCCACGTCGACATATTTCTTCAGATTCTGTTTGCCCCAGTTCTGCACATCGGTGCCGCGCGAGTTAACGTACGCCAGAGAAGGACGCAGACCAAAGTCAAACTGATACTGTGCCACTAATTCCCAGTTATCAGCCTTGTCAGCATAGCCGTAGGCCGTGTTTGGCTGATTAGCGCTTGTGCTGTCGCCAAAGCTGATCGCGTTATAGGCGCGCGTGTACATCGCAGCCAGATAAATGTTGTTAGCATCGTATTTCAGACCACCGGTATAAGCTTCCGCTTTATCTCCGCGACCCAGAATGCCCGGCGCATTGCCATTTTGGTTGTTGGTACGATCCGACTGGAAGGTTGCCGCACCGATACCGAAACCGGAGCCCAGATCGTAGGTCGTGCTCAGACCCCAGCCGTCGCCGTTTTCACCCAGCACATCACGCCCGCCGCTTGCTTCCGTTGGGTTATCGTTTTTGCCCTGATACTGAACTGCAAAGTTCCAGCCGTCTACCAGACCGAAGAAGCCGTTGTTGCGGTAGGTCGCCATACCGTTGCCACGCTGGAACATAAAGTTGTCTGCGCCATAGGTATCGCCACCAAACTCAGGAAGAACGTCAGTCCATGCGCCAATGTCGTAAGCCACACCGTAGTTACGACCGTAGTCGAATGAACCCGCATTGCCGAATTTCAGCCCTGCAAAACCAACACGGGTGTAGCTGTTTGCCGTACCCTGTGCTTCTGAATTGTTGAGCGCCGCCTGGTATTCCCACTGGCCGTAGCCGCTCAGTTGATCTGTTACCTGGGTTTCACCCTTAAAGCCAAAACGAACATAAGACTGGTCGCCGTTGGCACCGTCGTTGTCCGAGAAATAGTGCAATCCGTCAACCTTGCCGAACAGGTCTAATTTATTGCCGTCTTTATTGTAGATTTCAGCCGCATTTGCCGAGCCCGCTGCTGCCAGTAATGCCGGGATCGCCAGGGAGAGAATGTGACGCTTCATTTTTATTACCCTCTGTTATGTGCCTTTTATATTTGCCACTGCAAACCGATGGTAATATCGGTCGGCAAACCATTGTTGTTTCATAATGGGTAATAATCCATCGTAAAAATGCTACTAAATTTCCAAAAGTGTTTCATGATCTGTAAAATTTATTGCTATATGTAAAAAAAGGGGAACTTATTAGCCGCACGGAGTGATAAAAAATAAAGCACAAAATGACAACCGCGTTGAAAATAATAGCTATCCGAATGATTTTAGTGGGAATAATCCTAAGCACTCAATGGTAAAAATTATTATTCGCCAGCCAATATACTTACTCCCGCTATCATCATTTATTTCTTATCTTCATTCACCCCGAATGATTTTTTTTTACCCTTATATATCGCCGGGCTTATTGCCCGGCTTTTTTTTGCCTGAACGTTGTCTGTATTGTCTTAGAGAGTTGAATAGCCGGGATAGCTGCGGGATTCTTCACCGTATTTATGGGTTTATTTCGCGAAATATACCGCCTCAGCAGGTAAACTTCAGCGGCTAATTTATCACGCAGCGTAACTAAAATACGTGACGTCAGAAAACGTGGGCTATATTAGCGTTCACGCATCGATTCTTTGACTTTATTCAACGGCTTAAGCAAATAGTCCATGACAGATTTCTGCCCCGTTTTGATCTCCACATTCGCCACCATGCCCGGTACGATAGGAAAGCGTCGTCCAGCCCTGTTGGTGAGTTCTGCTTTTTGCGTACGCACATAAACCCGGTAGTAATACTGGTCGCGCTTAACTTCATCCTGCAAGGTATCAGGCGAAACGGTTTCCACCACGCCGGTTAAATCCCCGTAAATGGATGAGTCATAGGCTGTGACTTTCACCACGGCTGCCAGTCCGGGCCGGATATAGGCGATATCACGGGGATTGATACGGGTTTCAATCAGTAACTGATCTTCCAGGGGGACGATTTCCATCATTTTTCCGCCGGGTTCGAGCACACCACCTACCGTGGTGACCTGAATATCTTTAACAATGCCGCGCACGGGTGAATAGAGCGTGGCGCGCGTCAGCTGATCCTCTTTGCCTGCGGCTACCTGTAGCTGGGCATCGAGTTCAGCATTGTTTTTCACCTGCTCCTCATGAGCGCGGACCAGATAGTCGTTACGCGCCTCGTCGATTTTTCCACGCAGATCGCTGACCTGCCGGCGCAGGCGAATCACTTCAACCTGCCCCGCCGCGCCTTTTGCCACCAGCGGTTCAGTTAACCGCAGCTCATCCTGTACCAGCCGCAAAGACTGTTGCAGGTTGTTGATGGTCTCGGTGAGGTTACGCCGACGCGATTCATACAGCTGTCTCTCACGCGCCACCAGCTGCGGCTCTTTTTGCGTCTCAGCACTGAATTTAAGTGGAATCCCCGACAGTTCAGCATTGAGCCGTTCCGATGAAGCACGCAGCGTACGAACTCTGGCCTGTACTTCACCAAAGTTGGACTGAAACCGGGTTGGATCCAGCGTGGCCAGTATCTGGCCCTTTTCTACAATATCGCCCTCGTGCACGTTGAGCTGCTTAACGATGCCACCGTCCAGGCTGTCAATGACCTGGGCGCGCGTAGATGGCGTAACCTTACCGGTCCCGACGGTTACCTCATCAAGAATGGCAAAGTGCGCCCAGATCAGGAAAAAGGCCAGCGCCGCCGTACACAACCAGATGATCGCGGAGGTGCGCCGCTCGTGTCTGGCAAGGTCTTTATCGATGATCACACTCATACCGCACCTCCCTGTGTCGCTTCCGGGACGTTCTGAGTGGCGCGCCGCAATATCTGCTCTTTCGCACCGTCGGCAATAATGCGCCCGTTATCCATCACGACAATGCGATCGACCATCTTCAGCAGCGCGGGGCGATGCGTCACCAGAATCAACGTGCGCCCACTGATCCAGCCCTGCATTTGACGGATGACATGCTCTTCAAGCTGCTCATCCATGGCGGCCGTTGGCTCATCCAGCAGCACCACCTGCGGCTGGCGCAGGATCATTCGACTGAGCATGATCATCTGCCGCTGTCCACCTGACAGCCCTCGCCCCCCTTCATTGATCACGCGATCCAGACTGGCCGCATCCTGCTGGACCAGCGACAGCGCGCCACTAATCCGTAACGCCTGCAGCATTTCCTGTTCGCTGGCGTGGGGATTGCCGAGCAGCAGATTCTGCCTGAGCGTGCCAAAAAACAGCCGCGAATCATGGGACAGCCAGCCAAGCTGGCGGCGCAAATCGGTCGGATCGATATGTGCCATATCCACGCCGTCCACCAGCACTTTTCCCTGGCTGGCCTGCGCCTGGCCCGCCAGTATTTTTAACAGGGTCGATTTGCCCGCGCCCACCTTCCCCAGAATGGCTATTTTCTCTCCAGGCTTAATGTTCAACTGCTGCACGTTGAGCACGTTTTTTTCGTTCTCTTCGTCGTAGGTATAGTGCACGTTGCGCAGTTCAAAGTGGCCGGTCAGGGTCGGACAGTGCGCCATGGTGGCCGACTCGGGTTTATCGAGCGGTTTTTTTAGCAGCTCATCCAGCCCTTTCATCGCGGTTTTGGCGTGCTGCCAACGAGAAAACACCATGGTCAGCTGCATGAGTGGCGCGATGGTGCGCGAAGAGAGCAGGCTGCAGGCCACCAGCGTACCGGTGGTGATTTGTGAATCCAGTACCAGATAAACTCCGAACACCAGCATGCCCGCGTAGGTCAGTTGCTGCACGGTGGAGGCCCAGCCGGTCAGCCTGGCGCCCCACAGACGTTGCTGATTGCCAATCGAGGCGCTGACCTCGTGGGTTTGCTCCCACTGGCGTTGAAAGTAAGGCTCGGCCTGCAGCGCTTTGATATCCTCAATGCCTTCTATCGTCTCGACCAGCACGGCATTCCGCAGCGCGCCTTCGCGCAGCCCGGCTTTTGCCAGACGCGCCATAGGGAACTGCACTAACATCCCCGGAATAATAATGAGCGGAATAGCAGCCAGCGGAATCAGCACCAGCCAGCCGCCGATAAACGACATGATAAACAGGAACAGAATGACAAAGGGTAAGTCTGCGGCAGCGCCGACGGTGGTTGAGGTCAGTAACTCACGAACCTGATCGATTTCACGCAGCTGGGAGATGAAAGAGCCCGTGGATTTAGGCCGTGACTCATTGCGAATATTCATCGCCCGGGCAAACAGCATGGCGGACACTTTCAGATCGATGCGTTTCCCCATCAGGTCAGAAACCTGCGTTCGCATCAGGCGAATCAGATATTCAATGGCGGCGGCAATGAGCACGCCGACAAACAGCACCCACAACGTCGCCTCGGACTGCGCCGGGATAACCCTGTCGTACACCTGCATTGAGAAAAGAATACCGGCGAGAGCCAGGACGTTACTGATTACCGATGCCAGAGATATTTCGCCGATTCGCCGGCCCATGCCGCGAAAGTTTTTCCAGAACCAGTGTGGTTCATAGGGCTGCACGAATTCATCAATGCGGGCATCTCTTCCGCGCGCGGCCACGCCAATCACGCCAATGTCCCCCTGCGCTCTGGAGAGCAGGCTTGCCAGCTCGCCTTCCCGAATGACATCGCCGCCTTCACTAAGCCAGTAGCGCGCCCCGCCCTCGCCATCGATTTCTTCCAGCACGGCGATGCTGTTATTTTCCATCACCAGCACCACGGGCGTGATGTCCTGCCGCCAGCGCAATTGGTTCTGCGGCACCATGGTTAAATGGAGACCCAGCAGCCCGCACAGGCGATCCCGCTGCTGCGCCACCGGCAGGTGTTCAAACCAGCGCATTTGCTGGCGAAGCGTTTTGCCCTCTGCAGGCTTACCGAAGCGTGCCGCCACGCGCAACATCGCAGCAATCCAGTTATCGGTCGTCGGGTTTTGTGCACTCATTGTTCGCGCCTTTTAAAACGGGTTGGCTATTGCAAAGAAGGAAGAAGATCACCACTGTTTTTTTGACGATCGATACCCATGATGTCGAGCAGGTTATCGACGGCAGCGGCGTAACGGACAGTGGCATCCCACCCGTCATAAAGCGCAGTGATTCGCGCGCTGTCGGCCTGAAACACGTCCTGCTCAACGCTAAGCAGATCGTTCAGGCTGCGTTTACTGAGCCGGTACTCATCGGCATACACGTTGCGCGTATGTTCAGCGCTGGCTAACTGCGCCTCTCCCGCCAGCTGACGCTGCTGAGCACCGATCATATCGGCGTAAGATGTGGAGGCGTTTTGATTAATCGTGAGTTTGGCTTGCTGTACCGCAGCCTGGGCGGCCAGCCGATCGCCCTCCGCTGACTGGGTTTTGGCATTGACGAGACCGCCCTGATAGAGCGGCGCTTCTACCTGAAGCTGGACTTCATCGTCCCAGTATGAGCGGGTATCGTTTTCGTAACGCGTCCGGCCAGCCTGAACCTTGATGCTGGGCCAGTGACCCGATTGCGCCTGACGGACCCGTTCGCGGGCGGCTTCCTGTTTGTATTGCGCACTGCGCACCGATGCGCTGTTTTCATAGGCGATTTTGTCCAGGGTAATTTGCTGTTGTAACAGCGCCTGGGGCAGCTCAGGCAGTGTGGCAGGCACCACGCCAGTCAGGACGGTAAGCTGCGCGTTGGCAGAACGCAGTTGGGCCAGATACTGTTCACGCGTGGCATGCATGGCGGCGATACGGGTTTCGGCCTGCAGCACATCTGACTGAGAGTTGAGCCCGGCATCTGCACGCATTTTGGCAATGTCACGTACGTGCTCCAGCGAGGCGATATTCGTCTGTGCCGTGGCGGCGAGTGCCTGATAACGTTTGACTTCCAGATAAGACTGTAAGGCCTCTTTAGCCACCTGCGTCATGGCGTCAAATAACCCGAAGCGGTAGGCATCTGACAGGGCATGCTGCTCGTCAATGGCACCGTTAGTGCGGCCAAAGTCATATAACAGCTGGCTGAGGGTGATTCCGCCGGACCCATTGTTATTCAGACTGCCAGATGAGTCGGTTTGATGTGAGCGCCCCGCGGCCCCCTGAAGCGATATCTGGGGATACCAGGCGCTTTGCGCGGCACTCAGATCGCCTTCACCAATATGAATCTGCGCCGCCGCCTCGGAAATTTTTGGGTTGCGTGCGAAGGCTCGAAGGATGGCTTCCCGCAGGGTCAAAATGGCGACCTGCTCTTCGCTGGGTGCTGCGCGCCAGTTGAACTCCGCTTTCGGTAAGGGGGCGGCAAATGCCGCGGGCAGGACCAGGCCATTCAGGGCGTAAAAAAACAGGGCTAAACGCGCTTTGTTCATTATTCATACCAACAGGTTTTCTTATGATCATTCGATGACGTCCTGGTGATTTCAGTATGTAAAAAAAGCAAGGGCACGATAAGCATCACGCATTTTATTGTTAATTTATTTAATGCGTTCAGTAAAGACCGCTAAGCACGAGTTACTATTAATAGTACATACAGAGAAAGTGGTCATGTTAAAAATCACCAATTATCAAATATATTTACTGAAAGGCGATTTTTTAAACAGACACCATTCCCTGCCACTACTTAAGATAAAATTAACGATATCGATTTTAAAAAAGTCATATTTCTTACCATTGAGTCACGAGCGGCCGTCAGTCGGAACGCTGCACTCTCAGGTCCTGGAAGGTCTCGTGATTGTTATTAATGAAGCGGTTGTCAGGCAAGGCGGCATCAAAAGGCGACGATTACGCTTCCTGTCGAACCGGCGTTAATCTGCCCGTTACTCTGGGTCGGTACAGCGTTACCCGAAGTCAAGATAAAACGGCCTGTTTCATCTATCCGTTAGTGGCCGGATGCCCTCACGGCGTGCTTACCCCATGCTGACATGTTGCCAGGAAGAGTGGCGGAATGTTGAAAGCCACGTTGCAGAAAAAAAGCAGCGGAAGCTTGCGCAACCGCTGCTGTGGGTAAGTGCTTAACGTGAATATCGTATGTTAAACGATGTGTACCTGCAGATTGTGTTGAATCAGAACATCGCCCAACGTGTTGTCATTGGTGAGCGCCGAGTTATGGTAGACCTCGTAGGACTGACCATTCACCATGCGTTCGCCACTGATTTCCCACGTGCCCCCCTGGCCATTGACCAGCGTGACAAGGCTACCGTCAGCCCCTTTAATCACCAGGTCATCGCTTTGTTGGTCAGTGATATTCAGCGCCTCGTTGAGATCCAGCTTCACAGCGTTCGTGCCGCTCTGACCGAGATCGAGCACTTCAATGTTTTCCACTTTCAGACCAAGATCGGTCAGATCCAACGTCAGATGATCGCCGTTCAGCACCAGCGTATCGGTTCCTGCACCGCCATCGATATGGCTGAAGTTCAGATCGCTGACCACAACCGTATCGGCACCACTACTCCCATTTACCGATGCGCCTTCCACGATGCTGCCATCTGCCAGCGTAATGACCACCCCGCCAATGCTGTAACTTTCGTCAACAGGCGTGTCTGTTACGGCTGCCGTTTCAGCGACTGCCGCCGCCGCGACGCCGGTATTGTCCTCCGACGCATTGACCGGCGCGGCCACATCGGCTTCGGTGGTCAGCGTTGAAGCCACGTGCACCGTCGGCGTTGCCTCTTCGGTGGACTGCGTGTTGTGCTGCGTATCATGGCCCGCCGCGGTTGCACTGTCGTCCACCAGTGAGAACAGCGCAACGGACTCGGTCGTTGACGCCGTGGTAACCGGCAACACAGCGCCTAACAATAGCGTATTGGTCGTGGTGTAGCTGTTGCCCGCCACATCCGTAATCGTGACCTTCGCCAGCGTATTGAGCGACAGCAGCAGTCCCCCAACCGATAACAGCGCGGGGCTGAAGTTAGCCGCGTAGCGTCCGAGCGCATCCGTGGTGGTGTTAATCGTCGGCCCATTGCTGCCGTTAGCCAGCAGCAGCGTAACGCTGACTTTTGACCCCTGAGCCGCATTCAGAGAGCCCCCCTGCACCGTCAGCCCGTTGATCAGCGATGACACCACACTCAGCACAGGATCGACGCCCAGAAGCGGCTGATTGTGCGACAGCGCCGTGAAGCTGCTGGTGGCTGTGGTGCTGTTACCGCCCACGTCGGTGATGGTAACGGCTACAGAATGGCTGCCATCCGCAATGCCTTTCAGGGTGGCTGACGGCACACTGATACTCCAGGCACCGTTACTGCCAATCGTCGTGGTGAAAATGTTGCCCGCCACGTTGACGGAAACCCGTCCCCCAATCGCGTTACTGCTCGTACCGCTAATGGTTTCTGCAACATTCGCCTCGGCAATATTCAGATAACCATCCCCACCAAAGTAGCTGTTGATGCCCGCCGTTGGCGTGGTCCGGCTGGCAACGCCCAGCGAAGCCGAGGCATTACCGCTGTTGCCCACGCCATTCGTCACGCTTGCCGTGACGGTATAGAGTCCATCCGCGATCGCCGCGAGATTAGAGGCCGAAACCGGAAGGCTCCAGTTGCCGTTGCTGCTGACTGTGGTAGTAAAGGTCTGGCCGCCAATCGTCACCTGCACCAGCGACCCTTCCGCATTGGTCGCCGTACCGCTAATCGTCTGGGTGGTTTTCACATCGGCAACGCTTAATGCGTTATCACCAAACAGCGAAGTAATGGTTACGGCGGGTGGGGTATTACTGATGACGGTCAGGCTGCCGCTGCCTGTCACGGTGTTGCCATTCACATCTGTGGCGGTCACCGCAACCGCTTTAAGGCCATCGCTGATACCGGTTAAATCACCTTTTGGCACGCTGATTGTCCAGTTGCCACCGCTGATCACTTTCGTTGAATAGGTAATGCCGTTGAGCGTAGCACTGACCGTCGCCCCGGCAGCCAGATTCGATGTCCCGCTGATGGTCTGGTTAGAGGCCAGGTCCGCAGCGCTGAGGATGCCGTCACCAAACACGGTATTGACCGTCAGGGTGGGTTGAGTCAGCCCCAGCTGCACACCGCCGCTGGTGGAGGTGGTGTTACCTACGGCGTCGGTAACCGAGGCACTCACGGTAAAGTTACCGCCGAGCAGCGTAGCCAGAATGGCGGGGGAAACCGTGGCCGAGAAGGTGCCGTCGTTGTTAACGATCGCCGTTGCCGTGGTATTACCAATCGCCAGCCTGACGGTACTGCCTGCGGCTACGCCGGTGGCGGTACCGCTGATGGTCTGGGTGACCAGCGACTCGGCAATATTCAAAATGCCGTCACCAAACAGTGGGTTGAGCGTGACTTTAGGTAAGGTGTTAATCCCTACCGTGGCCGACGCCGTGCTACTGGTCGTATTCCCTGCCGCATCCGTGACGCTGACGCCGACCGTCAGCGTACCGTCCGTCAGGCCCTGGAGCAGCCTTGGCGTCAGTGACACAGCAAAGTTCCCGCTGGCGTCCGTTGCCGTCACGATTTGCTGGCCGCCAATCGTCACTACGACACGGGAACCGGCCTCTGCACCGTTCACCACGCCGCCAATCGTCTGGCCCAGTAACGCATCCGCGGCATTTAACAGGCCATCGCCAAACAGCGGACTGATCGTGAGGGTAGGCGCGATGGTATCGACGCGAATACCGGCGCTGGTAGAGGCGGTGTTACCGGCCTGATCGGTGACCGTGGCGCCAATCGTGAGATTTCCCTGCGTCAGAGTACTCAAAATATCCGGCGCAACCGTGGCGGTGAACGTGCCGTTGCTGCCGACCGTTGCCGTGACCTGGCTGTTCCCCACGTTCAGCGTGACCACCGAACCGGCAGCAACGTTATTCACCACGCCGCTGATGGTCTGGCTGGTGGCAATATCAACCAGGTTAAGCACGCCATCACCAAACAGCGACGTCAGGCTGATGGTCGGCGTTTGTGTGAAGATACCAATGGTTGCGCTATTGCTGGCTACGTTACCGACGGCATCGGTGACAGTCACGCCCAGCGTCAGATTGCCATTAAGTAAGGAAGAGAGATCGCCGGACGGCAGCGTCACGCTCCAGTTGCCCCCGGCTTGCACCGTGGTGTTATACGTCTTCGTCCCCAGGATAACGGTCACGCGTGAGCCCACTGCCGCGTTCTCGATAATCCCGCCAATCTGTTGATCAACCGCGGCCTCGGCAATATTCAGCAGATTATCGCCGCCAAACAGACCGGTCAGGTTATCCACGACAGGTACGGCATTCACGATGGCATTGACCGTTTCACCCACGCTGCGGCTGTTGCCTGCTGCATCGGTTAACGTCACGTTCAGGGCCAGTTCACCGTCGCTCAGCAGGCCGAGAACACTGGGGGGAACAACAATCGCCCACTTCCCGTCCTGGCCCACGGCGCTGGTCAGGGTAGTGCCGCCGATCGTGACCGCGACAGTTGCGCCTACGCCTGCAGAGGTCGCCGTACCGGTAATGGTCTGGGCAATCGTGGTGTCGATCGCGCTCAGCGTGCCGTCACCAAAGACAGAATCCACTACCAGCGTCAAGGCGGCATTGACCACTTTGTTCACGGTAATCGTGGCATCCGTCTGGTTGCCAGCCTGATCGTTGACGCGCACGCCAAAGACCAGCGCACCGTCGTTGAGGCTGGACAGCACCTGCGGCGTGAGGTCAATGCTCCAGACGCCGTTAGCGCCAATGATCCCGGTGGCGACAGGGGCGCCATCGCCCACGTACAGGGAAATGGTTTGTCCCTCTTCCGCACCGGTTGTCCGGCCCGTTAATACCTGCCCGACAGCAACATCGGCGGCGTTAATCAGGTTATCGCCGAGGAAGGCGTCAATCTCAATCAGTGGTGCTGCGGTATCGACGTTAATGGTGCGGCTGGCACTGCCCACGTTGCCGGCGGCATCGGTCAACTGCGCATTAATGGTCGTTTCACCGTTGGCCAACGCCTGCATATCACTGGCTGGCACGCTGGTAGACCAGGTGCCGTCGCCCTGCACGATCCCCGTGTAGGTTTTGCCATTCAGGGTAACCGTTACCGTACGTCCTGTTTCGCTGGTGTCCGCCGTACCGCTAATGGTCTGACGCGTTGAACTTTCACTGGCGTTAACCACATCGTCACCCGTGAAGCTGTTAATCGTCAGTACCGGTGCCGTCAGATCGATCTGAACGGTGCCGCTGGTGGTCACGGTATCCGTTCCGTCGGTGGCATTGACGGTAATCGTGACCGGGCCATCAGTGCTGCCAAAATCACTGACCGGTAAGATTGCCGTCGTCCAGTTGCCGTTAGCATCAATCGTCGTGCTGTAGTCCACGCCGTTGATCACGACGGTAACGACACCGGTGGCACCGAGATTTTGTGACGTTCCACTCACCACGACGCCACCTGCCTGCTGATCGACCGTGCTGATGATGTTATCACCCGATACGGTGCCCAGCGTGACTAGCGGTCCTGGTGGGGGTGTAAGATCAACCGGCACCGTCAGATCCTGCGTGACCGGATTGCCCGCCAGGTCGCTGACGGCAAGCGTTAACGTGGTATCCGGTGCGACGAAGGTGCTCATTTGTTCTGGCGTCAGGGTCAGACTCCAGGCGCCGTTGGCACCGACAACCGCCGTACCTAACAGCGTGCCGTTATAGGAGACGGTTAACTGTGACCCGGTCTCCGCACCGTTAGCGATGCCGCTTAACACCTGAGGCTGAATACTCTCGGCATAATTCAGCCCATCATCACCTGCAAACGTCACGCCGGTGATCGCTGGCGCCGTTGTGTCGATTACCAGGGATTCGTTGAGCGTCGTACTGTTACCGGCAGGATCGGTGACGGTTATGGCTAACGAATAGGTGCCATCGGTTAAGGCGCTCAGTTGCGCGTTACTCAACGGCAATGTCCAGCTTCCATCCGCCGCTATCTGGGCAGTGAAATCGGTGGTGCCGATAGTCACCACAACCTGTTGCCCAGCGCCGGTTTCACCGGTATTGCCCGTCAGCGTGATACCGTTCTCGACGTCAGTGGCGTTGACATAGCCGTTGCGTGGCAGCGGATCCACGCTCGGGGCTGGCGGTGTCAGATCGGCGGTAAAGTCAAACTGTGCCGTAGCCGGATTACCCGTTGCATCCACCACATTCACCGTCACGCTGTGCGGGCCACTTCCGATGGTATTCAACGCATTAGGTGGGATCGTGACGCTCCAGTTACCATTCGCATCAACGGTACCCGGATAGCGTATTCCATCCAGATCCACGCTGATACTTGCCGCCTGGTTTGCACCGAGGCTACCGGTCGTCCCGGTCAGCGTTACGCCAGCAGCGGCCTCGCTGATGTTCAGCACGTTATCGCCACCAAACTGCAGGTCAGTAAAGGTGGGCACGGGAACGGTGACGGCGGTGACCACATTGAGCGTAGTGCTGTCAGTGTTGCCGGCAATATCCGTGGCGTTGACGGTAATAACATGACTGCCGTTGGGGATCTGCGCCATCTGCGCCGGCGTCAGGACCAGTGACCAGCTTCCGTCCGGCAGAACGGTTGCATTCAGTGGCAAATCGTTATTAAAGCCGCTGATGGTCACCGTTACTGTCTGGCCCTCGCCGCTGATACCTGTCGAGCCGGTCAGCGTCTGGTCTTGTGCCGCTTCAGCCGCATTCAGTGCTCCGTCACCGAACGGCAGAGTCAGGCTGACATCCGGCAGGGTTTGTATTGCTACCACAATGTTGCTGTTTATCGTGGCCGTATTGCCGTTGGTGTCCGTCATGGTTACCGCAACGGGCCAGTTACCGTCTGGCAGCGTCTGCAGTAATGCCGATGGCAGAGCCAGGGACCAGGTGCCATCACCGTTGAGCGTGGCGGCATAGGCCGTACCGTTGACGGTTACCGTAACGGAGGCGGCATTATCAATATTCAGATTGCCGCTCAGGGTGCCATCTGCCTGCGCCTCTATCGCGTTGATACGGCCATCACCAAATGGCGTGTTCAGCGTCGGTTCGGGGATAGGTGCCGTGGCCGTCGTAAAGTCTTGCGTAACGGCAACAGAAGTATTACCGGCCCGGTCAGTGGTGATCACGCTGATCGTGTGCGTTCCGTCTGCCAGACCGGCAATCACATCGGGCGGCAGGCTGGCGCTCCAGTTACCGTTCGCATCGACAGAGACGGTTAGTGGCGTGCCGTCTACGCTGACGCTGACGGTTTGTCCATCGCCAAACGGCGTGGTGCCGGTAATCAGCTGCACGGAGGCGGCTTCAGTGGTATTAATCACATTATCGCCAAACAACGTGGCGGCTATGGTCGGATCGGCCGGTACGGTCACCAGAATCTCAATGCCTGCGCTGACTTCAGCCGGGTTGCCTGCCGCATCGTTGGCCGTCACCACCACCTGGGTCAGGCCATCGGGTAAGGCATCGAGCGCGCCCGGCGCCAGCGTTAAGGTCCATGCACCGTTGGCACCAACGGTCGTATTAAACGGCTGATCGCCGATCGTCACCGTGATCGGGCTGCCCTCTGGCAGATTAGTCGCACTGCCGCTCAGGGTGAGTTCACCGGCAGCATCGGCCTGACTGACAATGCCATCACCAAACGGCGTATCCAGCGTCAGCTCCGGCAGTGTGCGGAAGGCCACATCCAGCGTGGTGCTGGTGTTGGTAGTGACATTGCCGCTGGCGTCCGTTGCGGTAATCGTCAGCGTCTGGAGCCCGTCATTGAGCTGCTGCAAATCCGCGGCGGGGATTGCCAGTGACCAGACACCATTCTCATCTGCACTGGTGGTGTAGGTGATTTGGTTCAGGACGACGGTGATCTGCGCGCCCGGATCGCTGTTGCCATTCACGGTCAGATCCTGCAGCGACTCGGCCAGATTAAGCGATGTGCCTGCACTCAGGCTGATATCACTCAATACCGGTAATGTCGTGTCAATCGCGACATTGTGGTTAGTCAGGGCGGTATTACCTGCCACGTCATTTGCCGTGACGACAAAGGTCTGTTGCGAGCCGGAAGGCAGACCACTCAGAGCCGAAGACGGCACTGAGACCGTCCAGTTACCCGCCGCGTCAACGGTGCCGGTGTAGCCGACGTTGTTCAGCGTGACGGTCACTACCGTTCCCTCTGCCAGTTGCGTACTGCTGCCGCTGACATCCAGATCCGCTCCGGCTTCAATGGCGTTGATAATGTCATCACTGGCGACCACATCCACGCTCAGGGTCGGCAGCGCCGCGCCACTGGCAATAACATTAAGGATCGCATCGCTGCTGGTCGGGTTGCCTGCGCTGTCGGTGGCACTCACCACCACGCTCTGAGGACCGTCCGGTAAGGCACTGACGTCAGCCTGTGGAATGGTCACCGTCCAGCGGCCATCTGCCTGCACTTCTCCAGTGTAGCTTTGCCCGTTGAGCGAAACGGTGATCACCTGACCAGCGGTCAAATTCGTACTGCCGCCGCTGATGGTTAAGTCCGCAGCCGCTTCGCCCTGGTTAAGGTAATTATCCCCGCTGATGGCATCGAGGGTCAGTACCGGAAGCGACGCGCTGTCTGCGACGCGCGTCAGGGTCTGGGTGAGCGTGGTCTGGTTGCCTGCGGCATCGGTCAGCGTGACGTCCAGTGAGTAAGGGCCATCCGGCAAGCCCTGCATGACGCTGGCGGGTATCTCAAGAACCCAGGTACCGTCAATCAAGACAAGGGTTTGATAGGTTTCGCCCTGAAGCGTCACCGTCACCGTTTGCCCTGCATCGGCCAGCGATGCTGTACCTGAAACGGAAATATTTTGCAGAATTTCCAGTGAGTTAATCTGATTATCACCGGTTACAGGATTCAGGCTGAGTTCCGGTGGGGTAAAGTCAACGGTGATTGCGCTGCTCAGGCTGCCGCTGCTGCCTATCGCATCGCTAACGGTGACGACAAGCGTATTTGAGCCTTCGGGCAAGGCCTGCAGGACGGTACTACTCAGCGTGACCGTCCAGTTGCCCTGAGCATCCACCGTGGCTGCATAGTCATTACCGCCTAGCGTGACGGTCACAATCTGGCCTGCGCCGGACAGCCCTGTCGTGCCCGTCAGCGTTTGTTCACTGGCTGCCTCAATCTGACCCAGGTAGCTGTCGGCAAAAGGCGTATCAATGCTTATCGCTAATGTACCGGTCGCCACGGTAATATCACGGGTTTCAGTTGAAAGGTTCCCCGCCGGATCGCTGACGCTCACCGTCAGGGTATAACTGCCCGCTGCGACGTCTGCCAGGGCGCCCGCTGGCAGCGCAAAGCTCCAGTTGCCGTCAGCACCTACCGTGGTGTTCCATACCTGGTTATTCAGGGTGATGGTCACAACCTGCCCCTCGCCCGCATCGCTGCTGCCGCTCAGGACGATCGGCGCCGTGCTTTCTGCGGCGTCTACGATATTGTCCCCGGCGACGGGATCAAGCGTCAGGGTCGGTGGCGTGAGGTCAACATTAACGTTACCGCTTACCTCGCGGCTGTTCCCTGCCGCGTCCGTGACCGTGACGGTATAGTCCGTGCCGCCTTCATTCAGTGCGGCTAAGGCATTGGCAGGAAGACTCACACGCCAGTTACCATTTCCGTCTACCGTACCGGTATAAACATTGCCGCCCAGGGAAACGCTCACGGTCTGGCCCACACCGCTTACGCCGGTCGTTCCGCTAAGCTGCTGTACGCTGGAAATATCCGTGGCATTCAGGATCCCGTCGCCGAAGGCCGTGATCACCACAGGGTTGGGAACATTGTTAATCGCGACATTGAGCGTGGCTGAACTGCTCAGCGCCGCGCCCGTTGTATCCGTCGTCGTTACGGTTAAGGCCGCAGGGCCATCCGTCAGGGCTGCCAGAGCGGATGGTGGGACGATCACGCTCCATGTACCGCCAGCAGAGACCACGGCGGTGTAAGTGACATTATTAAACTGCAGCGTGACAGTGCTGTCCGGTGCCACATTGACGGTGGTTCCCGTAATGATCAACGGTTCCCCCGCCTCGTTGGCATTCAGGAAGTTATCTCCGCTTATCGTATCAAGCGCCACACCGGAAGCATTACTGTTGACCGTCAACGCAAGATTCGTCGAGGTGGTATTGCCTGCGGCATCGCTGACGGCAACTGTATAGGTGGCGCTACCATCGGCCAGCGCCGACAGAACGGAAGCAGGAACAGTGAGGCGCCACGATCCGTCCGCCAGAACGGTACCGCTAAACACGTCACTGCCCACGGTCAGCGTCACAACCTGCCCCGCCTCCACGTTGGTGGTGGTGCCCGACAGTTCCTGATTGACCTGACGTTCAGCGCCGTCAACCAGATTGTCACCGGCAAACGGGTTCAGGGTCAGCGTGGGTAATGAAGCCGCATCGGCTTTCACCGTCAGGCTGCTGGTGTCCGTTGTGATATTGCCCGCGGTGTCGGTAGCAGTGATGGTCAGGGGATAGCTGCCGTTGGTCAGATCGCTCAGTGCCGCAGCCGGTACTTCCAGTGTCCAGCTCCCGTCCGGATTGGCGGTGGTGCTGACGGTGGTTCCGTTAATGTTGACTACGATAACGGCATTACCTTCGCTGTTACCGCTCAGGACCAGGGGCTGCTGAAGTTCAACTGCATTAAGAACACCATCGCCAGACGGTGTTGCTACCGTCAGGGCTGGCGGTAAAGTATCGACCGTCACGCTGCCGGCGGCATTACTGGTGTTGCCGGCAATGTCGGTAAGGGTAACCGTATAAGGCACCGATCCCTGTGGCAGTGTTGAGAGCACCGCTGAAGGAATGTTCACCTGCCAGTTACCGGTGTTATCGACAATACCGGTGTAGTTGACGCCATTGAGCGTAACCACCACGCGCTGGCCTTCCCCAGTTACGCCACTGTTGCCGGTGATAGCACCGCCCGCTGCCGCTTCACTGCCGTTCAGTACGCCATCGACAAACGCATCGCCCGGTGTCGCAACCGGTACATCGGTCGCCACAACGTTGATATTCGAGGTGCTGGTTGCCAGCGTATTGCCGTCCGCATCGGTAATGGTGGTGGTAACAGGAAGCGCGCCGTTGGGTAAGCCAACGAGGCTACCCGCCGGCAGCGTCACCGTCCAGGTGCCATCCGCGCCTACCGTACCGGTGTAGTTGTTACCGTTAACGGTGACGTTAACAATGCTGCCTGCCGGGATATTGCTGGTGCTACCGCTAAGCACGACCTCACTGGCCACGTCATCGGCATTAAGATAATTGTTGTTTCCTGCCGGAGCCAGGGCAACGCTGCTTCCTGTTGCGTCAACCTGGAAGGTCAGTTCGGTGCTGGTGGTATTACCTGCGGCATTCACCACGGTGACGGTCAGAGCCTGACTGCCCTCAGCCAGCGTTGCCAGTGCTACGGGTGGTATAACGATGCTCCAGTTACCGCTTGCTTCTACCGTACCGATATAGGTTATACCGTTAATGGTGACGCTAACTTGCTGTCCGGCCTCTACGTTTGTTGAGGTACCGGTGAGCGTTTGTGGCAGTTTTTGTTCTGAACCATCCAGCACGCCATCACCCGCAAAGGTGCCGCTGTTCACACTCAATGTTGGCTGCACTTCTGGTGCCGTTGCGACGTTCAGTTCGCTGGTGAACGTCGTCTGACTGCCATTGGCGTTGGTAATGGTGACTGTAAAAGGATTTCTACCCGAGGGTAACGCGGCCAAATCGGACTGATCGATACGCAATGACCAGCGTCCATTGGTGCTGACCAGCGTGCGGTAGAATCTGCCGTTAAGTGACATCGTGACCTGATCGCCATTCTGCCCGGTACCGCTCAATATCAGCGGCTGGGTCAGATCGCTTACGCTGAGCGTATTGTCACCGCCCACGGGATCCACACCTAATGAAGGCGGTTGCGTATCGACATTGACCGTGCTGGTCTGTGTCACCACATTCCCGGCCTGATCGATCGCGCTTACCACAAGCGGATTATTGCCCTGTGGCAGTGCAGCCAGATCGGCCGCAGGTACGGTCACACTCCAGCTTCCGTCATTATTTACTGGCAGGTCATAGATTTTACCGCCGAGCTGAACCTGTACCTGCTGGCCAGCCCCGGTGACACCGGTATTGCCGCTTAATACCTGATCGCTGCTGCTTTCGGTATTATTGAGAATACCGTCACTCAGCGAGCCGCTATCAAGCGAGATGGCAGGCAGCGTAGTGGCCTGTAGGGTCATATCGGCGGTGTTGGACAGCAGATTACCATTGGCATCCACGGTGCTGATGGTGATTTGTTTCACCCCATCACTGACGCCACTAAAGGCACCGGACGGAATGATGACGGACCAGAGTCCATTGGCATCAACGGTGCCGGTGTAATCGACACCATTAAAGTTCACAACGACCTGCTGCCCCTGGGCCACCCCTGCGACCGATCCTTTTACGGTCAATCCTTGAGCTGCTTCCTGAGCGTTAATAAAACCGTCGCCGCCCAGCGGCTGCGTGATAACCAGTGTACCTGCTGCACCTGCAGGCGCTTCGACGGTAAACGGCTGACTGTCTGTCGCATTATTACCTGCGGTGTTCGTCACACTTGCGTCGATGGTGGCCGCACCCGCCGCTAACCCAGCAAGCGCTACCGACGGCACGCTCAGGCTCCAGCTGCCGTCCGGCCCAACTGTGGTGGTGTAGGTCTGGCCGCCCAGCGTCACAGTGACGGTCTGGCCCGCCTCCACGTTGCTGGTGGTACCGGACACCAGCTGATCGCTGGCCTTCTCGCTGTTGTCCAGGACGTTGTCACCGGCAAAGTCATTCACCGTTATCGTCGGTGGGCCTGGAGGGGTAACCGGTGCGTCAACCGTAATCACCTGCTCAGCACTGGCCGCCGTTCCCGCCGCGTTGCTCACGGTCACGTTGAGCGTGGTGGTGCCCGCGGCCAGCGCGGTCAGCGCTGCAGAAGGCACGCTCAGGCTCCAGCTGCCGTCGGCCCCGACGGTCGTGGTATAGGTCTGGCCGCCCAGCGTCACGGTAACGGTCTGGCCCGCCTCCACGTTGCTGGTGGTGCCGGAGACCAGCTGATCGCTGGCCTTCTCGCTGTTGTCCAGGACGTTGTCACCGGCAAAGGGATCAAGGGTCAGGGTCGGTGCGCCCGGCGTGGTAACGGGTGCGTCAACCGTAATCACCTGCTCAGCACTGGCCGCCGTTCCCGCCGCGTTGCTCACGGTCACGTTGAGCGTGGTGGTGCCCGCGGCCAGCGCGGTCAGCGCTGCAGAAGGCACGCTCAGGCTCCAGCTGCCGTCGGCCCCGACGGTCGTGGTATAGGTCTGGCCGCCCAGCGTCACGGTAACGGTCTGGCCCGCCTCCACGTTGCTGGTGGTGCCGGAGACCAGCTGATCGCTGGCCTTCTCGCTGTTGTCCAGGACGTTGTCACCGGCAAAGGGATCAAGGGTCAGGGTCGGTGCGCCCGGCGTGGTAACGGGCGCGTCAACCGTAATCACCTGCTCAGCACTGGCCGCCGTTCCCGCCGCGTTGCTCACGGTCACGTTGAGCGTGGTGGTGCCCGCGGCCAGCGCGGTCAGCGCCGCCGAAGGTACGCTCAGGCTCCAGCTGCCGTCGGCCCCGACGGTCGTGGTATAGGTCTGGCCGCCCAGCGTCACGGTGACGGTCTGGCCCGCCTCCACGTTGCTGGTGGTGCCGGAGACCAGCTGATCGCTGGCCTTCTCGCTGTTGTCCAGAACGTTGTCACCGGCAAAGGGATTAACGGTCAGGGTCGGTGTTGCTGGCGTTCCAGGCGTTCCCGGTGCTGCCGGTGTGTCACCGCCTCCGCCTCCGCCTCCGCCGCGACTGGTGCCCAGTGCTAACCCCCCCAGTCCCAACAGGCCAACACCACTCGCCGTCATCAGGCCGGTAGAAATATTGCTGTTATCAGCCAGCAGGAGCGGCTCCACGTTATCCAGTGACTCAAATCCGGGCGTCACGGATGTTGTCGCTAAATCTGTTGCGCCTGCCGTCGTGGGAAAGAGTGCATGCTCTGGTGGGTTCACGCCATCATCAAAGACCAGTTCACTGTGGTCGCCTGCGGCATCGTCGAGGAAGAATTTTTTATAGCGAACGGAGCTTCCGTCACGCATCTGGACGATGAGATCGTCGCCCTGACGTTGGTATTGTACGACAGCCTCACGCGTACCATTAATGCGTACTACGCTCGGTTCATTAAGAGTGATCGTTTGCGTTAAGCCGCCGTCGACCTGAGACGTAAGCGTACCATTTGCACGGGAAATGATATCGACGCGACTTTGAGTGAGTTCTGCCATCTTGACCTTGCTCCACCAGAATATCTAATTAGCTGAAATGAAAACCATAAAAATAAGTTATGATTTTTCATTGACGTTTTTTCATGCTGTGTATCGGAAAACGTTTCAGCCTGGCGGAGGCGGTTTAAGCAAACAGGCGAAGTAAAAGGCAACTCCGCAAGTATTGACTTTGTTTTTTTAACATTTGTATTAATCGATGCTCACAAATGGCAACATCGTGCAATCAATAGTTAACTGTCTGCGTTTAAAAATCAATCATAAGATGCAGTTTTATTTATGAATTAATAAAAATAACATTAGCAATTTTTGTGATTTATCAGGGAGGGAAAAGGCGGAATGCATGTTATTGCATGTCAAAATATTGCTAAATATTTCCAGTAAATTGCAAAAGTGCCGGAAATGTCTCTATTTTTTTGTTTTCTGGGTTCCTGCCCGATACTGAAATTCAGCTAAGCAATTCACATCACTAAACTGTGATGCAGATCGTTCCTGAAAGAGGGCCGGTGCAGGGTTTACCCGCGGGTTATGCCAGGAAAGTTCTGGAAAAAAAATTTGTCGCGGTAAAAGTCGGTACACTGGCCGCTGACAGGGCTGATAAAAGCGGTCCGGAAAACCTGTTAAACCTGTGTTCTCACAGCGTTTTGCAGCCAATTAATGCTACACTTTTCTGCTTTGCTACTGATGAATTAGGGCCATGACAGCATTGGATGCCGCAAAATCAACTCCCTCTGACCGCCGCCTGAGCGGGGGCACACGCATCATTTTTTTGATCAATGGCCTGGGAATGTCAGCCTGGGCGCCACTGGTGCCCTATGCACGCGATCGCTTGCATTTAGATGGTGCTTCCCTGGGGGCCCTGTTGCTGTGTCTGGGTATCGGTTCATTGCTCGCGATGCCGGTAACCGGCACGTTGGTAGCGCGCTTTGGCTGCCGTACAGTGATGATATTTTCAACGCTACTGGTGTTATGTATGATGCCGCTGCTCGCCACGGTGCAAACGCATCTTTTCATGGCCGCCGCGTTGATGCTGTTTGGTGCCGGACTGGGCATGCTGGACGTCGCCATGAATTATCAGGCCGTTGAAGTGGAAAAAGCGGCTGGCAAGCCGATGATGTCAGGCTTTCATGCTTTTTTTAGCCTGGGCGGTATTCTGGGTGCCGGGGCGGTCAGCCTGCTGTTGAGCCTGGGATTGACGCCACTGCTTTCCGTGCTGATCGTGATGGCCGTGATGATGGTGCTGTTGCTGTGGCGAATGCCCACCTTTATGAATCAGCGTTTGCACCAGCCCGATCAGCCGTGGCTGGTCATTCCACGTGGACGCGTCGCCTTTCTGGGCATGCTGTGTTTTATTCTGTTTTTAGCAGAGGGCGCCGTGCTCGACTGGGGCGCACTCCTGCTGTTGCAAAACCCTGTTATGACGACCGCGCATGCCGGGCTCGGCTACGCGCTGTTTTCCGTTGCCATGACAGTTGGGCGTTTTAGCGGGGATAAAATTATTCATCGCTTCGGCCGTTATCCTGTCATGTTGGTGGGCGCGCTGGCGGCGGCATCAGGAATGGCGTTAGCGGTGCTCCTCCCATGGCCCGAAGCTTCATTGCTGGCGTTCTTACTGGTCGGCTTTGGCTTATCGAATACCGTGCCGATGTTGTTCAATGCGGCAGGTAACCAGCATGATATGCCGGCTAACCTGGCGATTTCCGCCATGACAACGTTGGGATATGCAGGTATTCTTTCTGGTCCGGCGTTGATCGGGTTCATTTCTCAATGGATTAGCCTTAGCGGTGCGTTTTTACTCATAGCACTGTTATTGTTGGCTGTGGCTGTCAGTGCGCGCAACGTTGCGCGATAATTCAGGTATCTGAGACGCTATGTTGTATAAGTTTCCGCTGACATCCGGCAATGTCACTCGCTTTTTTATCGTATTTAATCTGGTGCTGTTACTGGCGCTAGGCTTTATGGTGCAAAACTCCGTCAATGCCTGGTTGACCGACAAACGTTACGCCATGGCGGATATGGCGCGAGATATTCAGAAACGTATTGATGCCTACCGTTTCGTTACCTGGCAGATTTATGAAAACCTGTCGACCAGTGCTGCCGGTACGCCTCCTGCCAGTAATCTGCAAGAGACGCGCCTGCGTCCGGATGTCTACTATCTGGAAAAAACGCGCCGCAAAACCGAAGCGCTGATTTTCGGGTCCCATGACAGCAGCACGCTGGATATGTCGATGCGAATGTCCAGCTATCTGGACACCTTATGGGGTGCAGAAACGCCGACCTGGTCCATGTACTTTTTAAATGGTCAGGACAACAGCCTGATCATGATCTCCACCCTGCCGCTGAAAGACATGACGACGCGTTACAAAGAGAATGCCATCAGTTCTCTGGTTGAGGCACGACGTGCTGAAATGCTGCAGCAGGCCAATGCGCTGGATGAGCGTGAAAGCTTTTCTCCCCTTCGCCATCTTGCCTTTCAGAACGACCACTATTTTACGTTGCGCACCACGTTTAATCAGCCCGGTCATCTGGCGACCGTGGTGGCATTTGATCTGCCCATCAACGACTTAATTCCCCTGAATATGCCGGTGGAGAATTTCCAGCTGCGTCAGGATGCCACGCTGAATAACAACGCCAGCAGCAATCAGGACGATGTTGAAACCACACAGGTAGCCCTGGTCAATCACGATATTGAAATCGCCGCTGCACTACCCAGTACATCGCTACAGCTGGTTTACCGTGTGCCGCTCTTACGCCTGTTGCTCGACAGCGCACATAATTTGATGTGGCCGCTGCTGATTAACCTGGTGCTGTTTTTACTCTCGCTTAGCGGCATGTTGTTGCTACGTCAGCAGTCTCTGCGACCCAGTGAGAATCAAAGCGCCGAGCTGGATTCGCTCCGGGTGCTCAATCAGGAGATTGTGGCCAGTTTGCCCGTTGGCCTGCTGGTCTATGATTTTGCCAGTAACCGCACGCTGTTGAGCAATAAAATCGCTGAGCATCTTTTGCCTCACCTGAATCTGCAGAAAATCATCAATATGTCCGACCAGCATCAGGGCGTACTGCAAGCCACCATCAACAATGAAGTGTATGAGATTCGTCACGCACGAAGCGTGCTGTCTCCGCACACCCAACTGTTCATGATGCGCGATCAGGATCGCGAGCTGCTGGTGAACAAGAAACTGCAAAAAGCGCAACAGGTGTTAGATCGCAACCACCAGATGCGTCAGCAACTGCTGCATCATCTTGGTCACGCGTTAAATCAGCCGCTGGAAAAAATTGTCTCGCAGCTGGTGCACCTGAGCCAGCGAGAGAATGACGAAAGCGTGCTGGATATTCTGGATGAGAGCCAGTCACTGGCACGTCTGGTCGACGATATTGTGCTGCTGAATCGCCTTGAAGCGCACGACTGGTCGCCTGACGCCAGTGTGTTTAATCTGCAGGAACTTCTGGACGAAATCGCGCTGGAAAGCCTGCCACTGCTGCGTCGTAAAGGGTTATCGCTGGTGGTGAATAATCATCAGCCGAACGATGAAGTACGCTTTGGCGATCGCCGTGCCCTGCGCAAAGTGCTGACGACGCTAATGCACTATGCCCTGATCACCACGCGCTGGGGCAAGATTACCCTTGAGGTAAAAACCGCCGAACAGCACCCTGACCGCCTCTATATCGAGCTGGTGGATACGGGAGCTGGGCTCACGATCGATGAACTGGCCAATGTCGATTTTCCGTTCCTGGGCGATACCAGCCAGGATCGTTATGGTCAGGCTTCGGGCATGGCCTTTTTCCTGTGCAAACAGCTGTGCAAGCAAATGGGCGGCAGCCTGGAAATCGTTGCCAAGGCGGACATTGGCACCCGATATAACATTCAGCTTCCGCTCACGCTTGAAGAGAAGCACGAAGACGATCAAGAGAAGATTCTCGAAGGGATTACCGCCCTGGTTGAGATTGCCGTTGAAGACGTGCACAAGATCGTCTGTCGCCATCTGGAGAACTGGGGCGCACGCTGCCTGACGCCGGATGAACGTATCTCAGGCCAGGATCACGATGTACAGATTACTGACGATCCCAGCAAACTCAGCGGCTGGGCTTTATTGCTGGCGGAGGATGAACCCGGCCATCATGCTTTAAACGACCAACAGTATCGCGTCAATTTCAATCTCAGCAATGCATTACTTGATGCCTTGCTGGCACTGATTGAGAAGCAATTGTCCCACGATGTGATGGAGGATGACACTGAAGATGACGCCGGCACGGCACTGTTAAGTGGAGGCTATTTCCAGCTGTTTACTGAGACAGTACCGGATGATGTAAAGAGATTGTATACTGAGTCAGCGATATCAGATTATGCCTCGCTTGCTCAGACAGCTCATCGCCTTAAGGGCGTGTTTGCTATGCTCAATTTGACACCGGGCAAACAGCTTTGTGAAGCGTTAGAACACCACATCAAAGTATGTGACGATTCAAACATTAAAAATACCACCAGTAATATTGACGCTTATGTCAATCAACTGCTGCAGCAAGGTAACCAATAAGATGAATAACTTGAATGTAATTATTGCCGATGATCACCCAATTGTTCTTTTCGGTATCCGAAAGTCTCTGGAACAAATTGAGTGGGTTAACGTTGTAGGTGAATTTGAAGATTCAACGGCGCTAATCAACAACCTGTCCAAACTTGATGCGAACGTCCTGATCACCGACCTCTCTATGCCAGGGGAAAAATACGGCGACGGTATTACGCTGATTAAATATATCAAACGTCACTATCCCGATCTGTCCATCATTGTTCTGACAATGAACAATAACCCAGCCATTCTGAGCTCGGTGCTGGATCTGGATATTGAAGGCATTGTCCTGAAACAGGGGGCGCCAACCGATTTGCCAAAAGCGCTGGCGGCACTGCAGAAAGGCAAGAAATATACGCCGGAAAGCGTCGCCAAACTGCTGGAGAAAATCAGCGCGGGCGGCTATGGCGATAAACGTCTGTCACCTAAAGAGAGCGAAGTATTACGCCTCTTTGCTGAAGGTTTCCTGGTGACCGAAATTGCCAAGAAGCTGAACCGCAGTATTAAGACCATCAGTAGCCAGAAAAAATCGGCCATGATGAAGCTGGGCGTGGATAATGATATCGCCCTGCTCAACTACCTGTCGTCCGTCAGTGCGACACAAATCGATAAAGATTAAGTCCTCAGGCGGTGCGTTTCGCACCGCCTCTTTTCCCTGCTACCCTACCCGCGTTTTCCTTACCCGCTCTGCATAAATGCCCAGCGTTGTTTTCAACACGTCTAAGGTCACCGGCTTAGACAAACAGTTGTCCATCCCTGCATCCATGCAGCGCTGTTTTTCTTCTGCCAGCGCGTTGGCGGTGACGCCGACTACCGGGAACACGTGCCCCAGCTGGCGCAGCCGCTGCGTCAGGCGATAGCCATCCATATTCGGCATGTTGACATCGGTAAGCACGATATCGATGTTATTACGACTGAGAACGTTTAACGCATCGACGCCGTCCTGGGCGGTCTTGACCTGATAACCGAGGGTGCCAAGCTGTTCTGACAGCAGCATACGGTTGATAGGATGATCGTCAACGATCAGTACCATAATGTCGTCATTATGAATTTTCTCTTCCACCGGACCGTCTAGCGCCAGGCCATCATTCACCTCCGCGTCAACCGTAATCCGGTAAATGCGCGCCAGCAGCGTGGGTAACTCATGCAGGGTTGCCGTGCTGTGGATCCAGCGTCCCGTCTGAGGCTCACGAGGCATGTCCACGTGCGAACCGTCAAAAGTGATAACCGCCCGCACTGGCGCGTGGATGTCGGGCACGTAATCTGTCAGCACCACATCATCACTGCCCGGCTGGGCCTGATATTCAGCAACCTGGATACCATGCTGCTTTAGCAGCCGTTCAAGGTACTGCGCCAGATATTCATTGCGCATCGCCAGCCAGATTTTCTTATCCTGTAAGCCGTCCAGCAGCGGAATGGAAGGCTGTTTACCGTTGTAGATCGGAATACGGACAATAAACTGGCTTCCCATTCCCGGCTCAGACTCAACCTCAATGTCACCGTCCATCATGTTGATCAGTTTTTCACAGATCGCCAGCCCCAATCCGGTCCCCTGGAAATTACGCTGTACGCCGTTGCCCACCTGGAAAAAGGGATCAAACAGTCGGGTCAACTCTTTAGCCGGAATACCCACACCGGTATCACGCGTGCGGAACGCCAGATAGCCTTGTGTGACATAGGCATGCAGAATAATACAGCCCGTATGGGTGAATTTAATGGCGTTATTCAGCAGGTTAGAAATCACCTGCTGCAGTCGCAGAGGATCACCATCAAGTGCCTGCGGAACATCGTGCTCGATATAGCAGTAAAGCGTCAGGCGCTTCTTCACCACCAGGGAGAGATAGTTTCCGACAATATGGGTGATTACTTCGCGCGGCGAGAAAGGTCGCGGCTCTATTTTCAACTGTTCCGATTCAATTTTGGAGAAGTCGAGAATATCGCTGATGATCTTCAACAGCAGGCTGGAAGAGTTATTCATCGCGGTCACCAGCGAGTCTATACCGCTCGGCAGCTGCCGCGTCTGCAGCAGATCCAGGTTACCAATGATGCCATACAACGGCGTACGAAGTTCGTGACTGACCGTTGCCAGGAACATCGATTTCGACTGGCTGGCCTGCTCTGCCGCGTGGGCCATTTCCTGTAAGGATTGCTCCATGCGCACGCGGGCGGAAACATCCACCAGCACACAGATCGCCACGTTTTCATTGCGGTAGCGGGAATGCACAAAGCTGATTTGCAGGTTAGTATTACTGCCCGTCAGGACATCAACAAAGTTAACCTGCTGCCCGCCGATGATCTCATTTAATCGCTTACGGTCTTCCTGCGTCAGCAGCGTCAGATAGTTGTGTGCCAACTCGTTACTGAGAATATTGGTACCATCGCTGGTGCGTAAAATGCAGATCCCTACCGGCGCTGAAGCGACAATTTTACGGTTGAACTGCTCGTGCTCTTCCAGCCGGTGTGCGTTTTCTTCCGCCGGCAAAAACATGCGTCTCTCAAACAGCCAGGCAAGCGTAAACAGCAGGATGGCGCTCAGGATATTCAGCAACAGGGCATTGATCATCATCAGTTTGAGCTGATCGACCAGCACATCGGTAGAGACCGACCACACCACGTTAAGATTCGACGGTGGCAACGGTTTTTTCAGCACCAGCTGACGGTAACCGTCAAGATAGCCAAACCAGGTTTTATCATCAGGCAATTCATTTAATGAAAAGCCCAAACCGCCCCGGCGCGAGGTCAGGAGCGGAGCGTAATTTTCATCCGTAATCGTTGCCGTGACGGGCAGGCTACCGGGCTGAATAAACGCATCAAGCTGGATATTTTGCTCGACGCCCAGCAGGGCCTGAAGTTTATCCGCCACGTAGATCGGCATGATAACAGAGAAGTTTCCTACGCCTGGCTGGGCGCTGCTGTTTACCCAGTAGACCGGGTTGCGACGCTCCTCTTCCGAACTGTTGCGGTAGCGCTGAAGGTTTTCCTGCAACAGCTTGAGGCTGTTATCGCGGTTAACGTTGTTACCAATAGCAAAATCCGCCAGACACTTGTTATCGCCACCAATGAGGAACACCCGGTTGAGCTCATAAGATGAGGCGAAATGACTCCTCCAGTAATTGATATAGTTACTGAGTGAGTCCAGTGAGTTGCGCCAGGTCGCGCTCATGGCGGTGCAGTCATCACTGGAAAAAAGGGGGGTAAACTGCGGTTGAATCGTCTTTCCTGCCGTTGACCGATCTGAGGCTTCTCCCCCGCCGCTGGCGCTGGTGAGGTGGTTTTCAGCGATGAACTTAAGCTCGCGCATCTTGCCCGCTGAGAGGCGAACGTACCAGTCAATTGTGCCGTAGTTGCCAGCAAATTCCTGCCGTACCTTGTTCTCTTTATCGTGAAGTACGCTAATGATGTAGAAGGTGGTCAGCACCGCGCCCAGTAGCCAGATTAGCAGCGCCAACGCGCGAAACAGATAGCGCGAAATGCGAAGCGTCGTGCGGAAAGAGACTAGATATTTCAAAGGTAACTCGCAGGTGGCAAGGTTAGTCGCATCGTGGGATTTTTAATGCTCATACACTAGCTTTATCGCAGCAAAAAAGCCAGTCGGTGACGGGCACCCGGCGCAGTTTGGGACTATTTGCCCCTGAGGAAATCATCCTTTCCCAAACCTGCCGCAAAAAAAACGGCAGGTCGGGTGATCCCTGACCTGCCGTTGCTCTTAACGTACGACGCGCTAATTACTCATCGTCGTCCGCTGCGGGTACGTCATCGTCGTCATTGTCGACTTCAGGTACGATATCGTCATCCCCTTCCGCCACGCTGCCGTCGATAGAGTCCAGCTCTTCTTCTTCCACCGGCTCAGCCACGCGTTGCAGTCCGACCACGTTCTCGTCCTCTGCCGTACGAATCAGAATCACACCCTGGGTATTACGGCCCACGATGCTGACTTCAGACACACGGGTTCTCACCAGGGTGCCGGCATCGGTGATCATCATGATCTGATCGCTATCGACCACCTGCACTGCACCAATCACCGGGCCATTACGCTCGGTCACTTTGATGGAGATCACGCCCTGCGTCGCACGGGATTTGGTTGGATACTCACTGTTCGCGGTACGCTTACCGTAGCCGTTCTGCGTCACGGTGAGAATCGCGCCCTCTTCACGCGGCACAATCAGGGAAACCACACGATCGTTTTGCGCCAGCTTGATACCGCGTACGCCCGAGGCCGTACGGCCCATGGCACGCACGGCAGATTCGGCGAAGCGAACCACTTTACCGGCGGCCGAGAACAGCATCGCCTCGTCGTTACCGTTGGTCAGCGCTACGCCAATCAGCTCGTCATCATCGCGCAGGTTAATGGCGATGATACCGGCGCTGCGTGGACGGCTGAACTCCTGCAGACCGGTTTTCTTCACCGTGCCGCTCGCGGTTGCCATAAAGATATTGAAGCCTTCGGTGTATTCGCGCACAGGCAGAATCGCCGTGATACGTTCATTCGCTTCAAGCGGCAACAGGTTGACGATTGGACGTCCACGTGCCCCACGGCTGGCTTCCGGCAGCTGGTAAACCTTCATCCAGTAGAGTCGGCCACGGCTGGAGAAGCACAGAATCGTATCGTGGGTGTTTGCCACCAACAGACGATCGATAAAATCTTCTTCTTTAATGCGGGCGGCAGACTTGCCTTTGCCACCGCGACGCTGCGCTTCGTAATCACTCAGCGGCTGATATTTTACATAGCCCTGATGCGACAGCGTGACGACCACATCTTCCTGATTGATCAGGTCCTCGATGTTGATGTCTGCGCTGTTCGCAGTGATTTCCGTGCGGCGCTCATCGCCGAACTGATCGCGCATCAGTTCCAGCTCTTCGCGAATGACTTCCATCAGGCGCTCAGAACTTCCCAGGATGTGGAGCAACTCCGCAATTTGATCCAGAAGCTGTTTGTATTCATCCAGCAGCTTTTCATGCTCAAGCCCGGTCAGTTTCTGTAAACGTAAGTCCAGAATGGCCTGAGCCTGCTGTTCAGTCAGGTAATATTTACCCTCACGAATACCAAACTGCGCTTCCAGCCACTCTGGGCGGGCAGCATCATCACCGGCACGCTCCAGCATGGCAGACACGTTGCCCAGATCCCAGGATTGTGCGATCAGGCCCGCTTTCGCTTCGGCAGGCGTGGGCGCACGGCGGATCAGCTCAATGATCGGATCGATGTTAGCCAGCGCAATCGCCAGGCCTTCAAGGATATGCGCACGATCGCGAGCTTTGCGCAGTTCAAAAATAGTACGACGCGTGACCACTTCACGACGATGGCGAACGAAGGCTTCCAGAATCTCCTTCAGTGCCATAATCTTCGGCTGGCCCTGATGCAGCGCCACCATGTTGATACCGAAAGAGGTTTGCAACTGAGTCAGTGAATAGAGGTTGTTGAGGACGACTTCACCAACCGCATCACGCTTGATTTCAATGACAATACGCATGCCGTCTTTATCAGACTCATCACGCAGCGCACTGATGCCTTCAACGCGTTTTTCTTTCACCAGCTCGGCGATTTTCTCAATCAGGCGCGCTTTGTTCACCTGATACGGCAGTTCGTGAATGATGATGGTTTCACGCCCGGTTTTGGCGTCCACTTCCACTTCACCACGGGCACGGATATACACTTTACCGCGACCGGTGCGATAGGCTTCTTCAATGCCGCGACGACCGTTAATGATGGCCGCTGTCGGGAAGTCAGGCCCCGGAATATGCTCCATCAGCCCTTCGATGCTGATGTTTTCATCTTCGATATAGGCGAGGCAGCCGTTGATCACTTCACGCAGGTTGTGCGGTGGAATGTTGGTTGCCATGCCGACTGCGATACCGGACGAACCGTTTACCAGCAGGTTAGGAATTTTGGTGGGCAGAACTTCAGGGATCTGCTCGGTGCCGTCGTAGTTCGGAACGAAATCAACGGTCTCTTTTTCCAGGTCAGCTAACAGGTCGTGGGCGATTTTGGACATGCGCACTTCGGTATAACGCATCGCCGCAGCGGAGTCGCCGTCGATGGATCCGAAGTTGCCTTGACCGTCCACCAGCATGTAACGCAGGGAGAAAGGCTGGGCCATACGTACAATGGTGTCGTAAACGGCAGAATCACCATGGGGGTGATATTTACCGATAACGTCACCGACGACGCGGGCAGATTTTTTATAGGGTTTGTTCCAGTCATTACCCAGTTCGCTCATCGCGTATAGTACGCGGCGATGTACTGGCTTCAGGCCATCACGCACATCGGGTAAAGCTCGGCCAACGATGACCGACATGGCGTAATCGAGGTAAGAATTTTTTAACTCTTCTTCGATATTAACCGGTGTAATTTCTCTCGCAAGGTCGCTCATGGAGCCGCTATCCCTCTACTAATCCCGGATTTTAAAGGTGCGAAAGTATATCACAGAGCAATTCGCTGGTGAACGTTAACCACCTTATTAAGGTGCTTTTCCTCAAGTTGATAAGGTGCGTCAGAGTCAGTTAAGCGTTTATACTGATGTCACGTTTTGTCAGGAGTCACGATTCAATGAATGCACAACCACAGAATCATCAGCACAATGTCGATGCACAGGAAATTGCCAAGTTTGAGGCCGTTGCCTCGCGCTGGTGGGATCTGGAGGGCGAATTTAAACCGCTGCACCGTATTAACCCTCTGCGGCTGGGCTATATTGCGCAACACAGCAACGGGCTGTTCGGCAAGAAAGTCCTGGATGTTGGCTGTGGCGGCGGCATCCTGGCCGAAAGCATGGCGCGGGAAGGCGCGGTGGTCACCGGGCTGGATATGGGTGCCGAACCGCTGGAAGTGGCGCGTCTGCATGCCCTGGAGAGCGGCGTCACGCTCAGCTATGTCCAGCAAACGGTGGAAGAGCACGCCAGCGCGCATGCGGGCGAATACGATGTGGTGACCTGCATGGAAATGCTGGAACATGTGCCCGATCCGCGTTCGGTGGTGCATGCCTGCGCGCAGTTAGTTAAACCGGGTGGTGAAGTGTTCTTCTCGACTATCAACCGCAATCCTAAAGCCTGGCTGATGGCCATTTTTGGCGCTGAATATGTGCTGCGCATGGTGCCGCGGGGAACCCATGATGTGAAGAAATTTATCCGCCCTTCTGAGTTGCTGGGCTGGGTCGATGAAACGCCGCTACGTGAGCGCAATATGATTGGCCTGCATTACAACCCCATCACCGATAAGTTTCGTCTGGGTAACGGTGTGGATGTGAACTACATGATACACACGCATCACGGCAACGCCTGATAATCCTGCAGCGTGCGGCTCTGCCCTGCCCACGCTGCTGTCATCCTGTTGTCATCTGCGCAGGTTAGCGTTTCCGTGGGGCGGATCCAGGGCATTGGCTGAGACGGTATCTGCACGTTTTGCTCTCCCGCGCTGAGGTGTTGGAAAAGTTAGCGCAATGTTTGAAAAATCAGCGGTCGATCATAAATTGCAATATTTTCTCTGAATGGTTGACACGACCTGCGGCCTTACGAGACGCGGCTTAAGAAAACCCTCAGAAAATACAACCCCCGCAGACATCATTTTTTCCTCTTGTTAAGCGCCAGCAAAATACTAGAATAAGCCTCCATATTGTTATGCATATCGTCAACAACCCCAAGATGTAGTGTTTATCCACAACATTATTCACAATGAATATGCTGTGTATAAATCGGGATTTCTTTTAATTATTGGATACTCACGCAAAGGTAAAAACGCGACATGAACCAAAGTCTGCTCGTTACTAAACGCGATGGCCGCCAGGAGCGCATTGATCTCGACAAAATTCACCGTGTCCTCGACTGGGCGGCCGAAGGGCTGAACAATGTGTCGGTTTCACAGGTAGAGCTGCGTTCCCACATTCAGTTTTATGATGGCATCAAAACGTCTGACATCCATGAAACGATCATCAAGGCCGCTGCAGACCTTATTTCTCGCGATGCCCCTGACTATCAATACCTTGCTGCCCGACTGGCAATCTTCCACCTGCGTAAAAAAGCTTACGGTCAGTTTGAACCGCCCGCGCTGTACGATCAGGTTGTTAAGATGGTCGATCTGGGCAAGTACGATCGCCATCTGCTGGAAGACTACAGCCGTGAAGAGTTCGAGCAGATGGATGGCTTTCTCGACCACTGGCGCGATATGAATTTCTCCTACGCGGCCGTGAAGCAGTTAGAAGGCAAATACCTGGTTCAGAACCGCGTCTCCGGTGAGATCTACGAAAGTGCCCAGTTCCTGTATATCCTGGTCGCCGCCTGCCTGTTCTCAGGTTATCCGCGCGATACGCGTATGGATTACATCAAGCGTTTCTACGATGCGATCTCGACCTTCAAAATCTCGCTGCCAACGCCCATCATGTCGGGAGTGCGTACGCCTACGCGTCAGTTCAGCTCCTGCGTGCTGATTGAGTGCGGCGACAGCCTGGATTCGATCAATGCCACCTCCAGCGCCATTGTGAAATACGTTTCTCAGCGCGCGGGCATTGGTATCAACGCCGGACGTATCCGCGCGCTGGGCAGCCCTATCCGTGGTGGCGAAGCATTCCACACGGGCTGTATCCCGTTCTATAAGCACTTCCAGACTGCGGTGAAATCCTGTTCGCAGGGCGGCGTTCGTGGCGGCGCAGCCACGCTGTTCTACCCAATGTGGCACCTGGAAGTCGAAAGCCTGTTAGTGCTGAAAAACAACCGTGGCGTTGAAGGCAACCGCGTGCGTCATATGGACTATGGCGTGCAGCTCAACAAAATGATGTATCAGCGTCTGCTTAAAGGCGAAGACATCACGCTGTTCAGCCCGTCAGACGTGCCTGGCCTGTACGATGCCTTCTTTGCCGATCAGGATGAGTTTGAGCGCCTCTACACCAAATATGAAAAAGACAGCAGCATTCGCAAGCAGCGAGTGAAAGCCGTGGATCTGTTCTCGCTGATGATGCAGGAACGTGCCTCAACGGGCCGTATCTACATCCAGAACGTCGATCACTGCAACACACACAGCCCGTTTGACGCCAGCATCGCGCCGGTTCGCCAGTCTAACCTGTGTCTGGAAATTGCGCTGCCGACCAAGCCGCTGAGCGACGTCAACGACGAGAACGGTGAAATCGCGCTGTGTACGCTGTCAGCGTTCAACCTGGGCGCCATTGACAGCCTGGACGATCTGGAAGAGCTGGCGACCCTGGCGGTACGTGCGCTGGATGCCCTGCTCGATTATCAGGATTACCCGATTCCTGCCGCACAACGCGGTGCGATGGGCCGTCGCACGCTGGGTATTGGCGTGATTAACTTTGCTTACTACCTGGCGAAGCACGGCGTGCGTTACTCCGACGGCAGCGCCAACGGCCTGACGCACAAAACCTTTGAAGCCATTCAGTATTACCTGCTGAAAGCCTCAAACGAGCTGGCGAAAGAGCAAGGCGCCTGCCCGTGGTTTAATGAAACCACCTATGTGCAGGGCGTACTGCCGATCGACACCTACAAGAAAGATCTGGATGCGATTTGCAATGAGCCGCTGCACCTGGATTGGGAAACCCTGCGTGAGCAGATTAAAACCCACGGGCTGCGTAACTCAACGCTTTCTGCGCTGATGCCGTCTGAAACCTCATCGCAGATTTCAAACGCCACCAATGGTATTGAGCCGCCACGTGGTCATATCAGCATCAAGGCATCCAAAGACGGTATTCTGCGTCAGGTGGTGCCGGAGTATGAGCGTCTTAAAGATCAGTACGAACTGCTGTGGGATATGCCCTCCAACGACGGTTACCTGCAGC
Source organism: Pantoea sp. EEL5 (assembly GCF_049892805.1). Taxonomy (NCBI): domain Bacteria; kingdom Pseudomonadati; phylum Pseudomonadota; class Gammaproteobacteria; order Enterobacterales; family Erwiniaceae; genus Pantoea; species Pantoea sp. EEL5. The sequence goes on from NZ_JBNDNJ010000001.1 coordinate 2,106,915, forward strand.
TGGTTGGCGTGATGCAGAAATTTATCGATCAGGCGATTTCGTCTAACACCAACTACGATCCGTCACGCTTCCCGAATGGCAAAGTGCCGATGAAGCAGTTGCTGAAAGATCTGCTGACCGCCTATAAGTTCGGCGTGAAGACGCTCTATTATCAAAACACCCGTGATGGTGCGGAAGATGCGCAGGATGATCTGGCACCTTCTATTCAGGATGATGGCTGCGAAAGCGGCGCCTGTAAGATCTGACGGTCGGGCGGGAGCCATTCCCGCCCACATTTTCCCGCGAGGCCGGTGCTGAGCCTCGTCTACATTGGACAGTTTTTTATGGCTTACTCCACTTTTTCTCAGAATAAAAATGACCAGTTGAAAGAGCCGATGTTTTTCGGTCAGTCCGTTAACGTGGCCCGTTTTGACCAGCAGAAATACGATATCTTTGAAAAGCTGATCGAAAAGCAGCTTTCGTTCTTCTGGCGTCCTGAAGAGGTCGATGTTTCACGCGATCGCATCGATTACCAGGCCCTGCCCGATCACGAAAAACACATTTTTATCAGCAACCTGAAATATCAGACGCTGCTGGACTCCATTCAGGGACGCAGCCCGAACGTGGCGCTGCTGCCGCTGATCTCCATTCCTGAGCTGGAAACCTGGATCGAAACCTGGGCATTCTCAGAGACGATCCACTCACGCTCCTACACCCACATCATTCGTAACATCGTAAACGACCCGGCGGTGGTGTTTGACGATATCGTGACCAACCAGCAGATTCTGGCACGTGCTCAGGATATCTCGCAGTACTACGATGATCTGATTGAGATGACCAGCTACTGGCATCTGTTAGGTGAAGGCACCCATCAGGTTAACGGTAAGTCCGTCACCGTCAGCCTGCGTGCCCTGAAAAAGCAGTTGTACATCTGTCTGATGAGCGTCAACGCGCTGGAAGCCATCCGTTTCTATGTCAGCTTTGCCTGCTCATTTGCGTTTGCCGAGCGTGAGCTGATGGAAGGCAATGCGAAAATCATCAAGCTAATTGCCCGCGACGAAGCCCTACATCTGACCGGTACTCAGCACATGCTGAACCTGCTGCGCACTGGCGAAGACGATCCTGAAATGAAAGAGATCGCCGCCGAATGCCGTGAAGAGTGCTTTGAGCTGTTCAAAAAAGCGGCGCTGCAGGAAAAAGAGTGGGCGGAATACCTGTTCAGCGGCGGTTCGATGATCGGCCTGAACAAAGATATCCTGTGTCAGTATATTGAATACATCACCAATATTCGTATGCAGGCGGTTGGCCTCGATCTGCCTTTCGAAACGCGTTCTAACCCGATTCCCTGGATCAACGCATGGCTGGTGTCGGACAACGTTCAGGTGGCCCCGCAGGAAGTGGAAGTCAGCTCCTATCTGGTCGGTCAGATTGACTCCGAAGTGGGCGAAAACGACTTCGACGATTTCCAGTTGTAATGATGAGCCGTTCCGTTGTTATTCTGCGCAGTTCCGGTACCCGACTGGAGGGCGCAGACGATCACCCTAACCTGCTGACGATGCTGGAAGCCAACAACCTGTGTGTTGAGTTCCAGTGCCGTGAGGGCTATTGCGGCTCCTGCCGGATGCGGCTACTGAGCGGCGAAGTCGACTACGCGGAAAAGCCGCTGGCGTTTATTGAGCAGGGCGAGATCCTGCCCTGCTGCTGTAAGGCGAAGGGCGAGATCGAGCTTGAACTCTAGGCTTGCATCTCAGGCAGTTAAAAAACCGTCATTCCAACCGAATGGCGGTTTTTTTCTGGCGCTGGCTCAGGGAATACGGGCAATCACCTTGATTTCAAAATCGAAGCCTGCCAGCCAGGTGAGATCAACAACGCCACGTCCGCAGCATAAAACCGTCAGCGCGCGCCGCTTAACGGTTTGTCGACGCTTTCATAAGACAGGCTGGGCGACGCCAGCCCCTTACGTACGCTCAGGCTTAGTGCTTCACCGTTTCGATCACATCGATCCAGCCGTGCCCTGTGCTTACCTCACTACCGTGTAGCCAACGGCGCAACATGTTCATCGCCATCATCGCCACCACTTTTTGCCGGGTTTCCAGATTATGACGACCGTGGTTAAACTTCACGCGTTGTCCCCAGGTCGCCTCCGGCGTGTGTAGCGCAACGGAAATCTCGCCCTCGCTCAGGTTGCCGACCGACAGGGCCAACGGCGTCTGCAGCCTCGCCGCCAGCGCCTGCGTGCGCATCACCTGTACCTCAAGGCTTTCGTCCTGCTGCGGCAGAATTTCGGTGGCGCTCAGGGGAACCTCAGCCGAAGCCAACTGCCAGTTGAGTAACCCCGCCGTGTACTGCTCGCTGATTGCGAGACGCAGGTTACGTTGATTCAGTTCTCGCGCCAACAGCGCAGGCAGCCCCTCCAACCCTTCAAAAATCGTGCATTCCGCCAGCAGTAAACGCACCTGCTGCCAGACCTGCTCCATCGCCACGCGCTGTGAGGCAGGCCCGGTGAGCTTAATTTCGATAATGGGCATTGATGAACGGTAGCCCATCAACACGTTTTCCGGCAGCGCCAGCGGCTCCAGTTCATTAGCAATATCGCTTTCACCCCGACCAAAGGTCGTCAGCCGCAGGCACAGCGGCGGCTCTGGCAGGTCAAATTTATTTTTCAGGCGGGGGATGATTTGTTGTTCAACCATCACTTTAAATTCGGAGGGTACGCCGGGGGTAAAAAACAGCCAGCAACGGTTGAGCTGCAGGGCAAATCCACAGGCGGTGCCGACCGGATTATCGAGCATTTCGGCATTGGCAGGAATTTCGGCCTGTTTGCGATTGCTGTCGGCCATCACACGTCCACGACTGGCGAACCAGACTTCCATAGTTTCAAGCCAGGCTTCCTGCATCACCAGTTCAACGCCACTCGCCATCGCAGCCGCCTGGGCGCTAAGGTCATCAGATGTGGGCCCCAGGCCGCCGTTAACGATGAGCACATCCGCTTCAAGACTACGTGCCTGTAAGGTCTCAACCAGGGACGACAGGGAATCACCTACTGTTGTACGGCTGGTCATCGGCATTCCGTGCTGAAATAACACATCAGCCAGCCAGGCCGCGTTGGTATCGACGATTTGACCGTGTAACACTTCATCGCCCGTGGACAGCATTTCGACTCTAATCACGTTCTTTCTCCTTGTGCCATTAGGTTCACTTTAGAAAGCCCCTGCGTAAAACACAATCTGTAAGGGAGATTTAGCGTCGAATAAGGCCGCGTCTGGCGAGAGGATAAGGAGGAGATAAGAAGATAAAAAGCAGGCAAGGGATGTTGAGAAAGCGCAAACGGACAGGAGTGAGCCTGCCCGTTGTACGTATTGCACTACGCGTTTAGCTTAACGGCGAGCCAGCAGCAGGCCTAAAACCAGCCCTGCCGTTGCACCAATACCGATGCCCTTCCACGGTTTCTCATGAACGTAATAGTCGGCACGGTAAGCAACCTGTTTAGCACGATAGTAGTAGCTATCGGACGCCTGACTAACACGTGACTTTACATCTTCCAGCGCTCGTTCAGCTTTGGTTTTCAGTTCGATGTATTTCTGGTCGGCCGGATCCCCTGATGACTTCAGCACTTCTTCCAGCGTTTCGGTCAGCAGTGCGATATCGTCGTCATAGCCTGTTTCAAAAGATTCAGTCTGTTTTACCATCATTTCCTCCATGTGAATTGCAAAGCACCTGGTTAACTATAGTCCCAAAACAGGGCTTTGCGTGGAACTCCGCCAGGAATTGCCTGAAAATCAGCGTGAGTAAACAAAACGGCAGTGAATCTGTGTCACGCTGGGCGCTACGCAAAGAAGTGTAAGAGATGGCCTGCTGGCAGCGATTTCGCTTCGCTTATTTGATTTATCTGATAAATTTTCAACGAAATGAATTTTTATCTACGCCGACTGTCGTACCCAGCTGTTGCCTGTAATAATCAGGCCATGTGCATATCAATGCGCTGACACGACAGTCACAGCAAACTCGAACAGCTAAGGAATGATCTCTGGCATGAATCGCAGAATGTTTATGAAAGCGTCAATGGCCTTTTCCGCCGTAAGCGGTATGACAGGCTTATCAACGCTGTTCGCGCAATCCGCCTGGGCAGATGATGGCATTGCTGACGGAACCGCATTACGCTTCGATTTCGATGAGTTGAAGAAGAATGCGGCCGCGCTGGCTAAAAAACCCTGGGGCGGCGCACCCGGCCCCCTTCCCCCCACGTTGGCAACCCTGACACCACAGGCATACAACGACATTCAGTATGATGCCAACCACTCTCTGTGGAACAATATTCCCAATCGCGAACTGGATGTGCAGTTCTTCCACGTAGGCATGGGATTTAAACGCCGCATCCGCATGTTCTCTGTGGACAGCGCCAGTCGTGAAGCACGCGAAATTCATTTTCGTCCTGAGTTGTTTAACTACAACGATGCCAAAGTCGATACCAAACAACTGCAGGGTAAAACGGATCTTGGCTTTGCCGGTTTCCGCGCCTTCAAAAAACCTGAGCTGGCCCGCCGCGACATTGTCTCGTTTCTGGGTGCCAGCTATTTCCGCGCGGTCGATGACACTTATCAGTACGGCCTGTCCGCGCGTGGCGTGGCCATCAACACCTTCAGCAACGGTCAGGAAGAGTTTCCAGACTTTACGGCCTTCTGGTTTGAAACGCCGAAAGCGGAAGACACCACCTTTACCTGCTATGCCTTACTGGACGGTGCCAGCATCACCGGGGCCTATAAGTTTGTCATTCACTGCGAAGCAGAACGCGTGGTCATGGAGATTGAGAATCATCTCTTTGCCCGCAAGGACATTCGTCAGTTAGGCATCTCGCCGATGACCAGCATGTTCAGCTGCGGCACCAACGAACGCCGGATGTGTAACACCTATCATCCGCAGATTCATGACTCCGATCGCCTAGCGATGTGGAGCGGCAAAGGTGAATGGATTGCCCGGCCGTTAAATAATCCTCAGCGCCTGCAGTTCAACGCCTACGAAGACGAAAACCCGCGCGGCTTTGGCCTGCTCCAGCTAGACCATGACTTTGAGAACTATCAGGACGTGATTGGCTGGTATAACAAACGCCCAAGCCTGTGGGTGGAACCGGTAGGCAAATGGGGCAAAGGCGCCATTAACCTGATGGAAATTCCAACCACCGGCGAAACGCTTGATAACATCGTCTGCTTCTGGCAGCCCGCAGAGCCGATCAAAGCCGGTAGCGAATACAATTTTGCCTACAAGCTTTACTGGAGCGCCCTGCCGCCCGTTCAGAGCGATCTGGCCCGCGTAGATGCGACCCGCACCGGCATTGGTGGTTTCCCCGAAGGCTGGGCGCCGGGCGAGCACTTCCCGGATGTCTGGTGCCGCCGTTTCGCTGTGGACTTTATCGGCGGCGACTTGCAGGCAGCCGCACCGAAAGGCATTGAACCGGTGATTACGGTTTCCTCAGGCACCTTTAAACAGGTAGAGATCCTGTATGTCGAACCGATAAAAGGTTACCGCATCCTGTTCGACTGGTATCCCAACAGCGACAGCGTACAGCCCGTCGAGATGCGCCTGTTCCTGCGCACCAAAGACGAAACCCTGAGTGAGACCTGGCTCTATCAGTATGTGCCACCGCCGCCGGACCAGCGTAAATACGTTGACGATCGCCAGATGACCGTAAGCTAACGCTTCCCTCTCACGTGAAATGCATCTCAGGCCAACCGCCGGGATGCATTTTTTTTGCCCCACAGGGCATCTGAGCCGTTAGCGGCGCTTTACTGCCCTGCTCTGCGCATATCGATATGGGGAATACCGTCCTCAAGATAGCTGTCGCTGACCGTGATAAAGCCATGTCGCTGGTAGAACGCCTCAAGATGCGCCTGAGCAGAGAGAAACTGTGAATGCCCCGGCCAGTGCTGCTCACAACTGGCGATTGCCTGTGTCATCAGCTGGTTGCCTAAGTTCAGGCCACGAGCCTTACTAGATATGAGCACGCGTCCGATTTTCACCTCTGCCCCCGCGCGATCGGGTGACAATATGCGCGCGTAGGCCAGCAGGTCCCCCTGCGCCATGCCGAGAATGTGACGATTCTCGCCCTGCAAATCCAGGCCATCGACGTCCAGATAGGCGCACTGCTGCTCCACGACGAATACCTCACAGCGTAAAGCCAGCGCCGCGTAGAGCTGCGGAACGCTTAAGGCTTGATGCTGAAGATCCAGCCAACTGATATGCATGTCTTATCCTTACTAAAATGGGCCGCCTGCCCGGGAGGCATCACATCACTTTACCGCGCCGGCCTTTCTGCAGCCAGTGAAGATAATGTTGAGGCCAGGCCATGGTCGGCGTGCCGGGTTTTCCCATACCAAAGCCATGCCCGCCCGTGAGATAGCGCACCAGCTCGACGTCAACCTGATGCTGTTGGCAGGCGCTGGCCATGATCAGGGTGTTATGGGGATCGGAAACCGGATCGTCTTCGGCCTGGACCAGAAAAAAGGGAGGCGATGTCGATGACACGTAATTCTGAACCGACCAGGCTGCATCCTCTGCCGCCGTCGCATGCGTTCCCACCAACATACGGTGCGTTGCGGTGTGCGTATAGGGCGCTTCCAGGGTGATCACCGGATAGATCAGCGCCGCCCCGTCAGCATAAGCTGGCGCACTGTCCAACGCATCAAGGGCTGCATAGCTTTGAAAGTCTTGGCGCGTCACAGCCATTCCGAGTAAGTGCCCACCCGCGGAAAAACCCAGCACCGAGAGCCGCTTTGCCTGCGGCCGTAACAGCCGCAGCGCGCGCTGGGCGTCCTGCAGCGCGACTATGTTGCCCGCTGCCCAGCCCTCGCCGGGAAGCCGGTAGCGCAGAATCGCCGCCGTATAGCCGCGTGCCGTTAACCAGCGTGCCGCAGGCCAGGCTTCTTTCGCCATTTCTATCCGTTTGTACCCCCCGCCGCCGGCTATCAGAACAACATGGCCGTTGGGCATGTTCGGTTTGATCACTGTCAGCGTCGGCACCGCGATATTGCGCTGTGCGCCCGAAGATGAGGTCTTAACGGCACCGACAGGGCCGCCGCCGCCGGGTGGCGTGCCAGGCCAGAGCGGAATCACCGTGTGTGAGATTTCCGGCTGGGATGCCCACGACAGCGTGCTCTTTGCGACTATCAGCGCAGCGGTGAAGCCTAATAAAAAATGACGGCGCTCCATAGGCCATGCTCCTGTAACAAGCCAGAGGACATTGCAGCAGAAAAATAGGGAGACAGAATGAAGATAACGTATTTTTTTAGGGCAGCAGAAACCCTTGCGTCGTCACCGGTCGTGCGGTTAAGTCGCTGCGTGGTGCAGTAGGCAGATTTCAGACAAAAAAATCAGGCCCGAGGGCCTGATTCAGTATGACAATCGACGATTACATCAGGGGCTGAGCCATCTGTACCAGTCTGATTAACGGCTGCGGATAAACACCTAACAGCAGTACCAGAATCGCTGAAATCAGTACCACCACGCCGCCCGCGGTGAAGGCCCAGTTATCAGGCGTATCACGGTTAAGCAGTTCTGGTGGGCTCAGGTACAGGCTCACGGTCACGCGCAGATAGTAGTACAGGCCGATAGCACTCCCCACCACCACCGCACCGGTCAACCACCACAGGTGCGCACTCACGCCAGAGGCAATCACGTAGAACTTACCGATAAAGCCCAGCGTCATTGGAATACCGGCCAGCGACAGCATCATCACCGTCATCACCGCAGACAGAACCGGACGACGCCAGAACAGACCGCGATACGAGTAAAGTGAATCCGCATCCGGACCGCGATAAGGGCTCGACATCAGGCTCACGACACCAAAGGCACCCAGGCTGCTGAACAGGTAACCGGCCAGGTAAACCCCAGAGGTTTCCAGCGACAGCTGATGATCTTTCACCGCAATCAGCGCCACCAGCAAATAACCCAGATGCGCGATGGAGGAGTAACCCAACAGGCGCTTAATGTTGCTCTGCGAGATCGCCATCAGGTTACCGAACAGGATGGAAACGAAGGCGATGATACCCAATACCGTTCGCACCGCTTCGCTGTCGGTCACCGGCGCATACATGAACAAGCGCATGACGACACCGAAGATGGCGATTTTACTGGCCGTGGCCAGGAACGTTGATACCGGAGCCGGTGCCCCCTGATACACGTCTGGCGTCCACAGGTGGAACGGCACCAGCGACAGCTTAAAGCCCAGACCAATAATCAGCATTCCCAGGCCCACCAGCAACAGTGGCGCCTGAATCATGCTGTCAGTCAGGCTTTTGCCCAGGCTGACGAAGCCCAGGTTGCCAGAGTCAGCGTAAATCAGCGCAATACCAAACAGCAGGAAGGACGATGCCGCCGCCGACAGGATAGTGTATTTCAGGGCCGCTTCCAGCGAACGTTTCTGACGGAACGCGTAACCAATCAAACCAAACAGCGGCAGTGACAGCAGTTCAATTCCGATAAACAGCGATGCCAGGTGGTTAGACGCTGACAGCACGATACCGCCCAGTGCGGCAATCAGGACCAACAGATAAAACTCGTCCTTGTTATCCGGGAAAGTCGCCAGCCATGGATAGGCAAACGTACAGGTTGCCAGGCTGGCCAGCATCACCAGTGCGGTATAGAACATCGAGTAAGCATCAACGCGCAGCAGCGGCGTGACGTCCATCGCCCCGACCTGGCCCACAAAATATAGCGACAGCAGAGCCAGGTTCAGGCCAACCACTGTTAGCGTGGCGTTAACAAAGTGGTTGCGTCGCCAGGCAATGGACAGCATCACAACCACCACCGTCAATCCGACGATTAACAGCGGCAGCAACGCGATCAATTGTTGAGGAGTTATTGTCATGGCGAATTACGGCCTTGTAGTTGAAATTGAAGCGGTAAACCACTGCTGAATATTGCTCATTGCAGCATGTGAGGTATCCAGAATCGGCTGGGGATAAATACCCAACAGCACCAGCAGAACCACGAGCACGCCAATGGTCAGGAATTCACGTGCCGACATTCCCGGCAGTGGATCTTTAGATTTCGCTTCGCCGTAGTAGGCACGCTGCATCATTACCAGCGAATAAACCGAAGCGAAAACCAGACCAAAGGTCGCAATCACAATAATGACAGGAACGACCTGGAAGCTGCCGGTGAGGATCATAAACTCACCCACGAAGTTACCGGTGCCCGGCATCCCCAGGTTGGCGACAGCAAAGAACAGTGATAAACCCGGAATCCATTTGATGCGCGACCACAGACCGCCCATCTGACGCATATCACGCGTGTGCAGGCGCTCATACAGCTGACCACACAGGATAAACAGGGCCGCCGCAGACAGGCCGTGCGCAATCATCTGTATCACCGCGCCCTGAATGGCCAGCTGGCTGCCGGTGTAAATCGCAATCAGCACAAAGCCCATGTGGGAAATCGAGGTGTAGGCAATCAGGCGTTTAATATCCGTCTGTGAGAAGGCCATCCAGGCGCCGTAGAAGATACCGATGATACCTAACCACATCGCGATAGGGGCAAACTCAGCGGATGCATTGGGGAACAGCGGCAGGCTGAAACGCAGCAAACCATAGGCCGCAGTTTTCAGCAAAATACCCGCCAGGTCCACAGAACCTGCTGTCGGCGCCTGACTGTGCGCATCGGGTAACCAGCCGTGAAGCGGCACCACCGGCATTTTCACCGCAAACGCGATAAAGAAGCCCAGCATCAGCAGATATTCGACGGTGTGCGACATGGGCGTTTTCAGCAACTGCTCGTAGTTGAACGTCCAGACGCCGGTCGCGTTGTAGTGGACAAACACCAGCGCCAGAATCGCAATTAACATCACCAGACCTGATGCCTGGGTATAGATAAAGAATTTGGTGGCCGCGGTGATACGGGTTTTCCCGTCCGAGGCTTTATGTCCCCACAGTGCGATGAGGAAGTACATCGGCACCAGCATCATTTCCCAGAAGAAGAAGAACAGGAACATGTCGATGGCAAGGAACACACCGATAACGCCGCCCAGAATCCACATCAGGTTAAGATGGAAGAATCCCTGATACTTCTCGATCTCGTTCCACGAACACAGCACGGCCATCAAACCGAGCAGCCCGGTCAGCACCACCATTAATAGCGAAAGGCCATCAAGCGCTAAATGGAAATTAATGCCGAAACGGGGGATCCAGGGTACTGAGAAGCTCGATTGCCACTGCGGAATACCCGCTGCCTGCGTCAGTGAATAGCCTCCCTGCAACCACAGCTGCAGTGAAAGCGCCAACGTCAGCCCCATGGTGATCAGTGCAATCCAGCGTGGCACTTTCGCGCCGAAGCGCTCGGCGAGCCAGCAGATAAAACCACCGAAGAAGGGTATGAAAATTAGCCAAGGTAATAACACGGCATACTTCCCTTTTATGGCCTTTTATGAGCTATCTTACTTACCATTTTCATTCCCGGCAGTGCTCGCAATCCTCACGTACTTCAGTACGCTCCGGTTGCTGTGCGCTGGCGGTTATGAAACTGGCTGCGACGATTGCGCTCATTACTCGGTTATTTGGACATTCTTAACTGGGGTAAGCGAACTCACCCCGCTCATCAATCTTTAAATTACCAGCAACAGGGCCAGAACCACGACGGCACCCACGCTCATCGACGCCACGTACCAGCGCAGATAACCGTTTTCACTGACCACCAGACCTTTATTGGCGATACGTGAAAGCAACGCAGGGAGGTTCATCAGGCCGTTGAGCGGATCGCGTTTTAACAGCCACGCAATGCCCAGGTACGGTTTGACAAACACCTTGTCGTAGAGCCAGTCGAAGCCCCAGGCGGCGAACCACCAGGTGCCGAAGAAGCGGCCCGGTGCGCTGTTGGCAATACGGGTCACCAGCTGACGTTTGCCCAGCCAAAGTGCGGCTGCAATCACGATGCCGGAAACCGCGACCAGACCCGATGCAATCTCCAGCGTCACTTTACCGTTTTCACCAAACTCATTCGCCGGCAAAACGCCCGCCAGTGGTGGGGTAATCAGTGCGCCAACGAAGGTGGAGAGCACCAGCAGCACCAGCAGCGGCAGATGATGGGTAATGCCTTTACCCGCATGAGCATGAATCTTCTCTTCACCGTGGAACACGATGAAGATCATGCGGAAGGTATAAATTGAGGTCAGGAATGCACCCACCAGGCCCGCTACCATCAGGTTAAGATGACCGTTCGCCAGCGCACCAAACAGGATTTCATCTTTACTGTAGAAACCGGCGGTAATCAGTGGCAGTGCCGCCAGCGCGGCGCCGCCCACCAGGAAGCAGGTGTAAACCAGCGGGATGCTCTTACGCAGTCCGCCCATCTTAAAGATGTTCTGCTCGTGGTGGCAGGCCAGAATAACCGAACCTGAAGACAGGAACAGCAGGGCTTTAAAGAAGGCGTGGGTCATCAGGTGGAAAATCGCGGCATCCCACGCCTGTACGCCCAGCGCCAGGAACATGTAGCCAATCTGGCTCATGGTGGAGTAAGCAAGAACGCGTTTGATGTCCGTCTGAACCAGGGCAGCAAAGCCTGCCAGCACCAGGGTAATGGCACCGATAATGCCGACCAGATGCAGCACCTCAGGCGTCAGCAGGAACAGGCCATGCGTGCGGGCAATCAGGTAAACCCCTGCCGTTACCATGGTCGCGGCGTGAATCAGTGCCGATACCGGTGTCGGGCCTGCCATTGCATCGGCCAGCCAGGTCTGTAAGGGCAACTGGGCCGATTTACCGACCGCACCGCCTAACAGCATCAGGGTAGCCCACTGCAGCATGTGATTGTCCGCCGCAAAGTGTGCCGGTGCCAGCTCAACCATCTCGCGGAAGTTGAGCGTACCCAGTTCGTTGTAAAGGATGAACAGCGCAAAGGCCAGAAACACATCGCCGACGCGGGTGATGATAAAGGCTTTCATCGCCGCTTTGCCGTTTTCCGGATTGCTGTAGTAGAAGCCGATCAGGAGGTAAGAACACAGCCCTACCCCTTCCCAGCCCAGATACATCAGCATCAGGTTATCCGCCAGCACCAGAACCACCATGCTGGCGATAAACAGGTTGGTATAAGCGAAGAAGCGTGAATAGCCCTCTTCTCCGCGCATATACCAGGAGGCGAACATATGGATCAGGAAACCGACGCCGGTAACCACCGACAGCATGGTAAGCGAGAGGCCATCCAGAGTCAGATTGACCTGAATGTTAAAATTGCCCACGTGAATCCAGGTCCACAGCGCCTGGGTGAATACCTGCTGCCCGTTAGCAAAGAAGTCAACGCCAACATACAGGGTGGTTAGTGCGGCTAACCCTACCGAACCCATTCCGACCGTCGCCGACAGATTCTCTGACCAGCGACCACGGGAAAACGCTAACAGCAAAAAGCCGATCAGCGGAAACAAGACAGTTAAATAGAGAAGGTTCATCCGCGCATCTCGCTCACAATATCAATGTTCAGCGTCTGACGACGACGATAGAGCTGAAGCAGCAGGGCCAGACCGATACTGGCTTCCGCTGCGGCGAGGCTGATTGCCAGAATATACATCACCTGACCATCGGCCTGTCCCCAGTAGCTGCCCGCAACGACCAGCGCCAGCGCCGCGGCGTTGATCATAATTTCAAGGCTGATCAGCATAAACAGCAGGTTGCGGCGCAGTACCAGCGAGGTCAGGCCAAGAACGAACAGCACCGCGGCCAAAATCAATCCATGTTGTAACGGGATCATGCTTGCTCCTTATTCGCCTGCGCGGCATCGTTTGAACGGTTGCTCAGGACTTCACCCTGGCGCTCTTCACGTCCCAGATGGAAGGCAACAACCAGACCGGCCAACAGCAGCATTGATGCCAGTTCAACCGCCAGGACATACGGGCCAAACAGGCTAATACCGACCGCTTTCGCGTCGATGATTTTACCGTCAATGCCCTGATCCTGTGCCGTCATGATGGCGTAAATCATGACCGCCAGTAGCAGAAAGGACACCAGACCGGGACCGATCCACAGGGACGGGCTGAGCCATTCGCGTTCCTGTTTCTCCGTGGCCTTGCCCAGGTTGAGCATCATCACGACGAACACGAACAGCACCATGATGGCACCGGCATACACGATGATTTCCAGCGCACCGGCAAAGTAGGCACCCAGGGAGAAAAAGACACCCGCCACCGATAACAGCGAAACGATCAGGTACAGCAACGCATGTACCGGATTAGTGTGGGTAATGACGCGTAACGTCGTCACCACCGCCACCAGTCCGCAAAGATAAAACGCAAATTCCATGCCTTGCTCCTTAAGGTAATAAGCCTTTGACGTCGATGGGTTTCGCTTCATTTTCAGCGTCACCTTTATCTTTACCGTCAATCGCCATACCTGCCATGCGGTAGAAGTTGTACTCCGGATATTTACCCGGCCCCGAGATCAACAGATCGTCTTTTTCATACACCAGATCCTGACGCTTGAACTCGCCCAGCTCGAAATCCGGCGTCAGCTGGATAGCGGTGGTTGGGCAGGCCTCTTCGCACAGGCCGCAGAAAATGCAGCGTGAGAAGTTAATACGGAAGAACTCTGGATACCAGCGACCGTCTTTGGTTTCGGCCTTTTGCAGTGAAATACAGCCTACCGGACAGGCTACTGCACACAGGTTACAGGCAACGCAACGCTCTGCCCCATCGGGATCGCGCGTCAAAACGATACGACCACGATAGCGCGGTGGCAGGTAGACTGGCTCTTCCGGATACATCTGGGTTTCGCGTTTCGCGAAGGCGTGCATGCCTATCATCCAGATACTGCGAACTGTCGTGCCGAAGCCTACGACAATATCTTTTAATGTCATTTGTTTACCCCTTACTGCGCTGTGTACAGAATCACTGCGGCGGTCGCCAGCAGGTTCAACAGCGTCAACGGCAGACACACTTTCCAGCCGAACGACAGCACCTGGTCATAGCGTGGACGCGGAAGCGCAGCACGAATCAGGATGAACATCATCATAAAGAACGCCGTTTTCAGGGCGAACCAGATGAAAGGCGGCAGGAAAGGCCCATGCCAGCCCCCGAAGAACAGCGTCACAATCAGTGCTGAGACGGTGGTAATCGCGACGTATTCGCCCACAAAGAACAGGCCGAATTTCATCCCGGCATATTCAATGTGGTAACCGTCGGCCAGCTCTTGCTCAGCTTCTGGCTGGTCAAAAGGATGACGGTGACAGACCGCGACGCCCGCAATACAGAAGGTCAGAAAACCAAAGAACTGCGGGATGATGTTCCACAGGTGCGTCTGGCTGTTGACGATATCGGTCATGTTGAACGATCCCGCCTGCGCCACTACGCCCATCAGCGACAGTCCCAGAAACACTTCGTAACTCAGCGTCTGCGCAGAGGCGCGCATGGCACCTAACAGCGAGTATTTGTTATTACTCGCCCAGCCGGCAAACAGTACGGCATAGACCGCCAGGCCCGCCATCATCAGGAAGAACAGCAGCCCGATGTTCAGGTCGGTGACGACCCAGGTCGGCGAAACCGGCACGATGGCAAATGCCAGCAGCAGTGACACGAAGGCGATGACCGGCGCCAGGGTAAAGATAAAGCGGTCGGTGAACGGGGGAACCCAGTCCTCTTTAAAGAACATCTTGATCATGTCAGCAACCAGCTGCAAGGATCCGCCCCAGCCCACGCGGTTCGGTCCATAGCGGTTCTGGAACAGGCCGAGCAGACGACGCTCGGCGAAGCTCATAAACGCACCGCAGCCCACCACGACCAGCAGAATCACCAGCGCTTTACCCACGGCGATCAGAATGTCGATAACACCTGGAGTTAACCAGCTCATTGCGCCGCCTCCTGCAGAGAATCAATTTTTGCATTCGCCAGGAATGGCGGTACGCCCGGCAGACCGAGTGGAAGCCCCACCTGCCCTGCCTGCAGCGACGCGGAGAAACGCACAGGCAAGCGTACGGTTTCACCGGCACAGGTTAATTCCACAGACGCGCCACTGTTCACGCCCAGCTTAGCCGCATCCTCCGGGTTCAGGACCAGAGTGGGTGCCGACATACGCTGTTGGATCACCGGCGCGCGCTGCGTCATCTCTTCACTACCGAATAGCTGATAGTAAGGCGCGACGCGGAACTGACCGTTAGTGGTATACGCGCCAGGTACGCTGCTGAACCAGGCTAACTGTGCGTCGCTGGCTTCGAACAGACGCACGCCGGGATCGCCGTGACGCAGTTTACCGCCCACTTCATCCTGGAATTTGTTCCATGCCTGAGGTGAGTTCCAGCCTGGCGCCCAGGCAAAGGGGATCTGCGAACGCGGTGCGTTCGGCTGGTTATTCCCTTCCATTGAGAAGGCAAACATCGTGTCCTGATCCTGCGGCTGACGCGGCTCGTGCACGCTGATGTTGGCGCGCGCGGCGGTACGGCCACTGGCACGATGCGGTGAACGCGCCAGTTTCTGACCACGGATACGGAAGCTGGCATCCGGTGCCGCCTCTTTAATGCCCTTCAGCTGTGGCATACTGGCAACCACGGCATCAATGACGTGATCCAGCTGCGTCCAGTCAACGTGGCGGCTTTCCAGCGCGCTGTGCAGCGAATGCAACCAGCGCCAGCTTTCCAGCATCACGATGCTGTTGTCATAATAGGCAGGATCGTACACCTGGAAGAAACGCTGTGCGCGCCCTTCGTGGTTGATTGAGGTGCCGTCGCTTTCCGCGAAGCTGGCCGCGGACAAAACCAGTCCGGCTTTCTCCAGCGTGGCGGTGCGTTGATGATCAACGACGATCACGTTAGCGGCCTGATTCAGCGCTGCATCCACCTGCGCTTTTGGCGCATGGCGATAGAGATCGTTTTCCAGTACCACGACCGCATCGGCTTCGCCGCTTTGCAGTTGTTCTAGCGCCTGGTCCAGGGTATTTCCGCCCATCAGGCCCAGCCCCATGCTGTTCGCATGGCCTGCCAGTAAGGTGATACCGACGTCTGCGCCGCGCGCTTTCAGCGCTTTCGCCACGTTCGCGGCCGCTTCAATCATGGCAGTGCTGCCTGAGTGAACACCGGAAACGATCAGCGGTTTTTTAGCGCCGGCCAGCGCCTGCACGACGACATCCAGCTTGCCGTTCAGCGCAGCGTCGAAATCGCTTACGGCCGGGGCGGTTTCGTCCAGCGCATTGGCGATGGCAAATCCAAGACGTGCCTGATCTTCCACTGGGGCACGATAGCTCCACGCGGCAATATCATCGAGACGCGTTTCATCGACGTTGGTGACAAAGAGCGGATGCTTAGCGTGCTGACCGATATTCATGATGGCCGCGATTTGCCAGTCTGCGACTTTCTGCGCAGCGGCCATTTCACGGGCCTTACCTTTCACAGCCTGGCGCACAGACAGGGCCACGCGCGCGCCAACCTGGGTCAAATCTTCCCCCAGCACCAGCACTGCATCGTAGCTTTCAATTTCACGCAGCGATGGCGTATAAATTCCGCCGTCACGCAGCACTTTTAACAATAGTTCAAGGCGTTCCTGCTCACCGGCAGGCATACCGGTAGAGAAGTTTTCGGCCCCGACCAGTTCACGCAGCGCAAAGTTGCTCTCGACGCTGGCACGTGGCGAGCCGATACCAATCACGCGTTTCGCCTGGCGCAGCACGTCTGCCCCGACGTTCACCGCTTGCTCCGCATTCAGCGTCACGCGATCGCTGCCGCGCAGCTGTACCGGATGGTGAGGGCGGTCCTTCAGATTGACGTAACCGTAACCAAAGCGACCACGGTCACACAGGAAGTAGTGGTTAACGCTGCCATTGTAACGGTTTTCGATGCGGCGCAGCTCGCCATAGCGCTCACCCGGACTGGTGTTACAGCCCACGCTGCACTGCTGACAGATGCTGGGCGCGAACTGCATATCCCATTTACGGTTATAGCGTTCAGAGTGGGTTTTATCGGTAAATACGCCGGTTGGGCAGATTTCAACCAGGTTGCCGGAAAACTCGCTTTCCAGCGTGCCGTCTTCCGGGCGGCCGAAGTAAACGTTGTCATGCGCGCCATAAACGCCCAGATCGGTACCGTCAGCATAATCTTTGTAATACCGCACACAGCGGTAGCAGGCGATACAGCGGTTCATCTCATGCGAAATGAACGGGCCAAGGTCCTGATTACGGTGGGTGCGTTTGGTGAAGCGATAGCGGCGGAAGCTGTGGCCGGTCATTACCGTCATATCTTGCAGATGACAGTTACCGCCCTCTTCGCATACCGGACAGTCGTGCGGGTGGTTGGTCATTAACCACTCAACCACGCTTTCACGGAACTCTTTTGCTTCGCCATCATCAATAGAGATGAAGGTGCCGTCAGACGCCGGCGTCATACAGGACATGACAAGGCGGCCGCGGGTATCTTCAGCGTTCTGGAATTGCTTTACCGCACACTGGCGGCAGGCACCCACGCTTCCCAGCGCCGGATGCCAGCAAAAATAAGGAATATCAAGGCCCAGAGACAGACATGCCTGTAGCAGGTTGTCCGCTCCGTTCACATCATATTCTTTACCGTCTACATGGATTGTAGCCATAGTGACATGCTTCCGTAAGGCTCGTCATAAACGAGCGTTAATCAAATTCTTGTTCCTGCACACTGCAGCAGGAACGGCGGCACAGGGCCAGCTCCCGTGGATAACGGCGAATTACCAGCGCGCTTTCAGCAGGTTTGGCTGAATACCACCGATCGATCGGGTATTACCAAACACCTGCGGCGCGATACCGGCTTCAAACTCTTCACGGAAATATTTAATGGCGCTTTGCAGCGGTTCGACTGCACCGGGTGCGTGGGCGCAGAACGTCTTGCCCGGGCCGAGCTGGCGGCAAAGCTGCTCCAGGGTTTCGATATCCCCCGGCTGGCCTTTTTTCTGCTCCAGCGCGCGCAGGATCTTCACGCTCCACGGCAAACCATCGCGGCATGGCGTACACCAGCCGCAGGATTCACGGGCAAAGAACTCTTCGAGATTGCGCACCAGTGAAACCATATTGATTTCATGGTCCACGGCCATGGCCAGCGCCGTACCCAGACGGCTGCCCGCTTTACCGATGCTGGCGAACTCCATCGGCAGATCCAGATGCTGTTCCGTCAGGAAATCTGTTCCCGCCCCGCCCGGCTGCCAGGCTTTAAAGCGCAGACCATCGCGCATGCCGCCGGCATAGTCTTCCAGGATTTCACGGGCCGTGATACCGAACGGCAGTTCCCAGACGCCAGGGTTTTTCACCCGACCCGAGAAGCCCATCAGCTTGGTACCCGCATCGTCGCTCTTAGACAGGCCCTGATACCACTCAACGCCGTTTGCCAAAATAGCCGGCACGTTTGACAGCGTTTCAACGTTGTTCACGCAGGTCGGCTTACCCCAAACGCCCGCGCTCGCCGGGAAAGGCGGCTTAGAACGTGGGTTAGCACGGCGTCCTTCCAGCGAGTTAATCAGTGCGGTTTCTTCACCGCAAATATAGCGGCCTGCGCCGGTGTGGACGATGAGTTCGAAATCGAACCCTGAGCCCAGGATATTTTTACCCAGTAACCCGGCTTCGGTCGCTTCAGCGATGGCACGGCGCAGATGCACCGCCGCTTCAATGTATTCGCCACGCAGGAAGATGTAGCCACGGTAGGCTTTCAGGGCAAACGCACTGATCAGCATGCCTTCAACCAACTGATGCGGCATCTGCTCCATCAACAGGCGGTCTTTATAGGTGCCCGGCTCCATTTCATCGGCGTTACACAGCAGGTAACGGATGTTCATGGATTCGTCTTTCGGCATCAGGCTCCACTTCAAACCGGTAGAGAAGCCTGCACCACCGCGTCCCTTCAGGCCGGAATCTTTCACCAGCGCCACGATCTCGTCGGGTGCCATGCCCTTCAGTGCTTTTTCCGCACCGGCGTAGCCGTTTTTGCTGCGGTACTCATCCAGCCATACCGGCTGCTGATCGTCGCGCATGCGCCACGTCAGTGGATGGGTTTCGGCAGTACGAATGATCTGTTTAATTGTCATTGATACTGCTCCAGCAAAGAGGCGATGCCTTCCGGCGTCAGATGAACGTGCGTATCTTCATCCACCATCATGGTTGGGCCTTTATCGCAGTTACCCAGACAACAGGTCGGCAGCAACGTAAAGCGGCCGTCGGTCGTGGTCTGGCCGGGCTTGATATTGAGGTTTTCTTCCAGCGCAGCCTGAATGCCCTGAAAACCGGTAATGTGACAGACCACGCTGTCGCAGTAGCGGATCACGTGGCGGCCAACCGGCTGGCGGAAAATCTGGCTGTAGAACGTTGCCACACCTTCTACGTCACTGGCGGGAATGCCCAGAACGTCGGCAATCGCATGAATCGCGCCGTCTGGTACCCAGCCACGTTGTTTCTGTACGATTTTCAGCGCTTCAATTGACGCGGCGCGTGCATCTTCGTAATGGTGTTTTTCGTGCTCAATCGCATGGTGCTCTTCCGCACTCAGCACGAAGACCTCGTTAGGGTCGATCGTTTTAATAGCAATGTGTTGATCGTGCATAATTAGCGGTCCACGTCTGACATAACAAAGTCGATACTACCGAGGTACACGATTAAATCGGATACCAGGCTGCCACGGATTACCGAAGGAATCTGCTGCAGGTGCGGGAAGCTCGGCGTACGCACACGTGTGCGATAACTCATCGTGCTGCCATCACTGGTCAGGTAGTAACTGTTAATCCCTTTGGTCGCCTCAATCATCTGGAAGGATTCATTGGCCGGCATAACCGGGCCCCATGACACCTGCAGGAAGTGAGTGATCAGGGTTTCAATGTGCTGCAGCGTGCGCTCTTTTGGCGGCGGGGTTGTCAGCGGATGATCGGCTTTAAACGGCCCTTCCGGCATGTTGTTCAGGCACTGTTCCAGAATACGCAGCGACTGCCACATCTCTTCCATTTTCAGCTGTACGCGCGTGTAGGCATCGCTGATACCGGCACCCACGGGCACTTCGAAGTCGAAGTTTTCATAGCCTGAATAGGGACGCCATTTACGCACGTCAAAATCGAGACCGGTGGCGCGCAGGGCAGCACCGGTTGTGCCCCAGGCCAGCGCTTCTTCCATATTGTAGGCTGCCACACCTTGCGAACGGCCCATCAGAACGGTGTTGCGCAGCGCCGCTTTGTCGTACTCTTTCAGGCGCTTTGGCATCCAGTCCAGGAAGTCACGCAGCAGGCGCTCCCAGCCTTTCGGCAGGTTGTGTGCCACACCGCCAATACGGAACCAGGCCGGGTGCATACGGAAACCGGTAATCGCCTCAACCACATCATAAATTTTCTGACGGTCGGTAAAGGCAAAGAACACCGGCGTCATTGCGCCAACGTCCTGAATAAAGGTTGAGATGTACAGCAGGTGACTGTTGATGCGGAAAAGCTCAGAGAGCATGACGCGAATAACATTCACGCGGTCAGGCACCACGATACCAGCCAGTTTCTCAACGGCCAGTACGTAAGGCATTTCGTTAACGCAGCCACCAAGGTACTCAATACGGTCGGTGTAAGGAATGTAGCTGTGCCAGGACTGACGTTCGCCCATTTTCTCTGCGCCACGGTGGTGATAACCAATATCCGGGACGCAATCGACGATCTCTTCCCCATCCAGCTGCAAAATGATGCGGAAAGCACCGTGCGCTGACGGGTGGTTTGGACCGAGGTTGAGGAACATGAAATCTTCGTTGGCGGTGCTGCGTTTCATGCCCCAGTCTTCCGGCTTGAACGTCAGCGCTTCCATTTCCAGATCTTCTTTCTGCTTCGTCAGCGTGAAAGGATCGAATTCGGTCGCACGCGCAGGATAGTCCTTGCGCAGCGGATGCCCTTCCCAGGTCTGCGGCATCATAATGCGCGTCAGATGCGGATGACCATCAAAGGTGATACCAAACATCTCCCAGGTTTCGCGCTCATACCAGTTGGCATTGGCGAAAATATTGGTGATGGTCGGCACATGCATATCGTTTTCAGATAAAGCCACCTTGAGCATGATGTCGCGATTGCGTTCAATCGAGAGTAGGTGGTAGAAAACGGAAAAATCCGCGGCAGGTAAACCGGCGCGGTGGGTACGTAAGCGTTCGTCCATGCCATGCAGGTCATACAGCATGACGTACGGCTTAGGAAGTTTTCGCAGGAATGTAATGATTTCCAGCAGCTGTTCACGCTTTACCCAAACAACCGGAATACCGGTGCGGGTCGCCTGAACGGTAAAGGCATCCGGCCCAAAACGATTACGCAGCTCGCCGATCACCGGGTCATCCAGGTGATCCCGGGTTTGCCATAGCGGCTGAGCGAGATCTTGCGTGGTCAAATCTGTCATACGTTACTCACCATTCCGGCCTGATAACAGGCGCTCAAATGAAGGCGTCAGGATGGTGCCATGCATTAATTTGTGGTGTTGTCTGCTGCAGGCACTGATTCCATCCATACGGTTAACTTAAACTTCGTCTGGTGTACGCAGGTTGGTTACTGCAATACGTTCGCCACGCTTACGTTCACGCTCAGACTGCATATTGGCACGGTAAACGCCCTGGTCTCCGACCACCCACGAAAGGGGACGGCGCTCTTTGCCAATGGATTCCTGCAGCAGCAGCAGTGCCTGCATGTAAGCTTCAGGGCGCGGCGGGCAACCCGGGATATACACGTCAACCGGCAGAAACTTATCAACGCCCTGCACGACAGAATAGATATCGTACATGCCGCCTGAGTTGGCACAGGCACCCATGGAAATCACCCATTTCGGCTCCAGCATCTGATCGTACAAACGCTGAATTACCGGGGCCATTTTGGTAAACGGCGTACCGGCAATGACCATGAAGTCGGCCTGACGTGGCGATGCGCGCATAACCTCTGCACCGAAACGCGCGACGTCGTGCACGGCGGTGAAGGAGGTGGTCATCTCAACGTAGCAGCATGAAAGACCAAAGTTGTAAGGCCACAGGGAGTTTTTACGTCCCCAGTTCACCATGTCGTGCAGGGCGTGTTCGAGCTTGCCCATGTAGACGCTGCGATGAACGTGCTGCTCCAGCGGATCGCTGACGATTTCCTGCTTTTGCAGAGGGTAACGGTCGTTCTCACCACCGTTTGGGTCTATGCGGGTGAGCGTATAGTCCATCTTATTGCCTCTCTTTTACTGCTTATGAGGATTGGTGTGACTTACCGTGGGCGTTTTAACCACGATTCGCCGGCGTGCAGGCGTCCAGTCCAACGCGCCAATGCGCACCAGATAAACCAGGCCCGCCAGGAGCACCAAAATGAAAATTGCGGCTTCCACAAAGCCGACCCAGCCGCTTTCACGAATAGAGGTCGCCCATGCGTATAAAAAGAGAGCTTCTACGTCGAAGATAACGAAGAACATCGCTACCAGGTAGAATTTTGCTGATAAGCGGAGGTGAGTGTCACCGACGGATTCAATGCCGGACTCAAAAGGTGTGTCTTTGTAACGGGCACGCGCTCTGCCGCCAAGCAGCCAGCCTCCGGTTAACATGAACGCACAGAGGCCAAAAGCGATGACGATAAATACGACGAATGCCCAATGCTGAGCGATGATTTCGGTGGTAGTTGACATACTCATTGCTTACTCATCAAAAGTGGCGCGGGCATCCTGCTCGGGTTCTGGCAGCAAACTCACCACATCGATTCAAAGGGAAGGATAAAAACCTTACAAATTTTGCTGTTACTCTGCAATAAGCAGCAATTTTATGGGGTTTTTTACTCCTTTCTATAACCTTTTGTCAACTTTGACAAAAGTATCCAAACTTTATTTTACACCTGC
Source organism: Pantoea sp. EEL5 (assembly GCF_049892805.1). Classification (NCBI taxonomy): domain Bacteria; kingdom Pseudomonadati; phylum Pseudomonadota; class Gammaproteobacteria; order Enterobacterales; family Erwiniaceae; genus Pantoea; species Pantoea sp. EEL5. The sequence goes on from NZ_JBNDNJ010000001.1 coordinate 2,129,657, forward strand.
ATCATATTATTAACATATGATGCGCGTGTTTCCAGCTAAATCGCTTCAGTCTGTAAGGGTAATTTTAGTGTAGCGGGTATTTGCGCGCATGGATCGTGCAATTAACCCTCATATTTTGACAGGATTTCGGGGGTTTTCCTTCCCTTGGGAATGGCTATTTTGTTGATCCAGAACACAGAATTATCTTTTTTGTGTTAAATTTCAGCAGTTATCAGACTGATTCGAATCAAATATTTTACATTTTGCCTCTCGCCCGCCATTTACATCGCCCTGAAATGCTTGCGGGCAGGCGATAAACTCAGCGTCTCCGTGCGGGTTTTTATTTCGCAGGAAAAAGGTCAAAAAAAAGCCTCCTGTTCTTTTTACAGAACAAGAGGCCTGTTTACAGCCATTATCTTACCGGTGAATGACGTTTTTTTTGCGACAGCGTGAAAATGTTACTCTTCGTCATCCAGCAACAGCGTGCCGTCAGCGTTGGCCACCATGTTGTACGGATCGTGCGTGGACTGCATAGCATTAAAGATGGCCAGCGCCAGCTCGTTGTCGCTGTCGGCATTACGGCACAGCAGATACTGTGTATCCGGTAAAACCGGCAAGCCTTCTGCTGCGCCCATCACGCGCAGTTCCGGGCTCATCATTTCTACCGGACGCGCCGTTACACCCAATCCTGCTTTGACTGCCGCACGAACGGCCGCCAGGGTTGATGCAACGTAAGAGATACGCCACGGGATACCGGCTTCGTTGAGATGATCAATCGCCATATCACGATACGGACTGGGTTCATCAAGCAGTACCAGTGGAATAGCTTCTCCACGCTGGAACACATAATCCGCCGCGCAATACCACAGGGTCGGAGAGGTACGCAGAACCTGATGGGTAAAGTTACCCGGGCTTGACGTCGTGACGACTAAGTCAACTTCGCCCTGATTCAGCATTTCCATCATGAACGGATTGCGTTTCACGCGAACATCAATCGCCAGTTTTGGATAGACAGAGGTCACGCGGTTTAACAGGAACGGCAGAATGGTATCTGAGGTATCGTCAGAAGCGCCAATCGTCAGTACACCCTGGATGTTGCTGTACATCAGTGAAGTACAGGCTTCATCGTTAAAACGCAGGATTTTCCTGGCATAGCCCAGAAGCTGAATGCCGTGTTCAGTTAACAACTTGTTGCGGCCATGTCTGGCAAACAACTCTTTACCGACCAGTTGTTCCAGACGTTGCATCTGCTGACTCACTGCCGATTGCGTTCTGCACACCGCAGCAGCAGCGGCTGCAAAGGTGTTCAGGTCAGCTACAGCAACAAAAGTCCGGAGCAGATCGAGATCGAGATTGAGTATCGGACGATTTGCATTAGTCATGTTTTTTCTTCACTTATTAGATTTTTAAGAACTACTATCCTGGTGTTATTACAAGCTTATCAAAGCGATAAGCGGTAATGATGCTTCATGACGTCCCGGCAAAGGGCCGACATAAAATTTACTTACGGAGGAAGACGGTACTTCCCTGCAAAACAGGGAAACCGGGTCCTGAAGACAGAGACAACTTCTGTACCGAAGGCACTGGATGCAAAAATGCGGGAAGCTGTGTAGTTGTCTTTTCCTACCCCCAAAGTGCCCTCAGGCAGGGGTAAACGGGTCTGTAATACGCTAACGGTACGCAGCGTTTAATCTCATCAAATAGTAAATTATACTTAATCATTTTTGACCGCAAAATGGAAATGTTTTTGTGAAAAGCATTGCATATTTTGATCAAATAGCATCTTACATCCCTTCGAGAATGTCCTGAGCGGACGTAACCTGCCTGAAAACAGGAAATACGACTTTTCAGCGATGAAACATGCATTGATGATGCTCCCGGTTGTCTCTCCCGGCCCTGAAAATCTTATAAAAAACCTTTGATATAAGACAGTTAACATTATGCACCATCGTTTTTTTTCAGGTTACTCTGAGTTGAGGCCGCTTTTTGCGTGCAAATTTTATGCATCAATAAAGCATAATTAAACTATTTCACTCATGACGCATCACAGATTCTCAGATTGTTTTACGGCCTTCAGGTTCATTATCGGCAAAATAAAAGCAGACATTACCCAGCGCTCAATTTTTAATCGCAGCATAATAAACTAATAAAACTCAAAAAAACAAACGTTACAACCGGCCTGCTTGATAACCAATACGCATTCCATCGTCTGGCTGGAGACAAAGATGCTGAACACGCCAAAACCGCGCCCTGCCCTTCTTTTGTCGGCCTGAGGAGAGTACATTGTGCAGGTTTGTTTTCAGCGGCAGGCACAAGGATTCTGCACATTAAGGCGGCCACAATGACTTTTCAAATTGATAAATCCGGCAAACTGGACAATGTCTGTTACGACATTCGTGGACCGGTTTTAAAAGAGGCTAAACGCCTTGAAGAAGAAGGTAATAAAGTTCTTAAGTTGAACATCGGCAATCCGGCCCCCTTTGGCTTCGAAGCGCCGGACGAGATTCTGGTTGATGTCATCCGTAACCTTCCCAGCGCACAGGGATACTGTGACTCCAAAGGATTGTATTCTGCTCGTAAAGCCATCATGCAGCACTACCAGGCGCGTGACATGCGCGACGTCACGGTGGAAGACATCTATATCGGTAACGGTGTTTCTGAACTCATCGTCCAGGCCATGCAGGCGCTGCTGAACAGCGGTGATGAAATGCTGGTGCCGGCACCTGACTACCCGCTGTGGACCGCGGCCGTGTCGCTCTCAAGCGGCAAAGCCGTGCACTACCTGTGTGATGAGTCCGCAGGCTGGTTCCCGGATCTGGATGATATCCGCAGTAAAATTACGCCACGCACGCGCGGCATCGTGATTATCAATCCCAATAATCCAACCGGTGCGGTTTACAGCAAAGCACTGTTGATGGAAGTCGTTGAGATTGCCCGCCAGCATAACCTGATTATTTTCGCTGACGAGATCTACGATAAAATTCTGTACGACGACGCACAGCATCACTCTATTGCTGCACTGGCGCCGGACTTGCTGACCGTAACCTTTAACGGCCTGTCTAAAACCTATCGCGTAGCGGGTTTCCGCCAGGGCTGGATGGTGCTAAACGGCCCCAAAAAGCATGCTAAAGGTTATATCGAAGGGCTGGAGATGCTGGCATCCATGCGTCTGTGTGCCAACGTCCCCGCGCAGCATGCCATTCAGACTGCGTTGGGCGGCTATCAGAGCATTAGTGAATTTATTGTGCCTGGCGGGCGGCTCTATGAACAGCGTCAGCGCGCATGGGAACTGATCAACGATATTCCCGGCGTGAGCTGTGTGAAGCCGCAGGGCGCGCTTTATATGTTCCCGCGTATTGATGCCAAAAAATTCAATATCCACGACGATCAGAAAATGGTGCTGGATTTCCTGCTACAGGAGAAAGTGCTACTGGTTCAGGGAACGGCGTTTAACTGGCCGTGGCCCGATCATCTGCGCATCGTGACGCTGCCGCGCGTCGACGATCTGGAAATGGCGATCAATAAGTTTGGCCGTTTTCTGCAAGGCTACCGCCAGTAGTCCGGATGCGCCTATACTGATGTGATTTCGGGGAGAGCACGCCTCTCCCCTGTCGCAAACAGGAATTACCATGACTCAGAGCCATTTCTTCGCCCACCTTTCCCGTCTCAAACTCATCAACCGCTGGCCGCTGATGCGCAACGTGCGCACCGAGAACGTCTCTGAACACAGTTTGCAGGTCGCGATGGTTGCCCACGCGCTGGCCATCATTAAAAATAAGAAGTTTAACGGCAACCTTAATGCCGAGCGCATCGCCATGATGGCGCTGTATCACGACGCCAGTGAAGTGCTGACCGGAGACTTACCCACGCCGGTGAAGTACTACAACGCGCAGATCGCCCACGAATACAAAAAGATTGAGAAAATCGCGCAGCAGAAGTTGATTGAGATGCTGCCGGACGAGTTGCAGGATGTTTACCGTCCGCTGATTGATGAGCATCTGCACAGTGAGGAAGAAAAAGCCGTCGTGAAACAAGCCGATGCGATCTGTGCCTACGTAAAATGCCTGGAAGAGCTGTCGGCCGGGAATAATGAGTTTTTGTTAGCAAAAGCGCGGCTGGAAAAAACCCTGAATCAGCGTCGTTCGCCCGAAATGAGCTATTTCGTGGAGGTATTCATTCCCAGCTTTAGCCTGTCTCTGGACGAAATCTCGCAGGACACGCCGCTCTGACAATGGCGGCTTCACGCCGCCCTTTTACCTAGCCTTGATGGTGAAACGCAAACTTGCCCGTCGAACGTTTGGTGACCACCAGCGATTCCAGTGAAGTCAGGCGCAGCGCCACTTCGTCAATGCGTGGCGTATCATCAGGCGCATTCGCGGCGATCACGGCACAGCCCGCAGCTAACCCGGCGATCACGCCGGCCGGCGCATCTTCTACCACTACGCAGTCGGCTGGCGACAGCTTTAACCTTTCTGCACCCAGTAAGTAAGGATCGGGTTCTGGCTTGCCCTTCGCCACCTGTTCGGCCGTAATAAACACGGCAGGCTGAGGTAAACCTGCTGCTTTGTGACGCGCATGCGCCACCGGCACGGAGCCGGAGGTGACAATCGCCCAGGGGATTTGCAACGCATTCAGCTGCGTGAGCAACGCTTTTGCGCCTGGCAGCGCCCGCACGCCGTCCGTGTCTTCTGCTTCCGTTTTTTCCAGCGCCAGAAACTCGGCCTGGATTACCGCTTCTGACTGGCCCGCCATAAAGTGGCGCAGTGAAGTAATCGCCTGCTTTCCGTGAATGAAGTCCAGAATCTCATCAGCCGCAATGCCATGACGTGCACCCCAGTTGCTCCAGGCGCGTTCAACCGCGGGTAGCGAATCCACTAAGGTGCCATCTAAATCAAATAAAAAACCACTGTACTCCACGCGTCACTCCTCATCAGGCGTTAATGATTTGCGCAATCTCGTTTACGCTTAAATGGTATTGGCGAGGACAAGTCTGCCACAAAGCCAGCATACGTTGATACTTTTCCCACATCGGCGTTTGCGCATTAAAGCCATGCGTTCCCGCATCAAAATGGGTATAGCGCCCTTCGATGTTCACCATAAACCGCACATAACCGAGATAGCGGGATTCCGTGGCGGCATCAAACCCCAGAAACGCCAGACGTCGTGGGTCGATATCGCCTTGGGTCTTGAGATTAGCCCAGGAGACCTGTAGCGCGTGGTGCATTTCCATAATGTCGATAAGCGTCCGGCAGGTCTCTTCGGGGAGCTTGCCAAACTCTTTGTCCAGTTCCCGCATTTGCAGGCCATAGCCACGCTCAATGATAGTCTGGTAGCGACGAAAACGTTCGGCGTTCTCCGGTTCCAGCATTGCCATGATTTTGTACTGGTTAGTCAGGATCAAACGTTGCGCGTGGGTCATTTCCATCATCTTGTCCTCCAGCCCGCGGGCTGTTCAGGTTTTATACGATGGAAAGATAATTACACAGGGGAAGCGATGCGGGCGTAGCCACATCGCTTTTCATTGATTTAACCGCAGGTTTGCGTGCAATAATTTCTGCACGGTGCGGGTTAAAGATCGTCCAGAAAGGTGCGGTCCAACTGTTTAAAGGCGCGCTTAAGCAGATCGGCCAGTGCCTGGTAAGTTGGTTTGCCTTCAACCGGTGCGATCGCCTGACCTGCGGCTTCCAGCTTCGTGCGCACTTCATGGAACCAGCGCAGCAGCGTGGGCGGCAATGGGGTGACGGATCGCTTACCCAGCCACCATAATCCCTGCATAGGCAAACTACAGGCAAAGAGAGCCGTTGCCACTGCCGGGCCCAATTGCCCACCCATCGCTATCTGCCATGTGAGCGTAAAGACCGCCAGCGGCGGCATAAAGCGAATCGCAAAGCGCGTAGCCGTCGATACACGGTTCTCAGGAAAGACCGGTGCCAGGCGTTTATCGTTGGGCCAGGTCTTCATATAATGCTGTCCGCGTTGAAACATCCGGAACCAGCCGGTGTAAGATTCATTCGCCATGGCTCGCCTCAACTAATACTGTATTTTTTGAAAAATAATTATAACCACACAACTTTACGTAACATCCTTCAAATATTTTTGTCTTTAAAGGTGACTCCGGCTATTCTGACGCCGTTTTAACAGCGTCACTGCCGCAACTTCCCTTGTAACAGAGACGACAAGGCCCGTTTTAAGCGAAATTTCAAATTTATGCGTAAAGACTCAATTTTTTTTGCATAAAACGCACTATTTTGACCTGGGTATGACTTCTGTCATTAATCTGGCTGCGTCGATGGGCTACGCTGTAAGTCTGATTGCGTTATTTTTAGCCACTTTTAACAAATAGGTACTTCCATGTCGAGTAAGTTAGTACTGGTTCTGAATTGCGGCAGCTCTTCTCTCAAGTTTGCCATCCTTAATCCCACCAGCGGTGAAGAATTCCTCTCGGGTCTGGCTGAATGCTTCCACCTGCCCGAAGCACGGATCAAATGGAAACTTGATGGTCAGAAGCAGGAAGCACCTTTAGGTGCTGGCGCGGCCCACAGCGAAGCGCTGAATTTCATTGTTAAAACAATTCTGGCACAAAAACCAGAGCTTTCAGCACAAATCGCTGCAATAGGTCACCGTATTGTTCACGGCGGCGAAAAACTTACGCAGTCAGTGGTCATTTCTCAGTCTGTTGTGCAGGGTATCAAAGATGCATCATCTTTTGCACCACTGCATAACCCAGCGGGCCTGATTGGCATTGATGAAGCCATGAAAAACTTCCCGCACTTGTCTGACAAGAATGTGGCGGTTTTTGACACGGCTTTCCATCAGACAATGCCGGAAGAGTCCTACCTTTATGCGCTGCCGTATGCCCTGTATAAAGAGCACGGCGTGCGCCGCTACGGTGCGCACGGTACCAGCCACTACTATGTCACCCACGAAGCGGCAAAAATGCTGAATAAGCCGCTAGAAACGCTGAACATCATTACCTGTCATCTCGGTAACGGCGGGTCTGTTTCTGCTATCCGTAACGGTGAGTGTGTGGATACGTCTATGGGCCTGACCCCGCTGGAAGGCCTGGTCATGGGGACCCGCAGCGGCGATATCGATCCGGCCATTATCTTCTTCCTGCACGACACGCTGGGCATGAGCGTCGATGCCATTAACAAGATGCTGACGAAAGAGTCGGGGCTGTTAGGGCTGACCGAAGTCACCAGCGACTGCCGTTATGTTGAAGACAACTACGCCACCAAAGACGATGCTAAACGCGCAATGGATGTCTTCTGCCACCGTCTGGCCAAATACATTGGCAGCTATACCGCGCTGATGGACGGTCGTCTCGATGGCGTGGTCTTCACCGGCGGTATCGGTGAAAATGCGGCGATGGTGCGTGAGCTGACCCTGGACAAGCTGGCGCTGCTGGGCTTTGACATTGACCACGAGCGCAACCTGGCGGCTCGCTTTGGCAAGTCAGGTTTTATCAACAAAGAAGGCACTCGCCCGGCAGTGGTGATCCCCACTAACGAAGAGTTAGTGATTGCCCGAGATGCCGCTCGCCTTACCGCCTGATCCCCTTTCGTCGTCAGCTCCGGCTGACGGCGTTGTTTTGACACCCAGTGAAATCTGAGAGGTTCAATCGTGTCACGTACAATTATGCTCATTCCGACCGGCACCAGCGTCGGTCTGACCAGCGTTAGCCTTGGCGTTATTCGCGCCATGGAACGTAAAGGCGTTCGACTGAGCGTTTTCAAACCCATTGCACAACCGCGTGCGGGCGGCAATGCACCTGACCAGACCACCAGCATTGTGCGCAAGAGTTCAGGCATCCCGGCCGCAGAGCCGCTGCCGATGTCCCGTGTGGAATCGCTGCTGGGTTCTAATCAGCAAGACGTGCTGATGGAAGAAATTATTGCCCGCTACCACGCCAATGCGCAGGATGCTGAAGTAGTTCTGGTTGAAGGCCTGGTGCCTACGCGTAAGCACCAGTTTGCCAGCGCGCTGAACTATGAAATCGCCAAAACGTTAAACGCTGAAATCGTCTTCGTGACCGCGCTGGGTAACGATTCTCCCGCACAGCTCAAAGAGCGTATTGAACTGACACAAAGCAGCTTTGGCGGTTCGAAGAATAAAAGCATCACCGGTGTGATCATCAACAAGCTGAACGCGCCCGTTGATGAGCAGGGCCGTACGCGCCCTGATCTGTCTGAAATTTTCGATGACTCATCGAAGGCCAGCATCGCGAATATCAATCCTGACCAGCTGTTTGCCAACAGTCCCTTGCCCATTTTGGGTTGTGTGCCGTGGAGCTTCGACCTGATTGCGACCCGCGCCATTGATATGTGCCGCCACCTGAACGCCCGGATTATTAACGAAGGTGAAATTCAGACCCGCCGTGTCAAATCAGTGACCTTCTGCGCACGCAGCATCCCGCACATGCTTGAGCATTTCCGCCCGGGCTCGCTGCTGGTCACCTCGGCTGACCGCCCTGACGTGCTGGTTGCCGCCTGTCTGGCCGCGATGAACGGTATTGAGATCGGTGCCATTCTTTTAACCGGTAACTATGAAATTGACGAGCGCATCGCCAAACTGTGCGATCGCGCCTTCCAGACTGGCCTGCCGGTCTTCATGGTCAAAACCAATACCTGGCAGACCTCGCTCAGCCTGCAAAGCTTTAACCTCGAAGTACCGGTTGATGACACGCAGCGCATTGAAAAAGTCCAGGAATACGTCGCAAGTTACATTAACGCGGACTGGATCGAGTCGCTGACCGCCACGTCTGAGCGCAGTCGCCGCCTGTCGCCGCCGGCTTTCCGCTATCAGTTAACCGAACTGGCTCGCAAGGCTGGCAAGCGCATTGTTCTGCCGGAAGGGGATGAACCCCGTACCGTTAAAGCCGCAGCAATCTGTGCCGACCGCGGCATTGCGACCTGTGTCCTGCTGGGCAATCCGGATGAAATCCAGCGCGTTGCGGCAGCCCAGGGCGTTGAGCTGGGTAAAGGCATTGAGATAGTCGATCCTGAAGTGGTGCGTCAGAACTATGTTCCGCGTCTGGTCGAGCTGCGCAAAAGCAAAGGCATGACCGAGGTGGTTGCGCAGGAACAGCTGGAAGATAACGTGGTGCTGGGCACCATGATGCTGGAAAGCGGGGAAGTTGACGGATTGGTCTCGGGCGCGGTACATACCACGGCCAACACCATTCGTCCGCCGTTACAGCTGATCAAAACCGCGCCCAACAGCTCACTGGTGTCATCCGTGTTCTTTATGCTGCTGCCAGAGCAGGTGCTGGTCTACGGCGACTGCGCGATCAACCCCGATCCAACGGCTGAACAGCTGGCAGAAATTGCCATTCAGTCTGCCGATTCAGCGAAAGCCTTCGGCATCGATCCACGCGTCGCCATGATTTCCTACTCAACCGGTAATTCAGGTGCCGGTAGCGACGTGGAGAAAGTGCGTGAAGCCACGCGTCTTGCGCAGGAAAAACGCCCGGATCTGGTGATTGATGGGCCGTTGCAGTACGACGCGGCGATTATGGAAGACGTGGCAAAATCCAAGGCGCCCAACTCGCAGGTTGCCGGACGCGCAACGGTCTTTATTTTCCCGGATCTCAACACCGGTAACACCACCTACAAAGCGGTGCAGCGTTCCGCTGACCTGATTTCAATCGGGCCAATGCTGCAGGGCATGCGTAAGCCGGTCAACGACCTGTCACGCGGCGCACTGGTAGACGATATCGTCTACACCATTGCCCTGACGGCGATTCAGTCGCAGCAGGCTGAAGGTTAATCCCTTCCCGTTGAACAAGAGCATGCAGACTGCATGCTCTTTTTTTATGCCTATTGCAGCGTAACGTCGAGCGCGCGCAGGTGCTGAGGTTGCCAGGACAAGGTCACTTCACTGCCCGCCGTCCAGCCGGGTGAGACCTCCGATGAGGCCATTTTCACCATAAAGTTTCCCTGACCAGCAACTTCCGTCAGCATTCTCACGTGGTCACCCAGATAGATAAACTGCTGGATTCGGGCCTGGACCGACTGATCGCCCGGTTTGGCTGCATTTACGTTGATGCGTTCAGGGCGGATACTGAGCTGTATTTTCTTGCCCGGAGAACTGGGCCGCACCTTCAGCGCATCCAGCTGAATACCGTTATCCAGCGTCACCTGATAGTAATCACCCTGCTGCCCTGACTGGGTTGCCAGCAGGCTGTTATTCTCGCCAATAAACTGCGCCACGAAGGCGTTGTCGGGCTGTTCATAAAGCTTATTCGGGCTGTCCATTTGCTGAATCATGCCGTCGTTAAAGACCGCCACCCGGTCAGACATGGTCATGGCTTCGCTTTGATCGTGAGTGACGTAAACAATGGTCAGCCCGAGCATGTTATGCAGCTGCTTAATTTCCATCTGCATGTGTTCACGCAGCTGTTTATCCAGCGCCCCCAGCGGTTCGTCCATCAGGATCAGTTTAGGTTCAAATACCAGCGCCCGCGCCAGGGCCACCCGCTGCTGCTGGCCGCCAGACATCTGTGCGGGATAACGGTCTGCCAGCGAAGTGAGTTTAATCATATCCAGCACCCGCTTAACTCGCTGGGCAATATCGGCCTTGCTCAAACGGCGAATCGACAAAGGAAACGCCAGATTTTCGGCCACCGTCATGTGGGGAAAAAGCGCGTAGTTCTGGAATACCATACCGATATCACGCTGATGCGGCGGCAACGTGTGCAAAGGTTTATCACGCAGCAGTATCTCGCCATCGGTGGGCGTTTCAAATCCTGCCAGCATCATGAGGCTGGTCGTTTTCCCGGAGCCTGACGGCCCTAACAGGGTCAAAAACTCGCCTTCTGCCACATCCAGATTGAGGTTGCGCACCACCAGCTTGTCGCCGTCGTAGCTCTTTTTGATATTCCGAAAACTGACAAAATTTCTCATGGCGTAATCTCGTAAACAGGATGAAAAAGGGTTTCGGCACGATTCATGCATCATCCTTTTGACGTGCGAATCCTGTCGGGCCTTTTTTTAGCACTACCACAACGCATTTGATTTGCACAAGCAGAATTTGACAATCTAAAAAGAAATGGCTTACAAATTTACTTTGCAGGCCATTGTATTTTATTGTCTTTTTAAATTTAACATTAAATTAACGTGACAGTTATCACAGAATCAGGCAATACCAGGGATGCGCACTGATGGTGCATCACGGCGAGACAGACGCCACCTGCAGGTGATGTTGCAACCGGGTCAGGATAGGCGCGAACGCGGCGGGAATGGCGGCTTCGTCAACACAGGCATAACCCAGCAGCAATCCGCGCTGCGGCGTGCCCCGAAGATAATAGGACGACAGGGGACGTGTTAATACACCGCACTGTTCCAGCTCTGCGCTAAAGGCCACATCGTCAATGCTGTCCGGCAGCCTGAGAACCAGATGCAACCCCGCATTGCTGTGATGCACTATCCAGTCGGCGCCCAGCGATGTGCTAATCACCTCCACCAGCGCAGCACGACGGCGGCTGTAAATCTGCCGCATGCGTCGTACGTGGGCCGCATAGTGCCCTTCCCGAATAAACTCCGCCAGCGTGAGTTGTACTAACCCGTAGCCGCCGCGATACAGCTCGGAGTGCGCCATTTTCATCCGTGCCGCCAGGGATTTAGGCACCACCATGTAGCTGAGCCGGATGCCGGGATACAAGGTTTTACTGAAGGTGCCCAGATAAATCACTGGGGCATCCGCCGCCAGGCCCTGTAGCGCAGGAATGGGACTTCCGGTAAAGCGGAACTCGCCATCGTAGTCATCTTCAACCACCCAACTGCCGCTGCTTTTTGCGCGCTCCAGTAATTCATGGCGCCGCTGCAGGCTCATGACCGCCCCGAGAGGATACTGGTGAGAAGGCGTCACACAGATCAGGCGAGGCACCGGGCTGTCTGGCTGCTCGGGCGGCAAAACCAGCCCCTGATCGTCAACCTGCGTGGGGATCAGCGTGACGCCGTTCACCGCCAGCACATTGCGGATCCCCCAGTATCCCGGCTCTTCGACGATGGCCCTGTCTCCCGGATCGCAAAGCATTTTCGCCAGCAGATCCAGCGACTGATGGGTTCCGGCGGTGATCAGTACCTGTTCGGGGGTGCAGTTCACCGAACGGATCACCCGCAGGTAATCCGCCAGCGCCTGTTGTAACTCAACACAGCCGCCGTGGCTGGCATAGCTCAGGTTTTCAACCGGCAGCCGTCGGCTCAGGCGGAGCTGAATTTTGCGCCAGATGTCGTGCGGCATATGGCTTACGTCCGGCACACCGGGCATAAATGCCCCCCACTGATGGCTCCCGGCACCGCTGCTCGCCAGCAGGCGTGAACCCCGTCGCGACAGTCTGACGGGTTTCATCGGCGGCGTGACGGGCCTGATCAGCGGCTCACCCGGCACCTGTTCCGGCAGCACGGTACTGACGAAGGTGCCGCTTCCGGTGCGGGTTTGTACATAGCCCTCAGACTGAAGCTGTTCATAGACTGCCAGCACGGTATTACGTGAGACAGAAAGTTCGCGAGCAAGGTCGCGGCTGGCGGGCAGTCGCGTCGCGGTGGCAATGGATCCGTCCTGAATCGCTGCCTGCAAGACATCATACAATCGCTTATTCAGCGTACCGCCGGAAAGCGAGGCCAAACGTTGTGCAAGCAGGTCACCGAGTAAGCTTCGCAAAATTGGTACCTCAAAATAAAAAAAACTGGCTCTGGATTATAAAACCCTGAAAACGCTAAAAAGCAAGGAGGCAGATTCCACTGTAACAATATGGCAACAAACACCATGAGGTCGCGTTATGAGTAACAGTGAAGTGCAGGTCCGTCGTCTCAATGCTACGCCGCGCGGCGTGGGCGTGATGTGCGATTTCTATGCGGTGAAAGCAGAAAACGCTACGTTATGGGATCACCAGGGCCGTGAAATTATCGATTTCAGCGCAGGCATTGCCGTGCTGAATACCGGACATCGTCATCCCAAAGTGATCGCCGCCATCAAAGAACAGCTCGATCATTTTACCCACACCGCGTTTCAGGTTGTGCCTTACGAAAATTATATTGCCCTGGCGGAAAAACTGAATGCGCTGGTGCCGGTAAGCGGCCCCGCCAAGACCACTTTTTTCTCCACCGGCGCAGAAGCCGTTGAGAACGCGGTCAAAATTGCCCGCGCGGCAACCGGCCGTCCCGGCGTCATCGCCTTTACGGGGGCCTTTCACGGCCGCACCAACATGACGATGTCGCTGACGGGCAAAGTGGTCCCCTACAAAACCGGTTTCGGCCCCTTTGCCAGCTCAGTATTTCACGCCCGCTACCCGAATGCACTGCATGGCTGTAGCGTCGATGACGCGCTGGAGAGTTTACAAACCATTTTCCGCTGCGATATCAGCCCGCAACAGGTTGCGGCCATTATCTATGAACCCATTCAAGGTGAAGGCGGCTTCAATGTCGCGCCGCCAGCGTTTGTGACCGCCCTGCGCACGCTGTGCGATCAACATGGCATTCTGCTGATCGCCGATGAAATCCAAAGTGGTTTTGCCCGCACCGGCAAGCTGTTTGCCAGTGAATACTATCCTGACGTGCAGCCAGACCTGATCACCATGGCAAAAAGCCTGGCGGGCGGTATGCCGCTATCGGCGGTTTCAGGACGGGCTGACGTAATGGATGCGCCCCTGCCCGGCGGCCTGGGTGGCACCTATGCAGGAAGCCCGCCGGCCATTGCCGCTGCGCTGGCCGTGCTGGAGGTCATTCGCGATGAAAACCTGAGCGAGCGCGCCCTGCTGTTAGGCGGGCAACTGACGGAAACGCTGCAGGGCGCAGGCTGTAGTGCGCTGGCAGAGGTGCGCGGTCGCGGTTCTATGATCGCGGCTGAATTCACCAACAGCGAAGGGCAACCCAGCGCAGACATCGCCAAAGCTATTCAGCAAGAGGCGCTGGACGAAGGGCTGCTGCTGCTCACCTGCGGCGTACACGGCAACGTTATTCGTTTCCTCTACCCTCTCACCATTCCGGACGCGCAGTTCCGCACGGCACTGAATCTGCTGAACCGTATCCTGGGTAAGTATTAGGTTTCGCGGGCTGACGCGCCGCACGTTCCGCTGCGGGTCAGCCCCTGGCATCATGATTGCAAAGCAAACACCGGGCAGAGGAATCTGCCTGAACATAATAATTCAGGAGTTCGGGGATGATGAAAAACATAGCGGCACTGGTTCTGGCAGCGGTGGCCATCCAGGCACAGGCCGAAAATCTTACGGTGGTGTCCTTTGGGGGCACCAACAAGGACGCACAGGATAAAGCGTTTTATAAGCCTTTCATGGCCTCGGGGAAGGACAGCATTGAAGCCGGTGAATATAACGGCGAAATGGCACGCATCCGCGCCATGGTTGAAACCAAACAGGTCGGCTGGGATGTTGTAGAACTGGAAACCCCGGAACTGGAGCGGGGCTGTGAAGAAGGGCTGTTTGAAACCCTGGACTGGAGCAAGTTAGGCAACAAAGCCGACTTTGCCAAGGGGAGCGTGAGCGAATGTGGTGCGGGCTTCTTCGTCTGGTCTACCGTACTGACCTACGATGGCAACAAGCTCAAAACCGCCCCCACCAGTTGGGCAGATTTTTGGGATGTGAAAAAATTCCCCGGCAAACGCGCCCTGCGTAAGAGCGCGAAATACACGCTGGAAATCGCGCTGATGGCGGACGGCGTGAAGCGCGAAGACGTTTACAAGGTGCTGGCAACCCCGGCGGGCGTCGATCGTGCCTTCAGGAAACTGGATGAGCTAAAGCCGAATATTCAGTGGTGGGAATCGGGCGCGCAGCCCCTGCAGTGGCTGGTTTCAGGCGACGTGACGCTGGCATCGGCCTATAACGGCCGCATCGGCACCGCTCAGGCAGAAGGTCATAATTTCAAAATCGTCTGGGACGGTAACCTGTACGACTTCGATAACTGGGCGATTGTGAAAGGCTCAAAGCACAAAGCGCTGGCAGAGAAATTTATCGCCTTCTCGCTGCAGCCCGAGAACCAAAAAGTGTATGCCGAAAATATTCCTTATGGCCCCGCCAATATCAAGGCAGGCAAACTGCTGACGGCCGATCGTCTGGCTCAGTTGCCAACGGCACCGGAAAACATGGCCAAAGCCGTTCAGGTTAACGCCACATTCTGGCTGGAACATGGCGAAGAGCTGGAACAGCGTTTTAACGCCTGGGCCGCGAAATAACCCGCTGCCGGACCCGCTCCGGCAGCCCCCTTTCAGGAGATCGGCATGAGTCAAAACCCCGTGATGAATTCAGCGCCCGTCAGACGTACGGAAGGCGCGTTCAGTCTGCGCCAGCAATTTAACCGGGCAGGTTGGTTAAAAACACAACGCTCCCTGTTTTTAGTTGCCCCGTTACTGATTTTCGTCGTGGTGTGCTTTTTGTTCCCCATCGGCTCTATCCTCAGTATGAGCGTCAATAACCCTGAGCTTCACGACGCACTTCCGCAAACCAGCCAGGTCCTGGCTAAATGGAACGGCAAGGCGCTGCCGGATGAAAGCCTGTTTGCCACGCTGGCGAAGGAAGTCAGCGCGGCGCGCGAGCAGGGCCAGATCTCTGGCATTGCGAAGCGATTGAGTTATGAAGACAATGCGTTTCGTCGCCTGATCCTGGCCGTGCCCCGCCAGGCCCCCGAGGATGGGGTTAACGTCAAAGCCACCCTCATTGATAAGCAGCCCCTGTGGGGCGAGCTGTCTACCTGGCAAACCCTCAAGCGCGTAGCCAAACCCTATACCAGCTATTACCTGCTGTCAGTGTTTGACCACAAGGTTGATGCAAAGACCGGCGACATCGTCGCGCAGTCCCCCGATCAGGCGCTTTATGTGAACGTTCTGCTACGTACGCTGTGGATGGCGACCGTGGTCACCTTGCTGTGCGTGGGCCTGGGCTATCCGCTGGCCTACTGGCTGGCGAAACAGCCGTCCAACCGCGCCAACCTGCTAATGATTATGGTGCTGTTGCCCTTCTGGACCTCATTGATCGTGCGTACCGCCAGCTGGATTGTCCTGCTGCAGTCAGGAGGATTAATTAACCGGACGCTGATGGCGACAGGGCTCATCGACAGTCCGCTCACGCTGGTGTTCAACCGGGTCGGCGTGTACATCTCTATGACGCATATCCTGCTGCCCTTCATCGTGCTGCCCTTGTATGCCGTCATGAAAGGGATTTCTCCCAGCTATGTCCGGGCGGCCGTGTCGCTGGGTGCCCATCCCTTTGTGGCCTTCTGGCGCGTCTATGTCCCGCAGACCTATGCCGGGATTACCGCAGGCGCGCTGCTGGTGTTCATGATGGCGATTGGCTATTACGTTACGCCAGCGCTGTTGGGCGGGCCGGACGATCAAATGGTCAGCTACTTTGTCGCCTTTTTTACCAACAGCACCATGAACTGGGGCATGGCCGCCGCCCTGGGGAGCCAGTTGCTGATTATCGTGACGTTGCTGTATGTGGTGTATTCACGTGTCACCCGGACGTCATCCGAGGCGGCAGTACGTTAAGGAGCAAATGATGAAACAACAAGGTTCGACGTTGCTGCGGGTCTGGCGTTACCTGTTTAATTTTTACGGCGCAGCGGCACTGCTGTTTTTGATTGTGCCTGTTCTGGTCATTGTGCCGCTGTCGTTTAACGAAAGTTCGTTTCTGAGCTATCCGCTAAGTGGCTTTTCGCTGCGCTGGTACGAGGCCTTTTTTCACTCGAAGGAGTGGATAGGTGCGTTAATGAACAGCCTGCTGGTTGCGCCGCTAGCCACGCTACTGGCTAGCGTACTGGGCGTGCTGGCCGCCATGGGCCTGGTGCGCGGCGAGTTTCGCGGCAAAGGTCTGGTGATGGCAATCATTATCTCTCCCATGGTGGCACCCGTCGTGATCATCGCCGTTGGCATGTTTTTCTTCTTTGCCAAACTGTCACTGCTGAACAGCTACCTCGGGCTGGTGTTAGCCCATGCCCTGTTGGGCGTTCCTTTTGTGGTGATCACGGTGGTCGCCGTACTGAAAAGCTACGACACCAATCTGACGCGGGCCGCTGCCAGCCTCGGTGCCTCTCCGCTGCTGGCGTTTCGAAAAGTCACCCTGCCGCTGATTGCACCGGGCGTTTTTTCCGGGGCACTGTTCGCGTTTGCCACCTCATTTGATGAAGTTGTCGTGACGCTGTTTCTTGCCAGCCCAACGCAGCGGACGCTGCCGATTCAGATGTTTGCCGGTATTCGTGAAAACCTCGATCCCACTATCGCGGCCGCCGCCACAATTATGATTGCGGCTTCGCTCCTGTTACTGATCGTCATGGAAGTCCTGCGGCGGCGCGGGGAAAAGATGCGCCAGCCACAGCCGGTTTAGATAACATTCAGGAAACCGGTTCAGGTTGTTAAACCGCCCACATTGTTAACGTGTGGGCGGTTGTCTGATCTGGATAGTGCGCACCCAGCCTCTGTCAGCCTGGTCATGGGCAAAATCACGTCAGGCGCTGAACGGGCGGTACCACCACAGTTTGTTGAAACGGGCCAGCATGCTGTGCCGCATGTTCTACGGCACGCGCCACGTCGTTGAGCGCAAACGGCGTTCCACTAAAGGCGGGAAGTTGATCATCAGGCGAATGAGGCGGCGATCAACGCCGTGTGCCCGCTTTGCGAACGGCCACGACCGCCCGCAAAGCTAACAGAAGGTATCAGTGACTGTTTTCGTTGTTGCGGCTCAGCCACAGGGATAAGGCTTTGAGTGAATCATCGGTAAACTCATCACAGCGGGCGGTGATTTCATCCGGGGTCATCCAGAAAATTTCATCCACTTCTTCTTCCTGCATAGCAAAAGGACCGTGCGACACACAGCTGAATAATCCCCCCCAGACGCGGCAATGCTCATCTTCAAAATAGAATTTGCCATGTTCTGCAAAAGGCACATCCGCAATGCCCAGCTCCTCTTCGGCTTCACGCCGCGCCGATTCAAGCATGTCTTCGCCACTCTGCACTACGCCGCCAGCCGTCGCATCCAGTTTGCCTGGCATAAAATCTTTGATTTCAGTACGGCGCTGAACCAGTATTTTCCCCATACCGTCATGAACCACGATATAGGTCGCGCGGTGACGTAAGCATTGCGCGCGCATCTGCGCACGCGTGGCCTGTGCAACGACTTCATTCTCTTCGCTTACGATATCGACCCATTCGATTTCGCCACCAGCAGTTTGATCCACCATCCGTAACCCTTTCCTGTTTAGCGTGTCTTTATGCACGCGCTGTTTGCCACACCTATATCATAGTGTGTCGTAAGGTAATCACTTATGACAACTTGAGCAAGCGCCGATCGCTAGCGATTTTTGCCGCTTTCCGTTAGCCATAACTGTACTGATGCCCGCTGCCATTGAAACTCAGCATAGTGCTGCAAACGTGCAGGCAAGGTATCGCCATGCAGCGCCAGTCGATTAAGCATGACAGCCAAATCGGTATCTGCAATGCACCACTCACCAAATAAATTTTGCTGACGTTCTGGCAACAGGCGCTGAACAGCGGCAATCAGTTTTTCGGCGGCCTCAACGGCTGCAGGCGACAAGGGCGCAAAGCGCTCACCGGCAAATAACACCTCGGTAGGGCGCTCCTGGCGAATGGGCATCAGATCGCTGCGCAGCCAGGCCTGAATTTGCCGGGCGCGGGCGCGTTTCTCGCGATCTTTGGGATAGAGGCGTTCAAATTCAGGGGCAGCAAAACGCTCTTCGAGGTATTCGCAGATGGCCGATGATTCACTCAGCATAAAGTCATCGATCTGTAAGGTCGGGACACGGCAGGTTAACGACAGATCGCGATAGGCCTCAGCACGCTGCTGGTTTTGCGATAAATCGATACGCTTTACGCTAAAAGGCACCCCTTTTTCGCTGAGCGCAACATAAGCCGACATGACATAAGGACTAAAGAAAGATGAATCTGACCACAGGGTGATGGAGGGGTAATTCATCTGCTACCTCAAATAGCTGACAGGGGTGCATCATCTTTACCGATTTTTATTTCTGAAAACAACCAGGCGCTGGTCCGATGTTTGCGCTCAACTGACTAAATTACGAAGCGGCTCACGCCACACGGGTACGACTCTTCTATGATGAAGTAAGCAAAAAATAAAAATTCAGACGGAGCCGCACTATGCATATCTTAATTACCGGTGGAACCGGGCTTATTGGCCGCCATCTTATTCCACGTCTGCAACAGCGTGGCGACACGGTCAGCGTGGTCACGCGCGACGTTGCCGCTGCACGAGACATGCTGGGGGAAGATATCGCGCTCTGGTCAGGCCTGGCGCAACAGCACTCGCTGGATGGCGTGGATGCCGTTATCAACCTGGCCGGTGAACCCATCGCGGATAAACGCTGGACAGAGGCCCACAAACGGCAGCTGTGCGAGAGCCGCTGGCAGATAACGGAGCGCATTGCCTCCCTGATTAACGCCAGTACCACGCCACCGCGCGTCTTGATTTCGGGATCGGCAACGGGCTTTTATGGCAACACGGGCGACGTGGTATTAACCGAGGACGATCCAGGACAGAACGAGTTCACCCACGAACTTTGCGCCCGTTGGGAACAGCTGGCGCTGTCCGCGCAGAGTGAGCGCACCCGCGTCTGCCTGCTGCGTACCGGCGTGGTGCTGACGCGAGAAGGCGGCGCGTTGAGTAAAATGAAGCTGCCGTTTAAGCTGGGAATTGGTGGCCCGATTGGCAGCGGCAAACAGTATATGCCGTGGATCCACATTGATGACATGGTCAGCGGCATTCTGTGGCTGCTCGACGATGATGCCTGTAGCGGCCCTTTTAACATGGTTGCGCCCTACGCCGTGCGCAATGAGCAGTTTGCCGCTACCCTGGGTGAGGTGATGCACCGCCCGGCTTTCATGCGCACGCCCGCCAGTGCCATCAAGCTGATGATGGGAGAATCGTCTGTACTGGTGCTGGGTGGGCAACATGTGCTGCCAAAACGGCTGGAGGCGTCGGGTTTTCGCTTCCGCTGGTATGAGCTGCAGAATGCATTACAGGATGTGGTGAAAAGCTGAGGATCAGGGGAGCACTTGCTCCCCTTCCCTTTTTTACTGAGAGGTGACCGCGGTTTTCGACTTCACCGTGGAACGCAGCGCGCCGTGATTCGGTTGCGGTACGCGGATGATAAACGTCAGCACACCGGCAAACACATACAGGCAGGTGTAAGCCCACACCACGCCGACGATATCAAAGAACGGCAGCATCATGGAGGCGATGGCGGGCGCAACAAAATTGCTCATGCCTGCAGACAGGTTATACACCGAGACGGCCGCGCCCTGATGATGGGGCTCCAGCGTAGGGAAAACCGCCGTCATGGGCACAAAGGCCGCCACGAAAATGCCCAGCATCACGGCAGGAATCAGGGCGACCAGGAAATTGTGACCGGCATAGACAGGCAGGTAATAGAACGCCAGGCTGGAGATCGCCATGCCGAGGCAGCCAAACCAGCGCACCTGGCGAATCCAGCCAATACGTTCACCCATGATGCCCCAGAAGATATTGGTAAAAATGGTGACAAAAAAGAACACCGCCCAAATCTGCAACCACTCTGACAGCGTAAACCCAAGCCGATCCACAAACAGCAGCGGCATAATGATGGCAAAGCCAAACAGCGACAGCGTATTAATAATGCGGATCAGACAGGCGTAAAACACATGCTGGTTGGTGAACAGGATAGTCACCGCACGCGACATTTCCGTCATTTTTTCCCGCAGGGGTAAGTTGACGCGAGAACGATCGACCGGCACGTTGCGCAGGCTAAAATAGGCCAGCAAGCCGCCACAGGTTACCCAGCCAATCGCCAGCCAGAGCGTGCCGGTTTCACCAATAGAAGGAATGATCAGGCTGGGCAGATAGCTCCCGACCACGCCGATGCCCACCGAATACATCGCCCAGAACCAGCCCGTGGCAGCCGCCAGCCGTTCCCGTGGCAGCACCTGCACCAGCAGCAACATAAATGAGTAGATAAACAGCGGATAGGCCAGGCCACGGATACCGTAAAACAGCAGCATAAGAGGATAATTGCGCATCCCGAGCCCCAGGCTCATAAACAGGGCATGCATGACAACCCACAAGATAAAACCGATCAGCATAGCGCGCTGCGGCGTAATCAGCTCCGCCACCACACCGGATGCCCAGGCGGCCAGCGCCACCGCTAAACCGTAAAAGGTAAACACCAGCGCCGACTGCCCCGGCGTGAATCCCATATCGGTAATATGACGTGACAGGAACGCCATCTCGAAACCGTCACCTGCCATAAAAACAGCGATGGCGACAAATCCCCAGATCAGATGTTTGGGCAAGCCAAACCAGTACGCAGTAGAGTGCATGACGATCGTCCTTCTCTGTTTGGTTACAGGTTAATCAGGCCAGCGAACGGGACTGAGAGTGTTGACGGTAAAGCTCACGGAACTGAGCCAGCCGTTGCTGCAGTCCCTGACGAACCTCAGGATTGGGCAGGAAGCGCGCCTGTATCGGGGGTTTAAGACACACCTGCGCTTCATCACCGCCCGCAGCCAGCCAGGCCAGGCGCGCCGCGCCCAGTGCACCGGATGCGCTGGCGGGATGCGTCACGACAGGCAGCGCCAGCACATCGGCGATCAGCTGCGCCCACAGGCTGCTGCGCGCGCCGCCGCCGGTCAGGCTGAACTGGGTAATGGCACGCCGTCCTTCCCCTAAGACGGTCAGGCCGTCGGCCAGGCCAAAGGTTACGCCTTCGAGCACCGCATAGCCTAGTAAGGCACGCTGGGTTTCGTGCCGCAGATAAAAAAACGCGCCCGTCGCATCAGGATCGTTGTGCGGGGTACGTTCTCCAGAGAGATAAGGCAAGAAAAGCGGGGCCTGCTGTTTTTGTGCCGGACCCAGCGCAGCAATCTCTTCCAGCAGTTGGTTTTCACTGACCGAGAGCAACTGGCACAGCCAGCGCAGGCAGCTTGCGGCGCTGAGCATGACGCTCATCTGGTGCCAGCGGTCAGGCAGCGCATGGCAGAAAGCGTGCACGCCTGACTGCGGATCGGCCTGCAGCCGGTCATTAACCACAAAGATGACGCCAGAGGTGCCAAGTGAAATAAACGCATCGCCAGGATTCACGGCGCCCACGCCAACCGCCGAGGTGGCATTATCCCCGCCGCCGCCTGCAATGATGACCGACGAGGAGAGCCCCCATTCGTCGGCAATCGCCGGCCGTAACGTGCCGCTGACGGCATTCCCTTCGACGAGTGCAGGCATCTGGTCACGACGCATTCCCGTTGCGGCCAGCAGTGCCGCTGACCAGTCGCGTTTGGCGACGTCCAGCCATAAGGTGCCCGCGGCATCCGAGGGATCGGTGACAAAGCGCCCTGTCAGGCGCCAGCGCAGGTAATCTTTTGGCAATAACACTTTGCTAATGCGACGAAAGCAGTCAGGCTCGTGCCGGGCCACCCAGCACAGCTTTGGGGCCGTGAAGCCCGGCATGATCATATTGCTGCTAATGTGCATGATTTCGGGATGATGCTGACCCAGCCAGTGGCATTCTGCCGCGCTGCGTGTGTCATTCCACAGAATGCAGGGCCGTAAAACTTCACCCTGCTCATCCAGCAGCACCGCTCCGTGCATTTGTCCTGACAGCCCAATCGCCTCTATCGCAGACCAGGCCAGAGGTGCCTGCTGACGCAGACGCGTGATGACCTGATGGCAGGCGCGCCACCAGTCATGCGGGTCCTGCTCTGCCCAGTGCGGATGGGGGCGCTGCACGGCCAGGGCGGCATGTTCCGATGCCACGATCTCGCCCTGCGCATTCACGATCAGTGCTTTAAGCTCAGAGGTGCCGATATCGATACCCAGATACATATTCGCCCCCTAAACTACGGCCAGCGGTTGTTCTGGCTGGACTTGCCACGTTTCCAGCCCGGCGACGGTAGTGCTAAGCCGCGCATGAAAATCCTGTGATGTGGCCAGCTCAGCAAACAGGGACGTCTGGGTCATGTAAGCCTGTAACGGATCGGCATGGGCAAACCACTGCTGAACCACTTCAGGTTGCAGCACGCCATCCTGATAGTCATAAGGCAGCTCGCCACTGGCCCAGCGTTGCAAAAACAGATAGAACAGCGCCGGGAGCACAAGGCTGGCCGCAGGCGGCGTGCCGCGCTGATAGCATTCCCGCAGCGTCGGCGTCACCATGGCGGGAATTTTTGACAGACCGTCAGCCGCCACCCGTTGGTTGGTATCTTTTATCCACGGATTGCTAAAGCGGGACAGAACAACATCCCGATACTCCGCCAGGTTGAGCGGGCTGGGTGAAAGTGAAGGTATGACATCCTGTGAGACATATTCCCATGCCATCTGGTGGATGGCTTTCTGCCGGGTGCTTTCATCAATGTAAAGCAAACCGATAAGCGTGCCCGCCCAGGCAATGGCGCTGTGGGTGGCGTTAAGAATACGAATCTTGGCTTCTTCCCAGGGCAACACCGACTCGACCAGCTCGACGCCCACCTGCTCCAGCGCCGGACGCCCGGCAATAAAATCGTCTTCGATCACCCACTGGATAAAGGACTCCGCCATCACCGGCACCGCATCATCTTTACCGGTTGCCGCCTGAACGCGCTCCGCGACGTCAGGCGTGGGACGCGGGGTGATTCGATCCACCATGGTATTCGGCGAGGTGGTGTTGTCACGCACCCAGGCGGCCAGCTCACCTGCCCCTTTTGCCGCAAGGAAGGCCAAAAAACCCTGACGGAAACGCTCACCGTTGTGGCGCAGATTGTCGCAGTTCAACAGGGTCACGGGCGCCCCACCGTTGGCGACACGTGCCGTCAAGATACGCGCCAGCGCGCCATACAAGGTTCGCGCCTCGCCATTCAGATCCGCCTGAATATCGGGCTGCTGCAGGTCAAGCTCATGTTCCGGTGTTAAATAGTAACCCGCTTCGGTCACGGTGAAGGCGATTACCCGGGTGCATGGATCGGCGCCCTGCTGCACCAGCGCGCTGATCTCTTTGTCCCACGGCAGAATTTGCCGAATGGAGGTAATGGTCTCGTAGTGACGCTCGCCCTCAGGCGTGACCGTCTCCAGCACATATTCCCCTTGCTGGGCGGTTAGCTGCGTCAGCAACGGCGTTGCGTCATCGCGGATATTGCCCAGCGCGATATGCCAGCGGCTGTCGCCCTGCTGCATCAGGCGGTGCAGATACCATGCCTGATGGGCACGATGGAAAGAGCCTGCGCCGATATGCATCCAAACTGATGGTGTCATCATGACCTCTTTAGGCATTTGTTTAAATTAAGGGCATTTGCCCGATGCACATATGTTAATCAGAGGTAACGTCAAGGTTCTGTGATTAATTTCACATTTAAGACATTGGCCCGTTAATTGAGCTTTTGCCCTGATAGGCTTTTAAACAGATTGCGCGATAAAATGGCGATCCGCAGAGAAGGGAATGGCGCAATGAACAAAGAAGAGAAGAAACAGGAGTTGGCGGCGCGTGCCGCCTGGATGTATTACGTCGCTGGGTTAACACAGCAGGAGATCGCCCGGGCACTGGGATTGTCGCGCCAGGTGGCCCAGCGTTTGATTTCCGGGGCGCGTGAAATGGGCATGGTCAGCGTTAAGATCGCCCACCCCGTGACGCACTGCCTGCGTCTGGCGCACGACGTGCAGGAGAAATTTGGCCTGCAGCACTGCCGCGTGGTGCCTTCCGGCGATCTGGACGACAATGCCATACAGCAAATGCTGGCGGTAGAAGGCGCAGAGGTGATGTCGCAGTTTATCAATAACGACGAGCCGCAGGTGTTTGGCATCGGTTCGGGAAAAACCCTGCGTGCCATTATTGATGCGCTTCCCTGGGTTGAACGACCGCAGCATCAGTGTGTTTCCATGATTGGGGCCATCGCCCGCGACGATTCAGGCACCCGCTACGACGTGCCGCTTAAGCTGTCTGAAAAAATGCAGGGCAAGTATTTCTTCATTCCCGCCCCGCTGTTCGCCGACAGCCCAGACGATAAGCAGATGTGGTGCCAGCATCAGGTCTATCAGCGCGTGGTCAACCGTGCACGACAGGCCCACGTCACCTTTTTGGGAATTGGGGAGGTCAATCCCGGCTGCCCGCTCCATGCCGAAGGCTTTATCACAGACAGCCAGGTGCAGGCGCTGAATGCGCGCGGCGTGGTCGGGGAAATGCTCGGTCATTTCTTCAATCAGCAGGGCGAACGCGTGTCAGGGGAAACCGATGCGCTGTTAACCAGCGTGGCGCTGGAAAGCCAGACGACGCGCAATATCATCGGCTTTGCGGGCGGGGAGCGGAAATATGCCGCTATTCAGGCGGCGGTGAACGGCGGCTGGATATCGGGCCTGGTGACCGATGAAGCCACCGCCGTGCGCCTGCTGAATAACCGATAGCTTGCCTACTTAAGCGATCCCTTCAGAAACTGCTGTAAGCGCGGGCTCTTGGGCTGACCAAATAATTCAGCCGGTGGCCCCTGCTCCTCAATTTTCCCCTGATGCAGGAAAATGACGTGGCTGGAGACGTGACGGGCAAATTCCATTTCGTGCGTGACCACCACCATGGTTTTCCCCTCTTCGGCCAGCTTCTGCATAATACGCAGCACTTCGCCGACCAGCTCAGGATCCAGGGCTGAGGTGGGCTCATCAAATAACAGCACTTCCGGCTCCATCGCCAGCGCGCGGGCAATGGAGACGCGCTGCTGCTGCCCTCCCGAGAGATGGACGGGATATTTTCCCTGCGCGCGCTCGTCGATGCCGACCTTGTTCAAATAGGTAATCGCGCGCTCACGTGCCTGCGCTTTACTCAGGCCCAGCACCTGAATCGGCGCTTCCATAACGTTTTCCAGCACCGTCATGTGGCTCCACAGGTTGAAATGCTGAAAGACCATGGTCAGACGGGTACGAAGCAGGCGCAGCTGCTCCTTGTCTGCCACCTTCAGCTGGCCGTCCGTATCGCGTACCAGGGTAATAGCGGTCTTGTTGACCACAATGGTGCCTTCACTCGGCTTTTCGAGGAAGTTAATACAGCGCAGAAAGGTACTTTTCCCGGAACCCGACGAGCCAATAATACTGATGACATCGCCCGCATTGGCGTTCAATGACACACCTTTTAATACTTCATGTTCACCGTAACGTTTATGCAGGTCGGTGACGCTTAATTTGTTATCAGCCATAGTCTTACTCAATGCGATGAAGAAGGTTTCACGTGCGCCAGCCAACGACGTTCCGCAAGACGAAACAGGCTAATCAGCACGTAAGAAATAATCAGGTATAACACGGCCGCAATGCCGAACGCGGTAAAGGGCTGATAGGTTGCCGCGTTAATGTCCCTGGCGATTTTCAGCAAATCAGGCACGGTTGCGGTAAAGGCCAGTGCGGTAGAGTGCAGCATGAGTATGACTTCGTTGCTGTAAACCGGTAAGGCCGTGCGCAGTGCAGAAGGCAAAATAATGCAGCGATACAGTTTAAAGGTCGAGAAGCCATAGGCTCGCGCCGCTTCGATTTCACCGTGTGGCACGGCACGAATCGCCCCGGCAAAAATTTCCGTGGTGTAAGCGCAGGTATTAAGGGTAAATGCCAGTAGCGTACAGTTCAGGCCGCTGCGGAAAAACGCATTCAGTAGCTCTGTGCCTTTCACGATTTCCAGCGTATACATGCCGGAATAGAACACCAGCAGTTGCACATAGAGTGGCGTACCGCGAAACACATAGGTAAAGAGCCACACCGGCAGGCTGATAAAACGATTGGGTGATACACGCGCAATCGCCAGCAACACGGCCATGCAGCCGCCCAGTACGACCGAGACAATCAGCAGCCATAGCGTAATCGCCACGCCTGTGAAGCGATAACCGTCTGTCCAGAGCAGCGACTTCCAATATTCGTGAATAATCTCGATCATAGCTCCGCCCTCTTCACGCCGACCGTGTAGCGGCGATTGAGCCACCAGAGAATGCCGTTAGACAAGGTGGTAAAGACCAGATAAATCACGCCCGCCACGATAGCAAAATAAAACGGCTGCCAGGTGCTTTTACCTGCCAGCTGCGTGGCTTTTACCACATCCTCCAGCCCCAACAGGGAAACCAGCGCCGTGGCTTTCAGGATCACCTGCCAGTTATTACCGATGCCGGGCAGCGCGTAGCGCATCATCGCCGGGAACAGGATACGGCGGAAAACCTGCGAACCGGTAAAACCAAACGCCGTGGCGGCTTCAATCTGCCCTTTTGGCACCGCCATAAAGGCGCCACGGAAGGTTTCGGTAAAATAGGCGCCATAGATAAAGCCCAGGGTGATGATGCCGGCCACCATGGGATCGATATCGAACTGGGTCAGGCCAAGCGCATCGGTGAGATGGTTGAGAGCGATCTGCAGGCCGTAGAAAATCAGCAGCATCAGAACGAGGTCGGGCACGCCACGAATCAGC
The DNA here is from genome assembly GCF_049892805.1 of Pantoea sp. EEL5. Classification (NCBI taxonomy): domain Bacteria; kingdom Pseudomonadati; phylum Pseudomonadota; class Gammaproteobacteria; order Enterobacterales; family Erwiniaceae; genus Pantoea; species Pantoea sp. EEL5. The sequence continues at coordinate 2,157,037 of NZ_JBNDNJ010000001.1, forward strand.
GTCGTGTAGCCCTCAAAAATCAGTGACAGCAGGCGATTGCGCGACAGCTTCGCGCCTGCGCCAATCAGACCCAGGATCACCGCCAGCAGCACCGAGCTCAGGGCGAGCTCAAGCGTGACCAGCGTGCCTTTTAAAATGACATCAGAGTAGCCATACAACATGGAAAAGGTCCTGTCGTGGGGTGGAAACGACGCTGCGCCGTCGTGCAGACGGGCAGCGCAGCTTCTGTTCTCGCATAGCCGATGACACAGGGTTGCTCCGACCAGAGGGATCGGGACAACCCAGGGCTTATTCTGTTATGCGAACAACAGAGGCGAAGACGACAGATCAGTCACCGTACACGTTGAAATTAAAGTATTTCTTCGCAATTTTGTCGTAGGTACCGTCTTTACGCATTGATTCAAATGCTTTATCGATGGCCGCTTTCAACTCGGTATCGTCTTTACGTAATCCCATACCGGTTCCGACACCGAAGATTTTATCGTCTTTCACGGCCGGACCTGCAAACGCATAGCTTTTACCGACAGGCTGTTTCAGGAAGCCTTCGGCGGCCTGAACTTCGTCCTGGAAGGCGGCGTCAATGCGGCCAGCGGTCAGATCCTGATAGACCAGATCCTGGTTGGCATAAGGCGTTACGGTTACGCCTTTTGGACGCCAGTACTCATTCGCGTAGGTTTCCTGAGTAGTGCCCTGCAGCACGCCGATGTTTTTGCCTTTCAGCGCCTCAGGCGTCGGCTCGATTTTTGATCCTTTCGGCGCGACTAAGCGTGCGTTAGCGGCATACAGTTTGTCTGAGAACGCAATCTCTTCCTGACGTTTAGCGGTGATGGACAGCGAGGAGATGATGGCATCGATTTTCTTCGCTTTCAGCGACGGAATCAGCGCATCAAAATCGCTTTCTACATAGGTACACTTGGTCTGGATACGTTTACAGATTTCGTTAGCCAGGTCGATATCAAAACCAACCAGCTGTCCTTGCGCGTTTTTCGACTCAAACGGCGGATATGTTGGGTCAGTGCCGACACGAATCGAGGTCGGTACTGCTGCAAATACGCTGGCCGCACTGGACAGGCCCAACATTAAAGAAAGAGCCAGAACACGCTTCTTCATAGATTACCCTCAAGTAAATTGCTTATTGTTATGTGATGCATGATGTGTGTTTGCGACGAACACTGCCTTTTCCTGTGCATGTTTCATGCCAGTTCTGCAGTTTTGCCGTCTGCCCAGCCGCCCGTTTGGTGACGAAAAGACTGGGTTTGTGAAAGGAATATATCAGTGATGTCGCAGAGAAAAAGCGATGTTGTGAACTTTTAGTTCAAGAAATGCAGGAACAGTGATCGCTCCCGCGTTTCTGCACCAAAGAAGTGCGAAAGAACACGCTCATGCACCTTGCCAGCGCACAAACAAGTCCTGCGGTAGTTCAATATCAAACTGATCAATGACCCGATTAACGGTCTGATCGACAAGCTGCTCGATAGTGGTTGGACGGTGGTAAAACGCCGGCACCGGCGGCATGATGATGGCCCCCAGTTCGGCCGCGGTCGTCATCATGCGCAGATGACCAATATGCAGCGGGGTTTCACGTACGCACAGGACCAGTTTACGCTGCTCTTTCAGCACCACGTCTGCTGCGCGCGTCAGCAGCGAGTCGCTGTAGCTGTGAACAATACCGGACAGGGTTTTCATTGAGCACGGCAGGATCACCATGCCCAACGTTTTGAACGACCCGGAGGAGATACTGGCGGCAATGTCCCGCACGTCATGAACCACGTCGGCCAGCGCCTGGACGTCTCGCAGGCTGTAGTCGCTTTCCAGGCTCAGCGTCTGACGTGCCGCATGGCTGATGATCAGATGGGTTTCCACGTCGCTGATCTGCTGCAAGACCTGCAATAGCCGGACGCCATAGATCACGCCGCTTGCGCCCGAAATACCAATAATGAGTCGTTTCATCGTTCAACCTTGCAGTGGCAAAGTGCACCATAATAGCGCAGACCGGCAGAAAACACAGAGGGCGGGATAAATCCCGCCCTCCTTTTTGCATTCAGGTTCGCTTACCCTTCGTTATGCAGCTCGAGGTTTTCGACTTCGTTTTGACGGGCGATGGCTTTCGCATCGTCGTTACGCAGGGATTCCAGATATTCAAGATAGCCCTGATCGACGTCTTTCGTCACGTAGATGCCGTTAAAGACGGAGCACTCAAACTGCACGATATCCGGGTTCTCTTCACGTACGGCTTCGATAAGGTCATCGAGATCCTGGAAAATCAGCGCATCTGCTTTGATAATCTGGCGAATCTCTTCCACTTCACGGCCGTGGGCAATCAGCTCGGTCGCGCTGGGCATATCAATGCCGTAGACGTTAGGAAAGCGCACTTCCGGCGCGGCAGACGCAAGATAGACCTTTTTCGCGCCCGCCTCTCGCGCCATCTCGATAATCTGCTCGGAGGTGGTGCCACGAACAATTGAGTCATCAATCAGCAGCACGTTCTTATCGCGAAACTCAGCGCGGTTAGCGTTGAGCTTGCGGCGAACGGCGCTGCGGCGCAGTTGCTGTCCCGGCATGATAAAGGTGCGGCCCACGTAGCGGTTTTTCACAAATCCCTGACGGTAAGGCTTATCAAGGATGCGGGCGATTTCCAGCGCGGTATCCATCGAGGTTTCCGGAATGGGAATCACCACGTCGATATCCAGATCTTCCCACTCGCGGGCGATCTTCTGACCCAGCTTGGTGCCCATGCGCACGCGGGCGCTGTAGACCGAAATCTTATCCAGGAAGGAGTCCGGACGCGCAAAATAGACGTATTCGAACAGGCAAGGATTGTTTTTTGGGTTTTCGGCACACTGACGGGTTGAAAGCTGCCCCTGCTCAGTGATGTAAACCGCTTCACCCGGTGCCACGTCACGGATAAATTCAAAACCCAGGGTATCCAGCGCGACGCTTTCGGAGGCGACCATGTACTCGGTACGGCCATCGGCAATGACGCGTTTGCCCAGCACCAGTGGCCGAATGCCGTTAGGATCGCGGAAGGCGACCATGCCGTGACCGATGATCATCGCCACCACGGCATAGGCGCCACGCACCTGCTGGTGGACGGCAGCGATGGCGGCAAACACGTTATCGGCTTCCAGCGGATAGTGCTGAAAACGATCCAGTTCCTGCGCAAAGATATTCAACAGGATTTCAGAATCGGAGGTGGTATTAACGTGACGGCGGCCTTTTTCGAACAGCTGCTTACGCAGCTCGTGGGCATTGGTCAGGTTACCGTTATGGGCAAGGGAAATACCGTACGGCGAGTTAACGTAGAATGGCTGGGCTTCAGAAGCGCTGGAGCTGCCCGCGGTAGGATAGCGTGCGTGACCAATCCCCATGTTGCCTTGTAAACGTTGCATATGACGCGCTTCGAAAACATCGCTGACCAGACCATTAGCCTTACGCAGGCGGAAGCAGTTCAGCGCATCGATGGTACAAATGCCTGCGGCATCCTGCCCACGGTGCTGGAGCACCGTTAACGCGTCATAGATCGACTGGTTGACCGGCATGAAACCGGTGATACCGACAATACCGCACATGTTGTCATTTCCTCATTAAGCCGTACGCCCGGTGGTCTCACCGGGGCAAAAAACTCGACGTGCTTTTCAGGTAGTCAAAAAACCACCTGATTATAGAACTGAACTCGGGAATAAGTTGAGACTGCTGCCAGTCCGGGCTCTTTGAAAAGCCCGTGAATGTATCCAGGAAGAACAGCAGAGCGGCCACGATGAGCACACCACGCAATGCCCCGAAACAAACGCCTAATACCCGATCGGTTCCCGACAGGCCAGTTTTCTCAACCAGCGAGCCGATAACGTAGTTCACGATTGCGCCCACAATCAGGGTCGCGATGAACAGCACCGCAATCGCGATTCCGTTACGAACCAGTTCGTCGTCAAAACCTGTGAACCAGACTGCAAGGTAGGCATAGTAATGACTGGCGACAAAAAACGCGCATCCCCAGGTAACAAGAGATAAGGCTTCGCGGACAAACCCTCGAACCAGGCTGACCAAAGCCGAAAAACCAACTACCGCAATAATGACGTAATCAATCCAGATCATGAACTCTTCCAGCGCCAGTGCCATTGCACCCCTGCTTCCAGTTCGGGGCGCATTCTAACAGAAAAAGAAAACGTTTGCGTAGAGGTTTTCAGGTTCTGCATCCATAAAAAAGGCGATGAAAAAATCCGTCTTCGCCTGTGTCATTTTCACCCCGCTAACAGGCTGAAAAGTTGTCAGAAATTTAGCGTTAAGCCGGGTCAGGCACTGCCGTTCTCATCCCGATTGGCGCTGCCTGTTATTTCTATCGGCAGCGCCAATCGGCGCTTTAGCGGGCGCTGTAAGACTTAACCACGCCGCTCAAGCCTGAAACGTTCTTCAGCTCGCCGACGGCCGCCTGCATCTTCGCTTTTGACGCATCCGGCCCCACATAAATGCGGGTGATTTGCCCCTGCACGGGCGTAGACGGCACGGTATAGGCCCGGTAACCCGACAGGCGCAGTTTCGCCACAATCTCGTTAACCTTGCTGGCGTTCTTGAGTGCGCCTAACTGAACAACGTAAGCCTGACCGGCAGGCTGCGTTTCTTTGGGCTGCTCCGCAGGCGCGGTTTTTTCCGCAGGCTGCGACTGCTCGGCCGGTTTGGTTTTTTCAACAGGCTTAGCCTGCTCAACCGGTTTGGTTTTTTCTACCGGTTTGCTCTGCGTCTGCTCGACCGACTTCGGTTTAGCCTGCTCAACCTGTTTGGGTCGGGTTGGCTCAACCGGCCTGGCTTTCGGCGCTGTCGTGGCCGGAGACGAATGGACCGGTGGCGGTGAGACCACGCTCGGTTCGCTACTTTGCTCGGGCTGACTGCTGCCCTCGGCGGCGGCATCATCATCCGTATCAGAATGGCTGACCGCACTGCCTGCGCCTGCTGGCGGATGCGCAGGCAGCGACTGCGTCACCGGCGGCACCATTTCGCTGTCCTGCTGGTCATCGGGTTTGGGCACCAGCGGGATCGCGGCAAATTCTTCTTTATAATGTTTTTTCTTACCATCCAGCAGCCCCGGCAATACGATCACGCCGACGGCCACCAGAATAACGGTACCGACTAAACGGTTTTGAAACTTACTCGCCACGTCCTTTCTCCGTTTCAATCGATTCCATAACCTGCGCCACCGTCAGGAAAGAGCCGCAGACCAGAATAATATCCTGCGCTTCCGCCTGCTGGCGCGCCTGGTGCCAGGCCTGTTCAACATCCGCAAATGCCTGAGCGGACGTTACGTGCGCCATGAGCTGCTCCGCGCTGGCACCGCGCGGACCGGCCAAGGGTGCGCAATACCAGCAGTCCACCTGAGGTGCCAGGGCCGCCAGAGTGCCCGCAATGTCTTTATCGTGCAGCATCCCCACAACCGCATGGACGCGTCCGCTTTGCGGCAATGCAGCCAGTCGCGAGGCCAGATAGGTCGCCGCATGCGGATTGTGGGCAACGTCCAGAATCACCCGTGGGGATTCGCTGATGGTCTGAAAGCGTCCCGGTAAAATCGCCAGCGGCAGATGCGCACGAATGATTGCATCGCTCACGTTCAGCCCGGAGGCGCGCAGCGCCACCAGTGCGGTAGCCGCATTTGGCAACGGCACCTGAGGCAGCGGTAAATCATGCAGCTCGCCTTGCGCATCGCGCAGCGACCAGCTCTCTGCCTGCTGATGATAGTGCCAGTCGCGCCCGTGCTGCATTAACCGCGCACCTTTTTCACGGGCAACCTGAGCAATTGTGGCAGGCATATCAGGTTCACCGACCACGGCGGGTTTCGCCTGGCGGAAGACACCGGCTTTTTCCCGGCCAATACTGTCACGATCCGGGCCAAGCCAGTCGGTATGATCCAGCGCGATACTGGTAATCACCGCGACATCCGCATCGACAATATTGGTCGCGTCCAGCCGACCGCCCAACCCGACTTCCAGAATGACGACATCCAGCCCCGCCTGCTTAAACAGGTTAAGCGCCGACAGCGTGCCAAATTCAAAGTAGGTCAGAGAAACCGTACCCCGTCCGGCCTCAATATCGGCAAAACTGGCGCTGTGTTGGGCTTCACTGAGTTCCTGCCCCTGAATCCGGACGCGCTCGGTGTAGCGCACAAGGTGCGGCGAGCTGTAAACCCCAACCCGATAGCCGGCTGCTATCAGTAAGGTTTCCAGGGTGCGACAGGTGGTACCTTTGCCATTGGTGCCCGCAACGGTAAAAACGAAGGGTGCAGGCTTGAGCAGGTCCAGACCTTGCGCCACCTGGCGAATACGATCCAGGCCCAGTTCTATCGCCTGAGAGTGGAGGTGCTCAAGATAATAAAGCCACGTGGCCAAAGGCGACGTGGCTTGAGGAAGGTGAAGATTGTCCATATGTCCCGTTTTGCAAATTTATACCCGATGAAAGCCGCAAGGTATACGGTGCATTGGTGGAAGGCGCGACCTGCGCGCCTTCTGTCTCCTGTCAGGCCTCGTTGCTCTCCGGATGGCTCGTCGCAGGTGCGAACGCTTCACCGTCGTGCAGCGGTGCGGGCAGATTCATCATTTTTGCCAGCAGACTCGCCAGTTTATAGCGCATTTCCGGACGACGAATGATCATATCAATCGCCCCTTTCTCGATCAAAAACTCACTCCGCTGGAAGCCCGGCGGCAGTTTTTCACGAACGGTCTGCTCAATCACACGTGGACCCGCAAAGCCGATCAGGGCTTTAGGTTCGGCAATATTCAGATCGCCCAGCATCGCAAAGCTGGCAGACACGCCGCCCATGGTCGGGTCGGTCAAAACCGAAATATACGGCAGACCGCGTTCCTGCATTTTCGCCAGCGCGGCACTGGTTTTGGCCATCTGCATCAGCGACATTAACGCTTCCTGCATACGCGCACCGCCACTGGCGGAGAAGCAGATCAGCGGGCAGTTATCTTCCAGCGCCTGCTCAACAGCCCGGACGAAACGTGCGCCAACCACCGATCCCATTGAGCCGCCCATAAAGGCGAATTCAAAGGCGGCCGCCACAACCGGCATACCGTGCAGCTGACCTTTCATCACGATCAGCGCATCTTTCTCATTCGTGGCTTTCTGTGCAGCAACCAGACGATCTTTATACTTTTTGGAATCCCGGAACTTCAACAGATCCTTGGGTTCCAGCTCGCTGCCCAGCTCAACCAGCGTGCCCTGATCGAGCAGGCTCGCCAGGCGCTCACGGGCATGCATGCGCATGTGGTGGTCGCACTTAGGGCAGACCTCAAGATTACGCTCCAGCTCGGCACGATAAAGTACCTGGCCACAGCTGTCGCATTTCGTCCACACTCCTTCCGGAATACTGGCGCGACTTGTGGGCGTAATGTTGCTTTTATTAAGAATGCGTTCAATCCAGCTCATTGATGACCTTTCTGTTTAAAACTGACCTGGTCCAGTCGTCTTGATACTGCTGAAAACCGCTTCAGCAGACGGTAAATGTCGCTCATTAAACCACAACCAATTAAGACTGTGGATAAAAATCTGGTCTTACCCCTGAGCAACGCGGCTACTCAGGGATAATTTTACTGCTTAGCCTGGCGGCGATGGCGCCAGATTTCAATCACACCTGGCAGAATCGACACCACGATAATCCCGAGGATAAGCAGCTTAAGGTTTTCCTGTACCACGGGCAAATCGCCAAACAGATAACCCGCATAGGAAAACAGCAGCACCCAGGCCAGCGCGCCCGCGACGTTAAACAGGGCGAAGTGGCGGTAGGACATGTGTCCCATTCCGGCGACGAAAGGCGCAAAGGTCCGCACGATGGGCACGAAGCGCGCCAGGATAATGGTTTTCCCACCGTGCCGGGCATAAAAGGCATGGGTTTTATCCAGATAGCTGCGGCGGAAAATTTTCGAGTTCGGGTTGCTGAACAGCCGTTCGCCAAAGAGTTTGCCGATGGTGTAGTTCACGGCGTCCCCCAGAATAGCGGCAATGACCAACAGCGCCACCATGAGATGCACGTTGAGATCGTTACCCGGCAACGCGGCCAGCGCCCCTGCCACGAACAGCAGTGAATCACCCGGCAAAAACGGCGTGACGACTAAGCCCGTTTCGCAGAACAAAATCAGAAACAGGATGGCGTAGATCCAAATGCCATACTGCGCGACTAATTCGGCCAGATGCACATCAATGTGCAGAATAAAATCGACCACAAAATGGATAAACTCCATAACGATCCCTTGTACGTAAGGTTAATTAATCCGCGAGGAACAATGGCCCCATCGCCGGCTGAGGTAAAGCAAAATGCACGGGATAATCCACCGCAACCAGATAAAGCCCTTCGGCTTTCGCCGTTGCCGCCGCCAGCGTGCGATCTTTAGCCGCCAGCAGTTCCGCCATCCAGGATTCTGACTGATTGCCGCAGCCAATTTCCATCAGACTACCGACAATATTGCGCACCATATGGTGCACAAACGCATTGGCTTTAATATCGACAATCACATAAGGCCCGTGGCGCGTGACGTTCAGGTGCATCACGTTGCGCCACGGCGTTCGCGACTGACACTGCACGGCGCGGAAAGAGGTAAAATCATTCTCGCCCAGCAGGCACTGTCCGGCGCGCTGCATCTTTTCTACATCCAGAGGATAGTAAAAATGCGTCACGCCATTACCCAGAATCGCCGGACGGAGCCGCTGATTGTAGATCAAATAGCGATAACGCCTGGCGGTTGCGCTAAAACGCGCGTGAAAGTCGTCCGGCACCGCCTTGACCCAACGTACAGCGATATCGTCTGGCAGATTGGCGTTCACGCCCAGCGTCCAGGCGGCATCGGCGCGCTGCGCAACGGTTTCAAAATGCACCACCTGGCCGGTGCCGTGTACGCCGGCATCGGTGCGGCCGGCACAGAACACGCTGACCGGATGGTCGGCCACTTTCGACAGCGCCCGTTCCAGCTTTTCCTGCACGCTGCGCACTTCCTGCTGACGTTGCCAGCCATAGTAGCGGCTGCCGTCGTACTCGATGCCCAGTGCCAGTTTTTGTGTCTGACCTTCTGACATCAGTACATGTACTCCTGAACCAGCTTCTCAGCGGTCTTCACCGCCATCAGCGCACCGCCGAAACGGACGTTGTCGGCCACCGACCAGAACTGCAACAGCTCAGGAATGCCGTAGTCGTTACGCACACAGCCAATGCTCAGTTCATCGCTGCCCGAGGCATCGGTAACCGGCGTCGGCACCGCATCCTCTTCGCTCAGATGAATATCCGCAGCCAGCGCCAGCTCTGCCCTTGCCTCTTCCGCCGACAGCGGGCGCAGGTTTTCAATATGTACGATCTGCGCATTGCCATAAAATACCGGCGCCTGAATGCTGCTGACCGCCACGGGCAAACCCTCGTCCTGCAGGACTTTGCGTACCTGATCGACCAGGCGGCGCTCGCTTTCTACGCTGCCTTCGCTATCTGCCAGCTGCGGCAGAAGGTTAAAGGCCAGCTGGCGGCCAAAGTGGTGTTCGTCAGCGGGCACGCCGTTCAGCAGACGCGCACTCTCACCGGCCAGCGCATCCACGGCCACTTTGCCGTGGGTGGAGACAGAGATCAGATTGGTGACCTGTAAACGGCCCAAACCTGCCGCATCCACCAGCGGTTTGATTGCCGTCAGCAGTTGACTCACCAGATTATCCGCCACGCTGATGATGTTGCGATTACGGTAATCGGCCAGCACCTGTGGATTCACATCCGGCACCACCAGCGGCACGTCCGGTGACAGGGCAAACAGCTCGCTGCTGTCGATCACCAGACAGCCCGCGCCCGCCGCCTCTTCGGCATAGCGTTCTGATGCATCGCGACCGGCGACAAAAAAGGCCAGCTGCGCCTGTGACCAGTCAAACCCGGCCGCGTCTTCAACGCGCACAGAACGTCCTTCAAAACGTTTGATTTCACCGGCACCGTTGTCGCTCGCCAGCAAATACAATTCACCAACCGGGAACTGGCGTTGAGCCAGTAGTTCCAGTACAGCGTTCCCTACTGCGCCTGTTGCGCCCAGTAGCGCAATATTCCAGCCGTCAGACATGTTGGTTTACCTCAGACAATGACATAAAAACAGAAAGCGGTGATGTCACCGCCCGGGGATTCAGAATTATCCCTACCTTCAGCCGCGCGTTACCCGGCTGAACCCATCAGGTTGAGGATAATATGGCGTTAAAGCCCAGCTGAATAAGCTGCTCAGCGGTGGCTTCATTATCACAGTTAACCTGTAATGATGACCATTCGCGACGCTCTTCATACTGTTTGCGCAGGCGGTCAAACTCGCCCGGTTTTGCCGCCACTTTTCGCAGGGGCGCATCATCGCGGCGCACATCATACACCAGATGCACTAACCGTTTCAGCGTTGGCTGATCGAGCGGCCCGTTAAGGCTGATCTGGCTGAATTCCGGCGTCGGTAGCAGGCTACTCAGCGGAACCTGCTGCGGTTGGCCAATAAAGTCGCACCAGGCCTCAAAAACCTGGGTGGTGCCGCGCGCCTTGCCCTCCAGGGTGTAACCGGCGATGTGGGCCGTCGCGATATCCACCTTATCCAGCAGCGCCAGGGAGAGATCCGGTTCAGGTTCCCAGACGTCCAGCACCACGCTGAGATCGTGACGCATGTTCAGGACTTCCAGCAGCGCGGCGTTATCCACCACCGGGCCGCGGCAGGCGTTAATCAGAATGGCGTTGGGCTTCAGGGCCATCAGCCGCGCGGCATCGGCCAGATGCCAGCTCTTGTAGGGGCCAGATTTAAACAGCGGCGTATGAAACGTTAAAATATCGGCCTGTTCCACCAGCGCATCGAGCGAGTGAAAATCCTCTTTGTCACCCCGGTCAGCGCGCGGCGGATCGCACAGCAGGGTTTTCACGCCCCAGGCTTCAAGGCGTTTCTGCAATCGCCCGCCCACGTTACCGACGCCCACAATGCCCACCGTGCGATCGCGCAACTGAAAACCGTCGCGCTCCGCCAGCAGCAGCAAGGCAGAAAAAACATACTCTACGACGGCGATCGCGTTACAGCCCGGCGCGGCAGAGAAGGCAATGCCCGCCTGCTCAAGCCAGTCTTCGTCAATATGATCTGTGCCCGCGGTTGCCGTGCCGACAAACTTTACGGGCTTGTCCTGCAGTAGCGCAGCGTTAACCTGGGTCACGGAACGCACCATCAGGCCATCGGCATCGGCCAGTTGGGCTTCAGGAAGCGGCCTGCCAGGGACAGCGACCACCTCGCCCGTGCGACTAAAGAGTTCACGGGCATAGGGCATGTTTTCATCGACGAGAATTTTCACCACGGCTTTCCTGTGTGTTGCATTTAAGGGCGCTATTTTGGCACAAAAGCCCCGCGTTAGCCTAACCACGCTGTGCAGTGAGTGCTAAGGCTGGCAGAAAGGGGCAACACAGGCGTACACTGCGGCGGGTCTGAGGCTGGAGTCATATTATGTTCTTTTTGTTCCCGCTGTTTGCGGTCTTAATTTGGTCGGTTAATGCTATCGTTAATAAATTATCGGCGAGTGCCATCGAGCCTGCGGCGATTTCTTTTTATCGCTGGTTACTGGCGTTGCTGGTCCTGACCCCGTTTGTGTTACCGGGTGTGATACGGCAATGGCAGACGATCCGGCCGCACCTCTTGCGCTTGATGGTTCTGGGTCTGCTGGGCATGGCGCTGTACCAAAGTCTGGCCTACTATGCCGCGCACAGCGTGAGCGCCCTGTTTATGGGTATTATCGCCGCGCTAATCCCACTGTTAACGGTATTGCTCAGTGTGGTCATACTGCGCATTGCCCCGACCGTGGGGATTCTGGCGGGCAGCCTGATCTCCTTTTGTGGCTTAATCTGGTTGGTCAGCGCAGGCAATCTTGATCAGTTGCTGCATCACGGCATCGGAGCAGGTGAAGCCATGATGCTGGCGGCCTCAGCCAGCTATGCGCTTTATGGCGTGATGACCAAACGCTGGTCAATTCCGCTGCCGGTCTGGCAGAGCCTGTATGTGCAAATTGCCTTTGGCGTTCTGTTGCTGTTACCCGGCTTTCTGATGACGCCGGACGTGGCGCTTACGCCGCGTAACCTTCCGCTGGTGGCTTTTGCCGGGCTGTTTGCCTCGATTCTTGCCCCCTGGCTGTGGATCCATGGCGTGCAAAAATTAGGTGCCAGCATCACCAGCATCTTTATGAATTTGACGCCGGTTTTTACCGCCCTGATTGCGGTGCTGTTTCTGCATGAGCATCTGCACAGCTATCACTGGATCGGCGGCGGTCTGACGCTGACGGGCGTTTTGCTGGCACAGCGGCTGCGCAGGCCGCTTAGCGCGCGCAAATCGATCAAGGCCGATCCGCGCTAAAATTGACGGAAACACGCAGTCCGCCCAGTAACGGACTGCTCTCCAGCGTGACGGCCGCCCCGTGCCAGGCACAAATATCCTGCACCAGCGCCAGCCCAATGCCCGCTCCGGCCTGCATCGCGGCATTATCCAGCCGGATAAAAGGCCGCAGTGCTTTTTGTTGCTCTTCCCGGCTAATCCCCGGTCCTGAGTCTTCAATTTGCAGCCTGCCGTTCTCTACGCGGGCCGTAATGATGCCCTGCGCTGGCGTGTACTTAATCGCGTTATCCAGCAGGTTGGCGCACAGCTCGCCCAGCAATAGCGCATCGCCTTTCACCTCACAGTGCTCATCCCCTTCGTAACCCAGGTCAATCTGTTTCGCGCGCGCCGCTGCATAACGACTCAGGCACGCTTCACGCACCACTGCCGCCAAATCCACTCTCGTCATGGGTTTATCTTCCCCGTGGCGGGCTTTGATGCGCGCCAGTTGTAACAAACGGTCGGTGAGCAGAATGGTGTCATCCAGCGTGTAGTGCATGCTCTGTAGACTTTCCCGCCACTGTTCGGGCCGATCGCTATCCAGCGCCGTGCTAATCTGCGTTTTCAGAATGGTGAGCGGTGTGCGCAGCTGATGCGCGGCATCGGCGCTGAACCGATCCTGCCGTGCCAGCAATTTTCTCAGCCGTTCCAGATAGCGGTTAAAGGCCACAATGAGCGGCTGAAGTTCCGACCAGGGCAGCGAAGGCAGCGGGGTCAGTTCAGCACCGTCGCGGCGCAGGACAATCTTTGACAGCCGACGTAAAGGCCGTAATACCCGGCGCAGCATCATGCTCGCCAGCAACAAGGCGATGAGCACCAGCGCGCTCTGGCTAAGTAAGGCTGTCCGCATCAGCCCCTGGGCAAACGCCTCACGGGAATGGATAGTTTCCGCCACCAGCACCAGCGCCATACCTTCCACGCCCGCCTCGCTGACCGGCTGCCATAAGGCCGCGACCCGAATGCGCTGTTTCTGGTAAAACCCGTCATAAAAATGGACTAACGCAGGATAGGCTTCAGACATCTCGCTGGTGGCCGGAATCGGCGGCAGCCCGTCATAACCCGACAGCGTTTTGCCCTGGGGCGAAATCACTTGGTAAAACAGGCGATCGTTCATATTGCGCTCAAAGCTGTCGAGCACGACCCAGGGCACATCGACCTCCAGATGCTGATGACGGACCACCAGCCGCTCGGCAACGGTGCGCGCAGAGGCCAGCAGCGAACGATCGTAGGCCTGATTCGCCGCCGCCAGGCCGCTCTGGTAATGCGTATAAACTGACAGAATCCACAGCATGAGCAATGGCAGTCCCAGCCAGGCGAGCAGCTCTCCCCGTAGCGAGGTGATTAATCGCATGCCAGGGTTTCCAGGCTGTAACCCAGACCGCGTAGCGTCACAATACCGACATCACTTCCGGCCAGTTTTTTGCGCACCCGATGCACATAGAGTTCAATACTTTCCGGGCTGGCTTCATCCGCCAGCGTAAAGGTTTGTTCATACAAATGTTGCCGCGAGACCGGGCGACCCTGACGCTGCATCAGCGTGGTCAGCACGCTGGATTCTCGCGGCGTCAGTGCCAGCGGTTTTTCGGCCAGCAAAAAGTAACCCTCGCCGTTCAGTACCAACTGGCCCAGCGTTTTGTTTTGTGGCGATTGCCCCTGCGAACGCCGCATTAACGCTCGCAGGCGCGCGTCCAACTCATCCAGTTCAAAGGGTTTGGTCAGATAGTCATCCGCCCCCGTGTTCAGACCGCGCACGCGGTCATCCAGCGTAGTGCGCGCGGTCAGCATCAGTACCGGCACAGTTTGTCCCCGGCGGCGCAGCCGGGTTAATACTTCAATGCCGTCCAGGCGCGGCAGAGAGACATCCAGCACGACCAGCGCATAGTCTTCGCTTTGCAGGCTGTGATCGGCCGCCAGGCCGTCCGCCACCCAGTCCACAGCAAAGCCTTTTTGTGTTAACGCCTTCTGTAACCATCGCGCCAGCTCGGCCGTGTCTTCCACCAGTAAGAGACGCATATCACATCCTTTCACTAAACCTCATGAATGAAAGGTAAATGAAAGGTTGCTGTTTTAACAATTCAATAACACCGAATAGTCGGTAGTAATCACACTCTGAAACAAAGATGGAGCGCACGATGAAAAAAATAATCCACACCGCCCTCGCCTCTGCCCTACTGGCTCTTATGTTCTCCTCATCAGGTTATGCTGCTGCACCCGACAGAACAGAATGCATCGCACCGGCTAAACCCGGCGGCGGTTTCGACCTGACCTGTAAGCTGATTCAGGTTTCGCTGATGGAAACGAAGCAGATCGAGAAGCCGATGCGCATTACCTACATGCCAGGTGGCGTAGGCGCGGTGGCCTATAACGCGATCGTTGCGCAGCGTCCTGCCGAAGCCGGTACGGTCGTGGCCTTTTCGGGGGGATCGCTGCTGAACCTGTCGCAGGGAAAATTTGGTCGCTACTCGGTTGATGACGTGAAGTGGCTGGCGGCGATCGGTACCGATTACGGCATGATTGCCGTGCGTGAAGACGCGCCGTGGAAAAACCTGGGCGAACTCATGGCGGATATGAAAAAAGATCCCACCAAAGTGGTGGTGGGTGCGGGTGCCTCTATCGGCAGCCAGGACTGGATGAAAACGGCGCTGGTCGCAAAAGAAGCCGGTATTGATCCGCGCAAAATGCGCTATGTCGCGTTTGAAGGCGGTGGTGAAGTCGTCACCGCCCTGCTGGGTAATCATATTCAGGTGATGTCTGGCGATCTCAGCGAGATGGTGCCGCATTTACAAGGGGGCAAACTGCGCGTGCTGGCGGTAATGGCAGACAAACGCCTGCCCGATCAGCTGGCCTCGATTCCTACCGCCAAAGAGCAGGGCTTTAACGTGGAATGGCCGATTATTCGCGGCTTCTATCTTGGCCCTAAAGTCAGCGATGCCGATTATCAGTGGTGGCAGAGCGCCTTTGAGAAAATGGTGCAAACCCCGGAATTCAAGAAGCAGCGCGAACTGCGAGGCCTGTTCGAATTCAATATGTTTGGTGCTGAACTGGATAAATACGTGAAAGACCAGGTTGCCGCCTATCGCGAGCAGGCGAAATCCTTTGGTCTGGCTAAGTAAGCGGGAGAGATCATGAGCGATCGTATTTTTGCCACCTTGTGGCTAGTGCTGTGCCTGGCGGGACTGGTTATCGCCTGGCAGATTCAGAGTGAATACAGCTATGAGCCTGTCGGCCCACGTCCTTTTCCGCTGGTGCTTCTCAGCCTGATGGCTTTCTGTGCCGTGATGCTGCTGCTGAGAAAACCGGATGCCATCCAGTGGCCCACGCCCGCCACACTGAAACGCCTGGTGGCGCTGGCGGCGATGATGCTGGTGTACGGCGGGATGTTTGAAACCCTGGGCTTCCCGTTAGCGACCTCGCTGCTGACGTTTGGTATCGGCCTGCTGTTTGGCGCGCGCTGGTGGGCCGCTGTGCTGTCCGGCGGTGTAATGGGATGGTCACTGTTTTACGCCTTCGACCATCTACTGGACGTTACCTTGCCTGCTGGCAGCCTGTTTAATTAAGGAGAGAAATGATGGAAACCTGGTCTTTCCTGATGCACGGCTTTGCCGTTGCCATGACGCCGGAAAATCTGCTGATTGCCCTTATCGGCTGCTTTATCGGCACCATCGTAGGCTTACTGCCGGGACTCGGGCCGATCAACGGCGTAGCGATTTTGATGCCGCTGGCGTTCGCCCTGCACCTGCCTGCAGAATCCGCGTTGATTCTCCTGGCCACCGTTTATCTGGGCTGTGAATACGGCGGACGTATTTCGTCGATACTGCTCAACGTTCCGGGCGATGCCGGCGCCATTATGACCGCACTGGATGGCTATCCGATGGCGCAGCAAGGTAAAGCGGGCGTGGCGCTGTCAATTTCTGCCGTCAGCTCCTTTGTCGGTTCCACCATCGCTATCATCGGCATCATCTTATTCGCACCGCTGCTGGCCCGCTGGTCGCTGGCGTTTGGCCCAGCCGAATATTTTGCGCTTATGGTCTTCGCCATTGCCTGTCTGGGCAGCATGATGAGTCAGAACCCGCTTAAATCATTTCTGTCGGCGTTGATCGGGCTGAGCATGGCGACCGTGGGCGTGGACGCGAATACCGGAGTCTATCGCTTCACCTTTGACAGCGTTCACCTTTCTGACGGCATCCAGTTTGTCGTGGTCGTCATTGGCCTGTTCTCAGTGAGCGAAATTTTGTTGATGCTGGAATCCACCCATAGCGGGCAAAAGGTGGTGCGTGCCAGTGGCCGCATGATGTTCAATATGAAAGAGGCCGCTATGTCTACGGGTGCCACACTGCGTGCCTCATTTATCGGCTTCTTTGTGGGCGTGCTGCCCGGCGCGGGCGCTACTATCGCCAGTGCTATCGCCTACATGGCCGAGAAAAAAATCACTGGCAGCGATCAGTTTGGTAAGGGCGATATTCGCGGTGTGGCTGCGCCGGAAGCGGCGAACAACGCCTCCGCCTGCGGCTCGTTTATTCCGATGCTGACCCTGGGCATTCCCGGTTCCGGCACCACCGCGGTCATGGTCGGTGCGCTGACGCTGTACAACATCACGCCTGGACCTGCGATGTTTACCGAACAGCCGGATATCGTCTGGGGACTGATTGCCGCGCTGCTGATTGGTAACCTGATGCTGCTGATCATGAACATCCCGATGATCAACGTGTTTGCGCGGATGCTGACGATTCCGCTGTGGTTTTTAGTTCCGGCTATCGCCGCCATCTCGGCCGTGGGCGTTTATGCGGTGCACAGCACCACCTTTGACCTGCTGCTGATGGTCGGACTGGGGATTTTCGGCTATATCCTGCGGAAAATGGATTTCCCCATGTCCCCGCTGATTTTAGGTTTCGTGCTGGGTGAAATGCTGGAGCAAAACCTGCGGCGTGCCTTGTCGATCAGCAACGGTGAGATGGGCATTCTGTGGGAAAGTCCGATTGCGAAAGTCCTGTTGATCCTCGCCGTTGCCGTATTAATCGTGCCGCTGCTATGGAAACGGCTGCGCCGTAAGCCCGCTCACGCGCATCAGTAAGTAAATCTTTGTTCGAAACACACAAGCCCCGTGGATTTCCCAGGGGCTTTTGTTATCATAGTGTATTCTGTTTCCGGCGCACCCCACGCTGTTCTGTTTCCCAAGGAATCCGCCATGCAACCTGTCAGCGGCCCCGGTGTGCCGGTCGGCGATCGTTCATCTGTTAATCCGCAAACTGACGCCCCGCGTACGGGAAGTGTTGCCGGTGAACAACCCCTTTCTCCTGCCCAGCGCACGACGCTTGAGCGCCTGATTGTGCGCATCATGTCGCTCAGCACGCTTAAAGCGCCTGAGCTCTGGGCCGGCCTGCGTCATGAAGTCGGTGTTAAAAGCGAAGCAGAACTCCAGTCACGCCATTTTCCGGCTGCGGAGCAGTTTCTTAACAACCGCCTGGCGCAGGTGCAGACCGGTCACGGTACGCGTCAGTTAATGACGCAACTCACCGACCTGTTGCCCAAAGGCAATAACCGCCAGGCGGTAAGTGATTTTATCCGCCAGCAGTTTGGTCAGACGGTGCTGAGCGCATTAACCCAGGATCAGCTTCGTCAGGTGCTGACCATGCTGCAAAATGGTCAGATGGCCATTCCGCAACCTCAGCAGAGCCGCAGCAGCGATCGCACGCTGCTGCCTGCCGAGCATCAGGCGCTGAATCAGCAAATTGTGCGCCTGGCTGCCGCGACGGGCGAATCCAGTGGCAAAATATGGACCGCCGCACTAAAGCTGGTAAACCTGACCAGTGGCGATCCGATCCCGTCACGCCACTATCCGCTGCTCACTCAGTATTTACAGGTCCGTCAGACGTTAAGCCAGCACAGTGCGCCGACGTTGCAGCTGATTGAAACCTCGCTGAAACACCCTCTGGATCAGCGTGAACAGCAGATGCTGGAAGACTACAGCCTGCAACGCTTTCAGGCCACGCCTCAGATGGTGCTGACCCCGACGCAAACCCAGGATCTGCTTAACTTCCTGTTTGCACGTCGCGCAGAAAGAGCACACGAGCAAGCCCTGGCCGATAACGAACTGAATCCGCATCCCATCTGGGCGCCCATCTCCGGCTCGCTGCCGCCTGTGCTGCAGCCGCTGGCAGCGCGCCCGGTGCTGAGCGCGATCGTCGGGTTAATCGTTCTGGCCTTTTTACTCTGGCTGGTGCTGTAAGTTAACACCCACAGGATGCCGCAGAAGCCGTCTGCGGCCATTCTCCCGGCTCGTCGCCCCATGCCATGGGATGGCCATCGCGCTTCCAGAAATCCAGCCCGCCAATCAGTTCCTTGACCTTAAATCCCAGCAACGCCATCTGATAAGCCGCTTTGGTCGAACCATTGCAGCCAATGCCATCACAGTACGTCACATACAGCAGGTTGCGATCCAGTCCGGCTGTGCTGGCTTCATTCATTTCCCGATGCGGAAAATTTATTGCTCCGCAGAGATGACCGGCGCGGTAAGCCTCGATCTGACGGGCATCAATGACGACAACGCCCGGTCGCTGATGGGCCAGATCGTCAGCCAGATCCCAGGCATCGGTGTAATAAGCCAGTTTGGCCTGCAGATATGCAAGGCTCTGCTGCGGTGACGCGGGGGGAAAACCTAAAACAGATGACATCGTTTTTTCTCCTGTTGTGGCAGACAGGCAGTTTACGGCAAAGTGGACTGCTGGATAATACCGCTTTCAATGAGCCCATAAGACCACGATGACTTCCCCGCTGCTGCAACTGTTTCATCATCAGGCAACCGGCGGTCTGCGCGACCGCCTGTGCGCCACGCTTCGCCAGTGGATAGAGACCGCGCACCTTCAGGCGGGTCAGAAACTGCCCTCCAGCCGTCAGCTGGCTGCCGATTTGAATCTGTCACGCGTTACGGTTGAAGCGGCTTACGCTCAGCTTGAAAGTGAAGGCTACCTGCGGCGGGAGTCCGGTCGCGGTAGCTTCGTTGCCATCACGCTGCCGGTCAGCGCGCCGCGCCCCCGCGCTGACCGCATGGCGCATTTCTCGCAGCGCGGCCATCAGATACTGGCGACAGGCGGTTGTCAGGATGCGCCCTTTCCGTATGCCTTTTCGGCAGGTTCGCCAGATTTGCGCGCCTTTCCTCATCCCCTCTGGCGGCGCTTAACCGCCCGCGTGCAGCGCACCGCAGGCCCTGGCGTCATGGGCTATGGCGATCCGTTGGGGTACCTGCCACTTCGCCACGCGCTTGCAGACTACCTTGCCCTGTCTCGTGGGGTTCACTGTGAGGCTGAGCAGGTGATTATTTTGACCAGTTCACAGCAGGCGCTGCAGCTGCTGTCGTTAATGCTGATTGATCCCGGTGATGAGACCTGGATGGAAGAGCCGGGCTATGCGGGGGCGCGCAATGCCTTTCTTGCTGCAGGCGCACGGGTGCGCGGCATTCAGGTGGATGCCGAGGGGGCGATTCCTCAAGCCGGAACAGCAAAGCTGATGTATCTGACGCCTTCGCATCAGTATCCCACCGGCGTGTCATTAAGCCTGCCGCGCCGTCTGGCCTGGCTGGACTGGGCACGGCGCAACGGCAGTTGGCTGATTGAAGACGATTACGACAGCGAGTTTCACTATGACGATCGCCCTGCGTCTGCGCTGCACGGACTCGACAACGATAACCGGGTCATTACCCTCGGCACATTTTCAAAATCGCTGTTTCCGTCGCTACGTCTGGCATGGATGGTGGTGCCCGGCCCGCTGGTCGCGCCCTTAGGTCGCGCGCGCAGCCTGCTTGACGGGCACAGCGCCCTGCTGCCCCAGGCGGTAACGGCGGAATTTATGCAGCAGGGGCATTTTGCCAGCCACCTGCGTTTGATGCGCCAGCTTTACCATAGCCGCCGCGATCGCTTACTCGAGCAGATAGCGCAACGCCTGACGCCCTGGCTCAGGCCCTTTCCCTGCCCGGGTGGACTGCAGACAACCGTTGCTCTGCGGCAGGGCGACGAAGCGAGGCTGAGCTTACAGGCCGAGAAGATGGGGTTATTGCTGCCTCGCCTGAGTCCGCTCTACGGCGATGGCGCGCGTCAGCAAGGCTGGATTCTGGGTTTTGCGGCGCTGACGCCAGATGAGATAGTGGCCGGGTGCGATAAGCTGGTGAGGCTGCTTTCATCGGGCTCATCACCCAACCGTCGCTGAGGGATAACCAAAACAAAAAAGGCCGGCAAGCCGACCTTTTCGCAGGGTTCACGTCGTGCCGGGCAGCGCGACGCCACGTTTTTAACCGGGCATTAAGCCTGGTATTTACGCATTGTCAGCGTGGCGTTGGTGCCACCAAAGCCAAAGCTGTTTGACATTACCGTGGTCAGCGCTTTTTCAGTTGGCTGAGTCACAATATTCATCCCTTCTGCCGCCGCGTCCAGCGAGCTGATATTGATGCTTGGGGCAATAAAACCGTGCTCCAGCATCAGCAGCGAGTAGATAGCTTCCTGCACGCCCGCCGCCCCTAAGGAGTGGCCGGTCATCGCTTTGGTTGCAGAAATATACGGCGTGTTGTCGCCGAACACTTCGCGAATGGCACCCAGCTCTTTCACATCACCGACTGGCGTAGAGGTTCCGTGGCTGTTCAGGTAGTCGATTGGCGTATCCACACCGTGCATCGCCATCTTCATGCAGCGCACTGCGCCTTCACCGGATGGCGCAACCATGTCTGCTCCGTCCGACGTTGCGCCATAGCCCACGATTTCAGCGTAGATGTGCGCGCCACGCGCCAGCGCATGTTCCAGTTCTTCAACCACGACCATACCGCCGCCGCCCGCAATGACGAAGCCATCACGTTCGTTGTCATAGGTCCGTGAGGCTTTTTCTGGCGTGTCGTTATAACGCGTAGAAAGTGCGCCCATTGCATCAAACTCACAGGCCATTTCCCAGCACAGCTCTTCGCCGCCGCCCGCAAAAACGATATCCTGTTTGCCCAGTTGAATCTGTTCAACCGCGTTACCGATACAGTGCGCGGAGGTCGCACAGGCAGAGCTGATTGAATAGTTCACGCCGTGGATTTTAAACGGCGTAGCCAGACAGGCTGAAACGCCTGACGCCATTGCCTTAGTCACCACATAAGGCCCTACGGCTTTCAGACCGCGTGGGCTGCGCATGGCATCCGCACCAAAAACCTGAAAACGTGGGGAACCACCGCCAGATCCTGCAATCAGACCTACGCGAGGGTTATTCTGGTAAGCTTCGTTGCTCAGGCCAGAATCTTTGATGGCTTCTTCCATAGACAGGTAAGCATAGATGGACGCATCACTCATAAAACGCACAACTTTGCGATCGATGAGGCCGGTAGTATCGAGTTTAACGTTACCCCAGACGTGACTACGCATGCCGGAATCTTTCATCTCCTGGGAAAAAGTGATGCCTGAGCGGCCCTCACGCAGAGATGCCAGCACCTCTTGCTGGTTATTACCAATACTGGAAACGATCCCTAAGCCAGTAATCACAGCACGTTTCATTCAATCTTCCTCACCACTTCTGTTATTTGACGAGCACTCTAGCTTACACTTGTACGCCGAACAAGTCCGATCAGCCATTTCCTTTTGTAAATTTGCGTCATGTCACGCCGACCGATAAGATCCTGACACTCCCTGAAAAATGAGCCTTTACTGTGAAAACACCCCAGGTTGAACACGCCAGACTGAGCTGGAACGAACAGGGTACACCTGTTTCCCGAGCGTTTGACGACGTCTATTTTTCCAATGACAACGGTCTGGAAGAGACACGTTATGTCTTTCTGGGTGGCAATGATTTCCCACAACGCTTTCATCAGCACCCGCGCGATCTGCTCATTGTTGCCGAAAGCGGGTTTGGCACAGGCCTGAACTTTCTCACGCTCTGGCAGGCCTTTGATTCCTTCCAGCAACATTATCCTGACGCGCCCCTAAAACGTCTGCACTTCATCAGTTTTGAAAAATTCCCCCTGACGCAGGCCGATTTAACGGCGGCCCACCAGCACTGGCCCGAACTGGCCCCCTGGGCTGAACAGCTCCAGCACCAGTGGCCGCTGGCACTGCCAGGCTGCCAGCGGGTGTTATTTGATTCGGGCCGCGTCACACTGGACCTGTGGTTAGGCGATATTAATGCGCTAATTGATAATTTTGATGACAGTCTGCATCGCCAGGTGGATGCCTGGTTTCTGGATGGCTTTGCGCCGTCGAAAAATCCCGATATGTGGACGCCGGAACTGTTTGCGTCGATGGCGAAACTGGCCCGGCCAGGGGGCACATTTGCAACCTTTACGGCAGCGGGTTTTGTGCGGCGCGGGTTGCAACAGGCGGGCTTTGCGGTGACCCGGCGTAAAGGCTTTGGGCCGAAACGGGAAATGCTGTGCGGTTCGCTTGAGGCCGCGCCTGCGCTGACTCATCGCCAGCCCTGGTATGCGCGCCCTGCCCTGTCCGGTAAGGAGATCGCCCTGGTCGGCGGCGGCGTTGCCAGCGCGACGCTGGCCCTTGCCTTACTTCGCCGGGGCTTTCGCGTGACGCTCTACTGCGCTGACGAGGCACCCGCGCTGGGGGCGTCCAGTAATCGTCAGGGCGCGCTCTATCCGCTCCTTAACCAGCACGATCCTGCCCTGGCGGCTTTCTTTCCTGCCGCATTCAGTTTTGCCCGTCGCCTGTATGATCAACTCGATCTGCCTTATGAACATGACTGGAGCGGCGTATTGCAGTTGGGCTGGGACGAGAAAAGTGCCAGTAAGATTGCGCAGATGCTGGATATGGCCCTACCGGCTGAGGTCGCCTTTGGCGTCAACCAGGACGAGGCAGCCGCGTTGGCAAATGTGGCGCTGGATTGCGGAGGTATATTTTATCCACTGGGCGGCTGGCTGGCCCCGGCCGAATTAACCACAGCCCTGCTGTCCCACTGCGAGCAGCGTGGATTACGCATTCACTGGCTGCACCGCGTCACCGCACTGACGCAGGTTCAGCAAGGCTGGCAGTTAACCTTTGACGAAAAGCCCGCAACCCAGCATCAGGCTGTGGTGCTGGCTAATGGTCATGCCATGACCGATCTGCCTCAGACCGATGCCCTGCCGGTTTACCCGGTCGCCGGTCAGGTCAGCCATATCCCGGCTTCACCGGCCCTGTCGGCACTGAAAACGGTACTTTGCTATGACGGCTACCTCACGCCAGCCAGCCCGCAGTTTGGTACGCACTGTATCGGGGCCAGCTATCATCGTGGCGACACCTCTACCGCCTATCGCGAAGACGATCAGCAGCAAAACCGCAGCCGTCTGCAGCACTGCCTGCCACACAGCGACTGGGTGAATGACGTGGACGTCAGTGAGGGCGAGGCGCGCAATGGCGTGCGCTGCGCCACACGCGATCATTTGCCCATGGTCGGCAGCGTGCCGGATTACGTGGCAACGCTTGACGTTTATGCCGATCTTGCTCAGCAGCGCGCCCGCGAGGCCGAGAGCGAAATGGCACCCTGTTTCCCTGGCCTTTATCTGTTTGGTGCGCTTGGCTCACGCGGGCTGTGCAGCGCCCCCCTGGCGGCGGAAGTGCTGGCGGCTCAGCTTAGCGGTGAACCCCAGCCGCTGGACCTCAACACGCTCGCGGCGCTTCATCCCAATCGTTACTGGGTAAGAAAACTACTGAAGGGTAAAAAAGCGGGGAAATAGCACAGGGCGGTCTGCCGCCCTGACTACTCAAGCCGTCTGACGGGCCTGTAAAAACAGGTTATCCCACATGCCAATCACCAGCGCCTGGTCCCGTGGCGATAACTCCCCGGCAGCAATGGCATTTTGCAGGCTACGTGTCACCTGAATCTGTAGCGCCTGCGGCGTGTGGTCGTCCAGCAGTTCCACTTCAGCGACTGCCAGAGTGAGGTGGCCGCGCAGATAACCGCTGGCAAATAGCTCATCGTCACTGGCGTGCTCAACCATATCGTCAATCAGGGCCAGAATACGTGCCTCAAATTCTGCGATCATCTCATCATTCCTCTGTTATTAAGTCCCTTATGCATCACAGATCGTCCGGCCAGGGAAACTGCGATGCGGTCAGAGAAGGCCTGCCATAATAGTCAGCCAGGGCTGAAATAAAGCGTGCGGGGCGCTCAGGAATACCCGACGCCAGATAGCTCATGACCTGGGCATGAACTTTACGCTGAAAGCCAATGCGATCTGGCTCACAATCGCCTTCGAGATTGTCACAACTGACGTTGAAGGGAAAGCCTGCGGCTACACAAAACATCCACTCCAGCGCCTGCGGCTTCACCTCAACCGCTTCAAACTGGCTCTGCGTTTGCGCGTCGCGTCCGTCCGGACAATACCAGTAGCCAAAATCCACTAACTTACGCCGGGCTTCGCCAGCAATGCACCAGTGTGAAATTTCATGCAGCGCGCTGGCATAAAACCCATGAGCAAAAACCACCCGGTTCCATGGTGATTCATCATCCGCTGGAAGATAGATCGGTTCGTCATCGCCTTTAATTAGACGGGTCTGAAAATCGTGGCTAAAGCAGTCATCAAACAGCGTAATAAGCTGCGCGTAATTATGTGTTGTTGTCATTAAGTCATCACGTAAAAGTATTACAGATTCAGCGTGCTCAGCCAGGCCATCAATTCGCTGCCGTGGCTGTCCCAGAGCAGCTTGATGCTCATCACCGCCGAAACGATGACCACCATCGGGCGAATCAGCCTTTGTCCGCGTGCCAGCACCAGCCTGGCGCCCAAACGAGCCCCGCAAAAAGCCCCCAGCATCATGATAAGTCCCGTGCCCCAGACCACTTTGCCACCAAACATAAAAAACAGCAGGCTGCCCAAGTTTGAGGTGAAATTGAGCAGTTTGGCGTGGGCGGTGGCTTTCGCCAGGTTGTAGCCGCATAGCGTCACGAAGCCCAGCGCGTAGAAAGAGCCCGCACCGGGTCCAAAGAAGCCATCATAAAAGCCGATACAGCCACCGCCGACCAGGGCAAAAGGCAGCCCCTGCAGGCGGTGAACGCGATCGTCTTCACCGATGCGCGGCATCAGCAGAAACCACATGCCAATAGCAATCAACAACAGC
This sequence comes from Pantoea sp. EEL5, assembly GCF_049892805.1. Classification (NCBI taxonomy): domain Bacteria; kingdom Pseudomonadati; phylum Pseudomonadota; class Gammaproteobacteria; order Enterobacterales; family Erwiniaceae; genus Pantoea; species Pantoea sp. EEL5. The sequence goes on from NZ_JBNDNJ010000001.1 coordinate 2,182,469, forward strand.
GGCAGCACCTGACGCAAAAAATCAGCCTGAAGGTGCTGGATCAGAATGGCACCGCCAACCGCCCCCAAAAAGGTCATGGCGATATTCAGCCGCTGCTCGCTCAGCTTAATCGCCCCGCGCCGGACAAAATAGAGGCTGGCCGAGAACGATCCGCCGACCGACTGCAGCTTGTTGGTTGCCAGCGCCTGAGCCGGTGACAGCCCGGCCGCCAGCAACGCGGGAACGGTTAACAGTCCGCCGCCGCCCGCAATGGAGTCAATAAAACCTGCCAGCAGCGCAATGAAAAACAGCAGCGCGACCAACAACGGGCTGACAACGAACCATTCCATGGGAACCCTTACAGTAGATGTTTATCCAGCAGTGCCTGACAGGCCGCAGGCAGCGGCGGCGGTTCACGTTTCACCGGTGCAGAGCCAGGCTGCCTGGGCAAAAACCAGCTTTGCAGTTCTGCGCCGCAGCCGTCACCGGCAGGCGGCGGTGCCTGCTCTTCACAGTCGGGGCTGCCCTGCGGACAGCGTAAACGGACGTGCATGTGGGCGCGATGCGCAAACCAAGGACGCACCTTACGCAGCCAGGCCCGGTCTGTGCCTGCATCGGCACACAGCTGCTTTTTAATCGCCGGATTGACGAAAATACGCGTGACATCTTCATCTTTCGCCGCCAGCTTAATCAGGCTGTCAATCTCAGGCTGCCAGTGGCGCGCCACCACGTTCTTGTCGTCGGCGGTGACGAGGTCCAGCGGCTGGGGCTTAAGCAGCTGCTGCGCGCTCCAGCGGGTTTTAGGCAGTTGCAGCCAGATGTCCACGTCCAGCCCGGTTTGATGGCTGGCATGTCCACTGCTGAAGCGCCCGCCCGCCGCCATGCCCATATCGCCAATCAACACGTTTCCTAGCTGGAGGCTATGGGCCTGGGTGGCCAGGCGCTGGATAAACAGGATCAGATCGGGATGCCCGAAATAGCGGCGCTGATCCTGACGCATCACCTGATAATCAGGCGAATTAAGCGGTAAAGCCTGCGCACCCACAATACAGCCATTGGCAAAGCCACCAATAGCCGTCGGTTGACCCGCAATCGGGTGCTGGATGCGCTGCCACGGCGTCGCCGCCAGGCTGGCCGCGCTCAACAACAGCGCGCTCACCATCAGCAAAATTTTCATTGGCTTACCAACGTGGCACGGTGGAGTGCACATCGCCACACTGCGCGCGCTGGCGCAGCAGATGATCCATCAGCACGATGGCCATCATGGCTTCGGCAATCGGCACGGCACGGATGCCCACGCAGGGATCGTGGCGACCTTTCGTGATCATCTCCACTTCCTCGCCGTCGCGGGTGATGGTTTTCCCCGGCACGGTAATACTGGAGGTGGGCTTCATGGCCAGATTGGCGCTGATTGTCTGACCGCTGCTGATGCCGCCCAGAATACCGCCCGCATGGTTGCTCTGGAAACCACTGGCGCGAATTTCATCGCGATGCTGACTGCCACGCTGATTAACCACGGCAAAACCGTCGCCGATTTCTACCCCTTTCACCGCATTAATGCTCATGAGCGCATGCGCCAGGTCGGCATCCAGGCGATCAAAAACCGGCTCGCCCAGGCCTGGTGGTACGTTTTCCGCCATGACCGTGACCTTGGCCCCAATCGAATCGCCTTCCTTCTTCAGGCCGCGCATCAGCTCGTCCAGCGCGTCCAGCTTGTCCGCATCCGGGCAAAAGAAAGGATTATCTTCCACAATGCTCCAGTCTTTCAGTTCACAGGCCACGTCGCCGATCTGCGCCAGATAGCCGCGAACCACAATATCGTGCTTCATCTGCAGATATTTTTTGGCAATCGCCCCAGCAGCCACGCGCATCGCGGTTTCGCGTGCTGATGAACGGCCGCCACCACGGTAGTCACGCGTACCGTACTTCTGCTCATAGGTGTAATCCGCATGGCCAGGACGGAACAGATCTTTAATGGCACCATAATCCTGCGAGCGCTGATCGGTGTTCTCAATCAGCAGGCCGATCGAGGTACCGGTGGTCACACCTTCAAACACGCCAGACAAAATTTTCACCTGATCCGGCTCACGGCGCTGGGTGGTATAGCGCGACGTGCCTGGACGACGACGGTCGAGATCGTGCTGGATATCGGCTTCGGTTAACGGGATGCCCGGCGGCACGCCATCAACAATACAGCCCAGGGCAATACCGTGAGATTCACCAAAGGTGGTGACGCGAAAGAACTGTCCGATGCTGTTTCCGGCCATTGAGATTCCTTGTTACGGTTTGACGGGCGAAAGTTCGCCCATCCTTTTAGTCTTTATAAAATGAGAAATGGTGCTGTGCATCCACGATCTGCTGGCGGGTGAGCATAAAGACGCCGTCGCCGCCATTGTCGAACTCCAGCCAGGTAAAGGGCACATCGGGATACTGTTCCATCATGTGCACCATGCTGTTGCCCACTTCGCAAATCAGCACGCCCTGCTCGCTCAGGTAGCCCGGCGCGCAGGCAAGAATGCGGCGCACCAGTTTAAGGCCATCGCTACCCGCCGCCAGCCCCAGTTCGGGTTCATGCTGATACTCGCTCGGCAGATCGTCCATATCTTCCGCATCGACATAGGGCGGATTCGTCACGATCAGGTCGTACTGCACCGGCGGGAGTTCGCGGAACAGATCGGCGCGGATCGGCGTGACGTGATGAATCAGGCCGTGCTCTTCAATATTTTGCTCGGCGACCGCCAGCGCATCGTGGGAAATATCCACTGCATCCACTTCTGCGTCCGGAAAGGCATAGGCGCAGGCAATCGCAATACAGCCGCTGCCGGTGCACATGTCCAGAATATGTCGCGGTTTGTCCGTGATCAGACCAGCAAAGCGGTTTTCAATCAGTTCCCCAATGGGCGAACGGGGAACCAGAACCCGTTCATCAACGTAAAACTCATGGCCGCAGAACCAGGCTTTATTCGTGAGATAGGCGACCGGAATGCGCTCGTTCACGCGGCGAATGACGCGCTCAACAATACGATGGCGTTCGCTGGCCGTAAGGCGCGCGTTGCGCATGTCTTCAGGGATATCCAGGGGCAACCACAGCGTGGGCAGGACCAGCTGGACAGCTTCGTCCCAGGGGTTATCTGTGCCGTGTCCGTACCAGATTCCGGCAGCCGTAAAGCGGCTCACTGACCAGCGCAGCATATCCTGAATGGTGTGCAGTTCGTTCACTGCCTCATCGACGAAAATTTTGTCCACGTAGCCCTCCGCAGGCCTTTTACTAATTCGGCCGATAGTTTGCCACGAAGCCGAGGAGAATTCAGCGCAGCAAGGTGAAAAAGCTGACAATTAATGACGGTTAACGGTAAGGTATCGGCTTCTGCTGTTAATCAGCCACCTCAGACATGATTCACCACCCATGAGTAAAAAAAACCCCCTGAGCCAGGATGATCAAGCGCTGTTTCGCCAGTTGATGACAGGAACGCGTCAGTTAAAACAAGACACTATCGTACACAAACCGGCGGTTAAAACCCGGGAAGTGCCGATAAAAAGGCTGCTGTCTGAACAGGCGGATAACAGCCACTACTTTTCCGATGAGTTCCAGCCGCTGCTTTCCACTGAAGGGGCGACGCGCTATGTGCGCGCGGACGTGAGCCATTTTGAGCTGAAAAAGCTGCGTCGGGGCGATTACACGCCAGAGATTTTTCTCGATCTGCATGGGTTAACACAGATGCAGGCCAAGCAGGAGTTAGGCGCGCTAATTGCCGCCTGTCGTCGCGAACACCTTTTTTGCGCCAGCGTGATGACCGGACATGGTAAACATATTCTAAAGCAGCAAACGCCGCTTTGGCTGGCTCAACATCCCTGGGTAATGGCCTTTCACCAGGCACCTAAAATGTTTGGTGGCGACGCTGCCTTGCTGGTGCTGATTGAAGTAGAAGAGTGGCAACCGCCAGAGCTGCCCTGACATTCAGGCAGCAAAACGGCTTAAGCACCTTGCCCCGCTGCCTCCCCCTTTGACGTGTGAGCCCGTTAAACGGACTCACACGTCGCTCCCCTTAAACGCCCGATCCCGCCCCTGTTTGGCCAGGCGTTCTGCTGCTTTCTGTTCAGGCTGACGCAGACTATTTGCTTAAGAAACTATTTATATTCAATACAAGTTTTCCCTTGCCGATAACGTCTAGGCATTTAGGCACATTAGGCTTCAACATTTTGGCGTATTGACCAAGGGAACATTTTGAATGAGCGCATTAAGTCATTTTTTTGAGAATTTAAACGTAGGTAAAAAGTTAATGCTCGGTTTTGGACTGATTTTGCTTTTGAGTCTGGCCGTGGCGATATGCGGTATTAAAAACCTCAACGATATTAGCGTCCGGGCCGAAAAGCTCAGGGAGCTGAAAAGTGTCAACGATCGGTTTTCACAGGCCAAAGATGCCCGACTGCAGTTCGTTAAAACGCATGATGAGAAATTCATCGACATAAACGAAACCATGCTGAAAGAGGTGGATCAGAATCTGAAAAACCTGGGCGCTTTCCGCTGGGATGCCAGTCAGCAGGCCATGATTACGGCGATGCCGTCCGCCATTGCCACTTACCGGCAGAAACGGGCCGAAACCGTGCAGGCCGTCCGTAATGGGGCTCAGGCTTTACAAAGCCTGTCTGTCGAAGAAGAAATGCGGGGGATCAGCCAGCTTGCCACGAGCAGCAGCAATGACGCGCAGGTTGCCGCAGCCTTACAGGAAATCAATAAGCATCTGGCTGGCGTCGCGGTGCGGGTGAAACTCTTTGGCCTTGAGCACAAAGATGCCGATCGCAGCGCACTCAGCAACTTCCTCACTGAAACCGTCGGGCTTATCGCACAGGTTGCGCCTCGCCTTAACCCGTCAGACAGTGCAACGCTCGCAAAAATCAGCGAACAGCTTAACGGGAAACAAGCTGACATTAATGCGCTGATGGCCTCCGTGAAAGCAGGCGAAGAGGCCACGGCCGAGCTGGCGGTTGCGGGTAAGACCCTGACGGACATGAGCAATAACTTGTTTACGCAACAGCTGGATGCCACCAATCACGATGCCGGACAGGCCGTGTGGTTAATGGCTGCCATTGTTATCGCTGCCATCGTGGCAGGTATTGTTATCGCCCTGTTCATTACCCGACAGCTGACGCGTCCACTTTCTGAACTGCTAAACGTGGCGAACCAGATGGCGCGTGGCAACCTCAGCATCATGCTCAACTCGACCCGTCGGGATGAGCTGGGCGAGCTCATGCGCGCGGTAGGCGAGATGAGCGATGAACTGCGACGGATTATCAGCGGGATTCGCAGCGGCGTCACCAGCGTCAGCCAGGCTTCCGCAGAAATCGCCTCCGGGAATAATGATTTATCGGCACGGACAGAAAGCCAGGCAGCGGCCCTTGCGCAAACGGCAGCCAGCATGGAGCAGTTGACTGCGACAGTAAAACAGAACGCCGATAATATTCATCATTCCAGCAGGCTGGCGCAGCAAACCTTTGACACGGCGAGCCGTGGCGGAGAGCTGGTGACCAATGTCGTCAGCACCATGGATGAAATTTCTGCCAGCTCGGGGAAAATCTCCGAGATCACCTCCGTCATTAACAGTATTGCGTTTCAGACCAACATTCTGGCACTGAACGCCGCGGTAGAAGCGGCAAGGGCTGGCGAACAGGGCCGTGGTTTTGCCGTCGTCGCCAGTGAAGTGAGAAATCTGGCGCAGCGCAGCGCGCTGGCGGCAAAAGAAATCGAAGCGCTTATTCAGGACTCGGTTGCCCGCATCCGCGCCGGTTCACAGCTGGTCAGTCAGACAGGTAACACTATGGGAGAAATCGTCACCTCGGTCAGCAATGTGACAGAGATACTGAACGAGATCTCTCACGCGTCTGAAGAGCAGAACCGCGGCATTGCGCAGGTCGGCGTGGCTATCGTTGAAATGGATAACGTGACGCAGCAAAACGCGGCCCTGGTGGAACAGTCGTCTGCGGCGGCAAGCGCGCTCCATGACCAGGCGCAAACGCTGGCGGGCTCAGTATCACGTTTTGTGATTGCCTGACCTGCAGGGAAAGAAGCAGACGGGAATGACGTTCGGGGGTCGTTTTCATGTTCGGGCCAGTAAATGGCCCGACATTATTACATCGCTTTCGCGAGTTTTTTGGGGCTGACCTGCCATAACAGTTTGCCCTGACTTTCAGCCGGATCGAAGTCAATGCAGGCAATGGCCGAGGTGGCAAACATCGGTGGGGTTTCCTGGGGGCAAAGCTCCGACACCAGATAGCCCACCAGTGGCAAGTGGGAGATAACCAGCGCCGATTTAACCCCTTCATTCGCCAGTGCCTGCAAATAGCATCCGACCAGACCGGGATCGCCGCCGGGGGTCAGTTCCGGCAAAATATCCTCCCCTTCTGGCAAAGGGAACGCCTCACGAAATGTGGCAAGCGTCTGCTGCGCACGGAGATAGGGGCTGACCAGTACACGTTCAATGTCAACAGACTGACCTTTTAACCAGTTCGCCATTTGACGTGATTCGTCACATCCACAAAGCGTTAAAGGCCTGACTGAATCACTGGCAGCCTCAAGAGCCGCATCGCCGTGACGCATGATAAAAACTTGCATAAAGCACCGCTGTTGTTTGTCGACATCGCCTGATGCATCCGCATCAGGCGCTTCATTCTGCGAATGAACGTCGTGTTGTACCCTAATGACTTCAGTATAGTCAACCGGTTGTTTATTAAATAAGCACCTGTCAGATTCGTGCAGCGCCTCACGCTTGTGCGGCGCGTTTCTAACCCCCTGAATCGGAGTGGGTATTCGAATTTATGAAGAAGTGTAAAACTTTGTCTGCTGCTCCGCTGCGCGCAGCAACGCGTCACAGGGCGCAAAACGGTCTCCGTACTGTTGCTGAAGCCGCGTTAATCTGTTGACGATTTCTGCCGCGCCCAGCCTGTCGATGTAATGGAACGGCCCGCCCAAAAAGGGGGGAAAACCAATGCCAAACACCGCACCGATATCGCCGTCCCGCGGCGAGCGGATAACCTGCTCATCCAGGCAACGCACCGCTTCGTTTAACATCATCATCATGCACCGTTCGGCAATCTGGGCGCCGCTTTGCTTTGCCACCGGCCGGGTCTTCACTAAGCCGTACACCGCCGGATCGACCTTCTTACGCGACAGACGCGACGATCCGTACAGGTAGAATCCCCTACCGTTTTTGCGTCCTTTGCGACCGTCTTTAATCACGGCATCCAGCGCGGAAGGCGCGGCAAACCGCTCGCCATAAGCCTGCTGCAGGCCCGGTGAAATCTTACTGCCGACATCAATGCCAACTTCATCCAGTAGCTGAACCGGCCCCACCGGGAATCCCGCCTTCACCAGCGCCCGATCAATGTGATCGATCGGTTCCCCCTCCACCACGCAGCGCATGGCCTCGTTGATGTAAGGTGTGAGGATACGGTTGACGTAAAAACCAGGTTTATCGGCCACCACTATCGGCGTTTTACCCTGTTTCCGTGCCAGCATTACCGTACTGGCAAGCGTTTCAGGCGATGTCGTGGCATGCGGGATCACCTCGACCAGCGGCATTTTTTCCACCGGGCTAAAATAGTGCAGGCCGATGATGTTCTCCGGGCGCCGTGCCGTCGCCGCAATCTCGGCAATGGGAATCGATGAGGTATTGGAAGCAAAGATCGTCTGAGGCTGACAGTTCGCCTCGACGTCCGCCACCATCTGTCTTTTCAGATCCAGGTCCTCAAAGACCGCCTCAATCACGATATCGCGCTGGGTGAATCCCTGATAGTCGGTACTGCCGCTGATGCGCGCCATCTGCTGCTGACGCTGTGCCGGACTGATTTGCCGGCGTTTCACTTTTTTACTCAGCAGATCCCAACTGGTTTGCAGGGCATGGTTGATGCCTTTAAGACTGATATCCTTGATGCGCACCGGTAGCCCCGCATTAACGGCGCTGACGCTGGCGATCCCGCCGCCCATCAGCCCGCCGCCCAGCACACCGACCCGTTGGAGTGGTCGTGGTTCAGCCTGGGTGCCGTTCTCTTTCTTGATGGCGGTGGAAGCAAAAAACAGGCTGCGCAGCGCGGCCGACTCTGGCGTCATCGCCAGTTCGCCAAACGCCCGCGCTTCCGCGGCGTAACCGGCCTGGCTGCTCTGCTCCAGGCCGATGCGAACCACCTCGATAATGCGTCGTGCCGCTGGGTAGTTACCCTGGGTTTTACGATCTGTTTCGCGTCTGGCCAGTGCGAACAGCGCCTGACGAGCCATCGGGCCCTGCAGCAGACGATCGCGCAGGGGCAGCGGCGCTCTGCGGTATTTCCCTTTCTTCACCAGTCCAACGGCGGCGTCAAGCAGGATGGCCTGCGGCACGGCATCATCAACAATGCCCAGCTTTTTCGCCTGCCTGGCCCGCAGGTTCTTACCGGTAAGGATAAGCGGTAAGGCTTTCTGTACGCCGATTAAGCGAGGCAGGCGCTGCGTGCCGCCCGACCCCGGCAGCAGCCCCAACTGCACTTCAGGCAGGCCAATACGGGTTTTATCGTCCAGCGAACAGATGCGCGCGTTGCAGGCCAGCGCCAGCTCAAGCCCGCCGCCCAGACAAGCACCATGGATTGCCGCCACCACAGGAAATGGCAATGCCGCAATCGCCGCCATCACGTCCTGCCCTTGTCTGGCCAGCGCTTCTGCCTCGTGGGCGCTCTGGCAGCGATCGATCATGCTGATATCAGCCCCTGCAATAAAGTTGTCAGGTTTGCCTGAAATCAGCACCAGCCCCAGCAGTTGCGGATGCTTGCGTGCTTCCGCAATAATTACCGCAATCTGTGCCGCGAATGCCGCTTTAAGCGTATTCATCTTTTCATTGGGTACATCAATGGTGATCACGCCTACATGATCGTCCCGCATCTGTAATGTGAACGCGCTCTGTTCCATTATTCGGCCTCCAGAACCATTGCTGCCCCTAAACCCCCGGCGGCGCAGGCTGTGACTAAACCCAGCCCGCCGCCCCGGCGGCGTAATTCATTTAACGTCTGGGTAATCATGCGTGCGCCGGTTGCGGCAAACGGATGCCCAAAGGCGATCGATCCGCCCGAGACATTAAAACGTGCCTCGTCAACTTCGCCCAGCGCATGGGCGCGGTTTAACACGTCCCGGGCAAAACGTTCATCACGAAACATTTTCAGGTTGCTTAATGTCTGAGCGGCAAAGGCTTCGTGCATATCAATCAGGGTCAAATCCTTTAGGGTTATCCCGGCACGATCCAGCGCCAGCGGCGAGGCGTAGGCCGGCCCTAACAGCATGTCCTGCCAGACGTCGATAGCGGTAAACGCATAGCTGCGTAAATAGCCCAGCGGCTGTATTCCAAGCTCTTTTGCCCGGCCTTCACGCATTAAAATGACCGCCGCAGCCCCATCGGTAAGCGGCGTACTGTTTGCCGCAGTAACGGTACCGTGCTGACGGTCGAATGCCGGACGCAGCCGGGCATAGTCGGCGGCTTTTGCATCCATACGCACATTATTATCTTGCTCGATGGGCGCTTTCCACGGCGGCACAAAGGCGGCCATCACCTCCTGACTCAGTACGCCTGACTGCCAGGCCTGGGCCGCGCGCTGATGCGAGCGCAGGGCCAGCGCATCCTGCTCTTCCCGGCTGATGCCATGCGTTTTGGCCATCTGCTCTGCGGTATCCCCCATACGTAACCCCGTGGAGTACTCCGCAACGGCAGGCGGAACCGGTAACAGATCTTTAGGGCGCAGCCGCCGGAGAATGTGCAGCTTCTGTGAAAAGCCACGCGCTTTATTCATATCCACCAGCGCGCGCGCCAGCGTTTTACTGACTCCAATGGGCAGCACAGAGGAGGAGTCCGCCCCACCTGCGATGCCGGCAGAAATCGTACCTGCCAGTAAGCTTTCGGTGACGTTTGCCACCGCCTGAAAGCTGGTGGCGCAGGCGCGGCTGACGCTATAAGCATCGGTATTGACGCTCAGGCCACTGCTTAAGACGATCTCACGTGCGATGTTTGGCGCTTCCGGCATTTGCACCACCTGACCGAAGACCAGTTGCTCAATCACCTCAACCGGGAGTTCACTTCGGGCCATGATTTCGCTGATCACCATGCGACCCAGTTCAACCGCAGGGATGCCGTGAAAACCCGTGGCCTGGCGAAGAAAAGGCGTACGTAATCCGTGGGTGATGGCGATGCGCTCGCCATTACGCGTCAGCAGTGACTGCGCTTTGCTCATTGTATCCACCTGTACATCGTGACCGAGGCATCATTGCCGAAAGAGGTCTGACCTGATCCACAGTGTTAACCACAAGCGGGTGCGCCGCCAACATCAGGAGGAGAAAAGTGAGATAAGAAACACGAAAATGAAAAACGCCGCGGAGCAGCGGCGCCGAAATGTTTAACGTAGACCCAGTTGGAAAATCAGAGTTTCGGCCTGACAGCTAAAGGTAAAGTCGATATTAAGCTGCACGCCACCGGCCTCTTCCACCATGCTGGAATCGATAACGCAGGGTTCTGACTCGACCTGGCGCGCCCTTTCCGTCAGCTGCGCCAGTTTCGTTTCGGCATCGGCGCGATCTTTACACCATGCTGACCAGCTGGCCGTACAGTCTGAATTATCCATCACCGTACCAACATCAACGCAACAGCAGGCAGCCGTTTCCGTCGCGCTACATTTTTTTAAAGCATTTGTCATGATTTTCTCCTGACATCACATCATAAGGTGGGTGAGTTTTCTGCTGAAAATTTTACGCTCTGGCTTATCAACCCGCTACACACACCGCGCTAAGTGACGAATATCACAATAAAATTTGATGTGGATCAGTTTTGCTCCTGCCGCTCTGCCCATTTATTCCCGAGAAGTGTTAAGCAGATCGAATTTTCACCTATCAAATTGGAAATATTTTAAAAACAATATTGCAACATGTGTACAGGTCGGACCTATACTCTCCGCACTGGTCTGATATGTGCATTTGACATCAGTCCATACAATCCGCCGTTCCTTGTTACGCGACGTCACAACGTTAAATAATAATTCACATGAGGTTGTGGTCATGAACCATAAAAACCTGTTCGCAAAGTCAGCCGTGGCAGCTGCAGTAGCGCTTATTTCCTCTAACGTATATGCAGCCGGATTTCAGTTAAATGAATTTTCTTCCATTGGTTTAGGTCGCGCTTATTCTGGCGAAGGCGCAATGGGTGATACGGCGGCCTCAGCCAGTCGTAACCCGGCAACCATGGCACTCATGGATCGCCCTGAATTTTCAATCGGTGCGGTTTACATCGATCCTGAAGTGGATATCAGTGGCCAAAGCCCGACGGGCCGCAGCCTGGACGCGAAAAACATCGCACCGAACCAATGGATCCCTAACCTGCATTACGTCCAGCCGATCAATGACAAGTGGTGGGTAGGCGCGTCAGCGACGTCTAACTACGGCCTGGCGACAGAGTTTAACAACGGTTATACCGCGGGCGGGCTGGGCGGCAAAACTGACCTGATGACGGGTAACCTGAACCTCAGCACGACTTATCGTTTGAATGAGCATTTCAGCTTCGGGGTAGGTTTTGATGCTGTATATGCCAAAGCTAAAATTGAGCGCTATGCTGGTGAAGCGGGCGCACGGCTCGGTATACCCGCAGATACGCAAGTTGCCTATCTTAAGGGGGACAAATGGGGCTACGGCTGGAACGCTGGCGTACTCTACGAAGTCGATGACAATAACCGTTTTGGTTTTACCTACCGCTCCGAAGTGAAAATTGACTTTGATGGAGACTATAAAAGTAGCCTGCCATTCAATCCTCGTAATAACCCAGAAGTTACTAATCTCCCGACAGGTACAAACGGCTCTACAGTTCCCGGCGCGTTAACCTTAAACCTGCCGGAAATGTGGGAAGTTTCAGGCTGGCATAAAGTGGCACCACAGTGGGCCGTCCACTATAGCCTGGCCTATACCAGCTGGAGTCAGTTTCAGGAGCTGAAAGCAACGGGCTCAAACGGCCAGACGCTGTTCTATAAAGATGAAGGTTTCCACGATGCCTACCGCATCGCACTGGGTACCACCTACCAGTACGACAAAAACTGGACCTTCCGCAGCGGTATCGCCTTTGATGACAGCCCGGTTCCGGCTGACAAGCGTTCTATCTCTATCCCGGATCAGGACCGTTTGTGGCTGAGCGCCGGTGCCTCTTATGCGTTTAACGACGATGCATCGGTAGACGTCGGCGTGTCTTACATGCACGGTCAGAAAGTGACCGTGCAGGAAGGCACCTATACCTTTAACTCTAGTGGTAAAGCCTGGCTGTATGGCGCAAGCTTCAACTACAAGTTCTGATGCGCGAAACGCATAAAAAAAGCGACACTGAGTGTCGCTTTTTTATTGCTAACGGGAACGTCACACGTCATGCAGCCTGGTGACAACCCTGTAGCAGCTTCACGTCATCACCCCGGGCCGCTTATCAGGCCGCCCTTGCGACAGGCGGCTTCTGGCGGGCCATGATTTACTGCGAATCAATGTCTTTCAGATCGTCCTGGATCGCCGCCGCATTCGGATTTTCTTCTGGCTTCAGCTTGCCGCCGCGCGCCAGGAAGTCGTAGCGCTGGAAGTAGGCGCTACGGATAAAGGCGTAAGGATCGCGTTGCTGTTTCAGGATAGCATCCGAGTCCAGCAACTGTGCGCGCGATTCGATGCCTTCCAGCGTCCATTTACCGATGGACATGGGCCAGGTCAACCAGCCAAGCACAGGATAAAGCGTATCGACGTAATCACCGCCGTCCTGGCGTATCGTGAAGCTGCCATAGGCCGGTAACTGCACATAAGGGCCATAGCCCACGCCATAGTGACCGAGCGTGGTACCAAAACGCTGCGGCCCCTGGCGCGCCAGTTCCGGATTGGCTTTACCGGCGACATCAATGAAACCGCCCAGCCCCAGCACCGTATTCAGGAAGAAACGTGTAAAGTGGATACCTGCATTGCGCGGTTCGCCGACCAGAATCGCATTTACCATACTGGCAGGTTCGCTGAGGTTGCCCAGGAAGTTGCTGAGGCCCGCGCGCGCAGGCACGGGAACATAGTCGCGCCAGGCCACTGCCACAGGGCGCAGCACGTAAGGGTCCAGCACGTTATAGTTGAAGTTAAACATTGTGCGGTTAAAACCTTCAAGCGGATCGCTACGCCCTGCAGGCGCATCGTCAGCAGGCTTTGAACTGGCACAACCAACCAGAAGCACACTGGTCAAAGCCAGGCTGGTCAGGCGGTGATCCATTTTTTTCTCCCTGTGCATATAAGTTATTTATACCCTGCTGAGTTTCAGCGGGTAGATCAGCGCAGTCCAGCAAGCATAGCTGATATCTCCCGTGCGGTTGGCAGATTCAGACATTGCCAGACGCCAGCCGGTTAAGGCTGCTGTTTATCAATCGCGACGTCAATGTGCTGATGGCCATCCCAGGGGACTATCGCGCTGACGCCAAACCAGTCGCCCGGCTCAGGATTTGCGCGGCCATTTCGTGCAATCCTGACGCGAACCTGAATCTGTTTCTGCGTTGAAAGACGTCGCTCTTGCAACATCGCATTACTGTCATCCAGCGTCAGCGACACGGGAAAATGTCCGGGCGATATGCGCTTCACCGCGACCGGTACGGGCGAGACGCCGTCAGTCACCGAAATATACATGACTCCGCCCGGCGGTAACATTTTTTCTGCCTGGGGAGAAAGCGTGACCTCGACCGTTAGTTGACTGCTTTGCTGCCCTGCATCGGTTTTGGCTTGCTCAATGCTGCGCGCAATACCCTCACGACGAGGATCGTCGGCCGGTAACACCTGCAACAGGGTTTGCCAGCTGTCTATCGCCTGCGAATACTGCTGTTGTTCAAACGCATTATAGGCCAGCAGGCTTAGGGTGCGGATATCCTGCGGATGCTGTTTAAGCAGATCCTTGAGCAGCAGCCCGGCCTGGCGGTTATCCTGAGGATCGCCCGATCGCGTCAGCACCTCAGCATAATCCTGCTGCAGGGCAAAATTATTCGGTGCCAGCTGCAACGCATGCTCGAAAGCCTGACGCGCGCCCGTGGCATTGTTGAGTACCATACCGAGGCGGCCCAGCATCGCCCAGCCACTGAGGTTATCAGGTTCGGTTTGCAGCTGGCTGCGCAAACCGAGCTGCAGGCGAGAGAGCTGCTCTTGGGTAAGTGGCCGGGCATGGGGATCCATGAGCTGGGCGCGCAGCGCCGGATACGCTTCCTGCACCTGGAGCCAGCCACTTAACTGCGTTAAGCCACCGGTTTTAAGATAGCTTGCCAGTGACACGATAACTAAAACGATCAGGCCGGGTAACAGCACCCAGCGACGGCTGCGGTGCGAGTGGGCATCCGAAGCGGGCGGAATATCGCTAAGCAGGGTTTGCTGTAACTCCTGCTCCATCACGGCGCGATCGGCAATCACGCCCTGCTCTTCGTCCAGGGTCATTTCAGCCAGCCGCTGCCGATAAAAATGCGTATTAAGGTTGTCGCGCGCTGCCGTGTGGGCTTCACGTTGACGCCAGCCTGCGGCTAAAAACAGTATGCAGGCCGCCAGCAGCAGCAGAAAAATCGTGAGTAAAAAGACAGCCATTATCGTTTCCTGTCCGACTTCAGAATCGCCGCCAGACGCTGTTGTTCCTGGTCATCAAGCTCGCTTCGGGTTTTACGCTGACGACTACGCCACACGATCACGGCACCGCCCACAATCACAAACAGCGCCGGGCCAGCCCACAGGATCAGGGTTGAGGGCGTGACAGGCGGCTGGTAACTGACGAAATTGCCATAACGCGCCACCATATAGTCGATGATTTGCTGACGGCTCTGCCCCTGCTTCATCAGTTGATAAACTTTCAACCGCATATCTGACGCAATCATCGCATTAGAGTCGGCGATGCTGTTGTTCTGGCATTTGGGACAGCGCAGCGAGGCCGTGATTTCACGGTACTGCTCCTCCTGCGCCACGGAGTCAAACGCATAGGTATCAATCGCGGCCCACAGGCTGGCACTAAACAGCAGCCCACAGAGCATCATCATCAGGGATCTCATGCGCCGCTCTCCTTCGTGTATTTATCCCACAAGGGTTTGACTTCCTGTTGCCAGACGCGCGGGTTCAGATCGCCAGCATGGCGATAGCGAATAATGCCTTTGCCATCAATCAAAAAGGTTTCAGGTGCGCCATAAACGCCGAGATCGAGGCCCAACATCCCGTTACCGTCATACAGGCTGAGCGCATAAGGATTACCCAGCGTGTTCAGCCAGGTTACTGCCTTCTGGCGATCGTCTTTGTAGTTCAACCCTACAACCCGAACGCCCTGCTCTGCCAGCTCATTAAGATAGCGATGCTCGGCGCGGCAGGTCGGACACCAGGTTGCCCAGACGTTCAGCAACAGTGGTTTACCGGTGATCAACGTTTGCTGATCATAGGTTTTGCCTGGCTTATCCAGCGCCTCCAGCCTGAACACGGGCAAGGGCTTACCAATTAAGGCCGATTCCAGCCGTGAAGGATCGTCCCCTTCCGCATTACGTGACAGCTGCCACAGCAGCGAGGCAGCCAGCAGTAAAAATAATCCCAGCGGAATAAACAGAATTTTTTTCATGTCCGCACCTCGCGATCGGCTTTCCTGCGCGAGCGATAGCGCGGGTCGAGCAAACATAACAGCCCTCCGACGGCCATAAACAAGCCGCCAAACCAGATCCAGCGGACGAAGGGTTTGTAGTAGATACGCACCGCCCAGCTACCGTCACTGAGCTCTTCACCCAGCGCGGCGTAAAGATCACGGGTAAAGCCGCCGTCGATCGCCGCCTCTGTCATCATGGTGCGCGCGGCAGAGTAAAAGCGTTTTTCCGCATACAACACGGCTTCCGGCTTGCCCTTGTGGGAAACGTCAATTACCGCCACGCCGCCGCTGTAATTAGGGCCTTGTAAGTCCTGAACATCACGAAAAACAAAATGGTAGTGATGGATATCGACGCTGTCGCCCGCTTTCATGCGCACGTCGCGCTCAACGCTGTATTGGGTACTGAACGCAATGCCAATAACGGTGACGCCCACGCCGAGATGTCCAAGCACCATGCCCCAGTGACTGCGCGAAAGGTGACGTAATCCGGTAAAAAAACGATGACGATGAGTGGCACGCTCATGCAGCTCCATCAGGGTCAACAGGATGATCCATACCGCCATCAGTAATCCCACCACCGTCATGGCTTCAACACGATCCTGCAACCACCAGGGCAGCAGCACGGAGGCCAGCAGCGTCACGAGCAGCGCTATCAGCAGACGACGAACCAGCTTTTGTGGCTCATCGCGTCGCCAGCGCACTAACGGCCCAATACCGAGCATTAACGCCAGCGGAGCCATCAGCCAACTGAACATGGTATTAAAGAAGGGTTCGCCAACGGAAATGCTGCCCAGCCCTAACTGTTTATGCACCAGCGGTAACAGCGTGCCGAGCAGGACCACCAGCATGGCCGCGATTAACAGGACGTTATTCCCCAGCAGAAAAGATTCTCGCGACCAGAGCTCATTTTGCACCCGACTGCGCACCTGGCCGCCTTTAATGGCATACAGCAGCAGCGAGCTGCCAATCACGATGACCAAAAATGCGAGAATAAACATGCCGCGCGCCGGATCGGAGGCGAAAGCATGTACCGAGACCAGCACGCCGGAACGGACCAGGAAGGTGCCGAGCAGGCTCAGGGAGAACGCGGTAATAGCCAGCAGCACCGTCCAGGCCTTGAAGGTGCCGCGTTTTTCCGTAACCGCCAGCGAGTGCATTAAGGCGGTGCCCGCCAGCCACGGCATAAAGGAGGCGTTTTCCACCGGGTCCCAGAACCACCAGCCGCCCCAGCCCAGTTCGTAATACGCCCAGGCGGAACCGAGTACGATGCCAATGGTCAGGAATAACCAGGCGGCGGTAGTCCAGGGACGCGACCAGCGCGCCCAGGCGGTATCCAGCCGTCCCGCCACTAATGAGGCGATGGCAAAAGCAAAGGCCACGGAGAAGCCGACATAGCCCATATACAGCAGTGGCGGATGAAAGATCAGGCCGATATCCTGCAACATTGGATTAAGATCGCGACCGTCTACGGGAAAATCGGGCAGCGTCCGGCTGAAGGGATTAGAGGTGAGGATGATAAACAGCAAAAAGCCCAGATTGATCATCCCCATCACTGACAACACCCGGGCCAGCGCGTCCTGCGGCATACCGCGGCTGAAAATTGCCACGGCCAGCGTCCAGCCACTCAGCAGCAGCACCCACAGCAGCAACGATCCTTCATGCGCGCCCCAGGTGGCCGCAATGCGGTAGTAAACCGGCAGCAGTGAGTTTGAGTTGTTGACGACATAGCTCACGGTAAAATCGTTAACGATAAACGCCCAGACCAGCAGCATAAAAGCCCCCGCGACGCAGGCAAACAGGCCAACGGCAAGCGGACGCGCCATGCCCATCAGGCGGGCATCCAGGCGCCAGGCGCCCCACAGCGGATAGACGCTGAGCAGCAGCGCCAACGCTAATCCAAGACAGAGTAAGAAACTGCCCAGTTCTGGCATCATGGTGTACGTCCTGCCGGGTTATTCGCGGCCTGTTGCGCAGAGGGTGCGGGTTTCATCGCGGTGCTGATTTCGGGAGGCGTATAGTTTTCATCATGTTTTGCCAGCACCTCTTTGGCTTTGATCAGGTTACCGGGCTCAAGTACGCCCTGCGCGACAACGCCCTGACCTTCGCGGAACAGATCCGGTAAAATGCCGACAAAGCTCACGTTGACCACACCGCGACCATCATAAAGCTGGAAGGAAACCGCCAGCGTGTGGGGATCCCGCGTTACGCTGCCAGGCATCACGACGCCGCCCACGCGCAGGCGCTGTCCGGGCTCAGGCTTGATGTGCGCATCGCCTTTTCCCTCCAGGATTTCACCCGGCGTATAAAACAGATCGATATTGGACCGCAGCGCATACATCACCAGTGCGGTCGCCAGCCCAAGTCCGGTAAGTATCGCCACCACGACATACAGGCGATTACGACGGCGGGTATTCACTTCTCTTCTCCTGCCGTAGGGTTGGCGGTACGTTGAACGTTGGCCGCTCGCAGGCGGCGCTCCCGTGCATCACGCTGGCGAATGTCCGCCAGCAAACGTCGGTGTGACCACCTACTATGCAAGATCAGGGCGAAAAGCGGCACCAGCGTGCCTGCCACCGCCAGCCACACATAAAAGGCGTAGCCGCCCATGGCAACGAAGTCATGCCATGAGGCAAAAGCGGGCGTCATACTTTGCTCCTTGTCTTCGCTAGGGCAATTGCCCAGGGACGTTTACGTTCCGTAAGCAGAATCAGGTTACGTAAGCGCATCAGCGTTAAGGTGATAAACAACAGCAGGTCACCCAGGATGGCCCAGCGCAGCGGCGTGCGCATCGGCGGCGCGATCGCCTGTTGCAGCAACCCGGACGATCCCTGATGTAAGGTATTCCACCACTGCACAGAGAAATGAATGATGGGCAGATTGATCACCCCGACCAAAATGAGCACGCCTGCGGCCCGCCCGGCCATGCGACGATCGTCGAAGGCCTGATACAGCGCAATCACGCCCAGATATAAAAACAGCAGCACCAGTTCTGACGTCAGTCTGGCATCCCATATCCACCAGGTTCCCCACATCGGCTTGCCCCAGGCAGAACCGGTGACCAGCGCGATAAAGGTAAACACGGCACCGATTGGCGCCATCGCCGCTGACACTAAATCGGCCATTTTCATCTGCCAGACCAGCCCCGTGAACGCCGCAACGGCCATCGCGCTGTATATCCCCATCGACCACATGGCCGCCGGAACGTGGATATACATAATGCGAAAGCTGTCACCCTGCTGGTAGTCTGCCGGTGCATAGCCAAATCCCCATACCCAGGCCAGCAGCAGTACCGCCGCACTGGCCAGAGCAAACCACGGCAGCAGGCGACCGCACAACTGATAGAGCCGTTCGGGCTTAGCCAGCTGATGTAATCCTTTCCACATGTTCAATTGCTCACATTAAAATAAACACTAATAACACGTCTGATGCGTGCTGATTTAGTGCAACGTAATCCGCAACGCCGCGGCGGTGGCAAAAGGCGCCAGCGTTGCACTCGCGACGAGCATTGCCCCCAGCAACGCCAGATAACCGCCAATGGCGACGCCCTGTCCTGCGGCATCAATGGCCGCACTGGCAAAAATCAAGACAGGAATCGCCAACGGCAGGACCAACAGGCTGAGCAGCACGCCACCACGACGTAATCCCACAGTCAGCCCCACCCCAATTGCGCCAAGAAAACTCAGCGTCGGTGTTCCCAGCAGCAGTGTCAGTGCCACCGCTCGCCAGCTCGGGATATCCAGGGACAGCAACAGAGCCGCCAACGGCGAAAGCAGGATTAACGGCAAGCCGGTGACCAGCCAGTGGGCAATCACTTTGCCCAGCACCATGACCGGCAGCGGCGTGGGAGACAATAAAAGTTGCTCCAGCGTGCCGTCATTGAAGTCATCGCGAAACAGCCTTTCCAGCGCCAGCAGCGAGGAGAGCAACGCAGCAACCCAGACAATACCAGGCGCGATCCGGGCCAGTTGCTGAGGATCGGGACCGATACCCAACGGGAAAAGCGTAATCACGATCAGGAAAAACCACAGTGGATTAACCACCTCCGCACCGCGACGACAGGCGATGCGTAATTCACGTTGAATAAGACGACACAACATTACTGCCACTCCGTGGCATGCAGGCGAACGGTTTTTATCTGGCCGTTCAGCCCCGGCAGCGCCTGATGACTCGTCACAATAACAGAACCGCCCTGTTGCGCGTGTTCCGCAAAGCGCCCCATTAAGGTGTCGACGCCGACAGGATCAAGAGCGGTTAAGGGTTCATCCAGAATCCACAGGGTTGCCTGGGTCAGCCACAGCCGGGCCAGCGCGATTCGCCGCTGTTGCCCCGCAGAGAGCTGCGCGGCTGGCACGTCTTCATAGCCCGCCAGTCCGACGCTGGCCAGTGCAGTAAAAATGTGCTCATCGCGGCAGTTCGGATGATAAAAGCGTAGATTTTCAAGCGCCGACAACGCCGAGGTGATCCCCGGCAGATGCCCAAGATAAAGCATGGCCTGATGCCAGACATCGCGTTGCTGATGAATTTGCTGCGACTGCCAACGCACCTCGCCGTGTTCAGGCGTGCTCAACCCGGTCAGAATCCGTAGCAGCGACGTTTTACCGGCCCCGTTTGGCCCTTCAATTTGTACGATATCACCTGCCGACACGCAAAACGTGAGCGCCTCAAAGAGCGCACGTTCATCACGCACACAAAGCAGATTCATGATTTCCAACATGGAGGGGTAAATCGCGCCAGCCAAATAAGGCGCAAATGATAGCACAATGTTGCAGTGTGCCGAAGACCGTGCGCGGCCCCCTTTCCTGCTGGGGTTGGATATTCGTGCTTTTCACGGCGTTAAGCGGACAAAAAGCGCACCACAGCAAAATGTTGTAACTTTTGTTAGCTGTTGTAGAAACAATTTCGCGAGCCAAAAAACGACTACGCTTATAACGCATTTGCACTGTTACCAGGAGAAAACATGAAGCCTTCATCAAGCACCAGTCAGGGACCTAACGGCGTAGACAGCGAAGAGAAAGAACAGGGCAAAGAGGATATTGAAGTGGATGAAGACGCCCTGCCCTCTCGCGCCGCCGCTATCCATGAGGAGATTCGTCAGGACGGGGAAAAAGAGCTGGAACGTGACGGCATGGCGCTGCTGTGGTCCGCTATTGCTGCCGGGCTGTCGATGGGCGCCTCGCTGATGGCTAAGGGCATTTTTCAGGTGCATCTGGATGGCGTGCCCGGCGCGTTTTTACTGGAAAATCTTGGCTACACCTTTGGCTTTGTGATTGTGATTATGGCACGGCAGCAACTTTTCACTGAAAACACCGTGACCGCCGTCCTGCCCTTTATGCACAAACCCACCATGAGCAATCTTGGCTTATTGCTTCGCCTGTGGGGCATTGTGCTGCTGGGTAATCTTGTCGGGACAGCGTTCGCGGCCCTGGCGTTTACTGAAATGCCGATTTTTGATGAAGCCACCCGCCAGGCCTTTACCGACATCAGCATGAAGGTAATGGAACATACGCCGGGCGAGATGTTTGCGAATGCGGTGATTTCAGGTTGGATCATTGCCACCATGGTCTGGATGTTCCCCTATGCCGGTGCCGCCAAGCTGTTTGTCATTGTGATGATGACCTGGCTGGTCGCGCTGGGCGATCTGGCGCATATCGTGGTGGGTTCCGTCGAAGTGCTTTACCTGGTATTTAACGGCAGCATTCCCTGGACCGAGTTTCTCTGGCCCTTTGCTATCCCGACGCTGTTGGGTAATCTGACGGGCGGTACGCTGATTTTCGCCCTGATCAGCCATGCGCAGATTCGCAATGATATGGGCGAAGCTGCCCAGGCAAAGGCGAAAGCGGAACGACGTAAAGCGGAGAAAAAACGTCAGCAGCAACAAGAAGAACGCTAAATTGCTGACAGAATGAGCAAACGCGCGGCGGTGTAGTGAATCCTGCCGCCTAACTGCGGTATACTGCGCTGGCGTCTCCTTAGTTAAATGGATATAACGAGCCCCTCCTAAGGGCTAGTTGCAGGTTCGATTCCTGCAGGGGACACCATATGTTAGCCCACCTAAGTATTTTAAAGTCTAGTCAACTCTTCAACTTCAAACACTTACCTTCCGTTTGTAGCCCGTTAACGTACACCGTCATATTTCAAAATCCACGCTGTTTTGTTGGTACATATGTTGGTATTTTAAGTTCGATAATGCAGATACCATCAGAAGAGGGTTTTTAGTATGGCGCTAACTGAGTTAACAGTAAGAAATACAAAGCCTTCTGATAAACCTGTCAAATTGACAGACGGTAATGGTATGCATCTTTTGATCACCACAAGTGGTTCCAAATACTGGCGTTTCCAGTATCGCTTCGCTGGCAAACAGAAAATTCTCGCACTGGGTGTCTATCCTGAGGTTTCATTGTCTGAAGCCAGACGACGAAGAGACGAAGCTCGTCAGCTTGTCGCAAACCATGTAGACCCAAGTGAGAAGCGAAAAGCGCAAAAGATTGAGAGCAAGGGCTTGCTAACATTTGAGCAAGTTGCACGACAATGGCATACCAGTAACAGAACCTGGTCAGACAGTCATAGAACAACTGTTTTGAACAGCCTTGTTTCCCATGTGTTCCCTGTCATCGGCAAACATAATATCAGCGAGCTAAAAACTCGTGATTTATTGATTCCTTTGAAAAAAGCAGAAGCTTTAGGACACAATGAGCTGGCTTCCCGCTTACAACAGCGCATTACGGCGGTAATGAGGTATGCCGTCCACAATGCGTTGATTGAACAGAATCCTGCAAATGACCTCGCTGGTGCTGTTGTTTCCACTAAAAGTGTTCATCGCCCTGCCCTTTCTTTGGAGCGTTTGCCAGAACTGATGAATAGACTGGAAGCATATAAAGGAAAAGGTATTACTCAAATTGCAGTGCAGTTGACACTCCTAACCTTTGTCCGTTCGAGTGAATTACGATTTGCCCGCTGGTCAGAAGTTGATCTCAAGAACTCATTGTGGACTATCCCCGGAAAGCGAAAACCTATGAACGGGGTAAAATATTCTGCAAGAGGGGCAAAGATGAAAACCCCACATCTGGTTCCACTAAGCACACAAGCTAAAGCACTCTTGGAAGAGCTTCACTCGATCAGTGGTGACAACGAACTAATGTTTATCAGTTTTACTGGGGACGACAAACCTATTAGTGAAAACACTGTCAACAAAGCGCTGAGGACAATGGGCTACGATACGAAAGTAGAAGTCTGCGGGCATGGTTTCAGGACTATGGCATGTAGTGCCTTAATCGAATCGGGATTATGGTCGAGAGATGCTGTGGAAAGACAAATGAGCCACCAGGAACGGAACAGTGTCCGGGCTGCTTACATACATAAAGCGGAGCATTTGGAAGAACGGAGACTCATGTTGCAATGGTGGGCTGACTATCTGGAAGCTTGTAAAGAAAGAGCGCTGAGGCCCTATAATTTTTATAAAAATTCATGAAATTATTTTTAAACTTTCAGGATTCGAACCTTCTGAATAGTCTTCTGTTCTATATATAATTTTTTCATTTCAATTTGTTACCTGCCCCCAGATATGCCCCCTTAACAAAGTGCTCACCACGATGACTGTGGTTTATCAATGAGTACTTGTATGAGCTACGATGACTCTTAGCATAGAAAATGTTAAGAAAATTCTTAACCAACCTAATAAACTGAAAATGTATAATACTTAGTCATTTGACTGAAAGGGATTGATGCTGAATGAAGGGAATCGACAAAAAACTAACCATTTTCACCACAAAAAAAAGATTCAATGACAGAAACGCCGATGACATGCAAAGTGGCGACATGGATGTTGATTTACTGAAAAAGCATTATCATCTCGGGCAAGTATCAACTTTCATCGATTGGACTACTTTTGGTCCCTCCTATCAGCATCCTGCTACTAACTCTATGAAGCCAGTTAGCAGAGAAAAAGCCATTGCGATGTTATATGATGAGTTACGATCTCAATCCTATGCCTTTTCTTTCCGAGGACCATACCAAGGCTTGATCATAAATCTTTTCAATCACATGCAACGTAGTAATGGAAATGATTTTCAACATCCTTTTATGAACAATGCCTACAGAAGTCTCATTTTGAGTGACAACTCTGTCGATAGCACATTATCCATAATTAAAAACACTATCGAGCAATTTGATTTCAACAAGGCCCAATTGACGAAAGAACATTTTTCAACTGTATTATCTAAAAGTCATTTACCTAAATACACAAGATGGAAAGATTTCGTTAATGGAATGGGCATTACTGTCCATGACATAAACAGCACAGAAATCTCTATAGAAAGCCTAAACTTCCAGGGCAATAAATATACTGCGACCATCAAATACAGAGCACAAGATCATTTTGGCTTAGATAAAGAAGATATCTTAAAATTTAAATTTAACTCTATTGCTTTCTTTAGAATATGGTTCGTTCTACAGAGGGCTAAGCACTTTGCTCAAAAGCCATTTTTCACAAATTTCGAAGCCACTATAACATTGACAGGAGAAAACAATGTTTAATTATAAAAGGATTGGAGCTATTTTAGTTTTTTTGATAATAGCATACTGCATATGGATTGCTTTAAGACCAGCCAAAATAGTCAGAGTGGATAATGGTGCGGTTTTTGTAGAAAACTTACCGATGACTGCTGAAGGAAAACTAAATTGGTGGTTGAAAAACAAAGATTTACTTCAGAAGAAATATCATATTATCAATACCCCTGATAACTTCACAGTTATCGTCATGGATTTCGGCGGTTATGAAAAATTACCAAAAGGAGCCAGAGATGGTTCAATTGATGACTATACCTGCTTTGATAATACTAATGGTGAGCATAATAAATGTGTTTATAACAGCATTGTAATTATTGTAAGAGGAAGCCTTAATAGTAGAAGCTATATAAATATAGACAAGCATATATACACTGTAACTCCAGATGGTAAAGTAAAAGTTGAAAATAAATAAGAAAGAAGAATCAAGTTTTCACCCTCAAAATAAACCAGGAGATATTATTATTAAAAACATTTATTCCCTCTGACTGATTGCTGTGCCCTTTCAAAGTATGTAACAAGTGATACTGTCAGTTTTTTTTAAAGAGATTTTACAGCAATGATGTAGATGTTTCTGATACATATATGTTCATCAAGGCTCAGGACTTTGAAAAATCTGTAAGAAAGTGAATATTATTTCTTCTTATTTCAATCCTGTTTGCATAAATTACTATATTGGCTTTGGTGCTAAAAAGGAGCATGTTATTGCTGATTGCATTAAAAAAGTAAAGCACGTGTTTGGATAATTAGTTTTGTTACATTAATAAAATAGTAGAGTATTGAATTCGGAATAATAAAGCATTACATTCTTTCTTATAATAATGGGGTATTTATGATAATTAAAAAAATGTCTACACAGTAATTTCGGATACATTAACGACTACTTTATCGATCTTATAAAGAGTAACCTTACCTCCCAAAGCATTTGAAGGCTCAAACAGAGCAAGATTGATTCCATCACTGACAGAACTATTATAAACTACACCATGAAAACCTGTCTTTTTTATAAACTCACATATATATTGGCTGGGAATATAGTCAAGAGCTGCACTTTTTGGCAAGACTGGCCTTGTAAGTTCGTCCCCAAGTCGTTCGAGAAAGGGTATGTCTGCAAGCATTTTTCCCATTTCACTAGGATCTGATAACAAAAAAGGTGAAACAGATTTACGTGGGTCTCTAAGGTCTATTAATGTTAAGTTTTCTATCAGTGTAAATTCCGCTACACAAGCTTTATCACCTGTATGGGGACGAACCTCAGACAAGGCCGTGTCCGGTTTAGAACCAAGATATAAATAAGGTATACCTGTAGGATTTGCTCTTCCATTACTGACTAATCTCTTGGGAGGAGGTCCCATTTCTTTCACTGTAAATATAGAATCATCTGTATAAATACGAGCACGATACCAAACTTGTGAAAAATCTTTTAACGCAAGAAACTTTAATAATTCACCAAGCCTTTCTGTATCGAGAGATTTATTTAAAAAATATCTATTTTCATACATTAATTCATTGCAAAGATGATCCCACAAAGCAAGAGACTCACTTTTGTAACTATCTGAACGAACAAATGATTTTCGTACTATATTTCCATCATCAAGTATATCACCTAATAATTCTTTAGCATGGGCCTCATCTAATTTTGGATGTGAAAATAACTTCCAATCATCCTTCATGTGCAAAACTATACTTTTTCCCGTTGAATCTTGTTCGTATATACTCATCAACGAGCTAAAATATTCAAATAAATTTTGAGGTTCAATAATCTCAATACTTTCTGAATGACAATACGAGCAATTGCCAATTTTCGGTGAAAGTGAAGGAATTATATTATTTTTTAACCCATCATCACCAAAACAATTTGCACAGCAATACTTAGACATTCTATAAATCATCCATAAAATTGGCTAAGGTTTCAATGTGGTGAATCATAGAGAGTTTTTTCACAGTTCCTAAACCAGGAAAGTGGCTGGGATTATGCAATCGTCTAAACTCTTTAATTGCAGATGTTTCAAGTAACATTGATTTACCTGAATCCAATGCGTAAATTAATTTATCGAGTGATTGTGCAAACTTACCTGCTGGATCTGTAGGTGTATCACGTGTTATAGAAACAAAATGATAGATATACATTTCATCATCACGCTTCGTGTTGATATATGTGAGATGAATAGCAACTGCATATGCAGGTCCCCCAGATTCGGTAAATTCATCTCCCACAATTAAAAAATCCCCAAAACCATCCATACCTTCTTCTTTGTAACTCAGATGAAGCTCTGAAAAAAACTCCGAATCAGGATGGTCTGCATTTCTTCTTTTTTCAAAACCATCTTTAATTAAAATCCTTTCAGATCCCAAAAAATGCCTAAGATAAGATTTTGAACAAAGATCAGCAATGAATACATGCTTGTAAGCATCACCTACAATTTCATATAAGTCTCTTGGCTCGTCATAACCAGCGTGGATAAAAGTTACTGCATGAACAAGACCTGAGTTAAGGATACTGTTGACTTTGGAAATAGTCATACTTTTATCAAGTAGTAACCCTACAGAAATATTATCATATTCACCAAAATTATTTTTCAATAGTTGAGCTATGCTCTGACCATCAGCAGAATGATCACCACATGCAGGGTTAATGATGACAATAGCATTGCCATTGTTGTCTTGGATTGTTTTCAGTGTTCGTTCAAGACCATTAAGTGCCTCTTTTACAGGTTCAATAATAGGAGTGAAACCCGCATTAGCCATTACTTTAGCCGTATCCCTAATAGCTAATAATTCAAATTGCTTCCCACGAAAATAAGGATAATACATAGTTTACTACTCCCATAAAATTGCCTCATCAAGAGGAATTTGCATAGTATTGATTAATCGCTCATGATCCTTAAAGCGAAGTTGAATAGAAAGAGCTGCTGGTTGCAAAGATTTTGGTAAATTTAGAACCAATTCATTTAACGAGAGTAAACTTCTACTTTTCTTTAGGGTTTTCAGCATTAACTCATATACGGACAAAGGAGGTAGACTACTAAAAATGTCCCTTAAAAAACCATGCATCTGAGTATTAGGCAGTTCAGGAATTTCTATACCTAAACTGGAAATGATTATCTTTGCTTCGTTTATTCTTAGGGACTCAAAAATTGTTATTGGACATATGAAATCTAAAACTTCTTCAGCCTCTCTTATGGTAGATATCCGATTCCAGCGGGTTAAACTTAATACACCTATAGAAGAATCTGTTGTGTTAAGCACATCATTAATATGATCTGAGCCAGCTATTACATAGACTTTCCCAAACGCTTTGCGATAATTAATTATTTGGTTTTGCAAACGCCCCAATGAGTCTCTTTCAGATTTTATTTCATAAACTGTTCCAGTCCCATTTAATATAATGAGATCTGCTTTACATGGACCAATCCTGAACTCATTGATCATGCAGGCGGTTCTTAAAGAATGTTTTCCCAGTAAAAAATTGTGGGTAAGAGCTGAACGATAAACATACTCATTTCTCAAACCGTTTTGTCGAAGTATTGCGAATGCCTTATTGAATGCTTCCCCGACAGTGATACCATGTATATCTACACAGTCGAACAACTCGGTCTCTCTGAGAGAGCGAGCAAACATAGGAGACTGTCCTTTCTTCGCTATCTCATTGAAAACTGATGCCGAAAAAAGTCTCGTCAGAGCAGTAAGTTGGAAAGAATTCAATTCGTTACTTCTCATCATATCAAATCACATGATCCATCGTTAAGCATCTAAATCTATTACTATTGAGACATCTAGTACACCCTACACCGCAAATGATGAGCCTAAAACAAGATGGCTAAGATGGCCTTTTCATTAGATTACCAAATCAATATCACGATGCATAGAAATCTTGCAAATGTTCCTTTTCGAAATCAATGAATACTTAGTAAGCCAGTCTTATGCATCCTTAAATATTCTTTTAACACATTGAATATATTAGCATTTAACAAAAAAATCTAGCAAAGAGTTATATAAATGATGTGCCGAAAGTTCCTTTTCCCTGCTTCCAATTAGTAACGACCAAATAACCATATGATTTTTATGAAATATTTTATGTAACTTTAGTTTTTTACTTTTCATTTTGTAAATAATTTGTAAGTTTTTAGTTACTAATGCTAATATGTCATTATCATTAGCAAATGTTATAAATTTTCAACATAAACTTAATTCTTTTCACTAAAATCCTGACTCGATTTATATTTTAGTTTTAACTTTCTTCATACCAAAACAGAATTTATTAAGTATGTATTTAAATGAAATAAAGGATTATTTATGAAATCAGATTATGAGTTAATTAAACTAACCATTAATAATGAACCAAAAAAGATAAAAAATGTAATTCTAAATGAAATTTATATTATTGACGAATATTTTTTCGGAGCAGATTATAAAACAATTGTTATGCCCTTAAAAAAAGAAGCCAAAGTGTTCACCATTAAAGGAAAAAAAGCCAATGTTTACAAGTGTTTATATGACCCTCAAAATGATATTTTTTATTCTTCTCGTAGGGCATTTATAAAAGATAAAATTGATAAAAACATCTTCTTTTATTTGACCCTACCTTACTCAATAATTGCAACACTAATTGCCATTGGTTATTTTTATAATTTATCCTTCTTGATTTTAGCATTCCTGTTGCCAATAATTTATGGTTATATGATATTTGGAATGTGCTATTGCTACATGAAAGACTATCTTAAAAAATTCTCCGATTTAGTAGTTCTGACTTCAGGTGCTTTAACTGCAATACTCACCATCATTCCATTCCTTCCTTTAGAGAAATTAAATCAAGATACTTTATATAAAGACCTAACAAATTTTTTTAATGAAAGCTTTGTATTTGAGACCATTATTACTCTTGGTAAAATACTATCGATTGAAGCTTTCATATGTTTTTATGTCATAAAATTCTGTATAGCTTGCAGTGAAACTATTCAGTCAAAAATAGAATACGACACTAAGAAAAAGCCATCCACTTTTATAGTAAAGAAAAGAAACCGTTTTCATGAGTGGTGTGCGTTAAAGATTGCAAACCTCTGTGTCAAATACCACGACATGAAGGATAAATACTCAGCTTGATGTAATGTTATTTTTTATTAGATTTTAACAAAATATAGATATAAGGAAAAAAGAACACTATCCCAGAGACTATGAAACAAGACACTATGTATATAACATAACCGATATAACTTTCATAGTTTCTTGAAAGAATGGCAATAATTAAAGCAAAAATAGTTATCAATAATATTTTTTTCATAGGCACTCCAAATCTCAAATCTTTAAGTTATTTAACATACCATTTAGATATGTCAACAGCATGGTTAAAAAAAGCAAGGGCTAACTGAGCGATGCTCAGTTGCCTTGCTTTTTCCGCCCTTCGGTTGAAAAAGAAAGATCAAAGAAAAAAAACACCAAACCCAACCCATTGACGCGATTGATCTTTGTGGTATTTATTATAGTTAGCATATGGATATGCTATTAATGAAATAATATCAAAAGGAGTTGATATGAAAGAAAACAATATTATTTTTGACGATGAGTTCCCTTCTACATTTACCAATGACCCTGCCGTTAAAAAATTACCCCCTAATCGTCTTCGCAAACACTCAGTAACAGTCAGATTAAACGAAGTCGAGCTGAGCAAAGTAAACCATTTCAGAGGACAGCTAAGTAGGAGCTGTTGGCTGAGATCCTCAGCTCTCAAGCAACTTCCCCCTTCTGTTCCCGAAATCAACAAAGAAGCCTGGCAGGAGCTTACTGGTTCCCTACAGAAACTGAATGATCTTACTTCGTTCCTGCTTCGCAGAGGCGAAGATGCTCAGCCACTATCGCAGGAAGTAAGCGCTTTAAAATTGAAACTGTTGCATGTAAGAGATGCTCTGCTGACTCTTGAAAAGTGATCATCCAAGATGAAGGGTATGAATAAAATAAAAAGGGGTAAAAACTTCCGAGGAGTCATCTCGTATGCGCTTGCCCCTGCTCCTCATCATATGACTACACCAGTAGTGATTGGTGGCAATCTTGTAGGCATTACTGTAGACGAGCTGACCGCCGAGTTCGTAAAGACTCAGAAGCTAAGAGAAGATGTTACGAAACCCGTTTGGCATAACTCCCTTCGTCTCCCAGTCGGTGAATCACTTACTAAAGAGCAATGGAGGAACATTGCTGACGACTACATGAGGCGAATGGGCTTCTGTGAAACTCACCTTCGTTGTTATGTCCTCCATGACGACGAAGCTGGACAACACATACATATTATTGCTTCTCGCATAAACGTTTTAGTAGATGGCCAACTTTACTTGGGTAAGAACGAAAACCTGATAAGCACCCGTGTGATCCAAGATCTTGAGCAAGACCACAAACTCACTCGAACGAAAGGCCCCTCT
Organism: Pantoea sp. EEL5; assembly: GCF_049892805.1. Classification (NCBI taxonomy): domain Bacteria; kingdom Pseudomonadati; phylum Pseudomonadota; class Gammaproteobacteria; order Enterobacterales; family Erwiniaceae; genus Pantoea; species Pantoea sp. EEL5. Next base: position 2,213,058 of record NZ_JBNDNJ010000001.1, read on the forward strand.
CCTACTAAACCGCCTCAGAAGCAAAAGAAGCTCACACATAACGAAAAGATGATGCAGGACAGGACCGGAGAGAAACCTTCTAAAAAAGTGATACAGGAAGCTGTAGATGCGATCCTTTCCTTATTCCCTACCATCACTATCGAAGACTTCATATATGAATTACAAAAGCAAAACATATCAGCGACAGCAAACATCGCATCTACTGGCAAGATGAATGGTTTCTCGTTCGAATACGGTGGTATCGCATTCAAGGCATCACAGCTCGGTAAGGCATACAGTTGGTCAAACATGAGTAAGCGAATCACCGTGACTCCACCAATAGAGGCTGTTGCTCCTGAATCGATTACCAACAATGAAAACGTTTCGGAACCCATTGAAGTTCATCCCACAACTATACCCCTTACGGCAAATTCCAGAGAACATATCCGGTCTCGCTGGTTGCAGTGGATACCTTACCTTGAGGAGCTTGTTGCCAGTTTAAAAGCTGTTGGCTCAACGATTCTCAACCCTCTCAAAAGAAATGTCATCTTTGCCGTAATACGAACCAGCAACTCTGAAGCCCCAGAGATTTCTGAGGTAAATTTTAAAAGTTCAGCGATAAAAAACGCTTTCAAGCGACCTTAAAGAGCTAGTTTTCAGTGAGTTAAAACAACTCACTAAGTCAAATACTATAAATATTCTCATTCTATTTCAAATTGATAGATAAAAACGATCGATCGTTAATACTGATCAATATCTATATTATGATAGTTATTAACTATCAAAAAGAAGCGATCGATCGGTATAAATGATTTGCTAGACCCCATTTCCAAGCCGTAATGTAACTTCAAACGGAAACACATAGCACACTGATTTATCAGCAGAATAAGCTGATGCATACGTGCGCCTTCGATTCAGTGAAACTAACCTTGGACGAACCTATGACAGCAACAACTGAAGTAAAACAGCCCAACTTCCTTATGATGAAACGGGTGTGGATTGCTATTGCACTTCCGATTGTCATTTTCTATTTCTCTGGAATTCAGGGGTTGGTCCAGCTTGCAATCGTATGGATTTTCGCAAGCATCATGCTCTTGATGTTTGCCTATAAAAAATTCCGCATCAAAAAGTGGAATGCCAGCACCAGAGATGTATTCGGAGAGTCTGACGGCATGTGGAGTCACGAGTTCGGACCTACTGCTATGAAGCTCGATGAAAAAAGAGGACTAATCCATCTCAAGGAAGAGAACAAACAAAAAACTTATCCGTTCTCAGCAATCAAAGAGTGGCGATACAATTTGTCTACTACGAGAGAACGGGCTGGTATCAACAAAGAACTCGACCGCACTCATGATTTCAGGGAGTCAGGTTTTTACATCTCAGTGGACGATGTTCAGTATCCAGAATGGAGGGTAATGTTCTTTCCTCAAAAGGGTGATTTCAACTCACAAGAAGGCATCCGGGATACGGAACTGCAACTTAAGCGCTGGATGCATATCTTTGACAACTTAATTAACAGATAGATTTTAATATTATATTAATCAATAACTTAACAAAACCAATCGGCTGATTGGTTTTTTTTTACTTCTTAACTGTAAAGATAAACTTAACCATTCCGATAAGTTCTATGTTTTCACAAAATTTCAATAGGGACTTAGAATGGCTGAAGCGTTAAACGAAGGTAAAATCATGCAGGCTCTAAACTGGGCCTATGATAAGGCTCTGGATGGAAGCATACCAGGAACAGACTCTGCTTATGAAATGGCGGAAAGCTATCTGAAAGGTGATGACACTTTAGTTGAAAAAGTAAACTCCCTCATTCGATGGCAAAATACTAAATCAGCCACAACAGGATTTGTCTCCGGCCTTGGGGGAATCATCACCCTCCCTGTAGCAATCCCCGCAAGCATAGCTACAGTCATTTACGTTCAAATCCGCATGATCACGGCTATCGCTCTCATGGGCGGATATGATGTGAAAGATGATCGCGTAAAAACCATTGTCTATAGCTGCCTTGCTGGGAATGCCGCAAAAGATATACTCAAAAGCACGGGTATCATCATTGGTTCCAAAATGTCCACTCAGTTGATCAAAAGTATTTCAAAAGAAACCATTTTTGCCATCAATAAGCAGGTCGGTTTTAGACTGCTGACGAAGTTTGGTGAAAAAGGAGCTATAAATTTAGGCAAGATGATACCTATTGTAGGCGGGATCATAGGGGGCACTTTCGATGGTGTTTCAACCAATATCGTTGGAAATGTTGCTCGTAAAACCTTCATTGAAAATAGCGCATTACAGTCGAATTGATAATAAGAATTCTTATTAAAAGAAACTAATACTGAAAAGTTTTTAGCATTAAATATAGAATTTTGCGAGCGATTTTAATATATTTTCAAACTTGGCACTAAAATATTAATGAGTTAAGGGGTTAGCAATTATCACTCCTTAACTCACTATCACAAGGAATTATTTATGTCTCTCCGCTTCAGAAAAACATTTACCCTCTTTCCTGGAGTCCGTCTTAACATTTCCAAAAGTGGTATTAGCGCAAGTATAGGAGTGCCTGGAGCAACGGTTAATTTCGGACAAAGAGGGGTAAAAGCAACATTTGGGTTGCCTGGTTCGGGTTTATCATATTCTACATCGACTATACCCTATGAAACCAAACCTTCAATCATTGAAGAGCCAGATATTGCATCCCAAAAGCATTTATTCGATATACCGCAATCATTTGATGACAACATTCCTTCCAATGCAAAAATATATATGCCTCAATGCGGTATGAATGAGATATCAAGTGCATCAGTTGAAGTTTTAACAAGTACCTCACTTTTACCTTTGAGAGATTTAATTGCTAAAGCACGAGAGCAAAGAGAGGAAGTAAAGTCTGATTTGAAAGAAGCTCTTACAGAAGAATCAATGCAAAAAGAAGAATTAACACGTCGGAAATCAAGCTTTTTCCGATGGTTTTATAAGAAAAGCATTGCTGAACTTGAGATAAAGTTACCTCAAACGCAGGCCGAAATATCTCGTTTAAAATTGTGGGAAGAAAACACCAAAATCGCTATAAACTTCGAAAGCAGTGATGCTTCACAGCGAGCATATGCAGCAATGGTTCGTGCATTTGACGCTTTAAAGTCCAGTATAAAAAAATGGGATATAACCGCCGATAAGTCTACTGATCAGTTCGCGGAAAGAACTCTCGCAACGAGAGCTGTAAATCGTCATCCCGTAAGTTTCGGTTACAGCTCTACTGAGCTTATTCAGTTCGCAGGAAAGGCTATGCGCTTTGAAAATATCAATGGTGACGATATTTTGCTCTATCCAGGTGTTGCTGTGATCCCTCGTGTAGATGGGGCATTTGCTTTAGTAGATATAAGAGAGTTAGACATCAGTTGTGAGGCTCATGGATTTCATGAGGAAGAAGATGTTCCTAAGGACACAGAAATAGCTGGCTATACTTGGGCTAAGACGAACAAGAATGGCTCTCCTGATCGTAGATTTAAAGACAATTATCAAATTCCGATTTGTATTTATGGAAATCTTACATTCTGGTCTCAAAGTGGTGTAACAGAAGAATATATGGTATCTAACACTCACGCAGCTAAAAATTTTGTTGAGTTTTTTAAAAACTATCAAAACTCACTCACCTAGCCATATTTATCCAATAATTATTTTAATATTTCCTAATCAAAAAACTTGAGAGAAATCAAATATGATAAGTTTTTGTTCTGAAAAAACAGTCGAATATTCTTTAGTTCCAGAATTTTCAAAGCTAATTAAAAGCTTGGGTGAAAATGCACCAATCCAATACTGGAAGACAAGAGAGGGTAATTTAACTTCAAAACATTTGCATGGCAATGAAAATGTATACTTAGTTGCCTTCTTTTCACGTAGACCCAAAGTAGACACAAAGAAAAACTACATACTTCAAGGGAAGATAAATAACTATATATTTGAATTTAACGCTGCTGCTAAAAATATGCCCATAACTGTTTTTTGCGGTTTCCCACTTGCTAAAAACATATATGAACTCAGTGACTCAAAAAAAATTTGGATTAACATCCCTAAAAATGAATCAGTTAATCAAGAAGTTTTATTTTTGACGGAAGAGAATGAGGGAGAACATTCAATTTATTGTACGCAGCCAATTAAAATAATAGAGCAAGAGGATATTTGCAATACCATTAAGAAGGATAGCCACCCTATTACTTGGGAAGATGCAATCGATGTTATGGAGAAACTTAAAAGAAAACCCGGTAGAGGTCATTGGTTTCTTCGTGGTTGGTATTATAAACCTGTTTATTTTGTCATCAAAGCAAATACCTATGGTAAATCATAATTAAGAAGATTATTGATTTTCAAAGAATCCTTCTATTATTATTGATTTTTTAATAAGGGCTTTTAATCATGGACAACTACTGGGACAGGAACAGACAATCAAACTACTTTCTAAGCATGGCAAGTCTTGAGGCTAATCACTTAGTCAATGCTGCCACATCCCTCTCACAGTTCCATCTCAAGGATGCGCTCGTCCGTGTAAGGTTCCAGGATGAAATAAGGGAGTTCACCCGCTTGCAGATCCAGACAATCCGCAATTCTACCTCGGATGATAAGTGTCAGGAGTGTATCCAAAATCTTAAGCAAGAAGCCCAAAACCTAAAGATTCAGGACAGGATGCTCAGAACAGGAGAAGCCGTAGTTTCGTCTTCTGTGAAGTTTTACCATGACCATGAAAAGATCATTGGCTATGTCATCGACGGCATCGGAGTTGTTCTTGGGACTGTTCAGTTGGTGGCTGGGGTAGGCTTGTTTGCTGGATCACTGTTCAGTGGAAATGTTATCGGTGTTATTGCTGGTTCTGCATTGATTGCTAATGGTGCAGGTTCGATGGCGGAAAGCATAGACAAGTTAAGAGGAGTTTCGAATCCTTCCAATCCGGTGATTGAAGCTTATCAGGATGTAGCTGAATTTTTTGGATTTGATAAACGCCTGGGTCTGCTTGCTTACCAAGTAGTTGATCTCACTACATCTTACTACGGAATTTTCAAACTGACTTTGAAACCCGAGGCCTGGAGAATATTCAAGTATCTCCCTACTGATTACTATCGCCAGGTGCAGATTATGAGCAAACAAGACTTGGCTTTAAAAGGTGCAACAGCAGTCTGGAAAGGTAGCGCTATAGGTGTAAACCTCTATCAGATGAATCAGAACCAAAATGGAAACTAACTTTTGCTATTACTTGCAAACCTGTGTGCTTTCCAGGCCAGATTCATTGGTATGACAAAGTAAACGATTATGGCACCGATGATAAGGATGATTGCATAAGAAATCAGGCTTTCTTTATGCCCTTTCGCTATACCATAAATGAAAACTGATAAAATAATGAGCATTGAAATTATACCAGCCCAAAAGCGCTTGCTCAGCTCCTGAATGAGAGACTGGAGTGTATCTGATTTGTTCTCATCTCGGGTAAGAATTTCATTAAGCTTGCGGATATCCTTCGCCGAAAATCCATTCTGAAGGAGCTTTTGCTCAAAATCGTTCATTTCATCATCCTGAAAAGCCATAAGATAAAAGAAAATATACCATACATTAAAGCAGAGATGCCATATGATCCATTTGCAGAACACTCGCCCTGAGTAAAGTGTAAAAATCATATGGCATAGTTATTGTATCGCCATACTGAATAAAAAGTATATCCTAAACCCTTTTCTTCATTTTGAAACCATCTGATTTAAGCTCTGGTGAAGGCGTAAAGCTCTGTTTTTGAGTAGCAAATATTCTTTCTACTTCATACTCATTCCAGATAATATATTCGATGATAAACTTGTAGAAATACAGCACTCGTTCAAGGCTGACAGTTGAAGGTATTGTATAGAAGTTTGGACTGAGTAAAGCAGAACTCAAAACTGCAATTATGTTGCTTGGTCCCTTCAGATATGGATTCTGATAGTCCTGCTGATACTTCAAAAAGTATCCAACACAGAACAGGTAGGCATCTTTTACGATTTTTTCTTTATTGCAGTCTGATTCATCGTATCTAAGAATGAAGCGATTAAGGAGTATCAAAAACTTCTGATCTGGCAAATATCTGTTTAATTTATTCATAGTAGCATCCTTGCTGTTGTGAATGTCATCCTGACATTTAAAGAAATATCATAATATTCAATCATGTCAATAGTTAAAACCTATCAATTTCTATTTGAATATCTTTTTTAGGTAAAGGACGATTAAGCTCATCGACTGTTATTTGATTTAAATGAGAGTTATACAGCCATATCTTAAACTGCTCTAAATATTTGTTATTCAATGCTATTAAAGCTTCGTTTTCAGTTTCGAGTCTTTTTATTCTCTGACAAGCAATTTTTAAATTAGCAGGTCTAACAAAACATGTTTCTCTTACACCAGCCTTGAGAAGCATCTTTTTTGAATTAAAACAATGCGCAATTTTAACATGACTACTCAAAGATTGCCTTGAAGGTCTTTTCCCAATGACCTTTATCAACTCGTCGCATAAAGCCTCCCAGGTCAGCTTCTCTTCGTCATTCCAGGTATTAATAACTTTCATTATCAATTTTTCATCATAACCAGTAATATGTTTAGCCATTTACTCTCCTTTTATTATTTTAGTTTGAAATTTATACCATTTATCAGCATTAACATTCCCATCATTTTTATCATAATTGGTTTTTTCAAGAATTTTAGTATGTATCATCATTAGTTGGCCATCATCCGTTCCAGAGTCTTGTAAGGGATAATAACTACAAGGCTCAAAAACATATGAGTGCTTACAGTAGCCATGCTTAGTGACAAGCACAGCTCCATCATTCAATAAATCGAAACCAGTTATGTCCATAACAGCTATTTCTTTTTTCCTGTGACTGTTACCGGCCCCCATTGAAGTTTTATCTTTCATGAGTTTTATCATTTGTAAGTGTGATCGGTGATCGTAGGAAACATTTTGTGAGACCAACTTCCTTCCAGACCATCTGGCGATGCTAAACTCGTCCATGCCATTGATTTGAGAAAACGTATTGAGCAAATGTCTTAATTGATGGGTCCTAAGCGAATACGGGCTACCATCTTCGTTAATATAACCGTGTCTTTTAAACAAGTTTGTAGTGCCTTTGATACTTGCAAAGGCATCAATATCCGATCTAAAAAACTGAGCAGTGGGTCTGAACAAAGGTGCCAAATGATTGCTCGTTTTCTTACATAATTGTCCCTCAAATAACAGACACAAAGCATTTGAATATTTGATTTTCTTCTCTTCATCATACCAGGGAAAATTTTGAGGTTTTTTACTAAAGAGTCCATATCTGTATGACTCAGGAACCTTCCCTTCCATCGTTTTTGCAACAAACCTTGGATGGGTGGACAACTTTCTCAACCGGGCTATGGCCTTTTTAGCTACAGGGACCATTACTGAAGGAATCCATTTGATGTCTCCAGCATACCCCTTCGCTGAAAAAAACCTTAGACCATATCGTTCAATGCCGTTCTCATCATGCTCTGTAATCTCACAATCCGCAGGAAGGCTTAATATTTCCGAGATTCGTCCTGGTGCACACATCAGCAGTGCAAGAACAGACGTTGTGAAAATATCCCTCACAGACAGTTGGCTTTCATCTTTTGAGAAAATCTCCGCAATGGCTATGACGGACTTTATATCTGGTAATTTTGAGTGCCCTTCCAGAGAAGGTTCATAACCTTGCCAACTTTGAGTTATTTTATGCCTTAACGGATTTACCCAAAAAAAATATGATGAGCTTGTCATTCTGTTTTCACTCAAAAACAAACGTAGTTTTTCAAGTTCCTTACCAATTCCAACTGCTGTTGATTTCGTATATTTAGCGGATGCTACTCTTACACACTCATCAAAAATGTTATTATTACATTTGGCTACATTAGCTTCACCGTATGATTTCAATAAAATAAACTCAACGATCTTCAACATTGCCAAAGCATTCTGGTTTAACTTTGCCTTGTTAAACGAGTGAATATGAAACATATAAGCCTTAGCAAAATCAATAAAACCATCATCTAATCTATCTTTGCTATTTCGATTATTGTTGATATCAAATTTATTGAATCTGTAACATCCCTTCCATATATTGCTTTCCCATGAACTGGCTAAGTTAGAGTTGAAAACATTACCCTTGCAAAATTTAATAAAATTCTCAACATTTAAATTTGGGTTGTTAGCATTGATTGGCTCGAATAAAATCACATTGGTCATTAAGAACTCCAGGCTCTAAAGTTTTTGCAGGTAAAACACTCTATGTGTTCGTGTTTACAATCAGTGAATCCAAAAGAATTTAAAACATATTCTGTAAAGAGCTTCTTGTTCTGTATGCTATCGACACCCTGAAATATCTTCGATAGAGGTTCAAAAAATGAATGAAGTTTCATATCAATATAGTGAACATTATCTGGGCTATTTTTTACGTATATCCCTGATGATTTAATAGATTTATGGTCTAATGCTTTAGCGATCACTTCAACTGAGGCTCCTTCCTTTGCTAAACGAGAACCAAGGGTATACCTGAATCGTCTGGCATTCAGCCTTATAGGATTATGGGTTCTTGATGACTGGATATTAAATTTAGTGGTAATTTTATCTAATTCTTTAGAGATAAATGAATTCTTCATATGTAAAAAATCAGTTGCCATAATGGTGTCCAAACTTTGACCAGACTGAATTGATATGGATTTTTTGGAGTCCATGAATATAGGTAATTCATTTCTTATATAACCAATGCCCTGATTAATACTATCTTCGATATGTTTTTGATTCACATCAACCAAGGTTGTTAGTTTTTCATAAAGGCAGTCATCGATACTTACCAAGCTAAACTCACTTCTAAAGTCCTTCCTTTGTTTTACTTTCGGTATGTTTAGAAACCAACCTTCTCCCGTTCTGATGAGATCTTTCGCTTTTAAAGAAGTTAACTGTAAAGGCCTCCTTCCCGTTGTTGCTAAAAGAATGACATAGCAATAAAGATACATGGGAATTTTATCTTCTTTTAACAAATTGCTGATACTCTTAAGAACGACTTCCAGCTCTTCTCCAGTTAGCGGTCCAGTATTTGGGTCTCTTCGTTTGACGGCTTCTCCTGTCAAATTAGTTTTAACTTTTATTTTTTCCAGCATTGTTAAAGCTGAGGTTTCAACTCCTACATAACCGAGCTTTTTCCACTTCGTTAGAAACTTCTTTATAGAGTTTAGTTTGTAGTTTTTCTCAGGGCCTAAATTAACATTAAATTGATAAACCGCATTTGCATCTATCGTCTTAAGGTCTATCATCCCTAACCATTGACTAAAAATCTGGTTTATGTTTTTTGTGTAACCTGCACTGTATTCAGCCGAAAAGTAAGCCAAGGTAGTAAGGTAACCAATACGCATTGACTTTGGCATTTTGTCGGCAATCTTATATGGGAAAATACAAGTCTCTTTATCTAATTGCCATTTAATATCAGAAAGAATGAAGCTATACTCCTGCATCTTTGCAAAAACCAGATTCTCTTTTCTTAGGTTACATGTTTCCATTATATTGACCCTCAGTTATCTTTTTCAAAGATTCATAAACTCTTCCAATAACTTCCTTTTCTTTTTCTGATAAATGTTTAAAATTATAGTTTTCAGACATTTTAGAATCTTTTGACCACCCCATGAGATAGCATCTCAATCCTGATTTTCGACTGATTTCCAAATTTGAACCATCAATTTCATTCGAATAGAAATAGTTCCATGAATGCCTCAATCTATGCCCCGATAAATTCTTTAATTCCGGGTTTGCTTTTTTAATGGTTGAAATTATTTTCTCATATGCTGAAACTGATAGTGGTTCTCCTACCGTTTTACCTGCGCTGTGAGTTACAAATAAGAAGTCATGTTTTTTCTTTTTCGTAATTTCACTTCTACAAGTATGTATGTAATCGAATATCTCCATTACTAACTCGTCTGATAATGGGATTACCCTTTCACCAGTTTTAACTAATGGCTGATTCAGTCTCCGGTCTTCAATACAGTCATGTCTTCTGAAGATACTTAGTGTGTTATTTCTAAGATTTAGATCATTTACTTTAAGATTTAGTAATTCACCTGCTCTCAACCCACAATTCAGTAGCAAGGTAAAAATGAGCCTATTCCTCACTTGAACCTCCTTCTGAAAGGGATTTTGACTCCCTCCGACTTCCAACAGCTTAAACAGAGTTTTTATTTGTTCTTCACTTATCGATTTGTCAGTTCTGTCATTGATGCTGAGTGAGCGATTTCGCGGGAAGTGCGCCTTTATGCTTTCAATAAAACTTTCGACTTCATATCTGGCATGGATTCTCTTCATAGAATGGATCAATCCGCACAACCAATTTAGATAGCTTGAAAAAACGTGTATCCTGTAACTAAAAGTTCTTGTAGCAATCTGCTTTCCTTTTAGTAATCTTACATTCGTAATTTTTTGTTGATCGAATCTTTGCTTTGCATACCGTATCAGGTCATCGACTTCGGCTACACTTAGGAACCGCTTGGTTTCAATCCTATCAATGATGTTGATTTTCCTACTTTCCATAAAATTGCTAAGGATAAGTAGATTCGTTGCGACTATCTCCATCGTAGATGCAGTCGCACTTCTGTTCCTGACATTAGTTGTGAGATAAAGGTTCTGATAGTAAACTGGCAGCAGTGTTTCTTTGTTGAGAATCAAGCAACCTCGCTCTCCATTGCTCATGACAAATTTTTTTATTTTAAATGACATTATAATAACCCTCCGAAAACTTTACATTTAGTAATCACTACGGCTTATCATTATTTTACCAATTTAAACTTTGCAATTTTATTTTGTTGTTTTTAGATTTATTTATAATTCATTTAGATACTTAAAAAAATTTCTTTCACGTGAAAGAAACCAGTACGGCTAGTTAGAAGTAGTCATACCCGATTCAAGAAGAAAAACTAATAAAGCCTTATTGCATAAGTAATACAGCGGCACCAAAAAATAATTTGTAAAGTATTCCGTTAAATTTAACTATTTTTTAATCTTAAAACTTTACATTTTTAAAATGATGATATTTTAAATAGTAATTTGTATTGTTGTTCGTCCATTGTAAATACTTTCTACTTCGTTCCAGTATTCCTCTTGAATATTTTTAGCTTTACTACGGAGTTCATCTCCCATATGAATTATCAATGCTTCTCTTTCCAACATGTCACACAGCAAAATTCTTGTTATATCTTCAGTGCTTAGCTTAAGAAGTTCAATATCATCTGTCATAAATGAATCTTCATCTGGCAGAAGATCCGGCATTGTGTCCACATAATGGTTGAGCATACTTCTTTTAATACTTAAGCCACATAGCAACACATAGTCTTCGCCCTTTTCAGTCTTTTTTACAGCGATATTAATTTCATTCTGTGTGATTTTCTTTGATAACCCTCTGAGTAGCTCATTACATTTGACCACTGACAGTATGGTTTCATAGATATAGTTTCGGCTCTCTTCATCTAACTCAGGTAAAAACTGAAATGGATTGTATTCGCTATCTTCGAGGTAATAGCTTAAACAGGCCACAGATTTCTTACTTAATGTATTCATAGGTAATAATCTAATAGCTTCAGCATTGAAATTTTTATCAAAGGTTTCTTGATTCACAAGCTTTGAAAAGTTCCCAATACTAAGGAATTCTTTTATTTCCACATTATCCTCGCTTTGTCGTTGTTGTTGTTCTGGATACTTACTATCCTGCTTTTCTAGAATTGTTGATGGTGTCAGAAACCCACTGATCGATCTCCGCCTCAATAAAGGCCACAGCTCTCGAACCTAATTTGATAGGTTTAGGAAATCTATTTTCAGAGATCAATCGGTAAATCCATGCTTTCTTGTAACCTGTTTTATGTAGCACTTCAGGTAAGCGGATGAGTCGTGTGGTTTGTGTAGTAGATGTGTTCATGGTTGTATCTCCTCGTCTGGTCGATGAGTTGATACTAAGTAGACGGGAACAGGCTTTGAAGGGATGTATTCAAAATTTTTTTCTATTTGAAGCTTGCTATAGATAATTATGGAGGTAAATAATTTTTTTGTTTCTCCTCTTGACTTATTAGAAACTCACACACTTTTCAATAATGATTATATAGCTAATAAAAACCCAATAAATAAGTCCAAATCCTTATGATTCGAACTTATTTATGTAAATCGAATAGTAAGAATAAAATTTTGGTAGTTAAGGTATGAGAGATGATTGTGGTAGTTTAGCCAACTCGCTAATTAGTCTTTTTGTATTTATTATATAATCTTCTTTGAATTCTTCGTCACCTGACAATAATTCACGCCCAAGTTTTGACAAATAAATTAGGTCATAGTGGCAAGCATTTATTCCACCATAACTGAAACTTCCACCGGGGGTTCTCTCAATTTTAAAGAAATTAAGGAGTTCAGCATATTCAGGATCTTCGGACAACTTAGCTTGCAAAAAATCCTCCGCCCCTATAAAAATTGAGGCCACATTTTCATCAAGTGAATTCGAAACTTTACATGCCATTACCTTTCTATTATTTCTGGAGTCTTCATCTTCATTATCTGTTTCTATTTCTAACCTATTGAGAGATACTGAACGATGTGCAGGCTTTAAATTAAATGCATCAGGAGTAACGATATTAAAAATCACTCCTTTATTATCATCAAGTTGAGTTTCTCTCAATTTTCTGGTTGCTAATCTCCAAATCCTTATAAAATCGATATCTAATTTATTTTCTTCTTTTTTATCGTTTAATAAGATATGGAACATTTAAAAATCCTTTTTAGCCAATCCAATTAATTTATTTATTTTTCTTGTTTCTTTTTGATTACCACCTAAGCCAAAGAATGATGTTCCAGTGATTCTAATGCGTCCGCCATCACAGTCTATAAATCTAAAACTTATTTCACCATTATCTTTAAATGTTAAATCTAGCCTACTTTCGCTGTTTACAAAGGCCATATTAACATACTGGGAATCAGTATCTATAAAAAATACAGACTTGTCTATTACATCTGACGACATTTCATATGTAAATCTGATGCTATTAAACAGTGAAGGCAAACTAACTTCAATATTGAAATTATCATTCGCCAATAGAGTCTCTAAATAGTTATATTTTTTTTCTTTACATTTACTTTGAACTTCTTTTTTTAGTTGCTGTACTATGTAATAACTATCCTTTTCCTTTTTTTTATTTTCTAAAGCTTCTTTAGCTTTATTTTCAAGAAATTGCATCCAATCTGAAAAATTTTGGTTGTGCTTTGCCACAGACTTCGTCGCAGACTGTTCTGGGTTAGTATAATAGGATGCGACATACTTGCTACTACTTCTTTCAATAAGATAAATTGACTTAGTTTCGCTAACCTGAGAATTACTGGTAACCTCTTCAATTGAGAACTTTTTTAAATTAGCACTTGTACTATTAAAGAAGTTTTTCAAAGAGTCTTCATTCATTTTCCAATCTCCCAAAATTAGACATCAATATCATCTTCTTTATAATCTTTCAAATACTCAAGGTATTCATCCAATCTTTTTTTAATATCTATTGCTATTTTTTTATTTAAAATAATCGCAGAAAAAACCTCTCTTCTATCTGGTGCAACGTTGGCACCTACAAATTCTAATATTAAATTGGGCCCTGCAACATTAGAAGTAGCTCCATGTGGAAATGTTGGTTGCACTCTTCGAACAAGAAAATCCCCTTTGTTCTTATTCTGTGGATTACCTTGCGTGCTTTTCTTTTTTGTGTTCATAATTTTTTAACTCGTTGATTATAATAACTTTTCAATTTAGCTTTGATTCTACCATTTTTATCTTCCTTACAATAGCTTGATAATGCTTAAAATTCTCTCTTCTAAGCAATTTTTTAACTACAGTTGAGTAAAAAGGTACTCTTCCAATACCACATTCTTGTATCCCTCCTTTCTCTTCTACACATCCCACCACTCCACATAACCTATTGATTTTAAAAATTAAAAAACAGATAACTGTTGTGGGTAATAAATATTTATCTCGATCCAACCCTGTCTCAAATGCAAAGTTTGAGTTAAATAAATGCCATGAGGGTTGTTAATTAATACAATTTTCTTAAATCTAAAAGCTTAACATCACGAAGATCATTGTTTTTGTTTATGAAACCCTCAATGTTTTTACAGGTCTCACCTGACAATGCTCTTTCAGCTATTGGACGATCAGTGTCTTTGAGTTGCTCATCTCCTCTAACCTTATCAGTCAGCTTAGGATAAAGCACTCTGGAAAGGATGGTGTTAGAAAGAGAGACATCATTTAACTTAGCCCACAAGAGCAGATCAATCATTGGAAGGATACGGTAGTCAACCAACTTTAGAATCTTTCCCAGCCCGAAAGCCTCTTGCTTCCTGCCCTTGATTCCATACTCTTTCCTCCACATAGGAAGTAGCGCACGAAGCGAGCCTATGATTTCGTCATCCGAAGAGCTTTCGAGGTCAAAGTAGGTATACACACGGCTTTCGTTTGTTCCCAGAACAACGGCTCTCATACTTTGAGTAAGTGGCTTCTCCCTGACCTCTTTCTTAAGTTGATCTCTACCTTTGACAAACGATTCTTGCGAGAACATTTCAAGTGATCTTCTGAGGCTTTCAATATGACCAAAAGTGACTTGTCGTATGTGCGTTTGGCTTTCTGCCAGATGAGTGTCGAGGTCAATTCTTGTACTAATTAGAGGGTTACCTGCAAAGATCTGGTCTAAATAAACATCCCCTTCTCCAAAAAACTCAATTGAATCGAGGATGTTCTTTCTTACCTGTAACTCCTTATGTAAGCCTTTCAAAGTGCAAGACTCAACATCAACATAGTTGTCGTAGTCAAACCAAGCCTGTAGCTCTTTGTAGATCTGAACCGTATCCATACCGAGGCCTTACATTTGTGTTTTATAGCTCAATGTAGAAGTCAGCTCATCATCACCTTGAACCAGCTCTTCAATCAACAAGCTGTGAAACAGTAACAACGGCTGATAAAATTGAGTATAATTAAGACGCTTTTTTCAGTGTCTCACAACAGTTTTTAAGGTTATTTTTTAGTGTTGGTATCTATGATGGTATAAAACACTTAATTTCGATAAAAACCTTTTAAATCAGTAAACTAACCGCCAGTTCGATTTCTGCAGGGGACACCATGTATGCCTTTCTTCAAGTCTACTTAACCTCATTTTAGACATTCATCTGAACCCTTCTTCCTTCAGTTAAGCTACTAAAAACTTAGATGTGTCTTCATAAACAACATCAGGCCACTTACATGACGAAGCGTTAAAGACGAATCAATCTCTCCTGTCCTTCGCTACGTCAAATCCCGGGTTCATTGCCCCCTCTTCTTCAAACCTTGCTTTGGATGTATTTGTTTTGTTTCTTAACCCACGCTACTTTAATATTCGATAAATCCTGCTAAACAAAGGTATCGTTATGGACAACTACTGGGACAGAAACAGGCAATCAAGCTACTTTCTGACTATGGCAAGCCTGGAGGCCAACCACTTAGTCAATGTGGCAACATCCCTCTCACAGTTCCATCTCAAGGATGCCCTTGTTCGCCTGAAGTTTCAGGATGAAGTGCGAGAGTTTAGCCGCTCGCAGCTTCAAACCATCCGCACTGCTACCTCGGATGACAAATGTCAGGAGTGCATCCAAAATCTCAAGCAGGAAACCCAAAACTTGAAGATTCAAGACAGGATGCTCAGAACAGGAGAAGCTGTCGTATCGTCTTCTGTGCAGTTTTACCATGACCATGAAAAAGTCATTGGGTATGTCATTGACGGTATCGGCGTCGTGCTGAGTGGCATGCAAATTGTTGCAGGGGTTGGTCTAATCGTAGGCTCTGTAACAACAGGCAATGTTATCGGAGTAGTGGCAGGCTCAGCCCTGATGATGAATGGTGTGGGTTCTGGGATTGAGAGTATAGGTAAGCTAAGTGGTGTGCCTCACCCATCTAACCCAGTAAGAGATAAATATGAAGACGCAGCCGATTTTCTCGGTTTTGATAAGCGCTTAGGATTGTTAACCTACCAGGTCGTGGACCTGACAACATCATACTATGGCCTTTTCAAGCTTACCCTAAAACCTGAAGCATGGAGGTTATACAAATATCTACCAACCGATCACTATCGCAAAGTCCAGCTTCTGAGTAAACCAGCACTCGCTCTCAAAGGTTTGGGTGCTATACACAAGGGAACTGGAATAGGTATGAACCTTTACCAAATGAAAAACAATCCTGCACAGAACTAATGTTTATTCTTCCTGATAAATTTGTATGATTTCCAGGCTAAGTTAAGAGGCGTGACGAAATACACCACGAAGAAAGCGAAAGTCAGGACGATGATGTATGGGATGGCATTTGAAGAGTCTGCATTAAAAATGCCGTTCAATCCAATTAGAGCCAAAATAACCAGAGCAATGACCCCTCCCCAAAAGCGTTTGCTAAGATCAATCACGAGACTCTGAAGTGTGTCTTTTTTAGATTCATCTTTGTTAATGATGCTTTTGAGTTTACCGATATTCTTGGCAGAAAAACCGTTATCGAGAAGTTTTTGCTCAAAATCGTTCATTCAGTGCGCCCTGAGTCGATATGGTATTAAATTTATCATATCATATCATATCATAGCTTAAAGTTAAGATGCCACATGTTCTGTTGACGGAGAATTATCATCGAATTCTTTTATAGGAGTAATCCAGCACAGCAATCATATATCAATGTATTTAAAGAAACATATCACTCCCAAGCTCTTTTCTTTACGTCAAATCATTGCTTTTAATAAAGATTGAAAATTAAAAAATAGATATAACCTGGTTGCTTTATAAAAATTCAGCACATCCAGGGCAACTTTTCAGATCGTTTCAGACAGAATGAAAACCTTGCCTGAACAAAAAAACCATGACACTCATCACACAATTAAGATATAGCCACCAAGCTAAAACCTTCTCAAAAATATCTAAAGATAGAGAATGTCAGAATATTTTTCGCTTTTCCTTTTTCACCCTTAATGAGTTTCAAATTGAAATTAGCATATAAAAAAGAAAATATTTTTCGGCATGCATATATAAAACTTAAATGTAATAATAAAAAATAGCACCATTTAAAAAATCATTTACGTTAAACATCTTTTCGCTTATGCGTACAAATTACATCCTTTGGAAATACACTTTTATCAAATCAGAATTCACTATCCAAATATTCTCTTCATTGTAAAAACCTTGCACTACCTTCGTCCAATTCAAACATCGAGATTATTTTGATTTCAAAGCAGTATTTTGCTTCGACGTTCTAAAGGTGCTTCCCAATGAAAAACACCTTCAGGTGCGCTATTCGATCATATTACATGGCTGTTTGATTACGTATTGTACTAAAAATATCCGGCCGATTAAGGTTAATATAATCGACGCCCGCCGCCGCGATTTCCTGATGAATTGCTATGTCGTCACCACCGTAATAAACCATGATTTCAAGCTCGGCCTGACGGCTCGCTTCAAGGATGGCGCGATTACGCATCTGTTCTACGCTCAACTCAATGAGCGATGCATGATGAACGGTTCTCACAAGAGAGGGCGACATCGCGATATCAAGGGTGATCATTTTACGAAAGTCCGGCGCGGCGGCCTGAAGACCGCGGCGCATTTCCTCGGAAAACGAAAAGAAGAATGTGTCACGGACCATACCGAGATCCCGTACCAATGCAGCTACTTTAGCCGGATCGCAGTATTTCAGCTCGATATAAACGCCCGCGCGACCGCGCAAATGCTCAAGATAAGCATCAAGCCGCGGCACCATGGCACCTTTAAAGCGCTCGTCGAATCCGCTTCCTGCATCCAGCGCATCGATATCGCGCGATAAGGCATGACCCACAGGGCCGGTGCCGTTAGTGGTACGATCCAGCGTTTCATCATGGATGACATAGAGCACGCCATCGGCACTTTCCCGCACATCCAGCTCAATGTAATCAGCCCCCTGTTCCAGCGCCAGGTCTGCGGAAAAGAAGGTGTTCTCTGGCGCAAAATGGTTGGCGCCACGATGTGAGACGATTCGGGTCATTAGGGTAATTTCCTGTTAGCTGGCAGCATGGACATGTTTGCCGGGATGGCAGAATACGGAGAGGTTGGCATGAAGATCGACAATGCGTTTACCGGACGAATTAAAAATCAGGGTCAGCGCGGATTGGCATGCGATACCGATTCGGGAACCGGGCGCATGACGCACTGCTTCACCGTATTCCAGTGCATGGAGCCTGCCGGCTGGCGTGTCTATCGTGTAAAACACTTCGCGTCCCATCGGCTCAACGGTCATCACCTCTCCACATAGCGGCGCATCATCAGGGGCAACCAGGCTGATATCCTCTGGACGCAGACCAAAACAGACGGGGCCATCGTATCCGTGATTCAGTTCGAGTGACATTTGTCCCAGTTGCAGGAAGCGCCCCAGGGCTTGCCCCTTCACCAGATTCATGGGCGGCGAGCCGATAAATCCTGCCACAAAGAGATCGTCAGGACGTCGGTAAAGATCCTCTGGCGTACCGATCTGGACGATTTCGCCCTGATTCATACAGATAATCCGATCGGCCATGGTGATGGCTTCCATCTGGTCATGAGTGACGATTAAGGTGGTGAAGCCAAGACGTTTCTGAAGATTCTTAAGCTCTGTCCGCATGGTGATACGGAGTGTTGCATCAAGGTTAGAAAGGGGTTCGTCAAGTAACAGGATATTCGGTTCCTTGACCAGGGCGCGAGCCAGCGCCACGCGCTGCTGCTGCCCACCTGAAAGCTGCGACGGACGTCGATCGAGTAGTGCGCTGATTTGTACAAGACTGGCCGCTTCTTCCACGCGCCTGGCGATTTGATCTCTATCTAATTTTTTAAAGCGCAACGGAAACGCGATGTTCTCACGCACCGTCAAATTCGGGTAAAGCGCATAAGACTGGAAGACGATACCGACATTACGATCGCGGGCATCAATGCGATTCACATTGTGCCCGTCAAACGCGATCTCACCACTGCTTGGCGCATAAAGCCCCGCCAGCAGAAACAGCGTCGTTGATTTACCACATCCAGATGGCCCGAGGATAGCGACGAATTCGCCGTTCTCAATGGTAAGATTGATCGGTTTCAGGACCTGGGTCTCGCCCCAGTTTTTGGTGACATTGTTGAGAGTGATCGAGGCCATGACAATTATCCCTTAATACCGCCAAAACTCATTTGGGTGATGTATTTCTGCGTGAAGGTGTAGAGAACGAGCACGGGGAGCAGGTAAATAATGCCGACGGCGGCGATCATGCCGTAATCCGCGCCCGTATTGTCCTGTGCAACAAAGAAGAGGTAGAGGCTCATCGTCATCTGGCTTTTGTCGATGAGTAACGTCTGAACAAAGACGTACTCCTCCCAACCGCGCAGAAAGGTAAAGGTGGCGATCGCAATCAGTCCGCTGCGCACCTGGGGCAACACCACCATGCGGAAGGCCTGAAAACGGGTGGCACCATCAGTCACCGCACTCATCTCAATATCCCAGGGCACGCCGTCAAAAAAGCCTTTAAGAATAAAGATCGCATAGGGCAGTTCCAGCGCACTCATGACCATCACCACGCCGGAGAGATGGTTGAGCAGGCCCATATAGTGGAGCTGGATAAAGATGGCGATGGTGAGTGCCAGCGCGGGGAAAGCATGTAACAGCAGCAAACCGCGAAGAAAATTTTCCCGGCCAGCAAAGGCAAAGCGGGATAGCGCGTAGGCTGCTGGCGTGGCGACGATCGTCACAATCAGCGTCTGAGAGACGGCAAAGATCAGGGAGCTGCCCAGTGCCGTCCAGACCGACGGCATCAGATCCACACGCGTTGTGCCGGTATTCGCGATATCCCGCAGCCAGAGAAACCGGTAGTTGTGCAACGTCAGATAGGGCATCAGAAAGATCATCACGAGGAGCAGCACGATGATGCCGAGCGCACTCCAGGACAATACCGGCCTGCGCAAGCGCTCTGCCATAAAAGCAAGCACGATCGCGCCGAGATAAGCCACGCCCGCAATGGCGCTGGTGCGCCAAAGAACAAGCCGACTGATAGATGCATCAGAGGTGGTCAGGGATTTCGCAAGAAGCCAGAGGTAAGGCAGCAGGATCGGAACCGAAATCAGCGTCAGGAAGAGAATGACCACAGAAAGGAAGCCGACACGATTGACGGTACCTCTGCGTTCAAGACGGGCCCATTTCGATGTGGCAACCGATGTGGTTTGGACGCGTGACATCACAATACCTCGATTTTCGGCGCGGCGAATGTCGCGCGCATATTGCTGACACGCCACTGTATTAAGGTCGCGGCGACGCCGATCACCATCAACCCCAGCGCCAGGGCCGCACCATAGGCATAAGCACCATTTTCAAAGGCACGACGGTAGATGTAGAGCGCATAAGGTGTGGAGTCGTAAACGGGACCGCCCCCGGTGATGAGCAGAATGTATTCGTAGGTCGTCATCAGGGAGAGCCCCTGATAGATCGTAATAAATCGAATGGGCTGAGACAGCGCGGGGGCCACAACATAACGCAGCACGCCCCACTCGCTCGCCCCATCTATCCGTGCCGCATTGGCAAGATGTGAAGGGATGGAACGAATCGCTGACGTCAGAATGACCATGGCAAAGGATGCGCCGACCAGGCCATTTGCCACCACGATCAGAAACAAGGGGAAATCATTGCGCAGATTCATCGGCTGCAGCCCGAAGGAACCCGTTATCTGATTAAGCAAACCGGACGGCGTGGGATCGGCCACCCATATCCACAGAATGCTGTAGAGCACGGCCGGTGACATGCGCGGCAAAAGCCAGAGACCGCGAAACAGATTCCCGAGTCGGTCAGGGATTGCCGTTGATGTGATAGCCAGCAGCGCCCCCAGCCCGACATTGAAAAGAAACAGCGTCGCCGTTACGTAAATCAGCGTTGTTAGTAGCACGCCCGGAATACGCGCATCACGCGACACAATCCGCTCAAAGTTATGCAGTGTCAATTGACCGACCCGAAGATCCGCGCCCATATCGGTAAAGGCGATAACGGTATTGACGATGATGGGCGCCAGGAAAAAGACGACCAACAGCGCGATAGCGGGCGCGAGATAGAAGACGGGCCGGGCGGGCCGGTGCGCCCGAGGCTGGAACTGCGACATCATCTCACCTCCCTCAATATTAACGATCGCATTGGGCGGGCTAAACCCTATTTGCTGGCAACGGACGAACGGATTTCTATATCGTCGCCGAACTGCAGTTCTAACTCTTCAGCGATAAAATCCACGGCCTGTTTTGCGGTCATTTTCCCTGTTTCCACGGCCTGAAGGCCGCTGAACAGTACCTTGTTGTAGCTGCCAAACTGCGTCTGATTGGGCACGAACTTCGCATGCGCCATCATGGGCGAGGCAGCAGATAACACCCAGTTATCCCGGTATTTCGGCATCGCCGTTTGCGCGTTGCTGATGGCGGTGTGATAGGAGGTTACGGCATGTTCGTTGTTAAAATAGGGCAACGTTGCCAGTGCCACGAGTTCGGCAGCGATGTCGGCATTTTTACTTTTGGCATTCACCGTATAGAGAAGCGGATGCGACAGGTTTGAGGGCTGGCCGCCCTTTTTGGCCGCGGGAGCAGGAATCCAGCCTATCTTATGAAAATAACCGTCTTTGTCCGACGGCCAGACGGCCCCATTTTTGTCACCCAGTTGCCAGGCTACCGCCCAAACGCCCTGGTGGAAAATAAACGCCTTCTCCTGCTTGAACGCACCCTGAATGGCATCCCAGCTCATCGCCGTATTATCGACAGGCGTAACGCCCTGCTTAGCATTACGCGCATACCAGCCAAGGGCGTCGGCCATTTCCGCTTTGGGGAAGATGAGTTTGCCGGTCTTCTCATCCATAAATTTCACGCCGTATGACTGAAAAACCATAAGATAATCAATACCCACGTTCGGGCGGTGCAGCATGCCATACTGGGCCGCTTTACCGTCCACGACCTCTTTGGCCAGCGCAGTCAGATCGTCAAGCGTAAAATCACCGGATTCCACCCTGGCAGGGATAGCGTTAATAAAAGCTTCATCCTTGCCGATTTTTCTCAACATATCTTTGTTGTAGAAAAACATGCGTATTTCGGCATCCTGCGGTATGCCATAAATCTTGCCATCGTTTGCTTTTGCTGCATCCCACAGCACAGGCAGGATATCGCTGTAGACCCACGGCGCAGCAGCGATCTTATCGTTCATTTGCAAGGCATAACCGTCCTTAGCAAACTGGCCAATCCACTCATGAGGCAGTACATAGATATCCGGCCCCTGCCCGACGGACATCGCCTTCAGCATGTCCATCGCGAAGTCGTCCCAGCCTTTGACCGCACTGCTGTTGGCCTGAATCACAATATGTTTATCGACACCCGCAGCCTTGAATTGCTTGTTCATGATGTCGGCGGCATCTTCAATATTGGTGATGCGGTTGGGTGCGCTGCGCTCAGCAAGCGTGGAGAGTTTGATGGTGATCTCTTCGGCATGGGCAATGCCGACACAGAGCGCGGAAATCATTACGCTTGCCAGGAGAGTGCGTTTTTTCGACATGGTTTTTATTCCCGTTGTACCTATTATTTAAGTAAGTTAATTTATTTAAATGACAGGTTCATGACCACGCGACAACGACAGGGAGAAGCGGCATTGACTTCATCGAAGCATTGGGAAGGAATCGGTACAACGCAGTCTGCAGTGCTGCGTTATCTGCGTCGCAACCACGCCGCATCGCGTGCCGAGCTCGCCGAGGGCTGTGGCGTAACAGCGGCGGCCGTCAGCATGATGACCCGCGATCTCATCAGGCGAGGGATCATCGTCGAAGGGGCGCGTCGCCCGTCTGGCCGGGGCGCTCCGCACATTGATCTCACGCTGAATTCCGCCATTGGTTATGCCGTTGGAGTTCATGCCAGCCGCTTCTCTATTACACTGATGCTGCTTGATTTCACAGGGAAGCGGGTTGACGAAATTGAGCTGCGCGGCCTTTACGATACCTTCGCCACGGCCCGGTCAGCGATTCAGAAAGGGCACAGAGCCCTGCTTGAGAGAAACCACATTCCGGATACTTTAGTGATTGGTGCAGGCATTGCCATGCCCACGCGATTCCAGCGGGGCGTTGCTCCCCTTCATCTGGCTCCCGAGGTGCTTTCCTGGGATGAACCCGGACTGTTCGAGTCCATTCAGCAGGCGCTGGGCTGTCCGGTGTTAATTGAGAATGATGCCAATGCTGCAGCGATGGGTGAAATGGCACTGGGTAATGCGGCTAATCATGAAGACTTTCTCTATCTCTATCTGTCAGAAGGCGTCGGCAGCGGCATTATTCTGGGTAGACAGCGTTATCGCGGTCATCTTGGCAACGCGGGCGAAATTGGTCTGTTACTGCCACTCGACAGGCCCCGCCCCTCCTTTACTGACCTTGCGGCATGGTGTCAGCATCGCCTCGGCCAGATACCGGATGGGCGCTCACAAGACATCTGGCAGCGATTCCTTACTGAAAACGTCAGCGTTCTCGACGAATGGATCGAACGAACAGGCCCGGAAATCGCTCGTCTGGGCTTTATGCTGAACGCTGTTCTTGCCCCTGCGGCGATCTATGTGGGGGGAACTCTGCCTCAAAGCGTTCGTGAAAGGCTCGCGGTCTGGCTCGACTTCTCCAGGCTGGATAGCTTAAAGGGCAGCCGTGTCGTGCAACCCGAGATCTGCCTGCCGGATATCTCCGCCACGGATACCGTCGCATTTGGGGCCGCCGCCATGGTTCTGCATAACGTTGCCCAGCAGGATGGCGGGGATCGCCAGGGATTTAGCTGACATCTCAGCCTCATTGAGTGGTTAAAATGCAGCGCCCATGAGTGGGCGCATTCAGCGTGAAAACAGTTGCTCCCTGTTACCCTGACTCAGAGGGCGATGATTAACAGGCCTGGCTTCCCACAGGCGTTTAGATCCGACCAGAATGGCCCGTTCAACATTGTGCCCTGTCAGGCCCGGTAAATATCAATCCTGCCAGCACGATTACGGGTAGGAAATAAACAGTATTGCTGTACTGTTAAAAGCCCCTGCCACAGGTTGCCCCTTCAATTCCGCTTGCAGCTTATAAGTCGTTGAGCCTTGCTCCGTTGAAACCAGCCTTTGGGATTGTATCAACTGCCCATCGATAGTTAATTCGGCTTTCATGCCGTTACTTAAAGGGACAGAGGAATCTTCACTTGTCAGATCGATAATATAGTTGGCCGGTCCCGAGCAATACACGCTGATATCCTTTTCCCGCGTCTGTCCTTCAGCCTCTCCCACATGGACTATGCCAAAATCGATATCCACATTAGGAGTTTCCATCGCGCACCAGGTTTGGGTCGGCGGCGATAACTTGCAAGAGTTATAACTGGAGGTAAACGTTGTGCCGAGCACCGAATTAACATCATTGAGATAGCGTAAACAAACCCGGCCGCGCGTCAGCCGCGAATCTGACCCCACATTATCAGGGACGGTCGCCATATATTGCCCGCCTGGATCTATTTTCTCATGCAGACAATCGATAAATTGATGTATGTCATCGGTGGGGCAGCCTTCCCCGCGAGCAATGATATTTTCGGGTGGCACACTGGTATTCCCGGGGCCTGCACAACTGCCACCACTTTGTGTGCACCAGTAAAAATAAATCGCAATCCCTGAGTTTGCCGTAACGTAGTGAGGTTGATGGGGATCGATGTAACTCGTGGCGCGTCCGACATGAAATTCGACCTGTGTGCCGGGCACTTTTTGCGTGTTACCCACAAAAATCGGGAAAGGTGCATTCTCATGCAATAAGGCTTTCACCGGGCATGACGAAAACAGCAGAAAAAACACGCTGGTTAGGAAATAAAAAAAACGCATGAGGTTTCCTCACAGACTATTCATTACAAAAGGCCTTAAGCTCCGCCTTTCGCCACAGGATTCGCGACAGAGAGGCGCCTTGAGTGAAAACCGCGCCGTGTGGGCGTCACCTTTCAAGTTAAGGCACCCGCCGTTTTCACTGAAACTCAGCGCGTAACGTTACCCTGGCCGTGAAATCGCCTTCATCCAGCTCCGCACCTTCACGCTGAACCAGCACGGCTTCTATCTTCGGTAGCGTCTGGCCATTCACCTTGTACGCTTTGTTGAGTTCAAACGCCGCATCGTCGATATACAGTTTCACGCCCAGATCCGCCTGCTCTGCGGTCACGACCGTTGCGCTCTCGTTATCAAATCCTGCCGCTGTACCGGCGACGGTTAACACCAAATTCCATGCCAGATTACTGCTATCGCACTCCAGCCCCGGGTTAACGGCCTGGCGATACAGACCATCGGGAACGCTTTTAATTCTGATGCTTTCCCCAAAGCTGATTTCCAGCGTGCTGTCTCCGTTAAGGATGCAGGACGGCGGGGTGATAAGCGTTCCTTTGAGCGCAAGATTGTTCGCGTAGACATCGGGTGCAATCAGGGCTAATCCCCCCAACAGCAGACTGCCCATCCGTATTCCGGGCCACCGATGTCGACCTTTCGCATATCCTTCATAACCAGGCATCCTGACTCCTTGATTTGTCATGATGTTCCATGTTTACAGGTAATTCGCTATCAAAGACGCGACGACGCTGAACTCTCCGCCGTTGAGCGTTACGCCCTCCTGCCTGACGGGCCGAACGGTAAAGGTGAGATCGGGCATGCCCTGCGCGCTGACGTTCGTTTGGATCCAGTCGTTGAGCGGCATCGTTCTGTCACCATAGATCAGGCGAAAACCGAATCCCGCCTGATGACCGGCAAGCAGTTCAGGGTTGAACGCCGAGGTGATGCCATCAATGCGCAACCGCACATCGCGTGAGCTGCAGTCCAGCGGAACCACAACCTCCCGGCTGTAAACATTGCTGTTGTCATCGTCCAGCCGGGTTGTCATCACATCATCACCAAAATTCACCGTGATGGTGTCACCGTTATTAACGGTGCAGGGAATACGTTCGATTAGCGTGCCGCGAAACGTCACATCCGCCTTCGGGTTCTCACTGGCTGCGTTAAACGGCAAGCAGAATACGGCGCTAAACACGAGCGGAATATAAACAGGGTGCATGCTGGCTCCTTACTGATACTCAAACACCATCGTTCCATTACCTGTAAAGTTACCGGCCGTGGGCAGAGCGTTGTTCTGTACTGCCAGCACGGCCCATAATTCGGGCAACGCGCCGTCGTTATAATTGAATGCAACGCTGCTGCCCGGCGACAGCGCGGCATTCTCATGCATTAACTGAATACCCAGTGCCGATTTGCTGGTTGCAAGCAGCGAAGTATTAAACGCAGCCGGTTCGCCGATAATCGTGACTTTTAGCCCCTGTTTAGCCAGGGATGTACACAGCAGGCTGTACATGATTCGTGTCTTTTTATAATCAACGCCGTTTATTCGGCTAATCACCACATCCTCACCAAAGTCCACCTCGATGGGTTCCTGGTTGTTGACCACGCATTCCGGCGTCTCCACCAGAATGCCGCGGATGGTCAGCGTGGTCATATCCCCATTGTTAACCTCTGCCTGTACGCTGCTCGCCATGAATGCAGTCAGCAGCAGAAGGCTGCACAGCCTGAATTTAGCTTTCATTGCGCTCCGCCTGCTGTTGCCTAAAGGAAATCTCATCCGGTATGCGCGATTTCTCTGCCTGGCAGGTGTTGCCGTTGCAAATAAACGGCAACAACCGTTGGCTGCCGTAATCGCTGACGAACATCAGAACCGGCGTGCTGCCTAACTCACTGACGGTCGGACTGAGCAGTTGGCGGCTTTTCGGTGCCACCATGACGGGTTCAAAACGTGCCAGTCCGCTTCCGGTCAGGCTTCGTCTGACTTCGACGAAGGAAAAATGGTAGGGCGTTGGGTTGTGCACTTCATACTGGTTTCCCTGCTTAATCAGCGTCAGCGTTTCCGTGCCGGGAACCGTATCTGACATCGGATCCACGTTCAGTCCTTTAGGGCGATAGAAGACTTTGAGCCGGATCTGCATCGCCAGCGTCAGGACGTTGGCTTTAGCCGATTTTGGCGGTATTTCCCGCAGATTAAGGTAGAAAACGCTTTCCCTGTCTGTCGGCAGCGACGAGATGGCCGGGAGAACCTGAATACGCACCAGCGTCTTGCCGCCCGCTTCAACACGCTGCACCGGCGGCAATACCATCAGCGGACCGCTGATTTTTTTTCCGTCTACATCTTCCATCCAGCCCTGCGCCAGGTAGGGATCTTTTTCATTGCGGTTGGTTACGTTCAGGCTGATCGACTTTTCCCCCTGATTAAGGATCAGGCGCGATCGATCAACCGTCAGCGCGCCATGGGCATTCACACTGCCTGCCAGCGCCAGAATGGCCCAGAGCTTTATCAATATCGCTTTTGTCCACATAGCAAAATGTCCTGTTGTGTTTCCGGCTGCCCGAGGCAACGCCTGTCTCTTTGCGCAGTCGGCGTGATGTTCTGCGGGATGCCGCCGCGCTGTTCCACCGCCTGCCCGTGCGCTAACCGAGCAGGTTTCAGCAGGTAATCGCTTTTAAGGCCGCGCAACAGGCGAAAACGAATCAGCAGAGAAACCGGCCCTGTTGCCCCAATTTTCTTCATCACAGCCAGTCGAATACCGCTGTCACGTTTACTGTGTGACTGGTGTGGTTTGCCCTGTATAAAGGCGCGCATATAGATCACTTCACGCCGGGTCAGGTAAATGGCCTCTTTTTTTACCGGCACCTTCAGGTGCGCGCATCGCGCCTTGATGTAAAGTTTCTCCATCAGTGCCTGCCGGGATTCGCCCGCGTCTGACAGCAGGATGCGCTTCGGATCCACCAGGCCGCTTAACACCGACAGCACCGGGTTACTGCCGGCAATCACAATCATGCATCCCTTTGCGAGCCGTGGATTCATGCTCCAGGCGAGCAGCGCTTGCATCGTCGGAAAGTAGAATCCCTGAAGGCGAATCTGCTTGCCCAAATGGTCTGACAGCACCTGCTGTATCGCCTCAAGCCCAAGCTGGAAGAAGGCGTTTGAACACACACTTGTGCCAGTCATCAACGACCCGCCCAGCGCCGGGCCGCCCCCCGCCAGGGCTTTTCACGCGGCAGCGCCTTAACCCGCCCTTCTTTCTCAAGATCCAGCAACAGCAATCGGGTTTTGTACACGCTAATATCCAGCGCGTCAGCGATGTCTCGGGTGGACAGTCCTTTGTCCACGTCCCTGGCGGTGCCCAGCACGGCAAGGCACTGTTGTTTCAGGCGTTCGTTACGCATATCACCTCCCTGATCAGTACCCGGCCGCGCACGCTGGCCGGATGAGTTTGAGTACCGGCTTGATGGCCTTGATCTAACAAGCTGAAGATATTCAACGACTGTACCTCCTGATGCTGTGCGCTTTGCGGCCTTGACTACAAGGCGGCAGTAACGGTGCTGTTTTATTCGTATTGCAACTGAAAGGTGATCATTGCACTGTATTCCCCTAACGTGACCTCGCCATTTGCGGCCGTACGCTGCAATCGGGCCAGCCACTCCAGCCGATTTTCCGTGTCGGTGAGTTCAACAGGCGGCTGAAGCACACCGGGAAGTACCGCGTTACCCTGAGCATCGTTGACCGCCAGCCCCAACCCTTCCACCGTGCCATTCAGCGCAAAAAGTGCAGGATTTACGGCGTTTTTATCGCCAAAAAACGTGACGCTTACCTGCGAGCCGACAGACAGGTCACACTCTTTTAGCGCAATGGAAAAGTCGACCGGATAGGACTGATGATTGGTGGTAAAGTGCCGGGCGACGATGGGCGAGAAGGCTACCGTCTGATCCACCGAATCCATGTCGACCAGACAGGGCACGGCAAGCAGCGTTCCGCGGAACACAACGTCCGTTGATCCCGCATCCGCTTTCGCCCTGACCAGCAGCAGCGCGGTGAACATCGTGAGGCCAATCGCTATCAGCAAACCACCGCCCGCGCGACGAAAACGGATTAGGTTCTCCATCACTCGTACTCCATGCCAATGTTGATAACGGCCTGCCACTCGCCCGCTTCCAGCGGATCGCGGTTACGCCAGAGCTGTGCTTTGAGTACCAGGTCATTGCGCCCCTCGGCAAGCGGAACGGGTTGGCTTAACAGGCCGGGAATCAGGAGGTTACCCAAAGGATCCTCCATGCGCAGAGAAAGACCGGATGCGCCTTTTATGCTGAAAAATCGCGCATCATCATTGGCCCTGTCGCCGAGGAGACGCAGTCTGACCGAGCGCTGATCGGCGAGCCATAACCTGTGGCGCAGGTCCTGTGGGGTGCCAGAATGCCGGGCGCCGCTGGGACAGTGATCCAGTACGAGATGAATATCCACGGGCACAGTGACATCGCCTGTCTTGTTTAACGCCGCCAACGCAACAGGGCTGAGCGTAATATGTTGAACCTGAGATTCCGGCATTAATACACAGGGCGAGGTGATCAATGAGCCTGAGGCCTGCAACATTCCTCTTAGCGTATTTTCCCACCGGGCTTCCCGTCCGTGAGCTCGCGGGAATGTGGATATCAGCGGCACTGCGATCAGGGTTATTGCCATCATGTGTTTCCATCCGACATAGAGTTCAGACGCTCGCACTATCACTATTCTGTCTCCTTCTTCAGTGCTGAGTGACGGCCACGGGAGCGGCCCGACATACCGAGCCCTGGCAAAGAAAGGGCAGAACAGGTTTTCCACCAAAATCATTAATGGTGATAATTTGCGGATCGCGGGAAACCGAGGACTTCACCGTCTCGCTCGACATCGGGGCGATCATGACGGGCACAAAGCTTTTCTCAACAGCACGGTTGCCTTTACTGATGATCCCCAGCAACGTCATGTAATAAGGTGTTGGGTTCTCCACGCGGAAACCGCCTTTCACTTTGTGCAGGACTAACTGATCATCATGGCGGCTGAAGCGCTCAGGGGTGATGCTGGCTGGTCGATAGAACAGTTTGATTCGGGTCTGCAGGGCCAGTTGCAACACGTTGGCGCGGTCGCTGCGCGGCGGAATTTCCCGGACGCTGAAATAAAACACACTTTCCCTGTCCTGCGGCAGCGAGGCGGAAGAGGGCAACGCGGTAATGCGAATGACGCTCTTTGCGCCCGGCTCCACGCGCTGCACGGGCGGCGTGACCCTGAGATAGTTGGTGAGCTTATTGCCCTGTGCATCTTCCAGCCAGGCCTGAGCCAGATAGGGCTCTTTCTGATTGTCGTTGCTGATATTCAGGATGAGATTTTTTTCGCCTCCGTTAAAAATGGCGCGCGTGCGATCAAGGGCAATGGCGGCCTGCGCTGTTTGCCCTGCCAACGTCGCCAGCACACTCGTTATCAACAGTAATGCCCACCTATCCTTGCGTCTTTTCATCATCTCGTTTGCACCTTGTATACGTTTGCTTTCAGATCCCAGACAGGCTGCATGGGAAGGTTACTCGCAGGGCAGCAGCAGTTGACTGTCGGGGATGAGTGACGGAAGCGTTGCCCGGCACTGTGCCTTGTCGCCCCAGAACAGCGTCAGCACCTCGTCGGGTTTAACCCCTGAAATCCAGGCTAAGCCCCCTTCACTCACCATGCCTAACTCCTGATCTTTTGCATTGCGCACGCTGGCCCCGAAAGGAGGAAAAGTGCCGTCAGCCATCGCGACAGTCGCCACGACTTTCGCACCCTTGAGCACGTCAAAACGGCGGAAACCAATCGCCCCTTCGGTCAGTGAAACTTCCGCAACGGGCGCGCTACTGATTTCGATGTCATCCGGCAACCGATTCACATCTACCTTGACCGTGGCGCGATAGTAGCCGGGTACGGAGGGTTCCACGGCCAGGCCAAATCGGTTGGTCATGCCATTACGGCCCACCGGCACATTCGCCACGCCATCGGTGCTGACCAACACTCGGGTGCCTCCTCTGACGCTGCTGCCATGGAGCGCGCCCCCTTCGCTGGTCGCTGTCAGGCCGCCGCTAATCGACAAGCCCGCTGAGGTATAGCCGTTCTGCTGCCAGTCCAGATTGGCGGTGATGTCTGCAGCCGTTCCTGTGTGGCTGTACAGCCCGCTCGCCTGGGTCGTGATGCTCTCGCTTTTTCCGCTTCGCGTTCCGGCCGACAGGCGATAACTGTCACCGTTTTCCAGGCGTTCATACCATCCTGCGGTTTGGCTGTAAGTCTGTTGACTCCAGTTGCCGTTGTAGCTGGCCGTCCCCTGACCAAAAGGAACACTTATCGTTAGCCAGAGCGCATCATCCTTACGGCCGTAATCGCGCGTTCGCACGGCGGAAACGGTGGCGGACAGATTGCGCCAACGGTTCAGATCGAAATAACGACTGGCAGAAAGGCTGTAACGGTCGGCACGCGGGCGATCCCAGTACGTCTGGTGAGACCAGCTCAGGTAGGCAGAAAGGTTGAGATCCGTAAAACTTTTGCTCGCCGTAACGGTATAAAGTTCTTTACTGCTGCCCGTTACGCCATTGCGATAGCGCGCGTCAAGGTACTCCGTCATGGTCATGTAATTGCGTTCGGAAAAACGGTAGCCCGCAAAGGTCAAATCGCTGTTGAAGTCGTCAAAGCGCTTTGAATAACTCAAACGGTAGGAACGGCCCTGTAAATGTCCCCTGTCCGGTAACGATGTTGCAGACTGGGTGATATCCGCTGAGAGCGCACCAAACCGGTAAAGATCACGAGCCACGCCAATGGCCAGACTGTGATAGTCCGCAGAGAAAATACTCCCGCCATACAGTGACCAACTGTTAGCCACGCCCCATGATATTTCGGCGGTGCCAAATGTCGGTCCTTGCACATGGTGGTGGAAATCGGAGGGGCGCCCGGTGGCCAGCTTGTAGCGCACCTGGCCCGGCCGGGTCAGATAGGGCACGGTGGCGGTGGTGACCTGAAAGTGTTGTACGCTACCGTCCTGCTCTTCCACCTTTACGTCCAGTTGCCCACTCACCGCACTGCTGAGTTCCTGCACGCGGAACGGTCCTGCCGCCACCATGGTTTCGTAAATGATCCGTCCCTGCTGGCTGATGATGACTTTGGCATTGGTGCGTGCAATGCCGCTCACCTCCGGCGCATAGCCGCGCAGCCTGGGGGGCAGCTGGCTTTCATCGCTGACCAATGACGCGCCGGTGAAGCGCCATGTATCAAAAATATCCGATCGAAGATAATCCTCACCCAGAGTGAGTTTCGCCATAAGCGACGGCAGCGCGCGATAAAGGTAAAAGCGACTCCAGTCGATACGTTGGGTCGTGCCACCGCTGGAGCCGCCGGTCTTGTTGTAGTTAGCCTGCCAGTCGCCCCGCAAACGCCAGGGCCCGCTGTTTGCACCGAGCGTACCGGTGGCACTGGCTCGCTGTGACTGACTGCCGTGTACCGGACGGGTGAAGCTGGTATTGATGTTATAATCCAGCATCACCCCCGGTACGCCATTCTCCCAGCGTGAAGGCGGCAGCCAGGTGGCATCCTGATATTCGAGCCAGGCCTGGGGTACCGAAATATAGAGCGACGAGGTTGAAAGATCGCCGCGCAGCCTGACACCGTCCAGCGCGGAAAAATCAGCGCAGTCGTCATTATGGTCAAAGCTTATCTTTGCCAGCGCAGCGTGCTTAAGACCGAGTAACTCAACCTGCTGAGGCGTCAGACAGGCCTGCACTTCTTCGGCACCTTTCTTCTCTTTAAACACCACCTCCTGTTCAATGATATTCCGCTCATTCAATCGAAGTGTGAGACTATAGGTACCCGGCATGATGTAACCCGCACGGGCGAAACGGGATAAATCAATATTATTTCGATCTTCGGCATCAAGAATGTCAGTATTAAATTCAACAGCGCGTGTATCGACGCAATAACCCGACATCGTTATTAAAACGCTAAAAAAAAGACAATATCGATGTAATAGTTGTGATTTACCCATTTACGTTATCTTTTGTTATAGCGAATCGTGCAAGAAAGGGATTTACTGATAACTCAGCATAAAACGTATTGCACCCGCCCAGTCGCCTTCTATATAGACTTTTCCATCCGGAACCACCTGCATAACATAATCAAACTGATGTTCATTCTGACTCAGGACAACGCTGTGCATAGGTATGCCCGGCAATGCCTGCTCGCCGTCACTGTCAGTCACTTTGAGTGCAATCCCTTTGGCCTCGCCCCTCAGCGAAAATAAAGAGGGCGCGTGAGAAACCGCCTCACCTGAAAAGGTGAACGCTATGCTTCGCCATTTATCTTCGTCTCTAAGATCACAATTCACTAAGCGAATGGAAAATCGTTTTTCATTGAGCCCATTATTATTCTCTACGATATGCGGCGTAAGTGAATCGAACACAAATTCTTGCCAGACATCTTCAGTATGAATATTGCACGCCGATGTCAGAATCTGACCATTAACGTAAACACGGCCCTGCCCCTCATCTTTAATCGGGGACGCCTGGACAGTGAAATGGCAAATAAAAAAGATGAATAGCGTCAAACGCAAATAAACAATATGCATCCTGTTTATGCCTGTAGATAACTCCCCTACCCGGTCATGAGCTGACCGGGTAGGGGAAACGTTTGTGATCAGCTCTTAGTCATACGCCAACGTAAAGTCAGCAATCGAGGTAAACTCACCGGATTTAATCGCATTATTGTCGTCCAGTCCCTGCAGATAGGCAGAGAATGCCAACGTATTATTGCCTTCAATTAAGGTACGGGCTTCACTGGAACCGCCAACGGGAATAATTGCGCTGGACGCGTCGGTGATCACCACGCCCGCACCGGATGCGGTGCCCATAATGCCGAACTTATTATTATCTGTGGAGCCATCGGATTTTACTGCAGCCGTTCCACCGAAGGTCACTTTCACCGTTGGCGAGGTGATAACAGTGTTACCATTGCCATCGTCGGTGCTGTTCATGCGGCAGTTTTCCAGATCAATAGTGAAAACTTTTGGGCTGGATGTTCCTTGATCTTCTAGCTGTCGAGCTGAAATCTGGCCCAGTTCAACAGTTTGTTTTTCGCTGTCACTCCCGATGGAACATGCAGCATCAATGATATGACCATGGAAAGTGATTTTTCCCTGTCCCTGATTGGCCGCATGCGCACCTGTTGCGCCCATTCCCAGAGCAAGCATCAAAACCACTGCAACTTTATTAATTTTCATAGCTATTTAATCCCGTTAATTGATTAATGCAATAACAAATAAATATCATCAAACAGATCAATATCTATTTAACAAATATTTATACATTTAACAAAAGCATAGAAATTAATTAAAAACACACCTTAAAACTGGCAAAGCCAATTATGCATTGGAGTTTTTGATTTACAAACAAAATAAAGAAATTAAATGTATATACGATCTTTAATACTAATTTAATCTTGCAGCAAAGTAGATAAAACCAGATAAATTTAAACTATAGTTTATTATCTCATTAAAGTGTAAAAATGTAGAATTAAAGATCGAAAAGTAAAATACATCAGAGTTACATATTAATTGAGACGAATATTCTTAAGGGCATCTGCTTTCTTCTCAAAGTGATAACATTCCCAATATAGATTCGTGCGCGCACAGCACGCGTTCGTTATGATGACGCTCATGTCAAAAAATTATGACTTGATACAAACCACACGGTTAATAATTATTCCGGATAATATTATCCTTTTCCGAAATTATTTCATTGCACCTGACCTCCGCTTGTGAAAAATACGATCGTTTCCAGCTCCGCCAGCGGCATTTTACCTGCGGATGTGATTTTAAGGCGTACCCTGCGCCGGGCACATTGCATGATGCCGCGGTTGGCGAAAGGCCGGTTTTATGACGACATAGTAAAGCCCCCAAACCACATTGATTCGTTAAAAACATTCATAAATAAAAAAATAGTTTCTGAGGGGCATGTTTACAGTCTGGCAGGGAAATGCCGGTTAAAGCGCGTGACGTGCCGGGCGCAAATATCGGCAGGGATAGCGAGCATAACGTCCATCCTTTCTGTGATTTCCGGACACAGGCTTTAGTAAAGCTAAAGTAGGGTATTTTCGGTTAAAGAGTGGAAAAGCTTATAATTGTGAACGGCGTTATAAATATGAATTATGAAAATAGAAAAGCATTGCTTTTTTAGTTGTTTTTAAGGCTACTGACAGTGAAATCAGATTATCCATTTTGATCAAAACATTAATTTGTCAGGGTTCATCCGCGTTTACAGAGTTGCACCGCCACGCGATCCAGCGCGCGGTCATAACTGGCCCGCTCCGCCGCACTTAAAAACCCCTGGACTTTCACCCACCGGGCACTGTCTTTGCGCACCTGTGCAATGTCCTGCCACAGCGCGCGGGCTTCTGGCTGCGTGAGCTGGCGCGCTTTCCGGGCATTGCCGATATCGGCCTGTAGGACATCGGCACGCATAACAATGTGCGCCTCACGCACGTCCGTCATGCTGCCAACTGGCGCCGCCATCAGCGGATGCTGCACATTGAGGTCGCATCCCGGATAATCTGGCGCTGTCGCCAGGGCCATTAATGGGAGGAGCGAGCACAGCAGCAGAGAAGCGGTTCTCATGTTATTCACCTGTCTGAAGGGTTTCAGAGGGGAGGTTTTCGGCTGCACTGCACCCGTTATAATCCCCATTTGGGGCCATTCTGTGAAAGCGTGATCGTAATGGGTTTGCCGCATACCGCAACGCATGGCGCATTCTCTGTATTCCAGCGGAACAGACAGAGGTGCCAACCGCCGGGAATCATACGGGAACAGTCAATTATCCCATCGGCGCCTAATGCTCTTGCTCTGTCCGCATTTTCCCAGGCGTCCGGCGTTTGTCCCTGCTGCAGCGCGGGACGCCAGGGGCGATTCGATAGCTCGGGGATAATTCCCATTTGCAGACAACGCGCTTTATCCCGCTGATCGACAACCCTGGCCCCCATCACGCGTAGCGGAATGAGCACGCGCGGTAAGCCATCTTCCCGCATGTAACCTGAAACCGCGATTACAGACCATTCAGGCCTGGGGCTCATATATAACGCTGATTGCCCCTGCCGATGATAACGACCAGCACTTTGCAGCCCGGGCGCAGCGAGGACAGCCCGGGCATTCTCAGATAACACCGCGCGATAAAACTGGCCCGCAAGGGGCAAAAAAGCGTCAGGGTTCATCGTTCTCACCTTTTAACGTGCCCGTGAGGCATTCAGGCGGGTTAGCCTAAATGCTCTCAACGCTCCGCTGCGGGCCCCAGTGGTGTTTTTTGGCAGAGGGCGGATTGCACCGCTCCTGTGTACCCGGCAAATAAAAGTGACCGTCTGTTGAGCGTGGCGTGCCACCGGGACAGCCCGCCATCCCGCGTTGCCCGTTCTTTCCTGGAAGGCCACTTCCGCCATTGCTGTCCGCTCCGCCATGACCGGCGTAGCAGGCTGACACGGATAAGAGCCACACCATTCCTGTTAGCGCCGCTAAGTTACGCATATTCTTCGCCCTGATTATTCAACGGTGATGGTGTCCGGTTTTTGCGCCACGATGGTAAGTGAGGTGCCTTTAATCGCCTGACTGACCGCTTCCCGAATCGTCATGGTTCCCTGCACAGGATTGACGTGGACAGCGCCGGTTCGTGACAAGTCCGTCTCAATAAAACAGCCAGATGCATGGGCTAACTGCTGTGCCGTTTCGTCAAAGCGTGGGAAATTTATACTGTAAGTCCCTTTAACGTCACATTTACCCAGAGGAATGTGACCATTGGATGAAGGGCTGCATGCCGAAGTGAGGATAGCGAATATCATTACGCCAAGGCACTTGAGGGGGACTGAATTCATAAACCTCTCCGGCAGGGAAAACAGGCATTCATTATTCCCACAACGGGTGGTGCCTGTCAGCAGGGGGAATATGTCTGAGTGTGATCACAGGTCCGCGGGCGTCTTTCATCCGATTCTTTGAACCGCCCCGTCCAGCGTGAGACTCACCAGAACGCGGGCCGCAGCATCGGGAAGCGCCACAGCGCGAGACAGATCAGAATGTAAAGTGAAACGGCAGCCGGGTCGGGGAAGAGAGATCACTGGGGGGAGAAGAGGAGGTCGATGCCATCCCTGGCTTTACCACGATTTTACGGTCAGTTTTCAGGTGTGCTGTACGCGTTACGATTACGCGCTGTGCGTTACGCTGAACCGTACCGGGCGTGGAACCCTTTCCTGTCAGGGCCTCATGCCCATTGTTGCTGCTGATTGACAAGATATTGTGGTTGATTGATCGCCTTGCGCGCAATCCAGTAGAGCAGAACTCGCTCATCGTCGCTGTCACGATCCGCCATTGACAATAATTTTAGCGCCAGCGTAGATTTCGTGACAGGCTGCTGCTCTGTGCTCAATTCGATCACTGCCTGACCGATAATGCAGCAAACTTCATCCTCACTGGTGATGGATTCATATGTCCGGTCTTTCATATTTCCTCCTGTTGAATGGACTTTAAGCCTGGCAAAAAAACATGCAACCTGCCGGTAAAAACCGCTACCTGTAACACTCCCTTACGTCTGTTTACCTGAACTCATCACATGGTTAGTCTGGTTACGTTTATCGGGCCTGCCATTCATGCCGCTCTCACGGCATTTCATTCCATTCTGCATTCCGTTCATGCTCTTTTCCCTCCCGCGCGTCAGGCATTTGTTTAATCTGGCCGCAGTTTCCAGTTTTCCTGTGGGAGTAAAAATAATGAATGAGCGACAACAGGCTGTTGGTCAGCGTACACGCTGGTTAACCCTTTTCGGCACAGTGATTACCCAGTTTGCGTTGGGATCGGTTTATACCTGGAGTTTGTTTAACGGTCAGCTGTCGCAAAAGCTGGCGGCATCGGTGAGCCAGGTGGCCTTTTCATTTGGATTACTGAGTCTGGGCCTGGCGGTAGCCTCTTCGCTTGCCGGTAAGCTGCAGGAACGTTTTGGTGTCCGTAAGGTGACGATTGGCGCGGGAGTAATGATGGCGCTGGGCTTATGGCTGACTTCACATGCCGATAACCTGGTCATGCTGTACCTGAGCGCAGGCATTCTGCTGGGGCTGGCTGACGGCGCAGGTTACCTGATGACATTGTCTAACTGCGTGAAATGGTTTCCTGAACGTAAAGGGATGATATCCGCCTGCGCGATTGGTGCCTACGGCCTGGGCAGCCTGGGTTTCAAATTTATCTGTGGAGCGCTACTGGCTGAGTTTGGGCTTGAAAAAACCTTTATTCTCTGGGGGTTATTAGCCATGACGATGATAGTTATCGGTGCGCTGATGATGCGCGATGCGCCATTGCAACGTTCGTCAACGGCGCAACATCAGGCAACCCGCAATTATACGCTCGCTGAGTCAGTGCGCCTTCCGCAGTACTGGATGCTGGCGCTGATGTTCCTGACGGCGTGCATGAGCGGGCTTTACGTCATTGGCGTCGCCAAAGATATCGGGGAAGGCCTGGTGCACCTCAGCACTCAGACAGCGGCTAACGCGGTCACCGTCATTGCCGTCGCTAACCTGAGTGGTCGGTTGGTGCTGGGCGTCCTGTCGGACAAAATGGTTCGTATCCGGGTTATTTCCCTGGCCCAGTTGATCGCTCTGACAGGCATGAGCGTATTACTGTTTACGCACATGAACCAGACCACCTTTTTCCTGTCGCTGGCCTGTGTCGCTTTCAGCTTCGGCGGCACGATTACCGTGTTCCCTTCCCTGGTCAGTGACTTTTTCGGCCTGAATAACCTGACGAAAAACTATGGTCTGATTTATTTGGGGTTTGGCATTGGCAGCGTGTTGGGATCGCTGGTTGCCTCACTGTTTGGCGGTTTTACCGTGACGTTCAGCCTTATCATGACGCTATTGGTCATGTCCTTACTGCTGTCGCTCACTATCCGGATGCCGCAGAGTCAGTCCGGGAGCGCGCCGCAGCTGCAACGCCAGTAATTTCAGAGGCCAGGACAGCCTGGCCTCCCTTTTTAGCCGCGAAACAGCGGTTCCGCTATGCCGGCCACGTCCAGCTCAACCGCGAAAATATCTCCCGATTCCGGGTAACGTTCCCGATCTTCTTTACTGAGATTTTCTCGTGAACTGGTGATATACAACGTCTTTAACTCGCTTCCGCCAAAGGCCACCATCGTTGGCCACTTAACCGGCAGCCTGATCTCATCGACGATTTCACCATTCTGAGGATGGATGCGCACAACCCGGCCGCCATCGAAGAGTGCCGACCAGTAAAAACCTTCGCTGTCTACCGCTGCGCCATCGGGTAAACCGCCGCTGGCGTCAAAACGTCGAAAAACCTCCCGCTCGCCCGGTTCGCCCTGCGCATCCAACGGATAGCGGTAAAGCACTTCATTGGGCGTATCCGTGTGATACATCCATTGGCGATCGGGGGAGAATGCCACGCCGTTTGAGATCTTGATATCACGCGCTTTCACCTCAAGTTTCAGGTCTGGCGTCACACGGCACAGCAAACCGCCGTTTTTATCCTGTGGCTCCCACAAGCTGCCGCACCAGAAATTGCCCCAGGGATCGACACGTCCGTCATTGAACCGGCTTTTCTCCGCGATACCGGGATTATCAGCCACTTTTTTCTGTGGTTTGCCCTGCTCATTCAGCAGCCACACGCCACCGCGCAGCGCGGCGATGATACCGCCCTGTTCACGCAAGCCTATGCACCCTACCTCCTCCTGCTGAGGAAAGGTCGTCAGTTCGCCACTAAGGGGATCAAAACGATGAATCGCCGGTGCCAGGATATCAACGCACCACAATACCTGCTCCTTTACCGACCAAAGCGGGCATTCCGCTAACTCCGCCTGAAGTGGCAGAATATTTTTTACCTTGTGAGCCATGTTTGCCTCCCTTTATAGACCTGCTAATAATGTAGCTCCGATTTCCCCAACCGGGACAACGCTTTTCTTACTTGTTTTTAAGACAGGTCTTACGCATATTAGCGCTTATTCATCCTGTTCTGATTGGAATAGTCAGATTCTTTATCCGCCACCGCCCATTTTGAAATATAAAGAAATAATTATCGAAGTAACTCTACACTGGCTACATGTTTACTCCACTATTTCAGCGTAATATTTTAAGCATCGAAAAAGTGGAGATGTCGTATGAAAGCATTAAGTACCACTGTCCTGTCCACAGTATCAGCGGGTTATTTTATCAGCGGGTCAAAAATGATATCAGGGCAGGATAGCGACAGGCGGCAACAGGAAAGGATGTCCGCCAGATATGAGAAAAACTGAAGGGCAAAGATTTCACACAGCATAATATAAAAAAGAAGGTGGGATTCAATCCCACCTCGTTTTATTCGTTAACTCTTCACCGCGTAATTACACTGATACCAGGTTTTCTTCAGGCCTGGTATTGTGCTGTCCTGAGCAGGCAGATTTTCTACCTTATCAAAACCCTTATCCATGCAGTATTTCGCCACATCAATTTCCATGGCATCGCGATTAACTTTTGACGGATCGAAACGGTACTGTACCGTATTTGAGGAGGTGTCTTCATCGACCCGCTCAAACGCCCCGGGTTTGCTGGCGGTACAGCCGCTCAGCAAAATAAGTGCCAGTGCACCAATAAGTGTTTTTTTCATTTTTCCCTCACATTTTGACGCAGTGTAAGGTGCTGCAAAATGCGTATCTATAGGAATAGTACGCGACTGTCGCGTATTTACGAAGTTTTACCAATTGATTCAATACGGTTAAACAGTTGGCATAATGTGCCATTAAACTGCGAAACTGCATCTAACGAGAAACAGTCAAAGCACAACACCAGGTATGACTCTACTAATAAAAAGCCTCACTAAAAAAAGCCTCTCAATTTAGCCCGCGTTAAGCGGGCTTTTTTTGCTTATCCCTCACCGGAAAGCGCAATCATTCTACGAAGCAGATTCGCGGCCTGCTTGTCCGGGAGTGCGAGAATTGCACTGTAGAGATCGATGGACATGGCACACATTGAAGAGCGGTCCACTGCCGTGTCTGCTGGCATATTGAGCTGCTGCAGCTTATCGCCCCATTTCTGGTATAGGCGATCAACAATATTCTTCAAATCATCCTGAGCCTGATCGCGATCCATCGGCTGTTCTTCCGCCAGGCTGTTAAGCAGCAAATATTCCGTGGCTTCCGCCTCTTTTTGGTTCAGCGCGGCCGGCAGCGTTTTTGCCAGATTTACGCCGCCCTTTACCTGCGGATAGAGAAACTGAAAACAGAGGCCGGGATCGCGTTTATTTAGCGCCTGCATTTCTTCGACAGAAACGCCAATGTAATTAACGATGGCATGGTTTGACGCGCGCATCAGACGCTGATTAATCACATCCGTCAGCCAGCCTCTCAGCTCGCCAACGGCCTGAATCATGGGTTCCCCTTCACGCAGTTTGTGGGCGAGTTCGCGTGTCAGTAATTGCCACAGGGCCGGTTCCTGAGTACGCAATACCCGATAGACCGTTGCCTGCGCCATATAGTCCGCAGCCCGTTCGTAGCGTTTTTCCTGCTGTTGCTGAGGCAAAATCCACTTGAACAATAAAATATTCGACAGGATGAGCGGCAGGATAAACAGGACGATGCCCTGCCAGACGCGCAACCGGGTCGTTCTGACCAACATAAAAATGATAATCGCCAGCAGCACAAAGGCCACCAGCGTAATTAAAAGCAGGGAAGTCATACTACGTTGTTAATCCTTACGCACATCAATCAGTACCGGGCAATGCGCGCGTTCAACAACGGCCGCACTCACAGATCCTTTCAATAAACGGTTAAAGGGAGACAAATGGCGTCGCCCCATAATAATCATGCTGGCGTTTAACTGTTGCGACTGCGCCACAATCGTGTCCGCCGCTTCGCCGGCCAGTATCATGCCCCGCGCCTTGATTCCAGCCTGCAATAAGGGGGCCAGCGCATGGCGCACCACCATTTCAGCGGTGTTCTGTTCATCCTGAGCCGCGACAAAATCCGCCGGATCTTCACCCGCATCAATATCGATAGGCTGGCTGCAGGATGAATAAGCGGGATCGATGCAGCATAACACCATCACTTCTGCACGATGTGCCAGCGCTTCTTCAATCGTCAGGGAAATCACTTTCTTCGCAACGGGGGTGTTATCAATAGCCATTAAGACTGTTTTCATCGGGACGTTATCCTTCAACAGCGGCGATTTTGCCAATTTCGCGAATCAGCGCCTGTTTACATTGCAGCATTTCCTCACGATAACGT
The DNA here is from genome assembly GCF_049892805.1 of Pantoea sp. EEL5. Classification (NCBI taxonomy): domain Bacteria; kingdom Pseudomonadati; phylum Pseudomonadota; class Gammaproteobacteria; order Enterobacterales; family Erwiniaceae; genus Pantoea; species Pantoea sp. EEL5. The sequence goes on from NZ_JBNDNJ010000001.1 coordinate 2,255,213, forward strand.
GCCTCGTGTTTCTTAAAACGTGCCGTAGGCACCAGTAATGACACCGCAAAGCGGCCGAAGATCGTATCCAACGCGAAAGCCATGGTTGAAACGCCTTCAAGCGTTTCACCGCGATCGTAGGAAATACTGGTTTTACGCACCTCGTGAATCATCTGCAAAAGCGCCGCCAGCGTTTTAACCGTTTTATCGGTCAGTTCGCGCCAGTCATCGCCTACCCTCGCCTGCACGTCGGCATCGCTTTCCAGCGCCAGCAATGCTCTGCCGCCTGAGGTGCTGTAAAGCGGCAGATCCAGTCCGATGCGCGGCACCACACGCAGCTCGCGTGACGCCACAACATAATGCACAACCGCCAGCTGTGAGCCGCTTGCGCGGGCCAGCGATACGGTTTCATTGGTATCGGCAGAGAGTTTTTCCAGCAGGGGTTTCACTAAATCCACCACATCCGTGTTGACGCTGGACAGCAGTTTCAGCAAAGCCGGCCCCAGGCGCAGCCCGCCCGCCCCGCTGCTTCGCACCAGCTCTGCGCTATCCAGCGCTGCCACGATACGTTGTACGGTGGAACGCGGCAGATCGACCACCTGCGCAATCTCGCCCAGACTCATGCCACTGGGATGTTCGCCTAAGGCATTAAGAATTTTTGCCGCCCGGGCAATCACCTGAATGCCGCCCGTTTTTTCATCCTCGCGGCTGGATGATTGATGAGTCATAGCGTCGTCCTTTTTGAGCTGACTTACTGTAACCCGAAAAGCGCACGTTTTACAGCATGTACCGCATTGCAATACAGCATATTGCCATGTAATATCGCCGCGATGTATCGCATTGCAATACATCGAACCATAATAATGAGAGCACCTGCTATGACAACCCGGCCCGGCAATGCGCCGACGCTGCATCCCTTTACCCTGCGACTGGCATTAGGCCTGCTTGGCGTCTGGATCGCCGCACTGACATCAGGCCTTAACGATCGGGTCAGTGATATCGCCCTGGCCGATATTCGTGCCGCGCTGGGCATCGGCTACGACCAGGGTAGCTGGATTGTTTCTGTTTATCAGGCCGCCGAAGTCGCCGCCATGATGATTGCGCCGTGGTTTGCCGTGACGTTTTCCCTGCGCCGTTTTTCGCTGATCATGTCCGCCGGTTTTTTATTATCCGGCGTGCTGCTGCCGCTGATGACGAACCCTGCTCTGTTTATTGCCTTGCGCGTCGTGCAGGGCCTGTTTGGCGGCGCGCTTCCCCCGATGCTGATGACCGTCGCGCTGCGATTTTTGCCCCCTCCGGTTAAGCTTTATGGCCTGGGCGCCTATGCGCTTACCGCCACATTTGGCCCGAACATGGCCGCCTCGCTGGCGGCCTTTTGGACAGATGAAGTCAGCTGGATGTTTGTGTTCTGGCAGGTCGTGCCCGGCATGCTGATTGCCCTCGTATTGATGGCCTGGGGATTACCTCAGGATCCCCTGCGCACCGAACGGTTTCAGCAGATCGACCTGTTTGGCATGCTCACCGGCTGTAGCGGCATGGCGCTGGTCGTTCTGGTGCTCACGCAAGGCGAACGGCTCGACTGGCTTGATTCGCAGCTCATTGCGGCCATGCTTCTTGCTGCGTTGCCGCTACTGATTGTGTTTTTGATTAACGAGTGGTTTCATCCGCTGCCGCTGTTTAAGTTGCAGATGCTGAGGCGGCGTAATTTGATGCACGGCTTACTGGTACTGGCGGGCGTACTCATTGTGTCACTGTCCGGCTCGGCGCTGCCCTCAACCTATTTTGCTCAGGTTGAGGGGTTCCGTATTGCCCAGTTTGCGCCGCTGGCCTTAACCATCGGCTTACCGCAGCTGATTATCGCGCCCTTTATCGCCGCCCTGCTGAATATTCGCTGGATCGACTGTCGCTGGGTGCTGTCGCTCGGCCTGGGGTTGCTTATCGCCGCTTGTCTGCTCGGCATGCAGATCACCACCGGCTGGGCGAGAGACAACTTTTGGCTGATTCAGGCCTTACAGGCCGCGGGCCAACCGATGGTCATTTTGCCGGTCCTGATGAGCGCCACCAGCGTCGTTGCCCCGCCGGAAGGCCCGTTCGCCTCAGCGATGTTTAATACCGTGCGGGGATTCTCCAGCATCGCCGCCTCAACCCTGGTGTCATGGTTCGTCAGCCATCGTGAGCAGTTTCACTCCAGCATCCTGATTAATCAGGCGGCCAGCAGACCCTGGCTAATGACGGCCCCCGACAGCGGCCAGGCCAGTGGCCGCTATCCGCTTCTGCCAGACGGCAGCGCAAGCTCTGTTGAAAACCTGCGCGCTTTCGCCACCCAGGTCAAGCACCAGGCGCTGGTGCTCGGCCTGAGTGATACCTGGCTGCTGCTGATCGGTTTTGCGCTACTGCTGCTGCTGATCACTGCTCTGCTACCCAAACGGGTCTGGCCGCCACAAACCTTGATCCACTCTGCAACCTCCACGTCGGGATAACTGAATATGCGTGCTTTAGTAATGAGAAAAAACCTGCTGCTTTCACTGCTGCTGCTGGTTTTACTGGCGATGGCGCTGGCTGTCTGGGCGGTCATGACCCGTAACGATCATCGTACTAATGATGCCTGGGTGAATGCTGATTACACCATCGTCGCGCCAAAAGTGTCCGGCTATGTCGCCCATATCGACGTGAAGGATAACCAGCAGGTGGCGGCGGGCGAACGCTTAGCCACGCTGGACGATCGCGATTATCGCGTGGCGCTTGAAAGCGCCGAAGCTGATTTGCAGGTCAGTGAAGCCAAACTGTTGAGCAGCCAGGCACAGCTGGAGCAACAGCAGTCAGTTATTGCGCAGCAAAAGGCCAGCGTCGCGGCCAGCCAGGCCACGGCTCAGTATGCCGGTCAGAGTGCTGAACGTTATAACCGCCTTTATAAAAGCGGTACGGTGGCCGCAGACGAGCAGCAAAAAGCCAGTTCTGCACAGCGTTCGGCCACGGCCACGGTGCGCCAGAGCGAAGCGGCGCTGGCTGCCGCCATTAAGCAGGTTGGCGTATTGCAGGCGGCCGTCAGGTCGTCACAGGCCGATGTCGCCGCGGCGAAAGCCAACGTCGATCAGGCACGTCTGAATCTTTCCTACACCCGTATTGTGGCGCCGGTGGCAGGCATGGTGGGACAGCGTACGGTGCGGCTGGGGGCCTGGGTTTCCGCTGGCACGCGTCTGCTGGCGGTTGTACCGCTGCAGCAAACCTATATCACAGCCAACTATCTGGAAACGCAGTTGAAAGATGTTCGCCCCGGGCAACCCGTGCGCATCAAAGTGGATGCGTTACCCGATCAGGTCTTTACCGGCCATGTTGACAGCATTGCACCCGCGACGGGCGCGACATTCTCGGCGATTTCTCCCGACAATGCGACCGGCAACTACACTAAGATCGTTCAGCGCTTGCCGGTGAAAATTGTGCTGGATAAAGGGCAGCCGAATCTGGCCCAGTTACGTGTCGGGATGTCCGCCGTTCCGGAAATTAACACTCAGTAAAAAATGTGAACAAACTCTCAGAACCAAACTATTTCTTTTCGGTCTGAATACGCGTAGATTAGCCCCGATCCTGTACTGAGTTATTCAGTTCGTCCGGGAAACCGTTGACCGTTGACCTGAACGGCGGCCTTATCCCTTCTGTCCGCGTTGCGCTGGATCGGGATCGCCAATATCGTAACCGCTCAGAGGAGTTCGTGTGTGAAATATGCATTGATGGGAATTTCTTTCTTCGTACTGCTTTGGGTCGGCACCTTTGTGCTGATGCTGTAGTTTTTGCAAGCAGTCCGTAGGGGGCGACAGACGGTCGCCCCAGTGGCGTACTATATTTGTTCTTCCATGCTTTTCACGCTGCCTGGCAGAATGCCGTCAGCACGAAACATCGCTTTAATCCCTCTTACTGCCTGACGAATACGATCGCTGTTTTCAATCAGCGCAAAGCGGACATGCGTGTCACCGTAATCACCAAATCCCACGCCTGGCGAGACGCAGACTTTCGCCTCCTGCAGCATATGCTTGGCAAATTCCAGTGAACCGAGATGAGCGTAGTGGTCAGGTATTTTTGCCCACACGTACATAGAGGCTTTAGGGATATCAACCATCCAGCCCGCTTCGTGGAGCCCTTTTACCAGCACATCGCGACGGCGTTTATATTGCTCGGCAATATCACGCACGCATTGCTGATCGCCTTCCAGCGCCGCAATCGCCGCCACCTGCAAGGGCGTAAAAGTCCCGTAATCGTGATAGCTCTTGATACGTGCCAGCGCAGCGACCAGTTCTTTGTTCCCGACCATAAAGCCAATGCGCCAGCCTGCCATGTTGTAGCTTTTAGACAGGGTAAAGAATTCGACTGCCACATCGCGTGCACCCGGCACCTGCATGATAGAAGGCGCTTTCCAGCCGTCATAAACGATATCGGCATAAGCCAGATCGTGGATCACCAGGACGTTATACTGCTTCGCCAGCGCAATCACGCGTTCGAAAAAGTCCAGTTCAACGCATTGAGACGTCGGATTCGAGGGAAAGCCCAGTACCATCATCTTAGGTTTAGGATAGCTTTCCCGGATGGCACGCTCCAGCTCATTGAAAAAATCAATGCCTTCCACCAGCGGTACAGAACGCACCTGGGCACCGGCGATCACTGCGCCGTAGATATGAATAGGATAACTGGGGTTAGGCACCAGCACCGTGTCGCCGTGATCGAGCGTTGCCAGCATCAGGTGGGCCAGGCCTTCTTTGGAGCCAATCGTGACGATAGCTTCAGATTCCGGATCGATATCAACCTGATAACGCTCTTCATACCAGCGTGAAATCGCGCGGCGCAGACGAGGAATTCCCCGCGACGTCGAGTAACCGTGCGTATCTTCGCGTTGAGCCACCTGGCACAGTTTTTCTACGATATGAGGCGGCGTCGCCCCATCAGGATTACCCATTGAAAGATCAATGATGTCTTCACCGCGCCGACGCGCAGCCATCTTCAGTTCAGCGGTGATGTTAAATACGTAAGGCGGCAGGCGTTCTATGCGTGAGAAACGACGGGTTGTGCTGTTATCAGCCATGATATCCTCTGGAAAACGTTAGCGCCCGGACCGTCCGAGCGACGCTGGTCACTGCGGTGACCACAACAAGAACATAACGTGCCAATAACAACTTTGTCGATAGGAGCAGAAAATTTTTTATATTTGCGGATGGAGCCGCTCAAGCAGCCAGTCATTCACCCAGCGGTCATTTAACAGATAATTATGTTGTAGTGTGCGCTGTAGCGTGAAGCCATTTTTTTCCAGAATCCGACGTGATGCCCAGTTCCCCTCTACCACCATCGCCTTGAGTTTGAGGAAATCAGCATCAAACAAACACTCACACAGTGCCTCCAGGGCTTCACTGCCAAAGCCCTGGCCGCAGTGGCGATGCAGCAGCATGTAGCCGATCTCGGCCTGGCGGGCAGGCTGCCACTCCGGCGTGCAGCCCAGTAGGCCAATGGCCTCTCCGCTATCGCGCCGCCTGACGACCAGACACAACATGTGAAAGCTGCCCACCTGCCAGGGTGCCAGACGTTGGGTGAAACGTTCGCGGATATCATCTTCGTCGGGAATGTCACTCACCCACTTCATCGTATCGCGATCTTCATGCACAGCCCTGAACAGTTGCCAGTCTTCAGGACGTAATGTCGTTAGCGTCAAACGTGAAGTCATTACCTGCATACTCTACTCCCGAGCGAGGGCTTAAACGAGGATAACGGCGCGAATCACCTTGTCAGGCGTCCGCGCCCTGCCCCAAATTCAGCGAGGAATAATCTGTTCCCCTTTAATGCACTCAACATTTCCGCTTTTCCCTGTTTTAGATAAATTGATCTAAAACATGAACAGCCGCGCTGACCGTCAGGCATGCTGGCGCATCATCATCACATTTTTTATCATGGCGTTCTTTAACATAGCTGAAGAGTCGCCTGTGACTTCACACTTTAACATGCTCCTCGCCGTCTTTGATCGCGCCGCGCTGATGCTGATCTGCCTGTTTTTTTTGACGCGAACCCGGCCTTTTCGTCAGCTGTTACAAAAGGATGAGCATACCTCGCTGGAAAAAGCCGCCGTCATTGCGATTTTTTCCCTGTTCGCCCTATTCAGTACCTGGTCAGGCGTTAACGTGGAGGGATCACTGCTTAACGTGCGGGTGATTGCGGTGATGGCGGGCGGCATTCTCTTTGGCCCCTGGGTGGGAATTGCCACAGGCGTGATTGCCGGCCTGCACCGCTTTCTGATTGATGTTCATGGCGTTACCTCTGTGCCTTGCCTGATCACCAGCATCATAGCCGGGATCGTCGCGGGGGGAATCAACCGTCGGGTGCAGCGCGAACGGCGCTGGTTGGTGGGGATTCTGGGCGGTATGTTTTGTGAAAGTCTGACGATGCTGCTGATTGTGCTATGGGCCAAACCTGTCGCGCTGGGGCTGGCGATTGTGTCTGAAATCGCCCTGCCGATGATTCTCGGTGCCTCCAGCATTGGCTTAATCGTGTTGCTGGTGCAGAGCGTAGAGGGCGAGAAAGAGGCCATTGCAGCGCGTCAGGCCAAGCTGGCGCTGGATATTGCTAACCAGACGCTGCCGCTCTTCAGGCAGGTGAACAGCGATTCACTTCGCAACATTTGCGATATTATCCGGCGGGAAATCAAAGCGGATGCCGTCGCCATGACCAATAAACAGAAGATTTTGGCCTATGTTGGCTATGGCGAGCACAACTATCAGCACGGCGATGACGGTATCAGCCCCACCACGGCTCAGGCGATTCACAGCGGAAAAATCATCATTAAAAACAATGATGAAGCCCATCGGACAAAAGACATTCATTCAATGATCGTCATTCCACTGCGGGAAAAAGGACAGGTTACCGGCACCTTAAAAATCTACTATCGCCGTGCGTACCGTATCACGGGTTCACTAAAAGAGATGGCCGTGGGCCTGTCGCAGATTATCTCCACCCAGCTTGAAGTTTCCCGCACCGAGCAGCTGCGAGAGATGGCCAATAAAGCGGAACTGCGTGCGCTCCAGAGTAAAATAAATCCGCATTTCCTGTTTAATGCGCTCAATGCGATTTCATCTTCTATCCGCCTTAATCCGGATACGGCGCGTCAGTTGGTCATTAACTTATCGCGTTATCTGCGTTACAACCTCGAACTGAATGACGATGAGCTGATCGATATTAAAAAAGAGCTGTGGCAGGTAAAGGATTACATCGCCATTGAACAGGCTCGCTTCGGCGACAAGCTGACGATGATTTATGACGTGGATGAGGATTTGCATTTCTCGCTGCCCAGCCTGCTGATTCAGCCGTTGGTCGAAAACGCCATCGTGCATGGCATTCAACCCTGTAAAGGCAAAGGCGTGGTCACGCTGAGCGTGCGCGATTTGGGCGACAAGGTCCGCATTGCCGTGCGGGATACAGGACAAGGCATTAGCGATGAGGTGATCGACAAGGTCGCGCGCAACGACATGCCGGGCAATAAAATCGGTCTGTTAAACGTGCATCACCGGGTCAAATTGCTTTCGGGCCAGGGGCTGCATATCGTGCGTCATCAACCCGGCACAGAGATTGCCTTTACGCTGGGCAAAAACGGACAGCCACTGGTGAGGAATCTTGCATGAAAGCCATCATCGTAGAGGATGAATTCCTTGCCCAGCAAGAGCTGAGCTGGATGATTCAGCAGCACAGTAAAATTGACATTGAAGCCTGCTTTGATGACGGACTCGACGTGCTGAAATATCTGCAACAGCACCGGGTTGATGTGATCTTTCTCGACATTAATATCCCGTCTCTGGATGGCATGTTACTGGCGCAGAATATCCATCAGTTCGTTCACAAGCCGCTCATTGTCTTTATTACCGCCTGGAAAGAGCATGCGGTCGAGGCCTTTGAGCTGGAAGCATTTGACTATATTCTCAAGCCCTATCATGAGTCACGTATTATCACGATGCTCAACAAGCTGGAAGCCAGCTGGCAACAGCAGCATACGATTACCCAGGCACCGAGTGCGCAACATGCCCTCACGGTTAACCTGATCAAAGATGAGCGCATCATCGTGACCGACGTAAACGATATTTACTACGTTGAAGCCCACGAAAAATTAACCTTCGTGTATACGCGCCGCGAAGATTACGTGATGTCGATGAACATCAGCGAATTTTGCGCACGCCTGCCTGAACAGCAATTCTTTCGCTGTCACCGCTCGTACTGCGTCAACCTGAATAAGATCAGAGAGATTGAACCCTGGTTCAATAATACTTATCTGCTGAAGCTAAGGGACAAGGATTTTCAGGTGCCGGTCAGTCGTAGCAAGGTCAAAACCTTCCGGCTGCTCATGCGCTTGTAGGGGAAGGGCGGAATGGACACAGCCCTTCCCACCGGGAAGGGCAACGGCAGGCATTAGATAATGCGGCCCAGCGTTTGGCGCAGGTGCGCGCCAGCGCCTAATAATCCGGGTTGATCGTGGGTGATCATATAGACCGGAATCGTGGCGACATAATCGCGAAAGCGCCCTTTGTCTTCGAAGGCCGCCCGGAAGCCCGACGATTTGAAGAACTCCAGGAAGCGCGGCACGATACCGCCCGCGATGTACACTCCACCGAAGGTGCCAAGGTTCAGGGCCAGGTTACCGCCGAAACGTCCCATAATCACGCAGAACAGCGACAGTGCACGACGGCAGTCGGTGCAGCTGTCAGCAAGCGCACGCTCACTCACTTCTTTGGGCTTGAGATTTTCGGGTACACGATGATCGACTTTCACAATCGCCCGATAAAGATTGACCAGCCCCGCGCCGGACAGAACGCGCTCGGCCGACACATGGCCTAGCTCTTCCCGCAACACTTCGAGGATTTGATCTTCTTCTTCGCTGTTGGCCGCAAAGTCAACGTGGCCGCCTTCGCCGGGCAGACTGACCCAACGCTTATCAACATGGACCAGATGACTCACGCCCAGCCCGGTACCCGCGCCGTAAATGGCCACAGGCTTATCCTTGATCGGCTCTTTGCCACCAAACTGAATGACATGTTCCGCACCCAGCATAGGGATGGCCATGGAAACCGCGGTGAAGTCGTTAATAATTTCCAGGTGTTCAAAACCGATGTTTTCTTTCAGCTTTTTGGTCGAAAATGCCCAGTCGTGGTTGGTCATCTCAACCCAGTCATCGGTAATCGGGCAGGCAATGGCGATACAACCGTCTTTGATATCCTGCTTTTGTTCATCAAGATAGTGGCGGATGACGGCTTCGAGGCTGTCGTAGTCTGATGTTGCGAATGTTTTGGCCTGGGAGATGCTGCCGTTTTCCACCTCACACAAAGCGAGACGGGCATTGGTGCCGCCGACATCGCCGACCAAGGCATAAGTTGTCATTCTTCTGGTGCTCCGCTTGGGGGTCTTAAAGAGTTGGAGGACACTATAAAATCCTGCCGATAAAACAACAACGCTCACCGAAGTTATTGGTGAGCGTCTGACTCGTGTGTGCAACAGCCTAACCGCGTTAGGCTGGCCTGCACAGAGGCAACTTTCCGAATCTCAACCGCCGTTGCGCTGGCTCAGGCAGGCTGAGACTTTGCGCAATAACGGCGGCAGGTCATCTTTTTGCATCACCACTTCAATAAACGACAGCCTGCGCTGCTGTGTGAGCTGCGCCATCAGCGCCTGGAGCTGCACGGTTTCACTGATGCGCCAACTCTGCGCCTGGCATTCCAGGCTCATCGCCTGCGGCAGCGCTGTCCAGTTCCATTGGGCAATATCATTATAACGTTGCGCGGCGCCATGAATCGCCCGCTCCACAGTATAGCCTTCATTGTTTAGCAGAAAAATGAGGGGATGCTGTTGATCTCGCAGCATGGATCCTAACTCCTGGATGGTCAACTGGGCCGAACCGTCGCCAATAATCAGGATAACGCGCTGCCCGGGACAGGCCGTTTGCGCACCAAACGCGGCGGGTAACGTATAGCCGATAGAGCCCCAGAGCGGCTGCACTAAAAGCTGTGCCCCAACGGGCAACCGCAGAGATGCGGCACCAAATGCCGCCGTTCCCTGATCCGCCAGAATAATATCGCCAGGCTGCAGAAACTCCTGCATCGCCTGCCAAAAAGCAGACTGGCTGATAAGGGCGGCGTCGGAAACCGGCTCTGCCGCCCGTGGCGCACAGGCGGCCTGCCAGCCTGCCCCCAGGCGTTCGAAGACAGGCAGCAGCGCCTGCAATGCCTCTGCCATCGACAACGGGGCAAACGTCTGTCCCGCTACGCTCGCGCTGTGCGGCTGAATATCGATAAGTCGTGCCTGACTGAACTGCTGCGTAAAACCCGCCGTAATGGTGTCGGTAAACCGCACGCCAGCACAAATCGTCACGTCCACCTCTTCAATTTGCTGCCGCACGTCACCTTCACTGCCTTCGCCGGCATAGGTTCCGACAAAGCCCGGCTGCTGTTCATCCAGTACACCTTTACCCATTAACAACGTGGCACAGGGAAACGCACGTCCTGCCCGTAAGGCCGCCAGCGCCGGCTGCTGTTGCCAGCGCTGGGCAAGAAAATCGGCGAGCAGCGAAACCCGCTTCGCAGGTGCCAGCAACCGCTCTGCCGCCTGCTGAAATGCGATGCGCACCTCATCAGACGACGCGGTAGTGGGCATTAGCGGCTGATCAGGCGCAGAGGTTTGCCGCTGTGCAACGTCAACCGGCAGCATTAAATAGCCCGGACGATGCTGCTGAAGCGCAGTCAGTATAACCCTGTCGATTTCAGCCGTGGCATTGTCAGCCGTCAACGCTGCCGTTGCGGCGCTGACCTCCTTCGCCATTCGGATGAAGTGGCCGAAGTCCCCATCTCCCAGCGTATGATGCACACAATCCCCCTGCTGCATCGCCTGGCTTGATGGCGCGCCCACGATGTGGATGACCGGCAGGTATTCGGCAAAGCTGCCTGCCAGACCATTAATGGCGCTGAGTTCTCCCACGCCAAAGGTGGTCAGCAAGGCGGCTGCGCCCGTGCAACGCGCGTAGCCGTCTGCGGCGTAAGCGGCGTTCAGCTCATTGGCGCATCCCACCCAGCCAATATCCGGGTGCGCAATAACGCGGTCCAGAAACTGCAGATTGTAGTCACCCGGTACGCCGAACAAATGCCTGACGCCGCACTCCTGTAAGCGAGCCAACAGATAATCACCAACCGTAAAATCGGACATAGCGAATTCCTTTGAGGGGGATTGTTCTGATAAGTATCTGACATGGCGAAAATTTGGCGAGAATGGCAGCAAATTTAGCCGATGCATTGCATGGCAAGCCCGCGTTACGACCGTGCATTATTCCGTGAATATGCGACTTCACACGAATTAATACTGAGTGTAAGCGTATACACTGAGGCGGTTTTGGCACATTTAATTGTTTTTTACTCAGGACCTTACTATGACAGCTTTCCCTCATCCGGACCGATATCAGCATATGCAGTGGCGTCGCAGTGGGCGCAGCGGCCTGAAACTTCCCGCGATTTCACTGGGCCTGTGGCATAACTTTGGCGACAACACGCAACTGGACGTGAGCCGCCAACTGCTGCGCCACGCGTTTGACCACGGCATTACGCATTTCGACCTGGCGAATAACTACGGCCCGCCTCCCGGCTCCGCCGAAGTCAATTTTGGCCGCATCATGCGTGAAGATTTTCAGGCTCATCGCGATGAACTGATTATTTCGACCAAAGCCGGTTACACCATGTGGGAAGGTCCTTATGGCGACTGGGGCTCCCGAAAATATCTGGTCGCGAGCCTGGACCAGAGCCTGCGTCGGATGGGGCTGGAATATGTCGATATCTTCTATCACCACCGTCCGGATCCGGACACGCCGCTAGAAGAAACCATGCGGGCGCTGGATCATGTGGTCAGGCAGGGTAAAGCGCTGTATGCGGCGATTTCAAACTATCCCGCGGAACGGGCGGCCGACGCGATGGCGATTCTGCGCGATCTGGGCACGCCGTGCCTGATCCATCAGCCTCGTTATTCGCTCTTTGAACGTACACCGGAGCAGGGATTACTTCAGACGCTGGATGCGCATGGAGCAGGCTGTATTGCGTTCTCGCCGCTGGCGGGTGGCGTGCTGACCGATCGCTATTTGCAGGGCATCCCGCAGGATTCTCGCGTTGCCAGCGGCAGCAAATTCCTGAACGAAAGCCAGCTTACCGACGAAAAGATGGAAAAAGTTCGCAGGCTTAATGCTATTGCGCAACAGCGCGGCCAGAAGCTGGCACAGATGGCGCTGACGTGGGTACTGCGCGATCCCCGCATTACCTCGGTACTGATAGGCGCGAGTAAAACGGCGCAAATCGATGATGCCCTACAGATGCTGAGTCAGGCGCCCCTCAGGGATGATGAACTGGCCGCAATTGAGTCCGCGCTGCTGTAACCGCACCGCCTGGTTCGCCAGGCGGCTGCGCCAGAAAACTCTCAAACCTTGAGCTTTAACGGTTTTTCAGACGGCTTCCACAGGTTTCTCCGGCCTGATACCGACAAAATAGCGTATCAGCAGCGGAGACACGCTGCCGTCAGGAGAAAATCATGATACGTGGAATCTTACTGGCTGCCGTTGTAGCCATGTTAATGCCGCTGGCAATGCACACCGCTCAGGCCTCAGATACATCCGTGCGTCTCGCGCCCGGCGTAACGCTTCATCTGGGCGATCGCGATCGCCGAGGTTATTACTGGGACGGTCACCACTGGCGTGAGCCGCGCTGGTTTAACGATCGCTATGCTTATAAAGAGCGTCGCTGGTGGCGACACGAAGCGTGGCGACGTCATCAACAGTGGGAACGCGAACGCCGCTGGCACGCACGCGACAGACAACATCGCTGGGAGCATGAGCATCGCCACTGGCACGCTGAACGCCGCGAACACCATCGCTATCCTGAACGCTATCGCTAAAGCGCGCCTGTTAGCCCGTACGGGTTGGCAGGCCACCTGAGGTGATAGTGCCAGCTCTACTTCACTCTGGCCATGACAAAGCCATCCCAGCCCTTTTCGCCTACGGTTTGAATCGCCGTCGCGTCCAGCCGGGGATCGCTGGCAAGCAGTTGGAAAAATTCACGCACGCCCTGCACGTTGCAGTCTGTGGACGTCCCCTCTGTTACCGCCCCGCCTCGTACAACGTTGTCGGCAATAATGACCGTGCCGGGGCGCGCCAGAGTGACTGCCCAACGCAGGTAGTGCGGATTGTTTCGCTTATCCGCATCAATAAAGATCAGGTCGAACGGCCCCTGCAGTTGAGGCAGCACGTCCAGTGCTGCACCGAGACGCAGATCGACACGTTCGGCCAGCCCTGCACGGTGGATGTTCTGCCTGGCAACCTGCGCATGATGGCTGTCAGCTTCGAGAGTGGTAATTTTACCTTCCGCACCCAGCGCCTGAGCCATCCAGAGGGTGCTGTAACCTCCCAGCGTGCCAATTTCCAGCACGCGTGAGGCATTAATCATTTTGATAAACAGCCCGAGCATCTTGCCTTGCAGGGCAGAAACATCGTGAGCAGGCAGCCCCGCCTGACGGTTAGCGACAAGCGCGGCTTGAAAATGGCTATCGGCAGGAATAAGTTGCTGAGAAAAGTAGTCGTCGACCGCAGCCCATTTTGGCTGGTCTTCTGAAGGATAATCCGGTGTCCGCATCGTTCCGCTCCTGAATCAACAAGACAGAAGAAAATATAAACGGATACGGATAAAGCTCAAGGCAACAGGCTTTAAAAGCTAAATATGGGCTGCCTGACGGGTTGCCAGGCAGCGGCATTACATTCCCATCATCTGGCCGATCAGCAGATAGGCGTTAAGACTCACCACCAGCACCACGATGACGCGGCCGGTGTTTTGCATCAGCCGTGAATTGACCAATGCCTCGCCCATCAGCTCACGGTTGCCGGTGAAGGCCAGCAGCGGAATGAGAGCCAGCGCGATACCAAAGCTCAGCAACACCTGACTCATGACTAACACGCGCGTAGGATCCCAGCCGGCCCAGATCACAATAAACGAAGGCACCATGGTTACTGCGCGTCGCACCCACAGCGGAATATAGAATTTTATAAATCCCTGCATGACCACCTGTCCGGCCAGGGTGCCCACCACGGTAGAAGACAGCCCCGCCGCGACCAGGCTTAAGCCAAATACCGTGGCGGCAGCGTGGCCCAGTAACGGCTGCAACGTGGTGTAAGCCTGATCGAGCTCGGCAATCCCGCTGTGGCCGCTAAAATGGAAGGCGGCAGCGGCCGTGGCCATCATCGCCAGATTGACAAATCCCGCAATGGTCATGGCAATGGCGACATCAAGCTTGGTGGATGAATAGCGCCGGGCCTGACTGTCACTGCTTTTTCCCTGGGTCAATGCAGAATGCAGATAAATCACGTGCGGCATAATGGTGGCGCCCAGCACACCCGCGGCCAGAAAGACCGCATCCGCGTTGGGCAGAGACGGCAGCGCCATACCTGTCACCAGTTCACTGACCTTGGGCTGGGAGAAAAACAGCTCCACTATGTACGCTGCCGCCACAAACAGCAGCAGGCCACCAATCACCAGCTCCAGCGGCTTCTGCCCACGGTTTTGCAGCATCAAAATAAGCACGGTGGCCACGCCGGTAAGCACAGCGCCCTGCATCAGGGACACACCCAGCAGCAGTTTAAAGCCCAGAGCGGCACCGATAAATTCTGCGAGATCGGTCGCCATCGCGATGATCTCCGCCTGTACCCAATAGAACCACACCGCCGGACGGGGAAAACGATCGCGGATGTGTTCCGCGAGGTTTTTGCCCGTCGCAATGCCCAATTTGGCTGACATCAACTGGATAAGCATCGCCATGATATTGGCCCATACCACGACCCAAAGGAGCTGGTAACCGTAAGCAGCACCCGCCTGGATATTGGTCGCAAAGTTGCCCGGATCGATATACCCGATAGCGGCGATAAAGGCGGGCCCCAACAGGGCGAGTTTCACTTTTCTTGCTCCGCGAGCGGCGCGCTCGGCGGCACGGCTTTCAAACATATTGGCTACCCTGTCGTTGGTTTACCTGTGCAGCTTAAAGCGACACAGGTGCAAGTGAAATGCGGTTTTAGTAATCAGTGTAATAGATAGTGCTATAAAGTATAGCCATTGCTATAAATTGGAGGTGCAGAAAGCCTCAAGGTCAGGCGCAATTCCCCTACTCTACGTGTTGTTTAAATTACAGACAATAGGTTTAAGTGAATATGATGTGAACAATTTGGTTACAGGGCGTGATCGGTGAGAGTATTCTGAGAAAATTGGCGATATTGAATACTTATATTGTGGTGGAGATCTCGTTTTTCGGTAAGCCGTTACATAGAATACGCAGCAAAATACAATCCTCCTCAAATTTGGAGCAATCATGTCCCATATTTTGCAGTTTCTTTTAGCACTAGTGGTCGTTGGCGTGCTGGCCCTGCTGGTCAGCCACGACAGAAAAAGTATTCGGGTTCGCTACATCGTACAGCTTCTGGTTATCGAGATCGTTCTGGCATGGTTCTTCCTGAACTCGGAAGCCGGTCTGGGATTCGTCAAAGGATTTGCCGGTTTCTTCGATCATCTTCTGAAATATGCCGCTCAGGGTACCAACTTCGTGTTCGGTAACATGAATGATAAAGGCCTGGCGTTCTTCTTCCTGAACGTATTGTGCCCCATCGTGTTCATCTCAGCCCTGATTGGTATTCTTCAACACTTCCGCATCCTGCCATGGGTCATCCGTGGAATTGGTACCGTGCTGTCTAAGATCAACGGCATGGGCAAACTGGAATCTTTCAACGCCGTAAGCTCTCTGATTTTGGGACAGTCTGAGAACTTTATCGCGTACAAAGATATTCTGGGCAAAATGTCTCAACGCCGTATGTACACCATGGCGGCCACTGCGATGTCGACGGTTTCCATGTCTATCGTGGGCGCTTACATGACCATGCTGCAACCTAAGTATGTTGTCGCTGCGCTGGTGCTGAATATGTTCAGTACCTTTATCGTGCTGTCGCTCATCAACCCTTACCGCGTTGACAGCGAAGAAGATCTGCAACTGCAGGATCTGCATCAGGGTCAGAGCTTCTTTGAAATGCTGGGCGAGTACATTCTTGCCGGTTTCCGCGTCGCCATCATCGTTGCAGCCATGCTGATCGGTTTTATCGCGCTGATTTCGGGCCTGAACGCGCTGTTTGACTTCATCTTCGGCGTGACCTTCCAGGGCGTGCTGGGTTATGTCTTCTACCCCTTTGCGTGGGTGATGGGCGTGCCATCAGGTGAAGCCCTGCAGGTCGGCAGCATCATGGCAACCAAACTGGTTTCCAACGAGTTTGTGGCCATGATGGATCTGCAGAAAATTGCCGGTCAGCTGTCACCGAACGCGGAGGGCATCCTGTCAGTATTCTTAGTCTCATTCGCCAACTTCTCGTCTATCGGCATCGTCGCTGGCGCCATCAAGGGACTGAACGAAGAGCAAGGTAACGTGGTTTCACGCTTCGGTCTGAAACTGCTGTACGGCTCAACGCTGGTCAGCGTGCTGTCTGCGGCGATTGCAGGCCTGGTACTGGCATTCTGAGTTCGCGTTCTGCCCACATTAAGGCGAGTCAAACGACTCGCCTTTTTTGTCACCCTCCCATCCATAACTCCTTGCCCGCCGGAACCTGAGTGCCGGGCAAGAAAGTTGACCCCATCTGTCGCCCTGATAAATACTGCCCTTGTCTGCTGAGCGGAAGATCTCGCGGTTTACCACGCACCTCCGCATCGTTCAGTTATCGACTGTGTTTGCCATACAGGAGCCATTATGAGCCTGGATCCACAGGGTTTTATCCTTACCCAGCCCTTTGCAGACGTTCAGCCCGCGTTTCAGGCTGTCATTGACGATGCCCTGGCCCACCTGAGCGCTGACTATCGGGATAGCCTGCACAGCGTTTATCTTTACGGCAGCGTAGCGTCGGGAAGCGCCGTTGAGGAAGAATCTGATTTGGACCTGTGCCTGATATTCCGCCATTCACCTGATCGGGCGCAGCAAAACAGCCTGGCCGCTCTGAAAAAGGCGCTGGCCGTAAAGCATCCGGTAGTGAGTAAAGTCGATTTTGATATCGGCACGCTCGATGAGGCCCGCGCGCCGGAGAACAGCCTTTCCTGGGGATTCTGGCTGAAGCACCATTGCCGTTGTCTCTATGGCCAGGATCTCTCTGTGCTTTTTGGGCTTTACAGGCCATCCCGCGCGCTGGCCTGGGCGATAAACCGCGATGTCACAGAGGTGCTGAGCGAGTATGCAACGCGTCTGTCCCGCGCCAGCCAGCCCTGGCAGCAGCGGCCACTTCAGCGCGCGGCTGCCAAAAAGCTGATTCGCGCCACCAATATGTTACGTAAAGATAGCGACACGGACTGGCCGCGCAGCCTTGAGGAGCACGTTGAGCGGTTCGTTGCGCGTTATCCGGGGCGTGAAGCGGCAATGGCCTTCTTTTTCGCAGAAAGTCAGGCACCACGGGCGACGGCTGAGGCGTTTATTCTACAGCTTAATGACTTCCGTCGATGGCTGACGCAACAATTAGGCTGAATTCAGGCACAACGCCAGGTGATAAACGCCTGCTGTGTTGCAGAAAGATAACGTCAAAGAGGATAAATCGCACAGGCACGCTATATACGCTTGTGTGTGGATTGACGAAGAGAAATATCAGAAAGGCTGAGAAGCCAGAGATTTGGTGGAGATAAGCGGGATCGAACCGCTGACCTCTTGCATGCCATGCAAGCGCTCTCCCAGCTGAGCTATACCCCCACATCTGGAAATCATTTTTTCAGTGCCAAACTTTTGGGAAGAAGTTTGGTGGAGCTAAGCGGGATCGAACCGCTGACCTCTTGCATGCCATGCAAGCGCTCTCCCAGCTGAGCTATAGCCCCGAACCGAAAAAACCGTCGTGTTAAGCGACGGACGGCATAATATGCAACCCCCCATGGAGTGTCAACGGCAAAATCACATTCTGTGTTTGATCGCTGAAAAAGACGGCAAACTCAGCGTGATGACGTGCGTTTGTTTCTCTCCTGTCCTTGTTAACATCGTGAAAGGAGCCTGGTTGAAGAGTAAGTTTTTATCGGTAGTTAAGTTAATTCACGGTTAAATATGTTATGGGAATTATCTTGTCTTCCCGGTAATGTCGTGTAAAACTTAGCCCGCTATCTAATACGGCTGCATGGTTTTCTCCAGCGCACCGTTCTTCAACCAGGCGTTTTCGCTCCAATACTAAAATCAATAGAGAATATATGTCGCTGCATACACCCAAAGAGATCGCCCAGCTGGCGATTCAGGCTGGCGTGGCAAAAAGCCATGCTTCCATTAGCTCCTTAATCATTCTTGGCTTCATGGCAGGTGCCTTTATTGCTACAGGTTTCTTGCTGGATGTTCATGTCATTAACTCTCTCCCTGCTGACTGGGGCTCATTTGGCGGCTTCTTAGGGGCTGCGGTGTTCCCGGTGGGATTGATCCTGACCATTCTGGCCGGTGGTGAACTGTTAACCGGTAATATGATGACGTTGCCTGTTGCCTGGTTTGCACGCCGTATTAGTGGCTACAGCGTATTACGCAACTGGTTCTGGGTAACGATTGCCAACTTCCTTGGCAGCATCGCTATCGCCTGGTTCTTTGGCCACATGCTGGCCATGACCGAGGGTGATTACCTTAAAAAGACGCTGGCGATTGCGAATGCCAAAGTCCATGCCGATTTCCTGCATGCGTTCATTTCTGGCATCGGTTGTAACTGGCTGGTATGTCTTGCCGTGTGGCTGGCCTTCGCCAGTAAAGATGTGGTCGGCAAAATTTTCGCGATGTGGTTCCCGGTCATGGCGTTTGTGGCCATTGGTTTCCAGCACGTTGTGGCGAATATGTTCATTATTCCTGCTGCGATCTTTGCCGGACAGATGAGCTGGGCTGAATATTTGCCTAACTTCGTGGCGGTATTCTTAGGTAACGCCGTCGGCGGCGCCGTTTTCGTTGGTCTGGCTTACTTCCTCGCTTTCCGCCCCGCAGCCGAGCAGCCAAGCACTGCGCAATAAACAATCCCCTGCCTTTTGTTGAGAGACAAAAGGCAATTTCGTTTCCTGTTACTTTCACGCGTTACGATTTGCTGTAATATGTATGGCTAATGTATTGAACAGGGACAGCATCGTGAAAAAGGAATGGCTAACTCCGGAAGAACTGGCAATCGAAACGGGCTACAGTCGGCAGACGGTGAACAAATGGATCAAACGCGAGAACTGGACGACCACGCCAAAACCCGGCGTTCAGGGCGGAAAAGCCAGATTGATTCATATTGATGAACGCGTGAAAAGTTTCATTCAGTCGACGCGCAACCTTAATGAACCCACGGCAAATTATACTCCCCCACCGAATTCATTACCTGCGTTATTGATAAGTTCTGTCCAGCAAATGAGTCAGAACGAGCAAGATCAGCTCACGGCGTTGATTTTGCGGGAAGGGATAAAAGGTGTGCTTGACCGACTGGGCATTCACGAACAATAAAAAAACCGGAAGCGCGATGCTTCCGGTTTTTTTTCGTCTCAGACAATCACGTCCCGCGGCCTGGCCTTCATCGGTTAATGCCAGAAAGCGCTCTGACACCATCAGGGCGCAAGCCGCCTCTCGTGGAAGAGAACGGTTACTGGCTCTGTGCTTCACGCTCAGCAATAAAGGCCAGTGCTTTTTCAATACGCTCAACGCTGCGGTTACGGCCAATGGCCTCCACCGTCACATCCAGTCCGGGAGACTGACCGGCGCCGGTGACGGCGACGCGCAGCGGCATGCCGACTTTGCCCATGCCCACACCCAGCTCATCCGCGCTCTGCTGAATAGCCTGATGCACCGTTTCTGCATTCCAGTCAGTCAATGCGACCAGCTTGTCGCGAACCACTTCCAGCGGCTGACGCGCGACTGGACGTAAATGCTTTTTCGCGGCATCGGCATCGAATTCTGAAAAATCCTGATAGAAATAGTGACACGATGCCGCCATCTCTTTCAGCGTCTTGCAGCGCTCGCCCAGCAAGGTCACCAACTTTGCCAGTTCCGGGCCAGTGCGGGTATCGATGTTCTGCTGTTCAATATGCCACTGCAGATGGGTTGCCACGTACTCGGGCGGCAGCGCATTAATATAGTGGTGATTTAGCCACTGCAGTTTTTCGGTATTAAAGGCGCTGGCCGATTTACTGACCGCATCCAGGCTAAACAGCGCCGTCATCTCTTTGACAGAGAAAATTTCCTGATCGCCATGTGACCAGCCCAGACGTACCAGATAGTTAAGCAACGCCTCTGGCAGATAGCCGTCATCACGGTATTGCATCACGCCTACTGCACCATGACGTTTAGACAGTTTCTTACCGTCGTCACCCAGAATCATCGAAACGTGGGCATAAACCGGTACCTGTGCGCCTATCGCCTTCAGGATATTGATCTGACGCGGTGTGTTGTTGATGTGGTCTTCACCGCGCACAACGTGGGTGATGCCCATGTCCCAGTCATCGACCACGACGCAGAAGTTGTAAGTCGGTGAGCCATCGGTACGGCGGATGATCAGATCGTCCAGCTCCTGGTTACTGAACTCAATCGGACCGCGAATCTGATCGTCAAAAATAACAGAGCCTTCCTGTGGATTACGGAAGCGCACTACATGCGGCTCATCAGCGGCATGATGCTCATGGCTGTCACGGCAGCGGCCGTCATAGCGGGGTTTTTCGCCGTTGGCCATCTGCGTTTCACGCAGCGCTTCAAGACGTTCTTTCGAGCAGTAACATTTATAGGCAGTACCCGCTTCCTGCATTTCATCAATGACGGCGTTGTAGCGGTCGAAGCGTTTGGTCTGGTAATAAGGGCCTTCATCCCAGTCCAGGCTCAGCCAGTTCATCCCATCCATAATAGCTTCGATGGCTTCCGGTGTAGAACGCTCAAGATCGGTATCTTCAATGCGCAGTACAAACTCGCCCTGATGATGACGGGCAAAGAGCCATGAGTAGAGTGCGGTACGAGCGCCACCTACGTGTAAGAAGCCGGTAGGGCTTGGCGCGAAGCGAGTTTTGATTTTCATTCAGTATTGCCTTAAATGCGCAGGTTCGTTGTCTGGATGACAAAAAACGGGTTAGACGCGAAAACAGTGCGCATATTCTAGCATCTGATGATGAATCCTCAATGCATGCAAGACAGCAGAGCGGCAGCAAAGCCTGTATTTCTGCTAAGAAAACCAGCACATTGGATAAAATCCCTGCGGGATGTTTAAAATTAAACCGAACGCACAATTATGTTTTAAAAAGCGTTGACTCAAAATCAACTATCCCTATAATGCGACTCCACACAGCGGGGGTGATTAGCTCAGTTGGTAGAGCATCTCCCTTACAAGGAGGGGGTCGGCGGTTCGAACCCGTCATCACCCACCATTCTTAAGAAGGTTTAAGGTGGCCCGCAGTGACAAGAGATAAGATATGGGTGATTAGCTCAGTTGGTAGAGCATCTCCCTTACAAGGAGGGGGTCGGCGGTTCGAACCCGTCATCACCCACCATATCTTAGTCAGATGACACTCTTGTGAAGCAGTACCGAAGTGGGTGATTAGCTCAGTTGGTAGAGCATCTCCCTTACAAGGAGGGGGTCGGCGGTTCGAACCCGTCATCACCCACCACTTCGGGTCGTTAGCTCAGTTGGTAGAGCAGTTGACTTTTAATCAATTGGTCGCAGGTTCGAATCCTGCACGACCCACCAATGTTGAAAGGCGCCCTAAAGGCGCCTTTTTGCTGTGCGTAAAACGTGCGGGATGAGAACCTGCTGCAGGTTCGACTGAATCGCAAAGCGATTCAGGCTGATGCGCCAGCATCACCCGAAGGGCGAGGCCCACCAGGCCGAGGCAATCCTGCACGACCCACCAAATTCAGAAAAAAGCGCCTTCAGGCGCTTTTTTCGTTTCTGTGCGCCAGTGTCTATAGTGCGGGATGAGAACCTGCCGCAGGTTCGACTGAATCGCAAAGCGGTTCAGGCTGATGCGCCAGCATCACCCGCAGGGCGAGGCCCACCAGGCCGAGGCAATCCTGCACGACCCACCAAATTCAGAAAAAAGCGCCTGAAGGCGCTTTTTTCGTTTCTGTGCGCCAGTGTCTATAGTGCAGGATGAGAACCTGCCGCAGGTTCGACTGAATCGCAAAGCGGTTCAGGCTGATGCGCCAGCATCACCCGAAGGGCGAGGCCCACCGGGCCGAGGCAATCCTGCACGACCCACCAAATTTATCCGTCCTGACGCCAGACTGTAAGAATCTTTTCGTAAAATTAACATTTTGGGGCATTAAGCTTTTGCGGCAAGCGTCCGATAACCTAAAACGTCTATTTGCAAGGAGATCATAATGACAACGATATTAACCAGCACGCCGAGTATCGGAAGCAGCAGTTCATCAGACACAACCAACTCAAGTGATACCGCATCACAAATCGCCAGCCTGAATAAGCAGATTTCTCGTCTCAACGACCAACTGAAAAGTTTGGGTGACGATAAGACGATGACCACAGAGCAGAAAAAGAAGCAGCAAGATACGATTAAGGCACAAATCCAGGTTTTAGAAGCGCAAATCCAGCAGTTACAACGCAAAGAGCAACAGAAAGCTGAAGCAAAGCAGGCGCAAAAAGAAGGTAATACTGCATCTGCAGATGGCGTTAACCGCCCGACGCAGACCAATCAACTCGATGTCTATATCTAAAACGCCGGTCTTGACTCGCGTTGTTGCGTCAGCAATCTTGCCTGCTGACGCACCTCCTGCCAGATCGCTTCGGCCGCTGGCGTTAATGAGCGATTTTTACGCTTAATTAAAGTCAGGGTGCGATTGATCTCCGGATAAAGACGGCGCACCGTCAGCGCCCGTCCTGCCGGAAGCGGTAACGCTAGCGCCGGTAAAATGCTAATCCCAATGCCGGCATCGACCATAGGAAACAGCGTTGCGGGATGGCCGATCTCCTGAACGACATTAACGTTGATATTTTGCTGGCGTAAAGCCGCATCAATTAATACCCGGCTACCTGACGCGTAATCCTGCAGCACCATCGTCCTGCCGTCCAACATAGACCACTGCGCCTGTGCTACCTCGGCAAGCGGATCGTCCTCACGACACAACAGCAAAAAAGGTTCATCCAGAATAGCGCAGCCGTCAAAATCGGTGTCGTTAAGCGGTCCGATGACGATGCCAAAATCCACTTCAGCATTGCGGACGCTTTCTAACACCCACTGCTGTACGCGGTCGTGCAAAATGATTTTTATGTCCGGATAGCTATGCTGGCTGGCAGCAAGGCACTGCGGCATCAGGTGCGCAGAGATGGTCTGACTGGCCGCGATTCGCACCGTGCCACTGCGCTGTTCACCGTAGCTGCGAATATCAAGCAGCGTCGTGTTTATCTCTTCGAGCAGCCTTTCCATGCGGGAGGCCAGCTGTTGGCCCGCCTCGGTCAGCACGACTTCGCGCGTCGTCCTGTCCAGCAGGCGAACGCCAATTTCATTTTCCAGCTCTTTTATGCTGTGGCTTACGGCCGACTGGCTCAGACCAATAGCCTGCCCTGCCTGACTAAAACCGCCGTAATGCGCTACAGCAACAAAGGTGCGTAGCTGACGCAAAGAGTAATTCATCGATTTCTCACATAGATTAATCTAATAAATCAATTTTATTTCTAAACCCACATCGCGCACAATCACCTCAGCCTAAATTTAACCGGATTTTAACGATGGGATTTTTACGTATAGACCCAATGATGATAAAGCTTATCATCACCGTATTATTGGCCTCTTTTATTCCTGCCAGAGGTCATTTTGTTGACTTTTTTCAGTACCTGACCACCGCCGCGATTGCGCTGCTTTTCTTTATGCATGGCGCCAAATTGTCGCGGGAAAAAATCATTGCCGGTAGCAGCCACTGGCGGCTCCATCTCTGGATTATGTGCAGTACCTTTGTGCTGTTCCCGGCTATCGGTATGTTAATTGTCTGGTGGCATCCGGTGAAAGTTGGTGCCGAGATTTATACCGGCTTCCTCTATCTGTGTATTTTACCGGCCACGGTACAGTCAGCTATCGCCTTTACCTCAATGGCGGGCGGAAACGTTGCTGCCGCGGTCTGTAGCGCCTCGGCATCTTCCCTGCTGGGCGTATTTATCTCTCCCCTGCTGGTGAATCTGGTTATGGACGTTAACAACAGCGGACCGGGTGATGGCCTTGAGCAGGTGGGTAAAATCATGCTGCAGCTGTTGGTGCCTTTTGTTTTAGGCCATCTGTCACGTCGCTGGATCAGCGGCTGGGTGGAAAGAAACCGGAGTCTGATTGGTATTACGGATCAAACCTCTATTCTGTTGGTGGTCTATTCCGCCTTCAGTGAAGCGGTGGTAAACGGCATCTGGAAACGGGTTGGCGTTGATACGCTGCTGTGGATTCTGGCGGGATGTCTACTGCTGCTGACTATCGTTCTGTTGATTAACTACTTTGCCTCTCGCCTGTTTGGCTTCAGCCGTCAGGATGAGATCGTAGTCCTGTTCTGTGGTTCCAAAAAGAGTCTGGCAAACGGTGTGCCGATGGCGAACATTCTGTTCCCCGCCAGCGCCGTGGGCATTATCGTCTTGCCACTGATGATCTTTCATCAGGTGCAGCTGATGGTATGTTCGTTTATTGCCGGGCGTTATAAGAAAACCAATGCGTTGCAGGCTAAAAAAGATAAAGCCGCCGTGGTGGAATCGCAGAAATAACCGAAACGCGTAGGAAATCGCTGCCTCGTTTGCTCAATATAACGAGGCAGCGTAATTACTCACCGCGCTTCAGGGGCTTCACCAGGCCTTCCAGCCCTTCAATTTTAATCGTCAACGTCAGTTGCATCAGCTCACCTAAACGTCCTGAAGGAAAGTCGCCACTGCGGGCGAACCACAGCAGGTAAGGTTCAGGCAAATCAATCAGCACCCGGCCTTTGTATTTGCCAAACGGCATGACTGTGTTAGCTATTTCAACCAGATACTGTTTGTCCATGTCAGGCTCCCAGCAGACGAATCATTTCAGCTTCATCGATCACTTCGATGCCCAGTTCCTGCGCCTTCGCCAGTTTTGAACCGGCCGCTTCGCCCGCGATAAGCAGATCGGTTTTCTTCGATACGCTTCCACTGACTTTCGCGCCGAGTTCGGTAAGGCGCGCTTTCGCGTCGTCACGGTTCATCTGTGACAGCGAGCCGGTGAGCACCACGGTTTTGCCTGCAAACGGACTGTCAATCTCTTCCGCTTTAACCACCATCACCTGGGGCCAGTTGATACCAATGTCTTCGACCAGCTGGCGAATTACGTCGCGATTGCTCTCTTCTTCCATAAAGTGACGTACGTGCTTCGCCACCACGGTGCCCACATCCTGCACTGCGATCAGCGCGTCCAGATCGGCATCCATTACCTTTTGCAGCTCGCCAAAGTGGTTAGCCAGGTTAGCCGCGGTCGCTTCGCCAACCTCGCGAATACCGAGCGCATACAGGAAACGCGCCAGCGTAGTGGATTTGGCTTTTTCCAGGGCGTCGACCACATTCTGCGCCGATTTCGCCCCCATCCGATCCAGGCCGGTTAAGGTTTCACGGGTTAATCGAAACAGGTCTGCCGGCGTCTTGACGTACTCTTTCTCTACCAGTTGATCGATAATCTTATCGCCCATCCCCTCGACGTCCATGGCGCGGCGCGAGACAAAATGTTTCAGCGCTTCTTTACGTTGGGCACCACAGATCAACCCGCCGGTACAGCGTGTGACAGCTTCGCCTTCGACGCGTTCAACATCGGATCCGCATACCGGACAGTGGGAAGGGAACAGGATTTCACGTGCGTCTTCAGGGCGTTCGCTGACAACGACATTCACCACCTGAGGAATCACGTCACCGGCACGGCGAATCACAACTTTATCGCCAATACGCAAACCAAGACGTTCTATCTCATCGGCATTATGCAAGGTCGCATTGCTGACCATTACGCCAGCGACCTGCACCGGCTCCAGGCGCGCCACAGGCGTAATCGCGCCAGTGCGGCCCACCTGGAATTCAACATCGCGCACGATGGTCATCTGCTCCTGAGCGGCAAACTTAAAGGCTACCGCCCAACGCGGCGCACGGGCGACAAAGCCCAGCTTCTCCTGCAGATCCTGAGAATCGACTTTGATCACGACGCCGTCGATGTCAAACCCCAGTTCTGCACGCTGCGCGTCAACCTCGTGGTAAAAGGCCAGCGCTTCATCCACGTTATGAACCAGACGAATACGATCGCTGACCGGCAAGCCCCACGCTTTAAACTGTTGCAGACGCGCCATATGGCTGCGCGGCATCTCGCCGCCTTCCAGCAGGCCAATGCCATAACAGAAAAACGTAAGTGGTCGTTTTGCCGTAATACGGGGATCGAGCTGGCGCAGTGAACCTGCCGCGGCGTTGCGCGGATTGGCAAAGACTTTGCCTTCGGTGCGGCGCGCTTCCGCATTCAGCTTTTCAAAGCCGTTTTGCGTCATAAACACCTCGCCCCGTACTTCGACGCGGGCAGGAATGTTCTCGCCTTTGAGCCGCAGTGGGATGGCGCGGATTGTCCGCACGTTGCTTGTAATATTCTCGCCGGTTGTGCCGTCACCGCGGGTTGCCGCACGGGTTAACAGTCCGTCTTCATACAACAGGCTCACGGCCAGGCCATCCAGTTTGAGTTCACAGCAGTAGACCAGATCGTCACTGCTTTTTAGCCGATCCTGCACGCGCTTGTTAAATGCTCTGAAGCTGGCTTCGTCAAAGGCATTATCCAGTGACAGCATGGGCACTTCATGGCGGACCTGCTCAAACACCATTAAGGGAGCCGCCCCGACGCGCTGCGTAGGTGAGTCAGGCGTAATCAGGTCAGGATGCTGTTCTTCAAGCTCGCGCAGCTCGCGCATCAGGCGGTCATATTCCGCATCCGGTACTTCCGGTGCGTCCATAACGTGATAAAGGTATTCATGATGGCGCAGCGTCGTGCGCAGTTCGGTGATGTGTTCCTGGACGGATTTCATATAACCCCATCAGATAAAAAACCCCCGACAGGCGGGGGTTTATCATAACAAATTGAAAAAGTGTGGATTAGTCCCGGGATTCAACCACATCGCGGATACGCGCTTTGTAGGTTTCCAGTTTTTGTGGCGTCATCATACGGCGCTCGTCATCGAGAACCACACCGCCCACATCGTCCGCAATACGCTGTGCGGACTGTAGCATCAGCTTAAAGTTTTGATTCGCATCGCCATACGACGGCACCATCATAAAAATAGACACGCCGGGCGTGGTGAAATCAGTCATTTCATCCGGATTGAACGAGCCAGGTTTCACCATATTGGCCAGGCTAAACAGCACAGGGCCGCTGCCCGCCGGGCTGAGGTGACGATGGAAAATATTCATTTCACCAAACTGAAAACCGGCCTGCAAAATCCCCTGTAACAGGGCTTCACCATTTAGCTGACCACCGGAATGAGCGGCGACATGCAGAACCAGCACCGCTTCTTTCGGCTTGCTGCTGGTTGCAGGGCGCGCTTCAGGTTGCTTAGGCGGCGGCGGGCTGACGACCTCAGGCGCGGGTTCAGGCTCAGCCTGATAAACGGGATTGGGCTGAACGCTATCCAGCGGGTCAGAATCCAGCAGAGGATCTGCCTGTACCGGTGGCGCAACAAAGGTTGGCTGAGGCGCGGGCTGTTGGCGTGCAGGCGCTGGCCGCGGCTGTGCGGATTCAGGCTTAGGTGCTGGCGCAAACAGGGGATCGCTTTCCGGCGCTGATGTGGCAGGCTGGCGTGCACGCTGTGGCGTTACAGGCGCGTGCTGCTCGTCTGGCTGCGTATCGCGAATATCATCGAAGTGAGGTTCCTGATGGTCGCGGGCATGGCGCACACGCACTTCACCCACGCCGTCATCAACGTCGTCGGTAAGCGTCTCATCATCATGTTCATCACGTTGTTTCAAACGTTTGTGCGGGCGATCGCGGAACACTGAAGAGCGCTCTTTACGGCTGGTCCACAGTCCGTGAATAAGAAGCGCTATAATGGCGATCGCGCCAACAACGATTAATATCAGACGCAAATCCTGCATCATTGTATTCTCTGTTGTTCCAATACCTTGCCACCGCGGCAAACTTTATTCTCTAACTGTATTTGCCCTGCCAGATAAGTGCAAGTCTGTGCAGTATTTTCTCACAAATAAGATAGACCACCCACGCTTTTTCGCTGTTTTTTTACCCAAACGGCACCTGGAGAGGTGAAAAAGCCAGGTTATAGTAGACGCGCCTTACCATCTTCAGGAGAACGGGCTTTATGGTTGTCAACAATTCGGTTTCCGCTTTTAACGGTTTGCATTACTTCAGCGAGGGCTGGAAGCTGGTCAGATTGCCCGGTATTCGACGCTTTGTGATTATCCCTTTACTGGTCAACATCCTTCTGCTGGGCGGGGCTTTCGTGTGGCTTTTTTACCAGCTTGATAGCTGGATCCCGCAGTTAATGTCCCACGTTCCCGACTGGCTACAGTGGCTGAGCTATTTGCTGTGGCCGCTGTCGGTGATTTCCGTGGTACTGGTGTTCAGTTACTTCTTTTCCACCCTTGCCAACCTGATTGCCGCCCCCTTTTGTGGGCTACTGGCCGAACAACTGGAAGCGCGCCTGACCGGGAAACCGCTACCTGACAGCGGCTGGGTAGGCCTGCTCAAAGATGTTCCCCGCATTATGAAACGCGAATTGCAGAAGCTGGGCTACTACCTGCCACGCGCGCTGGGCTTACTGCTGCTCTACTTTATTCCGGGCTTTGGGCAGACCGTCGCGCCCGTTTTATGGTTTATGTTCAGCGCGTGGATGTTATCGATTCAGTACTGTGACTATCCTTTCGATAACCATAAGGTGGGTTTTCAGCAGATGCGCCAGGCGCTGCGTCAGCACAAGACGGCAAACATGCAGTTTGGTGCACTGGTCAGCCTGTTTACGATGATTCCGGTCGTTAATCTGGCCATTATGCCGGTAGCTGTTTGTGGCGCAACGGCAATGTGGGTCGATCGTTATCGTGCGAAGCTTGCTCGTGGCACCTGAGCTAAAACATCAACTATCCTTATGCAATTTTTGGCAGGTCTTATTGCCATGAGACATATAGATATATGATTTCTTTCCTTCCGCCAGAAAGAAGAACAGGTATGCTCTGAGGGTTCCCAATAATTCATACAGTTAAGGACAGGCTATGAGCAAGATTTATGAAGACAACTCTTTAACAATTGGTCATACGCCGCTGGTTCGACTGAACCGCATCGGTAACGGCCGCATCCTGGCGAAGGTGGAGTCCCGTAACCCGAGCTTCAGTGTGAAATGCCGTATCGGTGCCAATATGATTTGGGACGCGGAAAAACGCGGTATTCTTAAGCCTGGCATTGAACTGGTTGAGCCGACGAGCGGCAACACCGGCATCGCGCTGGCCTACGTGGCGGCGGCACGCGGCTATAAACTGACACTCACCATGCCGGATACCATGTCTGTTGAGCGGCGCAAGCTGCTGAAAGCGTTAGGCGCAAATCTGGTGCTGACCGAAGGCGCAAAAGGCATGAAAGGTGCCATCTCAAGAGCTGAAGAGATTGTTGCCAGCGATCCAGACAAATTCCTGCTGCTGCAGCAGTTCAGCAACCCGGCTAACCCGGAAATTCATGAAAAGACCACCGGCCCGGAAATCTGGGAAGATACGGATGGCGAAGTGGACGTGTTCATCGCCGGTGTGGGTACCGGCGGTACCCTGACCGGGGTAAGTCGTTACATAAAAAACACCAAAGGCAAAAAAGAATTGATCACGGTCGCGGTTGAGCCAACCGACTCACCGGTCATTGCCCAGGCAATGGCGGGCGAAGAATTGAAACCCGGCCCCCACAAGATTCAGGGGATCGGTGCTGGCTTTATTCCAGGCAACCTGGAGCTGTCGCTGATTGACCTGGCAGTGGCTATCACCAACGAAGAAGCTATCTCCACTGCACGTCGTCTGATGGAAGAAGAAGGCATCCTGGCCGGTATTTCATCTGGCGCCGCCGTTGCTGCCGCGCTGAAGCTGCAGGAAGATGAAGCTTACGCCAATAAAAATATCGTCGTGATTCTCCCCTCTTCCGGCGAACGCTATCTCAGTACCGCCCTGTTTGCCGATCTCTTTACCGAAAAAGAGCTGCAATAGCCCGAAACAGATGCGGATAAATGCCTAAAAAGCACCCGGATGGGTGCTTTTTTGTGGCCCAGATCTCACTTTCACCATGTCGCAGATTGATTTCACTCACGTGGCTCTGGTATTTAGACTGCCAATTATTTCGAAGCCTGAAATTAATCCTCCTTTGAAGTGGATCAAGCTGAGTCAAGATTCAGATTTAGTGAAAGGGCAAATCACGGCATAATTAACCGGTGACGTGCTCAAATCGCTTTTTGACACTCAGCGGGAATGAAAGACTCATTCAAGCGCATTGTTAGACAGTAAGATGTATACCCGCGCACCTTCACAGGCTAAAGTTAGGGCTCCAGGCTAGACTTTAGATCCATAACACTAATCCTGAAAAAGTTGGGGAAATAGAATGTTCCAGCAAGAAGTTACCATTACCGCACCAAACGGACTGCATACTCGCCCTGCTGCGCAATTTGTCAAAGAAGCTAAAGCCTTCCAGTCAGAAATCACTGTCACCTCCAATGGTAAATCTGCCAGCGCTAAAAGCCTGTTCAAGCTGCAGACGCTGGGTCTGACCCAGGGCACCGTTGTGACCCTTTCTGCGGAAGGTGAAGATGAGCAAAAAGCCGTAGAGCATTTAGTTAAGCTGATGGCGGAACTGGAGTAATCTCCTTTCTGCACCGCTTTAAAACGACTCTTCTGCGCCATTGCGTGCAACATCTTGATCGCGGACAAACTGTCCGCGTTATTGCTTTCGTAGAGTACGTGTCCCACGACTATGGCAATGCAACGAGTCCAGTCAGCCATCGTGATTAAAAGGTAGGGTTATGATTTCAGGCATTTTAGCATCACCAGGTATCGCTTTCGGCAAAGCTCTGCTGCTGAAAGAAGACGAGATCGTCATCAACCGTAAAAAGATTTCAGATGATCAGGTTGAGCAGGAGATCCAGCGCTTTCTTCAGGGCCGCGGCAAAGCGGCTGAACAGCTGGAAGCCATTCGCATCAAAGCCAGCGAATCCCTGGGTGAAGAAAAAGCAGCGATCTTCGAAGGCCACATCATGTTGCTGGAAGATGAAGAGCTGGAGCAGGAAATCACCGACCTGATCAAAAAAGATCACGCAACTGCCGATGCCGCGGTGAATTCCGTGATTGACGCTCAGGCTAAAGCGCTGGAAGAGCTGGATGATGAATACCTGAAAGAGCGTGCGGCGGACGTGCGCGACATCGGTAAACGCCTGCTGCAAAATATTTTAGGTCTGCACATTGTCGATCTGAGCGCAATCCAGGACGAATCTATTCTGGTGGCGAAAGATTTAACGCCGTCAGAGACCGCACAGCTAAACCTGAAAAAGGTGCTGGGCTTTATTACCGACCTGGGCGGTCGGACGTCGCACACGTCCATCATGGCGCGTTCGTTAGAAATCCCTGCGATCGTCGGCACCGGTAACGTGACCACCTCCATTAAGAACGGTGACTTCATCATTCTGGATGGCGTGAACAATGCGATTCACGTCAATCCGTCTGACGCCGTTCAGGAAGAGCTGAAAGCGGTTCAGAACCAGTACCTGTCCGAAAAACATGAACTGGCTAAGCTGAAAGATCTGCCCGCGGTAACTCTGGATGGTCATCAGGTTGAAGTCTGCGCCAACATCGGCACCGTGCGTGATATCGCCGGCGCAGAGCGTAACGGCGCTGAAGGTGTCGGTTTGTATCGCACCGAGTTCCTGTTTATGGATCGCGATTCGCTGCCGACCGAAGAAGAGCAGTTCCAGGCGTACAAAGCCGTTGCTGAAGCGATGGGCTCGCAGGCCGTTATCGTGCGCACCATGGACATTGGCGGTGATAAAGACCTGCCTTACATGAATCTGCCAAAAGAAGAGAACCCCTTCCTCGGCTGGCGTGCTATTCGTATCGCGATGGATCGTAAAGAGATCCTGCATGCTCAGCTGCGCGCCATTCTGCGTGCCTCCTCGTTCGGCAAGCTGCGTATCATGTTCCCGATGATTATTTCGGTCGAAGAAGTCCGCAGTCTGAAAGCCGAGCTGGACATGCTTAAAGCGCAGTTACGCGAAGAAGGCAAAGCGTTTGATGAGTCAATCGAAGTCGGCATTATGGTCGAAACGCCTGCCTCAGCCGTGATTGCCCGCCACCTGGCTAAAGAAGTCGACTTCTTTAGCATTGGGACAAACGATTTGACGCAGTATACTCTCGCAGTAGATCGTGGTAATGATTTGATTTCGCACCTGTATAACCCAATGACACCGTCAGTGCTGAACCTCATCAAGCAAGTTATTGATGCGTCTCATGCTGAAGGTAAATGGACTGGCATGTGTGGTGAGCTGGCAGGTGACGAACGTGCTACACTACTGTTACTGGGAATGGGGCTGGACGAATTCAGCATGAGTGCCATTTCTATCCCTGGCATCAAGAAAATTATTCGTAATACACATTTCGAAGATGCGAAGGCGTTGGCAGAGCAGGCACTGGCTCAACCTACGGCGGAAGACTTAATGAACCTGGTTAACAAGTTCATTAAAGAAAAAACGCTCTGCTGATCCACGAGATGCTGGCCCCAAATTACTGCTTAGGAGAAGATCATGGGTTTGTTTTCTAAACTTTTTGGCGAAAAAACAGATAGCGCTGGGACAATTGATATCGTAGCGCCTCTGTCAGGCGAAATCGTGAACATTGAAGACGTACCAGATGTGGTGTTTGCAGAAAAAATCGTGGGTGACGGTATTGCGATCAAACCAAGCGGCAACAAAATGGTTGCTCCGGTTGACGGGACTATCGGCAAGATTTTCGAAACCAACCACGCATTTTCAATCGAATCAGATAACGGCATTGAGCTTTTTGTTCACTTCGGTATTGATACCGTTGAACTGAAAGGCGAAGGCTTCAAACGTATCGCTGAAGAAGGTCAGAAGGTTAAAAAAGGCGACGTGGTTATTGAGTTCGATCTGGCGCTGCTGGAAGAGAAAGCGAAATCAACCTTGACGCCTGTTGTCATCTCCAACATGGATGAAATCAAAGATCTGACGAAGCTTTCTGGTCAGGTCATTGTGGGTGAAACCCCTGTGATTCGCATCAGGAAGTAAACGAAAAACGGCACCTGAGGGTGCCGTTTTTTTATGTTCGTTTTCCGCGTTAATCCGGCTGCCAGCGCGGCAAACGCAGCGTGAGCTCCAGCCCGCCTTCCGGTCGGTTAACGGCGTGCACTTCCCCATGATGCGCCAACACCACTTTACGTACGATAGCCAACCCCAGCCCGTAACCTTTGCCCATCAGCGGAGAATTCACGCGTACAAACGGGTCAAAGATACTGGAAAGTTTGGTTTCTTCCACACCCGGCCCCTGGTCACGTACGTGAATAGCCAGCCACTGCGATTCCACCTTCAGGCTCACATGAATACGTTGTCCCGGCAGCGAGAAGCGCAGGGCATTACGTAATACGTTTTCAATGCCACGGCGGCACAGTTCCGCATTACCACGCACCGTATGATCGGCGCGCTCATCAACGTCATACACGACATCCACACCGGGGATCTGCGCTTCATAACGTAAGTCTGTCACCACCGCCTCCAGCAATCCCGCAAGGTCAAAATAGTGTTCTCCCGGCATGCTTTCGTGTTCTGCACGCGCCAGAGTCAACAGCTCGCCGATCATCTTATCAAGTCGTTGCGCTTCTTCGTCAATGCGATCCAGTGAGGTACTGACATTCTCTGGCCTTTGACGTGCCAGCCCGGTGGCCAACTGCAGGCGAGCAAGCGGTGAGCGCAGTTCGTGAGAGATATCATGAAGCAGCGCCTCACGCGCCTTCACCAGCGTATCCAGCCGTTCTACCATGGCATCGAATGCCTGAGCCACGCTCGACAGCTCATCGTGGCGTTTACGCAGTGCCGGATAAAGCCGGACGCGTAAATCCCCATTAGCCACGCGCGAAAACCCTTCGCGTAGCTGTCGCATTGGTCGGGTCAGGTTCCAGGCCAATAGCAAACTGAACAGCAGCCCTACCGAGCCAGCAAAAATAAACATGGGTTCAGGTATGTTCAGAAAGTTGTGTGGTCGCCCTTCCCGACTCAGCTCGCGCATTCCTCTGAGGTCGTACATCAGTTCATAATCGTTGCCGTCTGCACCCTTTACCTGACGCACCAACCGATTGGGGAAAAACGATTTATCAGTGGTATCGGAAACCGGCGGCGGCGCGCTGACGGCGGGCTGAAGGTCATCAACAGGACTTATGCTCAGGAACTGGCGTTCCTCAGGCGTCCACTCTGCTGTCATCACCTTGAGTGCGGCTGGCCCTTCACGTTCCAGCACGGACGTGGCGGATGCCATTAACACATCCGCCAGACGCTGTGTTACCTGGAGTTCAGGCGGATGGTGGCGGGTTCCGGAAAGTGAAAACCCCAGCCAGATAAGCTGGCTGATGATGAAAAATACCAGCCAAAAGCCCAGCAGGATTTTCCAGAACATGCGTCCGCGATAGCTGTGACTCATCGAATGCGATAGCCAATGCTGCGAACGGTTTCAATCGTAATGCTCTCCGCCGTGAGCGCACTGAGCTTCTGACGAATATTACTGATGTGAACATCCACGCTGCGATCGTAAGCTTCGCGCGGTCGGCCCAGACCTTTTTCTGACAGTTCGTCTTTCGTCACTACCCGGTCGGGTGAACGCAGCAGCAAATCGAGCAGGTTAAATTCTGAGGCGGTCAGGTCAAACGTTTTGCCCTTCCACTCCGTAATCCGCCTGGCAGAATTAAGGGTGAGCTCGCCCCACTGCAGTATCTCTTTTTTGTCCTGCTGTGGTGCAAGCTCCTCAACCCGGCGCAGGACCGCGCGCAAACGCGCAACCAGTTCACGGGGATAACAGGGTTTGGGCATATAGTCATCCGCGCCCATTTCCAGCCCGATGACCCGATCAATATTATCGCCTTTGGCGGTCAGCATAATTACCGGCAGGCGGCTTTGCTGACGTACCTGGCGCAGCACGTCGGTGCCACTCATATCGGGCAACATAATGTCCAGTATCATGGCGCTAAACTCCCCCGACAGCGCTCCCTGAACCCCGGCACTGCCGGTTAACACCAGCTGAGCGTCAAAACCTTCTGTTATCAGGTATTGGCTTAACATGGTGCCTAACTCTACGTCGTCATCTACCAGCAAGATTTTCATTGTTATCTCTCATGCGTAACTGGCGCTATTTTGAACCGAGCCAGCGTAATGCGCAGCCGGTTTTACGCGATCCTTACAGATGCGACTAAGCATAGTGCCAACTCCGGTAAATAAAAAAGGCTTATGCGCCCTGGTGGGCAACACACGCCTTTTTTAACGCATCGGTATTGAGGAGGACGCTACTGATAAATTCCGGTTGAGAGATAGCGATCGCCCCGGTCGCAGACGATAGCCACCACCACACTCCCCGGATTCGCCCGGGCGATGCGCAGTGCGCCAGCAACCGAACCGCCGGAACTGACGCCGCAGAAGATGCCTTCACGTCGCGCTAACGCGCGCATGGTTTCTTCGGCTTCCTGCTGTCCCATATCAATGATGTCATCCACCAACTCAGGGCGATAAATGCCCGGCATGTAAGCCTGCGGCCAGCGGCGGATGCCGGGAATGCTGCTGCCTTCGGTAGGCTGCAGGCCAATCACTTTAACGCCGGTCTGGTGATCCTTTAAAAACCGGCCTACGCCAGTAATGGTTCCCGTGGTACCCATGCTGGAAACAAAGTGGGTCATTCGCTGTTTCGACTGCTGCCACAGCTCAGGCCCGGTGGTTTGGTAATGGCCGAGCGGGTTATCCGGGTTATTGAACTGGTCCAGTACCCTTCCTTCGCCCCGTGCCGCCATCTCCTGAGCCCGATCGCGTGCGCCTTCCATCCCCTGCTCGCGGCTAATCAGCACCAGTTCTGCGCCGTAGGCGCGCATCGCATCCTGCCGCTCCTGACTCATGTTGTCGGGCATCAGCAGCCGCAGCCGATACCCCTTCATCGCGGCAATCATCGCCAGCGCAATGCCGGTATTGCCACTGGTGGCTTCGATCAACTGGTCGCCCGGCGTAATGTCGCCGCGCAACTCGGCCTGGTGGATCATCGACCAGGCGGCCCGATCTTTCACTGAACCGGCAGGGTTATTGCCTTCCAGCTTAAGCCAGACTTCACTGCCGTTGTCAGGCGCCAGGCGCTGTAATCTGATGAGCGGCGTATTGCCGATGGTGTCTTCCAGAGTGGTCACGATGCATTTCCTGGCAAAACCCTCTCCGCCCTGATCCAGGCCACAGCCCGGGTTATCGCGGTATTCAGGTCATTAAAAAGG
This sequence comes from Pantoea sp. EEL5, assembly GCF_049892805.1. Lineage (NCBI taxonomy): Bacteria > Pseudomonadati > Pseudomonadota > Gammaproteobacteria > Enterobacterales > Erwiniaceae > Pantoea > Pantoea sp. EEL5. The sequence goes on from NZ_JBNDNJ010000001.1 coordinate 2,291,689, forward strand.
CGGGACACTGTCCCGCCCTGCGTGAAAAAGAAAATATCAGGCGCTGTGTGCAAAGGCAACAGCCCGTAACGGTGTCGCGCCCTGGTACAGTCTGGCCTGCTGCAGCCCCACAAACAGGCGCTCGCCGCGCAACGGCGCGGTCTGTTCACCGTCAAAGACCAGCGAGAAGGGCTCGCTCTGCCATCCCGTTGGCTGCACCACCAGCTGCCAGAAGTGACCACGAGGACTCACTTCTAAGACCTGAACGGGCAGCGGCGTTTCCAGGCTACTTCTGCGCGAAACGTCGATTTCCCACGGGCGCAGGAACAGATCGACCGCGCCCTGATGTGCAGAGGTATAGCCTAACGGCCAGTGGTGCGCCCCGACATGGAACTGAGAACCATGCACTTCACCGTCGAAGCGGTTAACCTCACCCAGGAATTCCAGCACGAAGCGCGTGGCGGGATCGCGCCAGACTTCATCCGGCGTCCCCACCTGTTCGATGCTGCCCTGGCTCATCACCACCACGCGATCGGCCACTTCCATCGCCTCTTCCTGATCGTGGGTGACGAACACGCTGGTGAACTTCAATTCTTCGTGCAGCTGACGTAACCAACGGCGCAGCTCTTTACGCACCTGAGCGTCCAGCGCACCAAAGGGCTCATCCAGCAACAGGATTTGCGGTTCCACGGCCAGGGCTCTTGCCAGCGCGACGCGCTGCTTCTGCCCTCCCGAAAGCTGGGCCGGGAAACGGTTCGCCAGATGGGAAAGCTGCACCATCTCCAGCAGGCGCGTGACGCGTTTTTTAATTTCCGCACTGGACGGACGCTCACGGCGCGGCAGCACGGTCAGGCCAAAGGCAATATTGTCGAAGACCGTCATATGACGGAACAGCGCATAGTGCTGGAAGACAAATCCGACCTGGCGATCGCGGGCGTGCAGGCGGCTGACATCGTGGTCGTGAAAACGAATCTGACCGCTGTTCTGATGTTCCAGTCCAGCAATGATGCGCAGCAGCGTGGTTTTACCGGAACCGGACGGCCCCAGTAAGGCCACCATCTGGCCAGACGGAATATCCAGTGAGATATCGTTCAGCACCGCTGTGCGACCAAAGGATTTGTTGATCTGGTTAATCTCAATGCTCATGATTGTCCTCCAGTTGCAGGCGTTTGTGCTGTTGCTCTAAACGCCATTGCACAATGCTTTTCAGAAACAGCGTCACGATTGCCATCACGGTCAGTAAGGCTGCGGCAGTAAAGGCGCCCACCGTGTTGTAATCCTGATGCAGTAATTCAACCTGAAGCGGTAAGGTGTAGGTTTCACCGCGAATAGAACCCGAAACCACGGAAACCGCGCCAAACTCACCAATCGCGCGGGCGTTGGTCAGCACGACGCCATACAGCATGGCCCAGCGAATATTCGGCAGCGTCACGCGACGGAACATCTGCCAGCCCGAGGCACCTAACAGCACCGCGGCTTCATCTTCATGACTGCCCTGGCTCAGCATCACCGGCACCAGTTCGCGCACCACAAACGGACAGGTAACGAAGACGGTGACCAGCACCATGCCAGGCCAGGAGAACATCACCTGAATATTATGGGCATCCAGCCAGCCGCCCGCCGGGCCGTTAATGCCCCAGAACAGGAGATACATCAGGCCCGCCACGACAGGCGATACCGCAAAGGGAATATCGAACAGCGTCAAAAGCAGCTGACGTCCCGGAAAGGTAAAGCGTGTCACCAGCCAGGCCAGCAGCGTGCCGAACACTAAATTCACCGGCACGGTAATCAATGCGACCAGCACCGTGAGCCATATGGCATGGAGCATGTCGCTGTCGGTCAGATTGCTTAAGGTGACGCCCAGTCCTTTATGCAGGGCCTCCCAGAAGATGGACACCATCGGCACGACCAGCAGCAGCAAGGATATCAGCGCACCGATACCAATAAGCAGCCACTTGGCCCAGTTAACAGGCTGGCAGTCGGCATGATTGAGTTGCGAAATCTCTGCCATTAATGGCCTCCCAGACGACGACCAAAGCGGCTTTGTAAGGTGTTGATAGCGAAAAGTAACAGCAGCGATGCCGCCAGAATGACCGAGGCAATGGCGCTGGCTGCCGGATAGTCAAACTCCTGCAGGCGCACGAAGATCATCAGCGAGGTCACTTCGGTTTTCCAGGCAATGTTGCCGGCAATAAAGATTACCGCACCAAACTCGCCCAGGCTGCGGGTAAACGACAGCGCGGTGCCCGCAAGTAAGGCCGGTGCCACTTCAGGCAGAACGACCCGGCGGAAACTCTGCCAGGGCGTGGCGCCCAGCGTTTGAGCCGCTTCCTCATATTCAGGCCCCAGCTCTTCCAACACCGGCTGCACGGTACGCACCACAAACGGAATACTGGTGAAGGCCATCGCGAGCGCGATACCGATCCAGGTATAGGAGATCTTGATATCAAAATGCGCGAACCACTGTCCATACCAGCCGTTCACGGAAAACAGACCGGCCAGCGTCAGGCCAGCAACCGCGGTCGGCAGCGCAAACGGCAGATCCATCAGACCATCAAGCAGCGTGCGGCCCGGAAAACGGTAACGCGTTAAGATCCACGCCATTAACATGCCGAATACGGCATTAAACAGTGAGGCCACACCGGCCGACAGCAGCGTGACCTTATAGGCCGCGATGAGCTGCGGATTGGTGACCACGTCCCAGTATTGCTGCAACGTCATCTGCGACAGCTGCATAATCAGTGCGCTAATTGGCAGCAGCAGCACCAGACAGGTAAAGAGCAGACTGGTGCCCAGGCTGAGACCGAAACCGGGCAGGACGCGTTTTTGGCTGGCTGCAAACATGATCACCGCCCCGCCGCTAATAACTGGTCTAGCTCGCCACCGCTGGCGAAATGGGTTTTCATCACGTTATCCCAGCCGCCAAAAATGTCTTCAACACGAAACAGGTTCGTGGCAGGAAAACGGGCTTTTTGCTGCGCCATTAACTGCGGATTGTTCACGCGGTAATAGAAATCCGTAATAATTTTCTGCGCCGCAGGAGAATACAGCCAGGTCAGATAGGCTTTCGCTGCATCGGCTGTTTTATTCTGCTCGACGTTTTTATCTACCCAGGCAACGGGAAACTCCGCGAGAATATCGGTTTTAGGCACCACGACTTCGTAGTCGTCTTTGCCGTACTGGTTGCGGATGTTATTCACTTCAGACTCAAAACTGATCAACACATCGCCCAGACCGCGTTCAGCAAAGGTGGTCGTAGCACCTCGGCCACCGGTATCGAAGACTTCAACATTTTTCAGAAATTTTGTCATAAAAGCGCGGGTTTTAGCCTGATCGCCCCCGTCAGCGTTGCTGGCGGCGCCCCAGGCAGCAAGATAGGTATAACGTCCGTTGCCCGAGGTTTTGGGATTAGGAAAAATCAGCTTCACATCGTCACGGGTTAAATCGGACCAGTCGTGAATCTGCTTTGGGTTTCCCTTGCGCACCAGGAACGCCATGGTGGAGTAAAACGGCGAACTGTTATTCGGCAGGCGGGTTTGCCAGTCGGCAGGGATCAGTTTGCCTTTATCGTGCAGCACCTGCACATCGGTGACCTGGTTATAGGTCACCACATCGGCACGCAGGCCTTGCAGGATCGCCAGCGCCTGTTTGGATGACCCGGCATGGGACATCTTAATGGTCAGCTTGTCGTCAGGATGGCTGGCATCCCACTGGCTGACAAAAGGCGCATTCAGGGCGACAAATAATTCACGTGCGACATCGTAAGAGCTGTTCAACAGCTCGGTCGCGTTTGCGGCACCGGCCAGACTCAGCGACAGTGCGAGTCCGCTCACGATTTTTTTCATCGCTGGTAAGGTCATGGTTCACCCTGAGGAAATTTGATGCAGATCTCATCTGCAGATACAGCAGTTTATTTATAACTCAGCGTAAACCCGTAACGGTTTTATATATCGTTTGCTGATTTCAAAGTCGAAAAAGGCATAAGGCGGCGGGAAAAGACAGACGAAAAACAGAATTGGACGCGCAGGGCCGGTTATGCCCTGCGGTTGAGCGGTGTGAAAAAAGACTTAGCGCTGCCAGACAATTTTGCTGAGCGTCCAGCTCTTGAGTGTGTCATCCGACGGCATCAACCCTTCTGGCCCGTGCCAGGTTCCGCTGTAGACATAGCGAAGATGCTGACTGTTGGGCGCGCGGCACTCCACGTCACGGTTGTCCAGTCCGCTCGCCAGCACGCAGTTGTTGAAGGCTTTGTCGAATTTGGCGCTGAACGCGTCACCGATTTTGCTGCCATCGGCGCTGGCGATACGGCTGTCCAGCACCTCAATGCGATCGACCTGCGTCTGACCATAAATCACCAGCATCACTTTGCCGTCATCCATAGCCTGCCAGAACGACACCACCTGGCCGTTATGGCCGCGCATGCCCTGACGCAGATCGTACTTGCCTTTCAACCCCTCTTTTATGGCGGCTTCGGTCATGGTCGTTGAGCCATTGATGCCGCCCACGCCCTGCTCTGTGGCCGTAAGCGAGGAACCAAACCAGTTCCACGGCAGCGCGGCAGACCAGTGATAGCTCAGTGGATTCCACCAGCTTACCTGCTGGCTGCTGTTAGCATCAGTACCGGAGGAACTGGCACACCCACTGACCAGCATGGCCACAGTCAGTAACGTGTAACGAACAGCTTTCATGAAAACTCCTGTTAATAAAAGAACATTAAGGCAGAACTGATTGGAGTCGCAAAGCGGCAAAAAGTTTATTCAGCATGCGGTTGGGGTAAAAAGCAGGCGCGAAGCCGAACGCTGCTGAATAACCAGAGCAGCGCGAGCAGATCGAATAGCGTCAGTAACAGGGGAAGCGGTGAACTGAGGAAGTCCGCCAGATACAGCTGTGCGCCTTGCCAAATCAGGTTAATTGCGACGGAAAGCATCAACACCTGACGCCAGCTGCGCCACACTCGGGGCAAACGCGAACGATAGCCGGTCAGCAGCAGGCCCGCCAGCGCCGGTAAGCCAAGCGCCAGCCCTACCCAGAAGGCCTGGCGATCGGGATAAAAGAGCGCCAGAAGATCGTTTCCCTGCTGGCGTGAGGCGCCAGCCATGATCAGCAACAGCCAGGTACGCGACTGCAGCAGCAGAATCAGCCAAAAAAGAAACGGCAGACGCAGCTGACCTTTATCGTCGTACTCTTCAGGCGGCCAGACGGAATTAATATTCACGATCTTCGATTAAACGTTTACCCAGCAACACCACATCGACCGTTTCATAGTCGAGTTTTTCATAGAAGGCGACGACCTGATCGTTTTCTTCACGTACCATCAAATGGATTTTTGGGCAGCCGCGCGCAATGAGTTTTTTTTCAAGCCGGTTCATCAAGGCATTGGCAAAACCACGCCCCTGATAATCAGGATGCACGGCCAGATAGTAGGCCGCCCCGCGATGCCCGTCGTAGCCGCCCATGACCGTTCCGACAACTTCACCGCCCACTTCAGCCACCAGAAAAAGATCGGCGTCGTGATGCATTTTACGTTCGATATCCAGTTCCGGATCGTTCCACGGGCGTAACAAATCACAGCGTTCCCAGAGCGTGATTACTTCTTCAAAGTCTTCCTGGCGGAAGGTGCGGATTTCCATCTTCTTTTCCTGCTATTTACCACAATTTGCTGATTATCACGCTTTCTTCGTCGGGCGCAACCCTCCCCACTGGCGGCAACGTTAAAAAAAAGGGATTTGGCTGTTAGTGGGCTGAAATACAAAGTAATAACCTGAAATGCTTGAAAGATCGCCCTGGCGCTAACGTTACGCTATAACACTTTGCATGATTGTTGCTTATGGACCTGCACATGCATTTGCTTAAACGTTTGATTCACCGCCGCCAGCTTCTGCTGTCAGGACTGGCGCTGGCTGTTTTGTCCCCGCGCGCCGTACAGGCGAAAGAACAGCAGGCTTCGCTCTCTTCTCGTCACTCCTCACCCAAGCCACCCGCCAGTAACGGTAAACGCATTGTGATGATCGATCCGGGGCACGGCGGGATTGATTCGGGTGCGGTGGGCGAAGAAGGCGCGGAAGAGAAACATATTGTCTTAGAAATCGCCAACAACGTGCGCCGTGAGCTGCAGTCCCATCCCCGCATTGAAGTGCGGCTGACGCGCGACAGCGATCACTTTATTCCGCTTTATCAGCGCGTGGAAATTGCCCATCAGCATGGCGCGAATCTGTTTATGTCCATCCATGCCGATGGCTACACCAGCCCCGATGCCAACGGCGCCTCAGTCTTCGCCCTGTCCAACCGCGGTGCCAGCAGTAGCATGGCGCGCTATCTGTCAAACAGAGAGAACGATGCCGACAAGGTCGGTGGCGCAAAGGTGGAAGCGCAGGATCACTATCTGCAGCAGATCCTGTTTGACCTGGTGCAAACGGATACCATTAAGAACAGCCTGACGCTGGGTAAACATGTGCTGGATCAGATCCGGCCGGTGCACCACCTTCACAGTCAGCACACCGAACAGGCCGCTTTTGCCGTATTAAAATCGCCGTCGATTCCCTCGGTACTGGTGGAAACCTCGTTTATCACCAACCCACGGGAAGAGCAGCTATTGGGCACCAGCGCGTTTCGTCAAAAAATCGCGTCGGCTATCGCCACGGGAATAATCAACTACTTTGATGAGTACGATCGCCGAATGTCATAATGAATCAGCTATAATCACGTCCAATTTTTACCAAGAGAAGCTCATCACATGCCAGATATCTCCCGTGTAAAAACGTTCCTGTTGGATTTGCAGGATGAGATTTGTCGCAAGCTGACCGCCGAAGACGGCGGTGCCCATTTTATTGAAGACAGCTGGCAGCGCCCCGGCGGCGGCGGCGGACGAAGCCGCGTGCTGCGTGATGGCGCCGTCTTTGAACAGGCCGGCGTCAACTTTTCGCACGTTCATGGCGATCAGATGCCCGCGTCCGCTACCGCGCATCGGCCTGAACTGGCCGGGTGCAGTTTTGAAGCCATGGGCGTGTCGCTGGTGATTCATCCGCACAATCCCTATGTGCCGACCAGCCATGCCAACGTGCGTTTCTTTATTGCCGAAAAACCGGGTGCCGAGCCTATCTGGTGGTTTGGCGGCGGCTTCGATATGACACCGTTTTACGGTTTCGAAGAGGATGCGCTGCACTGGCATCAGACGGCTTTTGATCTCTGCCAGCCTTTTGGCGAGGACGTGTACCCGCGCTTTAAAAAGTGGTGCGACGACTATTTCTACCTAAAACACCGTGACGAGCAGCGCGGGATTGGTGGGCTATTCTTCGATGATGTTCATCTGCCTGGCTTTGAAAAAAGCTTCGCGCTGATTCAGGCGGTGGGCCGGGGATTCCTGGACGCCTATCAGCCCATCGTGGCGCGCCGCAAGTCGTTGCCGTTTGGCGAGCGTGAACGTCAGTTTCAGCTCTATCGTCGTGGTCGCTACGTGGAATTTAATCTGGTGTGGGATCGCGGCACGCTGTTTGGCCTGCAAACCGGAGGCAGAACGGAATCGATACTGATGTCTCTGCCGCCTCTGGTACGCTGGGAATATGATTATCATCCTGAGCCGGATTCGCCAGAGGCCGCGCTCTACCGCGATTTTCTGCCGGTGAAGAACTGGCTTAACCTGCCCGAGTGACGTCCGTCTTCCTGCCCCGCGTAACGGGCAGGAAGACAAAGTTAACAGCGCTTTCATGCGCGAAGGTGAAAATTGGGGCTGCATCCGGCCCCGTTGTGTTACAGCGGCTGGGTTTGTGCTTCTACCACCGCCAGCGCCACCATATTAACGATGCGCCGCACGGAGGCGATACGGGTGAGTACGTGCACCGGTTTGGTCATCCCCATCAGCACCGGCCCCACCGTCACGCCGTCAGCGTGCGAGACGCGCAGCAGGTTGTAGCTGATTCGTGCCGCCTCCACGTTGGGCATAATCAACAGGTTGGCGCTGCCTTTCAGCGGGCTGTCGGGCATGATCTCCCGACGAATGCTCTCTACCAGTGCCGCATCGCCGTGCATCTCGCCGTCAATTTCCAGCTCAGGTGCGCGCTGCTGCACCAGCGCCAGTACGTCACGCATTTTTCGAGCGCCAGGAGAATTTGAGGTGCCAAAGCTGGAGTGCGACAGCAGGGCAACCCGCGGTTCAATACCAAATCGCCGCACAGTTTCGGCCGCCATTAACGTGATGTCCGCTAACTGCTCGGGTGTGGGATCTTCATTTACGTAGGTATCCGCAATAAAGGTGTTGCCGTGCGGCAGCAGCAAGGCATTCATGGCCCCTGCCACTTTCACATCGGAACGCAGGCCCAGCACTTTCTCCACAATCTCGTAGTGCTCGTTGTAATCCCCGATGGTGCCGCAGATGAGCGCATCCGCTTCACCGCGATAGACCATGATGGCCCCAATGAGCGTCGGATTACCGATCACCGCGCGCTGTGCCTGCTCGGGCGTTACGCCGCGCCGCTTCATCATCTGGTAATACTCGTTCCAGTATGCTTTAAAACGGGGATCGGATTCGTTGTTGACGATTTCGAAATCCTTTCCGGCTTCGATCTTCAGCCCCTGCTTTTCAAGGCGCATCGCGATAACGTTCGGGCGGCCTATCAGAACAGGTTTTGCCAGCCCCAACGACACTAATTCCTGCGTCGCATGCAGCACCCGAACCTCTTCCCCCTCTGCCAGCACCACGCGCTTCGGCGCTTTGCGCGCCTGAGAGAAAATCGGTTTCATAAACAGATTGGTTTTATAGACGAATTCCGTGAGCTGTTCGCGATAGGCGTCGAAGTCGCTAATGGGCCGGGTCGCCACACCGGAATCCATCGCCGCCTTCGCCACCGCCGGGGCGATCTGCACAATTAACCGGGGATCGAAGGGTTTGGGGATCAGATATTCCGGGCCAAAGCTCAGGTCCTGATCGCTATAGGCCGAAGCCACCACATCGCTCTGCTCCGCCTGCGCCAGCTCGGCTATCGCGTGCACCGCCGCCAGCTTCATCTCTTCATTGATGGCCGTTGCGCCAACATCCAGCGCTCCCCGAAAGATAAACGGAAAGCACAGGACGTTATTCACCTGATTAGGATAGTCAGAACGGCCGGTGCAGATAATGGCGTCGGGCCGCACGGCCTTAGCGAGCGGCGGCAGAATTTCTGGCTGCGGATTCGCCAGCGCCAGAATCAGCGGATCGCTGGCCATGGTTTTGACCATGTCAGGCGTCAGGACATCCGGGCCAGAGCAGCCCAGAAAAATGTCGGCGCCCTCAATAACCTCGGCCAGCGTACGTTTTCCCTGATCCTCAACCGCATAGTCGGCCTTGGTCTCCGCCATATTGGGCTCGCGCCCTCGGTAGATCAGCCCTTTTGAATCGCACACCTGAATATTGTGCTTCTGCAAACCCAACGCGACCAGCAGATTCATGCAGGCAATCGCCGAGGCGCCCGCGCCGGAGACCACCAGCCGCACGTCGGAAATCGCCTTCTTGATAATACGCAATCCGTTTAACACCGCCGCCGTGCAGATAATCGCCGTGCCGTGCTGATCGTCGTGGAACACCGGGATTTTCATGCGTTGCCGTAGCTGCTGCTCAATATAGAAACACTCTGGCGCTTTGATATCTTCCAGGTTGATGCCGCCGAAGGTGGGTTCCAGCGCCGCGACGATCTCAATCAGCTTATCGGGATCGTGCTCATCGACCTCAATATCAAAGACGTCAATACCGGCAAACTTCTTGAATAAAACGCCCTTGCCTTCCATCACCGGCTTACCGGCCAGCGCACCAATGTTGCCCAGGCCCAGCACCGCCGTGCCGTTAGAAATGACCGCCACCAGATTACCGCGTGCGGTGTATTTATGGGCGGCCAGGGGATCGGCGGCAATTTCTAAGCAGGGTGCGGCGACGCCGGGTGAATAGGCCAGGGCCAGATCGCGCTGGGTGGCCAGCGGTTTAGTGGGCGAGACCTGAATCTTGCCGGGAGTGGGATACTGGTGAAAATCGAGCGCACTTTGCTTCAGTTGGTCATCCATTTGACATCCTTCTTCGCCAGGTAAGTGAACGCCCAGTATAGAAAGCAGACAACCGCAAAGCGGTGAGGCGCTTCAAAGAACCTCATTTCTTAAGGCACAGATTGTTACAGTCTGGTCTGCGTCATTTGTCATGGCTGCTATTCTTAATAACCGGGCAGTCGTTATCCGCTGAAATGTCATCTCGGATGATTGCGCGCTACCCTCATCGCACAACATTCAGAGAAAACGCATTTTCACTGCACCCTGTCTGTTGCAAGGTGGTGAGTCGGCGTTACTGCGACCGGTAATGTCTGCACTGATTAGGGCACGAGGCCAGAGGTGTTCCCTTTCGTTACAACGTTTTTTTCAAGGAGTGTAGAAATGAACCAGCTTGAAGCCCTTAAACAGTTCACTACCGTGGTGGCTGACAGTGGCGATATCGAATCGATTCGAAATTATCACCCACAAGATGCGACCACCAACCCCTCGCTTATTCTTAAAGCATCTGCTCTCCAGCCTTACAAACACCTGATTGATGACGCCATCGACTATGCGAAAAAGCAGGGCGGCAGCAAAGAGACGCAGATCATCAACGCCAGCGACAAAGTGGCAATCAATCTCGGTATGGAAATCCTGAAAAGCATACCGGGCCGTGTTTCGACCGAAGTGGATGCGCGCCTCTCCTTCGATCGTGGCATGTGCGTCACGAAAGCGGAAAAGCTGGTTCGCATGTATGAAGAACACGGCATTGACCGCTCACGCATCCTGATCAAACTGGCTTCCACCTGGGAAGGCATTAAGGCGGCTGAAGAACTGGAAAAAAATGGTATCCAGTGCAACCTGACCTTGCTGTTCTCCTTCGCGCAGGCCCGTGCCTGTGCCGAAGCCGGTGTTTACCTGATTTCACCTTTTGTGGGCCGTATTTACGACTGGTACAACACCCGCAAACCGATGGACCCGTACCACGTGGATGAAGATCCCGGCGTGAAATCCGTACGCCGCATTTACGATTACTACAAGAAGCACCGCTATGACACCATCATCATGGGCGCCAGCTTCCGTAAAGTTGAGCAGGTGCTTGCCCTGGCCGGTTGTGACCGCCTGACGCTTTCGCCTAACCTGCTGGAAGAGTTGCAAAACAGTGAGGAGCCCGTAGAGCGCAAGCTCGAACCCTCAACAGAATGTTTCCACCAGCCTTCCCCGCTGTCCGAAGCCGAATTCCGTTGGGAACATAATCAGGACCCGATGGCGGTAGAGAAACTGGCAGACGGTATTCGTCAGTTCGCCGTTGACCAGCAAAAACTGGAAGATGTGCTGGCAGCGCGTCTGTAGTTTTCCCCCTCTTTTACCGGGCGGGAGCACTCCCGCCCTGATGCTTAACAAGGGAGACCCTTTATGTCCTCACGCAGAGAGTTGGCTAATGCGATTCGCGCATTAAGTATGGATGCGGTACAAAAAGCAAAATCAGGTCATCCTGGTGCGCCAATGGGCATGGCTGATATCGCCGAAGTCCTGTGGCGCGATTTCCTCCAGCACAATCCAACCAACCCCGCCTGGCTGGATCGTGACCGCTTTATCCTTTCAAATGGCCACGGCTCCATGCTGCTGTACAGTCTGTTGCACCTGACCGGATACGATCTGCCGATTGAAGAACTGAAAAACTTCCGCCAGCTCCACTCTAAAACGCCGGGCCACCCGGAAATTGGCTATACGCCAGGCGTGGAAACGACCACAGGTCCGCTGGGCCAGGGCCTGGCGAACGCCGTTGGTCTGGCGATTGCTGAGCGCACGCTGGCGGCCCAGTTTAACCGTCCCGATCACGATATCGTCGATCACTTCACCTATGTTTTCATGGGCGACGGTTGTCTGATGGAAGGCATTTCTCATGAAGTCTGCTCGCTGGCCGGTACGCTCGGACTGGGCAAACTGATTGGCTTCTACGATCACAACGGTATTTCTATTGATGGTGAAACCGAAGGCTGGTTTACCGACGATACGCACAAACGCTTTGAAGCCTATAACTGGCACGTTGTGGGTGAAATCGACGGTCATGACGCCGATGCGGTTAAAGCCGCGATTCAGGAAGCGCAGAGCGTCACCGACAAGCCGTCACTGATCATCTGCCGTACGGTCATTGGCTTCGGCTCACCGAATAAAGCCGGTAAAGAAGAAGCCCACGGCGCGGCGTTAGGCGAAGAAGAAGTGGCGCTGACCCGTAAGCAACTGGGCTGGAACTATCCGGCGTTTGAGATCCCCAAAGAGATTTACCAGCAGTGGGATGCCAAACAGGCCGGCGCTGAGCGCGAAAAAGCCTGGAACAACAAACTGGCGGCCTATAAGCAGGCTTATCCAGAGCTGGCGGCCGAGTACGAGCGCCGCATGAACGGCGGCATGCCGGCAAACTGGGAAGCGGAAACCGCGAAGTTTATTGCCGAGCTGCAGGCCAATCCGCAAAAAATTGCCAGCCGCAAGGCCTCGCAGAATGCCCTGGAAGCCTATGGCAAACTGCTGCCAGAGTTTCTGGGCGGTTCTGCCGACCTGGCACCGAGCAACCTCACCATCTGGTCTGGCTCAAAATCCATCAAAGACGATCCGGCCGGAAACTACATCCATTACGGCGTGCGTGAATTTGGCATGACGGCGATCGGTAACGGCATTGCCCACCACGGCGGCTTCGTGCCCTATACCGCCACCTTCCTGATGTTCGTTGAGTACGCCCGTAACGCGGCGCGCATGGCGGCACTCATGAAGGCCCGGCAGATTATGGTGTATACCCATGACTCCATTGGCCTGGGCGAGGACGGCCCGACCCACCAGCCGGTTGAGCAAATTGCCAGCCTGCGCGTGACGCCAAACATGAGCGTATGGCGCCCCTGTGACCAGGTGGAGACGGCAATAGCCTGGCAGGCAGCGATTGAGCGCCACCATGGCCCGACAGCGCTGATCCTGTCGCGTCAGAACCTGGCTCAGCCTGAGCGTACCGCAGAGCAGGTGGCTAACATCAAGCGCGGCGGTTATGTGCTGAAGGAGTGCGACGGCACGCCAGACATCATCCTGATTGCGACCGGCTCCGAGGTAGAAATAACCCTGGGTGCCGCGACGAAGTTGACAACTGGCGGTCACAAGGTGCGCGTGGTTTCACTGCCCTCCACTGACCTGTTTGACGCACAGGATGCCGCTTACCGTGAGTCGGTGCTGCCTTCTGCGGTTAAAGCGCGCGTGGCGGTAGAAGCAGGCATCGCCGACTACTGGTATAAATATGTTGGCCTGGACGGTGCCATTGTGGGCATGACGACCTTCGGCGAGTCGGCACCGGCCGAGAAGCTGTTTGCTGAATTTGGCTTTACGGTGGAAAACATCGTCAGCCATGCAGAAGCACTGCTGAAACCCGCATAATCCACTTGCTGCTGAGCGACCTGCTGCTTCGCGTCAGGTCGCCTGGCCAACACGACGTGCCAGCCCTGCGCTGGCACGTCGCTTTTCTGAACGCCTGCTTTCGTCTCTCTCAGCCTCTCCCACTTTCTCAGCCCTACTCCCGGCAAGGGATTCAGGCTATCTCACGCCTGCACCGTTCGGGAGCCATGCTGCTTTGCGAGCGCTTCAGTCGGCGTAACAGGTTTACTTGAGAAAATGGCTCAGTAATAACAACGAGAGCGAAACGTTAATGGCCCCGCCGATGCGCGTGGCGATCTGCGCAAACGGCATCAGGCCCATGCGGTTACCGGCGGTAAGAATCGCCACATCGCCTGTACCGCCCTGCCCACTCTGGCAGCAGGAAACAATGGCAACATCGATGGGATGCATGCCAATCTTTTTCCCGACAAAGAAGCCCGTTGCGACCAGCGCACTGACCGTGCTGATAATCACCAGCAGGTTGGTGAGCGTAAACGCGGTAACAAGAATATGCCAGGGCGTGATGGCGACACCGACGGCAAACAGAACCGGATAGGTTACCGCCGTGCGGAAGAAGCGATAGACCACCTGAGAACCGGCCAGAATACGCGGAGAAACCCCATTCACCAGTTTTACCAGCACGGCCAGGAACAGCATCCCTACCGGCGCAGGCAGTCCTGTCAGCTTCTGCCCTAACATCCCTACCATATAGAGCAGCACCGCCAGCAGCGCCCCGGACGCAATCGCCGTCACGTCAACTTTACCGGAGAAAACGGACTGCAGCGGCTCGGGTTCAACATTGGTCACGTTTGGCATCAGCTGGCCTTCCCCGGTGAGGTGCGGATAACGTTTACCCAGTTGGTTCAGACAGCCGGAGATAATAATGGCGGTCACGCCACCCAGCATAACCATGGGCAGGATGCGGCCCAGCGCCACGCCCTGATCCATATGGAGCAATGCCGCATAGCCGATGGAGAGCGGAATGGCACCTTCACCGACGCCTCCCGCCATAATGGGCAGAATGATGAAAAAGAAAATCTGGAAGGGTTCCAGCCCCAGCGCTAAACCCACGCCCATGCCGACAATCATCCCCACGATTTCACCACAGAGCATGGGGAAAAAGATGCGCAGAAAGCCCTGGATCAGCACCGTGCGGTTCATGCTCATGATGCTGCCGACAATGATGCAGCAAATGTAAAGATAGAGAATATTGGTCGATTTGTAGAATTGCGTCGTGGACGTTACCACGATGTCGGGAAGCAAACCGTAGTACACCAGCGCAGAAGGAATGAAGGTGGCGCAGATAGCCGCTGCCCCTAAACGGCCCACCACGGGCAGGCGTTTGCCAAACTCTCCGCAGGCAAAGCCAAAAAAGGCCAGCGTGGCGACCATGACCACGATATCGCTTTTTAGCGTTCCACTCAGGCAGTCTACCGCAATGAGCGCACCGGCCAGCACAAACAGCGGCAGAGGAATAATCCCGACTTTCCAGTTATCCATAATATGCCACCACTGCTCTTTCAGGGTTTTCCTGCGCGGTGAACGGGTCAGCGTGTCAGACAGAAAAGAATTATCAGGTGAGCTCATTATTATCCTCTTTGCGTCATCGTTTTTTTCAGGATGCCGGGAAAAAAGGCGGAATTACGTGAAGAAGAAGGTATCTGGCATAAAGTTTTAATGGTGTTATTTCCAGAGCGTGATCCGCATCGTGATAATCGCCGTGGTGTTTATGGTTTTTATTCCCCGCTGCCGTTACTCAGCCTTTTAAGGGGCTTTTTTAGCGTAGGGAATCGATAAAAATCACTATTTATCAAACAATTAAACCGATGCAGTTCCTATTGTTAAAAAGATGATACATTGAAGTTATTATTCCAAAATACGTGTGACAGTCATGAAGTTGTCATTTCAAACGAAGCTGTTTCTTTCGCTCGTGGTTTTTTCGTCTGTCCTGTTCGTGTTACTGGGAAGCTATTATTACGTCAGCATCACCCGGCAGCTTTATCAGGCGATGAGCATGCGCGCGAAGGTTCAGGCAGACGAGATCGCGCTGATTCCGGAACTGAAAAAAGCAGTGGCGGATCGTGACATCCCGACCATCAATGTGCTGATGAAGGCTATCGCCCGGAAAAGCGATGCCAGTTTTATTGTGATTGGCGATAACCAGGCCCTGCATCTTTTTCACTCGGTGACGGCGGACCGAATTGGCAAACCGCTGGTGGGCGGCGATAACGCAGCGGTGCTGGCAGGGAAAAGTATCACCACCATTCGGACAGGCGGCCTGGGAATGTCACTGCGAAGTAAGGCGCCTATCCTCAACGATCGCGGCCAGGTCGTCGGTATTGTTTCTGTTGGCTACCTCGCCCGCTATCTGGATGCCATCACCTTCAGCAACATGATCAACCTGTTGATCGTGGCGGCGCTGGTGCTTATTGCCCTGTTTATTTTCTCCTGGTTTTTTACCTGCAATATTAAAAAACAGATTTTCTCGCTGGAACCGCGCGAGATCGGCCTGATGGTCCGCCAGCAAAAAGCCATGATGGAATCGATCTATGAAGGCGTCATTGTTATCAATGAACAACTGCGGATCGAAGTGATTAATCAGGCTGCCCGCAAGCTGCTGGGACTGTCACAGTCCGCCGAGGCGCTGCGCGGCGAGTCTGTCAGCCAGATCGTCTCCCCCGTGCCCTTTTTATCGCAGCCCGTGATGCTGGAAAAAGATACCCACGATGAGATTTGCCAATTTAACTCGCTGACCGTCATCGCCAGCCGGGTGCGCATCATGCTGGAGGACGCGCTAATGGGATGGGTGATCACCTTTCGCGATTTTAACGACATCGATTCCCTCAGCGCCCAACTCAGCCAGGTGAAACGTTATGTCGATAACCTGCGCATCATGCGTCATGAACAGCTTAACCGCATGAACACGCTTTCCGGGCTGCTGCACATGGGGCGTTTTGACGAAGCGATTGGTTACATTGAAGCGCAGTCCGAGCACGAGCAGGAGTTGCTGGACTTTGTCTCGGCCCGATTCACTTCGCCTCTGCTGTGCGGCTTATTACTGGGCAAAGCCGCTCGCGCCAGAGAAAAAGGCGTCATTCTCCACTTTGATCCCGCGTGCCTGATGGATAAGCCGTTTCCCGCGCTTTCCGATGCCGAACTGATTTCGGTGATTGGCAACCTGCTGGACAACGCCATTGAAGCCACCCAGCGCGCCCCGTTGCCTCATGAACCTGTTGAAGTACTGATTAAACTCAGTACCCGTGAGCTGATCATCGAAGTGGCGGATCGCGGCGTGGGCATTACGCCGGCAATCCGCGAGCACATGTTTGAACGTGGCATGACCACCAAAACCCGAGGCGATCACGGCATCGGGTTGTATTTAACCGAAAGCTATATTACCCGTGCAGGGGGAACCATTGAGGTCAGCGACAACGTGCCCCGTGGCGCGGTGTTCTCGCTGTTTATCCCCTGTGCGCAAACCAACAGCTGTCCCGTAACGGAAACGGAGAACGTCCGCGATGCAACATGATCCTGTTACCGTCCTGATTGTTGAAGATGAGCCTGAACTGGCTCAGCTTCATGCAGAACTGATTGGTAAGCACCCTGAGCTCAGGCTGGTCGGCATAGCCAGCTCCCTGGCAGAAGCCAGACAGCAGCTTGAACTGACCGCGCCACAGTTGGTGCTGCTGGATAACTACCTGCCTGATGGCAAAGGCATCACCCTGATTGGCGATCCGTTGCTGGCCAACGCGAACTGCTCCATTATTTTTATTACGGCGGCCAGTGATATGGATACCTGCAGCCAGGCCATTCGCAACGGTGCCTTTGATTACGTGCTTAAGCCGGTATCCTGGAAACGCCTTAACCGCTCGCTTGCCAACTTCATCGCCTTTGCAGACCAACAGCGCACATGGAAAATTGTCGATCAGAAAAATGTCGATGTGCTGTATCAGTTGCAGGCGAAGAACTACCCGCACGATAACGGCAGCAAAGGCATTGAGGAAAATACCCTGGCCCGGGTTCAGACACTGTTTACGCCCGCCACAACGCGCCTTTTTTCGGTCGATGAGGTGATGACAGAAACCGGGCTGAGTAAAACGACCGCCCGCCGCTACCTAGAGCACTGCGTGGAAACCGGCTTTCTGACGGTCGAAATGCTGTATGGCAAGGTGGGCCATCCCCGGCGCATGTACAAACGCACCTGACCGAACGGGTGTCCCGTGCTCGCCCTGCGCCGGTTCAGTCAGGTGGCTTTCAGGGGCAAAATGCGGCGCCAATCCCATGACGTCACCGGTACGTCTGGCCCGCATGCTGTAATCCGAAACAAAAAAAACTGTCCTTTGCTCTTCCCGTCATCCGCAAACTGATTACTATAGGTTTTCACCCGATTCCTATAGCGAAGCCCTCTCCGTTGAAAATGCGCACTCCTTACGTACTGGCTCTACTGGTTTCTTTGCTTCCCCTTAAAAGCATGGCGCAGGTTGCGCCCGATCCGTTGCTGGCATCCCAAATTGTTGACCGCTATGCGGAGCATATCTTCTATGCCAGCGGTGCGACAGGCATGGCGCTGGTCGCAATAGATGGTAATCAGCGGGTTTTCGCCAGCTTTGGTGACACGCGGCCAGGAAACAATATTCGCCCCCAAAAGGATTCGTTAATTCGTATTGCCTCACTCAGCAAACTGATGACCAGTGAAGTCATGGTGAAGATGGCCGAGCGCGGGGAGATTCGCCTTGACGATCCGCTCAGTAAATATGCACCGCCCGGAAAGCGGGTGCCCAGTTTTGATGGTCAGCCCATTCGGCTGATTAACCTGTCTACCCATACCAGCGGTCTGCCGCGAGAGCAGCCCGGCGGCAAACCCCATCGTCCGGTGTTTGTCTGGCCGACACAGAGTGAACGCTGGCGTTGGTTAAACACGGCCAGCCTGAAAGCCGCCCCCGGCACCAATGCGGCCTATTCCAATCTCGGTTATGACCTGCTGGGCGATGCGCTGTCGCGCGCGGCCGGTAAGCCTTATCCTGCCCTGCTGCAGCAGTTAATTACCCGTCCACTGGGGATGAAAGACACCACCTTTACGCCGTCACCTGAGCAGTGCGCACGCCTGATGGTGGCGGAAAAAGGCGCCAGCCCCTGTAATAACACGCTGGCGGCCATCGGCAGCGGTGGCGTATATTCGACGCCTGATGATATGGGCCGCTGGATGCAGCAGTTCCTCAACTCCTCGGTAAATCACCGTACGCCACAGATCGACCGCCTGCAGACGCTGATCTACCGTCGCGACCAGTTGCATAAAGTTGACGGCATGGACGTGCCGGGCAAAGCCGACGCGCTGGGAATGGGGTGGGTTTATATGGGGCCGGCCAACGGTCGCCCTGGCATTATCCAGAAAACCGGCGGCGGCGGCGGCTTCATCACCTATATGGCGATGGTTCCCCAGCAAAACGTCGGGGTTTTTGTGGTCGTTACCCGCTCGCCTCTGACGCGCTTTACGCCGATGAGTGACGGCGTAAACAACCTGCTCGCTGAGCTGGTGGGCAATCAGAACGGCTCGCCGATGATGGTCCAGGCGATTCCTTAACCGCTCACCGCTGATGAGGCTGACTGGCTCACCCAAAGCGTGGGCCAGTCGTCACTGCTGTGCCAGGCATCGCAGGTTGACTCCTCGGCATACTCGGCTAAAACAAAATGCTCGCCGTCAAACTGCCAGCGGGTCGCGGTACCACAGTCGCCAAGTCCGCGTCCTTTGCCAAAGGTATAGAGCTGCCCGCTTGCCGCATCATAATCTGCGTTAATCAGCTCCAGCTGGCGCTCTGATGCGCCCGGCGGGGTAAAAGGCAAGGTCAGCGTAATCCCACGCGCCACATAGGGCGGCGCACGCGTTACTTCAAAAGCCAGATCGATCACGTTATATGCGCCCATTTCACAGCTGACCAGCAGCAGCGCTTTTTTGTCTGTCAGCGGCGAGACGCTGACTTCGCGGCGCAGGGGATCAAGGGAACAGGTATCCGAATTTACCCGCCACGTTCCGTAGTCGATCAGCCCGCTGGTCTCGTCACGCGTCAGTGGCGCAGGCGCAGCCATCGCCGGCGGCAGTTGCGGTACGGCCGGTGCGGCCGGGACGCCGGTTCTTCCTCCGCGCCTGACCCAAGCACTCATGCTATTCACCCGGCCCTGCACATTGTCCATAAATAACAACGCGGCTTTCATACCGCGCAACGAGATCTGCGGACCGGCATTGAACGTCAGCTGCAGGCTTTTCGCATCCATGGTCAGTTCAAGAAATTCGTTAATGGCGATAGGATTGCTGGTAGCAAGATGGTGTGGCTCAACCGTCCAGTGCTTGAAGTCAGGCCGCAGCCGACGTTGATCGACTAAAAGATTATCTTGCAGCGCCGGGCCGGGCAGCGCGCCGCTGTATGCACTGCCGTAATCGATGCGCAGTAACGGTTTGTCATCGGATCCCGCACTGCGGGAAAGCGTCATAACCAGGCCCTGGTCGCCAGGTATGCTGCGCGCAACGCAATGCGCCGCATTATTGCAGGTGAGTTGCCAGTCAGAAAACAGCTTCTGTACCGGATCAGCCTGAGCAGCGGCAACCATAAAAACAGACAACGCAAACAGCGATTTCATCCCATACCACATTAAGAAAATCGAACCCCAACTTCTTTGAGTGGAAGATGATAGCGCAATAGCGCACGTCACGAGGGCCGCATTCTGTGAAGTGCTCAGCAAGCGCAGCTAACCGACTAAAAAACATCCGCTTTACAACAAAAGAAAGGCGGTGATCTCTGCAGAATAGTCATCATGCTGTTTCACTCTGTTGCGCTCAATCGGATTCGTCGGACATTCCCGCCAGTCGAATCGGTCAAATACACATAAACGGTCAAAAACAGGCATGTTATAGTCGCCACAGGTGCAGGCATAAAAGCCTGTCAGCCCTGTTTCTTACGGTTAATTAACCCTAATTTAGTGATATCAGTCACGTCTTTAATATACCTATTACATAGTTTTTCATAAAAAACCCAACAAATATCTCTTTACGCACGCTGTGAGAAGAGTGACCTGCGTAGCCACGCTCAGGCCACATTTTTGCCGCGTGCCTTCCAGTACTTTATAACCTTCGGAGGCCAGCATGTTGCCGATTGAACGCCAGCAGAGAATTATTGATGAATTAATGCGTAATGGACGCGTGATTGTCGCTGAACTGACCGCCTTATGTCAGGTTTCGCAGGAAACGATTCGTCGGGATTTAGCCCAACTGGAAAAGAAAGGCATACTCCAGCGAAGCCATGGCGGCGCTGTTCCGGTTAAACAATATAATGCAGCCATTCAGATAAATAACCGGGCCATTAATGAGTATGAATTATCTTTCCGGCAGCGAATTAATGAACATGTCGATGCCAAAATGACCATTGCTAAGCGGGCGCTGGGGTTTATTAGCCCAGGCGATTGTTTATTACTCGATAGTAGTACCACGTGTTTTTATCTGGCCCGACAGTTACCGGATATTGAATTAACTGTATTAACTAATTCTTTACGCATTGTGCAGACCCTGGCGGCGCGCAGCAGTATTCGCACAATCTGCCTGGGTGGCGAATATTCCGATCGCTATGAAGATTTTCACGGCATCGTAACTGAACAACCGTTAAAAGAGTTTCAAATAAATAAAATCTTTTTTTCCTGTAGCAGTTTGGGCAACGACGGTTATTTACGCGAGGGGAATGAACATAATGCACATTTAAAACAACAACTCATTCTGGCAGCTGAACGCAAACATTTATTAATGGATAGCTCTAAGTTTCTTCGGCCCTCATTCGCGCGTGTTTGTCATTATCGCGATGTGGATTTTCTTATTACCGACCAGTTAAAAGATAAAGAGCTGGAACAGGAACTGGCGTGGAACGGGGTAAATATTATCGACTGTTCACAACGGCCTCAGTCCGTGCAGCTTATTAATCAATAAATGGAGTCACTATGAAAAAACAGCTTATCGCCTGCTCCCTGATCGCATTATTCGCATTCCAGGCTCAGGCAGCAGAAAAAATACGTATGGGCATCGTGGTGAAAATTGGCGGTATTCCATGGTTCAACGCGATGGAAGCCGGGATTAAAAGTGAAGCGGCGAAAAGCGGCATAGATGCATGGATGGTCGGACCCACCGCAGCCGATCCCGCCTTGCAGGTTCGCGCTATTGAGGATTTGATTGCGCAGAAAGTCGATATCATTGGCGTGGTCCCCAACGATCCTAAAGTCCTGGAGCCCGTCTTACAGCGGGCGCGCGATGCGGGCATCAAAGTGATTACCCATGAATCACCGGGTCAGAAATTCGCCAACTGGGACTTTGAGTTAGTGGATGCAGCCACCCACGGCATCAACCATATGAAAGCGCTGGCAGCCTGTATGCACGATGAAGGGCAATACGCCATGTACGTTGGCAGCCTGACGGTGCCGCTCCACCAGCAGTGGACCGACGCCGCGCTGGCGTATCAAAAACAGCATTATCCCAAAATGCAGTTGGTCGCCGACAAATTTGGCGTAGGCGAATCGCTGGATGATTCTATCCGTACCACCAACGAGCTGATGTCTAAATATCCCAATCTGAAAGGGATTTTAGCCTTTGGCTCACAGGGCCCTATCGGCGCAGGCCGGGCCGTAATGAACCGTAATAAGATTAACCAGGTGTGCGTCATCGGGGCCTTCAGTCCGGGCCAGGGCGCGCAGCTCGTCAACCGGGGCGCGATCAAAGGCGGCTATATCTGGAATCCCCATACGGCCGGTGAAGTGTTTGTCCGTCTTGCCGAGATGATGGAGAAAAACACACCCATTAAAGATGGCATGACCATTGAGGGATTAGGCAAGGTCCGGGTCGATGACACGACGCATACCCTTCTGGGCAATAACACCGAAAGCCTGGATAAAGCCAACCTGCCGAAACTGATTAAGCTGGGGCTGTAGAGATGAGACCTGTCGCACCGCAGACGCTCGTGACGTTAGATGCGTTGTCGAAAACGTTTGGTGGTCATCGTGCGCTGAGCGATATTTCGCTGACGCTGCTGGCCGGAGAAGTGCACTGCCTTGCCGGGACCAATGGTTGTGGCAAAAGCACGCTCATTAAGGTGATTTCAGGCGTTCATGCGCCGGATGAGGGCAGCGAGATCCGTCTGGGCGAAGGGGAAATTTTGCCCCGCCTCTCAACCCAGCAGGCCAGAGACTTTGGTATACAGGTGATCTATCAGGATCTGTCTCTGTTCCCTAACCTGAGCGTGGCCGAAAACATTGCGTTTGAACACAACCTGCGTGGCCTGTTCGGCTGGCATCAGCGTAAAAGGCTGCATGCCAGCGCCCGACGTATCGTTGACGAGCTTCAGTTTGAACTCGATCTCAACGAGAAAGTGGCGCACCTCTCCATTGCCCAGCGGCAACAGGTCGCGATTTGCCGGGCACTGGTTGCCGATGCCCGGCTGGTGATCATGGACGAACCCACAGCCTCGCTAACCCGTACAGAAGTGAATCAGCTGCTGCGCACGGTGCGCTATCTCAAACAGAAAAACATCTGTGTGGTGTTTGTCAGCCATCGACTGGATGAAGTACTGGAAATCTCCGATCGGGTGACGGTTATTCGCGATGGCCGCAGGGTTGGCAGCTGGCCAGCACAGGACATGACGCCGCACCGTCTGACAGAACTGATGACCGGACAGAAGCTGGAATATCCGTTGAAAAACGTCACGCGCAGGCGCGATCGCGTGTTGCTGGAAGTCGAACACCTCAGCCGGAGCGGGCAGTACCACGACGTGAATTTTCGTTTGTACGAAGGCGAGGTGCTGGGGCTCTGTGGCCTGCTGGGTTCGGGTCGTACCGAGCTGGCTCTGTCGCTATTTGGTATGACCCAGCCCGACAGCGGCAAGATTTGGCTGGACACGAAACCGGTACGCTTCCGTAGCCATGAAGACGCCATCAAAGCCGGTATTGGCTATGTCTCAGAAGACCGTCTGACGCTGGGGCTGGTTCAGCAACAGTCGGTGGCCGATAACATGGTGTTGCCGATTCTCGATAAGCTGCAAAACCGCTTTCACCTGATTGATGAATACCGTAAGAACAGGCTGATCTTGCAGTGGATTCAGCAGCTTGGCGTCCGGGTTGCCGATCCCGAGCAGGCAATTTCCACGCTTTCCGGCGGCAACCAGCAAAAGATTGTTTTAGCCAAGTGGGTACTCACTCAACCTCGCCTGTTAATTCTTGACTCGCCCACCGTCGGCGTCGATGTCGGCGCGAAGGCCAGTATTTACCAGCTGATCCACGAACTGGCGCGAGAAGGCTTATCGATTATGTTGATTTCCGATGAAGTCCCAGAGGTCTGGCACAACTGCGACCGCATTTTGCATTTCCGTGAGGGGACGATCCATGCCGAATACCAGCCAGACCGAGTGCAAGAACAGCAACTGGCGGAGGTCATCAATGCCTGACTTATCCCGTTTACGTCCTCATTCCAGCCAGGGCTGGCTGACCTGGGTTTTACTGCTGTTTATTGGGGTGTTTTCGCTGTCCAGCGACCAGTTCCTCAGCGTACAAAACCTGCTGGATTTAGCCGAAAGCTATGCGGTCACCGGCATCTTCGCACTTGGGCTCTTTGTGGTGCTGGTCACCGGCGGCATCGATATCTCCTTTGCTGCCGTGGCCTCGGTGGTGCAGTACTTCATCGCCACCCTGTTTATACGCTATCAGTTTGATCACGCCCTGCTGAGTATTGGCCTGGCGGTGGCCTGCGGCACGCTGTTCGGCATGATCAACGCCTGGCTCATTACCTGGCTGCGGGTGGTCTCCATCATCATCACGATCAGCATGCAGTCGCTGCTGTTTGGGCTGCTGATGTGGTCAACCGGCGGACGCAGCCTCTATCAGTTGCCTGAATGGTGGATCACCCTTCGCAGCGTGCTGCCGTTTGAGTGGCAGGGCCAGACGTTTCAGCTTGGCCTGCCCCTGCTCGTCCTGCTGGTCATCGCCACCCTGACGGCCGTGTTACTCAACAAAACGCATCTGGGCCGCCAGCTTTATGCCGTGGGCGGTGATGCGGAGTCCGCGCGGCGCATCGGGATTCGCGTTGGTTTGATTCACCTCTTTGCCTACGGCTGGCTGGGGGCGATGGCGGCCATTGGCGGACTGGTGCAGGTTTATCGCATGGGTGAAGTGGTGCCAAACGCGTTGGTCGGCGGTGAACTGGATGTGCTGGCTGCCACCGTGCTGGGTGGTGCCAGCCTGATGGGCGGAAAAGGCACGGTCAGCGGCACCTTAATGGGGGTTTTCCTGATCGCCATTTTAAAGAACGGCCTCAACCTGATTGGCGTATCCAACTATTTCATGAACATCGTGGTCGGTGGCGTGATTATGGTCGCCATCGCCGTCACGCACTATAAAAAGCGCAAAGAGACTGACGTCAGCTTTGTCTGATGGGAGAAGCACACATGAAACCTTTATCTGCGTTGAAACCTGACGGTACCAATACCGGCCTGCTGCTGCTCATCGCCTTTGCGCTG
The DNA here is from genome assembly GCF_049892805.1 of Pantoea sp. EEL5. NCBI lineage: Bacteria > Pseudomonadati > Pseudomonadota > Gammaproteobacteria > Enterobacterales > Erwiniaceae > Pantoea > Pantoea sp. EEL5. The sequence continues at coordinate 2,316,600 of NZ_JBNDNJ010000001.1, forward strand.
GCGCTGTTCAGCATCCTGCTGCCCGGCCGTTTTTTTACCGATTCCACCTTTCTCAGCATGGCCTTTCAACTACCTGAGCTGGGCTTGCTCACCCTGGCGATGTTTATTGCCATTCTGAGTGGCGGATTAAACCTGGCGATTATTACCATCGCCAACCTGACCAGCCTGTTCATCGCCTGGGTGCTACTCGGCATGTTGCCAGACGGGGCGGGAACCGGTCAGCAGCTGGCCTGGCTGCTGCTGGCGGTGCTGGGTGCCATGTTGATTGCTGCACTGATTGGCCTGATCACCGGCGTGATGGTAACCCGCATCGGTGTCCATCCCATTCTGGTGACCCTGGCCACCATGATTACCCTCAACGGCATCGGCATCTGGCTGACAAAAGGCGCCGCGGTGAGCGGCATGCCGCCGGTGGTGCGCGCACTGGGCGCCGACACGCTGCTGGGCATTCCTCTGCCGCTGTGGGTCTTTTTCGTGGCCGCGGCGCTGCTGGCGGTGTTCCTGGGGAAAACCCGTGCAGGTAAGTGCATCTATATGGGCGGTAGCAACATTAATGCCACCTGGTTTAGCGGAATTAATACGCATCGCATGATCGTGCTGGTGTATGTGATTTCCAGCCTGCTATGCGTGCTGGCGGGGCTGGTCATGATGGCGCGATTTAACTCTGCGCGTATGGGCTATGGCGATGCGTACCTGCTGCTGACCGTGCTGGCCATTATTCTTGGCGGCACCGATCCCAACGGCGGTTTTGGCCGTGTGACCGGCGTCGTGCTGGCGCTGATTGCCCTGCAGATCCTCTCAACTGGCTTCAACCTGATGAATATCAGCCAGCACGTCAGCCTGGCGATGTGGGGCGCAGTGCTGATTGTGGTGCTAGCCGTGAAACAGGGTAAAGCCCGACTCAATGAACGCCGTGCCATGAAGCGCAGCAAGCGCCTGAGTGCGGTACTGAATCCTCTGACTGAGAAAAAGGAAGTATGATGCGAATTCAAATCTCCCCGTCGTTGATGTGTATGAACCTGATGGAGATCAAGCAGCAGTTGGCTGTGCTGAACACCCGCGCTGACTTCCTGCATGTTGATATCATGGATGGTCACTACGTCAAAAATATCACGCTCTCACCGTTCTTTATTGAGCAAATTCGCCCGCACACGCCAGTGGCTATCGATGTGCATTTGATGGTTGAGCAGCCCACCGATTTTATTGAGGCAGTCGCCAACGCCGGAGCGGACTATATTTGCCCGCACGCAGAGACGATCAATCGGGATGCCTTCCGGGTGATCAACCTGATTCGCAGTTTGGGGAAAAAACCGGGCGTGGTATTGAACCCCGCCACGCCGGTGTCCTTTATTCATCATTACCTGCATCTGCTGGATAAGATCACGGTGATGACGGTGGATCCGGGTTATGCCGGGCAACCCTTCATACCGGAAATGGTGGAGAAGATTCGGGCACTCAGTGCGTTAAAACGCGCCCACGGCCACCACTATTTGATTGAGATCGATGGCTCCTGTAATCAACGCACTTATCGCACCCTGCTGGAAGCCGGAGCGGAAGTGCTGATTGTCGGCACCTCGGGCCTGTTCAACCTGCATGACGATCTCTCCACCGCCTGGACAATGATGCGCGACAGTATTGATGCCGCGCAGGGACTGGCGCAGGAGTCTGCATGAAATCACGCTGGCTTGGCATTGATATTGGCGGCACCAGTACCCGTTTGCAGCTGATGGAAGAAGGCCGGAACTGGTGCGGCTTCCGTAAAGTGCCGACCGCCAGTTGGTCGCAACAGGCGGATGCGCTGGTCGCGCTTGGGGATCTGATTTGCGAAACGCTGGAGGCGCAGCCGGTAAGCGGGGTGATGCTTGGCCTGCCCGGCATTCTCAGCCGTGACCGCCAGCAGGTGATCTCGCTGCCCTTTATTCAGGCGCTGGATCAACAACCCGTCGTGGCACGGCTCAGCGCGCGCCTTGGTGTACCGGTTGCCATGGATAAAGATGTGAACCACCTGATGCTGTGGGATCTGCTGCAGCTGGAGACGTTACCCAATAATGCCGTGGGGTTATATCCCGGCACCGGTCTGGGTAACAGCCTGTGGCTGGAAGGCCGCTTTTATCATGGTCATCATGGCGGCTCAGGCGAGCTGGGCCATATTCCGCTGGCGAACAACGACCTGCCCTGCCCGTGCGGCAACCGGGGCTGTGCCGAAACCCTGATATCCGGTCACTGGCTCAGCACCTGGGCGGCAGCACAACAGCCGGATACGGGGATTTCGCAACTCTTTACCCGGCATGGCGATCACCCTGATCTGCGGGCGTTTGTGCAGCGGCTGGCACAGCTGATCGCCAGCGAAATGAACATTCTGGATCCCGAGTACCTGATTCTGGGCGGTGGCGTACTGTCGATGGCGGATTTTCCCTTGGTGCAGTTGCGCAGCGCCATTCAGCAACATCTGCGACCGCCTGTTACGCGCCAGGGTTTAAAAATCGTTTTCAGCCATGCAACCGATCACACGGGCTGTCGCGGTGCCTGTCTGGCCGCCGAGCGCTGTTTTGGAGGGAAAAAATGAAAGGCAAAGTGTGCGTGTTCGGTTCCTTCAACCTGGATATCGTGGCAGGCATGGCCCGCTTTCCGCTACCGGGTGAATCGTTAATTGCCCAGCACAGCATGATGGGGCCCGGCGGCAAAGGCGCGAATCAGGCCACCGCCGCGCTTCGTGCGGGCGCCCGGGTGCACTACATCGGCAAAGTGGGCAACGACGACTTCGGCATATTTGCCCGCCGGCATCTGGAAAAAACCGGCTTTGATGCCATTACGCTGTTCACCTGCAAAGAGAAACCCACCGGCAATGCGTTGATTTACGTGGCCGGTAATGACGCTGAGAATATGATTTCTGTTTATCCTGGGGCGAATCTCACCGTCAGCGCAGCGGAAGTGACGCGCTGCAGGCCGACTGTTGCCGCGGCGGATATTTTGCTGGTACAGCTGGAAAATAATCTGAGCGCGATTCAGCGCATGATCGATCATGCCCGGGCGGCAAATACCTTTGTCATCCTTAATCCGGCACCGTTTCAAAAAATCAGTGACGCTCTGCTGGCAAAGGTCGATCTGCTGACGCCCAACAGTACCGAAGCCATGCTGCTGACCGGCGTGAAGGTCACGGACCTCGCCAGCGCCCGGCAGGCCGCCCTTGTGCTGCACCGCAAGGGCGCACGTCAGGTAATTATTACCCTGGGTACGGCGGGGGCCTTACTGTCTGACGGGCAACAGCTGCTGCATATTCCGGTGTTTCCCGCCACGCCGCTTGATACAACCGGCGCGGGCGATGCCTTTAACGGTGCGCTGGCTGCCCGGCTGGCCGCCGGCGTTTCTCTGGAACAGGCTGCACTGTTCGCCGCAGCGTTTGCCTCCCTGTGCGTTGAACGACAGGGAGCCGCTCATGCTATGCCCGCTTATGCCGATGCACTGGCACGCCTGCAGGCGCACCCGGAATGCGTGGCCGAAAGCGTGCTGGCCTGCGCGTAACATTCAGGCAGAGGCGCCTGGTGGCGCGTCTGCTCTGTACTCCATCAGAGCGTGAGCCAGCCTGCAATAAGCGCATGCTGCAATAACATAATGGTTTTGCCATCGCGGATGCGCCCCGCTTTCACCCACTGCATGGCCTCAGGAAACGTGATTTCCAGCACGTCGATGGCTTCATCCTCTACGCCGCCGCCCGCATTTTCCCGCAGCGCGTCGTGGTATTCAGCCGCAAAGAAATGCACCAGCTCGGTCACGCCGCCCGGCGACATGTAAACCGAATAGAGGGTTTCCACCTCGCCCACCGCATAGCCGGTTTCTTCAATGGCCTCTTTGCGAATGCAGTCTTCAGGCGAGTCATCATCCAGCAAGCCTGCACAGGCTTCAATCAACATACCGTCTTCATTACCGTTAACGTAGGTGGCAATGCGGAACTGGCGCGTCAGTACCACGCTGTTCTTGTCACGGTTATACAGCAGAATGGTGGCACCGTTGCCGCGGTCGTAAACTTCACGCTTGTGACGCACGAGTTCGCCCCGGTTGTCGGTAATCTCATAAGTGATATTACGCAGGACAAACCAGTTCTCTGACAGCAGCTTATCTTTGATGATGTTGATCTTGAAGGACATGGACGCTCCGCAGCGACAGGAAGGGAGCCTGAGATAATAGGACGTACGTTAAAAGAAAACTATCTGAATTACGGGCCTTGCGCACGTCATCGTCCATCCTCACAGGCAAAAAAAATGCCAGCACGCTGGCTGGCATTCTATGCGAAACGTCTCGGTTACGACGATTTACCGTCGTGCTCGTGATGATCGTGTTCGGTCGCTGCGATGGCGTTCACACGCTTACGCACGCCAAACCAGCCCAGTACCAGAATCACCGCAATCAACGGAATGGAGGCGATAGTATAGGTGCCGTTTGGATAGTCGAACGCCATCAATACCAGTACGCTGAACAGGAACAGCAGCGTCAGCCATGAGGTAAAAGGCGCGCCTGGCAGCTTGAAGCTGACGTCGTCTGCCTTGCCTTCTTTGATCGCTTTACGCAGGCGTAGCTGGCAAAGCACGATAAAGCCCCAGGAAGAGATAATGCCGAGTGACGCCACGTTTAATACGATCTCAAACACCTGAGACGGCACATAGTAGTTAAGCACCACGCCGATGATATAGACGCCGACGGTCACCAGAATCCCGGCATAGGGCACCTGCTGGCTGCTCATTTTAGACATGAACTTCGGTGCGGAACCGCCCATCGACATTGAGCGCAGAATACGGCCCGTCGAGTAGAGACCGGAGTTCAGGCTGGATAACGCCGCACTCAGCACCACAATATTCATAATGCTGCCAATGTAAGGCACGCCCAGCTTAGAGAAGAAGGTCACAAACGGACTTTGCCCAGCCTGGTAGGCATTCCACGGCAACAACATCACTAACAGCACCACGGAACCGACATAGAACAAACCAATACGCCAGATAACGCTGTTGATCGCCTTCGGCAACATGGTTTCCGGATCTTTACACTCGCCTGCTGCCGTACCGACCAGTTCAATCGAGGCGAAGGCAAATACGACGCCCTGCACCAGCACCAGCGCCGGCAACAGACCGTGCGGGAACAAGCCGCCGTTATCCGTGATCAGGTGGAAGCCGGTTGCATTTCCATCGAGCGGTTTACCCGTGCCGAGGAACACGACACCGACAACCAGGAAAATGACAATCGCCAGCACTTTGACCAGCGCGAACCAAAACTCCATTTCGGCGAACCACTTTACGCCGATCATGTTCATGGTACCGACAATCGCCAGCGCCCCTAACGCAAATACCCACTGCGGCACATCACCAAACGCGCCCCAGTAATGCATATAAAGCGCAACGGCAGTGATATCCACAATCCCGGTCATGGCCCAGTTAACAAAGTACATCCAGCCCGCCACATAAGAGGCTTTCTCGCCCATGAACTCACGAGCATAGGAGACAAAGCTTCCGCTGCTGGGACGGTGTAAAACCAGTTCGCCCAGTGCGCGCAGGATGAAGAATGAGAAGATACCGCAGACCAGATAGATGATGGCGAGGGCCGGACCTGCCGCCTGTAAACGGGCGCCTGCGCCCAGAAACAGCCCCGTACCGATGGCTCCCCCGATGGCAATCATCTGCACGTGACGATTGCCCATGGCCTTCTTATAGCCGGAGTCGTGGGAATTGAGCCAGCGTCGTTTCGCAGCGCGCATGTCCGCTGCGGATTTCTTTGTAGATTTCATAGCCTTCCTGTTTGTCCTGACCATAAGTCATAGCGCATCCAAACGATTGCGTTCAGCACTGCGAAATGGGTTGTCTTCCTCTGTGCGTCCGCCTGTGAGTTTACGGAAAGCGGCGCGGGAATTTACGGCGATGAATCCTAACCGTTATGTAACATCGAAGCAAAATATACCGAGGGGATATGCGGGACGATTTGTAAAAAATTTTTCTGAGATCACAAAAAAACCGGCCATTGGCTGGCCGGTAAACACTACAGGGATGGAATAGAGAGGGTTTAGCGGTAAATCTCTGCGGTGCCGGTCCAGAGGCTGGAATCACCCGGCGTGTTCACACCGATGACCCGGAAGTGGCTGGCGCCTTCGGCTTTCGCCTGTTGTGAAAGCTGGCGAGTCACATCGTCAAGTGAACCATTTACGCTGGAAACAGAGACGCTGCCGATTTTTTGCAGATCCTGTGCCTCGCGTTGGTCCACCGCCGTGGCGGCCAAGGTAGAAAATGACGCAGTGGCCAACAGGGCGGCGGTGAGGTAAGCAGGTAATCGTTTCATAAATACTCCTGTACTCGCGTTGGTCGCTGTGGTTAAACACGTTATTGATTATTGGCGAGACAATGCAAGGCAACCTTTGTGAGTTGTAAAGCTGTGCGAGTAATGGTCGGTCTGACGTCGGGATTCCTGGGAAACGTCAATCCGGGTGAGTAAAGCTGCTGAACGGTCTCATTTCGGGCTATTTCATGACAGGTCGCCTGGCGTCCTCTGCCACCTCATTTATCCTTCCCTGTTACTGAAGGGGTTATTTGCTGTGATTGTTAAACGCTCTGTTACCCGAAGTATTGCGCAGTCTTTAACGCTGATTGTGTTGCTGGCTTTGCTGACAACCGGTCTGGCTCTGCTCACCCTTTCCAGCAGCCTGCGTGACGCGGAAGCCATTAATCTGGCCGGTTCGCTACGGATGCAGAGTTACCGGCTGGCCTGGGATGCCAGGCTGGAGCCTCGCCTGCTGGTAGCGCATCTTGCGCAGTTCCAGCACACCCTTGATGCCCCCGTTTTACAAGGCCTCGACCGCCCCTGGGTGCCACATAAAGTTATTAACCACTATCAACGTTTGCGCGCGGGCTGGCCGGAGTTAGCTCAGCATCTTGATGCCGATGCAGCAGAAGCCTGGCAGCTTCAAATGCCCGTCTACGTGGGGGAAATTGACCGCTTTGTCCTGGAACTGCAGCGTTATGCTGAACTGAAAATGCGGGTGGTGGCGATCAGTAGCCTGACGGGCCTGGTGGCGATCGTGGCGCTGGCGTTGATGACGATACGCTTTACCCGTCAGCAGGTCGTTAAGCCGCTGAACGCGCTGGTCACCGCCAGTCGTTATGTGGAAAAGGGCAATTTTGCGTTCCCGCCTCTGCACGTCCAGCAGCAGAATGAACTTAAGGTGCTGTCACACACCTTCAGCAGCATGGCCGCCCAGTTGCACGCGCACTATCAGCTCCTGGAGCAGCGGGTCCGCGATAAAACCCGGGATCTGACCCAGGCAAACCGCACGCTTTCGCTGCTCTATCAGAGCTCTCAGATTTTAGCGCGCGGCCCCCTGCATCCGGCTCTGTTCAACAGCGTGTTGGCCAGCGTGCTTGCCAGAGAAAAGCTTGCGTTTATCCGCCTGGAAGGCGAGCAGTTTACCTTTGAGTCCGGGCAAATCGCCCCTTCTCAGGCCTGGCATCAGTTACCCTTGCAGCAGGGCGATCACCCTATTGGCACCCTGCACTGGCAAACGACCGTTACGACGCCGCCTGTAGCATTAATGCAGAGCCTGGCGGCAATGCTGGCCCGGTCAGTCTGGATCTGGCAGACCCAAAAACAGCAGCAGCAGATGCTATTAATTGAAGAGCGCGCCACCATTGCACGCGAGCTGCATGATTCGCTGGCTCAGGCACTGACCTACCTGCGTATTCAACTGACGCTGCTGCGGCGCACTGTCGATGCGCGCGATAGGGCAGCACATGACATTATTGCCGAATTCGATCTTGCGCTGGCCGAAGCTTACCGTCAGCTCCGTGAGTTGCTTGCCACCTTCCGTTTAACGATTGAAAAATCCGATCTGATGGCCGCACTGCACGCAATGATCGCCCCCTTGCAGAAGCAGTCTGAGGCCGACATCCATTTCACCTGCCAGCCAGGGCTTGAGGCGCTGGATGCTCAACAGCAGGTACACGTACTCCAGATTGCCCGCGAGGCGCTGCTTAACGCCATTCGCCATGCAAATGCACAGATGATTACCCTCGACTATCAGCACACAGATGAAGGCGAACATATACTGAGCGTGACGGATGATGGTATTGGGATCGGCACGACAGAGGAACCGCAGGGGCATTACGGGCTGACGACCATGACGGAGCGGGCTGAACGGCTAGCCGGATCCTTACAGATTACGGCACAGCCACGCGGAACACGTGTCACACTGCGTTTTCCATCGCGTCCGGCGCTGCCGCGTGAGTAGTGCTGTTGCCCGCCATTGTGTATTTTAATAACATCCTGAGATCATACAAGATGTGGCAGATCAACACCTGAAGGCAGAATTAACCATTACAATCAACATTCTGCGCATCACCATTCTGGAACGGTCTGGAAAGCCGATCGTTCGTACTGCCCGTACCGCCGTCTGACATCCAGTGCACAGGGAGCTAACATGGCACAACCTGCTTTAACCATTATGATCGTGGACGATCATCCCCTTATGCGCCGGGGCATCCGCCAGCTACTGGCGCTGGAGCCGCAGTTGCAGGTCATCGCTGAAGCCAGTAACGGGACTGAAGCGCTGGCGGAAGCCCGCCGTCTGACACCGGATATCATCCTGCTCGATCTCAACATGAAAGGGATGTCAGGGCTGGATACGTTAAAAGCGCTTCGTCATGAAGGCATCAGCTCACGTATTCTGGTGCTGACGGTCTCTGACGCGCGCAGCGACATTTACGCCCTGGTGGATGCAGGAGCGGACGGCTATTTACTCAAAGACAGCGAACCCGAAATCTTGTTGCGCCAGATCATGCAGGCCCTACAGGGTGAGACGGTGTTTAGCGATGCGGTAAGGCACGCTCTGTCCATGCGACATAACAGTGACGATCCCTTCCGCTTGCTGACCGAACGCGAACGCGGCGTGATGCAGGAAGTGGCGCGGGGCTTGTCTAATAAAGACGTGGCTCATGCACTTCATATCTCGGAAGAAACGGTGAAGGTCCACATTCGTAATGTCCTGCGCAAACTTGATGTACGTTCACGCGTTGCTGCAACAATTATGTGGATTGAGCGCCGAAACAGTTGATAAAAAACGCGCAAACTTACACATTCTCTACAATTTCTCCACTTTTCAAACCCGCCTCGCACGTAAAGTAGAGTCCTACCCGTGCGTGGTTTGCGTGGATTTTTCCGTGCGTCACGCGCTGCATCGCTCATATTAATAATAAAAGCAGTGAGGAGTGTCGGTTCAATGTCGAATTTCTTTATCGACCGCCCAATTTTCGCCTGGGTTTTGGCTATTTTATTGTGTCTTTGCGGCACGCTCGCCATTATTTCACTTCCTGTTGAGCAATATCCCGATCTCGCCCCGCCCAACGTGCGTATTACCGCCACTTATCCCGGCGCCTCAGCGCAAACGCTGGAAAATACCGTCACTCAGGTTATCGAACAGAACATGACCGGTATCGATAACCTGATGTATATGTCCTCCAACAGCAGTAATACCGGCCAGGCGCAAATCACCCTCACCTTTACCGCGGGTACCAATCCTGATGAAGCCCGTCAGCAGGTTCAGAATCAGTTGCAGTCGGCCCTGCGCCAGTTACCTCAACCGGTGCAGTCACAAGGGGTGACCGTCAATAAAACCGGCGACAGTAACATTTTGATGGTGGCGTTTGTCTCAACTGACGGCAGCATGAACAAACAAGATATTGCTGATTATGTCGCCAGTAATATTCAGGAGCCCTTAAGCCGTATTGATGGGGTGGGTGAAGTGGATGCCTACGGTACGCAATATGCTATGCGCATCTGGCTCGATCCCTACAAGCTAACCGCCTATGCCCTGACCACCGATGATGTGGTCAATGCGATCAAATCCCAGAATACCCAGGTTGCAGTGGGCCAGGTGGGCGGGCTACCGGCCGTCAATAATCAGGCGCTGAACGCCACGGTGAACGCGCAGGCGATGCTGCAAACCCCCGACCAGTTTAAAGCGATTACCCTGAAGAATAATCCCGATGGCTCCGTGGTGACGCTAGGTGATGTCGCAACGGTGGCGCTCGGCGCTGAAAAATACGATTCCCTCAGCCGCTATAATGGCCAGTCCGCCTCCGGCCTGGGCATAAAACTGGCCTCCGGTGCCAACGAGATGAACACCGATAAACTGGTGCGGGCGCGGCTGGATGAATTATCACACTATTTTCCGCACGGGCTGGAAGCGAAAATCGCGTATGAAACCACGCCCTTTGTTAAAGCCTCTATCACCGACGTGGTCAAAACCCTGCTGGAAGCTATTCTGCTGGTATTTGGCGTGATGTATCTGTTTATGCAGAACTTCCGGGCCACGTTAATCCCTACCATCGCGGTGCCCGTCGTGCTGCTTGGCACCTTTTGTGTGATCTTTGCCTTCGGCTACAGCATCAACACCCTGACCATGTTCGCTATGGTGCTGGCGATAGGCCTGCTCGTGGACGATGCGATTGTGGTCGTGGAGAACGTTGAACGTATCATGAGCGAGGAAGGGATCTCGCCGCGCGCTGCCACCCGCAAATCGATGGGGCAAATCCAGGGGGCACTGGTCGGAATTGCGCTGGTACTCTCCGCTGTATTTATTCCTATGGCCTTTTTTGGTGGCACCGTCGGGGCAATCTACCGCCAGTTTTCGGTGACTATTGTCTCCGCCATGATCCTGTCGGTGTTGGTCGCGATGATCCTGACACCCGCCCTGTGTGCCACGCTGCTTAAGCCCATCGCCAAAGGGGAACATCACGGCGAGCGCGGCTTCTTTCGCTGGTTTAACCACCATTTCAACCGCAACGCCGACCGCTATCAGCGTGGTGTCGCCCACATTCTGCGCACGGGCGGCCGCTGGCTGCTGTTGTATGTGGGGATTATTGGCATCATGGCGTTCCTGTTTCTTCATCTGCCTTCGTCTTTTCTGCCCCAGGAAGATCGGGGCATGATTTTGACCCAGGTCCAGCTTCCCGCCGGTTCCAGCATGAATCAGACCTCGGCGGTAGTGGCAAAAGTGGAAAAGTACTACCTGACGAAAGAGAAAGATAACGTGCTGTCGGTCTTCTCAACGATCGGTTCCGGCCCCGGCGGGAACGGGCAGAACGTCGCGCGTCTGTTTATTCGTTTGAAAGACTGGGGTGACAGACCCGGGGCCGATCGCACGTCGTTCGCCATCATTAAGCGCGCCGGAAAAGCGTTCAAACACATCAATGAGGCCACGGTCATTGCGAGCAGTCCGCCGGCGATTACCGGTCTGGGCAGCTCATCGGGCTTTGACCTGGAAATACAGGATCATGGCGGCATCGGGCATGACAAGCTCATGGCGATGCGCGACATGCTGCTCGACAAGGCCAGCAAAGATAAGCTCCTGTCCCGTGTCCGTCATAACGGCCTTGATGACAGCCCGCAGTTGCAAATTGATATCGATGAGCGCAAAGCCCAGGCGCTGGGCGTATCACTGGATACCATTAACGACACGCTAGCCACTGCCTGGGGCTCAAGCTACGTGAACGACTTTCTGGATCGTGGACGGGTAAAAAAAGTGTATGTGCAGGCTGATGCGCCCTACCGCATGCTGCCCGGCGATGTCGATAAATGGTACGTGCGTAACAGCAGTGGCACCATGGTGCCCTTCTCGGCATTTGCCACCAGCCGCTGGCAAACCGGTTCACCGCGTCTGGAACGCTATAACGGCTACTCCTCCCTGGAAATCGTGGGGGAAGCCGCAGAGGGCGTGAGTAGCGGTACAGCGATGAATGAAATGGAGAAACTGGTCGAATCCCTGCCGCTTGGCGTGGGTTTCCAGTGGACGGGAGCATCCTATCAGGAGCGGTTATCGGGCTCTCAGGCACCCGCGCTGTACGTGGTTTCACTGCTGGTTGTCTTCCTCTGCCTGGCAGCTCTGTATGAAAGCTGGTCGATCCCGTTCTCTGTCATGCTGGTCGTCCCGCTTGGCGTGATCGGTGCGCTGATTGCCACCTGGACGCGCGGGCTGGAGAACGACGTCTATTTCCAGGTGGGCTTGCTGACCGTGGTCGGGCTTTCGGCCAAGAACGCCATCCTGATTGTCGAGTTTGCTAACGAGCTTAACAGTAAGGGAGGTGAACTGATTGAATCGACGCTGGCGGCGTCACGCCAGCGCCTGCGGCCGATCCTGATGACGTCGCTGGCCTTTATCTTCGGTGTGCTGCCGATGGCGATCAGCAGCGGCGCAGGCTCCGGCAGTCAGCATTCTGTGGGAACGGGCGTGATGGGCGGGATGATTTCTGCCACGATTCTGGCCATTCTGTTTGTGCCGCTGTTCTTTGTGCTGGTGCGTCGCCGCTTTCCCCTGAAAGAGAAGCATCGGGACTGATTAACCCGCTTTCCTGACGGCGCCTCAATCAGGCAAAAAAAACGGCCTCTGTTCGCAGCGGCCGTTTTATTCGTGTGTGTGGTCAGAATTACAGCAGAGGGGAAAGTGCCCTGCTTTTCTCCTCACGTGTTACTTGTTGCGTAACATCGCTTCGATGAATTCTTTCCAGTTCCCCATTTCGGTGTCAATCATAGAACCCTCTCTTATTGTAGTGGCAATATTACGCCTTTTTTTTCGCCTGGTGAATACGTTTACACCTGTCATTACTATCGGCAAAGGCGACAAAAAGCTGAGTATTTTCTGATTTGCTGGCTGACGCACACTTCAGCAAGGGCCTAAGCTGACAGGTTTTAATGCGGTTTTGACCAGGACGTAGCCTAAAAATCACAATTAAGGAAATTCTTAATTCCGAAATGATAAACCGCGAAATCATTAGAGGCAAAACTGAAACCGTTTACCCCCGACGGGAAACGCCTCTGTGCAGGGTATTTTTCGATACAGGCGCGATCGGGCGGATGCTGCATCAGATCACACTATGGTAAACTCCAGAGCTAATTTTAATGACAGGAGCAGGCGATGAGCGCGCAGTGGGTCATGTTTGGGATTAAAAATTGCGACACGATTAAAAAAGCACGTCGCTGTTTAGAGGCGGCGGGCGTGGACTATCGCTTCCATGATTATCGTGCTGACGGCCTGACCGGTGACCAGCTGCAGCAGTTTATCGACGTACTGGGCTATCAGGATCTGCTCAACACGCGCGGCACGACCTGGCGTAAGCTACCCGAGGCAGAGCGCGAGGCCGTCACCGATGCCGCCAGTGCAAAAGCGCTGATGCTGGCCCAGCCTGCTATCATCAAGCGCCCTGTCCTGCGCGCACCCGACGGCTCGCTGCTGCTGGGCTTCAGCGAATCTCTTTACCAGAATCGTCTTCAGGAGAAGTCATAATATGTTTTGTCCGGTCATTGAGCTGACGCAGCAGCTTATTCGTCGCCCTTCTCTCAGCCCCGATGACGCCGGATGTCAGGCGCTGCTGATCGCACGCCTGGAAGCGATAGGTTTCCACATCGAAACCATGAACATCAACGACACGCTGAATTTCTGGGCCACGCGCGGCGAAGGCGAAACCCTGGCGTTTGCCGGCCACACCGATATTGTTCCCCCGGGCGATGCCAGCCGCTGGATTAATCCCCCGTTTGAACCCACCATCCGCGACGGCATGCTGTTTGGGCGAGGTGCAGCAGATATGAAAGGATCGCTGGCCGCCATGGTTGTTGCCGCCGAGCGGTTTGTCGCCGTTCATCCTCATCACAAGGGGCGTCTGGCCTTTTTAATTACGTCTGACGAAGAAGCCAGCGGCGCGAACGGAACGGTAAAAGTGGTTGAGCGCCTCATGGCGCGTAACGAGCGTCTGGATTATTGCCTGGTCGGAGAACCTTCCAGCAACGAAGTCGTGGGTGACGTCGTGAAAAATGGTCGTCGTGGCTCCATCACCGCGAACCTGACCGTGCATGGCGTACAGGGCCATGTAGCCTATCCGCAACTGGCGGATAATCCCGTGCACCGTGCTCTGCCGGCGCTTAACGAGCTGGTCGCCACGGAATGGGATCAGGGTAACGCCTTTTTCCCGGCCACCAGCATGCAGATCGCCAACATTCAGGCGGGAACCGGCAGTAACAACGTCATCCCCGGCGAGCTGTTTGTGCAGTTCAACTTCCGTTTCAGTACGGAACTCACCGATACCCTGATTCAGCAGCGTGTCGCAGAACTGCTGGACCGCCATCAGTTGCGTTACACCATTGAGTGGAAGCTTTCCGGCCAGCCATTCCTGACCTCACGCGGCAAGCTGGTTGATGCCGTGGTCAACGCCGTTACGCACTATAATGAAATTAAGCCGCAGTTGCAGACTTCTGGTGGAACCTCTGACGGACGTTTTATCGCTCGTATGGGCTCGCAGGTGGTGGAACTGGGTCCGGTGAATGCCACGATTCACAAAATTAACGAATGCGTGAAAGCATCAGACTTACAAATGCTGAGTCGGATGTATCAACGCATCATGGAACAATTGATCGCCTGACAGCGAGGGAAGGAGCGGGCCTATGGAGTTTATTAAAGATTACTGGTGGATCCTGGTGATCCTGCTGATGGTGGGCGTGTTAATGAACGTCTATAAAGATCTGAAACGCATCGATCATAAAAAATTTATGGATAACAAACCCGATCTCCCGCCTCATCGTGATTTCAACGACAAGTGGGACGAGGACGACAACTGGCCGAAGAAAAAATAACGGTCATGCGCCCCCGCCATCGCGAGGGCGCGCGGTTACATCATCATAATGACATCGTCATCGCCAGGTTTTGCCCCGCCTGAGGCTTCATCGAAGTAACGTTTCGGCACGGTATACTGCAAATGATGCAGCGCAAAATCCATGCTGCGCTGATCGATGGCATGCGCCAAATCCTCTACGATATTCAGCGTGACATCACCGCCTAGCGCGGTTAAACGCTGTTCCGCCTGTTGCGCCTGCATCAGCGGGATATGGTCATCATAATCACCATGGATCAGATGCACGGTAGTCCGCGTGCTGGCCTTTTCCGGTAGCGTCACAAAGCGACCGCTAAAGGCAACCGCCCGGCCAGCCAGATCGTCGTGGGCTTTGATGCCTTCCAGCACCATGCTGGCCCCCTGTGAAAACCCCACCAGTGCCGTGGCTTCGGGACGCACCCCGCTTTTCTGCTGCCAGTGACGCACCGACTCGACAAACTGCGGCATGCTGCTGTCTACACAGGCCTGCTCGCTTTTATCATGCAGGCCGGCTTCGTTAAACCATTGACCGCCCGGCCCCGGCGATCCCACCGACACCACCAGCGCCGCCGGAAACGTTTTAGCAAACCAGCTGCCAATTTGGCCCATCGCGTCGGGATTGTCCCCCACGGCATGATAAAGCAGAAACAGCTGGGCAGCCTGAGTGGGCTGCTGAACAATTACATATTTCAGTGTCATATCGACCTCCTGCGACTACTCTACGCCCCCGGGCGCAGGATGATAGTGGGAATATTTGAATGTCTTGGTGGATTTATTGCAATTGCTCACGCAACGCTTCGCCTTCTCTGCCGGGTAACGCCAGTAGCGCAGCGGCGGCTTCAGCGCGTAAGGCCGTAATCAGCATCTTGCGTCCGTTGAGCCGGGCAGACTGAGCCAGTTCAGCCAGGCTGGTGTCAGCGTTCACCGCCTGTCGCAGGAGCGGCAAAGGCTGCTGGCTGATGCCAACCAGCCGCTGAAGTACCGCCAGGCTTGCTTCCAGCGGGCGTTGCGCCCAGGCAAAACCGGCGGCCAGCCAGGCATCGCGCCGGGTAAACGCGTGGTCACAGGCTGCCGGTAGCGGCAGGTCCAGCGGAATGTGCGGTCTGAGCAGCGGCCAGTCACGGGCCAGGCTTCCCTCCGCCTTCTGCTGCAGCGCTTTGCCGGCCGTCGTCAGCCCCAGCACGGCCATCGCCGCATAACAACCGCTGCTGGCTTCTCGCTGACTGCCAATTCGCGCCAGCGTAAAGCCACAGGCTTGCCAGAAAGCCCAGAGAGGTTCAGTGTAGCCAAAGCTGACCGAGAGGTAATCATATCCGGCGGCATCCGCGCAGGCGGCGGCCACCAGTTGCTGGCCGATTCCCCGGCGGCGCGCAGGTGCGGCAATGGCAATCCGGCTAATTCGCAAGGCGCGCAGCGTGGCGGCTTCCGTCAGCCCGGCGTGCGCGGCCAGCGACTGCGCCACCAGATTACCGCGAGGCCGCCTGTGGCCCGCCCATACCGCTTGCGCCAGTTCATCCGTCAGCCCGCCCTCTTCTACCAACCATAGCGCGCCCTGTAGCGCCGGAACCTCGCCCGCCAGCCACAGATGCATGCCTGGCGCATCCAACAGGCGACGCAGATCCAGCGGTGAGGTGCGGTAATGCGCACTGGTCAGCAGTTGGTAAGCCGCCTGCTGGGCGGCGAAATCAGACGCATCTGCTCGCCGGGGCGCACGCTCCTCCAGGGACGGGGTTTCAGCGGCATCCTCAAACAGCAGAACCCGGTTGAGCCAGTGTTCCAGGGGATCGTGGCGAGCCCAGCGTAACGGTTCGTCCAGCGTAAAGTAGCGCACCTGCTGCAGCTCAGCGCAGAACTTGAGCATAAAGCCACGGCCGCTGCCTTCGTAACCCTGAATGGTCGTTACCAGCAACACGCGCGGGAAACGTGCTACCAGCGCATGGAGCAGCGGAGCGGGAATGGCCGCGGCTTCATCCACGATGAGCCAGTCAAACTCGGGCTGGTCGGGCAGCGCCAGAATCGCATCCGGTGCCATAAACCGATAATGTTCTCCGGCGAAAGAGGCTAACACTGTGGTGGTAATTTTTGCCGGTGCGGTTACCAGGCAGCGCGTATTCTGTCGCGCCAGCATGCCTGCGAGCGCCGATTTGCCTCTGCCGCGCGCGGCGGTGATGACCGCCACGCCAGCAGAAAAATGCGTCAGCTCTTGCAGAATGCTTTGCTGCTGACTCGCGGCCTGACAGTGCCAGGCCGGCCGAGACGACCAGTTGGGCAGCGCGAGCGGCTGCGGCTGCTGATGCAACAGCGCCTGCTGATCGTCTTCCGTCAGGCGTTGCAGGTGATGGACAAAATGGGGCGTGGCAATCGGCTCGCTGACATCAGCCCAGCGCAGGCTGTCCGCATCGGGCTGCTGCGCCCAGCGCGCCCAGGGGGGCACTAACAGAAGCAGCCAGCTACCGGCCGTCAGCGTTCCGGCCAGCGCCGCCAGCGCCTCGGCATGGAACCCCTGGCGGGCATCAAACACGGCATGATGGAATTCACGCCCCAGCAGCGTACGAAATGCGGTCGGGGCGCAGTGCGTGCCGGTTTCCG
The DNA here is from genome assembly GCF_049892805.1 of Pantoea sp. EEL5. NCBI lineage: Bacteria > Pseudomonadati > Pseudomonadota > Gammaproteobacteria > Enterobacterales > Erwiniaceae > Pantoea > Pantoea sp. EEL5. The sequence goes on from NZ_JBNDNJ010000001.1 coordinate 2,333,855, forward strand.
GTGGGTTATCGCTCAGCCACAGCCAGTCGCCTTCCAGCGTCTGGCTCCATGAGAGCGCGGTGTCCCGGCACCAGTCGGCTTCGCCGCCGATCACGGCCAGCCGCCGTATACCGGCGGCCTGCATGGCACAGGTCGCTGCTTTCAGGTTCATCCTTTAAGAGCAAAGGTGTCGCACTGGCCAGGGTTACCGCTGTCGAATCCGCGTTTGAACCAGGTATACCGCTGCGCGGACGTACCATGCGTAAAGCTGTCCGGCACAACCCGGCCCTGGGTTTTCTGCTGCAGACGATCGTCACCAATGGCTTCGGCTGCGTTTAACGCTTCCTGTAAATCCCCCACTTCGAGGATTTTTTCCTGTTCCATATAGTGGCCCCAGACGCCCGCAAAGCAGTCGGCCTGAAGCTCCATTTTCACGGACAGTTGATTAATCTGAGTCTGGCTGGCCCCCTGCTGCATCTGACGTACCCGGGGTTCAATGCCCAGCAACTTCTGCACATGGTGGCCGACTTCATGCGCAATGACATAGCCCTGGGCAAAATCGCCGCCTGCCCCAAGCTTGTTTTTCATTTCGTCATAGAATGACAGATCGATATAAACAGTCTGGTCTGCCGGGCAGTAAAAGGGCCCCATAACAGACTGTCCGGTGCCGCAGCCGGTGCGCGTAGCGCCGCGATACATCACCAGCTTCGGCGGCGTATACTGTTTGTTCATCTGTTTGAACAACTTGTCCCAGGTGTCTTCGGTTGTCGCCAGCATGACCGACGTAAACTTTGCCGCCTCATCCTGATTCGGGTTGGCGGTGCGCTGCTGCTGTTGGTTGCCCGATGTCACCTCGCCCCCGGTCAGCAACGGGGTCAGGTCATAACCGTAATAACCCGCCACCGCGACCAGAATCAGCATGATAATGCCCGCCTTGCCGCGTGGCAGAGGAATGCGTCCTCCCCGGTTACCGGATGACTGATTACGGCGATCTTCGACATTGTCGCTTTCGCGACGTCCTTGCCAGCGCATGGTTTTTGCTCCCTGTGGCGTATTAACTCAGATGGCATGATTTTAGATGCGTGACGGCGCAATCACCAGCTTTACACCAAAATGAAAAAGGAGAGCCTGCGCTCTCCTTTTCGTGACCTGCTGAGCGTTACTCAGTCAAGTTTGACGCCCAGGCGACGGGCTACCGCTTCATAGGCTTCAATCAGGCCACCCAGGCTCTGACGGAAACGGTCTTTGTCCATTTTATCCAGGGTTTCTTTGTCCCACAGGCGCGCACCATCGGGTGAGAATTCGTCCCCCAGTACCACTTCGCCGTTGAACAGGCCAAACTCCAGCTTGAAGTCCACCAGAATCAAACCTGCCTTATCAAACAGATTGCTCAGTACGTCGTTGGCTTTATAGGTCAGCTCACGCATACGGGCCAGATTCTCTTTGCTGACCCAACCAAAGGTTTCGCAGTAAGATTCGTTAACCATCGGATCGTGTTTAGCATCGTCCTTCAGGAACAGGTCGAACAGCGGCGGGTTCAGCACAATCCCTTCTTCGACGCCAAGACGCTTCACCAGCGAACCGGCCGCACGGTTACGGATTACGCACTCGACCGGGACCATGTCCAGCTTTTTCACCAGCGCTTCGTTATCTGACAGCAGGGCTTCCATCTGTGTCGGGATGCCCGCTTCCTGCAGCTTCGTCATGATGAAATGGTTGAACTTGTTATTCACCATGCCCTTGCGATCAAACTGCTCAATGCGGGCGCCGTCGCCTGCTGATGTATCGTTGCGGAATTCAAGTATCAGCAGATCCGGGTTATCGGTGCTGTATACGGTTTTCGCTTTACCGCGATACAACTCAGCTCGCTTTTGCATCTTATTTAACTCCAAACATGAAAGATCCGGTTCTGAGGCAGGCATTTTGCGTTGATTGCCGTGACGCAATCGATTACCTCGTCTCGCGCTATTATGCCAAAAAACGAAATAAAAAGGCCGGAGAATCTCCGGCCTGGGGTAATTTTTTATTTGTTCATTGCGGCCTGGAACACTGCCACGAGCGCGTCGTTTTGCGCCTGCGTCAGCACATGGCCTTTAGGATCAATAAATTGCAGACTGGTACGGTTGTCGAGGTCGCCAACCTGAACCTTGTAATCGCCGTTTGGCAACTCAGGATCTTTGGCGCCCACGCTGTCCCAGGTGCTGCTGCCCGGCGCTTTGTAGGTCACTTTCATGCTGCCGGTTGAGCGCGTGCTGTCGGTAACGTCCATTCCTACACGGCTCATGGCCGCAGGCAGACGCTGCCAGGCAACATTGAACGGCGTGCGTAACACCAGCATAGGCAGGCCGGTGTCGTCGGCACCGCTTTGCACATCAATCGCACCGCTGACGCGGCCGGCGGCAGCGTTTTCATTCGCGGTGGCGATTTTGTCCATTCCTGCGGCGATGTCGTTCAGCATCTGCGCGGTATAACGCTGAATCTGCACTGGCGAGGTCACGCTGTTGCCTTCCTGCTGCAGCTCCAGCAGACGGACGGTCAGGACCTGCTGATAACTCTGCGACTGAACGCTGATTTGGTAACGACCACGGTACTGCTTATCTTCGTCTGCACGGTTCCACTGTACCCAGTCGGTGGTCAGCTGTTGTCCGGCGTCATTACGGGAAGCGATCGGGAAGTTATTAGACTGGACGACACCCACAACCTGCGACCAAATCGATCCGCGGCTGTTATCAAACATCAGCACACCAGTGTTATTACTGAACTGGGCGCGTGAGCCGTTCATCAGAGCCAGAGGCTGGGCTGGTGGACGAATATCCAGCTGCTTGCCAACCGGTGCTTTGCTGGTTGAAGGCGGAATATCGTATTCCCCGTTCTGGACAGGCAGAATCATGCCCGACGGTGCCTTCAGCTCCCGCAGACCACTGGCCTGCAGGTAGGACTCATCACCGCTGACCTGGCGTTTGTAACGCTGATCGTTCGAACAGGCCGACAATAGCATCAGGGTGGAAAGCCCCACCACTGTTGCAATCGTTGACCGCTTTACTGAGTAATTCATTCAAACTCCCTAAATTATCGCAAACCCGCTTTCACCAGCGCCTGCTCCACTTTCGGCTGTGCAACCGCAGTCAGTGGTGTCATTGGCAGACGCAGCGTGTCATTAGCGATTAATCCTAGCTGTTTTGCCGCCCATTTAACCGGGATTGGATTAGGTTCACAGAAAAGCGTCTGGTGCAGGTGCATCAGACGCTGATTGAGACGGCGAGCTTCAACGAAATTACCCTGCTGTGCGAGCCTGCACAGCTCGGCCATTTCGCGTGCTGCTATGTTAGCCGTCACCGAAATGACGCCTTTGCCGCCCAGTTGCATAAAGTCCAGTGCGCTGGCATCGTCGCCGCTCACCAGGATGAACTCATCATTAACCAGCTCTTGGATCTGGCTGACACGGGATAAGTTCCCCGTTGCCTCTTTGATTCCGATAATATTTTTGATTTCGGCGAGGCGGGCAACGGTTTCCGGCAACATATCACAGCCGGTGCGCGAAGGTACGTTATACAGCATTTGTGGCAGGCTGGTACTGTCGGCAATCGCTTTAAAGTGCTGAAACAGGCCTTCCTGCGTGGGGCGGTTATAGTAAGGCGTGACGGTGAGGCAGCCAATAACGCCAGAATTTTCAAAGCGTTTGGTTAGAGAGATGCCTTCAGCGGTGGCATTCGCACCGGTTCCGGCAATCACGGGAATACGCCCATCCGCCAGTTCCAGGGTTTGCAGCACGACATCACCATGTTCGTCATGGCTCAGCGTGGCAGACTCGCCGGTGGTGCCGACGGAAACGATCGCCGCCGTACCGCTGGCGACATGGTAATCAATCAGTTTTCTCAAACTCGCACGGCAGACATTACCTTTGTCATCCATCGGCGTAACGAGTGCAACAATACTTCCCGTAAACATTGGCGATCCCCTCGACAAACAAGTGCTTCATGGTACGTTTTACACTTAGGGAAAAGCAAGCAAGCTCCGCTATTCCCGCGCTTGTCAGCAGTTTTTTTTATGTTTACCTTATGGTTATTAGCAAATGCACAGGGAATCCTATTTTGCAGCAATCTCAACCCCACCACTTGGTGATCACCGCACTGGGTGTTGACCGCCCGGGTATCGTCAATACGATTACCCGTCACGTCAGCAGTTGCGGTTGCAACATCGAAGACAGTCGCCTTGCCATGCTTGGGGATGAATTCACGTTCATTATGCTGCTGTCCGGTAGCTGGAACGCCATTACGCTGATTGAGTCAACGCTGCCGCTTAAAGGCGCAGAGCTGGAGCTGCTCATCGTGATGAAACGCACCCATGCGACCGCCCGCCCTCCGATGCCGGATACGGCGTTTATTCAGGTCGAAGTCGCTGACTCACCGCATATTATTGAGCGCTTTACGGATTTAACGGACAAGCACCTGATGAACATCGCTGAACTGGTGTCACGCATTCAGCCAGCCCAGCACGACAGGCCCGCTACGCTCTATATTCAGATGACGGCGCACAGCCCGACGCGGAGCGATGGTCCGGCCTTTGAACAGGCCTTTAATGAATTATGCCAGGAGCTTAACGCGCAGGGTTCGTTGCGTCTCTACAGCCTGAGCGATGCCGATAATCGTGAACTGGCCGCACCCGGCAGGTAAAGACGAGCGCCCCCGTGACTGTTCTGCTACGTTAAAAGTGCAGTCAGGTGAGGAATACGTCTGAAACAGATAATTTTCCATTTGGCAGTTTCTCGCCTCTTGGTGTATTAACCACAGCATGAACTCAAAATGGAGAGATGTGATGAATCCACTGAAAGCCGGTGATACCGCACCGAAATTTAGCTTGCCCGATCAGGATGGCGAACAAGTAAATTTAGCCGACTTCCAGGGGCAGCGTGTTCTGGTCTATTTCTATCCAAAAGCCATGACGCCGGGTTGTACCGTGCAGGCATGCGGTCTGCGTGACAACATGGATGAACTGAAAAAAGCTGGCGTCGAGGTGCTGGGGATCAGCACGGATAAACCCGAAAAGCTGTCACGTTTTGCAGAAAAAGAGCTGCTTAACTTCACGCTGCTGTCGGACCAGGAGCATCAGGTTTGCGAGCAGTTTGGCGTCTGGGGTGAAAAAACCTTTATGGGGAAAACCTACGACGGCATTCATCGCATCAGTTTCCTGGTGGATGCGAATGGCAAAATCGAAAAGGTGTTCGACGATTTCAAAACGTCAAACCACCACGACATCGTGATGGACTACCTCAAGTCAGCCTGATGTCTTCAGGGCGCGGCATCGTCCGCGCCCTGAACGTTTAGCGACTCAGCGTTTCATCCAGCGGGGCTTCAGGCCACGCGTGCACCACCGCCTTGACCAGGGTGGCGAGCGGAATCGCAAAAAACACGCCCCAGAATCCCCACATTCCGCCAAAGATCACCACTGACAAGATGATCACCAGCGGATGCAGATTGACCGCTTCTGAGAACAAAATCGGCACCAGCACATTGCCGTCCAGTGCCTGAATCACCAGATAGACGGTTAACAGGGTCCAGAACTCGCTATCAAGCCCCCACTGAAACAACCCTACGCCAATAACCGGAATGGTGACCAGCATCGCGCCGATATAGGGGATCAGAACCGAAACCCCCACTAATACGGCCAGCAAAAGCGAGTAGTTAAGGCCGAGGAACATGAAAGCCAGCCAGCTGGCGATCCCGACCACCACCATTTCCAGCACCTTGCCGCGAATGTAATTAGTAATTTGCTGATTCATCTCCTGCCACACTTCCCCTGCCAGCCCGCGATTGCGCGGCAGCACGCGCCGAACGGCGTTCAGCATCTGCTCTTTGTCCTTCAGCAGGAAGAACACCATGAGCGGCACCAGCACGAGATAAATCATCAGGGTCATCAAGCCTACCAGCGAGGCCAGGGAATATTTCACCAGCGAATCGCCTACCCCGCTAAGACGACCGCGCAGGTTTTCAACGATGACGTCAATGATGCCCGCATCGACCAGGGCGGGGAAACGTCGGGGTAAACCCGCCGCATACAGATAGAGCTTGTTCAGCATGTTGGGCAGATCCCGCGTCAGGTTGATGCCCTGCTGCCAGGCGACGGGGGCGACAATCAAGACCAGAACCAGCAGAATCCCGGCAAACAGCACCAACACGATGCTGGTCGCCCAGCTCCGCGTACAGCCAATGCGTTGCAGCCGTACCGTCGGCCATTCAAGCAGGTAAGCGAGAACCAGCGCCACCAGCAAGGGCGCCAGCAACCCACTCAGAAAGAAAAGAATGCAGAATCCCGCCAGCAGAATTACCAGCAGGCCAATCGCCTGCGGATCGCTAAAACGGCGTTTGTACCATTGAATCAATAAAGCCAGCATGCCGTTGGGTCCATAACGTCAAAAAGGGCCATGATTGTACCGGATATTCTGGTGCGGGAAAGATGTGAAAAGCAGTCTGTGGCCTGACAGCTTTCGTTGACCGGGCGATGGCGGGCCTGCACGGCCCTGTTAACGGGAGTTTGAACCTGGCTGAGGCTGTCCACTGGCAGGCGAATCGCCACCGATTCTATTCACAGCGGGCCGAACGCCTTTCCGGCCCGCTGTCGGTCAATGTTCTGGGGTCAGGCTTCGTTTACCCAAATACGCATCTCCCCTTCTCCCCGGTTCGCCCAGCAGAACCAGGGGATAAACGTTAACGTCTGGCTCTGCGGTGCAGCCGGTGCGCGGTCGTAGTTCCACAGCGGCTGTTGCGCTGGCTCGTGGGCGGTCTTTTTCACCCCTTCAGCCTGGATTACTACCTTGTGCGCAAAGACGCCCTTCCCTTCAAAGGTGTTGAACGCCGCAGACGCGGGCAGCCATACATTGTGTAACTGCTCGCCGTTATCGGCCTGCTCCAGGCAGTAGACTATCGGCCCGCGCTGGACAGCTACCTTACCCGCCACATGACGCACGAGCGGATTACCGTACACCCGGCGCACCGGCATCGGAAGCGTTAGCGTGAGCGTGTCGCCCTCCTGCCAAATCCGTTCAATGTACAGGTAGCCTTTGCGGGCGCGATCCGTCACCACCTCACCGTTACAGCTCACCTGCGGCGCCTCGCACCAGTCAGGCAGTCGTAACGCCAGCGTATGTTTTACGGGCTGGGTGACATCCACAGAAATCGTGACCGTTTCCTCCCAGGGAAAGTTACCGCTGATACGGATACCCAACGTGCGATCGCCGACGGGCACATCAACCCGGTTGCCGACGTAGAGATTGATAAAGAGCGCATTCTCGTGCGGCGTATAGATATAGTGACCGAGCGAGGTCAGTAAACGCGCGATGTTCGGTGGGCAACAGGCACAGCCAAACCAGCGCTGGCGCACCGGTTTCACATGATCGTAAAGATGGTTGAAATGCAGGGTTTTCGGCTGCACCTCCAGCGGATTGACGTAGAAGAAATGTTTCCCGTCCAGCGCCATACCGCCCAGTACCGTATTATACAGCGCGCGCTCCATCACATCGGCGTACTGGCTGTCGGCTTCCATTTCCAGCATACGTCTGGCAAACATCATCAGGCCAATGGACGCGCAGCTTTCGGCATATACCGTGTCATTGGGTAAATCATAATCGCTGCTGAACGCCTCACCGCTGCTTTGGGAGCCGATTCCGCCCGTAATATAAAGCTGCCGCTGAGCCATGTTGTGCCACAGCCGCAGGCAGTCCTGACGCTTTCCTTCGTCCTGACTCAGACGCGCGAGGTGCGCTACGCCGGTCATCAGATAAACAAACCGCACCGCGTGGCCCACTGCGTGCTGCTGTTCGGCAAGAGGCTGATGCGCCTGGCTGTAAGCCTTGTCCTTCACCATCCATGCCGGGCCATAGGTATGCCAGTAGGAAGTCTGACCGCGTTTCTCGTACTCAATATCATAGAAGTGAGGCTGGGTGCCGCGCTGCGTGACAAACGTATTCACCAGCGCCAGATAGCGTGGTTGCTGAGTCACTTCATACAACCGCATCAGCGCCAGCTCGATCTCGGGATGGCCAGGATAACCATGCAGCTGATGCTCCTCAGGGCCGAAGACGCTGTCGATATGGTCGGCGAGCCTGCACACCACCTCCAGTAAACGGCGTTTGCCGGTCGCCTGGTAAAATGCCACGCCCGCCTCAATCATGTGCCCGGCGCAGTAAAGCTCGTGGCACTCGGCAAGGTTGGTCCAACGATCTTGCGGCGCTTTCACGGTGAAGTAAGTGTTGAGATAGCCATCCTCGCACTGCGCCGCCGCGATCAGCTCAATCACCTCATCGGCCGTTTTCTCCAGTTCCGCGTCAGGCTTCTGGCAAAGCGACCAGGCCACCGCCTCCAGCCATTTCGCTACATCGCTGTCCTGAAACACCATGCCATAGAATTCCCCGTCCTGCTGGCCAGCCGCGATGCGAAAGTTTTCGATGGCATGGCTGGGATCGGCTTCTTCGATCCGATCGTTAAGCGCCTCCCACTGATAAGGAATCACCACCTCCCGCACCAGTTGTTGATACTTACCGAGAAACGGATCGTGGATAGTCAGCTTATGCAGATCGACTTCATTGACAGACATCTTACTCTCCTCAAGACGGAACATGGCGAATACGCAGGTCGTGGGCGATCTGCGCCATCATCGGGTTAGTGAGCTTGCAGGCGCGGATGGTGAATGCCAGCAACAGGTGGAACAGCGCCGGTAACAGGGTTTCCGTGGCGGTAATACCGTGCAGGGAGGCAGCCGTCTGATTGCCGATCCCCGGCTTATAAGCCACGATGACAAACAGCAGGCTGATAATGACGGCGCTGGAGGCCCAGGCAAGCTTGATAAAGAACAGGTTAAACGCGAAATTCATGCCCGACGAGCGGACACCGTTTTTCCATTCGCCGTAGTCATCAGCAAAGGCCATTAGGGCAAAATGCAGCGGCAGAGTGAACCCGAGGATGATGCCATTACTGAGGATCACCACCAGCCACAATATCTGCCATGACGGCCCGACCGGCAGGAACCACATCATGACTGCGAGTGCGGCCAGCACAAGGTTGGTCCAGTAATACAGCCGGACGGTGTCAATCCGCCTGGAAAGCGGGTTCACGATCACCGATCCTACAATGGAGGCTAACGTCACCATGGTAAAAAACAGCGACGTGAAAGCCGTGCTGCCCTGTAACACATAGGTAATGAAGTACATGTAGCCGCCGCCGCGAATGTTAAACACGTTAATCAGCAAAAAAGACATCACCAGCATCAGCAACAGCTGATCGTTTTTGCGTAGCCCGACCAGATGCTCACGCAGGGTAAATTTGCCCAGGCTGTCCAGCGGTACGCGCTCGCGGACCCAAAAGAAGCAACACAGGAACATCACGACCGCCAGAGCGCACAGGATACCGACGCCAGACTGATAGCCCAGGGCCGCATTCCCCTTACCCAACACCGCGACCAGCCACGGCAGCCCTACCGAAACCAGAAACCCGGCCACCCCGCACAATACAAAGCGCCATGACTGGCAGGCCAGCACTTCTGTGTGGCGGGTGGTCATGGTGTTGATCAGCGCGCAATAGGGCACGTTGATGGCGGTATAGCTCACAGAGAGCAGCAGATAGGTGGCAAACGCCCAAACAATTTTCATGTCCATGCTGACGGCGGGCACGGTGAACGTCAGCGCGCCAATGAGGCCAAGGGGAACGGCCACCCAGAGCTGCCACGGGCGGAAGCGCCCCCAACAGCTATGGGTTCTGTCGGCAATGACGCCCATCACCGGATCGGAGACCGCGTCAAACACGCGCAGCACCATAAACAGGGTGCCGACCAGCGCGGGCGTTAAGCCAAACACATCGGTGTAGAAAAACGTCAGGAAGTTGGTGATCAGGCAGGTGATCACCGTGCCGCCGGCGTCACCCAAGCCGTAACCTATTTTCTCTCGCAGGGACAGCGCACTCTGCGTAGCCGACGGGCTAAGATCGGCCTGAGCGATAGTCGTAGAAGTCATTTAAAATGCCTCATGCAGGACAGAGAGGATTGCCCGCTTTATGCCGGGCTTATTGGTGTTTTAGCGCTTAACCCGATTTATTTTGTCAGGAATCCGTTCACCAACAAGAGCACAAAAAAGTATAAAAACGGGGTAATTCCGACCTGTGAAGCAAAGTGTGAACTGGATCAGGTACATGTCTTTTTTTTAGTTAATAATCAGAGAGAAAGACATCAATTACCTCCGTAGCAGCGGGAAAATGAATAACGATGTTCGAATTATCCATAACGTTTCCGATACAGGTGCAAAATGGCGGGCTGTTTATTTCGCGCGGCGTGGGAACCCATCCTGCACGCAGGCTGACCTCCTGGGAGATCATTTTCGTTGAACGCGGGCAGTTAACGATTCGGGAGGATGGCGAGCTGTTCAGCGTGCAGGCGGGCGAAAGCCTGCTGCTGAGGCCAGGGCATTTGCATGTGGGAGAAGGGATTTTTCCGGCCGATCTGAAATTTTACTGGCTGCATTTTGACTGGCAGAAACAGCCTGAGCAGCATGGCTTACACCAGGCACTGCTCCACCTTCCCCAGCATACTCGCGTTGGCGATCCGGCCTATATCATCGCCCTGTTCCGGCAGTTCCTTAGCGAGCAGGAAAACATTCATCGCAGCGTCGCACTGGAATGTATTTTACTGCTTATACTGCAGCAGCTCGCGGCTCCGGCGCTGCACGAGGATGTTGTCGACAGCCCCGGCGTTGACCTGGCCTGGAAAGCCAATCAGCTTATTCGCACGCAGTATCACCTGGCGCTTTCAACCTCCACGCTGGCGAAAACGCTGCATTGCAATGCCGATTATCTGGGACGTGTTTACCGGCGCGTGTTTCGCCTGACGCTGACGGAAGCCCTTCACCGGCAGCGCGTATTAATGGCAGAAAAGCTGCTGATCGGCGATAAGCTGCCGTTAACCGAGGTAGCGCGTCAGTGTGGGTTCAATGATGTGGGCTATTTCCGTCAGATATTCCGTAAGCATACAGGCTTAACACCTGCCAGCTGGAAGCGACGCTACTGCCGCGAGCATATCAATTCCTGATGGCTCGCCCGGATTGCCGGGCGGGCCAGAAACCGTTAGCGCACAGTCTTGATCAAGAGGCTTTTACGCGTTTGGCAACCACGGTGCAGTTGCGACCGCTGTTCTTAGCCTGATACAGGGCATCGTCAGCCCGCTTCAGGCTGCTTTCCAGCGGCGGCCGCCGGGCATCCCACTCCGCTACGCCGATGGAAATCGTGATATGGCCGACCGCCTCGATAGCGTTATCCGCGATACTGATGCGAATGCGCTCGGCCGTCGCCTCAGCCTCTTTCAGAGGCGTGTTAGGCAACAGCATTAAAAACTCTTCACCACCGTTACGGCAGACCACATCCGACTGCCGGGCGCTCTGTCGTAGCGTCTGCGCCACCTGCCGAATCACCCGATCGCCGACGTCGTGTCCCCAGTTGTCATTGACGCTTTTGAAATGATCGATATCCAGGGCGAGCACGGCAAAAGGCTGGCGCATCGTCTGGTAGTAATCGAGTACCGCGTTAAGCCCGCGGCGGTTGAGTAACAGCGTTAGCGAATCGGTCTGCGCTTCCGAACTCAGGCGACCAATTTTGTCCTGTACCAGCCCAATACCGGTTAACAGCGCCCGTTTAACCTGGGCGGCCTCAAAGTACCATGCCCGAATGCCGCCAATTTCGTAGGTGGCGCTTGAGGCATCAATCTTGCTGGCCTTGCGGGCCAGTTGCCAGAGCGGCATGGCAATCATCCGTGCCAGAATGACCGCCACCAGCAAGGTCAGTAAGGCAAAGGGTACTGAATGCTTCAGAACTTTCAGGAGCAACCCCGACAGCGGTTGCAGCGTGACGTCGACAGGTTTCAACGCCACCACCATCCAGCCCGTCGTGGGAACAATGGCGTAGCCGGCCAGCCGGGTCGGTTTGTCGGGCTCAGTTAAGACCAGCGAGCCGTTATCTTTTTCCTGACGTTCCCGATCGCTCATCAGTGGCGACATGGTTTTGCCCACCATCTGGCGGTTCTGGTGATACAGCACCTGATTATCGCCGTCGAGAACAAATACGCTGGTGCCGTCGCGATAAAACTGTTCACCCAGCAGCGCATTCAGAATACTTTTCTTTTTCAGGTAAATCGTCCCGCCAATATAGCCCAGATAGCGTCCCTGGTTATTCCAGATGGGCCATGAGACAAAAATCAGCAGGTTATTGGCGGCAGAGAGTGTCGGTCTGCTAATCAGCGGTTGCCGGGTCTGCAGCGCTTCGCGGGCCGCATCGCTGGTCAGATGCATCCCGGTTAAGGTCAGCGATTCGGGAGATATTGCGCGCACCGTACCCGTTTCATCCACCACGGCGACCGAGTTAAAACTGTCGGTCTGCTCACGTAGACGGTTCACTTCCGCTTTGAGCAGTGCCTCATTATTGAAATCTTTTCCCAGTAAATTAGCACTGAAGTGCAACTGGGACTGCGCCAGCCGGAAAAAGACTTCGCTGGTGGAGGCCAGTTTGGCAGCGTAAGCGCGGTTGGCTTCCAGGGTGCTGTCGATCAGCACCATGCGTTGCACACGCCAGGTTGCATATAAATTATTGGCAAGCGTGATGACTATGCTGGCAATAACCAGCAGCGCAATAAGCGTGCGTAAGTCCGCCCGGGGACGGAAATTTATGAGCATGGCGGGAACGCCACAGTGCAAAGATTCATTTTGCTGTGCCTGACTCTGTTGTTTTTATCGTGATTGCGGTCCTACAGCGTGTAAGTTTACACGCTGTAGGACAATTTGAGCAGGTTTAAGCGCGGCATTAACCAAAAAGTCAGCCCGTATGGCTTTTAATCGATTAACCCGTTTTGATCATAAAAGGGCCAGGGGCCATCATAGTCTCCAATCGCACACTGATGCGTGGTCATTCCCTGCTGCGGATGCCAGCGATGCAGTAAAAATCCTGCCGGTTCCAGCATGAAGTTTGCCGGGCCATCCGGTTGCAGATCCAGCGCAACCTGATGAGACACGCCGGGGGCAATGCAGGCCAGCGTACCGGCAAAGCGGGTCTGAATCGCGCGGTGTACATGGCCACACAGCACACGTTCGACCTGCGGATGACGACTGACGATCGCCGCCAGCGCAGCAGGGGCGCGTAAACGCTGGCGATCCATATGATCGATACCGCAGACAAAGGGCGGATGATGCAGCATCACCAGCGCGGGGCTGTCCGGTGACGCGGTCAGTGCGGCATCCAGCCAGTCAAGCTGCTGTTCATCAAGCTCGCCCCACGGCTGCTGCGGCACGCTGGAATCGAGCGCCAGTAGCTGAACCCCCTTAACCTCCCGTTGCCAGTTGAGCGTCGGGCCCTGTTGCAGATAGGGATGATCGGGAAACGCCGCCCGTAGCGCCTGGCGATCGTCATGATTTCCCGCCATCAGGTAAAACGGCAACGCCAGGGTGGCCAGCGCCTGCCGCAGCGTCTGATACTCTTCTGCCGTACCAAAATCCACCAGGTCGCCGGTTATGACCACCGCATCGGGCCGGGGCGTCAGGCCATTCAGGGTTGCTATCGCCCGTAACAGGGCATTATACGTATCGACTTTTTTATACGACAGACGACCGTGCGCTTTAATATGCAAGTCGCTGATTTGAGCAATCAGCACAGGTTTAACGGACAAACGTTGACTCCTTAAAGGGTAAATTCGAGTGCGGCCTGCTCAGCCAGCGACCAGCTCACTCGCTGCCCGGCGTGCCAGGTTTCCCGTGCGTGACGTTCAACCTGAATCGGCTTGTCCAGCCCGATATCAATCATCAGGCGTTGAGACGCGCCGAGAAAGGTGCTGGCAACAATGCAGCCGTGCTGCGCATAGCGGCCTTCGTCTGCCAGCAGCACATCCTCTGGTCGACAAAAACGCACCGGATGGCCTTGATCGTCACGTGCGATGCAGTTAATCGCGCCAACGAAATCCGCCACAAAACGCGAGGCCGGACGCTGATAGATGGCCTGTGGCGTATCGATCTGCACCAGGCGCCCCTGCTCCATGACGGCGATACGATCGCCAAGCGCCATAGCTTCCTGCTGATCGTGAGTGACATACACAGCGGTGATAGCCAGCTTTTTTAACAGGCCCCCGATTTCCAGACGCAGACGCTCACGCAGTTTGGCATCCAGCGCCGCCAGCGGTTCGTCAAACAGCAGCACTTTAGGCCGTGCCGCCAGCGCTCTTGCCAGCGCCACGCGCTGTTTCTGCCCGCCGGAGAGCTTGTCGATATGACGATGTGCCAGTGACGTGAGATCGACCAGTTCCAGCATCTCGTTGACCCGGGCCTCACGCTCGTGGCGCGGAATGCCCTGCACTTTCAGCCCATAGGCTACGTTCTGCGCCACGTTAAGCGTGGGAAACAGGGCGTAGTTTTGAAACACCATTCCTACGTTACGCTTCTCAATAGGCAGGTCGGTCACGTTGCGATCGTCAAACCAGACTTCACCCGGCGCGTCAGTGCTCTCCAGCCCGCTGATAATGCGCAACGTTGTCGTTTTGCCACAGCCGGACGGGCCCAGCAGAACCAGGGTTTCCCCTGCGCGTACGCTAAGATCCAGTGGGTGCAGCGCCTGATGGTGATGAAAGCGACGCGCACAGCCGCGTAGCGTGACGTTAACCGCATCAACAATCATGCTTTTTCCTCCCTTGGTTGTTGGCGAGACTGGCGTTCAAGCCAGTGATTACAGGCGTTGAGCATCAACAGCAGCGGTAGAATCATTAAAATAAAGATCAGGGTATAAGCAGAACCGACTTCCAGCCGCATCGAGGCGTAGCTGTCGGCCAGGCCCACTGGCAGGGTTTTGGTCAGTGGCGTATGCAACATCCAGGTGATATTAAATTCGCCTACCGATAACGTAATTACCATAAAGGCCCCGGCGAGAATGCCGTTGCGGCAGTTGGGAACCACCACGGTGAAAAAGCGACGCCAGAAGCCGGCCCCGAGGCTGGCGGCAGCCTCCTCCAGTCGGGGCAGCTGTATCGCCTGCATCACCGCCAGTACCGGGCGGATCATAAACGGCAGCGTAAAAAGGACGTGACCAATCAGGATAAACACCCAGCTGTCACGCAGGCTGCTGAACTGGCCATACAGCAGGATAATGCCCAGTGCGGTGGCCAGGCCCGGAAGCGCCACCGGCAACATCAGGCACTCTTCAATGCGCGATGCCCAGCGAGAGGGCGATTTCAGTAAGCCCCAGGCGGCCGGTACGCCGATCGCCACGGTGACGATCAAGCAGCTGACGGCAATGAGCAACGACAGCCAAAAGGTGTCGCTGTACATCTCCCAAACCTGCGCCACCCATTTCAGCGTCAGTCCGCTGCGCAGGCCAACAAAATAGTTCTGCGTCACGCCCGCCAGCATAGACAGGATCACCGGCACAATCATGAACAGTGCAGTCAGTGTGGTGATCGCGACCTGCAGGTAAAACAGCCCACGGCGCTTCATGATGACGGCTCCTGTTTTGACTGGGTGAGTACGCGCGCCAGCATTAAGCCAGCCCAGGCGACAGCGCCCATGACCACCGATAACGCCGCCGCCGTGGCGAAGTTAGCGTAGTTGGTGAATTCGCCATAAATGGTCAGCGGCAGCACACTCAGGTCAGTTCCCAGGGTAAACGCGGTGCCAAATGCGCCCATACTGGTGGCAAAGCACAGCGCACCGCTGGAGAGCAGTGCCGGTTTAAGTCCCGGCACGATCACATCCCAGATAATGCGCCACTGGCTGGCGCCTAACGAACGGGCGGCCTCTTCCAGCGAGCGATCCAGTTTTTCACTCGCGGCCACCAACGTCACAATGGCGCGCGGCAGCGAAAAGTAGAGATAACCAATAAACAGCCCGGTGAGTGAGTAGGCCAGCGTCCAGCGCTCATCAAACAGGCGCAGGCTGATCTGCGCCAGCACGCCCTGTCGTCCTGCCAGCATCACCACTAAAAACCCCACCACCACGCCGGGAAACGCCAGAGGAAAGGTCAGCAGTGCCAGCAGAGTGCCGCGTCCGGTGAAACGCTGGCGAGCGAGGAAGCACCCTACGACGGTGGCGATGACCAACGTCAGTAGCGTTACCGTCAGCGACAGCAGCACGGTATTCACCAGGCTTTGCAGATACTGTGGCTGGGTAATTACCGTCCAGTAGCCACTGTGATGTGTGCTGCGATCCGGCGTCATGCCCATCTGTAATAATCGGGCAAAAGGTAACAGCCAGAACGCGGCAAAAAACAGTAAGGCTGGCAGCAGCATCCATGGCCAGTTTGCCCCCTGCTCGCGTCGGCGTGACCGGTGGCGCGTTGCCACCGGTAAATCGCTGCGGGCGTCAGACGCTGCCATTACCGAATCTCACTCAGATAGCGGGCAGAGAAGGCTTTCTGTGCATCGGCCATCTGCTGATAGTCCACGGTATGCGCGCGCGCATAATCACTGTCTGGCAGGAAGCGCTTTTTGGCCTCGGCAGACATGGCTGAAGGCCGTACCGGGCGCAGATAGGCATTGGCCCAGATGGCCTGGCCTTTATCCGACAGCACGTAGTCCATGACTTTTTTGCCGTTAGCGGCGTGCGGGGCGTTTTTCACCAGGCTGATGACATAAGGCACCGTGACCGTCCCTTCCTTCGGGATCACAAACACCACATTGGCATGATCTTTATATTTGGCGCGATAAGCGTTGAAGTCGTAATCCAGCAGAATGGGGATCTCGCCGGAGATCACCCGAGCATAGGCCGTCTGTTTCGGCACGACAGGCTTGTTCGCCTGCAACTTTTTAAACCAGGTCAGCGCGGGAGTGAAGTCCTGCATACTGCCGCCTTTGGCCTGATTCACCGCCACGGCGGCCACGTAACCCACAAACGCACTGGCCGGATCGAGATAGCCCACCATCCCTTTGTATTCTGGCTTCAGCAGATCGTCCCAGGATGTTGGAATGGGTGCACCGCCCAGCGCATCTACGTTGACCATAAAGCCCATCGTGCCGGAATGCAGCGCAACCCATTTCCCTTCCGGATCTTTCATGCCTGCCGGCACCTGATCCCAGTTGGCCGGCTTATAGTCAGCAATCACGCCTGCCTGAGCCGCCTGGATACCAAAGCTGACGCCGTAATACACCACGTCGGCAACGGGATTATCTTTCTCGGCGACCAGTTGAGCCAGCGCCTGCCCGGAGTTCTTGTTGTCCTGCGGCACCACAATGCCGGTATCTTTTTTGATGGCCTGAAGCTCGGTCGCCCAGTCTGCCCATTCAGGTGGACAGTTGTAGCAGATAGCATTCTCAGCAGCCTGCACCAGCTGGCTGGAAAATGCACAGGCGGTGAAGAGCGCCGCCCTGGCAAGCACGGTGATTTTATTGTGTGTAGACATGATGGTTCCCTGATGTTGACGAATGAAAGACTGCAGCGATGCTCTCGCCTGAACGCAACCAGTGGTCCAGCAGGCACGAGTCATCATGAGAGGGTTGAAGAAGCATATCGATGGCACAGGCACCTAACCGATCGCTGGGCTGTACCACGCTGGCCAGCGAGGGTGAAAGCTGTTCGCCTATAGCAATGCCGTCAAACCCCATGACCGACAGCTGGTGCGGGACCTGAATGCCGGCACGGGCGGCCGCGCCCAGCAGGCTGATCGCCAGGAGATCGTTACTGCAGATGACGGCGGTCAGTGGGGCCGGGCTGTTGATCAGCGGTAAAAGGGGCTCGAATCTGGATTGGGTATGGCTGGGCATATCAATTAGTGCCCTCGGGACAAATCCTGCCTGCTGCATCGCATCGCAATAGCCAAGATAGCGCTGACGGGCACGATCCGACTGCAGCATCGGTCCCGCCGCCATCACGATATGCTGATGACCCAGTGCAATAAGGTGCGCCGTGGCTTCGGCCATTGCGCGGCGGTTATCGACATAGACACAGCGCCAGTTTTGCTGTTGCGGCACGTTATGCGCCAGAACAAAGGGCATTCGCGCCTCTGCCAGCGGGGCTAATACGGTGCTGCTGTCCGCGTCGGAGACGGTCAGCACCATGCCCGCGACGCGCTGGCGCAGCATATGTTCAATCATGGCGGCTTCACGCTCTGGCTGGTAATCGGTCGTGGCGACCAGCAGGCCATAGCCCGCCAGACGTGCCTGTTGCTCCATAGCCTGAAGCTGCAAGGCAAACACCGGGTTACTGAGCGAAGGCAGCAAAACGCCCAGCGTCGTGGAGCTTTGCGTACGGAGCTGGCGCGCAATGTGGTTAGGTCTGAACCCCAACTGCTCCGAGGCCTCCAGCACTTTTTTCAGCGTGCCGGGCTTAAGCAGATGGGGATCGGAAAAGGCACGCGCCGCGGTTGCTCGCGAAACGCCGGCCAGAACCGCCACGCTGATTAAATCACTCATTTCCCCCCCGGTTAATCGATAATGAGATCGATCTCATTGGCGCTTAACCTAACGGGGTTGTGTGACATCAACATCACGGGAAGATGACATTGCGGTGACAGCGGTTCACCACGTCGTCAATGCGCTGGCAGCACGACGAATGCCTTTTTCTGACTGCTGATACAGGGCGGTTGGGTTTAGCAAGCACCCGATAAGCCCGGAAGGGGCAATGCGTCGATCCCGGCTGCCATAACGCCATTTCATTCTTCCCTGGCTGTGGTTAAGATACGAAGACCGTAGCGCTGTTGATGAAAAAACAGAACATTTCCGCTGCTTACCTGTCAAAATCAGGGATTCATTACAGGATTAAGGCATGTTGAACCGGTTTAAAAAGACGCTGCTTGCTGCGCTACTCCCTGCACTGATGTTATCCGGCCCGTTGACCGCCCGTGCGGATATCAGTGATTCGCTGCCGGATATGGGGACCACGGCAGGATCGACCCTGTCGATTAATCAGGAGCTACAGATGGGCGACTTCTACGTCCGCCAGCTCCGCGCCAGTGCCCCGCTGATTAACGATCCTTTGCTGAATCAGTACATCAACCAACTTGGGCAGCGGCTGGTTTCGCATGCGGACGCCGTTAAAACGCCCTTCCACTTTTTCCTGATTCAGAACGATGAGCTCAACGCCTTCGCCTTCTTTGGTGGCAACGTGGTGTTGCATGCGGCCCTGTTCCGTTTTACGGATAACGAAAGCCAGCTGGCCTCAGTCATGGCCCATGAAATCTCCCACGTCACGCAGCGCCATCTGGCGCGGGCAATGGAAGATCAAAAACGTAATGCACCGCTCACCTGGGTGGGCGCGCTGGGTTCAATTTTACTGGCGATGGCCAGCCCACAAATGGGCATGGCCGCATTGACCGGTACGCTGGCCGGCACCCAACAGGGGATTATCAGCTTTACCCAAAATAATGAACAGGAAGCCGATCGCATCGGTATTCAGGTGTTACAACGCGCCGGTTTTGACCCGCAAGCCATGCCCAACTTCCTGCAAAAACTGGCCGATCAGAGCCGCTTTTCTTCGAAGCCTCCGGAAATCCTGTTAACCCATCCCCTGCCTGACAGCCGTCTTGCCGATGCGCGCAACCGTGCGAACCAGATGCGTCCGGTGGTGGTGCAGTCGTCTCAAGACTTTTATCTGGCCAAGGTGCGGTCCTTAGGCATGTATTCGACTGGCCGTAACCAGTTAACGGACGAACTGCTTACGCAATATGCTAACGGTAATTCCCGCGAACAGCTGGCCTCGCAGTACGGTAAAGCCGTGCAGTTCCTGCAGGCTAAAAGCTTTGGTGAGGCGAAAAGGATCGTGGCACCGTTACTGGCGAAACAACCTGAAAATGTCTGGCTGCTGGACCTGATGACTGACATTGATATCGGCCTGAATCAGCCGCAGCAGGCGATAGCGATGCTGACCGCGACCCAGGCCTCAAAAACCAGCCCGGTCGTCCAGTTGAACCTCGCTAATGCCTATGTGGAAGCGAAACAGCCGGCGAACGCCAGCCGCATTCTCAACCGCTATACCTGGACCCATAAAGACGATACCAACGGATGGGATCTGCTGGCCCAGGCTTCCGCGCAGCAGGGGCTGACAGATGAGGAGCTCTTTGCCCGCGCCGAAAGTCTGGCGCTGAGTGGCCAGCTGGATCAGGCCATTAGCGCCCTAAGCCGGGCCAGTTCACTGGTGCCGCTCGGCAGCCTGAAACAGGCCCGTTACGATGCCCGCATCGACCAGCTACGCCAGCTCCAGCAACGCTTTAAGCAGTATCAACGAGGATAAACAGTATGGTGACCTTTTATCATAATCCGCGCTGCAGCAAGAGCCGGGAAACCCTGGCGCTGCTAGCAGAGCGCGGCATCGCCCCGGAGATCGTGCACTATCTGGACATGCCGCCGGATCGCCAGACGTTACAGATCCTGCTGCAAAAGCTGGATATGCAAAGTGCCCGTGAGTTAATGCGTCGTAAGGATCCTCTTTATGCGGCGCTGGGGCTGGATCGGCCTGACATCGGGGAAAGCGCGTTGCTGGACGCGCTGCTGGAAAATCCCAAACTGATTGAGCGACCGATTGTGATCAACGGCGATCGCGCTCGCCTGGGACGTCCGCCAGAAGCGGTACTGGAAATCCTTTAGAGGCCAAGGGTTTCTTTTACGAAGGGAATCGTCAGCTTACGCTGGGCGCTAATGGATGCGCTGTCGAGACGATCCAACGTATCAAACAGCGTGCGCATTTCTCGGTCAAGGCGCTTTAGCAAAAAGCGCCCGACGTCTTCAGGCAGTTCAAATCCCCGCAGTCCGGCGCGCAGCTGTAAAGCCTGCAGTTTATCCTCATCGGAGAGCGGCTGTAGACGATAAATCTGCCCCCAGTCGAGGCGCGATGCCAGATCGGGCAGATGCAGATTGAGCTGACGCGGAGGACGATCGCCGGTAATAAACAACCGGGTATTGCCGGTTTCCAGAATGCGGTTATAAAGATCGAAAATCGCCATTTCCCAGGCCTCTTCTCCCGCAATGCACTGAATATTATCGATGCAAACCAGCGGCAGTTGCTCCATGCCTTCCAGCACGTCCGGGACAAACCAGGTGCGTTTATCGAGCGGCACATAGCCCACGGCTTCGCCGCGTGCAGACATTTCAGCGCAGGCGGCATGCAGCAGATGGCTGCGACCGCCCCCTTCACGAGACCAGAAATAAAGATAGCTGCCATGTTGCTGGCTAAGCGCACCCTTAATCGCGGCAATAAGCGAGGGGTTTTCACCCGGCCAGAAGCTGGCGAAGGTTTCGTCGTCAGGTAAATAGAGTGGCAATGACAATTGTGCCGGCGTGTTCAGAAGCACCTCAGCAAGAGAACAAGCAAAAATCGGGGCAAGTCTATCATAGTTTTCGGCCAGAGATGAATCGGGCATCCCTGCCCGACTTTTGACCGCTGACGGTGGGATTACGACTCGCGGTTGTCTTCCGCATCCAGAATCACTTCTTCTGGACGCAGGAGGGAAATGACGCGAAAAATTAAGGCCAGCGCAACGCCGACCAGCGTGGCCAGCGCCATGCCTTTCAGCTCGGCAGCCCCGATATGCACTTTCGCCCCGCTGACGCCAATAATCAGGATAACGGAGGTCAGAATCAGGTTTTGCGCTTTGTTGTAATCCACTTTGGACTCAATCAGGACACGGATACCTGACGCGCCGATAACGCCATACAGCAGCAGGGATACGCCGCCCATCACCGGCACCGGAATCGCCTGAATAGCGGCCGCCAGTTTGCCGACGCAGGAGAGTAAAATCGCGAAAATGGCCGCGCCGCCAATCACCCAGGTACTGTAAACGCGGGTAATCGCCATGACGCCAATGTTTTCGCCGTATGTCGTGTTCGGGGTTGATCCAAAGAACCCGGAAATGACCGTCGATAAGCCATTGGCGAACATGGAACGATGCAGTCCGGGATCGCGCACCAGATCTCTTTTAACGATATTCGCCGTCACGACCAGATGGCCCACATGCTCGGCAATGACCACCAGAGCGGCGGGCAGAATGGTCAACATGGCAATCCATTCAAAGCGCGGCGTATAAAACGTCGGCAAGGCAAACCAGTGCGCCTGTTCAACACCGCTCCAGTCCACGATGCCCATGAAGGCGGAAAGCGCGTAACCGGCCAGCACACCGATCAGGATAGGAATGATCGCCATAAATCCACGGAACAAAACCGATCCAAAAACGGTAACCGCCAGGGTCACCAGCGAAATCAACACGGTTGTGCCGTTTGGCGACTGGCCTTCGGCTGGAAGCAGCCCCGCCATATTCGCGGCCACGCCAGCCAGTTCCAGACCAATGACGGCGACGATGGCCCCCATTGCTGCTGGCGGAAACATCACGTCCAGCCAGCCTGTTCCGGCTTTTTTAACGATCAGCGCGACAAGGCAGAACAACACGCCACACAGAATAAAACCGCCCAGCGCCACTTCATAACCCAGCGGCAGCAGGAGCAACACGGGTGAAATAAAGGCAAAGCTGGAACCCAGATAGGCGGGGATTTTTCCCTTACAAATAAACAGGTACAGCAGCGTGCCGATACCGTTAAACAGCAATACCGTTGCCGGATTGATGTGGAACAGAATTGGCACTAACACGGTGGCGCCAAACATGGCGAACAGATGCTGCAGGCTGAGCGGAATCGTTTGCAGTAATGGCGGCCGTTCGCTAACGCCGATAGCGCGACGAGTCATTAAAAGTCCCCTTGAGTGAGTGGTCTGTTTTCAGGCAAAAAAAAGCCGACTCTCTGGTCGGCTGGTTCATTTCTTTATGTGTTACAACAGAAAAAAGCGGCTCGGCCTGCTGCTGCAGGCTGAAAACAGCGTGATGCATGGCGCCGCGGATTTTCGTCATTACTTGGTGCCGAAGATTTTATCACCGGCATCACCCAGGCCTGGGATGATATAACCCTTGTCGTTAAGCCCCTGATCCACAGAAGCGGTGTAAAGCTCCACATCCGGATGCGCTTTTTCCAGCGCGGCAATCCCTTCAGGTGCCGCAACCAGCACCAGCACTTTGATACTGCTGCAGCCCGCTTTCTTTAACAGGTCTATCGTGGCAATCATTGAGCCGCCCGTGGCCAGCATGGGGTCAACCACCAGTGCCAGGCGCTCTTCGATATTCGAAACCAGTTTCTGGAAGTAAGGCACGGGCTCCAGCGTTTCTTCATCACGGTAGACGCCAACAACGCTGATGCGCGCGCTGGGTACGTGCTCCAGTACGCCTTCCATCATGCCCAGACCGGCACGCAGAATAGGCACGACGGTGATTTTTTTACCTTTGATTTGATCAACCTGAACCGGGCCATTCCAGCCCTCAATGGTGACCTTTTCGGTTTCCAGATCGGCGGTCGCTTCATACGTCAGCAGACTGCCGACTTCAGAGGCCAGCTCGCGGAAACGCTTTGTACTGATATCATGCTCACGCATCAGTCCCAGTTTATGTTTGACCAGCGGGTGTTTGACTTCCACGATCTTCATTGTTGTTCTCCCGGAGTGAGTTGAGCTAAAAAAAATCGCGGGATTATACCGCCTTTTCGCCGCAGTGCCACATGTGCTTGCGCAATCAGAGGCATTTTGTCATGGCAAAGTAAGGATTGATGAAAATCGCCGGGGACGCAATCTGAGACTCGCAAACGTTTGCCTGCGCTGGTAGAATTGCCGCGCTTTATATTAAACCACCAACCGCAACTCGCGTGGGGACCTCGCAGTGACCGACAAGACCTCTCTCAGTTACAAAGACGCCGGTGTTGATATTGATGCTGGTAACGCTCTGGTTGACCGTATTAAAGGCGTAGTGAAAAAGACGCGTCGCCCGGAAGTCATGGGTGGACTAGGCGGCTTCGGTGCGCTTTGTGCGCTGCCGCAAAAATACCGTGAACCCGTGCTGGTCTCCGGCACCGACGGCGTAGGTACTAAACTGCGTCTGGCGATGGATCTTAAGCGCCACGATGCCATCGGCATTGATCTGGTCGCGATGTGTGTCAACGATCTGGTGGTACAAGGCGCTGAACCGCTCTTCTTCCTGGATTACTACGCCACTGGCAAACTGGATGTGGATACCGCGTCGGCGGTCATCACCGGTATCGCCGAGGGTTGCCTGCAGTCAGGCTGTGCACTGGTGGGCGGCGAAACGGCCGAAATGCCGGGCATGTATCATGGCGAAGACTACGACGTGGCCGGCTTCTGCGTTGGCGTCGTTGAGAAATCAGAAATCATTGACGGCAGCAAAGTGCAGGACGGCGATGTCCTGATCGCATTAGGCTCCAGCGGCCCGCACTCCAATGGTTATTCTCTGGTGCGCAAAATTCTGGAAGTCAGTGGGACCGATCCGCAGGTTGAGCAGCTCGAAGGCAAACCGCTGGCCGATCATTTGCTGGAACCTACCCGCATTTATGTCAAAAACATTCTGAGCCTGATCGAACAGGTCGATGTGCACGCTATCGCGCATCTCACCGGCGGCGGCTTCTGGGAAAACATTCCACGCGTGCTGCCCGATAACACCCAGGCCGTGATTGACGAAAAAAGCTGGGAATGGCCGGCTGTGTTTAGCTGGATGCAGCAGGCTGGTAACGTCAGCCGTCACGAAATGTACCGTACGTTCAACTGTGGCGTGGGTATGCTGATTGCCCTGAGCCCTGCCGACGCGGATAAAGCCGTTGAACTAATGCGCGCCGCCAGTGAAAATGCCTGGAAAATCGGCGTGATTAAGGCATCAGAAGCGGAAGAGCGTGTGGTCATCACGTCATGAAAAAGCTGGTTGTGCTGATCTCCGGCAACGGAAGTAATCTTCAGTCCATCCTTGACGCCTGTGCAAACGGGCGTATTCACGGCAGCGTCGCTGCCGTGTTCAGTAATAAAGCCTCCGCCTATGGCTTAGTCCGCGCAGAGCGGGCAGGCATTCCGGCTATTGCCCTGGACGCCCGTGACTTTAGCGACCGTGAAAGTTTTGATCGCCAGCTTATGCGTGAGATCGACGCCTGTGCGCCGGATGTTGTGGTGCTGGCAGGATATATGCGCATTTTAAGCCCGGGTTTTGTGGCGCATTATCGCGACCGACTGCTGAATATTCACCCGTCGCTCCTGCCCAAATATCCCGGACTGCATACTCACCGCCAGGCCCTGGAAAATGGCGATGCGGAGCATGGCACGTCAGTGCATTTCGTAACGGATGAACTGGACGGTGGTCCGGTGATTCTGCAGGCCAAGGTGCCCGTTTTTGCCGAAGACAGCGAAGCGGACATTACCGAGCGCGTGCAACATCAGGAACATGCCATCTATCCGCTGGTGATTAACTGGTTTGTTGAAGGCCGCCTGGCCATGCGTGAGGGAAAGGCCTGGCTGGATGGTAAGCCGTTACCGCTTCAGGGCTACGCCCACGAGTAACAGGCAGGGAGCCAGGCTCCCTGCCCTTTTCAGCCATAGCGTCCGGTGATGTAATCTTCCGTTCGGCGCACCTTCGGCGTCGTGAAAATCCTGTCTGTTGTGTCGAACTCCACCAGCGATCCCTGATGCATAAAGGCCGTGTAATCCGACACACGTGAGGCCTGCTGCATATTATGGGTGACCAGCACCAGCGTGAAGTGCTGTTTCAGGGTGCTCATCAGTTCTTCGATCACCAGCGTTGAAATCGGGTCCAGCGCCGACGTCGGCTCATCCAGTAACAGCACGTCCGGCTCAATCGCAATGGCGCGGGCGATAACCAGCCTCTGCTGCTGCCCCGTGGAGAGCGTCAGGGCATTCTGTGCCAGCTGATCTTTCACTTCTCCCCATAACGCCGCCGCACGGAGTGCGCGTTCACAGGCCTCATTCAGTACCCGCTTGTCGCGCACGCCCTGCAAGCGCAATCCGTACACCACGTTTTCGTAGACCGACTTCGGAAAAGGATTGGGCCGCTGGAAAACCATACCGACCCGGCGACGCAGCGCAGAGACATCCTGGGCAGGCCGCATGATCGACTGCTGCTCCAGAAGAATCTCGCCGTCGATGCGGCAGTTATCGATCACGTCATTCATACGATTAAAGCAGCGCAGCAACGTTGATTTGCCGCAGCCGGACGGCCCAATCAGGGCGGTAATACGGTTTTTGGGTAGCTGCAGCGAGACATCCTGAAGCACCTGGCGCTCACCATACCAGAGCGAAAGGTGATCAACGGTTAGCGCAATATCAGTTTCGGGCATTGTAGTCATCGTCAGTTATTGAGTCATCAGGCGATAGCGTTCACGCAGACGGTGACGCAGGCCCATGGCTAGCAGGTTCAGCAACAGAATAATGAGCACCAGCAGCAGCGCCGTGGCAAACACCAGCGGCCGGTCGGCTTCGGTATTGGGGCTTTGAAAAGCTAAATCATAAATCTGAAAGCCCAGATGCATAAATTTTCTGTCGAGGTGCAGATAGGGAAACACCGCATCAACCGGCAATTCCGGTACCATTTTTACCACGCCGACCAGCATCAATGGCGCGGTTTCGCCCGCGGCGCGCGCTACCGCCAGAATCAGCCCGGTTAACATCGCCGGAACCGCCATCGGCAGCACCACGTTCCATAAGGTTTCGGCCTGCGTCGCCCCGAGCGCCAGCGATCCCTGTCTCAGGCTGTTCGGTATGCGGGATAAGCCCTCTTCCGTTGCCACGATCACCACCGGCAGGGTCAGCAGGGCCAACGTGAGCGATGCCCAGAGCAAGCCCGGCGTGCCGAAGGTGGGATTCGGCAGCGCGCTGCTGTAGAACAGCCGATCGACCGAACCGCCCACCAGCCAGACAAAGAAGCCCAGTCCGAACACACCATAGACAATGGATGGCACGCCCGCCAGGTTTACCACCGCGATGCGCACCAGTCGGGTCAAGGCATTGCGTCCGGCATATTCATGCAGCCAGACGGCTGCAATCACCCCCAACGGCATGACAACCACGGACATCAGCAGAACCATCAGAACCGTGCCGAAGATGGCGGGGAAAACGCCAAAATCGCTTTCGCCCTCGGCAGGCGAATCACTGACGAAGCGCCACAGTTGGTGGAAAAAGTGCCCTGTTTTTTCTGTCAACGTCATGGCATTGGGTTGCCAGGCCGCCACGATCTGCGACAGCGGGATACTGTGCTCGATACCGTTAACGTCACGCAGAATTAAGGCGTCACGCTGACTTTCCTCTTGCAGATTGTTCAGCCTGTCATTGAGCTGAATAAGCCGACGCTCAAGTGCAGCCTGATTGGCGTCATATTCTGACTGCGCCTGCAAATCAAACTGCTTTGCCTCACGCTGCTGTTCAGCCTGATCGTCTAGCTGATCCAGTTGCTGATTCAGCCGGGCCATATCAACACGACGGATTTCGTTGGCCTGGCGTACCAGGATCTGCACCTGTTCAAGGCGCTGCTGTAAAAGTGCATTGATGTTTTTGGCCGTCAGCGCTTCATTGTCTTCGCGCAGGCCCACAAGCCAGCCGTAAGCATTGCCGTGACTGCGGCGCTGTAACACCATGATGGCCTCCGGCTGGCTGACTGCCGGTGTATTCTTGCTGAGCGCAATACGAAAATCCGGTGCGGCCCAGTCACGGTTGCCGGTTTTAATCAAATAGCGATGTAGCGTCGCGTGCGGGTCATCTGTATTGCCAGCCGGGGCCGGATACTGTGACTGCCGCTCAAGGGTTTCACCCAGCAGCCGGGTGTGACTGCCATCAGGCTGCGTAAAGGTATAGAGCTCAACCTTATGAGGCCAAAAGGTACGCAGCCCCTGCCATCCCAGCAATCCTATCAATAAGGTAAACGCCAACAGGCACACCGTCACGGCCCCGGCCGTTAACCAGCGCCAGCGGTCGTTTTGTCGCATCACCGTCATGCCTGCTCCTTGTACTGACTAAAGCGATGACGCAGGCGCTGCCGGATGAGTTCTGCCAGGGTATTAATCATTAACGTAAATATCAGCAATAAAAACGCACTCAGGAACAAAATTCGGTAATGGGCGCTGCCCACGGCCGCTTCAGGCATCTCGATCGCGATGTTGGCGGAAAGCGTACGCAGGCCGCTGAACAAGCCGCCTTCACTTTGCGGCGTATTACCCGTCGCCATTAATAAAATCATGGTTTCGCCGACCGCCCTGCCAAAGCCAATCATCAAGGCGGCAAAAATCCCCGCCGACGCGCCCGGCAGCACAACTCGCGTCAGGGTTTGCCAGGGCGTGGCACCCAGCGCCAGCGATCCTTCTCCCAGCGAAGCCGGCACGCTAAACAGGGCATCCTCAGCCAGGGTAAAAATTAACGGTACCAGCGCAAACCCCATCGCCAGCGCCGCCACCAACAGGTTACGTTGCGCGTAATGCGGTAGCCAGTCCCCGGCATCGGGTACGATCAAGGTCGGCAACCCTAACGTCAGCAGAGTGACACTCAGCAGCACAGGCAGAAGCAACAACACCTCTCGTCCTGGCTGGCGCCAGCGCTCAGGCAGGCGACGGCTCACTACGCCACAGCCGAGCAGGCTGCCGGCAAGCGTCACGGGCAGCAGCAGCACGCCCACTAACGCCTGGCCTACGTGCGGCGCTAACCATAATCCGGCGATCAGTCCGATCACCACGCTGGGCAGCGCCCCCATCATCTCAATGGCGGGCTTAACCCAACGACGCAGGCCCGGTGCCATAAACCACGCGGTATACATCGCGGCGGCCAGCGCCAGCGGCGTGGCAAACAGCAGGGCCATACTGGCCGCTTTCAGCGTGCCCACGACCATTGGGATCAGGCTGAATTTCGCCTGGTAGCTGTCTCCGGCATTGGTGGATTGCCAGACCCAGTCGGCCTTGGGATAGTTTTCATACCAGATTTTTTGCCAGAAATTACGCCAGGTCACATCCGGCCAGGGATTCGTCAGCTTCAGCGTTTCCCAGCCTGACTGCCGCTCCAGCAGCAGGCTGTCACCACGGGGGGAGAATTGGGCCTGAAGAATACCAGCGGCCAGTTGCCGTTGCAGGATAGGCCCGTTCTGTTTACTGGCAAACACCTTCAGCATGCCGGTCTGATCAACCGTGGCAAACACCCGTCGCTGTGGCTCACCGATCATCGTGGCCTGTCCGGCGCTGTGCTCAAAGGTCCGGATGCGGTGTAAGCGCAGGCCGTGTTGACCCGCTATGGAGAACCACTGAGAAATGCCGCTGTCATCCTGGATCAGCAGGCTTTGCCCTCCAGCCAGTAACAGCAACTGCCGGGGCGGCTGAGCCAGCGTCTGCGTTTCGCGCAGCCAGGCTCGCCCGTCATCAATTTGCCAGACCTGCAGCAGGTTACCTTCGGTGGTATACAGCAGGTCGCCTTTGGGCGACAGTAACAGATGCTGAGGTTGCTGGGCCGGCAGCGTAATCAGCGACGCCTGCTGGTTGGTGCCCAGCGTCAGTAGGTTTACTCCGGACTCACCAGAGGCGGCGATGCGCCACTGGTCAGGGCTAATCGTGGCCAGCGCCATCTTTTTTATTTTGCCCTGTGGCAGGCGAAACACCTTATCGCCCAATGGGAAATGCCATTCGCCTTCGCCCTGGCTTATCACCGGTTGCAGCAGGGTTAAACTGCCCTGGGCATTAAGCAGCAACGTCTTGTCGTCTGCGCTGGTTACGATCTGCTCCGGCACGGGCGAAAGCCCTAATGCCGGAGCTGCCGGTTGTCCGTTCAGCGGAATAAAGCGCGCCTTTCCGTCGCGGCTGATGCGCCAGCCTACGTCGCCCAGATTGCCTATCGCCAGAGCCGGTGCCGAATCCCACAGACGTTGGCTGCTGACGCTTTGCACGCCCGGCGCGCTGAATAACGGCAGGACCACCCAAAGCAACCAAAAGAACAACAGCATCATCAGTAGCAGAATGGCCGCTCCGCAACACGTGACGAGGCGCCGCGTGAAACGGTCAATAGCACGACGTCGGCGATCGCTAAACTGCACAGGAATATGGTTTACGCTCATGCGGCCCTGGTTATGCGGCGGAAATGAGTCGCTATGTTGCCCGTAGCTGGTTGATAAGACAACTTTTGCTGTTGGACAACCCTGCCATACTCTCGCCATAATGCTGTTGGATACTGTATCGTCGTCAGTCCTGCAACCGTCATACGGAGTGAGAATGGGTCAGGTAAAGCTTTATATCGAAAAAGAAATGAGCTGGTTGTGCTTCAACGAACGTGTTTTGCAGGAAGCGGCAGATAAAGGTAATCCGCTGATTGAACGTATGCGTTTTTTAGGTATTTACTCGAACAACCTCGACGAATTTTACAAGGTACGTTTTGCCGATCTGAAACGCCGTATCCTGATTGGCGAAGAGCAAGGCTCCGCCAGCACGCCACGCCATTTGTTAAAAAAGATCCAACAGCGCGTCCTGAAGTCAGATCAGGAATTTGACGCCCTGTATAACGACCTGCTGCTGGAGATGGCGCGTAATCAAATATTCCTGATAAACGAACGTCAGCTGTCACCTAACCAGCAAAGCTGGCTGCGCCACTACTTTAAGCATGAGCTGCGTCAGCACATCACGCCGATTTTGATTACTCATGAAACCGATTTAACCGAGTTTCTGAAAGACGATTACACCTACCTGGCGGTTGAAATTATTCGCGGTCAGGATATTCAGTACGCCCTGCTGGAAATTCCATCGGATAAAGTGCCACGCTTCATCAATCTGCCAGCCGAACCTCCCCGTCGCCGTAAACCTATGATCCTGCTTGATAACATCCTGCGGTATTGTCTGGATGATATTTTTAAAGGTTTCTATGACTACGACACGCTCAACGCCTATTCGATGAAAATGACGCGTGATGCGGAGTACGACCTGGTGACAGAAATGGAATCCAGCCTGCTGGAACTGATGTCATCCAGCCTGAAACAGCGTCTGACCGCTGAACCGGTGCGTTTTGTTTATCAGCGCGACATGCCGGATTCGATGGTGGCGCTGCTGTGCGACAAGCTGTCGATTTCAAATTACGACTCCGTGTTGGCGGGGGGGCGCTACCACAACTTTAAAGATTTTATCGGCTTCCCTAATGTCGGGAAGAACAACCTGATTAACCGGCCGATGCCGCAAATCCGCCATATTGGCTTTGACGGTTTCCGCAACGGTTTCGATGCCATTCGTAATCGCGACGTGCTGCTTTACTATCCGTACCACACCTTCGAGCATGTTCTTGAACTGTTGCGTCAGGCGTCATTCGACCCGAGCGTGCTGGCGATCAAAATCAATATTTACCGCGTCGCCAAGCATTCGCGCATTATGGATGCGATGATTCATGCTGCCTATAACGGGAAAAAAGTGACCGTTGTAGTCGAGCTGCAGGCCCGTTTCGACGAAGAAGCCAATATTTACTGGGCAAAACGCCTGACGGAAGCCGGTGTACACGTTATTTTCTCTGCGCCCGGGCTGAAGATTCACGCCAAGCTGTTTTTGATTTCCCGCCGGGAAGGCGAGGAGATCGTGCGCTACGCCCACATCGGTACGGGTAACTTCAATGAAAAAACGGCACGCCTTTACACGGACTATTCCCTGTTAACCGCCGATGCGCGTATCACCAATGAAGTGCGCCGGGTCTTCAACTTTATTGAAAATCCCTATCGCCCGGTGACCTTTGACCATTTAATGGTTTCTCCGCAAAACTCGCGTCGCATGTTGTATGATTTGATCGATAACGAAATCGCCAACGCGCAGCAAAAACGCCCCAGTGGGATTACGCTGAAAATTAACAACCTGGTGGACAAAGGGCTGGTAGACAGGCTTTATACCGCATCCAGCGTTGGCGTAAATGTTAATTTACTGGTGCGCGGAATGTGCTCATTGATTCCAGACTTGCCCGGGATCAGTGAAAACATTCGTGTGATCAGTATTGTTGACCGCTTCCTGGAACACGACCGCGTATACATTTTTGAAAACGGTGGTGATAAGAAAGTGTTTCTCTCGTCCGCGGACTGGATGACGCGTAACATTGATTATCGCATCGAAGTGGCCGTGGCGATCCTTGATCCACAGATAAAGCAGCGCATCCTGGACATTATTGCTATTCAGCTTAGCGACACAGTTAAAGCACGTGTTGTGGATAAAGAGCTGACTAACCAGTACGTTCAGCGCGGTAATCGTCGTAAAGTACGGTCGCAGATGGCCATTTACGATTACATTAAGAAGCTGGAACAACCTGAATAACGCCTATGCCTATCTCCCAAAAAAGTACGCCGAAACCTCAAGAGTTTGCGGCAATTGACCTTGGCTCCAACAGTTTCCACATGGTAATTGCCCGCGTGGTGGATGGCGCTTTGCAGGTTCTGGGGCGTCTGAAGCAACGGGTACATCTGGCCGATGGGCTGGATGCCAAAAATTACCTGAGCGAAGAGGCGATGGAACGCGGGCTGAACTGCCTGGCGCTGTTTGCTGAACGTCTGCAGGGCTTTAACGCCAGCAACGTGACGATCGTGGGCACACATACGTTACGGCAGGCGGTGAATGCCGAAACCTTTTTGCAGCGCGCGGCCGACGTTATTCCTTACCCGATTGAGGTGATTTCCGGTCACGAAGAAGCGCGCCTGATTTTTATGGGCGTTGAACATACGCAGCCGGAAAAAGGCCGCAAGCTGGTCATCGACATCGGTGGCGGTTCAACGGAATTAGTGATCGGTGAAGATTTTGAGCCGCAGCTGGTAGAAAGCCGTCGCATGGGCTGCGTGAGTTTTGCCCAGCTTTATTTTCCCGGCGGTGAAATCAGCGTTGAGAACTTTCGTCGCGCCCGCCTGGCCGCCACGCAGAAGCTGGAAACGCTGGCCTGGCAGTACCGTCTGCACGGCTGGCAATATGCGCTGGGCGCGTCTGGCACCATCAAAGCCGCCTGTGAGGTGCTGCTGGCGATGGGTGAGAAAGAGAAGCTGATTACCCCTGAGCGCCTGACGAAACTGTATGACGAAGTCATTAAGCACAAGTCCTTTGCTGCGCTGAGCCTGCCGGGCCTGTCTGAGGAGCGTAAAAGCGTGTTCGTTCCGGGCCTGGCCATTCTCTGCGGCGTCTTTGACGCGCTGGCTATCCGTGAACTGACGCTGAGTGATGGCGCACTTCGTGAAGGTGTGCTGTACGAAATGGAAGGCCGTTTCCGCCATCGGGATATCCGCAGCCGTACGGCTCAGAGCCTGGCGAATCACTACGCCATCGACAGCGATCAGGCTCGACGCGTACTGGAGACGACGGAACAGCTCTATCTGCAGTGGCGCGATCAAAATCCCAAACTGGCGAATCCGCAGTTGGCTGCGCTACTGAAATGGGCTGCCATGTTGCATGAGGTGGGGCTGACCATCAATCACAGTGGTTTACAGCGCCATTCAGCCTATATCCTGCAGAACACCAATCTGCCAGGCTTTAATCAGGATCAGCAAATGCTGCTGGCGGCGCTGGTCAGATTTCACCGTAAAGCGGTGAAGGTGGATGAACTGCCGCGCGTGACGCTGTTTAAGAAGAAGCAGTTTTTGCCCCTTATCTTTCTGCTTCGTCTGGGGACCTTGCTGAATAACCAGCGCCAGGCCACGACTCGCCCGGACGCGTTAAAACTCACCTGCGATGACGGCCACTGGACGCTCACTTTTCCGGCAGGCTATTTCAGTCAGAATAACCTGGTGCAACTCGACCTGGAGCGTGAGCAAACCTACTGGGATGAAGTAACCGGCTGGAAACTGATTCTCGCAGAAGCCTGATCGTGCGGGCACTTACTGCCCGCATCACCGAACCGATGACGATGACATTACGAACTGAACATTATTTTGCCGATACCTACGGCTTAACGCCCACCCATTCTGAAGTGGTTGACGCCTTGCCTAAGCTGACGCCCGGCAAAGCGCTTGACCTGGGATGCGGGAGCGGGCGCAACACGCTGTTTCTGAATCAACATGGATTCGAAGTGACTGCCTGGGACCATAATCCGGCAAGCCTGGCACGCCTGAATCAGATTATTACCGCCGAAGGGCTGACCGGCATTCATACGGCGCAGCAGGATTTAAACCAGGTGCGTTTCAACGGTGCGTACCAGCTGGCGATCTCTACGGTGGTGATGATGTTTTTACAGCCGGAAACTATCCCCCAGCTTATTGCCGATATGCAGGCCTGCACCGTGAAAAATGGCTTCAACCTGATTGTTGCCGCCATGAATACCGAGGATGCCCCCTGTCCGTCGGACTTCCCTTTTGCCTTTAAATCCGGCGAGTTAAGTCATTACTATCGCAACTGGCACATTGTGAAGTACAACGAAAACTGGGGTCAGTTACACCGCAAAGATGAAAATGGCAACCGGATAAACTGCCGGTTTGCGACGCTCCTGGCGCAGAAAGCCAGTTATTAACATTGTTGTATTTTTTTTAAACAGCGGTTGATTTCAGCGGGCGACTGTGACTAAATATTGCTGTCGCCCGTCTTGGGTTTTTACAGGAATTACACTGCGTGAACAGCGCCCTTTCTCCACGAAGACGTAAAAAAAGCGTCAGCATGACGCGGATTGTTTTACTCATCAGTTTTATCATTCTGTTTAGTCGCCTCGTCTTTATCCTGCCCGCGGCTTTCGAGCATCATCAGCAAAAACAAACCGACTCGCCTCCGGCGATCACCACGCTTTCTGACAGCCGTTAATCATAAGATGTCATAACCTGATTAATCGACGCGCGATCCCCTGCATCAGCGCCATTTTTTACATCCCTTTTTCGGTCAAAACGCTACACTTCGTGCAAGTGCTTTCAGACTATAGGGATGCAATGTGTCTGCCTCACACACTCAACGTTTAAGTGAAATTCGTCATCGTATTCTGACGCTGCTGCTCAATGAGCACGATCTGGTGGATGAATTGCTGGATAAAGCCAGCCATCTCACCGCTGAGCAGCAACGTGAAAATGCGATAAATCGTGAAATTCTGCAGCAAGACATCAGCCAGCTTCATGCCGCTGACCTTGCCGATATTCTTGAAGCCTTGCCTGAAGAAGCGCGTCTGGCACTCTGGAGCCTGGTACCGGGTGAGAAACGCGGTCATGTGCTGGTTGAAGCCTCTGAAACCGTCTGGGACAGCCTGACCGAAGAGATGAGCGATCGCGCCATCCTGCAGGCTATGGAACCCCTGGACATTGACGATCAGGCCTGGCTGGTACGTTACCTGCCACGCGACCTCACCGGACGCCTGCTGACCTCGCTTGAGCCTAACCTGCGCGCCCGCATCCTGAGCGTGATGCAGTTCGACCGGGATCGCGTGGGCCGGATTATGGACTTCAATATCCTCACGGTGCGCGAGGATGTGACCTTAGCCACAGTGCAGCGCTTTTTGCGGAAAGGCAAAAGCATGCCGGACGGTACAGACAAAATCTTTATCACCAATGAAAACAACCAACTGCTGGGCGAACTGCTGTTAACCGCTATTCTGCTGAACAAACCCAAGACCATGGTGAGCGACGTGATGAATTCGCATCCCACCACGTTTCAGCTTGATGATAAAGCCGAAGATGCAGCCAGTGCCTTTGAACGTTACAACCTGATCTCAGCGGCGGTAACTGACGCGCAGGGTAAACTCATCGGCCGCATAACCATTGAAGATGTTGTTGATCTGGTTAACAAAGAGAACGAAAGCAATATCCGAAAAATGGGTGGGATCAGTCAGGAAGAAGATGTTTTCGCGCCGGTGCGCAAATCCGTGCGCAACCGCTGGGCATGGCTGGCAATCAATTTGTGTACGGCATTTATTGCCTCACGCGTCATTGGTCTGTTTGAAGGCACTATCTCGCAGATTGTCGCCCTTGCTACGCTCATGCCGATTATTGCCGGGATAGGTGGAAACACCGGTAATCAGACCATCACCATGATTGTTCGCGCCCTGGCCCTGCATCAGGTTGAGCCGGGCAACTTTTCGTTCCTGTTTATGCGTGAACTCGGCGTCGCTTTGATTAACGGCCTGTTCTGGGGCGCCATTATGGGCGGAGTGACCTGGCTCATGTACGATAACATGGCGCTGGGCGGCGTCATGATGCTGGCGATGGTGCTGAATCTCCTGCTGGCTGCGGTTATGGGTGTCATGGTGCCGCTGGTCATGACGAAAATGAAACGCGATCCCGCCGTGGGCTCAAGCGTCTTGATTACCGCCATCACCGATACTGGTGGTTTCTTTATTTTTCTGGGCCTGGCGACAATCTTTCTGATACCGCACTGATCACGAATGTAGATAACCGTAGCGCTGCAGGGATCCCATCACGTTAAGCCGACGCGTCACCTGTGCCAGCTCGCAGGTGACCGCAGGCAGTTGGTAGTGATTACGCTGCGCCAGCCACTCCAGCACATCGGCTAAATGCCAGATGGCCGTTTTGCCATCGTGAACCGGTAGCGGGAACTGTTTGCTGTGCGTGACCATCAGTTTACGCATGTTCTGACGTGATACGCCGATAAGATCGGCGACATCGGTTAAGCCGACAAAGTCAGGTGCGGCTTCAACCATGACTGCGCCCGGAATGGCAGACTGCACATCCTCTATCGCACTGCCGAGTGCGTGACTCGCCGAATCTGCTTTGCGCGTAAACTCCAGTGCCAGCTTACCTGCCATACCGGCACCGACCAGCGCGTCGTCGCATCCTGCCTCCGCCAGTTTTTCCAGTAATGCGTCGATGGATTTGGCTGATTCAGGCAGTTCAAAACGCAGGGTGAAATGATAGTCCGTCATAATCCTTCCCTCTTTTTCCACTCACGGGTGGCGATACAGTTGTCTACCACGCGCCGCAGCGCTTTGGCATGGTTTTGCGCGCTTTTCGGGGTGCGCCAGATACAGGTCAGACAGTATTCACCACAGCGGCACGCCGACAGATTTGCCGGGCAGTACATTTTGCCCCATGCGTGATGGCCCTTAGCAACCACCAGCCACCCATGGAACTCTGCGTAACATAATGCGGCTTCAATCTCTTTGCTGGGATGTCGCTTTCTGTCCACCATGGTGCATATCATTCCTTGTTTTTGATGGGTTGTCAACTGACAACTTATTTATGCTTAATGCGGTAGATGAGCAGCATGGGGGTTGTCGGGCAGCAGGTAAAACAGGTTGCGGCTAAAATGGAAAAGGTTACGCAAAAAAGTGTCAGTCTGGCGTGATGGACTAAAATCAATGCTCACAACGGAGGAAGTATGTTTAAAACTGATGACCTGGTACAATCGAAAACGGGCGGCCCCAAAATGGTGGTGCTACGTGCCGAAGGAGAAACGCTGTGGTGCGCTCGCGTGGACGATGCCACTCAAAAAGAAATCGAAGTTAACGCGGACAGCGTAAATCTCTACCATGAAGATGGCGATTTTGGCGTCTGTTAAAACGGGTGATGTGACTCAGGCAGACCGTAACGGTTAAGACAACCCGAAGTGGGGTTACGCGGCAACCCAACACTCGGGTAACCTGTTTCGCCTGCCGCGTCATCCACCAAACGGCTGTCAGATTTTATTTTCCTGCAGATTATTTTTTCCTAAACCGCCAATAAAAGGCAGTCTCAGCCGAAACGGCGCAAAGCCTATCCCCGCGCTCAGTCCCAAAAGATTCACTTCAACCCCTTCTTCCGCCCCCAGCGTAATGCCCGCGACGCCAAGTATTGATACCTGAACCCCACGACCTGACGGCGGCAAGCCCACGGGGCGCCATAATGGCCGGTAGTCTTTTCCCAGGGCGTTGGCAGGCAGATCAAGCTTGAGATCCGGCACATTGCGACCAATGTGCGCCATAAAGGTATTACTGTTCGGCCCGGGCCAGGCGCGATAGGTGGTGGGCCAGGGGTAGGATTTTATGGCGGCTTCAATCTGCGGGATCAGCTTTTGCGCATCCGGGCCACGATGCTCAACCAACAGCCGCGGTTTTGCCCCGTACCAGTAGCCGTCAGGCAACGATGAATTACGTCTTACCTTATCGCCGCTCCCCCAGCTAATGACTTCGTAACGTGTATAGCGGCTTTCACCTGCACGTTTAAAGATAATCCACGGGTGCACCGCGATAGCGCCTTTCCAGCCGTATGTCGGTGCGGCATAGACCTGAACGATGGCCTGACTGGCGTTGGCCTGTGGATCGGGCGCGACACCGGCCGAATCCCTTCGGGCCGTTGCCCAGCCACCCTGGCCGGTAGCGTTGTTGCCATGAGTGGCTTGCGCCAGGCTCGCCGCTAGCGACAGTAAAATTACGGTGAGAAAACAGAGACTGAAGATTTTCAGGGTCAGCATCGCGGTTCCTGCAGGTAAAAGATAAGGGATGATTTTGCAATGAAATATAGGGTTTGTATTCACTAACTATGCTGCGATGTCATCGCAATATTTGCTCACGCTGGTGAGTGGCTGCTGACGCACGGCCCGCCATCACACAACGTTAAGGGGCCGTGATGGCTGTCACCACCAGTATGCTCAGAGGCTGGCTATACGCAGAATCAGCCAGCCTGAAACCCGCCGCGACTCAGGCTCAGGAAGCAAGCAGAGATACTCGCCGCGCGCATTCAGCGCGCGACCGGTCTGGGCTGCCCTCTGCTTTGCGGTCAGTACAGAAGGCGTCAGAGCCAATCCCGAAGGCACGCGAAGCCTGCACTTCACCCATGCTCGAAGCAGATAACAGATCCCAGATGCATTTCATGCCTGGCTATTTCAACAACAGCATAGGTTATCTTGAACCCGCCGTCTGAAAACTAGCCTGTTATCGCCTTTTCCGCTACACGTTGCAACCACGCTTCATAGCGCTGCTGCGCCTCCGGCGCGACAGGTTGGCTGCGTGAGTTTATCTCACCTTCGATGCCAAATATTTTCCACATCAGCGGCGCGAGTCCTGCAATCACGCTGCTTTGACTGCTCTCCATTCTCAGCAATTCCAGGCTGGATGTTTGGTAGCCCGGCAGCGCCTCCGAGTGATAATCTAAAGCTTTGCCCAACCCGGAAAGATAAATGATTTTAGCGGCAGTCAGAGATGGCCAGTGACGGAGAATATTCAGCGGCCAGTCCAACATGGCGCGCTCATTCCAGACCTCCGAATACGGAACCTGTTGGTTAGCCAGCAACGTCAGCATTAACGATTGCCCCAGCCCGGTCAGATAGACAGGCAACGCGTCAGCCGGAGGACGTTGATAAAAGGCATCCAGTGGTTGTTCACGCTTCAGGCCGGCCTGCATCAGTAATTTTTGCTCCAACGCCTGCATCACGTTGCCTAACCTGGCATCCGTTACCTCTTCAGTTTCAGTCGACTGTTTACTGCGCGTGTTACAGTTCCACAGCGACAACGCAATCTGCCAACGACGCTGTTCGCCCTCGCCAGTGCAGCCAATTTCCCCCGTCACCACATACTTCATGTCAGGCGGCAGGATCTCATAAATATCCTCACCCACCATCGGTTGGCCAGTGAGAACAGGACCGTGGCCCTCCGCCATCAGAAAATAGGTGCACGCCGCATAATCACTCCAGTAATGTACGGCTTCAGCGAGATAGAGCGGAATCGCGCGCGACAGTCGGCCAAGCTCATCTTCGCGCTGTATGCCCTGGGCTGCGGTGCCATCCGGTATTTTTGATAACGCAAAGAAACCGATCTTCGCTGTCTCTTCAGGTTTTTGGTTAAACAGCCAGTCGGCTTTACATAAGCCGTATTGCCAAATGGGCTGCGTAACGGATAACGTTGTGATTTTCACATCATCAGGCGCCACCTGCTGAACGGGTTCCGTTTGGCGGCGTTTCTCTTCAAACGCTTGTCTGTAATAATCAAGATGCTGCTTGATCGGGGCAAAATTGAGTGCATACAGCTGGTTAAGAAGCGTGAGCCCCTGATCCGTCTGCCCCAACTCAAGATAAGCCTGCAATAAATTTATACCGGCCATAGGATCGTGCTTTTGAACATCGTAATGGGGCGCAACCAGCGAAATCAGAAGCCGAATCTCGCCATTTTTCCCCAGGTCGCCAGAGATCATATACAGCGCCTCAGCATCGTACCGTCCACCCGACAGCACCTCTTCATAAAGTCCACGAGCCTTGTCGGTTTCGTTATGCTCCAGATAAAAACGGGCCATCCAGAGCTGTGCTCGCCAGCTTCCCGGCATCGCGGCAACGCTGCGCAATCCCTCAATGTAAGCATCCTCGCCTCCGCGCTCACGCTGAATGCTCACCCACCAGAGTAAGCCGTTATCCAGGTTCGGATCGGTTTGAATAGCCTGCCAGAGCGTGTCATCTGCCCGTTTGTCCTCACCGCGCTCGGCAAAGACTTTCGCCAGATTGGTGAGTAAGGTTCCTGTCGCGCCTGATTTATCCATTCCCTCTCGCAGGGTTTGTTCTGCCGCATCCAGGTGGCCGGTTTCCATCAGTACAATGCCGTGGAGGGTATGACTTCGTTCAGGATTACGGTCAATGTCCACCAGGCGCTCCGCTGCCGCAACCAGATCGGAAGCAAAGGCGTCTTTCAACCCCATCAGAATCGCGGTGTACAAGGCGTCCGCATCATCCCACTTCTTTTCCAGATCCGGCAGAAAGACCTTCTCACGCCATTCATTGCGTGCAATGTGCATTTCCTGTCCATGAGCATCGTAAGCAACAATCATCTCCCGTTCTTGAGCGGGCTCGTCTGGTGCGGTATCGGCGGGTTGGTTTTTATTGCGCAGAGAAGAGAGAAGACGCTTAAACATGGTTAATTCAGTCCTTGAGTTTGAGTCATCAAAAAGCCTGATTGCCCGTCGCTATCATGCCGTGAAATGGACACACACAGGCTGTTTTACAAGCTGACAGCGTTGCGGTTCAGAGATGAGTGTAGCGCTCAAAAAAACAACTGGCACGAAATTGATTAACCCACGGGTAAATCGTAAAAAATGCCATCCAATACAGACGCCACGCCTCTTCCCGCGCTTTTTCGCCATCAGCATTATTCTCGCGTCAGCCATGAAATTTAAATAGCGCACTATTTAGTAGTTTACAACTTAAGAAATACCTGCCATCTTAGCCAAACTAAATAGCGCACTACTTAATCGCAAACACAAGGAAATCAAAATGAACGTGAAACTCACCGCAGGTGCTTTATTGTTAGCCAGCCAGATCACATCAGCATGGGCCAGCCCTGTGGAGAATGCGCCTGAACCTACCGTTGGCGTCGCCGCCTTTCTTAAAGCTCTCAACAGTGGCGGCGGTAAGCCCATCGAGACCTTAACGCCTAAAGAAGCACGCGCGGTACTCACCGGCGCGCAGCAAGGTGCCACACTGCCACCCGCACAGGTTTCTGAAAAAACCATCACAGCATTGGGCAAGCCGCTCAAACTGACGATTGTTAAACCCGAACACGCAACTGGCGTGCTCCCGGTATTCATGTTCTTCCACGGTGGCGGCTGGGTGCTGGGTGACTTCCCGACGCACGAACGTCTGGTGCGAGACCTTGTGAACGAATCCGGCGCTGCGGCGGTATTTGTGAATTACGAGCCATCACCAGAAGCCCATTATCCGGTCGCGATTACTCAGGCTTATGAAGCGACTAAATGGGTAGCCGAGCACGGTGCGGAAATTGGCGTTGACGGTAAGCGCCTGGCGCTGGTCGGTAACAGCGTGGGAGGCAACATGGTGGCCGCCGTCGCGCTGCAGGCCAAACAACACAAAACCCCGGCGATTCGTTACGATGTGATGCTGTGGCCCGTTACCGATGCCCGCTTTGATGATGCGTCTTATCAGCAATTCGCCAACGGCTATTTCCTGACCCGAAACATGATGAAGTGGTTCTGGGATAACTACACCACGTCAGATAAAGATCGGAATAACATTCTGGCTTCTCCGCTGCGTGCCACTGAGGCGCAACTGGCCGGTTTACCGCCAACGCTGATTCAGACTGCCGAACTCGACGTGCTGCGCGATGAAGGTGAAGCCTTTGGACGTAAGCTGGATGCCGCCGGTGTACCGGTGACGGTGACCCGCTATAACGGCATGATTCACGACTTTGGTTTGCTGAATGCCTTGAGTAAAGAGCCGACGGTACGCACGGCGATTGGCCAGGCGTCAGCGGAATTGAAGGAACACCTTAAGTAAACATCGCCCGACAGCGGATTCGTATTTTTTTGTTCGTGCAGACATGCGGTAAATAAAATCAGCCGGATAGCACCGGCTGATTTTTTTCTGGCTTAAAGGCTGACAGGCATCAGGGCGTGATCACCCTTCTCCACTCCGCGCAAGTATTTATGCCTTCACCCAAAAACGGCCTTCGACCAGTGAA
The DNA here is from genome assembly GCF_049892805.1 of Pantoea sp. EEL5. Classification (NCBI taxonomy): domain Bacteria; kingdom Pseudomonadati; phylum Pseudomonadota; class Gammaproteobacteria; order Enterobacterales; family Erwiniaceae; genus Pantoea; species Pantoea sp. EEL5. The sequence goes on from NZ_JBNDNJ010000001.1 coordinate 2,375,967, forward strand.
AGGAAAAACCCGCCGTTAAGCAGGCTTGTAGCGAGGCAGTAATGTTATCAACGTCTGCTCATTGCTCATCCCGACCACCACCAGCCACAGAACCCTGACCTTATCAAATTCCCGGTTGCTGGCACCTTGTACTGCCCCCTTCTAACTCGCTACTTCGCGTCATCAACAGTTGAAATTTCGGATAGCCGCCGCAGGAACAGCGTTAAGGATTGCCAGGAGCTTTTTACTGAATTATCGTAAACCGCTTTGGGTACCGCTGACATACAATTCTGGGCCAGGCATTCGGTATAAATGCCTGCCTAAGGGACAACTATGTCATATCGCATCCTTTGGTCAATCGCGCTTTTAGCCGTCACGGCTGTATGGGGCTGGAGCTTCGTTGCGAAGCACGACACGCTGGGCGTCATGGCCGCATCCACCCTGAACGCGTGGATGTTTACCCTGGCGGCTTTTGCGCTTCTCCCCTTTTCGATCCGTTCTTTTCGCCACCTGAAGCCACGTGACTGGGTGAGTGCGGTATTGGCGGGCATCGTGCTCTTCGCTGCATTTTCCCTGCAGACATCCGGCACAGCTTACACAACGCCCTCCAATGCCGGGTTCATCACAGGCTTGTGCACCGTTTTCACGCCGTTGTGTATCTATCTCATCGGCAGAGGACGCCCCAGTGCTAAACAGGCAGCAGGAACCGCCATTGCCGTGTTTGGGCTTGGCTTACTCAGCCTTGACGGGTTCAGGGTGCACTATGGTGACTTACTTATTCTGGGTTGTGCGGTGTGCTTCGCCGTACACATCGTCATCGTGTCGACTTTCACAACGCCTGACATTTCCCTGGCATCAACATCGATACAACTGGGCATCGTTGGCGTGCTTTCTTTGTTATGGAGCGTCGCCCGTGACCAGTTTTCTTTACCTCACTCGCTGCCGACAGCATTAACAATCCTGTCACTGGCCCTGTTCGCAACAGCCCTGGCGTACGCCATTCAGAATCGTGCTCAGGCTGTTCTGGCCCCGGAAAAGGTCGCCCTGATACTGATTTGCGAACCTGTGTTTAGTGGGATTTTTGGTTATTTTCTCGCGGGCGATCGTCTGCCGCCGGAAAGACTTGCAGGAGCGGCGCTAATCCTGGTGGGGATTGTCGTCACCGAGCTTCGCGTCGTACGTCTCCTGCCTGCCGCCTGGCGTAGATCCTAAGTTCGCTTCAGCGCCGTGCGCTGTTCAACGCGAACTCATTTTGCAGGCGAAAGTCAGTGATATCCCTCGCCGTTCCGGCGAAGCGACTATCGGCCAGACAATGCGGGAGCTAAAATGCAAAAAGCCCGCATAACGCGGGCTTCGTTTTACACTGTTTACTGTCGGTCTGAGCCGGACGCTAAATCATTCCCACTCAATCGTCGCCGGTGGCTTGCCGGAAATATCATAAACTACCCGGGAAATACCGTTAACTTCGTTGATGATGCGGTTGGACACGCGGCCCAGGAAGTCGTAGGGCAGGTGCGCCCAGTGGGCGGTCATGAAGTCGATGGTTTCTACCGCGCGCAGTGAAACGACCCAGTCATACTTGCGGCCATCGCCCATGACGCCAACAGAACGTACAGGCAGGAACACGGTAAAGGCCTGGCTGACTTTGTTGTAGAGATCGGCTTTATGCAGCTCTTCAATAAAGATGGCATCCGCACGACGCAACAGGTCGCAGTACTCTTTCTTCACTTCACCCAGTACGCGCACGCCAAGGCCTGGCCCCGGGAATGGATGACGATAGAGCATATCGTAAGGCAGGCCCAGCTCCAGACCGATCTTGCGCACTTCATCTTTAAACAGCTCGCGCAGCGGCTCGACCAGGCCCATCTTCATCTCTTTCGGCAGGCCGCCGACGTTGTGGTGCGACTTGATCACGTGCGCTTTACCGGTAGCAGAGGCAGCCGATTCAATCACATCAGGGTAGATAGTACCCTGCGCCAGCCACTTCACGTCTTCCAGGCGCAGTGCCTGCTCGTCAAAGACTTCAACAAAGACGCGGCCGATGATTTTACGCTTCGCTTCCGGATCGTTTTCCCCGGCCAGGGCGTCCAGGAAACGCGCTTCGCCATCAACGTGAACGATATTCAGACCAAAATGGTCGCCAAACATGTCCAGCACCTGCTCAGCTTCGTTCAGGCGCAGCAGCCCGTTATCGACGAATACGCAGGTCAGGTTTTTACCGATGGCGCGATGCAGTAGCATGGCGGTCACTGACGAATCCACACCGCCAGATAAGCCCAGAATCACTTTGTCGTTGCCGACCTGCACGCGCAGACGCTCGACGGCATCTTCGATGATTTTTGCCGGTGTCCAGAGCGCTTCACATTCACAAATATCGATAACAAAACGTTCCAGCATGCGCAGCCCCTGACGCGTATGCGTCACTTCCGGATGGAACTGCACGCCGTAGAAGCGTTTCTCTTCGTTCGCCATGATGGCAAATGGACAGGTTTCTGTACTGGCAACGGTAACAAAGTCAGCAGGGATAGCGGTCACTTTGTCACCGTGACTCATCCAGACATCCAGCAACGGTTTACCGGCTGCGCTGATGGCGTCTTCAATATCGCGAATCAGGGCGCTTGCCGTGTTGACTTCAACCTGCGCATAGCCAAACTCACGCTCGTTGGATCCTTCCACCTTGCCGCCCAACTGCATCGCCATGGTCTGCATGCCATAACAAACACCCAGAACCGGCACGCCAGCCGTGAACACATAGTCAGGCGCGCGCGGGCTGCCATGCTCGGTTGTGCTTTCCGGGCCGCCAGACAGAATGATGCCGCTTGGATTGAACTTCCGAATCTGCTCTTCGGTGACATCCCAGGCCCAGAGTTCACAGTACACGCCAAGCTCACGTACGCGGCGCGCAACCAGCTGCGTATATTGAGAACCAAAATCGAGAATCAGAATGCGGTGCTTATGGATATTTTCCGTCGTCATTGAGGGGTTTCCAGAACGGTGACTTAAAGTAAAGCGCCCGGCTGTTGCCGGGCGGGAAATCTTACGGGGTTATGAACCCATACGGTAGTTCGGTGACTCTTTGGTGATGGTCACGTCGTGCACGTGGCTTTCATTGATGCCCGCGCCGCTGATGCGCACGAATTCGGCTTTGGTGCGCAGATCATCAATGGTCTGGCAGCCGGTCAGGCCCATGCAGGAACGCAGGCCGCCCATTTGCTGATGCACGATCTCTTTCAGGCGGCCTTTATAAGCCACGCGGCCTTCAATACCTTCTGGCACCAGCTTGTCAGCAGCGTTATCGGTCTGGAAGTAACGATCCGATGAACCTTTAGACATGGCGCCCAGCGAGCCCATTCCACGGTAGGATTTAAAAGAGCGGCCCTGATAAAGTTCGATTTCACCCGGCGATTCTTCGGTCCCTGCCAGCATCGATCCCACCATGACGCAGGATGCGCCCGCAGCAATCGCCTTCGCGATATCACCAGAGAAACGAATACCGCCGTCCGCGATAACCGGAATGCCGGTGCCTTCCAGCGCGGCCACGGCATCTGAAACGGCGGTGATCTGAGGGACACCCACACCGGTAACGATACGCGTAGTACAGATGGAGCCCGGGCCGATACCGACTTTAACCGCGCTCACGCCAGCTTCAACCAGGGCCAGCGCGCCCGCACCTGTTGCAACGTTGCCGCCGACGATTTCAAGGTCAGGATACTTAGCGCGGGTTTCACGGATACGCTGCAGTACGCCTTCTGAATGGCCATGCGACGAGTCAATCAGCAGTACGTCCACACCGGCAGCAACCAGCGCATCTACGCGCTCTTCGTTGCCCGCACCGGCGCCTACAGCCGCACCGACGCGCAGACGACCCTGCGCATCTTTACAGGCGTTAGGTTTACGTTCGGCTTTCTGGAAGTCTTTAACGGTGATCATCCCCAGCAGGTGGAAGCTGTCATCCACCACCAGCGCTTTTTCTACGCGCTTTTCATGCATTCTGTGCAGGACGACATCACGGGCTTCACCCTCTTTCACTGTCACCAGGCGCTCTTTTGGCGTCATCACGGCCGTCACGGGCTGGGTAAGATCGGTGACGAAGCGCACATCGCGACCGGTGATAATGCCCACCAGCTCGTTATCCGCGTTCACGACCGGGTAACCGGCAAAGCCGTTGCGTTCGGTCAGTTCTTTCACTTCCGCCAGCGTAGTGGTGGGCAACACGGTCTGCGGTTCGGTGACGACGCCGCTTTCATGCTTTTTAACCTTACGCACTTCATCTGCCTGGCGATCAATCGACATATTTTTGTGAATGAAGCCCAGACCGCCCTCTTGCGCCAGCGCAATAGCCAGACCCGCTTCGGTCACGGTATCCATTGCAGCAGAAAGCATGGGAATATTCAGACGAATGTTTTTGGTCAGCTGAGTGCTGAGATCGGCCGTATTCGGCAGGACGGTGGAGTGTGCAGGAACGAGCAGGACGTCGTCAAAAGTGAGTGCTTCTTTAGCGATTCTTAACATGGCAATACTCCACCTCGGGTGCGTGAGAATAGATAAAATATTGCCGCGGCATTATACAGGCCGTAATCGATTGCCTCCACTATTATTTGAGAAAAAGTCTTGATCCGCGCAATCAGCAATGTAGTATCGACTGATTAACCTACTGATTTGGAATTTGATCTTCGTCACATGTCGCTGCCGCCAAACGCCAATATTTTTACCGTCAGCCGTCTCAATACGACAGTGCGTCAGCTGCTGGAGAATGAGATGGGCCTGGTTTGGCTCAGCGCCGAGATCTCCAATTTCACCCAGCCCGCTTCTGGCCACTGGTACTTTACCCTGAAAGATGATGGCGCCCAGGTCCGCTGCGCCATGTTCCGTAACGGTAATCGTCGTGTGACGTTCCGTCCCCAGCACGGCCAGCAGGTCCTGGTTCGCGCAAATATCACACTCTATGAACCGCGCGGCGATTATCAGCTGATTATTGAAAGTATGCATCCCGCCGGTGAAGGCCTGCTACAGCAGCAGTTTGAGCAACTGAAAGCCAGGCTGGCGCAGGAAGGCTTGTTCGAAGCCGAACACAAGAAGCCCTTACCACAGCCGGCTAAGCAGGTTGGCGTGGTCACCTCTGCGACGGGTGCAGCCCTGCACGATGTTCTGCGCGTGCTGCATCGTCGCGATCCCTCACTGCCCGTTGTGATTTATCCCACTGCCGTTCAGGGCGTAGATGCGCCTGCCGCTATCGTGCGCGCCATTGAGCTTGCGAACCAGCGTGCCGAGTGCGACGTGCTGATCGTGGGTCGCGGCGGCGGTTCGCTGGAAGATCTGTGGAGTTTTAATGACGAGCGCGTTGCGCGTGCGATTTTTGCCAGTCGCATTCCCGTGGTCAGCGCGGTTGGCCATGAAACCGACGTCACCATTGCCGATTTTGTTGCTGACCTGCGCGCGCCAACGCCTTCCGCTGCGGCAGAGATTGTCAGCCGTAATCAACTTGAACTCCTGCGTCAGTTGCAGTCACAGCAACAGCGGCTGGAGATGGCAATGGATTATTATCTGGCGCGCCAGCAGCGGGTATTCAGTCGCCTGGATCATCGCCTGCAGCAGCAGCATCCTCAACTGCGTCTGGCTCGCCAGCAAACCGCACTGTTTCGCCTGCAGCAGCGGTTGGGCGAGGCGATGGAACAGCGGCTTCGCAATGCCACTCGCCAGCAGGACCGCCTGTCACAGCGCCTGGCGCAGCAGCAGCCACAGCAGCGCCTGTATCTGGCGCAAAAAAGCCTACAAAGCTGGCACTATCGCCTGCAACAAAGCATGGAAAAATTGCTTAACCGTGATAAAAACCGCTTCGGTCAGCTTGCGGCCCAGCTGGAAGGCGTCAGTCCGTTAGCCACGCTGGCGCGTGGATTTAGCGTCACGACCGACAACGCTGGCCAGGTGGTGAAGAAAACGCGCCAGGTGAGCACAGGCGATTTACTGCGTACCCGTCTCGATGATGGTTGGGTAGAAAGTCAGGTCACGCAGCTTATTCCCGAAAAACCGAAACGAAAGAAAAGCATTTCTTAACTATACTTCCTGGTACATCCCTCGTGCCAAGGAGTCTACAATGGCTTTCAGCGTTATCCCTCCCTATATTCTCCGTAAGATTATCGCCCACGGTTCCGGTCATCAGCAGGAGCAGGCGCGCCGTACCCTCACCCACGTTCAGCACCTGATGGCGGAGCACTGGCAAAAGACGGCTGCGCCGAAAACCAAGCAGGCCGGGAAGATTGAGCGTGAAATCTATGATGCCCAAAACAAGGAAACGTTGCCGGGAACCCTGGTGCGTAAAGAAGGCCAGTCTTCAAATGGTGACGTTGCCGCCGACGAAGCCTGGAACTATCTTGGCGTCACACACGATTTCTTCTGGCAGATATATAAACGCAATTCTCTGGACAATAACGGTTTGAAATTAGCAGGAACCGTTCACTATGGTGAAAAATATCAGAACGCTTTCTGGAACGGACAGCAGATGGTGTTCGGCGACGGCGATGGTGAGATCTTTAACCGTTTTACTATCGCTATCGATGTTGTTGCGCATGAGTTATCGCACGGTGTCACAGAAACCGAAGCCGGTTTGATCTATTTTGAACAGGCTGGCGCGCTAAATGAATCCATGTCCGATGTCTTTGGCTCCCTGGTGAAGCAGTTCAGTAAAAAACAGACTGCCGATAAGGCCGACTGGATTATTGGTGAAGGCCTGCTGGCGAAAGGCATCAATGGCAAAGGCTTGCGATCGATGTCGCACCCTGGTACCGCTTATGACGACCCAATGTTGGGTAAAGATCCGCAACCGGGCCATATGGACGACTATATTAAAACGCGAGAAGACAACGGCGGCGTGCACCTGAACTCTGGCATTCCTAACCGTGCCTTTTATCTGGCAGCACAAGCACTAGGTGGTTTTGCCTGGGAACAGGCAGGGCAAGCGTGGTATGACACCTTGTGTGATGATAATTTGCATCAGGATGCTGACTTCAAAACCTTTGCACAGTTGACCGTGCAGCACGGTGAAAAGCGCTTTGATCGTTCCGTCGGCAGCAAAATTGAACAGGCGTGGAAAGAGGTAGGCGTATTATGAGTCAACTCCCCGAACTTACCGACGACGCCACCATTGTGGTGACGCGCGAAGGTGGCTTTGCTTTTATCCCCGGCTTACGCAGCGAGCGTCGTTTTCCCTTAGGTGAACTTCCTGCGCCAGAGAAACAGCGCGTCTGCAAAGTGCTGGAGCAGGCGATGCCGCTGGGCGAGTCAGAGGATAAAGCCACTAAGGTAGGATGCGGGGATCAGCGCTATTTTCGTATCCAGATCCAGTACGCCACGCGCCGTGAGGCCGGTACGGTGGTGATCCTGATACCGGAACAGTCGGCCCCGCCGGAGCTGGTGTCGCTCTTCCGCGACGGAAAATAAGCACAAAAAAAGGGCCGCGAGCGGCCCTTTTATTTTACCCGTTATCGCTGTTACTTGCTGTCTGGCAGCGCATAAGCAATCACGTAGTCACCGCGATCCGGTGACTGACGCGCGCCGCCTGCAGAGATCAGAATGTACTGCTTGCCGGTTTTCGGCGAGACGTAGCTCATCGGGCCGCCCTGACTGCCAACGGGCAGACGCGCTTTCCACACTTCTTTACCCGTTGCGCTATCAAACGCACGCAGATAGTAATCCTGCGTACCGGCGATAAACACCAGGCCGCCCTGGGTTGCCAGCGTGCCGCCCAGCGTTGGCATGCCGATTGGCATTTTCGCGCGCATTTTGATCCCGAACGGACCGGTATCCTGCACGGTACCCACCGGAACCTGCCAGACGATTTTCTGCGTTTTCATATCGATAGCAGACAAGGTACCGAACGGGGGTGCCTGGCAAGGAATGCCCAGCGGTGACATAAAGCGGTTCTTATTCACCGCATAAGGCGTACCTTTCAGTGGAACGGCGCCCATGCCGGTATTGATCGCCTCACCGCCGTTGCTGCCACGGGAAACCTTGCTGGTATCAACCGGAATCATCTGTACCCACAATCCTAAACGCATGTCGTTAACAAACAACAGGTTGTTATTCGGATCGGTGGACATACTGCCCCAGTTCATTCCGCCCAGCGAACCCGGGAAACTCAGCGACTTATCCGTGCCCGGCACGGTAAACAGGCCGTCATAGCGCATAGATTTAAAGGCGATACGGCAGGCAAGCTGATCGAACGGCGTGGCCCCCCACATATCGGACTCTTTCAGCGTCTGATTACCAATCATCGGCATACCGGTCGAATGCGGCTGGGTTTTAGTGTACTGCTCGTTAGGGATATGTCCCTGCGGCATTGGCAGCTCTTCCACTTTGGTCAGTGGCTTGCCGGTCATCCGGTCCAGCACAAAGATCATGCCGGTTTTGCCGCCGATCACGACCGCAGGCTTGGTGCTGCCGTCTTTCATCGGGAAGTCGATCAGGCTCGGCTGCATCGGCAGATCGAAGTCCCACAGATCGTTATGCACGGTCTGATAAACCCACTTCTCTTTACCGGTTGTTGCATCGAGTGCCAGTACGGAGGCACCGTATTTATGATCGAGTGCGTTGCGGTTTGCGCCCCACAGGTCAACCGATGAGCTTCCCATCGGAATAAACACGGTGTTCATGGCCGGATCGTAGGACATCGGCGCCCATGAGTTTGGCGTACTCCGCGTATAGTCCTTGCCCGGCATCAGAATAGCATTCGGATCGGTATTGCCCGGGTCAAAGGCCCAACGCATCTGGCCGGTGATCACGTCAAAACCGCGTAACACGCCGCCAGGCATATCTGTTTTAACGTTGTCAGCCACGCGCCCGCCTACGACAACGGTGGTACCGGCAATCGTTGGTGCAGAGGTGAGCTGATAAAGCGGATCGGGCGCATCGCCCAGGCCCTTTTTGAGATCCACGATACCGTGGTTACCAAAATCCTCACAGAACTCGCCGTTATCAGCATTAATGGCAATCAGGCGCGCATCGATGGTATTCATCAGAATACGGCGCTGGCAGCTGTCTCCGGCCGCCAGCGTAACGCCAGGAACCGGCGTAGAACCCGGTTGGGTCGGCTGGGTAAGCGGTTTGGTCGCATCAAAATAGGCCAGACCACGGCAGCGCGGCCAGACTTCTGCCTGAGCATTAATCTCACGCTTCCAAATCTGCTTACCGCTGTCGGCTTCCACCGCGATCACGTTGTTGTGCGGGGTGCAAAGATAAACGGTATTTCCCACCTGCAGCGGCGTTTGCTGATCTTCAGCGCCATTGCCGGTTGGGCTTTCAGGGATATCGCCGGTGTGATAAGTCCAGGCGACCTGCAGATCTTTCACGTTATCGCGAGTAATCTGGTCCAGCGCAACAAAGCGGCTTCCCCCTGCGGTATTCCCGTAGTGATCCCAGTTTTGCTGTTGCTTTGACTTATCTACCGGAATCAGCGGCAGTTCCTGACCGGTTGAGGCAACGGTAGGATGGGGCTGAAACATCTGAACTAAGGTAGCGACCATGCCTACGGCAATCACGGCAGAAAAGGCATACGACACTTTTGCCAGCGAAGGCTTGTTTTCGCGCTTGCGCAGCGAAGGCCAGGTGATGAACGCCAGAATCATCAGACCTGCAGGCACCATCAGGCGGGAAACCAGAGGCCAGAATTGCAGTCCGGCGTCAATGACGGCCCAGATTAACGTTCCTACAAACACCAGCAGGAACAGGACAACCGCGGAGGATTTCGCACGGAAAAACTGAATGGCTGACAGCACCGTAACGATGCCTGCAACCAGAAAATACCAACTGCCGCCAAGCGTCGCGAGTTGTCCCCCGCCAACCGCAAAGAACAGGCCGGTTGCCAGTAGCACCAGCCCGAGCAGCACGGACCATATTCTCAACCCTTTACCGGATCGAGATGATGTTTCAGCCATAACACTTACTCTCCTGATAAACAAAACCGCTCCAGCCCTGTGCGCGACCCGGCTCATCGCCGGTCACGTTGCAGGTAAAAGAAGCAGCGTTGTTTTATTCCAATTAAAGCGGACCCGCGTTCATGAAATGAATGATGTGTTCCGGAGACAGCCCGCACGGGGCGCCCCCGTCATGACGCGGCAAAATTGTACCACCTGGTACGTTATCCCGTGAAGGTTTAAACGGGTTTGTTACGAAGCAATAGCATTTTCGCTACAAATTTTTACGCCGTTACGGTTCGCAGCGTTGGGATCTTCATGTGTTGCAGGTTGAAGTGGCCAGGCGTCAGACAGGAAAAATCCTGTAAGTGAGACGACGTCTGGAAATTAAGCCGTGACTATGATGACAAAAATAGTCGGTCGCGCCGCAACTTTTGAGTTGCTCAAGGGGCTGATGGCAGTCGGGGCAGACAGGCTGGTAGCGATAACGAACACCGCACCCGGTGCAGATAAGATCGATCTCGTCAGGGGCCAGGGGTTGATAACATTTTTCACACATTGCGCGCATATTTTCATCCGACTATGCAAATAAACGCAATCTTAGGGCAAAAAAAAGAGGGCCACCTGGCCCTCGATCAATTAACGCTTATTCTTTTTCATATGCGCCATCAGACGCTTACGCTTGCGCTGTTGCGTCGGCGTCAGCAGATTGCGTTTGCCTTCGTAAGGGTTTTCACCCTCTTTAAACTGAATGCGGATGGGCGTTCCCATCACGTTAAGTGAACGGCGGAAATAGTTCATCAAATAACGTTTGTAGGAATCCGGCAGGTCTTTAACCTGATTACCGTGGATCACCACAATCGGTGGGTTGTAACCGCCCGCATGGGCATATTTCAGTTTAACGCGACGACCGCGAACCAGCGGTGGCTGATGGTCTTCCGCCGCCATATTCATGATGCGCGTCAGGAGGGAGGTATTGACACGTTTTGTAGAGCAGTCGTAGGCTTCCGTAACGGACTCAAACAGGTTACCTACGCCGCTGCCGTGCAACGCAGAAATAAAGTGCACGCGTGCGAAATCGATAAAGCCCAGGCGGAAATCCAGCGTCTCTTTGACTTCGTCACGCACTTCCTGCGACAGGCCATCCCATTTATTCACGACGATAACCAGGGAGCGTCCACTGTTGAGAATAAAGCCCAGCAGCGACAGATCCTGATCGGAAATGCCGGCACGGGCGTCAATCACCAGCATGACGACGTTGGCATCTTCGATCGCCTGCAACGTTTTAATGACTGAGAATTTCTCTACCGTATCCGTAATTTTACCGCGCTTACGTACGCCCGCCGTATCGATCAACACATACTCGCGACCGTCACGTTCCATCGGAATGTAGATACTGTCACGGGTGGTGCCCGGCATGTCGTAAACGACCACGCGATCTTCACCGAGGATGCGGTTAGTCAACGTAGACTTACCTACGTTAGGACGGCCAACAATCGCCAGCTTAATCGGTAAGGTTGTGGGATCGAAATCGTCTTCTTCTTCCTCTTCCTCACCGTTTTCTTCTGCCGCTAAGGCTGCCCAGTAAGCTTCGTTTTCATCTTCTTCGGTGAACTCAACCGGATCGACCTTTTCCATCCACGGCAGCAGCGCCGTTTCCAGCAGGCTGGTTACGCCACGACCGTGCGAGGCCGCGATGGCGTGAATTTCACCCAGGCCCAGAGAATAGAAATCCACCACCGCCTGATCCGGATCCAGTCCGTCGGTTTTATTCGCCACCAGAAACGTTGCTTTTTGACGAGAGCGGAGATGCTTTGCAATTTGCTGATCGGCGGCCATCATGCCTGCGCGAGCGTCGACCATAAACAGCACAACATCGGCTTCTTCGATCGCCAGCAGCGACTGCTCCGCCATGCGCGTTTCAACACCGTCTTCGGTGCCATCAATACCGCCGGTATCGATAACAATAAATTCGCGCCCTTCCACTTCGGCGCGACCATATTTGCGATCGCGAGTCAGTCCAGGAAAATCCGCTACCAGCGCATCTCGTGTGCGGGTTAAACGGTTAAATAGCGTAGATTTTCCCACATTGGGACGCCCAACCAGCGCGACCACAGGTACCATAACAATGCCTCAATAATGTATTAAATCGCCCGAATGGCGTGATTATAACGGCTTTAGCCGCTCAGTTCAGGCTTAAGGCGCTAAGGATACCATGCCTGACTAAAAACGAAACGGCCCCTGATGAAATCAGGAGCCGTTGTGCCAGGGAACCACCCTGCCTGACAACTTACCCGTTAGCGAGTAATGGCGTAAACTTCACCGTCTTTTGACTGAATCAGCAGCTTGTCGCTGGCGACGACTGGCTCAGTCTGGAAGCCTGAGCTGTCCAGCTTTTGCTGGGCAACAAAACGACCATCGGTGGTGTTCATCCAGTGCAGGTAACCTTCGCTGTCGCCGACCACAAGGTAGCCGTTATAGAGAACCGGTGAAGTCAGATTACGATGCAGCAGCTCGCTTTGACGCCAGATAGCGACACCGCCATCCGCATTCAGCGCAATCACACGATCGTCCTGATCGACCAGGTAGATGCGACCCGCATCGACAATCAGATCTTTAACGCCGCCGATTTCACGTTTCCATAAAATCTGACCTGAGCGTAAATCCAGTGCGGTCAGGTTGCCATTGTAAGCCAGCGCATAGACCACGCCGTTGACAATGACCGGCGTGGTATCCACATCGCTCAGGCGATCAATTTCCGTTGCGCCGCTGGGCTGTGAAATACGCTGCTGCCAAATCAACTGGCCCTGGTTCAGGATAACGGCACTGACACGGCCGTTATCGCCGCCCACAATGGCGCCACCAAAGGCCACAGACGGCGCAGATTCTCCGCGCAGTGACAGCGCAGGCATATCCAGGTTGACGGTCCACTTCACCGCTCCCGTGGCCTGATCCAGGCCCTGCAACATGCCGTTACTGGTATGAATCAATACCAGACCATCGCTGACCACAGGACGCGACAGGGCTTCACCCGCCGCTTTCGCCTGCCAGGCAATGGCACCATCGCTGGTGTTCAGTGCATAGACCTGCCCGCGTTCGCTGCCAATATAGAGGCGATCGCCGCTCACGGTGATGCCGCCGGACAGCATGGCAGAACGGTTTTTCGAGAAGAAGCCGGTCTTCTCAGAGAGATCGACTTTCCATTTTTCTTTACCATCGGCCGCGTCGAGCGCTTTTACGATACCAAAGCGGTCAGCAGCATAAACGGTGCCGTCTTGCCAGGTGGGGTGCAGGTTGGAGTAAAAATCACCGATACCATCACCCACGCCGGTGCTCCATACCGTTTGAGGCGTAAATTGGTTTTCCACCTTCGGCAATGGGGCCATTTTCACTACATCTTCTTCGCCGCTGAATAGCGAGCAACCGCTGAGCAAGGTGACTGAGATCAGCCCCGGCAGCAGGTATTTACGTAATTCCATGCGCTCTCTCTTGACTGGCTTAGCTTAAGTTATTCATCTTCATCTGCATCATTTGCTTCAGTGCAGGAGACGCGTCAGATTCTACGCCTTTGCTCCATGCATCGCGCGCGCCCTGCTTATCGCCCTTGCTGAGCAGCGCTTCGCCGCGGATATCAGCGACAATGGCTGTCCAGCCATCACCCTTCACACTGTCAAGGGTTTTAAGTGCCGCATCAGCCTGATTCTGTTGCAGTTGAATGCGTGCCAGGCGCAGGTTGATAACCGCCTGCAGGTTGGCATCTTTAGTATCTTTCAATCCGTTTTGCAGCAAGGTAGCGGCTTTGTCCAGCTGATTGCTGTCGACATACTGCTTAGCCAGATCCAGGGCCGCCAGGGCACCGTAAGTATTGCTGTTTTCGCTGGCGAACGTGTTGACGGCTTCCAGGGTTTCTGGCTTACCGGCCTGCATCGCACGGGTGACTTTTTGGTATTCTGCCGATACGGTTTTCGCGGAATCCTGCTGATGGCTGGACCAGTAGCGCCAGCCGCCCAGTGCAGCAATCCCGATAACCACGCCTACGGCTAAGGCTTTACCGTTGTTGGCGAAAAAGCGACGCAGCGCATCAACCTGTTCGTTCTCATTGCTATAAACTTCCACGCAATCCTTCTCCTTTCAATGGTTGTGCTTTGACACGCTTACTGCAACAGCGTGCGCAGTGCAGCAGCCGCGTCCGCCTGCGCCAGCGTTTGCTGTTCGCCATTGCGCAGGTCTTTAATCACGACCTGACCGGCCTTCTGTTCATCTTCGCCCAGCACCAGGGCAACGCGGGCGCCCCATTTATCCGCACGGGCGAACTGCTTCTTGAAGTTACCGCCGCCAAAGTTGGTCATCAGTTTCATTTCAGGCAGGTGATCGCGCAGTTTTTCTGCCAGCTGCATCGCCGCTGACTGAACGCCCTGACCTGAAGCGATAACATAGACATCGACATTGCGCGCGGGTTCAAATTCCGGATTCACCGCCTGCACTAACAACACCAGGCGTTCCATTCCCATTGCGAAACCGACACCCGGTGTGGCACGGCCACCCAACTGTTCTACCAGCCCATCATAACGACCGCCACCGCAAACGGTCCCCTGGGAGCCCAGGCTGTCGGTAACCCATTCAATCACCGTGCGGTTGTAATAATCCAGCCCACGCACCAGCCGCTGATTCACCGTGTAAGCAATACCCGCGTCGTCTAACAGCGCGCGCAGCCCGTCAAAATGCTCGCGTGACTCCACATCCAGATAATCGCCCAACTGAGGCGCATCGTTCAGCAGCGTCTGAATATCAGGATTTTTACTGTCGAGCACGCGCATCGGGTTACTGTACATACGGCGCTTACAGTCTTCATCCAGCGCCTCTTTATGCTGTTCCAGAAACGCCACCAGCGCATCGCGATAGTTGGCACGGGCTTCAGGCGAACCAATGGAGTTCAGTTCCAGACGAACATGGTCGGCGATGCCCAACGCTTTCCACCAGCGTGCGTTCAGCATGATCAATTCGGCATCGATATCCGGCCCCTGCAGACCAAAGACTTCAACGCCTATCTGATGAAACTGGCGGTAACGCCCTTTCTGAGGACGCTCGTAGCGGAACATTGGCCCCATGTACCACAGGCGCTGTTCCTGGTTATAAAGCAGACCGTGTTCGATACCTGCGCGCACGCAGCCCGCCGTGCCTTCCGGACGAAGCGTCAGGCTTTCGCCATTGCGATCGTCAAAGGTATACATCTCTTTTTCAACCACATCGGTGACTTCACCAATTGCGCGTTTGAAAAGAGGAGTCTGCTCTACGATGGGTAAGCGAATTTCGCTGTAACCATAACTCGCCAGCACTGACTTCAGTACATCTTCAACCCGTTGCCAGATGGCCGTATCCGCAGGCAGGAAATCGTTCATCCCGCGAATCGCTTGAATATTCTTCGCCACGTTAAAATCTCTTAATGCAAAAAAACCTGTCCGGCATCATACCTCATGAGGATGAAACCGCACAGGTTCAGCTAAAAAAGTCATGCACGCCGTACACGCAACGGATTATTTTTCCAGTTGCTGCACGTCAATACGACGGGTTTCATCCAGCATGGCCGCTTTGGCACGAATGCGCGCTTCCAGTTGATCGATCATATCGTCATTGTCCAGACGTTCGCGCTGGCGCACGCCATCTTCATAGAAGCCGCTTTTCTTATTACTGCCGGTCACGCCAAGCGTAGAAACGGTGGCTTCGCCAGGCCCATTCACCACGCAACCGATGATGGAGACGTCCATCGGCGTGATAATGTCTTCCAGTCGCTGCTCCAGCGCGTTTACCGTGCCAATGACGTCAAACTCCTGACGTGAACAGGTCGGACAGGCGATGAAGTTGATCCCGCGAGAGCGGATGCGCAGCGACTTCAGGATATCAAAGCCAACCTTTACCTCTTCAACCGGATCGGCTGCCAGAGAAATACGCAGCGTGTCGCCAATGCCTTCGGCCAGTAACAGCCCCAGACCAATCGCCGATTTCACCGCACCGGCACGTGCACCGCCCGCTTCGGTAATACCAAGATGCAGCGGCTGCTCGATCTGCTTTGCCAACAAACGGTAGGATTCAACCGCCAGAAACACATCAGAGGCTTTCACGCTGACTTTAAACTGATCGAAGTTAAGACGATCCAGATGATCGACATGGCGCATCGCCGATTCCAGCAGGGCCTGCGGTGTAGGCTCACCGTATTTTTCCTGCAGATCTTTTTCCAGCGATCCGGCGTTAACACCGATACGAATGGGGATATTGTTATCGCGGGCGCAGTCAACCACCGCACGAATACGCTCGTTATTACCGATATTACCCGGATTGATACGCAGGCAGTCCACTCCATACTCCGCGACTTTTAGCGCGATACGGTAGTCAAAGTGGATATCAGCCACCAGGGGGACGTTCACCTGCTGCTTAATCAGCTTAAACGCTTCGGCGGCATCCATGGTGGGCACCGAGACGCGGACGATATCGACGCCTACGCGCTCAAGGGCTTTGATCTGATTGACCGTCGCGGCTACGTCAGTCGTGCGGGTGTTGGTCATCGACTGAACGGCGATTGGCGCACCGTCGCCAATGGGCACCTGGCCGACGTAAATACGTTTAGACTTACGACGGATAATGGGTGCTTGGTTATGCATATTTCTTCTCCACAATTGCCCGGTACACGCGATACGCTGTTATTGCGCACCCAACGTCAGGCGAGCAACCTGGTTATTACGGATAAAGCGACTTAAATCAACGGGTTTATTCTGATATTGCACCTGAACCACGGATGGCGCGCCAATTTTCAGACGATAGGGAGCCGTGCCAGACAGGCTCAGCTTGCCACCGCTGCGCTGGATACCGCTAAACAGTTTCTTACCCGTTGCATCGCTGACTTCCAGCCAGCAGTCGCCGGTAAAGGTCATCACCACGGCATTCGGATCCGCCGCCGGTTCGCTAACCGCCGCCGCGCCCACTGGCATCTGCTGCGCCGTATTGGTGCTGGCCGGTGCGGGGCTGGTCGAAGTCGGTGCCTGAGAAGGCGAAACAACGGCGTTATTCTCTTCCTGCTGGGCAGCCGCGGCAGTGCTGTTACTGCTGTTACTGTTTTCAGCAGGCGCCGTGCCGGTGGATTCATCGGCGTTCGCCGGTGTGCTGGCGGCATTATTGCTCAACGGCACGCTGGTGCTGTTATCGGTTGATGCGCCGTTCGTCTGTCCCAGGGGGATAGACTGGCTGCTGTCGCTGTTACTGCCGTTTTGATCGGCCATCGACACCAGCTCATCCTGTGAGGCTTTATGGTTCTGCCACCACCAGGCGCCTGTCAGGCCGATCACGACAAAGACCACCAGCCAGGTAAAAATCATCAGCCAGCCGTCGCGTTTCTTACGCCGTTTGCCCAGGGAGAAGCTTTGCATCGGCTCAATTTTTGCGGCACGAACCGGCGTCTGCTTTTCCATCATCGGCAGCAGTTCCTCTTCAGGAATGTGCACCAGACGCGCATAAGAACGGATGTAACCGCGCAGGAAGGTAGAGGCTAAATCCGCAGGTGATTTGTCTTCTTCAATATCACGTACGGTAGTAAGTTTCAGGCACAGGCGTTCAGCAACATGTTGCTGCGTGAGTCCCATTTGTTCACGGGCCAGACGCAGGCGTGTACCTGTGGAATGAACTGCAGAATTTTCTTGAGTGGCTTCAGTATTCATTAGCTAAATAACGCTGGTACTGTATCGATTGCGGAAAACGTCGCGCTAACTGGTCGCCATAACGTGAAACGTCTGCGGCATTTCCCTGTTGCGCGGCGAAACGTATGTGTAACGCCAGGCTGCGTGCCGTCTCCGGCAGCGGCTGGTAAAGCTCTAATAATAGCGCTACGTTAGCCCACTGGTCATTTTCGACCGCGCTTTCAGCTTCGGCTAGTAGCGACGCTCCTTTACTCTGGTCCGCATCGAGCGCATACGACAAAGCAGCACGCGCTGCTTCTCTGTTTCCTGCCCGCAGATAACAATACCCCGACAGTTCATACGCATCGATACGGGCGTCTCCTTCCTGCGCACCCTTCGCCCGGATAAACTGTTGATGCGCTTCATCATACTGCCCTAAAGCGCAAAGAAACGCACCGTAATTGTTAGGGATGTAACCATTATGTGGCGCAATTCGCTGCGCGTGCTGAAAATGATAATGCGCTGCGGCAGTGTGCCCCTGCCGCTGAGCCAGCCGGGCCAATGCCAGGGGTACGCGGTAATCCTGGGGAGCGGCCGCCTGCGCCCGTAAGAGATTACGGCGCGCAGCAGGATAATCCTCTACCGCGAGGTAGTGCATACCCAGTTGCAAACGAAGCTCCGCTGCCCCCGGTTGGGTCGGCGAACGGACACAACCGCTTACAACAAAAACGGCCAGTAATGCCGTGCACATCCCTTTGCCCATCGCCTTTCCATCCTGTTATCGCTGTGGCTGGCAGCAGCCTGCCACGCAGAGACGGAATGGAAAACCCTGTCAGTCAGCCTTTCAGAGCGCCTTCACAGATATGGCTTCGCCCGCCATTTTCTTACGCAGGGTGCGTTTCGTACGGTCAATCACTTCCCCGGCCAACTGGCCGCAAGCGGCATCAATATCATCACCACGGGTTTTGCGCACGATAGTGGTAAAGCCGTAATCCATTAACACCTTGGAGAAGCGGTCAATGCGGCTGTTCGAGCTGCGACCATAAGGTGCCCCGGGGAAGGGGTTCCATGGAATAAGGTTGATCTTACACGGCGTTTCTTTCAGCAATGCCGCCAGTTCATGCGCGTCATCGGTGCTGTCGTTGACATGATCCAGCAACACGTATTCGATCGTGACGCGTCCCTGGTTCGCATTGGACTTACCAATATAGCGTTTAACCGCCGCCAGGAAGGTTTCAATATTGTATTTCTTGTTAATGGGTACGATGTCGTCACGCAGTTTGTCGTTTGGCGCATGCAGCGAAATCGCCAACGCAACGTCGATCATGTCGCCCAGCTTGTCCAGGGCAGGCACAACGCCCGAGGTCGACAGGGTGACACGGCGTTTCGACAAACCAAAACCGAAGTCATCCAGCATGATTTCCATGGCCGGAACCACATTATTCAGGTTGAGCAACGGCTCACCCATGCCCATCATCACCACGTTGGTGATAGGACGCTGACCGGTCACTTTGGCCGCACCGACGATTTTTGCGGCACGCCAGACCTGACCAATAATTTCTGACACGCGCAGATTGCGGTTAAAGCCCTGCTGCGCCGTCGAGCAGAATTTACATTCCAGCGCGCAACCCACCTGAGAGGAGACACATAAGGTGGCGCGATCCCCTTCCGGGATATACACCGTTTCAACCAGCTGATCGCCGACGCGAATAGCCCATTTAATGGTGCCATCCGTTGAGCGCATCTCTTCAGCCACTTCCGGGGCGCGAATTTCGGTGAGTTCCATTAACCGGTTACGCAGCTTCTTGTTAATGTCGGTCATCTGCTCGAAATCATCGCAGCAGTAGTGGTAAATCCACTTCATCACCTGATCGGCACGGAAGGGTTTTTCACCGAGCGAGACAAAAAACTCACGCATTTGCTGACGGTTGAGATCCAGCAGGTTGATTTTTTGGCTTTTGGGTGAGACGGAAATAGGCGAGGTGGACGCGGACGTCACAATCTGTTCGGACATAATATTCTCTGGCCTCGTTGTTACACGTTATGGCGCTGTTGGGAAAAGAAAAAAATTGCGCCTTCACTAAGCTGGCTCAATGAAGGCGCAATATTGTACAACATCTGCTGCCTGATAACAGGCTAGAGTTGCCCGTGTTCAGCAGATTTTTGTAAAGCCCTGTACGCGTCAGTCGTTAAGCAATTAACGGGTGCGCGGGCAGATTTCGTTTTCGCCGAAGAAATAGGCAATTTCACGGGCGGCTGATTCGGCAGAATCTGAACCGTGGGTTGCGTTCTCGGTGAAGCTGTCAGCGTAGTCTGCACGCAGTGTGCCAGCCAGCGCGTTAGCAGGGTTAGTTGCACCCATCAGGTCACGGTGACGCTGAACGGCATTTTCACCTTCCAGTACAGAAACCACAACCGGACCAGACGTCATGAATTCAACCAGACCGTCGAAGAACGGCTTGCCCTGGTGCTCTGCGTAAAAACCTTCAGCCTGCTCTTTGCTCAGCTGCAGCATTTTTGCGCCAACGATTTTGAAGCCTGCGCTTTCAAAACGGTTGTAGATGGCACCGATCACGTTTTTAGCGACGGCGTTTGGCTTGATGATAGAAAAAGTACGTTCGATTGCCATGATGACCTCTGTCTTGACGTTCTGAAGAAACCGAGGGCGCGCGCCCCGGCTAAGAAACGGCGCCGATTATAGGGGTTGAGTGTGACGTTGCCTATCACCGAACCCATAATTTATTGAAAAATCTTGATCTGAGTCGGGGCTAATACTTTTCAACTCTGATTTAGCGCAAAAAACACTCACCCACGGGTAAAAACGACAGAGGCCAGCTGACCGGCCTCATCCATGACCACCAGCTGATAGTCCCCTGCCCGATCAAGAGGTAGCGACAGGGTGCCGTTCTGACTTTGCGTTTCGAGCGGCTCGCCGTTTAAAAACCACCAGCGCTGAACGCCCTGACCGCCCTGCACCGCAACCGGTATCACCAGCGTAGTATTGCCCGGCAGCGGCTGAACGCGCTGCCCGTCAATAACGCCAGTCACAATCAGCGGCGCGCTACTGCCCTGCTGCAAGGGCGGACACCGGGGATCAACCGCCGGTAAGCGCTGCGCCCGACGCTCCTGCGGCGGCAGCCAGGCTTCCAGCGGCAAAGGCCACGCCAGACGTTCATGGCTGATGGCATGCGGGCAATCCGCCGCAACCCGTAAGCCCTGTTCGTTCTGCCAGTAACGCAGGTGCAATCCGCTCAGGCTTTCCTGCCCCGGCGCCAGCAAGGTCGGCGGCAGCGTGTCGTTCAGCACCCAACTCTGCCGCCGTTGTCGGCAGTTTTCGTCTCCCTCGGGCAGCGGCTGCCCGCCAGGCCAGCAGATGCCTGCCACGCTGACCGACGCCGGTCGCGGATCGGTGGGGACTGCCCGCCCGGCCAGGCGGTTCATCAGTACGTTGTTAACCTGATTCATGACGGGAACCGCAGACGCGAAACCAAACTGCCCCGCAACCGGCGTTGCATCGGGTCGTCCGACCCAAACGCCAATCAGATAACGCGGATTGATTCCCACGGCCCAGGCGTCACGGTAGCCGTAGCTGGTGCCGGTCTTCCATGCCAGCGGTACCACCGCAGGCGCGCTGCCATTACCCGCAGGCTGAGCCTCACCGCCCAGAATACGGCGGATAATCCAGGCCGCACCGGGCGAAAGCAGTGGGCGTTCCTGTAAGGGCTGGTCTGCCATCCAGCGCAGCTGACCGGCGTTGCCATGTCGGGCAAAGGCGCTATAGGCCGCCACGATATCATCCATGCGCGCTCCGGTGCCGCCGAGAATCAACGACAGGTTAGGCTCTGCACCCGGTGGGAAACGTAGATTTAGCCCCACATTGCGCAGGCGTGCGGCCACATTTTTCGGCCCCAGCGCCTCAAGCAGCTGCACGGCGGGAAGATTGAGTGAACGCACCAGCGCCTCGCTGGCGCTGACCGGGCCATGAAAACCGGTATCGAAGTTACCCGGACGGTAATCGCCAAAACGACGTGGAACATCCTGCAGTAAAGACTCGGCATGGATGAGCCCCTCGTCCAGCGCCATGCCATAGACAAAGGGTTTCAGGACCGATCCCGGCGAACGAACGCTGGCAATCATATCCACATGACCAAAACGGCTGTCGTCGCCGAAATCGGCGGAACCGACGTAGCCCCGCACCGCCATAGTGGTGTGATCCACCACCAGTATCGCCAGTGAGGTGCGCGGAGGAAGCTGGTTTTTCACATTCAGCGCCATGCTTTCCAGCTCGCGCTGCAGCGACGGATCCAGCGTAGAGACGATTTTATCGTGCGTAGTCATCGATAACAGTCGCCGCGCCAGTAACGGCGCCATCTGCGGCATCTGGCGCGGCGGGAGCCAGACCGGTTCCTGGCGGATTTCAGCGACCCGTCGGGGCGACCAGACATGATACTGCGCCAGCCGATCCAGCACCTTATTACGTGCCGCTTCAGCCCGCTCTGGCCAGCGATCGGGCCGCAAACGACTGGGTGCCTGTGGCAATACGGCCATTAGCGCCGCCTCGCCCCTTGTCATCTGTGACGGCGCTTTACCCAGCCAGCTCCAGCTTGCCGCTCCAATCCCTTCCAGCGTGCCGCCAAAGGGCGCACGATTAAGATAAAGCGTTAAGATATCGTATTTAGAGAGATGCCACTCCAGTTGCAGAGCGCGCCAAGCCTGAATCAGCTTGCCCCGCAGCGTTCGCGGCTGTGGGTCGATGATTCTGGCCACCTGCATGGTTAAAGTGCTGCCACCCGAAATGACGCTGCCATGACGCAGGTCCTGCCAGGCCGCGCGAAGCAGGGCGAGCGGATTAATCCCGGGATGGTACCAGAACCAGCGATCTTCATAGGTCAGCAACGCCTGTATGTACGTCGGCGACACGTCAGCGGGAGTGACCGGATAGCGCCAGATGCCCTGGTCGTCAGCGAAGCGCCACAGGGGTGTGCCGTCCTCGGCGACCACCACACGTGCGGGCTGAACCTCTTTAAGGGGCAAGGGGAATAACCGATCCAGAATCAGCGGGACAAGCAGCAAGGCCAGAATAAAAAGCGGCAGGGCTACCCACCGCTTTTTGATGTGCCTGTTTTTGATCACAACCCGGCCCGGCTACTGTTGTACATGCAGCTGTTGCGGCGACGCACCAATCGCCCGCCACTCAGGTACATACATCGATTCCACCTGCGGTGGCGGCATATGGTAGATGCCCGGCGTTACTGCGCGCGCCAGATACATCAGGGTTGCAGGACGATACGTATCCACTGCCAGCGCGGCAACGAAGCGATCGTCACGGAACTCAATATGCCGGATGTTGGCCTGCTGCATATCCATCATGCTCTCTTTTAGCGCATCCGCACTGTCACCCAGGCTGGCACTGCTGTCTGCCAGATTCTGGTTTTCCAGCTCCAGTCCGGCCGGTAACAGATCCACGACCAGCGCATCGCTGATGCGGCGTTTCGCGGCCACGGTAAGACGGACCACCAGCAATTCACCGCTGCGCAGATTATTGAGATCCGCCGGTTTACCGTCCAGGGTGAAGTACTCTCGCTTAACGGACAGCATATGGCTGACGGGTTGCGGCGGCGTCAGCGGATAACCCACCACGTTCAGGCTGCCATACAGCGGTGCCGTGCCGGGATTGCTCACGTCAACGCCTTGCGTCAGCTGTTGACTATCCAGCCCTTTATTCACAGGCCCACTGCTGCTTACGGGCGATTGATGACCCTGTAGTATCGCCTGCCAATCCTTACCCTGTGCGGTTTGCAGCGTGCGCGCCGCCAGGTAAAGCGCATTGTTCTCCTGGGTAGAGAGCCAGCGCTTGCCGTTCAGCTCTTTTGACAGTGACAGCAGCAGGCTGTTTTGCAGTTCCGGCTGCAGCTGATATTCCGCTAACAGGGCGATCATCATCCCCTCATCGCGCACCGTGCTGCCATAGTCGCCAAACCAGCTGCTTTCAGGTCGTGACAGCGTGGCGCCCTGCATCACAGCCAGCGGCGAACGCTGTCCATCCCCCATCAGCTTCAGCGCGACACCCAACTGCATCAGCGCCAGCCCCGATTTGGCCTTGTCACGCTTTTCGTAAAGCGCACGCAACGCGCCCAGTGGCGCACGCTGCTGACGCGCCAGCACCAGGCCGGCATAAGCCTGAACGCTGAAACGCAATGCATCGATGTCGGCACTGCCACTAGCGGTAATTTGTGAAGGGTCCTGTAAATAACGCAGCAGCCGTGCATTAGCCCGATCAATCACGTCAGGGGGCAAGGCATAGCCCGCTTCGCTGGCGCGCAGTAAAAAGTCAGTAACGTAAGGTGTGAGCCAGAACTCCTCTTCACTCTGCTTACTCCACAACCCAAAGCTGCCGTCAGCACGCTGCATCCCGGCCAGACGGGCGATGCCGGTGTCAACGGCGGCCCGACGAACGTCATCACTGCTGGTTTTTATCCCCATAGCGCTGAGCTGCGCCTGACTGGTATAGAGCGACGGCCAGAGACCGCTGGTGGTCTGCTCCAGACAGCCATAGGGATAGGCATAAAGCGCACTGATGTAGCTGGCGATATTTAAAGGCGGACGATTACTCAGGGTCAGTTGTCCACTCAGGGTTTCTGCATCCAGACCCGCAAATGCCGCCGCCGTGACCTGCCAGGGGCGATCGTGGTCAATCACAGCGGCAAAATTGAGGGTTTGCGCAGGATAAGGCGGCCTGACGCCAATCTTCCACGTCTGCTGGCTGGGCCGCACCGTCTCACCGGGCAGGTTCAGCCCTGAAATCTGCACCTGCACTTCGCCGTCACCAAACCCGGTTTTCGCCGTCACGGGCACCTGCAGGGTGGTCCTTTCGCCTTTTGCCAGCGTCACATTTTGTGTGGCCGCGCCCGACAGTCCTATCAGACCTTGGGCAGTCAAATCGACCTTCAGCGTTTGCGGCAGGTCCGTCAGATTGGTGATATCCAGCGCCAGTGAAGCGCTGTCGCCGCTGGCCAGAAAACGCGGCGTGGCCAGTTCGCTGACCAGCGGGGCAGCCACCACCAGCTTACGTTCGGCAGCGCCAAAGCTGTCATCGCTCCAGACCTGCGTCATTAAGCGCAACTCGCCGTTAAAGGCCGGAATGGGCAGCGTAATGGCACCCTTGCCGTTTTTATCCAGCGTAACGGCCTGCAACTGCTGCGCCACGATATTGACGTGGGTGACCGGTTTTTTACCGCCGCGCGTCATGGATTCGTCTTCACCGTCTCCGCCAAAGCGCAGAGCAGCCAGCCGTCCACCGCTTTCAATCAGTTGACCAAACACATCGTACTGATCGACGTTATAACGCTTGCGACCGAAAAAAGCCGTCCAGGGATCGGGCGTTTTATAATCCGTCACGCTTAACACACCGCTGTCTACCGCTGACAGCAGGACGTGCACCTTGTCAGGCAGCGGGCCGCCTTCACGGCTGGCCTGAACGTTCACCGTCAGGTTCTGCTCAGGACGAATTTTATCGGGTGCGTCCAGCGTCAGCGTTAAACGTCGCGCCTCGGTCGCCATCGGCAGATGTAACAGTCCGACCGCCCGTTTCGGCGTGGCACCACTGGTTTTGTCCCCTTCCCGCACCACAATGGCACTGAAATAGAGATCGTGGCGCTGCCAGTTGGCCGCGATCGGCACGTCTACCTGGGTTCCACCCTGCGGCACCGTTAAGGGTTGCCACCAGAGCGTCCCGCTGCTGGATTCCACCATCAGATAGCCTTTTCCGGCCGTGGGCGATTCGACCTGCAAATGGACGGTTTCACCCGGTTGGTATGCCGCTTTATCCAGCTTTAGTTTGACCTGGTCCGGACGCAGTGCGCCTGTACCATTGGTATTATCCTGCCAGTCATAGCCCGCCTGAAAACGCACGCTGCTGATGATTTTTTCACCCGACTGGACCTCTAGCCGGTAGCTGCCCCACTCAACCGGGAAGCTGACCTTGGTGCTGCCGTCAGCGGGAATGCTGACAGATTGCTCATCTTCCTGCAGGTCTTTGGCATCGTAACGTGACTGCCAGCCTTCACTGTCCGAGAAGCTCCAGTAGTAGTCACGCCGTTCACGAATTAAACGTACGTCAAGCTTATCTGCCGCCAGCTTAGCGCCCTGACTGTTGGCATAAACAATATCGAATTCTGCCAGGCTGTTTTCCGGCACGGTCGGCTCATCGTGATAGCTGTCACTGCGGTAATCGTAGATCGCCTTATTGCCAAACAGCGGACGGATACCGGGCAACGCGTCCGCCGGCCAGATGGCCTGAGTAGCACGTCGGGTGACCGGACGAGCGCCGGTTTCCAGCAGGCTGGCCTGCAGTATCAGGTTCAGCGGTGAGTGAAGCTGATCCCACTGATTATCCACGGTCAGTTGCGCCTTGCCGTTGGCGTCAAGCTTAAGATCGACATCGTCCAGACTGCGCTTCAGGCCCTGTTCGGTGATGTCACCAAACTGGTAGCCCGGCAGCGCAGCAACCGCCTCACGGGCCGGACGCAGATAGAGCTGTCCCTGCAGCTGATTCCCTGCCGCAGGCGCGCCATACAGATAGCGCCCCTCAATGTCGAACGTAATATCGGCATCCGCAGGCTGGGGTTGTTCATCGTTTTTCAGCGTTAATGCCATGCGCTCAGGCAGAAAATCCTCAACGCGGAAATGCCACTGCCGCAGCTGGTTATCACCGGTATTCAGCCGCAGCATCCAGCCGCCGGTCATCGCCGAAGCCGGTAAAGCAAACCGCTGCTGATAGAAACCGTCCTGCGGCTGCCAGACCACCGTGCGCACTACCTCGCCGTCGGGCTGTACCAGCTCAGCCTTAACCGGTTGGGCAGGTAAAGGCTTGCCGTCCGCATCGCGCAGCAGCGCATTGACGATCACTGTTTCGCCAGGCCGATAAATATCTCGTGGGCCGAAGACGAAGAGCTGTTTGTCATAGCCTTCGGGCCCCGCTACGGGGAATTCGGCTAAATCCAGAGCAGGGCGCGCCAGGTCGATCAGCGAAGTTTGTTCGCCCTTCATGGCCAGCAGGAACTTGCCTTTTTCGTCTGCATTAAGGCGCAAATGACCGCTGCTGTCGCTGGTGCCGTTTTGCAGCACCAGGCCTTTATCATTCAACAGCCTGATACTGACGCCGGAAAGCGGTGCGCCGTTTTCCAGACTCTGTGCGAAGAGTTCAAACTGGGTGGGAAAGCGGTGCAGCGACAGGCCGATATCGCTCAGGGTAAACAGCGTCGCAGGCATGCTGTAGTGATAAGTGCCCGCCTGCTTCATAACCGCCAGATAAACCCCTGGCTGCTGAAGCGGCTTAATGTCTTTCAGCGGCAACTGCAGTTTTTCCCGCGTGTTACGGGCCGGGTTGAGTTCAAAGCGGCCGGTATACACCAGTTGGCTGGTTTTCAGCAGTTCCTGAGATTGCCAGGTAGAGAGGTTGTTACCGTAATTCCACTGGGAAAGGAATTCCGCCAGGCCCGCATTTTTGATTCGGAAAAAATCCACATCCACCTGGTCTACGTTCAACGCCAGTACCGGCAGCCCCTGCGCGATACGCAACGGCAACAGGGAGCCTCGGCTGGCAAAGCCCACCATCGGCTCAATGTCGCGGGTAGTGATTTTTTTGCTGTAGGCCGTTGTAAGCGTCTCACCGCTGGCGGCGCGCAAGCCCGAATCGACGGTCACGGTGAACTGACGAGAGGGTTCAGGATGGCGAAAACGCAGGGCTTTACGATTGCTGGAAAGCTCCCAACCACCATCGACTTTGCCGTGTTTATCGTCGATCAACCTGACCTTTTGCGCCAGATCCTGCTTGTCATCCAGCGGCTGATTAAAGGTTAAAACCAGCGCCGCCGCGCCATCAAGCTGTAATTCAGAGAGATCGATAATGGTGAGTGGTTTGCTGGCCTGCGCGCTGGCTGCAGGGGTTTCTGCACTGACAGGAAAAACAGGTAAGGTGGCGACAGACAGCAGCGAACCACCGATCAGCATGCTGAACAGCAGCCGGTTAATGCGTTTTTTCATGGTAAATCCTTCACCGGGCCCCAGGGGAATTGTTATAACGCTGGGCAATTTCACATCAACGCTCGCATTTAATCAACGCTTCTCTTGAGATGGTGTGCACATTACCCGACACTGGCATGACAGATTGCTGAGATGAGGTTGTTATGACGACGCCACTGTTTGTGTCCGCCGACTGGTTACAAGAACACTACAACGATGAAACGCTGCAGGTACTGGACGCACGTATGCTGCCGCCAGGCATGGATGCGGTTCGCAATATCCAGGCTGAATACCTGGCGGGTCATTTGCCCCAGGCACCTTTCTTTAATATTGAAGCACTTTCCGATCACACCAGCCCCTATCCGCATATGCTCCCGCGCGCTGAAAGCTTTGCCGTGGCCATGCGCGAGCTTGGCGTCAACAGTGATAAACATCTGATTGTTTATGATGAGGGCAACCTGTTTTCTGCCCCGCGCGCCTGGTGGATGCTGCGCGCTTTCGGCGTCGCCCAGGTTTCCATTCTGGCTGGCGGTTTGCAGGGCTGGAAAGCCGCAGGCTTTGCGCTGGCGGAGGGGGAAGTGAGCCTGCCTGAGGGCGAATTCGAGGCTGAGTTCGATGACGGGCTGGTGAAACGCCTGACTGACGTGCTGTTGATTAGCCATGAAGGCGGCGCACAGATTGTGGATGCCCGAGCGGCTAACCGCTTCAATGCCGAGGTAGATGAACCGCGTCCTGGTTTACATCGCGGGCACATTCCCAACAGTCTGAATCTGCCGTGGAACCTGTTGGTTGAACAGGGACAACTGAAGCCGGCGTCCGAACTGCGCGCCCTGTTTGCCCAGGCGGGCGTGGACCTGACGCAACCGGTTGTCGCCACCTGTGGCTCAGGCGTTACGGCGGTCGTGTTGATTCTGGCGCTGACGTCGCTGGGCGTTCGGGAGGCTACGCTCTATGACGGTTCCTGGGGCGAATGGGGAAGCCGGGACGATTTGCCGATTGCGAAATAAGAAGACGCGCGGCCGGTGAGGCCGCGCGCGTTGTCAGATAATACGCTGACCGCCTTTGAACTCGCGCAGGAAACTCCCCCAGCGACGTTCATAAAAGGGCGTGATGTGGGCGGTAAAGAAGTGGCTGATGCCGCGATCGTCTGCCGTGACCTCGCAGATATCAATGGGTGCATCATCCAGTAACGTGTCGCTGGCGACGCTGCCAGCGGCCTGGATAATGGCCTCAATATCGCTGTCCGCTTCAATCCCAATCAGCAGGTTGGGTTCCTCATCCGCGCGTTCACGAATGCTGGCAACAAAGGCGCGTTTCACCTGCTTATATTTGCTGAGCAGTTGGGTCAGAGAGTCAATCATCTGGGCAGGCGGTTCTGCCACTTCCGACAGCAGCAGTGACTGCCCGCCTTCCAGCACGCTTTGCTGAGTGAGTGCACTGCCCTCTTCGCCCAGCAGATGGCTGATTTCCGCTGCGGAGAACTCTTTTCCCGTCGGCAGTTTTGGGTTCAAAAACAGGGTTTCGCCACGCGTCATGTCAAACAGGGTGCGCACGGGTAAACGTAAATACGCCTGTTCGCTCTCAACGGCTTCGCTCATCGCCTGTTCGGAGGTAAAAAACGGTATGACGCTGCTGCCATCCTCTTTTTCCCAGTGCTGGAGATCCACCGGCGTACTGGCATCCAGTTGCTGGCTGGTGCTTTCGCCGGGCACCCAGACGTCAGCTTCCAGCAACAGCTGGAAAAATTCAGGCCGGTGCGCAGGCTCGGTCGCGGCCAGCTTCAGCACCTCTTCAAGACGGTTCATAGTTTACTTCTACCTTGAGAAAGCGGTGACCAGGTCACCGCTGGATTGCGCTTATTTCAGTAACAGGTTGGCGAGGGTACGGACACCCAGACCGGTTGCACCGGCAGCCCACTGATCGACCGCGCTTTTGCGATAGGTCGCTGAGCAGTCAATATGTAACCAGCCCTGCTGATAGTGGCTGACGAAGTACGACAGGAACGCGGCAGCGCTGCTGGCACCTGCCGAATGCGCCGGACTGGCAATGTTGTTCAGATCGGCAAAGTTCGATGGCAGATGGTTGCGATGGAATTCCGCCAGCGGCAAACGCCAGAAAGGTTCGTTTTCGCTGACTGCGCTGCCCATCACCGACTGCGCCAGGCCATCGTCAAAGGTAAACAGCGCGTGATAATCATTGCCGACCGCCGTCTTCGCGGCACCGGTCAGGGTTGCCGCATCGATCAGAAGCGTCGGGTTCTGCTCGCTGGCATCAATCAGGCCATCAGCCAGTACCAGGCGGCCTTCAGCGTCGGTGTTCATCACCTCTACCGACTTGCCGTTACGGTAGCGAATGATGTCGCCCAGTTTGAAGGCATTGCTGCTGACCATGTTATCCGCGCAGCAGAGGTAAAGTTTAACCCGCTTATTCAGCCCGCGCGCGATCGCCAGCGCCAGCGCACCGGTGACGGTGGCCGCACCGCCCATGTCCGACTTCATTGAGTCCATGCCAGCGCTCGGTTTCAGGCTGTAGCCGCCGGTATCAAAGGTAATGCCTTTGCCCACCAGACAGGCGTAAACAGGCGCCTCGCTGTCTCCGGTTGGGTTGAAATCCAGCGCCAGAAAGACCGGCGGGCGGTTAGAGCCGCGACCCACGGTGTGCAGGCCCATGTAGCCTTGTTCGCGTAAGTCGTCGCCTTTGGTGATGCGATAGCTGACGGCCTCACCACCCAGCTCACTGAGTAAGTCAATGGCGCTGTGCGCCAGCGTTTCCGGGCCCAGATCGTCGGCTGGTAAATTAATGGTGTCGCGCACCCAGCCAACAATTTTGCGGCGGCGATCGAACTCCGCCTGCTCGTGTTCACCCAGTTGCGGCCAGTCCACCTGGTTTTTGCCCTTAGGCCCGCGATAACCCTGCCAGAATGCCCAGCACTGCTCAAGGTGCCAGCCTTCGCCAGCCAGTGAAACATGACGAATGCCCTGGCCATCCAGTTTACGGGCGGCCCGTTGAATGGTCATCAAGGCATCCGCTTCACGCAGGTGCAGGGTCATGCCGTTATCATTGCTGCTTAACAGCGCTTTTTCGCCCCAGCGCGCATCGGCGGGCTGGCTGCTGAGCGTAATATTCATCGGTTGTGTATTCATTGTAGGGCTCCGTATTCGTTATTCGTTTCATCCAGCCTGTTTTAAGACGGCTTTTTCATTCAGATGTTACGCTGCACGCCGCAGATGTTGTCGGCGCACAGTTTGTCAGCCTCGGCTGGCAAATGCATCATGACTTCATGAGTTCACGCAGGCGCGTAACGGACTTCTGCACCAGCGCGATGGCATAATCGATCTCGTCTTCCGTGGTAAAACGGCCCAGCGAGAAGCGAAGCGAGCTGTGTGCCAGCTCTTCGTTCAGGCCAAGCGCACGCAGGACATAGGAGGGTTCAAGACTGGCAGAAGTACAGGCCGATCCAGACGACAGCGCAAGATCTTTTAACGCCATGATCAATGACTCACCTTCAACGTCAGTGAAACTTACGTTGAGAATGTTGGGACAGCTGTGCTGCAAATCGCCATTTACGCTGACGCCGCCGGTCTGGCGCAGCCCCTGCCACAGCCGATCCCGAAGGGCAGACAAGCGGGCCATCTCTTCTTCGCGGACTTCACGGGCAATGCGATAGGCTTCACCCATCCCCACGATCTGGTGCACAGGTAAGGTGCCCGAGCGCATATTGCGTTCATGGCCGCCACCATGGATTTGTGCATCGATCTGAACGCGCGGCTTACGGCGCACATACAGCGCGCCGATCCCTTTGGGGCCATACACTTTGTGGGCGGAAAAGGACATCAGATCGACAGGGAGTTCACTCAGATCGACAGGGAGCTTACCTACGCTCTGTGTGGCATCAACATGGAACAGGATGCCACGTTCGCGGCAGAGCGCGCCCATCGCGGCGATATCCTGAATCACGCCAATTTCATTGTTCACGTGCATGATCGACACCAGAACGGTGTCATCGCGCAGTGCAGCACGCAAATCCTCAATCGCGATCAGACCATTCGCGGCGGGCGTCAGCCAGGTGATCTCGAAGCCTTCACGTTCAAGTTGCAGGCAGGTATCAATCACCGCTTTATGTTCGGTTACGCTGGTAACAATGTGCTTGCCGCGCGCCTGATTAAACTGGGCCGCGCCTTTAATGGCGAGGTTGTCGGATTCGGTGGCACCGGAGGTAAACACGATTTCACGCGGGTCAGCATTCACCAGCTCTGCCACCTGATTACGCGCAACGTCTACCGCTTCTTCGGCCTGCCAGCCAAAACGGTGTGAACGAGAGGCCGGGTTACCAAACGTGCCATCCAGCGTCAGGAATTGCATCATTTTGCTGGCCACACGCGGATCGGCCGGCGTGGTAGCGGCGTAATCCAGGTAAATCGGTAATTTCATTGCGCTACAGCTCCGTATAGAAAATCATACGTATTTATAGCAGATTCAGCCCCTACCGCGTTAGCAGTAAGGGCCGGAGAAGAGGAGGATTACGAGGCGCGAAGGTTCACGTTGATTTCCTGAGAACGGGAGTTCTGGAAACGGCGGTTGTCATTGGCGTTCTGACGGTCGGCCACATCCAGGATTTCCTGATTATTCACCAGCTCAGCCAGCGTAATGTTGTTCAGGAACTCACTAATGCGCACACTCAGATCGCGCCACAGGACGTGAGTCAGGCAGCGTTCGCCGCCCTGGCAGCCTTCTTTGCCCTGACACTTGGTGGCGTCTACGGACTCATCTACCGCCGTGATCACTTCTCCCACCGCAATCGCATTGGCTTCTTTACCTAGCAGATAACCGCCGCCCGGCCCGCGGACGCTTGCTACCAGGCCATGCTTGCGTAAACGCGAGAATAACTGCTCCAGATAGGAGAGCGAAATGCCCTGGCGTTCAGAGATATCTGCCAGTGGAACCGGGCCCTGGTGAGAGTGAAGGGCAACGTCCAGCATGGCGGTAACAGCATAACGTCCTTTGGATGTCAGTCTCATAGCATACAACCTCAATAGCGTCCGGTTATCGGAGGATTAGCGAAGATGGCAGCAAGTCTGACATTCCTGAGTAATTTGGTCAACTATTTAACCAAGTAAATTACTCAAGTATTTAACCTGGTAATTTACTCAACTATTATTCGCCGTCCGTTCTGGTTCCTTTTCGCTTCTCGAAAGACGAGAGCATACCGCGCAAAATATTGAGCTCATCGCGTTCAGGACGGGCGCGCGTATACAGACGACGCAGTTTGCTCATGACCTGGCCCGGGTTGGCTTCACGGATAAACCCGCTTTCCAGCATCATGTTTTCCATGTGCTGATAGAAGCGTTCCAGATCGTCCACCAGCGGATAAGGGGAAGCGTCGTACTGCGGTTTTGGGGTTTGGTTCTCTTGAGCCTGAAGCCAGGCCATACGCACTTCATAAGCAATGATCTGCACGGCCATCGCGAGATTCAGCGAGCTGTATTCCGGATTCGCCTGAATGGCCACGTGGTAGTGACACTTTTGCAATTCGTCGTTTGTCAGTCCGACGCGTTCACGGCCAAACACCAGCGCGACAGGCGCCTGCTGCCCTTCTTCAATACTTTTCACGCCGCATTCCCGGGCGTCCAGCATCGGCCACGGCAGAGATCGCGAGCGGGCGCTGGTGCCGACCACCAGGCTGCACCCGGCAATGGCTTCATCCAGAGAGTCAACAATCTTTGCCTCACCGATAACATCACTGGCACCCGCCGCCAGAGAGATAGCCTGGGAATCTGGCTTCACCAGTGGATTCACCAGATAGAGGTTAGTTAACCCCATGGTTTTCATGGCGCGCGCTACGGAGCCCATGTTGCCGGTATGAGAAGTTTCCACCAGCACGATACGAATATTTTGCAGCATAAGAGTTGGGATCGGTCAGAAAATGATGACGCGTACTCTAACATAAAGCAGGACATTTACCGAACACCCTGCTATACTCCGCGCCGTTTTCCCCGTTCTTTAACATCCAGCGAGAGATACCGATGCATCCAATGCTCAACATTGCCGTGCGCGCAGCGCGCAAGGCCGGAAATTTAATTGCCAAGAATTATGAAACCCCGGACGCTGTCGAGGCCAGCCAGAAAGGCAGCAACGACTTCGTAACGAATGTTGACCGCGACGCAGAACGCCTGATTATCGAAGTCATTCGTAAATCTTACCCAAAACATACCATCATCACTGAAGAAAGCGGTGAGCTTGAGGGCGAAGATCAGGATATTCAATGGGTAATCGATCCGCTGGATGGCACCACCAACTTTATTAAACGCCTGCCCCACTTCTCTGTTTCTATTGCCGTTCGTATTAAAGGCCGTACAGAAGTGGCTGTCGTTTACGATCCTATGCGTAATGAACTGTTCAGCGCCGTACGCGGACAGGGCACGCAGCTGAATGGTTACCGCCTGCGCGGCAGTATCGCTCGCGATCTGGATGGCACCATTCTTGCCACCGGTTTCCCCTTCAAGCTCAAACAGCACGCCCCAGCTTATATGAACATCATGACCAAGCTGTTTACGCAGTGTGCCGATTTCCGTCGCACCGGCTCCGCTGCGCTGGATCTGGCGTACGTCGCCGCAGGCCGCGTTGATGGCTACTTTGAAATTGGTTTGAAACCGTGGGATTTCGCGGCGGGTGAACTGCTGGTGCGCGAAGCGGGCGGACTGGTCACTGACTTCACCGGCAACCACGGCTACCTGCATTCAGGCAACATCGTTGCCGGTAACCCTCGCGTGGTGAAATCGCTGTTATCGGCGATGCGCGAAGAGCTGAGCGAAGCGCTGAAGCGCTAAAAGAAAAGGCGGCACGATAACGTGCCGCCTTTCTTATTGCCTTGGGATTAACGACGTTCGTGCGTTAACACCTGACGTGGCTGAGTACGACGTCCTACCATTCCCATCACGCCTGCCAGTACCGCTTCAATAATCAGGATAAAGAAAGCATACCAGCTGGCTTTCGCGGTTGCTTTCGCCGCCTGCTCGCCGGCTTCACGCGCTTTCTGCTCTGCCTGTTTTTTCAGTTCCTGATATTTCTGCATAGCCTGTTGATAGCTTTGTTCTGCCTGATTGACGATCTGTTCAGCTTCCTGATCGCTTTTTCCGGTCCGCGCTTTAATAATATTTTTTAAAGCATCACGATCGGCGGCCTGTAAAGTATCTGAATGACGAGCAATAACGCCTTTAAACCAGTTTGCTAAATCTGTGTCTGCCGTTTGTGGATGATTAGCCGTGTTATTTGCCTGATTTTCGGCATTCTGCGCTTCATTATTCGCATCCTGCTTCAGATTTTCCGGTTGTAATTCAGGCTTACCCGTTTGACGCAGCGTCGTTTCCAGTTCTTGCTGCATATTGTCTAAATTAATATTATTTTGCTGCAGTTTTTCTTTAGCCATTTGGGTAACCGATGGCGCAGCGGCTGAAATACCACTTCCTACTGCCTGGAAACCCGTACCAAGAATATTCATGGCGCCGCCTAATACGCTACTGGCAAGGCTCACGGCCAGGTAAATAGTTAAGACGGTACTAATACCAAACATCAGCAAGCCGTGCAGTGCGCCTTCACGCTGCGCCAGGCGACCGGCGACGTAGCTACCGGCGGCAATAGCGATCAGCATTTCAATGGCCGTCCAGACCAGGGCACCCGTTCCAAGATGTTTAAATGGATTATCTTCCTGCAAAGGGTCAATGGTGGTAGCACCAATTGCCGTACCCAGCAAGGTTAATAATATGTGAATAATCAAAGCACAAATTACACCGGCAAAAACGGCACTCCAGGAAATGCGTTTAAGGGGTAAGCCTGCCGCTCCGGTGACGAGCGGATCGTTGTAGCCATTATTAATACGGGTATCAGCCATGAGATATTTCCCTCGCAACACATAGCAGGTGAGTGTCGTTTTTTTCATTCCCAGACAGGGGTTCGCAATAACTATAAACAGCGTAGTCAGTGAAAACTATTTTCACCACTCAACGTGCAAGAGAAAATAAAAATAGTTGCGAAGCGAAAATGCGAGGATCCCGGCAGCGGGGAATATCTTCCGCCGCCGCAGAAATTAAAAGGGTCGGATACCGCCGGTAAAACCAGGCTGAGCAGACTGCCAGAGCGCACAGCCCACAACAATCAACGTCAGGCTGCCCACTAACGCCAGCACAGGCAACAGGCTGCGCGCACCTTTACCCACCTGGCTGTCCGCGCCAAGACGTTGCGCCAGCGCGCGGGAACGCTGCACCAGTAAGCCAATGGCAGAAATGGTCAGGGCGGTCCCCACCGCCATAACGGCGGCAGAAAGGACGCCCCACAGATACACGCCAATCACTTTAGAAAACAGCAGCATCATGATCGCGCCTGAACAGGGACGCAGCCCCATGGAGATCACCACCAACAGCTGCGTTTTGCCATTAACGGCGCCCGCCATTTGCTGTGCGCTGGGCAAATGCGCATGGCCACAGCCACAGTGTTCATCATGCTGATGATGAGGGCGCAGCGCATGAATCCTCATTGTCGGCTGAGGACGCAACAGCAGCCAAAGCGCCTTTATCGCCCGGTAGCCTATCCAGATACCCAGGGCAATAACCAACACATAACTGCTCTTCTCCAGCCAGAAACTGCTGAGGTGCAGCTGCCGCGATGAGGTTTTCAGCACCACCAGCATCAGCGTGACCAGGATGATAGCCACTGAGCCCTGTAGCAACGAGGCCAGTAGCGTGAGTTTCATGCTGGTTTTTAGTTTTGCCGGATGCGTTGCCAGAAAGGTCGTGATCACGACTTTACCGTGACCTGGCCCTAAGGCATGCAGGACACCATAGATCAGGCTGAATGCCAGTAACGACAGTCCGGCATGATGAGGCTGCTCGGCAACCTGCTGCAGGAGCTGAGTCATCTGGCGATGCAGCACTTTTTGCCAGAGCACGCTTTGCAGAAGTATCTGGGGCCAGTGCAGCCAGATGGCCGCGCCCAGAGTAACCAACCCTGCCGTAAACAGTGCCAGCGGCCACAGCCGTTTTTTGGCTTGGGTCGTGAGCGTCAGTGACATGTCAGTATTACCGTTTGTGCAAACTGCCTTCCCAGATCCATATCCTCAGGCGGCGCATCTGCCTTGTCGAGCGAGAGCGCATACTGTTTCAAAGAGTCATCCGGTTTGGGCGTATGTAAGGTGAATGCACAGCGTGACTGTAAAGCTTGCGGTACAGTTAACGCCTCAGGTTTGTCGTAGAACATATCCACGAAGTAGGTCGGATCGAAGGTTAAAATCTCAAAGCGTTCATTTTTGAGTAAAGGCGGCTCGGCCAGTGGCAGAACAAATTCCAGTACCGCCTTATTGCCGCTGCGCGACAGATTGTATTCCGTTGGTAAATTCAAGAACTTCACCCGCTGCTTGTTATGCCAGATTTCGGAAAAGTAATGTTGCCCGAGCACGTTCGCCATCACACCCGCCGCCAGTTTCTTCCATACCACCGTTCCCGGTTTGGCATCGCTCGCGTCATACAGCAGGTCGGCGGAGGTAATCTCATCCATGGCCCACGTCATTTTCAGGCCGGTAAAACGATCGTCCTTCGTGACCAGCTCGGTTTTCATATCAATAAAGCTGTGTGGATGTGCCAGCGCTGACGAACTGACCAGGGTAAATAGTGCAAAAAACATGCGTCTCATAATGTTATAAAGTAACGTTCCTGATGAAAAGGTTTCTTAAGTAACAAAATTTTGTGACCCGCCTTAAACCTCTGAACAAAAAAACGGGTAAACCGTTCAAGGGTTCATGAGGTTGACTATTCTTAGCTAAAAATAGCCTGCTGGAATAATGATTGATGAGTTCTGCTACATCTTCAGCACCACTCTTCACCGGTTCACAGCGTCGCTGTCATCTGTTGTTACTGCTGTTTCTGCCCGCTCCTGCACTG
The DNA here is from genome assembly GCF_049892805.1 of Pantoea sp. EEL5. Taxonomy (NCBI): domain Bacteria; kingdom Pseudomonadati; phylum Pseudomonadota; class Gammaproteobacteria; order Enterobacterales; family Erwiniaceae; genus Pantoea; species Pantoea sp. EEL5. Next base: position 2,413,470 of record NZ_JBNDNJ010000001.1, read on the forward strand.
ACACTTAAAAGATTAAGCCTGCTAAACGGAGTGGACATCGCCACCGCGAGACAGGACATCGCGGAAGTGGGTGATGAGATACAGCGCTATCATCGACTGGAACTTCATCAGATGGTGGATGGCAGCCTGCGCATTCATGGTACAGAGCTGGATCGACGCATTTGCTTAATCCATAATTTGCGACGCAGCCTGCGACTGTCGCAGGCCTTTGTCTGCGAGCATTTTGCCGCGCCCTTACGCCTGCGTCTCAAGCAGATGAAAATTGAAAAAGCGCTGTATGATGAAACCAATTTACAGGCGCTAATCCAGCACTGCAGCCTGTGCCTTAATCGCCCGTTCAGCACGCGCGATCAACTCTTTTTACAAATATTTATGAAATACGGCCTGTGCCAGCGCCAGCCTGCGATCTTTACGGCGCAGCAGCAGGCATGGCTGTCAGCGAAAGCAGAACGTCAGGCCGCAAAAGATGTTATTCATCACTGGCAAAAGCGCTGTCATCTGACGCCGGACGCCAGCGAAACGGATTTCTGGACGCTGTTATTTAGCCTGATCCATTTTCCGGACGCCAACCGTGTCGACCATCCCAGCGAGCAGCGACTGATGCGCGCCACACAGCGGCTCATTGATGATTTTGAGCACGTCGCCGGCACCACTTTTCATGACCGCACCGAACTCCAGCAGCAGTTATATACCCACCTGGCACAGGCGCTGGATCGCACCTACTTTACAATGGCTATTGATGACAGTGTGGCACAAGACGTAACCAGGCTTTATCCGCGCCTGCTGCGCACCACACAGCAGGCACTTGACGCTTTCGAGCAGACGTTTCAGGTTCAGTTCGCGCCGGAAGAGGTCAGCCTGGTGACGGTGATTTTGGGTGCATGGCTGATGCAAAGCAGCGCATTGCAGGAAAAACAGGTGCTGCTGCTCACCGGTGACGATCCCGAACTGGAACAGGATGTCGAGCAGCAAATCCGCGAGATTACCTTGCTGCCTGTTAACATCACCTATCAGCGCGTTGAAGATTTCCAGCGCGACGGTGCACCGCGCGAAGTCGATGTCATTATTTCGCCTTATGTCACCTCGCTGCCCCTTTTCTCCCCCCCACTTATCCACGCCGAACTGCCGCTGACTGAATACCATCAGCAGCGCATTCGCTATTTGCTGGAGTCCTGACGCGGCCGCAGGAACAGTGCGGGCAGTGCCACCAGCGCCATCACCCAGAAGAGATGACCGTGCAGGTGAGTAAAGAGTACGCCACAAATCATGGTCATGACGGCAATTCCGCCGCCCATTGCCAGCGCCGAATAGAGCGACTGCAAACGGATCACATCCGCCCCCTGCCGTGAAGCGATAAAGCGCATTGCGGCCAGGTGACATACCGTAAAGCTACCGCAGTGGAGTAGTTGCCCCACAATCAGCAGCGGCAACGCGGTGCTGGCGCCGAGCAGTCCCCAGCGAAGCAGCGCACAGATGCCTGACAGCAACAGCAGATCCCGTGCGCGCCAGCGGTGAAACAGTCGATGGCTTAAGGCAAACACCACGATTTCCGCTACCACGCCCAGCGACCACAGATAACCCACCACCGATGCAGAATAACCGCTCTCCTGCCACCAGATGGCGCTGAAGCCATAATAAGCCGCATGTGCGCCCTGTAATAACGTCACGCACACCATAAAGCGCCAGACCGCATTTTCCTTTATTAGATCGCGCCAGGCCTGCCAGCCTCCACCCACTCTGCCCTGCCTTTCGCTGCCCTGGGGATGGGTACGCGGGGTAAGCAGCATTCCTGCCAGCATACTGACCAACCCAACCGACAGCAGCATTAAGATCGCCTGCGAAGAGAAGGCGCTCACCAGCATACCGGTCAGGGCTGAGCTGATCACAAACGCCAGCGAACCCCACAAGCGAACGGGCCCGTAGGCAAGGCCAATTTGCTGCGTCCAGGTGGCGGCCAGTGCATCGCTTAAAGGAACCAGCGGCGAGAAAAACAGGTTAAAACCGGTCATGACTAACAGCAGCCACATCCACTGCTGCCCAACCCAATAGCCCGCCGCAATAAAGCAGGTCAGCAGGGCCAGCAGGCGTAATGCCGTAATCAGTTGTCCGGGATTTTTAACCTGAGAGGCGATGAATAAACTGCCCACAAAGCGCGCCACCATGCCGCACCCCAATAGCAGGCCAATTTGTTCAGCATTCAGGCCCACACCTTTGAGCCAGACGCCCCAGAAAGGAAGATAAATGCCGTAGCAGAAAAAGTAGGTGAAGTAGCTTAGTCCAAGCCACTTGGCGGAGCCGATTGCCATGTTCCCTCCAGCAATGATGCGTCCAGGCAATGATATGTGGTCGTTACTTTGTCAGAGCCGGGTTATGCAGGCAATAAAAAAGGATGGCCATGGCCATCCTCTTGTCAGACTGTGTTTTCAACAGAAAGGATTATGCGTAAACCGGCAGGCGCGCACAGATATCCAGTACTTTCTGCTTGGTACGCTCAATGGTGGCTTCATCGTTGATGTTGTCTAACACATCCGCGATCCAACCGGCCAGTTCGCGTACGTCTGCTTCTTTAAAGCCACGGCGCGTAACGGCAGGCGTACCAATTCGAACACCAGAGGTGACAAACGGGCTTTTCGGATCGTTTGGCACGCTGTTTTTGTTTACGGTGATATTCGCGCGGCCCAGTGCGGCATCGGCTTCTTTACCGGTCATGTTTTTGCTGACGAGATCGATCAGGAACAGGTGGTTATAGGTGCCGCCTGATACGATGTTATAGCCACGCGCGATCAGCACTTCTACCATTGCCTTAGCGTTTTTGGCGACCTGCTGCTGGTAGGCTTTAAACTCAGGCTCCATGGCTTCTTTGAAGGCCACGGCTTTACCGGCGATCACGTGCATCAGCGGGCCGCCCTGTCCACCAGGGAAGACGGCTGAGTTAAGCTTTTTGTACAGCTCTTCATCGCCGCCCTGCGCCAGGATGATACCGCCGCGCGGACCAGCCAGGGTTTTGTGCGTCGTGGAGGTCACGATATGTGCATGTGGAACCGGGTTAGGGTAAACATCCGCAGCAATCAGACCGGCAACGTGCGCCATATCCACAAACAGCCATGCGCCAACGCTGTCAGCGATTTCACGCATTTTAGCCCAGTCGCAAATCCCGGAATACGCCGAGAAACCGCCGATGATCATTTTAGGCTTATGAGTCTGTGCCAGCTCGGCCAGCTCGGTATAGTCAATTTTACCGGTTTCGTCGATGCCGTAAGGCACAACGTTGTACAGTTTGCCCGACAGGTTAACCGGTGAACCGTGTGTCAGGTGACCGCCGTGTGCCAGGTTCATGCCCAGAATGGTATCGCCTGGCTGCAGCAGCGCGGTGAAAACGGCAAAGTTAGCCTGAGAACCAGAATGAGGCTGCACGTTCGCATAGTCAGCGCCAAACAGGGCTTTAGCACGGTCGATAGCCAGTTGTTCAACAATGTCTACGTATTCGCAGCCACCGTAGTAGCGCTTGCCCGGATAGCCTTCGGCATATTTGTTAGTGAGCTGAGAACCTTGCGCCTGCATAACACGCGGGCTGGTGTAGTTTTCAGAAGCAATCAGTTCAATGTGCTCTTCCTGACGCACTTTCTCTTGCTCCATCGCCTGCCACAACTCGGCATCATAATCGGCAATGTTCATTTCACGCTTTAACATCCGCATCTCCTGACTGGCTATCTTTAAATCGGCAATTTACGCCCCCTGAGGGCGAAGGCAGACAGTGTAAACCGTTTTATCGGGGTAAGGTAGGGTGAATTCCCTCTTTTTACGCAAACGTTTGGCTACCGAGACGCCATGCCTTTTTATCCCTTTTTTGCAACGATTGCCCGCCAATATCATTTTTTCACTCTGTAAAAGATTTTTTGCACTTTTGTCGCGAAAACCGGCCAGTTGCTGCCAGTAAAACCCAGCATGAGATTTACAGCATGAAAGAAACGATCATAAGATGCATTTAAAATGCAACTTTAAATGAGGTGTTGCCATGCTTGATGCTCAGACTATTGCTACCGTGAAATCATCCCTTCCCGCCCTTGCCGCCTGCGGCCCCGATCTGACTGCTCATTTCTATGACCGCATGCTTGCTCAGCATCCTGAACTAAAAAATGTCTTTAACATGAATAATCAACGTAACGGCGGGCAGCGTGAAGCCCTGTTCAATGCGATATGTGCCTACGGCGCAAACCTCGAAAACCTGACGGCAATACTGCCGGCCGTTGAAAAAATTGCGCAAAAACATACCAGCCTGAATATTCAGCCCGCGCAGTATGCAATTGTGGGTGAGCATTTACTTGCTACCATCAAAACACTGTTGAATCCCGGTGATGACGTGCTGGCAGCATGGGGACGTGCTTACGGCGTACTGGCGGATGTGTTTATCCAGCGCGAAGAAGCGATTTATCAGGCATCGGAGCAGCAAAAAGGCGGATGGCGCGGAACGCGACCGTTTCGCATCAGCGCGATTGAGCAGCAGAGTGCCGTGATCAAAAGCTTTACTTTTACGCCTGTGGACGGGGGTCCGGTTGCCCCCTTTAAACCCGGTCAGTATCTGACGCTTCACTTGCAGCCCGCAGGTTGTGAATATCATCAAATTCGTCAGTACTCACTAACCACAGGGAGCAACGAGAAAATGTACCGTATTGCGGTGAAACAGGCGCCGCAGGGAATCCTGTCCGGCTGGCTACATCAGCATGCAGAAGTCGGCAGTGAAGTGCAGTTGGCCGCCCCGCACGGCGATTTTTTCCTGCAGGTGAGCCCGACAACGCCGGTCACGCTCATTTCCGCCGGCGTTGGACAAACCCCAATGCTGGCAATGCTCCACGCGCTGGCTGCACAGCGGCATCTGGCGCCCGTCAACTGGCTTCACGCCGCCGAAAATGGCAAACAGCATGCCTTCGCAGACGAAGTGACCACCACCGGTGCTCTGCTTCCTGATTTTGCAAAGCACATCTGGTATCGCGAGCCGGACGAACCCGATGCAGGCCGCTACGATGCGCATGGTATGATGGATTTGGCGACCCTGTCAGCGCGGCTGCGGGATGTGAATACCCACTTTTATCTCTGCGGGCCACTTGGCTTTATGCAATTTATCGTTAAGCAGTTGCATGCGGTCGGCATTACGGCGGACAGAATTCACTATGAGCTGTTCGGTCCACATAAAGAGATATGAATCGGCAACTGCGAACGACGCCCTTGAAGCAGTGGTGCCAGCCGTTCGGTGTGCAGTGCTGCGTTAACGCGGGCGGGGGTAACACTTTGTGGTGAAACAGACAGCTTTTCGCCCCTCCCTCATATCAGGACGGGGCGAGATCTCGACGAATGAAACTTTTCCAACATCGCCGGGATTTCAGCTAAAGATTTTGCATCTAAAGTGAATTAAATCGCTTCTTCGTCTTCTTCGCCAGTACGGATGCGCACTACGCGGGCAACATCGAAAACAAAGATTTTACCGTCGCCGATTTTTCCGGTTTGTGCGGTGCGCATGATGGTTTCGACGCAGGTATCAACGATATCATCTCCGACAACCATTTCGATTTTCACCTTGGGCAGGAAGTCCACCATGTACTCTGCGCCACGGTAGAGTTCCGTATGGCCTTTCTGGCGACCAAATCCTTTTACTTCGCTCACGGTCATGCCGGTAATGCCGACTTCAGCAAGTGCCTCACGCACGTCATCGAGCTTGAAGGGTTTAATAATTGCATCGATCTTTTTCATGTCAGATCCTTTCCTCGAGCCCTCCATGGTTAGAGGGTTATTAAAGTATAAATGTCGCTGGCAGCGCCGCAGACTATGGGGGCAAAAAATTACTCTTTAAAGTCGCTGGCGTCCAGTTCATGCCGTGACAGCAGCTTATAGAATTCGGTACGGTTACGTCCAGCCAGACGCGCGGCGTTGGTGACATTCCCTTTGGTCATCTGTAACAGCTTACGCAGATAGTTAAGTTCGAACTGATTCCGTGCTTCAACAAAGGTCGGTAGCGCGCTGTTTTCGCCACTCAGCGCCTGCTCTACCAGCGCATCGCTGATAACGGGCGAGGAGCTGAGTGCGACACACTGCTCAATAACGTTAACCAACTGACGCACGTTACCTGGCCAGCTGGCAGACATCAGGCGCTTCATCGCATCGACGGAGAAGCTGCGGATCTGCGGCTTATGCCGTTCTGCCGTTTGACGCAGCAAATGGTTAGCCAGCAGTGGGATATCTTCGGTACGTTGATGCAGCGCGGGGATTTTCAGGTTCACCACGTTCAGGCGGTAAAAGAGATCTTCGCGAAACGCATTCTTTTCCATCGCTTTCGGCAGATCCCGGTGCGTGGCCGAGATAATCCGGACATCAATATCGATATCATTATTGCTGCCCAGCGGCCGGACTTTACGCTCCTGCAGCACGCGCAGTAACTTCACCTGCAGTGCAGGCGGCATATCGCCAATTTCGTCCAGAAACAGCGTGCCGCCTTCCGCGGCTTTAAACAGGCCGTCACGCGCGCTGACCGCGCCGGTAAAGGCGCCTTTGGCGTGACCGAACAACTCTGATTCCAGAAGCTGCTCTGGTAAGGCACCGCAGTTAATGGCCACAAACGGCTTTTGCGCGCGCGGGCTGGCGGCATGGATAGCCTGTGCCAGGACTTCTTTACCCGTGCCGCTTTGCCCGTTAATCAGCACGCTGACGTCTGACTGGGCAACCATGTGTGCCTGTTCAAGTAAGCGCAGCATCTGCGGGCTACGGGTCACTATTGCTTCACGCCAGCGGTCGTCGCTGACTGGCGCTCGCTGCGCCAGGGCTTCGTCTATCGCCTTATACAGTGCATCGCGATCCACAGGCTTGGTAAGGAAGCTGAACACGCCCTGCTGCGTTGCCGCTACGGCTTCCGGGATTGAACCATGCGCCGTTAAAATGATGACCGGTAAACCCGCGTGACGCTTTTGAATTTCAGCAAATAATGCCAGGCCGTCCATTTCATCCATGCGCAGATCGCTGATGACCAGCTCGATCTTCTCTTTCTGCAACAGCCGAAGCGCATCGGGCCCACTGGCCGCGGTCGTCACCTGATATCCCTCACTGGTCAGGCGCATACCTAACAGTTTGAGCAGGCTGGGATCATCATCCACTAAAAGCAGGTGGGCCGCTTGTTTCACCATTACTGATCTTCCTCTTGTGGCAGTGCCGTTCCGTGACTGCCGTCAGGCATATCAGAGGTTTTGCGCGACGAAAGCTGGCGCTCAATATCGGTTAGCCGCTCCAGTTTGCGCTGGGTATCACTGAGCTGCTGACGCAGTTTTATCTGTTGTTGACGCAGCGAATCTGACTGGGCATCGCTGCTCTGTTGCAAATGGGCGTAGCGTGACCGCATGGCGCTGAGTTCAAGCTGGGCGACCTGATTGCTGCGCCAGAGCTGAATTAACGCACGCATATTGGGGGGGAACTGCTCGCTGTAGCCATCAAGCACGTTGATGTAGTCGCGGCGTTCCAGTGGCGTCACATTGCCGTTTGCCATTAATACCCCCTGCTTAAAGGCGCGCGACCAGCTGTCCACCGGCCAGCGGTGAGCCTCCGCTCGTGCTTCAGCGGGAGAAAGTCGTTCGGCACAGTCTATACTGCGCATCCAGTAAAGGGGATTCGTTATGGCGGCGCTATTCTCAATACGCCAGATATCGACGCAGCGCATACTGAGATAGTCGACCAGCCGTGCTTCGGGCACCACAACGCTGCCCGAAGCGGGCTGGGCTGTTGTGGTGACCGGGGATGAGGCACACCCACTGAGCATCATGCTGCTCAGTGCGCTTATCATGAGGGCGGCGAAAAATTTCATGCTTCAGACTTTCCCGGCTGTGGTGTTCAGTTCGATGCGAAAACAAACATCAGCGTCGTCACGGGTAACCAGTTGCAGGCTACCGTGCATGCGGCGCAGACAATCCTTTGCGATGCTTAACCCCAGTCCGCTGCCTTTGACCGGCCCTTTACGCTGATGACTGCCCTGGAAAAAAGGTTCAAAAATCATCTCCTGCTCATTTTCGGGAATGGGCGTACCGCTGTTAGCGACATCGATGATTATCCGATCGCCCTGCCGCTGGCTTTGCAGCCAAATGTTACCGGATTCATTGCCATAGTTCACGGCGTTAGAGTAGAGGTTGTCAATCACGCTCATCAATAGCATAGGTTCTGCCAGGCAATCTGTGGCTTTCAGATCGATATTGACATGCATAAGCTTGGTTCGGGCTGAGAGTGCATGCGCATTAACAACGTCATACACGATGTCATTCAGATCCACCGTTTCCAGGGTAATCGGGCCATCAGCCAGTTTGCGGTTGTAATCAAGTAGCTGTTCGATAAGGCGTTGCAGGTGGCGACTGCTGTTATCCAGTATTGAGACGATTTCTTTCTGTTCAGGATTCAGTATGCCCGCAACCTCATCAGCCAGCAGCTCTGTACCTTCACGCAGGCTGGCAAGCGGCGTTTTAAGTTCGTGTGAAAGATGACGTAAAAATTCATGTCGCTGGGTTTCCAGCCAGGCCAGGCGTTCACTTAACCACATAATACGTTGCCCCAAAGAGCGTAACTCGCGCGGACCGCGAAACACCATGCTGCTGCCCAGTTCGCGTCCTTCGCCAAGTCGGTTAATCATCCGCTCTACACTTTTTACCGGGCCGATGATCATGCGGGTAAACAGCAGGGTTAACGTCAGGCTGATAATAAACAGGATAAGCGCCTGCCAGCCAAAAAACTGACCGCGGTCGGCTATTTCACGTTGCAGTTGCAGACCACGTGCAAACACCACTTCTCGCGTATCCTGCACCAGTTGCACGTTTGTCGCTGAAAATTTTTCCAGCGCCTGTGACGCACCGGTCACAGGATTACCATTATCGCACTGCATGGTTTCCAGCTGCGGCAAAATAGCCTGCAACGTTTTAAACGCCGGTAAATCGGGCAGGCTGTCGGCATGGGAACTGAGCATCTGACCATAGCGGATACGCTGCGTCTGATAGAGCTTTGCCAGAGACGTATCGCCCAGCACACAGTACTGGCGATAACTCCGTTCCAGCTCGATAGCGGTGCGTGCCATCGCCTCGCTGCGCCTGACGTCAGTAAAGGTATTTCGGTTAGTGTCGGCAGCCTGATTACTTAACGCTGAGAGACTTTCCCAGGCCTGCCAGGCCAGCACCAACAGCGGCAGGAGCACCAGCAAAAAGGCCATCAGCACCAACTGGCGCAGGGACCCGGGAAATAAACGCCATTTTTTCACGCGACGGCTTCCTTAAAGATACGCTTACCGGATGCTAGCGGAGTCAGCCCAGAGAAGGAAGAGGCAGAAAAGAAAACGGCAGGCGCGATGGCCTGCCGTTGACGCACCGCCATAGCAGTACGAGAGAATGGGTGGAGCCTAACTCAACGTTGCGTCCGATGCTTGATAACGATGCAGAACATACGATTATCGGTTGGGTGGACGACAGGCTCCGTTTGGTGCGTCATTCGGATTTTATGAGCTCTGCCCGCTGTGGGGTGGCAATCATAAACAGATGAATGAGCAACAGGCATAGTATAGCAAGGTTCATGCCAGTTTTTAAAATACCTTTATGATCAACACCTTGAAAAAAACCATTCAGCTGACTTCGCTCATTTCAGACTGTCCGGTCCGCTAAAAGTGTCGCCAGATACCAACACAATTTTGCCTTTCCCTTTCAATCTATAAAAATCATAAAGATAGATGTCACCAATCGGCGACAACAAAAGGTGACGTATGTCTCCTTTTGCCAACAACTGGGGAATAAAAAAGGGAGGCACTCAGGCCTCCCGGTCTTTTTTCACCGTTCTTAACCCAATTGTTTCCGTGCATTGCGGAAAATGCGCATCCAGGGGCTGTCTTCGCCCCATTCAGCCGGGTGCCATGAGTTGCTGACCGTGCGGAACACACGCTCTGGATGCGGCATCATAATTGTGACGCGTCCACTTTCATTGGTCACCGCAGTAATACCGTTTGGCGAGCCATTCGGGTTTGCCGGATAGGCTTCCGTCACCTTGCCTGTGTTATCGACATAACGCAGCGCCACCAGCCCTTTCGATTCCAGTGCGGCAAGGTGCGCGCCATCACGCACCTCCACGAAGCCCTCGCCGTGCGATACGGCGATCGGCATACGGGAACCGGCCATGCCATCCAACAGTAACGACGGGCTGGCAGCCACTTCAACCAGGCTGAAGCGTGCTTCAAAACGTTCAGACTGGTTACGGACAAAGCGCGGCCACAGCTCACTACCCGGAATCAATTCACGCAGGTTAGACATCATCTGGCAGCCGTTACACACGCCCAGCGCCAGCGTTTGTGGGCGATGGAAGAACGACTCGAACTGATCGCGTACGCGCGGGTTAAACAGAATGGATTTCGCCCAACCTTCACCCGCGCCCAATACGTCACCGTAGGAGAAACCGCCACAGGCCACCAGCGCCTGGAAAGGTTCCAGATCGATCCGGCCCACCAGCAGGTCACTCATATGCACGTCAACCGCCGTAAAACCTGCCCGATCAAAGGCGGCCGCCATTTCCACATGCGAGTTAACGCCCTGCTCGCGCAGCACGGCAACGCGTGGACGCGCACCCGTTGCAATCATCGGTGCCGCAACGTCTTCGTCTGGCTTAAAGGTCAGGCTAACGTTCAGTCCGGGATCGGCGTCATCCTGCTTTGCCTGATGTTCCTGATCGGCGCAGGCCGGATTATCACGCAGACGCTGCATCTGCCAGGTGGTTTCTGCCCACCAGGTCCGCAAGGTGGTGCGGCTTTCGCTGTAAACCGCGCTGTCGCCTGAGCGAATCACAAATCGATCGCCCGACTGTGCGCTGCCCAGCACATGGCTGCAGTGCGCCAGGCCATGTTCAGCAAGAATCTGCTCCACGGCTTCGCGATCCGCCGCGTTGATTTGAATCACCGCCCCCAGCTCTTCGGTGAACAGCGCAGCCAGTGCATCGCTGCCCAGCGCCGCGATATCGACTTCGATGCCACAGTGACCGGTGAAAGCCATTTCCGCCAGGGTAACCAGCAGGCCGCCGTCTGAGCGGTCATGGTAAGCCAGCAGTTTTTGCTGGCTGACCAGGGCCTGGATGGCATTAAAGAAGCCAGCCAGCTGCGTTGCATCACGGACATCAGCAGGCTTGTCGCCCAGTTGACGATAAACCTGAGCCAACGCCGTCGCGCCTAAGGTGTTAGCGCCGTTGCCAAGGTCGATTAACAGCAGCAGGTTGTCCCGATCGGCGACCAGCTGTGGCGTCACATTGCGACGTACGTCTTCTACCCTTGCAAAAGCCGTGATCACCAGCGACAGCGGCGAGGTCATTTCGCGCTGTTCGGTGCCTTCCTGCCAGCGGGTTTTCATCGACATAGAGTCTTTACCCACCGGGATAGTGATCCCAAGCGCCGGGCACAGCGTCTCGCCAACGGCTTTTACGGCTTCATACAGGCCCGCATCTTCCCCCGGATGGCCTGCTGCAGACATCCAGTTAGCCGAGAGTTTCACCCGCTTCAACGAACCGACCGGCGTCGCCGCCAGGTTAGTCAGTGCTTCACCAACCGCCAGACGGGCCGAGGCGGCGAAGTCCAGCAGTGCGACAGGCGCACGCTCGCCCAGCGCGAAGGCTTCGCCATGGTAGCTGTCGAGGCTGGCCGTCGTAACGGCGCAGTTGGCAACCGGGATCTGCCAGGGGCCAACCATCTGATCGCGCGCCACCATACCGGTTACGCTGCGATCGCCGATTGTGATCAGGAAGGTTTTTTCCGCTACGGTTGGCAAGTGCAGCACGCGATTTACCGCGTCCGTCAGCGTAATGCCCTCGCGCTGCAGGGCATCGCCCTTCGCCTGCAGTTTCACCACATCGCGCGTCATTTTCGGGGTTTTGCCCAGCAGGACGTCCAGCGGCATATCAATCGGGCTGTTATCAAAGTGGCTGTCGTTCAGGGTCAGGTGCTGCTCTTCGGTGGCTTCACCAATCACCGCATACGGCGCACGTTCGCGCTGACAAATGGCAGCAAACTCGGCCAGCTTTTCAGGGGCCACGGCCATCACATAGCGCTCTTGTGATTCGTTACACCAGACTTCAAGCGGGCTCATTCCCGGTTCATCACTCAGGATGTCGCGCAGGTTGAAGCGACCGCCGCGTCCACCGTCGCTGACCAGTTCCGGCATGGCGTTGGACAGGCCGCCCGCGCCCACATCGTGGATAAACAGAATCGGGTTGTCATCGCCCCGTTGCCAGCAACGGTCAATCACTTCCTGGCAGCGACGCTCCATTTCAGGGTTGTCACGCTGCACCGATGCAAAGTCGAGATCCGCATCGGACTGGCCTGATGCCATGGATGATGCCGCACCACCGCCCAGGCCGATATTCATCGCCGGCCCGCCCAGCACGACCAGTTTGGCCCCGACGGTGATTTCACCTTTCTGAACGTGGTCCGCACGAATGTTTCCGATGCCGCCAGCCAGCATAATGGGCTTGTGGTAGCCGCGCAGTTCAGTCCCGTTGTGGCTGTTAACCTGCTCTTCATAGGTCCGGAAGTAGCCGTTTAAGGCCGGACGACCAAATTCGTTGTTAAAGGCTGCGCCGCCCAGTGGGCCTTCGGTCATAATATCCAGCGCGCTGACGATGCGCGCTGGCTTGCCAAAATCCTCCTCCCAGGGCTGTTCGAAGCCGGGGATGCGCAGGTTCGACACCGAGAACCCGACCAGGCCAGCTTTCGGCTTGGCACCGCGCCCCGTGGCGCCTTCATCACGAATTTCACCGCCGGAGCCGGTTGCCGCGCCAGGCCAGGGCGAAATCGCGGTTGGGTGGTTGTGCGTTTCAACCTTCATCAGAATGTGCGCGGCTTCCTGGTGATAGGCGTACTCACCCTTTTCTGCGTCCGCGAAGAAGCGACCGACCTCCGAGCCTTCCATTACCGCCGCGTTATCTTTATAGGCTGACAGAACATAATCCGGCGTTTGCTCGAAGGTGTTCTTAATCATTTTAAACAGTGATTTAGGCTGTTTTTCGCCGTCGATGATCCAGTCAGCGTTAAAGATTTTGTGGCGACAGTGCTCAGAGTTCGCCTGGGCAAACATATAAAGTTCAATGTCGTTCGGATTGCGTCCCAGCCGGGTAAAGGCCGCCAGCAGGTAGTCAATTTCGTCGTCGGCCAGCGCCAGGCCGAGCGTCATATTGGCCTGAACCAGCGCCTGACGGCCCTCACCCAGCACATCAACGCTTTTGACCGGCTGAGGTTCATGGTGAGCAAACAGCTGCTCAGCCTCGCTGAAATCGCTGTAAACCGTTTCCATCATGCGGTCGTGCAGCAGTGCGGAGAGCGTTTGCCATTGGCTTTCAGAAAGCTGAGGTGCCTGGACATAAAAGGCCATGCCTCGTTCCAGACGACGCACCTGCGACAGATCGCAGTTATGAGCAATGTCTGTGGCTTTTGATGACCACGGCGATATCGTACCAGGACGTGGCGTGACCAGAATTAAACGCCCTTGTGGCGCATGTTCAGCGAGAGAAGGACCGTACTTGAGCAGGCGCTGCAGACGGGATTTTTCATCCTCACTCAGCGGCGCGCTGACATCGGCAAAATGGACGTACTCAGCGTAAATATCACTCACCGGCAGATGAGCGTCCTGAAAGCGGGCCAGCAATTTGTTTACACGAAATGCCGACAGGGCGGGCGAACCACGCAGAATTTCCATCATAAGATCTCTCGTCTTCGAAGCGCCGGGCGACGCTTCATTGGGCGCAACAGGGGAAAACGGGGCGTATTATAAAGAAACCCACTCCGCGACGAAACCGTTTGCGCAAAATTTATGGCCATCAAGATTTGCCTGAAATTTGCGCAAAAATTGCTTTATAAGTTGCTCTGCCGGTGTTTGTTGCGCAAAATGCCCCTCGCTCTGGGAGTTAAAACAAGATCAATACTGCCTTAAAAGACAGAGGCCTTGGAGCCATCGAGAGATAACTATTTGAAACGCCTAAAATTTAATTATCTGGTTATCGGTCTGCTTACCGTGCTGCTGGCTCTGGCACTGTGGCCGTCTATTCCCTGGTACGGGGGAGGACAAGATACGATTTCACAGATTAAATCACGGGGAGTGCTACGCGTCAGTACCGTAAACTCGCCGTTGACTTACTACACCGTGAATAAAGCACCGGCCGGGATGGACTACGAGCTGGCGAAGCGTTTTGCCGATTATCTGGGCGTTAAGCTTGATATAACGGTGCGCGCCAACCTCAGCGATCTGTTCGATGCGCTCGACGACGGCAAAGCGGATCTGCTGGCGGCAGGTCTGATTTATAACGATGAGCGTTTGTCGCGTTATCAGATCGGCCCGGGCTACTACAGCGTTTCGCAGCAGCTGGTCTATCGCGTGGACAAACCGCGGCCAAAAAACCTGGGTGACTTAAAGGGGCGACTGGTTGTTGCCTCTGGATCGGCTTATCTGTCGACGCTTAAAAACGCCCGGGCGAATCACTATCCCGATCTCGACTGGGCCATTTCGACCGATCAAAGTCCGAAAGCCCTGCTGGAAGCCGTGGCGGAAGGCAAGCTGGATTATACGATTGGCGATTCCGTGACGATTTCCCTGCTTCAGCGCATTCATCCCCAACTGGCCGTGGCTTTCGACGTCACCGATGAAGAACCGGTAACGTGGTATTTACCGCACGAAAGCGATGACAGCCTGAACGCCGCCATGCTGGATTTCTTTAACCGCATGGGAGAAGAAGGGGCGATGGCAAGACTTGAAGAGAAATATCTCGGTCACGTCGGCACCTTCGACTACGTGGATACCCGCACCTTCCTGCGCTCCATTGATAACGTGCTGCCCGATATAAAACCCCTGTTTGAAAAGTACGCCAAAAATATCGACTGGCGGCTGCTGGCGGCGATTTCCTATCAGGAGTCGCACTGGAATCCGCAGGCGACGTCGCCTACCGGCGTCCGCGGCATGATGATGTTAACGCGGAATACCGCTGACAGCGTTGACGTAGGTGACCGTACCGATCCAGAGCAGAGCATCCGTGGCGGCAGCGAGTATCTGCAAAACATGATGGAAAAGGTGCCACAAACGATTCCGGAAGATGAGCGTATCTGGTTTGCCCTGGCGGCCTATAACATGGGCTATGCGCATATGCTGGATGTGCGTAAGCTCACGGCTAAACAGGGTGGAAATCCCGACAGCTGGGCAGATGTCAAACTGCGGCTACCCATGTTGAGCCAGAAGCGCTACTACTCACAAACCACCTATGGCTATGCACGCGGGCAGGAAGCCTATAATTACGTGGAGAATATCCGCAAATATGAAATTAGCCTGGTGGGTTATTTGCAGGAGCAGGAAAAACGCATTGCCCAACAGGCGGCCCTGGAGGCAGAGCTGGGAAAAGGTTATCCTGCCGTCACGCCTGAGGTGGCAATGAATTAACTTTCGCGCTGCGCCTGACGCAGCGCTTTTTGTTGCTGGCGGCGCATGCGGAAAAAGTCGCTCAGCATTGCCGCGCACTCCTCTTCCAGCACTCCCTGATGCAGCGCCACCTGATGATTCATTCCCGGATGGCCCAGAATATCAATCAGTGAGCCAGCTGCGCCGGTTTTTACATCGTGCGCGCCATAAACCAGACGGCCAATGCGACTGTGCACCATCGCGCCCGCACACATAATGCAGGGCTCCAGCGTGACGTAAAGCGTGGTATTGAGCAGGCGATAATTCTCCAGCACTTTCCCGCCCTGACGTAAGGCCATGATCTCCGCATGGGCGGTGGGATCGTGCTGCCCGATAGGCCGGTTCCAGCCCTCGCCTATCACCCGATCGCCCTGAACCAGCACCGCACCGACCGGCACTTCGCCCTGCTCCCATGCGCGCTGCGCCAGCGTAAGCGCCCGGCGCATCCAGTATTCATCTTGTTCTTGAGTCACGCAGACCACTCCCGGCAGCAAAAAAGCGGCGCATTATAACCATCGAATCCGTAAAACCGAAGCGTGACAGCGGTTATTCCAGCTGTTGTAATTCGCCACCCGGGGTGACGCGCCAGCGATGCTGGCAGAAGAACAGCAGCGGGTTATCCTGTTTGCTGTCGCTGTAACCGCTATACAGCTGTAAAGGCGTGCCGATTTGCTCTTCAAGCTGCACCACTTTTTCATGGCCGAGACAGCGCATTTTCAATATGCGTCCGCCTAAACCGGGCTGCATCTGGCTGGCGATGAGCTTCACCCGCGGTAGAAATGCGGAGTCGTAATAAACCTGCTCCACCAGCGACTGCGGTGAGCCCGTAATCAGCCAGACATCGGCATCATCGCTACTAAGGTATTCACTGAGTCGTTTCTGCACCACGGGAAATGCTTTAACGCGTTGTCGAAACCATTGCGCGAATTCGGCTTCCAGCCGCAGCAGTGTGGCTTCAGAGCGGCCAAAGGTGATCGACCACAGCAGCAAACTCATCGGCCAGCGCGCGGCGCGTCCCTTAAACAATAAACCCGCGCCCACAACCGGCAGCAACGGCACCACCAGCAGCAGATTAAGCGGCTTGCGGCGCAGCAGATAGCGCATGAAGGTGCCAAACATGTCCTGTTGGTGCAATGTGCCATCAAGGTCGAAAAACACCACGCGACGTTGTATATCGTTGGTCAAACAACACTCCTTTTTACCTAATTGGCATCAACAGCCTCTATTGTAGTCATCTTCGTCCAACGAGGCGATGGCTGTCATTTTTTATTCCAGTGACTACAATGCGCATAGAATCATTTATTCCATGCGGAACATCCGCTAAATCATGAGGATTGAGCATGAGTTCATTGCTGCGCATTCGCCAGCTTTATCCCTCTCTGGCGCTGAACGAGCGTCGGCTGGCGGATTTTTTACTGTCACAACCGGATCGGGCACGGCATCTGAGTTCACAAAAGCTGGCGGAAGAATCCGGGGTCAGCCAGTCGAGCGTGGTTAAATTCGCACAAAAACTGGGATACAAAGGCTTTCCGGCACTTAAGCTGGCGCTGAGTGAATCGCTGGCGGACAAAGATGCCATCACCGTGCACAACCAGATCCTGAGCGACGATCCGCTCAAAGCCGTGGGGGAAAAATTACTCACGGAGAAGCTCTCTGCGATTCGTGCCACGCTGGATATCAACAGTGAAGAGAAATTAAACGCCATCCTGCAGTTGCTCAAGCGCGCACGCCGCATTTTGCTGGTCGGCATTGGCGCGTCCGGCCTGGTGGCAAAGGATTTTTCATGGAAGCTGATGAAAATTGGTATCAATGCGGTGGCGGAACAGGATATGCACGCGCTGCTGGCCAGTGTTCAGGCTATGTCATCTGGCGATGTGCTGCTGGCGATCTCCTACACCGGCGAACGGCGTGAAATCAACCTTGCCGCTCAGGAAGCCGTTCGCGTAGGGGCGGATGTGCTGGCCTTTACCGGCTTTACGCCTAACACATTGCAGCAGTGCGCCACCCATTGCCTGTACACCGTGGCAGAAGAGCAGAGCACGCGCAGCGCCGCCATCTCATCTACCACCGCGCAGCTGGCGTTGACGGACCTGCTGTTTATGGCCCTGGTGCAGAACGATCCTGAGCGAGCATCCAGCCATATTCGTCACAGCGAAGCTCTGGTTAAGAAACTGATCTAGGCAGGGCGAATCGACATAACCGGACAAGAGGCCAGCCAGGCTGGCCTCAATGCTCAAGTGCTGAATGGCGCATTGCGGTTGCAATAACGCGCTGAGCGGCGAGATAAACACGGCGGCAACAACACTTCGTTTACCTGCATCATTTTTGTGATAAACAAAATATGCTACTGTCCTGCCGGCTGTCAGCAGGTGAAAAACAGCCAGAGTAAGGACGTCTCGCTGCCCTGTTTGGGACCGAACGTCTGAAGTAAGGTGCTGGCCCGTTCTCTGCGATGAACGTTGCCCGATACAGCAGCACGACCACAACGATGCCTTGATTAAGAAGCCGCGATGTCTCTACTGATTACCGAACGATGCATTAACTGCGATATGTGCGAACCTGAATGCCCGAACCAGGCGATTGCGATGGGTGAGGCAATCTATGAAATTGATGTGAGCCGCTGCACGGAGTGCGTGGGTCATTACGATCTTCCAACCTGTCAGCGCGTTTGCCCGATTGATAACACGATCGTCATTGATCCACAGCACATCGAATCACGCGATGCGCTGTGGGATAAGTTTATGCAGCTGCACGGTTAACTTTCGATGATCACCGTTGCGCAAGCATAGTGACGCTCATCTGCCAGCGTGACATGCACATGCTGCACGCCAAGACGTTGCGCCACCTCGGCGGCATGATCGAAGAAACGCAGCAGCGGTTTACCCAGCGCGTCGTTATAAACTTCGAACTGGTTAAAAGCCAGCCCGCCCCGAATGCCGGTACCAAAGGCTTTTGCCGCCGCCTCTTTAACCGCAAAACGTTTGGCCAGGAAACGAACCGGCTGACGGTGCTGTTGATATTGCTGCCACTCGGCCTCGCTCAGGACACGCCGCGCCAGACGATCGCCTGAACGTGAAATCACATCGGCAATGCGTTCTATTTCGACGATATCGCTGCCCAGTCCCAGGATAGCCATTAGCGACGCGCTTCTCGCAGCAGTGCTTTCATGGCTTTCACCGCCTCAGGCAGACCACTCATCACGGCACGTCCAATAATCGCATGACCGATATTCAGCTCATGCATTTCCGGCAGGGCGGCGATTGGCAGTACGTTGTGGTAAGTCAGCCCATGACCGGCGTTAACTTTTAACCCACGGCTGGCAGCAAAGGTGGCGGCCTGACGGATACGTGCCAGCTCAGCGTCGCGCGCTGGGCCTTCAGGCGCTTCAGCATAGGCACCGGTATGAATTTCAATATAGGGCGCGCCGCTGGTCACCGCCGCCTCGATTTGGCGGTGATCGGGATCGATAAACAGGGACACCAGAATGCCCGCTTCGCTGAGCTGTTTCACCGCGGCGTTCAGCTTCTCCTGCTGGCCCGCGACGTCCAGTCCGCCTTCGGTGGTGACTTCCTCGCGCTTTTCCGGCACCAGGCAGCAGAAATGCGGTTTGATTTCACAGGCGATAGCCAGCATCTCCTCGGTCACGGCCATTTCGAGATTCATGCGCGTTTCAATGGTATCGCGCAGGATGCGCACATCCCTGTCGGTAATGTGGCGACGATCTTCGCGCAGGTGCACGGTAATGCCGTCTGCACCCGCCTGTTCGGCGATAAACGCCGCCTGTACCGGATCGGGATAATGGGTTCCACGCGCATTGCGAACGGTAGCGATGTGGTCGATATTCACGCCTAACAGTAACTCAGCCATGACAATCCTCGGTTCATTATGGTCATTGCGTTGAGTGTACCGCGCAGAGATAAGGCCAGGCTACGGTCAGTGCTCTGTCTCGTCAGAAATAGTGGGCTTTTTTTTCGGGGTAAACTGGCGAAAAAGCTCCTGGCTTTTTAGCGGCTTACCGCCCAGGTAGGGTTTGAGGGCCATACGCGTGAAACGTTTGGCTGCGCGCAGGGTTTCTGCATCCGGGAATTCACGGGTAAACAGCGCCTGCAGTTCACGCCCGGTGAAGCTACGCTGGTTCAGCACCAGGCTGGCAATAAAGCCTTTCTCTTCACGGTAGCTGTAGGTCATGGCTTCGCTGACCGGTTCACCGCTGCCCGCACAGTGCAGGAAGTCTACGCCGTAACCCAAATGCCCCAGCAGCGCCAGCTCAAAACGGCGCAGCGCAGGCTCTGGTGATCCTTCGCCTGCCGCCAGCATCTGAATGCATTGCAGGTAGTCGAAAAACAGTTCAGAGAAGGGAATGTGCTGTTCCAGTACCCGAGATAACAGCTCGTTAACGTACAGGCCGCAGTATAGCGTGATGCCACTGAGAGGTAATGCCAGGGAGACCGCTTCAGCGTTGCGCAGGGTTTTGACTTCCCCGCGCCCGCTCCAGCGCACCAGTAAAGGCGTGAAAGGCTGTAAGGTGCCTTTCAGTTGGGAACGCCGTGAACGTGCCCCTTTTGCCAGAACACGTACGCGGCCTTCACTTTCACTAAACAGATCAAGCAGCAGGCTGGTCTCGCTGAAAGGACGACTATGCAGCACAAAGGCGCGTTGCCAGCCTTCCATTTAATCAGAGATCGTCTGTGTAACCCAGGCTGCGCAGCGCACGTTCGTCGTCCGCCCAGCCGGATTTAACTTTGACCCACAGTTCGAGATGCACTTTCGCATCGAACATCTCTTCCATGTCTTTACGGGCTTCGATACCGATGGTTTTGATTTTGGCGCCTTTGTTGCCAATCACCATTTTCTTCTGCCCTTCACGCTCGACCAAAATCAGACCGTTGATGTCATAACCGCCGCGCGCATTCGACACGAACTGTTCGATTTCAACCGTGACCGAGTAAGGCAGTTCGGCCCCCAGAAAACGCATCAGCTTTTCACGGATGATTTCTGAGGCCATAAAGCGCTGCGAACGGTCGGTAATGTAATCTTCCGGGAAGTGATGATCAGATTCCGGCAGATGCTTACGGGCAATGGCGGCGATGGTATCTACATTTTTGCCGGTTTCTGCTGAAATCGGCACGATATCGATAAAGTTCATCTGCTGGCTCAGGAACTGCAGGTGCGGCAGCAGAATACTTTTGTCCTGAATATTGTCGACTTTATTGATCGCCAGCAGTACGGGCACTTTGCCATCGCGCAGCTTGTTTAATACCATTTCGTCATCCGGCGTCCAGCGCGTGCCGTCCACCACAAAGATAATGAGTTCAACGTCACCGATAGAACTGCTGGCAGCACGGTTCATCAGGCGGTTAATCGCCCGTTTCTCTTCCATGTGCAGGCCTGGCGTATCCACATAGATCGCCTGGTAGGCGCCTTCCGTATGGATACCCATAATGCGGTGACGAGTGGTTTGCGGCTTACGCGACGTAATCGAAACCTTCTGTCCCAGGAGCTGGTTCAGTAAGGTGGATTTACCGACGTTGGGTCGGCCAACTATCGCGACAAAGCCGCTGTATG
The DNA here is from genome assembly GCF_049892805.1 of Pantoea sp. EEL5. Classification (NCBI taxonomy): domain Bacteria; kingdom Pseudomonadati; phylum Pseudomonadota; class Gammaproteobacteria; order Enterobacterales; family Erwiniaceae; genus Pantoea; species Pantoea sp. EEL5. The sequence goes on from NZ_JBNDNJ010000001.1 coordinate 2,434,508, forward strand.
TAACGTTTTCGCTCATTCGAATCCTGAGGTTTTAGCGCCGGTTAAAGCGCCGGGATAATACTATTCCAGACCAATTTTAATCAGCGCCTGTTCGGCGGCTGCTTGTTCGGCTTTACGGCGGCTGGAGCCTACGCCCACCACCGGTTCTGCCATGCCACTCACCTGACAGTGAATGGTGAATTCCTGATCGTGGGCTTCGCCACGTACCTGCACGACTAAGTAACTGGGTAGTGGCAGATGCCGGCCTTGCAGATACTCCTGCAGGCGCGTTTTGGGATCTTTTTGTTTGTCACCCGGACTGATTTCATCCAGGCGCGTCTGATACCAGTCGAGGATCAGTTTTTCCACCGTCTGAATATCACTGTCGAGGAAAACGCCGCCAATCAGCGCTTCGACGGTGTCCGCCAGAATGGACTCACGGCGAAAGCCCCCGCTTTTTAATTCACCGGGGCCTAAACGCAGGCATTCTCCCAAATCGAACTCGCGCGCCATCTCTGCCAGCGTATTTCCCCTGACCAGGGTTGCACGCATACGGCTCATATCCCCTTCATCCACGCGTGGAAAACGGTGATAGAGCGCGTTAGCAATCACATAGCTGAGAATGGAATCGCCTAAAAACTCAAGACGTTCGTTATGTTTACTGCTGGCGCTTCGATGGGTCAGGGCCTGCTGTAAAAGTTCAGAATGTGTAAAAGTGTAGCCCAGTTTGCGCTGAAGCTTGTTAATCAAGATGGGGTTCATGCGATTCCAGTTCTGTTTTGCGTCTGTCACTCTGCATACCAAACAGGGCTGGAAAACCAACTCATTCTGTTTGGTGTGCAGTGGCCCCCCACCTGGAGGGCCACCCTTTTCACCTGACTGTCAGGCTATGGTTAGTGGATACCACCGATACGACTGAGTCGTACACCGGTTGGCCACTGACCTTCTTGTTTTTCGAAACTCATCCAGATGGCGACCGCTTTACCCACCAGGTTACGCTCGGGAACAAAGCCCCAGTAGCGGCTGTCGGCGCTGTTATCGCGGTTATCACCCATCATGAAATATTGCCCCTGCGGCACGACCCAACTGGCCTGCGGCTGGCCGGGCTGCTGATAGTACATGCTCGCCTGGCTTTGTGCTTCTGTCACCAACAGGATGTCATGCGTTACATCGCCCAGGGTTTCTTTGCGCGTGGCCAGACGTAATCCCCCCCGCATGGTGTCATTCAGCGGCAGCTGATAGAAACCGTTACCCGCTTCGTTACCATCAAACCCGCTAAACGTTTGAACAAATTTGCTGGGTTCAATATTGCTATAGGTGACGGGCAGCGCTTTGCTACAAGGCTTGCCGTTATCGCAGGCCGGATTAATGGTCAGCGTTTTACTGTACGGATCGTAGGTCACCCGATCGCCCGGCAGACCGATCACGCGCTTGATGTAATCCAGGCTGGGATCCTTCGGGTATTTAAACACCGCGATATCGCCCCGTTTTGGATGCCCGGTAGGGATCAGCGTCGTTTGCGTAATGGGATCTTTAATGCCATACGCAAACTTTTCGACCAGAATAAAGTCACCAATCAGCAGGGTTGGCATCATAGAACCGGACGGGATCTGGAATGGCTCATACACAAACGAGCGCACAAAGAACACCACGGCCAGCACCGGAAACACCGATGCGGCGGTTTCAATCCAGCCCGGTTTAGGGGCCATTTTCGCCAGCGCTTTGCTGTCGAGTGTTCCGCCCGCCTGCGCCTGCGCCGCCGCCTGCAACGCACGACGCTTTGGTGCCCACTTAATACGATCGATCACCCAAAGAATGCCGGTAATCAACGTCGCTATCGCCAGTATCAGGGCGAACATATTAGCCATTTGAGATCCTTATTTGCTGTCTTTTCCGACATGCAGAATGGCGAGGAATGCTTCCTGCGGCAGCTCAACGTTACCGACCTGCTTCATTCGCTTCTTACCATCTTTCTGCTTCTGCAACAGCTTTTTCTTACGACTGACGTCGCCGCCGTAACACTTGGCGAGTACGTTCTTACGTAGCTGTTTAACGGTTGAGCGAGCGATAATGTGGTTGCCGATTGCCGCCTGAATCGCAATATCAAACTGCTGACGTGGGATGAGCTCTTTCATTTTCTCAACCAGATCACGTCCACGGTAAGGTGCGTTTTCACGGTGGGTAATCAGCGCCAGCGCATCAACACGTTCTGAGTTAATCAGAACGTCAACGCGCACCATGTCAGAGGCCTGAAAACGTTTAAAATTGTAGTCCAGTGAGGCATAACCCCGAGACGTTGATTTCAGACGGTCAAAGAAGTCGAGAACCACTTCCGCCATCGGAATCTCATAGGTCAGCGCCACCTGGTTGCCGTGGTAAACCATGTTGGTCTGAACGCCACGTTTCTCGATGCACAGCGTGATGACGTTGCCCAGGTATTCCTGCGGCAGCAGCATATGACACTCGGCAATCGGTTCGCGCAGCTCTTCAATATTATTAAGCGGTGGCAGCTTCGAAGGGCTGTCCACGTAGACGACTTCACCGCTTGTGGTTTCCACTTCGTACACCACCGTCGGCGCGGTCGTAATCAGATCCAGATCGTATTCGCGTTCCAGACGTTCCTGAATGATCTCCATGTGCAGCAGCCCAAGGAAGCCACAGCGGAAACCAAAGCCCAGCGCCGTTGAGCTTTCTGGCTCGTAGAACAGCGAGGCATCGTTCAGGCTCAGCTTGCCCAGCGCATCACGGAACGCTTCGTAATCATCAGAACTGATGGGGAACAGACCGGCATAAACCTGCGGCTTCACTTTTTTAAAGCCGGGTAAGGCTTTATCCGCAGGGTTGCGTGCCGTGGTCAGCGTATCGCCCACGGGTGCGCCAAGAATGTCTTTAATGGCGCACACCAGCCAGCCGACTTCACCGCAGTTCAGCTCGGTACGGTCAACCTGCTTCGGCGTGAAGATACCCAGACGGTCAGCATTGTAGACCTGCCCGGTGCTCAGCACCTTGATTTTGTCGCCTTTGCGCATAGTGCCGTTTTTCACGCGCACCAGCGATACAACGCCGAGGTAGTTATCGAACCAGGAGTCAATAATCAGCGCCTGCAAAGGGGCGTCCGGATCGCCCTCTGGTGCCGGGATGTCGCGAACTAAACGCTCCAGCACTTCAGGTACGCCCACGCCAGTTTTGGCTGAGCAACGCACGGCGTCGGTCGCGTCAATGCCTACGATGTCTTCGATTTCCTGCGCGGCACGATCGGGATCGGCGGCTGGCAAATCGATCTTATTCAGCACCGGCACTACTTCCAGATCCATCTCAATCGCGGTGTAGCAGTTGGCCAGGGTTTGTGCTTCAACGCCCTGTCCGGCATCAACCACCAGCAGTGCGCCTTCACAGGCGGCCAGTGAGCGGGAAACCTCATACGAGAAGTCAACGTGTCCCGGCGTGTCGATGAAATTGAGCTGGTAAGTTTCGCCGTCTTTTGCTTTGTAATCGAGCGTTACGCTCTGCGCCTTAATAGTAATGCCACGTTCACGCTCCAGGTCCATTGAGTCAAGAACCTGCGCGGCCATCTCGCGATCGGTTAATCCCCCGCAAATCTGAATTAAGCGGTCAGAGAGCGTGGATTTACCGTGGTCAATATGGGCGATGATGGAGAAATTTCTTATGTGCTTCATTTATAGGAATATCTTCACGTAGAGAATCAGTTAGAAACCTGAGCACAGACACATTCAGGAAGATCGCTCTTAACCCACAATCCTGTCAGCCTCATTAATGACGACGCATATTACACTGTTAAGGCCGCGCATAAAAGAATGGAACGTTGTGGAAGCGAAACAGTTTTTGGCGAGGCGCCATAATGACAGAAGCCGCAGCAAGTGCGGCTTGAGTGAGGATCAGGCTTCGCTTTCAACGCGCAGTGCATCCGGCGGCAAAGCGATGTTCAAAATAACGGGCTGGAATGCCTCGCGATCGCCAAATTTCATCGAAATACCTTTGGCCACGATGAAGCCCCCCACGCCGCCTAACAGCGCGCCGCAGGCCGCAGCGAGATCGCTACCAAACAGCGCCTGAAACAGGCCGGCAAACAGGAACAGGCCAAACAGAGGCGTCATATAAACCAGCAGCGCGGAACCCAGCAGGCTGCTCTCTTTGATACCGAGTTCAACACGCTGGCCCGGCGTCAACGGCTTGCTGCTGGCGATCTGCATCACGTGCGCGTTCTTTGGCCCCAGCTTATTCAGCATATGGCTACCGCAGCCTTTACGTGCCTGACAGCTGTTGCAGGACGTTTTAGCTTCAGTGTGCAGCGTGGCGATGCCATCCTGCCATGCCACCACAGTGGCCCATTCTCTCATCATTTTTTTGCCCCGAATTCGACGCTGTCTGCGATACGTTTGGCCGTCACGGGCGGTAGTTCGCCGACGACCGTAATTTCGTTATTATCGCGTATTACGGTTTGCACCGTACGACGTCCCGTGCGCAATGTCTGTGCGGTGCTGTTTTTATCTGCCGGAGTGGCATTGACCGCAAAGCTAAACAGGCCATCGCTGTAGAGCCGTGATTCAACCGATTTATTTAACGCGGGAATGGTGCGACGACTTTGCGAGACCAGCGTCATGCCGGCGGGGAGCCAGGCGGGCTGCCAGTCTAACGAAACGTTATCGGTTTTAGTTAACGACAGCGACGGCGGCAAATTCGCTTTCTCCAGCCCCTGCATCAGATTGCGAACGCCATCGTCCACCGCGAAGCTGATAACGCGAAACTGCTCCATCGTTTCACCATCCCGGTCAAGCAAATCGACCCGGAGCGGCAGCTTGGTATCCACGTCCAGCCAGACAACGTAGCTGTAGCGCGTGCCATCGCGTGAAACGATGCGCACTACGTCGCACATCTGGTCGGCAATGCGTGAACGGCCCACGGTGATAAAATCGTAGGCGGTATCCAGCTTGCTAAAATCGGCGTAAATAATGGACGGTAGCGCATCCACAATGTGGTTGCCCGGTAGCGAGAAAGGCTCAATGCCAGGTTCAAAATAGCTGATGTCGTTGCCGCGTTGAATCACTTCACGACGCGGACCGTCCATCTGCAATACCTGCGCATAAACGCGATCGTCGATAACCGCATGACGATAGCGCAGAGATTCCATGCCAAGGCGGGAAACGTTAATGTAGGCGAGTTCGTAGTTGAGGGTCTGGCTTGCCTGCTCCATCTGCTGCAATAACGCCCCAGACGCAGAAACCTGCGCTGGGGCGGCAGATGACCACAACAGGCTGCCTGCCAGAAGGCTGACGGCATACCATAGCGGCTTCATTACTGCTGCTGCATTCCTAATGACTGATTACCAGGGACATTGGCCTGCGCTTGTTTAGGCGCATTGGTTTCGAACTGCAGCTGATCCGCATGCAGGCGACGCTGGAGTTCATAGTCCTGCAGCATGGCATTCACGCGACGACGTTGATCCTGCACCTGCTGAGTCGCATTACCGTTGCCAAAGGCATCCGATGGCACGCCAAGGCTCACGGGAGAGGCTTTACCCATGACAGGTAAGGTGTTGAAGACCGGCGAATCAGAACTTTCGACGCTGCCGCTACCCGGTTGGTTATAGTGCTGAACGCCAACGATAACAGCCAGGGAAACACAGGCGGCGACACCAACCTGGGTAATCTGTGCCGCCCACGGGCGAGCTTTATGCCAGAACGGCATTTTTTCCCAGCGAGAAGGTTCGGGCTGTGCTTCGGGGATCAAGGTTGTGACGTTGCGCTGCGGCTCTTTTTCAATCGCAGCAGCGACGCGTGCAGCAATGTCAAAATGCAGGTGCTCGCCCACGTCACCGCGCATGGTATCGCGGATAAGATGGTAGCGTTCCCAGCTTTTTTGTAATTCTGCGTCTTTGGACAGCGCTGAAAACAGCTCACTGTCTAAAGCCTCACCATCCATTAAAGCGGAAAGTTTTTCTTTCTGCATGCCTAATACCCTTCCAGTAGCCGTTATCACTGACGTTGGATAAGCGGTTGAACTTTATTATCAATGGCCTCACGTGCACGGAAGATGCGGGACCTGACCGTGCCCACCGGGCAATCCATAATGACGGCGATCTCTTCATAGCTCAGACCGTCAAGTTCCCTGAGGGTAATTGCCATTCGCAAGTCCTCAGGAAGCGCCTCGATGGTACGAAAGACGATTTGTTTCAGTTCATCTGACAACATTAAGTTCTCAGGGTTCGAAATTTCTTTCAATGCGCCCGCACTTTCGAAGTTTTCAGCATCAATTGCATCAACATCACTGGAAGGCGGACGACGCCCCTGAGCGACCAAATAATTTTTTGCTGTATTCACTGCTATACGATACAGCCAGGTGTAAAACGCGCTATCGCCCCGGAACGAGTCCAGCGCACGATAAGCCTTAATAAATGATTCCTGAACGACATCAGGCACATCGCCTGAAGGGACATATCGTGAGACCAGGCTCGCCACTTTATGCTGGTAACGAATTACCAGTAAGTTAAACGCCTTTTGATCCCCCTTCTGAACCCGTTCAACAAGAACCTGGTCCGCTAACTGCTCGCTCATCCGAGGTAATGTCTCCCCAAATACTTTCTTATGCGTTAAGGAACTGCCAGCACACCGCTATTGAGCAAGCATGCGCTTTGAGTCTTTGCGTGGCAAAAAGTTCACTCTCGGCCTCTTTTAAGCCACTTTGCGGCAAAATCACACAGTTTGTTCATTTTCGTTCAGTGTAACGCGCGCAAATCGCAGGCAGAGTAACCTATGACAACAGCTTTTTCATCTTTAAATCCTTGTAATCGATTAAGTTTGGTATAAAAAACCCGATTTAAACCTGCAAAACATTAACCTCTTGATATCACTAATGAATTAATTTTCAGACACGCATATTGCCGCGTTTGTGTTCAAAATACTTCACAAAAAATGTCCAAACGCTTATGCTCGGTCCATTCTTGTTTAGTAAATTAAACACTATGACAACTTTCTCTTCCTCTGATTATCAGTGTGATGTCCTTATCGTTGGCAGCGGTGCAGCAGGATTGTCGCTGGCATTGCGTCTGGCAGAGCATTATCAGGTCACCGTATTAAGCAAAGCGCAGGTCAATGAAGGCTCGACGCTGTATGCGCAAGGCGGGATTGCGGCGGTTTTTGACGAAACCGACAGCATTGATTCACATGTGGAAGACACGCTGATCGCGGGTGCAGGTTTATGCGATCGGGCCGCCGTCTCCTTTGTGGCCAGCAATGCGCGGCACTGCGTGCAATGGCTGATTGATAACGGCGTAGCATTTGATACCGATCCGCAGGCTGCAGGCGAGATGCGCTATCACCTGACGCGTGAAGGCGGCCACAGCCACCGCCGTATCCTGCACAGCGCGGATGCGACGGGTCGCGAAGTGGAAACCACGCTGGTAGGCAAAGCGTTGCATCATCCCAATATCCGCATTCTCGAGCGCACCAACGCGGTGGATCTGATTCTTTCGGATAAGCTCGGCCTGCCGGGCCCGCGCCGGGTGACCGGCGCCTGGATTTGGAACCGTAATCGTGAACGGGTTGAGACCTGCCGCGCACGTGGCGTGGTGCTGGCGACGGGCGGCGCGGCCAAAGTGTATCAGTACACGACCAACCCCGATATCGCCTCTGGTGATGGCATTGCGATGGCCTGGCGGGCAGGATGTCGCGTGGCTAATCTGGAGTTTAACCAGTTTCATCCGACCTGCCTGTTTCATCCCCAGGCACAAAACTTTCTGCTCACTGAAGCGCTGCGCGGCGAAGGAGCCTGGCTGGTGCGGCCCGACGGCTCGCGTTTTATGCCCGACTTCGATGCACGTGCTGAACTGGCGCCGCGCGATATTGTCGCCCGCGCCATCGATCACGAGATGAAACGCCTTGGCGTTGACTGTATGTATCTGGATATCAGCCATCAGCCTGAAGCCTTTGTGCGTTCACACTTCCCGATGATCTACGAAAAACTGCTGACCTTTGGTTTCGATCTGACCAAAGACAGGATCCCGGTGGTGCCTGCCGCGCACTACACCTGCGGTGGCGTCATGGTCAACGCGCAGGGCCGTACGGATATCAACGGCCTGTATGCCATCGGTGAAGTCAGCTACACCGGCCTGCACGGTGCCAATCGCATGGCCTCCAACTCGCTGCTCGAATGCCTTGTATATGGCTGGTCGGCAGCAGAGGATCTGCTGCGTATTTTACCGGAGGTCGAAGCCGTTGATAACCTGCCGGCCTGGGACGACAGCCAGGTGGATGATGCCGATGAACGGGTGGTGATTCAGCATAACTGGCATGAGCTGCGGCTGTTTATGTGGGATTACGTGGGCATTGTCCGCACCACCAAGCGGCTGGAGCGGGCACTGCGCCGCATTACCTTGCTGCAACAGGAGATAGACGAGTATTACCACCATTTCCGCCTGTCCAATAACCTGCTGGAGCTGCGTAACCTGGTGCAGGTGGCTGAGCTGATGGTGCGCTGTGCACTACAGAGAAAAGAGAGCCGCGGGCTGCATTTTATCCGCGACTATCCGGATTTGCTCCCTGAGGCCCAGCCTACCGTGCTGCAACCGGGTCAGGACATAAACAAATAGAAGTCACGCGTCAGGCTTTGCCAGGCGTCTGAGTACTGTCTGTCTGCATCGCGAATAGCCAACCGCTCAAACAGGGTTTCGCCGGGGCTGGGAGAAAAGCCCAGCAGAACCCGATGCGGGGGACGATGTGCGTACTCTGCGACATCAAAACGAAAGCGTAAGTGCCAGCCGTCAGCCTGTGCCAGCGCGATAACCTGCTGCCCTGTCGCTTCGGGTAAGACCACACAGAAAAATCCCTCTTCTTCGATCAGCGCGGCCGCACAGCGCAATAACGTCTGATGATCTAATGAACCGGTGGCACGTGCGCTGTCTCTAGCCGGGGTTGCGCAGGCCACACCGGGATCAAAGTAAGGAGGATTACTGACGATAAGCGAGTAACGCGCTTCGCAGTTTTCAGCCCACTGGGCGATATCCTGTTGATGAACCTGCATTCGCGCTGCCCACGGCGACTGCTGGATGTTTTCATGCGCCTGCTGTGCGGCGTCCGGATCTAACTCTACGGCATCCACGTCGACATTCGACGGAGTACGCTGGGCCAGCATCAGGGCTATCAGGCCCGAACCGGTGCCGATATCGAGAATCCGCTTCACCCCGGCGACCGGTGCCCATGCGCCCAGCAAAATACCATCTGTGCCGACCTTCATCGCACAGCGGTCATGTGCAACAAAAAACTGCTTGAAGGTAAAACCGTTCTTTTTTAATTGTGGCCGCGCCTGCGGCTTGTCCTGCATCATACTCAGCGACCATTCACCTTTTATCCTGCCGTACGGCAAGGCGTAAGTGTAACGTGGTGGGTTGGGGAATTCACGCCGTTGACGTAATCTGGCGCAGTCAATACCGATAAACAGATGAAGATTATGTTCGATCTGTCTATAATCAGCGCCCCAAACTGAGGTAGAACATGACCGTAACCACATTTTCCGAACTTGAACTCGACGAAAGCCTGCTTGAAGCGCTGCAGGAGAAAGGCTATACGCGCCCGACAGCAATTCAGGCTGCTGCCATTCCCCCCGCGCTGGAGGGCCGCGACGTTCTGGGTTCGGCACCTACCGGGACCGGGAAAACCGCCGCGTATTTATTACCGGTGTTGCAGCACCTGCTCGATTTTCCGCGCAAGAAGTCTGGCCCGCCGCGTATTTTAATTTTAACGCCAACCCGTGAGCTGGCCATGCAGGTTGCCGACCAGGCACGGGAACTGGCGAAACACACGCATCTGGATATCGCCACCATCACTGGCGGCGTGGCCTTCATGAACCACGCTGAAGTGTTTAGCGAAAATCAGGATGTCGTGGTTGCCACCACCGGTCGTCTGCTGCAATACATTAAAGAAGAAAACTTTGACTGCCGCGCCGTAGAAACGCTGATCCTGGATGAAGCCGACCGCATGCTGGACATGGGCTTTGCTCAGGATATTGAAACCATCGCGGGCGAAACGCGCTGGCGCAAACAGACGATGCTGTTTTCTGCCACGCTGGAAGGCGAGCATATCAAGGATTTTGCCGAGCGCCTGCTGAATGAACCGGTTGAACTGGAAGCCGATCCGAGCCGTCGCGAGCGTAAGAAGATCCAGCAGTGGTATCACCGCGCCGACGATCTTGAGCACAAGACAAAGCTGCTGGTTCATCTGTTAAAGCAGCCGGAAGTGACCCGTTCAATTGTGTTTGTGCGCAAGCGTGAACGTCTGCACGAGCTGGTCAGCTGGCTGCATGATGCCGGTATCCGCACCAGCTACCTTGAAGGTGAAATGGTGCAGGCTAAGCGCAATGAGGCGATTAAACGCCTGGTCGAGGGGCGCGTCAATGTGCTGGTGGCGACCGATATTGCCGCACGTGGTATTGACGTCGACGATGTCAGCCACGTCATCAACTTCGATATGCCGCGCACCGCTGACACCTATTTGCACCGCATTGGCCGTACTGGCCGGGCCGGTCGTAAAGGTATCGCGATTTCGCTGGTTGAAGCACACGACCATCTGCTGCTCGGTAAAGTCAGCCGCTACGTTGATGAACCGATTAAAGCCCGGGTGATTGACGAGCTGCGTCCTGTTACGCGCGCGCCTTCGGCGAAAACGACGGGAAAACCGTCGAAAAAGGCGCTTGCCAAGCGTGCAGAGAAAAAAGCGAAAGAAGAAGAGAAACCGCGGGTTAAAAAGCGTCACCGTGACCTCAAAAACGTGGGCAAGCGTCGCAAGCCGAGCGGCAGTACGCCGGGCAGCGAGAGTGCGGAATAAATCAGCACGGACTTAAAAAAATCGCCTCCATTGAGGCGATTTTTGTTTTTGAAAGGCCTGTAAATACGCGTTTAGCGTGATTTTAGCATCGAACAGCCCACGCTGGCCTGCCAGCCCAAACGCGCGCTTACCCAATCAAATTTATCATATTGTTAAAATTGATAAATTTTGCAGACAGGCGCTGCGTTTTATTTAAGCGCCCGATCCGTTACAAACTTTCAGTAAAGGTACGGGCAATCACATCGCGCTGCTGCTCCGCGGTCAGTGAGTTAAAGCGCACGGCATAGCCCGAAACACGGATTGTCAGTTGGGGATACTTTTCGGGATGTTTCACGGCATCTTCCAGCGTTTCGCGGCGCAATACATTGACGTTGAGATGCTGACCGCCCTCTACGCGAACCTGAGGTTTCACCTCAACCGGCACGTCGCGGTAAGCCACGTCGCCTAACTCCCCAATCTTCACAATCTGATCCTCCTGATAGCCTGCAACGGCACAGAGGCAGCGCGCTTCGGCTTTTTCTTCGTCCAGCAGCCAGAAAGAGTTAATTAACGCCGGATTACTCGATTGGGTAATCTGAATACCTGTGATCATTTCAATCTCTCCTGCAAGGTGCGACCTTCGTCTACACCGTGACTCAGTCAATTTGAGCTGTTGGTATACCACCCGATGTCTGCCATAGTTTTGACCTGCATCAATTACCGCCGGGCGTTTTATCGCCACCCTGATAAGCTTTTGATTTTAAAAACCCGCCTTAGGAAAATTTTGTTTAATTCTTCAAAAATTTTTGGGCTTCATGTCTGAAGACTGAACCGCTAAGCTTAGGGTTCGAAATACAAGGGAGTTGATCATGGCTGAAAAGCTGACCTGGCACGACGTGCTGGCCGAAGAGAAAGAAAAACCCTACTTCATCGAAACCCTGAAGCATGTCGCGAATCAGCGGGCCGCAGGCGTAACGGTTTATCCGCCTCAGAAAGATGTGTTTAACGCGTTTCGCTTAACCGAATTAGGTGACGTTAACGTCGTGATTCTGGGGCAGGACCCTTATCACGGCCCGAACCAGGCACACGGGCTGGCTTTCTCTGTGCTACCGGGCGTGCAGACGCCGCCGTCACTGCAGAACATGTACAAAGAGCTGCAGCAGGACATTCCGGGGTTTGAGCGGCCCAGCCATGGTTATCTGGCAAGCTGGGCGGAACAGGGCGTGATGTTACTGAACACCGTACTGACCGTTGAAGCCGGTAAAGCGCACTCTCACGCCCGACTGGGATGGGAAACCTTTACCGATACGGTGATTAAAGCTATCAACGAACAGCGTGAAGGCGTGATCTTTCTGCTGTGGGGCTCGCACGCCCAGAAGAAAGGCAGCATTATCGATCGCCAGCGCCATCACGTGCTGCAGGCGCCGCACCCTTCCCCGCTTTCCGCGCATCGTGGCTTCTTTGGCTGCCAGCATTTTTCCCAAACCAATGCGCTGCTACGCGATGCCGGTAAAACGCCGATTAACTGGACGCCGGTATTACCTGAGTAAACGCCATAAACACAAACGGCCGCGTCAGTGCGCGGCCGTTTGCAGGGTAAGACAGTAATCAGGCTTTCGCTTTCGCCACGGCAACCATGGCCGGACGCAGCAGGCGGCCGTTAAGCGTATAACCGCGTTGCATGACCATCATGACGTGGTTAGGCTCGACATCCTCAGACTCCATCATCGACATCGCCTGGTGCACTTCAGGATTAAAGGGCACACCGGTTTCGCCGACCACTTCAACACCGAATTTACGCACCGCGCCCAGCAGGGATTTCAGCGTAAGCTCAATGCCTTCAACCATAGAGGCAGACTTCTCGTCTTCTTTGTTGGCCAGTTCCAGTGCACGTTCCAGGCTATCGATCACCGGAAGCAGCTCATTGGCAAACTTCTCCAGCGCAAACTTGTGCGCTTTTTCAATATCCATCTCGGTGCGGCGGCGAACGTTTTCAATTTCTGCCTGCGCACGCAGCTGCGCATCACGCACGCCCGTCTGCAACTGGGCTAACTCAGCTTCAAGCTGAGCGATGCGCTCATCACGCGGATCCACCTCTACTGCTGTCTCCGCGTCCTGAGGTTGGTGTTGATCCTGTTGAATTTCGTCTGAGACTTGCTCGTTTGGGGTGTTCTGTTCTTTACTACTCATGAATTTCTCCGCGTTTTGCACATTCACGTCGCTGGTTGGCTTATTATGGGGATTGGTTTGACGGATTCAAGGGAACACGTCACATCATCGTGCCGATTTGGCTTATGAGGAACACCCACTCGATGAACAAACACTTTAACTGCATTGGTATTGTGGGCCATCCACGCCATCCTACCGCGCTCACCACACATGAGATGCTGTGTCGCTGGCTGACTGCCAAAGGCTATCCCGTTATCGTTGAACAGCAGATTGCACAGGAACTGTCGCTGGGGAATGTTCAGACCGGTACGCTGGCTGAGATTGGCCAACAGGCCGATCTGGCCGTCGTGGTGGGCGGCGACGGCAATATGTTAGGTGCCGCCAGAGTACTGGCGCGTTATGACATAAAAGTGATTGGCATTAACCGCGGTAATTTAGGGTTTTTAACCGATCTTGACCCCGATAACGCCCATCACCAGCTCGATGAAGTGCTGAACGGCAACTATTTTGTCGAAAGCCGCTTTCTGCTGGAAGCACAGGTCTGCAAGACGGATTGCTCCCCGCGTATTGGCAGCGCCATCAATGAAGTGGTGCTGCATCCGGGCAAAGTCGCGCACATGATTGAGTTTGAAGTGTACATCGACGAAGTCTTTGCCTTCTCGCAGCGTTCCGATGGCCTGATTATTTCCACGCCTACCGGTTCCACCGCCTATTCGCTTTCAGCGGGCGGCCCGATTTTAACACCGTCGCTCGACGCCATTACCATTGTGCCCATGTTCCCGCACACCTTGTCGGCGCGCCCGCTGGTGATCAACAGCAGCAGTACGATTCGGCTGCGTTTCTCGGCACGGCGTAACGACCTTGAGATCAGCTGTGACAGCCAGATTGCGCTGCCTATCCAGGAAGGAGAAGATGTGCTGATTCGCCGTAGCGAAAATCATCTCAACCTTATCCATCCTAAAAATTACAGTTATTTCAATACGCTGAGTTCAAAACTGGGCTGGTCAAAAAAATTGTTCTGAAAATGAGCGCGCCCTCTTTACTGGATAAAAAACCAGTTTATACTGTATGAAAAACCATATGTGTTTATTCATACAGGTGACGCTATGCTGGCACAACTGACCATCAGCAATTTCGCTATCGTTCGTGAGCTCGACATTGATTTCCAACGCGGTATGACCGCCATCACCGGTGAGACCGGTGCAGGTAAGTCTATTGCTATCGATGCGCTTGGGTTGTGCCTCGGCGGTCGCGCCGATGCGGACATGGTGCGTCAGGGGGCCAGCCGTGCTGACCTGTGTGCGCGCTTTCAAATTAAAGCGTCGCCTTCTGCCCAGCGCTGGCTGAGCGATAATCATCTCGACGACGGCAACGAGTGCCTGTTGCGCCGCGTCATCAGCGCCGATGGTCGTTCACGCGGCTTTATCAATGGTACGGCCGTTCCTCTCTCGCAGTTACGCGATCTGGGCCAGTTGCTGATCCAAATCCACGGCCAGCATGCCCATCAGCTGCTGCTCAAACCCGATCATCAAAAGCACCTGCTGGATGCCTACGCCGGTCATGACGACCTGCTCGTTCAGATGCGGGCATCCTATCAGACATGGCACCAGAGCTGCCGTACGCTGGCGCAGCATCAGCAACAGGCGCAGGAGCGGGAATCCCGCCGTGAGCTGTTGCAGTACCAGCTTAAAGAGCTGAACGAGTTTGCGCCGGTAGCGGGGGAATTTGAGCAGATTGACGAAGAGTACAAACGCCTGGCCAACAGCGGCCAGTTGCTGTCGACCAGCCAGCAGGCGCTGCAGCTGTTAGCCGACAGTGATGACACCAATCTGAACAGCATGCTGTACAGCGCGCGTCAGATGCTCTCTGAACTCACTGCGATGGATGACAAGGTCAGCGGCGTTTATAACCTGCTGGAAGAAGCCGCCATTCAGCTGAGCGAAGCCAGTGACGAACTGCGTCACTACTGCGACAGTCTGGATCTGGATCCGAACCGCCTCTATGAGCTGGAACAGCGCATTTCCCGGCAAATCGCCCTGGCCCGCAAGCACCATGTGGCACCAGAGGGCCTGCCCGCCGTGCACCAGCAACTACTCGATGAAGCGGAACTGCTGTCACAGCAGGAAAGCGATCAGGAAAGCCTGCAGACGTTGGTAACCGAACACTACAAGGCTGCCCTGGCGTGCGCGGAGCAACTGCATGCGCAACGCACCCGTTATGCCAACGAGCTACAGCAGCTGATTACCCAAAGCATGCATCTGCTTTCGATGCCGCACGGCCGCTTTGCCATTGAGCTGATTTTTAACCCGGAGCAACTCACCGCCGACGGCGCCAGCCGCATTGATTTTCAGGTAACAACCAACCCCGGACAGCCGTTGCAGCCGCTGGGGAAAGTCGCCTCGGGTGGTGAGCTGTCGCGTATCGCGCTGGCGATTCAGGTTATCACCGCGAAGAAAATGGAAACGCCGGCGATGATTTTCGACGAAGTTGACGTGGGGATTAGCGGTCCGACGGCTGCGGTAGTGGGTAAAATGTTGCGTCAGTTGGGCGAATCTACCCAGGTGATGTGCGTAACCCACCTGCCGCAGGTTGCGGGCTGTGGGCATCAGCATTTCTTTGTCAGCAAGGAAACCGATGGCGAAATGACAGAAACGCATATGCAGCCTCTGGATAAGCGCGCACGCCTGCAGGAACTGGCGAGGTTACTGGGCGGCAGCGAGGTCACCCGCAACACACTGGCTAACGCGAAAGAACTTTTAGCGGCCTGATATGCACTTTTTTACCACAGCGTGGTCATATGCATGCTCTGTAGAGGTTTCCAATAGCGAAAAGGTTTATTATCATCGACAGCTAATGTCGCCTGAATAATAAAGCCTGCCGCAGGCAGAGTTCAGAATTTGATGGCAGAAGAACAGCCTGTAAAAGGCGTTTCGCCCCGGAAAAGGAATGTATAGATGCGCTGTAAAACGCTGACTGCCGCGGCAGTGGTAATGTTAATGATGACCGCCGGATGTTCCACTTTAGAGCGCGTTGTTTATCGCCCCGATATCAATCAGGGCAACTATCTGGTTGCTAACGATGTTGCCAAGATTCACACCGGTATGACTCAGCAGCAGGTTGCCTATACGCTGGGTACGCCAATGATGAAAGATCCCTTTGGCAGCAATGTCTGGTACTACGTCTTCCGTGAGGAGCCAGGCCACGAGAAGGTGAAACAGCAAACGCTGACCCTGACCTTTGACCGTAGCGGCGTACTGACCAACATCGATAACAAGCCCGCGCTGTCTTCTTCACAGGATAATTAATCCAGGACGCCAGGGTCGTTACCGACAAGTGACCTAGCACCATCGAACGCAGTAAGAGCGAACGTAAAAGACAGAACGTAAAAAGGCGCTAATCAGCGCCTTTTTCATGCTCAGAAATTGAACCGAGAGATTATTTTTTACTGCTTGCCGCGCGCTCTGCTCGTTGACGACGAAGCTCTTTCGGGTCGGCAATCAGCGGACGATAAATTTCAACCCGGTCGCCTTCCTGCACGGTATCGCTCAGTTTTACCGGATGGCTGTAAATCCCCACCTTGTTGCTGGCGAGATCGATTTCAGGCCGCAGTTCCAGCAAGCCTGATTTGCGGATAGCCTGCTCAACCGTGCTGCCCTCTTCCAGTTTTACGTAATGCTGATACTGTTTTTCAGGCAGGGCGTACACCACCTCGACAGAGATATCAGGCACTGTAAACCTCTTTGGCGCGCTGGGTAAAGGCCTGCACCATGCTGTTGGCCAGCTCTTTGAAGATTCGACCAAATGCCATTTCGACCAGCATGTTGGTGAACTCAAACTCCAGACTCAGCTCGACCTTACAGGCATCATCCCCGAGATCGACAAAGCGCCAGCCGCCGGTGAGCTTACGGAACGGCCCATCGACCAGTTGCATATGAATGCTCTGGTTGTCGGTCAGCGTATTTCGGGTGGTAAACGTTTTGCTGATGCCCGCTTTCGACACATCGACTGAAGCCGTCATTTGATTCTCTGAGGCATCCAGTACGCGGCTTCCGGTGCAGCCCGGCAGGAATTGCGGGTACGCATCCACATCATTTACAAGTTGGTACATTTGTCCGGCGCTAAAGGGGACAAGCGCCGAACGACTAATCTGAGCCATAATGGTTCCTGTTCGTCACAAAACCGCTAAATAATAGCATTTTCAGCGATTAAACAAAAATTCCTCATTGCCATGGTGTGCTAGAATACCCTGTTTCCTGCTGCCCCGCTGGACTGGGGATGCGATAACCGACCAAGTGATGTAAAATACGCGGCATTATGACAAAGAAAAAAGCACACAAACCCGGTTCTGCCACCATTGCCATGAACAAGCGCGCCCGCCACGAATACTTCATTGAAGAAGAGTTCGAAGCCGGCCTGTCGCTACAGGGATGGGAAGTTAAATCACTCCGTGCAGGTAAAGCCAACATCAGCGACAGCTACATTCTGCTGCGTGATGGTGAAGCTTATCTGTTCGGCTCCACTTTTCAACCGCTTGCGGTGGCCTCATCGCACGTGGTCTGCGATCCTACCCGCAGCCGTAAACTGCTGTTGAAGCAGCGTGAGCTGGACTCACTTTACGGCCGTGTGAACCGCGAAGGCTATACCGTTGTGGCGCTGTCGCTCTACTGGAAGAACGCCTGGTGTAAGCTAAAGATTGGCGTTGCTCGCGGTAAGAAAGAGCACGACAAGCGCAATGACATCAAAGATCGCGAATGGCAAATGGATAAAGCGCGTATCATGAAGAACGCCAATCGTTAAACACTGGATTTCGATACGCTTTTTTGCTAGTATTTGAAGTTCTGGGGCTGATTCTGGATTCGACGGGATTGTGAAGCCTTAGGAGCATGCCGAGGGGCGGTTGGCCTCGTAAAAAGCCGCAAAAAAATAGTCGCAAACGACGAAAACTACGCACTAGCAGCTTAATAACCTGCTTAGAGCCCTCTCTCCCTAGCCTCCGCTCTTAGGACGGGGATCAAGAGAGGTCAAACCCAAAAGAGATCGCGTGGATGCCTTGCCTGGGGTTGAAGCGTTAAACTGAATCAGGCTAGTCTGTTAGTGGCGTGTCTGTCCGCAGCTGACCGGCGAATGTAAAGACTGTACTAAGCATGTAGTGCCGACGGTGTAGTAATTTCGGACGCGGGTTCAACTCCCGCCAGCTCCACCAAAATTCTCCATCGGTGATTACCAGAGTCATCCGATGAAGTCCTAAGAGCCCGCACGGCGCAAGCCCTGCGGGCTTTTTTGTGCCCTCAATTTGTCCCGCGAAGTCCGAAGAGAACTAATTAAATCCGCACCTTTTAGGCCCATTGATAGGCCCAACGAAAAGCTCTACTGTTTTCGTTGGGCCTAAACGCATGGAGATTCCCCATGGCAAGAAAAACCAAGCCGTTAACCGATACGGAAATTAAAGCCGCCAAACCTAAAGATACCGATTACCAGCTGTATGATGGTGATGTGCTTACTCTGCTAATCAAGTCCAGCGGTAGTAAGCTCTGGCAATTCCGTTACTATCGGCCTCTAACCAAGCAGAGAACCAAACAGAGCTTCGGTGCCTACCCTGCCGTCTCGCTTTCTGATGCACGTAAACTCAGAGCCGAATCTAAAGTTTTATTGGCGAAAGACATTGATCCGCAGGAGCATCAGAAAGAACAGGTCAGAAATTCACAAGAGGCCAAAACCAACACTTTCTTGCTAGTCGCCGAACATTGGTGGAATGTGAAGAAAGCCAGCGTAACAGAGGACTATGCCGACGATATCTGGCGCTCGCTTGAGAGAGATGTTTTCCCGGCAATCGGTGATATCAGTGTCACTGAGATTAAGGCTCATACTCTGGTTAAAGCAGTTCAGCCGGTTCAGGCAAGAGGTGCATTAGAGACTGTTCGCCGCCTTTGTCAGCGTATTAACGAAGTCATGATTTATGCGCAGAACACAGGCTTGATTGATGCACTTCCCAGCGTAAACATAGGGAAAGCGTTCGAGAAACCGCAGAAGAAAAACATGCCTAGTATCCGCCCGGATCAACTATCACAACTAATGCAGACTATGCGCACGGCAAGTATCAGCCTGTCCACACGATGCCTGTTCATGTGGCAGCTTCTCACCATTACACGCCCTGCCGAAGCTGCTGAAGCTCGATGGGATGAGATCGATTTTGATGCTAACGAATGGAAAATTCCAGCAGCTCGAATGAAGATGAATCGGGACCATACAGTTCCATTATCTGATGGAGCTCTCACTATTCTGGAATTGATGAAGTCACTCAGTGGTGGCCTGACCTGCCCCCAGTATTTGATACAACCTTCAGTTAGTAATGCCGGTTGGTTTTTCTTCATGTTTCCCGTTTCGCCAGCATGCTGCAAATTCACACGGCGTCTGGTAATTCAGCGATGAATGAGGTCTGGACTCGTTATAGTCCTGCCGCCAGTCATTAATGATTTTCCGGGCATGAAGAATATCGCTGAACCAGTGTTCATTCAGGCATTCATCCCGAAAGCGACCGTTGAAACTCTCAATAAATCCGTTCTGCGTTGGCTTGCCCGGCTGGATTAAGCGCAGCTCAACGCCATGTTCAAAGGCCCATTGATCGAGCGCGCGGCAGGTAAATTCCGGGCCCTGATCGGTTCTTATCGTTGCAGGATAGCCACGAAACTGCGCAATGCTGTCCAGAATACGTGTCACCTGAACGCCTGTAATCCCGAATGCCGTGGTGATCGTCAGGCACTCCTT